>CAVZYE010000003.1:0-292353 GCA_963779385.1 uncultured Acidobacteriaceae bacterium | reverse complement strand
GTTGCGGAAAAAAGGCTGGTGAACCGGATAAGGCACGATGGTTTCCACAGGGCGATACGGTATGTATTAGTCATGCGCGGAAATGACGAGCAACAGGAAGCGGTATTCAGCTACATCGGCCTTGAACAGCGAGTGCCGAAGGATCATCCATTACGTGCCATCCGGCAGATGAGCGATGCAGCATTGCGGGAGTTGGACTCCGAGTTCCAACAGCTGTACGCGCGGCGCGGGCGGCCGTCGATTGCTCCGGAGAAGCTGATACGGGCGCAGTTATTGCAGGTACTGTATTCGGTGCGGTCGGAGCGGCAACTGATGGAGCAGTTGGACTACAACCTTCTTTTCCGCTGGTTTGTGGGACTCAACATCGACGACCCGGTGTGGGATGTGACGGTATTTACCAAGAACCGCGAGCGTCTGATTGAGGGCGAGGTTGCCGAACAGTTGTTGCTGGCGGTGGTGGAACAGGCGCGTGCGCATCAGCTTTTAAGCGAGGAGCATTTCACCGTGGACGGTACTTTGATTCAGGCCTGGGCCAGCCGTCGCAGCTTCCGTGAGAAGCCCGATCCGCCCAGCCGGGGCACGGGAACGCGAGGCCGCAAGCTGCTGCGCGACACGCATGAGTCAGCCACCGACCCGGAGGCGCGTTTGTATAAGAAGAGCGGGGCGGCGGTAGCGGTGCCCAGCTACCTGGGCCATGTGCTGACGGAGAACCGCAACGGACTGGTGGTAGCAGCGATGGTGACGCAGTCCAGCAAGACGGCGGAACGGGAGGCTGCATTGGTGATGGTGGACAAGCTGAAACGCGCCGTGGTGAGCACGCTGGGCGCCGACAAGAGTTATCAAGAGGAGCAGTTTGTTGGTCAGTTGCGCGCCCGCCGCATCAGGCCGCATGTAGCCGAATACGCGCCCAATCCGAAATGGCCCAACTGGCTTACCGGAGAAGAACGCAACAGCGAAGGATTTGCCATCAGCCAGAGGAAGCGGAAGCTGGTGGAGAAGGTGTTCGGCTGGGCCAAGCAAGATCGGGCCGTCCGGCAGGTAAAACTGCGCGGCAGGGCACGAGTCGACTGGCTGTTTAGCCTGGTTGCCACAGCGCACAACCTGCTGCGCATGCAGAAGCTGATTCCGGCGCAGTAAGTCCGGGGGATAGGTGTCTCTGGAGGCCGCAAAATCGGATCTCCAGAGGAGCAAATCAACAGCAGTACAACCGATTTGAAGTGAAAAAACTCAACGGTGCGACTCGGAATCGAAAAATGAACGACTTTTTCCGCAAGCTGTAAAGTCGTGCCCTGTTACAAGGCTGTTTTTAATGGTACGAATGAGGTCGTGTCCTGATACAAAGCCGTTTTTTAAGACACGACTGTAATCGCGCACTGACACAAGGCTTTTTTAAACTCGCACTGTAACGAAACTGACCTAAACGATTCAAGCAATCCAAGCAACCACCCAGGAGCTCCTTTCAGCATGAAACTGCAAATTCCCGCGGGCTCGTTCCGCGCTTATCTCTTCGACTGCGATGGCACCATTGCCGACTCGATGCCGCTGCACTACATTGCCTGGAAAAAGGCGCTGGGCGAATGGGGCTGCCCGTTCGACGAAGACCTGTTTTATTCCTGGGGCGGCAAGCCGGTTGAAGTGATCATCTCCACACTGAACGAAAAATACGGGCTGAAGATGCCGGTCAAAGAGGTTGGAGTGCGCAAAGAAAATCTCTACTACGAACTGCTGCCGCAACTGAAGCCTGTCCCAGAGGTGCTGGAGCATATTGAGGCTCAGTACGGACGGATTCCCTTTGCTGTGGTCTCAGGGAGCAGCCGCGAGTCTGTGGTCTTCTCGCTGACTACACTTGGGTTGCTCGACAAGTTCCCTATTATCGTTGCGGCTGAGGACTACAAGAACCCCAAACCAGCGCCGGATGCGTTTCTTATGGCTGCGGAAAAGCTTGGCATGGAACCGAATGACTGCCTGGTCTTTGAGGACACGGCTTTGGGAATTCAGGCGGCGACTGCGGCTGGAATGGCTTCGGTGATGGTTCCTTTCATCCGGCACAGGAGCTGAATGAAGATCTTCCGTCTGCGAATCTCTTCTTTTTTTCCTCGATGCAAAATATGACGGATTTTGACATTTTTAGAACAAATTTGAACAGAAATACGTCGTTTTTGTACCAAAAATGACATGCTCTTTTTCGCTCATTATCTAATAGAATCAATTATTTACGTTCCTAGAAAGGCGAATTATCGGTGAACTCGACCCCCGGGGGGTAGGGGGGTACGGTGGGGGTATAAACCGGACAAATACCTGACCTATTCGATGTTAAAGCTAAATTTTTCATTGGTTTACCAATCAAATTGAGTCTGTAGCCTTCAGACCCCGGCTTGCCCCGAAAACCCGGCAAGAGCCTGCCCTGAGCGGAATTGAAGCAGATGCACCCGGGAGCTTTCTTACTAACTCCAATTGTGCGCCTGAATGGGGATATTATCTGCAAAAACGAATCTGAAAGATGACCGGAAGGAAATAGGGGGAAATAGGTATCATGTCCCCATGTCCCCATGTCCCGCCGAAAACCCGGCAAGAGCCTGCCCTGAGCGGAATTGAAGCAGATGCACCCGGGAGCTTTCTTACTAACTCCAATTGTGCGCCTGAATGGGGATATTATCTGCAAAAACGAATCTGAAAGATGACCGGAAGGAAATAGGGGGAAATAGGTATCATGTCCCCATGTCCCCGTTTTGGCGAACCACACAGCTGTCCCTCGCCAAAATTCCATCCGGGTGCAATAAGGATCAGATTTGTGCGCTCGGAAGCAATTTTGGTGTAAATTTCGGCTGGAAAGGGACCGTTTGGTGGGTGCAGAATATAGTCGAAACGTGACGAAGCACATTATGCGGGATCGGCAAGTACACGTCTCTCGTCGGTTATCCTCAGTTTCTTCGAGACTTGATCCGAATGCAGACTCAGGCAGCCAGATCGTAACGATGATGCAGGCCTCCAAGTCTCGGCATGGATACAACCCGGCAATCTACATCTGAATCTGTCGCCGCTTCACGACCGGTAGGCGTTTCCTTGGCCAGCGCAAGGAAATCAAGGAAATAGGGGGACGGAAATAGGGGAAATAGGGGAATTAGGGGGAATTAGGAATTAGGGGGACATGATACCTATTCCCCCGGAGAGTGCTTTAGTCATCAGTATGGCTCGGCTGGCTCGCATCGTGATCCCTGGGTTGCCGCATCATGTGACGCAGCGTGGCAATCGGCGCGAGGCGATCTATTTTGAAGACTGCGATCACGAAGTTTATCTCGATCTGGCGGGTGGCCACGGTCTCCAACAACACTGAGGGTGCCCCCGGTCCCGAGCTTTTGGGGACCGGGGAGGGAAGACAGCCATTTCACATCCGTCGTACTCACCATTGGAGTATCCTTGGGTTGCATGAAAGGCGAGCGCATCCGGTATCGGCAAACAGGGGAGTTTCACTTTCTCACCTTCAGCAGTTTCCGGCGTCGGCCTTACCTGTCGGCGGGCGCGCCAATGGAGCTTTTTGAAGACGCGCTGGAGCGCGTTCGGTTCCCCCTCCCCGGTCCCCAAAAGCTCGGGACCGGGGGCACCCTCAGCTTGATAATTTCCCGGGGGAATCCTTAACTTGATAAATTACGGCGTGAGACCGGGGCCACCTGCCAATGAACTGACGAAGGGTCGGCGGGTGGACTTGGTCTTGATGGAGCTTTTTGAAGATGTATTGGAGAGTGTTCGATTCCCACTCCCCGGTCCCCAAATGCGAGGGACCGGGGGCACCCTCAACTTGGTGAATTACGGTATGAGACCGGGATCACCTGCCTACTACTAAGGACTATCCAACTCCGGTACTTAAAACCCGGACTCAGGATCATTGAGGTTCGAGGTATCCCAGGTCTGAAAATCCAGACCTGGGGCACCCAGTCGTCCTATCAATATAGGAGCACAGCTATGCGGTAGGCGGTGAAGGCGCCCTCAACGCCCTGGGCTGGGCAACTGCCTACGGCGGCCTGCTTATATTCGCCCGAGGCTAGCTTGTCGACTAACTGCCTTGGAAGGATGGTCAGGTCGGCTTCCTGCCAGAGCATGCGAAAACCGGCGTGACTGCTGTTTTCTTCGGCCTTGCCCATGGTGCAGTAGGCGCGGGCCGCGGTGGGATCGTTTCGCAAAGTCGCGCCGAGGCCGCGAAGGAGCTGGGCGATGGAGGCTTCCACCTGGAGCCTGCGTAAGAATGGAGACGGAGCGCTCGAAATCGGCGACGGCATAGAGAACGCCCCGGCTGGAGACCACGGCGACTCCCACGTGGTCAACCTTGGGGTTGAGCAGATTGGCGCGGTGGTCGGGGGAGTTCATCCATTCTTCGTGAATGCGGGCGGGGGTGGGGCCAACGGCTACGTTCTCTTCAATCAGGCTGAAATGGGCACCCGCCTGCCCCGCCCGCTGGTCGAGATCGGGCTCGCCTCCGTAGCGGTGGGAGATGGGTCCCTCGGCTGCCATGCGCAGGCAGTGTTGGCGAGCAGCCGCTGACAATGCGGGGTCCCACGTTAGCGGGCCGGCTCCGGCGGCGGCGCGAGCTTGATTGGCCAACTGCACAATCTGCCAGGCTTCGGGCTGGATGGTGCCCGAGCGGCCATCCGGCGCCCCCCTCCCCTGCGCCGCCACACACGACGGATAGGTGAATGCCAGAACCAGCAATAAAACTCGCATAAAATCTCTCATACCTTCTTAGACCCAGGTTTGTTGCCGGTGTCGCTCAATTCTTTTTGTAGCCGCTGGAATTTCCCCATCACCTCGCGGTAATTGACGGACGCAGAAGAAGAACCCAAAGGAGCTCATCGTGAGCTTAGTTTAGAGTTTTCTCCTCCGGGGTGAGAATCTTCCGGCATTTCATGCGTGCTTTCGAGTGCGGGCTTGAGCCGGGTCTTGCTGAAATCGTCGTGCGGTCCGACCCAGAGGAACAAAATGATAGCTGGCAATCCGACGACCGTGGTGAGCAGGAAGAATCGAGCCCAGCCGAGGTTCTCTGACAACACTCCTCCTGATGAGGCCACCACTGTGCGGCCGAGCAAGGCAAGCGAGGAAAGCAGCGCGTACTGAGTGGCCGTAAAAGCGCGCGAGCATAGACTCGAGAGGTAGGTGATCAATGCTGTCCCGGCCATTCCGCCCGTGATATTTTCAGCAGTGACACATAAAGCAAGGTAGCCGATACGATGCCCACCTACAGCCTGCAAGACAAAAAACAGGTTCCCGATTGCCTGCAAAATGCCGCAAAGAACGAGCGAGCGCCGGATTCCGAACCTGGCCGTCACTACACCGCCTAACAGAACCCCAGCCACGATCGAGAAAAATCCGAATAGTTTTGAAACTGCGGCGATCTCAGGAAGCGTAAATCCCATCGCTATATAAAGCGGCGTTGACATCACTCCCGCCATTGCTTCGCCCAGCTTGTATCCGAAGATGGCGATCAGGATAACGGGCCACAGCGGACGGCGCATAAAGTCGCGAAAGGGAGCGATCACGGCTCTAGATAACACGTGGCCAATCGCTTGCCATCCTGGCTTGGCAGCATCGGGGGTTTCAGCCGGGGCCATCGGTTCGGACCCAAACAAAAACACCAGCAGTCCTATCGAGAGCAACGCAGCCATGGTGGCATAGGCCGCGAACCACCCAGCGTAGTTTGCGATCAAAAGGCCGCCGGCCCCGGAAACCAGCATACCGATCCGGTAGCCGGCCTGGATCATGGCTGCTCCGGGAGCCTGGCCATCGCTATTCATGCTCTCCACCCGCCAAGCATCGATCACGATGTCCTGGCTCGCGGATAGAAATGCGACAAGAACCGCCAAGGCGGCCATCAGAGCCAGGTTGTGCTTTGGATTGCACAACCCCAGACCAAGAATTGCACCGATCAGAAGGATCTGGATGGTGATTCCCCAACCGCGCCGGCGTCCTAAAGGCAGTGGTGGAGGTACGCGATCCATCAGCGGCGCCCACAGAAACTTGAATGCGTAGGGTGTGCCAACCAGGGCGAAGGCGCCGATGGCGGCGCGCCGCACGCCAAATGTCGCAAGCCACACTGAAAGGGTTGAGTAGGTCAGCAGGAGCGGCAAGCCGCTGGCGAATCCCAGCGCAAGCACCCGCAGCACGCGCGGTTCAGTATAGGCTGCGACCGCGTGCCGCCAGTTTGATTGGGCGTGCTCTTCGCCGCTTCGGGAGTTTTCAATCATTGTTCTATTTGGGCGTTCTTTTTTAGCGTAACTCACCCGCTTCGCTAACGCCGCTTATTCTAGATTTATGAAGATCGGCGTGGTCAGCGATACGCATGGCTTGCTGCGGCCTGAGGTTGCGCCCGCGCTGGCTGGCGTGGAGCGGATTCTGCACCTGGGCGATGTGGGCAAGACCTTCGGTCCTTAAGGCTTTGGAGGAGATTGCACCGGTTACGGCGGTGCGCGGCAACGTGGACCGCGACGGGGCGTGCGGCAAATTGCCGGAGACTGAGGTTTTGCTGCTGGAAGGTCGCTACATATATATGTTGCACGACCTGAAGACGCTGCACCTTGATCCGGCTGCAGGGAAGTTTGCCGCCGTGCTCTACGGGCATACGCACGTGCCGAATTTTTATAAGAAGAAGGGTGTGCTGTACTTCAATCCGGGATCATGCGGGCCTCGGCGGTTTGAGTTGCCGGTTACGGTGGGGCTGCTGACGATTGGGGCAGATGGGGAGCTTGCAGCGGAAATCATCCCACTTGACCCAGCGTAGGCTGCGGTAACTTCCGGGTTGCCGGTAATACGGCACGCTTGGTTTCCCCACGACAGTAAGGAAGATCGATTGTAGTATGATGGCGGACCAGCTAGAGCACGACCCGGTCAGAGCGAGACTTTAATGACAGCTTTCAAAGAGGATTCTCCGCGTCCCCCCACACCGGGCACCAGCTTTCGGCTGGTTCTGGCCATGCTCGGAATGATTGCACTTCCCGCCGCGCTAACCCTTCGCATGGTGCGAACTGCGCCGCCCCTAAACGCATTGACGGCTAACTCGTCTCCTTATGGATATACCGTCAGCCTGCTTCTGTTTATCGTGCCGATCTTGGTGATTGGTGTGTGGTTTTTGCCGTCGGAAGGCGTAAAGGTATCCAAAGACTCCTTCGTTCACACTGTTGCAATCCTTTTTCCCGTGGGCGCCAGTCTGGATTTTTTCTTTGCGCGGTCGTTCTTCACATATACAAATCCCGGCGCCACGATGAGAATCACCGCTCCTGCGCTGGGCGGCGGTGTCCCCTTTGAGGAGTATGTCTTCTACTTCACGGGATTCGTGGCGGTGCTGCTCTTGTACATTTGGCTGGATGAGTATTGGTTGGCAGCGTACGGCGTCCGCGCGGACGCGCAAGAGAGAGCGCAGTTCCAACGCCTGCTATGCTTCCATCCTGCTTCGCTGGCGTTGGCTGTGTTCCTGATTGCGGCGGCCATCGCTTACCGGAGGATCTTCGTGCAGGATCCGGGGTTTCCGGGATATTTCACGTTCCTTGTGCTCGGTGCTCTCGGTCCATCGGCAGCGTTGCTTCCTGCAGCCATGCCGGTGATCAATTGGCGCGCACTCAGTTTGGCGGTATTCGTCATTCTGCTGATCAGCCTGCTTTGGGAGGTTACGCTGGCTGTGCCCTATGGATGGTGGGGTTTCAAGGACAGCGCTATGATCGGGCTGCGCATCACAGCATGGAACCGCCTGCCGATTGAAGAAGTGTGCGTCTGGATCGCCGTGACTTACGCAACGGTGATTGTTTACGAGATTGTGAGAAGGTGGAAGTCGTCAGGAAAGAGGATCGGGCGCGCGCTACTAGGTTGAATGCGTCACCGGCCACCTGAAAGTTACCCGAAAAGAGGTCAAATTTTCCAATTAGCATCGGAGGTGCAAAATACGCGTCGCTCCTGGATAATCGGCTACTCGTCAGTAACCGAGTAGTAGTCATTATGGTGTGACCGGCTCGATGCGCTATTCGTGGGTTAGGCTGAGTTTGTTTGACGAACGTCAGTCCAGAGCCACAAGCGGAGGGAACCGGTCATGAGAAGGAATTTACGATTTTTGGGTATGGATGTCCATGCCGAAACGATAGCTGTCGCCATAGCCGAGCCGAATGGCGAAGTTCGCAGCCTGGGAACGATCGCCAACCGTGAAGATTCGATCCGGAAGTTGATTGGCAAGCTTGGTTCGCCTGAGCAGCTGCGTGCCTGCTACGAAGCCGGCCCGACCGGATTCGTACTTTACTGGCAACTGACGCAGTTGGGTGTAGAGTGCGCAGTGGTGGCGCCGAGCCTGGTCCCGAAGAAGCCCGGAGACCGTGTGAAGACTGATCGGCGGGACGCGCTGAAGCTGGCACGCAGTCACCGTTCCGGAGATCTGACAGCGGTGTGGGTTCCCGATGAGGACTCTGAGGCGAGGCGCGATCTTGTCCGACAACGCGAGGCGGCCAAGCAGGATCAGCTGCGCGCATGGCATCGTCTAACCAAGTTCCTTCTCCGTACAGGTCAACGTCCACCACTGGGACTGAAGGCGTGGACAGAACGCTACATGAGGTGGCTCGCGCAGGTCCGCTACATGCAGCCGGCGCAGGAAGCCACACGACTGGATTGTATGAACGAAGTTGAGCACATGGGGGCGAGGGTCAAGCGCTTGGAAGAGGCCATCGTCGAAGTGGTGAAGCTGGCCCCACAGCCGATGCAGGAAGTGATCCGGGGTCTGCAGGCTCTGCGCGGTGTGGCACACATCTCGGCCGTCACGATTGCTGCGGAACTGGGTAACATCTCCACCCGCTTTGAGAGTGCACGGAAGCTGATGGGATATTGCGGAGTATTTCCGAGCGAAGACTCCAGCGGCAAGCGCATTCGAAGAGGAGGCATTACCAAGGCCGGCAACGCGCATCTCAGACGCATCGTGGTGGAATCGGCCTGGAGCTATCGACACCTGCCCCGCGTGGGGGAAAAGTTGCGTAAACGACAGCAAGGGATTCCGGCAGACATCATCGAAATAGCATGGAAGGCGTAGAATCGCCTGCACAAGCGCTACATGAAGCTGACCATGGCAGGCAAGGATCAGAGGAAGATCGTGACGGCGATTGGACGAGAACTGCTGGGCTTCATCTGGGCCATCGGCATCAAGGCTGAAGCGGCTGCCTGCAAGCAACAAATGGCGGCGTGACGCGCACCGAAAGAACAAAAGCAAAAACCTTCCAAATAAGGAAAAAGCAAAAACGATTCAACTCATGAAAAACGTCATCCAATTCGAGGGCAGAGTCAGCCGCAGCCGGAGCAAGCACGAAGGAGAACCCTCGGCGGAAATTTGCGACAGGCTCAGCCGGACTCGCGTTAGTAGTCAGAGGCAGCTCCCGACGGATCATGATTATGCGGTTCCGACCCGCGAATATCAGCTTGATCAATCGTCGCCATTACCTGCCACGGCTGCTGCTTACCCTGTCCTCGAAGTACAACGACAAAAACAACCACAACGATTGCGGATATTGACAGGGTCACACCATATCAATTTCCGGATAGCCGATGATCCTGGAACAACGGCCGGAGGACAAGCAAGTGAGCCACTTTTACAGCGCAGCGCCTGCCCATCAATGTTGTTGATTACTCCCACGGCTTTAGGCGGGATCCGTGAGCTTCTTCGCCGGCGCGAGCACGATGAAGGCTACGCCGATGACCACGAGAAAGGCCACACCGATCAGTTCTCCACGTTCAATCATGTTGCGCCATGACTGAAAGCCCATCACCGCGGCGTGAGCGAAGCTGGACCATGCTGTGAACGCGATCAGACTGCGACTCGCCAATGGGTTGCGGATTGCCAGAAGCAGGAAGATCCCGAGCGTGACGTAAAGGCTCATCATCATAGCCAAGGCAGGATCCTGTTGCATCATCATCCCCATGGGATAAACCAATACGACAAAGAGCGCTCCCACCAGCGCCAGCGCGATCTTCAAAGCTACTTCCCGATTCATATGTGTCCTCCGGAATTCTGTTCAACTATGCTCTTCTACGACTCCGAGGGAGCCTGCGAGGTTGATCAGTTTGATAGAGAGTATAGCCCGGCGTCAAAACTTAAGTCGAAACATAATTTAACGATCGGCGCGATCTTCGGCGAAAAATTGTTCCCTCGCTGCCCTGTGCTGTTGGATGAGCGAGAATAAGACATGGCTGAGTTATCCCGAATACAGCGCAGTCTTCGCAGCGACATTATCTTCGCGTTTGCACTTGCCCTGGTTATTGCGCTGGCGTGGCAATTGCGCGACGTGCTGATGCTGCTTTACGTCAGCGCGCTATTTGCCGTGGTGCTGACGCCCGTGGTGCGGTTTACCTCCGGCCTTCGGATTGGGCGCTGGCAGCCATTCAAGGGATCAGCCGTTCTTTTTCTGCTGCTGGCGGTGGCTGCCGCACTTACTGCCTTCGGGTTCCTTGCCTTGCCCCCGGTTATCCGGGACATGCAGGAGTTCGGCCGGGAAATGCCGACACGCTTACCCGGGATTCTGGAGAAGATTAAAGCGGTTCCCTTTGCCGATCGCGTGAATACCGCCGAGATCAGTTCGCGGGTTCAGGATTTCGCCAGCCAGGCGGCGACTTATCTGCTGCTGTCTATCCGGGAGTGGGCAGGCAAACTGTTCGATATTATTACGGGTCTGATCCTTACTGTTTATTTCATTCTGGAAGGCGACAAGGCTTACGGCTGGTTCCTCTCCTTAATCCCTATTAAAAAACGCGATCGGCTTGACAAGACGCTGCGGCGGGCAGAGATTCGCATGGGCAAATGGCTGCTTGGGCAAGGCAGCCTTATGCTCCTCCTTGGACTTACCAGCACGCTTGTCTATCTTTCACTCGGAGTTCGCTATGCTTATGCACTGGGTTTTCTGACCGGATTGCTGAATATCATTCCGGTGATTGGCGCCGCTGTGTGCGTGGCGCTCGCCTTGCTGGTGGCAGCGATTGACTCATGGGGCCGCGTGCTGGGTGTGGCCATCTTTTACCTGGTCTACATACAGGTTGAAAACTCATACCTGGTTCCGCGGATTATGAAGAACAGCGTAGGCCTTCCCGGCTTGGCGATTATCGTGGCGCTGCTGCTGGGGTTCGCACTGGAAGGCGTTCCGGGAGCCATGGTCTCGGTGCCCACCGCAGTATTGGTCGCGGTGCTCGTCGACGAATATTTCGTTCACAAAGTGACGGCGTAATCGTTGCGGGGCGTTAGTCTTCGGCAAAGAATCGTTTTCTCGCTGCTTCGTCTGCTGCCATATCGGGGCCGATGAAGAGCGAGTCTGGCTGGCGGGTGGGGTCTTTGGCGATTAACGGCATGGCGCGTGCGCGGCGGGCATCGGCTTCAGGGCCTGTGACGAGATAGAGCTCTGTGTACCACCGGTTGAAGCTATGCAGACGGCCGGCGTATGCATCGTGGTCGGCGGCGTAGGCATGAGCGGCAGTATTCCAATCGGTAGAACTCAGCAGGTGATCGCGAAGCACGCGGGCGTCGCGCAAGGTGAGAGAAAGGCCCTGGCCGAAAGTGGGATCGCTTGAGGTGGCCGTGTCGCCAAGCAGAGCAATGCCGTCGCGGTAGGGGTGTTCGACCCAGCTATGCGCGCAACTGAAGGTGGCCAGCGGGCCGATCTGGCTGGCTTGCTTGAAATAGTCACCGTTCGCGCCCGACGTGACGCATCCCTCAATGAACCTTTTGAGATCGCCAACGCCCTGAAACCGCGGGTGGGCTTTGTCGTGGTAGCAGAGATACATGCGCACGCGGCCGCCACCCTGGGGAGCGATGACAACGAGCTGTCCCTGACTGAAGTCGTAGATTGCGCCAAGAGTGTCTTCAGGCGCGGGCATATTTTCAAACAGAATGCCGGCGATCATGGCGTCCTCAGGATCGCGCTGGACGGAAAAGCGCGCCGAAGTGCGCACCATGGATGAGCGGCCCTCCGCGCCCACGACCAGCCGAGCGGTGAGATTTTCAACGCGGCCATTTTCTTCGATTATGAGAGTGGGATCAGCGCCGGGCTGCACTTCGCGAACGGATGCTCCGCGGCGCACTGTGGCTCCGGCGGCTGCGGCGGCGGCGAGCAGAGATTCCTGCATGGCGGGGTGATAGCAGGCCAGGCAGGGGAGTTGCTGCGGCGTGGTGGGAACGACTTCTCGACGGGCTACTCGATCGGCGACCACATAGGTGTCTACCCAGTGGACCTGGTGGCCGCCGGCATCGGCGAGAGTTGCGGTGATTCCAAGGGAGTGGGCTTCAGCATATCCCCATGTAAACATGAGTTCACCGCGAACGCGATCTTTGAACTTCTGCTCGCGCTCGATGACCAGGACGCTTGCGCCGCGTTCGGCCATGTTTTTGGCGAGAGCTGCGCCACCCACGCCACCGCCGGCGATGGCCAAATCATAGGATGCTGACACGCTTGCTTCCTCCAGATGGGGATTTGATTGGGGATGCTTTAATTCGGGTCGGCCCAGAAGACTGCCGGGGATGGTTCATCATAACTATAAAAAGCGGACAATGGGTCTGCTAAGTCGGTAACTCACAAGATTATCTTCACACAAGTTTTTTCATTCCCCTGATCTGCCATATTCGCGGTACAATTCGGTAAAAGCAGGGCCCAGACATTCAGATTCCAGTTTGCGGTGGCGGAATAACGCAAAGGTTTGTCCTTTGCAAATTACATTTCTGAAACTGCAGCCTCGAGTCCACTGGAGGACGAGTACCTGTGCGCAATTCCCCGCTGTTCTTGAAGACACCCACGATTCCTTCGTGGCGATCATATGGCCGGGTATTCCGTTATGGCTCCCTCTGGTTGATGATCTTCTGTCCTGCAAAAATCTGCTGGCCGCAACAGATTACTCCGATACAGCGCGACCAGGCGCAAGACATGCTCAAAGACGTCGCCAAGGACGTGAAGGAGAATTACTACGACCCACATCTACACGGTGTTGACTGGGACGCAAAGGTTCGCGAGGCAAAGAAAAAGATCGACAATGCGGATTCGCTCAACCGCGCTCTTTCCGCTATCGCCGGAGTCTTTGACAGTCTTGATGATCCCCAAACGCGATTCCTGCCTCCACCGCGGCCCTATGTGCACGACTACGGCTTTCACATGCAAATGATCGGCGATCATTGCTACGTGACCCGAGTGAGGCCTTTCAGCGATGCAGCGGCCAAGGGCCTCAAGCCCGGCGATGAGATCAAAACGATCAATGGTTATACACCCACGCGCGAAAGTTTCTGGAAGATCACAAACCTCCTTTGGATTTTGCGGCCACAGCAGAACCTTCTGCTGAATCTTCGAAGTTTGGACGGCGGCGAACGACAGATTAACGTGATTCCGCAGTTTCGCCAACTTCCTAAAGTCAAGGACCTGGACGCAATGAATAGGTTCGATTTCTACCGGGAATGGCTCGATCGGGAACAATCCATGGGGGTGCGTTATGCCAACCGCGACTACGATCTGCTGATCATCAAGCTCCAGACATTCATACCTTTCTCATCTGAGACCGACGATATCGTTTCGAAAACGCAGGGCTACAAGTCAGTTATCTTTGATCTTCGCGGCGATCCGGGAGGCCGCGAAGAGATGGTTCAGTCTCTTCTTGGGGCCGTGTTCGAGCACAAAGTGGGGATCGGGAAACGGGTTGGCAGAAGCAAAACCATTCCGATGGAAACTGCGCACCACTTCCACCGGTTCACCGGCAAATTGGCAGTCCTGGTCGACAGCCAGTCAGCAGGCGCATCGGAGATCTTTGCGCGCACGATCCAACTGGAGAAACGTGGGGTTGTTATCGGCGACCGGACCAAGGGCGCGGTTATGGAGGCGGAGTTCTATCCTCATATAACTGATGGCACTACGGAGGATTCGATTCTTGTCTATGGAGCAGAGGTCACTGACGCCGATATCATCATGTCCGACGGGCTTAGCCTTGAGCACATAGGCGTGGAACCGGATTTGAAGGTTCTTCCCACGGCATCTGACCTTGCAAGTGGCCGCGATCCTGCGCTGGCTAAAGCTGCGGAACTGCTGAATGTGGCAATGTCTCCGGAAGCGGCCGGGAAACTCTTTCCCTATGAATGGCCAAAGGATTAATTCCTTTGATCCACACCAGTTGCGGCCGTAGTTTATCCACTCATGCGCGGTCCGACCCGACGGTGAATTACCTCTGCAGGGATCTCGGCGCAAACCTAGTTTTGTGGTTCTTCGAGAGCCGGGGCTGCTTCCGTCTCATGGTGATGGTGGAATAGTTTGCCAATGCCCCGCCCTGTGCCCTTGGCAATTTTGCCTGTGCCCTTGGCAGCGCCGACGCCGACGTCTTTGCCGGCGATGGCAGCGCCCTTGCCGACATTGCCTGCGGCGTCGATCGGGTGAAGAGTGACCAGATCGGCTGTACCTTTTCCAACACCCTTTGCCGCCGCTCCAGCGCCTTTGGCGGTTCCTTTGCCGATGTCTCCGGCGCCGCTACCGACGTCACCACCGGGGCTGCGTTCGTGGGACTGCAGACTGGTGGAAGGCTGTGATGTGCCGGCAGGTTGCGGCGGCGGTTGGGTCTGGCTGTTCTGGCCGGGAGCGTTTTGGCAGCAGACGGCAAATGCGAGCGCGAGGAGCGCGATGGGGAGTTTGGGGAATGCGGTTCGCACGGGTTAGACCTCCTGCTATTTAGATTTAGACGCGGAGGAAGAGGTTTCCTTTGAGCCAGGATTAACGCCAATCCGAGTGCGGTGAGGGTGAGGGTCAACGTATATAGATAACGCTGGGAGATGAGGTGTGAGACGGTCAAGTGCATGCGGATGGAGTTCCCGAGATCGCAGTGCAGGACGCCGTTCCAGTAATGGAGATATTGGGTGCAATGAGGCAGATCGAGCGCGTATTGGTGGCGCAAGGCGGCGATGTCGGCCGGGGTTGCGACCTCGCCCAGCATCTGCTGAATAGGGTCGCCGGGGACCAAGTGAATGAGCAGGAAAACCAGTGAAACAGCCAGACGACCGGAATGGTGAGCGCGAGACGGGTGAGGATCTGTTTCGTGGCCTGAATTAAACGATATAGCAGAGAATCAGGGGTCAGGGAGAACTGAAAGATTGCCGCCCCTCAATCCGACCAATCATTCGCCTTTTATTTACCCAGCGCAACCATTTACTAAAGCTTTCGATCAAGAATTCGCTTTTCCCTTACCAAGCTTGAACATTACTAAAGTTTGCAAATTCATCAAAAAATATTGATGCACATATTATTAATGATTGTATTGTTTCCCCACAGTGAATTTTTTTGAGGGCCTGGTGACTGCCTGAGCTGGCCTTATGCTGATATCCCCTCGGCGCGCCGGAACCAAACAAAAAGGAGCATGTATATGTCAATCAGTCGGTTTCTATCCGGTTGGGTGAAGTCGTGCCTTCACTCGCATGCGCTGAGCGTATTCAGCTTCGTCCTCATTCTGTTCGGATTCTGCGCGAGCGGAACCATAGCTTCGGCACAGGCAGCTTATGTTCAACAGTGCAGTTCGTACGGCGGTTATGTTGAATCCGCCTCCTGCACGCTCTCCGGAGTGGGCGCCGGGCATGCGCTGGTGATTGGCGTCTACGTTTCTGGCTCCGCTGCACCGACGGTCACCTCCTCTTCCGGCACACCGTCGAGCGTAATTTCAAACCTGGCCGACTATCAAGGCTCGATGGATACCGCCGTTCTGGCGAACGCAGCATCGGGTAACATTACGCTCACAGCCACGACAAGTGGCTATGAGAATATCTGGATCACGGTAACTGAGTTTTCCGGCGTGGCCGCTTCACCGCTGGACACCAGTGCTACTGCATCGCTGCAGGGTGGCTGGGACTCGACAACCGTAGTCTCGTCAAATTTCAGCACCACAGCCGCGAGCGACATGCTGTGGTCGATGTGCTACGGCATCCCATCTTACGTGCAATGGTCCGCGGGCACTGCGCCCATTACGTGGACCTCAATGAATAGTTACAGTGGATCGGGCCTCATCGCGGAATACGGCTTGGCCGGTGCGGCTGGAACTTACTATGGGCAGTGCAACAGCACGACCACGAATGGCGGCGCCGAGCAGGCGAGCATCATGACTGTGGCGCTCAAGCCTGCGTCTAACATTGTTGCTACGCCAACCTTCAGCCCGGCGGCCGGCACTTATGCCTCGGCGCAGACGGTGACCATCAGCGATTCGACTTCCGGCGCGACGATTTATTACACCACCAATGGAACCACTCCAACGACCGCATCGAGTACCTATAGCTCGCCAATCACCGTTTCTACGAATGAAATGTTGGAGGCTCTCGCCACGCACAGCGGCGATACGAATAGCTCAGTCGGTTCGGCGGCATATGTGATCAACGGGCCCGCGGCCACGCCTGGCTTCAGTCCCGCGGCAGGTGCGTACGGTCCGGCCCAGAGTGTGACCATCAGCGATGGAACCGCGGGCGCGACCATCTACTACACAACCAATGGAACCACGCCTTCGACCAGCTCGAGCGTCTATAGTTCGGCGATCAACGTCGCGGCTACAAAGACGTTGGAGGCCATCGCCGTAGCACCCCTTTATACGCCAAGCGCGGTGGGCTCGGCGGTATATACCATCAACGGTGCGGCGGCTACGCCAGGCTTCAGTCCAGTGGCCGGCACCTATGGGCCGGCGCAGAGTGTGACGATCAGCGATGCGACCTCAGGCGCGACGATTTACTACACCACGAACGGAACCACGCCGACGACCGCTTCAGCTACGTATAGCTCGGCGATCACGGTTTCAGCTACAGAGACACTGGAGGCCATCGCCGCCAAGGCGGGCTACTCGAACAGCGCAGTGGGGTCGGCGGCTTACACCATCAACGGAGCAGTGGCCACGCCCGCATTCAGCCCGGCTGCCGGAACGTATAGCTCCACGCAGACGGTGACCATTACCGATTCCACCTCGGGATCTACGATCTACTACACCACGAACGGTACGACGCCAACAACCGCGTCGAGCACCTATAGTTCGGCCATCACGGTCTCAGCCACTGAGACCCTGGAGGCCATCGCCGCCAAGGCGGGCTATTCAAACAGCGCGGTGGCTTCGGCGGTTTATACCATCGGCTCCGCTGGCACGCCGGCATTTGTTCAGCAGTGCAGTAACTACGATGGCTATGGCACGACGGCTACCTGTACGCTGAATGGAGTAGGCGCGGGACATGCGTTACTGATTGGCATTTACACCGGGTCAAGCACTTCGCCGACAGTCACCGCGACGACCGGTACGCCCACAAGCATAATCTCCAACTACCCCGACTATGCAGGCGTGATGGATGCTTACCTGCTGGCCAATACCGCATCTGGAAACAATACGATTGCGGTCACCACGCCCACAAGCATGGGGATCTGGCTTTCGGTTTCAGAGGTTTCCGGCGTTGCTGCATCGCCGCTGGATACCAGTGCGGACGCTGGGCCGACCGGCGGCTGGGATGCCACGACCGTCTCCACTGGGAACTTCAACACCACAGGCGCAAACGACATGCTGTGGTCGATGTGCTACGGCATACCATCCTACGTTCAGTGGTCCGCGGGAACTGCGCCCATCACATGGACTGCGGCGAATAGTTACAGCCCAGGCGGCCTCATCACGGAATATGGCCTGGCCAGCACAGCTGGGACTTACTATGGGCAGTGCGCCACCACTACTACCAATGGCGGCGCCGATCAAGCGAGCATCATGACCGTTGCGCTCAAGGCTGGATCGGGCGGTCCGCCGACTGCTGCCACGCCAACCTTCAGTCCGGCGGCAGGCGCGTATGGTCCGGCGCAGACGGTGACGATCAGCGATGCGACTTCCGGTGCATCAATCTACTACACGACCAACGGAACCACGCCTACGACCGCATCGACGCACTACACGTCGCCGGTAACAGTGTCTGCTACAGAGACGCTGGAGGCCATTGCCACGGCATCCGGCTATACGCAGAGCGCGGTGGGTTCGGCGGCGTATACCATCAACGGCGCGGTAGCCACGCCAGCCTTCAGCCCTGCGGCCGGAACTTATAGTTCGACGCAGACGGTGACCATCACACGATTCCACCTCGGGCGCGACCATCTACTACACCACCAATGGCTCGACACCCACCACCGCTTCGACCATCTATACTCACCCATCACGGTCTCCGCCACTGAGACCTTGGAGGCCATCGCCGTCCAAGTCCGGCTATTCAAACAGCGCGGTAGCTTCAGCCGCCTATACCATCACCGGCACGGCGGCTACTCCGGCCTTCAGTCCGGCGGCCGGAACCTATACGTCGGCGCAGACGGTGACCATTACCGATGCGACTTCAGGCGCAAACATCTACTACACCACCAATGGAACCACGCCGACGACCGCCTCGACGCACTACACTTCGCCGGTCACAGTTTCCGCTACTGAAACGCTGGAGGCAATCGCGACGGCTACCGGCTATACGCAGAGCGCGGTGGGTTCGGCGGCTTACACCATCAACCTGACAACGGCCACGCCGCCTTTAGTCCGGGTGCGGGCAGCTATGGGTCAGCGCAGACTGTAACGATCAGCGATGCCACTTCAGGCTCGAACATTTACTACACCACCAACGGAACCACGCCTACAACCGCATCGACGCATTACTCTTCGCCGGTTACGGTTTCGGCCACGGAGACGCTGGAAGCTCTCGCAACAGCGAGCGGGTATGCGAACAGCGCGGTAGCTTCGGCGGCTTATACCATCGGGGCGAGCGGGGCGATTGCTACGGTTCAGCACAATAGCGGATCCACCGAAAGCGGCACCACGCTTGCAGTTTCGTTCGCCAGCAACGTGACCTCAGGAAACGTAATACTCGTAGCCGAGAGCACATACGATGCGGAGACGCTCGGTACGCCGACGGACACTGAGGGCAACAGCTTCACGCAGTTGGTGACGGCCGGCACTTCAGGCGACTCAGTGGCCGCCGTCTACGCAGCCACCGCCAAGAGCTCCGGCGCCGACACCGTGACCTGCAACATCAGCGCCTCAAACAACATTCACTGCCACATCTACGAAGTGCACGGCATTACAACAACGGTGGACCAGACGGGAAACTCCACTGTAGCCAGCACATCGCAGACCGTCTCCACCAGCGCGGCAACGACGAACGCGGACGATTTCGTATTCGCGTTCTTCACCGACAACGATAATGGGGCAACCTTAACGTCGGGACCGGGGTTGGGAGATACCGATACCTCCAATGATGGCGGCGACACCGCTTTGACAGAAGACAAGGTCGTGATCGCTACCGGAGTGCAGACGGCAACGGCGACGTCAAATACATCTGACGCGGACGTCAACGTGATCGTGGCCCTGAAGGCGACGGGGACGCCGACAGCATCGACGCCTTCCTTCAGCCCGGCGCCTGGAACCTACACCGCTGCGCTGACGGTCACTCTGAGCGATTGGACCTCTGGCTCGACCATCTACTACACCACCAACGGAACCACGCCCACCACCAGTTCGGCAGTGTATTCGAGCCCCATCGCAGTCTCTACTACGGAGACGATTGAGGCGATGGCCACAGCCAGCGGCTTTGCCAACAGCGCGGTAGCGTCAGGGGTCTATACCATCGCTCCGCTGGCGGCCACGCCCACCTTCAGCCCTGCCGGCGGTACCTATACGACGGCGCAGTCGGTAACCATCAGCGACACGACCTCTGGCGCGACGATCTACTACACCACGAACGGCTCCACGCCGACGACTAACTCGAACATCTATAACTCGGCAATCACGGTGTCGGCGGCCAGTGAAACGTTAGAGGCCATCGCTACCCACAGCGGCTATACACAGAGCGCGGTGGCTTCGGCGGTGTATTTCATCAATCCAGTGTCCACACCGGCATTCGGTCCTTCCGGCGGAACTTATACGTCGTCGCAGACGGTGACCATCAGCGACGCGACCTCCGGCTCAACCATCTACTACACTACCAACGGCTCCACGCCGACGACCAATTCGAGCGTCTATAGCTCGGCAATCACAGTGTCGGTAACGGAGACACTTGAAGCCATCGCCACGCACAGCGGATTTACGAGCCTGGTTGGCGAGGCGGTCTACACCATCGACTCAGGAACGGCCGGGACATGCGACGGCATGTCGGTTGGCACGTCTGTAGCCGGGACAGCGAATATGAACGGATTTGTTCCGTTCCAAAACGCGACAACCGGTCTGGTCAACCAATGGAACACGAACATCGCCAACGCGGCGATTGACCCGAATAACGCGGCGATTCAAACCACGGCTGGATATGCCGGGGAGTCAACGCACGTCAACTTCGGGTCATCACCAAGCGACGGCGGCATTCCGTTCATGATCGTCGACTCTTCTTCAACTCCCAAGGTCGCCATCAACGTGATTGACTACGCCAATCAGAGCGATAACGTTGTGGCGCCTTATCCAAGCAACGTGCCCATCGAAGGCGCCGCAGCCGACTGCTCGGGCTGGCCGGACACTTACCAGTCCGACTCCCATACCAACGTGCTCGATCGCTATACCTGCTGGGATTATGAGACCTACAACACAAACCGCTGCAACGGGCTGTACGATGCATCGGGCGAGGCGATCTGGGATATGCAGAACGGCAACTATCGCCCGTGGGGGTGGACTTCAACCGATGCTGCCGGATTGTCTGTAATGGCAGGACTGGTGAAGTACGATGAAGCGGCATCCGGGACGATCAAGCACGCGATCCGCTACACCATGCAGCAATCGAAGAACGACGCCAATGCGGGGTACTTCGTGGAGCCGGCAAGTCACTCAGCGGGCACCAGCTATGGGGCGCCGGTCGTGGAAGGAATGCGGATTCGTCTGAATTCGACCTTCAACATCTCCAGTTACTCCGCGATCAACCAGGCGATCCTGACTGCGTTCCAGCAGTATGGATTGATCATGGCGGACAACGGCGGCTATTTATTTATCCAGGGCGCCACCGATCCTCGTTGGGATGACAGCGACCTGGTGAACCTGGCCGGAATCCCGGCATCGGATTTCTCGGTCGTTCAAATGACTCCCGTATATCCGGGCTGGGATTCAGTAACCGCTCCAACGGGAGCTGCGCCGGTAATCAGCAGCTTTACCTCGACAGCAACCAGCGTATCGTCAGGGAATCCGGTCACGTTCAACTTCAGCGTGAGCGGTGACTCCTTCGATTACATCGACATGATCGGACCGGTTCGTCTGACGGAAGGCAGTGGCAGCGTAACCATCAATCCCACGGCCACCCAGACCTACACGTTGTACTCGGTGAATCAATACGGGAACAACGGAGCGGGAGCGGGGTATGGCGTAACCGTCAGCACTCCGATTACGGTGGTGGTGCCCGGCTCGACGGTTGTGCCGCCGACGTTTACACCCGTCGGAGGCACGTATAGCGCGGCGCAGGTGGTTACGCTGAATACGACAACGTATCCATATGCGACGATCTACTTCACCACTGACGGATCGACACCGACGACCAACTCTACGATGTATCCTCAGGTGCCTCAGCCGATGAGCTCGCAGAGCGTGGGAAATCTGGAGTCGATCACTATTTCCACCACGTCGACAATCAAAGCCATCGCGGTAGCTCCTGGCTACTCGTCACCCAGCGCTGTCAGCTCGGCGACGTACACCATCAACTAATCACCATCATCACCTCAAGCAAATGCGAGAGAGCCCGGGCAAAAGCCCGGTCTCTCCCGGCATTGCTACGCAAACGAAAAAATGTAGTAATTCACGGAAATGAAACCAACCGTTTCTTCAAAGTAAATTCGCGTGACCTAACGACAGCCTGAGCGCGCCGGGGTCAAAAGGAGAATGTCATGGTAGCCAGCCGTCCCCTCTCCAGAGGGATGAATCCTCGCCTTCACTTGAACACGCTGACCATTCTCAGCGTTGTTCTCTTCCTCTTCGCATTCTTTGCGAGCAGCACGATAGCTTTAGCTTCCCCGGTTACGGTTCAGGACAATAACGGATATGTGGCAAACGCCACTTCGGTTTCGGTTGCGTTCGGCAGTAATGTGGCCGCGGGACACGTGTTAGTTGTTGCCGTGAGCACATACGACGCACAGACGATCAGTACGCCGACCGACACACAGGGCAACAGCTTTGCCCAAGCCGTAACCGCGGGCACTTCCGGAGCTGCGGTGGCCGCAATCTACGTAGCCACAGCCAAGAGCACAGCGGCCGATACCGTGACCTGCGCCGTCAACTCCGCGAACAATATTCACTGTCATATTTATGAGGTCTCCGGCATAACCGCAACAGTGGACAAGACGGGAACTAACTCCCAGGCAGGCACGGCACTGACCGTGTCCACTTCGGCGTCAACCGCGAATGCAAACGATTACGTATTCGCTTACTTTGCCGACAATCACTCGGCGGCCACTTATACGGTGGGGTCGGGGTATGGAGATACCCAGGCGTCAGAAGATACTTCTGGCGGCGACAGCGGCTTCTCAGAAGACAAGGTTGTGACCGCGACGGGAACTCAGACGGCAACGGCGACGGCAAGTACTACGGACACCTTCGTCAATCTGATCGTGACGCTGGAGGCGACGGCTGTAGCCACGCCGACCTTCAGTCCGGGGGCGGGTACCTATAGCGCGGCGCAGACGGTGACCATCAGCGGCTCCACCTCAGGATCGACGATTTACTACACCACCAACGGATCCACGCCCACGACCGCATCGTCGGTATATTCGAGCCCCATCACGGTCTCAGCAACGGAAACGCTTGAGGCTCTCGCCGTTCATAGCGGCAATTCGAACAGCGCGGTGGGATCGGCGGCCTATACCATCTCATCTGCGTCGATCCATACGGTTCAGGACAACAGCGGATATGTGGCTGACGCCGCATCTGTTGCGGTTGCGTTTGGCAGCAGCGTGACCGCCGGCGACGTGGTGCTGGTGGCCGTGAGCACATACGATGCACAGACGATCAGTACTCCTACCGACACGCAGGGCAACAGCTTTACTCAGCTCGTGACCACGGGCACTTCGGGAGCCGCGGTGGCCGCTATCTATGCCGCGACGGCCAAGAGCACCGCGGCCGATACCGTGACTTGCGCCATCAACTCCGCGAATAACATTCACTGCCATATCTATGAGGTATCCGGCATTACGACAACCGTGGACAAAACAGGAACCTCTTCCATGGCCGGCACAGCGCTGACCGTATCCACTTCGTCGTCTACATCGAATGCCAACGACTACGTATTCGCATACTTTGCAGACAATCATTCGGCGGCCACCTATACGGTGGGATCGGGGTATGGAGATACGCAGTCATCGATCGATACGTCCGGCGGCGACAGCGGCTTCTCAGAAGATAAGGTCGTGAGTGCGACGGGAACCCAAACGGCGACGGCTACCGCAAGTACCACGGACACCTTTGTCAATTTGATTGTTGCTCTGGAATCAAGTGGCGGATTGCCGACTGTGGCCACTCCGACATTCAGCCCGGCGGCTGGCTCGTATGGTCCGGCGCAAACGGTGACCATTAGCGACGCTACCTCTGGCGTGACAATCTACTACACAACCAACGGAACCACGCCGACAACCGCTTCGTCGGCATATTCGAGCCCCATCACGGTCTCTGCAACAGAAACATTGAAGGCCCTCGCCACGCACAGCGGCGATAACAACAGCGCAGTGGCTTCGGCGGTGTATACCATCAACGGCGCAGTCGCCACGCCGGGCTTCAGCCCTGCGGCGGGAGCTTATGGACCGGCGCAGTCGGTGACTATCAGCGACGCGACCTCTGGTGCGACGATCTACTACACCACCAACGGAACTACGCCGACAACCGCCTCATCTGTCTATTCGAGCGCCATCACTGTCTCGGTTACCGAAATATTGGAGGCCCTCGCCACCAAGGCAAGCTATTCGAACAGCGCGGTGGGTTCGGCGGTTTATACCATCAACGGTGCAGTTGCCACACCGGGCTTCAGTCCGGCGGCCGGCACGTATTCCTCGGCGCAGACGGTCACCATCACTGACTCGACCTCCGGCGCGACAATCTACTACACAACGAACGGAACCACGCCGACGACCGCGTCCACCGCTTACAGTTCGGCGATCACGGTTTCGGCTACAGAGACACTGGAGGCTCTCGCCACCAAGGCGGGCTATTCGAACAGCGCGGTAGGTTCGGCTGCATACACGATCAGCGTGACGCAAGTTGCCACGCCGGGATTCAGCCCTGCGGCTGGAACCTACAGCTCATCGCAGTCGGTGACCATCAGCGATGCCACCTCCGGCGCGGCGATCTATTTCACCACCAACGGAAGCACACCTACGACCGCATCGTCGGTTTACAGCTCGGCGATCAGCGTGACGGCCACAGAGACGCTGAAGGCCATCGCCACGCACAGCGGCGATACGAACAGCGCCGTGGGTTCGGCGGTGTATACCATCAGCTCGGGATCGGGAACCTGCGACGGCATGTCGGTTGGCACTTCCGTAGCAGGCACAGCGGATATGAATGGATTTGTTCCGTTCCAAAACGCAACCGGCATGACGACACTATGGAATACCAACATCGCCAACGCCGCGGTCGATCCGAATAACGCGGCAATTCAAACTACGGCCGGATATAGCGGATTGAATACGCACGTTAATTTTGGGTCCTCACCCAGTGACGGCGGTATTCCGTTCATGATTGTTGACTCTTCTCAGACCCCCTCGATGGTGCCAATCTATGTGTACGACTACGCCAGTAACAGCGATAACGTTGTGGCGCCGTACACTACCACCGTTCCCATCGAAGGCGCCGCGGCCGACTGCTCGGGTTGGCCGGATACTTACCAGTCCGATTCTCATACCAACGTGCTTGACCGCTATACCTGCTGGGACTATGAGACGTACAACACAAATCGCTGCAACGGGTTGTACGATGCCTCGGAAGAAGCGATCTGGGATATGCAAAACGGCGAGATTCGGCCCTGGGGCTGGACTTCGACGGATGCCGCTGGATTGTCAGTCATGGCCGGGCTGGTGAAATACGACGAAGCGGCTTCCGGGACGATCAAGCACGCCATCCGCATGACCATGCAACAGACCAAGAACGATGCCAACCAAGGCTATTTCGTCGAACCAGCCAGTCATGCTGCTGGTACTACCTATGGCGCGCCGAGCGTAGAAGGGATGCGAGTTCGGTTGAAGTCGAGCTTTAACATCTCCGGCTACTCCGCGATCAACCAGGCCATTCTGACCGCGTTCCAGCAGTATGGGATGATCGTAGCGGACAACGGCGGCTACTTCTTCATCCAGGGCGCCACTGACTCACGCTGGAACGACAGCGATTTGTCGGCACTGGCCGGCATCCCGTCGTCGGATTTCGACGTGATCCAAATGACGCCATCCTACCCCGGCTACGATTCCGCTACGGCGCCAACCGGCTCCGCACCGGTAATCAGCAGCTTTACCTCGACGGCAACCAGCATATCCTCAGGATCGTCCGTCACCTTCAACTTCAGCGTGAGCGGCGACTCCTACGATTACATCGACATGATCGGACCGGTCAGGCTCACGTCAGGCAGCGGGAGCGTGACGATCAACCCAACGGTAACCCAGACCTATACGTTGTACTCGGTGAACCAATACGGCAACAATTGTGGCGGCTCCGGGTGTGGCGTCACCGTAAGCACTCCGATTACGGTTAAGGTGACTGGTTCAACGCTGGCAGCGCCCGTCTTTAGTCCGGCGGCCGGGACTTACAGCACTTCACCGCTGGTGATTACGCTGAACAGCACAACGTATCCGTATGCGACGATCTACTACACCACGAACGGATCGACGCCAACAACAGCCTCGACAATGTACCCGCAAATTCCTCAGCCCATGAGCGCGCAGAGCGTCGGGAATGTGGAGGACCTCAGTATCTCCGCCACGACGACGATCAAGGCCATCGCTGTGGCTCCTGGTTATTCATCGCCCAGCGCGGTAAGCTCGGCGACGTACACCATCAACTAAAACCACCTCTGGCATAACAAAATGTGAGAGCGCCCTGGCAACAACCCGGGCGCTTTCACATTTTGCTCGGTCGCCGCACTGGTTTCCCGGTTGCCATTTGCGTCCCGGAACGGCGGTGGGAATGACCATTCGGTTAACCCCTTGCTTGCCAACCAGCACCCCGCAGTGACATTCTGCATCGAGTCGCGATACCCTGATGTGTATGCGCACGGCGCATTCAAGGAGCGTTTGAACTTTCATGCCTATCCAACCCACGTCTAAAATCTGGCACAATGGCACGCTTATTCCCTGGGAGCAGGCCACACTGCACGTGATGAGCCACGTAATCCATTACGGCTCAAGCGTATTCGAGGGAATCCGCTGCTACGGACAACCGCACGGCTCGGCGGTTTTCCGCCTGCCGGAGCACATGCAGCGCCTTCTGGACTCGGCCAAGATCTACCGCATGGACATTCCATTTACGATGGAGGAGCTGTGCGCTGGCGTGGTGGATGTGATTGAAGCCAATGATGTTGCGCCGTGCTATATTCGGCCCATCGCGCTCCGCGGCTATGGCGAAATCGGGGTCAGCCCCAAGGGCTCGCCCATTGAGGTCTATATCGCCAACTTCCCCTGGGGCAAGTACCTGCCCGGCCAGGCCGGCGCGGATGTCTGCGTCTCCAGTTGGAATCGGCTAGCCCCGAACACCATGCCAGCCCTGGCCAAAGCCGGCGCCAACTATATGAATTCGCAACTCATCCATATGGAAGCAGAGATCAACGGCTACCAGGAGGGCATCGGGCTGGATGTGAACGGGCTGGTCAGCGAAGGCTCCGGCGAGAATATCTTTATCGTCCGCAACGGGGTGATTTTCACTCCGCCGCTGGCCAACTCCACGCTTTCCGGCATCACGCGCGACAGTGTGCTCACCATCGCACGGCATCTCGGTCTGACGGTCGTCGAACAGGCTCTGCCCCGCGAGCTGCTCTACATTGCCGACGAAGTTTTCTTCTCCGGCACAGCAGCTGAAGTCACCCCCATCCGTTCAATCGACCGGATTGTGGTCGGCGACGGAAAAACTGGCGAGATTACGAAGAAAATCGCCGATGAGTTTTTCGGAATTGCCAACGGTCTGAAGCCCGACCGTTTTGGCTGGCTGACCCCGGTGAAGGTGAACGCCATCGAGCCGGTCACCGCGTAGTGAATCCGCACAATCGATCAGGGCGTCCGCCGCGGCGGACGCCCCTTTTCTTTTGCATTCGGTCAAAACCATATAAGTTTAGTGAGACCTCATTTGTAGATCAGACTGTGACCATTCGCCAAACGGAGGAATCACTTGGAACTCGAATGCAAGCCGAACTTCGAAGAAGCCATGCAACGCATCGAGGCTTGGTTTAACCATGAAACGCTCGATCGCCCTCCCGTGCGCTTTTCCGAGCACAACGCCGAGTATGCCGCCCCGCCGGCTCTCGCCGGCCGTTCCTGGCCAAGCATCAAGGAGCGCTGGTTCGATGCCGAGTTCCAGGTGGACCTGTTCCTCGAATCCATCCGCGGCCGCACCTTCCACGCTGAAACATTCCCGGTTTTCTGGCCTAATCTCGGACCCAACGTCTTCGCGGCCTTCCACGGCGCGGAATTGATTTACGGCGAAGTCACATCCTGGATTCGCCATTGCATCCACGACTGGGACGACATTGAACGTCTCCAAATCAGTCCCGAAAACGAATACCTACTGGGCATCGAACATCTCACCCAGGTCGCTCTTGAGAAAGCGCCCGGCCAATTCATGGTCGGCTATACCGACCTACATGGAAGCCTCGACTGCGTCGCCGACTGGCGCGATCCGCAACGACTCTGTCTTGATCTATCTGACGCCCCTGAAAAAGTGAAGCAGATGCTCGAAGTGGCCAACCGGAATTTTCTGCCCTTGTTTGACCATTACGACGAGGTGCTCAAGGCTCACGATCAGCTTTCGGTCACGTGGATGGCCATCCCCTCGCGCGGCAAAATGCATATCCCCAGCTGCGACTTCACCTCTATGATTTCGACAAGAAACTTCTGCGAGTTCTATCTTCCCTCTCTGCTGAATGAAGTCAGCCACATGACCCACAACATTTTTCACATGGATGGAAAGGGCATGCTTCGCCATCTCGATCACATCCTGAGCATTCCTGAAGTCAACGCTGTCCAATGGGTGCAAGGAGTCGGAAACGACCTTCCCATCCTGCAATGGCTTCCGGTCATCCGCAAAATTCAGGCTGCCGGCAAGGGCGTGATCGTCGATCTCCAGTTGAGCGAGCTGGAGCCCTTTATCGCCGCCATGAATCCCGACGGCCTTTACCTCTGCATCCCCGCCGAAGAACAGGACCAGCCCGCCATCCTCAAGCGCCTTGAGGAATGGTAAGGAAGATGGGCTTCATGCGTTGAAAGGTGCAGGGGGCAATTGCGCGTATCGCCAATTTAAATTTGTATTTAACCTGTAACTATTCGCCGGTTAGAATCGAAGCATGAAAGCCAAGTCTCGATACTTCCCTGCTCTGCTCGCTTGCGTCGCCGCCCTCGCTCTAGCCACTCTTTTGCCGGTCCTTGCGCCTGCCCAGGCCTATGTGGGCCAGCCCAAGCTGATCGTGATTGTGGTCATCGACCAGTTTCGCGGCGACTACCTGAATCGCGATCACGCCGAGTTCAAGGGGCGTGGATTCAGGCTGTTCACGGACGAGGGCGCCTGGTTTACCGATTGCTATTTCGACTACGCCAATACCAAGACCGCTCCCGGCCACGCGACCATTGGGACCGGCGCTTATACCGATGGGCACGGCATTGAGACCAACGAATGGTGGGACGCATCCCGCTCTTTTGACCACAAAGTCTCTTCTGTGGAGGACGAGCGCTACCAGTTGGTCGATCTGCCGGCGGCATCGATCCCGGCCAACCAGCCCGGAGCGCCCGATACCGCTTTGAAATACGTGATCGGCGCATCGCCGCTCAATCTGCGCGCCACCACGATCGGCGACGAGCTGAGGCTGGCGACTAACGGACGTTCGCGGGTCTACGGCATCTCGCTGAAGGATCGCGCGGCGATTCTGCCTGCCGGGCAGGCTGCCAACGGAGCCTTTTGGATCGACAATTCGAGCGGACAGTTCACCACCTCCACCTACTACATGGAGCACCTGCCGGAGTGGGCGCGGGCCTTCAACGCCAGCGGCCGCGCCGCACAGGCCGCCCGCGAGGCCAAAGTGGAGGGCACCACGCAGTTCTTTGAACTGGTGGGAAGAACGCCCGCCGCCAACAGCTACGAGCTGGACTTTGCCAAGGCGCTCATCACTGGAGAAAAGCTGGGTCAGAACGGAGTTACCGACCTGGTGGTGATTTCACTTTCGCCCAACGATATTCAGGGGCATCAGTTCGGTCCCGATTCGGACTCCGAGGAGCAGATGATTCTGAGTCTCGATCACGATCTGGACAGCTTTAATACCTGGCTCGACCAGACCTTGGGCCTGAAGAACGTCTGGCTGGCGCTCACGGCCGACCATGGCATCGCACCCATTCCCGGCGAGGCGGCTAAGCTGGGCATCCACGCCGCCGCAGTCGATATGAGCAAGGTTTACCTGAAAGTGAACGCGGAGTTGAACAAGCGCCATTCGGCCGGGAATAGAAGTGCAATACCTTCTGCCGGGCCCCGATCTGCCCTATGTGGTTTTGGACAAGCGGGCGTTCAAAAAGGCAGGAGTGGACGAAAAGGCTGCCGAGGACGAAGTGGCTGCACTGCTGCCAGAGGCCGTGGCCAGCCTCGATCCGCATCCCCCGGCGTTCGATACTGGCGCTCCGGCTGCGGCTGCGCAACCCTCGCAGGAGCGGCTGCCCACCTCCCCGCATGTGCAGTACGTTTATACCCGGCTGCAACTGGCCAGTGGAGCGCTGCCGCCTTCAGAATGGGGCCGGCTGCTGGCCCACAGTTATGCCGAACACGGAAACTGGTACGTGATGCTGGTGCTGGATGCCTACCAAATGCAGGGTTCGGGGGCTTTTGCCGGGACCACGCACTTCAGCCCATGGTCTTATGACCGCCATGTTCCGCTGGCTTTCTACGGAACGCCGTTTATTCCGGGCGAGTATCATGGACGTGTGGCCCCGGTTGATTTGGCGGCCACGCTGGCCTCGCTTGCCGGCATCAATCAGCCCTCGGCGGCAGTGGGCCGCGTGCTGAAAGAGGCCATCAAGCCTGCCGCCGGAAAGTAGAAACGTCATCATCGGCTGGTATGGGGGTACGGAGCAAACCGGTCCCGAACTTCTGATCACTGACCACTGGTAAAAGGAAGATCGCTGCGCGTGAAACCCGATATGAGAGTTTCGTTGGCTGGTTTGGAACTGGTCAACCCGGTCATCGCCGCCAGCGGCACCTTTGGCTATGGCATCGAGTTTGAGGAGATCGTCTCCCTGGAGCGGATCGGCGGGTTCGTCACCAAGGGCATCTCTCTGGAGCCAATGGCCGGCCATCACCCGCCGCGCATTGTGCAGACGGCAGCCGGAATGCTTAACGCCATCGGCCTGCAAAACGTTGGCGTTGACGACTACCTGAAACGCAAGCTGCCCCCGCTCAGCCGCTATCCCAACTGCAAGGTCATCGTCAACATCTTCGGCTACACGGTGGGCGAGTACCTTGCCGTAATTGAGCGGCTCAACCACGCCGAGGGCATCGCGGCCTACGAGCTGAACGTCTCCTGCCCCAACGTCCACGCCGGCGGAATGGCCTTCGGCGCCGATCCGGGCTCGCTCGAATACCTGGTCGGCCGGGCCAAGGCAAACTCGCAGCGGCCGCTGATCGTCAAGCTATCGCCCAACGTGACCTCCATTGCGACAAATGGCCAAGATTTCCGCCGGCGCCGGAGCCGACGCGATCAGCCTGACCAATACTTTTCTGGCCATGTGCATCAACGCGGAGACCCGCCGCCCGGAGCTATCCAATATCACCGGCGGACTCTCCGGCCCGGCCATCAAGCCCATCGCCCTGCGCATGGTTTACGAGGCGTCGCGAGCCGTCACCATCCCCATCCTGGGCATGGGCGGCATCACCACGGCCGAGGATGCGGTGGAATTTCTGCTCGCTGGAGCGACCGCCGTCCAGATTGGCACGGCTAGCTACGCTGACCCGCGGGCCGTTGAACGCCTGGCGAACGAGTTCGAGTCCTGGTGCCGGAGCCACCAGGTGGAGCGGGTAGCCAGCCTCACGGGTGCGCTGGAGATTCCTCGCGACTGAGGTAGATGCGGAGCACAAAACTCTATCCGGGTGCAAAATTCGGGATCAGCAAAATGAATTTGGAAGGCTATAACTAATTGAGCTATGAGCCAAAAAGGCATTTGGGCGCAATCCCGCGTCGATTTTTGCACCAAGAACGGTGAAATCCACAAATCTTTCTGTTTTTTGCACTTGCTTCCACAGGTTGAACCGTCCTAACGTCCATAGCAGTTGGTGACCCGCAAGGGAATTGGGAACGCAGTTCCGGTGTGACAGAACGATGCAGATTTGAATTGGAAGTCCAAAGTTGGCTAGAACGACGATGGAAGACCGGTTGAAGTTAAATGCATCCAGAGTCAAACGGGAATGTGCAAGACCTGATTGAGACGAAGATTCATCCGCGGTCTAGCACGAGGATGCAAAGTTCGATTCAAGTGGGGAGTCATCATCGACCCAGCCGTTTATGCAGGATTCAGGGACGCTTGAGTACGCATAGACGGAGCAGCCGGAGGGTGCGGTAACCGGGGTGACCCGGAGATCCACCAGACGGCGCAGCCGATGGAGCGAGGAATCGGGGATACCCGGAAACTCACCGTCGGCGCAGCCGGAAGATGCAGAATCCGGGGAGACCCGGAGACTCATCGACAGGCGATGCTGGAGGAGCGAGGACTCGGGGCAACCCGGAGCTTCACGCCGCCAGGACCGCTGAAGGATGCGGGACTCGAGGCAACTCGAAGAACCATCGCCGGCAAAGCCGGAAGATTCAGGAACCGGGGAGACCCGGGGAATGATCGAGAGGCGCTGCTTGAGGAGGTCGCCGGGGGAACCCGCAGATCGACGAAGGCAGAGCCGAAGGATGCGGGACTCGAGGAAACTCGAGGAACCATCGCCGGCACCCGGAAGATGAGGAATAGGGGAAACCCGAAGACTCATCGCAAGGCGAGGCTGAAAGTTGAAAAGACGGGGAAACCTGGAGATTCAACCGCAGGCAACGCTGAAGGATGCGGATTCGAGGAAACTCGATGAACCATCGCCGGAAGAGCCGGAAGATGCAGAATTCAGGGTGACCTGAAGACTGGATCGAGAGGCGAGGCAGGACAGTTGATGACGCGGGGTGACCCGAAGATTTACAGCCTGCAGCGCCGAAGGATGCGGATTCGAGGAAACTCGAAGAACCCATCGCCGGCACAGCCTGGAGACACTGGGAGTGGGGAAACTCGCAACCAGGTCAGAAAGACTGAACGGGACGATGCATGGTCCGATGCCCTGTGAGTACACCCTATTGAGGCGCCAGAAACTCCGGTTTCTGGCGTCTTCGTTTGTGGCCGGTTTGTAGCGAGAGACCTATATATAAGGATGTGTCGGCGTCTCCGTTCCCTAATTCCTTTTCTTTGTTCCCTTTCCAAGTTCCCTCCCCCCGGCTTTTGGATAGCGAGACTTTATGTGACGCGTACCTTAATTAATTGGCTAGATAACCCCAAATATTGCTAACCGCGCATATGTGATGTGGCTCACAGCCTGCGATTTATCAGGTGAGTACCGTCACATAAGTCAGACGGCGAGTTCCCTGGTGGCCTATTTATGGGCCTTTATTCCGCCGCCAGGGATTTCGCTGATTCCCGCACACAAGCGAGGTAGGCATGGGTCACTCAATTTGGGATTCGATGCAGCAGAAAGGCTACAGCCGTAGAGACTTTATTCAATTCTGCACCGCGGCCGCAACAGTGGCTGGGCTGGGTCAAACCGGCGTGGGCCAGGTCGTTTCGGCCTTCGAGAAGAAAGAAAAACCGGCCGTAGTGTGGATGCACTTTCAGGAGTGCACCTGCTGCAGCGAGTCGTTCATACGCTCTTCGCACCCGATCGTTGTGGATGCGCTGCTTGATGTTCTGAGCCTCAACTACACCGAGACGCTGATGGCTGCCTCAGGCTTTCAGGCTGAAAAGAGCCTGAATGACACCATCACGAAGAACAAGGGAAAGTACATCGTGCTGGTGGAGGGCGCGGTGCCCACCAAGGATGGCGGCGTTTACTGCATGATCGGCGGCAAGACCGCGGAATCGATTCTGCAGACCGTGGCCAAGGATGCGGCCGCAGTGGTGGCGTGGGGCAGTTGCGCCTCCAACGGTTGTGTCCAGGCGGCCAAGCCGAATCCGACCGGCGCCACGCCAATCTCCAAGCTGATTGATAAGCCGGTGATCAATGTGCCCGGCTGCCCGCCCATCGCCGACGTGATGATGAGTGTGGTCACCCACCTGCTGGTGCTGGGAACGCCTCCGGCGCTGGACTCGCAGGGACGGCCCAAGGAGTTTTACGGGCGCCGCGTTCACGATACCTGCTACCGCCGGCCGAATTACGATGCCGGCCTGTTCGTCGAGTCCTTTGACGACGAGAACGCGCGCAAGGGGTATTGCCTATACAAGATGGGCTGCCGCGGGCCGGTTACTTACAACGCCTGCTCGGTGACCAAGTGGAACGAAGGCACCAGCTATCCCATCCAGTCCGGTCACGGATGCATCGGCTGCAGCGAAGCGGGATTCTGGGACAACGGTCCGTTCTACCAACATCTCTCCTCGTTCCCCGGCTTCGGCATTGAGAGCACGGCCGATACGGTTGGCGCGGTGGTGGGAGTGGCCACACTGGCCGGAGTTGCGGCGCACGCGGTCGTCACCAACATACGCAAGCGCAGCGTGATTGCGGAAGTCCACGCTGAAGATAAAAAGGAGTCGTGAGGCCTATGACACGAGTAGTCGTCGATCCGGTAACTCGCATTGAAGGCCACCTGCGCGTTGAAGCAGTGGTGGAGAACGGCGTCATCACCGACGCATTCAGCTCCGGCACCATGGTGCGAGGCCTGGAAAAGATTCTCATCGGACGCGATCCGCGCGATGCGTGGGCCATTACCGAGCGCGTGTGCGGAGTGTGCACCACCGTGCATGCCCTGGCCAGCGTGCGCGCCGTGGAAAACGCACTGGGCATCACCGTTCCGCCCACCGCCGAGTTGATCCGCAACATCATGCTGACCACGCAGTACGTGCAGGATCACGTGATTCATTTCTATCACCTGCACGCGCTGGACTGGGTGGACATCACCAACGCGCTGAAGGCCGATCCAAAGAAGGCAACGGAGTTGGCGCAATCGTTCTCCAAGTGGGATAAGAACACTCCGGCTTATTTTTCAGGTGTGCAGGACAAGATCAAGGCCTTTGCAGCCAGCGGTCTGGGCATCTTTGCTAACGGCTATTGGGGCCACCCGGCCTACAAGCTGCCGCCGGAGGTGAACCTGATCGCGGTGGCGCACTACCTTGACGCATTGGAATGGCAGAAGGAGATTGTCAAAATCCATGCAGTCTTCGGCGGCAAGAACCCGCATCCGAACTATCTTGTGGGCGGCGTTCCCTGCTCTATCAACGTGAATGAAGTGGCCGCCATCAACTCCGAGCGGCTGAACCTGGTCGCCCGCCTCATCAGCCAGGCCGATGAGTTCATCAACCAGGTCTATATTCCCGATCTGCTGGCCGTGGCCTCCTTCTACAAGGACTGGGCCAAGTGGGGCGGCGGGCTGACCAACTACCTCAGCTATGGCGAGTTCCCCACCAAGGGCTACAACCAGCCGGATGCGTTCAAGTATCCGCGCGGCGTGGTGCTCAATCGCGACCTCAGCCACGTGTACCCGGTGAACGCGACCGATTCCCAGGAGATCAAGGAATACATTGCCAGCTCCTGGTACAGCTACGAGGGCGGAGACAAGGAAGGCATCCATCCCTGGGCCGGCGAAACAAAGCTGAATTACACCGGACCCAAGCCACCCTTTGAAACGCTGGAAGGGCACGAGAAGTATTCGTTCCTGAAGACTCCGCGCTGGAAGGACCATCCCATGGAAGTCGGTCCGCTGGCGCAGGTTGCTGGTTGCCTTTGCCTCCGGACGCACCGATGTGCAGGAACTGGTGAAGGACACTCTGGGCAAGCTCAATGTTCCCGTGGCCGCTCTGTTCTCCACGCTGGGCCGCACTGCGGCTCGCGGCCTGGATGCGGCGCTGGCCATGATCTGGCTCAAGGAGTTCTACGGCGAGTTGATGGAGCGCGTGAAGATCAACGAGGTCTCCACATTCAACGGCGAGTTCTGGGAACCCAAGAGCTGGCCGGCGGAGGCTGAAGGCGTGGGCATGGAAGAAGCTCCGCGCGGCGCGCTGGCGCACTGGATCAAGATCAAGAACGGCGCCATCGACAACTACCAACTGGTGGTGCCGACCACATGGAACGGTTCGCCGCGCGACGCCAAGGGTCAGCGCTCGTCGTTTGAGGCGTCGCTGATTGGCACACCGGTAGCGAAGCTCGACGAACCGGTCGAGATCATCCGCACCATCCATTCCTTTGATCCGTGCCTGGCCTGCGCCGTGCATTTGTACGATCCGCAGGGACGGCACCTTCACCAGGTTTCCTTCGAGTGAGGGCTATGAGTACCCATGGCATTGACGTAAGGGACGCATTTCGAGCGAACGGCAATGGGCCAGTCGAGTACCGGCGCATCTACGTGTGGGAATTGCCAGTGCGCGTCTATCACTGGATCAATGCAGTGGCCCTGGTGGGCCTCTGCATCACCGGCTACCTGATCGGAGCGCCCATCCGTGCCTTTTATGCTGGCGAGGCTTACCAGCAGTATTGGTTTGGATGGGTGCGCTTCATCCACTTCACGTGCGCGTTCGTCTATGTGTTCAACTTTCTGGCGCGGCTCTACTGGGGCTTCGTCGGCAACAAGTATTCCAGTTGGCGCGCCTTCTTCCCGTTCAAGCGCTCGCAGCAGCAGGAGATCGTCGACGTCATCAAAGCCGACGTGCTTGAAACCAAGATGCACGGGCCCATCTCCACCGGGCACAACGCACTGGCCGGCCTGATTTACTTCGGCACGTTCCTGGCATTTGTCTTCCAGACCATCACCGGCTTCGCGCTTTATTCCAGCATGAGCAACTCGTGGCTACCGCAGATGTTCAATTGGATCGTTCCGCTGATGGGCGGCGACATACGGCGTGCGCTTCTGGCATCACACCTTCCTGTGGTTCTTTGTCACCTTTATCATCATTCACATCTATCTTGCCTTCTATCACGACTATATTGAGGGCCGCGGTACGGTATCCTCAATTATCGGTGGATGGAAGTTTGATCGGGTGAAGAGTGGCAAACAACCAGGAAACAAATAACCCCGTAAAGACGCTGGTGCTGGGGCTGGGCAACGTCCTGATGGGCGATGAAGGCATCGGCGTTTACGTGGTGCGGGCTCTCGAAAAACACAAGCTCCCAGCCGGCGTGGAATGCCTTGACGGCGGCACCGGCGGTTTTACGCTGCTGGAGCCGCTGGAGGATGCCGACCGCATCATGCTGATTGACGCGGCCAATGACGGCAACCCGATGGGCACTGTCACCCGCACCACGCCAAAATTCTCACGCGACTATCCGCCCACGCTCACCGCCCACGATGTCGGCATGAAAGATCTGCTTGACATGTTTTATATCCAGGGTGGCACGCACGAAATTATTCTCTACGCCATCACCATCGATCCGAAACAGCCGATCCGGATGAGCCTTTCCGCTGAAGGAGAGACAGCGACCGCCGAGGCCGTGAAGCTGATACTTGCGGAACTTGAAGCCGGCTCAAGCTGAACCTGGATTCCAAAACAGCGTTTGCTTTTCATCGAATCCTCGGCTATGATCTATTTATGCAAGGTCGCACCTGTTGTCGCCGCTGTACGCTGCTTCGCGCGCGCGGGTAACCTTGGCCTGAAATTCCGGTAGACAATCCAAGTTTCTTCGATGCCCGCGTTACAGCCAAGCTGTCGCGGGTTTTCTATTTCTGTCCCAAGAGGAGAGCATGACTCAAGCCACTGAAATAAAAGAGACTAAGACCCAGAAAGCTGAACGCCTGAAGCGCGAGAAGAATCCCTGGGAGGCCTTCGACGAGGTGCGCACTTTCGCCCGCGAAGGCCGCTCGAGCGTTGTCCCCGAGTGGGCGTCCACCTACTTCAAATGGTGGGGCATCTATACCCAGGGCGACGGCGTCGGCGCCACCGGCGGCAAGGGCGGCGAAGGCCTGGTCTCCGATTACTTCATGATGCGCATCGGCATTCCCAACGGGATTGTCTCCGCCAGCCAGCTTCGGGTGATCGGCGCGCTCACTCGCAAGTACGCCCGCAATCTGGCCGATATTACCGTACGCCAGAACATCCAGCTTCACTGGCTCACCATCGAATCTCTTCCAGAGATTGTGGATGCGCTCGATGCGATCGGCCTCTCGCCCAAAGGAGCGTGCGGCGACGTAGTGCGCAACGTAACCGGCTGCCCGCTGGCCGGGGTTGCCGCCGATGAGCTCATCGACGCCTCGCCGTTGGCCGAGGAGATTTCGAATCTGCTCAAGGCAAATCCGGAGTTCTATAACCTGCCGCGCAAGTTCAAAATTTCCGTTGCCGGCTGCCCTTCATGGTGCTCTTATCCGGAGATCAACGATATTGGCCTCACGGCGGTGAAATACGAAGGTGAAGTCGGCTACTCGCTGCGCGTCGGAGGCGGGCTCTCCACTGAGCCGCATCTTGCCGTTCGCCTCGACGCTTTCATCCTGCCGCATCAGGCCGTTCGCGTGGTTCGCGCCGTAGCGGAGATCTTTCGCGACCAGCAGAGCCTGCGCGAAAACCGCGAGCGCGCCCGTATGAAATACCTCTTCCTCAAGGAGGGCTGGACGCCCGAGAGCTTTCTGGCTGAACTCCAGTCGCGGCTCGACTTTACGCTGCTGCCCGGAGTGCCCGAGCAGGTGCCCGACGAGATTCTGCGCGATCACGCCGGCATTCATCGGCAGAGCCAGTCCGGCCTAAGCTACGTTGGAGCCTCCGTGCTGCGCGGCCGCATGACCGGCGAGCAGTTGGAAGCAGCCGCAGAGTTGGCCGAGCGATTCGGCTCCGGCTCGCTGCGCGCCACGGTTAATCAGAATCTTCTTTTCATTGATATTCCCAACAACAAGACCGCCGAACTGGCCCGCGAGCTGAACCAGATCGGTCTTCATGTTGATGGATCTAATTTCTGGCGCGGAGCAGTGGCTTGCACGGGCACCGAATTTTGCAAGCTGGCAATCACTGAGACCAAGGGCTTTACCCGCTGGCTGGTGGATGAACTTGAAGAGCGTTTGCCGCAGTTTGATCAGCAACTCAAGCTGCACGTTACCGGCTGCCCCAACGGTTGCGGGCAGCATTGGATTGCCGACATTGGCCTTGAAGGCAAGAAGATTAAGCATGAGGGCAAACTCACCGACGCGTTTTACTTCTGCGTTGGTGGGGCGGTAGGCCTGCACGCTTCCATCGCACGCCCCGTTGGTTTTCGCTGCCCTGCTCCACTGGTTCCTGAAGCCATTGAGCGTCTGCTGCGCCACTATCTGGCCAATCGCCTGCCCGGCGAAAATCTGCGCGCATGGTTTGGCCGCTGCTCAAACGACGAACTAAGGGCGCATCTGGCCGGCGAGGTTCTGGAACCCGTTGAGCGCGATGTGCCAGCCGGACGCGTTCCGTACGCGGCTGATTAAGGATCAACTCATGAGCCTGCTCCCGATCTTTCTGAAACTCGCCGACCGCCGATGCCTGCTGGTGGGCGCGGGCAATGTTGCGCTTGACAAGATCCGCAGCCTGCTCAAGACCGGGCTGCAGCTTCGCGTCGTCGCACCTGATGCATTACCGGAGGTTGGGCAGCTTGCCGCTGAAGGAAAAATCGAATGGATCGAGCGCCGTTTCGAACTCTCCGATCTCGACAGCAATTACCTGGTCATCGCCGCAACAGATTCGCCCGAAGTGAACGCGGCTGTTTATCGGGGCGCAGTCGAGCGCGGGATTCTGTGCAATAGCGTTGACGATATTCCTAATTGCGATTTCTTTTTTGGATCGGTGGTAAGGCGTGGCGATTTGCAGCTCGCTATTTCCACTGCCGGGGAAAGTCCCGCGTTCGCACAGCATTTGCGCCGCGAGATCGACAAACTGCTGCCGGATGATCTCGGGGCCTGGCTTGAGAATCTGGGTCAACTGCGACGCGAGATTCTCAAAACGCTTCCTCGCAGCGAGGATCGCAAACTTTTGTTGCATCAGCTGGCACAGCGTCCAGTCTTTTCTTCCGAACCCATTGCGTCGTATGAGCTGGCAATTCACTCGACGGGCGAGGATCGCGGTTTCCCACCCGCTCCGCAGAAAAAAGCGGAATGGATGGGGCGCGGAAACTTCAGTGTTTCAGTAGGTAAGGTTTATCTGGTGGGAGCCGGCCCCGGCGATCCCGATCTGCTTACCGTCAAGGCCGTGCGGCTCATTCGGAGCGCAGACGTAATCCTGCACGACGATCTTGTTCCGCAGGCGATTCTCGATTATGCTTCGCCTTTGGCTGAAATCGTCAACGTGGGAAAACGTTGCGGCACGAAGACCATTACACAGGACGAAATCAATGCGCTTATGATCGAGCACGCGCGCGAAAATCACAGCGTGGTTCGCCTCAAGAGCGGCGACCCGCTCATCTTCGGCCGCGCTGCCGAAGAGATGGATGCTCTTGCAGAGGCGGGCATCGCCTTCCAGGTGGTCCCCGGAATCTCAGCAGCATTTGCCGCCGCCGCGGCCATTGGCTGCTCGCTGACCGACCGCCGAAGTGCTTCAAACGTAATTTTCTCCACCGGCCATCACGCCCAGTCGCACAATGAAGCGCCCCTGCCTGAGTTGGAAGACGCAACTCGCGTCGTCTATATGCCTGGCCGCGACCTGACTCTGCTGGCCCAGGAATGGCTTGCAGCAGGGGCTGCCGCCGGAGTTGCCTTGCGCCATCGTCTCCCACGCCGCGCAGCCAGATCAGCAAATACTGCATACCACACTGGCTGAACTCGGCGATGCTGCGCCTACACTCGCGCCAAGTTTGCTCATTGCCGGCTGGGCTGTGAGGGAGATCACCGCCGCAAATTATCCGTCAGCAATCGGCGTTCAAGTTACTGCATGAGATCTGATAAGTTAGACTTCCAGCCTCGGGCGCATTGTATTCTTATTTAGAAAGATGGCCAGAGGTTGATATGAAAGATTTACCACCCGGAAGCGACTTAGGCCATTCACCGCGTCTTCCGGATGAGCGTTCGCTCGATCCCACCGACTGGGAAGCATTCCGGAAACTTGCGCACGAAGCTCTCGATGAAGCCATTCACTTTCTGGAGACGGTGCGCGACCGGCCGGTTTGGAAAAAGGTGCCTGACGAAGTTCGCGCTTATCTCTCTGCTCCGCTGCCGAAAGAAGGAACGCCGCTGCCCGAGGTCTACCGGGAGTTCACTCAAAATATCCTGCCCTATGCCACTGGCAACATTCATCCCCGTTTCTTCGGGTGGGTGCATGGTTCTGGCCAGGCCGGCAACATCGTTGCGGAACTATTGAGCGCGGCTATGAATTCAAACTGTGGCGGCCGCGATCATGGCGCGATTTATGTGGAACGCGAAGTGATCGGCTGGTTCAGGGATTTGTTTGGTTTCCCCAGCGAGACTGCAGGCCTGATCGTGAGCGGCACATCGATGGCCAGCCTGATCGCTCTCGGCGTGGCAAGAAATTCCATCAGCGAGAATATGCGGAAAGATGGAATGAAGGGTCTTTCGCGCACCCAGACTGCTTATACCTCCGCCGAAGTGCATGATTCGGTGGTGAAGGCATTTGAAATTCTTGGCATTGGAAGTTCGTCGTTGCGCAAGATTCCGGTGAATCCTGATTTCACTGTCGATATAAGTGCGTTAAAGGATGCCATTGCCAACGACCGCGCTGCGGGCTATCAACCCTTCTGCGTAATAGGTTCGGCCGGGACAGTGAATACGGGCGCGATTGATGATCTCGACCAATTGGCGTCGCTTTGTGCTGCTGAACAATTGTGGTTCCATGTGGACGGCGCATTCGGCGCGTTGTGCATAATGAGCAAGCGGTTGCGTCCACGATTGAAAGGAATTGAACGAGCCGACTCGCTGGGATTCGATTTTCATAAGTGGGCGCACGTGCAGTACGATGCGGGTTGCATTCTGGTGCGCGACGGCGCCGCGTACCGCGCGGCATACTCGATGAAACCTGCTTATCTTCGGCGTGCGGAACGCGGACTGGCAGCAGGCGAAAACTGGCCGTGCGACTACGGCCCTGAGCTATCGCGCAGTTTTCGCGCCCTGAAGGTCTGGTTTGCAATGAAGGAACATGGGACCGCTCGCATCGGTGAACTGATCGAGCAAAACTGCGCGCAGGCGGAGTACCTGGCCCATCGCATTGAAAATGAGCCGAAGTTGGAACTTCTTGCGCCGGTCAATTTGAACATCGTTTGCTTTCGGCTGCGAAGAGAAGGACTGGATTCTGCTGCGCTCGACCAGCTGAATAAAGATATTGTTGCCGACGTTCAGGAGAGCGGAGTTGCAGCACCATCGACGACGCGAATCAAGGGGCGACTGGCCATTCGCGTGAATATTACTAACCACCGCACACAACGGGGCGACTTGGACGTTTTGGTTGAAGCCGTCCTGAAGGCCGGGCAAATGCGCTAGATTGGTTCTTCAATTTGCCTGCTTCGAGTAAGTCTAAAAATCTGCCGCGTCAAGGTGGGTGCTGTACTTATCAAGATAGGCGAACGGAGTATCGCTGCAGATAAACACAGTTACTATCTCCCCATCGGCATTGCGAAGCTTATCCAGAGTAGAATCCTTCTTCTTTTCTTCCAGAAACCTTTGCATTGCGACTAATGCGAATCCCGAGCTTGGGCCGGCGACGATTCCTGCGCGGCATAACTGCATGCTCCTTTTATAGGACTCGACGGTTCCCACTTCGATGATCGCATCGGACGCGCCCTTCCAGTCAAATTCGATTTCGTGCAGGCGCGCCAGCGACCTTACACCGGGTACTGCTTCGCCTGGCCGGCAGATACCACCTACGATGCTCACGTTCCGCTTATTTCTTCTAAAGTATCTGCTTGCGCCTACAAGAGTTCCCGTGGTGCCTAACCCGGCGGCAAAGACCGTGATCTTTCCCTTCGTTTGCTCCCAAATTTGGGGCGCAACCCATTTTTCGTACGCTGCCGGATTGGCATTGTTTCCATATTGCCCGGCATTGAATACTCCAGGCTGCTCGCCCATGGCGCGCGCATCGGCAATGCCTGACGGCCCCAAAGGGTCATCTCTCTTCAGCGTCGATTCGACCCCGGCCACGCGCAGAAGCTCAAGTTTTCCAGGCGCTATATCCCAGGGCAGAATAGCCATTGTTCGCGGTATATCGAAGAGAGTTGCCAGTACAGCCAGCGAGAATGCAGCGTTGCCGGATGAGTTCTCAACCAGAGTATGCACGCCGTCGAGCTTGCCTGAAGCCTTGGCATCGAGCAACATATTCAGCATGGGAAGTGACTTGATATTCAGGAGCGGAAGAAGATACATCAACTTCGCAAAGATGCGAACGCCATCGGCGCGGCAGGGATTAAACTCGGCGGGCAGCTCAACGAGAGGAATAGGGGGGGAATTATCGGGATTGAGAAAATCTGCGATGGCCGAACTGCCCTCAAATACATTCAATCCAAATTTGCTGGTCGGCGAGGTCATGGTCTGCTCCATTGGTGCTTCGTGTAAGCGGTTCTTGGTTATACCTTTTCAACAGCTGAATGCATCGGCCACAGTTTTCCTATTTCAACGTCGGCGCTCTCCGGATAGAACCTGGAATGAGCGCCATTGGGATAAAATGTGAATTCGCCGAAGAGCGGCGTGCCGCCAACCTCATATAAGTCGATGCGCACAAACGAAAAAGCGGCGCCCAGTAACTCGGCAGCGCAAATCATCTTATCCAGCGACTGCGGAGGCGAAATATCTTCAGGCGTTCCGGGTGCGGCGTACTCGAATGCCTGCCGCTTCCAATGCCTGTCAAGAAAATACTGCTTGTGATTTATATACCGGTCAACGTCGACCTGGATCAATTCTACTTTGCCGCCGAACACCCAGAACTTGTAGTCGGTTAGGTTGGCGGCAACTTCTTTGAGATAAGGTTCAACGAGAAGCATGGGCTGAATATCAAAGTATGCCCATGCCAAGAATTGTTTTCCAAAGGTGGTTCTGAGCCAGTTACTGGTAATTCGTTCGATCTCGTCCCACTTTTCATCTTCGCGCGATTGAATGAAAAGGTTCCATCCGCTGCCGTGGTTCGCCTTCAGTACATAGGGAATCGTCCATGTGCGATCGGATCGGGGAGGAAGCTCTTTCCCGCACCAGGTGGTTGGAATGATCCACTCCGGTCCGAGAACCTTTGACACATGCTCTTTGGCTAGGATCTTGTCGCTCAGTTCCGTTAGCCGGGGGTCGCGGTCGTAGAGTTTCCGATGCTGGATTTTTTCATTGAATGTGACAGGATTGTTCAAATGGAGAAATCGCCGCTGATACATGAAGAAATCGAGCTTCAGAGCCGCCGGCGCCGGCAGCGCATAAAGAACACCGTCTCGAACTTTCTTGAGCGCTTCCTTGATAAAATTGGGCATTGGAGACTAAGAAGAACCTCATTTTCACAAATATATGGGAGCCGCAGGATCGAGGTCAAAAGAAGCGCTCCGGCGGCATGGATTCAGGCGCGCAAAGCTGCGGGCTCCTGCTTTAAGGGCTGTGCAAAGCTGGGCGAAAACTCTTAAATTATCCCAAATCCGCACTGCGAGATGAGGATTTTCCAAGAACAGGAATTAAGGCCTCTCTTATCCACAAATACACTGCCTCTCACCGTTGACCCTGCTCTCAACTCTCCGTAGAGTTTGTAATCGGGTGGCAATATTTTCCCGCGCCGAAGTGGGCGAGGCGATTTGCCGCATCTTTGTTAAAAAGCAGTTTGGCGCAGCCCCAACCATTCGGAGTGAACATGCTGAAACTAAAAAAGATCCATCTCCTCGGCTTCAAAAGCTTTTGCGACCGCACGGAATTGACCGTGCCGGGAACGGGCATTGCCGTGGTGGTGGGGCCCAATGGATGCGGCAAATCGAACATCCTGGACGCGGTGAGCTGGGTGCTGGGCGAGCAGAGCGCAAAGAGCTTGCGCGGCACGCATATGCAGGACGTGATCTTTTCCGGGACCCGCGACCGCAAGGCGCTGGGCATGGCCGAAGTGACGCTGACCATGGTAGATCCCGCGGCTTACGAGGGGCCTGTGCCGGTGGAACCGGAGGTGACGGTGGAGCACGATGGCCCGGCCGATTGGGACGAGGACGAGGTGCGGCGTCAGAGGGCAGTGGAAGCCGAAGAGATTGTTGCCAACGAACAGCCTGGCCAGGTGATCGATGAAGACACGCCGGAGCAACCATCGAATCAGCCGCAAGCGGAGGCCGCAGTCGAGGGGCCGCAGCCGGTGGTGCTCAAGATTCGCCGCCGCAAATTTCATCGCACGCCGCAGAAGGGCGAAGTGGTGATTACCCGGCGGCTATTCCGCACCGGGGAGAGCGAGTACCTGCTGAACGGCAAGCTGTGCCGCTTGCGCGACATTCAGGACATTTTTATGGGCACGGGGCTGGGGCCGGACAGCTACGCCATCATCGGGCAGGAGCGGATTGGGCAACTGCTCAGTTCGAAGCCGCACGAACGCCGGTCCATTATTGAAGAGGCTGCGGGCATTACGCGCTTCAAGACCAAGAAGCGGCTGGCAGAGCTGCGCCTGGAGAGTGCCAAGCAGAATCTGGCGCGCGTGGATGATATTTTCGAAGAAGTCACGCGGCAGATGAACAGCCTGAAGCGGCAGGCGGCGAAGGCAGAGCGGTTTGCCGCAGTGCGCGACGAGTTGCGCGGACGGCTGCGCGTGGTACTGGCTAGCCGCATGGCGATGATGGATACGGAGCTGGCGCGGTTGGAGCAGGAAATTGCCGCGCTGACTGAACGCATCAACGGTTCGGCGACGGAGATTGGAACTCTGGAGACCAGTCAGCACACGCTCACCGAGCGCGGCTATGAGCTCGATCGCGAGGGGCAGGAGGCGCAAAACCGGGCCAGCGAGGCGGCCCTTGAGCTGGAACGGGCCTCGGCGCGCGAACGCAGCAACACCGAACACGTGGGCGAGTTGGAGACGCGAATCGCGGTGGCTACCGCGGAACTGGAGCAGACGCGGACGCAGTTGGGCTCGATTGCCGAGGAGCGCGCGCAGCATCGCGCCTTTCTTGAGACGGCAGCAGGCGAGGCCAAGGCTTTTCACCAGAAGGTTGAAGCGAGCCAACAGGAGGCACGCAAGGCGGCAGAAGAGGTTTTTATTGCGGAGCGGCAATTGGAAGCCAGCCGCCGACAGACCATGAATCTGCTGACCCTTGCCGGCAACGCCCGCAACCACACGGCCCAGGGAGAAGAGAGCCTGGCCGCACTGGAACGTGAGGCCGAGCGATTGGAATCGGAGCTGGGCCTGGCGCGGAAGGAGCGGGAAACTTTAAGAGTGCAGAGCGGAGAGGCCAGGAGCAAATTTGAGATCGCGGCCGGGACACTCGAGCGGTTGGAAAGCGAGATTGCGGCTCTGCGCGAAACCTTGCAGACGCGGCGGACCGAGGAGAACTCTCAACGCACGCGCGCCAATGAACTGCGCAGCGAGCAGGCTACCGTGACCGGACGGCGCGAGTCTCTGGAGGCGCTGATTCGCAATCACGGGTACTCGTCCGACACAGTGCGGCGGCTGCTGAAACCGGGTGCGTTTGCTCCAGGAAGTGCGCCGGTAGGCACGCTGGCAGATTTTCTTGAGGTAAGCGGCGAGCATGAGGCCGTGGTGGACGAGTTTCTGCGCGAGGAGCTGAATTATGTGGTGGTGGAAAGCTGGGGGGCTGCCGAGGAGGGCGTTCGACTGCTCAAGACCGGCGTGGATGGCAGAGCCACCTTCCTGATTCACCCCTCTGGCCATGCGGGAGGCAAACTTTTTCCTGAGAGTAAGGATTCGATTCAAGCTCCCGGCGTGACCCCGCTGAAAGACTCAATCAAGGTGCTGAACGGTTTTGGGCGATCCCTCGAAGAGATTCTGCCCAAACTCAGGAATGGTTACCTGGTGGAGAACTCCGGACTCGCGCAGCAACTGGCCACCAGTTACCCCTCCGCCTATTTCCTCACGCCGGAGGGTGAGTGTTTCCACAATGCGACGGTAACCGGCGGCAAGCCGGCCAGCGAAGGTCCTCTGGCGCTCAAGCGGGAGCTGCGTGAGACTGAAACCCGGCAGGCCAGGCTTGAGACAGGCCTGGCGCAGGCTGAGGCTGAAGCGGCTGCGCTGACCACGACCATCGAGGAGCTGACGCAGAAACTGGAAACTCGCAGCGAGGAACGCCGGCAAGCAGAGACCGATGCCGCCAACCAGGGAGCGGCGCTGAAGCAGATGGAGAGCGAGGCCCAGCGCATCGAGCGGCGGATTGAGGATTGGGAGGCACAGGCGGCACGCAACAAGGACGCGCGCGAATCCAAAAAAACAGGTATCGAGAAGAATCGTGAGGAGGCTTCGCGATTGGAGGCCGAGCATGCTCAGGCTGAGGCGGGTCTGGACGAGTTGCAGGCGCAACTGGTCACGCTGCGCCAGGAGCGCGAAGGATTGCAGCAGCAGGCGGCCCAGCTGACTGCGGAACTGGCCGGACTGGAAGAACGCCGTCGGGGCGCTGAAGCAGCCTTCCAACGCATTGACCGGCTCCATGCCGACCTGGAGCGCCGGGTGCTGGCCATTGTGCAGCAACGGACGAATGCAGAGCAGGAGCGGGAACAGCGCATCAGCGAGAGCGCCGCCCTGTCTACGCGGCAGAAGGAACTGGAGGCCTCGCGGGCCGAGGCGCTGGCCCTGGCGCAAACAATCGCCGGCCAGGCACAGGCAGTGCGCCAGGAATTGACCACCATCGAGGCGCAGTTGAAGACCGGCCGCGCCTCTCTTGACCAACTGCGCGAGGACCGCGCCACTCGATCCAGTGAAGTAGCCAGGTTTAGCTCCGATCTTGAGCACCTTGAGGCCAGCTGCCTGAACGAGGTAAGCGTCGAGGCCGAGGTATTACGTGCTGACGAGCAGATAGAACGCATAACGGACGAGGCACTGGTTGCCGAGGAGGAAATCTGCCGCGCGCTGCGCCAGCGCATCGAGCAAATGGGCCCGGTGAACATGATGGCTCTGGATGAGTACAAAGAGACGGCTGAGCGCCACGGCTTCCTTGAAACGCAGCGCAAGGACCTGATGGAGTCCATTGAGAATACGCAGGACACGATCAAGGAGATCGATCAGATTACACGCACCAAGTTCGACGAGGCCCTCGCAAAGATCAACGAGAACTTCGCTAAGGTCTTCGCCGGGCTCTTTAATGGCGGGCAGGCCTTCCTGCGCATCACAGACCAGGAAAACCAAGCTGAGAGCGGGCTGGATATCGTGGCCTCGCCGCCGGGCAAGAAGCTGCAAAATGTGCTTCTGCTCTCAGGCGGCGAAAAGTCACTTACCGCGCTGGCGCTGCTGGTGGCCATCTTCCAGTTCCAGCCCAGCCCCTTCTGCGCACTCGACGAAGTGGATGCGGCTCTGGATGAGACCAACGTTGCCCGTCTGGGCAACCTGCTGAGCTCCTTGAGCCGGGATACGCAGTTCCTGCTGGTTACTCACTCCAAGCGCATGATGCAGATCGCCGACATGATTTACGGCGTAACCATGCAGGAGCCGGGCGTCTCCAAAGTGGTGAGTGTGCGTCTGGGCGGCCAGGGACAGCAGCGCGCAACGGCATAGTTTTAAAAACCAGCTTTGAGAATCATCTCATTGCCTTGAAAGGGCCCGGCTGAAGCCTTGCCCTTTCAAAACAGGCAGATCGTACGCGGAAGAAATGCCGAATGGCCCCTGATTCCTGCTTTTGAGACAAAAAATCGCCCCCGAAGGAAATCGACGCTTCGGAGGCGCTTGCATTATAAAAAACAACAAGATAAGACGGGGACTAGTAGCCGACGCTGGAGGTCGGTAGCGCGCGGCTACTAGTGATCCCTGTACTAACGAAGCGAGCTGCGGCTTCCCCTTTCCACGGCTACTTCGTGTCGCCCGGCTCTAAGAGAACTGTGCTTACTGTTCTCTGAACCATGTTGACAAATGGAGTCTCTCCCATATGGAAAGGTAGGTCCGTGATGGCCGTCACACTGGTATGTGCATTTTTTCCACACTATGCTTCTGCCTGGATTAAACAATGATGTCAACTCAATTACTGGTCAATTGGGCACACTCCGTGCATGAAAGTCGTAGGATTGACAAAACGCGGCTCTCGCTGGAAAAATCGGAGCTTCAGTTCCCTCCGAGGTAAGACTTCCCATGAATACTCTTCTAACAACGAATCTGGGCACAACGCCCCTGCTTGGCCGAGGCAAGGTGCGCGATCTTTATGCAGTGGGCGATGACCTGCTGCTGGTGGCCACCGACCGCATTTCGGCATTTGACCATGTCCTCGCCACTGGCATCCCGGGCAAAGGCAAGATCCTGACGCAGATCTCGCTGTTCTGGTTTGATCTGTTGGCGAATCTTATTCCTAACCACCTGATCGCCTCCGACGTGGCTAAATTCCCCGCCGCCCTGCACCCTTATGCCGATCAGCTGGAAGGCCGCTCCATGTTGGTAAAGCGGGCAACGATGTTTCCCGTGGAGTGCGTGGTGCGGGGTTACCTGACTGGTTCGGGCTGGAAGGAGTACCAGAAGGCCGGAACCGTATGTGGCATTCAGATTCCGGCGGGATTGCTGGACGGGTCGCGGCTCCCGGAGCCGCTGTTTACCCCCTCCACCAAGGGCGATGCCGGCGTGCACGACGAGAACATTTCCTTTGCCCAGGCTGAGGAGCTCGCCGGGCCTGCCGATGCCGCGGAACTGCGTCGCCTGACGCTCGAAATCTACAAGCTGGCTGCCAGCCATGCCGAGTCCCGCGGGCTGATCCTGGCCGACACAAAATTTGAGTTTGGAAGGACCGCGAAAGGGATTATCCTAGCGGATGAGGTATTGACGCCGGATTCCTCGCGCTTCTGGGAGGGCAAAACCTGGAAACCTGGAGGAGCGCAGCCTTCATTTGACAAACAGTTCGTACGCGATTATCTGGAATCCATCCACTGGAACAAGCAGGCGCCCGCGCCAGGACTTCCCGACGATGTTGTAGGGCGCACACAGGAAAAGTATCTTGAAGCCTTCCGCCGACTGACCGGGCGGGATCTCGATTTGTAGAACGCAACAGGAGTACATCATGTCTTGGGCGGGCAGCATGACGATGGTCGATTTGGCCATCGTGGTCATTATGGTGATCGCTGTGCTCGGTGGCATGTCACAGGGCTTCTTCCGCTCGTTTTGTTCGCTGGGCGGGCTGGTGCTGGGCTTGGCCATTGCGGCCTGGAATTACGGCCACGTGGCAGCAATGCTGATGCCCGTAGTTCGCATCCGTGCCGTGGCCGAGACCATCGCATTTTTGCTGCTTGCATTGCTGGTGATGGCGGTCGCCGCCTTCCTCGGGTCGTTCCTGTCCAAGGCATTTCGCTCGCTTGGATTGGGCTGCCTGGATGGATTTGCCGGAGCAATCTTTGGATTCTTTCAAGGCGTGATTCTGGTCACACTGGGCATGATCGCCATTGTGGCCTTCTTTCCCCAGGCCCGCGTTCTGTCGGAGTCCCGCTTGCCCAGGCTGTTTTTCGGAGCCTGCCACCTGAGTACCCACGTAACGCCGCATGAGCTGGCGCTGCGAATTCGGGAGGGACTGAGGACGCTGGAAGAGGAGACGCCAGGGTGGATGCATCCGGGAAAGATTAAATCGTGATATTTCATCATGCAGAGAACGCGAAAATAGGTCATGATAGTGAATTGGACAGCTAGAGGTGAACGTGAGACGAGAACTGGATAGCCTGGTGACGCAAATGCATTCCAGCGGCATTTCCTACGAGGATGCCGTGCGTGACTTCAAGAGGCAGTATCTGCGCGAAGTATTGATTGCGCACCGGGGCAACCAGTGTAAGGCGGCTGAAGAGCTGGGAATACACCGCAATACGCTGAGCCGCACCATGGCCGAGTTGGGACTGGACCTGGCCGAAGTGAGGGCCGGGCTCAAGCGTCCGCCGCGCAGCGAACGTCCTGTATTCAGCACGGCACGTCAAATCTACCGCCAAGGCTGACATACTATCCAAAGGGACATGCTGACAACTCCAGCCGCCAAAGAAGCGCGCGTCGCCATCGAGCCGGGCTTTGCCTGGGACGCGCAGGACGCCTATCTGTTCGATATCGACGGCACGCTGTTGCGCAGCCGCGATCGGGTCCACTTTGAATCCTTCGCCACCAGTGTTCAGCGGGTAACGGGATTCGAAGTCACGCTTTCCGGCATCCTGCTGCACGGAAGCACGGATACGGCCATTCTGCGCGAAGCCTGCCACCAGGCCGGCGTTCCGGCCGAGGTTCTGGAGCAAAGCACCGAGGCCATTCTGGAAGCGATGCGCCACGCGGTTGCCGAACGGCGCCATGAGCTCGACCTGGTTCGCATGCCCGGCGTGGAACAGGTGCTGGACTACCTGGCGAAAAAGGGCGCGCTGCTAGGCGTGGCCTCAGGTAATCTGGAGACCATTGGCTGGATCAAGAGTTGAGCAGGCCGGCCTGCGCGAATGGTTCCGCTTCGGCGGCTTCAGCGATCGTTTTTCTGTCCGCTCGGAACTGATCGGCCACGCGGGGATCATGGCCAGGGAGCTGGCCGGTTCCGGAGCCCGGATCTGCGTGGTGGGAGACACTCCTCGCGATATTGAGGCTGCGCGCGCCAATTTTATGTCTGTAATCGCTGTCGCCACCGGCAGGTACAGCTTCGACGAACTGCTGGCGCTGCAACCGGAGGTTTGCGCCTCTACGCTGGCCGATCTGCTGGCGCTGACACGGACGCCGCAGTGAACCCGTACAGACAGAAATCGAGAGCTTGGATTGCCATGGCGATGGGTCCGTCCGTGCACGGCTGGGCTCCTGCTGCCCTTTTTTGTGAGCGCCGTTTCAGCCCAGGCTGCGAATCCCATCCCGCCGCAACAGGCGCCTCAGCAGACCCCATTCTCACCTTCCGCAGCCTCACCGGCCGTCCAAAGTGCCACGCCGGCTGCCGTTCCAGCGGAGCCGAGCAAACCATCGCGCGCCAGCGACCGCCGGCGCGCAGCCAAACTCTACCTTCAGGCCAGCAAGCTCTTCGAAAAGGAGATTTTTGAAGAGGCGATGAACGACTATCGGAAGGCAGCCGAGCTTGACCCCTCCAACCGCGACTACTCGCTGGCAGCCGACCTTGCTCTCAGTCACGCGGTAACGGCACTGATTCAGACCGCCACCAAGGACCGGCTGAAAGACGATGGGTCAGGCGAACGCGCCGCGCTGGCTCACGCCCTGGAACTCGATCCTAACAACAAAGAGGCCACCGAGTTGCTTTACGAACTCAGCGACGAAGCCCTGCGCGGTCAGGAAATTCCCATCTACCAGCAGACAGCAAGCACGATGGGCGAAACAGTGAAGCTGATGCTCAGAACACAGGCTCACAGCTTCCACCTTCACGAAGACCAAGACAAGGTGATCAAGGAGGTCTTCAGCGCTTACGGCCTTGAAACCACCCTGGACGAGAGCATCAAGCCGGCACAGGTGCGCCTGGATATGGATGACGCTACCTTCGAAGAGGCCACGCGGGTTCTGGGCATGCTCACCAATTCGTTCTACGTTCCGCTTGACCCGCATCGTGTGCTGGTGGCCAAAGATACCCGCGATAACCGCACGCAGTTCGTGCGCCAGGAATTGGAGACCATTTATCTTTCAGGGATGTCCGACCAGGAAATGACTGACGTGGTCACCCTGGCCAAAAACGTCTTTCAGATCACGCAGGCGGTTAAAGATTCAACCGCCGGAACGCTGACTCTGCGCGCGCCAGAAAAAACGCTGATCGCCTTCAATGCAACGATGCGCGAACTGCTCGAAGGGCGAAGCCAGGTGCTGCTCGACGTGCGCCTGATCCAGCTTGCGCACGCCAGCCAGCGCAACACCGGGGTGCAGCCGCCGCAGACCTTTTCAGCCTTCAACGTCTATGCCGAGGAACAGTCCATCCTGAACGCGAACCAGAGCCTGGTGCAGCAGATTATCTCCTCGGGGCTGGCCGCACCCGGAGACACGCTGGCGATTCTCGGCATTCTGCTCGCCTCCGGCCAGATCTCGAGCTCCCTATTCTCCAACGGGATCGCTCTCTTTGGCGGCGGTCTCACACAATCGGCGCTGTCGCCGGGCTCGCTGACAATGAATTTCAACCTGAACTCCTCCGACTCGCGCGAGCTGGACCAGCTTCAGTTGCGCCTGGGCGACGGCGAAGACGGAACACTGAAGATCAGGCGAGAAATATCCCATCCAGACCTCCTCCTTCTCAAGCCTGTCGGCTGGCCTGCCCAAATATCCCGGGGCTGACCGGCGCGGGAGCTTCCGGCAGTCTGACTTCGCTGCTCACCTCCTACGCCAGCAGCGTGCCGAATATTCCGCAGGTGGAGTACCAGGACCTGGGCCTGACCCTGAAGGCAACCCCCAAGGTGATGCGCAACGACGATGTTGCCCTCACCATCGACCTGAAGATCGATGCCCTCTCCGGAACTTCCATCAACGGCAATCCCATCCTCGACAATCGCGCCTATTCCGGGGTGGTGATGCTCAAAAAGGGCGAGAGCGTGATGGTGGCGGGAGAACTGGATAAATCGGAGAGCCGCGCCATCAGCGGCATTCCGGGAATCAGCGAGATTCCAGGACTGAACGACGTGACCGACAACAACACCCAGAAGAGCTCTTCGACACTGCTGATCATCATGACGCCCCACGTCATTCGCGGAACGCACGCGGCGGGCCACTCGCCGATGATGCGGATCGAGAAGGGCACGCAGGCGCACTGAAGATTTCGCCACGCCGATCCATGGTAAGAACAAACCCCTCTAAGAAGCGATCCACATCTGGTTCGTTTCATAGAGGGGTTTCAACTCCCTTTGCAGTGGTCCGGCCTCTTACTGGGCCACGCCGTCCGCCTTGGCCTGATACTGGACGATCTGCTTGAGGGTTTCATAGGGAACGGTTGCTGGAACCGGACGCCCGTTGATCATCAGCGTGGGGGTCTGGTTGATCTTCAGATCCTGGGCCAGCTTGACCGAGGCATCCACCGCGGCCTTGGTCTCAGGGGTCGAGGCGCAGGCCGAAACCTTGGCCGGGTCCAGACCCGCCTTGGTCACCGCGCTGTTCAGGGTCAGTGTGGCGCCGTCGGCGGTCGCCAATCCATCCTGGCCATCAAAGACGGCCGAGGCAAAGGTGAAGAATGCGTCGCTGCCGCCCTGCTTGTTTACGCAGACGCCGTATTCAGCCGCGCCCATGGCCGCGGAATGCTGAGGCAACGGAAAGCTCTGGAAGACGATGCGGGCCTTGGGAAAATCCACCGCCAGCTTGTCCATGTTGGCCTGCGCCTCCTTGCAATGGGGGCACTGGAAGTCGGCAAATTCGACGATCTCCAGGTCCTTTGAGGCTGAGCCACGATAGGGGCCGTCGGCGTGCGCCTGCAATATCGACGCGGTTCTCGGCGAAGGGATGCTCGCCGAAGGGCATCAATATCGTCGCCGGCGATGATGTGCTTGCCGTCGGGCAGCGTATAGAAGACTGAAGCGGATAGGGCTTCTGCTTGCCACTTTTGTCGCTAATCAGCACAAATACCCTGCTGACGCCTTCCACCGGGGTCTTGAGGATGGCCTGGACCTGCCAGACGCTATTGTCGTCAAAGCCCAGATTGGCCTGGATAAAAGCGTTGACCAGTCTCCTTGGTGGGCGATGAGGCAGTAAAATTTGCCGGGTCGGGCTTGGGAAACATCGGTGCCGCAGCGGGAGCCGGAGCGGATGGGGCCTGCGAAGGAACAGCCTGAGCCGGAGCGGCTTGCGCGGCTGCGGCGGCGGCCGGAACCTGCTGCTGGGCAGCGGCCGCGAACGCAAACAGGAACAGCCCAACCAGAGCGAAAATACTGGCAAGACGAAGGCTCGACAAACGGATACTGGAACGATTGACTAACAGACGAATCAAGCTGTTTCTCCTTAGACTGAGGGAAAACTCCCACTTTCTAGCTTATACCTTACACCTGAACTTTGACGGCGATGGGAAATCTGCGGCCCATGCCAAACGACTTGGAGGTCACCTTCAAGACCGGCGCGGCCTGCTGGCGCTTGTACTCGCTCGCTCCACCAGGCGCACCACCTGTTGGACGAGTTCGAGAGGAAATCCGTTTGCCCGGGCGATCTGCTCGGGAGTCTCATAGCGCTCGACATAGGCTTCGAGAATCGGATCGAGAACCTCGTAGGGCGGCAGCGAGTCGGTATCCTTCTGGTCCGGACGCAGCTCGGCCGAGGGCGGCTTTTCGAGAATCGCCTCGGGAATCACCTCGCCGGTCGCGATTGAGCCAGCGGCAGACCGCATAGACGCGCGTCTTCACCAGGTCGCCGATCACCGCCAGCGCGCCCACCATGTCGCCGTAGAGGGTGCAGTAGCCCACCGCCATCTCCGACTTGTTGCCCGTGGTGAGCACCAGCGCGGAGAACTTGTTGGAGAGCGCCATCAGCAGCACGCCGCGAATGCGGGACTGGATGTTCTCCTCGGTGGTGTCCGGCTTGGTTCCCGCAAACAGCGGCTCCAGAGCGCGAGTGTACTCCTCAAAGAGGCCGCTGATGCCGATCACTTCAAAGCGAATGCCCAGGTTGGCAGCCAGCCGGCGGCTGTCGTCGATCGAGCCTGCCGAGGAGTAGGGGCTGGGCATGCCGACGGCGACCACATTTTCCGCGCCCAGCGCATCGGTGGCGATGGCCGCCACCAGCGCGGAGTCGATGCCGCCGCTCAAGGCCACCAGGGCCTTGTGAAAGCCGCATTTGCGCACATAATCGCGCGTGCCCAGAACCAGTGCGCGGTAGGCGGCCTCGGTGTCGTCCTCATCCGGAACGGGCACTTGAGGCGCATCGAAGGGATCGACCAGCACCAGGTCCTCCTCGAACGAGGCGGCCTGGGCGATCAGCTCTCCGCGCGCATTGAGGGCCAGCGAGGAGCCGTCGAAGATCAGGCTGTCGTTGCCGCCCACCTGGTTGGTCATCAGTACGGGTATGCCGTCCCGCCGCGCAATGGCCGCCAGCATCTGGCGGCGAATGGCGCGCTTGCCGTGCCAGAAAGGCGATGAAGACAGGTTGATGTGCACCGCCGGATGCTGGCGCATCAGCTCTTCCATGGGATCGACCGTATAGAGCCGCCGCGGCCAGAAGTTCTTGTCGTTCCAGGCGTCCTCGCAGATGGTGATGGCCAGCCGCACGCCGTCCAGCTCCACCACCTGCTGCGACCGCGCAGGAGCAAAGTAGCGCTGCTCGTCGAAGACGTCGTAGAACGGCAACAGGCGCTTGTGCTGTTCGAGCAGCAGGCGGCCGCCATCCAGCAGAACGGCGGCATTCACGGCCGGCTTTGCCCGAATCATCCTCCGCCGGCAGCGCCACGCCCGCCAGCACGGCGGTCGGCAAATCGCGCGTGGCCGCGGCCAGTTCATCGACGGCCGAGCGGCAGCGGGCCAGAAAACTCGGCTTTTCAAGGAAATCGGCGGGAGGATAGCCGCAGATGACCAGTTCGGAGAAGACGGTAAGCCGCGCGCCCAGCGCTGCCGCGCGACGGCTGGCGGCAACGATTTTTTCAAGATTTCCGGTGAAATCCCCGACCGTTGGATTGATCTGGGCCAGTGCGATCTTCACATCTATAGTTTAATCCTGCGCGGCAAAGTACCGCCATTTGCACTGCATCGGGCTACGATGAGCGCACCCTGTGATCGAACCCGCTGCTGCCAGATCCTATTCGAGTTGCTCCCAGCCGTTATCTTCACTGCCGACATGGAGAAGAATGAATAGGACTGCCACTCCGACGAGCCCAAGAGAAGCGTGAAAGAGGCTGGCGCCGTTGATCAAGTTGGCCGTAATTGATATGGCGGCCGTGACCAGGAAGCCGTAGAATGCCCACTTCTTCCACAGAAACAATGCATACGCGCACCCGGCATTGCCGATTGCGACAACGGTGAGAACCGGGAACAGCCACGGCGGCGCGGAGAACATTCCCTGCCCCATCGCCAGGCTTGCGATTAGATAAAATGCCGCGGCCATCAAGTTGCAAACCAGGAGCAGAACCAACCACGCGGTGAGGTAAACACTCCTTTGTTTCGCTTCACTCATTTCAATCTCCTACTGACCTCGGGGAACACTTTTTTTACAGCCTATACCCATTTACCGAGTCCAATCAGAATTTTTCTATGTGCCGGTTCCCGCAAGAACAACGCCGATGGTGCGCAGGATGATCTTGATATCCAGCCAGATGCTCCAGTTCTCGATGTAGGCCACATCCAGCGAGATATAGCTGTCGAACGAGGGATCCTGGCGCGCCTGCACCTGCCACAGTCCGGTGATGCCCGGAGTCACGTCGAGCCGGCGCAGGTTGCTCAGCTTGTACTCCTTCACTTCGCTTGCCAGGGGCGGACGCGGACCGACAATACTCATGTCGCCGCGCAGAACATTGTAGAACTGGGGAAGTTCATCAAGCGAATACTTGCGCAGAAAACGGCCCAGCCTGGTGACGCGGGGATCGTTTGAAATCTTGAACAGCACGCCCTCGCGTTCGTTCATGTGCATCACGTCGGCGCGGCGCTGCTCCGCGTCGAGGACCATGGTGCGGAACTTGGTGCAGCGGAAGACGCGGCCCTTCTTGCCGATGCGCTCTGAAGAGTAGAAGACCGGTCCGCGCGAATCCAGCTTGATGGCGATGGCAACAACCAGCAACAGGGGCGAGATGACGATCAAAATCAGGCAGGAAAACACGATATCGAGCAATCCGCTTGAACAGCAGTCCAGTCTCGGGCACCTGGCCGCAGTGCAAGGGAATGGTGGGAAACTGGCCGATGTACTCGATGGGGCTGCTCCAGGTGAGGCCGTCGTACATATCGGGAACCACGCGCAGATCCACGCCGTGGGTGCGCGCCCGCTCCAGCACATCCTGCACGATCCCGCGCTCGCAGGGAGTGGTGAAGAATATCTCATCCACAAAATGCTTGCGTGCGTTCTGAAAGAGCGTATCAAGCGTGCCCACCACGTCGCCGGAGTTTACTGATAGAACGAGAACCGGAGCCGGGAAAATCAATGAATCCCTTGAAGGTGTAGCCCAGGTGCCGGATGCTCTCCAGGTGATGGCGAAGCGCATGCGCCTCAGGTCCGGTGCCCACGATGAGCACGTTGCGCGTGCCCACTCCACGGTCGAAACGCCGGTAGATGAGGGCGCGGTAAACCAGCCTGCGCACACTCAGCGTGACGGTAACCAGGCCTACCGTGACCAGTACGATGCTGCGGGGAATTTCTTCGGCGTGAACCAGGTAAAGCGTGCAGGTAAGAAGCAAGGCCGGAGGTGAAGCAGGCCTGCACGCTCAGCTTCTGCTCATGCAGCAGGCTGGTCAGGCGCGTGGGGGTATACAAATGAAGCCGCCGGCTGATCATGATCAGCGCAAAGGTAAATCCGCATAGCAAGGCCAGCAGGATGCCCATCGAACGGCCATGGATGAGCGTGCCGTGCCAGATTCCCTGCGCGGCGGCCACCGGTCCCAGATGGAATGCGTACAGAGTGGCAAATGCAGCGGCGCCGAAGATGGTGATTCCATCCAGAACCATCCACAGTTTGGATGTGCCTCGCGCGATGCGCGTGGAGTTCGCCGCCGCTTCACCCGCGATTCAGGATGCGACGCTAATGAAGCCGATCCTCTTTCCCAGAATTCCGATGTCGCCATAAGCTTCAGTAGACCTCAGAAACTAAAGACTCCAGGGAAGACGAACAAAGAGACTGAACAGCAAATCCCTTGACCGGGAATTAACATTCGGCGGCATAAAAACCAATGCGAATATAGCAAATTATACAAAAACCACCTGACATAGGCATATCCCACCTAGGTGGGATTTTAGCGGCTATCCCACACGAGTTAACCCCCTGATGATGAAGGCTTTATGAGCATAGCTCCGCCCTGCTCGGCCAATTGCAATGAAAATCTTGCGAATTGACTGTTACCGAATGATGAATAGTTCATGCTGTAGGTAATATGTATGCGTCCAACGTAAGAAACTGCTGAATATTTGGATCGGGGGATTCCATAAAGTCCTTGAGCGGACCGAAGAACGTTGCGCGGCCCTGGTGGAGGAAGAGCACCGTGTCGGCGAGCCGCTCGGCAAAGCGCATATCGTGCGTAACCACGATGCTGGTGAATCCGAGCCGGTCTTTGGCTCTCTGAATCAGGTCGCCAAGGCGGCGGGCGATGATGGGGTCGACCATGGTGGTTGGCTCATCGTAGAGCACCACCTCGGGCTGTGCAGCCAGTGCGCGGGCCATGGCTACGGCGCGTTTGCGCCCGGTGGAAAGGCTGGCCGGCAGGGCGTCCACCACATCTTCAGCGCCCACCAGTTCAATCAACCACTCCACCAGCATGTTGATCTTTTCTTCTGACAGATTTCCCATCTCGCGCAGCGGGAAAGCGACGTTTTCGCGCACGCTGAGCGAATCAAAGAGCGCGCCGCCTTGGAAAACCATGGTCACGCGCTTGCGAATCTTCTGCATGCCGTCTTCGTCGAGGCAGGTAATCTCCTGGCCTTCGACCTCGATGGTGCCCGAATCCGGCTTGAGGAAGCCCATCAGCAAACGCAGAGCCACCGACTTGCCCACGCCGCTGCGGCCCAGGATGCAGAGAGTCTGGGTGCGGCCCACTGTGAAGCTCACGTCCTCAAGAACCGGCCGCCCATCAAATGAAATGCTTACGTTCTTGAAGGCGATAACGATCTCGGAGGTAATTGAAGCCTCCAAGTCGGACCGTGCAGCCTCACCGCCGCGCGATCCTCCCAGAGCCTCTTCAAACTCCAAATTGGAGGGGGAATCGGACATAGTCGTGGATTCAGCTTACGCGATAAGAGCACAGATTCGTAATCCGAAGCGCTCAAGATTGCGAAATCTCAAAATATGAGACTAAACTCGGCATATGGCAAGTGCGCTTCGAATGTTCCTGAAGAATCAAGTTCGTGTGAAAATCAGACGGATTCTTGGCATTCTGAGCGGCCTTTATGTTCTGGGTTTGGTCGGGATTTCTGCATTTCAAAGAAATTTCTTATATTTTCCCAACCACAATTATGTGCCGTTAAGTGAAGCGCACGCAAACAGTTTGTTCGAGGAGATATCTGTACGTACGGCAGACGGGCTTGATTTGAAAGGCTGGTACGCACCAGCAACAACCAAGCCATTTACCTTTGTTTTCTTTCACGGAAACGGCGATAGTTTGTACACCGCGTCGGGCGTAGCTGATCCTTATATTGCCGCAGGGTATGGATTTCTCATCGCGGAGTATCGAGGTTACAGCGGATTTCCGGGCAAGCCGACAGAAGCCGGCCTCTATGACGACGCGAGAGCCTATATCGATGCGCTCATGGCGCGTGGTGTCAAAAGTGACGACATGATTCTTTTCGGGCACTCATTGGGTACTGGAGTGGCGACGCAAATGGCTGAAGAATTCCACGTTGGCGGCCTCATTCTGGTGGCTCCATATCTATCGATTGCAAAAATGGCGCAGATCAAGTTTCCAATTTTTCCCGCCGGGTTTATTGTTCGGGATCGCTTTGAGAACGTCAAAAAGATAAAGAATATTCATGTTCCTGTCTTGATCGCTAATGGAGCCAGGGACCAACTCATACCTCCTCTCCAAGGGAAGCAGCTTTATGATTTGGCTAATGAACCGCGACAATACCATTCCATCCCCAATCGCGGACACAACGATATTTTGGACGAATTCGCACCAACCGGCATGGATTGGACAAATCGGCTCAGAAGTACGAATTAAGATTGCACCACCTTAACCGCCAACCTCCTCCAGGAAGCGAATCAGCGACTCGATTCCCAGCTCGAAGTTCTTCAGATGAAACTTCTCGTTGGGGGCGTGGATGTTGTCGTCGGGCAGGCCGAAGCCCATCATCACGCTGGGAACGCCCAGGTTGCGGTCAAAGTCGCCGACGATGGGGATGGAGCCGCCGGAGCGGATGAAGACCGTGTCCTTGCCCCAGACCTCGTGCAGCGCGCGGGTGGCCGCCTTGATGTACGGGTTGTCGACGCGAATCAGGCAGGGGTCGCCGGAGTGGATCAGCCGCACCTCAACATCGACGCCCGCAGGCGCGATCTTTTCAACGTAGCTCTTGTATTGGGCGAAAGCCTTGGCCGGCGTCATGCCGGGAACCAGGCGCATGGAGACCTTGGCCAGAGCCTTGGCGGGAATCACCGTCTTTGCGCCCGCGCCGGTAAAGCCGCCGGGGATGCCGTGCACGTCCAGCGTGGGCCGCGCCCAGGTGCGCTCCAGCACGCTGTAGCCGGCCTCGCCCACCAGCTGCTTGAACCCACCTCGGTCTTGCGGTAGTGCTCCTCGTCGAAGGGCAGGCTCTCCCATGCAGCCAGCTCCTCGGGGCTGGGGGGAATAATGCCGTCGTAGAAGCCGGGGATGAGGATGTGGCCGTTCTCGTCCTTGAGCTTGCACAGAATCTCCGCCAGCGCGAAGAAGGGATTGGGAGCCGCGCCGCCGTACATGCCGGAGTGCAGGTCTTGCTTTGCGCCGCGTACTTCAAGCTCGGTGTAGATCATGCCGCGCAGGCCCACGCACAGAGTGGGCAGGCCGGGCGCGAAAAGCTCGGTGTCGGAGATGAGGGCAAAGTCGCACTTCAACTCCGGCGGCTTGGTGGCGACAAAGTGCGCAATTCCCTCCCCTCCCACTTCCTCGTCGCCTTCGAACAGCACGCGCACGTTGATCGGCAGCCCTTTGTTGGCGGCCAGCAGCGATTCCAGAGCCTTTACCTGGGCCCATACCTGCCCCTTGTCGTCACAGGTTCCGCGGCCGTAGAGGTTGCCGTCGCGCTCCGTGGGCTCAAAAGGCGGAGAGAGCCACTCATCCAGCGGATCGGCAGGCTGCACGTCGTAGTGGCCGTAACACAGCACGGTCGGCTTGCCGGCGGCATGCAGCCAGTCGGCATAGACCAGCGGATTGCCCACGGTTTCAACCAGCCGCACGTTCTCCATGCCGATGCGCTTCAGCTCGGCGGCCAGAGTCTCGGCGGCATGTCTGCAATCGCCCTTGTGCTCGGGCAGCGTGGAGATGGAAGGAATGCGCAGCAGGGCCTTCAATTCATCTAGAAAGCGCGGGAGAGTTCTGGCGGGCATAGGCAACGGCAGATGATGACATACGTACGCTCCTTTAGAATGGATTGACCATTCAAAACAAGAGTATAGGCCATCAGACTCGGTTTCAGGTCCCTCCCAACCCGGTTGCACGAAAGGATAAGTCTCTTGCGAAAAAACGAAAGTGCAGGCCAGCCCCGATCCATTCGCAATCTTTATCTCCTGACCTTCCTAATCCTGTCCATTTGCGCTGCAAGCGCTTTAGCGCAATCCAAAGTCGAAAGTCCTTACTACGCCAGGGTCAACACCTTCGGAGTCTTCGGCGCATACTCCGGCGACTCCAGCCATATGTTCTTGGGTGATGCAGAGAATCGCATGCTGCTGGACTTTGGCGTCTCCTATAGCCGCAAGCTCTTTCTCAACCGAATCGTGAACTGGCAGTACAACGGAGAACTGTTGCCGGTGGCGCTGGAGAGCGACCCGAACACTCACGTTGTGCAAAACGCGACTTCACCAACGGTGGTTACTTTCACCTATAACACTGTACCTTCAATTTCTTGTGCGACGGTCACAACACCTTATAGCTATTTCCTCAATAACCCAGATGGCAGTACGACCACTCAGAGTGGAACCATTACCGTTTCCTGCTCCGGCCGCAGGTGGACGATCGGCGAAGGCATCTCTCCTGTCGGCTTTCAATGGAACTTTTTGCCGCGCAATAAGCTGCAACCCTTCTTCATCGGTCACGGCGGCTACATGTACTCCACGCAGCCCATTCCCGTCTCACCTGGCCGGCTCCTTCAACTTCACCTTTGACCTTGGGGCCGGATTCGAACTGTACCGCTCCAAAACCAAATCCGTTCGTGCCGAATACCGCTATCACCACATTTCGAACCATGGCACTGCAACTGAGAATCCAGGCATCGACAACAGCCTCTTTCAAGTTACCTACGCATTTGGCCGCTAGCTTGGCCCGCAGCCCCGCAGTGGCCATCTTCCCGGCACGGTACTCTTGTAAGAGATGCCTCCGATTCTCAACGCGCAATCCGTGACCAAGCAGTTTGGCGCTACGCCCTTGTTTCGCGATATTTCCCTCACCGTTGAGGACGGCGACCGCATCGGCTTGATCGGTCCCAACGGCGCGGGCAAATCCACGCTGCTGGCGCTGCTTGCCGGGCAGGTCGAGCCGGACTCAGGCGAGCTGGCCGTACGCAAACGAGCTCGCGCCGCCTACGTGCCCCAGGACTCGCGTTTTGCTCCCGGCCTGACCATTCGCCAAGTGCTGGAGGGGGCGCTGACCGCTGCCCATGGAAACGAAACCGAACGCGAAGGCAGGTTGCGCGAACTGGCGGGCCGGGCCGGTTTTGCCGACCTCAGCACACAGGCATCGGCGCTCTCCGGCGGCTGGCGCAAGCGGTTGGCCATTACCGAGGCCATGGTCTCTGAGCCCGAGGTGATGCTGCTGGATGAGCCCACCAATCACCTTGATCTGGCCGGCATCGAGTGGCTCGAAGAGTTGCTGCGCTCGTCGTCCTTCGCCGCCGTCACCGTCAGTCACGACCGCTACTTTCTCGAATCCACTTCGAGCCAGATCGTCGAGCTGAATCGCGTTTATGCCGGCGGCCTGCTGCGCGTGAAGGGCAACTTCAGCCATTTTCTTGAAGAAAAGCAGGCTTATCTTGAATCGCAAAGCCGTCAGCAGGATAGCCTTCGCAACCGCGTAAAAACCGAGATTGAATGGCTGCGCCGCGGACCCAAGGCGAGGACTACAAAATCGAAGGCCCGCATCGACACCGCCAACGCGATGATCGGCCAACTGGCCGATATGGATGCGCGCACGGCGGTAAGCACGGCCGGCATCGACTTCGATGCAACCCAGCGCAAGACCAAACGGCTAGTCGAGTTCAAAGGCGTGGCATGCGAGGTGCCGGGCGCTGAAGCTCCCATTGAACCCAATCCAAAACCAGAAGAAAAACGGCTCCTTTTTCCAGGGCTCGAACTTCATTCTTACCGCAGGCATGAAAGTGGGCCTGGTGGGACCGAACGGCAGCGGCAAGACCACATTGCTGCGCCTGCTGCGCGGAGAGATTGAGCCTGCCGGGGGGACGATTCGCCGGGCCGATACGCTACGCATGGTCTACTTCAGCCAGTTGCGCGAACTGGATGAGAGCCTGACGCTGCGGCGCGCTCTGGCGCCGGAGGGCGACTCTGTGATGCACCAGGGACGGATCGTGCACGTGGCCGGTTGGGCCGCCCGCTTCCTCTTTACCGGCGAGCAACTGAATCAGCCAGTGCGCAATCTTTCCGGCGGCGAGAAGGCGCGCGTGCTCATTGCCAAGCTGATGCTCGAGCCAGCCGATGTTCTGCTGCTCGACGAGCCGACCAACGATCTGGATATTCCCACGCTCGAAATACTGGAAGAAAATCTGCTCGACTTTCCCGGCGCGCTGGTGCTGGTTACGCACGACCGTTATCTGCTGAATCGCGTCTCCAGCACCGTCCTCGGCCTCGATGGCCGCGGACACACGGGGCGGTTCGCCGACTATGCGCAGTGGGAAGACTGGATCGAAGAACAAGAAGAGAAGACACAGAACAAGCCGGAGCGTACGGTCAACTCCGCTAACTCCGCAAGCTCCGCTCGAAAGAAGCTCTCCTATCTCGAAGCCCGTGAGTTTGCCGCCATCGAAGAGCGAGTGGAGCAATCCGATGCCCGGCTGGCTACCGCTCGCGCCCGCATTGAGCAGCCTGAGATTGCCACCAACGCCGCAGCGCTCCAACAGGCGCTTGCTGAACTGGATGCGGCACAGCATGAGAACGACGCGCTCTACGTGCGCTGGGCAGAGTTGACGGAAAAGGCGGGGTAGGGCGGTTCGTCAACTGCGGTAGAGGGTCGCAATCGAACGGAGGGAGCAGGGGCCTTCAGGCCCCTTAACCAAACGACGAAATCAAGCCGGCTTTAGCCCCGGGCCTAAAGGCTTCCCATTTTACGTCTAAATTTCGTGGGACTGAAGCCCCACGCTCCCTCCGTTAAGCTCTCGCGAGATTCCAAACCAAGCGAGAAGATTGGCCAACATACTACATCCGGCATCGATGATAGGCTCTACCGCTCGCCCCAGCTCAGTTTGCTGCGCAGCGCCTCAAAGAAGCCGCTTTCGCTCAGGCGGACCAGGTTAACGGTGTGGCTTGAGCGCCGGCAGCGGACCTCATCGCCCAGGTGCAACTCGACCGCCGTCTGGCCGTCCACGGTGAGCAGCGCCAGCTTGGAGATGCCTTCGACCCGGACGGTGAGCTTCGCATCGCCGCGCACCACGATGGGCCGCAAGGTGAGCAGGTGCGGGCAGATGGGCGTGACCACCAGCGCGTCCACGTCGGGAGTGAGGATGGGACCGTTGGCGGCCAGAGTATAGGCCGTGGAGCCGGTAGGGGTGGAGACGATGACCCCGTCGGCGCGGAAACGGGCCACCAACTTGCTGTTCAGCTCGACGGCAAAATCGCCCATGCGGGCAATATCGCCCTTCGAGGCCACAACCTCATTCAGTGCGCGAAAGCTCGACTGCAGTTTCCCCTCGCGCCACAAATCGGCGTGCAGTAAGGAACGCGCATCGATGAGGCAGCAATCCGTGCGCCAGCCCTCCAGCGTGGCATAGAGATCGGCGAGCCGGACTTCGGTCAGGAAGCCCAGAGAACCCAGATTGACGCTGAGGATGGGCGTGCCAGTGGTGGCAAACGTCCGGGCCACGGAGAGCAGTGTGCCGTCGCCGCCTAGAACGATTACCAGTTGCGGCTTCCAGTCGGGCAGCTTGGCGCGCTCCACGGCAGGCGCTGCGGTTGTGTATTGGCCGCCTTCCAGGTCCAGCCGCGGCTCACAATCATGGCGGCATAGCCAGTCGATCAGCTCCGGCAGCAGCGGGGCCAGCTCTTGCTTGTGCGGTTTGCAGACAATAGCAACGCGAACCATTCGGCTCCAGTGTAACGGATTCAGCCCTGAATGCAATTTTGAATTTAGGCTCATTCTGCCGTGGGGACGCCTCCAAAAGCCGTTGCGAATCTAAGTGCCTGTGACGGTCAAATGGGTGTATAGTGGCTCAACGCTGGATAGCTATAAACAAATCCCCGAATGTGCGGCGTGCCGGCGTTGTGATTTTGAGCGCCCACGGCGGGGTACTTAATCTGCAAAATGGAAGGAGAAATTGAATATGGAATGGTATTTGATGGTTTGGAAGAAATTCGCTGAGTTCAACGGGCGGTCGCGCCGGAAAGAATATTGGATGTTCTTTCTATTTAACACTTTGATCGAATTCGCGCTGTGCATACTGGCTCTCCTGCTCATGAAAAGCGGGATCGGCTTAGTCTTGTACGGCGTGTGCGCACTCTACATGGTGGCCTGCATCATTCCGGCAATAGGTTGCAGTGTGCGCCGGCTGCACGATACGGACAAGAGCGGCTGGCTTTTTCTGCTGGTTGTGATTCCGATCATCGGACCGATCGTCCTGCTGGTGCTCTTTATGCTGGCTGGCAATCCAGGAGCAAACCAGTACGGTCCAGATCCGAAGTTGGCCTAGCAGCTATCGGCAATCGGCTAATCGGAGCACATTCATACTTCCGCAACTCCGCCGTCCGGCGGGGTTGCGGAGCCAAACGTATCTTTCCGCCGCGCATAAAGAAGAAATTCCCGGTTGCCCTCGGCTCCGGTGATGGGCGATGGAATCGTCTCTACCACTTCCCAGTCCAATGACCGGACGCAATCGGCGACTCGATCGATGGCCAACTGGTGCGCCTCGGGATCGCGGACGATTCCGCCCTTGCCCACATTCCCACGCCCGGCTTCAAATTGCGGCTTGACCAGGATCACGGCTTCCGTCAGGCTGGGAGCCGCGGCGAAGACCGGACCCAGCAGCAACGTAGCCGAGATAAACGAAACGTCCATCACCAGCAGCGTGAGTTGGGAAGTTTCCTTGGCTGCAGCCAGGGCTCCCGGCTCAAGAAAGCGGGCGTTGGTGCGCTCCAGCAGGCGGACGCGAGGATCGTTGCGCAGCTTCATGGCGATCTGGCCGAAGCCGGTATCGACGGCGGTCACGTGCACCGCGCCGTGCTGCAGAAGGCAATCGGTAAAGCCGCCAGTCGATGCGCCCACGTCCAGGCAGTCCCGGCCGGTGACTGAAATCTTCCAGTGCTCCAACGCTGCCGCCAGTTTGAGCGCCGCCGCGGCTCACGTAGGGCGGATCCTCGCCAAGCAGTCGAATGGGGGCGTCCTGGGGAACCGATGCACCAGGCTTGTCAACCTTTTGTTCCCGCACCAGAACCCGGCCGGCAAGGATCATAGAGCGAGCCCGCTCGCGGCTGGGAACCAGACCCCGCTCCACCAGCAACAGGTCCACGCGCATTTTTGCCGCAGCTGCCGTCATCTCCGCGCGCTCCTCTGCTTCAAATGTATAAGGCGCTGCCGGGCAGGGCAGACCTACTCAGCATCCGTCGAGGATTCGCTTTACGAGCGGAATTTTGTCCCCTTCCAATTCCGGACCAAGGCATCGGATGCATAGTAAGCAACAGCCATGATAGTCAGCGCTGGGTTGAACCCTCCGTTGGTCACATGCACGCTGGAATCGATGACGAAAACATTATCCACGTCGTGAATCTGGCAGTAGCGGTTGACCACCGAGCCCTTCGGATCGTCGCCCATGCGACATGTGCCGGCCTGGTGCTGGCCAGCCGATACGGTTTCAGGCCTGTGTGCTCCCACAGACGTGTGAATTGCGCCGGCCTCTTTGAGCCACGCTTCTGCGCGTTTGGCCTGCACCTCGCCGATATCAAAAGTGTGAGGATGCACGTTGCCGGAGATGCGCACCACCGGCATTCCCCATTTGTCGCGTACTGATGGATCGAGAGTGACCCTGGCATCGGCGGTAGGAATTTGCTGGGTTGGGCCCATGACGGCGATGGTCCGCTTGTGCCAGTCGCGCATGGCCTGCTTGTGTCCCATACCCCAGCGCGGAGTGCCAGGCGGCAGGCGGTCGAGGGTATGAATCGGCAGGCGTATGAACTCATTGGCAAGCATTCCCCCGCCGCACAGGCCAGGAGTGCCGTGGTTGTAGTCGCTGACTGCAATGCTGGCGCCGGGGCCTGCATCGTCGTAGGTATCGTAGTCAAAGTAACCGGTCGCGCCAGTGTAGTGATGGCCTTGCAGATTGCGGCCCACCTGGTCGTTGCGATTTCCCAGCCCGTTGGGAAAGAGGCGGCTTTTGGAATTCAGCAGCAGGCGTGCGGACTCGGTGGCGCCGCCGGAGACCACCACGATGTCGGCAAGCTGTTCCTGCAAATGACCGTTCGAGTCGAAGTAGGCAACGCCGCGCGCGCGACCCCGCTCATCGGTAAGAACTTCCTTCACCTGGCACTCAGTGCGCAGTTCACAGTTGCCGGTGTTGAGCGCAACGGGAATTACGGTGTTCTGGGAGCCGTTTTTGGCGTCGGTTTCGCAGACAAATCCAACGCACCACCGGCAGCGCATACATGGGCCGCGGCCGTTGTAGGGAACGCTGTTGCGGGCCATGGGAATGTGAAACGGATGCAGTCCAAGGCGCCTGGCTGCCGGCTCAAGAATTGAAAACTCAAGATTCGGAGTAACCGGCGGCATGGGAAGATCGCGGCGGCGCGGGCCGTGAAAGGGAGTTCCCGAATAATCACCGGAGATGCCGATTTCGTACTCGGCTTTCTCGTAGAACGGCTCCAGGTCGTCGTAGGAGATGGGCCAGTCCTCGAGCGAGCTCCCTTCCGGCGCGCCGTAGGTGGAGCGCATTTTGAAGTCCTGGGGCATATAACGCCAGGCCTGCGCTCCCCAACTGAGCGTTCCGCCGCCCACGCAGGCAGCATCGTTCTGGTAAGCGCCTTCGCTGGGCAGCACGATATGCGGCACGCCTTTGGCATCCACCGTTACCCGGGGATTGCCCTCGTCCTCCGGACCAAACGCATTGCCCAGAATGGTAGTGCGCTGATTGCGCAAGTCGTCCTTGCGGCAATCGTTGGCGGTGTACCACTTGCCGCGCTCCAGCAGAACTACGCTCAATCCGGCGGTGGACAATTCCTTGGCGACGACGCCGCCTCCGGCGCCTGCTCCCACAATCACAGCATTCACTCGTTTCATGAATGTGTGCCCTTTCTCAGGTCATACTGCGCGCGGCCACGCAGCGGCGGCTCGTCCAGGCCCAGCATCCGCCAGCTGACGGCGTTGCGATTGCCGCCATGACGCGGCGAACCATAGTAGCCCTGCAAGGTGTGGCTGCGCACCAGTTTGAAAAAGTCGGGATACTGTTGCTCGATTGCGCTCACTAATTCAAACTGCTGTTGCGAAGTTAGCCCAGCCATTTCGCGGCCGAAGCGTTTGCGGCTGATTCCTTCGGCATTCTCCAGGCCGTTGCGATAGGCGTCCTGGTGGCGGCGGAAGTGGCGCACGAGTTGCTTATCGATATAAGTGAGCACACCGGCCTGCGAGGCGCTGGGAAAGCCGTCAGCGGGAATAATCTGATCACAGATTGCGGTGAGAGTGCTGGCTTGGGCGTTGCTGAGGAAATCCCAATTGCCCTGCCTGCCCGCGGTGCAGCCTACGGCAACTGCCGCGCCTCCCAGAGCTCCCACTGCGACGAACCGCCGCCGCGTCAGAAAATTCTTGCTCGATTGCATCGGCAAACCTCTCAAAATTAACCCTCTTCACGACCGGGATCACGGAGAGCATGGTCCAGTGACAAAGGAAAACCCTATTCGATTAATGGTTGCCGCGTTGGGCCGGGGCGGTCTGTGTTGGGAATCACTTCAAAAATCAAGCGTCTCTTCAGTTTTCCTCTGTCGTTGGAAACGCCGGCAAAAAAAGCTAAAGAGCCATTCCTCCCATGAAGAATGGCCCTCCAGTTGTCTATCCTGTTGCAAAACTCTGAAAATGAGTTACGGCTGTGCCTGGCATTCAGCGAGCGTGTAACTGGATCCCGTGCACTGTTGGCGGCAGGTTGCAGGGCTGGCCGTAACCGGGACTGCGGCTGGTTTCGTTGCTGTTGCCGCTGGAAGCGTTCTGGGCTGGTGACGCGCACATCCACGACGTCGCCCAGCACCAGGACCGTGGTGTCCACAATGTCCAGATCGGTGCGGATGATGGTGATGTACGGGCTGTTCGGCGAGGCCACGTAGACCTTGCCGAACTGTGAATTCTGGGTGGAGACCACAGTGCGCGGGTAGCCGATAACCGGCAACGTCTTTTCCACCGTGTGGCTGGTCAGGTTCACGATGGTCACGGTCTGATCTGTCTGATTGGCCGTGTAGGCGCGGCTGCCGTCCGTCAGCACGGTCACGCTGGCCGGATTGTTGCCCACCGGAATCGTAAACGTGGTGCCGAAGGTCGGGCTGTCGTTTCCGTACTACTCCAGGCTCACATCGATGACGCTGATCGTTCCGCCGTCATAGTTGGCCACAACCAACTGGCTGGTGGCGGCGTTGTACTCGGCATAAACGGGACCGGCGATTGCGGTCATACCGGTCGGTTCCATTCGGCGGAGTGACGCCCGTATTGGCCACCGCAGTGGTGGAAAGCGGCAGGATGGGATGGGAGTAATACGTCTGGCCGTCCTGGTTCATGCAGCCCGCTGGGCATTGGTTATCCAGCGTGTTGTCCTGGCTGTTGATCACCGTAATGGTGTCGCTTCCCCGGTTCAGCACGAAGAAACGCCTGTTATCAACGGCTCTCCACGGCGTAGACCGGGCACAATCCATTTTTGCTGCCGGCAGGGCTATTGGTGGGGTTGTTGGGGTCCAGAACGAGATGCGATGAAAGCGTGAGATTGGCGATTTCGACTCCATCCGCCTCACCGTTTAACGGATTGGCCAAGGGGGATGTACGGAAGAGGTTGCAGGCCACTGCCGGTGGGATCAGTGATGTCCTGGCTGACGACATAGTTGCGCTCGCCGGACGAGAGGGCCGGGCCTCCAACCAGGACCGGAGTAGTCGCCACCGGAATGGCGAGATCGAAAGCCTGAACGCCGGTACTCGAGCTGAAAATATCCGCATAGTTCCCAACCACATCAGCGGTCCACATTCCTGTCGCCGGCGCGAACAGGTTCACAGGCGGATGCGGCGGAGAAGTCTGCGATGAGGAAGAGAGCGTGGTATACGTAACCTGCTTGGCCTGCAATTGTTGGATAACAGGGAAATTCGACAGCGTTCCGTCGCTGTTGAGGGTATAGCCACTGGTACCGCTTTCGCTCACAGACAAGAGGGATGGGCCAGGACCGATATTCGCGTAGGCCAGAACCGTATCGCCGGAATAGTCGATGATCGTGGCGATCCCGGGCGTGGTGGGCGAAGGAGCCGAAACCACGATCGCATACGCCGTCGGCTGCTGTGGCGGCCCGCTGTTGGCCGATGGGTGTAACCACCGGCCGATATACGCTGCCGCAACCGGCAACCAGGGCTACAGCCACAAAGACCGCGCCCGCCTGAACCAACCGCTTGCGCGCCTGGCCTGAATTCGTTAAAAAAGGCGTCATTCAGTTCTTTCCTGCTTACTACGTGATTGTAAATCAGAGGGCTGGGGCTTGAGCATGCCCCGGAACCAGCAAGCTCCTCATTGAAGGAACCATTCAGAAACCCCTTCAAAAATAGCCGCAGCTTTCCTGCGGACGAACACCCAGGCCATTAGTCCAACTCGCTGTAACCTTGCCTATGAATTGGACGTGCATGAAGCGCCGAGGGAATCAACCGGCTCAAGCCGGTAGCCGTCGCGGTCATTTCTTTTCATTCCGATGGACCGTTTCGATGGCCAGCCCTCAGTGGCCGACGACTTCCACGATTTCGCTGTCCGGCCCGCTCCAGGCGGGGTTACCTTCGTGAGTCAGTTGGCGTTTGGCATCGTCCCAGTGCAGCCGGGTAATGGAACCCGCGCCTTTCTCGTAGGCATAGGTCCTGCCGTCGTCGGAAAAGAGGGTAAAGGTTGCATCCGCGCCAGGGTAGACCCTCACACGCTCAATGGCCTGCGCCTGGTGCGTGCTCTCAACCGGTGCTCCCAGCGGGATGATCGAACCCGCCCGCACAAAAAGCGGGATGGTATCGATGGGCGCCTGCACCGTGATCGTCTGGCTGCCTTTTATCCGCTCGTTAGTCCAGTAGTTATACCAGTCGGTCCCGGCGGGGAGATAAACCTGCCGGCTGGTCGCGCCTTGTTCGGTGACCGGGGCAACCAGGAAGGCCGGGCCAAACATATATTCGTCGCTGAGGTCGGCCACTTTGGGATCGTTGGGAAAATCTAACGGCAAGGCGCGCAGGAAGGGCGCTCCGGTGAGCCAGGTCTGGTAGCCGAGCGAATAAATGTAGGGCATGAGCTGGTAGCGCAGGCGCAGGTACTTCTCCAGAATCGGCTCGGCCTGGCTGCCATAGGACCAGACCTCGTTTGCCGGGCGGCTGCCGTGGGTTCTCATGATGGGAAGGAACGCGGCGTACTGGAACCAACGGATGTAAAGCTCCGGGTAGTCGTCGTAGCCGCCTACGTTATCGCGCGCATCGGATGGATCGAGCAGCGGCTTGTGAGCCGGGTGGTGCTCAGCGGGCAGGTATTGCCAGCCACCTGTGTCGTTAGACCAGTAAGTCAGTCCGGAGGCAGCAAAATCGAGACCGGTGGGAATCTGGCGCTTGAACGCATCCCAGGTGGGAGTGATGTCAGAGGACCAGAAGATGGCGCCGTTTCTCTGCGCACCCAGGTAAGCGGATCGGGAGAGGATCAACGCACGCTTCCCCGGCTCGTCGCGACGGAAGCCGTCGTAGAGCGCCGCGGTATGGAAGAGCGGATAGACGTTGAAAAACTGCGTGCCGGGACCGATGTGGAAATAAGCTCCGTTGGGAGGCAAATCGGGCTCGGTCTCGTCGGCCCATAGCGAGTCGAATCCCTTGCTGAGAATATTTTCGCGGATGGTCTTCCAGTACCACCGGGCCGCCTCGGGGTTGGTGGTATCGATGTTCGATCCGGCGCGATCGTAGGGCACTCCATCCACCGGCGTGCCGTCGGCCTTATGGATGAACCAGCCGTTCCTGTGCAGCTCGTCGTAGTAGCGGCTCCCAGGCTGAAAGCGGGGCCAGACGCTGATCATGGTCTCAAAGCCCAGGTCGTGGAGCTGCCGGTTCATCGCCGCAGGGTCGGGCCAGAACCTGGGGTCGAAGTCCATCTGGCCCATCTTTGTGTAATAGAACCAGTCCACCACCAGCACGTCGGCGGGCAGATGGCGGCTGCGATAGCCCTCTGCAACTTCAAGCACTTCCTTCTGGCTGGCATAGCGCTGCTTGCACTGGATATAGCCGTATGCAGCCTTGGGCAGCATGTGCGTGGGACCGGTGAGCAGCCGGTAGCCGGCATAAATCTCGTCCGCCGTGGCGCCGGCGATCACAAAAAACGAAACCCGGTCGCCCACCTGGGAGCTCCAGCGGGTCTGCTCATTGAATCCGGGCTCGATGGTGGTCTTCGATGGGTTATCCCAGACCAGGCCGTAGCCCTTGTTGGTGATCAGGAACGGCACACAGACGCTCTCGCCGGCTGGGGCCTCGTAATCGGCCCAGCAATGCACCGGATGGCCGCGATGGTCGAGAAAGCCCTCCTGATTCTGGCCCAGGCCGTAGTAGTGCTCGTCGTCGGGCGAGGTAAACGTGGCGCCCACCGTATAGAACTCCGGGTCCGTGGGACGGCGGTCGCGGGCTATCTCTGCCGTGCCGTCAGGGATTGGGAACAGACTGTGTCCAGCCGGTTAGCTCCACCAGTGTCTTGCCCTCGGGCGTGCGCAGCGTAATGTGCGCGCCGGGATTCGAGCCGCTGAAGAATTTGCCCATGTCCATCTGCGTCTGAACCGGCGGCTGGGCGGGAGGCAGATCGCGGTCCACCGTAGCCACAATCCGCGCCGACTGGTAAACGTCTGCCTGTGCCGTCTGGCTGGCGCTCCAGCCATCAGCTGCGGGCGAGGCCACAAAGCCGTATCCCGGCGCGGCCAGTGCCGGCTCGCGCTTCAGGCTCAGGGTCACGCGCAGAATATTGGGCGCATAGGGCTCCAGAACGATCGTCTCGCCCTTGCGGTCGAGTTCGAGCCGCTGACCAGGTGATTGGGCCAGCAACTCCCGTGGCTGTAAAAACTAATCCGGCAAAATGCCGCAACTAAGGCTGAGAATTTTTGCATTCGAAGACTCCGCAACTGTAGCAAGCGACTGAGATCAACGCCGCGCAGTAGAGTGTAAACCGATTGACCTTGAGAAATCCCAGGATCATTGCCCGGGCCACAGAATCCCAGTGCCCCATCCATTTTGCTCGCCGCAGCGCGACGAAATGGGTGGGAAACCACAAATCTCCCTCCAACGGTCGCACGTTACGATAAAGCGTGGCTCAAAAGAAGCTGGTCTGGCAATCGAAGCTGGTGCTGCTCATCGTCCTGCCCTTTGCGGGTGCGGGCGTGGTGCTCCAAACCCACTGGTGGGCCACGCAATCGGCTCCCGTGGCCATCTGGACGGTAGGCCTGAGCCTGTTGCTGGCGCTGGTGGTGTTCAAGCTGCGGGCCGCCACGCCGGGAGCAGCGTTTACCGGCGCGATCATCACCATCAGCCTCATGTTTTCCACCGTGACCTTCCCCTATCGTCCGTGGCAAACGGCTCTGGTCCCGGTGCTGGCGGTCGCCGTGCTGGCCTCAACTTCCACACGGCTGGGCCGCGCGAAGAAAGAGCGTCTGGGCACGGCAGAGCGACGGCAAGGCCGGTCCGCGTCCCAGGTAGCCGCCAATCTGGGCATTGCCGCTATGGCCTCCAGTGAAGTGGTCCAGTCCTGGCTTACTGATTCCGGCTGGTTCACGCGTGCCACATTCGCACCCATGCCCCTGTTTGCCGTGGCGCTTGCGGCGCTGGCTGAGGCAGCGGCGGATACGGTTTCCTCTGAAGTCGGCCAGGTGCTCGGCGGGCAGCCGCGCATGATCACCACTCTGCGCACTGTTGAGCCCGGCACGGACGGGGCCGTCAGCCTCTTCGGCACGCTGGCGGGAGTGGTCGCTGCGAGCATTGTTGCGGCCGCCGGAACCCTGGCCCTGCGCGGCGACCTCACCATGTTCTGGATCAGTTGCGCGGGCGCCGTCTTCGGCCTCTTCTTCGACAGCCTGCTGGGAGCAACCCTGGAACGCATCGGCTGGCTCAACAACGATGCGGTGAATTTTCTGTCGACCGCCAGCGCGGCGGGGTTTGCGCTGGTCCTGCTGGCGATTCTCGCCTGCGATCACAGATAGGCTGCTCGCTGATTGCACGAGTCAGTGCAGATGCATCCGCCACAGCGTATAACTCAGAATCTCGTGGGCGATGCGCTCGGTTTCCCCCACGCTCTCTTGTTGTCCCGCCTTCGACCGGCACGCGCGGCCGCGGAGAAGTGAGCACGTTCAGGCCGTTTCTGGCGCAGATTTCATGAATCCTGAAATAGATGCGTTCCGTCGCTGACGATCACCAGCCGCCGCAACCCGTTGGCGCGGGCGATGACGGCGATGCGGCGCGCCGATTCCTCGGTATCGCGGCTTTCGGTCTCCGCGATGATGGCCGATTCCGGAACGCCCATGCCCTCCAGATATTCGCGGCCCACGGCGCCTTCGTTGTACTGGTCGCCGCCGTTTCCGCCCAGGGTAATGATGAGCGGGGCGATGCCGCGCTGATAGAGGGCGAGAGCGTGGTCCAGGCGGGCGCGATAGACCGGGGAAGGCCGGCCGTCGTACTCCGCCGCGCCAAAGACTCCAATCGCGTCAGAAGGAGCGGCCTGATCCTGACCTGCGTAGCTCTCAATCTGCACGTAGACCCAGCGGCACCAGCCCAGAACTCCAACCGCAAGCGCGAGCAGCAACACAACCGCCATGCGGAGAATCCAATTGCGGCGTTTTGGCTTGGCCCGGGACTTGCGTTTCATACGGAACCTTCGGTTCAGGGATTAGGGATTAGGGAATAGTTTATGCGAGGTGAATGATCTGACTGCCGATGAATCAAAAGTTTCCTGCCTCTGTTCCTATTCCCTATTCCCTATTCCCTGCTCTTTCATCTTTGCAGCACCATCACAATTTCATGCGTGGGAATAGCGCCCTCGCGCAAAATCTCCCAGCGGCCGTTGCCGAGCGAGAGGTCGACAATGGTGGTGGGCTTGCGTGCGGCCGGTGGGCCCGCCGTCAATGATCAGCGGAATCCGGTCGCCGATCTGGTCGCGGACGCCGGCTGCGTGGGTGCACTCCTCGCGCTCCCTGCAGATTGGCCGAGGTGGCCGTGATGGGCAACCCGAAACGCTCCACGACGGCGCGCGGAATAGCCGCGTCCGGCACGCGCAGCGCCACGTTGCCGGTGTTCGCGGTAGACCGCAGAGGCAGCTTGGTGCCGGCCCGCACAATGATGGTCAGCGGGCCCGGCCAGAAGCGCTCCGCCAGCTTGTCCAGCATGGGGTCGATGTCGCGCGCCAGCTCGTAGGCCTGGGAAACTGAAGCGATCAGCAGCGAGAGCGGCTTGTGCTTCTGGCGGGTCTTGATCTGGTAAATCTGCTCCACGGCGTGCAGATTCACCGGGTCCACGGCCAGGCCGTAGAAGGTATCGGTCGGCAGGGCGATAACGTTGCCCTTGCGCAGGCAGGAGACTATATAGTCGATCCGGTCCGGTTGGGGTTGATCGGGATGGACGCGCAAAATCTCCGCGGACAAGAATGCCTACCTCGGTAACCGCATTTGCACACTGCCGTAAAGACGGAAGCTATCATAGCACCAGCCGTGGTGCAAGCCGGAGTTCGGCCGGGCTGCGATCGTTCAAGCAAACAGACTAAAATCGGCTAGCGACAAGACGGTTCGCCGGTATGCCTGTTCGCATTGTACAGAGTAAACAGAATGCCCGCCTGAAAGAACTGCGCCGCGCGCTGGATCGCCCCGGTCCCGCGAAAGCCGGCGGCCTGGCCGGGATCGAAGGGCCGAACCTGCTTAAAGAGGCTCTGCGCGCCGGGTTTGCGAGTGGCTTGCGTCTTTGCGGCCCAGGGCGCCGAAGCTCAAATTGAGGCTCTGCCGCTGCCGCCTGAGACCGAGATTCTGCTGCTGCCGGCAAAGCTGCTGGCCCAGGCGCTGACCACAGAAACCCCGCAGCCGATCGCCGCGCTGGTCGAGCCGCCGGAGTGGAGCCTGGGCGCACCTTCTCGGCGGCGATCAGAAAACCGCTCCGCTGTTCGTGGTGCTGGCCGGAGTGCAGGACCCCGGCAACCTGGGCACGATTCTGCGCTCCGCCGAGGCTTTTGGCGCCGATGGCGTCATCGCTCTGCCCGGAACCGTGAGCGCCTGGAACCCCAAGGCCGTGCGCGCCTCCGCCGGCAGCGTCTTCCGGCTTCCGCTGCTTGCCGTCAGCGCCGAGGAGTGCTTTGCGCGTCTGAAAAAAGCCGGCGTCAAAATTTTGACCACTGCCGCCCACGGAGCCGAGCCGGCTGACCAGATCGACCTGGCCGGACCGTTGCCTTGCTGATCGGCAATGAAGGCAACGGCGTTCCGGAAGAGCTGGCCGCGCCAGGCCGACGGCGCGGTCACCATTCCCTGCCCCGGCCCGGTCGAGAGCCTGAACGCATCTGTGGCCGCCAGCGTGCTGCTCTATGAAGCCTCGCGGCAGCGGGCGGCTTGAGCGATCGCAGCCTGGACAGCGGGAGCGCGCGATGAGCCTCTTCGACGGCGAACCCGAAGGTCCCAAAGGCCTGCCCCGCACCGCGCCGCTGGCCGAGCGCATGCGTCCGCGCAGCCTGGATGATTCGTCGGCCAGGAGCACCTGGTCGGCCCCGGCAAGCCGTTGCGCGTGCAAATCGAACGCGACGATTCAGGCTCCATGATCCTCTGGGGTCCGCCGGGAGTGGGCAAAACCACCCTGGCCAAGATCATCGCCGAGACCACGAAAGCCAGCTTCATCGAGTTCTCCGCCGTCCTGAGCGGCATCAAGGAGATCAAGCAGGTGATGGCCGCGGCGGCGCAGGCCTCCCAGATGCACTCGCGCACCATTCTCTTCGTCGATGAGATTCACCGCTTCAACAAAGCCCAGCAGGACGCCTTTCTGCCCTACGTCGAGCGCGGCACCATCCGCCTGATCGGCGCAACCACTGAGAATCCATCCTTTGAAATCATCTCCGCGCTGCTCTCCCGCTGCCGCGTTTATGTTCTCCAACCGCTGAGCGAGGAGCAGATCACCGACGCTGCTTCGCCGCGCCCTCGAAGACCGCGAACGCGGCCTGGGCGCATTGGAAATGACCGCCGACGACGATGCGCTGGAGCTGATCGCCGGCTACTCCAGCGGCGACTGCCGCAACGCCTACAACACGCTCGAAGTAGCCGCGCAACTGGCCCAGGAGCCGGATCGCGCCGGCAGCAAGCACATCGACCGCGAGCTGGCCGGCGTAGCCGTGCAACAGCGCGTGCTGATGTACGACAAGTCCGGCGAGGAGCACTATAACCTGATCTCCGCGCTGCACAAGAGCGTGCGCAACAGCGATCCCGACGCCGCGCTCTACTGGCTGGCGCGCATGTTCGCCGCCGGCGAAGACCCGCTCTACCTGGCCCGCCGCGTGGTGCGCATGGCCGTCGAAGATATCGGCCTGGCCGCCCCCGAGGCTCTCAACCTGACTCTTTCCGCCAAGGAGGCCATCGACTTTCTCGGCTCGCCCGAAGGCGACCTTGCCCTGGCCGAGGCGGTTGTCTACCTCGCGCTGGCGCCCAAATCGAATTCGGTCTACACAGCCTACGGAGCCGTGCAGCAGGAGGTGGAGCACACCCGCCAGGAGCCGGTTCCGCTGCATCTGCGCAACGCGCCCACCCGCCTGATGAAGGAACTCGACTACGGCAAGGGCTACCAATACGCCCACAACGAAGAAGGCCGCGTGGCCGATATGGATTGCCTGCCCGACTCTCTCAAGGGCCGCAGCTACTACCAGCCCACGCAGGAGGGCCGCGAAAAACAACTCGCCGCACGCATGGAAGAGATTCGCCGCATTCGCGCCGGCAAGCGTGGCGTGCGCTGATCTGTGCGGATTTCATTGTTCCGCAATCTGGCCCGTCCCAAAAGCTGTAATACATCACAAAACTGTCATCCTGAGCGCAGGTCGCCGCGGCGACCGAAGTCGAAGGATCTGCGTTTGTTTTTCGCTTTTCTCCGCTACAATTTCAGTTGGATAACACCCAGCCATTTTTGAGGATCATCGGAGATTGCCAACCATGGCAAAGAAGTCGCGACAGCGCAAAGTTCAAGGCCAGCGCCAGCCGGAAGCGGCGGTCAGAAAGACCATCGCCGGTGCTCCCGCAATGGATAAACCCTGGTGGATTGCCGCCGTCTGCGCCGTTCTTGTGCTGACTACCGTAATCTCCTACCGCGGTGTGCGCAACAGCGATTTCGTTTCACTGGACGACAACGACTATGTGGTGCAGAACCGCGATGTGCAGCAGGGGGTAACCGCGCAGAGCATCGAGTGGGCATTTACGGCCTTCCACTCCGCAAACTGGCACCCGCTTACCTGGATCTCCCATATGGTCGATTGGAAGCTTTACGGCAATCATGCCGGTGGCCACCACATTACCAATCTGTGCCTGCACTGCGCCAACGCGGTTCTGCTTTTCCTTTTGCTCTTGTATATGACGGGATTCATCTGGCGATCCGCAATCGTCGCATTTCTTTTCGCGCTTCACCCCGCGCACGTCGAATCCGTTGCCTGGATCTCCGAGCGCAAAGATGTTCTGAGCACGTTTTTCTGGTTCGTGGCGCTGCTTGCCTATGCATGGTACGTGCGCAATCCGTCCTGGAAAAGATACGCGTTGATCATATGCGCCTTTGCCTGCGGGCTCATGTCAAAGCCAATGGTCGTCACACTTCCCTTCACACTGCTTCTGCTCGACTATTGGCCACTGCGCAGAATTTCGTTCGCATGGGAATCGCGAGAGCAATGGCTCTCTTCGCAGCGGAAGTTGTTCGTAGAAAAATGGCCGCTGTTCCTCATGACGGTTCTCTCCTGCATCATCACTTTTTTTGCGCAGCGGGTCGGAGGCACGGTGGCTACGCTCGAACGCCTGCCTTTGCTGGGGAGAATCTCGAACGCGGCCATTAGTTGCTGCCGCTACGTGCTACTCATCTTCTGGCCCAATCCGCTGACCGCTTATTACTACTACGCGTCGCATAACATCAGTGTGTTGGCGACAGTGTTATCGGTCATTGCGATCCTGCTCATAACTGCCGTTTGCTGGCGCGTCCGCAAGGAACGGCCTTATTGCCTCATCGGCTGGCTGTGGTTCCTGGGAACACTGGCGCCGGTCATCGGCATCATCCAGGTCGGCGAGCAGTCCATGGCCGAACGTTATACCTATGTTCCTTCCATCGGCATTTTATTCGCCGCTGTCTGGCTGATCGGCGATGCCGTTGCCAAATCTCCGAAGCTCAGAACCGCAGCTCTGCTGCTTGCGGTCGGGGCGATCGCGGCGTGCGCCGTAAAAACCGAGGCGCAGGTCAAAGTGTGGAAAGATACGACTGCCCTTTTCACCAATGTGCTTGAAGTGGACCCGCGCGGAGAGCTCCCCAATTTAAGTTTGGGCATTGCGTATATGAATCATGGAAAGTTTGCCGAGGCGCAGGAATATTACGACCGCGCGTTGAACTATAAGCCTTCCACTTATCTGGCTCTCTCTTATTCCGCCTTTTGCCAGATGATCTCCTGCGAGCCCAACGAGCCCCGCAATCTGCCGCTGGCAAAGCAGCGTCTCGATCAGGCGTTGCTACTCAATCCTCAAAGTCCCGATGTGCTCACCAACCTTGCCTTGTGGTCTTCAATGATGGGCAAGCCGAAGGATGAGGAAGTTTATTGCAGACAGGCGCTCGCCGTGAATCCGTACTTTACAGGGGCTCGCCTTTATCTCTCTGATGCGCTTCAGGCGCAGAGCAAGCTTGACGAGGCGCTTGGGCAGAATCGCCTGGTGCTTGTTACCGAGCCCGATAACACCGATGCGCTAAACAATATTGGTGGACTGTTGGACAGGATGGGGTTGAGCGACGATGCAATAAAGTCATTCCAGCAATCTCTCACCGTCAAGCCCGCCCAGGCAATGCCCCATTCCAAAATCGGCAGAATCTATATGGGTGAGCATCAGTTCTCAGCAGCGGCAGAAGAATTCGTCCAGGCGCTGCGGTTCAGCCCATCGGACTCCAATGCGCATGACGATCTCGGCGTAGCCTACTACCAAATGGGAGACTTTGAAAAGGCTGCGGAACAGTTCGGCGAAGCTGCACGGATGAATCCCGCCGATGCCGGCGCTAGGCGAAATTTTGATATTGCTCAAGCGCAGATGAAAAATAAAAAGGATGAGCAGGCGAGAAAATGAAGTGAGCTGGCGCCTGAAAGAAAATCTTTCGCGGCAGATCGCATGGTGGATCACACAGCCGTATTTAACTTGATTGGAGCTCGACAATCATGGCAAAGAAATCGCGCCAACGCAAATCCCCTGGCAAGCGCCCGACGGAATCGCCGGGCGGAAAGACCGATCCCTCTGCTTTCGCAATCCACAAGTCCTGGCAAATTGCAGCCGTGTGCGTGGTTCTTGCGGTGGTTACGATCTTTGCTTTTCGCGGCGTGCGTAACAATGATTTCTTGAACTATGACGACAACTACTATGTTCAGGAAAATCACCAGGTTCAGCACGGGTTAACCATGCAGAGCATCGAGTGGGCATTCACAACCTTTCATGAAGGAAACTGGCACCCGCTGACCTGGATATCACACACGATCGACTGGGGCTTATACGGCAATAGCCCGGTTGGCCATCATATGACGAACGTGTGCCTGCACGCGGCTAACGCAATTCTACTTTTTCTTTTGCTTCTATATATAACTGGCTACTTAGGACGTTCCGCGTTAGTTTCATTCCTGTTCGCGCTGCATCCCGCGCATGTGGAATCCGTTGCCTGGCTCGCAGAACGCAAGGACCTCTTATGTACGTTCTTCTGGTTCGCTTCATTACTCTCTTATGCATGGTATGTACGCAATCCATCCTGGAAGCGGTTCGTGTGGGTAATCGGCGGCTTTGCCTGTGCGCTCATGTCAAAGCCGATGGCTGTAACTCTGCCGTTTACCCTGTTATTGCTCGATTATTGGCCGCTGTGCAGAATAACCTTCGCACATTATTCGCGCAAGCAGTGGCTTTCGATTCTTGGGAAGTTATGCCTTGAAAAATGGCCTTTGTTTATCATGGCCGCAATCTCCAGCGTCGTCACATTTATTGCGCAGCGTGCCAGCGGCGCGGTGTATTCGATTGAACTCTTGCCATTGTGGGCAAGACTCGCGAATGCGGCCGTCAGTTACTGCCGCTATATAAGGATCATGTTCTGGCCCGATCTGCTTATCGCCTATTATTTTCCAGAGAAAACTAATATCGCGATCACCGCTGTGGTGTTATCTACTCTTGCTCTCTGCATCGTAACCGCCCTCTGCTGGCGCTTCAAAGAAAAAAGACCGTATTGTCTGTTCGGCTGGCTGTGGTTCCTGGGGACTCTTGTGCCGGTAATCGGCATCGTGCAAGTCGGCGATCAGGCTCTGGCCGAGCGTTATACTTATGTCCCGTTCATCGGATTATTTATCGCTTTTGTCTGGTTAATCGGCGATGCCGTTGCTAACTCCCCTAATTTCAAGATAGCAACCCAATTGCTGGCAGTCGCGGTAATAATAGCGTGCGTCGTAAAGACTCATGCACAGGTCAAGGTTTGGAAGGATACGGTAACTTTATTCAGTCACGTGCTCCAGGTTGATAATCGCGGAGAGCTTCCAAATCTGGGCCTGGGCATGGCCTACGTCAGGCAGCTGAGAACAGCCGAAGCGCAGGAATATCTTGAACGCGCGTTAATCTTCGATCCCACCAGTTCACTGGCTCTGTCATATTCCGCCCTTGGCCTGATGCAACCCGTGATGCAATCGAACGACAGAACCAATCTTCCGCTTGCAGGCGAACGGCTCGAAAAGGCATTACGCGCCAATCCCAGCGACCCCGACGTCCTGACCAACTTGGCACTATGGTCTTCATTGATGAACAAGCCGAAGGATGAAGAAACTTATAGCCGGAAGGCGATTGCCGCGCAACCCGACTTTATGCCGGCGCGGCTCTATCTTGCCGATGCGCTCCAGGCGCAGAACAGGCTTGATGACGCGGTTCAGGTTTACCGTCAGGCGCTTGCCATTGACCCGAAGATTTACCAGGCGCATAACGAACTGGGAAATATTTTGGACAAGCAGGGATTCACCGGGGAAGCAATGAAAGAATTCCAGTCTTCACTGGAAATCAAACCCGATCAGGCAATACCTCATTTTGAAATCGGCAAAATCTTTGCTGAGTCGCATCGGCTCCCCGAAGCGGCCAGCGAGTTCAGCGAAGCGTTGCAGTTCGACCCTGCAAACCCAAATGTGCGCACCAACCTCGGCGTGGTGCTGTTTCAAATGGGCAGGTATGAGGAGGCGGCGCAGCAATTCGGCTACGCCCTTCAAATCGATCCGACTAATCCCAATGCAAAGGAAGGCCTCGTTCTCGCTGAAGTCCGGATAAAGAAAATAAACCCTGCCGGACCTTAGTCCGGATACTTCACCGAACACCCGTAGGGCCGGGTATATGGCGTGGCAACAGGCTTTCCCACCATCGCCTCATTCAGCGCATCGGAGACGTAGTTATCCGCCCCGTGCACATCCTTCAGATCGGGCGTAGGCCGGTCGTCGATGGCTCCCGCATAAATCAGCTTTCCCCTGTGGATCGATCACGAACATTTCGGGCGTGGTCTTGGCGTTATACAGGCGGGCAAGCTTGGCCTGCGGATCCATCAGGACAGCTGTCGGAACGGCGTGCACCTTGGTCAGGTAGGCGTTCTCCTCATCTGGTGTTACGAATCCCTGCTGTCCGGGCGCCGATGAGATCACGGTGAACCATACCACTCCCTTTGCAGTCCACTCTTTCTGCAGCGCCTGCATGTTGCCCGAGACATAGTGCTTGCGGGTATAGGGGCAGCCCTGGTTGTGCCACTCCAGCACCACGTACTTGCCGCGATATTGCTCCAGAGTTTGCGTCTGGCCGTGAGAATCCGCTGCAGTAAAGGCCGGAGCAGGCGCGCCCAAGTGCACAGCCTGTGCCGCGGCAGAGAGTGAAACCAGTGCGGACAAAAGTACCGCGTTTTCTCAGAGATGGAACAGAGAAGCCATAAGAGTCAACCTCCTGGGGAATTCAGGCAATCAACTGACCGGCATTCGCCTGCCTACTTGGATTGGACGCAGCAACGCCTGCCCGGGTTGCAATCTCGGACAGGCTGCCCTGAGCAGCGAAATTTAACACACATTCGCGACAGTATTAATATCGAGTGAAGGGTGGACGGCGACCCTGCCCCATCAATTCGCCCCGGTCTTTGGTCGTATGTTCCTGCAGATTGTCAGGCCGCCCGCATGGCCCAACTCATAGTCGAAATCGGCTAAAGCATTGAAGAAAGCTTCATCGCAGTCGGGCCCGTGCAGTTCGATGCAGATGTTATGAACTTTGGGTAGCCAATCTTTCGCAGTGTCGCTGAAGACAGCCAGCTCTGCTCGCTCAATATCCACCTTGAGTAGGTCTACCTGTCCGGCCCCTGCAATATTCATCAGACTGCCAACGTCCCATGCCTGTACAGAACCGGCATTGCCGTCGGTGGGCCGCACCACCTGCGTTGCCCATTCGCGTCCATCGCCGAAAGCGCCTCTGGCCAGGAAGAGGGCCGTGCGCTCGCTCCACGCTGCACCACGCAAAAGCTGAACTCGATCTCCGTATGGCTCAAGATTAACCTTGCAAACCGCCACATTGCGCTCGTCGGGCTCGACTGCCACCACTCGCGAGTTCGGAAAGCAGCTTAAGAAATAGGCTGACGAATACCCGACATTCGCGCCCAGGTCCAGCACCATCAAAACATTTTCCAGATTGCGCAGGCTCGAATATTCCTGACGAATGAATATCTGATTAAACACATTGATATCGCTGGTGCCACGCAGTCTTACCAGCAACTCTTGCTGCAGTTGACGGGGATGCACCCGCCAACTCTCAGGCCAGTTGAGATGAATTTTCGAACTGATGCGAATCAGCGCCCATTGCACCGTCGATTTTGTTCCAACTACCTTCCACAATCCCATGAAATCGGATATGTCATCTCGAAACCGTTTAAATATACTCACGGCACTGATATTACACGAGAATATTCACAAATTCCGAAATGGACCGCGCGCGTCGCAAAGACGTTTTACAATCGCCCGAATAAGCGGCGCCCCGTAAACAGCCTGCGGGCCTGCCGCATTACACGGCGGCGCAGGGCGCCGGCACTGTGGTGGCGCAGCAACTCGAAGACAAACCACCCTGGCAGGCGGGCGTAGCCGCGGACGAACTGGCTGTTACTCGACGGAATATCCATCCACAGCCGATCGGCAAAAACCAAGGCTTCCGCAGTCAGGTTCGCCTTGTAGCTCTGCCACCAGCTCAAGCATTCGGCCTGGAGTTGATCCAGACCTTGCTTGTCGTTCCACATCGACTGAACAAAGCTAGCCACCATCTTCCAATTCGAAAACGTGGGCAAAGGATGGCCGCCAAGCAGGCTGCGATGCACATCCATCAGCAAGCGTCGTTCCAGCAAGGGGATTGATCCCGCCTCCAGCGCCTCAAATGGGCGATTTGTTTCCTGCATCACATTTCCCATGGGTGACGGGCAAAAGGCCGACTCGGCCAGCAACTCCCGATAGCTGGCGGCAGGTTGATCGCGGCGTTCGTTGATTGCCGCCGTAACCGCCCCCGGCGTCCAACCGTCGCTCGCGTACCAGTATCCCGGTTCAACCGGCAAAAGCGCCCGCACTGCATCAGGCCGTGTGGACTTATTCATCATGCCCAACATTGACCAAACATACTTTCGCTGACTTGCTGGTTTGGGCTCTGACTGGCGGCCCTGGCCGTTCACATATCCCAGGGGCACTGGCATCACCCGCTCGCGGCGAAATGCTCCGGAGTAGTGCATCCGAAAGACTCCGCAAAAGTTTGTATAGATGCCGGACACATCGCGGAAGTACTCGTCAGGCTCACGCAAAAGAAATGCATTCTTGCCCCGGAACTGGGGATAATAAGCCGGATCGGCCCAATTCAAAAAGCTATCTACCACCAGGCAGTTATCCAGAACAATCTTGTGTTCACCGTCGAAAACTTCCCTCTCCACCAGTGGCGAAAAAATTTCCAATATCCAATCGCGTAACGGGCATTTCGTGCTTTGCCATAGCAAAATGAGCTTTTTGGGCATGAGCGGAATGGCCTCTATTGAGAAAATGCCTCGCGGGGATTCCGCGAGGAGCACTCCATCTCCGGAGAGCTGGGAAAACGAATCGTGAAGATCGCAAACATGTAAAGACAGAAGAGAAGCAGTAGTTCCAGATTCTGCTGCCGCAGAAGCAGGATAAAAAGGAATTTGTTCTGCAAAATGCTTTGCCACATTGAATGATGCAGAAGATACTGTTGCACCCTGGCCTGAACGGAGATAACTGCGAGCACGGTGAGAGTGCCGATCAGAGCGCCCAATAAACGGCGATGCCGATAAACAATTACAACAGCCGGGATGGTAATGAGGAGCAGCCGGGTGTCGTAAAAGCGATGGTAGACCGGCGTCAGCGAGAGCGTGGCTAGGGCGCCGAACGAAAGCAGGTGCATCTCCAGGTTTGCTTTTGCCCGCAGGATAGCCGCGATAAACACTGCGAGGAGAACTAGAAAGATTGCGTAAGCGGCAATGTTAAATTCCTGCGCGTCCGCGGAGAATACGCTGGTAATGCCTTGCAGGTTTACAGTTACGACGGCATTTTCGTTTGCGGGGCGGGGATCACTGACGCCGCCCGCTTTCAGAGTTGTGGATATATTCGCGTCGAGAGCTGAAGCCCAACCGGCGCTGCTCGGGTGCATCCTGAGAATCAGACCCGCGGAGATAAGAAGCGCGAGAGCGCCTGCCACGGCCGCCACAGCGTAGCGCCGTCGAATTTCCGTAGCCAGCATATAAAGCACGATCAGTCCGCCTATCGGGGGCTTGACAGCAAGGCTGAGCGCCAGCAAGCAGGCCCCGAGAGGAAGGAAGCGATCCCGAAGAAAGAGATAACTGCCGATAATCAAGGACGAAATAGCGAATATTGCCGGGTTGCCCAGCGCCAGCAGAACTCCGCTCGTGGCCACGATGAGCGATGCAACGAGTGTGCCAAGCCACCGGTGCGACTGTGGGCACAAGGATAGAATGAGTCCCGCCGAGGTCGCGAACAAGCAGCCATTCAACATTAGCCAGATTACGCGGGCCACGGGAAATGGGAGCAGCGCCAGCGGAGAAAGCGCCAGGAAGGTCGAAGGCGGGTAAATGGGAATTTCGCCATTCCATGCCGGTTGTTCATTGGCATCGCCGCCTCCTTGAAAATACTGCCGTTCCAATTGCGATGAGTCGTAGGGACTGCAGCCATGGAACATGCATCTCGCCCCTGTGTAGACATTGACGAAGTCAATTGAAGAATGGAACGCGTCGTATTTTCCGACCGCAACCGAAAAAAATATGAGAGCGGAGATGCAAAGAACCAGCCAGTTCATTTCCGGTCTTCTAAATTTCATGGTTCTCTCCGACCTTGTACTCGCTGCGCAGCGCTCCGCCGCTCTCAGGCAGTCTTGCCATAGTTTAAGCCACTTCCTTTGGATGCTGTGCTGCAAACTCCAACGCCGGAGCGCTGGGAAAGCGAATGGAGAAAATCGCAACTATGTACAAGCAGAAAAGAATCGGCAATGCCAGATTCTGCTGCCGTAACAGCAGGACGAAGAGGAGTTTGTTCTGTAAAATGATCTCCCACTCAGCGTTGAACGTGGGGTGATGCTGAAAGAACATTTGCACCCTGGACTGGCCGGAAACAATAGCTAGAATGGTTAGAACTCCGATAATAGCGCCCAGGAGACGGTGTTTCCGGTAGACGATCAGAACGGCTGGAACAGCAATTAGGAGCAGCCGGGTGTCGTAAAAGCGATGATAGACCGGCATCAGCGTCAGTGCTGCCAAGGCTCCGATTGAAAGCCAATGCACATCAGGGCTTGCGTTCGTCCGTAAGACGGTCACGATCATCACCGCGAGGAGCGCTAGAAAGATGGCATAGGCGGCAGCGTTATATTCTTGCTCATCAGCGAAGAAAACGCTGGTTATGGCTTGTAGATTAACCATGGTAGAGGCATATTTGCTGGTAGGGCGGGGATCATTGACGGCGCCACCCTCCACGCTTGTTGAAATATGCGCGTGGAGATCTGAAGTCCAGCCGGCACTGCGCGGATTCAGGCTGAGAATCAAACTCGCGGACAGAAGAAGCACGAGAGCACCTGCCATAGCCGCCAAAGTGTAACGCCTATGGATCCCCCTAATTAGCAAATAGAGCACGATCAGGCCGCCCATCTGTGGCTTGGCAGCAAGGCTGAGCATCAGCAGGAACGCCCCAAGAGGCAGGAAGCGGCCTCGAAGAAAGAGATAACAGCCGATAGCCAACAGAGAAACAGCGAATGTCGTCGGGTTACCTGTTTCAAGCTGAAGTTTGCTCGATATCAAAATGACCGACAAAAGGATTGCGGCAAGCCACCGGTGCTGCCTCGGACAGCTGGATAGAATAAGTCCCGCCGCAATCGCGAACAGACAACCATTCAACAGGAACCAAAGCAAACGGGCTGCCGGATAACGAAGTAGAGTCAAGGGGGTAATCACTAAAAGCGTCGAAGGAGGATAGACGGGTGGTGTCTTAGACCAACTTGGCGGTTCATCAGCACTGCCGCCTGATTGAAAATATTGTTGTTCCAGTTGCGATGGGTCGTAGGGATTGCAGCCATGGAGCAAGCACCGCGCCCCCGTATAAAGTGGGATCAAGTCACATGGATCGTGGAGCGCGAGGTATTCTGCGCCCGAAATAAACAAAAGGGCGGCGATAAAAAGAACTAGCGAATTCAGGTAGTGTCTTGGAAATTTCACAGTATCTCTCGAATCTTACGAAGGCTTTGTTGGTCCCTATAACTAACCAATCTAACTGAGTTACTACCTGCTGCGGCTAAATCTGTTACGAATTCGCGAGCAGGAGTCAGGACGTGCCCTGCATAGCTCGGTTCAGCGTGCGGCAGACGAAGTGGTCTTCGGCAGCTTGTTCAATGCATCGATGACAATGCCGGGGGTCAGCACCTCAGGTAGCAGTTCTGGCTCGCTGTGGCCGGGAGTGTAGAGCGCATAGGCCGGAACCCCGCTGCGGCCCAGCGCGGCCAGCGCCTGAGTGATCGCTTCGTCGTGGCGGGTCCAATCGGCCCTCATCAAAACCACGTTTCTCGACTGAAAAGCTTGCATTACTTCGGGCCTGTGCAGCGCCACCCGTTCGTTCACCTGGCAGCTCAGGCACCAGTTTGCGGTGAAGTCCACAAAGATCGGCTGCCCGACCGCAAGCGAACGGCTCACCGCCGCCTCTGACCACGACTGCCAGAGTCCGTCCGTCTTCGTCGCACTCAAAGTCTCCGCCGCTGTGGTCAGCTTTTTAGGAGCAAGTACAGAGATCACCACCACTCCCAGCAGAATCAGAGCGACAATCACCGCGGCCCAGCGCTCCCCCGGCCAACGGCCCAGAAACCACCCCGCAATCGCCAGCAATAAAAGACTGCACAGCAGCGAAAAAAGAAGGCCCGTCCCATAACTCCCTGCCAGCACCCACGCCAGCCAGATCACCGTGGCAAAAATAGGCACGGAAATCGCCTGCCGCAGCACTTCCATCCATGCGCCGGGTTTAGGGCAGCAGCCGCGTCCAGGCCGGATGCAGCGTGAGCGCAAAATAAGGCGCGGCCAACCCAAGAGCCAACGCCGTAAAAACCGCAAAAGTCACCGCAGCAGATGCACTGAGCGCATAGCCAACGGCCGCACCCATAAACGGCGCTGTGCAAGGTGTGGCCACCACCACTGCCAACACCCCGGTAAAAAAGCTTCCCGTATAGCCTTGCTTCGCCGCCAGCGAACCGCCTGCACTCGTCAGTGTCAAACCAATCTCAAACTGCCCTGCCAGCGAAAGCCCCAGAAAAAACAGCAGTCCCGCCATCAGCGCCAGAAACACCGGCGACTGGAATTGGAACCCCCATCCCAGCGTGGCTCCCGCCGCCCGCAGCCCCAGCAGCACGCCCACCAGCACCCAAAAGGAGACCAGAATTCCGGCGGTATAAACCAATCCATGCGCGCGCAGCTTAGCCCGCTCCTCGTTGCCGGAGTTCACCAGCGCCAGTCCCTTCAAAAACAGCACCGGAAAAACGCACGGCATCAGATTCAGCAGCAGCCCGCCTAGAAACGCCAACCCGAAAGTGCGTAACAGCAACAACCAGGAAAGCGAAGGCGCAGCAGCAACCGTCCCCGTCAATGCCGTCAGCTCGTACGCCCGCCCACCTGAAAGTTCCAGAACCCCCTTCAGCTGCGCAGGATTTACGGCGAGACTTGCGTCCTTCTTCAGTTCAAGAATCAGTCCTTTCGCCGTTGCACTGAACTTCTGCGGAGCAGGATTGTCGAGAATATCCTGATCTGCGGGAAAGAAGGTTGCGGTCGATTCATGCTGCCCGGTCTCGACCCCAAGACGAAATCCTTCTTTAGTCGGTTGAAAGATAGCTTTGAAATTGGAGGGCTGCGGCTGTGGAAGCGTGTTTGCGAAGCGCTTAACAAGATCCGCATCCAGACCCGATCCGGAAACCACCGGAGGTTGCCCGGAAAACAATTGCAGCGTCGTTTGCAATTCCGCCTTGCCCGGAATGCAAACTTCGCGGCAAACCAGCCAGTCTACTTTGGCATTGAGTACGGCCCGGCCGTCCTTAACAGCCGGATCAACTTGCAACTTTACCGGAAACAAAACTTCGTCATCGTAGCCGAAATCCATCAACGGACCAAGCGGCAATCGCTTCGGCGCTGGAAACTGCATTGGACCCGCAGTGACTCCTTCAGGCAGCGTCCAATGAATATGCGGCGGCTCGCCTGAGTCCCCGGCGTTCTTCCAATAAATGTGCCAGCCCGGCTCCAGTTTGAAATAGAGACCTACGACGTTGTTCCCGCCCGGATAGAGCTGGTCATCGGGGGTCACAAGCTGCACCCGCAAGTGCGGCGCATCAGCGGAATTCGACGGAGCCAGAGCCGGCAAGGTAGCGGCTATCAACAACGCCACGAAGATCAAACGGGAAAGGCGCATAACTATAGAACCGGACTCCTGTTCCTTTGACTCAGTTTACCGAACGACAGTCGCAACGGTCTTTCTTTATTGGCCGGAGCGCAAATCTGCCCGTGCCCTATGCTCGCGAAAGATGCAATTATTTTCGACGCACTTCACCCCAGCCGCGCGGGCGCGCGCCACGGCTTCCTCGTGAATCACACCATCCTGCAGCCACAAATAAGGAATGCCCAGCCGGATCACATCGTCCACAATTGCCGGCACGTGCTCCGAAGCCCGAAAAACATCCACCAGGTCGATGCCCGCTCCGGTCTCAGCGCCCGCGGCAACTTGCGCCGCATCCAGGTCGGGATAACACGTCATTCCCAGCACCTCGCGCAACGCCGGATTTACCGGAATCACGCGATACCCATTCTCGGCCAGATAGCGCCCGATCCGATAACTGGCCCGCCACGATTTGTCGCTCATGCCCACTACGGCGATAGTCCTCGCTGTCCTCAGCATCTCGTCAATCACAGCGGGATCGTTACTCATAACCTTCCAGGTTCCTAGTCCCTAGTCCCTATTCCCTATTCCCTGCTTTTAAACATCCAGATCGTCGTCCGCCTCCGCAGCCACAGCCGTCCCTCGCCGCTTGGCCAGCAGATAGCCGCGCAAAAACGGCTCCAGATACCCGTCCAGCACCTTGTCCACGTCGCCCACCTCCACCTTGGTGCGGTGATCCTTGGCGATGCGATACGGCTGCAAGACATACGACCGAATCTGCGAGCCGAAGTTGATCTCCAGCTTCGAGTCTTCCACTTTCTTGCTCACCGCGCGCTTCTTTTCCAGCTCGTACTCATAGAGCCGCGAGCGCAGCATCTTCATCGCCTTGTCGCGATTCTTGTGCTGCGAGCGCTCGTTCTGGCACTGCACCACAATGCCTGTGGGCAGGTGCGTCATGCGCACGGCCGAGTCGGTGGTGTTCACGTGCTGGCCGCCCTTGCCGCCGGAGCGGTAAGTATCGATGCGCAGGTCCTCCAGCTTCAAATCCACATGGATCGTCTCGTCGATCTCCGGCGAAACGTAGACCGATGCAAACGAAGTGTGCCGCCGCTTGGCCTGGTCGAAGGGCGAGATGCGCACCAGCCGATGCACGCCGCTCTCGCCCGCCAGTTGCCCAAAGGCGTACTCGCCGATGATGGTGAAGGTGGCCGACTTGATGCCCGCCTCTTCGCCGTCCTGGTAGTCGTTCATCTCGGTCTTGAAGCCCTGCTGCTCGGCCCAGCGCAGGTACATGCGCATCAGCATCTCGGCCCAGTCCTGGCTCTCGGTGCCGCCCGCGCCGGGATGCACGGTGACGATGGCGTTCAGCGGATCGGCCTCGCCATTGAGCATGGTCCGCGCTTCCAGCTCTTCGGCAAACGTGGCCAGCGCCTTGATGTCGCGCTCCAGATCGGCGAGCACATCCTCGCCCTCGCGGGCCAGCTCGAAGTAGGCCTCGATGTCGCCCGTGCGGCGCACCAGCTCCTCATCGTCGGCCACCAGCTTTTCCAGGCGCTTGCGTGTCGCGCATCAGCGGCTTGTGGCGGCGGGATTGGTCCACAGCGCCGGATCGGCCAGCTTGGTTTCTATTTCGGCGAGTTCCCTGCGGATGCGAGCAGGGTCAAAGATACTCCCGCAGGTCGCGGACTTGGTCGCGCACGGGAGCATAAGCGAATTCGAGATCGTTCAACGACATGCTTTGCTCTTAAGACCTGGCTTAACTTTGAATTTTGCGCCGCTGGCTGATCAGCAATGCCCAGCCCACTGCGCCTAAACCCAGTATGGCACATACCCACGCAAAAACATCGCCGTGCGCGGTATAGAAGGTCACGTCGTCGCGGAAACCGTATTCGGCCGGCAGCGCATCTGTCTGATGGCGGGGAATGCTCTGCCGCACCCGGCCGTAGGGATCGATGACTGCGGTTACGCCGTTGTTTGTGTCGCGCAGAATCCAGCGGCGGTTTTCAATGGCCCTCATGCGCGCCATATTCAGGTGCTGCCAGGGAGCGCTGGTATCGCCGTACCAGCCATCGTCGCTGATGTTCACCAGCACTTCAGCGCCGAGTTGCGCAAACTGCCTCACTTCGTCTGCAAAGACCGACTCATAACAGATGAAAACCCCGTAGCGATGACCGTTCAGCCGGAATACTTTGCGCTCGTCTCCGCGCGTGAACGACGAAACGCGGCCGGTGAGTTTATGGGCGAAGACAAGCAAATTCTGGAAGGGTATGTACTCGCCGAACGGAACCAGGTGAATCTTGTCGTAGCGGCCCACGCGCGCTCCGTCCGCCGCAACCACCAGCGCCGCGTTGTAGTAGTTGAAAGCATGCTCATCGGCGGAGTAATCAACGCCCAGGCTGCCCACCACCATCGGAGCATTTGTCTGGCTCGTGATCTCTTTGAGCGCCTGCTGGAACCGCGCGTCTCGCTCAACGAATGGCGCGGGCGATTCCGGCCAAACCACCAGGTCGGGATGCGTGGGGTAAGGCGGACAAACGATCTCGCCATTTGGAGCGCCGGTCTGCGGAATTCCGGCGATGTAGGTCTTGCACTGCTCACCGGCGAGCTTGATGAAGTTGTCAATATGGCGGTCCCATTCGCCAGGACCGGTCCAATAGCCTTCGCCGGAAACGTCGAGATTGGGCTGCACCAGTACCGCTGTTGCCGTGGGCGCGGGTTTGGGCGGCACGACGAGCAAGCCTGCCGATCCAGCCAGCAACAAAACCAATCCGGCGATGCCCCAAATCCGCCGATCCCTAATTAGATACTTCGGAACTGATTTTTGTGCGCAGCACTCCAGCGCCAAACCTCCAGCGAGAAGCGCGTTAACCCCAACCAGCAAAAAGCTGATCCCATAAACCCCGTTCCAGGGCGCAAGCTGATTCACAATTGCGTTATCCACCTGCGAATAACCAAGTTGATCCCAGGGAACAGAAGTAATGCGCGAAGCAGCCAGATCAAGCGCAGTCCAAAGAAACGGCGCGCAGGCAAGCGCCAACCGCGTGCTGCCCGTTGCCCGGCGCATCATCACTACGAACAATCCGAAAAAACCAAAGTAGAGTCCCAGCACCATGCTGTATCCCAGCAGCAGCAGCGTGGGAGCCATCGGCGGCATATCGCCGTAGTGGAGCATTGTGTCGCGAACCCAGTAGCAGTTGCCCACATACCAAAGCACTCCGCAGAAATAGGCGACAAGGAACCCGCGCCGCAGCGGCCGGGGACTCTCCACGCAGGCCGGCGACAGAATCGCCCACAGCAGCGGAACAAGGCCGAACCAGGCAAAGACCGTGCGCCAGACAGGCAGCGGTCCGGCGAGCGGAAACGGCAACTCCAGCAGACCGGCGGAAAGCGCCGCCGCACCCCACAACTTCCAGGATTCGAACTTCCAAAATGAAGGCTGCATACAGGCCACAAGTTTATCGCATCGACGAGCGGCCACCGAAGCGCAAGCCACTCGCTCGCCTGCCTTTCACCAGAATAAAACCTGTCGCGAAGGCAGCCGCGTTCGGATTTATCAATGTTTTTTTCGAATGCCGGAGTGGCTCCCGCCGCCAAGGCTCACAATTTCTGCGTACGCCTCAACGAAAAACAGGCTACAATTTGCTTATGCTACTGGCTGTCTTCGCACTGCGGCTCTTGGAAGTGATGTTCTTTGTCGGCCTGGCCGGATCGGCTGTGGTCGTCCTCATCAGCTTCATCGAGGACGCCAGGGAACTCATCGGTGAAGACGAGAAGCCTCAACAGCGCTCTTGACGGCATTTGCATCTCCCACCATTCCCTCGTTGACACGAACCTCTTCAATTGAGTGGGAAACCTGCGAAAAATTCGAATGCGCGGCGAAATCGCAAATAGACCACAGCAGCCCGGCCGTTGACGCACCCTCGATTCAGGGATAAACTCATCGCAGCGCAGGTGTGGGTTTTCACTGTCGCATTCAAGAACGCCGGCGGTCGCACCGGCACCTAAACGATGGCATCCTCCCGAACGACCGTAGCCCCGCCTTCGGACCGCGTCCGGCTTATCGTGGCATCCTCCGTGATGCTCACGTTCATCTCCTTTTGGCGCGCAGCGGCCATTGTTCTCAATGATCTAGGCTCATCGGCCTTCTACGCCGGGGGCATCGCCGAGCAGGCAGTGGGCGCGGCCGCGCCGTGGTTCATCCTCGGCATTATGCTGTTCAGCTTCGCGGTGCGCTCGGTCTACGTCGAAAGCTGTTCCATGTTTACCCGTGGCGGCGTTTACCGCGTCGTCAAGGAGGCCCTGGGCGGCACATTTGCCAAGCTCAGCGTCTCCGCCCTGATGTTCGATTACATCCTCACCGGTCCCATCTCCGGCGTCTCCGCAGGGCAATATATAACCGGCTTGATCAACGAACTGCTGACCGTTGCGGCCACTAGCCACTGGCTCCCTCCGGCCTTGATGGACGCGCAGAACAACCCCATCCAGTTCAACATGAACTACACGGCGGCATTGTTCGCGGCCGTAGTTACCATCTACTACTGGTGGCAAAACCTCAAGGGCATTGAGAACTCAAGCGACAAAGCCCTGCGCGTTATGCAGGTCACCACCATCATGGTTGTGATTCTGTTTCTATGGGGCGGTTACTCTCTATTTATACGCGGTGTGCATCTGCCTCCGGCGCCTGTACCCTCCAACTTGAAATTCAGCAATGAGGCACTGGGCTTTCTTAGAGGTACAAGACTGGTGCCGTTGTTCGGGTTGTTCGGCATCCTTATGGCGTTCGGCCATTCCATCCTGGCCATGAGCGGCGAGGAGAGCCTGGCCCAGGTCAACCGCGAGATAGAGCATCCCAAGCTTAGAAACCTGAAGCGCGCCGCCATTGTCATCGCCATCTATAGCTTGGTCTTCACCGGCGGCGCCACGCTGCTGGCCTCCATGCTGATTCCCACCTGGCAGCGTACCCACATCTATCAGGACAACCTCATCGCTGGGCTGGCCATGTACATGGTGGGTCCCTTGTTCTGGCGCATCGCTTTCCGCGTTTTTGTCGTGCTCGTCGGCTTCCTCATTCTCTCCGGCGCCATCAATACCTCCATGATCGGATCCACCGGCGTGCTGATGCGCGTAGGTGAGGACGGCGTGCTTTCTGACTGGTTCCGCAAACCTCACCCCAGATTCGGCACCAGCCATCGCATTGTTAACCTGGTCTTCATCCTGCAGATGTTCACCATCATCGCCAGCCGGGGCAACGTCATTATCCTAGGTGAGGCGTACGCCTTCGGTGTCATCTGGTCGTTCACTTTCAACAGCCTGGCCATGCTGGTGCTGCGCTGGAAGTATCATGGCGAACGCGGCTGGAAAGTTCCTCCCAATCTGCGTATTGGAAAAGTTGAAATCCCCGTTGGCCTGTTTTCAGTTTTTCTGGTGCTGCTGTCTACAGCCGTCGTTAACCTTTTAACCAAGTCTATTGCCACAGTGAGCGGCATTGCATTTGCCGCGGCCTTCTTCATCATCTTTACCGTTTCGGAACGCAGAAACCTGCGCAAACATGCCCTGACTGCCAGCATGATGAGGGATTACTTCCAACTGGAGCATCAGGACACCGTGAGCAGCGAGTCGGCCGCCATCCGCCCCGGCGGCGTGATGGTGACCATGCTCGACGCCTCCAATCCCTTCGCGCTAAAGTGGACACTCTCCCGCACCAGCACCGAGGAACAGGATGTGGTGGTGATCAGCGTGCGCCTGATGGGCGCCGGCGGTCCGGAGTATCTGAGCGCAGAAGACCAGAGCTTCAGTGAGCACGAACAGATGATCTTCACCAAGGCTGTCTCCGTTGCCGAGAGCTTTGGCAAAAAGGTTTCGCTGCTGGTGGTTCCCGCTGGAGATGTCTTCGCCGCGCTGGTGCAAGGCGCAAATTCGTTGGAGATGGACTCCGTGGTCTCCGGAATCTCCAGCAAGATGACTGCCGAAGATCAAGCTTTCCACATGGGGCAGGCATGGGAAGCTTTACCCGAGCCCAAGCGCCAGTTCAACTTTTATGTCATCGATCCATGCGGCGAGTCAAAGGTCTTTTACATAGGTCCGCACGCGCCCAATCTGCGACCCGACGATGTGCAACTGGTCCACCGCTTGTGGCTGAATATGCGCCGCGATCCATCCGTGCCGGATCTGCATCATAGCGACATTATTACTTATGCTCTTACCCGGCTGGCCAGTCAGTATGCTCGCGAAAAACAGGAGATCCTTCGCGACCTGCGCAACTACCGCGCCGCCGAAGCTCCAATAACCTTGCGACTCGGCAGCCAGGACCTATCCGGCAATCCATCTGCTCCCGATCAATCTTCCCCTCCGCCTAAGCCTTCGCGCGCGCTCTAGCATTCCGCCATCGCCACGACTTATGCTTTGTTTAAGGCAGTGCGGTGAGGAGCAATTACTGTTTTGCCTAGTATGGGCTTGACATTTTTATAGTTTCTTCTTCGGTAACATTTGTCAATTTTTGTTGAAAAAGACTTTTGAATTGCGTATTGTGTTTTACAGTACCTGCTTTAGCAAGTGCAATTTGCAAATTTAGACAAAGCGTGGGTTTGACCACTTATGAAACCAAGAGGAGGAACCGTGGGAGTTTCAGAGATTCTGGCGCAAATCGATCGTGAGATCGCTCAATTACAACATGCACGTTCCGTGCTGGGTGGTAAAGCCGCACCTGCAGCCAGGAAAGCTGCCGCAGCTCCAACCGCCAAAACCGGTAGGAAAAGAAAGAAGAAGAGGAATCTTACTCCTGAAGGCCGCAAGCGCATTGCCGAGGCCGTCAAGCGTCGCTGGGCAGAGCAGAAGAAAGCGGCTGCCAAGTAACTGGAACCACGGGAAGGTCATGGGCCAGCTTGCCGGCTGGCCCGCCTCGCCCCGTTCGCCAGGCAGGTCAAATTCAAATTAGATAGACTCCCCCGGCTTCCATTGCACAACCTGAATGCTGGCATCGACCAGAGCAGCCAGTTCCTGTGGGGTGCCGGTTAGCGGCGGAAATGTGCCAAAGTGCAGCGGAAGAATTTTCTCCGGCGCCAGATAGCTCGCTGCCAGCGCGGCTTCCTTCGGTCCCATGGTAAAGTGCCCTCCAATCGGAAGCATAGCTACTTCGGGATGATAGATCTCGCGAATCAGTTTCATGTCTCCGAACACGGCGGTATCTCCGGCATGGTAGAGCACCGGCCCGTCCGCAATCGTCAACACATATCCCGCGGCAACTCCCACATAGTGCGTTCCATGCTCATCCTGCGCTCCCGCGGAGTGCCTGGCCTCAACCATTGTGGCCGCCACGTCTTCCAGTTGCACCGTTCCACCCAGATTCATTCCGATAGTATTAGCCACGCCCTTGCCTGCCACATAGGCCGCCAGTTCATAGATTGCCACCACGGTAGACCCGTGCTTTTGAGCTACCGGCGCCGCATCGGAGATATGATCTCCGTGGCCGTGGGTAAGCAGAATGTAGTGAATCTTCGGCGGCAGGACAAAATCCCTGGGGTACTTGGGATTTTGCGCGATGAACGGATCGATCAGAATGTTTGTACCCCTGGCGGTAGTAACCAGCACGGTCGCGTGCCCCAGCCAGGTAATACGCGTTCCTTTCAATGAACTCATCGTATTCTCCTTGTGAAGATCCTCGGAACTTACAAGACCCTAGCGCGTGATGATAGCTTCCGAAACGCTGTCCTTGGCCAGAAACTGGCGGAACCCTGACCAGGCGGCAAACAGCCGCTCGATGCTGCGGTTGGTAAATGCGCGCTGAATGGGATACGGCTGGGTCAACTGCATCTCCACATCGTCGCCGGCGGTAACGTGGAAGCGGCAGCGCACCGTCTCTTCACCTTGAGTCCGTGTGTGGAAAAATGCCAACACCTGCCCGCCCGGATTCATGGCTGAATACAGATGCGCCACCACCGGCGCCACCAGCGGCTCGGGCAGATAATCGAGTACCGTCCACAGCAGCACCACGTCAAAGGTGCGCCCGCAGAAATTGAGCGACTGCTCCAGAAATCCCTCGGTGTTCCAAACCGGATTGCCGTCCTCGTCCGTGCCGCTCTGCCAGTTTTCAGTCCAGGCATCGCGCACCGGATCGGCCAGAAAAACGCTATGACCCAGGCTGGTGAGGTAGTTGAGATTGGCGGAGGAGGTATAACCGGCGTCGACTACATTCAAGCCTGGCTCAGCCTCCAGCCGCTTGCGCAGCGCCGCCCAGCCACCGGAGTGGCGCGGCACTTTGGGCCCGGTAACCCCTGGTTTGGGAGCGGGCGCTGCATTGTCCTGCTTCTTATGAGTCCAACGGCTTAGCAACCTGAATTCCCCTTGCGATCGAACAAAAATCTTTGAGCAGGTCCGAACTGAAACGCACGGTCAGAAGCTGCCGCAGGAACTGGGGGCGTGGGCGCCATCGGGACCCTTGGCTACTGCCTGCGTCAGGTCTACCTTGCCGCGAAATACCGCGTTGTCCTCCACCGCCAGCCGCAGAGCGCGAATATCGCCCTCCACCGTGCAGCCGGCGCGCAGTTCCACGCGGCCGCTGGCCACCACGTTGCCCTGAACCTGGCCCAGGATCAGTATGTCCTTGGCGGAGAGGTCGGCGGCTACGTTGGCATTGGGTCCAATCGTCAGCCGGCTGTCAGAGAGGTTGACGGTCCCCTCCACGCGCCCATCCACTATCAGGTCTTCACTGCCCTTCACTTCTCCGCAAATTACGACGGTTTTGCCGATGCGCGCGCTTGCAGTCTCCGACTGCCATGGTGTTGTTCCTTCCGGGGGCAAAAACAACTCCCTGCCCGCACTATACGCAACCCGGCCTCATTGCTTCAATCTGCGATATCCCCATCGGCACTTAAGTACCCATCCATCACCGTGCGCTCGAACGCACGACAGGCGTCCCATACCCGCTAAACTAATCTACGTGCGCACGATTCCCTTGATCTTCCTGCTGCTCCCGCGGGCCGTCCTGACCGCCGCCCCCCCTGCACATAGTCAGTCGCCGGCACTCACGCCTCCGCAGGCCCAGGCGTTGGTGGCGCGTGCCCTGGCCGCCGAATTGCACTCCGTCAAGGACAAATCCCACCCCATGCGTTTCCGTCTGCGCAAGGCCAGTCCCCGCCTCACCTCGACCAAGGAGATTATCGAAACCAAAGACGGCGCCGTCGCCCGCCTGGTTTCACTCTTTGACAAACCACTGAGCCAGGATCAAGAGCAGGCGGAAGAAGCCCGCCTGGATGACGCTCTACAACGACCCCAGCCGCCAGCGGCATCGCCAGCAGGGCGAAGAAGGGGATATCGGCATCGTCCTCAAGCTGTTGCGCATGTTGCCCGATGCATACCTCTACGAATACGCGGGCGCTGCCACCGGCCCCGCCGGACCCGTCGAAAAGTTCACCTTTCGCCCCAATCCCCATTTCACCCCTCCCGACTTTGAAACCAAGGCGCTGACCGCCCTGACCGGCGAAATCCAGATCGACGCCGCCGAGGAGCGCGTAACGCGGCTGGAGGGCCATTTGCAGCAGGATACTGACTATGGCTGGGGCATTCTGGGCAAGCTGGACAAGGGGGGATGGATCGTGATCGAGCAGGCCGACGTAGGCGGCCATCAGTGGCGCATCGCCCGCTTCAAGATGCAGATGAACCTGCGCATACTATTCAAGGACAAAAACTTCGATACCACAGAAGAAATGACCGAGTATGCCCCGGTGCCCACGGGAATCGACTACCGGAAAGCCATTCAGATGCTGCGCGCGGGTCGCTGAAGCAACCCGCAAGCACTGGCCAGGGCGGAATCAGGATTGTGCAAGGATGCGATCCACAAACAAAAGCGGCCTCACCCGCAAAGGTGAGGCCGCCTTGGTTAGCCGGAATTCGCTTTACTTGATCTTGATGATGATCATGGCAAACGTGAACAGGGTGAGTGATTCGATGAAGGCCAGGCCGATGATCATGAAGGTCATAAGGCCAGCGCGGGCCCCGGGGTTGCGTGCAAGGGCTTCAGTGGTTGAGCCAACGGCCCTTCCCTGGCCCAGGCCGCACAAGCCGGCTGCAAGGCCCATGCCAAGGCCAACGCCTATCGGCGCCAGATCCATGACAGTCGAGCCGCCATCCGCGAAGGCCGGAACGGCAAAGCAAAGAGCCGCCAAGGCCATAAATACATATTGAAGTTTCCGCATTATTTCTCCTGCTTCTCTGAAATTTGACCGCCAGTGGGTGGTTGAGGCTCACCGTGCTGGCCCCCTCACGCTTGCGGCCGTCCGTTGATCCGGAGCGGAAGCACTCCCCGGCGGAATCCTTTTCAGCTTTTTGCCTCTCGCTCCTGGCCTCTTACGCCCGAAAATCATGCCCGCTGCTGGACCGTGTAAAAACTGGCAGCGAGAGGCCGGAAGGCGTATCTCAATGCTCGTGCGATATCGCCATACCCACATAAATCATCGACAAGAGCATAAACACATAGGCCTGAATGATCGCAACGACAAAATGCAACCCCAACGGCAAGACCGGAAGAAAAATCGGGAGAAACGAAAAGGCGATCAATGTCAGCAAATCGCTGGCGAGCATGTTGGCGTAAAGACGAATGGTGAGCGACATCATGCGCGCAAAGTGCGAAATGACCTCAACGACAAACAGCAGAGGCGCCATCCACCACACCGGCCCCGCAAACTGCTTCAAATATCCGACAGGCCCCTGCACGCGCACGCCGTGATAGTTGTAATAGAGAAACGCCAGCACGGCAATGCCCAGCGGAACTACGGGTTCGCTTGTCGGCGTGATAACGCCGGGAACCAGGCCCAGCAGATTGTTGAGAACGATGAATAAGCCGACGCAGGTAATAAAGGCCTGGAACCGCTCGTACCCATGGCCGATCACCTGCTCCGACTGGCTGCCGGTAAACTCGTGAATCATTTCGGCAATCTGCTGCGCCGGATTCGGCTTTTCGACGGAAAGGCTGAGCCGCACTACGATGAAAAAAACGATGAGGCCGCAGGCCACCAGCAGTTCCAGCGCAAATGTGTCGTCGATGGGAGACGCCGGATGGGCGGGTTGAATGCCCACCGTATGCAATATTTGTGTCACTGCGCCGCCGAGCAAATAATTCAGAAAGCGGGTCAATGCTAAAGATTCCGGCATGAATACTACAGTCTTTCCCTCTCCGGGCAGCGATTGCCGCTTTTGCCCTGGACTTGTTTCAATCTCCTTGCCTCTGTCCCCATCAATCGCTTCTCTGTCACTCTCGAAGCCACTCAAGAGCCTCCCAGGAGATGGTAAATAACGCCAAACTGAGGCCGCACAGGAGCGCTATGGACGAGCCATGGATAAACTTCAGGCTACCATAGATGGCTGCCGCAAAGATGCCCAGCCGGATCAGGAAGAAAAATACCACCAGCGGAGTTCCCATGGGAGTCCGTTGGTGATCCAATCTGGCACTGATCAGCCTGGCCAGCCGCCGCCACTCCCAAATGCTGGCCGCTGAAATCAGCATGCCGGTCAGCAGCATCGCGGCGTTGCGCCAGCCGGAAGCAATCCCCACCACAACTGAGGGAATAATCCCCAGAATCAATGTGTTGCGCATCGCCCGCCGCAGCTTGGCATACAGGAGCTCATCGCTCATTTCAGCCATCGGCTGGGCATGTTGTGTCATAGCTCTTTGCCCGACTTTCCTTTTTCAGCCTCTTGCTCGGGCTCGTTTTCCGCCCTGGAACTGCTTACCGCGGCCAGCGCCATCCGGATCGCGCTCATCATCCCGGCGATGCTACCCAGAACGATCCCCGCCACCGTAATCCATGACTGATGAAAGTGCATGTCCAGCCACGCGCCGCCGCCCCAGCCGATCAATACCGCGCAAGGAAGCACCAGCGCAATCTGCATCAGCTTTTCAGCCTGCACATAAGCCCCAAACCCACTGCCAAGCCCACCGCCAGGCTTGCCGCGCTGCTTCGTATCCGGAATAGCTCGATGAAAGGGCATTCATCGTGTTTATACACGACCAGCGCCCTCCACGCGAAACGAGTCGAGCTATTTCTTCACATTCGGACTGCTGAGCTCCGACGTCTTGAGCAGATATTTGCCCTCATCATCGCTCACCCTCCTGAGTTTGAGAGATTGTTCCATGTAAGATTCGCTTGTCACAATGATCTTCACCGTGGCCCGGTAGTAATAGATATTGCCTGGAGCGGCAACAAAGGAGTCAAGGCCCAGCTTCTTCCTCATTTTGCCACTAGCAGATTGCCAGGCCACACAGACATGATGCTCGCCGGGCGAGACGTCAAGCGTAAAGTACGAGTTGCCCTTGTTGGCTCCCACCCAGGCCCCGTCAAGGCCAATGCGAGTTGTAACGTCACAGCCAATGCAGGTGGCCCCGCCCTTTTCCAGCGTTTCGATAAAGACGACCTGCGCCTTGCCGTCGGCGGGAGGAGCAGGCGTGGCTATGCTCTTTTCAGTCTTGACGTCGAATCTAACCTCGTCGTCCCCGCAGGAATCCGGCAGGGTAATGGCCCGAACCTGCATCGCCGGAACCAGCGACGCGCCGAGCAGCAATAACATGAGGCTTGGCTTCATGATGATTCTCCTACGCACTTAGATTTATAAAATAGCCAAAGGTTGCGCCGCCGTTTAAATAGAAACCCATACGTGCCAGGCCTCATCGCGGCCCACGCAATGGGCGATATACTGACAATTAAAGCCGAGACGCAGTTCATGCAAAGGAAGCCATCGTGTTCGATTCGGAATTTGAGCGCAGTCTCTTCGACCTGCGCAAAGCAAAATTAGTGGAGATCGAGAAGCTGGGGCAGGCCGCCTACCCCAACCAGTTCCCTGCCTCGCACACCATCCCCCAGGTTCGCACACAGTGGGGCGTGGCAACGGCCGAGGCTCTCGAAGCCGACCGCGTAACCGTCGCCGTCGCCGGCCGCATCATGGCCATCCGCGCCCAGGGCAAGGCCGGCTTCGCCACGCTCCAGCAAAACGGCGAGCGCCTTCAGATCTACGTCCGCCTCGACGCCGTCGGCGAGCAGGGCTTCGCGCTCTATAAGCTCCTCGACCTGGGCGACCACATCGGCGTCTCGGGCTATCTCTTCCGCACCCGGACCGGAGAACTCACCATCCACGTCGAGCGGGTGACCTTTCTCTCCAAAGCCATGCTGGCGCTGCCTGAAAAATTCCACGGCCTGGCCGACGTCGAACTCCGCTACCGCCAGCGCTACGTCGACCTCTTCGTCAACCTCGAAAGCCGCGAAGTCTTCGTAAAGCGCGCCAAGACTCTGAAGGCCCTGCGCCAATTTTTTGACGACCGCGGCTACCTCGAAGTGGAAACGCCGATGATGCAGCAGATCGCCGGCGGAGCCGCAGCGCGCCCTTTCAAAACCCACCACAACGCGCTAGACCAGGACCTCTTCCTGCGCATTGCCCCAGAGCTTTATTTAAAGCGCCTGGTAGTCGGCGGCCTCGACCGCGTCTATGAGATCAACCGCAACTTCCGCAACGAAGGCGTAAGCACCCAGCACAACCCCGAGTTCACCATGCTCGAGTTCTACCAGGCCTACGCCAACTACCAAGACCTGATGCAGATCACCGAAGAGATGATGGCGTTCGTGGCAAAGGAAGTGAACGGCACAACGATCACCGAGTTCAACGGCCACACCATCGACCTAGCCAAGTGGACCCGGCTAACCATGCGCGATGCGATCATTAAATTGTGGCCGCCGAGTCTAAGAATCCGACCTACGGAAAGTGATTTAGAAACCTATGATACGTTAGGCGGATTCATAGATCGCTCGGTAGAAAGTCTCGGAGGCCGGTCGACCGTAAGCGAGGTTCAGGAAATTGTTCCAGACTCCGACGGGCAGGTAGTGGAGATTTCAGAGAACGAAGAGTTTCGTCGCAAATTCTCGATCTTGCAGCAAGTCTGCCGACGAAAGATGAAGGGACCTGGCGGCATAGTCTATGAACTTTTTGAATTGTTCATTGAGTTCAGTCTCACCCAGCCCACCATCATCTACGACTACCCGACCATCGTCTCGCCGCTCTCCAAGCAGAAGCCCGATGATCCCGATCACGTGGAGCGCTTCGAATTCTTCGCCGGCGGCTTCGAACTCGGCAACGCCTTCAGCGAATTGAACGATCCCGTCGAGCAGCACAAGCGGTTCAGCCAGCAGTTGGCCGAACGCGAGCGAGGCGACGACGAAGCCCACCAGATGGACGAAGACTACGTCCGCGCCCTCGCCTACGGCCTTCCTCCCACCGGCGGCGAAGGCCTCGGCGTAGACCGCCTGGTCATGCTCTTAACCGGCTCCAAATCCATTCGCGACGTAATCCTTTTCCCGCTAATGAGAAACAAAGAACAGGGATCAGGGATCAGGGATCAGGGAACAGAAATCGGGCAATAGTCGATTAGGTGCCCCAGGTCTCGATTTTGAGACCTGGGATACCACAAAACTACCGGCCCTGGTAAATGCGAGAATTGCAGTTCAGGTAATGTAAGACAATGTAAGACGAGCAAAAAAACAATGTAAGAAAAAGCGCCAACTCGAACTGAACCGGCTTTTCTGATCCCTGATCCCTGAACCCTGATCCCTCACTCAGGAGCTTTCACCACCTTGAATATCTTGTTCATCGGCGACATCTTCGGCAGCGCGGGACGAAAAATCGTCCGCGAGCACATCGGCCACGTCCGCCAGGCGCACTCCGTCGACCTCACCGTCATCAACGCCGAAAACGCTGCTGGAGGCTTCGGCCTGACCCCGCAAATCGCCGAGGAAATCTTCGACCTGGGCGCCGATGTTCTCACCACCGGCAACCACGTATGGGACAAGCGCGACCTGATCGACTATTTCAACTCGGTTCCCGCCGGCAGTCGCGAACGCCCCCGCCGCGTCCTGCGCCCGGCCAACTTCCAGCCCGGCGTTCCCGGCTATGGCGTCTATGAGGGAACCACGCAGGGCGGAGTGGACTATGCGGTAGTGGAGCTGATGGGCCGCGTCTTTATGAACGGGTCCAACGATCCCTTCCACGCCGCCGACGACCTGCTGGCCGGCATCAAGGCCAAGGTGATCCTCGTCGATTTTCACGCCGAAGCCACCAGCGAAAAGGTCGCGATGGGCTGGTATCTCGATGGCCGCGTAACTGCCGTCCTGGGCACGCATACCCACATTCCCACCGCCGACGAGCGTGTGCTGCCCAATGGAACCGCCTTCCAGACCGATGTGGGCATGAGCGGCCCCTACGACAGCATCATCGGCGTCGAAAAAGACCTCGTCCTGCACAAGTTTCTAACCGGCATGCCCGGCAAGTTCGAGGCCGCCAAGGGCAACCCCAAGATGTGCGCCGCCCTGGTCACCTGCGACCCCGAAACCGGCCGCGCCACGGCAATCCAGCGCATCATGCTGGGCGAGTAAGAAAATAGAGTGGACAGTGGTCAGTCGTCAGTCGTCAGTGATTACAGTTTATTTCAAAATCCACTTTGTATCAGGGCACGACTTCACAGCTTGCGGAAAAAGTCGTTCATTTTTCGATTCCGAGTCGCACCGTTGAGTTTTTTCACTTCAAATCGGTTGTACTGCTGTTGATTTGCTCCTCTGGAGATCCGATTTTGCGGCCTCCAGAGACACCTATCCCCCGGACTTACTGCGCCGGAATCAGCTTCTGCATGCGCAGCAGGTTGTGCGCTGTGGCAACCAGGCTAAACAGCCAGTCGACTCGTGCCCTGCCGCGCAGTTTTACCTGCCGGACGGCCCGATCTTGCTTGGCCCAGCCGAACACCTTCTCCACCAGCTTCCGCTTCCTCTGGCTGATGGCAAATCCTTCGCTGTTGCGTTCTTCTCCGGTAAGCCAGTTGGGCCATTTCGGATTGGGCGCGTATTCGGCTACATGCGGCCTGATGCGGCGGGCGCGCAACTGACCAACAAACTGCTCCTCTTGATAACTCTTGTCGGCGCCCAGCGTGCTCACCACGGCGCGTTTCAGCTTGTCCACCATCACCAATGCAGCCTCCCGTTCCGCCGTCTTGCTGGACTGCGTCACCATCGCTGCTACCACCAGTCCGTTGCGGTTCTCCGTCAGCACATGGCCCAGGTAGCTGGGCACCGCTACCGCCGCCCCGCTCTTCTTATACAAACGCGCCTCCGGGTCGGTGGCTGACTCATGCGTGTCGCGCAGCAGCTTGCGGCCTCGCGTTCCCGTGCCCCGGCTGGGCGGATCGGGCTTCTCACGGAAGCTGCGACGGCTGGCCCAGGCCTGAATCAAAGTACCGTCCACGGTGAAATGCTCCTCGCTTAAAAGCTGATGCGCACGCGCCTGTTCCACCACCGCCAGCAACAACTGTTCGGCAACCTCGCCCTCAATCAGACGCTCGCGGTTCTTGGTAAATACCGTCACATCCCACACCGGGTCGTCGATGTTGAGTCCCACAAACCAGCGGAAAAGAAGGTTGTAGTCCAACTGCTCCATCAGTTGCCGCTCCGACCGCACCGAATACAGTACCTGCAATAACTGCGCCCGTATCAGCTTCTCCGGAGCAATCGACGGCCGCCCGCGCCGCGCGTACAGCTGTTGGAACTCGGAGTCCAACTCCCGCAATGCTGCATCGCTCATCTGCCGGATGGCACGTAATGGATGATCCTTCGGCACTCGCTGTTCAAGGCCGATGTAGCTGAATACCGCTTCCTGTTGCTCGTCATTTCCGCGCATGACTAATACATACCGTATCGCCCTGTGGAAACCATCGTGCCTTATCCGGTTCACCAGCCTTTTTTCCGCAACCTGTAAGGTCGTGCCCTGACACCATCTATATTTCTAACCCGATTATGCAATAGGTTCAGCGATCAGTGCCCTGAATCGTCCGGCACATCGCCAATGGTGCGTGGCACCGGCGTGCTAGGAAGCGCTTCCGCAGGCGGAACTGCGCTCACCTTCAGTAACCCCAAAGGCGTGTGTTTGGCCTTCATCAGCTTTCCCTTGCGGTTGAATATCATGGTCCACTCCATCAGCTTGGGGCGCGCCGACACATCGGTAAACGAGACCTCTTCGCCGTCATGGACGGGAATCGTCAGCTCGGCCGGCATTGCCGCCGGGAACTTCAGGCTATTGGTATCCTCATTCAACTTCGCCGCCACCGGATGCCCCCCGGCCAGCGCCGCGTAGCAGAGGCCGGTCTGCAGCCAGTCGCGAGACTGATCGGACTCCTCCGCCCGAATATGATTGAACGCCGAGATAGTCAGCGCGTTGATGGGCGCTGGCGACCAGAGCGAATAACCCCGCATCTGGATGGGGATGATGCGCACCCGCCCCTCGCCGTTGGTCGGAACAGAAGCCGTAAACATGCTCACGTCGCCGATCCCATTGTTGTGCGTGAAACGAAGAAAAATGTGATTCCTGAAGACCGGGCACACCACCTGCTGGTAATTCCATTTGCCTTGGTTGAACTCCAGGCCCACATAGTGCGCGTGCTCGCCGATCGAGGCCTCCGCATCCGCGGCCTGCAGGCGATCCTTTTCTGTCATCCGGTCATATGAGCGATACTCGATGGGCGCAACGGGGAATGGAGTCAGGCTGTCAGAGGAATACGGCACCGGTTGCACAGCCTCAGGCACCTGCTTCACCTTCAAACCCGCCGCGGAAAGGTCCTCGCCGGCATCCGTCTGTGCCGCCAGAGTGGCACAGAGAGCGGCAGCGGACGCGACCGCCAGAACTGCGCGAAATAGGCCAAATCGACCCATACTGCCCATAGACTACCACCACTGCGTGCAGCAGATTTTTCGCTCCGTCAAGGCAACTCAATAGAAAGGGCAGTTCCCGATGTGAGCTGCCCTTGAAGGTCCAGAAGCGGAGCTTCCGTTTTGGTTATCCAGGATTACTTCGTCGGAGCCCTATGCCCAGCTGCCGGCTTGTGCGGAACGGGCTTCTTCTTCTCCGGCTGAATAAATCCGTCGCGAAGCACGATCTGCGCGGTCTGCGCCATGGTGGCCGTGGCCGGTATCTGAGTAAACGAGTCGTATGTGCCGTCCAGCTCAGCTTCTCCCTTGGAATGATCTCCGAATACGAAGCCAACAGCGGGGATGTCCTTATCCGGCAACGGCGTCTTCATATTGACAATGAAGTCGGGAGCGTTGGCATCCTTGGCGTCCTGGGTGACGGCCACCTTGATGACCGTTGCGCTGGCTTCGAGTCACCTTTCCCGGAACCGGGGTCGCCTTATCCTTCAGGACCGCCCAGAGCTTATCGGAATCATCCTTGGAACCGTTGACCAGGATGAACTCCTTGTCTTCAAGGTTCAGAGTGGTCAGGTCGGGAGTCCCGACAATCACCCCGTGGACAATCTCAGCAGCGGTCGGCGCGGGTGCAATCACAAACGATGCCGGTGGAAACGTGGTGGCCGCAGCCTGGGCCTTGACGGCGTCCAGCCCATCAAGACTGCCGTGGTACTTCTTGTAGAAACGCTCCAGCAGGGGCTCAATCTTCGCCTGGAAGTTCGGAGGAGCAAAATCCCACACCCTCGCATAGAACCAGATAGCCTGTATCAGGTCCTGTGCGGCGCCGGGCTGGCTATAAGCCTGTGCAAGCAGCAGTGTGTCGTTCAGGCCCGCGCTCTTGCTCTGCTCGTCTGTGTAAAGCATCAGCTCCGCCCTGTACTCGTCCTCGGCGCCCTTGATGTCTTTCTTTGAAACCATGTCATCCAAAGCGATGGCCGAATGGAAAATCGGATACGCAGCTCCGGTCAGCTTCTTCCATTCGTCGCTTGAGGTGGCGGCGGGCTTGGGAACCACGAGGCCCTTGGCGGCGAGTGTCGCCGCATCGTCACAGGTCTGCTTGTCATTACTCATCCCGGTCTGATCGACAGATTTGGCGCAGCTGCCGTTCTTGATATAGACCGAGTAGAGAATGGCCTTCAGATTGTTAGGATCCATCTGCAAAAGGCGACTGGCCGCGCTCAGTGTCTTGGCGGGGTCGCCCAGGCTCTGGTAGGTATCTACCAGCATGTCAAGAACCGCTTGCTTGACCACGCTCTGGGGATAGGCTGTAAGAAAGCCCTCAAGTTGAGAGGCTTTGGTGTGGGGATCAGTCTGGGAGGTGGCCATTTGATAGGAATTGAACTCGGCCGGATCCTTGATCGTGATCGAAGCCTGTGCTCTCATCCTGGGCGCTGAAACAACGCAAATGCTCACCATTGCCAGCAATATCGCAAAAACTAACTTCTTCATTCAGTGCTCCTGGAAAACGCAGTAATGAAAATCAATATTCAAAGACCCGCTTGCGGAATTTACAACCGTTCAGTTTAGCGGTTGAGAGCCGCCGCGATAGGTAAACGATACCACGGCCATGCAATACGGTGATGGTTGGATTATAGAAATCCCTGACCCCGATGACAAGTAAGTTGTAGAGAAAATAAAAACGACAAGGATCAGGGGTCAGGTTTCAGGGATCAGAAGACTTCCCGTTGCCGTACCGGAGTCTATCAATGCCGTAAAAGGAGCCGGCTATTCTCTGATCCCTGAAATCCCTGACCCCTGATCCCTGGTTATTGCAGCAGCCGCACCAGTTCGGCCTGCTCGGCCAGAAAGGCGTCGTGGCCGTGGTCACTGGTCATCTCGCGGTAGTCGGCCTGCACCCCGGCGGCGCGAATGGTTTCAGCAAACTCGCGCACCGCTTCAGGCGGAAACAGCCAATCCGAACTGATGCCCACGAAGCTAAGCTTGGCGCGGATGCGGCTGAAAACCTCCTTCGCCGATGAATAGCCCCGCAGCGGATCCCACGTATCCATGGTGCGCAGAATGGCCAGGTACGCATTGGCGTCAAAGCGCTCAATGAACCGCTTGCCCTGGTGATCCAGGTAGCCGGCAATGTCGAACCGCCCGCCAATCAGCCCGCCGCCCTGGTCGTCCAGCCCCCAAGGATCCTCGCCGTTGCGATTCGGATTGCGCCCAAAACGCTCGTCAAAGAGCCCCGCGGATTTGTAGCTGAGCATGGCGATCTGCCGCGCCAGTGCCAGTCCCCGCCGCGGCGGCCGCTGCGGCAGATAATGGCCGCCCTCCCACTCCGGGTCATGCTGGATCGCCTTACGCTGCAAGTGGTTCAGCGCCAGCCCCATGGCTGAAAGTGGAGTCACGCCAATAATCAACCCCCGCTCCACGCGCTCCGGAAAGAGAATCGACCAATCCAGCGCCTGCATTCCACCGATGGAACCGCCCAGTACCAGCCGCAGTTTCTTTATACCCAGCGAGTCCAGCAGCCGCGCCTGCGCCCGCACATTGTCGCGAATTGAAACCAGCGGAAAATCCGGCCCGTAGATTTCGCCCGTCTCCGGATCCACCGCTCCAGGACCCGTCGATCCATAACAGGAGCCCAGCATATTGATGCAAATTACAAAATCGTGATCGAGCGACAAAACCGCGCCCGAGGCAAAGACCTCCGGCCACCACTCCCCCACCAGCGCAGAACCCGACAGCGCGTGACAAACCAGCACCGCGTTGTCCCGAGCCGCATTCAGCCGGCCATACACCGCATAATGCAGCGTAATTCCGGCCAGCGTGCGCCCGCACTCCAGCAACAGGTGCTCGTCGAGCACAAAGTCGCCCTCGTAAGTGGGGACCGGAACTGGCGTTCGTTGAGGCTTCGCGTCAGTCCCGATTTTAGGTTCGGTCATCACAATCATTGTGCAACAAGACCCGCCTTCGCTGCTCGCGCCCTTGAAGGCGTGGCCATTTGCAGCCTCAATCGCCTGGTCCAAATCGGCAAGAATATCGCGTATATCCTCGATCCCCACCGATAACCGCACCTGCTCCGGCGTAACCCCGGTCGAAGCCTGCTCCTCCACTGAAAGCTGCTGATGCGTGGTCGATGCCGGATGAATCACCAGCGACTTCACATCGCCAATATTGGCCAGCAGCGAAAACAGCTTCAGCGTATTGATCAGCTTCTTTCCCGCATCAAATCCGCCCTTGATTCCAAACGTAACCAGCGCGCCGCGTCCCGGTAGGCAGATACTTCTGTGCCCGCTTGTAATAGGGGCTCGATTCGAGGCCCGGATAATTCACCCAATCCACGCCCGGATGCTTCTGCAGATGCTTCGCCACCGCCAGCGCGTTCTCCGAGTGCCGCGCCACCCGCAGGTGCAGCGTCTCAATCCCCTGCAGAATCAGAAACGCATTGAACGGCGAAAGCGCCGCCCCGGTGTCGCGCAACCCCTGCACCCGCGCCTTCAAAATAAACGCCAGCGGCCCAAATGCCTCCGTATAAGAGAGTCCGTGGTACGAAGGGTCCGGCTCGACAAATTCCTTGAACCGCCCCGACGCCGCCCAGTCAAATTTGCCCGCGTCCACAATCACGCCGCCGATGGAGTTGCCGTGCCCGCCCAGAAACTTGGTGGCCGAGTTCACCACGATGTCCGCGCCCCACTCGATAGGCCGCACCAGCGCCGGCGATGCCGAAGTGTTATCGATAATCAGCGGCAGCTTGTACTCGTGCGCAATGGCAGCCAGTTGCTCAATATCCGCCACATCCAGCTTGGGATTGCCCAGCGTCTCGGTATAGATGGCCCGCGTCTTGTCGTTGATCAACGCGCGCAAACCTTTAAAGTCATCCGCGTCAACAAACTTCACCGTGATGCCGAGCTTTGGCAGCGTGTAGTGGAACAGGTTGTAAGTCCCGCCATAAAGCGAAGTGGTGGAGATAATCTCCTCGCCCGCCGAAGCCAGCGTAGTGATCGTCAGCGTCTCCGCCGCCTGCCCTGAAGCCGTAGCCAGCCCGGCCGCTCCGCCTTCGAGCGCCGCCACGCGCTTTTCAAAAACGTCGGTAGTCGGGTTCATGATGCGCGTGTAAATATTGCCGAACTCCTTCAGCCCAAACAGCCGCCCCGCATGGTCGGCGTCCTGAAAGACATAAGAGGTTGTCTGGTAAATGGGCACGGCTCTCGCCCCCGTCGTCGGATCGGGCACTTGGCCTGCATGAACGGCAAGGGTGGCAAACTGTTGCTTCGTCTCTTCTGGCATAATCGGCTCCTTCAAACTTTTGTGGGTTGATTGGTAGATGAAGACTGCGCGGCTTCAGGATAAATGGGTCCAGCTTCGTTCCAAACGCAAAACGACCCGAATCCTATCTGGACCCGGGCCGCTTGACTTCAAGATCGTTTGCGTTTATCGCATCTGTCTCTCAGGAATCAAACGGACGGGCCCGGACTCCATGCACATACACATGGCCATGACCTCAGTTCCGAATTCCCTTGAGCTCGACATAAAGGCAGTATCGACGGAAACAGCGATCGTTGTCAATTGCAAATCCGGCTCCAGCAGATCGAACCTCCACAAAACTGTCATCCTGAGCGACCCTGAGCAGAGAGAAGGGGAGTCGAAGGACCTGCGGTTGCCTTTGCTATTGTCGTTCCCCATCGAAACCCAAGTGTGCGGAATCAAAATCACCGGATTAAAGTGGGAGTAAGCACCTGGCTCAACTTTATCGGCCCTCACCCGGAAATATGTGTAAAACGATCCGGGGAATGCATACTCGATCGTGCAGGAGTCATTTCATGTCCAGCGAACTGAACCGCAGGGATTTTCTTTCCACTCTCAGCCTGGGAGCAGCCGCATTGGCACTCGACCCGGCAGCAGAAACGGCATTTGCTCAGCCGCAAGCAATCAAACCGATCACCGGAAGCTGGTTTGAATTCCAGCATCACTCCACAGTCGAAGGGGTCGATTGGAACCCGGCCTGCGACCGCTTCACCGCTGCGCAGTGGGACGCAAAAATAAAAGAAATCGCCGACGCCGGATTGGAATACCTGGTGCTCATGACGACGGCGCTCTACTACCGTGCCTTCTACGAAACAAAAATATTCCCCAAGTGGCACTTGGCCTGCGCCGATCCTCTTGAAGCCGTTCTCTCCGCCGCTGACAAATACCATGTCAAGTTCTTTATCGGAGCCGGATTCTATGGCGACTGGACCAGCGACACCACCATCTCAGACCCCATCGCCAAAAAGAAGAGACTTCAGTCCATCGAAGAGATTGCCAACATCTACGGCCACCATCCAAGCTTTTACGGTTGGTACTGGCCCGATGAGGCGGAGATCAATCCCTACTACACGCCGGAGTTCATCCATTACGTGAACGATCTGTCGCATGAGGCGCGTCAGCTCAAGCCACAGACCCAGATTATGATCGCCCCCTACGGCACGCGCATCGTGACTCCAGACGACAAGTATGTCAAGCAATTGGACACACTGGACGTGGACATCGTGGCCTACCAGGATGAAGTGGGCGTGCGGAAGTCGAAGACAACGGAGACCTCCGCCTTTTACGAGGGTCTGCGCAAAGCCCATGACCGCTCGCAGAAAGCGAAGATCTGGGCCGATGTCGAGATCTTTGAGTTCGAGAGCACTGTTTATAAGAGCGCCTTGATGCCGGCCTTATTTGACCGTGTTCAGCGCCAACTGGAGGCCGTCTCGCCGTGGGTCGATCGGATACTGGTCTATCAGTACCTGGGAATGATGAACAAGCCCGGCTCCTCAGCCTTTGCCGGCAGCCCCGCCTCCACCAAACTCTATTCCGATTATCGAAATTGGCTTGTCGGCAGGTCGGGGTTGGCAAGTAAGGGGCGGTCGGTCAAGGTTGGTAGGTCAGAACGATAGGTCAGAGCTTTACAGGCTGGGGAAAAATTCAATCCGGAGGGAGGCGGGGGTTTTAACCCCCGCACAAAGCCAACACAATGAACGCGGGCTTTAGAACTTATCCGTAAATAGTGACGACTTTGATGCGTGCGACTGAATCTCTGATTTGCAAGCGATTGGTAGCGGCGATGATGAATTCAATATGGCTCAGATCAAGTCTTGGACGGTTTCAGATAATTTGTGGAGCAAGGTTGAGCCGCTGATCCCAGTACGCAAGCGGGAAGCAGGGCGAACGTATCAACGCAAGGCTGGAGCTGGACGCAAGCCGATGTCTTCTCGACAAGTTTTTTCGGCGATTGTTTACGTTCTGCGGACCGGCATTCAATGGAAAGCATTGCCCCGGGAGTTCGGTTCGGCTAGCGCAGTGCATCAGTACTTTCAGAACTGGCACAAGGCTGGCTTGTTCCAGAAGCTGTGGCAGGCTGGGCTGGCCGAGTATGACGGGATGCACGGCATAGCCTGGCAGTGGCAATCAGCCGATGGAGCCATGGGCAAAGCACCGCTAGCTACCGAATGTGTTGGTCGAAACCCGACCGACCGGGGGAAAAAAAGGACGCAAACGCAGTCTGTTGGTCGACGCCCGTGGACTCCCACTGTCGATCGCCGTCAGCGGCGCCAACCTCCACGACTCCAAGCTGCTGGATCGGACCCTGGCACAGGTCGTGGTCCAACGCCCTGAGGTTACAGGATGGAAAAACTACCAATATCTCTGTCTGGATGCCGGCTATGTCGGCTACCCAGTTAGCAAGATCGCCCGCAAGCACCAATACTATCCCCGCGTTAAATCACGCGCCGAAGAGCGGCTCATCAAGTACCGCTACCCGGACTCCAAACCGCGCCGATGGGTGGTGGAACGAACCCACTCCTGGCTCAACCGCTTCCGCAAGCTGCTGGTCAGCTTCGAAAAGACAGAGGCCAGCTACACGGCTCTGCTACAACTCGCCGCTGCTCTTATCTGCTGGAGACAAACTATTGTTATTTACGGATAAGTTCTTAGCCCTGGGCCCGAAGTCCACTCAATCTATGTCACAAAATTCAAGAGCCCTTAGTCCCTGGTCCCTTAGTCCCTGCTCTTTCACTCCTCCGCCTTCCAAACAAACGCCCCCGCCTGCGGGAGCCCCAAGTGCCCCAGCACCCGATAAACAAACTGCCGCGCCATCTCCGTCGAATCAATCGGCTTGTTATAAAACGCCGGAATCACCGGAAAGATCACCGCACCAGCCTCCGCCGCCAGCGTCATATTCCGCAGATGAATCCGATTGAACGGCGTCTCCCGCACGCACAAAATCAGCGGCCGCCGTTCCTTGAGCGTAACGTCCGCCGCGCGCGCCACCAGCGAGTTAGCCAGCCCCAGCGCGATCGCCGCCAGCGTCCCCATAGAGCAGGGCAGCACGATCATCCCACTCGAAGGATGGCTCCCGCTAGCAATTGCCGCCCCAATATCCTCATCCGAGTGCTGCACCGTCTTCTTAGGCTTCGCCCCCAGCAGCTTTTCCACCAGATCGTTCCGCCCCGCAACCCCCAGCTCCTCAGCCATCACCCGCAGCGAATTCTCCGAAGCCACAAAATGCACCCGCGCAACCCGCTCGTCGGATTCCAGCGCGCGCAGCATCTCCCGGCCAAAGACCGCGCCAGATGCTCCGGTGATTGCGATAGTGAGATTCATTCAAATACACCGTCCCTACGGGACTCTCATTCTACAACTGCGATCCCCACCCCACGTTAAAACGCGGGGCTAACAAACATTGCGCCTTACGGCGCGGCTTCAAACCGGCCATGACGAAACTGATTGTCTTACATGCAACCTTGCGAAGGGCTAAAGCATTCGCGCCGTAGGCGCAATGTTTGTTAGCCCCGCGCTTCAGCGTGGGGAAAAGGAATTCCAAAAATACGTTGCGGAGTCCCGTAGGGACGGCGCCCACCCCATTACCCGAACACATATCGCTCGTCGTACTCGATTCCACAATTGCGCAACAACGCCACAAATTCCTCTTCAAAATTGCGCTTCTTGTGATGCTCCTCCTGGTTCTGAATGTATTTCTTCACAACCGAAACCTGCGAAGGGCTAACGCTGAATGCACTGTATCCTTCCTGCCATGAAAATCTATGCCCCATCCACCTGGAGGAGCTTCCCTTGAGTTTCTGAACGGCCTGCGCAAGTGGGTAAGACGCCGGCAAGACAAAGAGCAAATGAATATGATTCGCAGTTCCACCAGCGGCGATGAGCGAGAAGCCCTCGCCGCTGGCAATGCCGCCCAGGTATGCATAGAGCTCGGCTGTACGGGCCGCCGGAATGAGGGAGCGGCGATCTTTCGTACTGAAAACACAATGGACGAAATTGCTCGCATACGTATGCGTCATCTTGCACCGTTCCTACGGGACTCTCATTCTACAGCCGCGATCTCCACCCCACGCTGAAGCGCGGGGCTAACAAACATGGCGCCTACGGCGCGCTAGTATCGTGACTCGGCGATGCTCCCACCATCGAATGATCTCCCACGCCGTCATCGTCAGCGCCACCTGATCGCACTGCGACCGCAACCGGTCATTATCTCCACATTCAAGTTAGCTTGCAACCCTCGCGCCGGAGGCGCAATGTTTGTTAGCCCCGCGCTTCAGCGTGGGGTTCCCGGCGATTGAAAATCGAATCGAGTCCCGTAGGGATGGCGCCCTCCAGCGCGCAGCTTCTCCTAGCCAAAGACCGCGCCCGATGCGCCGGTGATGGCGAGGATAATGTTCATCGTTTTTCGATAACCGTCGTTGGAGGTAATATCGGGACTGAAAAGGAAATGCGACTCACTGTGCTCTTTTCGGCAGAGCGATCAATTTTCCCAGAGAGATCGAGTGCAACTACTCTGATACCTCCTCCTCCACCTCCCTCCGTTTTTGTAGCAGCAGTAACTGCCACGTCAAATTTCACTTCCTGAGTTCGATTCCTGAAATCATCAGGCCCATCCCATGCCGGACTAATCACCCCGTATCCAGAACACGTGGAGGCCCACTCTTTTTGAGCTGACATGATACCCTTCATGATCTGCACCATCGAGTTATGAATGAATTGTTCTAGCTCCATTTGCACCTCCCTATCGATGAAAGCTCGCCATCTATTCCCCCATCACCCGCTTAAAAATCGCGTCCACATTCCCCAACTGCCGCGTATAGTCAAACGTCCGCGCCAGCTTCTCCGGGCTCAGCAGCGCACTAATCGCCGCATCCTTCGCAACCTCATCCCGAAACACAAGCTCCTCTTTCCACGCCCGCATTGCGTGCTCCTGCACCAGCTTATAAGCGTCCTCGCGCAGCATTCCCGCCTCGGCCAAATCCAGCAGCAACTGCCCGCTGAATATCAGCCCGCCCGTGGACTCAAGATTCTTTTTCATCCGCTCGGGATAAACCAGCAGCCGGTCGATCAGGTTCTCAGTCTTCGCCAGCAAATAATCCACAAGAATCGTCGAGTCCGGAAAGATCACTCGCTCCACCGACGAGTGCGAAATATCCCGCTCGTGCCACAACGCAATATCCTCAAACGCCGCCTGCGCATTGCCGCGCAGCACCCTCGCCAGCCCGCTGATCTGTTCGCTGGTAATCGGGTTCTTCTTATGCGGCATCGCCGACGAGCCCTTCTGACCCTCGCTGAAGTACTCCTGCGCCTCACGTACCTCGGTCCGCTGCAAGTGCCGCACTTCAATCGCAATCTTGTCCAGTGTGCTGCCGATAATCGCCAGCGTCGAAATATAAGCCGCGTGCCGGTCTCGCTGAATCACCTGCGTAGCCACCGGTGCCGGCTTCAGCCCCAGCCGCTCGCAAATCCGCTCCTCGTGCTCCGGCTTCAAATGTCCAAACGTCCCAACAGCGCCCGAGAGCTTGCCGACGCGCATATCCTCAGCCGCCGCGTCGAATCTGATCAAGTTCCGCTGCATCTCCGCGTACCAGTTCAGCAGCTTGAGCCCGAAGGTCGTCGGCTCCGCATGAATCCCATGCGTGCGCCCAATCGTCGGCGTGTGCTTAAACTCCACCGCCCGCCGCTTGAGCACCTCCATCAGCTCCACCAGCCCCGAGCGAATCAGTGCCGAAGCCTGCTTCACCTGCAAAGCCTGCGCCGTGTCCACCACATCATTCGAAGTCAGCCCATAGTGCAGCCAGCGGGACTGGCCGTCCAGGCCTTGGTTTTTAAGAGACTCCGCCACGGCAGTCGTGAAAGCGATCACGTCGTGCTTCACCTCCGCCTCAATCTCCTGAATGCGCGCCACGGTAAAACTGGCCTTCGTAGCGATGGCCTCTGCCGCCTCCGTGGGAATCACCCCATCCTCGGCCAGCACGGCGCTAGCCGCCGACTCCACCTGCAGCCAGCACCAGTATTTGCTCTCTTCCGTCCAGAGCCTGCCCATCGCCGGGCGTGTATAGCGTTCGATCATGGACAAACTCCCTCATCAAGGCCGCATGCCGCAGCCCGTTCCAACCTATTGATTGTACTGGGTAATAAGGCTCCCGGAGGGAGCCAATGAAAATAGTCCCGGGGCTCGGGGTCCCGGCGATAGGTCTTCGTCGCTGGGGTGAGGATGAAAGCCCGGGGAGAAGAGTAGCACAGAATACCCCGCCGTCCTGTCAGGACGGCGTGATTCATCCCCAGCATGCCCCTGATCGAAAACTAATCCCGTGAACAGACCAAACCATCCCAATACGGTTTGCATAATATATGCCCGCGGAAGCGCACAATCATCTCATAGCTTCTTCTCTTACCGGTGGGAAAAAATGAAGCGCACGTAAGTCCTTTGTTGTCTGGAATTTGGAATCTAAATTACTTAGAACAAAGGAGTTGCAGTAGAACCCTCGCTCAATCCCCCCGAAAACAGGGAATTTTCCGCAAAGATACCGGGTGGGATGCCCCCCCTCTCAGCCGCGAGAAATCCCCAGACGCTCGTGAAGCTCATCCAAAAGCAGCCCGCGCCCCGGCTTATAAGGCTGGAACCACTCGCCGTCGATCACCAACTGCGGAATAGCCCGCTTGCCCACCTGGCGCACCACCTCAGCCGCAGCGTCGGGATCGGTGTCCACGTTGATCTCAGTGAACTCAATGCCATGAGAATCGAGAAATTTCCGTGCCGCCCGGCAGTCCCCGCACCACGCAGCCGAATACATCTGGACGTTCATGCAGGTATTTTACTGCGCTCCCGCTGGTACCATCAGTGACGTGACCGCCGATGAAATCAAAGGCCTGCTCAATCTGGAACCGCACCCGGCTGAGGGAGGCTTCTACCGCCGCACTTATGTCTCCGCCTCCACGGTCAAGCTGCCCCGCGGCCCACGTCCCACAGGCACCGCGATCTATTATCTTCTGGAACCGGAAACCTTCTCCGAGATGCACGTCCTCTTGTCCGACGAGATATTCCACTTCTATCTAGGCGACCCGGTAGAGATGCTCCAGCTCCACCCCGACGGCAGTTCCGCTGTCCTAACTCTTGGGACAGATTTAATCGCTGGTCAGCAAGTCCAGCTAGCAGTCCCCGCCGGCATCTGGCAAGGTTCACGCTTGATCGAAGGCGGCCGGGTAGCCCTGCTAGGCTGTACCGTAACGCCCGGTTTCGACTTTGCCGATTACCGCCGCGCAACTTATGCCGAGTTAGCCGCAAAATGGCCGGAGCAAGCCGAGCGCATCAGAGCACTGACCCGCTAAAAAGGTGCTCAATGCAGCAACAGCCTTCAGACGCGAGGCCAGAAGTGCTCCTCCGAGCAGGCACGCAACCGCTCCGCAGCGCCTTCCGGAGTAATATCCCTCTGCGGCATGCCCAGCATCTCAAAACCCACCATGAACTTCCGCACCGTAGCCGAGCGCAGCAGCGGCGGATAAAAGTGCGCGTGGAAATGCCACTCCGGATGCGCTGTCCCGTCGGTCGGCGTTTGATGGAAGCCCATCGTATAAGGAAAGCTGGTCTCGAATAGATTGTCGTAGCGCGTGGTCAGCCGCTTCAGCGCATCGGCCAGCCCGTCCCGCTCATCGCTCGTCAACTCCGGCAGCGCCCCCATGTGACGCCGCGCGACCAGCAGCACCTCAAACGGCCACACCGCCCACCACGGAACCAGTGCCGTGAAGTGCTCATTCTCAAAGACGATGCGCCCTGATCCGCTGCATGGGCTCGCTCGGCCTCAAGGTAGTCGCACAGCAGGCAACGATCCGTGCGGGCCAGATGCTCGCGCTGGGCCTCAGTCTCGATGGCCGGCTCGTCCGGCACAAACCCAGTGGACCAGATCTGGCAGTGCGGATGAGGATTGCTGGCGCCCATCATGGCCCCGCGATTCTCAAAGATCTGCACGTACTCGATCCAGTCCATTCCCGCCAATCTCAATGTACTCCCGCGTCCAGGCGTCCACCACGCGCGAATCTCCTCGCGGGTCATGCGGGCCAGCGTCAGGCTGTGGTCGGGATGAAAGCAAAGCACCTTGCACAGCCCGCGCGCGGGTTCGGCCTTGAGCAGCGGCGAAGCCGGCGCCTCCGCCAGCACAGGCGAATCCGGCAGCAGCGCCGCGTAATCGTTGACAAACGAGAAAATCCCCTTGTACGCCGGGTTTACTGCTCCGCCCGCGCGCTGATTCCCAGGGCATAAATAACACTTGGGATCGTAAGTCATCGCCTGAGGCGCCGCCTTCTGCCCCACTTCCCCCTGCCAGGGGCGCTCGGTGCGATGCGGCGAAACCAGCACCCACGCCTGCCGCAGAGGATTCCACCGCCGGTGCACAAACTGCCAATTGCCTTCCATGCTTGCTCCCCAAGCTATTCTAATTTGGCAGTATTTCGCATGAATGTGCCCGCCCTCACGCCACCGGCGATTTGGAACCAAGGTGAGGATAGTTCTACCATAGACGCTGCAACCCGAACCGGCTCGATACAAACCAAAGCTCGGCGCCAGGATTTGTTTACCATGCTTTCCGCAATACGAAATCACGAATCTGCACGACCAGCGGACCCGCTCCTGGCATCACGAGCAAGCTGATTCGGCCGAAACCGCATCCGCCGCAAACCCCCGCCCACACTCAATCCCTCACACTACAGCCGACTGGCTCAACCTGGTCGCCCGCCAGCACCGCGCCAACTTCGACCTCTGGCACATTGAAGACGAATCCCGCGCTCCCGGCGCAACCGACGCGGAACTGGCCGAAGTAAAGCGCCGCGTAGACTGCACCAACCAGCTCCGCAACGACCTGGCCGAGGAGCTTGACCGCGCTCTGCTCGCCTGGCTCGAATCCCAACGCCTGCCCAACCCCGATGCCCCACTGCACTCCGAGTCTCCAGGCATGATCATTGACCGGCTCTCAATCCTCGCGCTCAAGATCTACCACACCCGCGAAGAAGCTGAGCGCCCAGATGCCCCTCCCGGCCACGCCGAACGCAACCGCGAACGCCTGGAAATCCTTGAACGGCAGCGCGCCGACCTGGCCGGCTGCCTCGACCAACTCTGGCGTGAAACGCTCCAGGGCGCCCGGCGCTTCAAAATGTACCGCCAGCTAAAGATGTACAACGACCCATCGCTCAACCCCGCCATCTATCGCAAACTCCCCCGGCAAAACGGCCGGTAAACCTGCTTTTACGCCTACCCATTGACGGAACGAGGGGTTCTGCGTATAAAGAGGGCCTAGCAGCGTTATTTAAAGGACGCAGGATTCAGACCGGCGGCAGAGCGGCTCAACCCGGCGTCCGGCAAGTGCGCTTCTGCAAAACCACTAAAGCAAGAGGTTCGACCGTTGCTCTCACGCCGCAAAAAATCAGATCCTCCGCCTGTCGTACCCAGCATCCACTCCACCACGGGCACGGGACCCGCTTTTCAGCATTACCAGTCCGCCGTGCAACTCGTGCAGCAGGGCAAGTACGAGAGAGCTCTGACTGCCTTTGAAAAGCTCCTCCCCACCGCGCCGGCCGAGCTCGTGGAACGCTGCAAAATGTATATGAGTACCTGCCAGCGTCAAATGGAGAAGAATAAACTCGCCTTCCTCACCCCCGAGGAGCATTACGACTACGCCGTCTCCATGCTGAATACCGGCTACTACGAGGAAGCTCGCGAGCAGTTCAACAACATCCTTGCCACCTACCCCAACTCCGACTATGCCTTCTACGGCCTCGCCCTGCTCGACTCCATCACCGGCCGCACCCAGGACTGCCTCGGCAATCTCGCCCGCGCCATCGAGCTGAACCCCAAAAACCGCCTCCAGGCCCGCGCCGACAACGACTTCCAAAGCATGGTCGACGATCCCCGCTTTACTGAGCTCCTCTACCCAGAAGTCCCCTAGCGCGGACTGCTATTAATTCTAATCAAGAAATAAAGCTGTCATCCTGAGCGACCTCAGGGAGTCGAGGGACCTGCATTTCCACAGCCCGTTCATACCTATGTACTTCGAATGCACCACCTCGAACACATCGATTTTCCTTCCCCGCCCCCTCCGCATTGACGTAAAGTGAATCTGCACAAGCTAAATCTGTGTCACCAATCAGGAGGTTTCATGCGCAAGACCCGAATCTGCATCACCATAGGCTGTTGCCTCTTCGCTGTAGCCCTCCTCGCCTGGGCGCAGTCCACCAGAAAACCAGGCCTGTGGGAAATGACGACCACCATGAAATGGCAACAGTCCCCCATGCCCCCGGGAATGCAGGCGCCTCCCGGCTCACCCTTTAGCGGCGCCCCGCACACGACTCAGATCTGTCTTACCCAGGCCATGATCGACAAGTACGGCGCGCCCGTGCCGCAGAACCACAACGGCGACTGCCAGATCGCAAATGTAGTGATGAACGCCACCAGTATGACCGCCGACTGGATTTGCAGCGGCAGAATGTCCGGCAAAGGATCGCTGGAATCATCGTGGACCAACCCCGATCACGCCATCGGAAAAGTGCACTTTGTGGGGACTATGCAGGCAGGCTCCAACACCATGTCCATCGAGTACACAATCAATTCCTCGTCAGTATACAAAGGCCCCGACTGCGGCAGCGTGCAGCCCCCACCCATGCCTAAATAAGTAGCGCAGTTCCCCGCCTCGCGGCACTCAGGCGAGTAGTATTGAGTGCTGAATACCCAGTCGCTTGTGGGAAGCATCGGAGCTGCACCCATTCCTGGGCCGGTCCCTCGCGGAGGCTACAAAATGACGGAACAGAGAAGCTTTAACTTACTGCATCCCAGGGCCAGATTGGCCGGCGTTGTTTACCTGCTCTACTTTCTCATCGCAATACTTGCCCAGTTCCTCACTGCCCGCAAGTTCGCGACTTACGGTAATGGATCCAATCTCATCGCCACCGCATTCTATTGCTTTTTGACGCTGCTCTTTTATGGCCTGTTCAAGCCGGTAAACCGCATTCTCTCGTTCCTCGCGGCGCTCTTCAGCCTCGCGGGTTGCGTACTGACGACTCTGGATTTCACTCTTCCGACCCCTCCGACCATCAGTCCCCTGCTCTTTTTCGCTCCCTATTGCCTGCAAATCGGCTACCTGATTTTCCGCTCCACCTTCCTCCCGCACATTCTGGGTTTACTCATGGCCGTCGCCGGCGTAGGCTGGCTGGTCTTTCTCCTCCCCAACCTCCCAAACTTTCTGTCGATCACCATCGAAGCCATAGGCGTCTGCGCGGAAGCATCCCTGATGCTCTGGCTCATCGTGAGAGGCGTAAACGTCGACCGCTGGAAGCAGCAAGCCGGCGTAGCCTGATGTAAGTTCGATTGATCCTGCCGGGTTCCACATCTAGCCACAAAGACCGGGATCCCTCCGCCTCAACCAAACCAGTTGCCCCACCTCTCGATTTTGAGATGTGGGATTCCTCACCCCTCCACCGTCCGCTTCAACTGCCCGCAAGCCGCAAAAATATCCCGCCCTCTCGGCCGCCGCAGATAAGTCGGAATCCCCTCGCCCGCCAGCGCACTCCGAAACGCCTCTACCGCCTCTGGCTTCGGCATCGTGTACTCAATCCCGGGCCCTGGATTCCATGCAATCAGATTCACCTTCACGGGCAATCCCGTCCGCCGGGCCAGACGCGCAACCTCATGCGCGTGCTCCAGCCGATCGGTCACCCCGCCCAGCAGCACATACTCAAACGTGATCCGCTCGCGAGGCCGCAACTGCACCTTCCGCACCGCATCCATCACCGCCTCAATCGGCCACTTTTTATTGACCGGCATAATCTCGCTTCGAATCCCGTCATTCGGCGCGTTCAGGCTGATAGCCAGTTTGGGCCGCATCACCGCCGGCTCGCCGGCAAACCGCTCAATACCCGGCACAATTCCAGAAGTGGAAACCGTCATGCGCCGCGGACTCAGGCCAACCTCTTCCACCAGCAGCCTCACCGCCCCCATGAAATTGTCGTAATTCAGAAACGGCTCGCCCATCCCCATAAAGACCAGGTTCACGCGATCCCGCCCCACCTCCACGCCCTGCCTCTCGAAGACCGCGACCACCTGCCCGGCAATCTCGCCCGCCGTCAGGTTGCGCTGCAATCCGAGTTTGGCCGTCAGGCAGAACTGGCAATTGACGGCGCACCCCACCTGGCTGGAGACGCAAATCGTAGCCCGTTCCCAGCGCTTCCCTTCACCGTCTTCCCTTTCCTCAATCGCCTCACTCCCATCGCCCGCTTCGCCCCCATCGCCCTCCGGCATCCAGACGGTTTCTACGGTTTGACCATCCCCGCCCGAGCACTCAACCAAGTACCGCTCCGTCCCATCCACCGACTCAAAGACCTGCGCAATCCGCGGCCTGCCAACCTCCCAGCCCTCGGCAACCATCCGCTGCCGCAGCGGCTTGGGCAGCGTAGTAATCGCCTCCACTCCGTCAACCCGCTGGCGATAAAGCGCCTCGGCCAATTGCCCACCGCGCCAGGCCGGTTCGCCCGCCTCCACCATCCGCGCCGCCAGCGCCTTCAAATCCAGTCCAAAGAGCGGCCTCCGGTTCTCGACCGCCGGCTCCGCGGCATTCAACCGAACGAGTTGTTTAGATTTCCCGGTCACGGCTTGGCTCAGAATAGAGTATTTCCCATACTCGTGCAGGCACTACCCCGCCAAATGCTCCCCGATCAGCCGATCTACCAGCGCCATCAGGTGCTCCCCGGTCCGCGGAAGAACAAATGCCGCAGCCGCCTCATCCCAGTCCAGCTTGAAGCTGGTCGAAAGTGCTGAAATCCAGATCTGCCTCACCGGGGTATTCGGCGTAATCACAAACTTTCCCGCCGGCTGCTCGAACAGCACGTTTAGCACTCCGCCCTGTTCCTCCACCTCGAAGCCAGCTCCCTCGTCTTCTTCGAGCTTGATCAAGTGCTGCATCAGCGAGTCGAGAGCAGTCTCGGCCAGACTGCGGAACTCCAGTTCGTCCAACATGGCCCCAGTCTAACAACCTCGGCGCCGAACCTCCGCGCCGGGAAATTCCGGTTTGAACCGATCTTGCCGGAACACCTGCGTATTATCTTCGGCATTTACCCGGAATTTGTTCGCCTTTTCACGGTGCAATTGCGCATCCCTTTCACCGCTGCGCTGCCATACTACGCACGAACCTTCGCCTCGGGAGAGAAACAGGATGCGTGTGCTGAGCGTGTTCGTGGGAATTCTGGCCTTGGCGCAATCAGGCTTTTGCGCTCAGCCCCAACAGCCCATTCCCGCGGGCCAACTGGTCCGCGAGGTCGTCTTCAACGAGCTCAACGACCACCAGGGCCACGGCTACTGGCGTTACTGGGTCGAGCACCACACCCCCAAAGAAACCCGCATTGAGGAGCAGGTCGAAACCGCCGAAGGCCCCATCACCCGCCTCACCTTGAGCAACGGTCGCCCGCCAAGCCCGCAAGCTGAGGCCGAGGATCAGGCGCGCCTCCAGCGTCTCCTCACTTCTCCCAACGAACAGGCAAAGCATCTCCGCGAGTATGAAGAAAACGAAAATCGCATCGGACGAATTCTTGCCCTGCTGCCCGACGCCTTCCTCTATGACTACGACGGCGAAGAGAATGGCTGCCACCGTCTCCGCTTCCGCCCCAACCCAGCCTATCCTCCCCACTCCATTGAAGCCCGCGTCTTCCACTCCATGAGCGGCACTCTCTGGGTCGATGCCAGCTCGAAGCGCCTCTCCCGCCTTGAAGGCCGAGTCCAGGAAAATCTCGACTTCGGATACGGAATCCTCGGCCGCCTCTACAAAGGCGGTTGGTTCCAACTGGAGCGCTCTCAGGTAAGCTCCACCGATTGGAAGACTGTTCGCCTGGAGGTTCACATGTGCGGCCGCGCCCTGCTGGTAAAAAGTTTTGCCCGCGATACCAGTGAGACGCGCGGCGGTTTTGCCCCTGTGCCCTCTGGCATGAATCTTGCTCAAGGCATGGCCCTGCTGCAGCAGAATGAAGCCCGCAATCAAGCCCCGCACCTATCACGCCGCTCCCTGGCCACTTCAACGGCCTTCGCCCCCCGCCGATAGAAAGCCCCCTCGTTCGCCGCATCAACCCGGAGCATGAATGGTTGACGGCAATCGCCGCCCACCAAACTGTTTAGAAACAGGGAAAAAACTACGGTAGAAATTAAAGTCTTTCGCCTTCAGGCCGATAAATGTGTCTATGGCAAGCACTTGAAGCGGGAGCGGCAATCATGGGCATTTCACAAATCACCAACCTGAGCCAGCTACCGCAGACCATCTCTATCAGCTCGGGACTTGAGCCGCCTCCCATGGCGCGCGTGGAGAACTCAGCAAGAACCGGCGACGACACCTATTCTTCGAGCAACAGCAAATCCGCCGGAGGGTCCGAAGACGACGGCTCGGAAGACGAAGTCGTCGACCAGCCCGACGAAGCAGAACCAGATTCCTCCACCCAGCCACCCGCAGAATCAAGCCAGAACAACTTCTTCGCCTGAGCCAGCCGCCCCAGCATCCGCCCGCTAGGAAATTCGCACCTCGATCCATTCGAGCGGCATCCCGTCCAGGTTACGTTGGCGAGCAATGATCTTCAGCTGGCCATTCTCGATCGACGCATGGCTCCTGGTAACGGCTTCTCCAAAGTAGTGAGAGACGATCTCCGCCTTCGCCCCGGAGTGGCGGCGAAGTAGGATCTCCCCATCCCCATAAGGAACGACCGCAAGATTGCCGCTGGAGCTAATGTCGTCACCGGTTTTTGAAGCAACCAATACAGGTGCGCTCGCCTGAATCGCGCCCTTGACGCGCTTGTCATCGGTCTGGCGCGCCAGAGGCCGAGAGTCGCCGGGCACAGGCGGCCGAAACGCCAACAGCACCAGTTGCCCCGCTTCGATTCGAGCCCATGACCGTGCATGTGCGCCCAACGTCGCCCCTTCCGGAACATAATCGAGAGGCAATGTCTCGAAAGTAACAGTGGGCCGCAATACGTGGGTCAGCCCGTTGTATTTTGCGGCTAACTCCGGCGTGCACCCTTCTCCCTGTTCATCGGCCTTGAAGTCATTCATCGAGCCCAGCGTTCCCAAGGCCGCCGAATCAAACCAGATATGCGGCATGCATGCCCAGTCATACCCTGAGGAACCATAGGTGGGAACTCCCAACTGGCCCAAAAGACTGCTGAAGAAGAATCGGCGGTTGGCTTCCACGTCGTATTCCCCGGCATTCTCAAACAAATCGTCGGGACTATAGAGGTCGAAGTAATCCAGGAAGAGCGGCGATAAGTTGTAATACATCACGACCAGGTCAGGATTCTCTTTGCGCATGGCATTGATGACCACATTGAGACCCTTCCACATCAACCGCTCTCCGGTCCACTTTTTGTCGCGGGGCGCAGCGCTCCCAACCGCCGGCATCTCGTAGCCAAAGTCGAACTTGAGCAGATCGATCTTGTATCTGCGCATAAACTTCCGAGCTACGTCTTCCAGAACCTTTGCAACTTCCGGCTGGGTAAAGTCAATGATGTAGTATGACGGGTCGTCAGACCAGTTAACGATGAACGGTTCTCCATCCGGTTTCTTGAGCATGTGCTCTGTGGTCAGGCCCAGATCAGCCGGGTGCTCGCAACGCATCAGCGCTGCCCAGAAGCCAATCCGGTAGCCGTCAGAGCGCAGCCTATCAAGGAACTGCTCAAAGTGAGGCAGCCGTTCGGTAGAGTGCTCCAGCTTGCCATAGCTTCCTTCCCACTTGTCGTCGATTGAAAAAATCCCTGCCTTCATGCCTGAGGCTTTGAGTTCCCCGTAGATCCCGGTGAGATAAGCTTCGTCCATGCGGCGGCTGCCTTTTTTCCGGTCTACCTGCGATCCCCAGGTGCAGAACTGCGGCGCCAGCATCGTGGCTATCTTTTTCGCTGAAGGTTGAGACTTATGAATCACGCCCGTGTGAAGCAGCCCCTGGTAGTAACCGGCGATCGCATCGTAGTAATCGTCCGCAATCGACCAATAAAGCGTGGCGCCCAGCGGGATGGAGCCCGGCCCGCGCATATGCTTCCACAGATCGCTGCGATAGTCGATGCACAGGCTGCCCTTGCCGGAATCAAGCTGAAGAATCAGATCGCCTCCAGGCAAATCCGCCAAGCCGCAAGTAAATGCGGACGATCTGCCCTCCGTAAACGAGTTCCGCAGCCCGTTTGCATCGTCGATGCTGAAGCCGCAGAAGTAGTGCACCGGCAAACTCCATTGCTGAGAAGGGCCATGCGCAAGACTGCCTCGGCCCAACCAGACGCTTTCGTTGAGTGAGACGTAGTCCCTCACAATGGGGCTGATCGTATCGGCCTCGCTGATGCCGGGAACCACAAGGTAATTTGCATGTAGCGACGGAACGGGCTTGCCGTCCTTTACGTCGGCGAAATAATGCAGGCTCACCACGTCCTGATCCGGGGGCGCGTCGTAAACGATGGGTTCGGTCCAAATACCGTGCTCATCGAAGCGCCAGGTCACTGACAGCCGGCCGCCCCCATTCACACCTTCGTAGTCGACCGTCACGCGCCCATTCTCAGAACGCGGAGCAGTGGGCTTCCCAGGCGTGCATTGCCTGAGAGCAGGCTCACCTGCCGGAGCCACGACCACTGCCGGCTGCATCGTTCCGCTAACGATAAGCCGATTCCTGGAGTCACGAAGCTTGAATGTATCTTTGTCCTGCAAATACTCCCAGGTATAGTTCGAGCCGGTAACACGGAGCTGACCGTCCTTGTTGGAGATTGAGGGCGTATCAGTGAGGCCGAAGATCCCGTTCGATGCGGCACCGAGAGCGGCGCCTGACGAGAGCTGCACAAAAGTTCGCCGGCTAAGGCTGAGCATGGTTCTCCTTCAACAAAGACCGCCAGATCGCAGGAACTCAAGAACTTTCAATCGCTATCAGCGGGGAGATGTTCGATCGTGATTATGTGCATTCTATCGGACCGGTGTGATCAGTGGCGAAAGGTCGGTATAGAACCACCAATCCAATCACCTGTCTTGCAAGTATCCTTAGCCCCTCGCGGGAACATCCAAATCGAAAGCTGAATCACTGAGGTAGACCCTATGGTTAAGCAGACGAACGCACATAACTGAGCTAAGCAGGAAAGGTAGATGACGTTCCACTGTTGTGCTTGACGTTGCGTGCTCGGTCATGCCGGCCCCCCATGAGGCGGACAAAGCCACGTTGAACAGCAACCATCGTGGCCCCTACGCGCCCAGCCACTCCGAGTTTCGCGAGGATATGGTTGACGTGGACTTTCACCGTTCCCTCCGTGATATAGAGTGACGAGCCGATTTCCTTATTGGACTTACCCACCACCATCAAGTGAAGGACATCGATCTCTCTTGAGGTCAAGTTTGGCGCTTTCGCCCGCGCCGCAAGTCTAGATGCCGCCAAGGGGTGAATCCATATATCTCCTCGGAAAACGGCACGGATGCACAGGAGCAAGTCTTCCCGGCCAGACTCGCCCTTGAGTACGTATCCGCGCGCTCCCGCAGAGAATACCTGGTAAACTTCTTCATCCGTGCTGAAAGCGGAATAAGCGATGATCTGCGATGTTGGGCACTCCTTTCGAATCGTCGCGATCCCGTCAGCAGACTCCATGCCGCGCATGTGAAGGTCAAGAACAGCTACATCAGGCCGATGTTTCAGGACTTTATCAACCGCTTCCGGCCAATTTCTGGCCTCTGCAATAACTTCCATATCCATTTCGCGGTTGATGACTGCTGCCAAACCCTCGCGGACGATGGAGTGATCGTCGGCGATGACGATACGAATTCGACTGGGCTTCTTCATCGGTTTTCTGTTCAATCCGCCATAGGGGGTATCGGGATCGAAGCGTGGACGTCGGTTCCGCGTCCGGGTTCGCTGTGAATCGCCCACATGCCTCCCAAAGACTGCGCCCGGTTCCTCATCGATATCAAACCGAAGCTCTCTGAATACTCCTCAGGCTGGAATCCATCGCCGTCGTCTTCAACGCGAAGCCGTGCCACTCGAGAATCGAAGCGCAAGTCGATTCTCACCTCGTGCGCCTTTGAATGCTTGACAGAGTTCGACACAGCTTCCTGGCAGATTCTCAGCAATGCCTTTTCCACTTCCAAGGGGATCCGGCGAGTCAGCCCATCGGTGGAAAGGTGAACGGTTGGCCCCTTGCTGGCGGTTAAATCTTTAACCAGGCACTCGAGGGCGCTCCTGAGATCCAACTTCTCCAACTCCTCCGGATACAGATCCCACAAGGCGCACCGCATTTCTGTCATGCTCCCGCAAACTAACTGCAACGCGCGATGAACATGTTCACTTGCCGCCGCATTCGCTCCCAGGAAACTCCCGGCCAACTCCATGTGCATAATCGCCCCTGCGTGCGCCTGCCCCACCGTATCGTGAATTTCGAGAGCTATCCGTTTGCGTTCTTCGTGTATCGCTTCCTCCATGCGTCTTTCTGTTAAAAGTTCTTGTGCATGCTTTGCGTCTCGGCGCGAAACCCAAATGTACCCCAGCAATGCCGCAGCAGCACCGATAATCATGTCGTTCAGAGCGATGGTCGCGTGCGCGCCATCCCGGCGAGAAAACAAAACATCCAAGGCTAAATTGGCAAGCGCAACGAGAACGCCAAGAGCAAGCGAGCCGATAATCCGCCGTGCAAGTTTCTCGTTTGGAGACATTGCGTGAAAAACCGTGCGTCAAAACTCATGTGCGGTCGCCGGAAGAAATCCGCAAGATACCTGAATTAGACGCTAGCATCGTTGCGCAATCCAGTAAAGCAGATGATGGACTGCTCACTCGGTGAAAATGCTGAAGGTTCACACAAGTTCCTGAAATCCAATGCGATATGTGCCTCTCGAAGCAGCGACGGCATAACTCGCCTGTCACGTCCAGCGTTGCCGATTTGTAGCAGGCGGAGCGGGATAACATGCAAGAAATTGGTAGTGGGGCAATGCCGCTATACGCAGCAGACGTCTCGAATTAAAAAAGGGCGCGAACCAGAAAAATCCGCGCCCCGATTTGAGGTCCTGCCCCATGATGCCTGGTCACTTCCTCGGGTCATGGATCAGCGCCAGCTCACCACCATGTGCCATCCGGGATGCCGCCTCAACCGCCTTCAGTCTTGGTATGGGCCTCTGCCAGATAATGCGCGCCGCAGGTGCATCGTTCGGATACAGGTCAGCGGATTCCTGCCCTTTAGGCTCGAGGACGATGTCCACTCTGCGGTTATATGCAAGCCATGTTGCTCTCTCCCGCTTTGTCATCCATTTCTGAGGCGCTTGTGGATCTTGCGATTGAAGCTTTTCCACCTGCTCCATAGGGAGTTGCTTGTCTTTGCCTTCCGCTTGAGTCTCGAGTTTGTCATTCGGAATGCCCTGGGAAAGAAGGAGACTTTCTACAAGCTTCGCCCGCCTTTCACTGAGCGCCAGATTGTACTTTATAGAGCCACGCACATCGGCATGACCAACGATCAACAGCTTGTTCTGCTGGTCGTACTGCTCGTTATTTTTGAACGTTGCCGCTGCTTTTTTGAGAGCCATCTCCTCGCTGGAAACCAATCCGACTTTTGGATGCCGCCGTTCAGGGTAGGCGGTTGGATAGAACAGGCTTGCCAGCGTGACGGATGGCGCCGGATCAATGGAACCGATTACATGCAGGGTTGCGGTTTGCGTTGCGGTTCCTCCACACGCATTCGTCACATTAAGAGTGTAGGTAATGTCCCGGTCAACCGGGCCTATGTCGTTGCGTCCGGGAGTTGCCTTGATGGTCTCATTGCCACTGGCTGCGACGCTGCCCAGTGGTTGGATAGTCACACTGTTCGCATTCGATGTTGACCAATTCAGAGTTGCAGATCCACCTTCTACGACCTTGTCGCCAATCTTGTGGTAGCGCACCTCGGGCTGGCTAAGCGCCAGCGTCGCAGTCGGCTGCGCGTTGACATCTATGGTCACACTTCGATTCACCTCGCCTCCCGGACCTTTCGCCACCATTTCATAAGTAGTCGTCCGGGTTGGGTTCACCGTGCGATCGCCGTTCAGCGGCACGCTTCCCAGTTCAGTGATGGATGTTGCGACGGCATCTGTGGCTCTCCAATTCAACGAGTCCGGCTGGCCGCAGGTAGTTTGAGGCTGCGCTGCAGCTAGTTGTGCCGTTACCGGCGCAATGGGAACCGCTGCCGTGGCTACCCCGGCATAGAACCGCGGCTGCGGTCCGAGGGTGAGGCCTTTTTTGAAGCTCTTCATCTTGATTTTGCCGTCATCGTTCAGATAGATGACAGCTCGCTGCCCGGCTTCAACTGTCACAGGTCCAGACCAAATCGTCTGGCCTTTTCGTGTGACATTTACTTCATATTTTCCGGGGTTCACGAGCAGCCACTGGTGCATTAGCCAGTTGTTATCGAACTCGTCGACATGACCGACGAAGTAATCAGGCGTATTGCCATTGAGCAGGACGGCCGCGCGAGGATGCCCCTTCAGTTCGATATCCCCGAATGGCCCGTTTACCTCGCCACCGGTCTTCACCAGCGTGGCGTTGATATCGGTTTTCTTGCCGGCTTCAACATTCACGGTTTGTATCTCTGGAGTGTAACCGTAGTTGTAAACTCCAATGCGATGTTTCCCGGCGCTCAAGGTGAGTGTCTGGCTGCCGTCGCGAATGGCATTTCCATCTACAAAGACGTAAGCCTGTTTTGGATCTACATGAACCTTCACCTTTCCGGTGGTGTTATCACTCTGCGCCATCAAAAGAACTGCGCTCAACGGAAGGGCCAAGGCTCCGAGACCAACAATCCGTATCAACAATTTCGTCCAATTCATAGTTAACCCCCTCCCCATTTTTCTTTTCCGCTTCAATCAAGAAATTAGTGTTATCGAGGACCAATGCCGATTGTGCTTGCATCTTTCTGCGACCCGCTAGTGTTGCTTCCAGATGCGGTGGAACAGCCTAAGAAAAGACCGTTTCCACGCCACTGAAATGTTCCCATAAATTCGATTGGCTCACAATTCGCGAGGGGATATAGCTGGATCTATATCTTTCGATATAATTTGGCGTGCCGCGAGGGTTGCCTGGCGCGATTTGCATTGACAGCTCGACGATAGATAAATGTGTTAAGCGACTGACCAGATTGTTCCCGCGAGGTGGTCTGGATTGTTGACAAGCATACTTCCGGATCATCGCCGCAAGAAGGCAAACCTGATTCAGATCTTCCTGCTATTCATCCTCAGGAGCTAAAGATTGTGCGGCGTCCGGTCACCAATTGAGTCGCTCGATATTCTGGAAAACACCTGAGTAACCGGCAAGTAACACGGCTCGTGCTTTGCGTGAATTCGAAACAACGAAATTCAATATCATATTGATTCTAAACGTCATAATTAACAAAATGATACTTTTCACATCATGTTGCTGTACAGATCAGCCTCGTCATGCTAACTTACTAACCAGTTAGTTAATATGATTACATCCCCCACAACTCGCACCCAAACCGAACGAGCCGACCAGACCCGCACACGCATCCTCGCCGCCGCAATCCGTCAATTCAGTGAAAACGGCCTGGCCGGGGCGCGCACCGAGCAGATCGCCGAAGCCGCCGGAGTGAATAAGGCTCTCCTCTACTACTACTTCCGCAGCAAAGAAGACCTCTATTCCGCCGCCATGGAGACCATAGCCGAGGGTGTGCACGCCTCCAGCATGGCCGTGCTTGATATTGATGCCTCCGCCGGAGAGCGGTTCCTGCGCCTGGTCCTGAACCATTTCGATCGTATCCATTCCAACCGGGTCTTTCAGTCTCTGATGCAGCAGGAGATGATCCGCCTGCATCGAGGCGAAGTGCACACGCTGGGCCCGCTGGTTGAAAAGCTCTTTCGACCGCTGTGGATCAAGGTGCAATCCGTGGTCGAAGAAGGAATCGCCGCCGGCGAGCTCATCCCTGCCGAACAAACGCAGATCATCTACGCGGGACTGGGCGCCAATGTTTTTTACTTTCTCTCCGCGCCCATGATGCGGCTGGCGCGGAATGTCGACCTCCTGGAACCTGCCGCTATCAGCTTTCGTCGCAAGGCAGCCATCGAATACCTGGGCCAGGCCATCTTCATTGACCGGGAGCACGGATCACGCATCGCCGCCAAGGTGTTGGCCACCACGCCCATGCCGCAACCGAAGGAATTCGAAACCATCAAAATCGAGAACCGCGAGAACAAAGCTGCCACAATCCCGGCAGTTGATGTGAGGCAGCAATGAACGCACGCAATCGAGTATTTCTCATCCTCGGCCTGCTCACCGTCGGATCGCTGATCTGGTACTTTGCTACTGTCCGTCCCACTGGCGATTTGCAACTGATCGGTACCGTCGATGCCAACGAGGTGCTGGTCAGCGCCAAAATTCCCGGTCGCATCCAGACGCTGACCGTCGATGAGGGCACGGATGTCAAAGCCGGCCAGCTTATCGCCGTCATCGAGAGCCAGGATTTGCAAGCCGCGCGCAAAGCTGCCGAAGCCACCGCCGCCGGCCAGCAGTTCAAGCTCGGCGAAACCGTCGCAACTGAGCGCCAGACTCGCGGCGAGACCGGCAACGCGGCCGTCAACGCCGAGGACGTCTTAAAGTCCGCGCAGGCTTCGCTGGCCCAGGCACAGGCCAACTACGACCACCAACAGGCAGATACCAGCCGCACTGTTGCGCTGGCCAAAGACGGCATCATGAGCCAGCAAGCCAAAGACGACGCCGTCACCAGCCTCCAAGCGTCTAAGGCCGCCGTCGACGCCGCCCGCGATAATGTCTCGGCCGCCCAGGCCTCACTACGCCAGGCCCGTGCTCATGAGTTGCTCGCCACCGTAGCCGCACGAACCGTGAACGAAACCCGCGACGAAGCAGAGAACGCCCGCGCCCTGGCCGAGCAGGCCAAAGTCCAGTTAAGTTATTCGCAGGTCTTTGCGCCCGGTCACAGGCAAGGTCAACGTCCGCGCCGCGCGCCAGGGAGAAGTGGTTTCCGCCGGCGCGCCCATCGTCACCATCATGGACCTGTCCCAGACCTGGGTCTACGCGCCGCTGCCTGAAACTCAGGCCGACGCAGTCCAGCTCGGCGATTCGCTCCGCGTCGTCATGCCCAGCGGCGCGACAATCACCGGCAAGGTCATCAATAAATCCGCTGAGGCCGACTTTGCCACCCAGCGCGACGTCAGCGCCCGCAAGCGCGACATTAAGACCATCCAGTTGAAGCTGCTCATCGACAATCCCGAGGAGCGATTCGTCCCCGGCATGACTGCCGAAGTCTACATTCCTAAGAACAAGTTGGTGAAACAGTGACCGCTTCTCCCGCAGCTCTCGACCAAAAAGTAAAGGCGCACACGGCGCCGGCCATTGCTGTCGAGAACATCGTCAAGCGCTATGGCTACTTCGAGGCTGTCAATGATGTCAGCTTTTCAGTAGCCGACGGCGAGATCTTCGGCTTGCTCGGCCCCAACGGCGCAGGCAAAAGTACCCTCATTCGTATGATGACCACCCTCATCCCGGTCACAGCGGGCCGCGCCCTCGTCGAAGGCCACGACGTGTCCAAACAGCCTGACACGGTTCGCCGGCGAATCGGCGTCATTCCCCAGGCCCTCACCAGCGATCCTGACCTCACCGTCGAAGAAAACCTGAGCATCTATGCCAAGCTCTACAGCGTCCCCAGGGCCGAGCGCGAAAAGAACATCGCCGATGTGCTGGAGGCCGTCGACCTAAGCAAGTGGCGTGATCAACCGGTTAAAACACTCTCTGGCGGCATGCGACGCCGCGTTGAAATCGCCCGCGGCCTGGTCCACAATCCGCATATCTTTTTTCTCGATGAGCCCACGACAGGTCTCGATCCCGTCTCCCGCATCGCAGTCTGGGAGATGCTCGACAAATTGCGCGGTGACCGCAAACTGACAATTCTGCTCACCACGCACTATATGGAAGAAGCCGACAAGCTTTGCGACCGCATCGCCATTGTCGATCACGGCAAACTCGTTGCTCTCGGCACGCCCGCTTGCGCTCAAGCAAAGCGTACCCGGCGCCAATGTAGTTGAAGTGCACTTCGATCGCGAAACCGACCAGTGGCAGAAGCGCCTTGAAGCCCTCGACGGCGTAACTAGCGTTCAAGCTGAGTCGGCCGGCTTCTATCGCGTACTAACTTCTTCAGGATCGACAACCACCATGCAGTTGGTCGAGTTAGCGGCGCAACTTGGCGAAACTCTAACCTCACTTAGCGTCCAGAACACATCTCTCGACGACGTATTCGTTCACTACACGGGCCGCCAGCTTCGCGATGAGCAAGTAAAGCCTGTCTTCATGATGCCGCCCAGGCCGGGGGTGCAGCCATGAACCGAATGTTCGCCATTGTCGAGCGCGAGATGCGCAAGTTTTTCCGCTCGCCTGTACTCATGATTATGTCTCTGATGTTGCCCCTGGTTCAGCTTGTCATCCTGGGCAACGCATTCGGCGGAAAAATCGTTGGCGCCCGCGTGGCTGTTGTCGACTACGACCACGGCCCGCAAGCCGTCAAGGTCCGTGAAGCCTTCCAGTCCATCGCCGTCAATATCAAGACCTTCACTACCGTCGACTACACTGACGAGCGCCAGGCGCGCGAAGACGTCCGCACCGGAAAAGTCGACGCCGCCATCATCATCCCCGCCCAGTTTTCCCGCCGCGTCTACGCGCAGGATGCGCCCCAGATTGGCCTGGTTGTCGATAACTCCGATCAGTTCACCTCCAGCTCCATTGAAGCCGAGATGCAATCTCTGGTCGATGCTCTCAACGCTCCAGTAATCCAGCAGCGCATCGTCAATAAAATCGCGCTTGAAATCGTTGAGCTTTATCCCTACGTCGAGTATATGAAGTTCCTGCTTGCCGGCTCCATCTCTCTGGCCATGTATATCTCGGTCATGATCGGCGGCGGAATGTTATACATCGACGACAAGGCCCGCGGCGTCCACGAGGGCTATCTTGTTACTCCCATCACCAAGCTGGAATTAGTCTTCGGCCTCAACATCGCCGGCGCCATCAAAGCTGTACTCGCCGGCATCTCGCTTACCGTCATCGGCTCGCTCATGGCCGGCCTCGGCATCATCTTCAATCCCGCTGCCGACCTTGAGCTTTTCCTGCCTGATCCTCGCCACATCCATCGCCTTCAACGGCATGATGTTTCTTATGATGGTTCGCGTTGACGATCCGCTTGGTTCCTCGCGCCATGTTCGGCGTCCTCAATACGCTCCTTTTCTTCCCTTCCGGCGCCATCTATCCCATCGCCGCATTTCCTCGCTGGCTTCGCGCCATCGCCGTCGTCGATCCTTTCACCTATGCCATCCACGGCTTCAAAGCCATCCTGCTCAAAGACGGCGGCTTCGTCGCCATTCAGTATGATCTTCTTTTCCTCTTCGTCTTCGGCATCGGCACCCTGCTCATCGCCACTCCTCTGTTCAAGCGCACGCTTTGATGTTGCCCGGCGGTATTCCCGTTTAGAATGTTCCGAGGCAGCCAATCATGGCAAAAAGATCGCGTCAGCGCAAAATCCAGGGCAAACGTCCGCCGCAGGCGCAGGCGGAGCAGGCCGTTCCCACTGCTCCCATCAATCAAAAGCCGTGGCAAATTGCCATTGTTTGTGCGGTCCTCGTGCTGGCTACAGTTTTCATATATCGCGGCGTCAGAACCAGCGAATTCCTTACCTACGACGATCTCGGCTATGTGCAGGACAACCAGCGCGTGCATCAGGGACTGACTGAGAAGAGCATCGAGTGGGCGTTCACATCTTTCGACGTTTCCAACTGGCACCCGCTCACCTGGATCAGCCACATGGTGGACTGGCAGCTTTACGGCGCCAATCCTTCCGGCCACCACATGACCAACGTCTACCTGCACTCCGCCAGTGCAATTCTTCTTTTTCTTTTGCTTTTGTATATGACCGGTTATTTCTGGCGAGCCGCAATTGTCGCATTCCTCTTCGCCCTGCACCCGGCGCATGTGGAATCCGTTGCCTGGGTCTCCGAGCGCAAAGACGTGCTTTGCACATTTTTCTGGTTCGCGACCATTCTTGTCTATGCGTGGTATGCGCGCAAACCATCATGGAAGCGGTACGTATGGGTATTTCTGGGCTGCGCCTGCGCTCTCATGTCAAAGCCGATGGCGGTCACGCTCCCGTTCACCCTGCTGTTGCTCGACTATTGGCCGTTGCGTAGAATCTCGTTCGCGCGGGAAGCGCCCCAGCGTTGGACCGCCTCACTCTTCAAGTTATCTGTTGAAAAAATTCCTCTCTTCATTCTGGCTGCAATCTCCAGTGTCCTCACTTTTATTGCACAACGAGCCGGTGGCGCAATGGCAGCGCTTGAAGCCGTTCCCTTATGGGAGAGAATCTCGAACGCGGTCATCAGTTACTGCCGCTATGTGCGCATTATGTTTTGGCCCGACCCGCTGACGGCCTATTACTTCCATGAGAAAAATAACATCAATATTCTGGCGGCAGTGTTATCGTCCATCGCAATCGTTCTAGTTACCGCCGTCTGCTGGCATTACCGCAAGGACAAACCGTATTGCCTCTTCGGCTGGCTCTGGTTCCTCGGTACGTTGGCGCCGGTCATCGGCATCGTGCAAGTGGGAGATCAGGCACTGGCCGAGCGTTATACCTATGTTCCCTATATCGGACTATTTATTATCCTGGTCTGGCTTGCCGCCGATGCCGTCGCCAAATTTACTAAGCTGAAGGTCCCGGCCCTGGTGCTTGCGTTTGCAATCATTGCGGCTTTCGCCGTAAAGACCGATGCGCAGGTAAAGATCTGGAAGAATTCTGAGACGCTGTTCAAGCACGTAATCGCAGTTGACCCGCGCGGCGGCCTTCCCTATCTAGGCCTGGGCATGGCCTACGGCAGAGCGGGAAGAAATGCCGAGGCAAATGAAAACTTCGACCGCGCGCTGGACTATAACCTCTCCGGTCCTCTGGCTCTCTCTTATTCCGCCTATTACCTGATGCAGACTCATGAGCAGCGCTATCTTCCTCTTGCCGGGCAACGCCTTGAAGCGGCATTGCGCGTCTATCCCGACTATTACTATGCCCTGACTTATATGGCGCAATGGTGCGCCATGATGGGCAAGCCAAAAGATGAGGAGACCTATAGCAGAAGAGTGCTCGCCGAGCATCCCGATTCTGTAGAAGCGCGTCTCTATCTCGCTGATGCTCTCCAGGCGCAGGGACGTTTCGACGAAGCTATCCAGGAGAACCGTCGCGTGCTTGCCCTCGAGCCGAACAGTTACGAAGCGCATAACAACTTAGGCACTGTTTTTGGCAAGCAGGGACGAACGGAGGAAGCGCTCAAGGAACTGCGGCTATCTTTATCCATCAAGCCCGATCAGGCAACTGCGCACTCCCAAATGGGACGGATACTCACTCAAGTCCATCGTCTCCCCGAGGCGATAGACGAGTTTACCAAGGCGTTGCAATACGATCTTGCCAAGGCAGATGCGCATAACGATCTCGGCGTGGCGTATTTTCAACTAGGCGACTATGAAAAATCAGCCGAGCAATTCAGTGAAGCGGTAAGAATTGATCCCGCTTCAGTATACGCACGACAAAATCTCGCCATGGCTCAAGCCCAGCTCAATAACAAAAGGGTTCGCAAAGCTGGAAAATGAATATTGAAGGCTGCATAATTAATTTCCGCACGAACGCGTCGGAGGTTCAGAGTTGATCAATATGCCATGTCCGCAAAACACGCGCCGGAGGCGCAGAGTTTGTTAGCCCCGCGCTTTAGCGTGGGGAACAGCGATTCCATAAATTCGTTACTAAGTCCCGTAGGGACGGCGCGAGGATATCGTTTGTGCGGGCACCAATCGCCGCAACGATATTCCCGGCAATCAGTTACTCACTCAAACCCGCTACGAAGCTATAACTCGGTTCTGGTCTGACCAATACATTTCAATCTCTTCCAGCGTCTTGTTCTTCGTCTCCGGCACAAAGCGCCAGGTAAAGATCCCTTGCCCCAGCGCCATCACCGCCAGAAATCCGAACGTGGGTGCCTTGCCGATAGCAGCGAATGCATGTGGAAAGAGCAATACGACCATGGCATTGGCCACCCACTGGGTCAGCACCGGCACGCTCATGGCCATTCCGCGCACATCGTTGGGAAATATCTCCGGCACCAGGGTCCAGAACACAGGCCCGATGCACGCCGAGAAAAATGCCAGGTAACTCAGTATCAATGCCAATACGATGACTCCATGAAAATGCCCGGTTAATACCGTAGCTACCAGCGCAAGAAGTGAAAATCCCATCCCCATCGACCCGGTTATATAAAGCGGTTTGCGCCCAAACTTGTCGATCACCCAGAAGGAGACGAGGGTGAAGAGCAAGTTATTCACTCCAACAATCAATGTTGAAGCCAGGGCGCCATTCACATTCCAGCCCGCCGACTGAAAGATAAGCGGAGCATAATCGATCACGGTATTGATTCCCGAAACATGAATAAATATCGCAAGAGCAATGCTGATAGCCAGCGCGCTGCGAACTCCCGGCCGCAGCAATCCGCGCCAGTTCTGCGCCTCCTTATGCATCGTTGCCTCGATCTCATCCATCTGGAACTCAGCGCTCTTCCTGCCGCCAATCCGCTCCAGCAGCGCGAACGCCTCCTGCATTTTCCCCTTCAGCGCCAGGTATCGCGGCGACTCGGGAGCCAGAGCGACGCAAAGCAGAAACAACGCCGACGGCGCCACTCCGCTCAAAAACATCCATCGCCAGTTATTCACGCCTGTATCGCGGAGCAGGAAATTGATGCCATAAGATACGATGATGCCGACCACGATCGACATCTGATAAAGAGTTCCCATGCGTCCCCGCATGGTAGGCGGCGAAACCTCCGACACGTACATCGGCGACAGCAGTGAAACTCCGCCCACGGCCAGCCCGCCCAGAAACCGCGCCAGAATAAAGCTGAAAAAACCTCCCGATCCGGCCGTCGCAATCGAAGTAGCCGCAAACAGCAGCGCCACCAGCATCAGTGGCTTCTTGCGCCCAAAGCGATTGGTATACTTCCCCGCAACAAACGCCCCAAGCACGCAGCCGAAGAGCAGCGAACTGAATGCCCAACCCAAACCGAAGTCGCTTAAAGAAAATGCGCGAATAAGAAACGGACCCGCACCGGTAATGATGGCGATGTCAAACCCGAACAGCAGCCCTCCCAGCGCCGCCGTACAGCCCAAAAATATTACATAGCGCAAGTTCACGCCTTCAGTCACCTGGCCCCGCTCCCTTAGCCCGTCATTATTTAGCTTCTTAGCTACGCGCCAGTATACCTTGGCCGCCTCTGCCCGGGATTTGCAATCCGCCGCTCTCAAATCCGCTGCCGGAATTTTTGTTCTAACTGTTGCCGTTTGCGTTATACAATTTTTCAGCCGGGACCAGTAACTCAAACCCCGGCCAAGAAGAGGTCAACTCATGATCGGAAAACAAATCGGAGAAGTAAAAGGCAAAAGGCTCGTCCGGCGTGTGCTTTCCACGGATCCCCCCACCGTGGAAGTCACGTTTGAAGATAGCGGTCAAATGCTCGGTGTCCCCACCACCGGCCTGGGCACCTACACATCGGTCATCCGCCCGGATGGCTCCATCTTCGGCCATGGCCAGGGCATCAGCATGGCTGAAGATGGCGGAGTCACATGGACGGGAACCGGCCTGGGCAAATTCGGCAAGGGCGGCGCCGTCAGCTACCGCGGCATGCTGTTCTTCCAAACCACATCAAAGAAACTTGCCAGGCTCAACAACGCCTGCGGAGCATTCGAATACGAAGTCGATGCCAAAGGCGGCACAGTCTCCAAAGTCTGGGAGTGGAAGTAGGGCCATCCATTGGTATGGCTGGCCGTTGAAACTTGGCGGCCAGCCATCCCAAGCTTCGGGTACAATGTCGAAATGCCACTGAGCGCAACCATCGAAAATTTGCCGGCAGCCACCGCGGTTGTTACCTTGCAAGGTCCCATGACGCTGGGCAGCTCGCTCAAGCTCATCGATTCCCAGATCAACTGCCGCCATCGCTGAAGGCGTAAACCACATGGTCATCGACCTCACCGCCGTCGACTATGTAGACAGCGCCGGCCTGGGCATGCTCGTGTACACCTACGGCACGCTCAACAGCAAAAACGGCTCGCTGCGCATCTGCGGAGTAGCCCCGCGAGTCATGTCCCTGCTCCAGCTCACCAAAACCGATGCAGTCCTCTCCATCGACCAAACACGCGCCGAAAGCCTTGCTGCGATTCAAAAATAAAGTCCGCGCAACATCGCACCTCAACCCCCTACAATGAAGACAGAAGTTCAACCCCCGAGGAAAACCATGCCGCTCTCCGGAGAAGCCATTCGCCTGATGAACTACATTGACGACGTTGCCGTAACCCTGCGCCGGGTGCTGGCCACCATCCCCGCGCTCACCGCCGAGGAGCGCGCCCGCGTCGCCGAGCACCTGCTCCAGGCCCGGCCCAACGCCGAGGACGTGGCCCAGGCACTGGCCGCCAAGTAAGCTCGCCTTGAACGAAACCGTCGCCATCATCGGAGCCGGGCCGCTGGGACGCTGGCTGGCCCTGAGCGCAGCCCGCGCCGGCTTCCGCGTCCTGCTGGAAGACGTGATGCCCGCCAACCTGCATCACGCCCAGGAGTACATCCGCGGACAGCTTGGGCCGAATGGGCGAAACGCAAGCCCTTCGACTCCGATCGCTGAGGCGACCTCCGCTAAGGATGAAAGGTCTGTTGTTGGCGCTCAGAATGACAGCTTTGTGTTGGCGTCACTTACGTCTCCACCATCGAGGACGCCGTCCGCGAGGCCGATCTGGCCATCGACTGCGTGCCGGACGAACTCGAATCCAAGCTTGAAATTCTCTGGCTGCTGGACCGCATGGCCCCGCCGCGCACGGTCTTCGCCACTCCCACCACGCGTCTCTCCATCGCCGACCTGGCCGCCTGCACCTACCGCGACGACAAGTGCGTAGCCATCGCCGCCGAAGCCCGCGATTTGACCGGCAACTCAGGCGCAGAAATCCTCCTCCGCACCACCGCCCGAACCACCCCTGAGACCATAGCCCTGTTAGAAAATTTCTGGCGCCGTCTCGGCTTCGCCCCCACCTTCCAGCAGGAAGCAGCGGTATGGTCAGTGATCAGTGGTCAGTTTTCAGCCGCAACCCTGAAAAAACTCAAATTGTCCAAAGCTAGTGATTTTCTGCGGCCTTACAACTACACATTCCCACGCCCAATATCCAAGCAAAAGTTAATCAATAGGTAACGCCGACTTCCGTACTCCCTCACCCCTGAAAACTGACAACTGATCACTGAGCAGCTGAGCACTGACTCGTAATACCGCACATAATGCGGCACCACCAGCGATGAGCAGAAGCGTTTCTGCGCCGTTTTGCGGCCCGCACTCGCGCATCGCGTCCAGCTTCTCCCGGTCCTTGAGCAAGCTCAATGCTCCCAGCGACATACCCTCAATATCGCCCACCTCATAGAGCAGCCCCGTGACCCCGTCGTCGATCAGCTCTGGCACTCCGCCCACGCGGGTGGCGATGGATGGAACCTTGCACGCCATAGCCTCAAGCGCCGCCAAGCCCGAAAGACTCCAACTCGCTTGGCATCAGCAGGATATCGGCCAGCGGCAGGATCTCGTGGACCCGCTCCAGCTTGCCCAGGAAGTGAACTTTGGCCTGAATGCCCAGATCGTGGGCCAGCCACTCGGCTGCCGAACGATCAGGCCCGTCACCGATCAGAACCAGTTGCGCCGGCATCTCCCTCACCACCTGCGCGAAGATCTTCACCACGTCCACCACTCGCTTAACTGGCCTGAAATTAGAGAGATGCATCAGAATCACTTCGTTGGGTGCGGCCAGCCGCAGGCGCGCCTCCGCCCGTTTTGCTTCGTCCTTGATGGGCATGTACACATCGCAGTTGACGAAGTTTTCGATCACCTCGATGCTTCGCGTAACGCCAAAGTCCTCGACAGTTTTCTCTTTTAGATATTTTGAGATAGAAGTAACTCCATCGCTCTCCTGGATAGCGTAGCGAGTGATGGGTAAATAGCTCCGGTCAAGCCCTACCAGCGTGATGTCAGTCCCATGCAGAGTGGTCACAAACGGCAATCGGCGCCCGCGCTCAGCCAGCATCTGCCGAGCCAGCAAAGCGCTGACCGAATGGGGTATGGCGTAGTGCACATGCAGCAGGTCAAGCGAGCAGAATTCCGCCACTTCAGCCATACGCGAGGCCAGCGCCAGGTCGTAAGGAGGAAACTCGAAGAGCGGATAGCTGGAAACTGGAACTTCGTGATAACAAATGCCTTCATCGCGCCCACTTAGCCGGAATGGCTGCGAGTAGGAGATAAAGTGAACCTGGTGGCCCAGCGCCGCCAGTTCGATGCCCAATTCCGTGGCCACTACGCCTGATCCGCCGTAGGTGGGGTAACAGGTAATGCCGATGCGCATGAGACCTTCTCAATCTTTATGTTACGTCTTGGGTTTGGACGCCCCCTGAACCAGGAAAGACGCAATGGGAGGCAAACTGTTTGAGGCCACTGGTATACAGATTAGAAGACCGATTCCTGATGTTCGCGCACTAGGTCTGCATAAGAGATGAGTTCGATCTTCGGAAACTGCCGGATCGTGAGCAGCGCTTCCCGCTCAACTTCCCGAGATTCCCGCAATCGGGTGCGGACCCTGGCCAGATCCGCGTCGTTGTAGCCGGGGTGGGTCACCAGTTCCCATGTGCCGTCGGGCAGCCGTTCAAGCAAGGAACGGAGGGTTGCAGCATTCAGAATCCCTGTGCCAACCACGGCGATCGTCCCGTCGGTCGTCACAAATCCCTCTTCGCCAATGATCCGCCGGCAAATCGGTTCCAGCCACCTGAGCGCGGTTACCTCCGCGATGCGGGCCAGGGAGGCTCCGGCAAAGGCGCTGATAGCCCATGCCGGCTCAAAGGGATTGCGCACAGCACGAATTCCGGCCGCCCGCGCCGCCCGAAGCACAGGCCGCAGAACCGCTGGAAACATGTGCAGGTGCTTGTGGGTATCAATATGCGTTAGCGTAACTCCGTGGTCCTGGAGCCACACAATCTGCGCGGCTGCCTCAGCCTCGATCTCCCCCTGGCGGATTTTGAGCGAGGAATGTCCATCCTTTCCCCCTGCATACAGCCAGAATAGAAAGCTCACTAACGAAGATATGAAGCGGCCGCCAATGGGATCGGCCAGATGAGGAATTTCATGGCCTGGCGAAAGCACCGATTCGCCATCCACCAGAACCACGTGGCAACCCACTCCCAGCGCCGGTGTTGTGCGAGCAATCTCAACAGCCTGGACCGTTGCAGTGGCCCTCGCCATCAGCGATGTGCAGGCAACCACCCGCTCCCCATGCAACTCCGCAATTGCTCGATTGACTCCGGCAGTCAGCCCAAAATCGTCGGCGTTTACGATCAATCGTCTCACTGGGTGAGTTTATCAATTTAACAACGGACGTGCGGCACAGGAACTGCAAAGTGCGCTCCCTCGCCCGAGCCTTACTGCACTGGTATGATTTGACAAGGGTGCATATCGCATTACCGCCGCGCGTGGGCGGTTAGCTCAGCTGGTTAGAGCGCCTGCCTTACAAGCAGGAAGTCGGGGGTTCGAGTCCCTCACTGCCCACCAAGACCTTGTTTCAGACCATCCAAAGACATCCAATAAAATACATAAATCCCCGGTAAACACTGGGGATTTCGTATTTTTACGTCCAAGAGCGTACTATGAAAGCAAAGTTCTGCGGGGGGTACTTTCGGGGGTATTTTACTTTTCAAAGGGGGGTACTTTTCCCTGCGGGGCATTTGGAGGGTGTAAGAATGCCATTGACGGATACAGAAGTTCGCAAGAGCAAACCGGATGAAAAGGCGTATCGATTGAGTGACACCGGCGGCATGTATCTCTGGGTCACCCCAGCCGGGGGCAAGCTGTGGCGCTGGGCTTACGAGCATGAGGGCAAAGAGAAGCTCATGTCCTTTGGAAAGTACCCCGATGTGCCTCTGGCGCTGGCTAGAGAGCGCCACACTGAGGCGCGCAGGTTGCTTGCGGTAGGCATTGACCCAATGGCACAGCGGAAGGCTGAAAAGACCGCCGCAAAGTGTGCCTCCGAGAATTCCTTTCAGACGATTGCGGGCCTTTGGTTCGATCACTGGAAGGTCGATAAGAGCCGCCAGCATGTGGACGCAACGCGGCGGCGCATGGCAGCGAATATTTTTCCGCTGCTAGGCGCGCGCCCGATTACGGAGATTGAAGCGCCCGAACTGGTGGTCATGGTCAAAGCGATAGAAGGACGCGGCGCGGCGGACCTGGCAAAGCGGGCGCTGGAGAACACGGGCCAGATTTTTCGCTATGCCATTGCGCATGGGTACGCGAAACGAAATCCCGCAAGCGAGATTCGCCCCGCTGACGTTTTAAGACCGACCCACAAAACCAACCTTGCCCGAATCGATGCAAAAGAACTGCCCGAACTTCTACGCGCGATTGAGGTATACAGAGGGACGCATGTCACCCGCTTGGGATTAAAGCTGATGGCCCTAACGTTTGTGCGCACCAGCGAATTGATTGGAGCGAAGTGGGCAGAGTTCGATATGGACGCCGCGCGCTGGAACATTCCCGCAGAGCGCATGAAGATGCGGACTCCGCACTTTGTCCCTTTGGCCACGCAAGCAATTGAAGTATTGGAGATTCTCAGAACGTTGACGGGTGCCAGTGAGTGGCTCTTCCCCGGTGACCGTAGCGCCGCAAAGCCCATGAGCAATAACACGATTCTCATGGCACTGAAACGCATGGGCTACAAAGGCAGAATGACAGGGCACGGCTTTCGCGGGCTGGCGTCCACCGTCTTGCACGAAAAGGGCTATGGACATGAACACATCGAATTGCAGCTTGCCCACGCGCCGCGCAATGCCGTGAGCGCGGCCTATAATCATGCCCTTTATTTGGAGCCGCGCACCAAAATGATGCAGGATTGGGCGGATTTTCTTGAGGTCACCTTGCGCGGCGGGAAAGTGCTTCCATTCCGCAGCCATGTGGCATGAAGCGCCGAACTTCTCCCTAGGCAGGGTGGTTTCATTGGTGGACTTGTAACCGAATCCAATGTGACTATGGGCAACTTCGGCGGCGGCGCGGCCTAGCTCGCGGGCTGATGGCACTCCTCCGCCTGAGCCGGTGCTACTTCCCCGGAGCTGAGGCCGGGCGAATCTCACATTTTCACTCCCATTCCTGCGCTGCGCCTGTGGAAAATTCTGTGCATAAACTAGGTCAAAACATCAAAATACCCCGTGTTTGCGCGATTTTTCAATTATGGGGTAGGGTGGGCGTAGATGGACGCTTTTAGCCTGTCTCACTCACAACAGGAGAGAACGAATTGGACAATCCAGAGAAGATTATTCGCCTTCATGCAGTAAAGGCACGCTGTGGCCTCAGCAGAAGCACGCTTTACAACCGGATGGCAGCCGGAGAGTTCCCTTCTTCGGTATCGCTCGGAGCGCGCTCCGTGGGTTGGGTCGAATCTGAAATCAACGCCTGGATTGCCGCGCGAATCAACGCCAGCCGGAAAGACCATTGGAAGGGCCAGAACTGCGCAGAGGCGCGTGTCTCTCTTGCTTAGGTGGAAACCAATCGCACCGTGCGCGGAAACGCTTCTGGGACTTTCCTGAGACGTTTCCGCACACACACATACATCCGTTCCAATCGCTGCGTCAATCAGGATTGTGCCTGAGAGTGCAGCCGGGGCCAGCAGGCGCGTGCGCCGGGGAGCTTCGTTAGGGGATTCGACTTCTGCGGGAGCCGAAAATAGCCAGCTTACCCTGCACGCTGCAAAGCGACCGACGATGACGGCATACCGTTACCGCGCTGGCAGAGACCGGGTTCCTTGCCCAGCCTTTGCTTTGCTCCCTCGGAATCAAGCATTGGTTTTAAGAGCAAAAGCAACAAAATAGGGCGAAGTGTATCCAGAAAAAGTGAATCCGCCGCTGTGCTGACAGTGTTCGCACAGTGTCTCCACACCGTACGAACACCGTACCCTATCTGAGCACGCTGTACACACACCGGGCGAATACTTGGAACACATGTACACACAGTTGGAACACACCGGGACAGAATCAGGCACACCGCGCGCACCTCCTGTATCAGTGCCAGAGCCGGTACCATAGCCAGAGTCAAACGCTGCCTTCGTTCGGTCGTGTTCGGTTGCGTTCGGTTGCGTTCGGTTGCGTTCAATGCCGTCATGCTCTGGGGGAATCCGCCCGCGCACTCCCCAACCCCGCCGCACTCTGCGAGAATTGATCTTCACCCAAGAGTTACCCCGCCCATGCCGCTCTCGCTTGCTGAATTCGTCGCCCGCTGGAAGGCCAGTACGCTCACAGAGCGCGCCGCCGCGCAATCCCACTTCATTGACCTCTGCGAAGTGCTCCACCAGCCGCACCCCGCCGCCGCCGATCAAACCGGAGACGCATTCACCTTTGAGAAGCACGTCTCCACCTACCAAAGGCGGCAAGGGCTTTGCCGATGTGTGGAAGCGCGGTTACTTCGGATGGGAGTACAAGGGCAAGCACAAAGACCTGAGAGCGGCCTATCTCCAGCTCAACGATTACCGGGAAGACCTGGAGAATCCGCCCTTACTGGTGGTCTGCGATCAAGACCTTTTCGAGGTTCATACCAACTTCACCGGGACCCGCCCGCACGTCTACCGCTTCACCCTTGACGATCTGCTCACCAGCGCCCCTACTCCCACTTGCGCTCTGCCGCCGCTTGAAGTCTTGCGAGATACCTTCACCGATCCCGAGCAACTCCGCCCTGAGCGCGCCGCCGCCCGCGTCACGGAATCGGCGGCGGCGGAGTTTGCCAAGCTCGCCACAAGCCTTGAGCAGCGCGGCGCATGAACCCCAAGCCGTTGCCCATTTCCTCATGCGCCTGCTCTTCTGCCTCTTTGCGGACAGCATCGGCCTTTTGCCGGACCATCTTTTCCGGCAGATGATTGAACTCAACAGAGCCACGCCCGCCAAATTCACCCGCAAGCTCCGCCAGCTTTTCGCCGCCATGTCCACCAGCGGGAACAGCTTTGGCGTGCATGACATTCACTGGTTCAACGGCGGCCTCTTTGCCGATGATTCCGTCTTCGATCTGACCTCCGCCGATATGAGCACATTGCGCGCCGCCGCCGCTCTGGATTGGTCAAACGTGGAACCCGCCATCTTCGGAACCCTCTTTGAGCGCAGCTTGGACCCCGGCAAGCGCTCCCAACTCGGAGCGCACTACACCAGCAAAGCAAGACATTCTGCTCATTGTTGAGCCGGTAGTCATTGCGCCATTGCAAGCGCGCTGGCAAGCGGTGAAGGCGGAGGCCCTGGCGCTGGCGGAGGCCGCAGAGAAGCAACGCAAGGGCGCGGCCTATAACAAGCTCCGAGCGCAGATTGCAAGAAAAGCTCTATGCCTGGCTGGAGGAACTCTCCGCCGTCCGCATCCTTGACCCCGCCTGTGGGAGCGGCAATTTCCTTTACCTTGCACTTCGCCGGATGCTTGACCTCTGGCGAGAGGTCTATCGTCTTCAGCGCAGAGCACGGCCTCCCTACGTCTCTTGCCGCATCAGGTTCACCCATCGCAGCTCTATGGCCTGGAAACGAACGTCTACGCGCACGAGCTGGCCTCTGTGGTGGTTTGGATTGGCTATCTGCAATGGCTCAATGACAACGGCATTGGATGGCCTACAGAGCCGATTCTCCGCAAGCTCGATAACATCCAACACCGGGACGCGATTCTCACCCATGACGCGGAAGGCAAGCCCGTAGAACCCGCATGGCCGGAGGCGGAATTCATTATCGGCAATCCGCCGTTTCTCGGGGGAAGCAAGATGCGCGAGCGAACTGGGAGACGAGTATGTGGAGGAACTGCGCCCGGTTTATGAAGGCCGCGTCCCGGGCGGGGCCGATCTGTTACGTACTGGTTTGAGAAAGCACGGACGCAGATTGAGGCGGGAAAGGCAAGCGCGCCGGTCTGCTCGCAACGCAATCCATTCGCGGCGGTGCAAACGGACCGTGCTTGAGCGCATCAAGGAATCGGCGGAATCTTCATGGCATGGAGTGACCAGACCTTGGGTTTTGGACGGCGCGGCTGTTCGCGTTTCGATGGTGGTTTCGATAATGGTCACGAGCAGACTCGACAATTGGACGGCAAGCGATTGAGCAAATACATGCTGACCTAAGCTCGCGCCGCCAATGTCGCAGAGCGCGAAGACGCTCAAAGAGAATAGACGGATCTGGTTCATGGGATTTGAAAAGAACGGCAGCTTCGAGATTTCACGGGAGGAAGCCAAAGAATGCTCGCCGCTCCAGGCAACCCGAACCGGCATCCGAATTCCGATTGTTGTTAAACCTTGGGTGAATGCGTCCGACATAACTGGACGCAATCGCTGAATGTTGATTGTCGATTTTGCACAAATGACTGAGGCGGAAGCCGCGCATGTATCGAGGCTCCTTTCGAACTGTGCGATGACAGTCGTGTGAGACCGAAAAGGTTAAAGAATAACGATCTCCGAAGCAAGACTTATTGGTGGAGCATTCGGCAGAAGCGGCGGGGATATTGTGAAAGCGAAGGTTGGGAAGACACGCCTAATTGTCACACCTCGATGTTTCAAAACACCGTTTCTTCACTTGGGTTGAGCAAACATGCGTTCCTGATAGTCGGCTTTTTGTATTTACTCGTGATGATGATTATTTCTTCGGCGTGCTCCATTCGAGGATTCACGAGGAATGGAGCTGGGCTACATCTTCACGGCATGGTGTCGGAAATGACCCCACATATAACGCCGATTCATGCTTTGAAACTTTCCCCTTTCCCTGGCCACCGGGCCATGAGCCGAAAGACTCCCCGCTGGTGGAGGCCATCGCAGAGGCCGCGCGCGAACTGGTAGAGAAGCGGGACGCATGGCTCAATCCGCCGGATGCCAGCGCGGAGGAATTGAAGCGCCGCACCCTCACGAATCTCTACAACGCCCGCCCTAGTTGGCTGGCGGAGGCGCACCGGAAGCTAGATGCGGCGGTGTTTGCGGCCTATGGCTGGCCTGTGCACGTTGACCGATGCGGAACTATTGGAGCGCTTGCTGGCTTTGAACCATGAGCGCGCCGCCGCTTCGCACGGATAGGCTGCGCTGGGGCTTGAGGGGCACTTATAACCGCTGGTGGAGTCACGGGCGGGGGAACGGTGCGGGGCATGAGCATAGAGAACACCAGCCCACCAGCCATGAACGCCAGAATCAGCATCCCCACGGAAAGCCCCTTGCCGCTGGCTTTCTCTTCGGGAGCGCCGGACAACTCCGCCGCATCCCCACCAGCCGCCTTGCCTTGGCTGGAATAGGTCCGGTTATAGAGGCCCGTACCGGGGATGGAAGCCGCCGTGTACGATCTGCCTTTTGCATCCGTGCCAACACGGAAGCCGCGAACGCCGATGGAAGTTCCAATGCCGGACTTGGACAGGTTGAACCGCAGCGGTCCAAGTTTGAGGCTCTTACGAAATCGCCATGCCATGACCCCGCAAGTGTACTCCAGAGGACTGCGCAAGCGGAGAGCATGAAGGACTGGCGAAACCGTCTGAAAATGCGAAAGCCCCTCGTTTCTTGCAGAGGGGCTTTGCATGGCCCATGAAAGGGGATGCGCGAATCCTCAAAATAACCCGAATCGATCCGAAATGTCAACGCGCACTTGCGGGGAGGTGTGGCACCAGCGCCGCCATTGTCTCTAAGTCGTTTGCAGAGTGAACGCGCGAATTTTCTTATCCCAGACATATCCCGCCCTTTGCATTCAGTCGATTGCGCGGCGGAATTTGCGCGTGGGGGCCAATATGGGGGCCAATGGAGGTAGTGAGCCTCACGGACAAACAACTCGCCGCGTTCAAGCCGAAACAGGGCCGCTATTCGGTCCATGACGGGAGCGGACTCTATCTGGAGGTATTGCCTAGCGGTGTGAAGAGTTGGAGAGTGCGCTACTTACAGAACGGGCACCGCCGCCGAATCAATCTAGGGCGGCATCCCGGTTTGAGTTTGGCCGCCGCGCGGGTCAAGAGGAATGAGCTGACAGAGGCAATCCGCGCCGGTAGCTCTCCAGCGGACGAGCGGCGCAAGCAAAAACAGGAAATGCTGCGCGGTCTGACGGTGAAGGGTTTTGGCGAACGGTATCTGTGCGAAGTCGTGACACGGGCGCGGAAAGACCCCACTCCAATGCGCCGGTATCTGGAGCGCGATGTGTACCCGGTGATTGGATCGATGCCGGTTTCCCTGGTGCGGGCGGAGCATGTGCGCGAACTTGTGTTTGCGATCCGGGATGCTGGGCACGGGCAAGCGGCGGTAGCGGTTCGCAACCTGCTCAAACGGGTATGGGATTACGCGCTTGTGTGCGGGATGGCAGCGGACAATCCGGTTCGCATGACGCCGGTCAAATATATTTCCATAGCGAAAGCCCGTGACAGAGCCTTGAATGAGGCCGAAATCGGGATGTTTCTTCGCAGATTGGACGCCGCCTCTCTGCGGCCTAAGCTGAAAATCGCTCTCCGTCTGATCCTGTTGACGCTCACCCGAAAATCTGAGGTACGCCTGGCACGTTGGGAACACATCGATCTGGAGCGCGGGGAGTGGGAGATTCCACCAGAGCACTCCAAGACAGGCACAGGGCAGATTGTCTATTTGTCGCGTCAAGCATCGGCCTTGCTGGAGCGATTGCGTCCACCAGCGGAGCGTGTAGGCTATGTGTTTCCGGCATTGGGCAGCGATGGCAGTTCACCAATTGGGCAGAGCACGCTCAACCGCGCCCTGGGACGCGCACAACGCGGCATAGCGCATTTCACGGTCCATGATCTGCGGCGGACTGGTGCCACACGATTAAGCGAGATGGGATACAACCCGGATTGGATTGAGAAGGCTCTGAACCACAAGCTGCGCGGTGTGCGCGGAATCTACAACCGGGCCGAATACGGGGCACAGCGCCGCGAGATGCTCCAAGGATGGGCAGACAGCCTGGACTCTTTGCAGGACGCGACTAAAGCAGCCTAGACGGGCGAGCGCGGGCGCTGTGGCAAGTGATTGCGGGGTCTCATTGTCACCAGAGCGAGCGGGTCCTTCCCCGTCTGTGCGCGCCACGGGTGACGCGCTACCCCACCCTGGCCCTAGCGCCAGAACTTTTGGACCCCATTTCCATTTCCACATTTTCCGAAGGCCCAAAAACTAACTCAGTTGGCCGCTGCGAAGCAAGGTGAGTTACTCAGAGCGCAGAGTCCAAACGTTTGTAACGAGGTTAGAGAAAAGGGCTTACACACGAAACGCAGCACAATTGGCGGGATGCTCGCTTCGTTCGTCGCGCTAAGTTGACTCATAACTCATCGCATCGGAAAATGCGGAAATTACGGAACTCAGAGGGCCGCTTTGCTCTGGCGGGGTGCGTTCACCGCCGCGCCTGGCTTCAGTGGCACCAGCCCGCCGATTTTCACCCTAGCGCGAATCCAGCGGGGGTACTTTTGGGGGTATTTTCAATAGGAGAATTTTCAAGCTACTGATAATACACTACTTATTGTCCGATTCGAGTCCCTCACTGCCATAAAATTCCGACACTTCGAAAAATAAAAATCGCACGCCCATCCTCGGCTTGAGGTAGTCACGGTTACACGGCAGCTTCAATAGCACTGGTCTCTGCCAACCGCTGGTGTGCCCAGCGTCACAGTTGCATTCGAACCTTTAACCGAGTCAGGATTGCAGAGATCGCGACGATTCCAGCGGTGAATGCCACGGCTTGGCAAGCGCCCGGCCATCCGTAGTTCCATCGTGCTATCAGAACCTCCCTGCCAAAGATGGCGGCGCATAAGGGCGGAAGCAGATAAGTCAGGAGCGTATTGGATCCGGCTGGTTTTGCGGGCAGAGCCCAGCGCACTCGCTTTTGCACGTCGCAGACCCAATAGAGAACAAGGAATGCGGAGATGGCTGCTGCTGAGCAAACCAGGCACCAGGTTGGAGTGGCTCGCACCTTGGAAATGCCAAGCGGGATCGCTAGCCATCCGGCAAGAAAAAGTGCGGCCGCGAAGCTCAGCGCCCAGATCGTCTTTTGGCGGCGATTGGAGGTAAAGGCATCGGTTAGAAACAACAGCGAAGCTATGAGGCCCGCCATCATGATGGATTGGCCGGCGCCCGACTTGAAAGGCCAAATATAATTCGGCAACTTAGTAAATGCTATCCAGTGAGCCGCGGAGAATATATTCATCACGGATAGAGCAATAAACCATGCAACCTGCATCCACCGCCAGCGGCGAGTGGGAATGTAAAGAATGCAGACGCTAAGATAAGTCCAGCCTATGATTCCAAGAATCTCCCAATAGGACGTATCAAGCCACGCGACGTGGCCTTCAGGGGTAAGTCGCCTGAAGATTGCCAGCATGACAACTAACAAAACCAGGCCGGATATCTTCAAAGTTCTGAACAATTTCTTGTAGCGGAGCGAGTGAGGGTAACTGATCCAGAAGAGAATGGCTCCCAGAAGGGCGAGCAGCGTCCAGATGTTTTGGGCGATGTGGGTTAATTGCGCATCGACGTTTTCCCGGTTTGCCAGAACCAATCCCAGGACCATAAGTCCGACAGACCGGAAAGCGACGTGCGCCCACATGCTCAACTCTGAATCTCCCTTGGACAGCCTGTGCTGAACGGAGAGAGGCAACGACATGCCGACGATGAAAAGGAAAAATGGAAAAACCATATCGACATACGTCATTGCATTGATGTTTGCCGGCATGTGAACAGTCCACCATGGCATGCCTTTCATCTCTCCGAGTTGATTCACAAAGACCATGACCACCATCGTCAGGCCGCGGAAAATGTCGATAGAGGCAACTCGAGCGGATCTCGAGGATGTAACCAAGTGGGAATGCGCTTCGACACGAAGACCATGATCGACAGGCAGTTCTTTTGAGATGAGCATAATGGGTCAGCGGACTCCTTGCGGCAACATCATTCGGGCACATCGAACAAGCAGGCGAGTAAGCGAGAAAATTTCTCGCGCAAGTCCATCCTCACCAGCAATGTGATGTGGTCGATGCAACAACAATACAGGCAATTACTGTGCGGTTCAAATGAAGGTTACAGCGAACGGTATTCGAGCTACACAATTCATAGCGAATCCGTCCCGATGTGAATTCTTGCGTCGCAATCTTCGCGCAATTGCCAGGCGGCAATGCGCTGCCACTCTCAATGGCGCAATGGAATAGAGATAGCAGTTGCCGAAGAACGCGCTGCAGCATCGGCCTTGACAACTCTTTCCATATCAGTGACAATGAACAAAACGTCTACAATTCAGGCGCCATAACCAGTATGCGGGAATGCGAAAATGAATCAAAACGCAGAAATTGGCTACGGCCCCCAGCCTTCAACCGGCATCTTTTATGGCTGGTGGATTGTTGCCGCGGCCTTCCTCAATCTGTTTTTCGCAGTTGGAATGATCTTTTACGGATTTCCTGTATTTTATCCAGCATTTGTCTCCGCGCTGGGATTTACCCGCGCTCAGGTTGAGCAGGGATTTCTACTTGGTTTTGTCCTGGTTGGCATTCCCTTTGGCTTGCTGACAGGTGTGTTGGTCGATTGGATTGGCGCTCGCTGGGTGATCGTTTCCGGTGTCGGCTTCATCGGCATTCCCTTGGTTCTGATGGGCTTTATGACCCACTTCTGGCAGTATGAAGTTCTGTGCATGGTAGAAGTGTTGGGCTATACGCTGGCTGGCCCCATCGCCAACCAGGTCCTGATTGCGCAATGGTTCAGAGTGCGACGCGGACGGGCGATGGGTTACGCGTACCTTGGACTGGGTCTTGGCGGAGTGGTTGCTCCAACGATGGTCAATTCCCTGATCGGCGCATTTGGTTGGCGGGCTGCTCTTCAAGCGATGGGAACGGCAGTTCTCCTGGTTCTGTTTCCAGTGGGAATCTGGCTCACACGCTCGACTCCGGCTGAGATGGGCCTTTTGCCGGATGGGCCGGGTGCAGTTCTCGGACAATTTACCCGCGCGGACTCGCCGGCTAACGTCGATGTGAAGCCGGCGATCATGACAGCGAATTTCTGGCTGATTATGGTTGGGACGACGCTGGTGATCGGGGCAATCAACGCCGTGATCCAGAACTACGTTCTTTTCCTGAAGGACCAGGGTTACTCGACGGCCACTGCCTCTCACTTTATGTCAGCGCTGCTCGCAGCCAGCCTTGGCGGCAGGGTTTTGGTCGGCTATGTTGCGGACCGCTTCAACAAGAAGAACACGATGGCGTTGTTCTACCTGTTGATCGGCGGCTCGATTCCATTACTCTTGATTGCGCACCAGCCCGCCGCGGCATGGGCCTTTGCGGCGGCCTTCGGCATTGCCATGGGAGCCGATTACATGCTGATTCCGCTGGTTACGGCGGAGTGCTTTGGGACCGGTTCACTGGCCAAGATACTGGCCCTGATCATTGCCGGATACTCTGTAGGTCAATGGGTTGCACCCTGGGTAACAGGAAGGATATTTGACCTTTCCCACAGTTACAACCTGGCGTGGGGAATCATGACTGCCGCAGCAGTGCTGGGAGCGGGAGCGATTTATGCGGTTTCAGTTCGGCCCGGCAATCGTTCGCCTGTGTTGGGAATAACCGAGACTGGGCTGTCATGATTGCGCAAAAGAGATGATGGTTTGTCGATAAGTGGCATCTAAGAGAGGCATGGAAATCTGTAAGTCAAGTGTTACGCGCAAATGGTTGGGAAGTAATCGAGGGGACAATAGTGGCACAGACGCCTGAAACACGCTCCATCCAGAATATCGAAGAACTCGAAAATATTCTCAGCGAACCGACCGAGGCGATCATTCATGCGATGGGCGAGCTGAAGGGCGACCTGGTCGTTCTGGGAATCGGCGGGAAGATGGGGCCAACTCTGGCTCGCATGGCGAAAAGAGCATCGGAACTGGCCGGAGTAACTCGGCGCGTGATTGGAGTCTCCAGGTTTTCCGCTACTTCGAAACTGGAAGAACTGCTGCATTCCTGGGGAGTGGAAACCCATCGCGGCGATCTGCTGGATGCGAAGAGCTACGCGCGGTTGCCGGATGCGCCTAACGTCGTTTTCATGGCAGGCATGAAGTTCGGATCAACAGGGCAGGAGTCGTTGACCTGGGCAATGAATGCATTTGTGCCGGGGTTGGTCGGCGAACGCTATCGCGATAGCCGCATTGCGATTTTTTCCACCGGCAACGTATATGGTCTTTCTCCCGTCAGCCGTGGAGGATCGGTCGAAGGCGATGCGCTCCACCCTCAAGGGGAATACGCGCTGAGTTGCCTGGGCCGCGAGCGGATCTTTGAACACTTCAGCCGCGCTAATCAGACAAAAATGTCGATCATCAGACTCAACTACGCCGTGGAGGTGCGCTACGGAGTTCTGCTGGATATTGCCCAGAAGGTCTTTTCAGGACAAGCCGTTCCTTTAGCGATGGGCCATTTGAACGCCATCTGGCAGGCGGATGCGGCGGCGATGAGTTTGCAATCTTTGAGTTTTGCTTCAACGCCTCCATTCGTAATCAATGTCACCGGACCTGAGGTTCTCAGCGTAGCGCGGATCGCCGGGCAGTTCGGCGAACTGTTTCACAAGCCGGTGCGATTTGAAGGCTCGGAGTCAGAAGATGCACTGCTGAATAATGCCGGGAAAGCATTTCAGCTATTCGGGCTTCCGCGGGCCGGTATCGATCAGATACTCAACTGGATTGCAGAGTGGGTAGCGCGAGGTGGAGAGACTTTAGAAAAGCCCACTCACTTTGAAAATCGCAGAGGGGATTTCTAGAAAAGAGAACGATGACTCATAAGCTCGATCTAAAGATCAGCCAGAAAATCGCTCGAGGAACGGTCATACCCGCACATCCGCTGGCGCTGACCGCGGACCGGCATCTGGATGAAAGACGGCAAAGAGCACTCACGCGCTATTATGCTGCAGCGGGCGCGGGTGGCATAGCCGTGGGAGTTCACACCACACAGTTTGCCATTCGAGATCCGCACATCGGGCTTTTTGAGCCGGTCCTGAAGCTGGCGGCGGAAGAAATGGACCGGGCCGATCTTGCACGCCCGGAGGCCCTGGTAAGGATCGGTGGAATTTGCGGAGGCACGCCGCAGGCCATACGAGAGGCTCAATTGCTGGCGGATTTTGGGTACCACGCCGGCTTGCTGAGTTTGTCCTCGTTTGTTGATGCGTCCGACGAGACGCTGATCAGCCATTGTCGCATCATTGCCGAAATCATTCCAATCATTGGTTTTTATATGCAAACATCTGTGGGCGGACGCGTGCTCTCATATAAATTCTGGCGCGAGTTCGCAGAAATTGAGAATGTGGCTGCCATCAAGATCGCGCCGTTCGATCGTTACCAGACGCTCGATGTGATGCGGGCCGTAAGCGAATCCGAGCGATCAATCCCGCTTTACACGGGAAACGACGACAACATCGTGATGGATCTTCTCACGCCTTATGTTCCTTCTGTTGACGGCAAGCGGCGGGAGCTGCGCATGACCGGCGGTCTGCTGGGACACTGGGCGGTTTGGACCAAGGGCGCCGTTGAACTCTTCAACGAGTGCCGCAAGGTTGCCTGCGGAACGAAGGGTGTGCCGGATTCGCTACTGCAGAAGAGCGTTGAAGTTACAGATGCCAATTCGGCATTCTTTGATGCGGCGAATCACTTTGCCGGCTGCAATGCCGGACTTCTTGAAGTACTGCGAAGGCAGGGACTGCTGGAAGGCATCTGGTGCCTGGACTCGAATGAAACTCTCAGCCCAGGGCAGAAAGAGGAGATTGATCGGGTATATGCGGCCTATCCGCACCTGAATGACGATGAGTTTGTACGGCAGGGATTGGACGAGTGGCTTACGCAATAGCGCCTGTTGCTGAAATCGACCGGCGGGATGGAATTGCGTTGAGAATTCCCGAATTGCGCGGTTAACGGCAATGCTTCTGAACGTCAGATGGAGAGAAGACGAGAATATGAATCGCAGGCATTTGCTTCAGGGACTCTCGATGAGTCTATTGTCGGGTAAGTTATTGCATGTTTCGCCTTTGTATGGCCAATCATCGGTGAATGGGCAGAGTTCTGCAAACTCAGGCGATCGCACGGCCAAGAGAACATTCATCTTTGGAAACTCCAGCCGCGACCTCGACGAATTCAGGGCATTCGCAAAGACCGCCAGCCGACTGACGCCCTATGGCGATGTTCAGATCCAGATAGGTGAACTTGCGGATAAGAGCTGGTATGAAATGCCTGCCAGGAATAGCCCGTGGCACGAGTACTCCAATGAGTTCTCCTGCATGGCAAAGTTCTTTCCGCACCCAAAGCTTGCTCCCTTCATTCCCGCGGATTGGGTTGCGAAAAATCGGGAACTGCTGCTTGCAAAGGCCGAGGTGCTTCGTCAGCTAGGACTGAGCGCCGCATTCTCAGGAGACGAGACCCACTTTTTGCCGGAAGCCTTCTTTGAACAATACCCCCACTTGCGCGGTCCACGAGTAGATCATCCGCGCCGCAGCACCCGGCAGGAGTTCGCCTGGTGTGTGGATCTCGAAGAGACGCGGGAGATGATCGAATGGATGGCCGCGGAACTCAAGCGCCACGTTCCCGAAATCAAAACAATCGGCAGCTATAACAATGACTCTGGAGGCGGACTCTGCTGGGCGGCGGCTTTGTACAGCGGACCCAATGGGCCTAGTCACTGCGAGCACCGCAACGTTGGAGTTCGAGTGAAGGAGTATATGGAGGCGATCCACAGGGGGGCACTCAACGGGGGCGGAGATGTTGCCGTCAGAGTGAGTGGCTTCTTCTGGAAAGATGAAGTCCCGCTCGTCCAGCAAATGCTGCCTGCAAATACTTGCCTGGAAAATGGGAGCGATCCCACTTCAATCGGTATCGGCAGCCTCCTGAACCAAACCTACCCAGTGAAAGGCCTTCTCGATCCGGTTGCTCTACTCTCAACTCTCGAAAAACTGGCGAGTCCCGCGGTGAAGACCATCTCCATCGGCACTAGTGAGTGGTATGACCGCGCGGACGACACATTGCCGACCGTAGAGAAGTTGGTTGAAATTCAACAGGACTGCCTGACTGATCCGACGCACGGGTTCGTTTCGCGGTTCGACAAGCTTCACAAAATGGCCTTGCGCTGGGGAGGAAAGCAAAATGACGATGCCGTGACGGAGGCGTTCAGCGAGATGAACGAGGCATTTCTGCTGAAAGAAGCGGTCGCTCCACAATACAGCAACTTCTATTGTTATGTCTCCACGCGCTATATCACCCGTCCTCTCCTGTTCAAGCCGGATGCGCTTACCGCAGAAAAAGAATCCTATTTTCTTCCATATGTTTTCAATGTTTCCGAATCGGAAGCGCGCAATGATTATGACGATATGCACGGCGGCCGCATAACCGGGCCGGCCTCGTGGGATGACGCAGGGTTACAGAATGCCATCGCACGGGCGCTCCGTGCCGCTCAATTGCTGGAAGGCGTAAACGATGCGCCGCAGCAGAAATGGTTGCAGCAATTGGCGCTCTCCTTGAGGATGTGGGCAAGCGGAGTGCGATCCATGAACAATTTTTACTTCGGCCAGCTGATTCGCGACCGCAGTGCAGCGGCAATTGCCAGCGGACCGCGAACTCCGTCGAAACAATTCAATTGGATGGGCGACAGCGACTATGTGGAGTGGAACAGAATCCAAAGGGACGAGTTTGACAACACCAATGAATTTATTGCGCTGCTGCAGAGCGGTGGCCTGGACTTGATTGCCCGCGCCTGCGCCAAGCGGTATGAAGACACATTTCTGTTAGGTCCGGATCTTATTGGGGCGCTCCATGAAAAGGCGCGCCTCATGCAGCGCGAATGGCTGGAGGTAGATAAATATCTGACTTCCCCGCTCAAGTAGGTACGATCGCATGATTCCGAGTCAGAGTTAAGTATCGTTCGTTTAATAAGTGAGGTGATCGAAAAATGAATTTGAGCGCCGAAGCACGCAAGATTGGACGGCGGAACTTTTTGAAAGCGGCAGGCGGTGCTTCAGCCTTGGCAGCGCTGGGAACGACCGCAATTGTGCGCGGGCCCTCAAGGGGAGGCCCGGTTCGCGCAGCGTTGATAGGGTATGGAAAACAGGGCCGGATGCTGCAAAACTGCATGAACCCGGATCTGATCAGCCTTGCGGCAGTCTGCGATATCAGACCAGCTTCAGAAGCGGACAAGGCGGCATCCGCGGGTGTGCGGTGGTACCAGGACTGGCGCAGCCTGCTCAAAGACGAGCACATCGAAGCTGTATTAATTGCTGCGCCGCTTTGGACTCACGCCGAGATTGCAACGGGCTGCCTCAAAGCGGGCAAGCACGTATTGTGCGAAACTGCGATGGCCAGCGATGCAAACGGCTGCCGGCAAATGATCGATGCGGCCAAGAAAAGCAGGAGACTGCTCGCCATCGGGTACCAGGACTACTACGAGCCGCTCTACTGGGCCGCGTATCAGAACATTATGAAGCAAGGAATTCTGGGGGAAGTTTACACAATTGAGGCTGCATGGCACAGTTACAACTCCGGACGAGTGGAGAACGATGCGAGCGGAGCGACCTTCGATCCGCGCCCGTGGGGATATGCCTCGCCGGAGCAGCTTTTGAATTGGCGGCTCTACCGGAAATACTCAGACGGTTTGATGGGCGAGTGGGGCGGAGCGCTGGTATCTCTGACCAACTGGTTCCTGGATGCAGCCCCGGTTGCCGTGCAAGCTACGGGCGGAATCTACTCCTATAAAGACGGCCGGGATGTGGACGATCATGTCTATGCCACACTGGAATATCCGAGTGGAAGAACCGCGACACTTTCCCTGATTCAATCCAATGGATTGGAAGGAAGTTATACCCAATTTATGGGGACAAAAGGCACGCTCATTGTTGGTAAAGATGAAGCGCTGCTGTTTGCGGAAAACGAAAAAAATCATGCCACGGTGGGGATGGCCAAGCTAAACGGCTCTCAAGCCGTATTGGATGCGTCGGCAAGCCGCAATGAAGAAGCTTCAAATCATTCGGTTCTTGCCGGAGGCGGAAATGGCGTGGAAGAGAACAGTACGGCAGTTTTCGAGCGGGAGATTGCGGGCTTTTGCGGCGCAATCCGGCGCGGGGCCCCGCTTCGCTGCGATGCGGCGCGTGCCTACGAGACAGCACTCACTTGTTTTGCAGTCGATGACGCGATTCGGCAGAACAAACGGTTAAGCATTCAGGAACTGCAAGCCAATAATCATCATCGAGCCTTCGATGCGGAAGGCTATCGGTCGCAATATGCATGAAGCGCAGAATGCCATGACGATGGGTCACGCGCCTGCCAGGATTCTGAACAGGAGGCAACTCCTGTCGCTCGACGATGCCTGGCTTTCCGATCGACGTCCAGAGCCCAATGCGGACGATTGGATTCGCATCTCGCGCCATGCGATGGCCTGTCGCTTTGAAGTTGTCGTTGCTTCAAAAGGCGATCAAGGAATCCTGGCAGCGCAGGAATACCTGGACGAAGTTGACCGGCTGGAATCGATTCTCACAATCTTCCGCCCTCCGAGCGAAGCCAGCCTTCTGAATCGCGAAGCGGACTTGCATCCGGTTTCAGTGGGAGTTGAGCTGTATGAGTTGCTGCAATTTTGCGGGCACATGCACCGGGAGACTGAAGGAACTTTCGACATTACTACCGGCACACTGAGCGAATGCTGGGGATTCAAGGAACGCAAGCCCAGAGTTCCCGCGCCTGAGGTTCTGGCGGCCGCACGAGAGCGCGTCGGTTTTCATTTCGTCTCGCTCGGCCAGGATCGCACTGTATCTTTTCGCTCCCGCGGCCTCCAAATCAACTTTGGTGGAGTCGGTAAGGGCTATGCACTCGACCGTGGAGCATCGAGCCTGCGCGCGCGTGGTATTGATACTGCGCTACTCAGTTCTGGATTTAGCAGCGTTTTGGCACTGGGCGATGGACCGGAGGGCGCCGGATGGCTGGTTGGCCTTCGCCATCCAGTGTTCAAGGATCGGCGTGTGGGAACGGTCCGATTGCGCTCATCCGCCATGGCGACAAGCGGGCAGGAAGAGCAGGGCTTCGAAGTGGACGGGAAACGGTACGGACACATTCTCGACCCGCGCACCGGTTATCCCACCAGCGGAGTCGCGAGCGTAAGCGTGATTGCAGACTCGGCAGCCCGCGCAGATTCTTTGTCAACCGCCTTTTTCATTGGCGGCACTGACCTGGCAAAGCGCTATTGCGACCAGCATGAAGGCGTTGTAGCAATCATCCTTGAAGCGCACGACTCATCCCATCCGATCATTATTGGATCGTGCGATCGAGTATCCGTGGAGACAAGTGAATGACTAATTCGGAGCAATGTCGGCTTTCTGTGTTCCAGCAGATCACGCTGGTAACTCTTCGTACCTGCATAGGCTGGCACTTCTTGTACGAGGGATACTTCAAACTCATCATTCCCGCATGGGCGTCCGATGGCACTCATCTCGGCCGGTGGAGTTCGGCGAGCTATTTGAACGGGGCTACCGGTCCCGTGGGGCACTTACTCCACGCGATGTTCAATGCTGGATGGGGACCTTTGATTGACGTAACGGTCATTGCCGCCTTGTGGGCGATTGGCCTTTCACTGATGCTCGGCTTGTTTACGCAGAGGGGATGCGAGGCGGCACTGGTCATGCTTACGCTGTTTTATGTTACCGCCGTCCCTCTGACTGGCGTGCCTCAACCGGGCATGGAAGGAAATTACATGATCGTAAACAAGACCTTGATCGAGTGGGTCGCAGTTGCCGTATTACGATCCTTTCCAACAGGCCGGATCGCCGGACTGGACCTGCTGTATTTTGAGTGGCGAAAAAAGCGAGTGCTCAAAGCGACGGAACAAGGCTGAGTGCTGCAGCCGCACGCTGCAGAAGAGTTGTTCATGAAAAGGATTAGAAGGAGTAACTGATGTATCTGACTCCAGCGCAGAAAGTCATAGGCCGCAGGAATTTCTGGAGAACGGCAGGCCGCGGGATCGACCTTAATCAGCTTAATCTGGAAACCTCTGTGCCTCGTTCTATGACGGGAGGCCCCGTCAAGGCAGGCATTGTCGGCCTTGGATCCGAGGGCGGCATCTTACTGCAACAGTGCCTTAAGGAAGTTATCGACATTCAGGCTATCTGCGACATCAATCCAGTTCATCGCACGCAGGCGAGCCAGTGGATGGCGCAGACGTGGGGAAAACAGCCACGCGAGTATGAAGACTGGCAGGAGATGGCACAGAAGGAAAAGCTTGAAGTTGTTATCATTGCAACGCCTCTCTGGACTCATGCCGATATCACCGTGGGCTTTCTGAATGCCGGCGTGCATGTGTTTTGCGAAAAGATGATGGCCTATGACGTTGCGGGTTGCCAGCGAATGATCGAAGCCGCGCGGCGCAATCATCGGCTTCTCGAGATCGGCTACGTTCGCTTTTACGTACCGGTATATCAGGCTGCCTATAAGAACATCATTCAACCGGGATTACTCGGCAACATCCATTATGTGCGCCTTCACACTCACCGCAACAGTACCTGGCGGCGGGCTGAAAAGCCTCCCTTCAGCGGCTATAACCCAAGCCGCTGGGGTTATCCCACATGGGAGGCGCTGTGCAACTGGCGAATGTACAAGCACTATTCGCAAGGCATGGTTGCCGAGCTGGGGAGTCATCAAACGTCGATGACTGAATGGTACCTGGGGCTCAACCGCACAATCGGTATATGGATCGGGCGGAATTTATTGTTACAAGGACGGCCGCGAGGTCGACGATCATATTTTCATGACATTTACTCATCCGGGCGGATGCATCGTGGAACTCTCCAACATACTCAGCAATGATTATGGCGGCCTTTACGAAGAGTATCTCGGCTCGAAGGGCAGCCTGATTCTCTCAGACGTTGACGGAGCGATGCTGTTCAGCGATGAGGAAGGATGCGTTGAAGGGGCGCCGGTCGCGGGCCGGGATGAAACCTTGCCATGGAAGCCAGACTGGAACATTGGCTACCGATCAGAGATTTTCGACCTTTTGCTCCGCCGTGCGCAGGGGCAGCCCGCTTCTTTGCGGACCTGAGCGAGCGATAAGATCCGCGGCTGTCGCACTGGCAGGCAACAAGAGCGATGGACACGAGAACGCTTGTAGATATCGTCGATCCCACAAGCGCCACAATTAATCAGTTGAAAAAATTCCGTTGTTGAAGCTGGGGTGGGCCGGTTGCACTAAATATGAACAGTCCTGTTGAAGTAGGATTGCTTAGTTAAGCTCGAAGAAAAGACGGAAAGCAAGAACCGGCACAATGAGTTCGACGTTGCGCTGCTTCAAGGTGCTTGAATTGCTCGCGGAAGAACCGTTTGAGCTGAGCGTATCAGACACTGCCGAAAGATTGTCCATGCCCAGAGCCTCTGCGCATCGATTGTGCGCAACCCTGGCAGAGGGAGGTTTTGTTGAACCTGTTCCCGCCAGCAAGCGTTACCGGCTGACTCCGAAATCATTGTGGGTTGGATCCGGCTATCTTCGCCATTCGGCCATTTACCGCGCTGCATTTTTCCCCATGCAGGCCCTGTCAAAACAGATTTCCGCAACCGCTCAACTCGGCGTACTTTCCGAAGGCAAAGTTTTGTTTATCCATTCAGTCGGATTTCCCGGACCAACGGAAGCATTCGCGGATGTGGGCTTGACAAGGGCGCTCCATGCAACCGCCGCAGGAAAATTGTTTCTTGCGGATATGCCTCAGGAAGAAGTGGAACGGCTGATGTCGCGCGGAATGGAAAGATATACAGAACGCACGGCAGTGTCGTTTGAGCAAATCAAGGAAGAACTTCTTCAAATTACGGAAAAAGGCTACGCGGTAAACGACGAGGAGCTTCTGCCAGGATTCTTTATCATGGCAGCACCGATACATGACTCGACGGGCAGCACGGAGGGGACAATCAGCGTCACGCTGCTGGCAGACAAGGCGCATCAAGGAGATGGCCAGCCGCCATACGTGGCTCAACTTCTGGAAGCAGCCCGGAAAGCCTCTCTCCAATTAGGCTATCATCCACTTTCCCAAGTTACGAAATGGAAGCGATCGAAGCTCCTGCCTCGGTAATGCATTGAAGGCAGAATTGCCGATGAGTTTCAGCGCTGTCCTGAGAGCCGCCCGCGAATGCGGTCATTTTCGAGTCTTCCCCGGAGTCCGGGTCGATGACTGATGCCTTACCACCGACAGCCGGCTGCTCTTTTCAGGATCGATGGTGTAGCCCTGGCCGCGAACGGTGCGCAGGATGCCGGGTCCAATCTTTTTACGAAGGTTGACGATATAGACGGCGACCAGGTTGATGCTCGACTGCTCTTTTTGCCAGATGTGTTCTATCAGAACATCTTTGCTCATCACCTGACCGCGGTTGAGCAGCAGAAAAGTAAGCAGTTCGAATTCAAGCCGGGTGAGCTTGCAGGGCCGGCCGCTTATGCGGCAGACGCGGGAGAGGCGATCCAGTTCAATGTTTCTGTGCCGCAGGATCAGAGAGGCAACCAAGGTCTCCACTTCTTCAGTGCTCACCTTATGCACGTAGTCAGTTCGCCTGCGCCGCAAAGCATCGCCTGCGAGGGATTGATTTGTGAGCGGCTTTGCCATCGGGATTTCCTTTCGTCATAACAACGGGCCGATGAGTTTGGATTTTCTGACGCTTTGTGGCCGGAAAAGTCCCCGTGTTCAGCTTCCGTCAATCTGACTCTTCGGCTTTTTAAAGTGCTAGGCCCTGAAAACTGTTTGCGGTGTGGATTACTCACACAAATTACGAGACTTAGTCAATGATATGAAATTTATAGTCTGACTGCTAGAGAGTCTAATCCAGGAGCTCGGGCTCCAGAGTGGCAAATAGATGACGAAGAAATGTCAATAGACGACATATTACGCCAAGATCTTTTCTCAAGCCATTATGCTGGATACTCGTTCCCGCCTTTCCCACAGAGCAATCCAGATCTTCAATACCGAGACCGAACATTTTAAATCAGTAGTTTCTAACTCATGTTATATTCAATACAAATTTTGTTCCTGCAAAAGGAATACGCTGCAGCGCGCAGCAAACCTTTGCCAGGAAGCGAATCAATTAGCGCAATCTCCCTGCGCCGCGATATCCCTCGTTGATAAACAGCCACGGTTCAGTCGATGGAGATTGTAGTGATTCGGCATGAGTGTGGGTGGTTATCAATTCCAAGTTCAGATGTGTGCATTCAGGGCGTGCTTTGTGTTGAATGGGGAAGGCTGGCAGCGTGACTTCAGTACGGTCAGAAAGGCCCTTATCTCAGCATCGGCTGGATGGGTGGAAGGCGATCGCGCGGCATTTTGGCCGCAGTTGCCGGACTGTCCAGCGATGGCATGCCGAGTTTGGCCTTCCGATTCGCCGGCTTGGCGGTAACAAGGGAACCATTTTTGCCTATGACGACGAGTTGGATGCGTGGATGAGGGCCCGCGGGCGTGAAGCGACGGAAGAGGAGCAAAACTCCCCTGGGCCCGAACGGCTTAACACGCCCCCGACTTCGCGACGGACTCCGTTCCGCGCAACGGTTTACCTCAATCACTCATTGATTCCAGACTCAGCAAAGTCGCATTCCGCCGAGCTGGTCGCCCTGGCTAACAAGATGTGGGAGACCCTCTCCTATAGCAATCTGAGCACAATTGCCCGTCTTTTCCGCGAAGCCATGGATTTTGACCCAGGCAATGCGGCGGCGTTTACCGGTTTGTCGTTTGCACTGGTTGCCCAGGGCTTTTGGGGTCTGGTGCGCGCTCCGGACGCGTATACCTCCGCCAAGGCTGCCCTGCAGCGGGCGCTGGAGATCGATCCCGAACTGCCGGATACAAAGTGCGCGGCGGCCTGGCTCAAGATGGTCTTAGAGCGGGACTGGCGGGGCGCGCGCATCGGATTTGATGAGGCATTAAAGCACAAGCCCCCAACTTCACGAGCCATGGTAGGCCGGGCAGTGCTCTACATTGCGGAAGGGTGCCTGCCGGAGGCTTCAAGACTGCTGCAGGAGACCGCGCAGCAACATCCTTTGAGCTCCTCAATGACAACGTGGTATTGCTGGAACGAGTATCTGGCGGGCGACTATGCCAATGCGCTCGACCAGATTGAGCAATTCAGGGCCAGCGGCCGTCATGGGCCTATCATGGCTGCAATTGAGGCGCTGGCCTACATCCAACTCGAAGAGCCGAGTGCCCAGATAGAACGCATTGAAGCGCTGGCCCTCGACCACCGGCATCATGACATTGTGCGAGGAGCGCTGGGGTACGCTTACGCCATGACCGGCCAACACCAAAAAGCGCGTGAGATCCTCGATGCCATGAAGCATCCGAGCAAGCGCAATGACAGCCGTGACCCCTACGCGGCAGCTCTGGTTCTGATCGGCCTGGATGAGAGAGCAGGAGGCCGTGAAGCGATTGGAGCAGTCTTATCTGGAAGGGTCACACTGGAGCCTGGGGTTCCCATACGACCCGATCCTGGCATCGCTGCGCAACGATCCGCACTATCAGCTTTTCATGAGCAAGGTCAGCTACCCGGAACCTGAGTTTTCCGTTTCGCGCCCGCGATAGGATTTCCTTTTCAACACACCAGCCTTGCCCGGCTGAGCTTGATGCCGTTCAGGCGGCCAAGCAAAGTCACTGCGATGCGTTCGGGGTCGAAGAGGCTCTGGGCCATGGCCTGTACCTGGACGGCTTCCACTTCGTCTATGCGGGCGATGACCTCGTCCACCGTGAAGAACTCGTGGAAGTACATCTCCTGGCGGGCGAGATTGGCCATGCGCGAGTTTGAACTCTCCAGAGCCAGAAGAATATTGCCCTTGAGCTGGTCTTTGGCGCGGGTCAGCTCGTCCAGTGCGAGCGGTGTTTGCTTCAGATTGCGGAATTCGGCCAGGATCAGGTCAACCACTTCAAGCGCCTTGCCCACCGAGGTGCCGGCGTAGACCAGCAGGGTCCCAGTGTCGCGATAAGGGCTGAGGTCGGAGTAGATGGAGTAGACCATGCCGCGCTCCTCGCGGATGGTTTGGAAGAGGCGCGAACTCATGCCGCCGCCCAGCACTGTATTCAGGATGAGCGTGGCGTAGCGGTTTTCGTCGGTGATGGGCGGAGCCGGGACGCCGAGGCAGATCTGCACCTGTTCGAGGGCCTTCTTGTTGCGCAGCACAATGCGGGCGCTTGCCTCCGGCGCCGGTTGTTCGTGGAGCGTTTCGCCGCCGGCCAGGGATGAAAATTTGCCGGCCACTTCTTCGGCAAAACGGTCGTGGTCAAGGTTGCCGGCAGCGGAGAAGACGATATTGCCACCGTGAAAACGGTCGTTGTGGTAGGCGAAGAGCTGATCGCGATCGAGGCGGTTTACTGTCTGCCTGGTACCGAGGATGGGCAAACCCAGCGGATGGTCCTTCCAGAACGCCTGGGTGAAGAGCTCGGCGACCAGCACGTCCGGATTGTCCTCGTCGATCTTGATCTCTTCAAGAATCACGCCGCGTTCGCGCTCGATATCGGTGGCGGCGAAGAGAGGGTTGAGCACCAGGTCGGAAAGAATATCAAGCGCGATGGGCACGTGGTCGGCCAGAGACTTGACGTTGAAGCAAATGGTCTCCTTGCTGGTGAAAGCGTCAAGGTTGCCTCCGATGGAGTCCATTTCGCGGGCAATGTGCTGGGCGGTGCGGGAGCGAGTGCCCTTGAAGAGCATGTGTTCGACAAAGTGGGAGATGCCGTTGGTTTCGACGGGTTCGCAGCGGGATCCGGACTTGATCCATACGCCCATGGCAACTGAACGCAAATATTCCATGCGCTCGGTCAGCACGATCAGACCGTTAGGCAATACGGTGCGGCGAAAATTTCGCTCGTTGGTCATTTGATGGTCAGTGGTCAGGTTGTCAGCGATCAGTGGTCAGCGACCATTGATCCTTGGGGATGAATTCGATTGTAGGCTACTCCCCCCAGTGCGGCACGCCTGTCATCGTTCCGTTCATCCTGTACTAGAGATGAATGGAGGGCGAATTTCAATTCAGACTAAATCAAGCCGATTATGGCCAGAAAGGGCTCGAAATCAGGCTGAAATTGCACCAGAATGCCCCATTTTTGTCCCAAAAATGACCCTTTCCATTGGGCTAATTATCTAATATAATCAATCACTTACGCGTCGAAAAAGGCGAACATGTGGAGAATCGACTCCCCCGGGGGGTGGGGGGGACCCCGGTGGTACGGACCGGGCACATACCTGACATATTGGACAGGGACAATTCTGCGACTCTGTTTGATTGTGCGCTAAGTGATGGTTATTTTCTGCAATTGGAGGTATGTGTTTTACGCAAAGGCGTGATAGGGCAAGAAGGCGGGAATTGGTGGGATTCGTCCCTCCCTTTCTCCTTTACGCCAGTTTTTGGGCGATCGTTTCCTCCACAATCTCCTTCACGGTCAATGGAATGATCACAATATGCTCAGTTCTAAAAAATCTGTTGATTTCCGTCAGGGAATCGCTGCTGAAGTCAAAGCCCACAAAAAATCCCTTCTTCCGTTTGGTTCGGATCATAGCCGCTTCAAACTTATCGATATCGGGCCGTCCCACCTTGTCCATCTGCTTCACCTGGATTGGATACCATTCGTCCATGAAATCCAGTTCTCCGGCCTCTTTCCCGGCAGTATGAGGTTCGGACCCGATGGGATAAATGCGTCCATCAATTCCCATGTCTCCAACTTGCGTCTTGTTCGGAATCCCACCCAATGCAATTACCGCCCAGTTCTCAAACTCGAATGGCGGAATGGCGCGAAGTTGCTTTTCGGTCCATGGTAGATCGCGGACAACGAACCCTTTGCCATGCCGCCAATAGTTCTCGTCCTCGCGTAATCGGCAGACATCCCGCAGTCGCTTCGCCATTACGCGACATGCTGTCGGGGAGATGTCGATGCCGATCCATTGGCGATTGAGATTTTGCGCTGCAACCAATGCTGTTCCACAACCGCAGAATGCATCCAGAACGATGTCATTTTCGTTCGATGACGATTTGATAATTCGCTCTAAGAGGGACAAGGGCTTTTGCGTTGGATAGCCCAAGCGTTCACGCGCCTGTGAATTCAGCGGCGCAATATCGTCCCAAACGTCTTGCAGTGGGCACCCCGGCATCTCGTCAAGATATCGCTTAAATTCGGGCATTCCTGTACGTGTATAAACTAACCTTCCCTCAGACTCGAAGGCTTCCATTTTTTCTTTTGAGAACGCCCAGTATCTCCCTTTATAGGGGCGGACACCCTTCCATTCATACGATGTGTCCCCTCCAGGTTTGTTTGCAGTCAGATTATCCTTTCTATACCGCCGCCCGGTTCCCTCCTCTATGTGCCGGTAGTGACTTTCTGTATAGTCTTCGTCATAAGGAATGAATTGCGTGTTGAAGATAGCCGTGCCACCACCGGTATAAAGCAGGAGCACATCATGAATTCTCCCGAACTGTGTCGATCCCTGCTTAGTATCACTATGTGCGGCAGTTCGTTTCCAAACAATTTCATTCTGAAAGTTATCCTCATCGAGAATCTGATCCAGCATCACCTTGACGTAATGGCTGGCGTGCCAGTCGCAATGGTAGTAAAAACTGCCAGTCTTCTTCAGAACTCGCGCCAATTCCACGCATCGTGGCCGCATGAATTCGATGTAGGCTCGCGTGGACTCATGGCGGTCCTCGAATGCCCGTTTCTCTTTCGTCTCACCCCAGAAAACCTCGTAATTCCGATTGGAGTTGAACGGCGGGTCGATGTAGATGAGGTCGATGCAGGCATCCGGCAATTTCTTGAGCTGTTCCAGATTGTCGCCGCAATAGATCACGCGCGTATCAAGCAGGGAGGATGGCCTGCCGGCCGGGATGGGGGCTGGAATGGCGACGGGGCTTGCTGCCAATCCAGCGGCCTCAGCAGCGCGGCGCTTCCGCGCGAGGGCCGCTTTTTGGCCAGCTGTCAGTATATTTGGCATGAGAACAGATTACATCCTCATATGCTGATTTTGAACAGGTTGCATAAAGTCAGTACTTCTTTTCGCAAAGAAGGCGAAAGGCATGGGGCGCCCGGCTGCGCTGTTGCCAGGTTTACTGCTTCTCGAACTCCAGGGTGCAGTGTCGTCCTTCCACGCGCTCGCCAGTTCCGGTGCGGCCGGTAAATTGAGACTTGATGTGGTAGCCGTAGTCGGTGCCTGGAGGGGTATCGCGGCCTGGGACGTATTCCTTCGATCCGGTCATGCCGGCGGCGTAGAGCGTGCCATCGCCGTCGTCACCGATTTTGCCTTCAATGAGCAGGTAGCCGCGCTGGCCCTCGACGCCGTGAAGTCCACGGAAGTTGCCGTTCTTTACCACGCTGGTGAAGCGATAAGAGAACCCCAGTGCGCCTCTGGCCGCATCGCAGGAAACCGTGGTCTGCCATTTGCCGTCGAAACGAGTTTTGTGATCGGGGCTCTGCTGCGCGGTTGAATTCACAGAGAAGAGCAGCAGGACGATGGTTGCCCGAAGGCCTGCTGGTTTTCGCATTGAATCCCTCCTCGTGCCGTTATAGTAGGGAGACTGCGAGGGAATTGCCAAGAGAAAGTTCAGCCGGGGCCAGCCGCTGTTCCGGCCTTGTTTCTAGAGCTGGTTGCATAAATGGTTGACGGCCGCGAAAAAACACCGCTCAGGGGCTAAAGCCCTGTTATTTATGCGGTTTTAGCGCGCGACTGAAGAGGCTGCGGAAAAAGTCAAAAAAGCCCGGGATCACGACCAGATGAATGAGGCAGGGGCTAAAGCCCACGCATTATTTTTGGATGATTTGCGGCACGACTGAACAGGTTGCGGAAAAACTCGATTTGGAGGGAGGCGGGGGTTTTAACCCCCGCATAAAGCCAACAGAATCAATGAGGGCTTTAGAACTTATCCGTAAATAGTGACGACTTTGATGCGTGCGACTGAATCTCTGATTTGCAAGCGATTGGTAGCGGCGATGATGAATTCAATATGGCTCAGATCAAGTCTTGGACGGTTTCAGATAATTTGTGGAGCAAGGTTGAGCCGCTGATCCCAGTACGCAAGCGGGAAGCAGGGCGAACGTATCAACGCAAGGCTGGAGCTGGACGCAAGCCGATGTCTTCTCGACAAGTTTTTTCGGCGATTGTTTACGTTCTGCGGACCGGCATTCAATGGAAAGCATTGCCCCGGGAGTTCGGTTCGGCTAGCGCAGTGCATCAGTACTTTCAGAACTGGCACAAGGCTGGCTTGTTCCAGAAGCTGTGGCAGGCTGGGCTGGCCGAGTATGACGGGATGCACGGCATAGCCTGGCAGTGGCAATCAGCCGATGGAGCCATGGGCAAAGCACCGCTAGCTACCGAATGTGTTGGTCGAAACCCGACCGACCGGGGGAAAAAAAGGACGCAAACGCAGTCTGTTGGTCGACGCCCGTGGACTCCCACTGTCGATCGCCGTCAGCGGCGCCAACCTCCACGACTCCAAGCTGCTGGATCGGACCCTGGCACAGGTCGTGGTCCAACGCCCTGAGGTTACAGGATGGAAAAACTACCAATATCTCTGTCTGGATGCCGGCTATGTCGGCTACCCAGTTAGCAAGATCGCCCGCAAGCACCAATACTATCCCCGCGTTAAATCACGCGCCGAAGAGCGGCTCATCAAGTACCGCTACCCGGACTCCAAACCGCGCCGATGGGTGGTGGAACGAACCCACTCCTGGCTCAACCGCTTCCGCAAGCTGCTGGTCAGCTTCGAAAAGACAGAGGCCAGCTACACGGCTCTGCTACAACTCGCCGCTGCTCTTATCTGCTGGAGACAAACTATTGTTATTTACGGATAAGTTCTTAGCCACGGAGGAATGTTTTCGCCAATTTAACTCGAAATTCCGAGTTTTTCCGCAACCTCTGAAGTCGTGCCCTGTTACAACACCTTTCCTTCACGGGAGTTTTTCCGCAAGCTCTGAAGTCGCGCCCTGTTACAAGGCCATTTATGCAACCAGTTCTACGGTCAGACAGGGATTGGGCAAGCGCCGCGGGTTGAGCGGAGAGTGGACGAATTTTTTATTGAGCCGGTGCGGGTGCAGCATTCTGCTGCTTGACGAAATCGAAGGTGCAGGGACGGCCGATGATGCCCAGGCCTTCATTCCTCATCCCGCTTCCCACTGCGTCTTTGAATTGGGCTTTGACTTCCCAGGTATATGAGTCTCCCGTGCCGGAGATAACAGTGCGGGCATATTTTTTTTGGCCGATGATGCCGTTCCCCGAGAGCTTCGCGCTGCCGTCGGGCTTGATCTTGCCTTCAAGGACGAAGGAAGCGGGCTGGCCTTCAGTGCCTTTCACTCCGCGCAGGTTGCTGTTGGTGACGACGCTGTCAAAATTCCAGGTGAAGCCCATCGTTTTCCCTTTGTCAGGGCAAGCAACCTTGGTGTGCCAGGTGCCGTCAAAATGTTCGGCTGCAATGAGGATTCCGGGCAGGAAGAGAAATGCGAAGGTAAGCAGATGCCGGGTGATTTTCATTCCGTTTCCTCCGGCGGGAATTCTAGCACAGGCCCGAGGCTAAAGCCCATTGCTTTATTGAAGTTTGTCAGGGATCTGAAGACCCCTGCTCCCTCCGTAAAAAAGAAATTGCGGACGGTCAGGCATTGGGGCCCGGCCGTCCGCGGAGTTGTTACTGAAGGGAGTAGACAGTCTTGAGGACTTTTTCCGCAACCGACTTGGGCAGCGGCGCATAAGAAAGAGCTGAGACCTCGCTCTCGCCGGAGTTGATAATCCAGCTCAGCATATCCTTGAGCACCTTGCCCTTGGCCGGATCTTCAGTTTTGACCGGAACCAGCAGCCAGGTGAAGCTGGAGATGGGATAGGCGTTTGCGCCGGGAGCGTTGGTGATGGAGACGCGGTAGTCGGCGGGCATCTTCTTGACGCTGGCGGCGGCATCGGTGACGCCGTCGATGGAAGCCCTGATCCAGTTGCCGGCAGCGTTCTTCACTTCGCCGAAGTTGATGTGGTTTTGCAAGGCATAGATCAGTTCGACATAGCCGATGGCTCCGGGCAACTGGCGAACCAGGCCGGCCACGCCCTCATTGCCCTTGCCGCCCACGCCAACCGGCCAGTTGATCGAGGTGCCCTTGCCGGGTCCGTCAGCCCATTCCTTGCTGACCTTGCTCAGGTAGTCGGTCCAGATGTATGTGGTGCCGCTGCCGTCGGAGCGGTGCACGACGATGATCTTCTGGTTGGGCAGCTTGACGCCGGGATTGTCCTTGGCGATGCGGGGATCGCTCCAGTTGGTGATCTTGCCCAGGAAGATATCGGCCAGCACATCCGGGCTGAATTTGATGTCGCTGACTCCGGGAAGATTGAAGGCCGGCACATCCGCGCCAAGCACGGTGGGAATGTGAATGAGCTTGATCTTGGAAGCAGCGAGCTGCTCGTCGGTCATAGGCCCGTCGGAAGCGCCAAAATCCACTGTCCCGGCTGCTGATCTGGCGGATGCCGCCGCCGGAACCGATGGACTGGTAGTTGATCTGGACGCCGGGATGCGCGGCGCTGTACTCGCTGAACCACTTGGAATAGATCGGATAGGGGAAGGTCGCGCCCGCCCCGGTCAACTTCTGGGCCTGAGCCGCGCTCATGGCCAAAACCACAAACAAAACAGCAACTAAAGACTTTTTCACTTAGTCCTCCTTGCAAATGAACTGCCGTATCTATTGTCTACGGGGAATGTTAATGGCGTTTGAATTGTAGACAGATGTTTCAAGATAAATCGCTCACCCGCGAGGCCCTGCTCGACCGGCCCGAGGACCGGGAGTATGGAGTTAAAGGCCTGATAATGAATGCAGTTAAACCCCTGCGGCCAGCGGCAGCGTGAAGTGGAAGGTTGCGCCTTTGCCCAGTTCGCTCTCAGCCCAGATGCGGCCGCCGTGGGCCATAACGATGTGGCTGACGATGGCCAGGCCGAGGCCGGTACCGCCCGACTCGCGAGAGCGGGCTTTATCAACGCGATAGAAGCGCTCGAAGATGCGGCTGAGGTGCTCCGAAGAGATGCCGGGGCCAAAGTCCTGAACCGTAAACTCGACTTCAGTCTCGAGCAGGCGGGCGCCCACGCGGATGCGTTTGCCAGACTTGCCGTACTTGAGAGCGTTCTCAATGAGGTTGCCGAAGACCTGGTTCATGGCGTCGGGATCGGCCATGGACCATGCGCGTCCGGCGCCCCGGCCGATTGCAGCTTGACCTCGTCATCGGCCACCATTCCGCGCAGGGATTCGATTGCGTCCTGAACCAGGGCGGAGGCGCGAATGGGCTGCATCGCCAGTTTGTAATCGGGGCTTTCCACGCTGGCCAGGGCAAGCAGATCCTCAGTGAGGCGGTTCATGCGCGTGGCGTTTTTGAGGATCACGCCGAGAAATTCGCGGGTGGTCTCGGGAGCGGGCAGCGGCTCCTCGACCAGCGTCTCAACATAGCCCTGAATCGAAGTGAGCGGGGTGCGCAGTTCGTGGCTGACGTTGGCGATGAAATCGCGGCGCGACTTTTCCGCTGCCTCGATGGCGGTAACGTCGTGGAGCACGACCAGCGCGCCGCCGGTGGGCAGGGGTGCGGCGTTGATCTCAAAGGTGCGGCCCGGAGCCAGAGAGTTGGCGCGGCCAAAGCGGACTTCGCGCTGGTCAAGAGCCGCGCGTACGCAGACCAGAACCTCAGGGTCGCGCACAAAGTGAACCAGCGGCCGGCCGGGATAAATCAGCGTGCCGGTGATGCGCTGCATGACGGCGTTTGACCAGCGCACCAGGCCCTCGGGCGTGATGGCGACCACCGCCTCCTGCATGGAGTCGAGCATGGCGGCCAGCTCGTGGCGGCGGTTTTCGATCTCGGCAAAGCTATCGCCCAGCCGCTCGGCGGTCTGGTTCAGGGCTGCTTCATGGCGGAGAGCTCATCATCGCCGTCCGGAGCCAGCCGGGCGCCCAGGTCGCCATCGGCAATGCTGCGGGCAAAATCAACCACGCGCTTGAGGCGGACGGAAATGCGGCTGGTGGCCCAGGCTGCCAGGGGAATGGCCGCCAGCAGAGCGATCAGGCCGGCCCACAGCGCTTCGCGGTCCATGTGATGCAGCATCTCGCCCGGCGTGTTCTCGACCAGCCGGAGAAAGATGAACTCCATCACCACGGTCTGAAAGACCAGCAGGAGAACGAAGAGCGAGAGCAGCTTGGTGAATACTTTTGAGGTCACTTGAGATCACTCGCCCTTGCGTGATGACTCACGCTTTTTGTTTACTCGCCCTTGGGAAGCTCGAAGCGATAGCCGGCGCCGCGCACGGTTTTCAGGTAGCGCGGATTTTCCGGATCGACCTCGATTTTCTCACGGATGCGGCGCACATAAACGTCCACCGAGCGCGGAGTGACGAAGCGCGCATCGCCCCAGACGGCGTCCAGCAGATGGTCGCGGCTGAAGACGCGGCCGGGGTGCCGGGCCAGGTAGTCGAGCAGGCGGAACTCGGTTGCGGTGGTGGTGGTCAGCTCGCCGCGCACCTTCAGCTGCATGGCGTTGGCGTCGATGATGACCTCTTCAAAGCTGATGATGGAGGGCGTAGTGGGGCGCTCAAAACGGCGCAGCACCGCCTTGACGCGGGCCACCAGTTCGCGGGTGGCAAAGGGCTTGGTGATGTAATCGTCGGCGCCCAGCTCCAGGCCCAGCACGCGGTCATTCTCTCCGGCGCGCGCGGTCAAAAAGATGATGGGAACGGTGGATAGCGCGGGGTTTGACCGCAGGCGCCGGCAAACATCCAGCCCATCTCCGCCGGGAACCATGATGTCCAGAAGAAACAAGGCCGGCGGCTGGCGCTCAGCATCGGAGATCACGTTGGTGGGGGTATGGTACAGCCGGGCCGCAAACCCCGCTGCCTCAAGATGATGCTGCACCAGCCTTGCGATATCGGTGTCGTCTTCCAGTACAAATATGGTTTGGCTCAAAACGGTCTGCCTCGCCCGGCGGCCGTTGATTTTGAGGGTGCTAAGCCGCACGGAACTATGAACAGAGTAATGCAGTGAGGCAAATAGATTGCAAATGTTGTGTGAATTTGAGGGGGAAAACCGTCTGGCGCGGTGATTGCCCGATCAATCGACTGCAACTTTTTCTTGACTGTAAGATGCGGTTTCTGCAAGACTTCGGACGCAGCGCGGTCTTTGGGCTCCTTTTCCATTTGTCCGGCGGTACCCCCGACCCTTCTCCCTTGGGACTGCCCGCTTAATTGCCTGAAGAAGCCGTGGCGCGTGCAACTCCGCCCCCTCGCGGGCGAGGAGATCTGAGCAAATCGATTGGAGGGATGATGAAAAAATATCTTGCGGAACTGGTGGGCACCTTTTTCCTGGTGTTCTTTGGAGTGGGTACGGCTGTGGTTGCAGGCGACAAAGTGGGCATTGTGGGCATTGCCTTCGCCTTTGGGCTGGGGCTGGTGGCAGCGGCCTACGGGATCGGGCCCATCTCCGGCTGCCACATCAACCCGGCGGTCAGCATTGGCGTTTGGGTAGCCGGTCGCATGAAGACGATCGACCTGATCGGCTACTGGGTGGGTCAGTTTGTGGGCGCCACATTGGCCGCGTTGGTGATCTATCTCATCGCCAGCGGCGTGGGCGGCGGTTACAACATTGCCACCAGCGGGCTGGGACAGAACGGCTTTGGACCCGGCTACCAGGGCGGCTATAGCCTGAGTGCGGCCCTCCTTTATGAAATAGTGGCCACGCTCTTGTTTGTGATCGTCGTCCTGGGGTCGACGCAGGATGCAGCGCCCGCAGGCTTTGCCGGACTGGTGATCGGCCTGGCGCTCGTGGCGACTCACCTGATTGGGATTCACATCACCGGAAACAGCGTGAACCCGGCGCGCAGCTTTGGACCGGCGGTCTTTGCGGGCGGCCAGGCAATCTCGCAGCTTTGGGTCTTTCTGCTGGCGCCATCTGTGGGAGGAGCGATTGCCGGCATGCTCTTCCGTTTGAAGACTCTGGAAGCGGATTGAGAAGCGGGCAATCAGCGAAAATTCCGCAAAAAATTCCGGGGAGCAGCCGATCGCATTGGCAACTCCCCGGATTTTGTTTTATGGTTAACCGCGACTCAAGCGACGGAATCGCCGGCTTCGAGTTCGGCGATGTAATCCACCACCGCCTCGCTCCAGCCGTCGACGTGCGTCCACGGGCCGTATCCCACGCCGTTCCGGTAGCTGGCCACGTTGATCACGTAGCCCTTGCCGCGCGGCGCGGAAACCTGGTCGTGCGACTGCTCGTCGGTGATGACCACCAGCCGGTCGTAGCCCTTCGAGAAGTCGCGCCTCGACCTGCTTGAGAGCCGCGCCCAGGTAAGTTCCCCCGTGCGGCTGGCTCTTATCCAGCGCATCGCGCAACGCCATTCCGCGCCGCGACGGCACCAGCACGGCGGTCTCGCGAGAAGGTATAGATGGTCACCTTCTCCGCGATCTCCCGCAGCAGAATCGCCAGTCCGTAGGCTGCGTCGCTGCGGCGCATCTCCGAGCGGCCGGAGATGGCGCGACTCCATCGAACCGGAGACGTCCACCAGCAGCACGGTGTGGCCGGCGAGCTTGGCGGTGCGGCCCTCGAGGGCGCGGAACATTGCGGTCTCCAGAGCCTCCTCCCACTGCGGAGCGTTGCGCGCCGCGGCCAGAAAACGGAAGGGCAGAACCCGGTCCGTCTTCAAGGCCGCGAGCGCGGACAGCACCAGCTCCTCGCTCACGCCGGCGGTCTGCAGGTTGCGCAGGTTCCGCAACAGCGCCAGCGCGCCCAGCTTGCGCTCGGTGAGCAGCCGCTCCCATGCCTCGCGCTTTTCGCTCCTTCGCCGCGTCCGGCAGCCGAAAGCGCAACCTCCCAGGTGTCGGGCGTAGCCAGCTCGTTTTCAGCCAGCCGCTTCCACAGGGCAGCCTGCGCCTCGTCCACCGGCCGGGCGTGCGAGAGAAAGAGCACGTCGCGCAGGCGTACAGCACCGGCGCGGTCGTACTTGGCCAGCGCGTACTCGTCGAACTTGCCGAATGCCGCGGCCAGTCCCTTCTTCACCTGCGCGGAGAGCGGCTGACGCCCGCCGGCCCAGTAGATGGCGACAAACTCGCTCAGCTCATCGGCACGCTGAATCACGCGCGTCAAGCGTCTCGGCCACCAGTGCGCGATGCGTGGCGTAGCGCGCCATCTCCCGCACCAGCAACAGCGGCGCATGGCGCAGCTTCATCCGCTCGCGAGCCTCGACGGCCAGCGCGGCAACCCGCTCCGCCGCAACCTGCGGAACCAGCTCGTGGATGCGGCCGGCGATCTGCACGCCGTCCTCGTAGAACTCGCCCTCCCACAACATGCAGGAGAGAACGGTGCGCCGCAGCGCCTGCTCCGGAGTGATGGCCTTGGCCGGCGCTCCCTCGTGGGTGCGCGGGCGCGGCTTGTAGACTTGAATATGTTCAGGCGCATGGTGCGCCTCCTTTCAGTGTTCAAAAAACTCCCTGCCGGGGAAAAGTCGGGTACGGACATGTGTTCTACACCAGATTACTCGTCTGGCGGCAGGATTCGAACCTGCTACCTCCGCTTAGCGGAGTTCTACCAGATGAATCCGTGCCCTGCGCCACCGGCAGTTATGGTTGACAATTGATGTTACCGGACGAGTGCAACTTCGTCCTCTCTTCCTCGCTGTTCTTCCTCGCCGGGACCGTTCAGCCCTGAATCGGGAATCCAACCTTCTTCGACATGCGCAGCGGCTGAAAGTTAACCGCCAGCTTCGTCATCTGCTCCCAGGTCGGCTTGTGTTTGTCGGAATATTCGCTGCACTCGTAGCACCGTGAACGGCAACACAATATTGGGACTGGTGTTGGTGCAGATCACCAGCATGTCCGACTCGCGATAACCGGTAATGAACTGTCCCCAATGTGCAGCTCCTGCACAGGTGCGTATTGCCCACCGGCGTACCGTTTTTCACATTCAGTTTGCTCATGGCTCTCAAGTTTCTATCCGGATCTGCCGGAAATGTTATTTGGCCGGGGAACAAGCGGCTACGGACTTTTTAGCGGCGCTCTGCCACTGAGCTACCGGAACTTGCATTCCGGGCGGGATTCGAACCCGCGACCTCCGGCTTATCAGGCGAAGTAACCGTTGCCTACGCCACCGGCCAAGGTGGATGATTGGGCGCGGTTCAAAAAGCGCACGCATCGAACAAAAGTATTGGCCGGGGAACAAGCGGCTACGGAACATTAAGCGATGTCCTGCCGTTGAACGACGCGAACGCGGCCAGCATTTGCGGCGGGATTCGAACCCGCATCCTCCGCTTCCCGAAGTATCCGTTGCCTACGCCACCGGCCAAGGTGGTTGAGTGGCGCGCTTCAACGAGCGTGCCGCAGAAAAAGTTTTTGGCCGGGGAACAAGCGGCGACGGCATGCTGCTCTGTCGCTCTATCCACTGAGCTACCGGGATTTGCACCCCGAGCGGGACTCGAACCCGCGACCGAAGTATCCGTTGCCAAACACCACCGGCCAAAGTGGTTGATCGGCGCTTTAACAAGCCGCGCCGAGTAAAAGTAGTTTTGGCCGGGGAACAAGCGGTTGCGGTCTTTGAGGCGTCTTAAGCCACTAGACGACCTGAGCTTGCGCTCAAGGCAGGATTCGAACCTGCGTCTCCCGCTTAACAGGCGAAGTATCCGCTACCTACGCCACCGGCCAAGGTGGATTTCAAAAAAGTTGCGTTTTGCCAAAACTACTGCGCCGGGGAATAGTCGAAGAGAGTTGGAAGAACCGCTGCTGAACAGCGGCCCGCCCTTCGTGGCAGGAAGTAACTCTCTTCATTCGCCACCGGCACAACTTACTAACTTAAGTCGAGTTAGAAGCAAGGCTCTCCCTAATCAGCAATTAAGTCATTGCATCGAGAGTAAGAACTTGCTAGGCTGCTAACTCAGCCGAAGTACCCCGAGGGAACAAGCGAAGACAGGTCGTTTTTCGAGTAACAGTCGATGAAGCTGGCTTCTACGCCACTCGGGAAAGATCATTGTTCATGCGGATGCGCAGGATGCAGGCGCTTATGTTATAGCGAATTGACGTACCACGCCCGGCGACCGGAGCAGCTTGCTTCAAGCGGCCTCAGCCTACGCATCAAAATTTGCATTGCGTTTTTCATCGGGCATTCTCCTACGCAGTTAGTACTTTGACATAAGTCAAGTTAGAATGCAAGTACCTTTTGAAGATATTTCAAAAATATATTCTGGCAAGTTATCCGGCTAGACAGATTAACTTGCAGCCGCGCAATCTTTTTTCCTCTCAATCGCACTCATGATTTACGCTTGAAAATCATGGGCGGCACTTTCTCTTTGCCGTGCTCTCAAGGAGGTCTGCGTGACCTGGATGCTGTTACTGCTGGGCGTGGTGGTGGGAATGTTCTCAGGCGTGGTGGGAATCGGCGGCGGAGTCTTGTTTGTTCCCGCGCTCATTTGGCTGCTGGGTATGAACCAGCACAAGGCGCAGGGCACCTCGCTGGGTGCGCTGCTGGCGCCGGTGGGCATCTTCGCATTTTGGGAGTACTACCGCGAGGGCAACGCCGACCTGCGCGTGGGACTGCTGCTGGCCGCCGGCTTCCTGGTGGGCGGATACTTCGGCGCCGTGGTTGCGCAATACATTCCGGAGGTTTGGCTGCGGCGCATCTTCGCCATCGCGCTCGTCGGCATCGGCGGCCGCATGTGGTTCAGCAAGTAGAACGCTTCAAGTCGTGGCGATAAAGCGCAGCCGCACATAGTCGCCGGTCCAATTCCCTTCTTCGTCGCGCAGGGCAGGCGCGAGAAGAGCGGCGGTCTCCTCAACAACGGACTCTCGAATCTCTTCCGGCAGGCTTTCGAGTACCCCACTGCGAAAGGTCTTCAGCCAGCCGGTCATGCCGCTCTCCGGCAGAATCGTAGGGCGCGGAAAATAAGCGATCTGCCGCACCTCGAATCCATGCCGCGCCAGGCGCCTCGTATAACTTTCCGGGGTGGGGTAGTAATTAACGCCGTCTTCGCGGTCACCATAACCATGGCGCGCCAGAACAGCCATCAGCGCAACGCGAATGGCGGCGATATTGCCGTGACCGCCCATCTCGGCCACAAAGCGGCCGCCGGGCTTGAGCACACGTTGCACTTCGAGCATCATTTCGTCCTGACCGTGCACCCAGTGCAGAGCGGCGTTGGAAAACACCGCATCGAATGATCGGTCAGCAAACGGCAGCAATTCCGCGCGGCCTTCATGCGCATCGATTCCTCGTGATCGCGCAGCCGCGAGCATTTCAGGCGAGGCATCAACGCCCGCAATGATCGCTCCGGTAGCGGCGATGCGCTGAGTTAGCTGGCCGTCGCCGCAGCCGAGGTCGAGGATTCGCTCACCCGGTTGTGCGGCTAGCCACTCCAACACGCCGCCCGCCAATCCATGAACAAATGCGCCGTTCTTTTCATATGCCTGCGCATCCCAGGATTGCGTCATCAACAACCTCCACTCCAAGTCTGATGGAGAAAGGGGCATAAGGCAAAGTGATTCTGTTTTGCTTGTGGATAACGAATTCTTATAGGGAATCATCCGGTCAGGAAAGGCCCCGAAAGCGCATCAGATCGATTGCACCGGCAGCAGAGTGAGGTCGTCTACAAGGCCCACTTCCTTTTGCACAAAGGGCTCGCCATAGCGCACCCCGGCCAGCAGTCCGTAATGGCGCGCCTCGGCATAGGTTCGCTCGCGAATCTCATCTTCGAGAACAAACAGGCCTCTGCCGGCAGGCTGGTTCGCATATTGCGAGCGATAGGCCATCAGTGCAGCGTGGCGCTGGTCGATGAAATTTGAAATGTCCACTATAAAGCTGGGGCGCACGTCAGCGTAGAGGCTGGCGTAGACGATTTTGAAGGGACGGTGCGGGACCAAGTCCGGCTCGACTTTCGCCAAGCCGGAGAGAAAGCAGGCCTGGTAGCCAAGCGCGGCGACGATGGCATGGTCGGGGTGGCGCGCCCGCCAGTAGGGCAGGATCACGACGCGAGGCCGCAGCAGGCGCAGAACGCGCACGATTTTCGTGCGGTTTTCAAGGGTATTTTCTATAGCGCCGTCGGGGAGATCGAGAGCCTGGCGCCAGCCTGCACCCAGCAGCCGCGCAGCCTCCGCTGCTTCGTTAGCACGCTCTCCCGCTGTGCCGCGCGTTCCTGCTTCGCCCTGGGTCAGGTCGAGAATGGCAGTGCGCAGACCGCGGGAAGCCATGCGCAGCAGGGTTCCGCCACAGGTTTGTTCCACGTCGTCGCGGTGTGCGGCGATGGCCAGAACGTCGGCCGCCGGATGGGCAGATTCTGCTTCAGCATGCATGGGACTAGTAAACGGTGTTGTTGCTGTCGGAGAGCCCATCCATGTAGGCCACGTCAGAGGCTACACCGGTAACGGTTACGTACTGGTTGTCGATCGATGTGCCGTCCACGGTGGAGTAGATATAAACCTGGCCTCCTATCGCCGTGTAAATCTTGTGCAGGCCGGTGACCGCAGCAATACCCGTCGCGTCGCCCAAATAAGGCTCCAGGAGAGTGACGGTGGGGCTGGTGGGGTTGCTGACGTTGACCATGGTGAGGCAACCGTCGCCGGAGGGGTAATTAGCAGGAGAATTGGCACGCACACCGTTGGTGCACTTGGTCATTGCGATCCAAAGCGTGTTGTCGTCAGCCAGTAACATGCGGCTGGGTCCCTGAGGGACGCCGTCGCTGATGGAGATCGGGCTGGAGACTTGAACCGGGCTCTGAGAGAGATCCAGCACCGTCAGGTTGCCGCCCCAGAGAGTCTGGCTTGTCCCCTTGACGGGCTGCTGGCCTACAACGTACATCGTGGTGCTGTCGACAAGGGCGTTGCTGGCGCCGCCGGGAACGGGGATGACTGAGCTGGCCAAAGCACTGGTGGTGGGAAGCGTTCCCGACTGCTGCCCGAGGAGAAAAATCATGGGCGCGATGGGCAGAGGGGTAACCGAGGCAGCCGAGCCGCCGCACTCCGGGCCGCAGCTGAGGATATACGCAGTTCCACCATCAACGGAAAAGACGGCCTTGACGGGGCGGTCGAATGTAAGAGCAGCACCATAATAAAGAGGCGGTAAATTGGGATTCTTTGCGTTGGATGGGTCCGGATTATCGGGGCTTTGCGCCTGGAAAAGGCACCACTTGGGCGCGGCCTGCGGCTCGCAGTCTACGGCAGCCTTTGGCCATGTGGTAGATCCGCCTGAGTAGACAAGGGTCTGGGCGGCGGAAAGTTGCACGGGATAGTACATGTAGTTTGAGTTTTGTACAAAGGCAAAGGCCACTGATCCGCCGGGGTTCGTACTCACGCGGTACACTCCGGGCAGGCTCAGAGCAAACGCCCCTCCGCCCGCCTGATTTACCACCGTGAGCGCATTGGCCGACTGGCTGGCGGCGAAGACGTAACTCTGGCTGCGCGTGATGAAGATGCCCGAGGATTGCCCGTTGAGGCCGGAGATGGCTCCGCCCAGCTTTTCACTAGCATAGGTTATGATGTCGAAACTGCCGTCTCCGGAGCCGTAGACCGCGCCGATCTGCTCTTCCGGCATGTTCTGGATGGTGATGGGCAATGCGCCCTGATAGCCGCTGATGGTAAACGATGCGGGAGTGTCGGTGTAGCCGCTCCGTATGTCGTAATAGGCATCCACAAACTGCAGCAATCCCTTGCTCAATGCGCTGGGGTTCTGGATTGCGATCAGAACGCGATTGGTCAAACCGCTGGGGGGCAGGTTCCGGCCCGCAAAATAGGTGGTCTTGCCACAACCTGCCAGCGCAACCGCGGCCGCCAGGGCCAGCGCGATGCACATCCAAAGACTTGTCTTCTTCTTCAAAATCCCTTACCTCGACGAAAAGCGCGGAGCCTGCCGCAGCGTGAACGAAATGATGGCGGTTGGCGGTCGATCGGACAGAAGACAAAGAAAATCTCCTGTTCGGAACCGTTTTCTGCACGGTTAATGACTCCCGAAGTATAACAAAGCAGGCTGATGGGTTGGCGCGCAGGGCGTGCGTAGCTTAGCATGGCAAAAGAATGTCTCAATTCGCCGACATCTTTGCCGACCGGCCAATACTCGCCGACGGCGCCATGGGAACCGTGGTCTACGGGCGTGGCATCTTCATCAACCGCTGCTACGACGAGCTGAACCTCTCCGACCCCGGCCTGATCCTCTCCATCCATGAGGAATACCTGCAGGCGGGGGCTGAAATTCTGGAAACCAACACCTTTGGCGCCAATCGATTCCGCCTGGCCCGGCATGGTCTGGGCGGCAAAGTGGCTGAAATCAACGCGGCCGGAGTGCGCCTGGCCCGCCAGGCTGTCGAGCACCTGAAAGACAAGCAGGCCAGTGAGGCCTGGGTTGCCGGTTCGGTGGGCCCGCTGGGGGTGCGCCTGGAGCCGCTGGGCAAAACCGGCCTGGACGAAGCCCGCGCGGCCTTCGCCGAGCAGATTCGCGCTCTCGTCGCAGCCGGCGTCGACCTGCTGATTATCGAAACCATGCCCGCGCTGAATGAGGCTCATGAGGCTCTGGAAGCCGCCCGCGAGACCGCGCCCGATCTGCCCGTGCTGGTGATGGTGACCGTGGACGACGAGGGCAACTGCCTCGACGGCGCTTCGCCCGAACAGGCCGCGGCGTTGCTCACCGAATGGGGCGCGGGAGCGATCGGCGTAAACTGCTCCACCGGCCCGGCCACGGTGCTGACCGCCATTGAGGCCATGCGCGCGGCCACCACTCTGCCGCTGGCGGCCATGCCCAACGCCGGAATGCCGCGAGCCGTCGAGGGCCGCAACATCTACCTCTGCTCGCCGGAGTACATGGCCAGCTTCGCCCGCAAGGCCATCGACGCCGGAGCGCAGTTTGTGGGCGGCTGCTGCGGCACCACCCCCAACCACATTCGCGCCATGCGCTCGGCCATTCGTGCCATCGATGCGCAGACGCGCGTGGAAGGAACCGGCACTGCACCGGCGCTCACCTCTGAAACTCCGCCCGCTCCGCTCGGCGAGCGCTCCCGCATCGGCTCGCTGGTCGAGCAAGGGCAAATTCGTCACCCTGGTTGAGATCGTTCCGCCCAAGGGCATCGACTGCACCAAGGAGATCGAGGGTGCGCGGCTGCTGGCGCAGCTCGGCGTTCACGCCATCAACGTGCCCGACTCGCCGCGCGCCTCGGCCCGCATGAGCGCGCAGAGCCTGGCCATCCAGATTCAGCAACACACCGGCATCGAGACGATTCTCCATTACACCTGCCGCGACCGCAACATTTTGAGCATTCAGTCGGACCTGCTGGGAGCGTCTTCCATTGGGCCTGCGCAATATTCTTTGCGTAACCGGCGACCCGCCCAAGCTGGGCAACTATCCTGACGCCACCGCAGTCTTTGACGTAGACTCCATCGGTCTGGTCAACATCGTGCGGCGGCTCAATCACGGACTCGATATCGGCTCCAACGCGATCGGGGCCAGCACCAACTTCACCATCGGCGTGGCCGCCAACCCCGGCGTGCCCGACATTGAGCAGGAACTGCGCCGCTTTGCCTACAAAGTAGAGGCGGGCGCGGAGTACGCCATCACCCAGCCGGTCTTCGATCTGCGCCTGCTGGAGATCTTCCTCGAGCGCATCGAGGGTTTCCGCATTCCGGTCATCGCCGGCATCTGGCCGCTCACCAGCCTGCGCAACGCCGAGTTCATGAAGAACGATCTGCGCGTCTCCATGCCCGAGGAAATCATGCTGCGCATGGCCCAGGCCGACACGCCCGACGCCGCGCGCGAAGAAGGCATCAAAATCGCGCAGGAGATGCTGGAGCAGGTGCGCCCGCTGGTCCAGGGAGTGCAGGTAAGCGCGCCCTTCGGCCGCTACGCCGCCGCCGCCGAAGTGATTGCCTCTGTGCTGCCGAAGGCTTCATAGAACCGCGTCTGAACCCAGACCGATTGCCGTCGCATTTACCTGCTGTTCGGTTACACTCGCTCAGGCCCCCCGAACGGCCCGCTTCAGCGCAAAATATTCTGTGGTAAACCAGCCCAGAGCCAGCAGCGTGATCAGCGCAATCAAGACCTGCGATATCACGCAATAGATGCACCAGGCACACAAGGCGAATTCTTCGATGGATGTGAGACGAAGCGCAAAACCGAGTCCAACCAGCGCCGCAATGAATACCAGGAACCGCTGCCGCGCAAGCGCCAATCCGGCCAACGCCAGATAGCCCAGAATCCCAATCGCCGCAACTGGAATGTGCAGTATCTCGGCATACGGGCTGTGATTCACCACGCCGCAGTCCCAGGTTTCGTTGATCGAGCAGGGCTGCGTATCAGTCGAATAATGGACCCGCAACGCCAGGCCGGAAACCACCACGCCCGCCAACGCCAACAGTGCGATCAGATAGCGCATCATCTTCACTGAAATCTCCTTTTCAGAATCTGTTCGAAGTTTAACTACGGCAGCATGAGGAAACTTCAGAACCGGCTCGGCTTGAGCAACAGCACCCATGACCCTCGCCATGTTTCGTTGCCGCGCTTGCAGCAGGCACGGGAGGCAATTGCCCCTCTCTGAAAATTCGCAGTGCTTCGGCTCCGGCGACCGGCCCGGGCGCAGCCCAGGCGCGGATGTTCGCCGCCTGCAAATGCCCAAGGGCTCCGTCGCCGATAGCGGTGAGAATCACGTCGGTGCAACCCTGGCGGATCACAATCTCGACGGCGCTCCTGCCGTTCAGCGCTTCATTTTTCTGAAACGTGAGATCCGGATTGTCTGTGTCCGCGACCATAATCCATTCAGCTTTGCCGAAATGTGAAGACATCTGCCCCTCGGCGCGATTCTCCGCCATCATTACTCCAATTTTGCTCATAATACCCTTCGTTTCGATAGACTTGAATGAGTCCGCCCAACACAAGTAAACTTGCAATCGCACATCTAGATGTAATATACATCTAGATGTAACCCCAGGCAAGCAGAGGGTTGCATTGTTTGAGGAGATACGGGCCGCAACCGATATGCCGAAGAGTCTCGGTTTCAAGTCGCACTCGGAAAACTCCTTGCGGGAGAACCGGCGCCGGTGCTGCAAGCAGCCCGGTTGTGGACGCCCCTGTACTTGCGCGATGGGGAATGTTTCCCGCTTCATCGAGCCGGTTGTACTGCGGATTCTCAAAGATAAAAAGAAATCGTACGGCTATGAGATTGCCGAATCTCTTGCACAATACGCCTTGACGGACGCCACCATCGAGGGCGCGGCTCTCTATCGCACACTCAGAACTTTGGAGGCAAACGGCTATGTCTCCTCGACCTGGGACGCTGGAGAAGGCCCGGCCCGGCGCAACTATTCGTTGACCCGTTCCGGTCACACGCATTTGCGCGACTGGGCTCTCTTCTGGATACGCTTGGCAAGGCAATGATCGAATTTGCCCGCGAAACCAGGGACTCAAATGGCGATGCCTGCTGTAATTGAGCCGCAATGAGCTTGTGGCGCCCGATTGCATGGCAGCGCCAGCCCGGAAATGAACGGAGAATCCTATGACAATGCCGATCGCGAAAAGCCGGAAGATCCCCAGGGGAGGCACGCAGTCTGACGCCAAACCTGTGCATGGCATTCTTATGGATCGTGCCGGAGCAGACGAAAGCCCGGCACAAGCCCGGCACATGGACGCGCCGCTTAATCCCGCCTGCTTTGTCTGCGGAGAAGAAAACCCGAGCGGGCTCCGACTTGTATTCCAGGCAGGGGGGCGCCGAGCATCTGCCGCTTGGATCCCGTGCGCCGGGTGGGAGAGTTGCAAGGGAGTCATTCATGGCGGAGTCGTCTCTTCCGTTCTGGATGAAGCTATGTCCAAGGCCATTCATTCAGGCTGCGATGAGGCTTTTACCGCCGATCTCAGGATTCGCTTCCGCAAGAAGGTTTGCGTTGGGGACGATGTGCGCGTTAGCGGATGGGTAGTCAGCGCCGAGAAGGGGAAGATACTGGCAGAAGCCAGCCTCACGTCAAAAGACGGCGAGGAAAGGACTTATGCCTGGGGAGTATTTCTGGCCGCGTGGCATTCTTGAGCCTGGCACCCGGATCGCGGCAAGTCAACTCCAGCGCGCGGACCGTTGAGCGAATACATTAGACTTGTGTTCGAGTGTTGCCGCATCGAATGGGAGCCACCGCCATGCCCTCGTTTGAAGAATCGCTCAAGAAGCTTGAAACCATCGTCGATCAACTGGAAAAGGGCGACCTGGCCCTGGAAGAGTCGCTCAAGCTCTTCGAAGAGGGCGTTGGCCTCTCCGCCGCCTGCAAGCAGGAACTCGACGCCGCCGAAGGCAAGGTCCAGATGCTGGTCAAGCAGCGCGACGGCTCGCTCAAGCCGGAGCCCTTCCTGACTGAGAAGCAGTTTTAAAGGTAAGTTGTCAGTGATCAGTGGTCAGTGATAAGTACTGCACCAACTCCAAGCCCGCAAGAGTTTCATTCCCTAATCCCTGCTTTTTTCGCCAGCCTTGCCAGCACGGCCTGTTCGCGCAGAACCTGCTTCAGCGGACGCGCCGGAGTGCCCCACAAAACCGTTCCCGGCTTCAGTCCTTCGTTGGTGACCTTTGCGCCGCTGAAAACGCCAGCCTGGCCGCCGAGAATCACGCCAGGCCCGATGTGGGCGTGCTCGCCGATGCCCACCTGGCCCGCGATCACCGCGCCGTTGCCCACCGTGCAGGAGCCGGAGATGCCGGTCAGAGCGACGAGAATTACGTCTTCGCCGATCTCGCAGTTGTGGCCGACGTGGACCAGATTATCCGTCTTGGTTCCGCGGCCGATTCTCGTCTGCTTCAGCGCGCCGCGGTCGATGGTAGTATTGGCGCCGATCTCCACGTCGTCTTCGATGACCAGAGTTCCCTGCTGCGGAAATTGCGTATAGGCGCCAGTTTTGGAATCGCGCACGTAACCGAATCCGTCCGCGCCCAGCACCGCGCCGGCATGGACGACGACGCGATTGCCCAGCGTGGTCCCGGGATAGAGGACGGCACGGGGATAGATGCGGCATTGGTCGCCGATGCGGACGCGCTCGCCGATCACTACGCCTGCTTCGATGCGCGTTCCGGCGCCGATGCTGGCGCCCTCGCCGATCACAGCGCAGGGGCCGATGCTCACATTTGCACCGAGTTCGACCTTCGCGCCGATGACGGCCGTAGGGTGCACTCCGGTTGCGGGCGGCGCAGGCGCGAGAAGTTTGGCAGCACGCGCAAACCAGAGCCGCGGCTGATCGCTTTCGACCACCTGCTTTCCTGCGAAATGTGGAAGCGGCTCGCCGGAGCCTGCGCGAAGAACGACGGCTCCGGCCTTGCTGACCAGTGCTTCCGCGATTGAGGCGGCGTCCTCGGCAAAGATAAGCTCCGATTCGCCGGCCAGCACGGAGGAGTTCACGCCTTTGACCACAAACTCCGGCCTTCCCTGCGCCAGTTTTCCGCCCAATACTTCGATCAGTTCAGCCAGCGTCATGCTTGCCTCCTCGGATGGGAAAGATTCAAAAACTCAATAAATTCCCGGCTCGCCCTGCCGGCCTTGTCTTCCAGCGGCGGTGAATCCATAGCCACTGGTCAGGATAGCGCCGAATCCAGGATTCGATCGACTGGGTGCATTGTTGCGTGGCGGCCAGAATATCGGCCTGGTCGTCGCCAGTGCGGGTGAAGGTCAGCTCTGGACCGAAGTGCAGAACGTATCGGCTCTCGGCCTCCTCCCACAGCATGAAGCCAGGCAGCACGGCGGCGCCGGTCTTGAGCGCTACGTGGGCCAGGCCGGTGGCGGCGCAGGCTTCCACGCCAAAAAACTTCACAAACGTCCCTTGCGGCGGGGTCATATTTGTGTCCGTCAGGATGCCCACAGTCTGGCCCGTGCGCATAGCTGTGATCAGTCCACGGCCAAAGTCGTCCTTGTGCAACACGTGATTGCCGTGCAGGCAGCGGATGCCGTTGACAAAATCGTCCAGCCGGCGGTTATCGAGGCGGCGAATCACCATGCCCATGGGATAGCCCATCAGCGAGTGGTAAAAGCTGCTCAGCTCCCACGCGCCCAGGTGGCCGGTCAGCACCAGAACCCCTTTGCCGCGCGCCTTCGCCGCCAGGTAGTGGTCCAGCCCCTCGGTGCGAATCCAGCCGCTTGTGTTTTCGGCTGTATAGCGCCGCATACGGCAGAACTCCACCAGTTGCCACCCCAGATGGATATAGACCCGGCGCAGAATTTTTTTTCTGGCTTTGGAGGAGAGTTCGGGGAGAGCCAGCCGAAGATTGCGCTCGCCCACCCGGCGCAGGCGAACGTGTGCCCAATAAACGGCGAATGCCAGCGCTCCGGCCAGCCTGCGGCGCCAGCCCGCGTGGCAGACGGCCCAGGCCGCGCGCCAAAGGCGCCACCAGCCAATACTCGAGATTCTCACGCATCGTGGAAGGCAAAGAACAGTTTAGCCCTTCGGCCAGGCAGGATTCGAGTGAGATTGGTGGCCAGGCTTGAATTCGCGTGGCTTGCTGAGGCGGCGCGCGTTCAGGGTTATAGCAACCCTTAAGCGCTGCGCTTGCCTCGCAGCATCGCGATCACGGCAGCCATCGCAACCCCGTAGCACAGGCCAGTGCCGAGCAACTGCACAACGTCCACTGTCTGAATCGAGGCAAAGCGAGGTTGACTTGCCAGATGCATCAAGCCGACGGAACCCACCAAAACGGGTACCAGGACGGACGCGACGAGGGGCTTGCTTATCTGCATGCAAAGATTATGGATGAGAAAACTTCGAAATTCCAGACTATTTTCAGGGCTGAATTGGAGCAGCTTGCAGCACCCGGCCCGCTTTCAGCCGTGCACCAGCAAAGAGGGGCGTACCAGGCATTACCCTGGAACACCCCTCGCCAATTTCTGCTCCTCTGTCTTGTCCGCGCCTAGCGGCTCTTGGCCTGGATAAAGTGATGCGCCACGCTGCGGACAAATGGAACCGCTCCGGGAGGAACCGCAACGTCGCCCTTCAGGATGGTCTCGAAGCTGTGCGCTTTGCCGTAGTAGACCTCGGTGTCGTCAGAGTTCTGGCTCACGCTGGTTCCATCCAGATCGATACCGGCAAAGAGGCCCTTGCTGCGCGAGTAAGTAAGCAGTTCGGCGCTCATCTTCCAGTCAGTGGCGGCCTGGGTATTGCGACCCACCGGCCCGGCCGAGGCAGCGGCGTCGCCGCCGATCTTGAATTTGTCTTTGAGCAGATCCTGGAATCCGCGATCATTGACCGCGATCAGCACCAGGTCAGTGGACTGGCCGCCGATCTGCAATCCCCAGGAACCGCCGGCCATGCGAATAAAGACCGGCCCGCTCCAGCCGTGGCCGGTGCGGCAAGTAACCACTCCCTCGCCCCACTGTGCGCCGAAAACAAAGGCTCCCTTCTTCAATCCGGGCACGATGCCGACGCAGGTGGCCTGCTCGAGGATATTAAGAGGGACGCTCTTGTCATCGGCATTCAGAATCTCGTCAAGAACGACTTTGGAAGCGTCAATGCGGGCCTGCAAGCTTTCCCGCGATGAGGCCGCATAAGAGGCGCTGGTGAGCAGGAGGCAAGTCAAGAGCATGCAGATGGAACCAATGATCTTTTTCATATTCGAATCCTTTTCGCTCCGCGGCCTTTTCAGGCGCGGATGGTTATGTTCAGAGGAATTAATCCCCTCGACGGCAGTTACGATGTGAAACAGAAGGGGGGGAATGCCGCAGACGGGACCACTTAAATCCAAGCATAAATCATCCCCTTGTCAAAACACAGCAGTATCCAGCAACAGCCTGACCTATCCAGCTGCCGGCGGAATCAGAACAGCACCGCGACCTTTTGATTCGGATGCTCCAATGGACATAAAAAGGGCTGAATGAATCGAAGTCCTTGCCGTTTTGTGACGAGGAACAAAAAAATGGAGTTCCCGGGATTATGAATATTGGCCCCCCCCGGGAACTCCATGCCTTTGTTCTGGATATTACTTATTGGGAGAGTATCGGGTACTCGAATTCTTTAGTCTGAGCAATATTGCTCAGTGGATACGTTACTAAAGTGATATGGACTAAAGTAATCTATGTGGTCATTATTTTGCATAAATATCGTCCTCGACGATTCCTCACAGTTAAACTGTGGAAAAAATCAGACAGGATAGAGACGGAGGAATTGCCCTCGCATTTCGATGATTTTTTGGATTAGGCTGAGCGAGCAAGGCCATTTTTTAGGTGCAACAGGCTCAAAAAATTAAAAAAAGAGGAGTTCCCAGGCTTCATGGAAAAACATGCTGCCTGGGAACTCCTTTCCCCAGATCTGCGTTGTTTCTGTAAACGAGTCTGTGGGAAAAACGCTGTCAAGGCAAGAGTACATAGGTAGTGTGTATCAAGGTAACTACTTTACGATGATGCTTTTGCAAACAGTGATTATAAGGGTTCTTCTCACCTGCGTTGAAATTAAATCTACTTCGCACGCGGACGGATGGAAATGTGATCAAGCGCAAAGAGAGTCCAGGCATTCGCCCGGACTCTCTTGTTTGTGACCGTTGAATGTTGGAAATCAGTTAATGATGTACTTCGCCGTTGCCACCGCACTGTTATTGTAGCCCGCGGCCGTCGCGATTGCCTTGATGGTTTCGGTATGGATAACAGTAATCGGTCCAGCTCCGGTGCAATCGTAACACTGCGGATTGGAAAACGCCGTCGAGTTGGTCGTCGGCGTGGTTCCGTCGGTGGTGTAGTAGATGATATTGCCATTGCCGTCGGTGCCATTGGTGGCATCGCTGAGGTACACCGTCTGAGTCCCAAAGTAAAATCCGGACGCCAGGCTGAAGACCGGCGTGTCGGTTACGTCGGCAGTGCCGATGTTGTAATACGCCGTACTTACTTCGCTGGGCTTTGCATAGCCTGGAACTACCGCTATGGCCTTCAGAATCCCCGAACTGGAGACGGTTATCGGCGTAATATTTCCGTTGTCAGGGTCAGCGTTGATGCTGGGCCGGAGTTACTGCATGCCACTCCGATATACTGCGTCGAGTTGGTCGTCGGCGTCGTCCCGTCCGTCGTGTAGTAGAACGTTGCCGTATCTTCATTGGCGCTCCTCGTGCTCAGGGTTACCGAAAGCGGCGTATTGGAGGCATACCATCCGCCCGGCGGAGTAAAGGCCGGCGGAACCACCTTCGAGCCAGGCACCGTAATTGTAATTGGCGTGCTCTGGATCGCATTATTTACGGCGGAAGCGTTCACGGCGTAGAGCGTGTATGTTTGGGTTGCCCAAGGGGTAATCTCCACACTTCCTCTGCCATCCCTAAGCCTGACCGGACCAATGTTGTCGATGTAAGCGTAGCTACTGCCGCTTACGTCGAAATTGAAGGTGACCGGAAATCCGGGTAATACCCTTGTCGCTGTTGCGGTAAAGCTTTTGATCACCGGCACAGTTCCTGGATAATCGGTAAGTGCTGTCTCAGAATCCATACCGGGGTATTCAGGGGTCATTTGCACTACGTCGAAGTCGGCCGATTTGATTTGTTTCAAAAGGTCCGTATCGGCGTCGTCCCAGCGCGGATCGGTAGTGCCAATCATAAAGAGATTGCTGCCATTCTCCGCCAGGATCATCCCATACTGCTTCAACGCGGTCAAAATGACCTGATTGGTCGGAGAGAAGCTGGAAATGTCGGTGCTAGCCCTCAATCGTATCCGCGCCCCCATGGGGAGCAAGTTGGCATTTGTGTGGCTGCTGGCAGCATGAGCGGCCGGCAACACGAAATACCCGCCGTTGTCATCTCCCTCTGTAGGACTCATCGTATAGCTTAACGCGTGATTGATCGCGCCGGAAGCTGCTTCGTCGTAACGCAACAGCCCGGCGAATAGCGATGTATTGGAGACCGACGCCCCAGTCCAGCCCCAGGGCCGCGACTCATTTTTGGTCATGTCCCAAATGGCCTCGGCCATGGCATTGAACTGTCCATTGCACCGGCTCGTCTCACCCGTCTCATAAAGCCAGCATGTCGCACGGTCAAGCACAAGAGTATGAGCATCGCTGATGTAAGTATCCGGCCAACTCGCGCAGTCGCTTACATCGCCTTCGATTGGAACGGCATCTCCCCCAGGATACGGCGCTACAACCACATCGCTTTCAGTTGCGTAGTCGATCACGTTGATTGGCACTGAAGGGGTCCGCCTGGAGTCCACGACAATGTAGGGAATGCCGCCAAATGCGGGCGATTCCCCGAACACGGGATGAAGTTTATAGCCGCCGGCGGCGGCCCACACGGCGGTGAGTGCGGCGTTATTGGGGTCAAGTGGAGCGTTTGCGACGTTGGTGTTCCAGAGATTGGTGGACGGAAACGGTACAAATCCATTCAGATCTCCACCGTTTGGGCCGAATGTGGGGGTGCCAACCTGCATGTCGTGGCAGGCTCTCATTGAGCCGTATTGCGGATCTTGCTGCGCCGATGCGTAGGATGCGAACAACAACAGGCTGAAACAGGTGACTAGATGGAGCGCCTTCAGCGGGAAACGGGCGCCAACAGTTGCATAAGGGGATTGCATCTGCTCGGATATCATAACGGGCTCCTCTCTGCTTCGCAATTCACTACTGCGGATTGATTGCTCAGCATACTGGCGTGAATTTTACTCTGGAATTGGTCCTCTCCGCGGTCAATATTTTATTCAACATAGATTGTGATACCGATGAATTCAGTAACCTATCAGGTAACTCATAAGTAAATGGATGGCGCGAAGGTTCCTCCTTGCTTTCCTGCCCGGCGTTGCCCTGTGACGCCCGTGAACTGTACTCGCGAGTAACCGGGGCTGTCAGACCTAAAGAGAGCCCGGGCAATGGCCCGGGCTCTCTTGTTTGTGGCTGGTGAATGTCGGTGATCAGTTGATGGTGTAGGCTGCCGTTGCAACCGCGCTGTTGGTGAAGCCCGAGGCCACTGCGATCGCCTTGATGGTCATGCTCGAAGAGACAATAATCGGCCCATTTGAAGCAACGCAACAGGGCGGATTACTGAAGATCATCGACGCAGTGGTCGGCGTTGACCCGTTGGTCGTGAAGTAGACCGTATTGCCGGCATCCGCACCGTCGGTCATATCGCTCAGGTAGACCGTCTGCGTTGTGGAATACGTCCCGGCCGGAGGAGTGAAGGTCGGTACGTCGGCTTTCTTCCCGGAGGTTGCGATGGTGTAAACCGCCGAACTCACTGCGCTGGTCCCGGAATAGCCAGGCACTGTTGCGATGGCTTTCAGGGTCTTCGTCCCGGAAACAGTGATCGGCGTAATCGATCCGGCGCTTGAATTGCTATTGCATGCGGGGCCAGGGTTGCTGCATGCCACTCCCACATACTTCGTTGAAGCTGTTGTCGGTGTCGATCCGTTGGTGGTGTAGTAGAACGTCGCCGTGTCGTTGTTGGCGCTAGCCGTGCTCAGAACCACTGGTAGCTTCGTCTTGGCCGCATAACTGCCCCCTGGTGGGCTGAAGACCGGCGCGGCGATCGTCGAGCCCGTGACATTGATCAGAATCGACGAGCTCTGGGTCGCGTTGTTATAGGAAGCGGCGTTCAGCGCATAGAGCGTGTAGGTTTGGGTTGCCGTGGGTGTGATGGTCACGCTTCCGCTGCATGGGCATGTGCCCGAAAGTCTCAGCGGGCCAATGTTGTCGATGTAGATATAGGGGACGCCGGTTTCCGAGCCGAAGTTGGCATCGTAATTCGTGCCGTCTACTGTGTAACTGAAGGTGACTGAAGACCCTGAGGTTACGCTGGTCGGTGTCGCGCTGAAGCTGGTGATCGTCGGCGCGGTTTCCGGGTAGTCTGTCGGAGCCGACGAAGAATCCATGCCCTTGTAGGAGGGCGTCATCTGGATAACGTCGAAGTCTGAGGCGGTGATAGTTTTCAGATTGCCCAGATCGCTGTCGTTCCAGTTCGGATCGGTATCGCCGATGAAGAAAAAGTCGCTGCCGTTATCCGCCAGGATCATGCCAAAATTCTTCAGCCCGGTAAGAATGGCCTGGTTGATGGCGGAGAAGCTGGAGATGTTGACGGTTGACCGCAGGCGCAACCGCGCGCCCTCGGGCAGCAGGTTGGCAGTGGTGGTGCTGCTGGCCGCATGGCTGGCCGGCAGTACAAAATATCCGCCGTTGGAATCGCCCAACGTGGGATCCATGGTGAAGCGGACTGCGTGACTGACCGTGCCGGAGGCGGCCTCAGTGTACTTCAGCGTTCCGGCAAAGATCGACAGTCCGGCGGCATCGGCCGAGGTCCAGCCCCAGGGACGCGCGTTGTAGTTGACTCCATCCCAAATCGTCTCGCTGGCAACATCGTAATAACCGTTGCAACGATTGGTCTGGAAGGTCTCATAGATCCAGCAGGTGTGCTTGTCGAGAACCAATGTGTGATTGTCGCCGATGTAGGTATCCGGCCAGCCCGCGCAGTCGGTTGGGTCGCCTTCAATGGCCACGTAATCTCCCGCGGGATACGGAGCAACCACATCTTCGCTCTCGGTTGCGTAGTCGATCACATTGATCCCCACCGGAGTGGTGATGCTCGAGTCGACCACTGTATATGGAATGCCGCCGTCTGAGGCGTACTCACCGAACAGGGGATGCAACTTGGTGGAAGCGCCAACCTGGGCCATCAGCGTGCTCGAATTCGGATCGAGGGCAGCGCCCGAGATGTTGGTGTTCCACATATTGGTCGACGGGAAGGGAACAAAACTGTTCAGCCCTCCGCCGTATGGGCCGTAGGTGGGAGTGCCGACTGTCGCTCCGTTGCAAGCAGTCATTGAGCCGTACTGCGGATCCGACTGTGCCAGTGCGACAGTTGCGAACAGCAAAAGACTGAAACAGGTTATTGAGCAAAACGCCTTCAGCGCAAGTCCGGCGTCAATGGGTACTTTTGGGGAATCGAACCGTGTGGTGATCATAATGCTCCTCTCTGCTTCGCTTTGATGAACGGCCAGCATTGCCGGTCACGCGTGAATTGTACTCCGCAGAAAGTTACCTAGAAAGCCAAAAAGTTTATTCAATGTAAATATTTTGTTGCAAAGCCGTCACAGTAATGTATTCGTTTACTCTTGAGTAAACTTCTAATTAGGGGGCTTCCCCTTGCTGCCCTGCCCCGCCTTGCCATGCGGAACCTGCGGAAGGTGCAGCGCGCGCATGGAGAGTTCTATCCGGTTGTCGGAGCCGGTCTTGCGCATCAGGCGGCCCACGTGGGCCTTGACGGTTCGCTCCTCAATGCCCAGTTGGCGGGCGATCTCGCGATTCGATCTGGCCATCAAGATATGTTCCAGCACCTGGCGCTCGCGATCGGTCAGGTGAGGGCCGGCGCTAATGAGGCTGGTATCGGAGACTTTGAGCAGTCGGTCAATCAGTTTCGAGAGCAGCCGCCGCGGCGCCCAGATGGATCCGCCGGTGACCACCTCGATGGCCCGCCGCACCATCTCAGGGCCGGCGGTCAACTCCAGGTAACCCCTGGCTCCGGCAATGATCGAATCCATGACTAGCTCGTCGTTGCCCTCCGGGCCGATGACAATCAGACGGAGATTGGGACGCGTGCAGCGAATGGTGTTCAAAATCTCAAGCCCGCCGGAGGCCGAACTGAGGTCCACAACCAGGTATTCGAGCGATGGTTCGGCTAGCAACTCTTCCAGAGTCCCTGGAATCGGGAGCAAGGATCGCTTGTCTTCCTGGTTAGGCTGTTCAAAGATGCTGGAGAGCCCTGCAAGGCGGATGGGTTCGTTTGCCAAGAGGCCGATTCGTATTGGTGCAGGGATGCGAGCAGAAACCATCATGTTTCCCCGTTCTCAAATCAAGATAACTGCGCACTGCCTGCTTCGAAGAGCAGACGTATCGATGAACGAAAGCTGTTGGCCGCCGATTCCGCCCAGCCGGAATTCGCTCGCCCAGCCGCTAGAGCCGCGGAAGCACAATTCCCCGTTGCCTCTGATACTTGCCTTTGCGATCGGCGTAACTGGTCTCGCAGGTCTGGTCGGAGCGGAAAAACAGAATCTGGCACAGCCCTTCGTTGGCGTATACCCTGGCCGGTAACGGTGTGGTATTCGAAATTTCAAGGGTCGCGAAACCCTCCCACTCCGGCTCGAATGGCGTCACGTTCACCAGGATTCCGCAACGTGCATAGGTCGACTTTCCAACGCAGATCGTCAGCACATCCCTGGGGATACGAAAATATTCTATCGAGCGAGCCAATGCGAACGAATTCGGAGGCACGATCACCGAGCCGGCCTTCACCGAGACAAAAGATCGCTCGTCGAACGCCTTCGGGTCGATGATAGCGCTGTTCACATTGGTAAAAATCTTGAATTCGTCTGAGACTCTGAGGTCGTAGCCATACGACGAAAGACCATAGGAAATGACCCCTTCATTGATCTGTTTCTCGCAGAAAGGCTCGATCATGCGGTGCTTGATGGACTGTTCCCGAATCCAACGATCGCTCTGAATCGACACGCGTCTCCTCCTCTCTCGGCCACGTATAACCCAGCCGAAATTTATCAGAGGTCTTGGCTAGATTGAAACTTTGATATTACGAAAGATACCCGGAAATGACAACAGTAAACCTAAATTTTGGTTACCATAGTTCCCTTCTTGGTAACAAAATTTTGAGTTACGGGCTTCGCAGTCTGGAAAAAGGGCAAATTTCATTGATTCCCTTGTTCCACAATCCGAATAAATCCTGTAGCATCAACCGGGTAAGGCGTAGTACAGTCAAACCAGGTCGCGCCAGCGAGGGTACTTCATTGATTAAGCAGGACATCGTCCATCATGTAATCGAGCGCACGGGCCTGCCCCGTACCAAGGCAGAGGCTGCGGTGGATACGGTTTTTGAGGGCCTCAAGCAGGCTCTGACCGCCGGCGAGCGCATCGAACTGCGCGGATTTGGCGTTTTCAGCGTCCGCGCGCGAAAAACCGGTATCGGCCGCAATCCGCGCACCGGCACCGAGGTGAGCATAACCCCCGGGAAGGCAGTTCGCTTCAAACCAGGCAAGGAACTGCACGCTCTTGAAACGAACAACACTCCACAGAAGTGAGCGTGCAATCCAGCCAGGCGGCGGGGCATCTGCCGCGTGCAGCGTAAAGCAGAACCAGGCAGGCGTCCGAGTGAATCCGGCGCCTGGGCTGACGGGGCCCTCTGGACTCTCACACAACTGAGGACGGGTGCGGCACCGCTCCTCCCTTTAGCCGCCAGTAGAGGAGTCCGGTGCGCTCGATCTTCCGCAAATATGGCCTGCCGCTGCTGCTGCTGGCTGCCAGCGCGATAACCACAACCGCCAACGGCGCCCGGTTCATGCACAACTTCCTGCTCGGGCAGCAACCGGTGGTACACGACAGCGATCTGTGGCCATGGGGCTGGCTCGCCCGCAATCCGCAACTCTTCAAGACCGGCTGGTTCTTTTCGGCATCGCTGCTGGGCATTCTGCTCATCCACGAATTTGGGCATTATTTTGCCTGCCGCAGTCACCGCATTCGGTGCACGCTGCCTTGGGTTCTGCCAGCTCCAACGCTCAGCGGCACAGCTGGCGCCGTGATTCGAATCCGCACCCTTATTCCCACCCGCAACGCTCTCATGGATGTAGGCATCTACGGTCCGCTGGTCGGCTATGCCGCCTCGATCCTGGCCGTAGCCGCGGGCTTTCTGCTCAGCCGTCCGCTGGCGCACAATGCGCCCGCCCCCATCATTCGTTTCGGCGGCGAGCCGCTCACGATAGGCCTGGTCCACGCCTTGCTAAGTCATTGGAAGCCCGCTCTCCCATCCTTCGACTACATTGCGCCCCACCCGCTGCTTATCGCGGGATGGATTGGTTTGTTCATCACCTCGCTGAACCTGATCCCCGGCGGCCAACTTGACGGCGGCCACATTCTCTATGCCATCTCTCCACGCGCGCACAGATTATTCACCAAAGTCCTGCCCTTCCTGCTCTTCTTTGCCGGAACATTTTACTGGGTGGGCTGGATTCTGTGGGGCGTCTTCCTGATGATTCCCGCTATGCGCCACCCCAGGGTTCCAATCATGCCGAGACTCAGCCGGGGCCGTCTGGCACTGGGAATCGTCGGCATAGCGATTTTCCTGCTGACCTTTACACCGACGCCCTTCTATGACAATTCACTGATTGATTTTTTCCGCTAGGGTTTGCGCGTCAGCGATACAACCGGGTACCCTATCCTTTGCGATTTTGCGAAGGTGGAAACCCAATGCCGCTCGGTTACCGCGCCGGAGGCGGTCAGCCCCACCGCAGGTAGTCACATCAGCCGCAGCGCATCCACATCCACAATCAGATTCCGCCGCGGCACACCCGACTCTGCTGCGTGACCCAACATTCCGCGCAGCGCACCGTTCAGCGCCTTCCGCGAGCCAGCCTTCAAAATCATGTGAAAACGGTAGATGCCCTTGATGCGAGCGATAGGCGCCGTGCAAGGCCCAAGCACGCGCACTCCCTCTGGCGCAGTCTTCTGGAACCACTTGCCCAACTCCGACGACCATTCCGCAGCTTCCTCCAGCTTTTCCGACTGCACCAGCACGTTAGCCAACACGCCGAAGGGCGGGTAATGCATCCAGCGCCGGTACTTCAGCTCGCGCTCCACAAAGCTCGCGTAGTCGTGCTTGCTGGCAGCCAGAATGGCGTAATGGTCCGGATAGTAAGTCTGCACAACCACGCGGCCCGGCAGCTCACCCCGCCCCGCGCGTCCTGAGACCTGCGTCATCAACTGAAAAACCCGCTCGGCGGCGCGGAAATCGGGCATGGAGAGTGCGTGGTCGCATCCCACCACCCCCACCAGCGTGATTCCGTGAATGTCGTGGCCCTTGGCGATCATCTGCGTGCCTACCAACAGGTTGATCTCGCCGGAGTGTAACCGCGCCAGCATGCTCTCAAGATCGTAGCGGCCGCGCACCGTATCGCGATCCATCCGTCCGATGCGCGCAAAGGGAAAGATCTCGCCCAGCCGCTCCTCGCCCTGCTGAGAACCCGCTCCCAGGTAGTAAAGATGCTCGCTGTCGCACTTCGGGCAGCGTGCCGGCACCGTCCGGCGAAAACCGCAGTAGTGGCACTCCAGCCGCTGCCCCGCGCGCGCAATCCCCGCATCTTCGCCAGGCGGCTTGTGATGCGTAAGTGAAATCGCGCAATTCTGGCACTCCAGCTTTTCACCGCAGGCTCGGCAGATGACTGAAAACGAGTAACCTCGCCGGTTGAGCAGAATCAGCGCCTGCTCGCCGCGCTCCAGGGTCTGCCGAGTCTGCTCCACCAGCGCGCGAGAAAAAAGCTGCTCCTGCCCGGTCTCCTGAAACTCCTGCCGCATATCGATCAGCTCCACCTCGGGCAGCGGGCGGTTCATCACGCGGTCGTTCATCTCGATGCGAGTATATTTGCCGGAAACCGAATTCTGCCAGCTTTCCAGCGACGGCGTCGCCGAGCCCATCACCACCACCGCACCAGCCAGCTTGGCCCGCATCACGGCCACATCGCGGGCGTTGTAGCGCGGCGTCTCCTCCTGCTTGTAGCTCTGGTCGTGCTCCTCGTCCACCAGGATCAGACCCAGACTCGGCGCTGGAGCAAAGATCGCCGAGCGTGTGCCGACCACGATAGGCGCATCGCCCCGCCGAATGCGCCGCCACTGCTCGCTGCGCTCATCCGCCGTCAGTGCGGAGTGCAGCAGCGCCACTTTTTGCCCGAAAGCCTGATCCAACAGCCCGACCATTTGCGGCGTAAGTCCGATCTCCGGAACCAGCAGAATCGATGAAAGCCCACGCTCCAGCGCCCTCTGCATCGCGGCCAGATAAACAGCCGTCTTGCCCGATCCGGTAACCCCATGCAGCAAAAACGGCTTGAATCCCCCCAGCGCCGTTACCAGGCCGGCCAACGCATCCATCTGTGGAGGATTGAGCTTGAACGGAGCAGCAGCCGGCTGCAGCCCGCCCAAATGAAAGGCCGCGGCCCGCTCGTCAATGCGAACCAGTCCGCGCCGCACCAGGGTTTGCAGCGTCGAAGAAGGCAAATCGCGCCGTCGCAATTCGGCCAGCGGCAACTCCCCGCCGCACGCCGCCAACTCGGCCAGAATCGCCTGCTGTTTCGCAGTCAGCGCAGGCAGCCGCGCCTCGGGAATCAGCACGGCAAACCGCTCCATCCGCCGCGCATCGCGCTCCACGGCCAGGGTCTCTCGCGCAATCCATTTTCTTCGCACCAGCCCAGCCAGCACTGGCAGCGTAGCCGCCGTAGCCGTGCGCAATGTGGAGACTTTCACCGGCTCTCCCGATGCCAGCCGCGTAAGAACGCGATGCTCCAGATCCTGCTCTTCGACAGAAAGTTTCCCTTTGCGCCTCGTGCCACTCTTACCGGGCCGGAAAATATTTTGTTTTGTATCAGGGCACGACTTTAGTCGTGCCGAAAATGCGCCCAAATCATCGAGGGCTTTAGCCCCTGAGGTTTGCTCTTCGGGAGACCACCTCGCGGATCTCTTCGAGTCCCCATCCAAACTCCCCGCCAGCACATCCCGCCCCAAATCCGTAATGCGGTAATAAACCGTCCGCCGCACCTCAGCCATCAGCGGCAGCATCCCGCGCAGCACCTCGCCCAGCGGAGCCAGGTAGTACTGGGCCATCCACTCCGCCAGCGCCAGCAACTGTTCGCTCAGCAGCGGCTCCTCGTCCAGCACCGCCTCAAGAAATCGCACCTCGACCTCCGCCGGACATTAGCGTTCAGCCCGGTCACCACCCCAATCAGCTTTTCGTTGCGAAACGGCGCAATCACCCGCGCTCCACGCTGCGGCCGTTGCTCCTCGCGCACCGCATAGGTGAACGTGTGGTCCAGCGGAACAGGCAGTGCGACTTCGCAGTAAGCGGGCATGGGAGTCAAACATCAGTTTAGGGGATTCCGCGCCATCAACGCGCATCCCCAAAAATATCGTTCCAATCAGTTTTTGCATTCCCGCCCGCTCGCAGTACAATTCGTCCTGATGACTGCCAAAACAAAATCGACTGCCGCTCTGGCCTCCGGCGCAAAGCCGGGCGCCTCGCCCACCACTAAAGGCCCCATCACGCTGTGCATCGATATTGGCGGCTCGGGGCTGAAGGCCATGCTGCTTGACGCCGCCGGCAAGCCGGTCAGCGAGCGGCAGCGCGTACCCACCCCTGCCATCCCCACGCCAAGAGCGGTATTGGCCGGTCTGGACAAGCTGCGCAAGCTGATCGACAGAAAATTCGATCGCGTCTCTGTCGGTTTTCCCGGCGTAGTCAAGCGCGGAGTAACCTACGCGGCCGTCAACCTGCACCCCTTGTGGTCAAAGGAGTTCCCACTCCAGGCGGAGATTGCAAAGCGCTGGAGAAAGCCCACCCGCGTGGGCAACGACGCCGATGTGGCCGGCTATGGAGCCATCAAGGGCAAAGGTGTTGAGCTGGTGCTCACCCTCGGCACCGGTCTGGGCAGCGGCTCTCTTTACCGACGGCCACCTGGTCCCCGGCCTCGAACTCGGCCACCATCCCTGGCGCAATATGACCTACGAGGACTATATCGGCCGCCGCGGCCTCGACAAATTTGGCAAGAAGACCTGGAACAAGCTGCTCCAGGCAGCCATCACACAGACCGAACTCCTCTTCAACTGGGACCACCTCTACCTGGGCGGCGGCAACACCAAGAAGATCAACTTCACCCTGCCAGACAACGTGAGCATCATCCCCAACGAAAAGGGCATCCTGGGCGGAGTCTATCTGTGGCGTGATCAGGGCTGATCAATCTTCGTTTCGATGCATACAGTCTGCCAGTTTGAAAGCACGGGCTCGGAAGGCCGTGAATGCATCTGTGTACTCCTGTTTACTCAGGAGTAACCTCGGCTGGCCGACCATCCGCCCGGAACTGACAATTCCAGCGAATTCCCGTACCGAAGTGCTACTCGGATCGAGTATATTGTGAGGAACGAACTCAACCCGATCCGCACCCCAGGATTCGGGCTCAGGCTCCCAATACAACTCTACTATCTGTTGAGTTCGAATTTGCGATGGCGGCTGTTCTGGCCACCAACCCGGAGGCTATATGTCGTTCAGTAATCTGCTTCAAGTTTCCGACTGGAAACTCACGTCGCTCGGAGGAATGAGCGTAGCGTTTCCGTTTACAAAAGTTGTTTCATTTGGCGTAAGCGCCGTGCCTATGGAGTTCACGAACGCCAAGACCGGCTTGGTGCGAACCTTCACCGGCCGTGGCATCGGCGGTTCCGTAAGTGCCGTTCCGAGCATATCGAAGTGGCTCAGAGGCAAGTTCAGCGCTTCTTTCTCGCCGTCCACTTTCCCGTCCTCGGGCGAAGTCATCACGATGCTGGCGGCACGCGACCCCTTCTATATCGACGCAATCAGGGGTTATTGGGGTCAAATGGTTTCCGGGGGTCTAGACTTGGGTTTCACGGCAGGTGTTGGCGCCATCCTGTTTCAGATGTTTCCCCCCGCCGGCCCCATAGCAGTTTTTGCGGATGGGTTAGCCATCGCTGTGTGCTTTTTCAAAACCACCGGGCTTAGTGTGGGCGGTGGGGGAGTATCCGGCGGACAGGACATTTTCCAAATCTCCTGACGCATTGCTCCCAAATAGTACGACGCGATAGTCCACGTGCCGGACACATTCAGTCTTACGGGTTGCGAGCGATTTACCGGCCAACCGGAGATTACCCGGAAAATGGGTTAATCTCCGGAATGGCGACCACACTCTCACAACTCACGATATGACGCCGCTAACAATGAATTTTTAAACGCTAGCCGTCTTTTTCCCCCGCAATTTACAAAATTGGCGCTATAATCGCGGGGTTTCTAGGTGGAAAAAGATAGTCCACAATACTCTGGTCGGGGGTGTTGGACATGTTGAATCTGCCAGCTATCACCAGCTTTGATGTTGTGCGCGCAACCGATCCTGGTGACATTACTGTTGCAGGTGACATCGACGCAAACAGCGTCGTATATCTCACCAGCACCGGCGGCAACATTCACATCGAAGGCAAGATCGACAGCACCTGCCTGGTCTATCTCCAGGCGACGCTCGGTAATGTCACCATCGACGGCAAGATCGACAGTAACAGTACCGTCACGCTCAAGGCCGGCATGAACGTCACCATCGGCACCACCGGTGGCGACGATAACGAGAAGATCGATGGCGGCTCGACCGTCACCATCGTCGCCGGCGCAAACATCGTCTTCGGCAGCTACATTCACAACGCCACCGTCGACATGACCGCGCACGGTACCATAACCGTGCCGGAGGACTTCAACAATTCGGCCACAGTGCGCGCCATTGCCGACGGCGACATCTCGCTCTCCTCTATTAACGGCAGCAGTCGCGCCGATCTGGTCAGCAACCGCGGCACCATCACCCTCACGCAAAATGTCGATGGCAGCAGTGCAGTCACGCTCACCGCGGCCGGCAACATCAGCATCGGCAGCCTCAGCGGTAATCAAAACATCCAGGGCGACAGCTTTGTCTCCGCCAACTCGGGCGAAACCATCTCGCTCGGCGGACAGATCAGCGACTCCAACACTGTCGTCGATTTCCTGGCCTGCAAATCGATCTCAATCGGACAGGGCATCTCGGGCGGCGCCTCGGTGCGACTGTTGACCGGAGCAGGTGTTGGGTCAATGACGCTCGGCGACCCCATCACCGATTCCGGCACCAGGGTCATCTCTTTCCCCGTAGGCGCTATCGTCCCCGCTCCGATTATCCAAAACGGCGCAAACTTTATGCAGTCAGCCTGGGCTGCAACCGACACGGAATGTCTCGCTGCTCCGAAGAGCGGAACTTGGTGGGAGAATTGGTCGCAAACCTTTGGCTATGTCGTCGCACCCGCAACAATCGTTCCGCATACACTCGCTGAACTTGTCGCTGCCGTCGCCGGCTCGGGCAGCAGGGAGAGGGAAGACTTCATACCGACCAAGGCTGTCGGCGGAGGCTGGTCCTTTACCGACGCCTCATTGCCGTTGCAGGATTCTGCGGGAGTCGACAAAGTCTCCATCATGCAAAAAGGCCGCTCCGGTCAGCAAGACATGCAAAACCTCTTGAAGTATCTTTCCTCCCCCGCGGCAGAACCAATGGATCTTCTCCCCGGCGCGGTCACACGCAATGCGACATTCTCCACTGCCTACAATCAAACGACTCTGCGCCAGGTCACCGCTGGTGGTGCGCAACTTCCCACGCCAGCCGGACCTGTTCGCCTAATCGACACCCGCGCACTCTGTTCCAGTTTGCAATGCCTGCTGGCAGGAATCCGCGTGCCGCTAAATGATGCCGCACGCGGGCCGGTACCCGGCGCGGATCAAATTCTCTTCCACGTTGAAGCAGGCATTACTATTGCCGACCTCCAGCAGCTGCTCGATCATCAGTTCCCACGCCTCGCATTTCGTGCTACCGGCGGCTCGCCTGGCGCAACACTTGCAGGTACGCTCTCAACCGCGACCCACGGTGGCGAGTTCGCATGGCAGCTCCTCGTCGATTCCGTGCGCGCCATTCACCTTGTCGGCCCTGGCGGTGAAGAGTGGTGGATTGAAGGTGACATCCCCGTCGCTGATCAAGTCAAGTTGCAGAAGCGCTACCCCGCAATCGACGCTGCGCACTTCATCGGTGACTCATGGAGCACTCCCGCACTGCCCGGTCTCACGCCGCAAGACGTGCTCAACGCTGTAACAGTTTCCATGGGGACAATGGGCGTCATTTACTCCGTCGTCTTCGAAGTCGTTCCTCAATTCGGCATTCGGCAGGTCACTACCTCTACGGAGTGGTCTACCATCCAGCAGAAGGCCGGTGTCACCACGGCGCAACTGCGATCGGGCGATCCGGCGGCCAATGTCAAAATCCTGAACTTCCTCATGAATGGCGTGGCCAACGGCACAGGCATTAATAAAGCCGACAACGTCTACATCGATCTCGCCATCAACCCCTTCAATCAGGACTGCTGGATCATCAATCGATCCGTCACGCCCACCTTTCCCGATGACGCAAACAACTTTACTGCCGCCGATCCCATCACCACACTGAGCGTGATGATGTCGCAATACGACGATTTCAACGGCAACAAACTCATCGCCCGTATCTTCGACTTCTTCGACTGGCAAACAAACCCGATCGGCTTTGCCATGAACGATCTCGGAAACGCCACGACCCTTTTGAACTACCTCATGATGCAGCCCAATCTGCTCGTCGCCGCGGTCGCCGCCAGCTGCGTACAAGTCCAGGGCAATATCGTCAATCAATCAGGGGAACCGACTCGCGGGCATGCAATTCTTCGGCGACCTGCTTAGCGGCTTCTTCCACACATTGCAAGGCACGCTCCCGGGCATCAATTCGGATTCAACTGGAATCGCCTACCAGGTTGGCGCCATCGGATGGCCAAACTCAGGCGTCCCCGGCCGCGGCCTCGAGATCGCACTCGACCAAACCAACGCATTCACTTTCCTGCAAACCGTGCTCTTTGATGACATCCTCTTGACCACCATGCTCAAGAACAATAAGCCGCTCGTCGGCTACATCTCCATTCGCGTATGCCCGCAAACCACCACGCTTCTGGGCATGCAACAATACTCTCCGCATTCTGTCATGCTCGAGGTCGTCGGTTATCGTTCACCTGAAGGCAACACCGTCATGGATCAAATCCAGCGACGCGCCCTTGCTTTCTCCGGGCCCGGACCCAGGCCTCTCCTCCACTGGGGACTCGAAAACGGCCAAATGGACGCGGCCCACCTCGCCCTAACCCCCTTCGGCCAGCCGTACAAGGGCACGTTCACCCGCCTGAGTGCCTTCAGCGCCATCCGCCAATTTCTCCGTCAATCCCACCCCCCAGTCTTCGACAACGCTTTCACCAAACGCATGGGCATCTAAACGTTTGCGTACAAGTCTTTCAAGTCCTTGTCTCTTCGACACGAACCAAAAAATTGTGCGCCCCTGAAACGTAATGACATGCTGTCGCAGTTTCAATGGTTTAACTCCAAACAGTCCCCATGGGATCACAGTGCCAGTACCATTGTGATTCTGAAGGCCATTTTCCAACCCGAACATTCTCAATGAATTACGTAAGAAATCTTAGGGCTGCACAAATCGCCCACAGCAACTTTGAGACTGTGAAACGCGAGCTTCACTACTTGCTGGGCGACTTAAGTCCAAGCTCGCGCATAGCAATCTGCAAATCGGCCCAGGCTTCTTTTTTCTGCCGCGGGTCGCGCAGCAAATAGGCCGGGTGATAGGTGACGATGAGCTGCGAGCCGCGGTAGGCATGAACCCGCCCACGCAAACCGGCCAGCGGCTGGCGCGATCCTAAGAGGTAAGTAGCTGCAGTGGCTCCCAGGGCGACCAGCACCTGGGGGCGAACGACGTCGATCTGGCGGAAGAGAAACTGCGTGCAGATGTTGGCCTCGTCAGGTTCCGGTGTCCGGTTGCCGGGCGGGCGGCACTTGACGATATTGGCGATATAAACTTGCTCTCGTTTCAAGCCCATAGCGGTAATCATGTTGTTGAGCAGTTGCCCGGCGCGGCCTACAAAAGGCACTCCCTGCGCGTCCTCGTCTGCGCCTGGGCCTTCGCCAACAAACATGAGGCGGGCGTTAGGGTCGCCGTCAGCAAAGACCAGCTTATTGCGGCCCTTGTGGAGAGCGCAGCGGGTACAGTCGCCGATTTCGTCGCGGATGAGTTGGAGAGCGGAGGCGCGATCTGCAGCGGGGACTGAGGCGGCAATTGCGGGTGGTGCCGAGATCGACTTGCGGGGCGGAATGGGCTGGCCCTCCTGGAGGTTCGGTAGAGTTTCGTGGTCTCCCACCTCCGTCGCAATGGACGCGAGGGATGGTGCATCCGGAATTTGTGTGGGGTTCAACTCGGAGTTTTGCTCCGCGGAATCAAGCTGGGCAATTAGCGCAGGGTCAACGGGGCGGCGGTAGAACTCGGTGAGGCCCAGGTCACGGTAGAAGCGGACGCGATCGACCAGTGCGTCGCGGGTTGCGGAGTCGAGCGTGCGAGTCAACGTTATTGCTCCACAATGATTTGCCGGCGGGAAGTAGCGGTCTGTTGCAGCACCTGGTCCTGGCGGGCTTTCTCGTCCTGATGCTCGCCAAATTCGAGAACCAGCGAGCGGGGGCGGCGGAGGGTGAGAATCTCGTCGAGAATTCGGTCGGCAAGTTCGCGCTTGGGCATCAGGGGCAACTCGGTGGCCGTGTGCAGCGTAAGAAATGTGGCGGCATTCAGGTCGGCGTCAATGCCCACGCCTTCTCCGGTCACATCGTTGATCACAATTGCATCGGCGCCCTTTCGCAGCAGCTTGGCGCGGCCGTTTTCCATGCGGTTTTCAGTCTCCGCGGCAAAGCCGACGATGAGCTGGCCGGGACGGCGGCGGCGAACGACCTCGGCCAAAATATCCTCAGTCGGCGCGAGTTCAAGCGTGATGGGGCCTGAGCGCTTGAGTTTCTGTTCGGAGACTGTGACCGGCCGGTAGTCGGCCACCGCGGCGGCTTTCACTATGAGAGTGGCTTCGCCCATGCGATCGAGCACGACCTCGCGCATCTGTTCAGCGGTGACGACTTTGACCAATTCGCAGTGCGCTGGCGCGTAGAGAGCCGACGGACCGCTGATGAGAATCACCTTTGCGCCTCGGCTCTGTGCGGCTTCAGCCAGCGCGTAGCCCATCTTGCCGCTGGAACGATTGCCGAGAAAGCGAACCGGGTCCAGGGCCTCGCGCGTTCCTCCGGCGGTGACCAGAAGGATTTCGCCGGCCAGGTCGTGGCGTCGGCCCAGTGCACTGAGGACTGCGTCGGCAATGACTTCAGGCTCAGCCATGCGGCCGGCGCCCACCATGCCGCAAGCCAACTCGCCTGTGCCCGGCTCGACCACGCGCACGCCGCGCGCGCGCAGGATTTCGAGATTGGCGTGCGTGGCCGGATGCTCCCACATATTCACGTTCATGGCGGGAGCCACCAGAACCGGCGCGGCGGTGGCCAGATAAAGGGTCGAGAGAAAATCGTCGGCGATGCCGTGGGCAAATTTGGCCAGAATGTTGGCCGTAGCCGGAGCGACTACCAGAGCATCGGCCCACTGCGCCTCGCCGATATGCTCAATGCCGTTTTGTTCGGTGGTGGCCTGATCGGCATCCCACTCATCCCACAGGCTGGTGATGACTTTGTGGCCGGTGAGGGCTGCAAAGGTAAGCGGTTGGATGAACTTACCGGCAGCCGCGGTCATCACCACGTGGACTTCAAGGGCCTGGCGTTGCAGGGCGCGCACCAGTTCGGCCGCTTTATACGCGGCAATTCCCCCGGAGACGCCCACGGTTACTCTCATGGCTCGATTGTAGCCGGTTTTGATCGTCGAAGGTGAGACAGCTAGCTGAGTAGGATGGGAATGGCCGGGCCTTCAATGACGGGCTTGACCACCTCTGCCTCTGTCTTGACATAGGAAATTTTGCCGGCGTCGATCTCATCCTGGGCGATGCGGCAGGCCTTGGTGGAGTGCGTGGGAACCAGGGCATGGGCGCCGCTCTGGATCTGGCGGGCGCGACGGGCGGCTACCAGAACCTTGCGGTAGTCTGAATCGAACTTGGTCTCAATCGTCATCGGAGTCCTCTCCAAAGAGTAGTTGCTGCTGGCCGGAGTCGCCTCCAATGCCGAAGGCCTCCAGCACAGGTTTGAGCCGTTCCTGCGAGTTCGATTGCCGGCAGGCCGCGGCCACCTCCAACACCCGGCGCGACCGGTAGGCGATGGCCTCGCCATTGCGGTAAAAGCGCTCCGCCAGGACAATGGCCTCCAGTTGCGCCACCGCCCGGTCCAGAATGTCGTTGACCAGAATATACGTGTATTCGCGATAATTCTCAATCTCCTTGCGCGCCTCGCCCAGCCGGCGGAAGACTTCCGCCTCGTCCACGACCCCCTCGGCGCGGCTGCGATTGCGCAGGCGAGTGCGCAAAACCTTGGGGTTGGGCGGCAGGACGAAGATGCTGACCGCCTCGGGCATTTTGGCGCGTACCTGCGCAGCGCCCTGCACGTCGATATCGAGCAGCAGGTCGTGGCCGGCAGCGCGCGCGTCTTCGAGCGACTTGCGCGGCGTTCCGTAGAGGTCTTTGCCGAAAACCTCGGCGTGCTCCAGAAACTCTCCCTCGGCGATCATCCGCTCGAATTCTGCGCGGGTGGTGAAGTTGTATTCGCGGCCGTTCTCCTCAGAGCCGCGCGGCGAGCGAGTGGTCCATGAGACAGCGAAGTCCACGCCGCTGACCTGTTTGCGCAGTTCGCTCACCAGCGTGCTTTTGCCCGAGCCGGAGGGCGCCGAAATGATGAAGAGAATTCCTGCCACGTTCGATCTTCCTCTTGATTCCTGGTAGGTTCTATTCCACGTTCTGAATCTGTTCGCGGGCCTTTTCGATCTCCGATTTCATGGCCAGGCCAAGTTCGGTAATGCGGGTCCCTTTGCCGGCGATGCCGCTGGTCTTCGAGAGCAGCGTGTTGGCCTCGCGGTTCATCTCCTGAAGCAGAAAATCCAGTTTCTTGCCCACCTCGCCCCCGGCGGCGAGAAGCTCGCGGAAGTGCCCGATGTGGGTGGTCATGCGGGTCAGTTCCTCGGAGATATCGCTGCGCTCCACCAGCACGGCAACTTCCTCGAGCAGCCGCTGGCGGTTGAACTCCGGGCCAGTAGCCGCTTCCAGCCGCTGCTTGAGCCGCTCCTGGTAGCGCTGCTCGATCTCCGGTCGCAGCGCAGCCACTCCGTCGGTGGCCTCGGCCAGCCGGTCGAGCGTTGCGTGCAGAATCGCTTCCAGCGACTCGCCTTCTCGCGCGCGCATAATCTTCAACTGTTCGAGCAGCGGCACAATCTCTTTGAGCACGCTATCGGAGAGAGCAGCGAGTTCTTCGTCGCCGCGATTGTCACTTTGCAAAGCGCCGGGCATGCGCAGAACCGCGTTCAAATCCGGCTCGCCTGTGGCGATTTCGAATTCATCGCGCGCCGCGGCAAAGGCCGCAATGTAGCCGGCCACCAGTTCGCGATTGTAGCCGGCTTTCGCCTGGACGGCGCGGTCTGGTCTATCGATTGACAGCGCCAGTTCAACGTGGCCGCGGACCAGGTTGTCTTTGAGCGCCTTGCGCAGCTCCGTCTCCAGCGCGTCCAGCCCCTGCGGAAGGCGCAACTGGAGGTCGAGGAAGCGATGATTGACGCTCTTTAAGGTGAGCGTGTAGCTGAGCTGGTCCTGATCGCGAATGGGCACGCGGATCTGAACCCGCGCAAAGCCCGTCATGGAATAAATCGGCATTTCTTGCTACTCCTCAGGCTCGTTGGTGAGAGCCAGTTGCATTTGAGACGGATCCGGTTCCATGGAGTCCGCTCCTTGCGGCTCGGGCACGTCCATGAATTGCAGTTGATAGAGCCGCTGATAAGTGGGCGAGGAAATCAGCAGCTCCTCGTGGGAGCCGATGGCGGTGATGCGTCCGTCCTCAAGCACGGCGATGCGGTTGGCGCGGCGAATGGTGGAGAGCCGGTGGGCGATCACCAGCACGGTGCGGCCCTGCATCAGGTTGGCCAGCGCAGCCTGGACCAGCGATTCGCTTTCGGCGTCCAGGGCCGAGGTGGCCTCGTCGAGAATCAGGATCGGCGAGTCCTTGAGGATGGCGCGGGCAATGGCCAGGCGCTGGCGCTCGCCGCCGGAGAGCCGGAAGCCTTTTTCGCCGATCACCGTATCGTAGCCCTGCGGCATGCCGAGGATGAAGTCGTGGGCCAGCGCGTTCTGCGCCGCCTGCACCACCAGGCTGCCCTTCACTTCTGGCTGGCCGTAGGCAATGTTGTTGCGCACCGTGTCATTGAAGAGAATGGTCTCCTGCGTCACCTGCGCTACCTGGCGGCGCAGCGAACCGAGCGTCAGATAGCGCAGGTCGAGCCCGTCGATGAGAATGCTGCCTGAAGTCACGTCAAAGAAGCGCGGAATCAGGTTGGCCAGGGTGGACTTGCCCGCGCCGCTGGGACCCACCAGCGCCAGCACCTCGCCTGCGCGCATTTCCAGATCGACGTTGTGCAGAATCTGGTGCTCGCCTTCTTCCGTTGAGTAGGAAAAGCCCACATTGTCAAAGTGGACGCCATGTTCAAATTTCTTCAGCGCCACGGCGTGCGGCCGTTCCTTCACGTCGTCCTTGGCGTCAAAGAAGCTGAAGATTGAAATGGATGCGCCCATGGCCTGCTGGAAGCTGTTGTAGAAGTAGGCGAACTTGCGCACCGGATCGTAGAGCTTGAAAAGCAGGATAATGAAAGCGCCGAAGAGTCCCATGGTCATGCGGCCGTGCATGATCTCATTGCGGCCGATGAACAGGAACATGGCAATGGCGATGGCGCCGATGGTATCCATCAACGGCGAACTGATGGACTGGATGCGCACGCTGCGCAGGTTGGCGCGGAAGAGGCGGCGGGCGGCGGATTTGAAGCGCAGAATCTCCCACAACTCTGTGTTGAAGGCCTTCACGATGCGGTTGCCGGTGATGGTCTCATGCAGAATATTCTGGATTTCCGCGAGCTTGTCCTGGCCGGTGCGGGTGCGGGTGCGGACCTCGCCGCCAATCTTGCGCGAGGAGGTAATGACCACGGGCACAAACAAGAGCAGTGCCCAGCTCAGTTCCCCGCCGAGTTTGATGACGAAGAACAAACCGACCAGGAAAGTGAAGAACTGCTGCAGGAATTCGCCCATCACCGAGCTGACGGCCATCTGCACCCGGTCAACGTCGTTGATGAGCGTGGAAAGAATGGTGCCCGTAGCGTGCTTGTGAAAGAAGCTAGAGGAGCGGCGCAGCGTGGCTTCGTAGAGATGATTGCGCAGGTCGGTGATGGTGCCGAAGCCAGCGTAGTACACGAGATAGGTGCCCAGATAGTCGCACAGACCCTTGACCAGCGTGGAGATCACCAGCGCGAAGGCCACCACGTTCCAAGCATTGTGCATGTGCAGAAAATGGGGAACCATCTGCCGGAGGTCGAAGTGCCATGGACTGTTGGGAAGGCCGAGAAGGATGGGGCCTTCAGGCGCGTCGGGCCTCAGCACCTGGTCAAAGATGGGCTGGAGGAGCAGAACACGAAAGGTCTCAAGCACGCCGACCAGTGCCAGCAGCATGACTCCAGGAAGCCACTGGAACCAGAAGGGCAGCCCGTAACGCAGAAGGCGCAGAAAATTCCTCATGCCGGTTTGCCTGCCTGCCGGGTAAAAATATCCGCCATAGACCACTGGCGATTAGCGCTCAACTCCATCCTTGTATTGTATCCGGCGGGTTCAGGGATATGCTTTTTGAGTTTTGTTGTCCCCCACCCTTGCCACAAGAACAAAGACGTGGCAAGGACGGTGCACCCGTAGTTGGTCGTGATGGGAGAGTGTCAATACGCCTTCAACTCCACGATAGCCTTGAGGATGGTCTCCGGCTGGGGCAGAATTGCGTCTTCGAGCACGGGATTGTAAGCCACAAAGGTATCCATGGAGCCGATGCGGCGAACCGGTGCGTCAAGTGAGTCGAAAAGTTCATCCCCTATGCGCGCGGCTATCTCTGCGCCGTAACCCCAACTGAGCATATCCTCGTGGGCCACGATTACGCGGCTGGTTTTTTTTACTGAATCGGCAATGGCCTCCCAGTCGTAGGGGTTGAGGGTGCGCAGATCGACGATCTCCACTTCAATCCCGTGCTGGCGTTGCGCCTTTTGCGCCGCCTGCAATGCGCGGGGAACAATGGCGCCGTAAGTAACGAGCGTGATGTGCGTACCCGGACGAACGATCTTTGCCTTGCCGAAGGGAATCGCGAAATCGGGGCCGGGATAGGGTGCGCGGCCGTAGGTCTCGCGGTAGAGGCGCTTGTGCTCTAGAAACAGTACCGGATCGTCGCAGCGAATGGCGGTACGCAGCAGGCCGTTGGCGTCCAGTGCGTTCGAGGGAAAGACCACGCGCAGGCCAGGAATGTGGGTGAAGAGGCTCTCGCCGGATTGGGAGTGATAGATGGAGCCGCCAGTGAGATAGCCGCCGATGGGTACGCGAATGACAGCCGGCGAGGCCCATCCGCCGTGAGAGCGCCAGCGCATGAGCGCCAGTTCGTTGTGAATCTGGTGATAGGCGGGCCAGATGTAATCGAAGAACTGAATCTCGACCACCGGCTTCATGCCGCGGACGGCATAGCCGACGGCTCGTCCAACGATATTGGCTTCGGCCAGCGGCGAGTTGAAGACCCGCTCCGATCCGAATTCAGTCTGCAGGCCGGCGGTGAGCTTGAAGACGCCGCCCTTGCCCTCGACCTCATCGAGTGCTTCGTCGCGGCTGGCATCGGCCACGTCTTCGCCATAGACCACGATGCGCGGATCGCGGCGCATCTCGTCGTGCAGGCAGGCGTTGATCAGGTCGGCCATGGTGCGGGGACCGCTCCCTTTTGCACCGCCGGCTTTTCCTCCGCCTGCTTCGCCGGGAGCGTGCGCCTGCTCTGTGGCAAAGGCCACGCTGGTGGGGTCGAGGTCGTGGGAGTAAACGTGCTCGGTGATTCCCGCCACTTCCGGCATGGGAGCTTTCAGAGCACGCTCGGCTGCTTCGGCCACTTCAAGGTCCAGTTGCTGTTCGAGCTGGTTGATTTGCTCCGGGTTCAGAATTCCCTCGCGCAGCAGGCGGATCTGCATCAGGGTGAGGGGGTCGCGCTTGATATCCGCCTCGCGTTCGGCAGCCGAGCGGTAATGCTTGTCGTCGTCAGAGAGCGAGTGGGAGTAAACGCGCACGCAGTGGCCGTGCATGAAGGCCGGCCCCAGCCCGGCGCGGCAGTGTGCCACTGCGGCCTCAAATTCACGCAGGCTGACCACCGGATCCGTGCCGTCAAACTCGGCAAAATGGAAGTTGGGGAAGTTGGCCACCAGCCTGGAGATATTCCCACCCGGCATGCTCACTTCAACCGGAGTGCTGATGGCGTAGCCGTTGTCCTCAACCAGAAAGATGACCGGCAGCTTGCGGTTGGCGGCGGTGTTGAGCGCCTCCCAGAACTCGCCCTGCGAGGTGGCGCCTTCACCCAGGGTTGCCAGAATCACTTCATCGCCGTGGAAAACCGCATCGCGGTAGGCGCGATAGTCGCTATCGTTTTTCTCGGCGGCCTCAGGATGGCGGCTAAAGTAGCGGCCGGCCTCCGCGCAGCCCACGGCATGAAGTAGTTGCGTGGTGGTGGAGGAAGAGACGCTGACGATATGGTGGGCAGGGCTGCTCCAGTGAGTGGGCATCTGGCGTCCGCCGCTGGCCGGATCGGTAGCCGCGCCCACGGCTTGCAACAGCATCTCGGTAGGAGTAACGCCCAGCGTCAGGCACAGTGCGCGATCGCGATAGTAGGGGAAAAACCAGTCGTAGCCGGAGCGCATGGCCAGTGCGGCGCCCACCTGCAGCGCTTCATGGCCGGCGGCCGAGATCTGGAAGTAGGTCTTCTGCTGCCGTTTGAGGACGATTTCGCGGTCGTCTACACGGCGGGAGAGAACCATCAGCCGGTAGATCTCGACCATCTGTTGAGGGCTTAAACCGCCGGAGCCGGCCATCGTCTGGGGAACACGAGCGCTGGAAACTACCGGTACCATTTCCTTCACTCCTCAAATTTTCAAGATTTTGCCAAAACTACGCTTGATTGTAACAACCTTAAGCGTTGCCGGAACAGCGGCAAACTGTCTAGTCTGGAATCAGGAGTTTGTGGAATGCATCCTTTGTTGCTGGCGGCAAGAACGGGAATATTTGCGGAAGGCCGGTTTCTGGGCCGCATTCTGGACGAGTGGGCCGTTGATTCCCAGGAGTTTATCCGCACCAAGCTCCCGCACCTGGTGGTAATTGCAGCGATCGCCTTATTGCTTATCTGGCTGCTGCGGCTCGTCACCTCGCACATGACGAAACTGGCCGCATGGCACTCGACCGGCGCAGGCCACGTAGCACAGGTAATGACGCTGGCCGGGGTCATCCGCACCACCGGGCTGGCCGGCATCTTCCTGATCACCGGATTGCAGTTTCTTGATGCGCTGGGACTCAATCTGGCGCCCCTGCTGGCCTCGGCCGGGATCGCCGGAATCGCCATTGGCTTGGCCGCTCAGAACATTGTGAAAGATATGCTGAACGGCGTTCTCATCCTGCTTGAAGACCAGTTTGACGTGGGAGATATGGTGCGCATGGCCGGGCTTACGGGGACCGTGGAGGCGATGACGCTGCGCAAGACCAGCGTGCGCGACGCGGATGGAACCCTTTACGTGATTCCCAATTCGCAGATCACCACTGTAGCCAACATGAGCATCGGCTACTCCGTGGCCACGGTGAACGTGGTCGTGGATTTCTCCGCCAATCCCGACGAAGTGATCAAGTTGCTTAAGAGCATCGCAATGGACGTGAGAAACAGCGAGACGTTCCGTGATGTTTTCGTCGCCGATCCACAGGTGCTGGGCGTGGATGCGGTCAAGGGTTCTGAGGTCTTCTATCCCGTGGTTTTCAAAACGCTGGCGACGAGGCAATACGATGCGGTGCGGGAGTTCCGCCGCCGCGTCCGTCTGGCCCTGGAAGCGAACAACATGCTGCCCGGCGATCCCAACCGCGTCTTCAATTCAATCACAGGCGAGACCACGAGCGGCCGCGCGCGGCCAGGCGAGGAAGCTGAGCCGCAACGCGATCCGACCCTGCTCAAGCCGCAGGAAAGCAATCCGTTCACCGGCGAGTAAAGTCTTTCCTCTTTAACTCAGGCTGGACAATTGTCTTTGAAGGGCCTCTGGATCCGCAACTTCAGAGCGAGATTTCCAGGGCTTCCATAAGCGCCTCGGCATCGGTGACGGGCGGCAGGCAGGTGCGCTCGCGGCACACCATCGCCCAAACCTCGGCTTCGAACGGCGCGGAAACCTGGAGCAACGTTTCTTCAAGCGCCTGCGGTATTTCGCCTGGAACCAGGCGGAAAGGAGCGATGCGCATCACGGTCTTGTTGATGGCGAAACGCGCCACGGCCAATGCCTCAAGGCGGACCGCCTCGGGACCTGAACCCACCACCACCACCTGCACCGGATCGAGCAGCAGCCGCTCCAGCGCCAGACCGTAACTGCCGGCATAGAGGCCGAAGTGCTCGACAATGCCGGCAAAGGAGGCGAGCGTATCTTGGGCGATCTCGCGAAATTCCTTGCGCCCGCTCAGCGCCTCAAGACGCAGAAGGGCCGAGGCTGCGGTGGGATTGCCGGCCGGCGTGGGTGAGTCCTGCAGAGGCTTGCGACGCGCAGACAAAGCGCCCAAAGGAGTCTCGCCGACCTGGGGCGGGGCCGCATCGTAGAAGGCTCCAGTCGTCCGGTCATAAAAACGGGCGATCATGGCCTCGGCCAGCTTCAAGCCCGTCTGGTAAATGTTCATATTCCCGCTGGCCAGCCAGGCATCGATGCAGGCGTGCACAGTTAAGGCGTAATCGTCGAGCGTGCCGGGCACTTTCTCGGTCGCAAACCCATCACTGCCATAGGCAATCACGTGTTGAAGGGATGCGTCTCCATCCAAGGCTTCGTCAAGCAGCCGGTTGAGCGTGAGCAACGCAAAATCCCGTGCCGAGTCCATGCGCAGCACTCGAGCTGTTTCCAGATACGCGGTTATGGCCATTGCGTTCCAGCCGGTATAAAGCGTTTGATCGATGAATGGCGTGGGCCGTTTGGCGCGCGCCGCAAGCAGCTTCCTCCGCGATGAGTCGCGCAGTGCGCGCAAATGCTCCAATGACTCGTGGTTTGTGGCCGCCAGCTCCTCCAGCGTCTGCTTTACATGGAGAACATTTTTAGCTGGGTTGTGGTGCATATCCCCCAGTTCGCCGATGTCCCAGTAGACCGAGGCCACTCGGAGCTCTTCAGGGTCGAGCACTGCGCCCGCTTCATCCAGGGTCCACGTAAAATAATCGCCGTCGTCGTCGAGGTTGATATCGGCATCCTGCGAGGCGTAAAAGCCGCCGCGCTCGCGGTCAGTCATGGTCGAGTCAAGCCATGCCACAATCTCCAGCGCCGTCTCGCGAAAGTCCTCGCGGACAAAACTTTGGAAGCCGTGCACGTAATTCCGCAACAGTTCGGTATTGTCGTAGAGCATCTTCTCAAAGTGAGGAACCACCCAGCGCTCGTCTACGCTGTAACGGTGAAAGCCACCGGCCAACTGGTCGTAGACCCCGCCGTTGGCCATCTTTTCAAGAGTCGTGGTGAAGGCGTCTCGGGCCTGGTCGTTATCACGGCTCATGGCTACTTCCAAAAGCAGGTCGAGAACCGACGGGTGGGGGAACTTGGGCTGCGATCCAAATCCGCCGTTGCGCGAATCGAATTTAGCCAGTGCCGAGCCGGCAATCTTATCCACCAGGGCCAACGTCAAATCCCCGCCACGGCCGGAGAAGCTTTCGTTGTGCTCGATGGCAGCCATCACGCTGCCGGCGGACTCGAGAGCCTCTTCGCGGCGCTCGCGCCACACCTGGGCCATGGTTTCGAGCACGCGTCCAAAACCCGGTCGACCGTAACGGTCATCGGGCGGAAAATAAGTGCCACCAAAATAAGGGCGGCCGTCGGGTGTGAGAAACGCGGTCAGCGGCCAGCCGCCCTGCCCGCTGATGGCCGAGACCGCGGCCTGGTAGCGCGCATCCACATCGGGCCGCTCGTCGCGATCTACCTTTACGGCGACAAAACTGCGGTTGATGAGGGCGGCCAGCTCAGGGTTTTCATAGGATTCGCGATCCATCACGTGGCACCAGTGGCACCACACCGCTCCAATATCCAGCAGAATTGGTTTGTCTTCAGACTGTGCGCGCGCAAACGCCGCCTCGCCCCACGGATGCCATTGAACCGGCTGATGCCGAGCCGAACGCAGGTAGGAAGAGGCTGCGTGGTTCAGCAGGTTCGAGTCATCGGGCGCAGGGGAGTCGTCCATCTTCATTCGCTGAGAATACATGGGCTACGGCAAAATCCGCCAGGGAACTGAAGTTGTAACCTTTGCCGTTAACCCTCCAAAACAACCGCGGCCGATCCCGGCGCCAGCTCCAACTTGCCCGGCCAGGACTTTGGTTCGGGCTGTTCGGGCGAGACCAACTTCAAATCCGACGTCTTCGCCTTGTCGAGTGAAACCTCGCAAACGATTGAATCGGTGTCGCTCATATTGGCCAGGGCCACCGCGCGCAGTCCATCCTTGCGGCGAAAAACCGAGTAGGTGCTTAGCAGTGCGCCGCCCGCGGTCACCTGGGCGCCGAGCGTATCGCGGAACTCTGCGTCCCAGACCCACTCCTTGTATCTGCGCCGCAGATCGTCCACTGCGCGGCCATAGGTGAGCGAAACCGGCATCTCGTCTAACTCGCCGTGGAAGTCGCGCGGCTCATAACTCATTGAGAAGCGGTAAAGCAGGCACGCATTGATCATCTGCCGATCGTTGTATCCGATGACGGCAACCGACATGGGCGCGAAGGAATCGATATATCGGCCCATGGGAACAAATCCGCGGTTGATGCGGAAGTAAGACATATTATAGGTTTGCAATTGAATATCGTAGGGAGATTCGCCGGCGAAGAGAAAGTTTTCGGGATCAATGATGGCGCGGAAACCCTCTATGAGCGGCACATCACTTGAAAAAACGGCTCCCGGGACGGCGTGGCCGTGAGTCTTCGAAAAGCAATAGGCGCTCATGTGCCAATTGCACTCGTCAAACAGAATGCCACTCGCGCCTAACTCGACGCTCTTGCGAAATTCTTCGAGCGCCCGTTTTCTCCACAGGGGGCTTGCATCGCACATCCCCACTCCGTGCCTGGCGTTGATACCGTTGATTTGGGTAGGTGTGTCGTATTTATAACCGTTGAACTGGTACAGATTTCCGTATGGGTCCTCAATTGCAAACTTCTTGAAGTCGCTCTGGTAGGCCGGGCCGGTGACGTCGGCCCATGCATATTTGTTGAAGAGGATGATCTCAACGCCCATCGCTTTGCTGGCTGCGATGGCGTCTTTCAACTCCGGCGCGGTGCCTAGCCGTGGGTCGGTATCGTGCAGCGGAAAGTCGCGATCCTGGCCACCTAACTGCCATCCGGTCAACTGAATCGCCTTCACTCCCCAACGCTTGCAAGCCTCGGCGTACTTAGTCAGGTCCTTGTAGAGAAAGGACAGCCTGTCCTCGGAGGAATTGATCTGGACCTGCTGCCAGGAGTGCACGTCCTGCACCCAGGCAGGCGACCTGGGAACTGTGTACCAAGTGCCGCGCCAGGCTTTGTAAATATCCGTGCCCGCGCGCCAGTCGCCGGTGAAAGGCTCGAGCACCAGCGCCTCGGATCGCTGGCTGGCGCCGGGGTGGATGAAACAGAGGTGATTGGGATCGATGCCGATGGTTGCGTCCGCAATCTTGGAGGAGGGATCGTTGCTGGTGATATTGAATGAATCGACGTAGGCGGGAGATAGAGCCAGGCAGATTTGCACCACTTGCTTTTGACCCTGATCGTGATAGCCAACATAGAGTCCGCGAGTGTCGCTGAGGATCATGCAGAACTGAATATCGGTGCCGAGGTTGCGCAACTGGCCCGGAGTATCGTAACCCCAATAGCCGATCTGGTTTCCAAAAGTGGGCCAGAGATTGGAGGAATCCATGCCGCTGTAACTCCACGCCACCTGCCGCATATTTTTGTCTCCGGCTGGAGGCTTGAGCCCTTTTAGGCGCGGATAGGTATAGCTTTCAATTACCGCCTGGCTGCCGTTGCGAATCTCATAGCTGAAGTGAACGCCCGCGCTTTCAAGCCGGACCGTCTCTTTGACTTCAATATCGAGCTTGCCCATCCGGTCGCTTTCGAAACCGGTCCAGGTGATCGTCGCGTGCGTACTGTCCGACTCAATCCGCGGCTTGCCGGCGTGGCGTTCTGTAAGGTAGTGAAAGCGATGCTCCGGGGCCGGCACGTGCAACCGCATTCCCGCCCCCTGCATCTTCCACGCCCGGTCCTTCGACTCGAGCTTTGCGATGCAACCGGTCTCCCGATCAATGGCGACAGTGACGTGATCGTTTTCGAGCACCAGCAAATCAGGCGCAGGTGTAGTAGCGCTTGCCGTTGCAGCATTGACTATTAGTCCGGAAGCGCTGGCGGTAAGCGCGGTACCCAAAAATTTACGGCGCGAGAATGCCATTTGTTAATCTCCTTCTATCTAAGCACCTACCACGCAAGCACAGTCATGTTCGACTCGCTCGCTTTCGCTGAATAAACCTCTTCATGTCTTCAACGCAGAGAAATTCAACCGTGATCCCATGCGCATTAAGTCTCTCCGACCAATCGATCCACTTCGAATCGCTACCTTGTAGAATAGGTGGACGCCTTGGATGTGCAACTGCCACCGCTACAAACTTCCGGTCTTCTAGATCGAACTCACTCAGTCCCGCATCATCGGGGAACTCGACGTAACCTCTGCCTGCGTGCTTCTCGATATGCACTTGAGTTACAAATTGTGTATTTCCGATGTTCTGAAGCAGCCATTTCAAGAATCCATCACCAAAACGGTTTCCAGTGTTTGGCTTCGTTTTCTGACGATATTCACGCAAAATTTCGTATCCATCGTCAAGCACAACGCAGCCGCTCTTGCGAAGAAGTTCAAGCCTTTCGATGCAGGCGATAACGCCTTCGGGAGAAATGTTCTCATGCTGTTCATTCGCTACAAGCAAAACGTTTGTATCAATTACTGCATGAGACCTTACTTTCACGCTTGAGCCCTCTTCAATTTGCGTTTCTGGGCAGCAATTGTTCTCGCCGACAGGTCACCTATCTGATCTCCAAAGAAATCTGTAGGCCAATTTCTAATCTCTCCGAAGAGGTTGAGATCGAGCGCTTCAAGAACTGCACCATCTTTGGTATTTTTGCAAAAATAAACAGCAACTTCATTCGGCTTAATAACGTCCTCTGCAATCCTTCGTTGGAGCCTCGTCAAAAAGTGCTCTGAATGGCTTTCGACGATCAATTGAGCATTCCTCGCTGTACCATCCTCGTACGCTTGTACAGCTGAGATCAAAACATCTGCCAGAACCGATTGAACCTGTGGATGAAGGTGTATTTCCGGCTGCTCCATCCAAACGGTCGAGTTCGGAGGACAATAAAATGCCTGGACCAAAGCTGGTAGGACTTGCGATACGCCAAATCCCACATCTGTAATCTTTACCTCTGGAGACCAGGCATTGGTCCTAATGAGAACCTCGAATTCCTTTCGACCTTTTGCGACCGGCTTTACTTCAAAGCTATGGATTACATTCATATCGATAAGCCACTGCGCCACAAATTCCGCGAACGCTCTAGTTGGTCGCCTCTTGCCACGGTTGAATTTTCTGCCCTCCTGCTGCGCCGCAAGAATGGCCGCCACAGCCGATTCTCCCCTCTGGCCCACATCTCCGGGCGTATCTCCCGACCATTGATAAATTCTCTGCGGGTGATTCCGGAGTGGGCCTAAGTAACTAATACCATCCAACATCTTTTCCGTTTCCAAGGCAAAATCGGCGAGGAACGCGGCATTCTGCCATCTGGAAATGCTGGTCTCGGATACCCTGTAGAATTTCTCAGGTTCAGTTAGGGGCCAATTTCGTCCCAATGCTTGGACAAACTTATATTCTTGTGAGTTCAGTGCCCATTTGCCTCCACCATTGAGCCTGTGCTCAATATCAAGAACAGATTTTTCCCCATTGATCAAGCTGTATTCGAATCCTTGAATCGCGGGCTGGTCCTTTTTGTCAGCCTTCAGCGACGCTTTTAGATAGAGGGCGTTCCCGCTGTATATGTTGCTCCTCTCATGTAGATCGCGAACGGTTAGTGTCTTAGGTAATCTCCACTTAAGCTCGAAGTTCAAATTCGAATTAAGGTCGTGCCCAAAAAGGCAATCCGAAAGAGTCCCAAGGTCTATTAGCGAATTGGTGTCGCCAAGATGCAATGCCCGCTTTCTGTCTGTCGCCAAGGCTGTCTGTTTCAGCGCGAGCAAAAGATGTCCTATGCTGCTTTTTCCAGCGCTATTGCTTCCGAAAATCACAGTCAGAGGCGCTAAAGGCACATCGCCTGTATCCTTCCACGCCTTGAAGTTCCGAATTCTCAGTGAAGTGAGCATATTTTTTACCTACTCAAATGCAACATGAGTTTACCAGAGTTGTGACTGGCATTATGCCAATAGTTGCTTCGCCACCTTGATGTATAACTCCACCGCTTCCAGCAGTTCCTTCTTGGCCAGCTTTTCATGCGGCGTGTGGGCTACGTGGATGGAGCCGGGACCGAGCAGCAGCGGCTCGCCCCAGTTGCTCAGCTGCGGAATGTCGGTGGAGAACTTGGCGACCATGGTCGGCAGGCCTTCGACGGCGCGCAGGCGGACAAAGGGAATGTCGAGCGTGAACTCCACCTCGGCCTGGTCGCCGGCGATCTCCAGTGAGTGCGGCGCGCACCGGGGCCGAGTCAGTGACCGTGCGCACCAGCACCTGGGCTTCGGCTTTGTCGGCGATCACGTTGGGCGCGTGGCCGCCGTGAATCTGGCCGATGTTGAGCGTGCTGGGGCCGATGCCTTCAAGCTCCGGCAGCGGCAGGGCGAGCAGTTTTGCCAGCACCTCGACCAGCTTGTGAACGGCGCTCTCGCCCAGTTCGGGATAAGCGGAGTGGGCCATCTTGCCGGTGGACTTGAACGCCGCGCGCAAGGCGCCCTTGGAGGCCAGAGCGAGGCGGTTGTCGGTGGGCTCGCCGTTGATCAGGAAGCGGCTGCCCTTGGGCGTCAGGTTGGCGGCCTTGGCGCCGGCCGAGTCGCGCTCTTCGCCGCTGACGAACAGCATCCCAATCCGGAATCCCTGCGCACGCAGCGCCTCGGCGGCGGCTACCTGGGCGGCGAGGATTCCCTTGGCGTCGGAGACGCCGCGGCCGTACATGAACTCCGCATCCTCGCTGAAGGGAATATAGGGCGGAACGGTATCCATGTGCGTGGAAAAGACCAGGTCCGGGGTCTGGCCGGCCATGCCTGCGTAGACGTTCCAGCGCGGACCGCCGCCGGCATTCTCCTTCGGCTGCTCAACGGGGGTCTTTTCGACTGCCCAGCCGCGCCCGGCGAGAAAGTCGGCCAGAAAATCGCCCACCGGGCCTTCGTGGTAGGTGGTGGACTCGATTTCGCACAACTGGCGGGTAAACCGGATGGGATCAAGAGATTAAGCGGGATTCGCGAGCGGCTGTTCGATCATGATGCTGCCAGAATACCGCACGGGCGCTTGATCCCTTCCATTTCATGAGATTGTGCGCACTCGACTTTCGGCAGCCGGGAGCGCTTGAGGAACTCTCCAGGCTGACGAAGCTGTGATGAGTGGGAACCCGCTCCCAGCGCGTAAAATGAAGAGTGGAATGACAGCCACAACCGCACCCGCCCCACCAAGCCCGAATACGGGCAACCCCAGTCCAGAGACCGCAATGTTGCGCAGCGTTGATCTGGCCGGTCCCGCGGGCAGGCTGGAGGCGCTGCTGAACGAAGGCGCGCCCGATGCGCCGTTTGCGGCACTGGTCTGCCATCCCCATCCGCTCGGCGGCGGCACGATGCACAACAAGGTGGTCTACCACGCCATGAAGGCCCTCAACGATCCGGCATGGGGGCTCGGCTGGCCGGTGCTGCGCTTCAACTTTCGCGGCACGGGCCTGAGCCAGGGAACGCACGACGGCCATGCGGAGACAGGCGATGTGCTGGCTGCGCTCGACTGGCTTGAAAACGAATACAAACGCCCGCTGGTGGTGGTGGGTTTCAGCTTTGGCGCGGTGATGGCGCTCAATGCCTGTTGTGACAAGGGCCACGCAGGGACCAGGGCAAAGGTGCGCGCGCTGGTTGCTCTGGGCCTGCCCACCCATACGGATGGCCGACGATCTTCCCTATGCCTTCCTCGAGGATTGCACAATTCCCAAGCTCTTTCTTGAGCGGAGACCTTGACCAATTTGCGCCGGCAGCACAGTTGGCGCAGGTGGCCGTCTCCGCCGCCGAACCCAAAACGTCTGGTGCTCCTTCCCGGCGCCGATCACTTTTTTACGGGTCAACTGGAGCCCATGCAGCAGGCGCTCAGCGGTTGGCTGAAGGAGCAACTGCCATGACACCGGTCGGCGATATCGCCCTGGATTCACTGCACGCCACGGCCACCGAGATCTTTACCGGCGCCCTGGCGGCCTGCAACATCGAATCGGCCTTTGACCGGCGCATTCGCTTTGAAGGCAACACGCTGCATCGGCTTATGCCCGACGGCAGCGGTCCGGCGACGATCAATCTCTGGCAGCCTACAAGCGCATCTTTGTCATTGCGCTGGGCAAGGCCGCCGGGCCGATGCTGGAGACGCTGCTCGACCGCATGAAGCGCCGCAAGGGACTGCGCGGCATCTGCTGCTGCAACCAGTTGCCCAAATCCCGCAACTGGCGCATTCGCTATTTTGAGGGCGGCCACCCGGTGCCCAACGAGGATTCCTTCGCCGCGGCCCGAGCAACGCTGGCGCTGCTGAAGAAGGCAAAGAAGGATACGCTGATCTTCTTCCTCATCTCCGGCGGCGGATCGGCGATGTTCGACCTGCCTCTGGACCCGCAGATCACTCTCGATGACACCATCGCCTTCCACCAGTTGCTGCTGGGCTCAGGCGCGCCGATCAGCGAGGTCAATACGCTGCGCAAGCACTTTTCCGCGGTGAAGGGCGGACGGCTGGCCATGGCCGCGCCGGAGGCAGCCAAGGTGAGCCTGCTGCTGCCCGACGTGCCGTTGCGCTCGCTGGACGCGCTCTCTTCCGGCCCCACTTCGCCCGATCACTCCACCGTGGCCGAGGTGCGCGAACTGCTGGCCAAATACGATCTTGCCGAAAAACTTCCCGCCTTCCGTTCGCGCTTTTTTTGAGCGCGAAGACCTGCCCGAATCGCCCGGCAACAAGGGCTGGCGTCCGCCGTTTTTTCCCCGCCTGTCCAAGGCCGAGACAGTTCCCGCGCGCCGCGTGACGGCGGCCGCCACCATGAGCGGCGAAGACGAGGCCTTTCGCGATTCGGTCTTTGAGATTCTGCTCTCCAGCCACGACCTGGTGGAGAGCGCCCGCGCCCTGGCCGAGAAGGCCGGCTACTACACTGCGGTGGATAACAGCTGCGACGACTGGGATTATGCTGACGCCGCCCGTTACCTGCTGGAGCGCTTCCACGCTCTGCGCGCCGTCCACCCGCGGCTTTGCCTGATCTCGGTGGGCGAGGTCACGGTGAAGATCGACCGCACGCCCGGCGCCGGAGGCCGCAACCAGCAGTTTGTGATGGCCTGCGCTCTGGAGTTGGAGCAGCATTTGGGCGAACGGCTGACCGTGCTCAGTGCAGGCTCCGACGGCATCGACGGCAACACCCGGTCCGCCGGCGCCATCGCCGACCCCACCACCGTTGCCCGCGCCCACACCTTCGGATTCCACCTGAAGGAATCGCTGGCCGCCTTCAACGCCTGCCCCATGTTCACCGCATTGGGCGACGCCGTTGTGACCGGCCCCACCGGCCACAACCTGCGCGATCTGCGCCTGCTGATTGCCGAACCGAATTAGGTCCGATCAACTACCGACGCTACTTAACTCCCCACTTCAGGCCAGTTGCCAGGGAGCGCGATAGGGGCGCGATAGCATTTCGCTGGCGGCGCTGTCGTTGAGGATCTTCTCCCCAGCCACATCCCATGCGATTTTGCGGCCCACCAGCATGGAGATCAGCCCCAGATGGCCTGGCAGAGTGGAGTGATGCGCCGTCTCGACAGGAGTGATGGTAGGCTTGCGCGATTTCACGCAATCAAGAAAATTGCGCTGGTGGCCGTGGGACTCGTATAGCTTGACCTTGCGGAGTTCCTCGGGAAGTGAATCGCCCTTGATCCATTCGGGATTGGAGGCGTCAAACCCGCCGCGATCGACCCATACCCATCCGTCGGTCCCAATCCATTTTGTTCCCATCGCGATTTCCGGATGGCCGCCGGCAATGGTCATTCCGACGTCGACGGGATAATGCGTGACCTTCTTGTGATACTTGCATTCGATCATGTAGGTGGTTGCGGTATTCCAAACAGCATTGGCCGCCGGAAACTCGCCGTGACCTTCAATCTCGGACGGGCCGGTCGTATCGAATCCCAATCCCCAGTGCGCGATATCGCCGTGGTGACCGATCCAATCCAGCAACTGGCCGCCGCCGGTGTTGTAGTTCCAGCGCCAGTTCTGGTAGACGCGCGCTTCGATGTAGGGTTCAGCTTTTGACGGGCCGAGCCACAGATCGTAGTCCAGTTCCGGCGGAGGATCTGTGACGGCCAGGTCCCAGGCGGGAGTTCCGGGCACGATCTGAGCCGGACTGGTTATTTTGTCGGGCAGCGATGCGAGCCTCTGCATCAGCGCGGGAACCGTGCCGGGAAAATCGTGATGGCCGCCGGGCAGGCCGACCTCAACGCGCACTACGTGCCCGATCAGGCCGTTGCGGACAATCTCCGCCGCCTTGTGAAATTTGGGAAGCGAACGCTGCCAGGAACCGGTCTGCCAGATGATGTTGTTCTTTTGGACCGCTCTGACGATGGCCTGCTGCTCCGCGACGGTGCGGGCCAGTGGCTTTTCGCCGTAAATGTCCTTCTTCCGGTTTGCGGCTTCGGTGGCGATGAGCGCGTGCCAGTGATCAGGCACCGCGATCATGATGGCGTCAATATCGTCGCGCGCCAGCATTTCGCGATAGTCGTGATAGGCCTTGCAATCTTTGTTTCCATACTTGGTGTTGACTGTGTCCACCGCAGCCTGCAGATGATCTTTGTGCAGGTCGCAGGCGGCGACGACCTGGCAATCGTTCTCGGCTAGAAATGCCTTGGTGTTGCCCGGCCCCATCATGCCCCAGCCGATAACGCCCAGGGTGATGCGATTGGAAGCAGAAGGGCGGTCAGCGCCCCACGCGCTGGAGGGCAGCATCGCCGCAGCTCCAGCTACCTTGATAAAATCGCGCCGGTTTAAATGCGAAAGCGGACTGGAACCCGATTGCAGTTTTTTCATCGTCGTCTCCGTGGTTCTTATACACGCGCCAGGTCCAGCACACACTGATACCGAACTCAGGCCATGAAATCGCTAGAAATTGTTGCACAGGAAGATTAGCACGACATGCGGGAGCTGCGCGCTTGCTGACAAAGCGAAAGAGGCCGGCTCTCTGCTGCAGCCGTTACGATTTATTGAAGAGCGAGAACGCTGTTGCTCCGCATGGCCTCAATTTCATCGTGCGTCTGATCGGCGGCTGTGCGGCGATCGGTAAAGACGCGCGGCTCGCCGAACTGCACAACGGCGTGGAAGCCGGCCACGCCCAGCACCTTCCAAAGGTGGTTCGTGAACGTCTCGTCGCCGTACCAGCAGAGCTCGATCTCCGGCATGCCGTCCTCGAAGATATAGCGGACGCAGGCAGTGGTGATGGGCACTCCGAGGGAGGTGGCTGGATCGATGAGGCGGGAGTGAAAGCGTAGAACCGACCTTCCGTCGGTGCTGGTGCCCTCGGGAAACAGCAGCACCGGAACCGGAATGGAGAGCTTGAGCCGCTCGGTCATCTGTTCGGCCACCGTCATGGCGCTGGCCAGACTGGAACGGTCGACAAAGATGGTTCCACCGGTGCGCGACGCCTTGCCGAAGAAAGGCCAGCCGCCGACTTCAACCTTGGCGACAAAAAAGCAAGGCATGGCCGCCGAGAGAACAAGAATGTCAATGTAGCTAAGGTGGTTTGAAACGACCAGGCCGTGCGTGGGCGGACGGCCCTCAATCTTGTATTGGACTCCCAGGGAAACCAGCACCATGCGAGCCGATTGCTGCACCCAGACGGCACGCCGCTCGAGGGTAAGCGGGCCGCGGATGCGGAGCAGCCAGTAGCGAATGATGACCAGGAGAAGAGTGAAGACCAGCGCCACAGCGCGCCGGATTCGGCGCAGGCTCATTGTATGAGCGGAGCGAGAAAGCGATGCCGCGCCGAAGGCGAAATCGACAGGAGATCGAGCAGAGTCAGGAAATCGATGGAGCCAAACTCCCGGTCCCAGGCCGGCGGACCGCCAATACGGGCGCCAATAGCCAGGTAGGTCTTCAAGAGCTTGGGGACCTTGACTGGAGTTTGAGTGCGGGTTCTGATCTTCTTGTGGGGCCGGCGGCTGTGCATCCCGGCCTTCGTGCTCGACGGGGCAGGCATACGCGGCGGTCGGCTCGGTTCGAAACTCCGGTGAAACCCGATATTGCTCAAGCTGGCGATACATCTGCCAGCCCTCTGCCGGGTCCTTGGAGTTCAACGAAGAGCAGCCGATCAGGTAACGCAGCCCCATGTCGGTAGCATACTGTGCGATACCCCTCCACAACAACATCAGCACCTCGGGCGTGCGGTGCTCGCGGTCGATGGAGGCGCGACCCAGTTCCAGAATGCCGGCCCGCAGTGGCTCATAGGGTGCAAAGCTGAACTCCTGCTCGGAGTAGTAGCCCAGATTGCGCTCGGCAGTGGTTCCGGACTGCATACGATAGGTGCCCACTATGCGTCGGGCGGAACTGTCTTCCTGCTTGTCCTCGACCAGAAGATGCTCGCAGACGCGATCAAAACGGTCGGTATCCAATCCCGTTTGATAGGAGCTTTCCAGCCCCTCGCCCAGCTCGATATTGAAGACCTTGAAGCGCAGCCGGCAGGCGGCCAGGCGATCTTCCGCAGTCTCGGCAAGCCGGACCCGGTACCGTCCAACTTCGGCATGAATCCGCGGCCTGACCAGAACCGAAGGCAGGGACGGATCAATTGTCGGTAGAGAAATCTCCACCAGAGAGGTGGAACTGGAAGCGAGTTTCAGCGGAACCTTCTGCCCTGTGTATGGAATCACGGGAGTAGTATCCGCCAGAAATTGTAAGAGGACGGTGAACAGGATGCAAATGCTGTGCAAATATCTTGTTCAAATCATAATCCGGCAGTAACAGAAAAAACGGCTTCAGTCGGTGTAGACCCGCACGTAATCCACCAGCATCTCGGCGGGGAACTTAGTGCTAGAGTCGGGATTTCCGGGCCATTCGCCGCCGATGGCCAGATCGAGAAGGATGAAGTTGGCCTGACCATCATCGAATGGCCACGCTGCTCTGGTGCGGCCCTTGATGTTCTCAGGTGTGTAAGTGACATAGGGGTGCGCGGGATCGTCGACGTAATACGAGATGCTGCCAGGAGACCAGATCATCCCGTAGGTGTGCCAGCCTGCCGCCGTTTGTCCGACGGGAAAATCGTAGACTGCGCCCAGTGCCGGACCGATGAAGCCGGGACCGTGAATCGAGCCCTCGTTCCAGTCAGGAGATTTGGGCGCATTGGTCCGCTCCAGCACATCCATCTCGCCACAGGCTGGCCAATTGACGGTGGCGATGTTGTTGCCCATCAGCCAGATCGCAGGCCACATTCCCTGCGACTCCGGCACGAGAGCGCGCGCTTCAAAACGGCCATATTGGAAGCTGAACAGGCCCTGGGTCTTCAACTGGGCTGCCGTATAGACTCCCGCCGAAGGCTGCTCGGCGACGATGTGAAGGTAGCCGTCAGTGCCCACATACGAGCTGGGGTGAGTGGTGCTGCACGGCGGCGTGTTCGAGCCCCAGGCGCAGTTGTTCTCCAGTTCCTTGTTGCCGTTGGTTCTTGTGTCGTAGGTCCAGATCTTCTGATCGGGAGGCGCAATGGCGCCCGTTGAGTTTGTGAACTCGTCGGACCATACCAGCGTTCCCGAGGGAATTTTGAGATCGAACTTTCTGCTGGCGATGGTGCTGGTCACATAGTTGTCAGCCGTAGCGATGGCCTTGACGGTGAGCTTTGAAGCGACCATGAAGGGCATATGGTAGATCTGCGAAGAAGCTCCGGGCGTGGAGCCGTCCACGGTGTAATAGATGGTTGAACCAGGAGTGGAGGTGGCCAGGCTGACGATCACGGCTCCGTTTTGAGCGGCGGTGGTTGCAATGGTGGGCGCGGCCGCCCGTGCCGGATAAGCGTTCACGCTTTGCCCGACGCCAAATACCAAAAGCCCACATAAAAGAGCTGCTGCCCTCATAGCCCACCTGCCTCGAATCAAAATTGCGCGAGACGAGTACGCTGCCCATCCCGGACCATCCATCAAAGCACCGTTGGAACCTAAACGTCAAATAACGAAAGAATTAGAAGCGGAAACCGACGTTGTCATCGAAATGGACTTTAAGCGAAAAGGCGAGCGGCCGGGGCGCCAACTGCATTGAGGCAGTTGCGCCCCGGCCGTTCGAGGAGGCCATACGTATTCGCTTTTCTGATTGCCTGATTCCAATGTTGCATAAGCGGCGGAAATAATATGCAAATCCGGCGGGAAAAAACTGGAAAATATTCAGTCGCGGCGGCAGATCGCAATTTTAGCGCCGGAAATACTATTCCGCAGGATCGTAGTTCAGGTTCTGGCCAAGCCAGCGCTCGACCTCCGGCACGCTCATTCCCTTGCGTTCCGCATAGTCGGCAACTTGGTCGCGGTCGATTTTGCCCAGCGAGAAATAGCGTGACTCCGGGTGGGCGAAGTAAAGCCCGCTCACGCTTGATCCTGGCCACATGGCAAACGACTCGGTAATCAGCATCCCGGTGTTGGCCTGCACGTTAAGCAAGCTCCACAACGTGCCTTTTTCCGTGTGATCGGGGCAGGCCGGGTAACCCGCTGCCGGGCGGATGCCGCGATACTTCTCGTGGATCAGCTCGTCGATGCTCAGATTTTCTTCGCGGCCGTAACCCCATTCGTTGCGCACCCGCTTGTGCAGGCATTCAGCGAAAGCTTCCGCAAGTCTATCGGCAATGGCCTCCGCCATGATGGCGTTATAGTCGTCCTGCTCGGCTCGGAAGCGGTCGCACAACTCCCTGAGCCCGATTCCGCTGGTTACCGCGAAAGCGCCAATGTGGTCGTGCAGCCCAGTCTCCTTCGGAGCAATGAAGTCTGAGAGCGAACGGCACGGCTCGCTACCTTCCCTGTTAGCTTGCTGGCGGAGAAAATGGAATCGCGCAAGAGACTTATTACGTTCACCGTCGGTATACAGCTGCACGTCGTCGCCCACTGCGCTCGCGGGAAAGAAGCCGTAAACGCCACGCGCCGTGATCAGCTTTTTCTCAATGATCCTATCGAGAAGAGCATTGGCTTCAGCAAATATCTGTCGCGCCTGAGCTCCTTGCTCCGGATGGTCGAAGATGCGGGGATAAACGCCCTTCAGCTCCCAGGTGTGAAAGAACGGCGTCCAGTCAACGAATTCGCGCAGTGTTGCCAGGGGAAAATCATCCAGCACACGCACGCCGGTAAACTCCGGAACGGGCAGGTCTTCAGGACGCCATTCGATCGGCGTTCGTCTGCTGCGAGCGGTCTCAAGCGAAACAACTTGCTGGCGCGGCGCGGAGTGAGCCTTGCGAAGTGCCTCGTATGCGGCGCGATGTTCGGCGACGAATGCTTCCCTGCCATCGTCGCTCAACAGGCTGGTAGTCACTGGCACCGCACGGCTGGCATCAAGCACATGCACGACCGGTTCGCTATAGTGAGGCGCAATCTTGACCGCAGTGTGCGCGCGGCTCGTGGTCGCTCCGCCGATGAGCAGCGGCAGCTTGAATCCCTGACGCTCCATCTCTTTGGCTACATGGACCATCTCATCAAGAGACGGCGTAATCAGGCCGCTCAGGCCGATCATGTCCGCCTTTTCTTCCTTCGCGCGTTCGAGGATTCTTTCGCACGGGACCATCACTCCCAGGTCGATGACGTCATAGTTGTTGCAGGCCAGCACCACGCCCACAATGTTCTTGCCGATATCGTGAACGTCTCCCTTGACCGTTGCGAGTAGGATTTTTCCCTGCGCCTTGACCACCTCACCGGCCGCAACCATCGCCGCCTTCTCAGCCTCCATGAATGGAGTCAGATGCGCCACAGCTTTCTTCATCACCCGGGCAGACTTCACTACCTGCGGGAGAAACATCTTGCCGGCTCCGAACAAATCGCCCACTACGCTCATGCCGTCCATCAGCGGGCCTTCAATCACCAGAAGCGGACGGCCCAACTTGATGCGCGCTTCCTCGGCGTCGAACTCGATAAATGTATCAATCCCTTTCACCAGCGCGTGTGTAAGACGTTCCTCCACCGTTCCGTTGCGCCACTCCTCGGTCTTCTTCTCGCTCACCGCCGCCCCGGCGCCCTTCAGCGTTTCGCCGAAGTCGACCAGCCGTTCTGTTGCATCGGGCCGGCGGTTAAGCAGGACATCCTCAACCAGCACCTTCAGTTCCGGCTCAATCTCCTCGTAGACCTCGAGCATCCCGGCGTTGACGATGCCCATATCCATGCCCGCCCCGATGGCGTGATAAAGAAACGCTGAGTGCATGGCCTCGCGCACCTTGTTGTTGCCGCGGAAGCTGAAGGAAATATTCGAAACACCGCCCGAGACCTTGGCGTGCGGCAGGTTGGCTTTGATCCAGCGCGTGGCTCGCAAATAATCGACAGCGTAGTTGTTATGTTCCTCCATGCCGGTGGCCACGGTTAGGATATTCGGATCGAAGATGATGTCCTCGGGCGGAAAGCCGACATCGTTCACGAGTATCTTGTAGGCTCGCTCGCAGATGCGAATTTTCTCTTCGTAGGTCGCAGCCTGGCCTTGTTCGTCAAAGGCCATCACCACCGCCGCCGCGCCATACTTCATCACTGTCGCGGCGTTCCGGAGGAATTTTTCTTCGCCTTCTTTCAGCGAGATCGAGTTCACAATGCCCTTGCCCTGCAGGCATTTGAGCCCCGCCTCGATCACTTCCCACTTTGATGAGTCCACCATGAATGGAACTTTGGCGACCTCAGGCTCGCTGGCCAGCAACTGCAGAAAGCGCGTCATGGCCGCCACGCCGTCGATCATGCCCTCGTCCATGCAGATGTCGAGAATGTTGGCGCCGTTCTCCACTTGCTGCCGGGCAACGCTCCCCGCTTCCTCGAATCTGCCTGCCTTCACCAGTTTGGCGAACTGCGGCGAACCGGCCACATTGGTCCGTTCGCCGATCATGATGTAGACTCCCGGTTGCTGGGTGAAAGGCTGCGATCCGGATAAACGGAGCGGCTTGGTCTCGCTCATGCCGCGACCTCGATCCGCGCTGCGAACTTTCGCGGAGGCAGGCCTTCGAGCGCTTTTGCGATTGCCGCTATATGCTCCGGCCGATTGCCGCAGCAGCCGCCGGCAATATTGATCAGCCCCGCCCGTGCAAACTCGCCCAGATAACGCGCCATATCTTCCGGTCCAAGGTCGAACCCGGTTTCCGAGAGCGGATTGGGCAAGCCGGCATTCGGATAGCAGGAGATGGCCACATCAGCCTTCTCAGACAACTCGCTCAGGAACGGATACATAAGATCGGGGCCGAGTGAGCAGTTAAGCCCCACCGAGAGCGGCTTTACGTGCTTCACCGCGTTCCAGAACGCCTCAGTAGTCTGCGCGGAGATCACCGTTTCGCCACCGCGACCGACGGCGGCTGAGATCATTACCGGCACCTCCTTCCTTTCCTCATCGAAGACCTCGCGAATGCCGACCAATGCCGCCTTGGCGTTCAGCGAATCGAAAATCGTCTCCACCAGCAGAAGGTCTCCGCCGCCGGCTATGAGTGCGCGCACCTGTTGTTTGTAGGCGGTCTTCACCTGGTCGAAAGTTACCACGCGGAATCCCGCATCATCGGCATCGGGCGAGTTTGACAACGAGACGGTCATGGGACCGACGGCCCCGGCAACAAACCGCTGACGCCCCGTCTCCTTGCCGATGCGATCAGCCAATTCCCTGCACTGCCGCGCGGAAGTCTCATTGATCTCCGCTGCCAGCTTGCTGAGGAACTCATTTTCAATGACCCTCTGATAAAACGCAGGATCCTTGCGTCCGCCGTGCTCGCGTGGATCGTCCACAAAAAACTCGCTCTGGGTGATGCTGGTGGCGCCGAAAGTGTTGGTCTCTATGATGTCCGCCCCGGCCTCCAGAAACCGCCGATGAATGTCGCAGATCATCTCCGGCTGCGTCAGGGAGAACAGGTCGCCGTTGTTCAACAGGTCCTTCTTCGAGTCTTTGAATCGCTCTCCGCGGATATCCGCTTCCTTCATCCCGTAGGTGCGAATCGTCGTGCCCATGGCCCCATCAATAATGGCGATACGGCTCTCGATGATTTTTTGTAGAGGATGTTGGCTCGCGGTCGTCATTTCACTCCCATAGCACCTTCAGCGCCCGGCGCGCATCGCTTCAGCGCTTAGAAACTTGGCCCATGTCGCTCCTGAACCCAATGACCTCCGGGAAAAGGGGAAAAGCTGCCTATCTTCTAGCATATACGGTCCTGGATTTTGTTTTTCTTTGCTCTTTTGGCCGGCAGTTTTCCCTCTCGATTCCGCTGGTAAACAGAGATCCGGATCGCCAAGCGACCCGGATCTCTCCATTGGGAACTAACCTCGGACTCAATTACTTATTCGAGCCCTTCGCGTCAGGCTCCCGTATTAGGTTGGGCAGCGCCCTGCGACGTACCGCCCTGGCAGCATTTTGCCTTGCCGCCGTTGTGGGAACACTTCTTCCCGCAGGCGTTGCCTTTGCTGCACATTTTCGCGCTGTCGCCGTCACAGCACTTCATGTCACAGCCGTTTTTGCAGCAGTCTTTCTCGCAGCTGCCGTGGCAGCAGGCGGCGCAGGCGGCGCTCCCGGCGGCTTGGTTGGTCATCGGGCATTTCGCGCCTGTCTGCGTCGGCGATGTCTGGGCAAATGTGACCACCGCAAAAACCAGCATGAACGAGAGAAAAGCTATGATGCGTTTCATTGAAATCTCCTTTACGTTGGAAATGCAACATTATCGAGCCGCCAGGATTCTTCAGAAATCCTGCGGCTGCTTCATTTGCTTAAACGTAAGGAGCGGTCTAAATTCTGAAAACCTGCAAGAGGATATATCTGGCGGGGCCGGAAGCAACTCTCCGATCGATTGGGGGAACCAGGAAGGCTGTAACATCATCCGCTGCTATGCGGGGAGGCAGTGCAAGAAACTGCGTTTTCCCAGTTTTTGGCCTGCGATCTGTAGCCAACCGGACTACGCCCTGCGGGATCCCTTCCTTGCAGCAATTCTGCTCACAGCCGATGCAGGCAATCTGCCGATGCATGGGGCATTGCACGCCCAACCCGCCCATCGCCATGCCGCTGCAATGAGCGCGAGATCCACCATTGGGATTCCCCATGGGGCAGAGCAGTCCGGCAAGGGCCGGCTGAGCCGCGAGCGCTGCAACCACGGCCAGAGCGACGATTTGGAGAAGCCTCTTCATCAACTTAATCCAGATTATATCTGGCAGGCTGCATGATCTGTGCGATGAATCACAATTGTAAGACGCACGCAATGTCTGAAGGATAGGCTGCAAAAAATTTGAGCCCTTATTTTGCCGCCGTCAGCGCCTCAACCGGCACCAGCATATCTTCCTTGCGCATGACGAGGTTGGTGGCGTTGAGGGTGGCCAGCTCGAAGCCGTGGCCGTGGGTGATGGCGTCGGTGGGGCAGGCTTCAACGCAATAGCCGCAGAAGATGCAGCGGTTGTAGTCGATGTTGTAGACCTTGGCGTAGCGCTCGGAGGAGGAGATGCGCTGCTCCTCGGTATTCTCGGCGGCCTCGATGTAGATGCAGTTCGCAGGGCAGGCGGCGGCGCAGAGGAAGCAGGCCACGCACTTTTCCAGGCCGTTCTCGTCGCGCTGCAGAACGTGCGCGCCGCGGTAGCGCTGCTCGAGGACCGCTCCGCGCAGGGGCCCTTGGCCGTCGGGGTAGTTTTCCACCTGCGTGGGCTCGAAGATCTCCCCGAAGGTGATGCTCATGCCCTTGGCGATGGCGGCGATGTTGCCCACAATCGACATAAAGCCAGTATACGATGGACTGCGGTCGGGACTTATCCCGCGTGGCGCGCAACCTGGCGGCCCTTCGGAGGCTGAAGGCGCCGCGGTTGCGCACTCTTTGCTCTGACGCCGGCAGAGTTAAGCAGGTATGCGGTACACCCCTACACCCTCGGACGTTGCTCCTCCGGATGTTGTGGCGCAACTGGGCGTTGCTGAGGCGCTGGCCGTTGCGGAGGCGCGACCGGATGCGGCTGCGGCGCTGCCTGGCGTGGCGGCGGGGCCGAATGCGGTTGAGGCGCCATTTGGCGTTGCTGAGGTGCTGTCTGCCGCGCCTGCGGTTGGGGTGCTGGTTGGCGTTGTTGCGGCGCTATTTGGCGTTGCGGCGGCGCTGTTTGATGAGGCTGCAGTTGCGGTGTCATTTGGCGTTCTCGTGGCGCTGTCTGATGCGCTTGCGGTTGCGGAGTCATTTGCCGTTGTTGCGGCGAGATTTGATGCATTTCCGGTTGTGGCGCCGCCTGATGTTGTTGCGGGACCGCCTGGCGCTGTTGCTCCTGCGGGGCAACCTGATTGTGTAACTGCAACGGCGGTGGAGGCTTCACATTGCGGTCCGCCACAAGAGGCCGATTAACGGCTACAGTGGCCGGGCGGCCATGATTGACGGCTGCGAACTGTGCCCTGTTTACACTTGCGGCGTGTTGATTCTGGATCTGCGCCGTCATGGGGGCAACGTGAGGCGCATGAAGCGCCACCAATTCGGCTGGTCTCGCTCGCACCTGGACTCCGCCCGATCCACCATTGAAGCTCACGCGGGTGTTGTTATTGGCGCCGACCGGGTGGCTGTAGACGTTATGCACCACGCTGGTGTTCACATTGTTGACATCACGGTTGTAGTTGAAGTGGCCGCCGCCCCAGTAGCCGCCCTGGTATCCGGCGCCGGTGTAGCCGTAGCCGTAGTTAATGCCGCCGTAGAAGCCGATGTATTGGCCCCAGTAGCCGTGGTAGAAGCGATAGTGGTGATTCCAGTAGCCCCAATAGCCAGGCGTCCAGAGAGCACCTACATAAGGAGCCTCTGTCCACACGCCGGGTACCCAGTAATAGCCCTCTGGAGCCCAGGCCCAGTAGCCGGGAGTCCAGATGTAGTCGTCGCCGGGATCTGGCGGCTGGTCGTAGTCGGGCAGCGGTGGAGGTGCCTCATCGGCGGTGTATTCCGGCTGCTCTCCATAACCCGGATCATAGTTACCCTGATCCTGGTCGTAGGAACCGCCTGAATCCGGCGCTGGGGCGCTTGGCTGGCTACTGTACGTTGCCGGAGCCGGGGCCGCACCGCTCGTGTCCGTCGAAACGGGGGCCATGTTGGCCGATGCGGGATCTGAAGCGGCGTTCTGATCCTGATTCTTGTGGCATCCGGCTGCCAAAAATACAACCGCAAGAGCAAGCAGCGACAATCTTCCAAATCCTGGGAAATGGCTCATATCAATCTCCAATAGGCTTAGATGCTAGGCGGAGCGAAAAGGGACAGACCGTTCACTTTTGACCATTTCCAGGTTCGGCCCTAACGCCGCGCGCCGGGAGGCTCGGACTGGCCGTGGTTGTTGGCCGGCGGAGTGGTCACCGGCTTGCGCGTGGAACTGGGCTGAACGGTCTGCCGGCAGAGCCACGAGTCCTGGCCATGCGTCAGGTCCGGAACGACGCTCATGAAGCCGCACAGCCGCTGCTCCATGGAGTATGCGGCCGGTCCGGTCAGCAGCTGAGTCCGCTCCTGGCCGTTCGAGGGGTCCAGATCGTAGCGGTAAACATAATCCTCGGGCGGCTTTTGGTTTCCGTAGTCAATGTGGTTCCAGGCGCCCACCAGTTCCCGTCCGTCGGGATCGGCCATCGCCGTGCAAACCTGGGTCCAGGAGACGCCGGCTGGCGGGCTGGCGCTCCAGACCGGCGCCGCATCAGAGCCGCGCAGCCAGCGAGCCGCCCACATGTGGTGCGAAAGGTCATAGTAGAAGGCCGTGAAGTAGGTTTGCGCCGAGCAGTCGCGGCAATTGTCGTAGAGAATGGCCGGCTCCAGAGGCGCGCCCGGTGCAAAGCGCATCCTTTCAAGCCAGCGAAGATTCACTCCCTTGAGCAGTGGCGCAACCACATGGCTGGTGAGCGAGACGCTCCACACGGTGAAGGTGTCGGCGTTGGCCGGCGACTGCGGAGTGGGCCGCATCGTGGTAACCACCAGCGCCGCATCGTACTGAACGCCGATCTCGCGAATCGCCGTCCAATCCTGTTCCGACAGCGAGCGCGTGACCCAGACGATGATGTCCTGGTCCTTTTGCGAGTGGAAATCCATCCAGCGAAATGGATCGGACTGCGCATATAAGGGAGTTACGACGGCCAGCATTAGCGCGATCACGGCACAGAAGAAGCGAAGGAAAACAACCCGCATGAATCTAGATATAGCAGAGAGGCGTAGGACAAGGCTCACATTTCCCCGGTCCGAAAATCGGGACTTGGGGCACTCATTCATTTTGTGGCGTTCAGACCTGTGCCATCCGCCCTAGATGTCAGTCTGGAGCAAAATCTCGAAACGTCCCGTACCGGTTATGTGAGCCGTATCAGGAATCTGGCCGAGTTGCCTAAACACCCTATTTCGAAACTCTGGAGATATATTTGAGAAGTTGAAGTCACTGGTCACCCTCGTCATGCCAACAAACGTATTCTCTCGCACGTAACCCACCGCCTCAGTGATGTGTGTGTAGGTCATTTCGAATGGCATTACCACACGCTGGATACCAGGATAGGGAAACGAACTTCCCGCTGGAACGATGCCCTTCACGATATTTTGAAATATTGTCGGTCGGTCCGGATCGCCCGAGAGATAATCCGTGGCCGAAAAGAAGTCATAGCAATCTGGGAGCCCTATTGCAGAATTCGGTATGAATGCGACTGCCTTCCCAACCAAAACATAGCCCACGATGCGTTTGTCTTCTGCTCGCGTAACGTAACCACCAGTCACGGGCAAGCTCAGTCCGTTGACACTCTCTAATGGAACGAGAGGATGGTTTCCGCTGTATTCGTCATTCGTGATCTGTCCACCGACGATTCGGAGTCTAGAAGCAAGTCCTTTGCCCAACGGCTTTCCTGGGTCAATCAGGGCGATTTTCGATCTCTCTCGAAATGCCGAAGGGCTGAGAACATTGGACAGGCGAAGCAGAGTTTCGTCTTTGTCTTCGTCTTCGAAGTTCCACTCGAGAGCAGACCGTTCGAGTTTCGCGGTTTCGTAGAGACGGAACTTGCGACCATTCGTGATGAGAAAGAATGAGGCGGCGATTTCTGGATGCATTGCGTATGTGTGGGCTTGTTCTACAACGTCTTGTGTGAGTTCTTCGGATGGGGACTTTACCTCGACGACCCACCTTCCGAAGGAGATCACCTCGCAGATGTAGTCAGCTCTGCCTGTGAGTGGCGGGTCTTTCTTGGGCTTCTTATGTCCTAAGAAGCTTCGGTCGTAACGCAGTGTTTTCTCTGTAAGAATCCTCGTCTCAGCGTCACAACCATAGCCCAGGCTCTCAATGAGGGGTCTCACAATTGTTTCGCGAACGTCGGTCTCATTCATCGAGTCGAAATCTGGGTATTGGCTCATACTTCACTTCCTCTCAATTTCAATTCACTGCACCGACCATTCGCGGAACGACTCCCCGACGCAACCATCCGATGCGGCGAGGAATAAGACCCGCGCCTAAAGGCCTGTAATTGGACTGCTGTATTCAGGTGCCTGAAGGCACCTGCTACCTCCGTTATTGCTCCGGCAGGTGGCCCAGGCATCGATTCTACTTGCTTCGATCATTAGAGCATCTTCCGAAATGGTGTAGACCAGGATTTCATTGGTGTCCCAACCATTTCCGCAAAAACGCGGAAATGGATGGGGCACGGGAGTTTACAGTAAAAGAGAAAATGCTCTAGCCAAGATAGAATGCTGTGCCCCATTCATCGCGGCCCTATCGCGATGAGTGGGCCGCGGAGTCTTACCGTCCACTCTGACTCGATTTCAACCGCTCCTCGAACGCCGGTCGAGTAGTGGTTGAAGCTGCTCCATTGGTAGTCGCCGGGAGATGCGACCAATCCGCGCTTTACAGGGTTTCTATGAATGTAACGGATCACTTCGGAGCGAGCATCTTCACCACGGACGTTGCGGTCAAAGTAACGTTCCTGCCAAAACTTCTCGCGCTGACCTCTCAGTTTGCGCGAAGTGATTTGCTTTACGGCTTTGAGAAACTGAGCTACAAGGATCGATGGCGGCTCATTGATGAGTAAATGGATGTGCTCGGGCATCAGGACGTAGGCGTAGACCCTCGCCTGATGTCGCGCACGAGTTTGTTCCAGTATGGCCTCCACTGTGTTCTTGGCACTCGACGTATCGAGAAGAGGAAGACTGTGAAAGCAACTGAAAGTAATAAAGTGGAGAGCTTCTGGAACCGCTTCAGGCCATATGGCATGGTTCTATCCTAGTCCGGCCAATCTGACCTCGATCCCGCTCATCGCGATAATGCCGCGATGAACGGGGCACAGCTTCTGAAACCCTAGTCGTGTTTTCAGAATCGATGGGTAGGCCACCTGCCGCGATCCCTTCACAGCCCAAGCTTGGCCCACAATTCATCTATCCGTGCTTTGGTTGCGCGGTCCATCTCGATCATGGCGGGCCAGGGGCGGTCGAAGCCTTCGGCCTTCCATTTGCGGGTGGCGTCGATGCCCATCTTGGAGCCGTAGTTGGGCAGGCGCGAGGAGTGGTCGAGCGAATCGATGGGCCCCAGCATGAACTGAATATCGCGCTCGGGGTCGATGTTGTTGGTTACGCGCAACACTACCTCGGCGATGTTCTGCACGTCGCAGTCCTCGTCCACCACGATGATGCACTTGGTGAACATGGCCTGGCCGAGCGACCAGATGGCGTTCATTACCTTGCGCGCCTGGCCGGGATAGCTCTTGCGGATGGAAACCAGCATCAGGTTGTGGAAGACCGCTTCGACGGGCAGATGAATGTCGACGATCTCGGGGATGGTCATCTTCATGGCGGGGAGGAAGATGCGCTCCACGGCCTTGCCCATCCATGCGTCTTCCATGGGCGGCTTGCCGACGATGGTGGCGGCGTAGATGGGATCTTTGCGGTGAGTGATGCAGGTGAGGTGGAAGACCGGGTAATCATCGGTGAGTGTGTAGAAGCCGGTGTGGTCGCCGAAGGGGCCTTCGCTGCGCAGTTCGCCCAGTTCGACGTAGCCTTCGAGGACGATCTCGGCGTGGGCGGGAACTTCCAGATCGACAGTTTCGCATTTGACGATCTCGACCGGCTTGCCGCGCAGGAAACCGGCGATCAGGAACTCCTCCACCTCAGGCGGCGCGGGAACGATGGCGGCGAATGTCGTGGCCGGATCGGTGCCGATGGCCACGGCAACTTCAAGCCGCGAGCCTTTCAGATTGCCCATCGCTACCTGCGGCATGCCGCCGATGGGACCGTCGGGGATGGAGACTGCGCCGCCGGCTGACTCGGCCATTGCCGCTACGCGGGCTGTTCTGGGATCGGCATCAGCAGCCAACGAAGCTGCGGCGCGCAGGGCTTCGCGATAGTGCTCGGCGGCTACCTTCTGCCGCTGCCAGTGCATGCCGGTGGTCTGGCCGTCGTAGACCTGCATGCGATACATTCCGACATTGCGCTTGCCCGAGCGCGGGTCGCGCGTGACGACGCAGGGCAGGGTGATGAAGCGGCCTCCGTCGTGCGGCCAGCACTTGAGGATCGGGAAATAGTTGAGATCGAACTTCTCGCGCCGGATCACTTCCTTGCACGGCGCGTCTTTGGCGCTGACGGTCTTGGGGAATGCGCTGGTGAGCGCGCCCAGTTGCGGCAGCATCTTGAGCTTGTCGAAGAGGCCTTCGGGAGCCTTCACGTTCATCAGGCCTTTGATCCGCTCGGCAATCTCATCCAGACGCTCGACGCCGAGAGACATCGCCATGCGCCGCTCGCTGCCGAATTGGTTGATGAAGACCTTGTGCCCGGGATGGCCTTTTACGTTTTCAAAGAGCAGGGCCGGGCCGCCGTTTTTGGTGACGCGGTCAGTGATCTCGGTGATCTCCAGCTCCGGCGAAACCTCTTCGCTGATGCGCCGGAGTTCGCCGGCTTTTTCGAGTGCTTTGATCCAGTCGCGTAAATCGTCGTAGGCCAAGGGTTTGCTCCCGCGCGGTGAATGCCGCGCTCAACACTTTAGCTTAATCGGTTGGGTTGCGTTGATTCGCTCGAATTGATGGTCGGGCGAAGGAATCAGTTTGGAAAACCAGAGCATGACGAAATTGAACAAATTCGAGCAGAAAAGAACCGAAATTTGACGTTTTCGGGCGCTTTATTGCCCTGAATTTTCAGAGCATTTTCTTTTATAATCCATCACTTAGGCTATAATATTGGCGAACAAAGGGGGAACACCGCCCCCCAGAGGGGGTGGGGCCCGTATTTGCCCTTTCAGACCGGCCTGGTGGCGGTGAAATAGTGCTCTGATCTCACGGTAGCGGGATGCTTGAAATAATCTGCAAAATGGGGGAGGCTGGTTGCTCAACCGCATGATATTGGTCAAGCAAGAGAGAAGAGGCTCACCGCGTCCCGACGGGACGCGAAAAATGGATTTGGGCCCGGTCCCCGGATTTCATCCGGGGCTATTTTCACTTCTTCCTTCCGGGAAAAGGGCTGTTGCGGGCAGCCGATGCTTTTGTGGTTGGGTCAAGCGCGGGCTGGCAGGATTTGTGCTGTCCCACCCATCGATAGAAAAAATCGATGGATGGGGCACCCGGCCGTTCGATCGCATGAAGATGGTCGTGCAGAAAGGAAGAGGCTCGCCGCGTCCCTACTGGACGCGAAAACTATATTTGGGCGCAGTCCCCGGATTTCATCCAGGGCTATTTTCATTTCTTCCCTCCGGGAAGAGGGCAGTTTGCTTGGGACGAGCAATAGGGCCACTGCTGTTCAGGGTCGTGCCGGCGACGCCGTCTGCACGGCATCCAGTGGGAAGCCGAGGCGCTTCCATTCGTCGTATCCGCCGCGCAAGGGGCGGACGCGCTCCACGCCCAGCTTGCGGAGGGTCATGGCGGTTTTGGCGGCTGTGGCCTCGCTGGGACAGGAACAGAAGAGCACAATGTCGCGGTCGCGAGGAATCTCGCTGCCGCGGGCTCGAAGATCGTCAGGCGAGAAATGGATTGCTCCCGGGAGCGTAAAGGGGTCGGGGACCAGTTCGAGAGGATGACGGAGATCAATGATGTAGACCTGCTCGCCGGCATCGAGCTGCTTCTTCAACTCTTCGGGCTCCAGGCGGGCTGCGATGAGCTCCTTGAGGACCATCCTGCGACGGTAGACGCGGATCATGAAGAAGCCGAGAATGCCCAGAAGCAGCAGCGCTCCTGAAAACCGTCCCGCCCAGTCGAGCAGGCTGGGATTGCGCCGCAGCAGGTCGCCAAAGAATCGTCCCGCGGCGAGCAGAGTGCCCAGCCAGAGAATGCCGCCGATGGCGTCATAGAGGAGAAATTGCCAGTAGCCCATTCCGTACTGTCCGGCCACGGGTGCAGCCATGGTGGCCAGGCCGGGAACAAACTTGGCAAACATTAGAGTGACCCTGCGGCGGCGGCCAAATGAGTCCTCAGTGCGGCGAACGCAGACGGTGGGTTCCATCGATAACTTGCAGAGCAGGCGCAGCACATGGTGGCCATATCTGCGGCCGACGTGGAACCAGGTGCTGTCTGCCGCGAGCACCGCGACCAGGCCGGCCAGCAAAACCAGCGGAAAGCTCAACTCACGCTGGGCGGTGAGGGCTCCGGCGGCCAGCAGCATGGGCGTGGCAGGCAACGGGATGCCCAATTGCTCCACGAGTACCCAGGCGAAGAGCAACAGGTAGCCGTAGGTCAAGAGGATATGAGTCGACAATTCCATAAACCGATTTCGCTAGCAGGGAATGAGACCGTCTCTTCTCGACTGCCAGCCGGTCGACGGCGAGAAAGAGGGGAAGGTCTCAGTATGAGATGATTCAGCCGCAATTTTGGTTCAGGCTATGGATCATTCGCAGGGATTAAGACCAGAAAAGCCGCCCGAAGGCGGCTTTTCATTGGGTGGTTGGAGTTGCTGCAGATTTTTACTGGACGGCCGGTTGCGCGGAGGGCTGCGCTGGCGGCTGCGGCGCGGGGGCCGGAGAAACTGAGGCTGAGTCTTGCGGGCCCTTGGGGGCAAACCAGTTGGCGTCCCAGAGATTCTTGTAGAATTCGCCGGTCATCTCCGCGGCGCGGGGGCCGAAGGTGGGGCGTCCGCCTTCAAGGAAGAACACCGTGACCAATCGGCCCTGGGGCGAATCGGAGTAGGAAGCGAACCAGCCGAAGCGGGTGCCCTTGTCTGAGCAGGTTCCGGTCTTGCCGAAGACGGGGAGTTCGTGGAAGTTGGCGCGCAGGCTGCGGGCGGTTCCATATTGCACCGCGCCGGCCATGCCGTCTTGCAATTCGGGAAGGTATTGGGCGATATCCAGGGTGCGCTTGATCTTTGGCTCGAGAGCGGCGGCTTCTTCAGGAGTATTCGGGTGCTGCAGATAGTAGAGGGTTCCGCCGTTGGCGATGGCGGCTACAAATGCGCCCAGTTGCAGCGGGGTGAGCGAAACGCCCTGGCCGAAGCTGCACATGCGGCCCACTCCGCCTTCGGCGGCGGGCAGTTCCTGGTCGGGATAGACGCCGAGTTGTTCGCCGTCGATGTGGTAGCCGGCCAACTCGCCAAGGCCGAAAAGATTGGCGTAATGGCGGACGCGCTCAAAGCCCAGTTCGCGGCCCAACTCTTCAAAGTAAAGATTGTTGCTCTTGGCCAGCGCCTGGGTCATGTTCATGCGGAACCCGGCTAACTGCACGGGGGTCTCGCTGGTGACCAGCCGCTCAGAAAGCGCCGCCAGGGCCACGGTAATCTTGATGGTCGAGCAGGGTTCCGCGCCGGGCGAGAGGGCCAGTTTCTGATTGACCATGGCCAGGATGCGGCCGTTCGAGGGATCGATGACGACGGCGGTGCCGTTCATATCGCCCATGGCGTTGATGGCCGCCTGACGAACCACAGGGTCCTCGCCGGCCGTCACGTCGCCGGCAAATATGTCTCCGCTGGCGAAGGAGCTGGCGGTAAAGCGCTCGTAGAAGCGATGGCGGCGGATTGTATGGTTTACACGACGAAGCGTCGGGGCCGGGTGACGGGTAGTGTGGGCCACTGTGCGAGAGGTATGGGCTACGCCGCGGGCTCCGGCATTCACGGTGCTTCTTGCCGACCGCCTGGCATGGGATGATTTGGCGCGGGCAGTTCCGGCGTGGGAGGTCGAATGCCTGGCAGCATGCGTTGCGGGGTGATGGGGCTGGGTCAGATGCGGTTCTGTCGTCCTGGCGCGGCTGGTTGGGTGCTGGGCATCCAATGCCGCGGCGCTCACGGCGCCAGGGCCTAAGATCGCCAGAACCGGCGCCAATACAAAAAAATGATAGAAACTCATCCAGCCAATACCCTCTTCAATTTGATTTTCGTGCCGTTCTTCTTCTGGAGCAGCGTTCAGCATTTCCGATCGACCATTCCGCCGGCTTGCTTCGTGTCTAAGCCGCGAATCAGAAATCCGTCGTAACTAGCTCAACATCAAATAACACAATAAGAGCGTAGTAAGTTTCGCATTACCCGCTTTTTTTAAATAGCTATATGCACTATACAGCATTGCGCCAAAACGCATATCCCCCAAAAGTGGCGTGCACCTAGAAGCGCAACCTGCGCATGATGGCCGGAATGTCCAGGTCCCTTGCCTCCTCAATGCCTGGCTCGGTGAAGAGCGTGGATGCCGGTTGGGCGGGGCTCTCACCGGCCTGAACCGGTTCACGCGCCGCATTGCCGAACTCGGCGGCATAATCCCTGGGCAGGGAGGTGAAGGCCGGTTCCTCCATCTCAGCGAAACGCGGTCTGGCCAGCTGTTCTGCCGGTTCCTGTTGCAGCTCTATCACAGTGGGAGTCTCCTGGCCCGCACTGGCAGGCGGAGGGGAAACGCTGATAGTTGTTGCCACTGCCGGGGTTGCGGAGGAGAAAAAGAACGCTGCATCCGACTCCGCCGACTCTTCTTCTTCCTCGCTCAGAAAGCGAGCCGGGGCGCTTGCGGGTGCGGGGGCGGGAGCGGGTGCAGGAGGCGCTGCGGCTGCGGGCTCTTCAAACCAGTTCTCGGGAGCAACCACAGGCACCGAAACCACTGGCGCTTCTTCCACGCTCAACATGCGGGCGCGGCGCTCCGGCATCTGGTCACGGAAACCGGTGGCGATGACAGTGATCTTTACCTGGTCGCCCATCTTCTCATCCAGTACGGCGCCGAAGATGATGTTGGCGTCTTCGTGCGCTGCGGATTGGATGAGCGACGAAGCCTCATTGACTTCAGAAAGTTTGAGCGAGCTGGAGCCGGTGATGTTGATGAGGATGCCGCGGGCTCCATCGATTGCGCCGGCCTCAAGCAGCGGCGAACCCATAGCCGCTTGGGCTGCTTCGATGGCGCGGTTAGTGCCGGAGCCGATTGCCATACCCATGACCGCGTGACCCATACCGGCCATGGTGGTCTTCACGTCGGCAAAGTCGCGATTGATGATGCCGGGGATGGTGATGATGTCGCTGATGCCCTGCACGCCCTGGCGGAGCACGTCGTCGGCGATGAGGAAGCTCTCAAAGAAGCCGGCGTCTTTGGCCACCGCAAGCAGCTTTTCATTGGGGATGACGATCATTGTGTCGACGCTCTCAATCAGCTCCGCCATGCCGCGCTCAGCCTGCTGCAGGCGGCGTTTGCCTTCAAAGGAAAAGGGACGCGTGACCACGGCTACGGTTAGGATGCCCATCTCGCTGGCCAGCGAGGCGATGACTGGAGCTGCGCCTGTGCCCGTGCCGCCGCCGAGGCCGGCGGTGACGAAGACCATATCCGCGCCTTCAAGAGCTTCAATGATTTTTTCCGAATCTTCGAGGGCGGCTTTGCGGCCTACGTCGGGGTTGGAGCCGGCGCCGAGGCCGGAGGTGAGCCGGACGCCAAGCTGAAGCTTGACCGGAGCCTGGGAGAGCTTGAGCGCCTGCACGTCAGTGTTGGCGGCGATAAACTCCACCCCCGCCATGTGAGCCTGGATCATGCGATTAACGGCGTTGCTGCCGCCGCCGCCCACGCCGATTACCTTGATGCAGGCCCCGCGCACGGGTTCGTCGTGATACTGAATGCGCATTTCACCGGCTTCATTTTTTTCGGGATTCATTGGCTCCTGGACCTCCTGAGGTCAGTAACTTGCTGCAAAAATGGCGCGCAATTTCGAGCGTAAATTGTTGTTTTCGGCCGGGCGGATCGCCCGCGTGCGGTGAGCATACAACAGCATGCCTATAGCCGTGGAAAAACCCGGATGGGCCAGTTCGCCTGGCATATGAGATAGACGTACGGGCAACCCAGTTCGCGCCTTGACCAGCAACTGGCTCTCGGCTACGTCCAGCATACCGGGCAACAGCGCCCCACCGCCGGTGAGCACGCAACCCCCACCTAATGCCTTTTCCACTGAGCCTTCTCGTTCCACTTCGCCCTGGCGCAGGCTTTCTTTCACATAGTGAAGCAGTTCGCGGGCTCTGGGCTCCAGAACCTCCGCCATCATGCGCAAAGGCAGAGTAGCCGCGGCGCCTGTCTGGGGGTGGGCAATCTCAATAGACGCATCCTGGGGCACAGCCGTCACCACGGCGTTTCCGTAGCGGCACTTCAGGTCCTCGGCCTGGGCCACCGGCATTTGCAGCACGGTCGCCAGATCGTTGGTAAAGTGCGCTCCGCCGATGGGTACTGAGGCTGTGTGGACCACGGCGCCCTCGAAGAAAACCACCAGGTCGCTGGAGTGGGCGCCAATATCGAGCAGGCACACGCCCAGTTCCCGTTCGTCGGCCGTGAGCGTGGCTTCGGCGGAGCTGATCGACTCAAGCACTGCTTCGGTGACTTCAAGTCCAGCCCGGTTGGCGCAGGTAACCGTGCTTTGCAGTGCGCTGCCGGAACAGGTGGCGATGTGCAGATCAAGATCGAGCCGCACGCCCTCCATGCCCAGGGGATCGAAGATGCCCGGCTGGCCGTCGATGATGAACTGGCGGCGGAGCAGGTGCAGGATTTCGCGATCAGGAGGCCGCTCGAAGGCACGCGCACGATCGACGGCGGTGCGAATGTCCTCGCTATAGATCTCGCGCTTGCGATTGCCCAGATCGAATCCGCCCCTGGTATTGAGTCCGCGAATATGCGGTCCGCCAATGCCCACCACGCACTCGTCAATGTTCAAGTCCGCCGACCGCTCGGCGCGCTCGTTAGCAGCCTTCACCGCTTTGGCCGCGGGGCCGAGTTCGCTGATGAGCCCTTTGCGCATCCCGCCGGAGGGCACCACGCCGTGTCCGCGATAGCGCAACGCGCCTTCGTTCACGTCGGCTGCAAGAACGCGGGTCCACGCGCCTGCCAATATCCAGCACCACGATCAGATTGTCCTGTCGTTGGCTCATGCGATCATTGGCCCTCAGCCGGAGTTGGGCGGGTTGGATGAGCAGGCTTGTGCTTGCTCGACATTCAGAGCGGTGCGTTGGGCCGCGGCGCGCTTCTTGTCCTTTGCCGCTTTGTCCTTCGCAACTTTTTCTTTTGCAGCTTTGTCCTTCAATGCGGCGGACTTCGGCTTCGCTGCTGTCTTGCGAGCCGTCATTGCGGCTGGTCTTTAGATTCTTTCCCTTAGCTGCGGAGTTTTGAGAACCCTTGCTGGGCTGGTTAGCAGGGGTTTTCGTTTTGGCACCTGCGCCAAGAGGATGAGAGAGGGCTTTAGCTCCTGAGGTATGCTTTTCAGCATTTTTATCGGCAGATTGCGCTTTTCCCTCAGGGCCGTCCGACTGCGACTTTCCGTTCTCCGCGGTCGAAGCTGCCTGATCGTCAACCGCGGATTGCGCGGCTCCGGCGCCGGGGGCCATCTCCAGCACCACCTGCCGCTCGTATCGCAAATCCACCGCCGCCAGCCTGGGGTACTGCTGCCGCCACTCCGCAATGTGCGCCTTGTAGCGCTGGTAACGCTCCAGAAAACGATCATCGCCAAAATGAGCAGGTGGTCATCGCCCTGCATCGGGCATCAGCACGCGGGCGTCCTCGGGATCGGTCAGGTCGATCTCGGAGATTTGCGCGGAGATCTTTTGGCCGTTGGCAGTCCATCTCCGCCAGCAGGCGCTCATAAACCGCCATTCGCGCCTTGCGGCTGGACGGTGGGTCGCGTGGATCGATGCCAGTCACCACCGGGAACGAGTAATGATGCCGGGCCATCGTAGCCGCCGGCATGGCGAGCAGAACGCCGTTCGCGTCCACCAGGCCGATCTGCTGGTCCTGGCGCACAAAGGCCACCGGCTGCCGCTCCACGACCTGCACGCGAATCTGGTCCGGGAGCAGCCGCATCACCGTGGCCCGCTCCACCCAGGGAATCTCTTCCAGTTTTTTGCGCCGTTCATTGAGGTTGACAAAGAAAATATTGCGCCCAATATCCTCGCCGAAGACCGGCAGCATCTCGGCGCGGCTCACTTCAGTCAGCCCCGTGGCCTGGATATTGCCGGCTCCCACGATGCGGAAACGCGGGTCGCGCTCCAGATAGGTTTTGAAAAAATAGACGCCCGTAGCCAGGCCGCCCAGAACGATGAGCGTGCCGAGGCCCAGAAAGACGCGACCCACCGTGCTTCCCGGCCGCCACCACGGACCTCTGGGCGAATTGCCGGCTGAGCCGCGGAAGCGATTTCCACCTTTGTAGGCAGGGCCGTAACCGTCCAGGTCGGCCATATCGAGAGGCATGCCGGACGAATCCTCCGCCCGTGGAGACACAACCTCCTCAGCGCGCCGGGAGCGGGGCTGCGCGGGCGCTTCCTCCTCCCAGAAGAGGGGACGGGTTCGGTTACTGCGTTGAGTCGTCACGCCTGAGCAAGGTCGTGAGAGTCGCCAGCTTCAACTATAGCCTGCGGATTGAAGGCTTTTACACACAGGAATTACGGGGGGAATACGCACCGTTACGGGGCGAAACAATGTGCTGAAGACTACCTGGTCTCAAGCGCAGCAAGGATCTGCGGAGCCAGCTGGCTCACGCTTCCTGCGCCGAGGGTGAGGATCAGGTCGCCTTCGCTCGCCTGAGCGGCAACAGCGGCGACGGCGGCGGGGAAATCCGGGGCGAATTGGACCTTCGGCCCTTGAATGCGGCGGCCAGCCGCTCCGCCGTCACGCCGGGAATGGGTTCCTCGCTGGCGGCGTAGATGGGCAGCACGATCACGGTGTCGGCGTCTCGAAACGCGCCTGCTAAACTGCTCCATAAGATCGAGCGTACGGGAGTAGCGGTGGGGCTGGAAGACGACGTGAATCTTGCTGTGGCCGCACTCGCGGGCGGCGGCCAGGGTGGCGCGAATCTCCGTGGGGTGGTGGCCGTAGTCGTCCACCACGGTGACGCCGCGCGCCTGTGCCGCGCAACTGGAAGCGCCGGTCCACGCCGCGAAAGTGGCTGAGCCCCTCGGCGATCTTCTCCGCAGGCGAACTTCAAGCTGGTGGGCAATGGCCACGGCGGCCGTGGCGTTGAGCACGTTGTGGCGGCCGGGCACATGCAGCTCAAACGGCCCAGCGTGTCCTCTGCCGTGTGGACCTGGAAACGCGCGAATCTGCCCTGCTGCACCGCCTTGAGCAACTCCAGCCGGTAGTCGGCCTCCGCGGCGACGCCATAAGTGAAGACGCGGCGGCGCGCGCGGGGCAGAATGGCGGCCAGCAGCGGATTGTCCATGCAGGCGGTCACCGCTCCGTAAAACGGCACCTTGTCCATGAAGGCCAGGAAGGCCTGCTCCACGTCGGCCATATCGCGGTAGCAGTCCATGTGCTCGCGGTCGAGATTGGTGACCACGGCCAGGATGGGCGAGAGCTTGAGGAAGGAGCGGTCGCTCTCGTCGGCCTCGGCAACCAGATATTGCGTCGTCCCCAGCCGGGCGTTCGAGCCCAGCGCGTCCACGCGGCCGCCGACGACCACTGTGGGGTCAAGGCCGCCGGCGGCAAGCACCTGAGGCCACCATGGAAGTGGTGGTCGTCTTGCCGTGCATGCCGGCGATGGCGATGCCGTATTTGAGGCGCATCAGCTCGGCCAGCATCTCGGCGCGCTGAATGACGGGAATCTTGCGGGCGTGGGCCTCGACCACTTCGGGATTGGAGGCGGAGACGGCGGAACTGGTGACCACCACCGTGGCCCCGGCAACGTTTGCGGCATCGTGGCCCTCATAGATGGTCGCGCCCAGCTGGGCACAGGCGGTCGGTCACCGGCCCGCGGCGCAGATCGGAGCCGGAGACCTTCATCTCCAGGCTGAGCAGAATCTCCGCAATGCCGCTCATGCCGATGCCGCCGATGCCGATGAAGTGCACGTGCTGGGAGGTGGTGAACATTTGGGTGAAGAATCAGGGTAACAGAGGCGGGGTCAGGGATCAGCTTTCAGCTCTTAGCTATTCGCTTTTCGCTGTTGACTTGCTGGCCTCGGAATCCTCCACCGGCGCGCGCTCGAGCAGATTCTCGAACTGCTGGTATTCGAGCTTTGTCAAAAGCGAAACCGGCTCGAGGTTAGCGCTCCACCATGCGTCGAAATCGCCCTCGCGGCCGTCGGCGGAGGTGGCCGAGTCGACGTAATCCAGCTCATTGCAGTCGTTAAAGATTACGACCGTGTAATCACCGATGCGAAGGCGCACATCGCCGGCATAAACATCATTCCACGATTCACCCAGGGCCACGACCTTCACTTCGCGGCGGATCGCCATACGGAAGAGTTCGACAAGCTCTGGCCCCGTTACATCATTCGCCTGTGTTTTCGCCATGAATTCCTTCTCCTCCACCGCGTCGAGCTACTCGGGTAAGGTGTAGTCCAGGTCGTAGGAGTGCTGCCCTTTATCAATATGAATGGTGAATGTGCCTGCTATGCCTTTTAATCCTCCAGTCCCTGAGCCCGGCACTACTTGCACCGTCATCTTTAGCCCGCTCTGATCCATGGTGGCTGAGTGCTGCAATGCAAAGCTGCCGTGTTTTCCCTGGAGTTTGCCGGTCACGACTTCGATGGCAACGTATCCCGCAGATCCCTGCATTGGATCGCCACCTGAAAACATCTCGCCTTTGCTGGTAGCTTCAAGATCACCGTGAATCTGTTTGCCGATGGAAAAGCGGCCCAGCCCCTCGGCCGGCGCAGGAGTAAGCGGCTGAACATTCACGGTAAAGGTGCCGTGCGCATGATGGGTCATCGGAGTCTCCTTTTGTTGAGCGGGTGCAATCGGGAAGAACAATGCCAAGGCAAAAGCCATCAAGGTCAGCTGCATAAACTGCATAGTACGATAACCTGAAAGCATGCGCCAGACTGATGAATTCCTTGAGGTGCTACGCCGTAACGGTCACGTTTGTGACCCGCAGGCGCGTCTTGTGCCCATGCACGGCGGCGTATCGAGCGAAATTTATCTCGTTGAAGACGGGACGCGGAAATTCGTAGTAAAGTGGGCGCTGGCCAAGTTGAAGGTAAAGGACGACTGGTTTGCCGATGTGGGGCGCAACCGCAGCGAGCGCGATTATATGGAGTGCGTGGGCCGTATGATGCCGGGCGCGGTTCCGCAACTCTCGTTCTCTAGTGCGGATGATGGCTACTTCGGCATGGAATATCTGGGCGAGGATTTCTTGAACTGGAAACAGGCCCTGCTGGCCGGAGAGTTTTCGGCCATTCATGCGGGACTCGCCGGACGCATCCTGGGCGAAATCCATCGCCGCACAGCCGGGGATGAAGGGCTACGGAAGCAATTCGATACAACGCAGAATTTTCATCAGCTTCGCGTCGAGCCTTATCTGCTCACCACCGGAGAGCGGCATCCAGCGCTGCGCTCGCTCTTCGATGCCGAGGCGCAGCGGATTGAATCTACGCGAGAAGCGCTCGTGCATGGAGATTTCAGCCCCAAAAACATTTTGATTCGCGACGACCGTATGGTGCTGTTGGATTGCGAAGTTGCGTGGTATGGCGATCCAGTCTTCGACGTTGCATTTTTTCTGAATCATCTTTTTTTGAAGTCACTTCATCACGCTCCGCGGCGCTGCGGAGGCGATGAGATGGTAGACGCGTTCTGGCGCGCATACGCTGAGGAGCGCTCCGCAGCCGAAGCCCTGGAGATAGAAAAACGGCTGGTGCCTTTGCTATTGATGCTCTTACTGGCCCGTGTGGACGGCAAATCTCCGGTGGAATATCTGTCCGTGCCAAAACAAGAATTCATTCGCGCCTTTGTCAGCAAGCATTTGCCTTCGCCACCCAAGAGCCTTCAGGCGCTGCGCGAAACCTGGTTTAAAGAAATCCTTTCAACCGAATTTATTGAGGCCCATGCATGAAGATTGCTTCCATTGAAGCCTGGCAGATTTACGACTCGCGCGGCTTTCCAACCGTGGAAGCCGAAGTTACGTTAGATAACGGTGTCCGCGGACGCGGCCTTGCTCCATCGGGCGCATCCACCGGCCAGTTTGAGGCGGTCGAACTGCGCGACGGCGATCCGAAACGATTTCGCGGCAAATCTGTCTTCAAGGCCATTGCCAACATACAAAACGAAATCGCACCGGCGCTCCGCGGGGCAGATGTTTTTGAACAGGCCGCACTGGATAAAAAGCTGATTGAGCTCGACGGCACGCCCAACAAAGGCCGCCTGGGTGCGAACGCGATTCTGCCTGTATCGATGGCCGTGGCTAACGCCGCTGCCGCTGCATGGCACCAACCGCTCTACGCCTACCTCGGCGATGGTACTCTGCTGCCGGTTCCCGAGATCCAGATCATCGGCGGCGGAGCGCACGCAAATTGGCGAACCGACGTGCAGGATTTTCTGCTCATCGCCACCGGGGCGCGCAGCTTTGAAGAAGTTATGGAGATTACACATAACGTCTACCATGCGGCGGGCGAGATTTTGCGCGAACGAAAAAAGTATTTCGGCATCGCCGACGAGGGCGGATTCTGGCCGGAGTTCGCGCGCAATGAGGACGCGCTGGAGCTTCTGGTTGAGGCCATCCGCAGGGCCGGCTACACGCCGGGACGGGAAGCAGCCATTGCGCTCGATATTGCCGCCAGCGACCTTTATAACGAGGAAACAAAGCGTTACAGCTTCAACCTGGAGAAGCGCACGTTCACTGCCAGTGAGTTTTGCGGATTGATGGCGGAGTGGTGCGATCGCTTCCCCATCGTTTCCATCGAAGACCCCATGGCCGACACGGATTGGGAAGGCTGGCGGACGATCATGGAGAAGCTGGGCGGGCGAATTCAAATTGTCGGCGACGATCTGTTCACCACCAACGAGCAGCGCATCCGCAAGGGAATCGAAAACAAGGTGGTCAATGCCGTACTGATCAAGCTGAACCAGATCGGCACGGTGACGGAGACCATTGAAGCGATTCGCCTGACGCAATCCGCGGGCTGGCAGCCGATTGTTTCGGCGCGCTCCGGAGAAACTGAGGATGCGTTTATCTCCCATCTCGCCGTGGCCACCAATGCGGGACAGCTTAAAGTGGGCTCCTTTGCGCGTAGTGAGCGAATGGTGAAGTGGAACGAGGTTCTGCGCATTGAGCGCGACTTGGGCGCCCGTGCAAGGTTTGCCGGATTCCAGGCCCCTGCATAATTCTGGAGATCGCCGTCTGCAGGAACCGGAATGCGGCTTAGTGGTTGATTTTGTTGGGTTTTGAAGAATCGGCGTTTACGCGGGCAGATGCCTGTGCGGGTCTTTGGAAGCAAATCGAGCGGAAAAAACTTGCCCTTTCGCTTGCCGTGAAAGAATCTTGTAATAGGACCGCAACTAAAGTACGGAAATGCTGTCTGAGAAAACAGGAGCCGGTGGGGTGAGAAACCCGAGAGCCGGCAGGTGCTGAAAGCGGAGGCGACTCCGGAACCCAAGTCTGGATCGGCAAGACGGGCAGCACATGGAGGATGTCATGCGGAGATTACACCTGGTTATGTTGGCAATGATTCTGGCGCTGCCGTTCGCCGCGACTGCGACGGCGGGCGCCCAAGTGGATGTGGGTATTGGACTAGGCCCGGCGGTCGTTCCCGCACCGGATGAGTATGCTCCCCCGGATTGCGATTAGGGCTACTACTCTTACTACCCCTATGCTTGCGCACCCTACGGCTATTACGGGCCAGATTGGTTCGATGACGGGCTGTTCATCGGCGTCGGTCCCTGGTGGGGCTGGGGTTGGGGGTGGGGCTGGGGTGGCGGCTGGGGTCACGGATATTGGGGTCGCGGCGGCTGGGGCCACGGCGGCTGGGGTCGCGGCGGATATGGCGGACGCGGAGGCTGGGGCGGACGTGGCGGCTACGGCGGACTCGGTGGCTACGGCGGACGCGGTGGATATGGCGCCCGCGGATACGCCGGTGGTGGACGCGGCGGATACGCCGGTGGTGGACGCGGCGGATACGCCGGCGGTGGACGCGGCGGATTCGCCGGCGGTGGACGCGGCGGATACGGCGGTGGAGCACGAGGCGGCGGCTCACATGGATTTAGCGGCGGTGGACGCGGCGGATTCGGTGGCGGCCACGGCGGCGGCTTCGGCGGCGGCCACGGCGGCGGCTTCGGCGGCGGACACGGCGGCGGCGGCGGCGGACACCGGTAATAGCTAAGACATTCTCCAGATATGCGGCTCTCTGCACAAAGGCCCGTCTGCTTCGGCAGGCGGGCCTTTTGCATTGGGATTAAGAACAGATGACGCGCGAGAGGGCTGCGATTTCCCGCCCTTGTGATAGAAAAAATCGCAAGGATGGTGCACGGGAGTTTTTTGCGGTATCCGGCAAAAAGGCTTATTGGGTTGGAGCCTTCTTTTCGGCCAATTCGACTAGCCTGAAGGCAATCTGCTCGGCGGCGGCGGGATGGGCTTGGGTTCGCGCCGCATCAGCCATGGCCGCCAGTTGCTTCGGCGAGGTCAGCAGGCCGGTCAGAGTATCAAGCAATTTCCCCGGTATATCTAAATCCTTCTCAAGCAGAAATGCGGCAGCCCCGGCATCCACCATGGCTTCAGCATTGCGCTTCTGGTGCTCGTCGGCAGCGGCGGCAAAAGGCACCAGCAGGCTGGGCTTGCCGGCGGCGGCCAGTTCGGCCACGGTGGAGGCTCCGCTGCGCGCCATCACCAGGGTCGCCTGGCGAAAGCGCGCCGGCATATCGTCGAGGAAGGTTAGCACTTGCCATCTGGCCGGGTCGGCTCCGCTGGCGGCATAGGCGGCGTGGGTCGCATCGAAGTGGCGCACACCGCTCTGGTGCAAAATCGTGAGGCCGGGGACCGCATCCAGCAGCCCAAGAAGTACCGTGGGCAGGTGGGTGTTGAAGATGCGCGCACCCTGCGAGCCGCCGAAGACCAGCAGGTGCGGCGCGGTGCCGCCTTCTGGCACAATTTTGTCCGATTCAAGCGTGAAAAACTCCGGGCGCACCGGAATGCCGGTGACCTCGGCATTGCGAAACCATTTAGCCGCCGCGGGAAAGTTGACCGCCGCCGCGTTCACCCGCTTGCCTACCAGACGGTTTGCCAGACCAGGCATAGCGTTGGGCTCGAAGACCATGGTGGGCACTTTGAGCTGGAGCGCCGCAGCCATCGTGGGGCCGGAGGCGTAGCCGCCTACGCCAAAAACAACATCGGGCTGGAATTCGCGGATCAGCGCCTTGCAATCGGAGATGCTGCGCGGCAAATCGATGAGAGTGCGCAGCCGGGTGAGCAGCGAGACGTTTTTCAGGGGCCCGACTTCAATCAGGCGCAGATTGAAGCCGGCCTCGGGAACCAGCCGCGTCTCCATGCCCCGGGCGGTGCCGACAAAAAGCACTTCGGCTTTGTACCGCGCAACCAGTTCGCGCGCCACAGCCAGCGCGGGAATGATGTGGCCGCCCGTGCCGCCTCCGGCAATCAGAACACGCAAGTCTGCCAAGCCGCTGCCTTTCGTAAGGAGCTCCACCGATCCGAGTGGCGTTCTAATTCTCGCAGAACATTCCGTTGGCACATGCGGCATTCTGGCCGCGGCAGGGGCCACCGGCGCCGCAAGGTGCGGGCGCGTCAGAGTGGCGGCCGGAGCCTTTCGTGATTGCGCCAGCGCCTCCGCTGATAAGCCTTTTCACTCGTCCGCCGCACTGAGGGCAGATTTCGATGGCTACGTCGGACATCTTCTGGCGCTGCTCGAAGCGCCCCGCGCAAGCACCGCACAAATATTCGTAGGCGGGCATCGGCAATCCTCCTCGAAGATTTCTCTTTGTTTTTATTGTAAGGGGAGCGGTGGGCAGACCAATTTCCATCCAATTCGCTCAGGGGCTAAGAACTTATCCGTAAATAACAATAGTTTGTCTCCAGCAGATAAGAGCAGCGGCGAGTTGTAGCAGAGCCGTGTAGCTGGCCTCTGTCTTTTCGAAGCTGACCAGCAGCTTGCGGAAGCGGTTGAGCCAGGAGTGGGTTCGTTCCACCACCCATCGGCGCGGTTTGGAGTCCGGGTAGCGGTACTTGATGAGCCGCTCTTCGGCGCGTGATTTAACGCGGGGATAGTATTGGTGCTTGCGGGCGATCTTGCTAACTGGGTAGCCGACATAGCCGGCATCCAGACAGAGATATTGGTAGTTTTTCCATCCTGTAACCTCAGGGCGTTGGACCACGACCTGTGCCAGGGTCCGATCCAGCAGCTTGGAGTCGTGGAGGTTGGCGCCGCTGACGGCGATCGACAGTGGGAGTCCACGGGCGTCGACCAACAGACTGCGTTTGCGTCCTTTTTTTCCCCCGGTCGGTCGGGTTTCGACCAACACATTCGGTAGCTAGCGGTGCTTTGCCCATGGCTCCATCGGCTGATTGCCACTGCCAGGCTATGCCGTGCATCCCGTCATACTCGGCCAGCCCAGCCTGCCACAGCTTCTGGAACAAGCCAGCCTTGTGCCAGTTCTGAAAGTACTGATGCACTGCGCTAGCCGAACCGAACTCCCGGGGCAATGCTTTCCATTGAATGCCGGTCCGCAGAACGTAAACAATCGCCGAAAAAACTTGTCGAGAAGACATCGGCTTGCGTCCAGCTCCAGCCTTGCGTTGATACGTTCGCCCTGCTTCCCGCTTGCGTACTGGGATCAGCGGCTCAACCTTGCTCCACAAATTATCTGAAACCGTCCAAGACTTGATCTGAGCCATATTGAATTCATCATCGCCGCTACCAATCGCTTGCAAATCAGAGATTCAGTCGCACGCATCAAAGTCGTCACTATTTACGGATAAGTTCTAAAGCCCTCATTGATTCTGTTGGCTTTATGCGGGGGTTAAAACCCCCGCCTCCCTCCAAATCAAGTTTTTCCGCAACCTGTCAAGTCGTGCCCTGACACAAAGCGCGCATACGAAGCATTTCCAAGTCCCTAGTCCCTAACCCCTAGCCCCTATTCCCTGCATTTTTCACTCCACCTTCTTTGAGATATTGAGCAGGATGCCGATGCTGGCCAGCGTTACCAGGACCGAAGTTCCGCCGGAGGAGATCAGTGGCAGCGGGATTCCTTTGGTGGGAACCAGAGCAATCACCACGCTGATATTGAAGAAGGCTTGCAGCAGAATTGCCGTGGTGATGCCGAAGGCGGTGAGACGCGCAAAGGGGTCCTTGGAGCGGAAACCGGCGCGCATGCCGCGTACGCCAAGCGCTATAAAGAGACCGAGAATGAAAATTGCACCGGCAAAACCAAGCTCTTCGGCGATGTTGGCGAAGATGAAATCGGTGGAGGACTCGGGCAGGTAGAAGAGCTTTTGCATGCCTTCCATATAGCCGCGGCCGGTCAAGCCGCCGGTGCCGACGGCGATGAGCGACTGGCAGACGTGATAGCCAGCGGCGCCACCGGCGTCCTTTGCGTCGCAGTTCAAATTGAAGAAGACCAGCATGCGCTGCAAACGCCAGGGAACCCAGATGAGCAGACCAGCAAGGATGGGGAGCGCTACGCAAAGGCCGGCCAGCAGATATTTCCACGCCAACCCGGCCAGAAAGAACATCATGGCGGTTACGCCAAACAAGACAATAGCCGTCCCCAGGTCGGGCTCGCAGACTACGAGCACGATAAAAATCAGCGGCATGAGAATTGCCGGACCGAGAGTGTGCCTCCAGTTGTTCATTGCGTCCAGGCGGGTGGAGAGAAACCAGGACAGAAAGAGCACCAGCACCGGCTTGGCTAGCTCAGAGGGCTGAAAGGTGAACTGGCCGCCGAAGCGAATCCAGCGATGAGTATTGTGCGAGCCCGGGAAGAAGTAGACCATCACCAGCAGCAGCGTGGTCGCGCAAACGATGGCGCCGATGAATTTGGAGGAATTAAAGTGGCTGACGTCAATGTGCATGAGGACGAACAGGGCGGCCATTCCTGCTACCACCCAAATTGCCTGCCTGCCAAGATATGCATAAGGCGAGTGAAAGCGTTCCTGCGCAACCACGGCCGAGGCGGAAAATACCATCACCAGCCCGGTTACGACCAGCACCATGGTGATGAAAAACAGCCATTTATCCACGCCTACGCGGTATGGCATGCCTTCCTTCCCTGCCATTCACTGACCAGGTCTTTGAAGACGCGGCCGCGGTGCTCGTAGTTTTCAAACTGATCGAAGCTGGAGCAGGCAGGGGCGAGCAGTACCACTTCGCCCGGGCGAGCAGCGGAAGCTGCCGCGGCAACGGCATTTTCCAGCGTCTCGCAGGATTGGATGGAGACCATCCCGCGCAGTTCAGACTCGATTTTGGCCGCCGCTGTGCCGATGGTATAGACGGCGCGCACACGCTCGCGCAGCAGGGAGGCTAGTTGTGCATAACCGGCGCCTTTGTCCTTCCCGCCGAGGATGAGGTGAATCCCGGAATCGAAGGCTTCGATGGCCTTGGCCGTTGCGTCCACATTTGTGGCCTTGGAGTCGTTATAGAACGAGACACCGTTGACCTTGGCCACGAATTCAAGCCGGTGCTCGACGGCCTGGAAGCTTTCGACGGCCTCGCGAATTGCATCCACTGATGCACCGGCCAGCCGGGACGCAACCACTGCTGCCAGCACGTTTTCAACATTGTGCGCGCCTTTCAGCGGAATTCCGCTCAGCGGCATCACGACTTCCGTCGCCGCATCCCGGGACATCCGAAAGACGACAAAGCCATTTTCGAGCCACGCTCCCTGCTCGACCGGATGCTCGATGGAAAACCAATAGACTATGGCTTTCGAGCGGGCGGCGGCCTCGGCGGCGCGAACGTTGTCCGCATTGAGCACCACGCTGTCTTGCTCGTTCTGCGCGGCAAAAATGCGCTCCTTAGCCAACGCGTAGTTTTCAAAACTCCCGTGCCGGTCAAGGTGGTCGGGGGTAATGTTCAGGATCACGGCAATGGCGGGATGAAATTCGACTGTGCTTTCAAGCTGGAAGCTGGAGACCTCAAGGACCGACCAGGTTTCGTCTGTGCTTTCTTCAATGAGCCCCACCACCGGGAAGCCGATATTACCCCCCACCAGAGTGGGCATTCCGGCTCTCTTGAGGATTTCGCCCACCAGCGCAGTGGTCGTGGTTTTGCCGTTGGAGCCGGTGATCGCCAGCATCTTGCCCTTGAGAAAGCGGGCCGCCAATTCGAGTTCGCCGATCACTGGCCGGCCGAACATCATCGCCTGCACCAGTTCCGGCGTATTCAGCGGCACGCCGGGGCTGACCACGATCAGGTCCTGGCGGCGGAAGGTAAGCAGGCCATGGCCGCCGGCCTCAACGTTGATGCCCTCTTCAAGCAGGGCGGGAATCTCCTTGGACAGCGCTTCGGCGCTGCGCACGTCGGAGACTGTAACCTGGGCGCCGCGCCGGCGCAGAAACAACGCCGCCGCCAGACCGGATTTCCCCAGTCCCACGACCAGAACTTTTTTGCCTTTGAGTTCCATCACAGCTATTGATCCTCAGGCCTCCGCGGCTTCTTTATTGTGCACCGCAAGGTGCGCCGCGCGAACCGGCTTTAACGCAATTTCAGGGTAGTGAGTGCAAACAATGCAAACACCAGGGCGCCGATCCAGAAGCGCGCAATGATCTTTGACTCCTGCCAGCCGCACTGCTCGAAATGGTGGTGCAGCGGGGCCATCTTGAAGATACGCTTCTTGTTGCGCAGTTTGTAGCTGCCCACCTGCAGCATCACGGAGACCGCTTCCAGGATGAAGATGCCGCCGATAAAGGGCAGCAGGAGTTCCTGGCGAATGATGACGGCGACCGTGCCGATGGCGCCGCCCAGGGCCAACGAGCCCACATCGCCCATGAAGATCTCCGCCGGATGGGCGTTATACCAGAGAAACCCGATGGAAGCGCCCACCATGGACCCGCAAAATACCGTCAATTCGCCGACCATGGGCATGCGCTGCAGCTCAAGATAGTCGGCAAAGACCACGTGGCCGCTGACATAAGTGAGCACGGCCAAAGCGCCGGCGGCGATGATTGTGCAGCCGATGGCCAGACCGTCGAGCCCGTCGGTCAGGTTCACCGCGTTCGACGTGCCCACCAACCACAGCACAACCCAAATGACAAAGGGAAGAAATGCCAGCAGAGCCAGATGCGGAATTGTGCTGGGCCACGCGTGCCATAAGAGATCCGGGCGCAGGCTTTTGATGAAAGGCACGGTAAGCCGCGTGGTGAATAGCTTGAACTGATCCATCGCGACCAGCGCAATGGCTATCAGTAATCCTGCCAGCCCTTGCCACAGCAGCTTGGCGCGCGCCGTCAGGCCCAGGCTGCGCCGCTGGACGACCTTGATGTAGTCGTCGGCAAAACCGATAGCTCCGTAGGCCAGGGTTGAGAAGACCGTGATCCAGACAAACAAGTTCGATGGGTCGGACCAGAGCACCGTGGGCAGCAGAATTGCAATCAGGATGAGCACGCCGCCCATGGTGGGAGTGCCCGATTTCTTCTGGTGCGACTGCGGTCCGTCTTCGCGGATGAATTGGCCGATCTGAAACTCGCGCAGCTTCTGGATTACCCAGGGACCGATGAACAGCGTAATCAGCAACGCCGTGAGCGAAGCAAAGGCAGTGCGAAAGGTAAGGTAGCGGAAGATCCGGAGCGGGTGAAAGTACGGAAACAGCTTTTCGTAGAGCAGCCAGTAAAACAAGTGGCCTCCAGAGCCGGAAGAAGGCGGGTTTCATGATGATTTTACAGGCCGGGGCCGGGGGCAGGTGGAAGCGCCATTTCAGTCCGGATCCGCTGGCGAAATAACCGCACCGATTCCGCTCATCAAAATCTCGATCGCCCGCTCCAGATGCACGCCGCGGGAGCCTTTGACCAGCACCACGTCGCCTGGTTGCGAGATTTTCGAGCTGAGCCAGCGGCCGGCGGCTTCGGCGTCGGGCAGAAACAGCGCGGCGACCCCGCCCGCGCAGGCGGCGGCGGCCAGATGTTCGGCATTGCCGCCCACGCCGACGACCAGGTCGAGCCCGGCCTCGGCGGCGGCGCGTCCGCAGGCGGCGTGCAGCGCGGGGCCGTGCTCGCCCAGTCTCCAGCATCTCGCCGGCCACCAGAATCCGGCGCCTGGCGGGCCGCGCGGCCAGGGTGCGGATCATGGAGCGCAGCGCCTCGGGGTTGGAGTTGTAGCAGTCGTTCAGAATCGTCGCGCCGTCGATCTCGATCACCTCGCCGCGCTTGTCGCCGGCGGTGAGCGTTTCGAGCGCTGCGACGGCCGCATCCAGATCGACGCCCGCTTCCAGCGCTACGGCCAGTCCGGCCAGCGCGTTCAATGCGTTGTGCGCGCCCAGCAGGTGCAGCGTGAGTTCGCCCTCGCGCTCGCCGGCGCGATAGCGCACATGCAGGCCGGCCAGATCCTCGTTCAGCTCCAGCAGTTGCGGATCGGCGCAGGGGCCGGCGCCAAAGTAAACCGCGCGGCCATGAAAGTCGCGGCCAAACTGCGAGACATAAGGATCGTCGCAGTTGAGAAAGGCCACGCCGTGTCGCGGGCAGCGCGTCCACCAGCTCGAACTTGGCGCGGGCAATGCCGGCCTGGCCGTCGGCAAAGTTCTCAATGTGCGCCGTGCCCACGTTGGTGACCACGCCCCAGTCGGGCGAGGCAATCAGCGCCAGCGCGGCGATCTCGCCGGGGTGGTTCATGCCCATCTCGACCACCGCGATCTCGTGCTCCGGCTCCAGGCGCAGCAGTTGCAGCGGCAGGCCGAAGCTGTTGTTCAGATTGCCCTGGGACTTGAGCACGTTGAACTTTGCGCCCAGCGCCGCGGCAATCGCTTCCTTGGTGGTGGTCTTGCCGGCCGAGCCGGTGACGGCCACCACGCGCCTGCCCCACTGGCGGCGCACGTGCGCGGCCAGGGCCTGCAGCGCAAGCAGCGGGTCTTCGGCGATGAGCAGCGGCACGGCCAGCGCGGCGTCGGGCAGCGTGGCCACCCGCGCGCGCGAAACCACCGCGGCCACGGCTCCGCGCTTCGATGCGCCGCGGCCACAAAGTCGTGGCCGTCGAGCCGCTCGCCGCGCACCGCAAAAAACAGCTCGCCCGGGGCCACAGTGCGCGAGTCGATCGAGTAGCCGCACACCACCAGCGCGCCGGCGTTGGCCACGCTCGCCGGCGCCTCCAGCACCGCGCCCGCGCCGATGGCCGCTTCTGCCAGTGTGAGATTCATTGCCCTTTACCATAGCCCATTTCGGAGCCTAGCGCCGTGAGCGCTGATCGCAATCTCGGCATCGTCGAAGGGAATCGCGCCGGCGGCCGAGAATCTGCTCCTTCTCGTGGCCCTTGCCGGCGATCAGAACCACGTCGCCGGCCTCGGCCTCCCGGAGCGCCAGGCGAATGGCGGCGGCGCGGTCCGGCTCGACGGTGTAGCGAACGCCGCTCGCCTTCAATCCCGGCTCGATCTCGGCCAGAATCGCCAGCGGCTCCTCGGAGCGGGGATTGTCGCTGGTGGCCACCACAAAGTCGCTTCCCTGCCCCGGCGGCCTGGCCCATCTTGGGCCGCTTGGTGCGGTCGCGGTCGCCGCCGCAGCCGAAGAGCGTAATCACGCGGCCGCCGGATTTGCGCCGTCATCTGCCGGGCCAGAGCGGTCAGATTGCGCAGCGCGTCGTCGGTGTGGGCGTAGTCCACAATCACCGTGAAGGGCTGGCCGGCATCGACGGATTGAAAGCGGCCGGGAACGGGCTTGAGCTGCGGAACGAACTCGACCAGATCGGCAAACGGCACGCCGCGCGCATGAGCCGCGGCGAGCGCGGCCAGCAGGTTGAGAATGTTCACCTCGCCGGCCAGATGCGAGGTGACTTTGGCCGCGCCCGCCGGAGTTTCGAGTTCGAGCACCGCGCCGGAGGGCGTGAGCGTATAACTTGCGGCGCGCCAGTCGCCCTTGCCGATTCCATAGGTCCGAACCTCGGCGCCGGCCTTGCGCGCGGCCGCGGCCAATTCGTCCGCGTGCGGATCGTGCGCGTTGATCACGGCCACGCGCGGAGCCGGATAGACCGTGCCGTCGAAGAGCAGCCGCTTGGCGGCGAAATACTTCTCCATCGTCTGGTGATAATCGAGGTGGTCGCGGGTGAGATTGGTGAAGACGGCCACGTCGAAATTCACTCCGGCGGCGCGGCCCTGGTCGAGAGCGTGGCTTGAAACTTCGGTCACCAGCTCGGTGGCTCCGCGTGCCACGCCCTCGGCCATCAGCTCAAAGAGGTCGCGCGACTCGGGCGTGGTGTGCACGCGACGGGCGCACTTCGCCGGCCACGTGATACTCGATGGTCCCCACCAGCACGGTCTTGCGCGCGGCCGCGTTGAGCAGCGCCTCGATCAGAAATGCCGTGGTGGTTTTGCCGTTGGTGCCGGTGATGCCCGTGGCCGCGAGCTTGCGCTCGGGATGGCCGAAGAAGGCCGCCGAAGCCTGGGCCAGCGCGCGCCGCCCGTGCTCGACCTCCAGCACCGGCAGGCCGGGCTGGAAGACCAGCAGATGGTCGAAGTTTGGCGCCGAGTCGGTAATGATGCCCAGCGCGCCCGCGGCGATGGCCTTCTCAACGTAGCGATTGCCGTCGGTCGAGCCGCCCTTCATGGCGACAAAAACCGAGCCCGGGCGCACCCGGCGCGAGTCGTACTCGACGCCGGTCACCGGCTCGTCTGAGCCGCCGCCCGCGCCAACCGCCGTCACTTCCTCAATCAGTTCTTTCCAGTTCATCACGGGTTCCATTGTAGATTGTTGAAGCGTTTAGAATCTTTCGCTCACGGATAGGCTTCGACAAACGCGGTGAGACTGTCGGTAAAGGTTCGGCATTCTTCCGGTCCGCCTTCAACTTCTGTGAGCAGAAGCACAGCCAGGGCGATCTTCATGGAGTCGTACTGCGAAGTTGCTTCGCTCTCCAGCGAGAAAAACCGCGTGTGCATCATGCATCTATCGATACCGCACGTGATCGCGAAAGACGCAGTGCGTGTGTCGCGTTCGAGCGTGATCCGCGCTTCCTGCGGATGCTCTTCATCGCGAAGAATGATTCCATCCTCCGGTCCCTTCTGGCCGAGAGTTGCGCCGTTCTCGAATGGGTACCATATCGCCATGCTCTGAGATTATCGCGGTGGTGGCGAAATCTAATCAATGGAACAAATTGCGAAAATAGCAAAGATTAATTCTTGACATGCAACCATATGGTTGCCTATTATGCCGGCAATGGGCGCAGATGTGGACAAGGTGTTCAAGGCGCTCGCTGCTCCCGAGCGCCGGCTGCTGCTGGATCGGCTGCGGGCCGACAACGGGCAGACGCTGGGGCAGCTTTGCGCACACCTGGATATGACGCGCCAGGCAGTGACCAAACACCTCAAGCTGCTGGAAGAGGCAACGCTGGTGGCGACCATCTGGCGGGGCCGCGAGAAGCTGCACTATCTGAATCCGATGCCGATCCACGAGATTGCCGAGCGCTGGATCGGCAAATACGAGCGGGGGCGCCTGCGCGCCCTCGCCGAACTCAAAGCGAAGCTGGAGGGAGAAAACAATGGCTGAATCTCAATTTGTGTATGTGACGTTTATCCGCACCACGCCGGAGAAACTGTGGCGGGCGCTGATCGAACCGGAATTCACGCGCCAGTTCTGGATGGGAACAACGCAGGAATCCGAATGGAAGCCGGGCGCATCGTGGCGCATCGTTAAACCGGACGGGGGCACGCCGACAGCGGCGAAGTGGTTGAGATCGAGCCGCACCAGAGAGCTGGTTCTGAAGTGGCAGAATCATATGTTTCCCGAGATGACCGCGGAGGGCTTTTCGCGCCTGACCTACGAGCTTGAACAGAAGGGCGATTCGGTCAAGCTCACCGTGACGCATGAGATGGACAAGACCGACTCGAAGCTCATCAAGGCAGTTTCCGGCGGATGGCCGATGATTCTTGCCAGCCTCAAGAGTCTGCTTGAAACCGGCGAATCGCTGGAAGCTACGCGGAACTGGCCGGAAGGAATGTGAAAGCTCCGCAAGGGCGCGTACGCACTACCGCCCGCAGCGGACCACAATCTGCGTTCCGGGGGCACCATCGTGCCCGGAGCGGGAGCCTGTTCGCGCACTGTGCCGCTGCCGGTGATCTGCACTTCAAGGCCCGCGGCGGCGGCCTGCTCGATGACCTTGCGCACCGGCAGCCCGATGAGCGATGGAACCCGAAGGGTCTTTGCTGTCGAGCGACCATGACCGCCGTTGTCAGCTGTGTCTTGCCTTGTGTGGCTGGCTGAGGGCGGAGTCTGCGGCATCGTGGATACGGTCTGCATACCGCCAGGGTTTGACGTTGAATTCGCAGATTGATTCGGCGGCGCGGCTGTCTGGCTTGCGATCTTTGTAGGGCCTGGCACTGAGCTCTGGTTCTGAGCGCCGTTCCGCAGTGGATCGTCGCTGGGCAGATCGTTGGCCGCGGCATAGAGCGCGTTGATGTCGCCGGTGTTCTCTCCCGCTGCATCTTCCTCAACAGGCGCACCGGACTTTTGCGTCGGCGCTAGGCGTGGCGCAGATCAATGTCGTGCGGCACGGCCAGATATTCGAGCACCTGCTGCGCCACCTCGGCAAAGACCGGCGCGGAGACGCTGGCGCCGTAGTAATCGCCCTTGGGATTATCGATGACCACGGCCACGGCGATGACCGGATTGTTGACCGGCGCGATGCCGGCGAACGAGGCGATGTGCATGGTCTTCGAGTAGGTGTGCGTGGCCGGATCGATCTTTTGCGCGGTGCCGGTCTTGCCGCCGGAGGAGTAGCCGTTGAGCTGCGCCTGCTTGCCGGTGCCGTAGAGCACCACGCCCTCCATCATCTTGCGCATCTGCGGCGGCGGTCAGCGTGGAGAGAACGCGGTGCGCGCCGGGAGGCAGCGGATTGGGCAGCTCGCCGCCCGGCTTGAAGGGTGCCCTTTGCAGGGGAGCGGGCCTTTGGTTGGGAGTAGTGGGACCGAGTTGCCCCGGCATCAGCACATGCGGCGGCAGATAAACGCCGCCGTTGGCGATGGTCGAAACCATCGAGACCAGTTGCAGCGGCGTGACGGCAACCTCCTGGCCGATGGCGATGGAGCCGATCGACGACGGGCCCCACTTGCTTCACCGGGCGCAGCAGGCCGCGCGTCTCGCCGGGCATCTCCGCGCCGGTGCGGGTGCCAAAGCCGAAGTCGCGGATGTATTGATAGAAGCGGTCCGGGCCCAACTTTGAGCGCCAGCTTTGACGGCGGCCACGTCGCTTGACACCTCCAGCGCCTGCGTGCACCGGATCACTCCCAGAGCGTCGCCCTGGTCGTCGTGAATCACGCGGCCGGCCGAGATCGTGATCTGGCCGCCCTGGCAGTCGATCGATGTCGTCGGGCGTGGCCACATGCTGCTCGAGCGCCGCCGAATAAGTGACCAGCTTGAAGACCGAGCCGGGCTCGTAGACGTCGCTGACCGCGTGGTTGCGCAGCAGCTCCGGCGTGGTGCGGCGGAAGTAGTTGGGATTGAAGGTGGGGCGAATGGCCAGCGCCAGAATCTGGCCGGTGTGCACGTCCTGCACCACCACGGTGCCGTTGTCCGCCTGGGTGCGCTCCATGGCGTGATCCAGCGCCCGCTCGGCCAGGAACTGAATGTTTTCGTCGATGGTGAGCACCAGGTTCTGGCCCGGCTCGGGCTCGCGCTCGCTGGAGCCGAGCACTGTGCCGCCGCGCATCCATGGCCGTGTACATGCGGCCGGGAACGCCGTGCAACTGCGCTTCGAACTTCTGCTCCAGGCCGCCCAGGCCGTTGTCGTCCACGCCCACATAGCCCAGCACCTGCGCGGCGATCTCGTTGTCCGGATAGAAGCGCTGAAACTCTTTCTGAAAGTAGATGCCCTTGAGTTGAGCCGCTGCCTGCGCCAGTTACCCGTCATCGCTGCACGCGAGCCGCAACCTCCGGCGTGACGCGGCGCGCACCCAGGCAAAGTTGTGCCCGGCGTCGAGCCGGGCGGCAATCTGCTCCTCGGTGGTCTGCGCGTCGTCGGGGTCGGTGTGGACGAGGGCGGCCAGCGCATGCGCGGCGGCCTGCTTGTCGTCGATCTCGGTGGGCACGGCGAAGATGGAGTCCACCTGCACGGTCATGGCCAGCTCGCGCAGGTTGCGGTCATAGAGCACGCCGCGGCGCGGAGCCACCTCAAAGGTGCGCTGCTGCTGCTTCTCGGCGCGCTCCACGAACTCCTTGTGGCGCACCACCTGCAGCCAGAAGAGGCGAGAGGCAATCAGGCACGCCCAGCAGAAAAAACAGGCAGATCAGCCAGAAGCGCGCCCGCTTCAGAGGCTCGCGCGGTGCCGGCTTGGTGAGGTTCCGGTTGGCTCGAACGGGGGACGGCATCAGAAATCGCTCCGTGATAGAAACTTGCGCCGCCTGGACTTACTGCGCGGCGGGACGCCGGAGGAGTCACTTGGGCAATGGCCGGAGCACCCATCTCGGAGCCGGCATTGGGATGAACCACCTGGCCCGGCTGCGGCTCGGCAAGACCCAACTCGCGGGCCATCGGATCGATGCGGCCCGGCTGGGTCAGCTGCGCCTCAGTCAAACGCAACTGGCGATTCTCCTCGCGCAACTGGTCGCAGCACCTGCTTCTCCGACTCGACGCGGTAGCCGCTCTCGATGGCGCTGAAGTGCTGCAAGCCATAGAGCATGACCAGCGAGAAGAGAAGCGCTGATGGCCGCGGAAAAGATGCGAATCTGGCGCGCCCGCACCGGATCGGGCGCCTTGACCAGGCGCGAATTGTCGAAGCGCTTGAGAAAGAAGAACTCCGGCGTGCACGCACCCCGCCGGCGCAGCGGCTGCTGGGCCATCAGCTCGGCGTTGCGCTCGGCAACCCGCGCACTCCAGCCGCGGCCCGCTTCGTAATAGTCGACAATAGGTTGTCGTGCATGCCGCCATGGTGCTTCTCCTGCAGAACAGCTATCAGTTGTCAGCTATCAGTGGTCAGTTTTCCGATGCTTTTCAACTGAAAACCGACAACTGAATACTGACTACTGCTTTTCCGCCGCTCTCAGCTTTGCGCTCCGCGAGCGCGGGTTGCGTTCCATCTCTTCTTCGCCGGCCGTGACCGGCTTTTTGGTCAGAATCTCCCAGATTCCCTTCTGCGCGCCTTCGCGCAGACTGTCTTTTGCGATGCGATCTTCCAGCGAGTGAAAGCTGATGACCACCAGTCTTCCGGAGGGCTTAAGCAACTTGGGTGCGGCCTCCAGCAACGCCTCGAATCTCGTCCAACTCGCGATTTACGTAGATACGAAGAGCCTGAAAGGTTCTGGTCGCCGGATGAATGTGCTCCTGTTTCATTGCCGGGGCGGCTGAGGCTACAATCCGGGCTAACTGCCCCGTGGTTGTAACCGGCCGCCCGCGCACAATGGCTCTGGCGATTCTCCGCGACCTCCTTTCCTCTCCGTATTCGTAAATGAGGTCCGCAAGCTCGCGCTCGCTCGCCTCATTTACCACTTGTGCGGCGGTCGGCCCTGGAGCGCGTGTCCATGCGCATATCCAACGGCCCGTCCGCCTGAAAACTGAATCCTCTGCTGCGCCTCGTCCAACTGCAGGCTGCTCACTCCAAAGTCGGCCAGCAAGCCATCCACCGAAGCCGGCTGCACATGCTCTGCGATGGAGCTGAATGCCTCGCCGATCAAAGTTACCTGCGGCGCCTGGCTGCCCAACTCGTTCAGCAACCCTGTCCAACCGCGTCTTTGCCAAGGCCAGCGCCTCGGGGTCCCGGTCAAAGCCGATCAGATGGCCCTCTGGCCCCAGCTGCCTGATGCATTCCCTCGGCGTGCCCGCCAGCCCCAGCGTGCAGTCCACATACGTGCCGCCCGGGCGCACCCGGAGAAATTCGATCGCTTCTTTGAAAAGAACCGGCACATGGCGTTCACTCGACTTCGTCATGCGCTCCCCCTGGGGGGTATCTGTTGTCAACTCCGCGGCTTCAGAATCGGCTCCAACGCCTGGCGATCCTCCGCCGTCAATGCGTTGGCCGGCAGACTCTCTTCGAGATTCTTGAGGTTCTGAACTTCCAGGTAGTTCATCTTTCCGCGAACGGCAACTTCCGCATCCAACTTGGCCGATTCCCGCAGAATCTGCGGCAGCAGCACCCGGGCCTGTTTGTCCATCTCCACCTGCTGGCCGTAGTAGCTGGTCAGGTTCAGGTACTTCTCCACCGCGTCGTCCATGGTGCTGGACTCGGCCAACAACGCTTCCTGCTTTTCCCATGCCGGCAACGGCCAGATCTGCGCGCTCTGTCCATCCTGCGAGGTGATGTAGAACTGGGTCACGTTCGCGTCATCCAGCATCTTCTTGAACGGACCGGGGAGCTTCAGCCTCCCGCCGTCTTCGACCTTCGCCGGATGGTTGCCGCGAAACGCTTCCATTTCCGTCTGCCTCTTGCTGCCGATTCCTTGTTGCCTGCCGCTTCTTCCTTGCCCTTGAGCCGGCCCATTCCGGTTTGCAAGGCTGGTTCCCTTGGCCGTTTGGCACCACAAATTTGTTTAGAGAGAACGGATTGCGATTAAACTTGCTTTGGAATTGATTCAGCGGTTTTTAGCTGAACTCCATTGCACTCCGTTTCACTCCACTTAACTCCACAGAGGCGATAGTACCCCGTATTGGCGGTAACGTCGAGTGAAAAATCAGTGGAAAGCTGTGGATAGAGCGGGCAATTCGATCAAGGTCTACGCATAGATACTTAAAAATCAGCAACCACAATATGTAGTGTTTATGGCTTTGGTTCCACTACTGGACAGAATGCTCAAGTCATGATAGGAGAACAAAAGGCGAAAGGATTCGTTCCGCTTTCTGACCAGCACGAGGGTGACCGATTCTCATTCAATTTACTTTGGTGCGCTAATCTTGCGTCGCCGCACATTATCCAACACCAACTTCAGAAGGTAGAAAAGCACCAACGAATTTACAGTCAGCAGGCTTACCCTGATCCAGGTCAGCCTGCGCATCACCTCGAAGACCTCCAGGGGCAGGAATGATGCTGTGATGACCAGGGTCAGGTACTCGCCCCAAGCCTTCTCCAGATAAAGGCCGGTTCCCTCAAGCAGATCGAGGGCGGCATAGATGAAGCCCACAGCGCCGATCCGGCGCAGCAGGCGGTCATCGACGAGCGACGACTTTTCCAGGATGAAGTTGACCAGGCGCGACTCCGGGTTGAAGCGCATGTGATTGGCCAGCTGTTCCAGCAGATCGTCCGACGTTCTTGTGCAGCAGGCGCAGAGCGCCCACGCCAACGGCGATAAACAGCAGCGCCTGGGCCAGCTTGAAGACCGCGATGAGGATGAGCCATCGATTGTGGTGCCGGCGCTTCGATGGGGCCTGCGATTTGGAATCGGTCATGATCTGGGGGAAAAGCCTGATTTAAAATCCTCTGCTACCTCTTACGTTAACTGATGCGCGGCGGTTCTCCTAACCGCGCCCTTCATCGCCGCCTCAGCCGGCAGCGATTACCATCGAATCCATGACCGAGCGATTCGAGACTCGCCAATGGGTTCCCTTCCCGGTGGAACTGGTCTTCGCGTTCTTCGCCAATCCGGCCAACCTGCCCCACGTGATGCCCCCGCAGCTTGAGACCCGCATTGAAGACGCGCGCATCGTTCCTCCGCCCGCGCGGCCGGTGCATCCTGACCCGGCGCGGCGTTTCCTGAGCGTAGCCGCCGGTCCCGGCTCGGAGATTCTGATCAGCTTTTTCCCCATCCCCTGGGTTCCAAAGCGCCTGAGCTGGATGACGCGCATCACCGAGTTTGTGTGGAACAGCCATTTTTGCGATGAGCAGGTTCGCGGCCCGTTCAGCCAGTTTCACCATCGCCACGGGATCGATGCGGAGGCGCGAGACGGCATGGAGGGAACGCTGGTCAGCGATGAGATCGAGTATGCGCTGCCCTTCGGCTTGATCGGCAGAATTGGCGGTGCGCTGGTGCGGCGGAAGCTGGCCCAATCCTTTGCGTACCGGCAAAAGCGGCTGCCGGAGATTCTGGCGGTTGCAGCGCGGCAGGCGGTCAAGCAAGCCTAGCAGGCAGGCTTTAATTTTTCAGCGTCAGCAGGCTGTCGCGATCCACCACATTGCCGTCCATGATCAGCCCGGAGATGCGGCGCGCGTTCCAGATGCTTACCGTCGGGTCGCCGTCCACGACCAGAATGTCGGCGCGGCGGCCGGGAGCGATCTGTCCCAGTTCGTTCCAGCCGAATTGCAGGGCATAGTTGTTGGTGGCCGCGGCCAGGGCTTCGCGCGGAGAAGCCCCAGGCGGACCAGCAGTTCCAGCTCGGTGTGCAGGGAGATGCCGGCCATGGTGCCCATCGCCGACGCGCCGGAAGCCGCCAGGTAGTGCGGGAAAGCGGAGAAGATGGTTTCGTTGATGCGCCACAGCCGCATGGCGGACTGGTCGGCCTTCTTGCGCTGGCCGTCTTCCATGTAGCGCTGCGCGAAGGCAGGCAGATGGCGCGCCCAGGACGCCAGCGGATAGTCCATCTCGCCCGTGGCGCGATTGGAGGGCTCGAACATGCGGGCCGGATCGAGCAGCCGCGCGGCCGGCTCCTTCCACAGGTTGCGATGCCCCGGCAATTCGAGATAGTAGAGGCTGAAGGTGGGCATCAGCGCGGCATGATGCGCGGCCAGAAACTGTGCGTAGGCGCGCAGGTGCGGATCGTGGGCGGCAGACGCTCGGAGTAGTCGTAGGCGGTGGTCGCGGCCGGCCCGTCGGGCGTCTCCACCAGCGGCCGCTGCAGCTCGTCGGGAATCACGCCCAGTTCGTAGCGGCCCATGTGCAGCAGCGCGTCCACGCCGGCCTCGATGCCCACATCGTAAGGCGTGGAGACGAACTCGCCATAGGTGACCAGCCCCATCTGGTGGGCGTGGGCGATGATCCACTGGGTATTGGCGGCGGTGAGGTTGTGGCCCAGCAAGAGCACGCGCGTGCCCAGCCGGGCGGTGTCGTTGAGCTGGCGAGCGGTGTCTTCGGGGCTCAGTTCGGCGGGGCGCGCGCCCTCTCTGCAGCTTGAGCGCCCACTCCGGCCGCTTGGCCAGCAGGCTCCAGTTGTCGGTGGTGCCGACCGAGTCCATGCAGATAGAGGTGCGGGCTGGGATTGAGCAGCTGAATCGATCAACCCGCGGCGGTCGTCGCTGCGTAGCCACCACCGTGGTCACGCCCATATAGAGATTGGCGTTGGCCTGGCCCTGCGAGTTCATGCCGGCAAAGCCGTCCACCAGGCCGGGAATGAGGATATTTCCCCGTGCAGTCGATGACCCGCGCGCCCTTGGGGATGGTATGCGCTCCACGGGAGCCGACATCGGTGATGCGGCCGTCGCGCACAATCGACGATGGATCCTGCAGGTCTCTTGCCGAGCGGCCCCAGTCGGTCACGTCCACAACCGTGCCGCCGGCCAGCACCAGCGGAACCGAGGCCGGCAGCTTTGGGAAGACCTGGATTCGGCGTCTGCGCCCAGGCCAGCACACCGGCCAGAACCGCTCCACACCAGTCACGCCCAACAGAACAATACGAAACATTCGCATATGAAAATCTGGTCTGTTGAGGATTGTCGCACAGCGATTCAGACAGCGTGCCAACCTACAGCACAATCAAGCCGCATCGATCGTCACGATGGATTGCTGAAATGGTTACCATTGGTTCTCTAGCTGGCCACCAGCGTCCTGCGCCGCGCCGCGCCAGCAGCGGCAGCACCTGGGCCTGCGCCGCATCCACGGTCAGGCCGTGCTGGGCGCGCAGATCCGTCCACCTTGCCGTGCTCGATGAACTGGTCGGGCCAGCCGATGCGCACCACCGGAACCGCGCATGCCCATCTCCTCCAGCGCCTCGATCACCGCCGAGCCAAAGCCGCCCATCTTCACGTGGTCCTCAAAGGTGACAAAGGCAGCCACGCGCCGCGCGTACTGCTCCAGCATCTCGCGGTCCAGCGGCTTGATGAAGCGCGGATTGATGACCGCGGCCGAGTAGCCGTCGCGCTCCAGCCGCGCGGCCAGCTCCCGCGCCAGCGCAATCATCGGCCCCAGCCCGAGAATGGCCACGTCGGAGCCGTCCTTGAGCACTTCGGCCTTGCCCACGGGAATCGCCTGCGGCTCGGCCTTGCGCGTCCACGCCGGCAACCGCGCCGCGCGGATAGCGGATGGCGCTCGGGCCCGGAAGCTGGAGCGCGGTCTTCATCATGTCGGCCAGCTCGTCCTCGTCCTTGGGCGCCATCAGCACGATCTCCGGAATGCCGCGCAGATAGCTGATGTCGAAGAGCCCGTGATGCGTCGGCCCGTCGTCGCCGGAGAGCCCGGCGCGGTCCATGCAGAAGACCACCGGCAGCTTTTGCAGGCAGACGTCGTGCACAATGGGATCGAAGGCGCGCTGCAGAAAAGTCGAGTAGATGGCGCAGACCGGCCGGAAGCCCTGCGTGGCCATGCCCGCGGCAAAGACCACCGCGTGCTCCTCGGCGATGCCCACGTCGAAGTAGCGCTTGGGATGATGCGGCCGGAAGAGATCGAGTCCCGTGCCGTTGGGCATGGCCGCGGTGATGGCCACGATGCGCTCGTCCTTGTCGGCCAGGTCACCAGCGTCGTCGGCAAAGACCTCGGAGTAGGTCGGCTGCCCGGCCGGCTTGGTCTCGCCCGTCTCCGGATCGTAAGGCCCCAGGCCGTGAAACTTCTTCTGCCTATCGAGCGCCGGCTGAAAGCCGCGGCCCTTTTGCGTCAGCACGTGCAGCAGCACCGGGTCGGTCTGCGCTCTTGAGAAACTTGAAGGTCTCCATCAGCAGCGGCAGGTTGTGGCCGTCGATGGGGCCGAAGTACTGCAGGCCGAACTCCTCAAACAGGATCGAGGGCCACAGCATGCCCTTGGCGGCCTCTTCGGCGCGGCGCGCCACCTCGGCTGCCGTCTTGCCGCCGAACCGCTCGAGGATGCGCTGGGCCGAGTCGTGCAGGTGCTTGTAGTGCTCGTTGGTGACGATCTTGTGGAAGTAGCGGGCAATCGCGCCCACGTTGCGGTCGATCGACCACTCGTTGTCGTTGAGCACCACGATCAGCCGCTTGGTCTGCGCGGCGATGTTGTTCAGCGCCTCAAAGGAAATGCCGTTGGTAAAAGCCGCGTCGCCGGCCACGGCGATCACGTGCTCCTTGCCGCCGGCCAGATCGCGCGCCACGGCCATGCCCAGCGCCGCGGAGAGCGCCGTGCCCGCGTGCCCCGCGCCGTAGCAGTCGTGCTCGCTCTCGGTGCGCAGCATGAAGCCGTTCAGCCCGCCCGGCTGGCGAATGGTCTCGAAGCGGTCCAGCCGCCCGGTGAGAATCTTGTGGACGTAAGCCTGGTGGCTCACGTCGAAGAGCAGCTTGTCCTCGGGAGTATTGAAGACCGTGTGCAGGGCCAGCGTCAGCTCCACCACGCCCAGGTTCGGGCCCAGGTGGCCGCCGGTCTTGGAGAGCGTCTGAATCAGGAACTCGCGAATCTCCTCCGCCAGTTCCGTCATCTGCGCAATGTTCAGGCGCTTCAGATCGGCGGGCGAGTGGATGGACTCCAGCAGTGTTCCCATCGTCTTCCTTCCCCCGGACAAGCCGGAGATCAAAGAAAAAGCCCCTTTTCGGCCGGGGCCTTGCGGTCAAATTTCGCCAGTACCTATATACCAATGCGGTATATTCGTCCGATGCGCGCGTTATGCCGGCTGATCGATTAGACGGTATTCGCCGCCGCAAGGTTGGAGGTGCCGGGAAGAAACGGTGAAGTGTAGATGGGTAGCGTCCTGACAACGCCTTAAGGAGCGTCCTCAACGGGATGCACTGAGAAATCTTTTCCTTCAGTAGCAAAGTAGCGCCTCTGTATCCAGAAGGCGACGTTCACCAGCCCGATGAGCGCCGGCACTTCAATCAGCGGGCCGACCACGCCCACGAACGCCTCGCCGGAATTCAGGCCGAAGACGGCTACGGCCACCGCAATCGCCAGCTCGAAGTTGTTTCCCGCGGCAGTGAAGGAAAGAGTCGCGGATTGCGCGTAATTGGCGCCCAGCCGCCTGCCCATCCAAAAGCTCACCAGAAACATGATGAGGAAATAAATGACCAGCGGGATTGCAATGCGAACCACATCCAGCGGCAGACGCACAATCAGATCGCCCTTGAGCGAGAACATCACCAGGATGGTGAAGAGCAGGGCGAATAACGTGAGCGGACTGATGCGCGGAATGAAGCGCGTGCGGTACCACTCCTCGCCTTTGATGCGAATGAGGACGAAGCGAGTAACGAACCCGGAGACAAATGGAATGCCGAGATAAATTGCAACGCTCTTCGCGATCTGGGCGATGCTGACTTGCACAATGCTTCCCTCAAGCCCGAACCACTTTGGAAGCACGGTAATGAAAACCCAGGCGTAAAAGCTATAAAAGAGAACCTGAAATACGCTGTTGAGAGCCACGAGGCCGGCAGCGTAGTCCGTGTCCCCATTGGCCAGCTCATTCCATACCAGAACCATCGCGATACAGCGCGCGATACCGATCAGGATGAGTCCGCGCATATAGGCGGGTTCGCCGCGGAGGAACACAATCGCCAGAAGGAACATCAGCACCGGCCCGATAACCCAGTTCTGGATTAGAGACAGCGAAAGGACTCGTTTATTGCGAAAGACTTCACCGAGCTTCTCGTATTGCACTTTCGCCAGTGGTGGAAACATCATGATGATGAGCCCGATTGCGATGGGGATATTCGTCGTTCCGCTCTGAAAGCGATTGACGAATCCGGCCGAGCCTGGGATGAAGTGGCCGGCCGCTACTCCAATACCCATGGCGAGGAATATCCAGAGCGTGAGGAAGCGGTCGAGGAAAGAGAGCTTCTTTCGCTGCAATGGGGCGCAGATCTGGCCCTGCGTATACGGTGCGCTGTACATTTTCATTTGACCTCAGTGCATCAATTTGCGGTCCTGCCCGACGGTAACGATACGGCGAAAGAGATTGGCTTCATTGCCGGCCTATGTTGTCGAGTTCCCGCTGAATTGCGAACTGCCCCAGCGTGGACAGAGGCAGCGACAGAAAGAGACCGATGCGCCGGTCAAGAATGGAAAAAGCGTCGCGAAAGGCACGGTCAATCTCTTCCGGCGTACCCTTCACCGCCGCCGGATCGGGAACACCCCAATGAGCGGTCATCGGCTGCCCGGGCCAGAATGGGCACACTTCTTTCGCCGCGTTATCGCACACCGTGAAGACAAAGTTCATCTTCGGCGCATCCGCCGTCTGCAAACTCATCCCAGGACTTGCTGCGCAGTCCGGCAGTCGAGAATTCCCGAAAGCTCAATTTGTTTCAGCGCCTCCGGCCTTACCGTTCCGGAGGGATGACTGCCGGCGCTGTAGGCCGTAAATGCGCCCTTGGACTTACGGTTCAGAATGGCCTCAGCCATGATCGAGCGGGCGGAGTTGCCCGTGCATAGGAACAGAACGTTGTAGTGTAGCAGTGCGTGGCCTCAGTAGTCATGGCCATCACTCTTTCTCGATGTTGCCGGGTTTGGTTGCACGGATAAATGCGCTGTGAAATTTGCCTTCAACCAGCGGCGCAATCGCGTCCACGTCCACTCCGGATTTCTCCAGAAACTGACGCGCATCCTCCACGTTGTAAGTCCGCGTTGTCTCCATGCCGATATCGGCGAACCCGGCACCGAGCAGCCTGGCGCGATAGTCGGCCTCATCGAGCGCACCGGCAATGCAGCCCACCCAAAGCATCATGCTCTGCCGCACAGCGTCGGGAACCTCGCCGCGCACCACCACATCGGAAACCGCAAAGCGGCCTCCGGGACGAAGCACGCGGAATGCCTCCCGAAGCACGCGGTTTTTGTCGGCGGAGAGATTGATCACGCAATTCGAGATCACCACATCCACGGAATTATCCGGCAGGGGAATGTTTTCGATCTCGCCCTTCAGAAACTCCACGTTCTCCACTCCCGCCTTGACGTTGGTTTTCGCGGGCCAGCGCCAGCATCTCATCGGTCATGTCAAGGCCGTAGGCTTTGCCCGTGGGCCCAACGCGGCGCGCGGAGAGCAGCACGTCAATGCCGCCGCCCGAGCCGAGATCGAGCACCACCTCGCCCGGCTTCAGCTCGATCAGCGCGGTGGGATTGCCGCATCCCAGCGAGGCCAGCACCGCCTTTTCCGGAATCAGCCCCTTATCATCGGCGCTATAGAGATTGGTGGTGATCGGGTCGCAGCAGCGCAGGCCTGGATCGCAACAAGCAGCCACTTCCCTCGCTCGGCAACCGCGCGGGCGGCGCTGCCGTACTTGCGCTTCACTTCCTCTTTAACTTCAGCATTGGCGTTCATTCAGGCTCTCCTCATATATGTTAATGCGAATATATATCCGGCTGGACATATCTGTCAATGCGTATATTATTGAGGTATGGGTCGCGGCCAAATCCTCGACCATGGTTCCGCTGTTTGCCGCGCTGGCCGATCCCACGCGCCTGCGGCTGCTCAACCTGATGCGGGCCGCGAGGTTTGCGTCTGCTATCTAGTCGAGATTCTGCGGCAAAGCCAGCCGAAGATTTCCCGGCATCTGGCCTACCTGAGGAAAGCTGGAGTGGTGGCAGCGCGAAGAGAAGGAAAGTGGATGCATTACCGCCTTGAGCGGCCGGACGATGCGGCAGCCGGCTGCATTCTTGCCGCCACGCTCGATTCGTTGAAGATGGACCGGGAGATGCAAGCCGACCTGGCTCGCCTGAGCCGAGCCTGCTGCGAGCCCGCGCGCTTCGTAACTTTGCAGGGCGCTCCCGTGCCGGCTCACGAGGAAACAAATTTAGCCTGAAATTGTGCGATTCGTTCTTCGCCCCTGCCACTCACCCTTTGCGCAGATAAGTTCCCGAGAGGCGGTCATGCCAGCTTAGGTGCTCCTCGTCGAAGATGGCCCATGCCACGCCCAGCCCCACAGGAAGAATCGATAAGAACAGAGCTCCCAGCCGGCCCAGCCGCTGCGCGCCGGATGGAATCTGATCGTCGAAAGTGCACAGGCTAACGCGAGCGTATTTCATCCCCGGCGTATTTTTAGCCAGTGCGCAGAAAAGCACCTGGTAAAGCAACCCGATGACTACCAGCGCCACTCCAACTCCTATCTCAATCTGACGCGGGCTGGGCAGCAGGTCGTGCGCATTGACCGCAGCCACCAATGCCGCCGCCACGCAGGCTCCCGCCGTTAGCGTGCCATCCACAACCGCAGCCATCATCCGCAGGTTGATGGGCGCAGGTTCCAATGCCGGCACTACAGGGCCTGCCTGGGTCGCAGTCTCCTCCGGCAGCAACTCCTCTTCCAGCTCAATCTGCAGCCAATCCGATCCTGCCCACGCAGTCGGAGCTACTTCGGCTACGGCCTCCACCGGCTTTGCCTGGATCAGGATGCTCCCGGGGTCCGCCTCGAAGATGCTCAACTGCCTCTCAGGCTCAACCACCACGGCATTCGGCCTTTCGTCCCGCCGCGGCCGAGCCTTGCGCGCTGTATCAAGCTCGCTCGGAAATTCGATCAGGTTGGCGTGCATCGGCTGTGCAGCTTCAGCAACCCCAACGCCATCGGAGGCCGCCGGAGCATTGCTTGAGCACTCGCGCGATTCCTGATTGTCCTGCAATGGAATCTCAAAAATTCTCTTCCCAAGCGCAGCACGAGTTTGAGCGGCCTCAGCTTCAGACGCAGCCTCAATCTCAGCCAGAACGGATTCAGCGGCGGCCTGCGCCTCAAGTGCGGCCCGGGACGCAGCCTCTGCGGCGCGCACAGCAACACGCGCCTCGCCGGCCAGCAATTCGTTGTAGCTGGGTGCATGGGCATAACGCGCCGCGACACGCGCGGCCACTTCAGCGCTTCGGCTGCGTGCGCTGTGCTGGTCATCCTGCGGAGCCTGCGGCTCTGCCGCAGTACCCATGTGTCTCTTGTGCGCGGCCAGTCGCCGGTTCACTTCCTGCTTCCATGCGGCTGTGTTTCCGATCTGGCTTGCGAATGTGCTCAAAGCTCCTTTACCCCTTCATATGCGGCTTTCAGGCCTGCTTTCGATCCCTGTCCCGCTGTTCCAGTCCGTGCTGCCCAGCCAAAAACGGAGCATTGCGAACGTCGCTTGCAATTGAATGAAAAGAAAGAATTCGCGCGAATATGCAGACGCGGCACGGACCATTGGATCCGTGCGGGGGAAAACAATCCGACTTTGCCTGCTGCCAGAGCTCGAGTGGTGAGCATCCCGTCCAAAGAGTGGCTGGCTTTTGCTATGCTGAGCCTTGCACCGATTTTGGTCTGGGAATGCGCCCTCGTAATTTAGTGTTTATCACGGTGTTGGCCCTCTGTCACCTGCAACTTGGGGGACAGGCGTTAACCAATGCGCTACCTCCTGCCCAGCAACCCTCCGCCGGCGCTCCCGCTCCTCGCCTCCAATCTCAGGTTGATTCCACTTCGCAACTTCCCGACGACCCCGGCCAGGAAGTTTTGCCTATCGCACAGCCGGAGCCCGCGCCCGCATCCGGGGTGCCCGTCCGTTGGGAAGCGCAGCACCAGACTCGTGTGGGCGACACATTGACTCTCACCGGCGATGTGGTGGGCTACTACCGCGACTACATACTGCGCGCCGATAAAGTCATCTACCACCAGTCCACCTCGGAACTGGAGGCCGAAGGCCACCTGCAGGTCAGCGGAGGCCCCAACGATACCCTCATTAACGCCTCCCACGGCGATATGCTCCTGAACATGCACACCGGGCGTTTTTATAATGTGAGCGGCTCGCAGGGAGTACGATCCGCCGGCCGCACCGTGGTTTATTCCACGGCCAATCCTTTCCTGTTCTCGGGCCGGGTGATGCTCGAGCTCGGCGAGGGCAACTACCGGCTGGTCGATGGCACCATGACCAACTGCCGCCTGCCCCGCCCCGATTGGCAGGTCATCTCCCGCTCCATCAACCTCGCCGGCGGCGAGGCCTCCACCACGAACGCCTTCTTTGAGTTTCTCCATGTGCCGGTCTTCTATATGCCCTACCTCCGCCATCCAACCGACGAGACGGGCCGCGAGAGCGGGCTGCTGACACCGGAGTTCGGATACGGATCTTCGATCAAGGGGCTGGTCCTGGGTGAGCAATACTACTGGGTCATCAGCCGCAACATGGACATGATTGTCGGCGCCGAGTACTGGAGCAAGCGCGGTTGGGCGCCCAACGGCGACTTCCGCTATAAAGGCCCCGGCCGGGACCACCTCACCTCGCGGTGGGATGCTTTGCTCGACCGCGGGGTGGTAGCCGCGGTCACAACTCCGCCCATTCCTCCCTCCACCACTCCCACGACTGCCGTTCAACTGGTCAACCAGGGCGGCGTGGACGTGATTGCCCTGGGCCGCAAAGACCTCACTCCCGATACCCGCCTGGCCGGCATCGTCGAATACCTTTCCAGCTACGTTTACCGCCTGGTCTTTAACGATAATTACTCGCTGGCCACCACCTCCCAGGTCTTCAGCGTGGTTTCTCTCACCCACGAACATAACGGCTTCATCCCTTCGATTGCGATGGACCGATTTCAGACCTTTGCCGGCTCCACGTTGAGCAACGAGAGCCCAGATGCCCTGAACGGAGACCAGGCCAGAATTCTGCATCTGCCCACGCTGCGCTATGACGTGCTCGACAAGCCGCTGAGTAATTCGCGCTTTTACTGGGGGGGGAATCGTCGCTCAGCTACCTGGCTCGTTCAGAACCCGGTGAGCCGATCTTGCAGGGAGGCGGCATCGGGACCGGCCTCCATGCTCGCAACGTGGGCCGATTCGACCTTTACCCGCATCTCTATGTGCCGATTGAGGCCGGCGGCTGGAGCTTGGTTCCCCAGGTTGCGCTGCGAGACACTTACTACTCCATCAGCCAGAATCCTGACCTTACCGGAATGAACGGCGGCACGCCCACTATCAACCACGATTCGCTTGACCGCGTCTACGTCGAGGCAGGCGTGGAGATCCGGCCCCCGGCCGTCGAGCGCGACTTTGTTCTTCCCGGTTTTAACCGCGAACTGCGTCACGTCATCGAACCTGAAATTTTCTACCGCTTTGTCGGCGGCATCGGCATGCAGGCCCAGAATGTGCTCATCGCCGACACCACCGACATCGCCACCAACACCAACGAACTCGGCTACTCGCTCACGCAGCGCTTCTACCTTCGTTCGACGGTTCCGCAGCACTGCGCTCCTGAAAACGTTCTGCCCTCAGGCGAATGCCCGGCCGGGCCGCGCGAGTGGGCCAGTTGGACCGTTGCCCAGAAGTTCTACTTCGATCCCTACTTCGGACGTGCTCTCATCGGCGGCCGGCGCAATGTCTTCGACTCCACTCTGGACCTCACCGGCGTAGCCTTCCTTACCGCCCCGCGCACCTTCGCTCCCGTCACCTCGCGCCTGCGTTTTGAAGCAATTGATAATCTCCGCATTGAGTCAGACATGGACTTCGACCCCGCGACCAAACGGTTCGATGCGGATAATCTCTATGCCGGATACAGTTGGGGACGCACCACCGTCGGCGTGGGCCACTCCATGCTCAACGCCGTGGACGAACACAGCGGCGCCGCTTCCACCGTCAAGAGCCAGCAGGTGCAGCCCTACCTGGCCATCGGCAAGCAGAGCGGCAACGGCTTTAACCTGGCCGCCAAAGGCGGATACGACTTTATTCTCGGCGAGTTCCAATATGAGGGCGTGCAAGCCACATATAACTGGAACTGCTGCGGCCTCACCGTCGGCTACCGTCGCTTCGATCTAGGCTCCATTCGCGGCGACGACTCCCAATGGCTTTACAGCTTCACCCTGGCCAACTTCGGCTCCGTCCCCGGAATCAGCCGCTCCAAGTCAGTCTTTCGCGACCCCACCCTGCCGCCCGCCTATTAGTTCGTTCTCCAGTCTTTGGAGTATTCTTTCCTGAGAGGAATTCAACTTGTCGCGCATTCGTTTACTCGCTGCCCTGCTCGCAATCTGCATCGCCGTGGGCTGCAAAGCCCAATCCAACCCGCCCCAGGCCGCTCCGCAAAGCCCGCAGGAGATTGCCGCGTTCAACCGTCACATAGAGATCATGATCCGCTATCAGTTCAACCTACCTCCGGATTACTCCGTGATGCTGGGGGCCCGCAAGCCAAGCAAGTTTCCCGGTTATGACACGCTGCCTGCCGTCATCGGACACGGCTCGAACCCGATCAATGAAGACTTTCTGATCTCGACCGACAACAAATTCCTTGCTCACTTCGATAAGTTCGACCTGGAAAACGATCCTGTCTTCGACATCGACGTCAAAGGCCGCCCCATCCGTGGCAATCCTGACGCCAAGGTCACGATCATCAGCTTTGATGATCTCCAGTGCCCCTACTGCGGCCGCATGCACCAGACTCTCTTTCCGGCCACATTGGAACACTACAAAGACAAGGTTCGCTTCATCTACAAGGACTTCCCGCTGACTGAAATTCATACCTGGGCCATGCACGCCGCGGTGGACGCAAACTGCCTGGCCGCGCAGAGCAACGACGCTTATTGGAAATACGTCGATTACCTCCATGCCCACGGACAGGAGATCAGCGGCCCGGACCGTAACGCGGCCAAGAGCTTTGACGCGCTTAACCGCATCGCCCGCGAGCAAGGCACGGCGGCCAAACTGGACTCAAGCAAACTCGACGGCTGCCTGGCCGCGCAGGATGAATCCAACGTGCGCGCCTCGATGCACCTGGGAGATACTCTCAAGATTGCGGGAGCGCCCGCACTCTTTATCAATGGCGAGCGCATTGACGGCGCAGTGCCGCAGGAACAGGTCTGGACGGTCATCGATCGCGCCCTCATTGCTGCCGGCGTTCAGCCCCCGCCGCTTCCACCGCCTGCGCAACCAGCGATTTCTGGCGCGGGCCATTAGGCGGACGCTCAAATGAAGATCGATCGACGCGAGGCGGTTCTGCTTGCCTTTTTTCTCCATTAGCGTCAAAGGCTATTACCGCGACGATCATCCCCTCCGTCGCCGAGTACCGCCCGCTGGATTATTCTTTCCTGAGAGGAATTCAACTTGTCGCGCATTCGTTTACTCGCTGCCCTGCTCGCAATCTGCTTTGCCGTAGACTGTAAAGCCCAATCCACGCCGCCTCAAGCCGCCAAGCAAAGCCCGAAAGAGCTCGCCGCGCTCACTCGCCAAATCCGGATCGTGATCCGTTATCAATTCAACCTCCCTCCGGATTACTCCGTGAGTGTGGGCGCCCGTATACCAAGCAAGTTTCCCGACTATGACACACTGCCCGTCGTCATCGCCCACGGCTCGAACGAGACCCATGAAGACTTCCTGATCTCCACAGACAGCAAAACCCTGGCTCACTTCGATAGGTTTGACCTGGTCAACAATCCCGCCACATCCATCGACGTCGCCGGCCGTCCCATCCGCGGCAATCCTGACGCCAAGGTCACGGTCATCAGCTTCGACGACCTCCAGTGCCCCTTTTGCGCCCGCATGCACCAAACCCTCTTTCCGGCCACTCTGGCCCACTACAAAGACAAGGTCCGCTTCATCTACAAGGACTCCCCGCTACCCCCCGAAATGCACCCCTGGGCCATGCGCGCCGCGGTAGACGCAAACTGTCTGGCGGCACAGAGCGGCGAGACTTACTGGAACTACGTCGATTACCTTCACTCCCACGGACAGGAGATCAGCGGCCCGGACCGTAACACGGTAAAGAGCTTTGAAGCGCTCAATCGCATCGCCCGCGAAGAAGCCTCACTGGCCAAGCTCGACTCCGGAAAGCTCGATGCCTGCCTGGCCGCGCAGGACGAATCCGAGGTACGCGCCTCGATGCGCCTGGCGGAGTCGCTGAAGGTCGATGCAGTGCCCGCGCTCTTCATCAATGGCGAGCGTATTGACAATGCTCTCCCGCAGGAACAGGTCTGGACTGTCATCGACCGCGCCCTGCGCGATGCCGGCGTAGAGCCGCCTCCACCGGCCCCGCAGCCGGAATCCTCGGCTGCGGAAAAATGGCAGCCACTGAAATGAAGATCAATCGCCGCGAGGCTGTTCTGCTTACCCTGTCTTCGATCATCGGCTATCGTTCTCTGGCCGAATCAGAACCGGTTCGTTCACCGCTCTCAGTCGGCCCTCCGGCAAATGAGCGCCTCGCGGACCAGGTAACCATCTATCGAGATCAATACGGCGTCCCGCACATTGTGGGCGAAACAGAGGAAGCCGCCTTTTTCGGTTACGGCTATGCCCAGGCGGAAGATCATCTTGAGCGCATGATGATTCAATACCGCGACGCGCAGGGCTGCCGCGCCGAGATTCAAGGAATCGATGCCCTGGGCGACGGCTACCTGCACTTTATTCCCTACGAATACCGCTGGGACGGCGATTATTTGCAGCGGCTTCTCCGGACCAAGCAACGCGTGATCGAGAACAAATCCGCCATCGATCCCGGCGTCTACAAAATCCTCGATGCGTTCGCGCAAGGCGTGAACGCTTACATCGCCGAACATCGCCGCGAGATTCCAGCCTGGATTGACGGTATCACCGCTGAAGATATTGAAGCTCTGGAACGCAGCAATTACTTCCGCTTCTACAGCATCCAGGACGCGCTGATGAAGTTACCCGGCCAGACCTGGAACTTCCCCAGCCTCGGCTCCAACCAATGGGCTATCTCTCCCGCCAAATCGGCCAATGGCCGCATCATCCACGTTGAGGAGACTCACATGCCCTGGGCAAACCGCTTTCAGAATTACGAGGCGCATCTCATGGCGCCCGGCAAGCTGAACGCGGGCGGAATCAGCTGGTTCGGCAGCCCGTTTTTCCTCATGGGATTCAACGACCGCATTACCTGGTCGGCAACCTGGAACCAGCCCAACATCTCCGATGTTTACGAAGAAAAAATCAACCCCGATAATCCTCTGCAATATCTCTACGAAGGCGCCTGGCGCAATATTCAGGTTGAAACCGCAACCTTTCGCGTGAAGGGGCCGGCGGGAATGGAAACGATTTCGCTGCCTCTTTACTCAACGCACCACGGCCCTATCGTGAAGATCGATAGAGAACAGGATCGCGCCTGGTCAGTCAAACTTCCCAACTTCGACGGCGTGAATTACTCGCTCGGATTATACGGACTGATGAAGGCGCAAAATCTCGACGAATTCAAAGCGGCCCTGGCTCGCCAGCTCATTCCCAGGTGGAACTTTCTCTACTCCGACGCGAAAAATATCTACTGGGTTCACAACGGCAACGTACCTGAGAGAAACGAAAAATACGATTGGCTGAAACCGGTTCCGGGATGGACAAAGAAACCGAGTGGGGGCCGCAAACTCCCTTCGCCAAATACCCGCAGCTTACCAAATCCGCCCGCGGGATTTTTGCAGAACTGCAACAACGCCTTTTGGGTTTCCACTCCAAACTCAGGCCTCGACCCGCTCATGCTTGGCCCCAGTTATTTGCAATACCCGGTCAAGCCGGGAGCCGGTCTTGAGGCCTTGAACACGCGCGGCGAGCGCGTCTTCCAGGTTCTTGGCCAGGACCGCAAGTTCACTTTTGACGAGATGAAGGACCTCGGATTCGATACCTACATTCTGCCGGCGGATGTGATTGTGCCGCTGCTCGCAGAGGCTGCCAAAAACCGGCTCACGGACGCCCGGCTCCAATCTCCGATCGAGAAATTGAGAGCCTGGAATCGCCGCTCGGCCGTGGACTCAGTCGAGACGACCTTGCTCTACTACTGGGCCAAAACTTCCAGGAGTTCCTCACTGAAGCGACGTATGCCCCGCTTCGTCGCCTATGATCGAGGCACCATCGATATCCACTCCGCCGAAGAGCAGGAGATGGCCTGGCGCGCCTTCTCTGAGGCCATTGATCGCATCGAAAAAAAGTTCGGAAAGCTACCCGATCCCCTGGGAACAGATCAACATCGTGGTGCGTGGCGGCGAATTCCCCATGGATGGCGCCACGTCGAGCTATTCGGAATGCTCCACCCCGACGAAGGCCCTGAGCAGGACGACGGCCGAATCTTCTGCAACGATGGATGGGGGCATTTCATGGTCGTGATGGAGCCGGAACCCGCGGGTGCATCCGCCAAGGAAGTCTGGAGCCTGCTGCCCTACGGAGAATCGGAACACCCGTCCTCCCCGCATTACAACGATCTGGCCAAACTGCACAGCGAGCACCGCTTAAAGCGCTTTTGGCTCACCCCGGCGGAGATACTGGCCAATACCGAGTCGGTATGGGGAGACAAAAGCCGTATCCGCCGCATGGACTCAATGGCGTAGTTTCAGGCTTTCTGGCATTTAAACCACCTCCGTGCTTCCTCTGCTCACGAAACCCGTCCTTCCCTAGTCGGTAAGTATTATGTATGAAATTACGTATCCCCATGCCGGTTCATGGATTTATACTTCAAGATCGGGTGCCTAGGCGGCCCACAGGAGACATTACGTTGCAATTCGAATCCTTTCTTAAGGCGCGTTTCGGCTTCGCCTTTTTTGTCCTTGCTGGTATGGTTCTTTTGCCCGCGATCGCCGGCTGCCACCGCTCCCCCGCTCCCGACGTGATGGCCACCGTGAATGGCAAAGAAATTTTGCGCTCGGAGTT
>CAVZYE010000002.1:0-1436954 GCA_963779385.1 uncultured Acidobacteriaceae bacterium | reverse complement strand
GCCAGCGCAGGCCGGCGGCAATCCGCCGGGCCACGAATGCCTGCGACTTTGTCGGTGTTCCCGCAGCCTTGCGAAGCCGCTCATCGATGAGCGGCAGACACGTCCGCGCAGGTCTTCCGTAGACAAGCAGCTCGCGGGTCTTTCCTCGATCGCGGAGTTTGCCGGCAAGGAGGGCAGACCAGAATCCTGCTTCAAACGAAGGCAGGAACCACAGCAGCCATGGCGCCATTGGCTTTCTCCAGTTGGATTGAAGGATGGATAGCCGCCACTATCGGACGACGAAGCGCATCACCCAATCGTGGCCGGCGTGAACCAGACCGGATGCTGCTCCAAGCAGCACCAGGGAAAGGATTGTGCCGAGCAGGGCAGCCAGCAGCTTTAGGCCGGCCGGTACCTGTTTGTCCGGGACGCACAGGCTATGCAGATCGGCCAAGGCTGGCGCCTGGGCCTCGATGGTTGCGATGTCCACGTCCCACTTCCTAGCGAAGGCCTGAATCTTCGCATCTGCCTTATCGCGCAGCACGAAGTATGCCGGCGATCCCTTCGGCAATCCTTTGGCCCGGTGGCCATTGGCTGTCTCGATGATCTGAGCCAGTGCTCGCTCCAGGGAATTTTGATCCATGCGCTTGCGCCAGGTGTTGAATGTGCTGATGCTGCGAGCACCCAGCGAGCGAAGCCTTCCCCAGGCTTTGCCGCAAGGGTGAGTTGTGCTCGCGGGCTCGTCAAATGTCGTCTCGCTCATACGTATCCTCTTCTTGAAGCCAGGGTAAAATCATCGAGTGCGATTAGCTGGAGTTCGCTGCTTTTGGGGGCGCCGAAACCGCTCAAACAAGCGATGAACAAAATCGTGAATTCACCACTTGGAGCATGTTTTCCTATACTATGGGGGTAAAATCACCGCCCAAAACAGCAAAAGTGTGTCGAAAGTATCAAGACTAATTCGGAACTCTAGGGATGTCCCGACCCCTCGCATACAAAAACACCAACCTCGATGCGAGAGTCAATTTGAGCAAGATTTCGACTAGTTTTTGCCACGGGCGGAAGCGCCTGAAGCTGCCAGGAATTGTTGAGATTCTTCGCTTGAATATCTCCTTTTCTATCCGCGTTGATCGAAAGTCTCGCCGGGCAGTCAAGGAGACAAACCTGCCCGGCGTCCATCGCAGTGGAGTGCGAAGGAAAAGAATGGCTCGATCACCATCGAGAGGGTTTGCGGTTGAGCCGGCAGTGCTACTTCCGGCCGACTAATCCGGTTGAGTATGCGAGCATATCGTCGGCATACCCGGTCGACTTGGGGCGTCCGCGGCATACAACGGCGAATCATGAAGTCCTGGGCTGCGACGAAACGCAAATGGACACTTCGCGAATACTTCTCTTGTGCATGTGCGAACATGGGCGAGGCTCTCCTCAAAGCCTGATTTGCTTGGTTGATTTGTGAAGGGTTTGCCGCAGGATGGACGTGAGGCTTCAAATGGCGACAATCGTGCGGCGGCAAGAGAATCACCAGCTTGGGTTCAATCTTCCTCCTGACGAGAGAATGAATGCCCTGGACGCGACGGCGCTGCAACAATCAGATTGAAACCTTCAGAGTCTTCTACCGTTTTCGACGTTCCCACCAATGGAAGATCGCGACAATCACGGCAGCAAGCAGGACTTCAGAGAGCAGGAGCGGAATCAGATCGCTGTGCTCCCACAGCCAGGTGGAAGCCCATTGAGAAGCCACCGAGATCCACGACGGATCCTTCGGTGGATTGATGATGTAAACATCGCCGGAAGGCATGGTTTTCTCCTTGAACGAGACTCGTTGCTTTGAATGGAAGACCTTGCCCATGTAATTCGTGGCAAGGCGAGACAAAACGCTCGCTAGCAAGTTGCGAGAACGACGCCAGCTGTGCGCTGCTTGTCGAGAATGACGGAGAGAATCAGCGCGGTAACGACACCGGCAATGACGCGAGCAAGGATGTAGCCAAGGAATTCAAGCATGACTCTCCCCTCCTCTGGGAGATCCGTTCAAATGTTTGGGATTCGTCGCAGAGTCTGCGAAGGCGTCTCGTGGTATCTGCGTCTGAAATTCGAGATGCAGACGATTGTTGGAAAGCAGTGCGAGCCATACCCTCCAGACAGACCTGGGCTTTCCGTCCTGCCAAACCAAAAACACCTCGCACGCGCAGGCGAGATGCCGGCATACACCACAACCTATTTGGCACACCTTAATCGAGTCGGCCCAATAGGTAGCGTCCGAACAGTTCAACAGCCCGCTCTCAGAAGCTCTGCAATGTGCTGAAGTTCATGTGTCGATGCCGACAGCTCACATCGCCATCGACACGCTGCTGCCCAGACCGACCTCACTGACACGCTTCTCACCGAAGGCGAAGCCTTCGGGACATATCGGCTGATCGCAGCCTTGATGCCGGCGGCAGATGGAAAGCGTCAGTTTGATTGTCCTCTCGGCCATCTATGACCTCGGGGTTTGAACCTCGATCAGGCATGGAGTCCCGCTTGGACACACTGACAGCCGATTCCCGGGCGAACCCGGTCATCAGGACGGGCGTGACCCGTCAAGGCGGGGATGTTCTCCGCACCTTTCGGCCTTGTTGCACGGGGCCGAACCGGCTGTGTTGTGAAGGAAGGAAATGCTAGATTGCCGGGTCCTCGTCGAACTCAAAGCCGCAGGCAGCCAGGGCGGCAACGTGCTGCGACTTGAAGTTCGATTTCAGCTCCGGTACGGCATCCGCGACACGGATGATGCCCCTATCGGACATCATGTACGATCCATCGGGGATGGTTGGGTTGGGCCGCTGCGATAACTCGCGGCCGTTGCTCAGGTGGAAAATGTGGCCACCTTCCGCCTTAACCAGCATCTTGTCGCCGCTGGCAAGCTTCTTGCGGGCATAACCGTTCAGGTCGATGAATTCGACCTGGCCAGTCAGACCCATTTCCTCCTCGGCATCGAGAATGTCGTGGAGTATTTCGTTGATGAGAATTCCATCGCTGACCGACATCGTGAAGCCTTCGTCGTCGAGACGGGGCTCACGATCATCGGTATAGCGAGTGTTTGCGAGGTGAATCCCGATCTTTCGCCGGGTTTCCACGGACCACGGACTTCCGCTCACGCTGAAGACCGTTCCCGAAACGGAGAACTGATTTGTGTAGAGGTCGATCAAACCTGGCTGATGGATCTCCTCCAGCTTGATTTTGCCATCCGGCAACTCCACTTCCATCAATGAGGAGTAGCCGTAAGCGGCACGCTGGAAAGTTTCCGGTGGGATTGCTCCACCGAATTGTCTCCTCGCGCTGTCGAACTGCTCACGCCACCAGTAGGTCAGCTCGGCGATGATGCGCAGAATCGCATCATCGACTGGATACCGATCAAGCAGCGCCGTTGCCAGCGGACGCTTGATGAGGTGCTCCAGTTGCCGATTGTCTTCGATCAGTTGATCGCGCCGCAGCCGGAGGGTGGCCAATGCGCGACATAGTTTGGTTTCTACCAGGATGTAGTCGCCGGCTTCCTGACGATCCTTCGGGATTCTGGAAGCAAAGCACAGTGGGAAAATTGGAGTCTTGAGAGCCTCCATTGCATTGGCGACAAGATCGAGGTACGTTGCCTTATCGCCCTTCTTCATCTGTAGCCAGTCGATCATACGATCGGAATTGGATGCAGCCTTGGCGGTAACAAAATCCGCCTTGAGCTCAGTGAAGGCCGTAGCCACCTTCACAAATCCTGCCTCGGTGCGCTCGTACTCGCCAACTGCGGCGAGCACGTTGTCACCGAGATAGCCGCTCAGACTCTCCAAACTGGGTGGATTGAAGTTTGCCGGCAACGCGTACCGCTTGGCTTCCAGGCAAGCGCGAATCGCAGGTCTGTGCTCGCCTGACAACAGCGTGTCGATCCAGATCAGGTTGATGATTCGGCCCAGGCTTTCGGAGCCATGCTCGAACTCCTTTAACTGCTCGAAGAAGACGCATGGCGTCCACCGGTCGCCTATGCCCTTCCAGCGAGCCTCGTTGAGTTTGGCCTGTCCAGACTTGGCCTTGACCATCTGATCCTTGATCCGCGGCTGAACAGGGTACTGCATCTGGCGAAACTTCTCCAGATACTCAGCACCCCAGAAAACGAAGAGCATGTCGTCCATATCTCCGCCGTTCAGTTTGCCGAGAATGCTGCCAGCGTCGGCGCCGAAGAACACACGTCCTTGCCCCTTGAAGTGCATCAGTTCAGGGTAATGGAAGTTGTACACTTCGACGATTTCGGCGGAGTTGGTGTTCGGAGAACGCCCCACGCCAATGGAGCCTTGAGGCGCATCAGGAGCGCATACGCTTGGCAGGCCTTCCCGTATGCCGCTGATCGTGTCCTTGGACAAATCAGGCAGGCCATCAGGGCCATCTAGCAACGGGTTGGGAAATGCGTAGCCTCTGAATCCATTCGGCAACAGAATGCGTCCGCGCACGATATCGACTGACTCCTCCGTCGCATGGTTGAACATCCTGCGCATCAGGGCCGGCATCGTTTTGCTCTCATGGCCCAGGCGAATCGCGCGGATCAGCGGCCAAACTGGCTTGTCGGGATCGGCCGCGACATCGACTGCCTTCACTGTTGCTGCGAAGTCAGAAATGATGGCGTCCTCATCGTCGCCCGAGTACAACTCGGCCAACTCGTCCATGCGATTCAGCCCCGCCTTGACGGCCAGATGCTCCTCATACAGGCCGCTGTTGGTCATGGTTTGCAAATCCATTTTGAACGGATGCAATCCTGTATGCGAAAGCGTGCCGAAGTATACGCTGTGATCCTTGCCGGTGAAGACGACTTCCTTCTTCGAGTCGAAGACGACGAGGTCGTACATCCAGACTTGGGAATTGTTGTGTGCGATGCCCTTGCCTTGTCCCCACGGCCCGCCAAAGGTAGCTGTGGTCCCATCAAAGCCGGGAATGCGGCAGATGCAGGAGCCTTCCTTGAGCGCACGCTGCCGCTCATCGAGTTGGTTCATATCAAAATCAAGAACGCTCAAGAGTCTCCCATCTTCCACCTGGACTGCATACTGCATTCCGAGTGGTGACGCGGCCCGGTCAATGACGCGACCCTTCAACATCAACGAATGCGCCGAGAAGAATCGGCGCACGCGCTTGGCCGCCTTAGGATCGCTGGAGATATAAATCCCCAGATCGTCCGGGCCGTGGATACTGCTCTTCGCATCAACGAAGAGCATGAATCCTGTGTCCGCCGCGTGACCGTAAACGCACCGAAAGCGCTTGCCATCGTCGGTCCAACCGCGAGAGAGATGCTCGACCACTTTGCGCGTCTCTTCGCGAGCGGCCTTGCTTCCACCCTCAAAGGTAACGATGCCGTACTCGACACCAACGGGCATGCGATCGTCGAGGATCTGGCGGGTCTCATGCGCCATAAAGTCGCGACGCTGGTTATACGGCCTGGACGTGTCCCGATACGGTCGGCGGATGACCGGGGTCAACTTACCATTGATGTCCAGGCGACCATCGAAGACGATATGGAACGCCATGCGACTGGGAACATTCCATCCCGGTAGCTCATTGTTCTGGTTAGTGCTCAGAGCGTCTGCATTGACGCTCAACAAATTCATGTCGATAGACATGGAAATCTCCTTCCCCCTCCACGGGGTCGGTTGGGTACGAATTGAGTTGTGCTCGATTTTGTGTGCAGAACCATAGCGCATGAGCTTCCTGTTGCCAGTCAGTTCCTATGCCATGGTTGAGCTGTGAGTAGTCTTAGAGGGAGGCAGGTGTTGCGGCCGTCTTCTTGGCGAAGAGGCCGGTGAACCCAGTCCACTGCCTGCTTGGCTGCTGGGATCGCACACACCTGCGCAGTGCCAGCCACGCGGGCCGTCTCATCGGTGTGCGCTGCGTTGCATCCGCCACCTTGTGAATGCCCTTGGCAAGGTCGTCGCCGATGGATGAATGGCGATGGAGCTGAATGCTCCGTTGACGATTCGTTCAACATGGCGACGCTGTTCAGGTGTGAGCTGTTTCTTCGTGGTCATTTCATTCTCCTTGAATGGCAACAAGTGAATTAGGCCCCGGTGGGCTCAAACCCAATGGGCCATCCTACCAAGTGCTACTAGCCACCTGGTGCTCTTCATCGCCGAAGCATTTTCAGCCTCGCGCGAAGCACGCTCCGCCCGTCCAGAGGCGCTGAAGCCGCTGACCGAGTACGAATATGCCTTTCATGTTGATCGACCTCTCAGAGGGGGCTTGCAATTCTCTGGCGCGCAACAGGAAATCGGAATCCAAATCTCCGCATGAATCTGGAAACCTGCTCGGAACACAGCAAAAAGGCCCTCGCGTGAGGGCCTCTGTATCATCATGACGATGTTTGAATGTAGGTTGGATTGTTGTGTTGCTCGACTCCTGTCGAGTAGACACACGAAGGGTACAGAGCAGAGCATCTTTGGGTGAATGCAATCAGTAAGGAGGTCTGCTTTGTTCTATTCCTTGCTGGTTTCCCTGAGTTAGTTAGAGGAGCATTCTCTGCTCCGCCAGTTGGTCGTCAATCTCCGAGGACTATCCGGTTGCCGTCGATTCAGGCTGCAACCACCGTATTCTCTGGTGGCGCTTCGGGCGCGGGTGCTGCCCGCCTTACCCCTTCAACCAGGCCGCTTACCGAGCGGCCTCATGTGTGCCTTCGTTATAGCTCGCGCTACTCACACACTGCTTGACTTGGCGCGCTGTCTAATCAGCGCCATCTACGCTTCGTGGTTGTATTAGACAATCACGCTCGTAGAAGCCGACAACCAGTCCGTCTGTTCGGCGCGCTGGTGCCGCGGGGCGTCTCGGTGCTGTTTTACTTGGTCCAGATGGTGCCGGGCCAATATGAGCCTCACTCCAGGCTCAGGGCGAACAGGCTGATGCCAACCCTTGCTGCCGATGTTCAGGATTATCGAGACGCTATTCCCTGCTCATCGTTTACTGCTGGCGTCCTGTCTGCCATGCGGGTCACGTACCGCGAACTGCATCGGGAAACGCCGTCTTACTACTCTCGATCTTGCTACAGAGCGCGCGACTATCAAAGGCTCCGTCCACGTTCAGCGCGCTGCGCACGCTCTTGTAGCGTGGGCATCGATCTAATCCAACAATGCAGCCAAGCTAGAGACGCCGAGGAATTGTGCGGCGTGTGCTTCTGCCAACTTGTCGCATCGCGCCTTATCCGGATGGAAATGGGTTCCAGTGATGTACACGCGCTGGATCCGATGCTTGCTGCCGATCAGATCCAGTTTCTGCCACAGGTCGCGATCGGGGAGGCGGTCGGGCAAACGCTTCCAAATCTGCGCAAACTCGGCGAGTCTCCACTCGTCTGGCCGGAAGGGGATACCGTTGAGCAGACATTCATTGTCGCTGTTCAGGAAAACATGGCACGGTTCCCGGAGCGCCTGAATGGCCTCAATTACGGCCTGGAGTTCCATAGCCCGCTTTGTCGAACACGGAGACCCTCCCACGCGCTCTGAGACACTCTCTCCATGCCTCAAGATGCAGGCCCAACCACCAGGGCCATCGTTGACGTTACAGAATCCGGCGATGGTGATACTTACGTACTTCATGTTTGTGGTCTCCGATGTTAGTGCGCGGTATCAAGCGCTCATAGACGAGTCGAGTCCAGTCTTACTTGGCTTTTGCGTCCGGTCTGGCCTGAGCTGCAGCGAGTTGGTCGCACCGCTCGTTGTCAGGGTCCCCTGAGTGCCCTTTGATCCACTGCCCTTTTACGACATGCTTCTCGGCGAGTTGGTCAAGTTCCTTCCAAAGATCCGAGTTTGCAAGAGGATAGGTCTTCGTCTTTCGCCGGCGAGTCCATCCGTTCACACGCCACTTGTGACGCCAAGATGAAATGCCTTCCAGCAAGTATCGGCTATCAGAGAAGAGCAGCACTTCGCAGGGCTCCTGGAGGGCACTGAGGCCCTCGATGGCCGCCTGAATCTCCATCCGGTTGTTGGTCGTGTCCGGGGCGCCACCAGCACGCTCAATGGACTGCTGGGCGTATCGCAGGATAAAGCCCCAACCGCCAGGTCCGGGATTGCCGATGCAAGCGCCATCGGTGAAGAGAGTGACTGTCTTCATGGTCAGATTATCCAATGCGGGCGGTGGGATTCAAAGGCTCACCGGGTTGCCCAACCGTTGTTGGCAGGGATTCAACGCGGGCCGTGCTCGGCTCGCCGGAGGCTCGGCCATCGAGCACGGTTACCATGGGCGGCCGATGTTGTTCGGCGGGGAGAGTGTCCTGCGTTCTCCAGTCCAACACCGCGCTACGGACATCAACTCAAGCACTGAGTTTTCACTGTATGTGTGGATATATCTGGTACTTGGATATGAGGGTGGTGAATGTGAGAATGCCTCAGCTAACCCTTCCTTATCACAATTCCAGCGATAGGATTCGACGTTCACTGCTTCGTTGAGGGTGGTGGTTTCCTTCCGGAAACCCCCATGGACATGAGGTCTGGAGCCATGGCGGCATTTCTCGCATCGTCTAATGCTGTACCCCTGCCGAGGAGCCTGATTGCTGTTCACCCGATTGTTTGGCATCCATGGTGGCCCGGACGCTGGTCTACGATGTCGAGTGGGGTTTGCAACTGGTACGCCGTCGATTACGCTGCGGGTTTTCTCTCCCGCCCAGTCCGTCCGGTTCACTCCGGCCGAATCAACCCCTAACCCACCGCGGCGATTCCTCGCCGATTTCTACCAATTTGAGGTTCGTCCCTCTCGGGAGTCCACTCGGGATACCGGGGAGGCTGCCACGCCGGACCGGTTCCTTATTCACTGCCGTGCTCTTCCGCCCAGTCCGCCTGTACTTCGAGGTTCATGGGCGGCCATACTGAATACTGACTGATGCCCTCGATCTTTCAAAGCTCCGAGACGATACTTGCCGGCAACTGTCCAATTCCGAGAAATGAGTATGATCAGTATTCGGTGGCGCAGTCGTGTCCTGTTCTTAGAAACTCCTACACCGCCTCCATACATCTGGCTAGTATCGGCCTAATTGTTACAGTTGTGTTAATCGGCGACTCGCCCTCTGGATACGGCGGCTCGGGCCCTGGACGGCGCAAGGCCACCCCCTCTGGCGCTCCAGCCGCACGGCACCAGCCGAATCTCGATTCATACTCTAGAATCCTCTCCCGTCCGGCTTAGCCCTTCAGCTGCCTGCTCCCATCTGCCATGAGACCAGAGGCACCGTCTTTATTCATTGCACCACTCAGCAACATGGTAAAGGCGCCGATAGAGGATAGGGCAGCGTCCGCTGTGAGACCCAGGGGTCCGGGCTCGTTACTGAATCCTTCAAGCCAATACACGAAATTCTTGTACTCGTCGATCGGCAGCCCGCTTGGTGAGGCATGGATAGCTTTTGCCTTCGCGCTCGGCTTTCGCGGTGCTTTTGTATCAGGAAGTCTCTTGATCTGGACCGTGCGAGGGCGTTGGGTTTCCGGCGTGATTTTCACCTTCACCTTGCGCGGCCGTTGGGTGCCTGGCGTGATTTGCACGTTCACCCTGCGAGGGCGCTGGGTGCCTGGCGTGATTTTGACCTTCACCTTGCGCGGGCGTTGGGCGCCTGGCGTGATTTTGACCTTCACCTTGCGCGGGCGTTGGGCGCCTGGCGTGATTTTGACCTTCACCTTGCGTTCGGCATTTGTAGGTGTGACGATGGCCTGCATCGTTTTGGTTGCTCCATTGACGGGCTTCTTCGTTGGCATCTTTCCTCTTGTGCCAGATCTCCGCTCTGGCTAACGGCTAGGGTTTGACCCGAAGTGTAGCGGCAGCGATACCGCGATGATCGTGACAGGAGTCACCAGGCACGAGTTTGATCGCGGCGGTTGTCATCGGATACACGACTCCCCTTAGAGCAGAGCACGTTGAGTTACTTCTATCAGTGAGTAGCCGCTCTCAGTCCTCACTGATCCTCAGGTGACACGTAGCATGAAAGGAAACCAGTTCCCCAAACAGTAGGGCGTCAATGCTCCAGGCTATCCGCTGCCCTTGTACGACGGGCTATTTGTACGGTCGAGGGTGCTGCCCCCGTTTACCCTGTCATTACCAACCCCTTACCGTGGAGCTGGGCGGCGATTTGTCGAAGTCGCCGGGCGTGCCGTGTTCGTGCTGTCATATTCAGCACCGCGGATGCGCCCTAAGGCCATCCGCGCCGACTGCCAACTCATCTGATCAGTGGGCTGGAGCCGTGGAGTGGGGCGGTCTGCTTTGATGCCCGGATGGCTCCGGAGACCATACCTCGATGTATCGTCGGGGTGGCGAGCAGGCGGTTGCCGACCAATACCGTCACGGTCTACCGGAAAGCATCGACCCACACTTCCATCCGGCTACCGAGTCCAGGGTGTGCTGGACCAGCATCTTGAAACTACATCAGGGCTTGGTTCCTGCCAAAGGCATGCCCGTAGCAGCTGTCGCAGCCGGGAGAGACCTGAGTGCATCCCTCCCGGCCGTTGAAGGTGCTATCGCACCGGTTGATGGCTGAGCCTTTCACGCAGCTTCCAGTTCGGCTATCAGCTGGTCAAGCTTGGCCACGTGCTCTTGCAACGCTTCGCTCTCGGATTGAGCAATAATCCGCTGTACCTGCAGCTCGATCAGGACGGCGCTCTTGCCCCTCAACTCGGCAACTATGTTGACTGCCTCGCGTAGTTCGCTCATGCGCCCTTCCGTTCCGGAAAGGCCACTTCCCGATTGCGCAGCCACGCAGCAGTTGTTGTAGGGTCGAGGCGGATCGAGCTCGCCACTCTGTAGTGTGGAATCTCGCCCCGCTTTGCGAGGTCGTAAATCGTCCTTTTGCCCAAGCCCAGCAGGTCTGCAAGCTCAGGTGCAGTCAGGGCGTGGGGCCACCGCTCAATTCTTGTCGCCAGGTCGCCGATCTCAAAAGGTGCACTGTTCCCTTGGTTCTTACGCATCTTTCTTCCTTGGATTGGAATGATGTTGCTTTGATTTTGGGATCACTGATGCGACCGCAAAGTGACGGCGTGGACTCCCCCAACTCATTCGTGGGCGGAATCCCTCTTACCTGGTGGTTCACGGGATAAAATCCCGTCGTTCCAGTTCTCGGACCCCATGGGGATCAAATCCGGAACAAGCTTTTAGTTAGTGACCGGCTTGAGAGACCGGCGGTTGAGGTTTCGGCCCATTGGCCTACATCCCAACTCTTACCTGTTGCCCTCGGCGGTGAGTGAGGGCGCTCGTTTTGTGTCCCCTGGCAGATGGTGGGGACAGCCTAATTGTGCCGGGTACAACCTCCGGCGAATCGAGTCTACACCCGAGTAAGGGATCATTTCCAGTGATCGCTGTCACAGGTCGATGTGATAAGAGAAATATGAAGGCCGACGAGTCATTTCTGGCATTGACAGGTGAACATCGCGAGATCACACAGCGAGGTTTCCGCAGCCTCTGTCTCCTTGCCGGCGCCTACAAGACGACGGCGGTCAATTCCCGTGCGCCTCCTCGGCGTTTGCTGGTCGCAGATCCCTCACCGTCGAGGAAATGTCCCTTAGGCATTCCCAGCTCCGAGGGACTGGCCGCGGGTTCCCTGGTTGACCGAGTTGCTCTCGCTAGGCAAAGACGTTTTCATGGGCGTGCCAGATCTGTTCCGGATTAAGGGCTTCACAGTATCGGACCGGTTGCGCACTTGTGCGACTGTTGTCACATTGTGCGCCGGCTTGGTTTGTTTACCATGTCATCGACCCGCTGTGGAGAGCGCCGACCTGGACCGCCGGTCTGGGCGGCTGCACTGCACTCGAGCAGTCAGGGTCTTCCGGCAATCTCGCAATAAAGAGGTTGCAATTGGAAACAGAACACTCAACCCGTCGCCGCTGCGTTTCGAGCGGTTCAACCACAACCCCGGCAAACGACAATCCGAATGAATCAAATGTCATGACCTTGGAGGATGCGGCAACATTCTTGAAATGCTGCCCTACGACCATCAAGCGTCGGGCAAAGATCCTTCACATCCCGCATAAGCGGCTGGGCTCGCTTTGGCGCTTCTACAGGCCGGACCTTGAAGCTTGGATGAGGCAGTACGCTGCCTGAATCAGCGCCGGCACAACCAGGGCGATGGGGACATCCCCCATCGCCTTTTCAATGAGCATAATGCTTCACTTCTTGGGCAACAGGCTCTCGGGTAATTCTCCCCTGGCAAGCCGATCAGAACAACTGGCGCGCTACGAGGCTATTGCTCTTCCGGAGTTCCGGCGTAAGGGTGTGGCCATACACGTCCATTGTTGTGGCAATGTCGCTGTGCCTCATAAGATCTCTCATGTGCGCCGGGTTGATCTTTGCCGCGGCCATCCACGACTTGTAACTGTGCCTGATTGAGTGCCAGCCGAACCCTTTGATTCCCACCTTTAGGGCTGCCGGCCCGAGGTAGCGGGTACGGATGGTGTCGGCGCTATAGGGCCTACCCGTACGTGGGCTGGCGAACACATAAGAGTCCTTTTTCTTCTGTCGTGCCTGCTGTTCCTGCCGTTCCCGCAACGCTGCAAGTAAGGCCGGGAAGATCGGCAACTCGGATTCCGATGCGTCCGTCTTCGGGCTGTCTTGCAGTTGGCTGTGTGTGTAGACCTGCGCGATCCCAAGCGTCGCAGCTTCCCAGTTGATATCTGCCCACCTCAGCGCCAGAGCCTCGCTCACCCGGAGGCCAAGGCAGCCACATACCAGCACCATCAGATTGTATGGTTCGGGAAGTGCCTGGACGATCGCCCGGAATTGCTCCGGGCTGATAATCACGATTCGTTTCTGACGCTTTGAACCCTTCTTCACTTTGACAAGGTCCATCGGATTGCGCCCGAGGGGAATCCACTTCCACAGCATTGCCAGGTCGAAGAGGCGCTTCATCATGTTCCGCGCTCTCACCTTCGAGGCCTGTCCAAACGTGAGGGCTGTCAGCCACTCGTCAACGGCATAGGCATCGACGTCGGCGATCCGGCGGTCCTCCCACTGTGGAAGGATGTGCAGTTTGGCCATGCTCGCATTGGTGCCCTGCGTAGAGAGTTTTAGTTTGGGCAATTCCTCATTCAGGTATTTGGTGACCAGGTTCCCGAATGTCAAATCCATCTGGGCTCGGAGCGTGCCGGCGTTGAGTGCCGACATCTGACTCTCCATCGCCTTGCGAACATCGAACTCCGTCGCGTATTCCGACGAGTCGAGAGTCTGGACCTTCTCTCTTCTGTTCCCGTCCTCGTCGGTATAATAAAATCTGAACTCCCAGGCAAACCCTTGAGAACGAGTAACTTTGCGTACACTGCCCTTTTGATATCGCTGCCTTTTGAACTTCATAATGGACACTCCGTGCGGTTCCACTGTTGGTCAATTGTATCAGCGGGGTTTTGAGGTTTTCTCTACTTTAACTATTGCTGGTAACTTGTTGATTTTATGGAGCGGGAGACCGGGATCGAACCGGCGACATTCAGCTTGGGAAGCTGACGTTCTGCCACTGAACTACTCCCGCATCCTATTTACAATAAACAATGGGGCTGTCCTAGATAACTATCGCATGTAGGATTTAACCCATTGATTCAACAGGGATAATTGCATTTTGGGGTTTGGGTTGTTGAAACGCCACTCGCACTCCTTCAAAAAGAGCGGAAAAGTGGCCTTGGATACCCCGTTAAATCGGCGCATATGTCGCTTCGCCTGGTTCCAGAAATTCTCGATTCCATTGATGTGATTCTTACGATCTGCGAACAGCTTTGAGTGGTTGATGCGGTAGTGCTTGAAGGCTGAAACATCGAGCACATTGTAAGAGCGATAGGTGTCCGAATAAACAATACTATCGGGCACGATTCTGTCCTCCATGATGGCCTTGAGTGTTGCGCCTTTCGTGTCTGGAATCACCTTCGTGTAAACCTTGCCGCCACGCTTTAACAGGCCAAAAACCGGCACTTTGCCCGCTGCGCCACGGCCTCGCTTGCCCTTGCGAATGCCACCAAAATAACTCTCATCCACTTCGATCTCACCAGCCAGTGGAGAAGTATCCTCGGTGGCCTGATAAATGATCTTGCGCAAACGTTGAAAGTAATAGCAGGCTGTATTCTTGTTCACTCCTGTGAGCGATGCCGCGGTACGAGCTGTAGTGCCTGCAACGAAGTGCTCCATCAGGCGCTTCTGATGCTCGCTATCCAGCCGACTCTTGCGCATGTTGACCATCCTAGTACACCGCCTTTTTCAGCGGTTATCTAGGACAGCCCCTAAACAATTTGTATCATCAAACGGAAACGTGAAACATCACATGACACCACAAATGGTACAACTAACAAATTGACCGCTTCACCGGCGAGGGTGAGATGAGGGTCAGCAGCAAATGTGTCAAACTGGTGTGAGGTCTCCCGTTCCCACGGCTTCGCGTGGGAGTTCCGATTCCATTGTACGGAATCTGACGGTATCCGTCGACTCAAAGTCCAAACCTTTGACTCGGTAAATCTGTTTTCTTTCTTGAGGCCTTGAATCGACCTCTCACCGATATTGCAACGTTCATGCGGCCAATAAGCGGGCCTGGACATGGCGTTGCGCACCGGCCCAAGCTGAAATGCAAATCGATGATGTCTGGAATTGAGCCGTTGCGCGGCCGGCCGCCCGAGAAAGTGTGCGACAAAAATGACCCATTTTGCACCAGAAATAGTGCAACACTTGATCAAATCGCCGGCTGCGAATCCCGCTGCGAGCAGGCGCTCGCGCATTGCCTGTGCAGCTGGCGTAACGGACCCTGTTTCAAGGACCTTGCAGGCTACAATCGCGCCGATTGGGCTAATTGCCATGCTGCTCATGCCATCGTCGAAGAGATCGCAGCAGCGCTTGCGGGCACCGCGCTATGGTGGCACGGGTCAAACGAAAAGCCTATATCTGCAGGGTAACGGAAGGTCTGCATCTCCACGGAAACTCTCCGGAGTAGCATCGAGGACATGCAAGGCGCTTCACATTCAGCGTTGCTCGTACATCCCGAGCTAGGGATTTTATGGTGGACTGGGGACCGATCGTGTTTTAGTCTTTACCTGCGGATCCAAGCTCATCAATGGCGAACCCTAAGCCACCTCTGTTGGCGGCCTGTACCGCCATCAGCGTAACCAACCAGTAACTGCAGAGTTGCAGATAATCCACCTGGAACGCCGTCGGCCCGCCCGGGACATTTCCAGCGGGCCGACCCACCTCGATGCAGGCCCAAGGATGTGAAGACTATGTGGAGCAGCTACTGCTACTGTGTGCTGTCAGCGGCTCAGTCGCGTCGTCGATTAGGAATCCCCTGCCCTGGGAAATTTTACGGATGTGACCAATTTTGACCAGAGAGGCGTTCCCTAGGCGGGTAGGGTGCCCGATTATGACGGGAACCTGGCAGCGACTCAAATGGGCCACCCGGTCGTGACAGGCTGTATTGCACTTGCGTCTTATCTCGCCGTTTTACGCCGAGCATAAGCCAGCCTGTAACTATCCACGTGTAAGTATCCAAAGGAGATGTAGCCATGAATCCCCTTTGTGTCGCGCATCCACCACCTTCCTCCAGTCGTTGAGCTTCGGGAAGTGAGTCTGGAGTCAAGATCGGGTCGACCAGTCGCACCGCGATGAAGCTGTTGGAGGACGCGCAAACATAAAGCAACCCTTCGCCGAGTGCGCCATCAGTGACTTGGTAGAGTTCTTTGCCAGACCATCAACGAGAGAAAATCACGGAGCGGAATATGAGAACAGCTGCAATAACGATGATTCACGGGAAAACTCCCATCGATCTAGCGCACATATTTGGCCACGAATTGGAGTCGCGGCCCCGGTCATACGGCGCACCGATTGTGTTTGTTGTCCAAAGCGACCCTTCCGTGCGCGAGTCGCTGGAAGTGTTAGTTCGTTGCCAGGGCTGGCAGCCGGAGACTTTCGCTTCCGCACAGGGGTTCCTCGCCCGCCCACGAGCCTTTGTTCCAAGCTGTCTCGTACTTGACGTTTCTCTTCCAGGCCTCAATGGTCTCGATCTGCAGAAGCTCGTCGCCATCGAACGGCCCGACACGCCGGTCATCTTTATCACGGGCCTCATCGACGTGCGCTTGGCCGTCCAAGCCATGAAGGCCGGCGCTTTAGAATTCCTCACAAAACCATTCGATGATGCAATGGTGCTGGGCGCCATCCGGCAAGCCCTCGAGCGCAGTCGCGCAGCTCTCGGTCATCAGGCGCAGATGCGGGCGCTCTGGAACTGTTACGCGTCGCTTACACGGCGGGAACGACAGGTCATGGCGTTGGTGGTCGCCGGGCTATTGAATAAGCATGTCGGTGAGAAGCTCGGCATCAGTGAGATTACAGTGAAGGCACATCGAGGCCAGGTGATGCAAAAGATGAAAGCGGGAAGTTTCGCCGAGTTGGTGAAAATAGCCGCAAGGCTCCCCGTCGAATCTGCGGCGGTCAGTCAGAACGCAACTTTCAAACCAGCCTTCGAGCGTGTGCTCGCTCAACGATTCCATCACTTGCCCGGAGACACCGAGTTCGCGCGCCGCGATCGGACGAGTATTCTTAATCTCTTCAGCTGTGGGCGACATAAGTCCGCAGCGAACGCGCGAAACTCTAGCTTTCTTTGAATTTCTGCGCTCGCTAGCGAAAGTCCTTGGCTTCTTTGTGACTAGCTCTTCTCCTCTGTTTCAGATTTTTGTGCGCTGCAGTCCTTTCAGTGGAAATGAGATACTGTCGAGCGCCAGGATGGGGCCGTCGTTTCTCGCCAACTCTTTTTCCATGCCTATCCCGGCCATTTCCAGTTTCGAATTTCTTCTTTGTCAATGCCTTCGGTGTGAGCGTAGGCGATGCTCTCGATGATCTGACCCTTCAGCCATTCTTTAACGTGAGCGCCAACGGAGCGCAGGCGCGGGACACGATCGATAACGTCAATCGCCAAGTCGAAGCGGTCGATCTGATTGAGAATCGCAAGTTCGAGCGGAGTGTTGATGCTCCCCTTTTCCTTGTACCCCCGCACATGGATGTTTTCGTGATTCGTGCGCCGGTAGCTGAGTTTGTGAATGAGCGCGGCATAGCCATGGAAGTTGAAGATGACCGGCTTATCGGTGGTGAAGAGTGAATCGAAATCGCGATCAGAGAGCCCATGCGGATGTTCTGTCTCCGGCATGAGGCGGAAGAGATCCACAACGTTGACGAATCGTATCTTCAAATCGGGGAAGTGCTCCTTCAAGATTGCAACCGCCGCAAGGGACTCCATCGTCGGGATGTCGCCCGCACAAGCCATCACGACGTCGGGATCTTCGCCGTTGTCGCTGGACGCGAAGTCCCAGATGCCGATGCCCTTGGTGCAGTGGGTGACTGTATCTTCCATGGTGAGGTACTGCAGATGCTCCTGCTTGTCCGCGACGATGACGTTGACGTAGTCCCGTGACCGAAGGCAGTGATCCGTTACACTGAGCAAGCAGTTTGCGTCCGGCGGTAAATAGATTCGCACGACATCGGGACTCTTGTTGGTTACCACGTCAAGAAATCCAGGATCCTGGTGCGTAAAGCCGTTGTGATCCTGCCGCCACACAAGAGATGTAATGAGGAAGTTGATCGACGGCACTGGCGCTCGCCAGTCGATCTCTTTCTTCGCCTTCTCCAGCCATTTGGCGTGTTGGTTAAACATTGAATCAATGACGTGGATGAAGGCTTCATAACTTGAGTAGAACCCGTGGCGGCCAGTCAAAACGTAGCCTTCAAACCAGCCTTCGAGCGTGTGCTCGCTCAACATTTCCATCACTCGCCCGGCAACATCGAGTTCGCCGCCGTCGGCGTCGTCCGGCAAGAATTCAGCCAACCATGTTTTCTTTGAGGCAGCGTAGATCGCTGTGAGCTTGTTGGACGCAGTCTCGTCCGGTCCAAACACGCGGAAGGAACTCATGTTTCGGCGCATTACCTCGGCAAGAAAGTGTCCGAGCACGTCAGTGGGCAGCGCGTAGGCTTCGCCCGGCGCTTTGACTTTGACGGCGTAGTCGCGAAAGTCCGGCATCTCGAGCTCTTTCCGCAGCAGTCCGCCGTTTGCGTGGGGATTGGCGGAGATACGGCGCGACCCGGTAGGGGCAAGATCCTGCAGTTCTGGTACGAGCCTTCCGTTGACATCGAATAATTCATCGGGCTTGTAGCCGCGCAGCCAGTCTTCGACAATTTTCAGATCCTTCTCATTCGTGGCTGGATCGGACACGGGAACCTGGTGCGCCCGCCACGAACCCTCCACCTTGTGGCCGTCCACCACTTTCGGTCCTGTCCACCCCTTGGGGGAGCGAAGTACGACCATGGGCCAGCGGGGGCGCGTGGCAACGCCGGTTGAGCGGGCGTGATGCTGGAGCGAGCGGATTTCCAGGATGCATTGCTCCATGGTCGACGCCATTTTTTGATGCATCGCAGACGGGTCATCGCCCTCTATGAAATAAGGATTGTGGCCGTATCCGATCAGCAATGCCTCCAATTCTTCGTGCGGAATGCGCGCGAGGATCGTCGGATTCGAGATCTTGTATCCGTTAAGGTGCAACACGGGCAAAACAGCCCCATCGCGAATGGGATTCAGGAACTTATTCGAATGCCATGAGGTGGCGAGCGGACCGGTCTCAGCTTCGCCGTCTCCTATCGCGACGGCAACGATGAGATCAGGATTGTCGAAAGCGGCTCCGTACGCATGAGAGATGGAATAGCCCAGCTCGCCGCCTTCGTGAATCGAGCCGGGCGTTTCCGGCGTGCAGTGCGAGCCGATCCCGCCGGGGAACGAAAACTGCTGGAAGAACTTGAGCAGACCGGCTTCATCTCGACTCTTGTCGGGATAAATCTCAGAATAGTAACCTTCAAGGTAGCAGTTGGCCAGCGTGGCCGGCGCACCGTGACCTGGGCCCGCGATGTACATGACGTTCAGGTCATATTTCTTGATGAGACGGTTCAGGTGAATCCAGATCAAAGATTGTCCCGGGTCTGACCCCCAATGACCGAGAAGTCGATTCTTGATGTGCTCCGGCCTCAATGGTTCGCGAAGCAGAGGATTCGCGCGGAGATAGATCATTCCTGCCGCTAAATAATTGCATGCATTCCAGTAAGCATCGATCTTTTGCAGCTCGTCGAGGGTAAGTGGCGCCAGATTGTCAGATGAGATTTCAGTTGCGCCAGCCATTCTGTTCTCCTACAACTCAAGATTTCGCTATACGGGAGGATCAACCTACACTGCAGCTTGGTCCTGTGATGCAGCAGGCATACCAAAAGACTTAGGAATTTCCGATTTACCCACTCTTTTGCCGTTACACCGACTTATGCAAAGGGCCGGTCGATACCATCGTCTAATGGCTTCTTCACCCCATTTCTGGCTTAATGGCAACTGATGCAAACGTGGGCATTGGCCTTCGAGCTCACAGCAGGTGATCGGATCGTCTCCGCACGCCAGATGCTCAGCCTCGCGGGCAGACGTCTGGAGCATAGTTCTGCAGACTGAAACGATTATTAAAAAGGGAGAGAGAAAATGTCGGTTTCCTTCGAGAGGGACATTCGACCGCTGTTTAGGCAGATTGATGTTGACCACATGAAAAAGCATCACGTTCTGCTCGACGACTACGCATATATGTCGGATTCTTCAAACGATCACGGCAATGCTCAAGCTGTCGAGCACACTCTGACAAGCCAATCCATGCCTCCCGGTGGCCCTTACTGGAGCAAAGAGCAGTTGATTCTTTACAGGCAGTGGGGAAGCGATGGATTTTTGCCCTAGATCATAAGAGGTTTCTGCTCGATCATCGTCTGACTCGTGTTCATGGCAGCAGCATCCGGACGCCATTCTCACGCAGTGCATGCAACCGGGGAGGCAACAGATACCGAGCCTTTCAGAGTCCTTTCTGGCATGCGGAACTCGCGAACCACTTCGGCTGGATCGCGATGCTGGCCGTCAACGGCCTGGTTCATGGCTCGCACGTCTTCCTCTGTGACTTTTCCGGCAAGGGCGGTAAGGGCGTTTTGAATCTGCGGCCAGCGCTTCAGTGCGTCGTCGCGCACCAGCGGAACAGCCTGGTAGGGAGGGAAATAGTGCTTGTCGTCCTGGAGCACGGTCAGACCCAGTGCCTGGATTTGCCCGTCCGTCGAGTTAGCAGCGATCATGTCGACCTGGTGATTGATGAGCGCGCGATAGAGCAACCCCAGTTCCATCGTGCGCGGAGCGCTTGCGAAGCTGAGTCCATAAGCTTTGCTTAACCCCGGCAAGCCGTCCGGGCGCTGTTCAAATTCGTAACCCACGCCAAGACGCCACTTCGGCGTGTACTGCGCGGCCTGGCTCAGCGTCGTCGAGATGCAATCGCCGCGCATCGTCGCCGCGGATCACCATGGCGAAGGTGTTTTCAAAACCGAGCGGCTCGGCGACCGTGATGCCGTATCGTGAGGCATAGAGCTGGCGGACGGTGCGAAGAACGGATTCAGGATCGCGGTCGACAGGTTGCTTGAGGATTGCGGTGAGCGCCGTGCCAGTGTATTCAACATACGCGTCGATTCGTCCCGCAACTAACGCCTGCTGGCAAATGTAGCTGCCTGCCAGATAGAAGCGCCGTTCGACTTTGAGATCGGACTTGGCTTCGATCTCCTGCGCCAGAAGTTCGCCGAGGATCACTTGCTCGGTAAAATTCTTCGCGCCGATGACGGGATGGTCGGGCCGCGGAGGAGAGCACGATGTGAGCAGAGCGCACACCATGACCGCAACGAAAACATTGAGCATGCGCATCATGAAGCGGGAACCTTGAACCAGCGTTCGAGCAGGCCGAGCGCAGCATCAGCCGCAAGCGCCAGCAGGGCTGCGGGAATGGCCCCGGCAAGAACAAGGCGATTATCAACCGACGCAACGCCACGGAAGATGAGTTCGCCAAGTCCGCCTGCGCCCACTGCCGCTGCAATCGTCGCTATGCCGATGCAGGTGACAGTCGCGGTTCTAAGGCCCGCAAGAATGAAGGGCGCGGCGAGAGGCAGTTCAACCTTGAAAAAGCGTTGTGCATCGGTGAGTCCCATGGCGCACGCAACTTCGATGATGGAGCGGTCGATGCCTCGGATTCCGGCGTAGGTATTGCGCAGGATTGGCAGCAGCGCATAGGCGCAGAGTGCAACAATGGCAATGCGCGCGGCGCGTTCCCCCAGCCAGGGCAACGGCAAAAGGAAGCCGAACATCGCAAGGGACGGAATGGTCTGCAGAATATTGGTCAGCCCGATCACCGGCTTAGCCCATTTTGGCGAGCGGGCAAGCCAGACGCCGGCAGGCACGGCGATTGCAGTGGCAAATAACATGGCCGCTCCGGTGAGCCAGAGGTGTTCGATGGTCAGCGTTGCAATTTCGCTGCCGTGTTGCGAAAGAAAGCCAGCGGTCATACGCCACTCTCCGGATGCCTGATCTCCGATGCCGCGTTGTCCCAACCGCGATGGAAGGCACGCACATAGGCTTCGATCAGCGGCTCGCGCGATGCAATGAACTCTTTCGGTTCGAGAGCAGACGAGCAGCTTGCCTTCGCTCAGAAGTATGATGCGCTGCGCAAGATAAAGTGCCTCATCCAGATCGTGCGTCACCAGCAGAACTGTCTTCTTCAGCCGGCTTAGCAGATCCCGGAGCATGTCCTGCATCTCTGCACGCGTCAGCGGGTCAAGCGCCCCGAGCGGCTCGTCCATGAGAAGAAATTCGGGATCGGCGGCCAAAGCGCGGGCCAGGCCGACACGCTGGCGTTGACCTCCGGAAAGCTGGTGCGGAAAGCGCCTTGCAAAGCTGGCGGGATTGAGCCCGACGACTTCAAGCAGTTCATGGCTGCGGCGCATGCAATCCTGCCAGGAACGCCCCTCCGCTTCCAACACGAGACCAACATTGTGCTCGACCGTGAAGTGCGGGAAAAGGCCTGTCTCCTGAATCACGTAACCCATGTTACGGCGCAGTTTGATGAGGTCAAAAGTGCTAACACTCTTGCCGTGGAGCAGAATCTCGCCGCTCGTCGGCAGAACCATTCGATTGACAGTGCGGAGCAGCGTGGTTTTTCCAGAACCGCTCCGACCAAGGATGGCGGCTGTAGTTCCCTCTTCGACCGAGAGCGAGATCGTGTCGAGCAACAGCCGGCCTTGCGCATTCGCAAAGCAAAGATCGCGGATTTCGATGGCAGCGCCCATGGCTCTCTTGCAGTCTCTTCTTCAGTGTAAAGCGCAAACTGAATCCGGAGGCCTCAGCCAGACCGGCGCTAAGAATAATCTTCGTTGCATTCAACACTACACAAGGATCGTTCCCGTCAAAAATTCAACCTTTCTTACCCCGCGGCTCGCGTCACGTCTTCTTCTCAATCTTCAGAAAGGCCGTGTCCTTCCCTTCTACGCAAACGGCCGCAGTGTGGCGAGGATGGTCGGCAGATATTCCGATACCGTCGGATGAATATGCATTGCGCGCTGGATGACCGTGTACGGCGCCTTCGCATACATCACGTCCAGCAGAACGTGAATCACTTCATCGCCTCCGACTCCAAGAATCGCAGCTCCCAGAATCTGTTTTGTTTCTGCATCGACGCAGATTTTAATGAAACCTTGTGTCTCGCCTTTTTCGTAGGCCCGGCTCACTCGACTCATCGGATATTTCGCAGACAGCGCACGACGTCCGGATTTCCGTATCTCCGCGTCCGTCATGCCGCATCGTCCTAACGGCGGATCAATATAGAGCGCGTAGGCTTCGATCCGGTCGGAAACCCGGCGATGGTCAGCGTTAAAGAGATTGTCCGCAACAATCTCGTAGTCGTTATAGGAAGTATGGGTAAAGGCGCCGCGGCCGTTGCAGTCCCCCAGTGCCCAGATGCCGGGCACGTTCGTTTGCAGTTGATCATCAACGATGATGTAGCCGTGGTGGTCGGTGGCAACCCCGGCCCTGTCCAGTCCCAGGTCGCTGGTGTTGGGAGTACGCCCCACGGCCAGAAGAACGTGAGTGCCTACTGCTTCTGGCGGACCTTCTTCGCATGTGAGGCCGACGGCGACTCCGCCATCGCGATTCGCCAGCGAGACACATTTCGCATTCAGCCGGAGTTGTATGCCCTCAGCCTCCAGGATTTCGCGCACAGCTTGGGAAACGTCTTTGTCCTCCCGTCCAATCAGGCGTGGTCCCATTTCCACAATCGTAACTTCGCTCCCGAAGCGGCGATACATCTGGGCGAACTCCAGCCCAACATAGCTTCCACCGACAATGATGAAATGTTCGGGCAAGAAATCGATGTCCATCATCGATGAGTTGGTTAGAAATGGGACATCATGAATCCCCGGCATGTCGGGAATAGAGGCCCGCCCGCCAACATTGATATATATCTTGCCGGCCTGCAGAACTTCATCGTTGACCACAACAGTGTTCGACGATTGAAAGCGGGCTTGTCCCTGAATGACCGTACAATTTGCCGTTCCTCGGAGCCAGTCCTCCACTCCCTTGCTAGACCTCGCGGAGGCTGCATCTTTGCGGGCTTTCACCCGCTTTATATCGACGCGCACATCGCCATCGGCGAAACCATATTCCGCACCCCGGCGGGCAACATGCATCGCATGGGCGCTTGCCACAAGCGTCTTTGTCGGGACGCATCCCGTATTCACGCATGTGCCGCCAAATTTATGGCGTTCGATAATAGCGACGGTCTTGCCGGCACCCGCGAACCGCGCTGCCATGGACGGGCCCGCCTGGCCTGTGCCGATAACAATTGCGTCGAAATGCCTCATGTGTGGGACGATGATTGCGGTGCTCATAATTGCTCCGATCAGCCCAACCTCGATTAAGCCAGAATCACCAAAGCGAATCTATTAGACGAAGGTGTCGACCACATCCAATAAATGGATTGGAAATACGGGTATCGAGTGGTGCGCACTTTATTTTGCCGCACCCAATACCAAGGTATCGCCAATACCTTCGTCCAATTGAATCCTCGGAGGCCGTCGAGTTGTAATCGCCCCATCGCGCCCGATTCGGTCGGAAGAGCGACAGTTTGAAAAACGGGTTTGGCCGCACCGCCGCCCGTTGGAAAGGATGGCAAAGACATGCCGGTAGCAACCTGGAAACCTCACGAGAAACACGGACAGCTGACAATGCAGGGCGACTTACCCGATAGCGTCTATGCGTTTCCGAAACAGCGTAAAGAACCACTGACCGACGCACAACATGTGCGTAACGCGGTGGCCCGGTTCGATCAAGTCATCGACGTCTCCGATGCCGACCGTGCATTGGCGTTCGCGAACATCGAGAAAGCTGCAAACTACTACAACCTCAACCTCGCGGAAACGTCATGGCATGACCTGGGCATTCATCCTCAAAAGAACAGAAGAGAGGCTGCCGCCAAAGGCGCTGCGACGCGCGAACACAGGGTGCAGAGCTAAGAATCAACTGGTCAGAGGGTCGGCCGACAGAGGAAGTAATGACAAAAGTGGAGATGACGCATGAAAGCAATTGTTGTCCACGAATACGGTGGCCCGGAGGTACTGAAATACGAGGAGTATCCTGACCCGGTTCCGGGTCCGGGCGAGGTGCTGGTGCGGGTCGCCGCCGCAAGCGTGAATCCGATCGACTACAAACGGAGAGCTGGATTAACGAAGGATTTTTATCCCCTCCATTTCCCGGGCCTCATAGGGGTCGATATGTCGGGGACTGTGCTCAAGCTTGGGCCGGGAGTGGAAGGCTTTTCCGTCGGCGAACAGGTGTTCGCTATGGCGGACAATACTTACGCCGAACTTTGTGTCGTGAAAGCTGCGGTTCTGGCCAAAGTTCCCAAGGGGCTCGATTTGGTCGAGGCGGCGGCACTTCCGCTGGTAACGGTGACAGGCAACCAGCTCCTTTCATCCACGGGAATCAAAGCGGGCCGGACGGTTCTCGTCACAGGTGCTGTAGGGAATGTCGGACGTTCGGCGGTTTTCACTGCGAAGCAGGTCGGAGCGATCGTGATTGCAGGAGTTCGAAAGAGGCAAATGGAGGAAGCGAAGGGTATCGGTGCGGATCAGGTGGTCGCAACCGACGACGACGCGATTGTGAATCTTCCGCCGCTCGATGCGGTTGCGGATACAGTCGATGGAACAACTGCCGAGAAGCTGATCGCAAAGGTCAAGCCAGGAGGAGTATTTACTTCGGTTCTCGGGGCACCGCAGAACGCCGCGAAGTACCCCTCTGTAAAAGTGGTGTTTGTATTCTCGAAATTCGACAGGAAAACTCTGGAGTTCATGGCCGAAGCTGTTCGAGACGGCAAACTGGTGATTCCTATCGGCCCGAAACTGCCACTCAGTAAAGCGGCCGAGGCTCAAACGTTGGCAGAAAAAGGTGGTACCGGGAAAGTCTTGCTGGTAGTTTGAACTCTTTGCTGGACATGCATCGTCAAAAGGAAAAATCAAAATGACGAAAGGCCGCCGCGGAATTAATCCCGCCTCGAAACCAAGTGGCGACGAGTGTGTGGAATGCCTGGCATCACCCAATGGTTGGTGGCTTCATCTCCGCCGGTGTGCCGAGTGTGGGCACATCGGATGCTGTGACAGTTCTCCGAGTCAGCACGCATCAAAGCATGCGGCGGCAACAGGGCATCCGATCATTGCCAGCTTTGAGCCGGGTGAGCATTGGTTCTTCGATTACGAGACGCAGGGGATGACCAAAGGCGTGGAGTTGCTTCCGCCGCATTCGCATCCAAAAAACCAGCCTGTTCCCGGCCCAGCAGGAAGGGTGCCAGACAACTGGGAATCGCTCCTAAACTAGCTGCCCGTGACAGGGTAGCCGGCAGATGAAACGCTTCCCCGAGACCGTTGGCGTTTCCGGCCGTATCCTAATTCATCTTGCATCAGGAGGCACCGCATGAATCTACCTAACGCACCGGTTGCACATAAGGGCTTCTTCGCATGTCCCTTCTTTACTGTGAAAGATCAGGAAAAATCGAGGGGCTTCTATGTACGAATTCTTGGCGGGAAATTGATTAAGCCGGCAGATCCCTGCTACATCAAGCTGGCGAATACGTGGATCATTCTCAACACCGGTGGTGGCCCGACTCCCGACAAGCCAGAGGTCGTTCTTGAAGCACCGTCTGATCTGAACAGTGTGAACAGCTTCCTTAATTTGCGTGTCGCCGACATCTGGGCCTGCTACAAGGAATGGGGTGCCAAAGGAGCGTTCTTTCTTACCGAGCCACTACCCAATCCTGACGGCTGGGAATGGCGCTGCTACATGCGTGATCCTGACGGCTACATCTTCGAGGTCGGCCAATATACTCAAATGGCCATCGACTGGTTCAACAACCACAGCTAACTTGGCAAGCGAATAAATAAGAGGGCGTTTGAAGCCTCCCGGGCTCAGCGCATGGAGCGCTTCGCTCCCTGGTGAGGCGCGCAATCAAGAGCGGCGATATGCGCAGGGGCCTCAACGAAAATGACGTTCTTGGGGCTCTTGTCGGCAATTCCAACGTGGCGTCGGGTTCTCCTGTCCGGGCTCGTTAGAGTGTACTTTTCGGCTCAATTCGCCACCCTTTATGGTTCGCTTTGACCGGGTTAGAAATCGACCGTTGACATCCGCAAAATTATGTTTTAAGTTTTTGGAGCCCCTTCGAACGATCGTCAGAGAACGCGACAGGCCAATTTTCAAACCCCCAAAAAGCAAGCGGAACGTATGCCGGCGAACCAACTGGTAATGCCAGTTAGATTCACAACTCTGACGTTGGCGGATGGGTGATTCACCCGAACAGTCGAACCGAAACCAAAAAAACAGGAGGGAATGATGTTCAGAAAGCAATGCAGTCTCATCGGTTTCGCCATTCTGGTGGTTACAGCATCCCCGCTGGCCACCTCCGCTCAAACAGCCTTTGCCGATAGACAATTGCCGGCCAGCGCCCTGCGCACGATGAAGCCCCAACATCCCAACCAGAGCACGATTGGAAATGGCGCCACGAAGAATGCCGGACTCAAAACCGCAGCGTCTTCCGGAATCACGGGCGTCGACACCATCGTCAACTGGAGCGGCGAATTTGTTTACCCCGGGTATGACTCGAACGGCAATCCGCAGTCGGTTTGGCCCTACACGATGGTCGGGAACTCGCCGGAATCCGGACAGCGCGCGACGATTACGGCTCCGGTTGTGCCGGTTACGGTACAACTGCTGGGGCCTGATGGCAGTGTGGCGCTAACCTTCGGTCCAGACGGGAAAGTCATTAACGCTGTTCTTGGGTCCCCCGAGTTTGTCCCGAATGCGTATACCAATGGTCAGGGTCAGTTTAACGACCAGATGCTGCGGGCTGCATTTGCCAACCAACTCCCATGGGGCGGGTGGGGAGACGGCTGGCACACCATTTTGCAGCCGAAGCTCCGAACCGCGAGAACCATCAAGGTTCCATTTCTTACCGCAAGCGGCACGAACGCCTGGTATTACTTTGTCAATGCAGCCGGGCAGCCTGTGTTGTGCGCGATTGATTTCGATACCTTCGGGAACCTGCTTTTCCCCTCGGCCTATCCGCTGGACAACAGCACCCCCGTCGGAGCCGCCGAGCTGGCGGGCGATATTACCACCCACGATTTGTCCACTTTCATGTTCGACAACACCGTGTTGTTCGAGGGAAACATTGCAAATTGCTGCGTCCTCGGCTACCACACCTATGACTCCGAACCCGGAACTTCCCGAAACGGAAATCTTCCGAGGCTCTACGTGCTGGACTACGCCAGTTGGCTCTCGCCGGGGCTCTTCCTTTACGGTTTCGAGGACATGGCTGACTGGACCCATGAAATGGCCGAAGCCATTAATGATCCGTTCACAAACAATGCGACACCCTGGTGGTTGAGTGTCGATCCGAGCGGCTTTGGAAATTGCCAAAATAACCTCGAAGTGGGCGATGTGGTTGAAGTACTTCACTCGTTGAATCCGGTCTCTACGATTCCGGGCGATGGGTTGACCTATCACGTGCAAAACGTCGCTCTGTTTCCGTGGTTTGCGTTCGAGTCGCCATCACCGGCGAACCTGGGGGCTTACAGCTTCCCGGACGAAACGACGGTAATGTCGCTTTCTCCCGGGCCGCTGCTTCCGGCCTGTGTACCTGCGACTTAGCACCCTGTTGCGCATGGGCGTGCGGTGAATGGACGGTAAGCCCCAAGTGTGTCAATCGCCCTTTTGTGCGAGGCCAACCTGCTGCGCACAAGCGGAAGTTCGTTTTCACTAACGACTCCAACGATGACCGAAAGCCTATCCCAACCCACGCCGCCGATCTAGTTCTCAGCGCCGTGGATCAACTATGGCGGACTTGGAAGGCGACGAAGCGTGTTGCGGAAAAGGGAAGCCGACGTTCCGCCACCGAACTACTGCCGCATCCTGTTTTCAATCAACGCGCCGGGAGCTCGGAACCGTCATACCGTCATAAATCGGCTGCGTAAAGCGGGTGCCGTATTCACCCAATCCGCTCACCCAGTTTCAGGCCTTACGGGCCTCCGCCTCAGACAGCCATCCGCGGCGTAGTGTTTCCGCCGGAATATTTGAGAGATAGGGCTTGATATCGAGAATGGGCGTTCCGTCGAGCATATCCACGCCGCGCACGCGGACCGAAGAGTTCTCGCGGCCAAGCAGCTCGACGATGGTGAGGCCGATGGGGTTGGGACGGCGCGGCGATCGCGTGGTGAACACGCCGTGGGGACGGTCGTCCGTGGGCGGTGTGACCAGAAGATCAAAGCCGGTGGAGCGGTCGAAGGCCCACAACACGATCAGATGTGAGTAACCTTCGATATCTGTCAGCCCGGGAGCAAATTCGGAGAGGATTTCGAGCGAGCCCTCGGCCAGATGCTTTGCGCCCAGGCCCTTGGGAATCGCGGCAACATCTTTGAAGGGGCTGCGAACGAATCCAATCGGTTGCGGCGTGAACATCGGCATCGGTGTCTCCTTTCTTCTTTTTGAGCGCGTACGAGTCTTTCAGAATCGTCAAGCTTTCGCGATGCGCTTATAGGCCGCAGGGTAGCGGTAGGGCGGACCATAGACCGGATTCCTCGCTGCGCGAATCTCGCCGAGCGCAGCCAAGTCGAGATCGCTCACCAGCACGCCCTCAGCGGAATCGAGCTCGTCCTGCGTTGCACCCTCGAAGTCGAAGATCGCGCTGCCGCCGTTTGAGCGCGGTGCGGCGAAGTTTACCCGCGCAATGAAAACACGATTTTCCAGGGCGCGGGTCTGGTAAAGGTGCTCGAGCAACGGCCGCGCGAAATCGGTGGTGCAATAAGGATTCAGCACCACCTCGGCTCCGCCCAGAACCAGCTCCAGTGTGGACTCTGGATGCTGAATGTCGTAGCAAATCTCGATGCCCAATTTGACCTTGACGCCGTCGATCGCAACCTCCCATACCGGAAAGCCGTCGCCATGATTCACGCCCGAGGCCAGCATCCAGTTCTGCAGATGCACTTTGCTGTAGCAGCCGGTGATGTTGCCCTGGGGATCAACGAGGACTGCCGTGTTGAAGAGTTTGCCGGAACGATTCTCGTCCATGCCGAAGATGATCCAGACTCCCAGCTCACGAGCCAGTGCGGCGATGCGGTTGGTGGAAGGTCCTGGAATCGGCTCGGCGGCCGCCAGAATTCTGGCTCGTTCGGCAGCGAGTTTAGGATCGTCGAGCGATACTCCGGGCGAGTAAATCTCCTCGCTCACCCGCGCGTACCCTTGCAGCGCAACTTCCGGAGTGCACACAAGCTTTGCGCCGCGCGCAGACGCTTGCCGGATCCACTTCTCGGCCTGCACAAGGTTGTACCCCTTGTCGTAGGTCTTGCCCCTCATCTGGATCAATCCGACCCGGATCTTCCGGCCCCTCACAGGCGCACTGGAGACATTTCCTGCATTCGGTTCTGCCAAACTGTCGGCTCTCATACCCATCAGGCCTAGCGCGGACGCCGATCCCGCCAGAAATTTTCGCCGGTCCACTGCTCCCACCTCAACTTATGCAATATAGAAAAGGATACGCCAGACGCAAGGTCCAAAGTCTCAGCAAATGCAACGCAGCCCGGCACGCAACGCGAACCGGGCCGCGAATGTGAATCGTTTACGGCAGTAGAAATTTCGCTTTAGCTGCAGCCGCTGGTTGAGCCGCAGCTCATGCAGCGGTAGCAACTGCCGTTGCGGACCATGATAGCGCCGCAGGTGCTGCAACTGGGAGCGTCGCCCATCTCGTACATTTCGCGCATGGCATCGGAGGCGTGGTAGATGCCGCGGTCCTTCAACTGGGGCCAGTCGCGGACGCAGAGGCTTTCGTATCGAATCCAACCTGTGATCCGTATTCATCGAGCTGGCCTCGCGAGCGCTGCCGCCCACTGAACCCGGATTCTCGGATTGCCCGGATTGCCGGTGTGGCCGCTTACCTGGTTCAGCCGCTTGGCAACCTCCTCGGCCAGCCGAGCCAGGTTGTTCTGCGAAGCCATCGGGTCCTCGTCGCGTTCGGTTTCAGGAATCAGGCTCGGCGAGGCAGGCAGTTGCGGAGCCTGCTGGCCCAGGCCGGCAAACAACGTCAGCTGCGTGCCGGAGAGGAAGCGCAGGTTGAGCCAGCGGAAGATGTAATCCATCAGGCTCTTGGCGTAGCCGATCTGCTCGTTGCCGGTCCAGCCCGAAGGCTCGAAGCGGGTGTGGGCAAACTTCTCGCACAGCACCTTGAGCGGCACGCCGTGCTGCAAGGCGAGTGAAATCGAGGTGGCGAAGGCATCCATCAGGCCCGGAGACGGTCGAGCCCTCCTTGGCCATCTTGATGAAGATTTCGCCGGGCTGGCCGTTGGGATAGAGGCCCACAGTGATGTAGCCCTCGTGGCCGGCGATGGAGAACTTGTGGGTGATGGAGGCGCGCTCCTCCTGCAGGCGGTGACGCACGGCGCGCGGCGGCCCGTTCAGGTCCTGCGCCGCATCCTTGACCGGCTCCTGTGCGCTCTCAATCGCTGCCGACGACGTGAGCACCGGCACGGCCGCAGCCTGTGGCAATCTCCTCCAGCGCATGCTGGAATGATGCGGCTGCGGCCATGACTTGCTTCGCGCTCACCTCCAGCTTTTCGCCGGGCTTGGCTTCCAGAGCCTTCACGTCGGTCTCCGCGGCTGTTTGCTCCGGCGGCCAGATGCGCCAGCACGCGGCGAACCTGCAGCGTCCAGAGCCGAAGGCTCCTTCTTCTGGTCCATGCTGGTGTTCAGCGGCTGTGTTCCCTTGGAGCCGTCGCGGTAGATGGCCACAGCCTTGATGCCCTGCCGCCAGCTTTCGGCATAGGCCTCGGCCACTTCTTCCACGCTGGCCTCCTGGGGCAGGTTCACGGTCTTGGAGATGGCGCCGGAGAGGAACGGCTGCGTCGCCGCCATCATCTTGATGTGCCCCATGTAATGGATGGAGCGCGTGCCCTTGGCCGGCTTGAAGCTGCAATCGAAGACCGGCAAGTGCTCCGGCTTGATGCCGGGCGCGCCTTCGATGGTGCCCGTCGCGTCAATGTAGCTGACGATGGCGTTCACCTCGTCGTTCGTAGTAGCCGAGCTTGAAGAGCGCCGCGGGCACGGTGTTGTTGACGATCTTGATCATGCCGCCGCCCACCAGCTTCTTGTACTTCACCAGCGCCAGGTCGGGCTCAATGCCCGTGGTGTCGCAGTCCATCATGAAGCCGATGGTGCCGGTGGGCGCCAGCACCGTGGTCTGCGAGTTGCGATAGCCGTAGCGCTCGCCGTAGAGCAGCGCCATGTCCCAGCACTCGCGGCTGGCGTCGATCAGCGCGTCGAGCTGCGGCACGCTGAAGGGCTCGCCGCTCGCGCGTCGATTTGCCGATGTTGTTCACCTCGGCGCGGTGCATCCGGATCACGTCAAGGAACGGCTCGCGGTTGACGTAGAACCCGGGGCAGGCTCCGCCCTGGCGCTCCACCGATGCGGTGAGCGGCGTGGCCGAGGCCAGCGTGCGGGCAGTTGGCCGCAATGATCGCCGACTGCAGATAGGCCTGGCCGCACATGATGGCCGTGAGAACGGCGGCAAAATCGCGCCCCGCCGCCGAGTCGTAGGGCAGGCCGAAGGCCATCAGCAGCGCGCCCAGGTTGGCATAGCCCAGTCCCAGCGGACGGTAGTCGTGGGAGTTGCGCGCGATGGACTCAGTAGGATAGCCCGAGTTATCCACCAGGATCTCCATGGCCGTGATGACGATCGAAATCGAGTGACGATAGGCGGGAATATCGAAGACGCCCGCCGGGGTCACGTACTTCATCAGGTTGAAGCTGGCCAGGTTGCAGGCCGAGTTATCCAGAAACATGTACTCCGAGCAGGGATTCGACGCGTTGATGCGCGCCGTATTCTTGCTGTGTGCCAGCGATTGATGGTGGTGTCGAACTGCATGCCCGGATCGCCGCACAGCCAGGTGGCCTCGGCAATCTTGTGCATGATGTCCCGCGCCTTGTAGGTATCAACCGGCTTGTGGTCTCTTCACCGTATAGGTGGTGAACTCGCCGTCGCTCTCATAGGCGCGCATGAACTCGTCGCTTACGCGCACGGAGTTGTTGGCGTTTTGAAAGAAAATCGAAGAGAAGGCCTCGGAATCCGGACCCGAGCCGTCGTAGCCGGCCTTGATCAGCGTGAGGGCCTTGGCTTCTTCGCTTCGCCTTGCAGTTGATGAAATCAAGAATGTCTGGGTGGTCCACGTTGAGAATCGCCATCTTGGCCGCACGGCGCGTCTTGCCGCCGGACTTGATGACCCCGGCGAAGGCGTCTAGCCCGCGCATGAAGCTCAAGGGGCCGCTGGCCGTGCCGCCGCCGGAAACTGACTCCTTGCTGGAACGCAGCGAACTGAAATTGGTGCCCGTGCCCGAACCAAATTTGAACAGCAGGGCTTCGGTCCGCGCCAGGTCCATGATGCCACCCATCGAATCCTCAACGGAGTTGATGAAGCAGGCCGAGCACTGCGGATTCTGGTAGCCGGTAGCGCCGTTGACCACGCTGCCGGTAGCCGGGTCCCAATGCCAGTTCTGCCCAGCCGCATCCGGCTCCAGCCGGTCGCAGCCCACGTTGAACCACACCGGCGAGTTGAAGGCCACCTTCTGCGTCAGCAGCATATGCGCCAGCTCGTCGTGGAAGACGGCCGCATCTTCGGGGGTGGCAAAGTAACCGCCAGCCAAGCCCCAGTCGCGGACCGTCTCCACCACGCGTCCCACCAGTTGCCGCACGCCGGTCTCCCGCTCCGGCGTGTCCAGCTGTCCATGCAGGTACTTCGAGGCCACTATATTGGTGGCCGTCATCGACCAGTCGACGGGAACCTCCACGTCCTTCTGCTCAAAGATGGTGTTACCCTTGGCGTCGGTGATGGACGCCGTACGCTTTTCCCACTGGAAATCGTCGTAGGGGGAGACGCCCTCCGTGGAATACCGGCGTGAGAAGATCAGCCCGTTCTGGGTATAGGAGGGCTGCTGGGAAGTGGCAGAAGTCTGTAGGTGGGTCTCGTTCATAGGAATCTCCTCGATCACAAAATTTTGATGAATATGGCCCCTATCCGGGCGCGCAGAAGCCTGGAGGCTGGTGGGCTCAATCTTTTGACAAAGAACCGGAAACGGGGACTGAAAGCTACCGCGAAATCTCTTTCTTTGACGGCTGCCGGCGGTTCTTCACGCCGATGTTGGTTACAATCCGATTACAGCCGCAGATGAAAAAATACCGCTGTCTGTGGTACATGTCAACAAGAAACCACAATATCTTGTATTCTGCGTACATACAGGGCATCCGGTTGCTAAACATTGGGAATTGCCTGTGGAAAGCTCAGAACAGCCTTTTACTGTGCGGATTCTGAAGCCCTGATTCTGCCCCAATTTCTGTGCACCCGAGGTCTGCGCCCCGTATTGCCCTTTATCCAAGCCTAGCCCTCGCCGAGGCAGAGAACAAGGCGCAGGGACTGTGCAGTTGGGCGGTGTTCCTGTGCAATTGTGGAGATTCGGTACGGTTTTGGCAGCCTTAAGGAACCGCTCACTGATGGAAGTGCTGCTTGACCGGAACCATCCGCTGGTGCAGGACGCGCACAATGAGAACCCCGCCGGGTTCTTGAAGGTGGAACACAACGTGCTTGCCAATCTCAAACCTGTGCAATCCAGGGCGAATTGAATCGCACAATCTACCGATGAAAGGATTCTGGGCCAAGAGCTCGAAACCATCCTCGAGCTTGGCGAGATACTGATCTGTCTGCCGCCATCCCCAGGTACTTGTTGTATAGGCAGCAATCAGATCAATATCTTGTTCGGCCTCTACTGAGACTTCGAAATGAGGCATCGTCAAATCTCTCGCTGCGGCAGTCCGTGTTTTTCACGAAGACGGGCAAATACGCCGGGTTCCGCAATCCCGCTGGCCAAGCCTTCATCAATTGCCGTCCGAAGCGCGGCCAGTTTCTCTTCATATTCCCGCTCATCCCTCTCCATCAATCGCAGGGCCGTGCGCATCACTTCGCTGGCATTGGCATAATGCCCGCCCTTTACCCGGGAAGTTACAAACTGGTCCAATTTCTTAGGCAGGTTGACGTTTCGAGTCGGCATAGAACACCTCGATTGGAGTATAGGAGAATTGGCCAACTTTGCCAAACTATTGGGGGATGAGTACATGGGTGGATGAAAGCGGCTGATAGGCTGGATTTGTGTCTGCCACCAATCAATCCCCGCTGAACTGGAAACCGGTGCCTGCGCCCGTCCCCGTAACCCTTCGCGGCCGGACGGTCACCCTTGAGCCACTGGTCGCAGGGCGCCACGCCGCAGCCCTATGGCAGGCCGTCAGGGGGCATGATGAGCTGTGGACCTGGCTCCCCGACGGCCCCTACGCTACCGAGGCCGATCTGCGCCGGGCCATCGAGGAGAAGCAGTCGGCCCCAGGAGCGGTTTTTCTCGCCATCGTGCCCGCGGCTACCGGTACGACAGCCGGGTATGCCAGCTACATGCGCATGGAGCCGGCGCAGGGCGTGGTCGAGGTGGGCAACATCCTGCTGACGCCGAGCTTGCAGCGCACCACGGAGGCCACTGAAGCCATGTACCTGATGGCCGCGCACGTCTTCGACCAGCTAGGCTATCGCCGCTACGAGTGGAAGTGCAACGCAAAAAATGAGCCCAGCCGCCGCGCCGCCCTGCGCCTGGGATTCACCTTCGAAGGCATCTTCCGCCAGCACATGGTGGTCAAAGGCGAGAACCGCGACACCGCCTGGTTCTCCATGCTCGACCACGAATGGCCCGCCCGCAAACGAGCCTTCGAAGCCTGGCTCGACCCCGCCAACTTCGATGAAGAAGGCCGCCAACGGCAAAGTCTGGCAACAATTGCCAAAGCAAATCCATAAGCCGAATAATCCTGCCCATAAGCAAAACGGCCCCGTGCAAGAAGCACAGGGCCGTTCGGTTTGATTGTGTCCGCCAGTCAGGAATCAGTTGCTTTCCTTGGTCTCAATTCTCATGCCATAGAACGACTTGTGCACGAAGAACACCGACACCAGGAAGAACGCGACTGCCAGCACGTGTCCGTGAGCATCGGATTGCTCTTGGTGAGCGTCACCGCAAGCTCGACAGCAAGTAATCCGAACAAGGTCGTGAACTTGATCACCGGGTTCAATGCCACCGACGAGGTGTCTTTGAACGGATCGCCGACGGTGTCTCCGATCACGGTTGCGTCGTGCAGAGGCGTCCCTTTCTGTTTCAGGTCGACCTCTACAACTTTCTTCGCATTGTCCCAGGCGCCGCCGGCATTCGCCATGAAGATCGCCTGGTACAGTCCGAAGATCGCAATCGAGATCAGATAGCCGATAAAGAAGAACGGCTCAACGAACGCGAACGCAAGTGTAGCGAAGAAGACGGCGAGAAAGATGTTGAACATTCCCTTCTGCGCGTACTTTGTGCAGATCTCCACCACCTTCTTGCTGTCGGTGACCGATGCCTTCTCCGCGCCTTCAAGGTGAATGTTCGCCTTGATGAACTCCACCGCGCGGTAAGCGCCGGTGGTGACCGCCTGCATTGAAGCTCCGGTGAACCAGTAGATCATCGCCCCACCGGTGATCAACCCGAGCAGGAAGGGCGCATGCAGCAGAGAGAGGTTCTCCTTGCCATGGGTCAGTCCGTCGGTCAGAGCCATGATGATCGAGAAAATCATCGTGGTTGCGCCCACCACGGCTGTGCCGATCAGCACCGGCTTGGCCGAAGCCTTGAAGGTGTTGCCGGCTCCATCGTTGGCTTCCAGCAGGTATTTCGCGCGTTCAAACTTCGCGTCGATGCCGTAGTCCTTCTTCAACTCGGCTTCGATGCCGGGAATCAGTTTCGATCAGCGAAAGCTCGTAGACCGATTGTGCGTTGTCGGTGACCGGCCCGTAGGAGTCCACGGCAATCGTAACCGGCCCCATGCCCAGGAAGCCGAAGGCAACCAGGCCAAACGCGAAGACCGCTGGAGCCAGCATCAGGGTATCCATCGACGGCCCAGTGCTGAAGTAGTAGCCCAATGACATCAGCCCGACCATGCTCAATCCCAGCCAGTAGGCCGAAAAATTGCCGGCCACCAATCCCGACAGGATTCCCAGGGAGGCTCCGCCTTCCTTCGCCGAGGTAACAACTTCCTGCACGTGGCTCGATTTGGTCGAAGTGAAGACCTTCACCAATTCGGGGATGATCGCGCCCGCCAGCGTTCCGCACGAGATGATCGAAGCCAGCTTCCACCAGAGCGTTCCGTCCACCGAGATTGGGGATCATCAGGTAGGTGACGATGTAGGTCAGAACGATGGAAACGATGGACGTGATCCATACCAGCGAGGTCAGCGGCGCCTCAAAGTCCATTTCATCCGAGTTGCGCATATCTTGCATGTGCGCGATGACGCCATTGAGGAAGTACGCACCCGAGCTGGAGACCAGCATGGCCACGCGCATGACGAAGATCCATACCAGCAGTTGCACTTGCGTCATGGGACTCGTGACCGCCAGCAGAATGAAGGTGATCAAGGCCACGCCGGTGACGCCGTAGGTTTCAAAGCCATCGGCGCTGGGGCCAACAGAGTCGCCCGCGTTGTCGCCCGTGCAGTCGGCGATGACGCCAGGGTTGCGCGCATCGTCTTCCTTGATCTTGAATACGATCTTCATCAGGTCGGCGCCAATGTCGGCGATCTTGGTGAAGATGCCGCCGGCAATACGCAGCGCCGCGGCGCCCAACGATTCGCCAATCGCGAATCCGATAAAGCAGGGACCGGCGTAATTAGCCGGGACGAACAGAAGAATACACAGCATGATGAGCAGTTCGACCGAGATCAGCAACATGCCGATGCTCATGCCGGCCTTCAGCGGAATCGCAAAGCATGGGTACGGTTTGCCGCGCAATCCTGCGAATGCCGTCCGCGAGTTCGCAAATGTATTCACGCGAATTCCGAACCACGCCACACCGTAGCTGCCTGCGATGCCGACCAGGCTGAACCCCAGGATGATGGGCAGGGTTACCGCAACATTTCCCACCGGCGCCAGCCAGCCGAAGTACATCGAGATAACGACCGCAATGAAAGCCCAGAGCAGAATAATGAACTTGCCCTGCGTGATCAGATACGTCTTGCACGTCTCATAGATCAGTTCGGAAATTTCGCGCATCGAGCGATGAACCGGCAGGTTCTTCAACTGCACATAGATCGCCAGGCCGAACAGCAGCCCGCCGACGCAAAACAGCAATCCGATCATCAGCAGGGAGTGCCCGTTAATGCCGAGAAAATCCACGCTCGACAAATCCGGCAGTGTCAGGTTGGCTTCTCCTCCGCCCCCCTGCTCCTGCGCACCGGCAAAGGCAGGAAGCAGCAGGCTCAGAATAGCCGCCATGGATTTGTACGGACGCTTCAGAAATACCCCGGCGCCAACCTTGATGGTTGCGGCGATCTTCTGCATTTCAAAAGTACGAATCTCCGAGCCGATGACAAACCGCGCGAAGTAGAAAGCTGCGACGAGCGAACATGCGCTCACGAGCAGAGAGAAATACACCCAATACTGTGCCACAAATCCTCCGAACTTGAAGTTTTGGTCCGAAACGCGGATGGTTCCGGAGCTACGCGACCCCGCTTAACGGGGGAAAGCCATGGCAAGGCTATCATCCGCACACAGCACTGTCGAGTGATTGCAGTCACAGGATTCCCGACCCGGCTACTGATCCAGGAATGGACCGATTTGGGCGCCTGCGGGGGCCTTCGCCCTCCATTCGGTCGCATTGAATATCTTTCTCGTCGGGTAGCCGGACGTCTGTTTTCTCCTCGGCTCGTTCGTGCGCCCGGCCGCAAGAAAACGGATGCAACATTAAGATTACAAGAAGGTTAAACCTGCTTCGGCACAAAGCCATCGGGGCCCCCGAAGGGGCCCCGATCGGAAAATCTTCGCCGGTTCGGCAAGGTTAGAAGGTCACGCGAAGTCCCATAGTGACAATACGGTTGCTGCCAATGGTGTTTGTTACGGAGCCGAAGTTTGCGGCATTGTTCGGGCATCCCTGAGGTGTAACGGTCGAATCTCCCGGAATGCAACTGCCGGCAGCGCCGAGAGGGATAAATTCAGGAATGGTCAGTCCCACGCCCGCTCCGGTGGAATACGGTGGCTCGTCCAGATTGGCCAGTGCGGATTGTTGATCGGCCGGGTCGCTGCTCGTGACAATCTGGCCATAGTTCACGTAATAGTACTTGCCGGGTGAGCAGTTGTTGCCCGCCAGCGTCGCACTGGTTGAGCAGGCGGAACTCTGCCGAATCTGGCCTTGATTCATCGGCACGTCGAGGCTCGTGGTGTTGGTGACGTTGAAGATGTTGAACTCGTATTGCAGATTGTACTTATCCGTGACCCGGAAGTTCTTGCGAATGGAGATATCCAGCCGCTTCTGCGAGGCTTGGCGGAAGATGTTGCGCTGGTCTCCAGGGGCAAAAGCCGTTTCGTAGATGTCCGCTGGGTTGCTGCCTACCTGGGTTGGAATGCCATCGGCGCCCGGCGCCAGATAATTGATGGCGATCTGCGTGGGATCGATGGTGGGAATATAGCTGCCGCCAGTGCCGCGGTATTTCCCGGAGTTCCCGGTCAGCGCACTCTTACGGTTGCTGGGATCTTTGACGCCCAGCACCGGGTTCAGCAGATTTGGATAGTCTCCGTAGTTGATGCTGGCCACAGCGCCGTAGAACTCATAGAGCGAGTATGGTTGGCCGCTTTGCAGAACGGCGATCCCGGTCAAATGCCAATCGTTGGCGATATAAGAAGCCACCGAATGGCCCTTGACGAAGTTCGGAGAGTCAACTTCGAAGTTGGTGCTGAACACATGAGTGCGGTCGAAGTCGGCCGAGGCCCATGAGTTGCGCAGATTGGTAGTGCTGTTTCCAGTAAAGAACAAACCCAGGTCGCTCTGCTCGTCGAGGGTGTGGCCCCAGGTGTAGCTTGCGCCCACCTGGAAGTGATGCGAAAGCCGCTTTTCGATGTGGGTCTCCAAAGCGTCGTAGGCGGAGTTGCCTGCCGTCTTGAACAGCGTTGCGCTGGGGCTGTAACCGACATAAGGCGGTCGGAAGTCGGTATTGCCGCCGTCTTCAGTATTCCAGGGCTCGCCGGGAATGGGATCGTAATCGTATCCGTCGCTCAACGAGTTCTGGTTCAGCACCTCGAAGCCGTAGCTGGCTGTCTCGCCCCAGACTGGGTTGGTCGACGTAGCGATGGCGGGCTGGTTGAAGGGGAGGGGAATCACAGCATGGCGGCCGCGGTTGCCGTTGTAGCCGATCGTGATGGCTACATCGTTGGCCGGCTGCCATTCTATGCTCAGCGTGTAGTTGATGGTATAGGGCAGCACATTGTCCTTGTCGTAGGCACCGAAATTCAGCGTATACGGGCAGTCGGTGTAGCCTTCCTGGTTATCGACGCCGCCGCAATTCGGTCCATAATACTTGCTCTGCCCCGTCATACCGTTCAAGGTGGCCTGCAACACGCTGGTCATAATGGTGGGATTTGCGTTAGGCGGGATGTAAGTGGGTGGTTGGCCTATGGGGTCCGCGAGAGTTGTACCGACGCCAGTGACATAGCTGACCAGCGGCGCCGCCTCGGTGACGCCAAACGGGCCTCCATAGCCGGCACCTGCCGGCTGCGAGAGGTACTGAAGATTCTCGCCGCGATCGTAGTAGAGGCCTCCGCCGCCGCGCACGACGAATTTACCCTTATCGAATTTGGGAGCCCAGGCAAAGCCGATACGGGGCGAGATGCCCCACTGGCGTCCGCTCAGGGTCGAGTTGCTTGCAGCCAGGTCGGCCTGTGGAATGGTGCTTTTGTAGCGATTGTTGGGCGCCACCACAAACCCGGCATTAGTGACATTAAATCCGGTAGTTGTGGTGCCTGTCACATTGTAGAGAGAGGGATCGAAGTTGAACATGTTGCCGTATTTTTCCGTCATGCCACCGTGGTCGTCGTAGCGTACGCCAGCGGTGATGCTCAGGTTCGGCCTCGCCTGCCACTTGTCCTGAACGTACCAATCCATTTCGTTGGTCCGGTAATAGCGATTGGCATTGTTCCTGTTGGCGGCCGTATCGATGCTGTTCACTACATTCGAACTGCTCGCTTCGCCTTCCAGAAAGGTTTGGAAGTTTTTGGTCTCGACCTGCGCGATTCCATTGCGCCAGTTCTCGACATTCAGCTGCGTATAGCTGTATCCGCCGCCGGCCACGATGGTGTGATTGCCCTTGGCGAAGATCACGTTGGTGGAGGGATTGAGGCGGTTCTGGTAGAACCCGGTATTGGCGAAGGAACTGAAAGGACCCACCTTCAGTCCAGGTGAGTCGGGCCCTCCCTCTGCGCTGGGAAACTCCTTGAGCAGAAGACCGGGCAGTTCCGGGCCCAATAGTCCGCTGGTGTCACCGGAGCCAATGCCGAAATTCGCAGGTCCATTTGAATTGACGAGCGTCTGGTGGTAGTAGCTATACGAATCCTGGCGCATGAAGCCCAGCCGCTGCTCCCAATTCAGATGGCTGCCGATGACGATGGTGTTGTCGATTGCCCCCACCTGCGATCCGTTGTTCTGCGAGACCGGAAAGCCGCCTGTCTGAGAGAAAGCGAAAGGCTTTGTAACCGGATCGTTCTGGTAGTAGTACTTGACCCCGATGCGGTCCTTGCTGTTCAGGTCGTAGTCCAGCGCAGCGTTGGCCTGATCGCTGGTCATCACCGAGGTGCCGATCAGGTTCACGTTGGGAACGCCAAACAGATAGGGCTCCGATGGAGCCTGGTTGCCGGGGATCAGGTAACCTCCATCGGGCAGCTTGGCATTCATCAGCGCCGCCGCAATGGGGTTGATAGAACCTGTGAAGGACTTGCCGTTATTTTGCCAGGCGGTAGCCACCGCCTGCAGACCCGCCGTCGTACGGGAGCTGGCGTCGTTGGTCAGCGCCGCGGGCACGGTGAACTGCGAAAGGCCGGTAGATTGATCGGAGTTGTAAAGGTGCTGATAGGCGACGAAGAAGAACAGCTTGTTCTTCAGCACCGGCCCGCCGACCGTGGCCCCGGTAGTCCAGCGATGCAGCGCCGGATTGACAAGCGATTCAGGAAACGCGCCCACTCCCTCCAGTCCAAGCTGGTACTGCTGGTTGAAGAAGAAGGGCGCAGCGTTCAGAGCGTTATTGGCAAAGGTTCCATAAACCTGGCCGTGCCAGTCATTGGTGCCGGTTTTGGTGTTGACGTCGATCTGGGCGCCCGCGGTGGCTCCCTGCTGGGCGTCGTACATCGAGGTGTTGACGCGGAGCTCCTGAAGAAACTCCGGCGGAGGAGAAGGCAGGCTGTTGCCGACGGAGCCGTAAACCGAGGTTCCCACGGGAGATGCGCCGCCGATCGGCCCGGAACCGGCCGACGAGGTGCTCGATGTGCTGCCGCCACCGATGTTGAAGTTGTATCGCTGCGAGGTCAGGCCGCTGGAAGTCATTCCATTGAAGAGGTTGGTCGCGTCCACGCCGTTCACCTGGAAGGTGTTGGATGTAGCGCGCTGGCCGTTGGCCTGGATGTTCTGGTTGCCCAGGCCGCTGTTGGTGTTGATGCCGCTGAGCAACTCTGCGTTCACGCCCGGCGAGAGCACGGCCAACTGGGTGAAGCTGCCGGTGGCCAGGGGCGTGAGTGCAATTTGTCCCGAATCCATCGTGTAGCCATTCGTGGTGTCGGTGGCGTTCAGCAGCGGGGTCCCGGTAACGATCACCGATGCCGTGGCCGATCCCACCTTTAAAGTCGCATTCACGGTGGTGGCGCGCGCTTCCAGAACTTCAATGCCTTTCAATTCCTCTGATTGAAATCCATCGCGGCTGACCTTCACCACGTAGACTCCGACGGGAAGGTTGAAGATTTGAAAGAATCCGGTTTTCTGCGTGGTGGTGGACTCGGTGACGTTGATAGAAGCGTTGCTCACTGTGACGGATGCGCCGCCCACTGCGGCTCCCGACGGGTCAAGCACGGTGCCGTTCACTGATCCCAAAGTTTGCTGGGCCAGGCCAGACAGCGTGCAAACAAGGACGGCCACAACCACCAGGCCGTACCGCGCGACACTCCTCCAGAATTGATTCATATTTTCCTCACAATTGCTGGGATTTTTCGGTGTTGAGGTGCAGGCATGGTCTTTCGGGAAGCTGCATCTCACCAATAGCTTGAGCGCTATTGTCGGAAAATCCAATAAGGAAATGACGATTCTGACATGAATAATCTATAAATGATGACCGGTTTTCCACCGGAATTGGCGAGATCTGTGCAAACACTGTGGATAACTGGTGCTTCTCCGGCGACAAGCCGGAAGCACCCATCCAACAGGAAAGTCAATTCACAGATTATTCATATGCCAGCGCGTCGATGGGGTCCCTGCGCGCCGCCATCCAAGCGGGATAGAGGGCGCCGCATACCGAACCGACAAAGGCGATCACCGTACCCCGGAGCACCCACGCCGCATTCATATCCAAATAGAGCGATGGAAACTTCTGCATAAGAGCGGCCTTCACCGTAAAGGAAACCGCCACGCCTACCAGTACGCCGGCTACGGCCAGGACTACTGTCTCGCGCAGCACCACACCCACAATAGTCAGATTGGATGCGCCCATCGACTTGAGAATGCCGATCTCCCGCGTACGCTCCAGAACCGACGTATACATCGACTGGAATATGACCATGAAGCCGATGATTACGGCGATGCCGATCACCACCCGCATGGCGATATTCAAGGCCGGAATACGATCCGGCGTCATCAGCGAATACCACTCATCCATTGTCATCACCTGGAAGTTTCCCAGGCCGTTAACGGCATGAATCTCGTTCGTGACCACAGGAATATTTTCCGGTTTGTCAGTTTTTAGATAGAAAGCCGAGGCCTTGTTCTCCGAACCCGTCAACTCGCCCATCGTCGTAATGGAGATCAGCTTGCGCCCGCCCTTGCCGTGCTCGAAGATGCCGCTGATGCGAAAGGGGCGCTTGAGAATGAGGATCGTCTCGCCCACGTGGTGGCCCGGCCCGGAGGCCGCAAAAACATCGTCCACCATCACATCGTAAGGGTCCTTCATCGGCCCACCGGAGATAAACACGAAGGGGCTCAACCGGCTGTAGGTCTGGTAATCGATCCCCCACAGCACCTCCAGCCCATCGCTCATCGAGAGGTTGGTGATCACTGGCGAGGCCACGGTCACGTGCGGCAGGGTTCCGAGAAATGTAGCCAGCTTTGCCGAAACCGGCGCGCCGCTGACCCCGTTGAAAACCATGGCGTTGCTGGGTCGCACAATCAGATCGGCGCCAATGCCATTGTTCATCCGCTTCTGGCCAGTTAGTTGCCCCATCATGATGGCGATGATGGTCAGCATCATGATGACCTCAATGGCCACGGCGAATACGCTGATGATGGATCGCACCGGCCTTTGCAGCAAATTGGCGAAGATGAGCTTATTCATTCCCGAGCACTGCTCCCGTAACGCGGAGGGGGCGAATTTCGCCTGAAAAATCCTCCGCTTTCAGGGTAACAGCCTGGGGCTCGTGCAGCCGTTTGCCTGGGACCCGTGCAGCCCTTTGCATGTCCCTCGGCCTGGTTGCTCGTACCAATCCGGATACCCTGCGGCGCAAACCGTCGAAAAAGCTGTCATTCCGCTTTGACGGAAACTAAAGCCCGGTTTATTGTGGAGGTGTTCATTTCCAGGCTTTCACCTGTTTCCGGTAAGCGATGGGCAAATTTGGAGAAGATCTGCGCAAGGAGCGGCTGTCCCGCGGCATTGCGCTGGAACAGATCACCGCGGAAACCAAAATCAGCCAGCGGCACTTGATAGCGCTGGAGCAGGAGAAGTTTCGTCTGCTTCCCGGCGGCATTCTGAGCAAGGGCATCGTGCGCGGCTATGCCGGGGCCATTGGCCTGGATCAGCAGGACTGGACGAAGCGCTTCCTCGATGCCTATATGGCTTCAGGCCAGGTGATGGACGAAGACCGCAGTTGGCTGGCCTTCGCCTCCAACGTGGGCAAGGCCCGCATCCTGCGCCATGATGCCGTTGAGGTTCGCCTGCGCTGGGCGGGAGCAATCCTGCTGATGCTGGTGGTGACCGCGGGTGCTTTTCTCACCCTGCGTTACTACGGCCAGCGCGCCGGCTGGTGGTCCACTTTGCTGCCCAGTGAGCAAGTCCAAGCCGCCGCCCACTCCATTTCTTCCGCAGTTCACGCCATCCTCGATTACGTTAATTCCTGGTTCAGTCGCTGATTCAAAATTCCTGAGAGTTGCCTGATTCGTTCCTCGGGCCACCCGCGGTTCACATGCCACATCGCGCCCTTGAGTGTGGACTTAGCACCATTCGCTGTTAGTCTTTGCCCTCATCCGCTCGCCGCAATTATCATATATAGATGCGCTTTTGAGGCTAAGGGCGCGGTGAGTTTCGCCGGTGCTTGCGGGCAGTCGATTGAGGAGATCGTTTTTGGCTCTTTGCGGCTGCTCAGGAAGCCATCGCGGCAGGCCACAAATATGAAAATCCCTTCAATGGGGAGGAATCTGAAGTTGAGCGACCGTTTCTTATTTACCTCTGAGTCCGTCACCGAAGGCCATCCGGATAAAATTGCCGATCAGGTCTCCGACGCCATTCTGGACGCATGCCTGGACCAGGACCCTTACAGCCGCGTCGCCGCCGAGACGCTCACGGCCACCGGCCTGGTGGTCATTGCCGGCGAAATCACCACCAAGGCCTACGTCGATTTTCAGACGCTGGTGCGCGGTGTGGTGGCCTCCATCGGCTACGACAATGCCCTATACGGCTTCGACTCCAACACCTGCGCCGTCATCTCGTCCATCAACAAGCAGTCTGGCGATATTGCCCAGGGCGTGGATACCGGTGGCGCCGGCGATCAGGGCATGATGTTCGGCTATGCCTCCAACGAGACCCCGGAGCTGATGCCGGCTCCCATTTCGCTGGCCCACAAACTCTGCCGCCAGCTTACCGCCGTGCGCAAGTCCGGCAAGCTGCCCTATCTTCGCCCCGACGGCAAGAGCCAAGTTACGGTGGAGTACGACGAGAACGGCAGGCCCGCTCGCATCGACGCCGTGGTTATCAGCAGCCAGCACTCTGAGAGCGTAACCAACGAAGAGCTGCACGCCGATATTCTCAAGTACGTGATCCAGGCCGTATTGCCTGCCAAGTGGCTGGATGAGCACACCAAGTACCACATCAATCCCACCGGTCGCTTCGTCATTGGCGGCCCCATGGGCGACACCGGCCTCACCGGCCGCAAGATCATCGTCGACAGCTACGGCGGCATGGGCCGTCATGGCGGCGGAGCTTTCTCAGGAAAAGACCCGACCAAGGTAGACCGCAGCGCAGCCTACATGGCTCGTTACATCGCCAAGAACATTGTGGCCGCGGGCCTGGCTGAGCGCGCTGAAGTGGCTCTGGCTTATGCCATCGGCGTTGCTGAGCCGGTGAGCGTGCGCGTGGATACGTTTGGAACCAGCAAGCTCGGCGAGACCGAGCTAACCGCACTGGTTCGCAAGAACTTCTCGCTCACGCCCAAGGGAATTATCGAGAGCCTGAATCTGCGCCGTCCCATCTACCAGAAGACCGCAGCCTACGGCCACTTCGGCCGCACCGAGCCGGAGTTCACCTGGGAGGCAACCGACAAGGCCGCCGCCCTGGCTGAACAGGCCGCCTTGGTTGCCGCGGTTAAGTAAACCGTTAGTAAAACTATGTCGTGAAGAATGGGACTCTTCCAACGAAGAGTCCCATTCTTTTTCGGCCGGTGCGTCCAAGGTATACACTTCTTGCGACCAAAATTCCGAACTGATAGAAGAGGTTGTGATGAAAGTTTTCTCCTATGTCGTTGAGCATGACAACGGACTCGCGCCCAACCCTTATTTCGGCTATTGCACGCTTTGTCGATGCAAATTCAGGGAGAAGCCCGGTGGCCATAGGAATATTGTTGAGCTGGCGGAAAAGGGAGATTGGATCATTGGCACCGGCGGGGCAAATCTGAAAAGAAGCGCGGGCCATGGAAAGCTCATCTACGCAATGCAGGTTGATGAAAAAGTAAATCGAAGTGAGTATTTCTCACAAAGAAGATTCGCACTCAAAAAGCCCAAGGTCAGCAGCGAATATAGAGCGAGGATGGGCGACAATCTTTGCCCAGAAGACGATTTTCAGCGATATAACCAATTTGCTCTAATTTCATCAAACTATTACTACTTTGGGAGAAATACAGTTGGCATTCGGGAGTTTAATCTCGAAAAAATCCGCGCGGATTTCACTACGTCAATGAAGCGGATTTCCGGCCTTTTCTTGAATGGCTGACAAGCAAATTCAAACAGGGAATTCACGGCGACCCTCACGGATTGAACCAGGATGAGCAGGAAAGGAGCAAGAAATGCAAGTCGTCCTGCTAAGAGTTGGAATCGACACTGGTTCCGGTGGAATTCATGGTCCGCTTTTTGCCGACGGCTCATTTGAGTACATCCCGATTCCTGATGGATTCAAAGGTAAAAGTGTTGATGTTAGGACATACGGCAACATGTTCGGACGGAAAGGAAGACGATTAATCGATTACTTCCCTGAATCTCGCCGTGACAAGGTTTTCGGCCAATCCATCCACTTCGATCCTGAGTTTGAGACATTCACTTACGGCGATCCGACAAGTCCAAAAGCCAGACTGCGGGAGCTAGAAGAAGGAAGCCTCCTCGTCTTCTACTCGGGACTCGAAGGCTGGGATTTTAAATGCTCACCAGCTCTTTACATCATCGGATTCTTTGAGGTTGCTCGTGCAGGAAAGGTCAGTTCCTTCGCAAAGGAAGAGGTGGGTGCGATATTCAAAAACAACTTTCATGTCATGCATAGGGATGTATTTGAAGATCAGAAAGAAAGGCTTGTTCTGGTGAAAGGAAACTCCAACAGCCGACTATTGACGAAGGCGGTCAGGATCAGTTTGTTGGGAAAAGACAAGAGCGGCCATCCTTTGCAAAGGCTGTCTCCAGATATGCAGACAGTTTTTGGGGAGTTCGGGGGCAATACAAGTATTCAGCGGAGTCCGCCACGGTGGGTAGCGCCGGGATTCACCGAGCGTGCAGCTCAGTTCGTTCTAGCGCTTCGGTAGGAGGTGCACCGACCGTATAGAATTCTCTTGAGCAACAAGCTGCTCTCTATTCAGGAGTTCGTCATGCGTCTTCCCGTCTTTGCCGTTCTTGCACTCGGCCTGGCCGCCATGGCCGCCGGGCAAACCTTTGCGCAGGCCACAACTCAATGGGACTACGAGGGCAAGCGAGGCGCTCTGGCCTGGCACCGGCTCGATCCAGCCTATAAAATCTGTTCGGCGGGCCACCAGCAATCGCCCATCGATATCCGTGGCGCGCACCTCAACAAGGCTCTCCAGCCAATAGAGTTCCACTACATCGCCGGGCCAATCACGATGGAGAACGACGGCCATACCATCGTGGCTCACGTGGACCACGGCAGCTATATCATTGCCAACGGCGTGCGCTACGACCTGATCTATATCGATTTCCACCACCCCAGCGAGGAGGCGGTGAAGAACAAGCTCACCGATATGAGCATCCACCTGGTGCACCAGAGCACCGACGGCAAGCTTGCGATCGTTGCCGTGCGCTTCAAGGAAGATATGGGTAATCCCAACGCCGTTCTGGCCACGCTGTGGCCCCACCTGCCCCAAAAGGCCGGCGCAAGCGATAAGGTCGCCGACCTCGTAAACCCCGCAGGCCTGCTGCCCGCCGATCGCGGCTACTGGACTTATATGGGATCGCTGACCACGCCTCCCTGCACCGAAGGAGTGCGCTGGTTCGTCTTTGAACAGGAGATCAGCATGAGCCGCGACCAATTGCGCAACTTCGCTCCGCTCTTCAAGGTCAACACCCGCCCCCTGCAGGATGCCCACGGGCGGCGCATCGAGGCTAATGAGTAGGCGGTTAGAGCGGATACTGAGTCGATGGACCCAAGAGTGTGAGTGTGAGTGTGAGTGTGAATGGCCAGCTTCGGCACACTCACCCTCACACTTCAACAACATTCAACAGGTACAGCAACTCTGGTTTCACTTTAGCGCTTTTTTGAGATGCGTCTCTTTAGCCCCGGCAAATGCGACCCTGGGCGGGTCGCCGAGCGTCACTGTGGCATCAACCTCTCGCTTGCGAGCGCCTTCGTCAACCTGGCTTTGCTTGAGCGTAATCGCGCCGTTGGCGATCTCTGCGTCTGAACTCCAAAGGGCGAAGCGGGCTAACTGCGGCGGAACTGATCCGGAGACTGTAGCGACAGCCCCATGCCGCCAATCGAAGTGCATCGTGCCTTTGGCCGAGGCTGCCAGGTCTTTGCCAGTAAAACCGGAGAGATCAAGCTGGCCGTTTCCGCTGAAGGCGCCGCCCGACCAGCGCTGCCCCAGTAACTGGCCCACGGCGGCAGGATTGAGCTTTTGAAAGCGGGCTTGCAGCGAATAGAACGGTTTCTCTCCAGTGCTGAGTGTGCCGTCTACCTGCACCTGGCCGCCGAGTAGGCCGGCATTGAGCCCGGAAATCTCTGCCCCTGCGGGAAGAATGAGCAACTTGGCCGACAGCTTGTCGAGCGTAACCGACCCAACGATGAGGGAGTCGGCCTTCACCGTGCCTTCTAGCCTGGGCCAGACGGGTGTAGCTGATGAATTTATTTTGCGCAGCCGGTCGATCAGCGCCGAGAGCATCGTGCCGCGCTCATGCGCTCCCAGAATCGCCGCTTGCACGACGCTCAGGTCAAGATCGCCGAAGTCTACAGTGAACTGCGGCAGGCAGGGCTGGAGCGGATCGCAGCTTGCGGGAATGCTCAGGCTTGCCTTTCCCTCCACCGGGCCATAGGAGAAAACCACAGGGTCCCAGCGGGTTTCGCTTCCGCCCAGATGAAGTGTGGCCGCGGAAATCATCACGCGGTTGACCAGGTAATCGGACTTCCAGTTGACGTTGTGCAGAAGAACGGTTCCGCTCAGAGAATCTGTGACCGGTATGCCTGCTTCAACCTCGGGTGTCACTGCAGACGGGTTTTGTCGATTCCTGTCGGGCGCAATGCTGTTGAGAGGAATGCTCGGAGCCGGCATCCACGGTCCCTCAGCGCTCAGATCCACGACGACTGGCTCTCCCGCCAGAGCGTCCAACGCCCCTGCATTCGCCAGTCCGGCCACGTGCGCCATTTCCCTGGCCCGTGCGAGCGCAGCCTGGCCATGCACAGTTACCCGGTAGCCGGAGAGCGCCAGGCGCGAGGCGACTGTGAAAGGAACGGTCCCGCCGGCGGGAATAACCATGGTTGCCGCCAGCGCCGGCGGCTCAGCCTGACCATGATGCTGCGCCACGGTGCCGGCGACCGGTTCCAGCACTACCTTGGAAATGCGGATGGGCGTGTGGAGTGCGTCGCCGCTCAGTTGAAATCCGTCCACGGTCAAGCTGCCGGTAAACGGCCCCTGCGCCGGGGGACGCGCCTTCGCACTGCCGCCGGAAGCCGTCTTTTTTTGATTGCTTTGGTCATAAGCGATCTTGCCGCTGATCGCGCCCCCGGCTTCAAGTCCGGAGCCAAAACCGCTGCGAACAGTGCGCAATGCATCGAGGGCCGCGGCTACCGGAATCCGGTCAAGCTCGATGGAGACGCGCGGCTGTTCGCCCCCACCAGGCAGGTCTCCGGCAATATGGACGCGGCCATCGCCGAGCGGAGAGTCACAGGCCAGGTTGTTGAGTGCGCGGCTGGAATAGTGGTAGACAAAGCCGCAGTTTGCGTCGAAGTCCATAGGCGCAGCCGGAGCAAACTCGGCGCGGTGGACTCCAGTGGCACGCAGGCGGGTCTTCACCTGGGCGGTTTCGGCGGTGCCGTCCAGATGCAGTTCGCCGGTCAGGTCGCCACGCCAGCCGGGGTCGGATCCAATGACCAGCCTTGTGAGCTGGCCCAGTTGCGCCTCCCGCCAATCCATATCGAGATGCACCGGCATCTGGCGCAACTCTTGTGCCCTGTGCACGCTAGCCTCTAGCCGCACGATCCCGGTGTCGGCCTGTTGCAGGCTCACGTCAGTCCGAACCGGCCGGCCGCGCAGTTCGATACGCCATTCCCCCGGATCCTGCTGCCAGAATGAGAGTTCTGTATCGACCAGCGAATACGGCAGCTTCTCCGCTCCACTTTTGATATTGATACGGGAGTTGGTTGCCTCAAGGAAAGGCAGCGGAACAGCACGCCGGCCCGGGCTGCCCTGAGCTGATCCGGCGTGTGCGGCTGCCGTGCGAAAAAGCAAATCCAGGTTCCAGCGGCCCGCCTCGGTGCGCACCAGGTTCAGGCTTGCCTCGTCCACGCTGATGCGGCCAATCTCCAGCCGTCCCCGCCACAGAGAAAGCACACGGAAGTATGCGATGACGGTATTGGCGTGAAGGATTGGCTCGGCCCCGTAGGCTTGGTCCTCTTCGACGCTCAGGTCGGTGAGCACAAATCCCGGCCTGGGCAACAGCCGCAACTCCACTGAAGAAAGGCGCACAGGCCTACCCAGGGATGCGGCCATCAAACTCGTAATCTGGCTCTTGAAGTGATTGATGCTCACCAGTGGAGGCACAATCAGAACTGCCAGCAGAACCAACACCGCGGCCAGGGCCAGCCATAGCCGCCTGTGCTTTCGATGCCGGAGTTCAGCGTCTTCCGTCATGGTTTCTCAATAATCAGTTGTTAGTTGTCAGTGGCCCGGGTCTTTAACTGACCCCTGACAACTGATCACTGACCCCTGTTTTTATCTCACTATATGCAGCGTCCGCTTCCAGCGCGTATCGGTAAAGAAGTGTAACGCGACATGGCCCATCCATTTCACGGTATTGTCGATCCCGGTTTGCTCATACTGGTCCTCTGAGGTCTTGAACGACCAGTAGTTGAACAGCGGCCGGCCTACGATATTTTCCCTGGGCACAAAACCCCAGTAACGCGAATCGAGGCTGTTATGGCGGTGGTCGCCCATCATGAAGTACTTGCCCGGCGGAACAACCAGCTCCCCGTTCTCGATGTGATTGGGAAAGTCCACGCTCCAGGCTTCTGTGGCGCCGGGCGGCGACGGCGGGACCGATGGAAATTCATCCACAAATTCCAGATCGCCGCTGGGTGAGATCTTCCCTTCCTTCGGCGGGCTCTGGGCTACGCCGTTGATGACGACAATGCCGTTGTCGAGGTGAATGTGATCGCCTGGCACGCCAATCAGCCGCTTGACCAGAAACAGGTACTGCGGCTTTCCGTCTGCATCCAGATCCGGCACGGGCTTGATAAAGACCACGATATCGCCGCGCCTGGGTTCGCGATAGTGCACCAGCGGCATCCACTTGGCCGGCGGAGACAGCGTGATCCGGTCAACCAGCAGATGGTCGCCCACCAGCAGAGTATTCTCCATCGATCCCGAGGGAATCACATAGTTCTGCGCCAGAAAGGTGAGGATGAACAAACCAATCACCAGCACCGAACAGATGCTGGCCACCGCCTCAAACGGCGTCTCTTCCACTCTGGTTTCCTGAGGAACCGGCTGCACCTCAGTCGGCGTCTTGGGGGCTGGCGTCTTTTTCTTCGTCATCCTGTGCTCTTTGTAAGGGGTCAGGGATCAGGGATCAGTAAGAAACTCTGACTCATGGAACTAACCACTATTCGCTGATCTGTTCGCTTATCTCTGAACCCTGAAACCTGATCCCTGTTTTTCAGTGCACCACGTGGAAGATGCGCTTCCAGCGGGCAAATCCCGTGAGTCTGGCCGAGAGTTCACTGTCGTGTCCGAGTCTATCATCCGCAGCCTGTTGCACATCGGTGGTGGAGGTGCGAGCAACCGAGAAGTAGATGACCAGCGGCCGGGCCACAATCTCCTGCCGGGTTACGAAACCCCAGTAGCGGGAGTCTGTGCTGTGATTTCGATTGTCGCCAAGTACAAAATATTCGCCATCGGGGACGACCAATTCGCCGTCGCGGGTGAGGCTCTGCATCTGCTTCCACCATGCTGGATCGACCTCCGGATCGGTGTATACCCGGGCAGGAAAATCGTCACGGAATGGATTCGGCATGGCGGGTTCGAAAGCCGCGTAAGGTTCGTCCAGGGTCAAGCCGTTCACCGTCACCCTACCATCCTCAATGCGCAGCCGGTCGCCGGGAATGCCGACAACTCGCTTCACAAGATAAGGGTGCTGAGGGTGATGGAAGATGACTATGTCGCCCCGAGTCACGTCTCGATAAGGCAGCAGCCACCGGGTAAACCTGTCGGACGGGGCAAAAACCTGCTTGTTCACCAGCAGAAAATCTCCCACCAGCAAAGTGCGCTCCATGCTTTCGGATGGAATCAGATAGGGTTGCAGCACAAAGGAATTTAAAAACAGCGCCGCCACCACCAGGGTAAGCAGCCAGGCCAGGGCCTCAGGCACGGCAGGCAGATGGCGCGGGAGCCCTCGAATGATCCGATGCAGTCGGGTCGTGCCGGGCTGTTCAGCTGCACTGCTCATTGCTCTGCGTGCTCCTCTTTGTTCACACTGGTCGCCTGGTCGCCGCTTTTTGTCTCGCTGGCCGTCAGCCGCTCCAGCGCACGCCGCGCGGCATCCTGTTCCGCGAGCTTCTTCGTGGTTCCCTTGCCGCGTGCCATTGGTTTTCCCGGTCCTCCCTTATCCGCTTTGAGCAAAACCTCCACCAGGAATCGCTTGCGATGGTCGGGACCGCTTTCACTTCTGATCTTGTAAACCGGCGAACCGGCCTGCGCGGCCTGAAGATGCTCCTGCAGCGCCGATTTATAGTTTCCCAGCGCGGCCCCCGAACTCAACTCGCGAGCTAACTGATCGGCGGCCTCGCCCATTACCCAAGAGCCGGCAAAAGCCCTCACCGGTTCCAGCCCGCCGTCAAGAAACATCGCAGCCAACACCGCCTCCATGGTGTTGGAAAGCACGGTGCTTTTATTCCTGAGTCCTCCGCGGTCCTCACCCAGGCTCAGGCGCAGATAGTTACCCAGTCCAATTGACTGGGCCACCTCGGCCATGTGCTGCCGGCTCACCAGTTTGGAGCGTACGCGGGTCAGTTCTCCCTCTTGCCACTCAGGATGCGCCTTGAACAGTTCTTCCGCCACAACCAGCCCCAGCACGGCGTCGCCCAGAAACTCCAGGCGCTCATTATCCCCCACGACCGTCAATTCTTCGCGCCCGTTTTCAAGCGCCTGACTGTTTTATCCCGGAGCGATGCGTGAGTGCGCTCTCCAGCAACTCCGGCCTGTGAAAGACATGCCCCAGCGAACTCTCCAATTCGGAAATATCTGCTTTCATCTGCGCCTCGACAGTTTCAAATTTCAATCGATTCGTCATGGGACAGCGGCGCTACCAATGGTTACGGGAGAATTCCCCCATATTTTTATTAAACTCCTTTGAGTTCCCTGAAGGTTGCACGATGCGGATTATTGCGGTTTTGCCGGTTGTCCTGGCGATCCGGCGTCCGGTTTCGCGTTCCCGGAAGGATCGTCCTGCGCATCCTCGTCGCAACTGTGGCCTCTGACGGCGTAGGCTGCCTTGAGCCCGCGCTCTGCGGCCAGCCTTGTATCCTGCTGCCCGTCGCGCACCGTCAGCGCCGCGGTGTATTCGGAGATCGCCTGGTCGCGCTTGCAGTCCAGGTCCAGCATCCGGCCCAGGTAAATGTGCGACCAGGCCAGTAGGCGCGGTTCCTTGCTGGTGGCTATGGTCTTCTGGAACCCGTCCATCGCGTCGTCAGGATGGCCGGTGAGAATGGCCGCCCTAGCCAGGATAAAGTTGGCGCGGGCACTCGTGGCCACCGATTCCACGTTATCGGATTGCACGGTGAGCGCCTGCCGCGCCAGTGTGCTGGCCGTGGCCACGTCGCCTGCGGCAAGCTTCGCCTCAGCCAAATCCAATCCGGCCAATTTGCGCGGCGTGCTGCGTCCCAGCACCTCGCCATCGGCTTCCTTGTCAAAGTCGATATTGCGAGCGCGTTTTACCTGCTGGTCCACATCCATGCTGTAAACCATCTCGCCGATAGTATCTTTCAGGCTGGCCGCGTCCTTCTCAAACTGGATCAACTGCTCATAGAAGTACTGCGTAAAGACAAATCCCTGCGTCATATCGTGATGCACGGTGGCCAACCGAACAACGTCCACCTTCTGCTGGTAAACAATCCGCTCGTGCTCGTAACGCGGCAAATCAGAGCGGTCAACCCCGGCCGGAATCTTGTACTCGGGAATCCCAGTATCCATGGTTCGCGCCTCGATGGCTTTGATCAGGCACTCGATGGTCAGCGGTATGGAGTCGGAGCGCAGGCGAAAATCCAGAGGCGCGTCGCGCACGACCTTGAGAATCGGCTGCATGCGGTCAATCGCCGTGGCGCGCGCATAGAGCAGCGGCTCGATGACGTAATGCAGGTAGGTGTGGCGCACGTCGCTCATGCGAATCTTGCCGTCCACCGGCGAAACCACAACCACATAGTCGGCGCCGTAGATGCGGGCGTTGACCATGCGCGGCGAGTAGAGCGGCTCGATGATCACGATGAACCGCTGCCCTTCGTAAGCCGAGGCCGGCATCTTGAGGTAGAGATTGGTGTTGACGATCATATTCGACAGCGGATCGTGCAGCCGGTTCTCTTCCTCGTCGTAGATGTGGTGCACGCCGAGCCAGATTCCGTGCAGGTCAACGGCGGCCACAAAGTCCTTGAGCAGCGGCACAATCTCCGCCACCTGCGTGGAGTCGGGCGGCATCTCGGAAAGATCCTGCGAGAGCTCAATCTCCGGCGGCGGGGTCAGATAAAGCGACAGCGAAATGTACTGCGAAATATCCAGGTCCGTGCCCGTCAGGCGATGCTGGGCAACGTATAGGCAGAGGCTGTCCCGTTTGGCGCGCGCGTCCTCGCTTTTCGCCAGCGCCTGGTTGATCTCCTCGCGCACCCGCTTGCGCACCGGCGCGCTCTCTTCCAGGCCTTCGTTGTAGCCGCATGCATTCAGAGCCGCGGCCATCACAAAGACCGGCTCCGCGCTGATCAGCGAGATGGTCGGCCCCGCCGGATCGATCAGCGAAGGCGCCCGCTCCTGCGGCATTGCCGGCGAGGACGAGCTCTGGCCCTTGGTGGAGCTGCTGTCTTTAGATTGAGCCGGTGCGACCGCAAACCCGGCAAACACCAATAAGAGAGCGGCAAAGAGAACGGCGAAAGATCGATCGGTGCGCAACGTCATGAATATACCTTGCTTGCAAGTCTAGTTTAGTAGACGCAGAAGCAGGGTCAAACGAGAGTGTGGTGCAACTTCTGGCCGCGAATAAGACTATTGGCGCGATGAACTACTCGGCAGCCTGGATCTTGTGCCCTGGCGGAGAACATTGAAAGGCTGGATTCAAGCGAAATCAGGCGGATTTCGACCGAATTTGGTCGGACTTCGGCCGTTTTTAGCGCATTTTCGGCCATTAGTTTTCAGTGTATTATCTTTTATAATCAATTACTTACGAACATAAAAAGGCGAACAGGAGGGGAATTGGACCCCCCGGGGGGGTAGGGTAGGTCTATTTTTTCCGGCCGGTGAGGCGGAAACCCGTCCTCGTCTATTACGAGTGTGCGCCAGCGGATGGATATCTTGTGCAAACGAGGCCGGAAAATTTGTTGCAGCATCAGCCAGATATAGACTGCCCTCGATTACGCGGCACCATGAATTTTTTGCCCATGTCTACGTGCCGAACTCCTGGCCTGCCGGGAAAGTGCTTCATGAGATGCCGTGTTGTGCGGTTCTCGCTTCATGGCAGCCAGACGCGAGCGCCCGCGCTTTGTCGATCCTTCTTCACTGGCCGGGTGCGTTTGCCCTTTTTCGTAATCGCGCTCAGCCCGTTCGCGGACGGCTTCGCTGGCTTTGCCGCGAGCGGGAGGTTTCAGGGGTATCCCCGCGCGCCGCGCCTCACTCAGGCCGATCGCGATAGCCTGCTGCGGCGACCGTGCACCGTGCTTTCCTTCGCGGACGTGCTCCAGTTCTTCATGCACAAACTCACCGGCGGCCGTTAAAGCCGACTTCCCTTCCTTGAGGTCCTTGCGGGCAGCCTCCGCAGTCGATTTTTCTGGCATGGCAATCCTCCTTTTACGCCAGTCAGATGCACTGGAATCGGAGTAGGATGCAGGCCTGACGAATGAACAGTGGCCACCCGCAAAAATCCCAAATCTCACCGGCACCCCTTCTCGTTCTCCACATTGGTCAGCAGCAGATTAACCGCGCTCAGCGTACGGCTGTAGCAGTCGCCGGTCGAGTCGTGGTAGGTGTAGGTCTGGCTGCTGCTCTGCCCTGTGCTTGGCCCAAGAGAATACCCTCCATTTGCAAACACAAACTCAGTAGAGTCCTGGCTTGTCACTCCATTCTTCTCGCTGGACTGAAACACGGGGAATCCTTCCACAGTATCGATCTCGCTCGTCTCGAATTGCTGGTTGATCGAGGTAACTTGTGGAACGTCGCCGTTCGAAAGGAAGGTATCTGACAGGTTGATCGTGAACGGATACGAGAAGTGGGTCTCCCTGGTGTCGAACAGGAAGCCATGTCGTGTGGTCGTCTTCGCGTCCACGGTCGAACTCTGCACCTCGTTCTGAATCTCCTCGTTGCTGGACGTGAGTGCGACGTAGGTTACATTGCTGAAGTTCACAGCCTCATCCACAGTGGTATCCACGCGGCCATGCGACGTATTTACATAACCCGCTATCGTGAAGTTATGCGAGTTAGTCGTTGTAATGGTCCCTGACCCAACACCGCTGGAGTTGAATGACACGGTATTCGCAACGGTCGGATTTGGAGCAGTCAACGTATTGCTTGTAACTTCGCCGGTAACATTCGCGCTGCCGTGATCCTGGAACAGCAGCAGGACGGCGTCCGTGCTGAAGTATTCATAAGCGTTGTAAACGCTCACGCCGATCGTGTGCGGCTCACCATTGCTCAGCAATCCGGCAAAGGGTGTCAAATCGACCCGGTAGGGCACGAAGTTGAGCGTCTGCACTCCGGGAATCGGGATCCAAAGATAGGGATCGATGCCACCCGTGTAGATCCATGGATACACCGGAGCAACGCCCGCAGGAGTGCCGTCGATACTGATCTCCACTTCGCGGAACGAGGTGTCGTGGCAATCTCCCAGCGTTGGGGCCAAGCTATCAGGCACGCAAAGGAACCATTGCTCCTCCTGGTTTTGACTTTGCGCGAACACATCCAGGTAGGCGCCCTCAATGTTTGTGGGTAAGGTAAACGTCTGACTCAGCTCCGGATTGCTCGAGTCGATTGCGAACGTGCCATTGGAATTGTTGGGGATCGGCAGCACGGTATCCGCGGTTTTTGGCGCCGGGTTCGCAAAATTTGCCGGGTAGAACTCCAGCGTGAATGTTCCAAAAATGATGGAGTTCAATCCAGGCTCAATCAGGTTGCCCAGGCTGGCGAATCCCGTTTGCGTGGTCGTGAAAAGAGCGCTGTAGTCGGTAACATCGCGCTCCACATGCCAGGTATCGGTTACACTCTGCAGCGGCTCGGCCGTGGTGCCGAAGTAGAGGTCCACGTTCCCCAGAAAGACTTCGGCGGTGCGGTCGTACTGCACTCCTGCCTGGATGGAAAAGTCGCCCTCAAACACCACCTTCGACCACGGTCCGGGGCAGTGTGAAGGTGGGGAATAGGTGAAAGGGGCATTGTTGAAATTCTCAAATGCCTGGTTGGAAAGCAGCGTCACCGCGCAGTGCTTGGTATGCGGGCGAGCCACCGGCGGATCGGCGGTGGCTTCGAGCGACGTCCCGATCTGGTATTGGTTGGAATTGTTGGTTGGCTGGCAGTAAACAGGGGCAGTAAAAGCGATGGCGAGCGTGGTGAACAACAGTCCGATCGTCGTTCCCATCGCAGAAAGTCCTTTGCACATGGGGTCCTCTCTTCTGATTGGATTTTTGATTGGATTTTGATTGGCATCCCGTTCTCGCTCGAGGAATGCGAACGTAGTCTACACCGGTTTGCAACCCTTAGAGAACCGAATAAAATGACTCTCCTGCCAGGCGACTGGCTGAGGATTCCTGCAAGGCTTCGACTCCTGGCCCTGTCGATGCGAAGGCGCGAATTGGCTCGCCAATCTGTTGCGACGGCGGTCACATCCCGTCGACCAGGTCCATCCCTATAATCGAAAACGGTTCGTCGTATTGGATTTGTTCCAAGGTGTGTCATGCGAACCACTGCCTGTGTGCCATCTGGCATCCTGGAAATTGTTGAAAAGCTTAATCTTAACCTCACAAAACAAAGGAGCTTAACTCCACATGCATACGCACGAAATTGAACAGATGTGTGTAGTTGCCAAGGGACCGAATCACGGCCCGGCACCTATTCCCCAAGAAGGCCGATGGACCAAAGCGAAGGAAGTGAGCGACATCTCCGGCTTGACCCACGGCGTGGGTTGGTGCGCTCCCCAACAGGGAGCCTGCAAGCTGACCTTGAACGTCAAAAAGGGCATTATCGAGGAGGCGCTGGTGGAGACAATCGGCTGCACCGGAATGACCCACTCAGCCGCGATGGCCGCTGAAATCCTTCCCGGCAAGACCATTCTTGAAGCTCTGAACACCGACCTGGTCTGCGATGCGATCAACGTAGCGATGCGCGAGCTTTTTCTGCAGATCGTCTATGGCCGCAGCCAGACGGCTTTTTCAGAAGGCGGGCTGCCGATTGGCGCCGGCCTTGAGGATCTGGGCAAGGGCCTGTGCAGCGTGACCGGAACGATGTATGGCACCAGCGAAAAGGGCGCAAGATATCTTCAGTTGGCTGAGGGCTACGTCACTGAGCTCGCACTCGGCGCGGATAACGAGATCATCGGATATAAGTTCGTCAAGCTTGGACCCATGATGGACTCGATTGCCAAGGGAGTGGATGCACAGACCGCGCTCACTAAGGCAACCGGCACCTATGGCCGATTTGCCGATGCCGTGAAAACCATCAACCCCCGCAAGGAATAAGGAGAAGATCATGGCTTTATTTGAAGGATATGAAAGAAGGATTGCGCAGATCGACTCTTATCTCGCCGCTGCCGGGATTGAGTCCCTGGAGAAGGCTGAGAAAATCTGTCTCGACAAGGGTGTCGATGTGCGCAAAATTGTGAAGTCGATCCAGCCCATCGCCTTTGAAAACGCGGGCTGGGCCTATCTCATCGGCGCCGCTGTGGCCATCAAGAAAGACCAAACCGTCGCTGCGGAAATCGCGGAAACGCTTGGCACCGGCTTGCAGGCCTTCTGCATTCCGGGCTCGGTGGCCGACGACCGAAAGGTCGGCATCGGCCATGGCAACCTGGCCGCGATGCTGCTACGCGAAGAGACCGGCTGCTTTGCTTTCTGTGCCGGACACGAGTCCTTTGCCGCCGCCGAAGGCGCCATCGGCCTGGCCCGCTCGGCGAACAACGCGCGCAAGACTCCCCTACGTGTCGTTCTCAACGGATTGGGCAAGGATGCCGCGCTGATCATCTCGCGCGTCAACGGATTTACCTATGTGCAGACCGAGTTCGACTATGCGACTGGCCAACTGAAGATCGTCCGGGAGAAGGCGTATTCAACCGGCGAGCGCGCGGCCGTCCGCTGTTTTGGCGCAGACGATGTGCGCGAAGGCGTTGCGATCATGCACCTGGAGCGCGTCGACGTCGCGATCACCGGCAACTCCACCAATCCCACTCGCTTCCAGCATCCAGTGATGGCGGTCTATAAGAAGGAACGGCTGCTCGCGGGGAAGAAGTTCTTCTCAGTAGCCTCTGGCGGCGGCACGGGACGGACATTGCATCCCGACAACATGGCAGCAGGTCCGGCCTCCTATGGCATGACCGATACCATGGGCCGGATGCATTCCGATGCCCAGTTTGCCGGATCGTCCTCAGTGCCCGCGCACGTTGAGATGATGGGCCTGATTGGCATGGGCAACAATCCGATGGTCGGCGCATCTGTCGCGGTTGCCGTTGCGGTCGAACACGCGATGAAGGAGCAGTTGCAAACACTGGCGGTTTAGCTCGGGCCTCCTATCGTTAGGTGCTAACCGGCGTCCTCTTCAGCAAACGCTGACGAAGACGCCGGTTGCTGCAACCGCCGACCTCAACTGCTCATATTGCTGTGATGAGACTATTCCCTATTCCCTGATCCCTATTCCCTGCCTTTATCACCCGCGCACTGAAACGCCGGAGAAGGAAAGCACCGCCAGGCCGCGGACTGGCTGGCCGAAGAAGCGGGCCGGCTCAAAGACGCTGAACAGAAGCAGATTCTCAATTTGCGCGCGGGTGGCTTCATCGGTGGGGCCGGAGACGATGCGGTAGTCGTATACCCGGCCTGCGCCATTGATATAAGCCTCCACCACCACCGGGCCGGAGATGTCGCCCATGCTGTTGTTGTCAACTGCGCTGGAAAGATAAAGCAGACGCGGCGCGGTTGCGTTGCCGAGGGGCTCGTCCTTGCTGGCGTGGGCTACCTCAGGCTGGGTAAACATGGTGGCCAGAACGATGACCGAACCCATGAGCAGAACCGCGCTGGCAAAGCCGGCGGAGGCCTGCAGCAGAAAGGGTCCCAGGGTATTTCTCCACACCAGGTTCCAGCCGGCAAAGACGCTCTGGCGGCTGCGCGCACGCTCCTGGCTGATGGCCACACGAATCCGCAACTGCAGATCTTCAGGCTCCGGCGCCGGTCCCAGCGAGGCCAGCGAGGCCTGTACCTGGCGAACCGACGACCACTCTCGCGAGCACTCCCGGCAATCTTCAAGGTGGGCCGCAATGAACTGCATCTCTCGTCCGTTCAGCCGGTCGTCCAAATATTCTGTAAACTTTGCTTTCACATCACTGCAACCGTTCATCGCGCCTCCTCTCGAAGAGGTAGTTCAAATCCGCTGTTCACCGCGTCAGGCGGGGCCGCGGACTGAGCCATCAGAATCGCCTTTAAACAAGCGCGCCCGCGCACCAGCCTTGACTTCACCGTGCCCAGGTTCACGCCCTGCATCTCCGCCACATCTTCGTAGACAAATCCCTCAATATCGCGCAGGATCAGCGTGGTGCGAAATGGTTCCGGCACCTGCAATAACGCCGCCTCAACCCGCGCTCTATTTTCCTCGTGCACAGCCTCGTCGAAGGGCGACTCCGCCGGATCGATCAGAGTATCTTTCAGCAGCAGAGGCGCCCCGCAATCCCCGCCGCCCATCTCCTGCTCGATGGGCATCTCCTGCTGCTTGTGCCGCATCCACCAGCGCCTCTGGTTGGAGGCTTCACGCAAGGCGATACGGTAGATCCAGGTACGCAGCGAAGACTCGCCGTGAAAGCTGCCAACGCCGCGGAAGACTTTTACGAACACTTCCTGGGTGAGATCGGCGGCATCGGCGCGGTCCTGCACGGAGCGCGCAAGCAGCGAGTAGATGGGTTGGTGGAAGCGCGCAATCAACCACGCAAACGCCTCCTCGGAGCCGGCCTGAAGTTCCGCGATCAGAGCCGCTTCGTCGGATTGGAGGGTCAGCGCGCTGGCAAGATTGCCCATGGTGAGGTCCACCTGCACTTCAGTATCCTCCCACCTTACCGCAATCACAAGCACTTCCAGCAATCCTCACCAGGCCTATCGCCCGATGCCGAAAACTCAAGTACCGATTGCAGCCACTCCCCAGAGGCCCAAAAACTGCCGGAAAACCCAACTGCCGCGGAGTGCGCGGGAAACGGAACAAAGCCAACTGAGCAATTGCCCCGCGCGCTCTATTGTCTTAGACACCGGGGACCCCCCAAAGTGTTCCCGGTCACGGTAGTGTGTACTCTTTCGTAACCTGAAATTTAGATCGTAAACACTATTCTTCGCCCCGGTTCGGATCGGATCCAGGCCTGCTCTACCTCATTCAGGGGCACGGGAACCGCGGCCACCTTTAGCTGCCGGTTGCGGCCAAATTAAACAATTCGCGGATGGCTTCTAAAATCGTGTTCCAGCGACACGGATCCGAATCCGCTTCCCATCAGCTTCAGATCGATGCTGCGCAGGGTCGCTCCGGGCAAGGTGATCGTCAGGCCGGCACTGGTGCCCACCTCCACCAGCCGCGTCGGCCGCGTGGAACTGGCGCTGAACCCCTTGGCCAGCGCCTCCAGAAGCAGTTCGGTCGGCCGGCCCCACAGGTAGTCGATCACCAAGTCGATTCCGTTTGCTGCCTCGGCGGCGAAGGCATCGCGCACCGCATCTTCCGGAACTGTCAGCGAGATGACCGCGTCCACGTCTGCCCCGGCCAACTCCTCCACGTTTCGACCCGCACCAATTACCCTTTTTGCTCCCAGATGCCTCGCCACCTGGAGGGCAAGCTGGCCGGCGACGCCGGTTGCACCCATCACCAGCACCGTCTCACCGGCAACCAGCTTGCCGCGTTCCTTCATCGAGCCCCAGGCCGACATTCCGGGATTGGCGATCGCCGCGGCTTGAACATCGTCCAGGACTTCCGGCACCGGGAAACACATCGACCGCGGCGTCACCGTGAGCTCGGCCATCGATCCCCACGGCGCGTGCATCGACGCAAAATAGACCCGCCGCCCGTCTTTCAGCATTCCCATCCCATCGACTCCAGGAATCAACGGGACCACTTTGTCGCTCGAATAATGCGATCCGCTTGCCCGCGCCTTCACTACCGGGTGCAACCCAGCGGCGTGGACCCGGATCAACACCTCGCCCTCGTCGGCTATGGGAACGGGGAACGATTGATATTTAGGCGCCTGGCCCAGAACATTCACGACGGCAGCCTGCATGACAAGACCTCCTCAGGTTTAGACCCAATTGGCCGGCTTCCCGCTTCAGGATTCCCGGCTCTGACCCGCCGCCTCAGAGTTACCCGCCGGTTTGACGAATCAAGGCAGAGCAGAGACAATAAGGGAGTTGCATCCCACAAGTAGTGGGCCTGTGGCGCAGCTGGGAGCGCGCTTCCATGGCATGGAAGAGGTCGTCGGTTCGATCCCGACCAGGTCCACCAATTCACCCGGATAATTTATATTGGGGCTGTCCTAGATAACCGCTGAAAAAGGCGGTGTACTAGGATGGTCAACATGCGCAAGAGTCGGCTGGATAGCGAGCATCAGAAGCGCCTGATGGAGCACTTCGTTGCAGGCACTACAGCTCGTACCGCGGCATCGCTCACAGGAGTGAACAAGAATACAGCCTGCTATTACTTTCAACGTTTGCGCAAGATCATTTATCAGGCCACCGAGGATACTTCTCCACTGGCTGGTGAGATCGAAGTGGATGAGAGTTATTTTGGTGGCATTCGCAAGGGCAAGCGAGGCCGTGGCGCAGCGGGCAAAGTGCCGGTTTTTGGCCTGTTAAAGCGTGGCGGCAAGGTTTACACGAAGGTGATTCCAGACACGAAAGGCGCAACACTCAAGGCCATCATGGAGGACAGAATCGTGCCCGATAGTATTGTTTATTCGGACACCTATCGCTCTTACAATGTGCTCGATGTTTCAGCCTTCAAGCACTACCGCATCAACCACTCAAAGCTGTTCGCAGATCGTAAGAATCACATCAATGGAATCGAGAATTTCTGGAACCAGGCGAAGCGACATATGCGCCGATTTAACGGGGTATCCAAGGCCACTTTTCCGCTCTTTTTGAAGGAGTGCGAGTGGCGTTTCAACAACCCAAACCCCAAAATGCAATTATCCCTGTTGAATCAATGGGTTAAATCCTACATGCGATAGTTATCTAGGACAGCCCCTTTATATTTATTTCACTCTCTCCGCAGTGACGACGCTGCGCTTGCGTTCGTTTTGGGCTGCGCGGGGCGAAGGGTTTTTCTGTGGTACATTGACCATAATGCTCAAGGGAAAGTGGATATTCGCCTTGCTGTTGGCTCTCGCGCTGTTGCCTGCGCAGATCATTGGCCAGGCACACGGGATAGCCGGCCAGAGTCAGCAGTCTCCGTCTCTTTCGCTTCCGGCGGATAATCTGGGCTTTCTTAAAACTCCGGCTCTGCCGTCTTCTGTGGTCGTTTCGCCGCAAAGCACCGGCAGCCCCATCGCCAAACCGGAGTGTAACGGCCTTCCCTGCGATTACCCGGAGCCGCACATCTCCGTTGCCGATCAGCCGCACGTCACCGAATCCTGGCCCACCCGCGATCGCGTAACCTGGGCAGCCAATGTGGTGCTGGCCATCGTAGCTTACGTAGCGATCATTCTGGCCGTTTCCACGCTGAGAAAAATCGAGCGCAATACGCGGGCTACCGAGGCCCTTGCCATGGCCGCGGCAGACAGTGCCCAGGCGGCATTGTTAAACGCGCAGGCGGTCATCGATGCGGGACGACCCTGGATGCTGATCTCGGTCGAGCCGTCGCGGAGCGTGTTGAACAGTTTCGTTATAAAGGCCACCAACCGAGGCCGCTGCCCTGCCAACATGATCGCCTCAGTGGAGCGGATCTTGATCGCACCCGACGAATCTCAGCTTCCGCAAACTCCTGAGTTTGAGAACCAGGAATCGAACCCGCCGTTTGTCCCCATCATTTTGCTGCCGGGCGAATCGACCACCATCAAGTCGTTTGGCCGCGATGATGTGAAAGGGATATGCGAGTCAGAGGAAGTCATCAGGCGGATCGAGAACTGGGAAGACAAAGTTTTTATCTACGGGAAGGTTCTCTACAGGGAACTCATCGAGTCCGCCGACAAGCAGGTTCATGAAACTTCCTGGTGCTGCTGGTATATTCACGGGCGCCAGAAGAGTGGATTGGTCATTGCCGGGCCGCCCGAATATAACCTGCACACATAGAGCGGAAGCGGGGTTACTGTGTCCTTTTGAGTTCTAGCCAGGGTTGCCGCTCTCTGGAGGTCGCGTCGACTTCAGTGACGTGGTTTCGCGATACATCGACTCTGATTCCGCTAGAAGGGATTTTCAATTAGAACGCGGAACTCGCAGCGGTCATTCCGGAGTCATCACTTAGGAATTCACCGCGTCGCCCATTTCCTGCTCGAAGCCCGGTTCGGGTTCGGCAAGCCGGATCAGGCGATGCAGATAAGCCCGGGAGATGCACAGGCTGCGGGCAGCCAGCGTCTTGTTGCCATTGTTCTCGCGAACGGCGGTGACGGCCAGTTTGACCTTGTAGTCGCGAAGCTGGCGTTCAAAGGAGCCGGCGGGATGGTAATCGCCGATATCGACAACGTCGTCGAGTGTCGGCATCCTCGTCTTCCTGCGACTGCTTCAGGCTCAAATCTTCCGCGCGAACGGTCTTGTCCGGGAGCGAGGATGATGGCCCTCTGCATCACGTTTTCCAGCTCGCGCACATTGCCGGGCCAGGGGTAACTCTGCAGCATGGCCATCGCATCCGGCTCGATATCCTCCATCGGCTTTTGAAACACCTGCCCATAGTGGCGCAGGAAGTGCCTGGCAATCCGGGGAATGTCTTCCGGATGCTCCTGCAGCGGCGGCGATTCAATCCGCATGACGTTGATGCGGTAGAAAAGATCCTGGCGGAATTTTCCTTCGGCCACCAGCTTGGCCAGATCCTGGTGCGTGGCGAAGATCAGCCGCGCCCGCAAGGGGATGAGCCTGTTGCTGCCCAGGCGGCTGAACTCCATCTGCTGCAGGACGCGCAGCAGCTTGACCTGCGTGAAGAGGCTCAGGTCGCCGATCTCATCCAGGAAGAGCGTGCCGTCGGCGGCCTGCTCGAAGTAGCCTTCGCGCGCGCCCACCGTGCCGGTGAAGGCGCCTTTTTCATGGCCGAAGAGCTCGGCTTCGATCAGGGTTTCAGGAATGGCGCCGCAGGAGACAGCCACAAACGGGCGGTTGGCGCGGGAGCCCAGATTGTGAATGGCGCGGGCGATCAGCTCCTTGCCGGTTCCGCTTTCGCCGGTCACCAGCACTGAGGCATTGAGATTGGTAACGCGATGCACCAGCTGATAAACCCGCTGCATCTGCGGGCTCGATCCGATCAGCTTGTCGCAACTGCCGGGCTCCTCCAGCTGCTGCTGCACGGTCTGCAGTTGCTGCCTCAGCGTGGAGTTCTCATAGGCCCGGCTGAGCATGGTCTTGAGGTCGCGAATCGAGGGCGGCCTGCGGCAGTAGCCGAAGGCGCCTGTGCGAACCAGTTCAAAGGCGGTGGAGCGAAGGCCGTCGTCGGCCATGATCACCGCGGGAACCTGCGATGCAATCAAGCGCCGGGACAGACTCGATACGCTCCTGCAACGAATCATGATTCGAATGCAGATCCAGAATCATGACATCGCAATCCCCGGCCGACACGAGGTCGTTCATCCCTTCCTCGTCCGACTCCAGAAGGACCTCGAATTCCTTTCCGAGCGCGGAGGAAAGCAGCGGGTGGAGCGTGCGGTCTTCCGAATACAGTCCGATCTTGATCATCGCGTTACGAATTCTTTCTTTAAGTCAGGCGATACCGATCCGTTTAGGCAGCGGTGATGATGAACTCATGCTCTTCTATCGACTAAGAAGATGCCAATACCAGATTTGGGCCAGAATCGATGCAACCTTAGTAATACAGTTGAAGACTCGAACGGGTAATAAACCTCGTGAAAAGAAACACATACATCGTCACCATCCGGGTCAGAAAATGGGTCTCAAATTGTTAGAAAATGCTTATCTAAGGGTATTCACGAACCTGGCGGTTTCGACGGATCAGCTCAATTCCGCCGCGGTGTGGCTTCGATGCGGGATTCCACCGCTTTGAATCATCGAGAATCCGTGCGGGTTCGACGGCAAAATTCCGGATCAAAAATACTCCGTTAACTTCCTCATAAAAAGCACCTTATAAAGAGCGCTCGCCCCGCCTCTATGGGACCAAAAGTCTGCCGAAACGAGAGCGGCAGGAGAGCGAATTTGCTGCGCAATTGATTGAAAACTGCCTGCGCCAGGCAGATACAACTTAAGTAACAGTGCTGCTGACACTTTCGTTGCAGATAGTTCCCTGCCGGGTAACCAACTTTCCGCTCCGATGGCCGTTGCCGGCAGAGCGATTGGTACAATCACGGGTGTGAACTCCAGGCAGAAACTGGAATTATCGTTTTTGGGCTGGCCGTTGCCGTCAGCCGATTCGCGTTTCGCAGCCGTTTTCTCTACGATCTCGATTCAGTAAACTTCGCCCTGGGCATCGGACGCTTCGACCCTCGCACTCATCAGCCCCATCCGCCGGGCTACTTTTTGTATGTCTGCCTGGGCCGCCTGATCAATTATTTGGTTCACGATGCCAACCTGGCGCTGGTTCTGCTGAGCATTGCCGCAGGCATCGCTTCGGTCGTCCTCATCTACCTGTTGGCGCTGGAGTGGTTCGGTGAACAGACAGCCGTTTTTGCGGGCCTACTTTTCCTGTTTTCTCCGCTCGCCTGGTTCCATGGCACAGTTGCTCTCACCTACGGCGTGGAGGCCTTCTTCTCGGCTCTGATGGGCTATTTGTGCTGGCGGATCGATCGCGGGAAAACGAATTTCATTCTTCCCGCGGCAATTCTGCTGGGCATCTCGGCCGGCGTGCGGCCGTCTTCACTGCTGTTCCTGGCGTCCGCTGTTTCTCTACTCGCTTCGGACTGCGGCGATAAAGAAAATTCTGCTCGGAGTGCATCGCGCTTGGCCTCACAATCGTCGCCTGGTTCCTGCCCATGATCTGGGCCAGCGGCGGATTCGATTCGTACTTCGGCGCACTGGTCTCGCTGTGGCGGCTGGTGCCCTCAAGAGATACCGTTTTCAACTCCTCGCCCGCCACTTCCATTGCCCGCGCCTGCGTCATCGTCTTTATTGGCTTTCTATGCTTTGGGGCCGCATTGCTGGCTCCGCTAGGCGCGCGCTACAAATCCGTTCCGGCCGACCGCGCCAAAAAGCTCTTCACCGCCGTCTGGATGGCGCCAGCCCTGTGCTTCTTCACCTTTATCTTTTTGAAGCTTGTCAATAGCGGCTACCTGCTGCTGCTCGTCCCGCCCGCCTGCATCTGGCTTGGCTTGTGGGCAGCGGAGTGGTATGAGCACTGCGCATGGCGAAGGCCGCTGAAGATTGCGGCCATCGGCATCTGCGCCGCGGTAAATATATTTCATCTTTCTCACCTTCCCGGCCTACTGTTCTTACCGCTCGGTGCGGCAGTTCGAGGCGCAGTTGGACGGAATCCGAACAGCCCTGCCTCAGCTCGGCGCCCCGAACGACCTCCTGATCCTGAGTTTCGACTCCCACTTTCTGGGCTATCGCCATGCCGGCTACTATCTGCCCGGCTACCTGACCTTGCAATATCCTGAGGTCAAGCTGAACGAAGGAACGCGCATCTTCGCCATGCAGGGCCAGGATACCCGCCTGCTGGCCAGTTTGCCTGCCGGTTCCTATAAACGATTTGTTGTCTTTCCTTTACCAGGCACGAGCGCCGAGTACCAGCATTATCTCGATACCTTCAAAAAGTTGCTTCCCGCCCAGGATCTCGAGTACATTAATGTGGGGGGCCGTCAATTTGTGACTGGCCCCATTCGGGATCTGCCTCTGCTTTTCCCCCAGCTGCAGGCGACCCGCTAGGGCATCCGGCAGCGGTCGTGTATACGCCCTGCTTCACTCCGGCAGCCAATTCGTAAACATACGATTACACCGGCCGCGACGGCAGGTCGTTAACTATATGAATTCATTAGGCTTGCTCCTTCTGCGAGTTTGGTCGGACAATTGCTTTAATCACAATGTTCCCTGACCGACGAGGGAAAAAGGAGCCTGGGATATGCACTCTTTTGCCTGGTGGCCGACGCTCATCGTACTGGCCGTAGCCACCTTCACTGACCTGCGCAACCGCCGCATCCCCAACTGGCTGGTGCTTCCCTTTCTGCTGGCAGGGATCGTCGTCTCCGGTTGGCTGCATGGCTGGCATGGAGTGGGCCAAAGTTTCGCCGGCATGGGACTTGGCCTGCTGATCTACGGCTTTCTGTTCTGGATGGGCTGGCATGGGCGCTGGAGACGTGAAGCTTTGCGCCGCCATCGGAGCCTGGATTGGCCCCGACCAGTTATTTGTCGCGCTGGTTATTACCGGCATGGCGGGAGGATTCATGGTTCTGTGCTGGGCCGCTTTCGGCGGATTTCTCAAAGATCTGTTCAGCGGCAGCGGGCAAGCTTGTCTTCGGCGGGAAGGAGCGCGGAGCAGCTTCGCGATCCGGAGCTGGTTCTCACCAATCCCCTGAAGCGCAAAATGCCCTATGCGCCGGCAATCGCTATCGGAACTCTGATTTCATTCTTTGCCCACTAAAGACCGGAGTATTTAAATGATGAACGCGCAAACGAAATATCAATTTTTGATCGACCCGCAAGAACCATCTGGAAACAGTGAGGAGTATAACTGCACGTGAATGCGAATTCAGCTTCGTTTACCGAATCCCAGTATCCCGACACCTTCGGCGCGGGGAATATGTCGATCGTGCTGATCGGCCCGGATGAGCAGCGCCGCAGAGGCTGCCGCCGATGCTCTTGCCGTGTGCCCAGGGAAACGACGTTCGCGAGTTTTCCTCCTATCCTCCCGGCCTGGACGATGTGCCGCGGCTGCTGGAGCAGCACCACGACGTCATCATCATCGACCTCGACAGCGATCCCGGAGTACGCGCTGGAACTGGTGGAGAGCATCGGCGCCAACGGCAGCGACGACGGTGATGGTCTACTCGGCCAAGGCCGACGCGGAGCTGCTGGTCCGCTGCATGCGCGCCGGCGCCCGCGAGTTTCTCACCCTGCCCTTCAGCCACAGCACCATGGCTGAGGCGCTGGTGCGCGCCTCGGCCCGCCGCCCGTCAGCGAAGACCGCGAAGACGACGGCCGGCCGGCTGCTGGTATTTACCGGCGCCAAGGGCGGCTCCGGAGTGACCACGATTGCCTGCAACTTTGCCGTCGCGCTGGCCCAGGAATCCGGCTGAAAGCACCCTGTTGATCGATCTCGATCTGCCCCTGGGAGACGCGGCGCTGAACCTGGGCATCGTGGCCGAGTACTCGACGGTCAACGCTCTGCAGAATGCCAGCCGGCTGGATTCGGCTTTTCTCTCCAAGCTGCTGGTCAAGCACAGTTCCGGCGTATCCGTGCTGGCGGCTCCGGGGAAATTTCCCCAGTTCAATGCTTCCAACGAAGCCATCGACAGGCTGATCGCCGTCGCGCGCCAGGACTTCGATAACGTGGTGGTCGATATGGGCTCGCAGGCACGATTTGACGGGCACGGCCCTGTTCAAGGACGCCCACAGAATCTACCTGATTACCCAGGCCGGCATTCCCGAACTGCGCAACTCCAACCGCCTGATCAGCCAGTTCTTCCCCGCCGGCGGCCCCAAGCTCGAGATCGTGATCAACCGCTACGAGCCCCGCGCCCTGGGAGTCTCTGAAGAGCACATTACCAAGGCTCTCACCCGGCCGGCGCAGTGGAAGATTCCCAACGATTACGGCGCGGTGCGCAAGATGCAGAACACCGCTACGCCGCTGGCGCTGGCAGATTCGCCCATCTCAAGGCTGATCCGGCAGATGGCCAATTCCGTCAGCGGCAAGGCCGCGGCAGCCCCGGCGAAAAAGAAAGGCTTTCAGTTTGTTCGGTTGATGGTAAAGAATGTAAGTAACGACTCTCGCTCAATGGAAGGTAAAACGTGGAACTGCTGAATCTGGAAAAGTACAAAGCGGAAATTCACAAGACCCTGATCTCCAAGCTGGATCTGGAGAAACTGTCGCGCGTCAATTCCAGCCAGGCGCGCCAGGCTGTCGCCGGCATCGTGAAGGAGATCATCGCCGACCAGCGGGTGCCGCTGAACTACGACGAACAGGAAAAGATCCAGGCCGACCTGCTGGACGAGGTCTTCGGCCTCGGCCCGCTGGAACCCCTGCTCAGAGATCCGTCGATCTCCGACATTCTGGTGAACGACAAGGATCATGTCTTCATTGAGCGGGGCGGCCTGCTGCAAAGAGTGGATACCACCTTCCGCGACGACCGTCACCTGCTGCAGATTATTGACCGCATCGTATCGCGCGTGGGCCGCAGAGTGGATGAGTCCTCGCCCATGGTCGATGCCCGCCTGCCCGACGGCTCGCGCGTCAACGCCATCATTCCGCCGCTGGCGCTGGATGGGCCTTCGCTGTCCATCCGCCGCTTCGGCACCGGTCCTCTGGCCGCCAACCAGTTAGTAAAGCTGCAGAGCATCTCCGCGGAGATGATGGAAGTGCTCTCCTCCGCCGTCAAAGCCCGCATCAGCATCATCATCTCCGGCGGCACCGGCTCCGGCAAAACCACGCTGCTGAATATTCTGTCGCAGTACATTCCGAAAAATGAGCGCCTGGTCACCATCGAAGACGCGGCAGAACTCCGCCTGGCTCAGGAAAACATCGTGCGCCTGGAAACCCGCCCGCCCAATATTGAGGGAACGGGCGCAATCAAGCAGCGCCAGCTGCTCATCAACTGCCTGCGTATGCGCCCCGACCGCATCATCATGGGCGAGACGCGCGGCGAAGAAGCCTTCGATATGCTGCAGGCCATGAACACCGGCCACGAAGGCTCGATGACCACCATCCACGCCAACACGCCCCGCGATGCCATCTCCAGGCTGGAATCCATGGTTGCCATGGGCAATATGAACATGCCGGAAAAATCCGTTCGCCAGCAGATAGCCTCGGCGATTACCATCATCGTTCAAGCCTCACGCATGAGCGACGGTATCGCGTAAAGTGACCAGCATCTCGGAGATCACCGGCATGGAGGAAAATGTAATCAGCATGCAGGAAATCTTCACTTTCAATAAGAAAGGAATCGGCCCTGACGGCAAGGTAATTGGCGCTTTCCAGCCCACCCGCATCCGTCCCCGTTTCCTCGACAAGCTGCGCGTCGCGGGCATCGTTCTGCCGGCAGCCCTGTTCGACACCGAAACGCTGGTCAACTGAGGCGGAAAGGAGACTCTGGAAATGGGAGTGATTATCGGTTTGGTATTTCTTGGCGTCTTCTCGGTCGTTTCCCTGCTGTTGATCGCCGGTGCGAGCGGGAAAACACAAGAGGCCAAGCAAGTGATCGCCTCGCTGGATACGGCACTGGCGACTGAAACACCGCTGGTGCGCGACCAGATCGTCAATCTTCGCAAGAGCGAACGGCTCAGCGGAATTCCCTGGCTCAATCGCAAGCTGCTGAAGATCGACCTTGCGCCGCGTCTCCACACCCTGCTCCATCAGGCCGATCTGAATTGGACCGCGGGTGGCCTGTTGGCCGGCTGCGGGCTCCTCTTTGCCGTCCCGGCTTATGTGGTCTTTCTGCGCTTCAATAACATATTGACTAGCGCTGCTGGCCGGCCTGTTGCTGGGGCTGGCACCCTTCGGATGGGTGCTTTTCATGCGCAGCAAGCGCTTCCACAAGTTTCTGGAAAGTTTGCCTGAGGCGCTGGATCTGATGGTGAGCGCCCTCCGCGCCGGCCACAGTCTCAACGCCGCTATGGGCCTGGTTTCCCGTGAATGCACCCCCCCCGTAAGCACCGAATTCAGGGTTTGCTTCGAGGAGCAGAACTACGGCCTGGAATTGAAAACCGCTTTGGATAACCTGATCAGCCGCGTTCCTCTGCAGGATCTCAGAATTGTCGGAACCGCGATCATGATCCAGAAGGAAAGCGGCGGCAACCTGGCCGAGGTTCTGGAGAAGACCTCCCACGTTATTCGCGAGCGCTTCCGCCTGAAACGGCAGATCGGGGTACACACGGCGCAGGGCCGCCTTACGGGTTGGATCCTCACGTTTCTACCCATCGTGCTGGGCATCGCTTTATACACGGTCAATCCTGAAATGATGAGAATCCTCTGGACCACCCCCATCGGCATCAAGCTGCTCTGGGCTGCTGGTATCGGCATCGTCATTGGCGGCTTGATCATTCACAAGATTGTCAACATGGACGTTTGAGGAAGAATTATGGGATTATCCTTCTTACTTTTGCCGCAGTTTTTCTCCTCATCGCGAGCCTGGGGCTGCTGCTGTTTTATCGCGAGGCCATGATTCAGCGGATCACCGAGGTAATCAACCCGCAAGCCAAGCCGAAGACCCTGATGGGCGCCATCCAGCAGACCGGCGTTTCCATCAGCGAAGTGGTGGTGCAATTCCAGAATGTCCTGCCGAAAAGCCAGGCGGAAATCTCCGTTGTGCAGCAGCGCCTGATCCGCGCCGGCTATCGCAAGGAGTCGGCCATCAAGATCTTCTACGGCTGCAAAGTATTGGTTCCTCTCCTTCTCTGCGTCATTGCTTTGGTCACCGGACTGGGGAATCTGAGCCCGTTTTTCGTTTATGTTTTGTGCCTGGGCCTGGGATATCTCGCGCCGGATTTCTGGCTGGGAAGAGTGATCTCCAAGCGGCAGGCGAAGCTCCGCCGCGGACTGCCCGATGTGCTCGATCTGCTCATCATCTGCATTGAGGCGGGACTGAGCCTGGACCAGGCGACGGCGCGCACAGCCGATGAATTGAAGAATGGCCAGCCGGAGCTGTGCGATGAGCTGGGCATCGTGGTGCTGGAGCAACGCGCCGGCCGGCCTCGCGCCGATGCATGGAAGCACATGGCGGAACGCACCGACGTGGACGCTGTGCGTAATCTCGTTTCCATGCTGGTGCAGTCGGAGCAGTTTGGTACCAGCATCGCCAAGACTTTACGCATTCATTCCGACACCCTCAGAACCCAGCGCGTGCAGGCTGTGGAAGAGGCGGCGGCCAAGACCACCATCAAGCTGATCTTCCCGCTGGTGTTTTTCATTTTTCCATCGCTGTTCCTGGTCGCCCTTGGTCCTGCGGTGATCTCGATGATGGATTCGTTCAAATTGCTCAATGGAGGCCATTGAGGAAAGGAGGAATAAAGATGGACGGTACGACAATTATTCGAATCGTGGCTGGGGCTCTGTTTGTAATCGTGTTGGTTCTGCTCATTCAGCGTCGCCGCACACATGTCAAGTGATCCAGATCGGTAGGTACTCCGGCGGGGCCGAAGAAAGTACCCGAGTTCCGTTGGCTGACTCCCGGGTCCTCTATTGACTGGGGGAGCTAATGCAGCACTTTTGGTGGAGAAAGGAAATTTTTATGGACAGTACTACGATTATCCGAATTGTCGCCGGCGTCCTGTTTGTCATCGTGTTGGTTCTGTTGATTCAGCGCCGCCGCACACGGGTCAAGTAGTCGAGGCTTCACCGGTGGCCGGTGGCGCTCTAGACGGGTTCCGCTGACCAACAAGCTTTTACCGGCCACGGCTGCAAGTCATCGTTGCCGGAGTGGCTTGAATGGAGACAGTGCTGTTTCAGAACTGTACTGGCTCCGTATCCTGTCTTTACAACGGGAGAGGGGGGTTGTGCCCCTGGCAGTGGCTCCCGAGAAAGTGAAGCAAGTCCGGACTGCAAGTCGGGATGCGCAGTGAGAGGACTTGCTCAGTGAATTCGATTGATGTGCTTGAAGAGCTTGAATTGATATCCGGGTCTCGGGATCAACGACGGGCTGGCGAATATTCGCTGAGAGCGAGAGGTTACATGGAGTTACGTAAACATTGCGCGTACAACCGCACTCGGGAATGCTTTCTGGGCCTTGAAATCGCTGCCGCAGATGTTCCTTTCGAGAGCCTGAAGGATTTGATGGCCACCCTTGCCCTCAAGTCAGGCGAGGGCCTGTGGATGACGCCGTTCCGGGGAATTTCCGAATCCGGCATGCGCGCCCCCCTCGACCTCATTTACCTTGACGAGGATTGCCGGGTGATTGACGTGGTGGAGTCGTTCCCCACGTTCCGCATCACCCCTTCCAGCCCGCAGCCTGCCAGCGTCCTGGCATTGCCCACTCACTCAATTTATTCTTCGCAGACCCAGGCGGGAGACCAGTTGATGCTCTGCGAGGCTGCAGAGATGGAGCGCCGCCTGGCGCAGTTCTCCGGTTCAGGCGCCGCTGCCATTGTGCAAAGCGCCGTTCTTTTGCGCGAAAAGCCGCTGTGGAGCGGAGGTCCCGGCGTGCTGCAACTGGAGGAGCGTTCAGCGGATGCGCGCCCCGGCGCGGAACAGACTCACGAGATGAGCCTCATCCAGCCGGGAATGAGAGACGTCAGGCCGCCCAAAAATTGGCTGGAGCGCTGGTGGTCGCCCGATCCGAGAAAAGCTCCGCGGGAGCCCACGCCCGGCCTGGCCGCTTATTACTGGTCCGGCGGCAATGCCGAGCCGCACAGCGTAAGGGATGTCAGCTCGACCGGCTTGTACGTGGTGACTGAGGAGCGCTGGTACCCGGGAACCCTGGTACTGATGACTCTGCAGGATTCAGAAGGCGGGCAGGAAGCCACCGAGCGCTCTATTCAGGTACATTCCAGGGCCGTCCGCTGTGGCAGCGACGGCGTAGGCCTGCAGTTCATCGTGTCCAAGTCGAAGGATGCAAACGGAAAGACGATTGTGGACGGAGTGGGTCAAAAGGAACTGGATCGATTCCTTCAACGCCTCAGAAAAAGTCAGAATTAGGATTCAGAAAACGCGAAAGTCAGGTTAAGGTGGTGAAGGTCGGTCCCCAAACAAATGACACTTAAGTAACACTTAAGTGTCATGGCTTTGGCTGTACTCAAAGTAACTCCAATGTGGGATAGTCAGGCCCGGTTAGTCTGCCTTATGGTAGACAATGCCAGAAAGTTCATGCAATGAATACGCTTAACAAAAACCGTCTGCAATTCATGGCGCTCATACGCGGCCTGGGGCACGCCGCGGAATCGCGGGGCGTAAGCGGCAATCACCGCTTCTTCGGGAAACGGCTGCACGCTCGTCTACGTGGTGGCGAAGAGGGCGGGGCGCTAGTGGAGTTCGTACTTGTTGCGCCCTTGATGCTGACTTTAATGACCGGAATGTTCTCCGTGGTGATGGCCCTGGTGAACTACCAGGAGCTCGGCCAGCGCAACCAACGCCGGCGCGCAGGTGCTTATGACTGCCAGGGGCCAGCTTAGCGACCCATGCGAATCGGTGGCGTCGGAGGTTACAGGCGCATTGCCAACCTGGTCGCCGACCAAGTTTACCTACACGGTGGTAATCACGGATTATACCGGCACGCCTCATACCTATGGGCCTACTACGCCATCCAGCGGATCGCCATTTAGCTGCACCGCGGCGGCTACGGTTTTGTCAGAGGGATCGGGATCTAGCGGGGCGCAGGGCGAACCCGCCTCGGTATCGATTTCTTACCAGTACACATGGATTCCAGCGTACCTGTTGAAGCTTGCCGGGAACCTGGTTACATCCTCAACGGTTTTAATCTCATGAAGAAGAAGGAGTAAGCGATGAAGTTCCATGGGGCTAAATTTCTACGCAGGCTGCTGAAAGAAACCAGCGGCCAGACAATGTACATCGCGGCCGCAGCCTTGTCCGCGATCATCGGACTTTCCGGGATGGCGATTGACTTCAGCCATGGGTACTACGCGCTGGAGCAGCTCCAGGCATCGACGAATGCGACGGCAATGGCGGGAGCATTTGCCATGCCCAACACCACCCAGGCAGCCACCAATATTGCGAATTACAGCTCAAAGGCGAAATCCCTTAACTCCAGCTCGCTGCTGACCAACGCTGTTGCGACGCCAACCTTCCTGTGCCTGAACTCCCTGGTGAAGCAGGGACTGTCGTGCGTCTCTTCCACCGGCTCGACGAGCGGGAGTTTCAATGCCGTCCGCGTGGTGCAGACAGCGAACGCCCCAACGTGGATCGGACCCATGTTCGGCCTCGCCAGCTTCAAATTGACGGCAGTTTCCACCGCGGCCTATAACGGCGGCGCCGGCTCTCCGTGGAACATTGCCATCGTCCTCGACACCACGGCGTCGATGGCTAGCAGTGATAGCGGCAAGCAATGCTCCGGCACGCAAATCTCCTGCGCACTGACGGGCGTACGGGATCTGCTTGCGCTCCTCGATCCCTGTTCCCTGAATACAGCCTGTGTCCTGCAATCGGGAAGCACGACTCAAGTCCAGAATCCTGTGGGCAGCGTCAGCCTGTTTGTGTTTCCCGCCATGTCAATCGCCACGGATCAGGCCGACTACGGCAAATACACCACCAAGAGCGGAAAGACCACATTCGCTGCCGGATGCCCCGTCAGCACCCCCACTTCAGTGCCGTATACATTCCCCAGCAATACGGGCACGGGTTTGACCGAACAAATACCTTCGACACTTGGCACCTACGAGGTGATTCCGTTCTCAAGCAATTACCGCACCTCCGACTCGGCCACCACGTTGAATACGGCTGCGGATATCGTGATCGCTACCGGAGGAGCCGGTTGCACCGGCATCACAGCCCCTGGCGGCGAGGGAACCTACTACGCGCAGGTGATCTACGCGGCGCAGGCGGCGCTGGTTGCCGAGCAGACGGCAAATCCGGGTTCGCAGAACGCCATGATCATCCTCAGCGACGGCAACGCAACCGCCTCTGGCAGCCAGCTCGCGGTGTCGTCAGGCGGCGGCACACTGAACGGAACCGGGAGCGGAAGCAACAAGAGTTCATACACCTACCCATCCGCTCTGGGCGAGTGCGGACAGGCAGTCCAGGCGGCCTATAATGCCGCTAACAACTCGAGTTACAACAACGCGGGTTCCTTCACCAGGGTTTACACGATCGGCTATGGTTCTCCGACGTCGGGATGCACGACGGATAAGACATATAGTCCGACGGTAGCCAGCGGAGGAGGCAATTGGGGGCCAGGGGACAGTCCCTGCCAGGCAATTCAGGCTATGGCCTCCGCTGCGGCGTACTTCTACTCCGATGACGCCGACGGCTGCGCCTCAGGCAATGGCACAAATTTCACCCAGCTGACGCAGATCTTCCAGGCCATTGCGTCGAGCTTCTCCACCCCGCGGCTGGTTCCCAACTCCACCACATAGCCCAAAAAAGAGCACAAGAATTAAGCCCGCATCCAATGGATGCGGGCTTTTTTTATTCCGGTATTTCGGGAATCACCAGCAGCACTTCCAGCCTGAAGTTTTGCCCTCCCTGCGTCGCCGGGACCAATTCCTTCAACGCCTTAGAAGAGGTCAAAATTTTGTTTGCAAAAAACCAGAATTAGGTTATGCTTGGGCAGGTCGGTCCCCAAGAACGAACTGCAACTCATGGCGCTGTAACAAAGCAGCCTTCCTTCTCTTAGCAGTACACCTGACTACCTTCTTTCTCTTTTCAGTACACCTGATTACCTTCTTTCTCTTTTCAGTACACCTGGATTCCGGCGCACCTGTCGAAACTGGCCGGAAATCTAACGGCTTCCTTAACGGTATTGATCTCACGAAGGAGAAGGTGTAAGACATGAAATTCCATGAAGCTACTTTTCTGCGCAGGCTGCTGAAAGAAACCAGGGGCCAGACAATGTTCATTGGGGCCGCAGCCTTGTCCGCGATCATCGGACTTTCCGGGGTCGCGATTGACTTCAGCCATGGGTACTACGCGCTGGAGCAGCTCCAGGCGTCGACGAATGCGGCTGCAATGGCCGGTGCGTTTGCCATGCCCAACACCACCCAGGCAGCCACCAATATTACGAATTACAGCTCAAAGGCGAAAGGCTTCAACGCCAGCTCGCTGCTGAGCAACGCTGTTGCGACGCCAACCTTCCTGTGCCTGAACTCCATGGTGAAGCAGGGACTGGCTTGCGTCGGTTCCACCGGCTCGACGAGCGGGAGTTTCAACGCTATCCGTGTGGTTCAGACAGCCAACGCCCAGACATGGTTCGGAAGCATGTTCGGCCTGACCAGCTTCAAATTGACGGCAGTTTCCACCGCGGCCTATAACGGCGGCGCCGGCGCTCCGTGGAACGTTGCCATCGTCCTTGATACCACAGCGTCGATGGCTGGCAAGGATAGCGGCAAGCAATGCTCCGGCACACAAATCTCCTGCGCACTGACGGGCGTACAGGATCTGCTTCTGCTTCTGGACCCCTGCGCGCTGAATACAACCTGTACCCTGAAATCCGGGAGTACGGCTGAAGTCCAGAATCCTGTGGCCAGCGTCAGCCTGTTTGTGTTTCCCGCCCTGGCAATCGCCACGGATCAGGCCGACTACGGCAAGTACACTACTTCGCACGGTACAACTACATTTACCGCCGGCTGCCCCATCAGCACCCCCGGTATAGTGCCGTATACATTCCCCAACAACACAGGCACGGGATTGACTGAACAAATGTCTTCGACACTTGGCACCTACCAGGTGATTCCGTTCTCAGGCGATTACCGCGTCTCCGACTCGGCTACTACGTTGAATACCACCGCGGATATCGTGATTGCGGCGGGAGGGGCCGGTTGCGCCGGCATCACAGCGCCCGGCGGCGAGGGAACCTACTACGCGCAGGTGATCTACGCGGCGCAGGCGGCGCTGGTTGCCGAGCAGACGGCAAATCCGGGTTCGCAGAACGCCATGATCATCCTCAGCGACGGCGACGCAACCTCTTCTGCCTCCAGTGGCCAGATCGTGGTGGCGTCAGGCGGTGGCACTCTGAACGGAACCGGCAGCGGAAGCAACAAGAATTCGTATACCTACCCATCCGCTCTGGGCGAGTGCGGACAGGCAGTCCAGGCGGCCTATGATGCTGCTAACAACGCGAGTTACAACAACGCGGGCTCCTACACCAGGGTATATGCGATCGGCTACGGCGCGGAGACTTCGGGATGCACGACGGATAAGACATATAGTGCGACGGTAACCGGCGGTGGCGGCAGTTGGGGGCCAGGGGACAGTCCCTGCCAGGCAATTGCGGCCATGGCATCCGATCCGGGATATTTCTACTCCGATGACGGCAACGGCTGCACCTCAAGCAACGGCACGAACTACACCCAGCTGACGCAGATCTTCCAGGCCATCGCGTCGAGCTTCTCCACCCCGCGGCTGGTTCCCAACTCCACCACATAACCCAAAAAAGAGCACAAGAATTAAGCCCGCATCCAATCGGATGCGGGCTTTTTTTACTCCGGTATTTCGGGAATCACCAGCAGCACTTCCACCCTGACATTTTGCCCGCCCTGCGTCGCCGGCCTGAATTCCCACTTGGCCAGCGCGTCCAGAACAAACCTGGCCTGCTCAAACTCCGGCGGGAAGGCGACGGCCAGTTGCTCGAACCGTCCGGCCTTATTCACAAAGCCGTGAATCATGAGAGCGTCGGCATCGATTTCGCCGGCAGCGATGTTGGGCCGCACGATGTTATACGGCCATGGCGCCTCAATGTGCGTAATGTTGCCTGCCGAGGCTGCATCGTCGGCACGCGAAAGCGAGTACTGGAGAATCCAGCTCCTGGCCAGGCCCACGTGGAGTAAACAGTGTAGGACATCCTGCCGCCCCACAGCTCCGCCGTCTCAGGATATTTGGTTTCGATCGACGAGCCCACCACCACGGCTCCGAACTCGCCGTCTTTGGGAAGTTTGATCACGGCGTATGAAGGATGACCGCCCGCGCCGGAAGCGGAGTCCGCGCCTTGCGCAGCCCCGGTCTTCGCAGCGTTCTGTTTGCCGTTCGTTCCTGGGTCCTTTGTCTTCTCTCCCTTGCTTCCGGCATCCTGTCCCGCCCCTGCTCCGTCTCCCTTGGCAGCCGAGTCGCCGCTCCCGTTTTGCGCGGCATCTTTCCCCTGCCCCGGAGCAAGCTCTCCCGGCGAAGATTTCGAACACCGTCTCATTCACGGGCGGCAGAGTGACGGTTCCATTCGCCAGGCGCATATCGGAGAGCGACCATAACCGCGGTGGGAGTAGGCTGCGCGGCAGAATCTCGATGTGGTTGCCGGAGGCAGTTGCGCGCGATCGGGCCCGTGAACCACGATTGGCGAAGTAGTGCTGGGCAGGATGGGCAGCTTCCGCGACGCAAGGTCCGTGGCTGAGATGCCCAGGTCGGCCAGGTTCACCTCTTCATTGGGCGGATCGAGCGAAGGCTTTACTTCAGAGGCAATGGGCGGAGCAGGCTTGGGCGGAACAATGGTCTTGACCTCGGCCTTTTCCGGAGCCCAGACCATCGCCGTCGGAATGGGAACTTCCATGGCCAGCGTGACAGGATTCTTAATCTTTGGCTGCACCAGCGTCTGTACGCCCGGCACGCCTGGCGCAGTTTGCCTGAGAGCTGCCTGCTCGGTTTGCTTTCCGCCTGGGGCAGGCGTCTTCGCCTTGGGTCGCGGACCCGGATATCGAATGCCCTGCAGAAGCGCGCGCTTGCTGCTCCGGGGTGTGCAGCTCAAGACGCCGCACGGCGAAACGCTCGGTGATAATCCGGCGATTCTGCGGCCCGTACAAAATTGCCAGCGCCACCACGCCGATCACCGCGCCATGCATCAGAATCGAGACTGCAAAGGATGATCCCGAGACAAACGGATCAGGCCGGTCAGAAAAAAGCGTAATGGTGCGGGAAGACCTCATGACAAAATCACTATTCTCCCCCGCCGCCAGTTGGTCCTGTGCGTTGGTAGCCTTTGCATGCGCTCTCAGCTAATAAGAATGCTCAAAAAGTGGAGTATGAAATCCCCTGAAAGTGGGGTGCATACTCCCCTGAAAGTGGAGTAAAGAACTCCCTTCTGAACTCCATTGTATCCTCTTTCAGGATTCGCGTAAGACGAGGGTGGTAGAGGTAGCTACTCTACAAACAAGTTAAGGCTTGACTTATGATTTGAAGGGAATAAACTGTACAAACAGCAGTATTCTCCGGCTTGTCTGTCGATACGACCCTCTGGTTCGAGGCGTTCGAAGCTCGGTTCCGAAGGCTTTCAAATTACCATTGTGTACAGAAAGACAGAGCTGGCCGATTCGCCAGTTCCGAACAGGCTCCAATATGAACCGACGAGTAGCTACAATTCTAGTCATCGCTTTCGTCATTGCAGGCGCTACTGCGTTTGTGGTCGCGCGCATGCTCGGCGGCATCAAGTCGGCGGCCAGGCCGGTATTGACCACCAGCCTGGTTGCGGCCAACGCGGATATCAAACTCGGATCCGTTCTAACCTCCTCCAATCTGACCACGATCCAGATTGCCGGCACGCCTCCCAAGGGCGCCATCCTCAAGCCTGAGGATGCCATTAACCGAGGCGTGGTGGCTGACATTTACCAGGGCGAGCCCATTCTCGAGAGCCGCCTGGCACCCGTCGGCGCCGGCGGTGGACTGGCAGCCACCATTCCCCAGGGCATGAGAGCCTGCGCGGTCAAAGTGGACGATGTGGTAGGCGTGGCCGGATTCGTCACTCCGGGAATGCGTGTGGACGTACTCATCTCCGGAGTTCCTCCCGGCGCGCAGGCCCAGACCGCGATCGAAGGCCTTCAGTCAAGAACCATCCTGCAGAACATCCAGGTATTGTCGGCCGGCACTGAGATCCAAAAAGACCCCGAAGGCAAGGCCAAGCCGGTGCAGGTGGTCAACCTGCTGGTCACTCCGGAACAGGCTGAGACGCTGAGCCTGGCCAGCAACCAGCAGGTTAGAATCCAGCTGGTTCTGCGCAACCCGCTCGATACCAAGACCGACCGTGTTCCGGGCACGGCCATGACCAACTTATTTGCCGATCCCGGCGCCAAGAAGGCGGTAAGCACGGGTCACGTTCGCAAGGCGCCATCCGACACATTCACCATTGAAGTGATCAACGGCGATAAGTCAGGCACGGAAAAATTTAAATCGTCTGAGGGAAAGCAGTGAAAGCAACGGCTGGCAACACCATCGCATGTCTCTGCGCAGTCTTTGTAATTGTCTGCGCCGCTTCGAGCCAGCAGGCTGACACCACGCCGGCTGTTCCGCAACCCGCCCCGGCCAACATTCAGGACTCCGCAAATGACCTCTATGTAGCCGTAGGTAAAACCGTGCTGGTGGATACCGCCAAGCCAATCAAGCGCATCGCCATCGGCTCGGCCGAGACCGCAGAAACCCATGCCATCAACCGCACCGAGATCATGGTCAGCGGAAAAGCCGTTGGTGAAACCAGCTTGATTATCTGGGACACGCTCGGCAACCGGCAATTCTTCAACGTGAAGGTGAGCGCCAGCACGGCATCATCGGAGGGCAGCCTGGAGGCCGTCCGCCGCCAGCTAAGATCCGAGTTGCCGGGCCAAAATCTGAAGGTCAGCTTTGACAACAACATCATCTTTCTGCGCGGAACTGTCAATAACCTGAATAGCTCCGACCGCGCCGTCAAGATTGCCTCCACCGCGGGAAAAGTCGTCAACCTGCTCGACGTCAAAGTGCCTCCCGCGGATCCGCAGATCCTGCTCAAAGTGCGCTTCATAAGCGTGGACCGCAATAAGGCTCAGCAATTGGGCATCAATTTGTTTAACAATGGGCTGGGAAATGCGTTCGGCACGATTTCAACCACGCAGGCCATCCCTCCTCCCTTGCTCGCCGCCACGGCGGGAACAACCATTGCGAGCGGTCAGAACCTCGCGGCATTATTCCCCGGCCTGGGTGGTGTGGGCGCGTCCATCACGGCGCTCGATACCAAAGGCGTCACCGAGGATCTTGCTGAACCCAACATCCTGGCGGTGAACGGAAAAGAGGCCAGCTTTCTGGCCGGCGGAGAGTATCCCTATCCGGTCGTTCAGGGCGGCGCGGCAGGCACAGCTGCGTCAGTTACCATCATGTTCAAGGAGTATGGAATCCGCCTCAACTTCATCCCCGTCATTACTCCCCGTGGAACCATCCGTCTTCAGATTGCCCCGGAGGTCAGCCAGTTGGACTTCGCCGATGCCGTGGATATCTCAGGATTCGAGGTACCCGCCATTACCTCGCGGAAGATGAAGACTGAGGTTGAGCTTGGCGACGGCCAGACCTTTGTCCTCGCGGGCCTGCTGAACAACACTGAGACCGAGACCTTCGAGAAGATTCCCTTCATAGGCGACATTCCGATTCTGGGCAAGCTCTTCCAGTCCATGGCGAAGGCCAAAACCAACACCGAGTTGATCGTCCTGGTAACGCCGGAGATCGTGTCTCCCATTCCGGCTGGCGCACCGCTGCCTGATTTGAAGTTCCCATCCAAGTTCCTGCCGCCCAACTCCGGTATTCCCATGAATAACCCGGATGCCAAGACGGCTGACAATACGCCGGCTCCCGTGCCGACAGCCATACCCGTTGAGAAACTACTCGACAGCATGAAGCCCGAGCCGGTGCTGCAGATCGAAGGCGCCCAGTCAGGCTTTGGCTCCGCGTCAAGCGGCAGTTCCTCCGCACAAACTTCTGCTTCGCCTCAGTAACGCTTCTGCCGGCCGTCTTCCCAGACGGCCGGCGGAGGTGGGTTGTGAGCATTCCCTGCCCAAGTGCGGTTTAATATTCATTGGTTCGTGGATGCGGCACACGCCGGCATTGTGGGTAAACTGGCGCAACCTGCAGTTCATATCGACAGCGGCGTCTGGCCAAACGAAAGGCAATCCGATGAATGTGCTCGGCAGAATCTTTGGCAGACTGCGGGGTGACCCCACACAGCGCAGACCGCCAACCCTTGAAGCTCGCCTGCGGGTCACGAACCTCACCCGCCATACGGTGCTAGCCACCGGCCTGGAAGTAGCCAACAGCGGTTCCACGCGCAGCAAGGGCCTGCTGGGGCGCGCGCGGCTGGCTCCTGGAGAGGGTCTGTGGATTCTGCCCTGCGAAGCCGTGCACACCTTCTTCATGCAGTTTCCCATCGACCTGGTCTATCTGGACCGCGGGAATCGGATCAGGAAGATCCGAAGCGCCGTACCTCCGTGGCGCCTGTCGGCATGCCTTACGGCGCACTCCGTGCTCGAGCTCGTCCCCGGAACCATCCGCGACACGCAGACACAGCCCGGAGACCAGATTGAATTCACGCCTGCTTCTTTGCCCAATGACGGTTCCCCGGGCCCTTCTGCCCACGCTTAGCGAGGCTCAGGCAGGACTGTGGATTAATCGGCGTCCGTTCATCCTAGAGAGTGCTCGAGGACCTTTTCCGGAAATTCCCGCCCAATTACACGGCGCAAAAGAATGAGCTGTCCCAATCCAAAAATAGCAAGCAGGATGGTGAGCACCTGAATTCCATGCCTTACGGCAATCGCATCTGAATCCCATGAAGCCACGCAGATAAATATCGACAGAAAGATCACCCAGCGCATGGCCGTGCTCCACTCCAGCTCTCTCAGCGCTCCCAGAGTCAGAATTACCGCCAGAGTAGCCAGTACGCAGTCGTAAGCCGGGACATAAACATTCAAGAGCAGGGTCCAGGTAAGAGTCGCCGCCCATGCCAGGGATTGTGCAGGCCTGCCGCTCCCGGCAGACTTCCACAACAACGCCGCAAGCACGACCGCAATCACCCCGGTTACAAAAATAAAGAGAACTGTCTCAGTCATGGTCCGCCCGCCGCAAACCGTCTGGAAGAACGAGCTGAAATCCACATATTTCCAGAGGCGGAGGACCGGTTGACCGTCCAGGCCGGCGACGCGCCCAAAGTAGTGCAGGAAGTGCGCGTAAGACGTCCAGATTTGCGTGCCCGCGAACGCCGTCGTGGCCAGGATCAGCGCCATCACGCCGGTTATGAATCCAGACAGCGTCCTCAACCTCCGGGTCAGAAGCAGCATGGGAATCAGAAGCAGGAGCAGCGTCGGCTTATAAGCCAGAATGGATAGCGCCATCCCGCTAGAAAACAGTCTTGAGCGGCGTTCCTGGGCAATCGCAATCCCAATCGAGCACACCGCCACACTGCCGATCTGGCCATTTGCCAGTGTGCTGTGGAGAAAGGGAGCGAATGCCAGAGCAAAACAGAAGATCAGCGAGACCTTGAGCCGCTCCCAGGGAAAGAAGCCTTTCACGGCAGCCGCTATTCCCGTAAGATAAAGAGCCAGCGAGACACTCGCCCAAAGGAAAAAAGCCGGAACAAAAGGGATTCGTGCGAAAGGGCTAAAGCACAGAGCCACAAACGGCGGATACGGGCTTGGTCCATAGGCGCCGTCGTGCAAAGCGAAAATCTCGTTGAATGTCTTCAGTTGCAGGCTGTAGTCATAGAGTCTTGCCAGAGGATATTCATTGGCGATGCGACCAATGCCATAGAAATAGATGAAATCGGCGGGGAGTATGTGAAAAGAACCGACTCCGGTCTTGAACTGAATCCAAAGAGGATAGCAGAACCGCGTCACCAAGAACGCGGCAAACACTCCCCAACAAGCCAGGTTCATCTCTTTCAGTCCGGGAGTTGGACCCAGGATTCTGCTCGGCCACGGGAAGGGGAGCTTTCTTCCGCCATCGAGATCAACAGCCCTGTTTTCGCCGTTCATACAATTGCTCCATCGGTACAGCGGAGATTGTTTCCACCAGAAGGGGCCTGAGGGACAGGGCCGATAGCAGACGTTGCCATCCTATTCCCCCGGGGAATTTGCCTTCGGAGCGCTCCCGTATCTCCAACCGCGCCCCTCGGTTCTCCGCTCCCCGGCTGATATTTTGTCCTTCACCTTCCCGATACTACACTTTTGGGTCATGTATACGAAGCTGGTGTTTCCCATACGCCCTGTATACAGCCGTTTACACAGCGGCAAAACCCCTCAGGTACTCAATTCGGTAAGTTATTGATATATAAAGATGAAAAATCTTTTCCCCAAATGGCACGCCAGTTGCTATATTGAGGGTGCCCCAGCCGAGGTTGGGAAAATCAACCTACGGAGAAACGAAAAATGAATACGATGCTTATCAAGCTGTATGTGAAGTTCCAGGACCTGATGAACCGCGAGGAAGGTCAGGATCTGGTCGAGTATGCTCTGGTTGTTGCCCTGATCGCTTTCGGCGCCACTGCGGGCATGAAGGCTCTGGCCGGCGGCCTCAACACGGCATTCAGCAACATCAACACGGTTCTGGGCAGCTACACGGTCTAACCTCCTGCGAAGCAGGGTAGGGCCTTCAATGACCAGCATGTTTGCTCCTTCGCGGGAGAGTTACTCGACGCCAGACCAGGTGCTAAGATAGCTCTCCCCACAAAAGGGGCGCGAACACCTCAAAGTTTACCTAGAGGTTTCAGCATGAACCCTGAACGTTGGGAAATCATCGAACGATTTCGCGCCCTGATGAGGATGGAAGACGGGCAAGATCTGGTTGAGTATGCCATGATCATTGCGCTGATTGCGACCGGTGCAACCGCCGGCATGCAGGGGCTAGCCCTTGTTCTGTCTAATGCCATGACTGACCTCAGTGCCACCCTTGGTGCCTATACGGTTTAATTCCCGCACCCTAGGGGACCGTAAGAATACACTGTGGCGACATCGCCCTCTTGCTAGAAAGATTTGCGTTGCAAGTTGGCGCCTGGACGCAATCATCCAGACAAAATTCCAACTTTTCTATTGTTATATTGGAAGGCACACCCGTGAGACCTGCCATTCAGAAACTGATTGACCAGGCGCAGTCCCTGGTCAAACACGAAGATGGTCAGGATCTGGTTGAATATGCACTGGTTGTTGCGATGATTGCATTCGCCGCAACTGCCGGTATGAAGACCCTTTCCGCAGGCATTAACACCGCGTTCACCCACATCAACACGGTTCTGGGCAATTACACGGTTTGAGCCATTGCCAACGAGTAAGTCAACTTAGGAATAACGAAGATATTGTTATTGACGGCATGCGGAGTTTCGCATATTTGTGACGGATTTTTCAAATTATCAGTAATCGCATATATATATATGACGCCTTGGTCAAACAATTGCTTCTGTATTGTCCAGGTTGAATCCTCGCAGGGTGGCAAGAGCTACAACCAAAGTGGGATTACCAGCGATGCCTGCGTGGAATATTCTGTCGATGCGCATCAACGGAATTTTTGGCGATGACGCGGAGGATACACGAATGAGTACCTTCTACCTCAATCTGTACTTGAAGCTCCAGAACCTGATGAATCGCGAAGACGGTCAGGATCTGGTCGAATATGCCCTGACTGTGGCTTTGATCGCATTCGGCGCCACGGCCGGCATGAGCAGCCTTGCTGGTGGCATCAACACGGCCTTCAGCAATATCAACACTGTTCTCAGCAGCTACACGGTTTAACTCCTCAAGGGGCGTCAACCGAAGGTAACGTATTTTGACGCTACTTGTCGAGATGAGCTTGATGAGCTCGCTTCGTGGTGCTGTGTGCCCTTGATTTTCCCATTTACTCGCATCGAGCTTTGCGAGGTTACCGGGGAGTGAGAACTTATTTGCTCAATTGAGGGGATTTCTTTGCCTTATGGGAATTTCTGTACCTAATCAAAATTGAGCTGTTGCTTCGAAGGCACGATCCCCTCCCCGATATTCTTCCCTGCGTTACGGCATAAAATTAGCGGCACACCCGGCAACGCTACAGCATAAAATTAGCGATATGCTCCTGACCGACGCTTCTCAAAGCAAAGCTTCGCTGCTGCTGCTCGAAGGCGGCCTCACCCTGATTGCCATCGCCGGCGCGTTCTGCCTGCCGCATCTTGGTTCCTCAGTCTTCCGCCGCTTGGAGCGCGCCTTCGGGCGGCTGGCGAGAAAGCAGGGATTGGCTGTCGCCGTTGTTGGCCTTTCCACGCTGGTATTGCGGCTCGCCATCCTTCCCCTTTATCCCATCCCTCTGCCCTTTGTTCCCGACGACTTCAGTTTCCTTCTGGCGGCGGACACATTTCTTCACGGCAGATTGGCCAACCCCACCCCAGCCATGTGGACCCATTTCGAAAGCATCCACATCACTATGCAGCCCACCTATATGTCCATGTACTTTCCCGCGCAAGGACTGCTGCTGGCTGCCGGCAAACTGCTCTTCGGAAACCCATGGTTCGGCATTCTGCTATCCAGCGCTCTGATGTGCGCCGCCCTCTGCTGGATGCTGCAGGCGTGGCTGCCGCCCGGGTGGGCGCTGCTGGGAGGAATGCTGGCCGTCCTGCGCCTGGGAATTTTCAGTTACTGGATCAACACCTACTCCGCTGGCGGCTCGATCGCCGCCATAGGCGGTGCGCTCGTGCTGGGTGCCCTGCCGCGGCTGATGAAGACCGCGCGCCACCGATACGCTTTTCTGATGGCGGCCGGCGTTGTGCTGCTGGGGATCGCACGCCCCTACGAAGGGCTGCTGCTTTGCCTACCGATAGCGGTTGTTCTAGCCCGCTGGATCTTGCGCGGCAAGAATCGCCCATCTGCCGCCGCGCTTGTTCGATTGAGCGCTTTGCCGCTGGCCATGATCATAGCCACCGTCGCGTGGCTGGGGTATTACGACTACCGCGCCTTCGGAAGCCCTTTCACACTGCCCTACACTGTCGATCGCGCTACCTACGCCGTGGCGCCTTATTACATCTGGCAGCAGCAACGGCGCACGCCCGCCTACCGGCACGAAGAACTGCGCCACTTTTATTTCATCAATGAGCTGGGCGGCTACAAAAAAATCCATAAATTCAGCGGCTTCTTCACCGAAACCTCGTTCAAAGCAATCCGATGCTTCGAGTTTTTTGCCGGATTCGTTTTGCTTCCCCCGCTCATTATGCTGCGCCGCGTCTTTCTTGATCGTCGCATCCGGTTTCTGGTTTTGTGCTCGCTCGTCATGGCCGCCGGCATGGTCATCGAAATCTTTCTCATCGCCCACTACCTTGCGCCGTTCACCGCCGTCTTTTATGCAATCGGTTTGCAGGCCATGCGCCATCTACGGGTCTGGAACCCAGGCGGGCAGCCCGTGGGCGCAACCATGGTCCGCCTCCTGGTGCTGATCTGCGTTGCGATGGCTGGATTCCGGCTGTTTACCGTGCCTCTCCACATCGTGATTCCCGAGTGGCCGCCCTCCGAGTGGGCTGACAAGTGGTACGGTCCGGAGCATTTCGGCGTGCAGCGAGCAGGAATCGAGGCCCAGCTGGAACAGCTTCCCGGAGATCAGCTCGCGATCGTCCGCTATACTCCAGGCCACAATCCGATCGATGAGTGGGTCTACAACTGGGCTGATATCGATGGGTCCAAAGTAATCTGGGCAAGAGAAATGGACAGCGCGAACAATCTTGGATTGATACACTACTACCATGATAGGAAGGTTTGGCTGGTCGAGCCGGATACTGTGCCGGCAAGCATTTCTCCTTACCCGGCGCCGGAGCAGTTGCCCGCAGCCTCGCACTGAATCGGCCGCTAGGTTCCGAGCGGGGAGAATATTTAGGAGTTTTAGCTATGATTAATGGGAAAAAGATCGCGGTTGTGATGCCGGCATACAACGCCGAGAAGACCCTGGAACAGACGGTACGCGAGTTGTCTGGTGTGGTGGACATAAAAATTCTTGTCGACGACTCCAGCAAGGACCAGACCGCGGCTCTCTCCCGCAAGCTCGGTCTGTTGACTTTTGTTCACGACGCCAACTACGGCTATGGCCGCAATCAGCAAACCTGCTATCGCGAGGCGTTGGCTGCAGGCGCCGATATCGTGGTCATGGTTCATCCCGATTACCAGTACACGCCGTCACTGGTTCCAGCCATGGCCGGCATGGTTTCCAGCGGCGTCTACGATATGGTTCTGGGCTCGCGGATTCTGGGAGCGGGAGCGCTGAAAGGCGGAATGCCGTTTTATAAATACGTCGCCAACCGCCTGCTGACGGCATTCCAGAACCTGATGCTGGGAGTCAAGCTTTCTGAATACCACACCGGCTTCCGCGCTTTCTCGCGAGAGCTGCTTGAGACTCTGCCTCTGCTTGAAAACTCCGACGATTTTGTCTTCGATAACCAGATGATCGCCCAGGCCGTGATGTTCGGCTTCAATATTGGGGAGATCTCCTGCCCGACGAAGTACTTTGAAGAAGCCTCTTCCATCAACTTCAAGCGCAGCGTGGAATATGGATTGGGAGTGCTGGCCACGACGATTAGTTTTGTCGCGCATAAATGGAGAATCAAGCGCATAGCGAGATTCGACTCCACGGGCCGCAAAGTGCATCAGAAGTACTATTCCGAAGTTCCACTGGGCTCGTAAGACCCTGAATCAACGCCATGGTAAAGCAAGATGACCGGCAACTTGCGCTTCGCACCTGGCAGCACGCCGCTGTCTTCCTGTTTGCCTGTGCGGTCATCGTCTCCCGCCGGCCGGATGCTTTATTTCATGCACAGTTCTGGAATGAGGATGGGCACGTTTTTTTTGCCGATGCTTATAACTACGGTTGGTGGACCGCGTTGTTCCGCATTTATCAGGGCTACTATCATACGTTTCCCCGCCTGGGCGCTTCTCTTTCGCTGCTTGTGCCGTTAACCCTGGCTCCTCTGGTGATGAATCTACTCACCATCGGCATCCAAGCGCTCCCCGCGAATCTGCTGCTGTCATCGCGCTTCTCTGGGTGGGGAGGTCTGCGCTTCCGTGGTCTTTTGGCAGGCATTTATCTCGCGCTGCCGAACACTCGCGAGATGAGCAACGGCATCACCCAGGCGCAATGGTACCTGACCCTCTGCGCTTTCCTACTTCTTGTCGCCATTGCTCCGAAAGGGACTACGGGCCGAATCTTCGATCTATCCATCTTGCTGCTCTGCGGCCTGACCGGGCCGTTCTGCATCTTTCTGTTCCCCATTGCGCTTTTCCTCGCCTGGAGACGGCGCGATCGCTGGAATTGGATAGAAGTTTGCGTTGTTACCGCGTGCTGTTTTGTTCAAGCCTGGGGACTGTTCAGCGGAGGATTCACCAGCCGGCCGCATTTCGCCCTGGGCGCCAGTCCCGCGCTCTTTGTGCGCATTCTAGCCGGCCAGATCTTCCTTTCCACGCTAATCGGTGGAAACGGGCTGGCAGCATATTCAAGTCCCCACCTTCTCCTCATTCTCCTCTGCGTAGCAGTTGGTGGAATCGCCATTGTCGCAATCTGCTTCGCCAAGTCCACCGAGGAGATGCGCCTATTCCTTGTACTTTCCTCAATGATCCTGGTCGCTTCGCTCATTTCACCCACGGCATATCCGCCTCCCGGCGTCTCCGTGTGGGATATGCTCGCGGGGGCGGAAGGCACTCGATATTGGTATTTCCCCACTCTCGCTTTTGCATGGTCGATCCTCTGGTGCTTCCGAAACGGAACCGTGATGCTTAAGTCCGTCTCAGCAGTCTTGTTATGTTTAATGTGTTTTGGAATCCTTCGAGATTGGGTCCACCCCGCCTATCAGGAGATGCACTTCGCTGAGTTTGCCAAGCGAGTTGAAGCAGCTCCGGCGGGAACAGTCATTACGATTCCCGAGAATCAGCCAGGCTGGAATTTCCAGCTGGTCAAGCGGCCACCGGGACGATGAGTTTTGCGATCTCTTCTTGTTTCTTAAACCTGCTGAACCGCATTACAACATACATCTCAAAGGACTTCGCATTATTTTCGGATGATTTCGGATGATAATGTGGATCAATCAGTCATTGCCGCTCAAGACGCTGGTGAACTCATCGTTGCCTGAATCTGAAAACTTACACTCTCGATAGTATGATAGAGGGGTCATCCTCACCTTCGAAGTTGTGGAGATAGTTTTATGATCCCGCTTGCGCCAGAAATTAGATCACAGGACCGAACCACCGATGATCCGTACTCTCGCGTTCAAACGACCACTTTTCTTCTCGCCTTGATCTTCGTCGGACTTATCCTGATTGGTCTTATTCTCTCTATTCTGAAACTGAATGACGGCACCTTTCTCTATACCATGGATGATCCGTACATTACGCTCGCGCTGAGTGACCAGATAAGCCACGGCAATTACGGCGTGAATACCGGATTGCATGCCGGCTCCTGCCTCGTCGATCCTATTTTCGTTTCTGCTGGCTGCAGCAGCGCGATTTCCCATCCATCAATACTTCCCTCTGATCATCAATTGCCTGGCGCTATTTGTGACCCTATGGATCGTGTGGCGATTCTTTCAGCATTTGCGTCTCGCCGGAGACACGTTTGGATGGGTGGTGCAAGCAATAGCTTTGGTGCTGCTGGCCGTATGCTTGAACCTGATTGCCGTTGTTTTTTGCGGTGCTGAACACAGTCTGCACATAATGGCGACCGCTGCTTGCATTTATGGGCTTGCGTTGTTTCTTGACAAAGGCGAGATGCATGCATGGCTTCCCGCAGTCATAGTTCTTGCTCCATTGCTGCGTTATGAGGGATTGCCTTTAAGCATTGGAGCACTGCTGATTCTTGCGCTGCGGGGATATTGGCGCACGGCGGCGGGATCATTTGCATCCATCGTTCTCTTGCTGGGTAGCTTTTCGGCGTTTCTACTCAGCATGAAACTGCCACCAATATCGAGCTCCATTCTTACTAAGTCCGACGTCGCAGCCAATGGAGTTAGCGGCTCCGGCGCAGGCCTTTTGCAGTCAATCGGCTGGAACATTTTGCTGATTGCAATCCACCCCGTCGGACTCGTGGTGTTGACCATTGGCGTGGCGGCAGCGGTGCGATGTTATAAAGAGCTTCCGGCAAGACCGTGGCGCTGGACCTCTCACGGATTGATGGCGCTTGGCCTTGTGTGCCTGGTCGACGGTTACGCAGCCGGAGGACGATTCGGCGGGCTGGATCGGTATGAGGATTATGTATTGCTGGGCACTGCAATGATGGGGATCTACCTTTCGCAGAATGCAATCCGCGATGTGCTGGTCAACAAAAAGATCCGCCTCGTTGCCAGTTGCGCAACTGCGCTTTTTCTTGTGATTCTTTGCTTTCGATATATCCGGTCGACGCGGCTGGTTCCGCTCGAATCCAACAATATTTATGAGCAACAATTCCAAATGCATCGCTTTGTCAATGATTACTACCGGGCGCCTGTGGCTGTGAACGATCTCGGCCTTGTTTCCTACCGCAATCCAAATTTTGTTCTTGATCTGGGCGGCCTTGCATCTGAAGAGGCCCGCCGTCTCAGATTTAGCAATGCGAGTGCCGATGCATATCGGGACTTTATCGGAAGTCATGGAGTTCACCTTGTCATCATTTACGACGAATGGTTCGTTGGTCGGATTCCCGCCAGCTGGACAAAGGTTGCCTGCATGGCCCTATCTCGAGAACGCATATCACCAGCCATGAAGGAAGTCCAGTTCTATGCGACTGATGCTTTCACGACAAATCAGTTAGAGCCGGAGCTCCAGGCATTCAGCAAGAGCTTGCCGCCGCGGGTGAAGTTGATAATCTACAACACTGCCGTCAATGCATCGCGCTGACTTCGATAAGGAGTGGCTGTTACAATCCCGCTAACCCCGAAGGCTGCAATATGAAACCACATCTCCAACCAATCGGACGATAAGGCGGCAGAATGCCAGACCGGCCAGTGGAGCAGCGCAACCTTCGTCCCTGGCACAATGCGTAATTTTTCTGCTTGCGTGGGGGGCTGACGCATAGGATCAATATACAGAAGATAATTCTCGATAAGTTGTAGCTAACTCCCGCTTGAATAATATTCCAACGCCAGCTTGATACCGTCCTTAAAGTCGATTTCGCATTCAAATCCGAGTTGCTTCTGTTTAGCCGTATCACCACCCCGCGCATAAACTCCGGCCGGCTTGTCGGATAGGCCCTTCACCTCAGGGCGGTAGCCCGCCAACTCCGCGGCCAATTTAGCAAAGTCAATAAAGCTGGTAAGGATGCCGGTAGAGAGATTCACCGCGCCGGCGTCGTCAATCTTATCCATCGTCGCCATCACGCCAGTGACGCAATCTTCAATGTGAATGAAGTCGCGCATCTGGGTTCCATCTCCCCACACATGCAGCGTCTCCGCTCCGCGTTCCGCCAACACGCGCTTGCAGATACTGGGAAATGGATAGGCATCGTCCTGGTCTTCGCCATATCCGGAGAAAGGACGATAGCAAATTGATTTCAGCCCATGCTTCTCATAGGCCAATTGAGCCAGGTATTCACAGGTTAACTTGGCCCAGCCGTAGCTCATATCCGGCATGCCAATGTCGGTATCGAAGGAGATCATCTCCTCTTTCAAAAGCACGTATCCATCGCGCCGCTGCAGCTTGATTGGATAAGCCGCGCTGGAGCTGAAACATGCCGTCTTCTTCGGCCGGGCCTCTTTGGCCCATCCCCAGTACGCCGCGTCAATAGCCAGATCATCCGCCACAGCCAACGGATTATTTTCAATCATCAGGCGACCGCCAACCATGGCCGCCAGGTGAAACGCGTAGTCGAAATCGTTGTCCTTCACTCGACTGAACCAGACCCGGCAATCTTCCTTATAGAAATGAAAGTGCTTGTATTCGCGCGGATCGAAGACCGGCCAGCCTTTTGCCGGATCGACGCCTCCGGTAAACTCCGCCACGCAGTCCACGGCATGCACTTCGTCCCCTGCGTCCAGCAGGCGCTTCACCATATGCCGCCCGACAAATCCGGCAGCGCCGGTAACCAGGACCTTACGCATTTTTGAAATGCCTCCGGTATAGTTCGAATGCGCGATTCGATTTCTCAGGCAGATACAACGAAATCGACTGAGGATCCAGAGCCAGGTCCTGAACCAGCTTCAAGTTGTTCTCATAGCCTGGATACTCCTGCTTCATATCGCGAACCAGGTCGTGAGGATTACGCAGTTGATAGACAGACGCCTTCGCCCATACCGCGCGATACCCCTTGGCCTGCAAATAGTAGGAAGCCCATATGTCGTCCATCCTGCCAACATGCGGAAACATAAAGTAGTTCTTCAAGCACTTTCCGGCGATAAAGGTATTTTGAGAATTGAAAGGCCCCATCTTGTTCGCGCACATTGGGAAGTACTTCGGATTGAATTCGCACTCCGGTGCGTGCTCCATGCGGCAGAACGCGTCAATGTCGGGGTCGCCGTTCCAGAAGTCTGCCTGCACATCCACATGAACCGTCTTTCGCACTTTCTTCGAGTAATCCCGCTTCGTCAGCAATTGAAGTGGATAACCGCGATGCCAAAGATGGGGATAGTTTGTTGCGCCCACAGAGTCGAATGCCGGTAACTCTGTCTCATAACAATCCATATCCACATCTCTGCCTACCAGCAGATGCTCGCCCCATCCATCGAGCGGGATGTTATCATCGTCCACCACGGCCACGATGTCGGCTTTCATGTCATGAGCCCACAACAAACCCATACTCCGCCGCTGAATGCAATTCCATCCAATGGCCTCTGAAAGTTCAGGATCGTACTTCTCCTGCTCTTCGGGTGTGACGTAAATGCCTCGATCAAGATGATAGTCGGCCGGCGTCTTCTTATCGCCAATAACGACCAACTCACAGTCCTTCATCGATTGAAACTTCTCAATCGCCTCAGTGGGTTGGTTGATGGTCGTAGTTACAATAACGGTCTTCATATCTTGTCTCGCAATTCTGATTCCCCGAGTATCTGCTTTGATAACTGCACAGCTTCCCTATGTTCGCAATGAACCATCTTTGCTTGAAGAAGGCCCCTTTCACAATTGCCCTTTCAAACGCAGCCGGAAAAGGCGCCATAGTTGCCGAAACGCCTCTTTTAGCGCGGATGAGCCAAGACGCGGACTCGCGGCGCGGTAAGTAATTGGCACTTCAACAAACTTCAGATTTCTGCAATACGTCTTTAACTCGGTCTGGAAAAAGTGCGCTCTGGACTGAATTCCCCGGTCCAAAATCATACGAAGAGTCTGGCTTGAAAATAACTCAAACCCGCTGGTCATATCCGTCTGCCTTGTCCCCAACAGCAGGTTCGAAAGCAAGGTTCCGCCCCAGCTGATAAAGCGGCGCTTGATCGAACTGTTTTCGATGCGCCCGATAAACCGGCTCGCGAATACGCAGTCCATTCCTTTTTCCATGGCATCGAAGAACTGCGGAATATCTTCAGGCTGATGGCTGAATCCGGCATCGATTTCCAAAATCCAGTCGCATCCGGCATTGAGTGCATCCTTGTAGCCGCGTATATATGCGTCCACCACGCACCGGTTTTCAGGAGCCCACGCCACCTGCAGTCGCGGTTCAGTCCGCTCCAGTTCGCGCATCTGATCTAAGCTGGTGTCTTTGTTTACACGATCAAAGACCGCATAGAATATAACTTTCTTGAAGCCCGCGCACTGTTCCAATACCGCCCGGCAGAAGGCCACCGCCTGATCACCTTCATTTGCCATCGGACAGACAATGCCAAGCATTACCGCGCTGCGCGACAGCACAGTCCGCTGCACGCTTCGACTTTCATTTTCTGCAACTGCTGGCATAACCCTCTAATCCGTCAAGAACACCCGGATTCCTGCTGCATCTGGTATCTTGACTTAGCTCATTCTACTCGACCTGAGCCACATCCAGCCGAAAATCAGCAACCGGAAAGAGACAAACTGTACTTGATTCAGAACTCCTGTTACCTGATTAAGCACGCGTCAGCACAATCGAACACCGGCTGAGCAACGATCTCAGATAAGATTGGAATGGCACCGTCGAATGGACTCAATAGGAACACAACCAGAGCGGAAATCGGACCTTCGCCCTTGGCACCATTGCGTGATTTTCCTGCTTGCATGTGGAATTTTGATCTCGCGCCGGCCAGACGCAATCACCCACGCACAATTCTGGGCCGAGGATGGGCACGCATGGTTCGCGGATGCTTATAACTTCGGAGGTTGGGCTGCCCTGCTCCGCACGCAGGACGGCTACTTCCAGGGTCTTCCGCGGCTGACTGCAGCGCTGGCTGCGCTGGTGCCGCTGCGCGTCGCTCCCCTGGTGTTCAACCTGATTGCGATCGCGATCGAAGCTCTTCCCGTAAATCTGCTACTTTCTTTCCGGTCTTCAGCTTGGGGCAGCCTCCGCTATCGCGCGCTGCTTGCGTTCGTCTACCTGGCGCTGCCAAATTGCTGGGAAATGGGCGCCATCATTACCAATTCGCAGTGGCTGCTGGCTCTGTGCGCCTTCCTGCTGTCGGTTGCGACCGCACCTAGAAGCATTGCGGGACGGGCGTTCGATATTGCCATTTTGCTCCTTTGTGGACTGACCGGGCCGTTCTGCCTCTTTCTGGTGCTGATCGCGTTTTTCCTTGCATGGAAGCACCGCGAGAACTGGCGGTGGATCGAAGCCGGCATCCTTGCGGCGTGCTGTCTTATTCAGGCATGTGGGCTGCTGATTGTCGATTCCGCTGGCCGCTCCCACTATGCCGTTTTAGGCGCCAGCCCCGCTTTGTTTGTTCGCCTGCTGGCCGCCCAGGTTTATCTTGCGACATTGATAGGTGGCAACGGGCTTGCGTACTATTCAAACACGCTTCTCTTCATCTTTCTCTTATGTGTGGCTATTGGCGGAACCGCTCTTGTTGTTTACTGCTTTATTGAGTCAACCGTGGAGATGAGGCTGTTTCTTGCGATTACCGCTCTTCTATTCGCTGCTTCACTTAGTCATCCGAGTACCGCTTCACCAAAAGATTTAACAGGCTGGGAGTTATTGACAAGCGCAGGTGGAATTCGTTATTGGTTTTTCCCCACTCTTGCCTTTGCATGGTCGATTTTATGGTGTTTTCATAGCCGCATTCGCTTGCTTAGAATCGTCTCTGCTCCGCTTATACTCTTGATGTGCATCGGAATCATTCGCGACTGGCGCCATCCCGCATTCGAGGATATGCACTTCGCCGAACATGTGCAGCGCTTTGAAGCAGCGCCTGCGGGCACGGTATTAAACATTCCGGAAAACCCGGCAGGCTGGACCGTCCGTTTGGTTAAGCGCCCGGCTGGCAGATAGGGGGTTGGTGATTCGATGATGATCCTCGCTCCCAACTCTGAAACCGGCCCTTCGCTGATGTTGATCGAAGCCGGTCTCACTTTGATTGCGGTCGCCGGATCATTCTGCGTTCCTCAGTTAGCATCCCCATGGTTCTTGCGCATAGAACGTATATTTGCCCGCCTGGCACGAAAAAGACACTTATCGGTTGCAATCACCGGCGCAACTGCGCTGCTTTTGCGCTTGGCGATTCTTCCTTTCTGCCCTATTCCTCTGCCCTTTGTTCACGATGATTTTAGCTTTCTGCTGGCTGGGAACACATTCGCTCTTGGCCGGCTAGCCAATCCAACACCCGCGATGTGGAGGCATTTCGAGAGCTTCCAGATCACCATGCAACCAACGTATATGTCGATGTACTTCCCCGCGCAGGGCCTGGTTCTTGCCGCCGGCAAGGCATTCTTCGGTCACAGCTGGTTTGGTCTCTTATGCGTGACTGCACTGATGTGCGCAGCAATTTGCTGGATGCTGCAAGCGTGGCTGCCGTCGACCTGGGCATTGTTGGGAGGAATGCTGGCAGTCTTGCGGCTGGGGCTTTTCAGCTACTGGATCAACACCTACTCCGGCGGCGGCTCAGTTGCAGCACTGGGCGGAGCGCTGGTGCTCGGAGCGCTTCCGAGGCTAATGCGAACGACGCGTCTTCGCGATGGGCTACTGCTGGCGGCCGGCATTATTCTGGTAGCGCTCAGCCGTCCCTTCGAAGGAACGCTTCTTTGCATTCCAATCGCAGTTTTTCTAGGCCGCTGGATCTTCTTCGGAACTAATCGTCCTTCCGCTGCCGTCCTGCTTTGCCGCGCCGCGATGCCAGTGGCACTTATCGTCGCCGCCGTTGCCTGGCTCGGATACTACGACTATCGCGCTTTCGGAAACCCGCTAACTTTACCTTATACGGTTGACCGCGCGACTTATGCAGTCGCCCCCTATTGGGTTTGGCAAGCGCCGCGGCCTGAGCCGGTCTACCGGCACAAAGTCATGCGCGACTTTTACGTCGACTACGAACTGAGTTACGTGCGCAGGCTGCAGACTCTGCGCGGTTTCGTTTCAGAAGATCTTTTCTTCAAGCCTCTGCGGCAACTCTTCTTCTATGCGGGCATCCTCTTGCTTCCGCCTCTGATTATGCTGCGCCGTGTGTTGCTCGACCGGCGAATCCGATTTCTGGTTGTGTGCGTTGCAGTGTTGGCCGCCGGAATCTTGTGTGGAACTTTCCTCATCCCCCACTATCTCGCACCATTTACCGCGGCCTTTTATGCTATCGGCCTGCAAGCCATGCGTCATCTGCGCCTTTGGAAGCTGGACCGGCGTCCGGTTGGATTAACACTGGTGCGAAGCTTGATCACTGTGTGCATCGTCCTGGGTGGGATAAGGTTGTTCGCCGAGCCGCTTCATTTGCGCCTCGCTATCTGGCCAAGTTCTCAGTGGTCTTCCACCTGGCACGGCCCCGGTCGATTGGGCCTGGCGCGCGCACAAGTCCAGGATAGACTCGAACAAATACCTGGCAAGCAGCTCGCGATCGTCCGCTATTCTCCCAGTCACAGTTCGCTGGACGAGTGGGTTTATAACGCTCCGGATATCGACGGTTCCAAAGTTGTGTGGGCGCGGGAGATGGATGCCACCAGCAATCTCGAACTCCTTCACTATTACGGCGACCGGACGGCCTGGCTGGTGCAGCCGGATATGGACCCGGCAACTATATCTCCTTACCCCTTGCCTCAATAACCAGCTACTATTCGCCGGTAAATATGCAGCCGCTGGTGCAGGTCTCTCGAACCACGATCTTGCTCAGCGATGGAAGCGCAGGCAGCAGCGCCTTCCAAATCCATCGCGCCAGATTCTCGCTGGTTGGATTCTCGAGGCCCCCCACTTCGTTTAGGCAGCGGTGGTCGATGCGGTCCTCGATGCCCTTGAAGGCCGTCCTGATCTCGGCAAAGTCGATGACCCAACCAAGCTGCGGATCGAGCGGCCCCCGCACATGAACCGTGACGTGAAAGCTGTGGCCGTGGAGCCGGCCGCACTTGTGTCCCGCGGGGACGTTGGGCAGCCAGTGCGCCGCCTCGATCGCGAACTCCTTGAAAATCTCCATCGGCTTACCTGATTTCAATTACGGAATGCCCAGGATCTTGTGAGTTTGCAGGCTCAATCGCCACTGCGGATGATCGAGGCAATATTTAAGCGCCAGATTTGTGTTGGCGTCGCGACTGGTCCCATCCATCGGCTGCAGAAAGTAATGCCGAAAGCAGAGGTTTTCAAACTCCTTTGGATCGACATTCAGTTTGAGGATAGACAAGCTTCAATTCGTCGCCGCTCTTCTGCACCAGCTTCGATCCGGCCTTGGGACTGACGCAAATCCAATCCAATCCCTCCGGAGCCTCGACCGTTCCATTGGTTTCAACAGCGATTTCGAAATCGCAAAGGTGCAACGCTTCAATCAAGGATGCATCCAATTGCAGCAGGGGCTCTCCACCTGTGCAAACTACGAAGCGTTTTCCAAGCGAGGAATCCCGAGGCCATTTTTCTTCAATAGCCGCCGCCAAATCTTTCGCTGAGTCAAACTTTCCCCCGCCCGGTCCATCCACACCCACAAAATCCGTATCGCAAAAACTGCAGATCGCCGCAGCCCGATCCGCCTCGCGCCCCGACCAAAGGTTGCAACCGGCAAACCGGCAGAAGACCGCCGCGCGGCCCGCCTGCGCGCCTTCCCCTTGCAGCGTATAGAAGATTTCCTTGACGGCATAGCTCATATGGACGCCTTGTCTTCGGAATAGAGCAACGGATCGGCGATTCCATTTTCACTGAAACCTTTTTGTCTGAGCAGGCACGAATCGCATTGCCCGCACGGTGCGCCCCTAGGTGATGGATCGTAGCAACTGCTGGTCAGCCCGTAGTCCACGCCCAACTCGATTCCCTTGGCGATTATCTTCGCCTTGGTAAGTGCGATCAGCGGCGTGTGAATTTTCAGCGCCTGGCGGCCTTCCACTCCGGCTTTGGTGGCCAGGTTGGCCATCCTTCTCGAATGCCTCAATGAACTCCGGACGGCAATCCGGATAGCCCGAGTAGTCCAGCGCATTCACGCCAATAAAAATGTCGCTCGATCCCAGCACCTCAGCCCAAGCCAGCGCAAACGACAGAAAAATCGTGTTGCGCGCCGGAACGTAGGTGATAGGAATTCCGTGCCCCATCTCGTCCGGCGTGCGTCCCTTGGGAACGTCGATGTCGCCCGTCAGCGCAGAGCCGCCAAAGACGCGCAGATCGATCTCCGCAATTCGGTGAGCCGCAACACCGATGGATGCGGCAACGCGGCGAGCTGCTTCGAGTTCATAAATATGCCGCTGGCCGTAGGAGAACGAAAGCGCGTAAAGCTCGTAGCCCTCCCTGCGCGCAATGGCCAGCACGGTGGCCGAGTCCAGCCCACCGCTCAACAGCACAACTGCGCGTTTCGGTTGCGTTTCCATTACTTCAAATCTCCGCCCTTGCCGATATCCATCGAAGGCGGAAGCGGATTGCTCTCATCAATGGATGCTTCGATGCACTGCTGCAGCACGCCCTTTGCTTCAAGGATAAATTCGATCGCGTCGCGCGCGGCGCCTTCGCCGCCCTTGTTCGGCGTCACGTAGTGGGCCTCGGCCTTCACCTGCGCCCGCGCATTGGCCGTGGCCACGGCAAACCCGCACTGGCGCATCACCGGCCAGATCGATCACGTCGTCGCCCACGTAGGCGATCTCGTCCAGCGTCACGCCTTCCTTTTCCATGATCTCGCGCACCGGCCGCATCTTGAAGGCCTCGCCCTGGTAGACAAACTCAATCTTCAGATCGCGGGCGCGCAGGGCCACCGTCTCAGAGATGCGCTTGGTGATAATGCCCAACTTCATTCCGCCCAGCCGCGCCAGCGTCATGCCCGCGCCATCGTGCGCGCTGTAGCCCTTGGCCTCGATCATTTTGGATTTCGTCGCTCCATCGGGTGCGGGAAGCGGAAAGGGAAATAGCCAGATGGTCCCGTCGGTCAAAACGCCGTCAACGTCGAAGAGAATGATCTTGATGCGGCGGGCACGGTCTTGCGCTGAAAGTGTCATGCATCTATTTTACCGATAGCTTTTGAGGCGTTTTCTAAAAAGGCCGCCGCTTCAGGAGAAAATAGAACCATGGATAGCAATCCGCCCGCCGCCGCCCGGGGGCTGCCCGCGCTCGAACCCGGAGACTATTACTACGATGGACCGAACCTGGTTTTCACCGCGGCTTACCATCTGAAGCGCGGCTCGTGCTGCGGCTCCGGCTGCCGCCACTGCCCTTACGGGTTCGCAGACGCAGGCACAACAGCAGCGCCAGAGCCAGCTCCTGAAGATTGAGCTGTAGCCTGCGCAGCCGGAGCCGGCTCCCGCACCAGCACCGCAAAGCGCGGAAATGCAAAGCTGCCGCCGGCATCGTCAATCACATTCAACTGGCACAGGTATGGGCCGGGCTTGAGCATGGCTAGCGGCACATCCAGTTCGATGGCCACCGCGTCGCGGCCCTCCACATTGATCGCCTTGGCCTGCACCAGCGGCGTCTCATACACTTTCGTCGATCCCTGAATGAGTTCAAGGCTGCTGAGCAGATCGATGCCGGCCTTCGTTCCCTTTGCGGCATCGGCCGCGAGCTTTGCGTGCGCCGGAGCGTAGATTTCGTAGAGCAGATAAAGGTGCTGGTCCTGGCGAAAGACGTGGCTGATGTTGGGCACGTACTCTTCGCCGCCGCGCACCAGCGGAGTATCTTTCTTGCTCGGCTGGCGCATCGAAGCCAGCACGATGGAACTCATTTTGAGCGGCGCCTTCTTCATCTCCGGCAGCGTGATCTCGGCCTCGAACGAGCCCATGCGGCCGGTCTGGTTTTCGCGCACTACAAATTTCAATTGGTACTTGCCCGGCGGCAGATTGAAGCTGGTGGTGTACTGAATGTTCTTCTGCCGCGCCTGCAAGCTTGGATCGAGATTCAGCTTGACTGTCTCGCGCGCGTGGCCGATGGGCCGCTTCGCCTCGTCGATCACTTCGCCGATGATGTCCAGCGTGGCCTTGTCCTTGTCGCCGCCTTTTACAAAAGGAATCTGCGAGCCGGGCACGATCAGCGAAACCGGCACAAAGAAGCGGTTCTCGTCCAGGCGGAAGTACATCGCGTCCAGATAGACGGCCATGTCGGTGGCCGGCAGGTCGCTGGCCAACTGCTCTTCGAGTTCGCGCTCGCGGTCCTCGTGGCCGGCATGCTTGAAGTCCGCCGGCGCATAGTAGCCGGGCCGGTATTCCAGCTTCACTCCCGGCCGGTTGATCTTGATGGTCAGCTTGCGATATCGGCCGTCGCGCGCGGGATTCGAGCTATGGAAGCCGATGGCGTAGTAGGCCGAAGTGTCGCGCTGCACCTGCGCAAAGGCCGGAGCGAAATCGTTGGAATCGAAGAACGCCTTGCCGCCGGTGTCGGCGGAGAGCGTCGCCATCACCTCCTGCGTGGCGAAGTTGGCGTTCATGTTGTTCAGCAGCGCGCCGCCGTTGTAGGCGCCGGTGCCGCGCAGGCTGCCGGTGGAGGCGTCGCCCAGCGGCGAAATGGCCTGCAAGCCGCGCGTGTCCACGCTGTAGATGGCCAGGTTGGCGCGCACCGCCGCGTTGATCGCCGCGCGCAGCGAAGCCTGGTTCTCGATGCCGTCGCGCGAGATGCCGCCGGAAAAGTAGAGCAGCGATTTCTTCTCGGTTATCTTTTCCAGCGACTTGGCAACCGCCCGCAGCGCGAACAGTTCGCGGTCGGTATTGATGTCGTTGTATTCGCTCTCGTCGGGCGTGTAGCCGGTGGTGTCTTCCACCTGGTTTGAATTCGCGGTTGCGCCCTGCGCAAAGCCCTGCCCTTCGGTGCCGTTGTAAACGCCCACTTCATTGATCAGCGCGTTCTTGTCGGCGGTAAAGTCCTGGTCCACCTTGAGCGTGTCGCCCAGCGAAACCAGCGCCACCAGGTCGGCGGGCTGCATTTTGTTCTTGAGAAAATCCTTCGCCGCCGCCACGCTGCGATCCAGATCCTCGGGCTGCATCGAGGTCAGGTCAAAGAACATCACGATCAGCCGGTGATTGCGCAGGTCCTCGGGCTTCGCCACCACAACGGCATTGTTTGCTTTGCCGCTGATCCCGCTGGCCAGTCCGCTGACCGTGGCCTCGTTGAGCGGCGCGGCCATATCCACGCTCTCGAAAGTCGAAGGTGTCGATTTGCTGCTTCTTGCCGTTCTCGTAGATGCTGAAGTCGCTCTGCTTGAGTCCCTGCACAATCTCGCCGGTCTTTGCGTCGCGCGCCACCACGTTGGTCAGCACCAGCTCGCCATTCATCTTGAGCACGTAGCCGCCATGCGGTATACCCGAGTCTTGCGAACTCGATGTGCCGCCAGAGTTCTGCGCAAACGTCGGCTGTGTTCCCAGCATAACGAGCGCCAGCGCCGCAATCCCCGTCCCGATCCTTTGTGCCCAACCCGTCATGAATCCCTTCCGGAAGAATCTCGCTGACTTGCCTACTCACTAACTGCCGGGCGCTCCAGGTCACGCATTTGAGACCCGGGATCGCTAATACCTGAATCTCGCCGTAAATTGAAACGCCCGCATGGAAGCAACCGAGTTCACCTGCGCGAAGGTTGGCGAAACAACGTTGGTGTCAACGCCTGCGTACTGCACAGTATTGAAGACGTTATTGGCCGTGGCGCGCATCTCCATGCTGCGTGTGCCGCCCAACTGCATCGTCTTCGAAAGCGACATATTGTTCTGAATTGTTCCCGGACCGGCAATCGAGTTACGCGATGCATTGCCAAAGACAGCGCAAGGATAGCTGGAATTGGCAGGCGTAGGAGCCGTGAATGCCGCGGGATTGAACCACTCCTTGCAGCGAGCCGGCGCCCGCCGTGACTGAGACCCCCGTCAGATCGGGACGCAGAGAGCCAGCAGTGCCGCATGCCACGCTTGACGCCGCCGCCTGATAACTCGGCGTAAGCGGCGTTCCGGTGGCGAAGGTAAAGCTGCCGGAAACTGAAAACCCTTCCAGAATATGCGAGGCTGTTCCGGTAGTTACCCAGCGCTTATCCTTGCCGAAGGGTAACTCGAAGAGATAAGTCCCACTCACTTTGTGGCGCTGGTCGAAGCTCGAGTTACCCTCCTCGGCCTTGAGGTCCTGCCAGTTCTGCGCCACTACTGTCGAAGTTCCGCCCACCGAGCCGGCATCGTCGATGGAATGGGAGTACTGGTAGTTGGCTCCCAGCGAAATCCCCTTGCTCAGCCGCTTGTTCACGCGCAGCGTTCCCGCGTTGAACTTTGAAAAAGCCTCCGCCTGCTCGTAGTTGAAAATCTGCTTACTGGGATCGGTGCCGGAGCTGGTTGCACTTTGGCGCGGCGCGATGGTGTCGTCCAGATGATTGCCCTTCGATCCGTTGTAACCGATGTTCAGCACCACGTTCCAGGGCATCGTCTTCTGCACGTCCAGATTCCACGCCTGCACATAGGGCAGATGATAATGCGGATCGAGCGCGTAACTGCCGATCGTGTCCGGCGTCGGAAATCCATTCTGGAACGTGAGGCAATCGGCGGGCGCGGAAGGGCATTCGCTGGCTTCGTTGTTCTGCTCGTTGGCGAAGGGCGGCTGATGCGACATCGTCGTGGCGAGAGTGGCGTACTGGCCCACGGTGTAATTGATGCCGTAACCTGCGCGCAAGACAAATTGCTTGGGCAGCCGCAGCGCCAGGCCAAGCCGCGGCGCAATGGCTGTGCGGAACGGATAGACCAGCGCATTCGGCAGTTTGCCACTGAATTCCCGCAACTCCTCCGGCCTCGACCTCCTTAACGCCGCTGAACTGCAGCGTCGGGGTTGGTGTCCACATCCGCCAGGTGCCCATATTTCTCCGTGTAGGGCGCATAGAATTCATAGCGGACTCCGTAGTTCAGCGTGAGAATCGGCAGCACGCGCCAGTCGTCCTGGGCATAAAGATCCATCACGTTGTCGCGCAGGTAACTCTTGGAAATCGCGGAGTCGATGCTGGTCTCCTCCGGCTTGCCAAGCAGAAAATCGCCCAGCGAGGAGCCGCTGAAAGCCCCCGTAAAATAAAAGGTTCCGGTTGTATTCGAACCGCCCAGAAAATCGCGATGCACGCGGCGATAGTCGCCGCCGAAGCGCATATTGTGCTTGCCGTGAATCCAGCTCAGCGTCTCGGAAAGCGAGATGGTTTGCGCAATGGAAAGGTTCGGCTGCTGCTCGCTAAGACCCGTCAAATTGCTGAGAACCACATCAGGCAGGCCATAATCGAACGGGCTGGAATTCAGCGGTATGCTGCTCGGACCCAGAATGCCGATCGTGGTGGCAATATCATCAACATTGGTGAAAAATTTGTCGCCTGGCTGGCGGCGCGATTCCAGTTGGCGTTGAAGATATTGGTGAACTTGTGATAGCCCACCGTGTACCCGGCTTGCAGGGAGTTCGAGTTCGTCGCACTCTTGCCGCCTAACTGCGGAAAGATGTTGACGTTGTCCAAGGCCGTGCCGATCCAGTTGTAGTTGAAGTTGATGGTCTGCCGCAAGCCCTGATTCTGTGATCTTCGCCCGCCGCCGCGCCCTCCAGGCAGCGTTGCGTTTTTGCCCAGGCTGCGCAGATAGCGCACGCCGGCCTGCGAAGTGTTCGTCTGCGCAGTAGTCAGCAGGTGATAGTTCTGGATATCGCCAGGTAAATTGGGCTCGGGAAAGAACGGCCGGCAATTTGCTCCGGTTTCAAATGGATTCGGGCAAGTCAGCAGCGCGGTCGCCTGTGGGACCGGAGTGATGGGTGCAAGGCCTGGAATATTGCCAGCACGTTCCGTCATCCGTAGGCACAGTCGCATACTGATCAGACGGTGTAGAAGCGCGCGTGCCGGAGAGCGTAAGAAAGATCGTATCCTTGCCGCTAGGCTTGGTCAGATGCGGAAGGTAAGGCTCGCTCATGAAGGTGATGCCGAAGCGGTTGCTCCCTGAGGGCGGCTGCTCCTGCGGCTGGCCTCGCAGCGCAAACGGCTCCGCGTTGAGCGCCGAGTTGCTTCCGATCCAAAAGACGGCGCCGTGCGGCTGGCTGGGATCAAAGCCGCGAAAGTTCCCCCGCCCGCCGCCGAATCCCCCGCGCCCAAATCCTCCGCCACCTCCGCCGAAACCGCCTCCGCCTTGTCCTCCGCCGCCCTGGCCACCATTCTGCCCGCGCGCCGAATCGATTGCGTCTCTGATCCGGTCTGTATCCATGCCGCCCATCGGACTTACCGTTCCCGACTGCCCGCTGATGGCCACCGAATCTGCGCCGAAGTCGGAGTTCCCGGCGATAGAGGGCAGCTCGGCACCGCCGACACCTGTCTGGCCCGACATATCGCCCTGGGTCTCGGTATCGGCTTCCAAAGCGCTCTGGAGGCTCAGGTTTTGCGCTCCTCTTCCGGCCAGTTGCCGGTTTGCCGGCTTGCTGACTCGCTGACTGGCTGACTCGCTGTGTCTGCTGCTCCGCCGCCCGCGAAGCCAATATCAATGCAAAGATCACGGTCTGATCGCTGTTCGCGACGCTGAGCTCCGCCTCCTGCGTCCCGGGAGCAAAACCCGCAAACTCCGTGTGAATGACGTAGCGGCCGTCCGGCGGAACATTCAGCGACCAGGCCCCGTTAATGCCGGTGGTAGTGGAATAACGCTTGCCGGTAACCGTGTTTTGCGCGGTCACGGTTACGCCGGGCAGGGGAATGTTGCCGCCTTTCACCACTCCGTGAAGCCTGCCCCCGGCCTGAGTTTGAGTGGAGGGAGTTTGACCTGGCGCAGTCTGATCGGGCTGCGCCGGAGTGGTTGGAGCCTGCGGGGTTGTGGCATCAGCCGGTGCAGAGTTAGCCGCACCGGGAATAGCGTCCGGAGTTTGCACTGGTGCCTGCGCCCATGTCGCAAGGCAGCCTGCCGCAACGATCCCTATCCAAGCTGCCCACAACCCCGTCCGTCGCATTCAATCTCCCTGGGCATTTCGTGCCGTGTTTAATGTGACGGATCGCGCGCCACGAAGGTTTACTTGTCTTTCGCGTTCGTGCCCTGTGCATCATTAAATTACAGTCGGTGGAAGTATTCGTGCATCAATAAACAAGTGGTCGCGGCGAAAAGGAATTCTTGACTGCGGCGGCCATCCCTCATCGACAATCAACTCAGAACCGAGGTCTCCCTATGAAGTCACTTCGCACTCTAGTCTACGCACTGCCCGTACTGCTTGCCTTCCTCGCATTCGATGCCGGCGCCCAGCAGGCGGTCACATTCCCCAGCGGCGACTCGACGGCCCAGGCTCTGCTCTACCTGCCCCAGGGCGCCGGGCCGCATCCGGCACTGATTGTGATCCACGAGTGGTGGGGCCTGAACGATTGGATCAAGCAAGAGGCCGCCGGCTACGCGGCCAAAGGCTACGTGACGCTGGCGGTCGATCTCTATCGCGGCAAGGTGGCCACCACTCCCGATCTTGCTCATGAGCTGATGCGCGGCTTGCCCCAGGACCAGGGCGTGCGCGATCTCACTTCCGCCTTCACTTATCTCGAGAGCCGCAAAGACGTGAAGCGCGATCGCATTGGCGCCGTGGGCTGGTGCATGGGAGGCGGCTACGCACTGCAGTTGGCCATAGCCGCGCCATCGTTAAAAGCCGTGGCCATCAATTACGGCGCGCTGGCCACTGACAAGGCCGCCCTGGCAAAAATTCACGCCGCCGTGCTGGGCAACTTCGGCGGTCAGGATCATGGCATCACGCCCGACTCAGTCCACGCGTTTGAAGCCGCGTTGCAGTCGCTGGGCAAACCCGTGGATGTCAAAATCTATCCCCAGGCTGGCCACGCCTTTGAGAATCCCAACAACGCAACCGGCTACCGTGCTGACGACGCCGCAAATGCGCTGGCCCGCATGGACAGCTTCTTCGCGGAGAATCTGGAGCACTAAAGAATTTTCACAGGAAATCCATTAACAATTACGCTTGCATTCTCCATCCGCGCATGTTAACTCTTAAGTCATTAATCTTTTGGTTGCTGCCATTGAAGTAAACTTCGGCAGGCAGCGGAGAGGGATCTACCCCACCATGAAGATCGGCACCACCATTCGCACTTTCCGGCTGCAGAAAGGCCTTTCTCAAGGGGATATCGAAAAGAAAACCGGCCTGCTGCGCTGCTATCTCTCGCGCGTGGAAAACGGCCACACCGTGCCCTCGCTGGACACGCTGTCGAAGATTGCACTGGCGCTCGACCTGCCCATCGCCCAGTTCTTTGCCGACGACACGCTGGGCCACCAGTTCAACCCGCAAAAGCTCTCCGACGAAGAACTCCGCTTTCTCACCCAGATCCGCCGCTACTCCTCAAACCTGAACGAGAGCGACCGCAAGCTGCTGCTGGCCATGGTCAAGAAGTTCGCCGCCACGGCGATGCGCTAGCGCAAATCCACATCTAAACGTCGTTGCCCAGGTGGAAGATCGGCTCTACTCCTGCGCCGCCGCCGAGCAGCGCCTGCTCCTCGTGCGCATCCAGCGGCTTGAAATTCTGCGCCACATCCATCGCCAGGCGGAAATAGCGCTCGTCCCCCGGCGGAATCGCTGCCGTGATGGGATGGCCCAATGTCCAGCGCAGCCCGAGCGACGCCTCGTCAGGAAAAGCGGCAGGCTGATACCAGCAATTGGGCTCGGGATGATGCGGCTTTTCCGCGGCCGGCCAAACCGTCTTGGCCATGCTCTTCAGCGCCAGAATGCCCATCTTCTTTTCCTGCGCCCGCTTCAGAATCTGCGGGCCGAAGTTGGCCTGTGAATAAAGAACCCAATTCACCGGGAAAAGCACCGTATCGAAGTTGTACCGGTCCAGCGCCGCAAGCGCGGTCTCAACCGAATGGACGGAGAATCCGATAAAGCGGATCTTGCCTTCCTTCTTTGCGGCCTCCATGGTCTCCATTGCGCCGCCCGGCCCCAGAACTTTGTCCAGATCGGTCATTTTGGTCAGCGCGTGGAACTGGTAGAGGTCGACGTGATCGGTCTTGAGCAGCTTGAGCGACTCTTCGAGCTGCGCGCGCGAATCATCTTTCATGCGGCCTTCGGTCTTGCAGGCCAGAAAACATTTGTTGCGGTAAGGCGCCAGCGCCGGACCCAGCCGCTCCTGGGCATTGCCGTAGCTGGGCGCAACGTCGAAGTAGTTGATGCCGCGGTCCACCGCCTCGGCCACGATGTTCGCGGCCACGCCAGGTTCCACATCCATCACCAGAATTCCGCCGAAACCGATGATCGAGAGCTGCTCGCCGGTCTGGCCCAGTGCGCGGCGGGCAATAGGCGCGGAAGGCTTCGGAGTGCTCGCGCTCAGTCTGCTGGTAGTTGCAACGGCTGCGGCGGTAATGCCGGCTTGCTTGAAAAACTCGCGGCGCTTCATGATCTGCCTCCGGGGGTCGGAATGAACCGATCATGCGTACGGAAATATTCTTGCACAGGCAGTGAATCGACGGCGGTCAGAAGCCTGCCGCTCATTGGCTACCCCGCCAACTGGGCCAGGTAAAACCCAAACAGCACCAGCATACCCGTCACCATGATTGTGGCAACGCGCAGCCGGGTCTCAAACAGTTTGCGCGGCGAGCCGATCCGCGGCACCATGGGAGCCGCAAAGAGCAATCCGCAGACGCAGCCGCCCAGGTGGGCCATATTGTCGATATTCAGCCCGGAGTGCGCCACCAAATTACCAAAGCTGATGGAAAGGCCAAGCACCAGGTTGATTGCGGCAAAGTAGATCACCGACCGGCGCAGCTTTTTCAGTTCGACAGGCGGCACCGGCAACCGATGCGACTTGAGCAGGATAATCAGCGCTCCGGCAATCCCGAAAACGGCTCCCGAGGCTCCTGCGCCAGGAGGAAATATTGCGTGGGGTCAACTCCCCCCGCCGCATGAAACGATTCCAAAAAATGGTGATATAAATACCAGCCCCTGAATGTTGAAAGCAGGTTGCCCGCCGCGCCGGTAAGAATGTAAACCGCCAGCACGCCCGCCGAACCCATCACCGGCTCGGCCAGCAAGACCAGATTCCACAGGCACCACATATTGGTGGCCAGGTGAAGAATGCCCACGTGCACAAACATGGCGGTCACAATGCGCCACCACTGGCCGTTAATCAGCACAGAGCCGGCGTTGTCTGCGCCCCAGTACATCAGTTGATTCGGTGTGGGCGTCCAGATGCTCAGCCCGCGAGCGACCATGACCAGAAAGACCGCGCAATTGATGCCCACCAGCACGTAAGTCGCCGGCGCAACCGCCCACATAGGCCGCGGCTTGCGAACCGGAGGCGGAGGCGGCGAAATATAACCGGTACCCGGAGGCAGAAACTCCGGCTCAAAATTAGAGCCTTCATCGCGGGTTGAACGAGGTGGTGGGGAATAACTTCCCATAACTCCACTCTAAAGCATTTTCAAAGACCCTGTAAGACGAGTTGTGAATCCCTCATGAATCACGCGCATGTTTGTCTCGAATTTGTTCAGCGAGCGCGAATCCCCACCCAATACCACGTTGTAATCTGGTCTTTGGTATTTATCCGCTACAAGGCAACCTGCCGCGAATCTAAAAGAACGAGGAGTGCAACCGTGAGCACGACAAAGCGAATCCGGCAGGCGTTGCTGAGCGTGACCGACAAGACCGGCCTGGTGGAGTTTGCCCAGGCGCTGGCCGGCTTTGGCGTGGAACTGGTCTCCACCGGCGGAACGGCGCGGGCGCTGCGCGAGGCCGGCCTTGCCGTCAAAGACATCAGCGAGCTCACCGGCTTTCCGGAGATGCTCGACGGCCGCGTCAAGACCCTGCACCCCAAGGTCCACGGCGGCCTGCTCTACATTCGCGGCAACGAGGAGCACGAAGCCGCCGTCGCCGCGCACGGCATCGAGCCCATCGACATGGTGGTGGTCAACCTCTACGCCTTCGAGAAAACCGCCGCCCAGCCCGGCGTCGCCTTCGGCCATCTGATCGAAAACATCGACATCGGCGGCCCGTCGATGGTCCGCTCCGCCGCCAAGAACTTTGAAGACGTCGCCATCGTCACCCGCGTCGCCGACTACCCCGCTCTGATCGAAGAATTGAAAAGCAACGGCGGCTCGCTTTGCCGCGAAACCCGCTGGCGGCTGGCGAAGCAGGCCTTTCGCACCACCGCCGCCTACGATACGGCCATCGCCAACACGCTCGACCAGATTGCCGAGGCTCCCGCACCTGACCAGGCTCTGCCGGAGGCGTCTGCCGCCATCGCAGTTGCCCACCACGCTGCGCATCAACCTGCCGCTGGCCCAATCGCTCCGCTACGGCGAAAATCCCCACCAGCGCGCCGCGCTCTATGCCGACGGCTCAGGCCTGGGCGTCGCCGGCGCAACGCAGCTCCAGGGCAAGGAACTCAGCTTCAACAACCTCGTCGATCTCGACGCCTGCTGGGAGCTGGCGCAGGAGTTCGACGAGCCCGCCGTCATCATCGTCAAGCACACCAACCCCTGCGGCGCGGCCACCGGCGCAATCTCCTCGAGGCCTACCAGAAAGCCCTGGCCTGCGATCCGGTCTCGGCCTTCGGCGGCGTCATCGGCATCAACCGCGCCGTGGACGCCGAAGCCGCCGAGGAGATCGCCAAGCTCTTTGTCGAGGCCATCGCCGCGCCCGCCTTCACGCCGAGGCCCGCGAGCGCTTCGCCGCCAAAAAGAATCTGCGCCTGGTTCGAAGTTCACTCCGCCCCGCCGCGCCCCGTCGTCAAGCACGTCTCCGGCGGATTGCTTTGCAGGACGCCGACACCGGCCCGCGTCGCCGAGATCGGAGCTCGAAAGTCGTCACCTGGCGTCCGCCCACCGCCGAGGAGCTGCGCAGCCTGCTCTTCGCCTGGCGCGTCTGCAAGCACGTCAAATCGAACGCCATCGTCTATGCCCGCGACGGCCAGACCCTCGGCATCGGCGCCGGCCAGATGAGCCGCGTGGACGCCGCCCGCTTCGGCGCCATGAAGGCCGTGCTGCCGCTCAAGGGCTGCGTCGCCGCCTCCGACGCCTTCTTCCCCTTCCCCGACGGCCTTGAAGCCGTAGCCCAGGCCGGAGCAACCGCCGTCATCCAGCCCGGCGGCTCCGTCAAAGATGAGGACGTCATCGCCGCCGCCGACAAGCTCGGCATGGCCATGGTCTTCACCGGAATCCGCCATTTCCGGCATTGATACGCAAGCACCTTTGAACAGATAGCGGGTGTCCAATCTCGACGCGTTTTTCTTTTTTGCGTCGAGTGCGGGATTCCACCAATCCGCTGAGGAATGAATCATTTCACCCCCTCCTTAGCCCGTCTTTACCCAAAAATCCCCTGAATCGACGTGCCTTTGCGACTAATCCCGCGTAGAATCGTCTTTAATAGTAGGCAGAGTTGCTCCTACCGGCTGCCTGTGTTGCCTTGCGGTCCTCTGGCGCGGTTTTTTCTATTCGCCCGGTCCCAAAAGGCGCGGAACCCCCAGGATGATGAAACCAAAGACCTTCGTATTGCCACTCTGCCTCGAATTTGCCGCCGCACTCCTTCTCCTGCTGCCGGCCACCAACTTCCGCGCCCAAACCGCCCCCGAAAAGATGCCGCCAGATACAGCCGCCCCGGGCAAACCAGGCGCCGTTTCCGTCAAGCCCGCCCTTGCCGAGGCCGCCCCTTCCGAGACCGCCGCAATCCCTCCCGACCGCGCCGTGGCCTACTATCATCTGGCGTTGGCCTCCACCTACGAAGACGAAGCTCTCGAAACAGACCGCCCGGAGTACATCACCCGCGCCATCGACGAGTACAAGACGGCCCTGAATGCCGACCCTGGCTCCCCGCAGTTGAATGACGGGCTGGCCGATCTCTACCTCCGCGCCGGCCACACCCACGACGCCGAAATCACGGCGCGCGCTCTGCTCAAGAACTCACCCAATGACGTAGATGCCCACAAGCTGCTGGGCAAGATTTATCTGCGCCGGTTGAGCGATGCCTCAAACTCCGTCTCCTCCACCTCGCCCTCCGGCAATACTCTTGACCAGGCAATCGCCGAGTACGAAAGGATCGTCGCCTTGCAGCCAAAAAGCGTCGAGGACCGCATGGTTCTGGGCCAGCTCTACACCGTCAAGCACGATTCCAAAAAGGCTGAGGAGGAGTTCAAAACCGCGCAGGCCATTGAGCCCGAGTCAGAGGAAGTGGTGCTCAACCTGGCCCGCCTCTATGCCGAAAGCGGCGACTTGGAGCATGCCGCCAAGGTGATTGAAGACGTGCCGCAAGACGACCGCACACCCAAGATGGAGCTGGCCCTGGGCGCGGCTTATGACCAGCTGAAGCAGCCCAAGGACGCCATCGCCGCCTATAAGCGCGCCAACGATATGGAACCCGGAGACCCGCGCACCCTTGACGCGCTGGCCGAAGCTCTGCTTAACGATAACCAGTTCGACGAGGCGCTCAAGCAGTTCAAGCTGCTGGCAGACGCCGATCCTGAAAACGCTGAGACCTACGTTCATATCGGCGAGATCCAGCGCCGCCAGGGGAAGTACGAGGATGCGCTGGCCACCATCCACACGGCGCTCAAAAAGGACCCAACCTCACTGGAAGCCGGCTTCAATGAAGGACTGCTTCTTGATGTGCTGGGCCGCCTGGACGAAGCCGCACAGACTTACGAGAACCTGCTGCAGCAGCCGACGCTCTACCATGCCAATGGCGCCTACACGGCCGAAGAGAAGAACAACCGCGGCATCTTCCTTGAGCGCCTGGGCTCCGTCTATCATGAGCAGAACAAGGTCGATAAGGCCATCGCCACCTACCAGAAGATGATCGATCTCGGCGGCGATATGGCCCTGCGCGGCTACCAGGGCCAGGTCGATATCTACCGCGACGCCAAGCAGTTCGACAAGGCCATCGAGGTTTCTCGCAAAGCCGTCGCTGCCGACCCCAAAAATCGCGACCTCAAGCTGATGCTGGCCGGCGAACTGGCAGACCAGGGCAACGCCGACGAAGGCCTGGCGTTGGCCAAAGGGCTGCTTGACAACTCCGATAACGATCGCACTGTCTGGCTTGCGCTGAGCCAGATGGACATTCGCCTGCGCCGCTGGAAGGACGCCGAAGATGCCATTGACAAGGCAGCCACTCTGACCACCAAAAAAGAAGATAAAACTTACCTGGTCTTTCTCAGAGGCGAACTGGCCGAGCGCCAAAAGCACTTTGACCCGGCCGAGCAATTCTTCCGCCAGGTCCTTGAGCTGGACCCCAACAACGCCATGACGCTCAACTACCTCGGCTACATGATGGCCGACAAGGGCATCCGCTTGCCTGAGGCGCTGAAGATGATCCGCAAGGCCGTCGAGCTGGAGCCGATGAACGGCGCCTACCTCGATTCCCTCGGCTGGGTCTACTTCAAGCTGGGCGATTACGAGCTGGCCGAGGAGAATCTGCGCCAGGCCGTCGATCGCGACCAGACCGACCCCACGGTCCACGACCACCTCGGCGACCTCTACGAGAAGACCGGGCGCATCCGTCTGGCCGCCGCGCAGTGGGAGCTTTCGCTGGCGGAGTACGCCAAGTCAGCGCCCGCCGACGTGGAGCCCGGCGACGTGGCCAAGGTGCAGAAAAAGCTGGAGACCGCCCGCGTCAAGCTCGCCAAGCAGGAAAACGCCATCGGTGCGCCCAAGCCGGAGTAGACGCGACAGCGCTACTGCTTGGTATCCAGCGGGTGCTGCGAGTCCTCGAAGAACTGGTTTTGCAGCTTCAGGCTTTCCTGGTCCGCCTTGATCGCCTTGAGTCGCTTCGGCAATCTCGCGCGACCACTCCTTCTGGTCAAACTCGCCCAGCTCCTTGGTCGCTGCCGCGCCCTCGCCCGAATAGTGATTGGGGAAACGCGCATACCACCAGATGCCGGTGTAAACATTGTCCGGCAGCGACTGCCGGTTCAGGTCAGCGCCCGATTCCTGGCCGTCGCTCGGTCCATGTGGACCAGGTCGGGCCGCGCAATCAGCATCAACGACGTCTCCGTTTCGCCGCGCGTGCATGTCCATCTTGGTCTTCAGGGCCGGACGTCCCGGCGTATCTCGTTCCCGGCAGTCCGAAAACGTAAACCACGTAGTCGCGCGGGCTGGCCAGTTGCGCCTGCGCGAACAGCGGCAGAAGGCGGTTGTTTCCGCCGTGGCCGTTCACAATGACCACCTTCTTGCAGCCGTTGCGCGCCATCTCCTTTACTGTTTCCTGCAGCAACGTGAGTTGCGTCGCCAGGCTGTAGGCCACCGTTCCCGGCTGCTGTTGCGCCTCGAAGATCTGCCCGAAATAATACTCGGGAAATACGACCGCATACTCCTGCTTGCACCGCATTCAACACCGCGAAGCGCACATCGAGCAGGTCGGTTCCCAGCGGCAGGTGCGCCCCGTGTTTCTCGATGATGCCGAAGGGCAACACGCAAACCCCTTGCGACTGATGAATGGCCTGGATGAAGTCGGGGCCGGTAAGCTCCTCCCATTTTGCTGAAAGGTTGGCCTGGGAATAGCAAACCTCCACTGAGAACAGAAGCAGAGACAGAGCGAGAACAATGCGCGCTTTGTTTTCATCGTCATCCCCCTTGGCGATAAACAGAACCATATTACTCGCGCGGGCATTGGCCTGCCAGCAAGCGCCGTTCCACATGCTACCCTTGCGAGGCGGCGCACTGCTTTACAGACCAATCTGATGAGAGATGGCATACTAGTGCGCATTCGACCCCGATGACGAACTCTGAAACAAAACCTCTCGCAAAACTCCCCGCAGGAATTGCCGTCCGCGGAGACGGCGAACTCGCCGGCCGCGCCCACGCCGAGCCGCCCCATCCCTATCGCACTCCCTTTGCCCGCGATGCCGCCCGCATTCTGCACGCGCGCGCCTTTCGCCGCCTGGCCGGAAAAACCCAGGTCTTCGCCCGCCTGCCCGCCGATCCCCCTCCGACCACTTCCGCAGCCGCCTTACGCATACGCTTGAAGTAACCCAGATCTCCCGCACTCTGGCCGGCGCTCTGGGGCTGAATGCGGAACTGACCGAAGCCCTGGCGCTGGCCCACGATATCGGCCACCCGCCTTTCGGCCACGCCGGAGAAAAAGCTCTTGACCACTGCCTGCGCGGCTCCGGGCTCAGCTTCGACCACAACCTCCACGCCCTGCGCATCGTCACCTGGTTTGAGGAGCGCTACGCCGCCTTTCGCGGCCTCAACCTGACCCTGGCCGTCCGCGAAGGCATCGTCAAGCACTCCCACGACTACTCCGCCGCAACCCACCCCGAGCTGGCCGAATATTTCCTCGACCAATTTCCGCCGCTTGAAGCGCAACTCATCGACCTCGCCGACGAGATCGCCTACCTCACCGCCGATCTCGACGACGGCCTCGACTCCGGCATCCTAACGCTGGAACAGGTCCGCGACGGCGTGCCGCTTGTTCCGCAGCTTCCACGATGCCGTGCTCCAGCAATATCCCGCTGCGTCGCCAAAACTGGCCGGCTATGAGACCCTCAACCGCGTCCTGAACGCCTGGTCACCGATCTGATCGATCGAAGTCGCATTCCCGCGTGGCAGCTCTCGACGTAACCACTCTCGCCGATATTCGCCGCGCGCCCAGCCGCCTGGCAGCCCTCAGCCCGCAGATGGAAGCCGAACGCGCCACCGCCAAGGAGTTTCTCTACGCCAGCCTCTATAACTCCCCTGGCATGGAGGAGCGCACAACCACGCCACCAAGGTCGTTGAAAGCGTCTTTGCCGCAATCGTCGCCAACCCCGGCATGTTGCCCGAGGACCACCGCGCGCAAATCCCCACCCAGGGCCTTGAACGCACCGTAGCCGACTACATCGCCGGCATGACCGACAGTTTTATTGAGCAATTATGGGAACGCTGCTGTGGGCGGTAACACAGGCGTTCCCCTCTTCAGGCACACTCCAACCATTTGCCGGCTAGCCATTACCCTCGCTCAGCAGTTCTGTGCCGCTCAGGCGCCGGTTTTAGCCAGGCAATTGTATAGCCAGCCGAAGACCGCCCCGCCGATCAGGCCGTCCGCGAGTGCGTAGAGTGTCACGATGACGACTTCGACGATGCTGTGGGTTGCATGATAGCCGGGATAGAACGACGCCAGCAACTCCAGAAAATGCTGGCCGTAGTTGCCGCAAACCAGGTTGGCCAGACCCACCACCAGAACTGCACCCGCCCCACAGAATTGCGCACGCCAGGGCCAGTGCTTTGATGTTGAATTTCATAGCTCCCTCCTCGGACAAATATTTTACTCCATGGAGTGCGAAAGTTGATTTCGTCAGAAGCCGGCTTCAGACATTGGAAAAAGTCCAAGACCTGCCAGTACCGAGCCTTTACTGCACCGTCCCCTGCGGCCTCAGCCGGCGCAGATCCAGCGCGCACTCCACGGCATTCTGCGCATGCAGCCGCAGATTGTCCGACGCGGCCCACAGCCATAGGCGCGAAGTCTCACTGGAATTGCGCGCCCCCGGCGTCCGGCCGCAGCCGCACCAGCACATCGTTCTGCCCGGTGGCGGCCAGGTTCGACGGCGAATCCGTGTCTTCCAGCACCAGGTCCACGTGCTCGCCGCTCAGAGCCTCTTCGAGGGCGGCAATCTCCACCGGCCGCTCCAGCTCGATGGCAATCGAGAAGGTGTGGCCGTGAAAGACCGGCGCATGAATCACCTGCAGGGCCAGCGCGGGCCAGCGCCCTGCGACAGCGCGTCGTAATGGCGGCGAATCCGCGCCTCGACCGCGCCCAGGCTCACGTTGGCGCCTTCGCCCAGGCCGGCCAGCAGGTTATAGGCCGCCTGCGCATCGTAGATGGCGCGCGGCATGCCCTGGAAGCTGAGCAGGCTCACGGTCTGCTGGTGCAGCTCGTCCATGGCGGCGCGGCCAAACTCGCTGGCCGGCTGCAGCAGCGTGGCGGCGGCAAAGCGCACCGGCGCGGCCTGCTGCAGCCGTTCCAGCACCAGCGCCAGCGCCAGCGCCGCGGGGTGCGCCGGAACCACGGCGGGAGTAAACAGGTCACGGCTGTCACAGCCTCGGAACCGAGCCAGGGAGCGCGCACCAGCACGCCCGTCTCCTGGTCCAGCGCGCCGCTAAGGTCCAGCACCGTCGAGCCGGCGCGCAGCGCCTGCCGCCAGTGCTTGCGGGTCAGGTCTTCGGTGCCGCAGAAAAACGTGAAGTCCACGTGCTCGAAGGCGTCCGGGGCGATGGCCTGGACGAAGGTGACCTCGTCGCCCACCTGGTCCAACTGGCCCTGCGCCTCTTCCTCGTCCAGCAAGGTAAAAGTTGGCCGCCGCCAGCGGCGACTCCGACAGCGCTTCCTTCAACTCCCGGCCCAGCAGGGTTGAGGCTCCGGCAATGGCAATCTTGTACACAGGCATCCTTCTTATTCGATTGCGAAGATCTACGCGCGGTTTCAACGAATCCGGTTCTGCCGCCGCTCGATCGGGCTCAGCAGCGCCTATCGGCCGTCTGCGCCGCCGCCGCGACCACGAGTAGGCCGCCCGCGCCCAGATGCCGCTGAACATATAAACCAGCGCCCACGCAAAGAGCACCACCTGGGAAAACCGGAAGATGACATAAAACACAATCGGCATGAAAACAGATACCTGGAAGGGATGGCGGCGGGAGAAGTTGATCTCCTTGCCCGACCAGAATCGCCAGGTGCTCACCATCAGGAAGCCGCTCAGCCCCACCAGGATCAGCCAGGGAATGGCGACCCACCACTCCTCGACCGGATAGCCGTAAAAGAAATGCACGGTGGCGGCCAGCAGGCCCGCCGCCGCCGGAATCGGCATGCCCACAAAATATTTGCGTCCCGGCCGTCCCGGATTGCGCGGCTGCGCGTCGTGGCTGATGTTGAAGCGCGCCAGCCGCGAGACCCCGCCGATGAGAAACAGGAAACAGATGAAGGCGCCGGCGTGGAGCAGGTGCTCATGCAACTGCGGATTGATGGAATCGGGCAGAAAATGGAATCCCCAGATGAGCGCCAGCAGGCTGGGCGCCACGCCAAAGGTGATGGCGTCGGCCAGCGAATCCAGCTCCTTGCCAAACTCGCTGCACGGTATTGGTCATGCGGGCGATGCGGCCGTCGAGCGCGTCGAAGGGAATGGCGAAAATAATGGCGATGGCCGCCCAGTCCAGATGCGTATGCGCGTCGCCGCTGCCGGTGATCGCCTTGATGGTCTCGGTGATGGAAAAGTAGCCGGCGGCGATGTTGCCCACGGTAAACAGCGAGGGCAGCAGAAACATTCCGCGGCGCAGCCGGGCTTGTGCATTGGCTCTCATCTGTGCTGGGTCGCGGCCGTTCATAAGCCCTCACCGCCGGGCATGGCCGCCAGCACGCTCGCGCCGCCCTTGACGCGCTGGCCCACCTTCACGCGCAAAATCGCCTCGGCCGGCAGCAGCACGTCCACGCGGGAGCCGAATTTGATCAGCCCCACGCGCTGCCCGCGCTCCACCCTGTCGCCCTCGCTGAAGTTGAAGACGATGCGCCGCGCCAGCAGGCCGGCAATCTGCTTGAATGTGACCTCGATACCCTCGTCGCCCCGCACCGTCACGATGTTCTGCTCGTTGCGGTCGGCCGAGGCCGGGTTCATGGCGTTCAGATACTGGCCCTTCTGGTAGCGCACACTGCTCAGCACGCCGCCGATCGGCGAGCGGTTCACATGCACATCAAAGACGCTGAGGAAGATGCTGATCCGCTGCCGGGACCCACCTGAAGTGGCGATGGTGGCCGTTTCGGTGACCAGCCCGTCTCCGGGCGAGACTATCAAGCCAGCACCGGCGGGAATCGCACGCCGGGGATCGCGGAAAAACCAAAGAAAAAATACCGCCAGAAGCACCGGCGCAATGCATCCACGCCCAATTGCCCGTCGCCCACTTGAGCAACCCCGCCACCGCCAGAAAGCTCAAACCGTAGATGTAACCGTCGCGAACCATTGTCCCAACGATTATACGGTGATTCGGCTCTTCTGCCGACTCCTGGCTTAGGCGCGAACCACCCACGCCCTCGCCAATGGGCTTGGCGCTCACTCCATTCGCCTGCTTCCAATCAACTGCTTTGCTGCCCTAAGCCACCGCCGGTGACCGGCGTTCCAAAGCGAAAATCAGGTCTTTGGCGTGCAGCTTCAGCTTTTTCAGTCGCACTTCTTCGAGCTGTTCTTCCTCTGACAGGTAGGGTTTCTCAAGCAATTCTTCCAGCCGCTGAGCGTAGCGTTGATGTTCCGCGTGCAGGCGATTCAATTTCTTCGCTCAGCGTTGGATCCTGTATTTCGTCCATCAAGCACCCCCTTGTTACAGAACCATTACATATTCCCCCGCAGGCACGCAATTTGCAATATAGTAACGGGCAAAAATTGAGTGAAAGTCATTAGAAACTGTGGATCGCTGCCTGAAAAATGTGCACTTTCGCCGGTGCATTGTAGCGCTGGCCTCCCAGCCGGCTGTAGCGTGGGCCTCCCGGGCCACGCTCACTCTACACCGATAGGAGAGATGCCCTCGGATCACTTGAGTTCGAGCCTCATCAGAACCGCATCTTCTTCGGGATCAGCGTAGTAGCGCGGACGGCGGCCAGTTTCGACAAATCCCAGAGATCCGGTAGAGCGCCAGCGCCGCCTGGTTTGATGCCCGCACCTCCAGAATGACCTCCGTAACCCCGGCCAGGCCAAGTTTGTAGACCAGCTCGTCAAAGAGCTTCCGCGCCAGCCTCGCCGCTGGACTCGAGGCATCGACCGCGATGATCTCCAATTCGGCCTGCGGCGGCAGCAGGCTGGCGACCAGGAAGCCCGTCATCCGATCCTCATCCGGACCCAGCACCATCAGCGCAATCCGCCGCGGCACTGCATCCGGGTCCAGCGCGGCCTGATAGTTCGCGCGGGTCCATTGGGGCAGTCCCTTCAGGCTTCCGGCAATCTCCATTACCTCATTCACCCACGCCCCGGCCATGGGACATACACACATCACCGGCTCGGGCTTCGCGCGCTCTTCAGCCGCCTCGCCAAAGATCTCCGCATCCGACCGCCGCAGATAGTGCCCGTCCAGCAGCGCCAGGTCAACAAAATCCCCGGCATCGACCCGCGCCGCGCAGAAGAGAAGCGCATCCGCGGCAGTCGGTGCCGCAGTCCGCACCAGTTCCGCTGCCGGCCAGGCCGCCGCCAGCAGCGCCTCCGCAGCCTCATCGCAAACGGCGATGCGCTTCGGCGCGGGATTCACAGCCGCCAGTTCCTCAGCTCCGGCCAGCAGTTCCCTCGCCGGATCCCCGGCTCGCCAATGCGCAAAAAAATCTCGTTGCGATGCGCATCGAGAGCCGCCGATGGAATGCCGGCTTTATGCGGCCAGCACCTCCAGCCGCGAAACCGCGACCACCGGAATCCGCGCCGATTCGGCCAGCCCCTTCACGGCAGCCAGTCCCACGCGCACCCCGGTAAAGCTGCCCGGCCCGTTGACGGCGACGATTGCGCTCAGCTTGTGGCAGTTGCACTTCGGCCAAGCTGAGAAGCTCGCAGACAGACGCGACCAAGCTCGGCCGAACTGCGCTGCGAGCCCATCGTTTTTTCGCCCAGAATGTGGAGTTCCCCGCAAAGCTGCTGCCCCAGCGCCACCGAGCCGGTGGGGCCGCAGGTATCGATAGCCAGCAGAAACGCATAGTCTTGCATGGCGTCTGATTATACGGCCTTGAGCGCCTGCTCCAGATCGGCGATCAGGTCTTCCTTGTCCTCGATGCCGATCGACAGCCGGATGCGTCCCTGCGTAATGCCCATCGACGCGCGCACCTCCTCGCTCACCGAGCCGTGCGTGGTCGTGGCCGAGTGCGAGGCCAGCGACTCCACCCCGCCCAGCGACTCCGCGCTCAAGAAGATCTTGATCGCCGCCAGGAACCGCCCCGCGGCCTCGCGCGACTCCACCTCGAAGCTCATCATCGAGCCGAATCCCTTTTGCTGCTTCACGGCCAGCTCGTACTGCGGATGGCTCTTCAGTCCCGGATAGGCCAGCTTGCTTCACCTTGGGATGCGTGGAGAGAAACTCCGCCACGGCGCGGCCGTTCTCCTCGTGCTGCTTGATCCGCAGCGGCAGCGTCTTGATGCCGCGCAGCACCAGGAAGCACTCGAAGGGCGACATCACCCCGCCCGCCGCCTTCTGCACCAGCAGAAACCGCTCCTTGTGCTCCGGCGTGGAGCCGATCAGCGCCCCGCCCAGCCCGTCCGAGTGGCCGTTGAGGTACTTGGTCGTCGAGTGCATCACGATATCCGCGCCCAGCGCCAGCGGGCTCTGCAGCACCGGCGACAGAAAAGTATTGTCCACGCTGACCTCGATGCCGTGCGCGTGCGCGATCTTGCTGACCCCGGCAATATCGGTCAGCACCATCAGCGGATTGCTGGGCGTCTCAATGTGAATCAGCTTGGTCGTCGGCCGGATCGCCGCTTCCACCGCCTTCAGGTCGCTGGTGTCCACGTACTCGATCTCGATGCCGTAGCCCGAGACGATCTGGTCGAAGAGCCGCACCGTGCCGGCATACACATCCTTGGAGCAGATCAGGTGGTCGCCCGCGCGCAGCATGGCCACCAGCGCCGAGATCGCCGCCATTCCGGTGGTAAACGCATGGCCGCTCGTGCCGCCTTCAAGCGCCGCCAGCGCCTCTTCCAGCCGGTCGCGCGTGGGGTTGCCGGCGCGCGAGTAGTCCCAGCCCCGGTCCGTGCCGATGCCGGTCAGCTCAAAGGTCGAAGAAAGGTAAACAGGCACATTCACAGCGCCCGTCTGCGGGTCCGGGATACTGCCCGGCATGAACGGCAAGGGTCGAGTATTTGTATGGGGAAGGTTTCATCTTTCGGGCTTAAGCTCCTGTCTTCCAGCTTATCGCAGCAAAACGGACGGGAATAGGAATTGAGGAATGCTGCGTGCTATCCGAGCCGCATTCCTCTATTCCTCCGAACACTCTCATCCTGAGCACATGACTTGCGTTGCGGGTGCCCCATCCTGCGCTTGTTTCTAGCGAAGGGTGGGTTACCTCAAAGGCTGGGTGCCCAGGTCTGGATTTTCAGACCTGGGAACGCGCCATCCATTACTACTTCGTACTCACCCGCAGCAGCAGCACCCCATGCGAAGGCACCGTAGCCTCATAAATCCCGCCGGTAAACTTCACATCCTTGTGCGCCCAAAGATCCCGCACCGTCTTAACCTTGCCGCTCAGTTTCAGATCGCCTGCCTTGACCTTTGCCTGTCCCGCAGCAGCCCCCATATTCACCACGCCCACAGCCACGCCCCCATCGGCCAGCGGCTTCGCCCAGATCTCAAAGTCGCCGCTCTTCACCGGCGAAGCCTGCTTGCCCAGCGGGTCCTGATCGATCGCAATCACTTCCTTGTTCAGCAGAATCGACCTGGTCGTATCCGTCATCGTCCGCACATCGTTCCCGGCCAGCAGCGGCGCAGCCGTCAGCGCCCACAGGCTCATGTGCGTGCGATACTCATCGGCCGTCATATGTCCGTTGCCGATCTCCAGCATATCCGGATCGTTCCAGTGGCCCGGCCCCGCATAGGGAGCCGTCGGCACCTGCTTTTCAATGTTGGCGATCATGCTCTCCCACGAGTCGTTGATGTCTCCCGTCGTGCGCCACAGATTCGCGCCCACCTGCGCGCCCCACTTCTGCACGTCGCCCATCCCGTACTCGCACAGGCTGTAAACAATCGGCCGGCCTGTAGCTTCGAGCGCGTCGCCCATCTTCTGATAAACCGGCTGCAACTTGTCGTCCTTGTAGATATTCTGTCGCGCTGCACCAGTCGTACTTCAAATAGTCGAAGCCCCACGCCGCAAAGGTCTTCGCGTCCTGCTCCTCGTGCCCGTAGCTGGCCGGATATTCCCCGCAGGTCCGCGGCCCCGGCGAAGAATAAATTCCAATCTTCAGCCCCTTCGAATGCACATAATCGGCCAGCGCCTTCATATCGGGAAACTTTGGAATTCGACTGCAAGTTTCCCTGAGCATCCCGCACGCCCTCCCATGTGTCGTCGATGTTCACGTAAACATAGCCCGCGTCGCGCATTCCGCTCGAAACCATCGCGTCGGCCATGGTGCGCACGGTCTTGTCGTCGATCTTCTCCGCAAAGAGGTTCCAACTGTTCCATCCCATCGGCGGAGTCTTCGCCAGCCCGTTATAGGGCACCTTGTGCAGCGCCGGCGGCTCAAGGTAAGGCAGCTTCGGAAACTCGTCCGCGGCCGTCGCGGGGTGGGCCACAAAAGCCCCGCCCCACTGCATCATAGTGCAGCTCTCCATTCACCAGGTCGCCCACGATAATCGGCTTTTTGTGTTCCCATGCATAGAGCTCAAAGTGGTTTCCTGTGGCCTTGCCCTCGACGTCCACGCCATACCCCAGCGCCACCAGCTTGCCCTTGAGCTCACTACCGTTTTGCGAGAGCGTAAGTATCGATTTATGCAATTCTCCGTTGTGCAATGGCTGCCCCGTCGCCGCCCATCGCCCTGCCAGGCTCTGCCCGTACCCTGAAGCCGCAAGCAGCACCAGACAAAAAATCAGCGCCGAGGCATTTGCCGCAACGGCCGCCGGCGTCTTTCGTCCATCCCATTTTCCTTGCATCGTTTTTCCTTTCCATTTCCCCTCAATACGCAGTTCCGAACGGAATCCGTTTTTTTGTGGTCGGCTGGTAAGGGAAGTAGCCGGTGCGCGTACGCACATTGAGCTTGCCCATGCCCTTCCCCTTTGCCGTCACCTCCACGTGGCGAAAACCGGGCACCGTGCTCGGCTTGGTGGAGTGGTATCCCAGCGTATATTGGTTCCGTATATCGCGCGCTACCTCGGCGGCAATCTGGTCCACCTGCTCTATATTCTTTGGGAAAAAAGCCATGCCGCCGGTCTCAGCGGAGAGCGTCTCCAGCGCACGCCGCGCATGTTTTTCCTCCGTGCGGCTCATCTCGTCGCTCGACAGCAATCCGATGGTGTAGATGACCGGCCCGGAAAGCTGCTGGACCCGGTGGATGGTCTGATCCAGACTCAGCGTTGACGCGTTGTCGTCCCCATCGGTAATCAGAATGAGAACCTGCTTGGGCCGTTTGGCGGTGGCTGCCAGCTTGTCCGCCGAGGCCACCACCGCATCGTAAAGCGCCGTGCCGCCTCTCGACTCAAGATGCGCCAATCCGTCGCGCAGCTTGTTCACGTCAGAAGTAAAATCCTGGTCGATGAAGGCCTCATCGGAAAAGTTCACCACGAAGGCTTCGTCCTGCGGATTTGACGCCTCAATCAGATCCATCGCGCTCTTGTTCACTGAAGGACGCTTGCGCGACATTGACCCTGAGTTATCCACCACCAGCGCAATCGAAACCGGAACATCGTTGTGCTGGAAGCTGATCACGTTTTGCCTGACTCCGTCCTCATAAACCTCGAAGTCATCTTTCTTCAAACCGGGAACCAGCTGGTTACCCTCTAGCACCGTGCAATAGAGCTCCACCTCTTCCACTTCGGTGCGCAGAACCCACCCTTCGCCCTGCTTGTGCATCTGCTCCGCCGGATTCTCAACGGGATTCGCCGCCGGATTGGCAACTGGATTCGCGGCCGGCTCTCCATCCGGCGAACGCACCGGGTCGCGATCCACCGTAAGCGACGGCGCCTTCACCGCAGCCGGCGGAGCCTTGGCTGGAGCGGGCTGTACCGGAGCCTGTTGCGCCGCCGGCGTAAGCACCGCTGCGGCAAAAAAAGCCGCGAGAATCGCGTGATGGCAAAGGCGCATAGGAATCGGTGCGAGCATAGATATTGAGCGAAGGCAATCCTGACGAGAGGATTCTCCCTCATCTTAACTTTACGCCACTTGCCGGCGCGAGTGCAGTTCAGGGTTTTTCTTGCAACGAAGATCCAGTCCATCGATAAATAGCCGCATCGATTACTCGCGTTCCGGTATTTGGAATAAGTACTCGCGTCCCGTCATTCGGAAAGTAGCACTGCAACTGAAAAGCTCATGCTATCTTCCCGAAGGGAAGAAGTGAAAATAGCCCCGGATGAAATCCGGGGGACAGAGCCACCGATACCTGTCTTCCGCGTCCTGTCGGGACGCGATGAATCTCTACACCCAAACTGTTTGAACACGATTTCCCAAAGCAGGACCCCACCTGTGTATGTTCCACGCGAACGCTGGGATACAATCGACCCTAAGCGTACTCGAGGGCCCGGCTAGACAGAAAGGCACTCAGGCGCAAATTCCGCCGTTTGAACGTGGAGCAAGACCTTCCCTATGGCACGCATCTATCCATTTCGCGCCTGGCGCTACAATCCGTCCATCGTACGGCTCGACGACGTGGTCACCCAGCCCTACGACAAAATCTCCCCATCCATGCAGCAGGCCTACTACCAGCGCAGCCCCTACAATCTGGTGCGCATCATCCTCGGCCTGCCAGAGCTCTTTGACGCCGAAGGCGGCGAGAACGTCTATACCCGCGCCGCGCGCGACTTCCGCTCATGGCGCGAACAGGAAGTCCTCGTCCAGGAAAAAGATCCCTGCATCTTTGCCTACTCGCAACGCTTCAAAGTTCCCGGAACAGACCTGATTAAAGAGCGCCGCGGCTTCATTGCTCTCGGCCAGCTCCACGACTATTCCGAGCAGGTCGTCTTCCGCCACGAGCAAACCCTCAGCAAGCCCAAGAGCGACCGCCTCAACCTGCTCAAGGCAACCCGCGCCCACTTCGGCCAGATCTTCATGCTTTACTCCGATCCCGCCTGCAGCGTGGAGAAACTTCTCTACCAGGACGCAGGTCCAGCCGAAGCCGAAGTCACCGACGAGTACGGCGTGCTCCATCGCCTGTGGAGCGTCAACGACCCGGCGGCCATCAATTTGCTCACCACCGCCATGGCCGACAGAAAACTTATCATCGCCGACGGCCACCACCGCTACGAGACCGCTCTCAATTACTCCAGGGAACACGCGCCCACATCGCCCGTCAAAACCGAATCCAGCACCAGCCAGTTGCCCCAGCCGCCTTACCCTGAAGCCGCCGTCATGATGACCTTCGTCAACATGGACTGCGACGGCCTGGTAATTCTGCCCACGCATCGCGTAGTCCACAGCCTGCCCAACTTTGACCCCGAAGCCTTTGCCCACGCCGCCGCCGAGTTTTTCACCGTCGAACCCCAGCCCACCGCCGAGGCCTCCGACTACATTGCAACCCTCGGCAAGCAGCAAGGTACAGCCTTCGTCGCCGTCACCCGCACCGGCGCTCTTCTGCTGCGCTCCAAACCCGATGCCGTAGCCGCCGCCCTGGCCAGCCTGCCCGAACGCCAACGCCGGCTCGACCTCACCCAGCTGCACTCCATCGTGCTCGACCGCCTGCTCGGCCTCGACGCCGAAAAAGTCCGCGAGCAAACCAACATCCGCTACCTGCGCGATTCGGGCGATGCGGTGGAACAGGTCCGTCGCGGAGAGGCCGACGTCGTCTTTCTCACCAACCCCGTCACCATGGAGCAACTCAGGGAAGTGGCCTTTGCCGGCGACGTAATGCCGCAAAAATCCACCGATTTTTACCCCAAGTTGCTCAGCGGCCTGACCATCTATGCGCTGGAATAATTGGATGCTGAAAGGTTTGCTGGCACTCCTCGCGGCAGCAGGATCATTAGCCACCGCGCAGCCAGCCCCTCCCGCACCCGCGGCTCGCTTCGTAGTGGTCATTGACGCAGCTCACGGCGGGGACGATCCCGGCGGCCGCCTCAACGCTACAGACGAAAAAACCCTCACCTTGGCCCTCAGCGTGCGCCTGCGTTCCCTGCTTGCCGCGCGCGGCATCCAGGTCGTCACCACCCGCGAATCCGACGCGACCATCGATCCCGACCGCCGCGCCGAGCTAGCCAACCACGCCAACGCCCAGGCCTGCCTCAGTCTCCACGCCACTGAGAGCGGCACCGGCGCACATCTCTTCATCTCCTCACTCGTCCCCACGCAGCCCACACGCATCGCCGCCTGGAAGACCGCCCAATCCGCCTGGGTGACCCGCAGCCTGGCTCTCGCCGGCACTCTCAACTCCGCCCTCCTGCACACCGGCCTCACCGTCAGCCTGACCCGCGCCGCCCTGCCCGTGGTCGATAGCATGACCTGCCCCGCCGTAGCCGTCGAAATCGCCCCAGAATCAGCGCAGGCCCGCGACTCCACCCCGCAAACCCCGGGCTCCCTCGACGATCCCAACTACCAGGCCCGAATAGCCGAAGCTCTCGCAGCCGCCTTGCTCGAATGGCGCACCGATGCCTTGCGAACCGAGGCCCGCCCATGATCCCCCGTTATCAGGCCGTTCTCTTTGTCGTCCTGCTCGTGGCTTCCGCAGTCATGGCCGTTGCCTTGTGGCAGTTGCGCGAGCGTGCTCACCAGCGCCTTATCGCCAACCAGGACTCGTCCCCCACCAACGCTCCTGAAGTAGCGCAGGCCGAGCCGGCTACCCTGATGGTCGCCAACGACGCTGACAGCTCCCTGCTCACCCAGGTCCAATCCCTGCCCCTGCCTCAGGACCCCAATGCACGCGCCCGCGTCATACTCGGCAAGTTGCTTGACCTCTACGCCGCTCCCGATGCCGCCCACCCCGTCCCCGGCGGCGCCAACTCCATCGCCCAGGTTTTCCTTATGCCGGCCCCGAGCCAGGAGAGCCTCAACGCTCCCGCAACCGTCCACCCGTCCAATAGTTCTGACTCAGCCGGCCCTGAACTCGCTGTAGTCAATCTCACCAGCAGCTTCGTCTCCACCCACCCTTCCGGCCTGGAGACTGAAAACCTGACTGTGTTCTCCATCTGCGGCACCCTCCACGCCAACCTGCCCCGCGTCACCCAAATCCGTTTCCTCGTCGACGGCAAACCCCGCACCACTTTAGCCGGCCACGCCGATCTAACCCGCACTTATCTATATTCCGATTTGGTCTCAACCCAGGTAGCCCGCCCATGACTATGCCCGAAAGCACGGCCGCGATTTCTGAATTGCAATCAAGCGCCGCCTCCCCCACCATCGGCGTTTTCGATTCCGGCTTCGGCGGCCTAACCGTCCTCCGCGCTCTCATTGAGCGTTTTCCCCAAGCCCGCTTCGCATTCCTCGGCGATACCGCCCGTCTTCCCTACGGTTCCAAGTCCCGTCGCACCATTGCCCGCTACGCCGCCCAGAGTGCCCAGTTCCTGGTCCGCGAGCAGGGCGCCGAATTCCTGGTCATCGCCTGCAATACCGCCAGCGCCCTCGCCCTCGACGCCATCCAGCAAGCCGTCCCGGTCCCCGTCCTCGGCGTCATCGAGCCCGGCGCCGCCGCCGCCCGCGCCGCCTCCAAAACCGGCGACGTGCTGGTCATCGCCACTGACGCCACCGTCCACAGCCACGCCTACTCCGCCGCCTGCCAAGTACAGGGGCTTCGGGCGCTGGAGATGGCCTGCCCGCTGCTGGTTCCACTGGTCGAAGAAGGCTGGACCGATCACCGCGTCACCGCCGAAGTTATCAACATCTACCTGGACGAGCTGACCGCCAAAGCCGCCGCTGAAGGGCTGAATCCCGACGCGCTTGTCCTCGGCTGCACTCATTACCCGCTGCTGCGGAAGATGCTCGAACGAGCGGTTCCGGATGGAATGAAGGTCATCGACTCGGCTGAAGCCGCCGCCAAGATTGCCGCCCGGATATTCGGAAAGCAGAAAGCGAATAAACGTTCCCTAACCATGCAGTTCCCGTCCACGCAAATCCGCTGTTTCGCCACCGACTCCGTAGAAAAATTCGAGCGCCTCGGCTCCCGCTTTTTAGGCCGCCCCGTAGGCAAGGTCGAACTAGTCGACCTCGGCGGCTAATCTTCGCTGATATTCTATAAATCGGTTCCAATTCCCCTTAGCAAGCCTGAACCCGCACCCTGGAGGAAGCAAGCAAGCATGATTGATCTGGCAGGTAAGACCGCCGTAGTCTTCGGGCTGGCAAACAAGCGTTCCATCGCCTGGGGAATCGCCCAAAAGCTCCACGCCGCCGGCGCAACCCTCGCCATCTGCTACCAGAACGAACGCATGAAGCAGGACGCTGAGCAGCTCATCGCCGAGCTCCCCGGCGCCGCGGGCTTCCAGTGCGACGTTTCAAACGACGCGGAAATCGAATCCCTCTTCACAACCATCCAGAAAAAGTACGCCAAGATCGAAATCCTCGTCCACGCCGTAGCCTACGCCCCCGCCGACGAGCTCCGCGGCGAGTTCATCAACACCAGCCGCGAGGGCTTCCGCATCGCCCACGACGTCAGCGTCTACTCGCTCATCGCCGTCAGCCGCGCCGCCGCTCCTCTGATGACCGAGAGCGGCAGCATCATCACCCTCACCTACTTCGGCGCGGAAAAAGTCGTCCCCAACTACAACGTAATGGGCGTAGCCAAGGCCTCGCTTGAAGCCACCGTCCGCTATCTCGCCTGGAACCTCGGCCCCAGAAACATCCGCGTCAACGCCATCTCCGCCGGCCCCATCAAGACGCTGGCCGCCCGCGGCGTAGGCGCCCTCGGCGACATGCTGAAGTCCCACTCCGACCGCGCCCCCCTCCACCGCAACGTAGACCAATTAGAAGTAGGCGGCGCAGCCCTCTTCCTCGCCAGCGATTTAGCCAGCGCCGTAACCGGCGAAGTCCTCTACGTAGACTGCGGCTACAACATCATGGGGTTTTGAGAGCTTCTTACTACCAAAGGAGCTTGTGCTGCATAAATTGGCACCATTTGTGCTGATCAAGTACGCTTGAGAGATGACTACACAAATCGTCATTTGCCTCAAATGCGGAAAAGAGTATTCGGTTTCTTCCAAACTTACGAGCGGCGAGTTGGCATTTCAGAAATGCCCCCACTGTGGTGGTAACGGATGCCGTAAGACAGCCTAAGGCTGCGCAGGATGCTCAGAGAACCATTTTGTTGCACGTTCCTGCGCTTTGGATAACTCGGATGCTGATAGCTTCGAGACAGAATCATCGCGATTCTTTTGGCAAGTATCGTGATCGGCTCCCTTCACCACAGCAGCACCAATATCCAGCCAAAAGTAGGCTTCGGCATAATTCTGCACAACGCCTGTGCCAAATTCGTAAAATGTACCGAGACTGCATTCCGCAACGGCATCGTTCTGGTCGGCGGCCTTGCGGACCCAAATAACGGCTTGGCTATAATCCTGCGTTACACCTTGACCCGCAAAGTAAAGCGTGCCGAGGTTGTATTGTGCATTGGCATTTCCCTGTTTGGCAGCCTTACGATACCAAGCTGCCGCTTCTTTATAGTCCTGAGGAACACCTTGGCCAACAAAGTAGTCGTAACCGAGGAAGTATTGTCCAACAGCATCCCCCTGCTCAGCTGCTTTGCGATACAAGACTGCAGCATGTACGTGGTCAAGCGGTACACCTAAGCCTTGATCGTATTGCACACCGAGGTTGTCTAGTGCAATGGAATCGCCGCCTTTCGTCTGCGTCGTTGCTGGATTATTTGCGGGAGCTTCATTTGAGGTCGCTTGACCACCCCAAGTACTAGACTTGTCGTACTCTCGTTTTCCATTCGGCCCCCAAATGGTAACTTTATCGCCATTTATCTCTGCTTGAAACATCCCTAGACTTCGGCCCCCTTGCATCGTGTACTCGCAAAGGTATCTCATAGAACCAACAACGATGACCTCTGAAACGTCCCTGCAATTCTTTTCTATTCCTGCATTCTTTTCATCCACAAAGCGGTCACAGTGTTTTTCGTGGTCTCTGTCACACATCAGGATCACGTGTTCGCCGTCCGGTAGAATGGCCATTACCGCGTCAAAGGCGCCTATCGCCGTGGGCCATATAATAGGGTGTTCCGGGGTCGCAGGGCTTTTAGTCGTCACACAGGTAGAGCCGTAATTCGGCGAGTAGATGCCGGAGGTTCCTTGGCAGTTGGTGACCGTTTGTTCAGGAGTGGCGGGGATGGTTCGAATCGTGGTATCCGTATATGTGTATGTCGAAGCCTCAACAACCTCGATCTTCACTTTTTCTTTAGCTTGGAGTGAAGATGATCCGATCATCAGGCCGAATAACAAGAATCGCGTTGCTTGAATCCGTTGCATTTTCATACCCCACGTAGTTAAATTTGGAACGCCAAGCGCCGGGTGCCCCATCCTTGCGACTTTTTTCTGTCGCAAGGGTGGGAAAGAATACATGCGATTTGATTACTTATGATAGTCCGGATAAGCCGGCCTCTCCGGCTGCACGTCCTGATGCTCCTTCATCCCTTCCATCGCCAGCGCCACAGCCTTTTCCAGTTGCGGATCGTGCCCTTCGCTCACCGCCTTCGGGTCCTGCTCCACCACCACATCCGGATCGACGCCGTGATTCTCCACGTCCCACTCGCCCTTCGGCGAGAAGAACGCCACGCTCGGCGAAGTCACATGCCCGCCGTCCATCAGCACCGGAATCGACCCAATGCCCACCAGCCCGCCCCAGGTCCGCTTGCCCACCAGCGGCCCCAGCTTGGCTTGCTTGAACAGCCACGGCAGCGCATCGCCGCCCGAGCCTGAAAATTCATTCGCGATCATCACCTTCGGCCCGTAGATAGCCCCGTTCGGCGTGTGCTCGATGTTGCCGTAGCGCGGCGACCAGTACGCCTCGATCTGCCGCTTCATCACCTCGATAAAGTAATCGGCCACCTGCCCGCCGCCGTTGAAGCGCTCGTCGATAATCGCGCCCTGCTTGTCAGTCTGCGCAAAATAGTAGCGATTGAAATTCGTAAACCCGCCTCCGCCCGTATCCGGCAGGTAGACATAAGCCAGCTTCCCGCCGGAAAGCTGATCCACCTTCCGCTGGTTGCCCTCGATCCAGTCGATATTGCGCAGCGCTGCCTCGCTGCCAATCGGGCGTCACCGAAATATCGCGCCCGTTTTTCCCGTCGGCGGATTCAACATGCAAACTGATCACGTGCCCGGCCGTGCCCTCCAGCGGCTGCTGAATATCGGTCGCCGCAGTCAGCTCCTGCCCGTTGATGGCCACGATGCAATCGCCGACCGAGACGTTCAGCCCCGGCTGCGCCAGCGGAGCCTTCTCTTCCGGATTGAACTCCCCGCCGGTATAAATCTTGGCCAGGCAATAGCGATTGTTGTGCAGCACGTAATCGGCTCCCAGCAGTCCGCCGGGCACTTTCGGGGCCTTCGGAATGGCTCCGCCGCTGCCGCGCAGATGCCCCACCGAAAACGCTCCCAGCATCTCCTGAAAGATGTAATTCAAATCGGCGCGCGACGCGACGGAAGCCACGTACGGCTCGTAGCGGCGCTCATCAGCAACGGTATCGGTTCCGTGGTAGTGAGGATCGTAGAAGTAGGACCGCTCGATGCGCCACACCTCGTGGTACATCTGCGCCCACTCCGCCGGCGGATCCACGCGCACCTTCAGATCGGCAAACGAGATCGCCCCTTCGCCCGGCTTCACCGGCGCATCGGCCGGCACAATCACCCACTCCGGCGGCCCGCCCTTGCCCGCCGCAGCATCAGCTCGCGTCCGGATCGTGCTTGGAGAGAGCCAGCAGCATCTTTTCGCCGTTGGCCGAGAGCTCAAAGCTCACCACGTGCTCGGCCAGCTTTGTCGTCTTGCGGTCTTCCCAAACCCAGCGGTAGAGGGTTGCCGGGTGATCGCCAAAGCGGTTCGATTCCGGAATTTTCAGAAAGTAAAGGCTGCCCTGCTTCCCCGTGGCCAGTCCGATGTAATTCGCCGCCGGCAGCGGCAGCGCCACAATGCGCGACTCAATTCCCGCCAGATCGACCTTCGTCGGCTTGACCGGTTTGTCCCGGAGTCCATTCGTCCTTTTTGTCAGCCTTCGCGCTCGCATGCGCTCGTCTTTGCCGCTCTTCGCCGCGTCCTTTGTTCTCCTCGGCAGGCGGCGCTGTCCGCATCCTTCTTCGCATCCGCCTTGCGCTCTTCCGCCGTCTTTTCATCCTCCATCTCAGGAGCGATGGGCGAGGCCTGGTCCGCAGCCAGCACAGCCCCGTAAATATGTGAAGTCACATCGTAGAGATCGCTGGTCATATCGATCCCGTCCGAGGTAGCGCCCGCGTTGGTGCTGGCGATGAAATAGAGATACTTGCCGTCGCGATCGAAGGCCGGCTCGCTCGAGTCCGCCATCGCGCTGGTCACCTGCGTCGACTTGCCCGTTTCAACCGAATAGAGAAGCAGCGCGTGCAGGTGGTTGGGCATCGATTGCGGATAAGCAATCCATTTCGAGTCCGGCGACCAAGCCAGATCGTAGTTCTGGCTTCGAAAAGCCTCCAAACACATTCTTCTCGCCGATGGTCACCAGCTTGCCCGTCGTCGTATCCAGCATATAAATATTCAGCCGGTTGTCGTGGAAGGCGATGAGCTTCGAGTCGGGCGACCACAAGGGATCGAAGTAGTAGGCCGGCTCCTGGGCCAGCGGAAACTTCTTGACCGGAGAGCTCCCGTACTGCGAATCTCCCGTCTGCGAAGCCACGTGCAGCGCATACAAGCCGGACTCATCGGAGAAGTACGCGATCGACTGCCCATCCGGCGACCATGCCGGCGCGCGCTCCATCACGCCCGGCGTGTTGGTAATGTCGCGCGTGGGCCCGTGCTTGGCCGCGACAGTCAAAATCTCCCCATGCGCCTCCACCGCCATGCGCAGCCCTGTCGGCGAAATCGAAGTATGCTCAATCTCATCCGCCACGCTCTCAATCCTGGGCCGCACCTCGGGAAGATCGGCGCCAATCTCGATCGGAAACCATCTGGCTCTTCCCGGTCGCCGTATCGAAAAGGTAAATCTCGCCAAGCTGGTCGTAGACCAGCGTCTTGCCGTCGCCTGCCAGGCTGCGAATATCCGGTCCCTCGTTGTGCAGCGCTTCGCTCACCGTCTTCGTCGCCGGATCGTAGTGGAAAATGCTGATCGGCCCCTTGCGTCCCGAAAGAAAATAAATCTGCTCGCCCGCATACACCGGCGAAAAATCGGAAGCCGGCTCATGCGGAATCTCCACCGAGTCCAGCCCCGGCAGCGAGGTGATCCAGATCATGCATGCGCGACCGCCGCGGTAGTTTCCCCAGGAAGAGAAGTTTATGTATTCGAAGCCAAACGCGGGCGGCAGCGGCGTGTAGGCAATCTGGCCGCCGTCCGGTGAAAGCTGACCCTCGTAGGCCATGGGAAGCGGCAAAGCCTTGGCTACGCCTCCCTGCGCGGGAACGGTGTAAAGCTGCGTATACCGGTTCCCCGACTCGCGGTTTGAGCGGAAGAGAATCTGCTTCCCGTCAGGAGTCCAACCCACGGCGCTGTCGGGAGCAGGATGGTAAGTCACGCGAAAGGGAACGCCGCCCGTCGCGGGAATCGTAAACACATCCGTATTCCCGTCGTACTCCCCCGTAAACGCAATCGTGCTGCCGTCGGGCGAGAAGACCGGCGCAGTCTCAATGCCCACGCCAATCGTCAGCCGCGTAGCCCGCCCGCCTTCGCGAGGCACGCTCCACAAATCGCCCGCGTAGCCGAAGACGATCAAATCCCGGCTCAGCGCCGGATGCTGAAAGATGTGGGGCTTGTTAGCCGCCCAGGTTGCCGCTGGTCCAATCGCCAGCATCGAGAGTAGAACCGCCGCAATAGCAGAGTGATGAATCAGACGCACTGAAGCCTCCTAATGTACCGCTCAAGAAGTTAAATACGAAATGAATGCAGTCAGGTTCCCGCTGGCGGATAAATCCGATCGGGTTGTACTTCTCATTGCAGGTTGGACGGTTTGGAATCACACACGATAGTGTTTTAACCGTTAACTTTCAGCGTCGTGGCTAATCAAAGCCGGGTGTCCCATCCATGCGCCGGTGCCCCATCCTTCGCGCTTTTTGCGAAGGGTGGGAAACCGACAAAACTCCAGAACCCGAGAAAAAGCGACCTACTCTTTCAGCGTCACAGTAATCTTGCGCGCATCCCCGCCCGCAGCGGTAATCGCAATCTCCCCGTCGCCTTCTTGCGGATGCTCTTGAATTTTTCGCCCCACTCCACCAGCACCAGCGCATCCGGAGTCAGCAACTCGTCCAGCCCCAGCGTCTCCAGTTGCCGCTCGTCTTCCAGGCGATACACGTCCAGGTGAAACAGCTTCACCGGCTTGCCGTTCCGCGCGCCGTCGTACTCGTGAATCAGCGTGAACGTCGGGCTGGTCACCTCGTCCGCCTCGGCCGCATCCAGCGCCTGCGCAATGCCCTTCACCAGCGTGGTTTTCCGGTGCCCAGATCGCCGCGCAGAATCAGCAGTTGCGGCGGCTTCAGCAGTCTCGCCAGCTTGCGGCCCACTTCGATGGTGTCCGCCCCGCTCTTTGTCGTGAACTCGTGACTCCGGCCTTCGGCGACTGGTGCGGCATTGCTCATTCCAGACCCTCATGAGGAGGCCGCTCGATGCAGATGCCCCCTGCAACCAAACATACCCGTTTGACCCGCGTGATTCAAAGCGAAAAGCCCGAGAAAATTATCGAAGACTATCCGTGGCCAGCAAAGTATGCTCGTCCGCCTCTCTCAAAGCCAGGTCCGCGGCCAACCCATGCAGATAAACCGCCGCCTCCACCGCCCGCGCCGTCTCAGCCGGATACTGCGCCAGCATCCCCGCAATCACCCCGGTCAGCAGGTCGCCGCTGCCGCCCTTGGCCATGCCCGGATTGCCGCGTCGTATTCACTGCCACGCGTCCATCCGGGTGCGCAATCAGCGTCCGCGCCCCTTTCAGCACCAGCGTCACGCCCATCCGCTGCGCAAACTCCCGCGCCGTCTTCAGCCGGTTAGCCTGCACCTCGGCCACCGTCTTCCCGGTCAGCCGCGCCATCTCCCCCGGATGCGGCGTCAGCACCAGCGTCCGTTCCCTTAGCCAGCTTGGCCAGCAGCGCCGGCTCTCGCAGCCAGAATATTCAGCGCGTCCGCATCAATCACCGCCGGAATCTCCGTCGCCGAAAGCAGTCCGGCAACAAACTTCGCCGTCTCCGCCCCCTGCCCCAGTCCCGGCCCAATCGCCAGCACGGTCTTCCCCGCCGTCAGTCCCTTCAAAGCGGCCGCAGTCAGGTTCGTCGCCGAAATCTGCCCCGCGGCCGTCGCCTTCAGCGGCCAAGTCATCAACTCCGGCGCAACCCCAGCCACCATCGCCAGCGCCGGAGCCGGAACCGCAGCCGTCACCAGCCCCGCCCCAGCCCGCAGCGCCCCCAGAGCTGTCATCGCCGGCGCGCCCGACCTGCCGCCATCCGATCCGCCCACCACCAGAACGTGCCCAAAGTTGCCCTTGTTCGCCCCCGCGGCCCTTGGCGCCTGCGCCATCTCCATCGCCGAGCCCGCCCAGTCCAATCCCAGCGCCGAAACAATCGCCTCTTCCGGCGACCCGATCGGCGCCACCACAATCGGCTGGTCCCAGCGCCGGGTCAATTGCCCAAACACATGCGCCGGCTTGGGCGCGGTAAATGTAATCACCGCATCGGCAGGAAAAACCGAATCGGCATCGGCCACCGTAGCCTCGGTCGCATCCGCCGGCCAGCCCGAAGGCAAATCAATCGCCAAAATCTCCGGGTGCCCCATCCTTCGCGTTTTTTGCGAAGGGTCGGAAGCTCAACTCCACGCTCCCCTTACCCACTCAGCGCCGCCAGGCCAGCCCCTTCAGCGGCGGCTTGAATCCCGTCCCCACCACCGCATCCAAAATCAGATCGGCATCGAGCGCATCCGCGTGCCGCTCCAGATCCTCCGCCTTGGTAATGATGTGAATGTGTCCGCACGCCAAGCTGGAAACCTCGCAGCCACGCCTGCGGCCGCGTCGCCCGTGATCCCGGCAGGCTCACCCAGCAGCAGCGTCGTCACCTCCAGCCCCGCACCGGCCAGCAGGCACGCAGCCATCATTCCATCGCCGCCGTTGTTGCCCCTCCCGCAAAGCACCGTAACCCGCCGCGCCTGCGGAAACCGTTCCCGCGCAAACGCCGCCACGGCCCCCGCCGCCGCCCGCATCAACTCCAGCGACGGCACCCCAAACCGCTCGGTAGTCGCGCGGTCGCAGGCCTGCATCTCGGCAGCGGAAAGAATCTTCATCGCATCCATAGTAGCGGATATCAGAACTCAATCCTCGCCTGAAATGCAATCATGCGCGGCGAACTGTCTCCGCCCAGACCCACGCCGAGCAACCCCGTCGGCGGCGAGATGGTGCTCTCCAGCGTGCCGAACTTGGCCGGAATATACACTCCAGGCACTCCAGCTTCCACGTTGCTGGGCAAGGCAAAGTTCGGATGATTGAAGGCATTGAACAACTGCGTATCGAAGCGCAATGTGACTGCCTTTGTAATCGGAAACTTCTTCGTCAAATAAATATCCGAGTAGGTAAAGTGCGGTCCGCGCACCGTATTGCGGCCCGAATCGCCAAACTGGCAGTTCGTAACCGAATCGCCTCCCGTGCAAGCGCCCGTCGTCGGATCGACCACCGAAACAAACGCCTCTGGATTCAGCCATTGCTTCGTTCCCGCCACGGTAACGCCGGAATAAGGCGTCTTCAGGTAAAGCGGCACGCCGGGAACCCGGCGCGCAAACTGCGGCCCGCTGCCCTGAAAGACGCCGTTGCCGTTCGCCGTATAAGGCTGGCTGAGCACCGTGAACGGAAGCCCGCTATGAAAGAACGCCGTCTCGGAAAACGACCAGCCGCCGAAGAGCGTCCGCAGCAGCGCATGGGTAGACGAAAACGGAATCTGGTAAATCCCGAAGGCCGAGATGTTATGGCGCACGTCATAGTCGCAGTCTCCATACTGGCGGCTAAGTTCGCCCGGCAGCGGCGACAGAATTCCCTGCGTGGAAAATGAAAGCAGCCCTCCATTCGACACTTCATCCAGGCAATGACTGAACGTGTAGTTTCCGCGCAGAGTCAGGCCGCCGATCTGCTCGGTGATACTAGTCTGCAATCCGGAATAACTGCTGTTCGCGTCCGGTTTGAAACTCATTGACGCTGCCGAATCTCTGATCGAGCGGCTGCTGGTAGGGATAAGGCGCAAAGCATCCGTCGCAGACAGTCTGGTAGCCGTTCAACTCCACCTGATACGGCTCATGCACGCCGCGCGTGCCCACATAATCGATCCGCGCCGCGCCATGCGCGCCCACCTGTCTGCTCGATCCCGAAGTTATATTGGTAGTAATAAGGCGTCTTCAGCGTGCCGCTGGGAAAAGTATTCATGCTCACGGCCAGCGGGCATGTCGGCGCGCCCGCGGCAATGCCGGCGCAGGGCGCCGCACCCGCGCTGAAGACCGACTGAAAGCTCTGGTCGGCATTGCTGGTCGCATCGACCGCGCTGCCGGTCACGCCCGGCGCAATCCCCACGCCGCCCACCTGCCCGCCGATGCCGCCGACAAAGGTCGGCGAGTAAGGAGCATTGGTCGCGGCAAGGTCGGCAATCTGCGCCGGAATGATGTCGTTGAAGACGCCGAACCCGGCATGCAGCACGGTCCCGTGAGTCACCTGGTAAGCCGCCGCAACGCGCGGCTGCCAGACCAACAGCGGCGTTGCCGGAAAGAGCCCGCGCACCCTGGTTTGAATCGCCTGATCGAGCGGCTGGCTTGATCTGGTGCGAGATATCGAGAAACGACCCCGCAGGCCGCGCAAACAATCGCTGCTGATTCACGGGATTGGTATTCCATGTCGCCCGCACTCCCGCGGTAAGTGTTGCGCGCGACGTGGGCTTGTAAGTGTCCATCGCATAGAGATCGAGATTGCCCGCCGCTACTCGCTCCTTCAGTGAGATGGGAAATGTCTGGCTCGCCGTGTAAGCCGCGCCATAGGTGAACTGGGCAAGATCGTTGTAGACGACGGTAGGCACGCTTCCCTCGCCCAGATCGTAGTCGCTTACGTCGATGCGCCGCGTATTGACGCCGAACTTGTAGGTGTTCTTGCCGCGCGTCCAGATCAGGTTGTCGTTGATCTGCCATTGCGTCACCTTGCGCCCCTGGGGATAGGTGTTGTCATTGCCGCCGATGGTGGTAAATGGCGCATTGTTGGTGCCCGCCGCGAGCACGATGGGAAAGGTCTGCTGAACCTGGGCAAAGTTGTTCGGCTCGAAGATGCTGGAATACCAGCTCGCGCCGGGATTGAACTGGTTGACGAGATTCGGACTGAAGAGATGCGTGTAACCGGCAACCAGCGTGTACTGCGGCTGCGGAGAGTAGGAGTTGAAGATGGAGTTGATGGGATCGGTATAGGCGGCCTGCAGTCCCGTGTCCTGTTGAAAGCGGTACCAGACGCTGTTGTTCGTATCGATGGTGTGGTCGATCTTGACCACAATAAGATTCTCGCTGTCGCTGTTGGTCAGCGACTCCTGGCGCTGATTCGCGCAGCCGCTGCCATTGAAAAGGTTGCCGCTCGTCTGCGTGCCCGGAAGCATCGCCCCGCTCGCATCCAGCGGGCAGGAACTCACTGGAACCGGAGTTCCGGCCGTATTGCTGTATAGAGCTTGAACATCGACTGATAGAACGCAATCTTCGTTCGGCTGCGCAGGCAGCGCGGTTCCCGTGATCGGGTCTGTCCCGCCCTCGGCCAGTTGGCCCAGCACATATTGCTGATAGGCAGGCGAGGGCACAACGGCCTGCGAAACCAGCGGCAGCGCAATGCGGACTGCCCTCATAGTGGGCAAAGAAAAACAGCTTGTCCTTGCGGATCGGCCCGCCCACGCTCACGCCAAATTCATTCACCGTGGAGCGCGGCTTTTTGGCGATGTTGCCCGGCGTGTCGTTGGCGTGGAGAAAGTAATTCTCCGCATTCAACAGCGAGCCATTCCATAGCTCGTAAAAGTCGCCGTGAAATTTGTTGGTTCCCGATTTGGTGAAGTAATTCACCTGCGACGCGCCATATCTTCCCTGATCGACGGAGTAGGAATTCGTGTTGACGGTCGCCTCCTCCACCGCATCCAGGCCAATCACAAGGTTCGTCGATAGCCCGATATTCAGTCCCAGCCACGGATCGTTGGTGTCGTATCCGTCCAGTATGTAGCCGTTCGAGGTCGCGGGAAGGCCGTTGAATTCCACGTTTCCGTAGCCGCCGGCGGCCTTTGCGTCGTTCGAGGAGCCGGCGGTATTCATCAGCGCGCCCGGCGCGAACTGAGCGATGATAGGTCAGGTCCTGTCCTGGATTGGGCAGGCTGGCGATCGTCTTGCTTCGAGCGTCGTCGTGGTGTTCGGGTTCTCCAGGCTGAGCATCGCCTGTTGCGCCGTCACTTCAACACGTCTGCGAGTCGCAGACAAAGACGAGATTGAAGTTCAACGTCACCGTGCGCCCCACTTCGACGGCAATCGGCGGCGAGGTCTGCTCCGCAAACCCGTTGGCACTCACCGTCACCGTATAAGTGCCCGGATTCACCTGGGAAAACAGAAACCGGCCATCGGCGTTGGTTTGCTCCGGCACGGGTGGCCTTGGTATCCACATTGGTTGCCGTGACCGCGGCATTGGGCAGCGCCGCGCCGGTCGAGTCCGTCACCGTGCCCGGAGATCGCGCTCGACGTTCCGCTTTGCGCTGCTGAACAGAACCGAGTTAACCATGGTTAATATCAGAAAACAGAGAGAGATAGTACCAGTATCGTTCGACGTATGTTTCATGCGTAACCTCCGTGGGGAAGCGAGGGAATTAGCGGCCCATCGCAGTTTCGAATCAGCAGCCAGCCATTCAGCCCGGCAATCAGCGCGGCCGTGAACCACGCCAGCCCTTGCAGCCAGCGCGCGTTCACAAACTCGCCCATCTTCTTGCGGCTGCCGGTGAAGATCACCAGCGGCACCACGGCAAAGCTCAGTTGCAGCGACAGAATCACCTGGCTCAGAATCAGCAGCTTCTCCGTGCCCTGCTCGCCGGTGACCGCGACCACGATGATGGTGGGAATGATGGCCAGCGAGCGCGTGATCAGCCGCCGCAGCCACGGCGAAACCTTCAGGTGGATGAAGCCCTCCATCACCACCTGCCCGGCCAGCGTGCCGGTGATCGACGAGTTCTGCCCGACTGGCCAGCAGCGCAACGGCAAACAGCGTGCTCGCGCCGGCCGCGCCCAGCAGCGGGCTGAGCAGCTTGTAGGCGTCCTGAATGGCCGCCACCTCATAGTGCCCGCTGCGATTGAAAACCGCCGCCGCCACAATCAGAATCGCCGCATTCACAAACAGCGCCACCGTCAGCGCCAGCGCCGAGTCCATGTTGGCCATGAAGATGGCTTCGCGCTTGCCCTTCGGCGTGCGCTTGTACTTGCCGGCTCTGCACAATCGAGGAGTGCAGATAGAGATTGTGCGGCATCACCGTCGCGCCCAGAATGCCGATGGCGATGTAGAGCATGGCGGGGTTGGTGACGATCGACGGTCGAGGGAATGAAAAGATTGCGCAGCACCGGCCAGTACTCCGGCCTCGACAGAAACATCTGCACGCCGAACATCGCCGATGATGGTGCCGATCAGCGCAATCACCAGCGCCTCAACATAGCGGAAGCCCCAGCGCTGCAGCAGCAGAATCAGCAGCACGTCCAGGCCGGTGATCAGCACGCCGTAAAACAGCGGAATGTGGAAGAGCAGATTCAGCGCGATGGCCGAGCCGATCACCTCGGCCAGGTCGCAGGCGGCGATGGCGATCTCCGCGCCGACCCACAGCGCAAAGCTCACCCTGCGGGCCGTAGCTCTCGTGGCAAAGCTGCGCCAGGTCGCGCTCCGTGGCCACGCCCAGCTTGAGGCTCAGGCTCTGCAGCAGAATCGCCATCAGGTTCGAGGCCATGATGACGAACAGCAGCGTGTAGCCGAAGCGCGAGCCGCCGGCGATGTCCGTGGCCCAGTTGCCGGGGTCCATGTAGCCCACGGAGATCAGAAATCCCGGGCCCAGAAAGCCCAGCAGCCGCCGCCAATACTGCGGCGAGCGCGAGACGCGCACCGTCGCATGCACCTCCGGCAGCGAGGGCACCTGGTGCTCCGGGTCCGGCGCAAGACCGGGGATTAGCGGTAACGGAGGAGTTCGACCGTAAGGCTCATACAACACGAGTATGCCACAAGCTAGTTAACTATGGTTAATAGTTTTTCTTATATTTAATTATCACGAAGTCTCCGGCCGCAGCCAGACCGCCTCCGCAGCCGGCCGGCCCAGAATCGAATTCCCCGTAGGTAGCTCAATCGAAACGGTTTGGTCGTAGTTCTGGCTCACCACGCGCAGGCTCTGGCCGGGGCCGATCCCCTTCCTGATGCAGAAAAAGCAGCAGCTTGCGGATCGCGCTCCTGCAGGCTGACCACGGTGTAGCGCCCGCCCTCCGCGGCCTCCGAAAGCGGCATCTCGCCGCGCTTCTTGCGCTCTCGCCGGGCTCTCCGGCAGCACCGCGTTGCCGTGCGGACAGGCGCCGCCCTCGCCCAGTTTCTCCTTGAGTTTGGCCTCAAAGGCCGGCGAAACGGCGTGCTCCAGCCGCTCCGCCTCCTCGTGAATCTCGTGCCACTCCATGCCGAAGATCTCGCTCAACATGCGCTCGATCAGGTGGTGGCGCAGGGCGGTGCGATAGGCGGTCTCGCGGCCCGCCGCGGTCAGCCGCACAATGCCGTCCGCGCCCACCTCCACAAAGCCGTCGCGCTTCAGCCGCTTCAGCGCCATGGTCACCGCCGGCGCCGAAACCTCAAGCCAATGCGCCAGCATCGCCGGAATCACCTCGCGCCCCTCGGCCTCGGCCTCCAGAATGGCCTTGAGGTAGTTCTCTTTCGAGACGTGGATGGAGTCTTTCATCGCTGTCTGCAATCAGTTTATAGGACGCTTTCTATTCGCGCAGGAAAGTTGAGCAGGCCGCGATGCAAGAGTATGAACGCTTTTCCCTGCAGAAGCTGGTCTTATTTTCGTGGTTGCCGGCAAGGCAGCTTCTCAACTCTCGCAGAAGGCAGATTCTACCTCCCGATTCCGCCACATCGCTTATAGCAAAGGCAGGCAGCGAAATTAATAAAAGACAGAGGGTAGCCATGCGCCTTCGGGCTCGTTGTAGAGCCCAGTTGCCATCAGCGTCATGGGCTGGGCAATGCGCAGGCCGTTGGCGAGACACCAGCGAAGAAGCGCACTGTTGCGCGATGGCACCAGGATTCCGGCGCCAGGGAATGAGTCGGCGGAGACAATGAGGGCCTGAATGTCGAGGTTGGTTTCCGCGATGGAGTGTCCAAAGGAGCCGAGTAAGGAGGAGTATCCCGTGATCCGGCCGCCCCGCTCCACGAGCACGGCAGTACCATGCTCAATACCTTCAGCCAGTTCCTGACCGCGATCAAAGCCGTGCACCTGGAGCGCCAAAGTCTTACAGGCATTCATGTCGGTTAATTGAACGGGTCGCACCGTGCATCCGGGCACCGTCCTTTGCACCGTCTGGCCCTGCATGCAGGAGAGAGGCTCCCGAATGTCAAAGCCGAGGCTTGCGTAGAGCGATAGTGACCGGCTGTGAAAGGCCGCTTGAACCAGACGAACACCCGCGGATCTGCGCTCGGTGGCCCGATCGAGCACCGCTCGCATCAGTAATCGCCCGATGCCGCCGTTCTGCAGTTGGGGATCGACGATGACGGGCCCCACACCCGCGATCGTTGACCGCTCATCAAGGCAATTGCTGCCTGCAATGCGCCCATCGGCTTCTGCGACTACAGAGTAAAATCCCCGGTGTGAGAAGAGCATGGAAATGAATTGGGTGGCGGCGTCAGGTCCGGGGAAGTCGCATGGAAATCCATGGCTCCGATTGATTGTGTTGAAGGCGTCGAAACAGATTTGCCCGCAGACAGCCGTATCTTCGGTGGTTGCCCGGCGGACAGTCACATTACCCAGTTGTTGTTCGAGAGACATTTGCTGAACCTCCAGTGCGGGGCTACTGTATAGCTTTCGTCGAAGGACCGTAGTCTGGTGGGCGAAAGAGCTTTGTCTTACGCCCGTTAAACATTTGTCTTACGCCCGTAAGACAGCGTAAGACAAAACCTTCTGAACCCCAATCGGTCCTACACGCCGTCTTACAGCCACTGAAATTGTTCTCTGAAAATTTGCCTGGAAAGCTACGCGTCTTCAACTCGCCGCCAGCGCCTGCCACAATTCCACCCGGTTACCCTCCGGATCCCAGATCCACGCGAATTTCCCGTAGGGGGCATCTTCCCGCTTCGGGTCGACGCGTACCCCAGCGGCAGCCAACTGCGCAAGCAATCCGTCCAGATCGTCCACGCGGAAATTCACCATCGCCTGCTGAGCGCCCTCGCCAAAATAAGTTGAGTCCACTGGAAAGTGCGCAAAGACGGTCATCCCCGCTGACTCCGGCCCGTCGAAGGCCAGCGAGCCTCCATCCTGCACCGGGATGCCTAAATGCGCCGCATACCACGCTGCCAGCGCCTTCGGATCCCGCGCCTTCAAAAATACCCCTCCCACTCCAATAGCCTTGGCCATCACTATTCCTCCTGCCGGATGATCTCTTCGAGTTTGGGTTTGTGCTTGGTCTGGCGCCCAGTCCGCGGCTCCGTCGCGAGCACCCGCGCCGGTTTAGGCTGGCCCACGCGTTCGCGGGCGTTGGCCTTCACCGCCTTGGTGGCTGAAAAACGTTCCGGCTTGCGTTTCCTCATGGCAAGCATGAGTATGGAATAATTTGAAGCATAGGGGAAGACCCGGGGTCCCCACCGACGGGTCTTTGCCCGTGGGGTGAAAATCCCCGGAGGCTGGAACGCGATGGAAGAGCGGGATTTTTTCAATGAGACCACAGAGCTGCGAACCCACACCCTCACCTGCCCCAAGTGCGGCCAGGCGGGTGAATACAAGGTCAACTGGGTAGTGCGGCGCAAGCGTGCGCAGCTGCCCCGCGGAGCCGACGAGCGCGATCGCGCCCGCTTCGCCAAGGCCCAGTCCTATATGGTGCGCCGCGACGACAAGCTGGCCTGCACCAACGTCCGCTGCCGCAAGCCATTCGAGATTACCCAGTTGCAATCGCTGGCCTTTCTCTCGGAGTAAGCCGGGCCCCGGAGTTTCCACCATCCGCGCGCCGGCCCGTCAAGCGCCACTCGTCACCATTGCACCCCCGGGTACAGGCTTGGAATGCGGAAGGCCCGATAGAGGTTCGCTGCCGTGGAATGCATGCTCCAAACCGTTTGCGCACTGCTGTCTTGAGTCACCTCGTATACATAGGAGCCGCTTCCAACGCCGCAAAGATCGTACTCCACGTTCCCATTTGCGAGTTGTTCCGCATTGCCTCCAAAAAAATTGTAGAGTCTCGTTGGGAAAATTTGATGGAAAGTCAGCGTAGCCGTTTTTGCGCTCTCATCTATCTGCCAAACCGGAACGGTCGAGTAGTAGCATGGAGGCGCTCCAGCGCTCCCGCAGGTGACACCCGCAGGAAAGATCCTGTCATCCCCATTATCCATTGCGCCAAGCTTGAAGACTCCGATGGTATTCGTACTGAAGAATGAGTGGCCGTGCTGCGCATATTCCCAGTCGGTTGGATCCGTTCCGCCCAAGAGCGAAAAGTCTCCTCCCTCTCCCAGGTGCCATATCACGCTCCCGTCTCCGGTGCCATTAGCATAATTCACCTTCACGATCCAGTTCTGATGGCGCATTGAGACAAGAATATTGCCGTCATCCTGCGAGTAGACAATGGCGTTTGTGTGCGTCCAGTCAGGAAACATATAAGGGTGACGGTTAGGGTCGAGGTGGTTGAACTCATTCCAGGCCCAAACCGGTTGCAGATTCTCGTCCAGATCCACAATCACGTCACCCAGAACTGTGATTGGTCCGGTCGTCAAAGGCGGCGTGGTGGTTGGAGACAGCACCATTGTCGTGTTCGCAAGCACCAGCCAATGGCCGTTTGGCAGGGGTTCGACATCATGGTGGAACGTATCCAGCGTTACATCGCACTCGGCGCAGTTGGCGGTGGCCAGTTCTGCGTTCAGGTCGTTGATCGTGATCTCGCGAATGGTGTCTCCCGCCAGGTTGACCTCGCGCATCTCGTTGATAGTTCCTGCCGGAATTGGCCCCTCCAGCGGGTTGGCGGAACTAGCGCCAATCACCATGAGGAAATTCCCGTCCGGAAGCATTTTGACGCCGTCAATAAAATTCAGGGCCGTATTGCCGGGATTGGCATACGTCCACAGGACGTTCCCCGAAAGATCCGTCGCGATCACGCCTGACCCAATGCCATTAACAGGGTTCAACAGCTCCAGCCCTGGCTGCGGCGTCATTCCTGCCGTCGTTGTCGTCGTCACGGCCACCCGCATGTTGGCCGGAACTGCATTCGTAGTGAAGGTATGGTCCGTGTCATTCGCAATGATGCCGTTTGAAAACACCACGGCGGCCTGCATGTGATACGTGGTGCTGGCTAGCATACCGGCTACGAAAATGCTCACCTGACCGCCCGCTGCCGCAGTTGACTGCGTCCAGGTGGTCAATCCGTAATCGGTGGTTGTGCCGAAGTTGATGGTCACGCTCCCAGGAAAGGGCAACGTCATGGTATACAGCGCTACTTGGGGATTGTTGGTGGCTGTGACCTGCCCGGCAGGCAGCGTTGAGGAAATGCCCGTGATGGCCACCGTTTGCGGAGTCTCCGCGGTCACGTTCCCAAGTCCAAGGTTCAATGTGGCATTCTGTGTTGCCGGCGCGGACGCAGTCGTCGGGGTGTAATTCAACACCATGGCACAATTGGCCCCCGCAGCAAGTTGCTGGCCGCAGGAAGTGGCAGCGGCAATTGAATAGCTCGCGTCTCCGCTCAGTGCCGGGCTCAGGGTAAGCGCCGCCAAGCCCGTGTTGGCCACCGTGACAACCGTGTTGGTCAGCGTATTGTTGACCAGGTTGTCTCCAAAATCAAAGGCGGTCGCGCTCAACGTGGCCGTGGTCACCGGAATGGCGACCATCAAAGACGAGGCGGCCATGTGTGTGAGTGCCCCTGAAACTGCGGTAATGGAAATGCTTGCGGTGCCTGGGGCAGCAGCGGAAGACGCGGATATGCTGAACTCGCCCAGCGCACCGGGGGCCAGTGACAGGCTCGCCGGGGTGGCCGTGACGCCTGTGGGAAGAGACCCGATCGTAACCGCGACCATTCCGTTGAAGCCGTTCAGCGCCTCAGCCGTAACACTAAGTGTTTGCGCGGCTCCTCCGGGGACTACCGAAATCATCGATGGACCTGCATCTAAAGAAAAATCGGCGCCGGGTCCCCCGCCACAACCAAAAACCGCGGCGCAGGGAACCAGCAGAATGCTTAAGGAAAGAAGCTGTGATCTCATATCGTCTCCAGGGGAATTGAAGCTATAAGCCGGAGGAAAATGGAGACTCCATGAAGGGAACCACTCCGCTGAAATGGCTTTCATCACGATTGAGATTCGCAGCGGACTCTTTCTGAGGTGCGAAAGTGAAACCAGTATACGGATAGTTCGTTCTTTTGCAAGAACTTTTTGGACGCACGCGGCCTTGGGTCAGAGCTCGCAGCTTTTAGGCAAGTCACCGACTTTTTGGCGGGTTCTGAACCATTTTGGGTAAGAACGTCGTCTCTGCCATTTTTTGGGCAAAGCCCCGGCTGTAGAATTCGAGTGGTACTTCCCCCTCACCTCGCACACCCCTGGAGGCAGGCGTGCCCAACCTCGACCTTCGAGGAGAAGCCATGCGCATCCCAGCCAGTATCCCGCTCCGTCGTCCAGCCTTCCTGCCAGCCCTCTTAGTATGTGTAGCACTGCTTGCGGCCTGCCACTGCCAGGGCGTCACTCCAGTCCAGGCAGCCGATCTGAAACCCATCGATTTGCCCAAGCCGCAGATCACCTCCGGCGTGCCTCTTATGCAAGCCCTCGCCCAGCGCAAAACCACCCGCGCCTTCCGCGACCAGCCGCTCCCTCTGCAAATGCTCTCCAATCTCCTGTGGGCAGCCTTCGGCGTCAACCGTCCCCGCACAGTCAAGCCGGGACTGGGTCGCACGGCCCCCTCGGCCATGAACAGCCAGGACATTGAGCTCGACGTGATTCTCGCCGATGGAGTCTATGTCTACGATGCCGAGGCCAATCGTCTTCGCATGTTCCTCTCCGGTGACCTGCGCGCCAAAGTCAGCCCTGCCCCCGCCGCGCATGCCGCAGTAACTCTGGTCTATGTAGCCGCCGCAAAGGATGATTATGCCCAGGTCGATACCGGCTTCATCGGCCAGAACGTCTATCTCTTTGCCGCCTCCGAGGGGCTGAATGCATGGTTTTATACCTTCCACGGGCAGGATGTGGCCAAGGCCCTGAACCTTCCCGCAGACAAACGCGCCCTCTATGCGCAATCCGTCGGCTATCCTCCGCAGTAGAGCCATCGGGACAAACTGAACGATAAATAACCGAACCAACAGCGCAATCCTCCAACTGGCGCTGCCCCCGCCGCATGTGATTGAATCGAGAGTGAGAACGGCCGGAGCCGCTGCCCATCCGTATAGATTCACCGCGGCCCGCCCCGTGAACTGGAGAGACTCGATGGCAAATTCCCTGCTTCCCCCCGAAGAGCGCTTCCTCACCCCCGACCAGGTGGAGGCGCTGGACAAACGGCGCGACCTGGGCCACACCTTCCTGGTCATCGCCGGCCAATTCGCCGTCATCGCCGCCATCCTGCTGTTGTGGGTTGGCCAGGACCTCACCTACTCGCCCGGCTGGGCGCACCCCATGTTCTATTACTTCCTCATCGTCCTGGCCATCATCGTGGTCTTCGGCATTGCGGGCTTCCTGTTGCGCCGAGGAACGCCTCGGCTAGACTAACGCCTCTCCAAGTTCCGTCCAGATCACCCTCCAGCGGGTGGGGTCACGGGAAATTCGCTCAAGTGTGAATTAATTCTGACCCGGGTGCGCACTCGTACCCATCCTGTGCAAGAATTGCATCCATAGACTCCTTCCAATTGGGCCTTCAAAAATGAACGAGTCGGAAAATCGCATCCCGCTCCCAGACCTGCTTGTCTTCCACCGGTTGACGCGCTCGCTCACCTCGAGCTTCGACCTGGATGCCATTCTGCGCACCATTCTCGAGCACATGGAGCAGATTATGGAGGCCGAGCTGTGGACCATGCTGATGCTCGACGAAGACAGCCAGGAACTCTACTACGCCATCGCCGCCGGCGGAGAACACGAGGCGCTCAGCGGCCTGCGCGTCAAGGTGGGCGAGGGCGTGGCCGGATGGGTGGTTCAGCACGGCGAGACCCTGATCGTCGGAGACGCCGAGCACGATCCGCGGATGATGGAAGAACATGCCACCAGGCCGGGCAAGGTGCGCTCGGTCATCGCCATGCCCTTGCGCGGCCGCAAAGGCACCCACGGCGTCATCGAGATCTTCAATCCCCGCGCCGACCAGATGACCGACTACACCATCGCCTTCCTGCACATTCTGGCCGATCACGCCGCCATCGCCATCGAGAATGCGCGCGACGTCGCCCGCATCCAGCAGTTGACCATCACCGACGACTGCACCGGCCTCTACAACGCCCGCCATCTCTACGATGTGCTGGGCCGGGAGCTGGAGCACTGCCGCCCGCAATCGCCGGCCGGTGAGCCTGGCGTTCCTTGACCTGGACCGCTTCAAGCTGGTGAACGACGAGCACGGCCACCTGGTGGGCAGCGAACTGCTGGCCCACACCGGACGCCGGCTCCGGGAGTTGAGCCGCAAGCAGGACCTGGTGCTTCCGCTACGGCGGTGACGAGTTCGTCATCCTGATGCCGGAGACCGGCGCCAACGACGCCCTGGCCTTTGCCAATCGATTACTCCGCAAGTTGATGGAGACGCGCTTCCTCATGAAGAACGGCCGCGAGTTAACCGTGAGCGCCAGCGTAGGCCTGGCAACTGCGCCCGCCGACGGGGCCACCGTCCACACCATCATCGGCGCCGCCGACGCCCGTATGTACCTCGTAAAAATAGGCGGTCGAGGCACTGTCCGCGGCGCATAAGGACACAAAACGCGCCGGAGGTGCAGACTTGGTTAGCCCTGCGGTTCAGCCTGGGGATAAGGGATTTCACAAATTCGTTACGGAGTCCCGTGGGGACGGAGCCCTCATTCCCCATCCCAGATACTTAAACTCGCCTATTCGTCCTCGCCCAGCGGCTTTTCCGTAATCTGCTTCCCAACCAGCCGCTCTAGCTGATTCCGCCAGTCCAGCCCCTCGACAAAACTCTTCGACTCGCGCCAATTCGGCTCGACAATCACGTGCAGTTCCAGATAAACCCGCGTCCCCAGCAGCGACTCAATCTGCCTCCGCGCACGAGTCCCAATCTCCTTCAGCTTCGACCCGCCCTTGCCGATCAAAATCGCCTTCTGCCCATCGCGCTCACAGTAGATAGCCGCCGCAATGCGAGTCAGCGGCAGCCGCACCGGCGTGCCTTTTTTCTTTGCGCGGGCGCCGCGACCTCCGGCTCCTCAAAACGCTCAATCACCACCGCCGAAGCATAAGGAACCTCTTCGCCCGTCTCCACCAGAACGCTCTCGCGAATCAACTCAGCCACCATAAACCGCTGCGGCTGATCGGTGTACTGATCCTTGGGGTAGTACCGCTCACCCGTAGGCAGGACCTCAACAATCTTGCGCACCAGCAAATCGAGCCCATCCCTCTTCCGCGCGCTCACCGGAATAATCTCAGCAAATTTATACTGCCGGGTCAGCGAATCGATCAGCGGCAGCAGCCGGTCTTTAGGAACCAAATCAATTTTCGTAAGCACCAAAAAAACCGGGCAATCAACTTTCCGAATCAACCCAAACAAAAACTCATCCTCGCTAGCCCAATTCGTGCGTTCGCTTTTGGGCTTAACAACAGAACTGGGTGCCCCAGGTCCCTCGCTTTTGGGAACCTGGGATACCCCTGCACCATCATCCGAAACAGTCTCCGCAACCTCATCCAACTGCACCCGCCGAGTAGCATCCATCAGCACCAGCACCAGGTCGCGCGTCTCCAGCGCCTCATAAACCTCCTGCAGCATCCGCCTATCCAACTGCGACCCCGGCTTATGCACCCCCGGGGTATCCACAAAAACAATCTGCGCCGCCACCTGCGAAGATTGCCGCGCTCCCTTCTTCGCCGCCTCTACCTCCACCACCCCGGTGATACGACTCCGCGTAGTCTGCGGCTTCGTCGAGACGATGGCCACTTTTTCGCCCGTCAGCGCATTCAGCAGCGTGCTTTTCCCGGCATTCGGCCGGCCCAATATCGCAACAAATCCAGATTTCAAATGATTTTCAACTCCTGTTTTCCATTATCGCGGATGCACACTCATTCCGTTGCTATCATCACCCTATGATCCCCGAAGGCCAAACCGAGCGCCTCATCCTCCGCCCGCTTCAGATCGCCGACGCGGAGCAGATTCAGGCGCTCTTCCCTCACTGGGAGATCGTTCGCTACCTCCTCGCCCGCGTCCCCTGGCCCTACCCTCCCGACGGAGCACTCCAATTTTGCTGCGAAACCGCACTCCCCCAGATGGAGCGCGGCGAAGCCTGGCACTGGACCCTCCGCCTGCGCGCCGCCCCCTCTCAAGTTATCGGCTTCGTCAGCCTCACAACAGAAAAGGAAACCAACCGCGGCTTCTGGATAGGCCTTCCCTGGCAGCGTCAAGGCCTGATGACCGAAGCCTGCGCCTGGGCCAACGATTATTGGTTCGAGGTCCTCGGCTTCCCCCTCCTGCGCGTCTCCAAAGCCGCCGTAAACCAAGCCTCCCGCCGCATCTCAGAGAAGCAGGGAATGCGCCTGATAGGCATAGAAGAGCGCGACTACGTATCCGGCCGCCTGCCCTCAGAAATTTGGGAGATCACCGCCGAAGAATGGCGCGACTGGAAAGTAAAGATGCTTACGAAGCCGCAGGGATAGTGCGGTTATTCCTTAGGCTTGTTTTGCGGCACACGCTTGACTGTATACCCCACAAACTTAAACCTGCTTTCCTTCCATTCATATGTAACTACATCTAGGTTTTGTGGACAGCAATTTGGAGTGCTGTCGTCGCTTCTGCCTGTGATCGTGAGCTTGTTACTGGTGGCATCAAAGGAGACTCCAGTTCCGGGGGCCTGAGAATCGTAATAGAATTCCTGCGTCTGGACTAGCTTCCCGCTTCTGATCGTAAAGAGCAACGCATATCCTTCAGGAGAGCAACTCCCGCCACAATTTATTGAGTAAATCGATACGAGAGCATGCCGCGGAGCACCATCCCTTAAGTCAAAGAGCCAAAAATCTTCGAGGCTAACATCGGTACTGCCAATAGTGTATTTATCGCTGTATGTACCGTTCTGCAATTGAATCCACTTCTTGCCTAGAAGATACTTAAGCTCCTTGAAATGCAAAGTCTTGAGGGAATCCGCTTGGACTGGATATTCGACAGAATCTGTCGAGACCTGCACAGCGCCGCTTTGAGCATTAGCGGATTGAATCGGCGATGTAGCCGCGAGAAAAGCCAGCATAGAAGAAATAATTAGTCTCGTCATTCGTTACCTGCTGAAGACGATTCATCAGTCGGCGGAAAAACCCGCAACCGCTCCACGCGCCTTCCGGTCGAGGCCACAATCTCCATCTTCAGCCCGATCGGTTCCAGCATCACCACCTCGCCGGCCAGCGGAATGCGCCCCGTGATCTCGCTAGCCAACCCGCCCAGCGTAGTAGCTTCGTACTCCTCACCCAACTCAATCGGTTCGCCAAACAAATCCACCAACTGATCCACGGGAAAGCTCCCCGGCACCACCCAAACCCCTCCAGGCTCGCGCAGCGGGTTTACTTCCTCTTCGTGCTCGTCGCAAATATCACCCACAATCTGCTCCAGCAGATCCTCAATCGTCACCAGCCCCGCCACGCCGCCGTACTCATCGATCACAATCCGCATGTGCTGTTTTTCCCGCTGCATCTCGCGCAGCAGCTCATACCCGCGCTTGGTCTCAGGGACAAAAACCGCCTCGCGCTTGATGCCGCCCACGGTCCGCGTCCGCGCCTCCTCGTCTGAAATCTGCAACAGGTCGTGCGCAAACGCAATTCCGGTCACATTGTCCAGCGACCCTGCATAAACCGGAACACGAGAAAAATTATGTTCGCGCAGTTGAATGAGAAACTCCTCCAGCGTCATCGAATCGGGAACCGCAAAGACCTCAGGCCGCGGCGTCATCACCTCGCGCACCAGCTTGTCGCCAAACTCCACCGCCGAGCGCACCAGGTCAATATCGTTCTCTTCGAGAATCCCCTCTTCTTCGCCCGCTTCGAGCAGCGCCTCCACATCCACGGCCGCCTCCTCTTCCGCGGTAACCGGCTCCTCCGCCAGCGCCGCCACAGAAAAGAAGAAGCGCACAAAAACCGTAATCGGCGTCACCACCCACAGCAGCAGGCGAATAGGCCATACCAGCCGCCTCACCCACCGCCCCTTGGTGCGGTTAAACAGCAGCGAAGGCAAAACCTGGTTGCAAAAAACCACCACCAGCACCACGCCCAGCACCGCCTGCGCAATCTCCGCATAAGTAGGCCGCGCCAGGCCAGGCGCGCGATCGAAGAGCACCGCCCCAAACTCCAGCGCAATAATCCCCAGCGCCAGTTGCTGCAAGACCGCCGCGCAGATGGCCGCATGTTCGCGGCTCAGTCCCAGTTGCGGCTCGATCAGTTCCTCCCACGCGTCCAGATTTTCCTGTTCCTCGCGCGCCAGAATCTTTCCGAAGTCCGCATAGACGCGCCTGATGTAGCTGGCCAGCGTCTCCACCAGAGCCAGCATCAAAACCATCGCAATCGCCAGCGCACTCATGGAAGTTTTGCCTTTGCCGCGAATTTTTGGGCTGAATGTTCTTGGGCCGGACGACGAAGCGGGTGCCCACCTGGGTGCCCCTGGGTACCGCGTCTTTGTTTTTGCGGCTATCGGGGTCCCCATGGACAGGTCCACGTCCATGGGGTGATCTAGGGTGGGAAACCTCAACGCCCCGTGCCCCGTTCTCTCTGTCATCCTGAACAATGGTCGCCGCAGAATTGACCTTGGTCTTTGGTTTGGAAGCTTTGAAAGGGCGCGGCTTCAGCCTCGCCGCCACTGAAGAAAGCTTTGTAACAGGGCACGACTTCAGTCGTGCCGATGATTGCCCAAAAGAAGTTCCGGGCTTTAACCCCTGAGGAATAGCACCCGCACCAGCCCGCTCAATCAACCCCAGCGGCAACCCCAGCCTGCCCCGCAGCACCCGTTCCCGCCGCGCCATTTGCCCCGCATCCGCCTCATGATCAAACCCAGCCAGGTGCAGTACCCCATGTAAAATCAGCACCTTGATCTCCGTAGCAAGCGAGTGCCCCTGCTCCGCCGCCTGCCTCAGCGCCGTCGTCACGCTGATCGCAATGTCCCCCGCAATCCCCTCCGCAGACAAACCTGGAATGGGCCCCTCCGCCGGAAACGACAGAACATCCGTAGCCTTATTCTTCCCCCTGAACCGCCGATTCAAATCCCGAATCGCCGCATCGGTAGTCAGCAGCACAGTCACCTGCCCCTTCAGCCGCACAGCCTCCTGCGCAGCCTTCAGAAACCGCGCCAAACTCCGCGCCGAAGGCAGTTTCGAATATCGGAAGATTTTTGTTGAGCGCCACGCGCAGACCCCCGCGTCGCTGAAGTGGCCTTCAGCGCAGGGTCTGGGTCCAAATCTGGGTCGAGAAGGATCATCGTGCTCGGAGCCGCAGCTAGAGCGGCCCCGATGTATCTCCAATTCTACGCGAATCGCAAAATTATTGCGGCTTCCCCGCCTGCAACCCCTGCGCCTGCTCCTCGCGCGCGCCGTCCGCCCACCTCGATCGCCTCGCCGATCGCCAGCGGCAACTCCTGCTGCTGCGGCTTGGCGCTCTCATAAGCCCGCACGATCCGCTGCACCAGCGCATGCCGCACCACGTCCGAGTCCTCAAAGTGGCAGAAGTGAATCCCCTCCACCCCGTCCAGAATATTAATCGCATCCAGCAGCCCCGACTTGCGCGGATTGGGCAAATCGATCTGCGTAATATCGCCCGTAATCACCGCCTTCGAATTATTGCCCATGCGCGTCAAAAACATCTTCATCTGCTCGATGGTCGTGTTCTGCGCCTCGTCCATGATGATGAACGCGTCGTTCAGCGTGCGCCCGCGCATAAACGCCAGCGGCGCAACCTCAATCACATTCTTCTCCAGCATCTTGTCCACTTTTTCCGGATCGAGCAGATCATAAAGCGCGTCGTAGAGCGGCCGCAAATAAGGATCAACCTTCTCCTGCAGCGTGCCCGGCAAAAATCCCAGCCGCTCGCCCGCTTCCACCGCCGGCCTCACCAGCACAATGCGGCTCACCTTCTTCGCATTCATCGCCGCCACGGCCATCGCCACGGCCAGATAAGTCTTCCCCGTGCCCGCCGGCCCCACGCCAAAGACCATATCGTTCTGCTCAATGGCCTCAACATATTTGCGCTGATTGATCGATCGCGGCTGCACCGTCCGCTTCACGCCCGCCGAGCGCTGCTTGCCCGCATCCGAAAGCGAGCGCAGCGTAGTCGCCGGGTCGGCCACCACCAGCCGCAGCATCCCGTTCAGTTCCCCATTGTGCGGATTCACGCCCTGCCGTCGCAGCGCCTCAAAATCCTGAAAAATGCTCTGCACGCGAGCCACGCCCGCTTCCGGTCCCTGCACATGCACGGCGTCAGAGCGGAGATCGATCCGTACGCCGAGCGAGTCTTCCATCAGCCTGAGGTTTTCATCGCGAGTCCCAAACAGGGGCTCAAGATTGGGCGTGATCTCCAGAGCGATCTTCAAAGGTTTCTGTGGCCTCCTATGCGGCGTTGTGTAGTTGAAGTGTTTTGCCGGCGATTGCGATCAAGCGCGACCGCATCGCTTTCACCGGCTGCGGAATAATTGATGAAGGAGGGAGGCGGGAGCTTCAACTCCCGCATAATGCCAACAAAGTGAATAGGGGCTTTAGCCCCGGATGTATCGACTTCCCACAGCCAAACATCATCATATTTTTCGGGTTACCCGCCGCGCGCAAAACGCAACCGAGCCAAAGCTCTGGGCTGCCTTGCAGAACCGCGGGATGGGGTAGGCGACCAAATCCTGTATCTGCGCTTGAGAGTACCGCCAACCGCCATTTACGTCAATCCACCAATCCATGAATTTTCCGCACCAAAGTGCCTTCGCAGGTACCCCAGGCCCCTGCTTGCACTTCGCCCCCCAAAAACCTATAGTCTGAGCAGCCTAGGCAAACAATCTGCCGTCGCGAGGTCTTCAACTCCAACCGTGCCGTCCGTATCCAGAAATTTCTTACGCCGTATCAAAAGCACCGTTCTGCAAACGGACTTCGCCTATCGTCTCTATCTCAAGCTCAAATTCGACTCCGACAATCCTTCTCACCCCGCAGGTGCCCCGTTCCCCAACGGCGCCCTCCAAACCACCGCCGAGTGGCAATCCGCGCTCCACCAGGCTCGCAGCCTTCGCGTCCCCCTCCATCGCAGCGAAGAAAAAAACTGGGACCATCTCGCCGCCGCATTCGCCATCCTCGCCCGCACCACCCCTTCGGCCCGCATCCTCGATGCCGGCGCCGAGTATTACAGCAACGTCCTCCCCACTCTCTTCGCCTACGGCTACCGCAACCTCTTTGCCCTCAATCTTTCCTTCCCCTCACCCGCCCGCCGCGGCCCCATCCGCTATCTCCCGGGCGACATCACCCAAACCGCCTTCCCCAACGCTCACTTCGACGCCGCCACCTGCATGAGCGTCATCGAGCACGGCGTCCCTCTCGAAGGCTATTTCCGCGAGATGCACCGCATCCTCAAGCCCGGCGCCCTTCTCATCACCTCCACCGACTACTACCCCACCCCCATCGATACCCGCGGTCAGCTAGCTCACGGCGCCCCCATCAAAATCTTCACCCGCGCAGAAATAGAGGACACACTGCGCCTCGCCGTCGCAGTGCGGCTTCGAGCAAACCGGCGAAGTCAATCTCGATTGCGCAGAAAAGCCAATCCACTGGCCCAAATTCGATCTCGACTACACCTTCCTAATCTTCACCCTCCGCAACAAGCCCTGAGATTCGGAACGCGTAGCGGCAATTGAGGATTGCAAACGCGTCGGAGGCGCAGAGTTTGTTAGCCCCGCGCTTCAGCGTGGGGAAAAGCGATCCCACAAGATCGTTACGGAGTCCCATAGGGACGGCGCAAGGACATAATTTATGCAGGAACCAATAACCCCAGGGGAATGATTTGCCGGGTGCCCCATCCATGCGCCCTTTTCTGGCGCATGGGTGGGATACCAAAACACTCCATTGCAACGTCCAATCTCATGCATCAGAGCCCCGAACCGTACCCGGCATGCATTGACCCCCAGCCCCATTTCCCGTAGACTAAGAAATTGCGAGGGATGCGGCTAGAGTTGCATTCTCACACCGCATCAAAACCTCCTTCGAATTCAAGGAAAACCAATGGCAAACCATGTATCGTCGCTGAAGCGCGCCCGGCAGACCGAAACCCGCACTGAAGTAAACCGCGCCAACCGCAGCCGCGTGCGCACCAGCCTGCGCGCCTCGCGCGAGGCCTCGCCAAGGGCGACGTAAAGGCCGCCCAGGCCCAGTACCGCGAGACCGTCTCCACCCTCGACAAGAGCGTGCAGAAGGGCATTCTGCACGACAACACCGTCTCCCGCTACAAGAGCCGCCTCAACGCGCGCCTGAAGGCCCTGGCCACCGCCAAGGCGTAAGCGCCGCGCAACTCAAAAATTCCAATATTCAGCAAAACAGCCGGGACCAATCCCGGCCGTTTCTGTTTTTGCGCCTAGGAAAAACCCCTAAATAAGTCTATGTTTTGAAAGGGCACGACTTCACAGGTTGCGGAAAAACTCGATTTGGAGGGAGGCGGGGGTTTTAACCCCCGCATAAAGCCAACAGAATCAATGAGGGCTTTAGAACTTATCCGTAAATAACAATAGTTTGTCTCCAGCAGATAAGAGCAGCGGCGAGTTGTAGCAGAGCCGTGTAGCTGGCCTCTGTCTTTTCGAAGCTGACCAGCAGCTTGCGGAAGCGGTTGAGCCAGGAGTGGGTTCGTTCCACCACCCATCGGCGCGGTTTGGAGTCCGGGTAGCGGTACTTGATGAGCCGCTCTTCGGCGCGTGATTTAACGCGGGGATAGTATTGGTGCTTGCGGGCGATCTTGCTAACTGGGTAGCCGACATAGCCGGCATCCAGACAGAGATATTGGTAGTTTTTCCATCCTGTAACCTCAGGGCGTTGGACCACGACCTGTGCCAGGGTCCGATCCAGCAGCTTGGAGTCGTGGAGGTTGGCGCCGCTGACGGCGATCGACAGTGGGAGTCCACGGGCGTCGACCAACAGACTGCGTTTGCGTCCTTTTTTTCCCCCGGTCGGTCGGGTTTCGACCAACACATTCGGTAGCTAGCGGTGCTTTGCCCATGGCTCCATCGGCTGATTGCCACTGCCAGGCTATGCCGTGCATCCCGTCATACTCGGCCAGCCCAGCCTGCCACAGCTTCTGGAACAAGCCAGCCTTGTGCCAGTTCTGAAAGTACTGATGCACTGCGCTAGCCGAACCGAACTCCCGGGGCAATGCTTTCCATTGAATGCCGGTCCGCAGAACGTAAACAATCGCCGAAAAAACTTGTCGAGAAGACATCGGCTTGCGTCCAGCTCCAGCCTTGCGTTGATACGTTCGCCCTGCTTCCCGCTTGCGTACTGGGATCAGCGGCTCAACCTTGCTCCACAAATTATCTGAAACCGTCCAAGACTTGATCTGAGCCATATTGAATTCATCATCGCCACTACCAATCGCTTGCAAATCAGAGATTCAGTCGCACGCATCAAAGTCGTCACTATTTACGGATAAGTTCTAAGAACTTATCCGTAAATAACAATAGTTTGTCTCCAGCAGATAAGAGCAGCGGCGAGTTGTAGCAGAGCCGTGTAGCTGGCCTCTGTCTTTTCGAAGCTGACCAGCAGCTTGCGGAAGCGGTTGAGCCAGGAGTGGGTTCGTTCCACCACCCATCGGCGCGGTTTGGAGTCCGGGTAGCGGTACTTGATGAGCCGCTCTTCGGCGCGTGATTTAACGCGGGGATAGTATTGGTGCTTGCGGGCGATCTTGCTAACTGGGTAGCCGACATAGCCGGCATCCAGACAGAGATATTGGTAGTTTTTCCATCCTGTAACCTCAGGGCGTTGGACCACGACCTGTGCCGGGTGCCGGGTGCCCCAGGTGCCTCGCCTTTGGGCACCTGGGATCCCACATAATTCTCGTCCCAGCTTTGCAGATAATTACCCTCCCTCGGCGCACAATGGTTTCATGGCGTCTCTCAAAACTCGTGTAGACCTATGCGGCTCAGGCGGAGCAGGAGCGAAGATCTCCAGCAGACGCCCCTAACCCCTTTGTCCTCAAGAATTTGGAATTTAACTTCAACATAATAAGACACTTACAGCCAATCACCCCCGGCATCCCCTTTAAAATGAGGAATTTGCCCAAAAGGACCGGGGGGATGGGGGCAGGCAGGATCCAAACAATGCGTAACATCACCGTCCGAATCCGGCCTCAATCCAGCCGCTCGAAGATCCCAGCCGCGCCCATCCCGCCGCCCACGCACATCGTCACCATGCCGTAGCGCACCTTTCGCCGCCGCATCTCGCCAAGCAGTGTCGCGGTAAGTTTGGCCCCGGTGCATCCCAGCGGATGCCCCAGCGCAATCGCGCCGCCATTCACATTCACCCGCTCCGGATCGAGTCCCAGTTCGCGAATCACCGCCAGCGCCTGCGCGGCAAACGCCTCGTTCAATTCGATCAGCCCGATCTCGTCCAGCGTAAGCCCGGCCCGCTTCAGCGCCTTGGGAATCGCGGTAATCGGCCCAATGCCCATCTCCTCCGGCAGGCAGCCGGTCGACGGCGTAAGCCACCAGCCGCGCCAGCGGCCGAATCCCCAGTTCCCGCGCCCGTCCCGCTTCCATCAGCACCGCCGCCGCCGCGCCGTCCGATGTCTGCGAGGAGTTGCCCGCTGTCACCGTTCCCTGCGCGTGAAAAGCCGGCTTCAGTTTCGCCAGCGCCTCGGCCGAAGTATCCGCGCGCGGCCCTTCATCGGCGGCAAACACCGTCTCCGTCACCACCGGCTTTCCGGCCTTTGCCCCCGGCACAGCCGTCGTAACCGTCACCGGAATCAGCTCCTCGTCAAATCGTCCCGCAGCCTGCGCGGCCATCGCCTTCCGGTGGCTGCCCAGCGCAAAAGCGTCCTGATCCTCGCGCGAAACGCCGTAATGCCTGGCCACCCGCTCGGCGGTCAGGCCCATGGTCAACAGCGATGCCGGATAGTGCTCCGCCATACTACGGATTGGGGCTGGGCTTGACCCCGCCAATGGGCAGCATGCTCATAGTCTCCGCTCCGCCCGCAATCACCACTCGTTCGCCGCCCGAGATCCGCATATCGGCCTGCGCAATCGCCTCCAGCCCCGACGAGCAAAGCCGGTTGACCGTAACCCCCGGAACCTCCACCGGCAAACCCGCGCGCAAAGCCGCCCAGCGCGCGATATTCCATCCCTGCTCGCCCTCCGGCTGCGCGCAGCCCAGAATCACGTCTTCGATTTCGGATCTGTCGAGCTCCGGAATCCGCCCAAAGCCCCGCCCAACGCAATTGCGGCAAGGTCGTCTGGGCGAGTGGTAGAGAGCGCGCCCTTGGGAGCGCGCCCAACAGGCGTGCGAACAGCGCTGACGATCACTGCTTCCGGCATGAGTATTGCTCCTTGAATCGCTGTATTGCGACTACGTCTTGAAAGGACACGGCTTTAGCCAAAGGAAAGCCGGTAATTGAATAGACAGCGGGTGCCCCATCCATGCCACGTTCTTGTTTTGTGGCATGGGTGGGATACCACGAAACTCAATCATCGCCGTTTTGAACAGGCACGGCGGGGTACCCTCTGGGTCCCGTGCCAATCGACAGAGAGAAAAATCCTGGGCTTTAGCCCCTGAGGGAAAGCCTCTTTCAATAAATCGAAATCACTCCGGCATCTCCACCAGCGTCCAGACGTTCTTCGCATAAAAATGGTAGACCGTGCGGCGCTCGACGATCGAATCGGCCAGCGCGTCGTGATCCAGCTGTAACGGCCGATGCTCCATGCCGTACCGGGCCACGTGAACCTGCTCCGGCGACGCCGGATCAATGCCCCAATTGAAGCCCAACACCCCGCTCGGGTCGTGAGCCTGCAGCCGTTCCGTCTCCGGCGCAGAGACCAGCATCAGCGGCTGCGCCACTCCTGCTGCCGAAAAACACGAGCAGCGAAACCGTTCCCTCAGCCGAGCAAAGAACCGCCCAGTCCGATGACCCCGCCCGCTCCAGGCTGGCATGCACAACGTTCTCCGGATGATGCGCCTCGTAGGTTTGCGGAATCAAGCATCCACGCCGGTTGAGCTCGGTCTGAATCGCGGCCGGCAGCTCAGGAAACGAACTGACCGGCAAATGACGAATGAGGTAAGGAGTCGAGTGCCCGGCAATCACGATCTGTCCCGACTCTGTGAGTTGCGCTGAACTAGGCGGCTGTTGAGCCAGAATCGGCAAACAGGCGAAAATCAATCCGCCTAGAAACCACCCGCTCCGTCTGACTCGGGCGCGAGATAAATTTGCTCCAGCCATTCCTCAGCCAATCTTCGTACCATACCTCTCAATCCTAATTCCGCAACGGCTTGCCGGTCTTCAGCGTAAACGCAATCCGCTCCTGCGTCTTCCGCTCGCCCGCAAGCGAGAGAAACGCCTCTCGCTCCAGGTCCAGCAAGTACTGCTCGCTCACCAGCGAGCCCGCCGTCACTCGCCCGCCGCCAGAATATAAGCAGCCCAGCGCGCCACCTTCTGGTCGTGCTCTGATGCGTACCCGGCCTCGCCCATCAGAAAGACGCCGGTCTCAAGCGCGGCCAGCGCGCCCAGTCCCGGCGCGGGAATCTGCGTCCGCGGCTGCGGAGCAACATACCCAGCTTCGGCCAGCGCCGCGCCTGCGTCTTTGCATCCAGCAACAGCCGTTCGCGATTCATGGTGATGCGGTCCGCAGCCGACAGCAGCCCCAGCGGTCGCGCCTCTGCAGCCGAAGTGGAGACCTTGGCCAGCGCAATCGTCTCAAAGACCCGCCGCAACGCCGTCCCCATCTCCGCCGATTGGGCAAACCGCGAAGGCGGATCGCGCGGATCGGGCGGGGCCAGCGCGGCGGCCTGATCAACCGCTCGCAGCAGCATCTCCTTTGTTCCTCCACCAGCCGGAATCAGTCCCACTCCAGCCTCAACCAGCCCAATATAAGTCTCCGCATGAGCCTGCCGCCGCGCGCCGTGCAGGCAAATCTCCGCGCCGCCGCCCAGCGTCATGCCAAACGGCGCAACCACCACCGGCCGCGGGCAGAACTTGATCGCCGCAGTCATCTGCTGGAAGCCGTGGATCACCGCGTTCAACTCGTCCCACTCACCCTCCTGCGCCACCAGCAGCAGTTGCATCAGGTTGGCGCCCACGCTGAAGTTATCGCGGTCGCCGGTGATCACAAATCCTGCAAAGTCGCGCACCGCATCCGAGTCCGGCTTGAGCACCGCAGAAATCAACGCCAGCACGTCGCCGCCGATAGCGTTCTTCAGCGAGTGCAGTTCGATGCAGCCGATGCCGTCGCCCAGATCCACCAGCGAAGCGCCCGAGTTCGACCGGACCACGCCATTCGACCGCCGGAAATCCGCAACCCGCGCGTGCCCCGGAACGTCGGCAACCGGCTCCAGCTTGCCCGTCGTCGGCTGGAAGCACTGCCCGCCCATCGCTCGCATACCAGCGACACGTCTGTCCGCGCTGCGAGCCAGCAACGCCTCAACCCGCTCGCTCACAGGGAGCCCAAGCGCCTTCATGCGTTCAACAGTCGAGCCGACCCCCGCCGCATCCCACATCTCAAACGGCCCCATCTCCCAGTTGAATCCGGCGCGCATCGCCTGATCGATGGAAGCCGCATCGCCGGCCACTTCGCCGATGCGGTCCGCGGCAAAGTTCCACAGCGAGGCCAGAAACGGCCACAGAAACGCCGCCGCCTTATCCTTCGCCGGATCGTTCGCCAGCAGCAGCCGCAGCCGCTCAGGCAGCGTGGCCGCATTCTTCGCCATCTCCAGCGAGGGCAGAGCCGCCTTAGCCGCGGGCCTGTATTCGAACGTCTCCAGATCCAGCACCAGCCGTCATCCTTCCCATCCGCGCCCCGACTCTTCTTGTAGAAACCCTGCCCAGCCTTATCGCCCAGCCATCCGCGCTTCACAACCTCTTCAAGAACCGCAGAAAAACCGCCCTGCGTCACGCCCTGGGGAAAATTCGCGGCCACGTGAGCCAGAATGTCGATGCCCACCATGTCCGCCAGCCGGAAAGTTCCCGTCCGCGGCCAGCCAATCGCCTGCCCGGTCAGCGCGTCCACTTCTTCAATCGTCAGCCCCTGCTCCAGCATCAGGTCCGCCGCGTTGAACATCACCGCAATGCCGATGCGATTGGCAATAAAGTTCGGCGTATCGTAGGCAAACACCACCTGCTTGCCCAGCCTGAGGTCGGCAAATGCGGCAAACGCGCTCACCACGGCCGCATCGCTCTCCGCAGTCGGAATCATCTCCAGCAGCCGCATATAGCGCGGCGGATTGAAGAAGTGCGTCCCGAAGAACCGCTCCCGGTGCGCAGCCAGTCCCGCGGCAATCTGCCTCACCGGCAGTCCTGAAGTGTTCGTGGTCAGCACGGCATGAGGCGCAAGATGAGGCACAACGCGCGCCAGCAGCGCCGTCTTGATAGCCAGATTTTCAGCCACGGCCTCGATCACCCAATCGCATGCAGCCAGCTTTGCCAGGTCGTCTTCAAAGTTGCCGGGGGTGATCAGCGCGGCCAGCGACGACTCATAGAAAGCCGCCGGCTTGGCCTTGCCCAGAGCATCGATCGCGCGCAAGCGCCAGCCGATTGCGCGTCCCATCGCCGGCCGGAATCATATCGAGCAGCAATGTCGGGAATGCCGGCGTTGGCCAGGTGGGCGGCGATGCGCGAACCCATGGTTCCGGCGCCCAGCACCGCGGCGCGGCGAACCAGAAACGGCTGAGCGGTAGGACTGGAAACGGGAGTTGCGGCCGGGGAAGTCGTGCTCATGCGGGCTCTCCCTGTTTCTATTCGATCATCTCATTGAGCTTTGCGATTCAGTTTGTGTTGGAACGGCTCCCGGTTGCCAGAGCAGCAGCAGAAGCAGGGAGCTGACAAACAAGACAGTGACCAGGATGGAAGAACTGCCCATCATGCGTAAAACAAATCCGAATAAAGCCACTGATTCCGCCGTTGCAAATCGGAGCACGTGTCCCGCAAACCATGGACGAAGCGAGGGTTGAATTGTCCGTCGCTGGAAGAGACTGGCTCGGGGCACGAAGCATCATGCGTTGTACGATGAATCCCACCAGGGCGGAGACGATTGCACAGCACACAATGCTCCACTGCAACGATGCGTTCACGCCATGTGGAACGGGGTGAATGATATGAAGTACATAAATAAACATCAATACGGAGACGATCATTGCACATTGCATAATGCGAACCATAAAGATAGCCGGATTCATGCGCACTCTCCATGCGCGAGTTGGATCTCATAATTCATCCACCGCGCGGAAACGCTCGCAGAATACGGCGCTGTGCGGCACGGGGTCAAGGCCTGCTCCTGTTTGTTTGACCCTCCTCGGTCTTGGGCACTAGCTTTGAAGAGTACGTGGGCGCCGTTTTGCGCCGTGCGGACAAGGAGATTGGATGCTAAGCAGGATATTTCCCCGATTTTGGAAGAGCATTGTGGCCCTGAGTCTGGCGATGGCAGCGATTGCTTTCGCCGCCGCGCAGGACCCTTATCTGAAAAACTTTGAGCAGCGGACCACCGTCAAGGTGCTGCCCAACGGTCTCACTCTCATCATTTGCGAGCGCCCGGATGCGCCGGTCTTCAGCTACTCCACTTTCGTCGACGCCGGCGACGTGAACGATCCCTCGGGCGAAAGCGGCCTGGCCCACATGTTTGAGCACCTGGCCTTCAAGGGAACCAGCCAGATCGGCACCACTGACTACGCCGACGAAAAAGTCGCTCTCGAAAAAGTGGAAGAGGCCAACAACGCCTACGAAGCCGAGTACCTGAAGGAAGTGGGCCGCGACCCCAAAAAACTGGCCGAGCTGAAACAGAAATTTATTGACGCTCAGAGCGACGCGCACAAATTCGTCATCCCCAACCAGTTCACTGATATCGCCGAGCGCAACGGCGCCGAGGGCCTGAACGCTGAAACTGGCCTCGACGAAACCCAGTTCTTCTGGTCCATGCCGGAGAATCGCCTTGAACTCTGGGCGTATCTCGAGAGCAGCCGCCTGGCAGATACCGTGCCCCGCGAGTTCTACAAAGAGCGCGACGTGGTGATCGAAGAGCGCCGCATGCGCACTGACTCCAACCCCGAGGGTCGTCTCTTAGAGCAGTTCGTCGCCACCGCATATGTGGCGCATCCCTACGGCCGCAGCGGCATCGGCTGGCCCAGTGAAGTGAGCCAGATCAACGCCACCGAGGCCATGGCGTTCCACAAAAAATATTACGTGGGGGCCAATATCGTCGTCGCCGTGGTGGGCGACGTAAAAGCGTCCGAAGCACTGCCGATGCTGGAAAAATATTTCAGCCGCGTTCCCGCCGGACCCAAGCCGGAGGAGATGACCACTGTCGAGCCAAAACAGTTTGCCGAAAAGACGGTTGCCATTCGCGAGGCCACTCAGCCCATCTACGTCGAGGGCTACCACCGCCCGGACTATCGCGATCCAGACGATTCCGTCTACGACGCCATCAGCGACATTCTCTCCAACGGCCGCGTCTCGCGCCTCTATCGCAGCCTGGTGCGCGACCAGCAGATTGCCGCCGCAGCCGAAGGGGTGAGTCCGTATCCGGGCGACAAATACCCCGGCCTGTTTGTCTTTCTTGGAGTTCCCCTGCCGGGGCACACACCGGCGGAGATGCGCGACGCTATCCACAAGGAAATCGAAAAGCTGAAGACCGCCGATGTAACTGACGATGAGCTGCAAATGTTCAAGACCCGCACGCGCGCCGATCTGCTGCGCGGCCTCGCTGACAATCAGGGCCTGGCCAACACTCTGACCGAATATCAGACCCGCTACGGCGACTGGCGTCAGCTTTTCCTGCAACTCGAGCGGGTAGACAAAGTGACCAAAGCCGACATTCGCCGCGTGGCCAACAAAGTCTTCGTTGACGGCAACCGCACTGAAGCATGGATCGATACGGCCGCTCCTCCGGCACAGCAATCAGCAGCGTCGAAAGTCGGAGGCGCGCAATGAAAAGCCCGCACATGAATAATTTTTCTCGAACCATCGTGGTTGGCGTAGCCGTTGCCGCAGCTATTGCTCCCATCGCCCTCCCAGCCCAGCAAAGCAAGCCGTGGGATAAAATCCCCATCCCCAAGCTGCACGGATTCAAGCCTCAGCAGCCCAAGCGCATCGAGCTGAAGAACGGCATTGTTCTCTTCCTTCAGGAAGATCATGAACTCCCGTTCATCGCCGGATCGGTCCTGATTCCCGGCGGTTCACGCGACGAAGACCCTGCCAAAGCAGGCCTCATCGGCATCTATGGTCAAACCTGGCGCACCAGTGGGACAGCCAAAATGGACGGCGACGCACTCGACGATGTGCTTGAAGCCAAGGCAGCGCACATTGAGACCTCGGGCGATGAAGACTCCACCACCATCGAATGGGATTCGCTCAAGGGCGATGCCGACCAGGTCTTCTCGCTCGCCATGGACCTGTTTCTGCACCCAAAATTCAGCGCGGAGAAACTCCAACTGGCCCGGCAGCAGGAAGCCACCGGAATCGTCCGCCGCAACGACGATGAAGGGTCAATTGCCAACCGCGAATCGGCCAAGCTGGTTTACGGCGTAAACAGCCCCTATACCCGCCAGCCGGAGCTGTCCACCATCGGCGCGGTCACCGTTGCCGATCTCGAGGCCTGGCACGACCATACCATCGGCGGCAAGCTCATCGTCGGAGTCTTCGGCGACTTCGACCCTTCAGCCATGGAAGCCAAGCTGCGTGCCGCCTTTGAAGGGTTTCCGCCGGCCAAGCCCCTGCCCGCGCGCCACGACGTCTTCGACGGCCCCAAACCGGGCCTTTACTTTATTGATAAGGAAGACGTGAACCAGTCCAACGTGCAGATCGTGGGACTCGGCACAGACCGGCACAATCCCGACGTGCCCGCACTGGCGGTGATGAACGAGATTCTCGGCGGTGGATTCACCAGCCGTCTCTTCCAAAAAATCCGCACTGAGTTGGGACTCGCCTATGCCGTGGGCGGCGGCCTGAGCTTCGACTATGACCATCCGGGTCCATTCCGCGTAGAAGTGCTCACCCAGAGCGCCTCCACCGTGGACGCAACCCTGCACGCTCTGGACGAGATCGCCGGGCTCACCACCAGGCCCTTCACCCCGGAGGAGGTAAATCGCGCCAAGGACAACATCCTCAACTCCTTCCTCTTCCGCTACGACACCAGGGAAAAGGTGCTCAACGAAAGCGAGTTGTTGGAGTTCTACGGCTACCCGGCGGATTATCTTGAGACCTACAAAACCGGACTCGAAAAGGTGACTTTGAACGATGTGACGGCAGTGGCAAAGAAGTACATTCACCCCGGCAAGTATGCCGTTCTCATAGTAGGCAACAGACCGGAGATCAAGCCGCCTCTGGAAGAACTGAAGCTGGGTCCCGCGCATCCAATCGATATCACCATTCCCATGCCGAAGCAGATGCAAAAATAAGCCAGATGCCGGGCCGGGTGGCCCAGGTCTCGCCTTTGAGACCTGGGATCCCACAAATCTCCACAGGAGCTCGCACATGAGAAGTGAAGTCGAATTGAACATAAGGCGAATCGCGGCCGCCGACCGGCTGATGGCCCAGGGCGTAACCATCCATCGGCCCGAAACCTGCGTCATCGACGAAGGCGTTGAAGTGGCGCCAGATACCGTCATCGAGCCCTTTGTACAATTGCTCGGCCTCACTCGCATCGGCTCCAAGTGCCTCATCCGCTCTTACTCGGTGATAGAAAATTGCACCCTGGGCAACCGCGTGCTGATTCGACAAAGCTGTGTGCTGGCCGATAGCGTAATTGCCCACGATGCAAAGATTGGTCCCTTTGCTCACCTGCGTCCGGGGTGCGAGATTGGTGAAGAAGCCCACGTGGGTAACTTTGTTGAAGTCAAAAAATCCAAGCTGGGCAAAGGCGTCAAAGCCAGCCATCTTACCTATCTTGGGGATTCCGACATCGGCGAGGGAACCAACATCGGCGCCGGAGTCATCACCTGCAACTACGACGGCGTCAATAAACATCCCACACACATAGGCAAGAACGTCTTCGTAGGCAGCGATTCCACTTTGGTCGCACCGGTTACTGTCGAAGACGGCGCCTTCATCGGCGCAGGCTCCTGCATCACCAGGGACGTGCCGGCCGGGTCTCTTGCCGTCGCCCGGGCTCGCCAGGTTACCAGGGATGGTTGGGCAACTGCCAGGGGCAACCGGCAAAAGAAGCAGGAGTAGCTCCAATTCTCTCCGTCGCGCTCGAAGATTCTCTCCCGAATCGCGCTTGAAAACAGCCCTATGTCGTTGCTAACTTGGTACATCCGCCAAATGGTGTCGCCAACGACCCACTTTCCTCCGGCCGCGCTAGGTATAACTTTCTATATAATTGCAGGGTGCCTTATGGCGTAAGCACAGACCTGCAAGGATCGATTTCTTCCCTCAGGCTTCCGCTTAATGAAGATTGAGCAAATTATGAATTCATATTCTTTTTTTCTTTTGAACCGTGCTCAACGCCTTCTTGATCTAATCGAATGGAGATGGTTCAAAGTTCAAGAAGGCCTGGGACTTGCGCAGATGCTATAGAGCGTTGCGGTCGCTTTATCCGGGAACCTCGCGCCTTCCCGGTGCGTATCCCATGTGGTTGCGGGCCAGTCAAATTGCGTCAGAATCGAAAATTTCCGCTGTAATTTTTTGTTCTCTGAATTTGGGATTGCGGACAGCGGGAAGTTGGTTTTAAGAGAGCACGGCTTCGCAGCCCCGTTTATGGCAGGCGAAGATTATCGGAGAGCAAGGCTTGGCATTGAACCTGGCAAGACTGGGAACACCGGACCCCGCGGGGAATCAGAGCACGGACGCAGAAGCGCGCCCGGACGCGAGACGGCGCAAGTCGGCCCGAATTCTTATCGTGGACGACGAAGCGCATATCCGCTCCATGATGTGCGCCACTTTGGAACGCCACGGTTACGACGTGCAGGTGGCCGCCAGTGGCAATGAAGCGCTTGAGACCCTGGAGCAAAATACCTTTGACCTGGTGCTCACTGATATTGTAATGCAGGACGGAAACGGCATTGCCGTGTTGGACCGCATCCACGCGCAGCAGCCGCAGCTTCCCGTGGTCATGGTATCGGCCGTGCACGATATCAGCGTAGCCATCGACGCCATGCGTCGCGGAGCATTCGATTATCTGCTCAAGCCCTTTGAGCGCGAACACCTGGTCAATACCGTGCAGCGCGCACTCGACCACCGGCAACTCCTGCAGCAGAATCACAACTATCAGCAAAACCTTGAGCAGGTGGTGCGCGCCAGAACCGAGATGCTCCGCCAGGCGATGGAAAATCTGGAACACTCCTACGACGTCACGCTTGAGGCGCTGGGGGATGCCCTCGATCTAAAGGACTCCGAGACCGAAGGCCATTCCAAGCGAGTCACCGCTTATACCATCGCGCTGGCTCGCGCCATGGGCATCTCCCCGGCAGAGATCAAGGTCATCGCGCGCGGCGCATTCCTGCATGACATCGGCAAGATGGCCATTCCCGACGAAATCCTGCGCAAGCCCGGCAAGCTCACCATCAATGAACAGGAAATCATGCGTGAGCACTGCACCCGCGGCTACCACATGCTGCGTAAAATCCCCTTTCTGGCCGGCGCGGCGGAGATTGTCTTCTCTCACCAGGAGCATTACAACGGCGGCGGTTATCCCAGCGGGTTGCGCGGCAGCGACATTCCCATAGGGGCCCGCATCTTCGCTGTCGCCGATACCCTTGACGCCATCACCAGCGACCGACCCTACCGCAAGGCTCGCAGCTTCGACGTGGCCCGTGAAGAGATTCTGCGCTGCTCCGGCACGCAGTTCGATCCCGCCGTCGTTGAGGTCCTGCTCAAAATCTCCAATGAGCTTTGGTTCGAGTTGCGCTCTGAGATCACCAACCAGAACAAGCGGTACTCAACCTTCGAGCTAACCGGCACGCCCCGCCCGCCGCAACTCTGAACCACCGCATTATTTGCCGCGCCCACAAAGCCCAGTCCTGCATCTTATTTCATAGAGCAGGCTACCTCTTTTCCCCGGAGCAAATATGACCATACTTTCTCATGATGAGATCACTGCCCACCTGAGCAAGCGTCCCGATTGGAGCATCGAAGGCGGCGAGCTGGTGAGAACATTCATCTTCGAAACCTTCCCTGAGGCCATCGCCTTCGTGAACAATGTGGCGGATATTGCCGAGGAGTCCAGCCACCACCCGGACATCGATATTCGCTATAACCGGGTCCGCCTGGCCCTGGTCTCCCACGATGCCGGCGGCATCACCAGCAAGGACTTCGCCGTGGCAGCCGGAGCGGACAAGGTCTCCCAGTAGTCCTCAGGTTTCGTCCGCGGGGTCATCCGCAGGTATCCCGAAATGTGGATTTGCGGGTATTTCGTCCGCTTGGTGAAGCTGTTTTACCGTATTTCGGTACCACCAGGCGACTGCCAGCCCCCCAACAAGCGCTGTAGCTGCTGCAACCACCCCCACCTTGAGCCAGTCCGAGGGGCGACTGTTCGCCGGATGCGGCTTCGTTAAAGATTCAGATTCTAAATAGTTTGTCATCGTTTCAAAAACCATCCTCGCGAGCCATTCTGCATCTCCAACTCTCTGGGGCCTACACTGATAGACGTGCTTCGTACCAAATTCGAACCTATTCCGACATGGAAAAAATAATTTCGAATTTTGTATTGCGTTTTTCCGAATCTATGCTATGCTGTATTTATTCCGGTGATGGAGACGATCATCCTATCGCTCCCGTGCTGGAAGTAAGTTGCGTCACTGGCCTCCCGGCACGAACAGCAAACCGTTCGTGCCGTCTTTTTTTGCCCTCCAGACAGCCAAGGTGATTCTAATCACATGTAGGGGCAGCCGGCCCACGATTCCGCTCCAACCCGCTTCCGGACTACAATAGCTGTTGGAGTGTGTGTTTCCATGAAGAAACCGATCAAAGGCCGCTGGACCATGGGCCTCGCCGTATTTGTCCTCACCGCGGCCAGCTACGCGCAATGGTCCAACCCGGCCGACGACGTTCCCGCCTATCACGCCTCCGCCCCGCTCAAGGTAACCAAGTTGCCGCCCATCCTGCATGGCTCCCAGTTGACCGGCGAGCACTTCATCTACCCTTGGCAGAAGCACGTCTACCAGCAGGCGGTCCAGATCGGGGATGTGCTCTACCAGTTGCCCTGCAACTGCCGGTGCGACCGCTCGCTGGGCCACACCAGCCTGCGCAGTTGTTTTGAGAACGCGCACGGCACCGAATGCGATGTCTGTGCGGCAGAGGCCTTTCTCGCCTACCGCATGACCAAGGCGGGCAAAACTCCGGCCAACATTCGCGCCGCCATCGCCCGCCACGAGTACGAGAGCATCGATCTGCAGAAGCAGTAGACCCGCATCACAGCCGCGCGCAGGCTCAGCGGTTGATGCCCATCCAATACTCAAAGATCTCCGCGCCGAATCCCGCCGCTAAATCCGCCACCTGTTTGCCGGGGTCACCATAAACTTCAAGTCCATCGACACTGCAAACCGCCGCAAGTTTCGGCACCAGTTGCGTCACCACCGGGCCCGTAAAGTGCGCCAGCACGGCATCGGCATTCGCATAGGTCTCCACCAGCCGGAACCGCCTTTTGTCGCCGCTCGAAAACCAATCGTAACCCAGCGTGCCGTGCTCTGTCCGGCAGCTTGCGGCCATGGTTTCCGCAATGCTCATGAATGTATCCAATTGCCCTTCTTTGACCGTTATGTCGACTTTCACCCGAACCACCTGCTCCGCCATTGTCTTCTCCTTTCCCGGTCGTTCTCAAAACAGCTTCCTGTCACACTATCACCAATGCTCAACGGTTAAAACCGGAATTAGCGTAGAATTGAACTATGCAGCACGAGCCAGTTGGCCCGGCTCGCACCTGGGCAACTTTCCAGAAAGCGGAAAGTTCCGTACCATGGGGGCGTCACGGTTTCGACGGGATCGATTGCGGCTTGGGAGTCATGTCGGGGTGTGGGCACCCGTAATCGCCTGCAAAAACAAAGTTGCCAACGATAATCTGGCACTTGCAGCTTAATTAATTAAGCTGCCGTCTTCCACAGCTTCGCCTATGGGCAGTGAGCGGACGTCATACAGTAGGCTGGCGGTTGCGGCTCGGTCCGTGTTGTAACCGCGAGATCATCGGACTAGTTCCCGTCGCATCTTGTCCGTTCTGAGTTCCGGGGGCGAATCCAAAAGGAATCGGACAAAGCATGAATACTCCTGGCTGACAGCGATTTCGGACGCGGGTTCGACTCCCGCCGCCTCCACCATAAATAAGTCTAATAGAATCAACAGATTAAAAATTACGGCTGTGCGGTGTGCTAATTCTGTGCTACGATGCTTCCTCAGTGGAGGCTACACATGAGCACGTCCCCGGTCATCACGATCTTTGTCCGGCACTCGGAAGACTGCAAATACAAGGGTGACGAATTCACCAAGCGGTGCCAATGCAAGAAGCACCTCCGTTGGACCCACAACGGCACGCAATACCGCAAGGCCGCCGGGACCCGCTCTTGGGCTGAGGCGGAGACGGTCAAGCGGGAGATTGAGGACCAACTTGCCGGGAACACGCCCACGCCCGCAAACACGGCTAAGGCCATCGGGGAGGCCGTGGCGCTTTTTATAGCGGACAAGAAAGTCCAAGGGTTGACCCCGGACCTCATCAAGAAGTACACCCTTTGGCTTGGGCGTCTCCAGGCGTATTGCGAATCCAAAAGCGTGTACACCGTCCAGGGCATCACGCGGGAAATTGTGACGGGCTTTTGTGCGGACTGGACGGAGCGTTACCCGAGCACATACACGCGGGCAAAACTCCGGGAGCGGTACAAGAGTTTCCTCCGGTACTGCTTTGAGGCTCAATGGTTGGACCGTGTACCCGTGTGGCCTAAATTCAAGATCGAAGAGCCGCCCACAATGCCGCTCATGGCTGAGGAATACACGCGGCTACTGGACGCCGTATACGTTGCTGTGCGGGACCGCAATTATGACTATTGGGTCACCCGTGTGCGGGCGCTCTTCCAGCTCATGCGCTGGAGCGGCCTTGCCATCATGGATGCTTTGACACTCAGGCGGGATGAGCTGATACACGATGAAGCGAAGGGCATTTATCGGGTCACCACACAGCGCACCAAAACAGGCACAGACGTTTCCGTCCCCTTGCCGCCCGAGGTTGCCCGTGAGTTGCTTGCCGTCCCCAACACAACCCCGGCCTATTTCTTTTGGTCCGGTGTTGGCTCAAAGAAGAGCATCACAGGGAATTGGGGAAAGAGGTTCATTGTCCCCTCTTTCAAAGCGGCCAAGATCGAAAACGGCGGGCACATGATGTCCCACCGGCTCCGTGACACCTTTGCGGTGGAGTTGCTCCAAAAGGGCATACCCATGGAGGAAGTCTCCAAGCTGTTGGGCCACACATCCATTAGGACCACTGAGAAGCATTATGCCAAGTGGGTGAAAAGCAGACAGGACCGATTGGACGCCCTCGTTGTGGAGACGTGGGCGGCTCCGGCTAAGAAGCGCAAAGCGGCGCATGGACGCACGTATGACCCCGCGAGAGACAGGGCCACAGCACCCGGACAGCTCACGGGCACATCTGCGGGGCACTAGACTCCGGGCGGGGCGTCCTGTTGGCGCGGGGACGGCACAGAATCAGCGCGTGGCCTCATGCCGGGTGCCGCTCTTTCCACTTCCTACAGGCCGTGCTGCATGTGGCGGTGCCCGCTTTCCTCAGTCCGGTCCCGGAGCCGGTGTAAATGTAACCGAGACATTCCTTGCTCTTCCTATTCCCCATACAGGGCTGCTCTGCAATCTCTCCCGACACAAGACGGGCAAGGGTTAGCCACATGAAGGCCAACAGGTTCACCGGGTACACGAATAGCTCCAGCTTTTGATTCAGGCACAACCTCACGCATCTAGGCGTTGCCGTGTCTCTCATAGCTGACTCTATCTCTTGCTGTAGCGCGGCCCGCGCTTGCAATCGGGCGGCCTTCCCCGCCTTCTCATCATTGCTTTGATCCCACAAATTGACCGCCCGGCTCATGCGTTGAATCGTGTACCTCCACGTCTTCAATGTCGCGTGGCCACGGACGATGCGGCGGTAATTCCCGTCCTCTGGCGGGGCCGCGTCCTCACCTAAGAGACGCACGAAGCTACTACCGGGCAACGCAAGAATGTCGCCGTATCTGTCGGCAAACTCCAGAATCCTGTCTTCCTGTTGCTGCCTTGACCGCGTATCAAGCGCGGCAAACTTCCGAAACAATCCCGATTCGGGGGAGTATTCCTCACTGAATCCGCCCTTCTTCTCTTCCGTCCAAACGAGCCGCCGCTCACCCTTGAGCATTTTCCATTCGTGCCCCGACTCGGGCACTCTCCACCGAAAGCGCACGTCCATAAATACCTCTGTCACATCAATCATAACGCAAGTGTGACATTCGCTGGAAAACAATTCTCAGTCATGCGATGCTCGGAATGTCAACGGGATTGCTTATCCGTCAACGGCAAGGGGATTCAGTATGGGGACGCTCAAAAGGGCACTGGAGGACCGGCTACACAGCGCGGAGTCCGCCGCTGAGTTGCTCGGGATTCGGCCATCCACAATCAGGTGGTATTGGGCAACGGGGAAGTTGCCAAGGGTCAAGATCGGGCGTTTGTCGAGAGTGCCCGAGAGTGCGTTGTGGGCGCTTGTCACGCCGGAAAAGAAGGGTGGTAGCGATGTTTGACCAATTTGAGCGGATTGCCGGTTACGCCCGGCTTGCCGTGGGCATTGTGGGCAACCCAACAACGTCAGAGTTCGCGTTGGTTGACCTAACGGGGCCGGAGCCGGTCCCGGATTTTCGGGGTAAAGCCCAACGCGGCTTTTGCTTCATCGGCGTTGTGGGGATGGTCCAGGGCGTCCCGCTCATCGCACTGACGGGGCCACTGGATAACGCCGCATTGGACGCGCTGTCCCAAGCCTACATCCGGCATGTGGAGTGCGTCCTTGAGGGACGCATCCGAGCCACAACGCCGGGGGACGATTCCGAGCGATGGCTCCGGCGTCTTTGGTCCCTGAAGGACCCGCGCAACGGATGACACAAGCCCCGTTGCGCGTGAGGGCGGTGACTCATCCCCGCCGCCCAAGAGTTTTGCTGTCCAGGTGAAAGGGCTTGGACCAACGCCGATAGCGCCCACAGTACGTGCGGTGGAGACGGCGCGGTAAGGCTCTACAACGGTGGAGCTAGGGCCGTAGATGTAAACCGCACTCGGATGAAAGGGTCCGGGGCCGCACGCGGGGACTGCCTCAGCACGGGGTTAGTGGACGCGCCTTGCATCGTGGCGGGGAGACATGATGCCGAACCGCAAGACAGAGGAGATACAAAATGCGTTTACTCGAATTGAAAAAAGAGCGGGCTGAAGCGCGGGCGCAGATTGTGGACTTTAAGTCCACGGGCATAGCCGTACTCGACAGCGTGAAACTGGAGGCCGCACAGGGCGTGGTGCGTGACCTTGATGAAAAGATCGCAGCTATCGAAGGGCGGAACACCCTTGTGTCCGCTTTCGGCGGTAATCCAGTGGCCCTCATTGAGGCGGGCAAAGCAAGCCCCGGAAGCAACCGCAACCAAAGGCCAATGAGTGAGGAATACACAAGCGCGTTTGTGGCTTTCCTCCGCTCGGGCGGCAAGCAAGCATCGTCCGCGCTGAGTGAGGGCTTTGACCCGCTGTTTGGTGGATTTTGTTTGCCATCCTTGCCGGGAATGTCCTCAGCGATGTATGAGGGCACGGGCGGCGGCTCCAACGGCGCGGGCGGTTATGCCATCAACATCCCCACCGATGGGCAGATTGTCCCGTTGGCGGTCCCGGACCTTGGTGTCCGTTCTCTTGCCCGCGCAATCGGGACGGCAACCGATGTAAAAATCCCAAGTCAGTCCACGTTTGGGACCGCCGGAATCAAGGCCGAAAGCGGATCGTCATCCAACACGTTCTCAGAGAGTGACCCAACCTTGGGACAGTTCACGCTCTCCGCGTACATGATGGGCTTGACGCATACCGTCTCTTGGGAACTGTTGCAGGACGTTGCCCTCTTCCAAGAGTTTGGCGTCCGGGACCTCATCAATGCGGTTTCCATCTGTGAGGATGGTTTCTTCGTCACCGGCACGGGCACCAGTCAGCCGCAAGGCTTGGTGGGCAACACCGGAACGGGCACGGGCGCACCGTACTTGGTGGAATCAACCGGCGTTTATTTGTTGAACGCCATTGATGACATACTCGGCACCCTCAAGGGACCGTACTTCCCCAATGCGGCGTGGTTGATGAGCCGTGCAACCGCAACCGCCATTCGGAAGGCACAGCGGCAAGCGAATCTGTTTGCCCCGGTGTGGACCCGTGAGGGCGGTCGTGACCTCTTGCACGGTTTCCCGGTGAGCTACAGCTCGAATATGCCCGCGCTGCCCACGGCTACCACCTCGGGCGTGACGCCGATTCTCTTCGGCTCATTCCAGGACGGCTACATCATCGGGGACCGTGGCGGCGCGGGTACGTTCGTCAAGATTCTTGACCAACCGCTTGCCACTGCCGGTCAGACGGTCCTACTCGGCTATAAACGATGCGATGGAAGGGTGAGGCGCTCGGAAGCAATCCAGGCCGTCTCTATCAGTCACTCGTAATCAACATTGCGGGGTTTCATAAACACGTATCAGCGTGCCGCTCGGGTCCCCGCAAGGGAGGCGTCCCTCAAGATGCCCGAGCGGAAACTGAATCTGGTGCCGGACTCGTTGGGGCGCGGTTCCCCGTTGAGGAGCGAGTCCGGCGCTGGAAGTTTCGATATTAGCCGCTCTCGGGCGGCCATTTGAAAGGGGAGACATGCAAATCACTATCACGTTGCCGAGAGAGTTGGGCCGGGAACTGAAAGCAGCGGCGGCGGCTTGTGCGCTCGGGGATGAGAGAATTTCACCCGCGCTATTTGCACAAGAGGCCGTAGAGAGTGTCTTAGCGTCCAGGCGTTTGCCCCGCATTGCGCCGGGGCGTTGTGGTGCCCGCCTTACGCCTCCCGCTGAGGACAACGGGCCGGAGCCATACCGCGTTTGGTTGCCCGAAGATCTAATGCCCGCAAGCCGGGGATGGGAATGAGCGAGAGGAAGCCAACGCGGGAGATGGTCTATCCAGAATGGCGCGGGAAGCGCGAAACCCGCGTCGTCAATCAGACACTCGACATTCGGGACTTTGAGGGACGCCCCGGATTTGCGTTGTTGTTGATAGCCGCCAACCCACATTTGAGCGTGGCGGACGTTTTGGCCTACTTGAAAATGCTCGGGGTGGGCCGGAGCCGGAATTGGGTGACCCGCCGCCGATGGTTGTTTCACGATGAAGCCGGGCAAGGGGCGAAGGCAGACGCGGACGGCAAGGATGGCCCCGCCCTCACGATCATGCGTGCCAACCCTACGCTGTCCCTCCGTGATGTTTCGCGGTTGCTGTCTGAGGCCGGGATTACTCGGAGCCGGGATTGGGTGCGGCGTCATCGGGTTTCAAGTGACACACAATCGCCCATACATAAGACATAAGACAAAGACAAACACGAACCCATCCCCGTCCACCGTCCGCTCTAAAGGTCTGCGACACGCGTCCGGTGACCGGCGGGGTTTTGGCCTTGAATGACGGGTTAAGCAAACTACAACAACCGGCGGACGGGTTGATGAAAGGCGCGGGCCGGGTTGGCCTGTCCCCGAGCGCCGCCAAACGATAAGGATGGTGGGGCGGGGTCAGAAGTTGGGAGGGCTTCCAGGAGAGCACACCAGTAGTCTTTTCTTCACGCAAATAGAAATAAATCCCATTTTTAGGATATTCCAGCCACGTTATCCCGTTTTCCATATATGATTGCGAATCCCTTTAGCGCGTCCCGTTAGCGAATCCATTTAACACGCACAATCCAAAGGACTTGACAAGCAACCAAGCCCCGGCCTACCGTGGTTTAAGGCTGGTGGAGGGCCACACCTATGGCGTACCGGAAGATTGACATGCTGGCAGAGCTGAAATTGATGGCACGCGGGAAGGACCCAACCATCCCCGCCCGTGACGTTGCGCGTTGGGCCGTGGAGTGGGTCAACGCCGGGCTTGACGGGAATGGAGCCGGGGCCGGGGAACGGGCCGAAACTGGAGCCGCCCGGCGGGATGACGCCGTGGACTTCCTGGACCGGCTCTACCGCCTGGAGGACCCACGCGGCTAGGTGGCGTTGACCTCTAGGTGAAACTCTGCCTCAGCCTTCGTGTTGCATGGACCGTGCAAGTATCTGAAGCGGTCCGGCCCGTCATACCAGTAGTACCAACCGGGAAGGTCCGGCTCCATGTCTCGCCTTCGCCCATCGCTGTTAAGGATGTAACCTCCCTTGTGCCAGAAGACCCCGGCAACCTCATCCCCGTCAGCATCGCTAAATCCTGCCGTGTCCGAATCGGGCCACGTTGCCTTTGCGATTGCATCAAGGAATGCGATGCACGGACTCGTCAGAGAAGGATTCTCAACGTTGCGCTCCTCAACGTCTGAGGCATCGTAAGAGTGGGCCTTCTTGCAATCGCAACAAGTCACAGTGAAGGGCACAATCGGAGGCAGGAGCGCGTGCTTGAATTTCTCGTCCGGCCCGATCACATGAAGCGTGAGGCACACGCCACACCCGTCTGTTTTGCAGTTCACCGTCCAACACCGATACACCATCGTGCCCTCCTGTTTGCCGCAAGGTTGGCAGCGGCTAAAAAGTCACGTCTAACAGAATCTCATCAAGTTGCTCTTCCGTCAGCAGCCCTTTCTCCAAAAGTGTCTTGAAGAGCAATCCAATCGCCTTGCTGTTTCGGTGATTCTGCAATTCGTCTCGCTGAGGTGACTTTCCCTCACCGTGCAATGTGTAGAAGACTCGTTTCTCCACCTCAAAGCCCTCTTGCTTATATGTGCGCTCGGCCAACGCCTCTTCCTTCGTAGGCATGTTCCCTCCCTGTGCGGATTCCCAATCGTACCGCCGCACGCTTGTGGGAAACCGGGCGATATTTACTAGATTGGTTCGCGTTGGGCCGGGCATACGTCGTGGTGTGGGAGACATTATCAAGCCGCGAGACGCACCCTCCGTGCCCGGCGTCTAGCGCCCCATAGACGCGCCCGTGGGCCTGTCCGGGTGGAAGTAGATGCCCCGACTACACGCGGAGGCCCACGGGTCCGCTACAATTTCATCCAGTGATAAAGGAAATGCCAATTGCCGCCAGACCAACGGGCAAGCCGTCCGCGCTCGTGGACACCCGTGCTGATCTATTGCGGGGACAACCTGGAGCAGCTCAAGAAGCTGCCGGACGGTTGCGTGGACCTCATCTACATTGACCCGCCGTTCAATTCCAATCGCAACTATGAGGTGTTTTGGGGCGAGACGCGGGAGACGCGGGCCTTCGATGACCGCCATGAGTCCACGCAAGCATACATCGAATTCATGCGCCCGCGTTGCGTGGAGCTGGCCCGTGTGCTGAAAAAGACAGGCAGCTTTTACTACCACTGCGATTGGCACGCAAGCCACTACGTCAAAGTGATGCTTGACCAGATTCTAGGTGAGCAGAACTTCATCAATGAAATCGTGTGGAAGCGCCAGACCTCACACAACGATGCTAAGCAAGGCAGCAAGCATTTCGGACGCTTGCATGACGTTTTGCTCTTCTACTGCGGAGGCAGTGAAGACTACACATGGAATCATCAGTACGTCCCGCTTGACCAATCGTACATCGACTCTCACTACTCGCAAGTAGATGAGCATGGGCGGCGGTTCCAATGGGGAGACTTGCGTGCGCCGGGAGGTGCGGCCCCGTCCAAGGGCAATCCGCATTACACGGTGTTAGGGGTTGAGGGGTACTGGCGATACTCGCAAGAGAAAATGGAGCAATTCATCCTGGAGGGCCGGGTTGCAATCCCTCCGGGCGGGAAGGTCCCGCGCTTCAAGACGCTACTTGGATGAGTCCAAGGGCTTGCCCGTCGGGAGCGTATGGGATGACATCAACCCGATCAACTCTCAAGCGAAGGAATCGCTCGGATATCCGACGCAAAAGCCGCTGCCGCTGCTAGAACGAATCATCCGCGCAAGCACTAACCCAAATGACATCGTGCTTAGATGCCTTCTGCGGTTGCGGGACGGCCTTAGTTGCTGCTCAGAATCTTGGGCCGCCAGTGGATTGGCATTGATATTTCCCCCACGGCTTGCCGCGTGATGGCGAAGCGCCTACGGGACATTTGCAGACTGCCTGAGAACGAAAAGCTATGGCAGATTGGACGGGGCTTCGTGGTCCGCGATCTGCCGTGGACGGAAGAGCAGCTCCGCAAGATTCCGCCATTCGAGTTTGAGAATTGGGCCGTCATCGCGCTTGGGGGAATCCCGAACAAGACGCAAGTTGGAGACATGGGGATTGACGGGCGCATCTATCCTGTTGGAGCCGCACCAAGCGCCAGTGAGCACACGCCGGAACTGGACTTCATGGATGAGCTGGTATCCAATCCAGGTAAAGCAAATGGACCGCGTGGGCCGCCCGGATGTGGACAAGTTTGAGGCAGCCATGATGAGGACCCGCCGCAAGAAGGGCTTTTTCGTGGGCTTCGATTTTTCGCGGGACTCACTGACAGAAATAGACGGTTTCTTCCGGCGGGAGCACGCGGTCATTATCCCGCTCACTGTGCGAGAGATTTTGGATGAACAAATCGCGCTGAAATTGGCGTGACGGTGAGTCGCACTATGGCAGATGACGGCTACGAACACGCGCAGCAAAAGCACGCGCAACACATGGCGGAGCGGGACAAACTGACGGATGCAGCCCGCGAAAGTTCACGAACGTTCGATCAAGCTGTGTTGGCTTTTGGTGCCGCCGTGTTTGGTGCTTCGGTTGCATTTCTGAAAGACGTGGCACCGAAGCCCCAACCCTACAGTCTGCCTTGGCTTTGCATTTCGTGGTCCTGTTTCACGATTGGCCTACTCGCTGTGATTCTGTCATTCCTATTCAGTCACAAGGCGTGTCTTGCGAGAATCGAAGAAGGCGCTGAGCAGTTGAGCAATCCAGGTGCGAAAGTCGCCGGGGACCGATGGGGCACACTCACAAGTTGGTGCAATTACCTGTGTGTTGGATTCCTGTTTTTGGGGGTAGTTGCATGGGTCATTTTCGCTCTTGAAAACCTAGCAAAGCAGGGAGGAAAGTAATGCCAGAAAAACCACAGAGTCCATATCAGCCGGACACCGTGAAGAAGGGATACACGCCGCCACGCAACCCACCACCACCGCCCACACAGTCAGTTCCGTCAGCACCGCCGCAAGCACCACCGCCGCCAAAGAAGTGAGAGTACATGCCTAAGCCCACGAATCCACCGCCCGCGCCGCCGCGTCAACCGCTGAAAGAAGGCTACGTGCCTCCCAAGACACCGCCAACACCGCCTCCACCGTCACCGAAGAAATGAGGTGAATCGGCGGAGGGAGCGCGAAAATGAGCATGAGGCCGCGCCCCACAGGGCGGAGCTGGAAGCCGCACCGAGAGCGGGAGCCGCACTCCATGTGATGCCGTGGGCGGGTTTCCCACCCTGCCCACGGGTCCGATCCGGGTTTTGTGCTAATTTGTGCTACCGATGCGGACATGCTGATCTTTGCGAGCATCGTGGCCATTGTCGAATCTGTAACTTACAGATTCCATTGAGCGCGTTTGGGTTCGACTCCCGCCGCCTCCACCATATTTATCCTGTTTATTATCAATATCTAACTAGATTTTCCGCGGTCCATCGCTGCGCTCAAGACGTTCGTTACTAGCGCTCAAGGTTGAAATTGCCCGTCAAGCCGCGTGCACCTCTCTGATCGCAATGTCTAACCAAGATTTTGGTATCAATGCGATACGTTCGTCCAATAGATTCGTCGCCGCCTTTCTGGCTTAATCAAGTCAACGACTGACTGGAGAGATTATAAGCACTGCAATCACCGTCCCTGACCTCCAGTGGAAACCGGAACTCGCGGGACACTGTATTTGTAGTGAGCACTGCATCGAAAGGAGACGTCAATGAACAGCGTACAAATCGACCAGAAGAGCTATGAGATGCCCCCGCGGGAGGGAATCAGCGTCGCACATTTTCTGACCGTCGCCGACATCGAGCGATCGGCTCGATACTACGAAAAGGTCTTCGGCGCTCGCATTCTGAGCCTGGGTGACGGCAACGCGCCCGGGTACCTTCAGCTTGCGAATATCTGGATGATTCTGAACGTTGGGGGCGGGCCGACCCCGGATAAGCCGACGGTAACGCTCAGCGTCCCCGACCCGAATCACATCAACAGCTTTTTGAATTTCCGCGTTGCGGATATTCAAGCGTGCTATGAACTATGGAAGAGTCGAGGGGCCGAGTTCATCACGGCGCCGATTCCCAAGTACGGCGAGATACGCTGCTACATCCGCGATCCTGACGGCTACATCATCGAGGTCGGACAGAGCACAGACCTTACTTACGGTTAACGCTTGGCCCTCCACCATATTTTTGAATTCAGATTACTTACCGTCAAACCCTTGCAGCATCCAAATGCTGCTCTCCGGCTTGGCGATCGAATACGCAAAGCTCTTGCCGTCCGGCGCCAGCGTAAATCGAATCGCCGGGTTCAGAGGCGACCGCGGTTGCAAGCTGCCGTCCAATTGCTTGATGTCGCGCACCTTCGCGGTCTCAACGCCAAGCGAAAAAAGGTAGAACTTGCCGCCGTCCTGGCGAATTCCGTATGCGGTCTTACCGTCCTTTGAAAATCCCAGGTTGTCGGTCTTGATGATCCCAAGGTCGCGGTGTTGCTTCCCATCGGGAGAGACCAGATGCCAGCTGGATTTATCGTCGGGATATGCAATCCATTTGCCGTCTGGCGTCCAGGAAATAACGCCGTAAACCCCCTCCTGCACTTTCCGTGAAGCTGCCCCTCCAGTGGTCCGCACGATTCTCAGGCTGTCCTTGCCATCAGCCTCAACTGCCAGGAACGCGAATTGCTTGCCATCGGGCGACCAATCTCCAGTGAACTGTTTGATCGCCTTTTCAGAAGCATCCACCAGGCGAACTGGTGCGCCTCCAGCCACTGACGCCTCCCAAAGCCGCCCGCCGCCGCTCATTTCCACACTGACAAAAATGACCCGCGTGCCGTCCGGTGAAAGTACCGGGGCATAAATCCACTTGGGTGGATCCTGCGCAAAACTTGCCCTGGTCACCAACGGGCGATCCTGTCCGTCGCTTGTGTGCAGCCAGATATCTTCCGTGCCCAGCCGGTTGGACACGCAAACCAACGAATCTCCTTTGGCGGCCCATGCCGGCATGCTCTCCCCTCGCGGTGTCACAATCAGGCCCTTCGTTGTTCCATCCGCAAGCGACATAGACACAATGTCAAAGTCAAAACGGCCTTCGGTGTACAGAATCGAGGACCCATCGGGAGAAACCGACGGAGAATCCTCTACGCTGGTCCCCTGCGTAATCTCCTGCATACGATCGGACTTCGTATCGGCCAGGTACAGATGCCGTGTTCCTTCCAGGCCCATGCCGGTCGCTGCGATAATGTGCCGGCTGTCCGGCATCCAGTCGAACGGCGGTGTGCCCATATCGTGCGGCAATTTTTTCAGGATCTGCCGCGGAGTTCCTTTACCGGCCGGCCACGGCAGTAGCCACGCCTCTTCAGCTCCGGAATCGCCAGCGCGGATGAGCAGCAGCTTCCTGCCGTCTGGTGAAAACTTCAACTGCGGATCATTGAAAACGGCGTGCGCAAACACATGCGAATCCGGGTAGCGGCGCAGCGGCGAGCCGATCGGATCGGAGATTTCCAGGTCGCAGGGGCTCTCAGAATCTGTGCAATAAATTGCTCCCGCTTTGCCATCCGGGGAAACAGCCACAAAACCCATCACCATGGGCGGCAGCGTCCAGATCACGTCCGGCTCACCTCCCACTGAAGCGATTGAAAGCACCTTGTTCGCCTCGCCGCCGGGTTTTGTTTGCAAATAATAAATATGGGACGAGTCCGGCGACCAGCCCAGGGGTCGAACGGTGCCGGGAGCGCTGGTCAACTGCTGTGGCGTCGGTGAATCCAGCCTGCGCAGAAAAAGATCCTGATCGTCGCCCACATCGCCTGAGTAAACAGCCATTTTCCCGTCACGCGACCACAAGGAACTTCTGGCATTCACCGCGAACGGCGTGTACCTATATTTTGCAAGTTGTACGCCCACCGGGTGCAGCCGCCATGCGCATGCGCCCGCCAGCACCGCCGCCAGCACCGCCAGCGCAACGGTCACGCCGACGCTGAATCCGTGCCGTTTCGCGCCGGCCTGCACAACCTCCGGCGTCACCGCCTGCACGCCGCTCGAAAACGCCTCAGAGAAATGATCGCGCAGGGTCCGCAGTTCGTGATACAAATCCCGCGACGAATCAAAACGCCGCGTGGGGTCCTTCTCCAGGCAGCGATCCACCAGCCACTTCAGCGGCACCGGGATCTTGCCCTCCAGCGGCTCAGGCTCTTCGCGAACAATGGCCGCCATGGTTTCCACGGCCGAATCGCGCGCGAATGCCTGCTTGCCGCTCAGCATCTCATACACAATCAGGCCAAACGAAAACTGGTCGGAGTGGTATCCCGCCTCCTGTCCCCGCGCCTGCTCGGGGCTCATGTACGCCACCGTCCCCAGAACCATGCCGGGGCTGGTCAAATGTTCCGCTGCTGCAGGCTTGGCAATTGTTGGTGCGTTAGCGATGGTTTCCGCCGAAGAACCGCTCCCTGAACCGCCCACGGGCGACGACCGCATAATGCGAGCCAGCCCAAAATCCAGGATCTTTACCCGCCCGTCGCGGGTCACCATCACGTTCTCCGGCTTCAGGTCGCGATGCACAATTCCGGCCGCGTGCGCCGCCGCCATTCCATCGGCAATCTGCGTTGCCAACTCCACCACCTGCCGCACCGGCATGGCGCCTTGCTGCATCTTCTCCCGCAACAGTTCGCCGTCTACCAATTCGCTGACCGTGTACTCCACGCCGTCGGCGTGGCCCACTTCATACAGCGCCACGATATTCGGATGGCTCAGGGCCGCGACCGTTTTGGCCTCGCGCTCAAACCGCGCCCGCCGGTCGGTATCGCCCGCAATCTCCGTCAGAAGGACCTTCAGCGCAACGTCGCGATCCAAGCGTGAATCCCTCGCCCGATACACTTCGCCCATGCCGCCCGCACCCAAAGGCGATTGGATAACATAAGGGCCGAGTTTTGAGCCGGAAGTAAGGACCATGGGTTCCCGAATTATAGCTGACCGTAATCGCAGATTCGGGTGGATAACTCAGGTAAGCGTCCCTTGTTCATCAACATGGCTATGACTCGATATCCCGCAAAGCCCATATCAAATCGCTGATCCTGCCCCCTCAATCACCAAAAGCGCACCTTCAAGTTACGCAAAAAAATTCTTGCCCCTCGCCTATAGCCTACGTATACTTACCGAATTCCTCAGCAGTTGCTCAAGGGCAGCTGTTTTTCCAATCGTCCACCTCAACGAAACAGAGAAGGAGAATGTATGGGAAAAATCAACTTGGGTCGCGTAATAATTGGGGGTATTGTTGCCGGGATCGTTTCAGATATCCTGGGTTTCCTCGTAGATGGCGTAGTGCTGGCGCACAAATGGAATGCCGGTATGACTGCGCTTGACCACGGTGACTTCTCGTCAAGCATGTGGATATGGTTTAGCCTGCTTGGAATTGTCAGTGGAATCGTGATGATCTGGATTTACGCCGGCATCCGGCCTCGCTTCGGCGCCGGAGTGCAAACCGCGATCTGCGCAGGCGTAGCCGTCTGGATTGTTGGTGTGCTGATTCCCAATCTCAGCTTCATGTGGGTCGCCGGCCTGTTTTCGCGTCGCCTGTGTGCCTACACAACCGCCGGCGCATTGGTCGAAGTTGTCCTTGGTGCGATTGCCGGAGCTGCCATTTACAAAGAATGAGCCGGGCGAGTTCAGTCGCATCGATTCAGTCCGATCGATCCTATGCAAAAAAATGCAGATCCATCCTCTGATCCTCCGATGGGTCTACATTTTTTGCGTAGGTATTTTCTGCTCAGGAGTTCTTTTCAGCTGCGTGAAGTGTGAATCGGAATCTTGAGATTCAGGCGCAGGCCGAAACCCCGGCTGATATCGGCTCAAGATCGTCAGCTGCCACTTCCACCGCGATGCTCTGCATGATGTGTTCCAGCGTAAGCACCACGCGAAAGCCGTTCTTCTTCCGCACTACAACGCCTTCCATTCCCGCCAGTGCGCCTGATCGAATGCGGGCTCGCTGTCCCACTGTCAGCAACGGGTACGGCTCGGCGGCACGAAGGTGAAGCCCGGCGCGCAGAGCGTCGATGGTTCCCTCCGGCAGCGGAACAGGCTCGCGCCCCGATCCTCCTACCACGGCCAGGGCGCCTGGCACATTCAATACCCGCGCGCGTTCGCTCCGCTTGATGTGAACAAAAAGATAACCGGGAAAGAGCGGCAGCTCCAGCGTAACCTTTGACCCATCGCTCCACTTGCGGGCTGAGCGATAGAGCGGGAGATAATACTCGATCTCTCTCTGGGTCAGGTGCTGGGCTACGCGCTTCTCGTGGCGAGATGCCGTATAAACGGCAAACCAATTCGATTCACTGTGCGCACCCGGCAGAGTTGCCACCATCGAACTGCGCTCCGCTCGAAAACACCAATGTGCGCTAGTACGCATCGTCCAGCCATCCTCACCAGAGCGAGATTACTTTCCCGTACTCCAGCCTGGGCAAATCAGGCCCTTCCAAAAGTAGTTGCAGACTTGCGGGTGAAAGCACGTGCTTTCATCCATCTTCGGTTCAACTCCGCATCCTGTCCGATGGAGCCAGTTGCCACGATATATCAGCAATTAATGCGGCGTCAATCCGCAATTGGCGACTAAGAACCATTCTTTCATCGCTTTAGGGTGATTTCCACTTCTTGATAAATTGTATAGCTTTCTACCATACCACCCTGATGTTCATTTTTGAACAATCGGTTCGTCCTCCCCAAATATCCCGGCTTACACACCAATTACTTGCATGCGCAGCCGGGTAGCCGATGGGCTTGTTCGGCTACCCGAAGCGCTCGCCGGGGTGACCCGCAAATCAATTCTTGCGGCTTGCCGGAGGAACGATGCCGTTCATCCGCAGATACTCAACCAACTGGCCGTAGTGGTCCATCAAGTGAGCAAGTCCAAGGGAAGCCATGCCGGCGCGGGTTCCGTTCGCGGTTTGTACAAATGCGTTCTCAGGCGTAATCGAGTCCACATAGGCGTGCGCCAGGGCAAACGAATCCTTCAGCGCCTTCAGAATCTCCGCCTTGGTCTTGAGCTTGTCGATGTCGGCGCGATTATCTACCATCGGCTTGGTGGGATCGTGGAAGAAGTAGTTGTTTGCATCCGCAACGTGCTTCAGCTGCTCACCGAAGGTGCGCACGCCTTTGAACTCGCCCAGCGTCGCCGCAGGCGCAAAATCGTACTTGCTCTCCGGCATGGCCTCGGCCGCATCCACAAACTCCTTCTCCAGGTTAGTGAGCAATTTTCCGTAAATCTGTGCGGGGGGAATTGGTGTGCCGACTGCGGGCTTGGCCGGCGCTGCTGCCTGGGAGAGCGCCAGCGAGGATGCCGCTGCCAGTAAGCAACAGCCCAGAATGCGGCTTCCACTACGAGCAAATTTGTGCATGAGTTTTCTCCTCCTGCGGCCTCTGCCGCATGAGTGAAATGTACCAGATCGGCTTGAATTTTTGGCTACATAACCAATCGAATCAGCCGTTCAGTGAAAGGAATCAGCGCGAAATCCCGGCTGCCCGTACAATCTATACAAGGAGAAATGTCTCTTGCGCCGAGTTTATGCTGACGCTAACGCTACCACGCCTCTGCTACCTGAGGTGGTGGAGGCCATGCGTCCGTATTGGATGGAGCACTTTGGCAACGCCTCCTCAATCCACCTCGACGGGCAGCAGGCGCGCGCTGCCGTAAATCGTGCCCGCGAGACCCTAGCCGTATTCTTCAACTGCCACGCCGCCGAAGTAGTCTTCAACTCCGGCGGCACTGAAGGCGACAACACAGCCATCTTCGGCCTGCTGCGCCCCGGCGATCACTTCATCACCACCTCCATTGAGCACTCGGCAATTCTGCAGGCCGCTCAGCGCATCGCCGATCGCGGCGTTGTTGTAACCTTCATCGCGCCCCAGCCCAGCGGCCTGATTGACCCTGTAGATATTAAGCGCGCCCTTCGCCCTGAGACTCGTCTGATCAGCGTAATGCTGGCCAACAACGAGACCGGCGTCTTGCAGCCCGTAGAAAAGATCGGCAAGATCGCCGCCGAGGCCGGCGCATTCTTCCATATTGATGCCGTGCAGGGCGCGGGTAAGGTCGAGCTTGACGTGCGCCGGTTCGGATGCCATCTCTGCTCCATCAGCGCTCACAAAATGCACGGACCCAAGGGCACAGGCGCAATGTTCGTTCGCCGTGGAACTCCAATCGAACCGCTATTGGTAGGCGGCAGCCACGAGCGCCGTCAGCGCGCGGGCACTGAGAACGTACCCGGCATCGTAGGCCTGGCCAAGGCAGCGGAGCTCGCCATGCACTCGCTCGAAGATGGAACCATCCCCCGCCTTGCAGCCCTGCGCGACCGTCTTGAAGCTGAGATTCTCCGCATCCCCGGCACCGGCGTCAACGGCGCGTTTCTTCCACAAACTCCGGGTGGCCCAGGTCCGGATCTTCGGACCTGGGAGTCGACGAATCCCGTTCCCCGCGTAGCCAACACGACGAACATTTGGTTCGACCAGTTGGAAGGCGAAGCACTGGTTATCGCGCTGGACCTGAAGGGCGTATCCGTCTCCGGCGGCTCAGCCTGTCACTCCGGAGCCACCGAGCCCAGCCACGTACTGATGGCCATGGGCCTGAACAAAACCCGCGCCCGAGCCAGCCTCCGCTTCAGCCTGCTGAAGACCGCAACCGACGCGGACATTGACCATATTTTGCAGGTCGTTCCTGAAGCCGTAGAACACCTGCGAGCACTTTCACCCGTAGCCGCCGGAACGCTGGGATAGGGAACGGTATGTTTCTCCATCAAACTCGAATTGTCGGTGGCATATGGGCCGTAGCAATGGGAACAATGTTCACGTACTATGGATTATTTTCTAAAAGGCACTTCTTGCCGGGAAGATATGGTCGGGCAACCTCCATGCCGAGGTTTGTTGGCCTTATATTCTACGTCGGATTTGGGCTCTTTCTTCTGTCAATCGGAATACTTCGACTCGTGAAACACTGAATCGTATGCGACATTCAACAACCATCGCCGTAGCGATGTCCGGAGGGGTAGACTCCTCGACGGTTGCGGCCCTGCTCGCCCACGGAGAGCACGCAGTGGTCGGCCTGACGCTACAGCTTTGGGACCAGACGCGCCTGGCCGGCAAGCACGGCATTCCGGATGCACCCAAGGCTGGCCGCTGCTGTTCTCTTGACGACGTTTACGATGCCCGCCGCGTCGCCGAGCATCTCGGCATTCCCTACTACGTCGTCAACCAGGAAGAGCGCTTCGAGCGCGATGTCGTGCGCCCTTTTGTTAGCGAGTACCTGGCCGGCCGCACGCCCATCCCCTGCTCGCTATGCAACAACCACCTGAAGTTCGACCAGTTGCTCCAGACAGCACGCTCCATCGGCGCGGACCGCATCGCCACCGGCCACTACGCGGTAAACGAGTATGATCCTGCACGCGGCCGTTGGATTCTGAAGCGCCCCGCCGACCTGGCCAAGGACCAGACTTACTTTCTCTTCGGCCTCACCCAGGAGCAATTGGCACACACGCTTTTTCCTCTCGGTCGCCTCACCAAGCCCGAAGTCCGAGAAGCCGCCCGCCGCCACGGTTTAGCACTGGCAGAAAAGCCCGACTCGCAGGAGATCTGCTTCATTCCCGGCGGCGACTACAAGCAGTTCATCACCGCCTATCTTGAAGAACAGGGCGAGCAGGTTCCTGAGACCGCCGGCGAGCTGGTAGCTTCGAGCGGCGAGGTCCTGGGCCGCCACGAAGGCATCTCCAACTTCACCGTGGGCCAGCGCAAGGGACTGGGCGTCAGCTCACCCTCGCCGCTTTACGTTCTCAATATTGATCCGGCCACTCACCGCGTCACAGTGGGCGCCGACGACGAACTCGCCACGCGCACTTTGTGCGCCCGCCGCCTCAACTGGATCAGCATTCCCGCTCTCACCGCACCCATGCGCGTGCAGATCAAGATTCGCCATCGCCACGAGCCAGCCTGGGCTTTGCTCATACCGGCCGGACCAGACGAGGTGTCCGCCACATTCGACGAACCCCAGCGCGCCGTCACCCCCGGCCAGTCCGCAGTTTTTTATGTTCGCAACGAGGTAGTTGGCGGCGGATGGATCGTGTAGTAATCTCCCGCCGTTTCTGGTGGTTACTTCAATTCGGAAATTAAACGACTCAACAACAAAGAAGTACTCTAGCAACCGTCATCAACTTGACTGCGATGTGCATGCTTACTTCATCCGCTGTGCTGCCCATGTGCCATCGGAACGTCCTTCCACGCGCATTCGTCCTTTGCCGGAATCGCCGTCAATCCAGCCGGCCAGGAGCACATTAACCTGCCCCGGAGCTCCTTTACGGTTTCCACTTGGCCATTCACCGGCAAACGAGAGCTCCACGTATCCATCGCGCCAAGTGCCAGTTATCGCGCGGCCCTCACCTAATGGGCCGGACCATGTTCCGGTCACCTTGTCCCCATCGCGGTGTAAATCCATTTGTGCGTCCATTCCGCTTACGTCGTTTGAATAGCGCAACTCCCAGGAGCCTGCAACTTCGGATCCGTTGTTCAGCTTCTGCGGCACGGCCGGCGTAATCCGCACGTTGGAAAAGTACGCCTCCTCATCCGTGAAGCTCCATAGCCCGACGGCCCCGTGCAAATCTTCGCCCTTCAAACCATCCACCACGAGGCTAGGCTTTGCCGACCCGTTTAGATAAAGTCTCGCGGTGCGGCCGGTCACCTCAATCCGCATCTTCGTCCAGCTCTCCTTCACCCGGTCCGCGTGGGATTCATAAACCCATGGCCATTCCCGGCGCAGGCGATACCATCCAAAGTCCGGCGCGGAAACGTACTGAACTGTATGATTCCGCATCGACTGGTCCGAGGCCGCCGAATTTCCCGGCCTTACGTAGAACAACTCATAGTGAGACGCATCAGGCCTGACGCGGAAGGCAATTCCGACAAAGCCGGGGTACCTGATGCCCGGCGGCTCTGTGGTTCTCAGAGCGATATCCGCCTCGATCGCGCCATCCTGGAAGTTGGTTTCCGGCAGCAGCGCGAGGCCTTCGTGGTCATCCCCCTCCATGGTCACCCGAACGCATTTGCGTCCCTTAAATGTCACTGCTTCCGCCTTCACATGCGGCACAATCAGGCCGGCAGTATCGCGAAGAGAAAAGTTTTGCACGCGCGCCGGTGTCTCTGCAAACAGGCAACTGGCCGACAGGACTGTTACTACACTCGAATGCCACCAACGATTCCGCATTATCCTCCATTCTGGTTTTGCGCCTGCACAATGTTCTAACGGATTGGCTAACCACGGCGTTCCCTAAGGAGGCGATTTTCGCAGGCTCTGACGCTCTTGCCCCGCTAAATTCGCTTTTTTAACGGTTACATAAAGATGACAACAGCGGTTACCGCCCAAAAACCTTTCGCGACGCACAGATCGGGCTTGAATTATCGCAACTCGACCTCAACGTTTCGCTGCAGTGGTAGTTTCAAACGCGGGTCATCGCGAATTGGGGTAAAGTATTCTCGCGAAAGAAGACCGCTTCAGCTAAATGAGATCGCTGTTTACCCGGGCGCAGATGCTATAGGCGGTGGATGGATCGCTTAAATAAACGGATCCTCATCCATGGGAGAGCGCAAATCTCCAAAATCTTCAGGAGGAGGTGGCGGAGGTTGCCGGAACGCCGCATCGGTGGAGCGCAGCGATTCAACGACTGCCTTGACGGAGGCCAAAACCCCCTTAAGCTGACGCGCAGGCTTGCCCACGGCATCGGTCAAAAAGGTTCCCGCGCGATCCACGGCATCCAGAACGCTTGACATCATCGCATCCACGCGGCTGCTCTGTTTGCGCAGGCGCGCAAGAATATCTTTCGTCGTGATTTCCACCTGTGCGGTTTGCTCGCGCAGATCGTGCGCCATTGCAGCCACGTCGTAAACCGTCGATTCCACAAAGGGAGTCACGCGGGTGATCAGCTCTCGCGTGTTGCTGACGACGGGCATCACCGCGGTGCGCAGTTCTTCAACCTGTTCCTTGAAAGAGCGGGCAGCCTTGCGCACGGAGAAAAAGATAGCCAGCAGAACAATTGCCTGAAACAGCACCGCCAGCGCAGTGACGGCGACAATTGCAATCATCAGTGTCTGATTGTCTATATTTGGCATGGAAGTCTTCTCGCGCAACTCAACAGCGAACTTCAAGAAAAAACAACGTTTGCATCGCGCCTCCGGGACAGGAGGAAGCGCTCAGTCCTGAGCCGGCGCGCGGCGCAATCAGCCACTCGCGCGCTTGAGCTCGGGTACAAATGATCGGGCACCCAGATGCCGGATCGAATTGCACACTGGGAAAAACGACTGCTCAGCTTTATGCCGGCTCGTCAGTGTTCGCTTTGTAGGCCTGGCGTCCCGCTTCCACGGCCGCGCTCACGCGTGTGGTCTGGTCGGTAACCAGGTTCTTACCCCGCTCCACAAATTCTTCCCACTGCGCCCGTCCGCGATCTACCACTTCGCGCCCGCGATCCACATACTCGCCCACCTGCTCCTTGCCCTTGTCCACCAGGACGCTCACCTGCTCGGCGACCTGCTGGCCGCGGTTGCGCAGATACTCCGTTCCCTCGCGGGCGCCGTTTGCCAGGCTCTCACGGGTCTCACGGCCGCTCTTGGGAGCATATAGAATCCCCACCAGTGCGCCCACGCCCAACCCGGCCAAAAACCATGCTAGGCCGTATGCCTTGTTTTCTTCTGCCATGATCAAGACTCCTTTTGTTCAACCTGAAGAATGTTTGAACGTACAAATAGCTTCCGGTATGCCGCAGTCCTCTGTCCGGTTGCATTCCGGCTACGCGCAAATGCCTCAAAACCACCCTCGCGTGCCGCGGCCCGAGGCGAATTTCCACTGTAACATCTGCGCATTGGACGCTGCATGCGCACCGAAGTTGCAAAGTCTTTCCGGCGAAGCCGGTAACCTGCTCCTCCTCAATACAATACAGCAAATTACTCCGCGTAATGTCCCGTCTTTTTCCGGCGGGCGAAAAGAAAATTGCCGGCCGACGCGCTCATTCAAGTCAAAAAGCGCCAAACTTCCAGCCTTGACCGCCTTTGACCTGACTGTCCCGCGTCAGCGCGCGGGCCACTCTTCCACCACAATGCCCAAATCGTTAAGCAATTGGATGGCGGCTTCAACGTTTTGGCGCACCTTGGGGCGATCCTTGCTATTGGCCAGCGGCGACTCCGCCACGGCGATTACGCGGCCATAGCGCCAGGCGCCAGGAGGCAGCGCGGTGATGGCTTCAGCCAGGTCACTTGGGCGCAACTGCATCTCCTGGCGGCGCGCCGCTACAGGACGCAGCAGGGTTCCCTGCCCCACGTTACTGGGATTGGCGTCGGCCAAGGTTACGCGCAGGTTCAGCGTGGCGGCATCGACAGACAGAAATGGATTGATCCATGCGCCGGGCTCATGCACATCCACATATAAACTCTTTGTGGGCAGCGGAATACGGGACAGCTCGGCCCGTTGCCGGTCGCGCAAGGTGGCCGAGGCCTGGGCGGCGGCTTCAGCCTTATGCTCCGCGTTGACCGCATTCTGGGCTACCCCCACCACTGCCTGTTCTTCTTTGTGGCAGGCGATAATAGCCACGGCCAGCAACAGAACCATGGCAAACAATCCACGGGCTTTTAAACTTTGAGTCACCCCTTAAGGATAGCAGGATGGGGATGATTGGATCCGTCGAGCGCAACGCGTGGCCTGCATCGGCGGGAAAGAGTAACCAATCAGGGCAATCTTGTAACTTAGTTACCTGCCATGTGCCATTGGTAATCAATCTGGAATCGCCGCTGAGTTACGGCCATAAATAGAAATTAGTCAGAACTTATCTCTCAATCACAACCAATTGGCCCCTAATGAATGTATCCTTAATTAAATTCTCTTGATAATTTCAGAAAGCTGCATGGATCTTCTGCTCCTTCAGCTTGCTTGTCTTTGGAGGACGTGCGCATGAAGTCCCTAGGATTAAAGTCTCTGTGTTTGATTATTGCCTTGGCGATCCTTACATTAGAGCCCGCTGCCCTGAGAACTCAGGTCAAGGCCGAGTCGGCCGAGAAGAACGCGACGAGCGCTCTACCGTCCAAGTGGGACATTTTTGTAGGTTACAGTTACCTGTCGCCGAATGGTACGGTGCAAGGGTATCCCTACCAGAACATCGTCTACGGCGGCGTGGCCAGCGTTACCCGCTATTTCAATAAGTATGTGGGCCTGCAATTCGAGGGCGACTGGCACGATCAATCCCAGAATTGGCCCCCCGGCTCCGACAACAGTGCGGATAATTCAAACGACGATTTCGCCAATGGATCTGGTGGCTTGATTCTCCGCTACCCCGCCGGCAATTTCACGCCGTTTGTCCACGCCTTATTTGGCGGCGAGCGAGTTGGCAGCCTCTTTCAGCCCGACACCTGGGGCTGGGCTGCGACAGCCGGCGGCGGGCTGGACTACAACACGCCGTGGCTGCACCATCATTTGGCCATACGCATGGTCCAGGCGGATTTTCAGTATGCCAACATACCCTTCGTGCCCGATTACGGTGGCGTCAGCACGTTCATTATCACGCGCCTGAGCGGCGGCGTTGTATTCCACTTCGGTTCCATCTTGCCGCCGGTTCCGGTGACGATGGCATGCGCGCCCAACCCGGTTACGGTCTACCCCGGCGACGCAATCACGGTGACCTCAACGGTCGCTAACCTTGATTCGAAACTGCAAGCGGTTTACTCCTGGTCCGGCAGCGGCGTAAAGGGCAGCGAAACCACGGCCACGGTAGCCACCGATTCGCTGACCGCGGGAACCTATACAGTGAAGGGCACAGTGAAGGAAGGCAAGCCAGGCAAAGAAGGCCAAAAGCCCTGGGAGACAACAGAATGTTCGGCCATCTTCACAGTCAAGCCCTTCGAGCCGCCCACCATCAGTTGCACCGCCAACCCCGCCACCATCAAGCCCGGCGACACCTGCACCATTACCGCAGCCGCGGTCAGCCCGCAGAACCGTCCGCTTACTTACAGCTACTCGGTGTCGGCCGGCAGCGTGAGCGGCAGCGGCGCCACGGCGGAGTTCAACTCATCGGGCGCACCCACCGGCGCAGTGGGAATCACCTGTAACGTGAAAGACGACAAGGATGGTAACGCGGCCGCGAACACAATAGTAACTATTGTGACGCCCTATGTGGCGCCGATTCCCCATACCCAGGCGCTATGCCCTCTCCGCTTCCAGAAGAACAGGCTCCATCCCACGCGGGTGGACAACGATGCCAAAGCTTGCCTTGACGAAGTCACGCTTGACCTCCAGAAGCAGTCGGATGCCAAGGTTGTTGTCGTGGGCGAGGCTACAGCCAGGGAAAAGAGCCCAAAGAAGGGACAAAAGCATACTGCGGACCTGGCCGCCCAGCGCGCCGTCAACGCCAAGCAGTACCTGGTGACGGAGAAGGGCATTGACGCCACGCGCGTCAGCGTCGCTACCGGTCCCACGGATAGCCCGGCAGCTCAAGACTACCTGGTGCCCTCAGGAGCCGACTTCGCCACCGATGTGACCGGAACTACCCCGGTGGATGAGACCGTGGTGAAGCCACATGCGGCGCAGAAGGTCATGAGCCACAAACCCGCGCACAACAAACCCGCCGCTCACGCTAAGCCCGCGAAGTAGCCTCCCCGGCCCGCGCAGGCGGCAAAATCCGCTACGTCAAGCCTTCCAATCATCCCGGAAGGCTTGACGTAGCGCGGCTCGAAGAGTATTCCTGTATTCCATCAAAGCTGAATGGCATTGCGGCTCAACTTAGACGGTTGCTGAGCGGTTGCGCGGGTTGATCGAAGGAGGAAGCGCAAGATGAAAGTGAAAGAGATCTTCAAGGGCGGCCTAATCCGAACCTGCGTGGCTGCTTCATTATTCATCGTTCCCTTTGCAACCCAGTCCATGGCCCAAAAGGTTCTGGCCACGGTGCCCATGCCACCGAGCGTTTGCGGCGGCGTTGCTGTCAATCCCTCGCTGAACAGAATTTATGTAAGCGGCGGAGCCTCTAAGAGCCAGAAGGTTTTTGTCCTCAACGGAGCCACGTTCAAGGGAGGAATCGCCGGCGCCGGGAGCGGAGCCAGCGTCGACAGCAAGACCGGCAATTATTGGGCCGCGACCGTCTACGGTGGAACCGCAATCGTCCGCACCGGCAGCGATAACCTTGAAGTCGCAACCGTTCCCACCAGCGACGGCTGCCCCATTTCGACGGCCATCGACGAAAAGGCGCGCCGGGCGTGGGTGATCACACAGTGCGGAGAAAGCAGCGATCCCGTCTTCGCCTTTGACGCGGATAGGTTCACTCTCATTCACGGCCCCATTTTTTCCGGCGGTGTCATGGGGCCGGCAGTCGTCAATCCCGCAACGGGCATGCTATACATAGGCCCCTCCGGAGCCTCAAGAAGGGTAGATCCAAAGACCTTTGAGGTTACAACGAATGCCTTCGGTGTCGTAGAGTCCGTCGATCCGGTTTCAAACAAGCTGTATGCGATAGCCGGCAATACTTTTGAGATCATCGACGGAAAGCCCGACCCTGAAGTGATCGCCGTTAAGGTCTCCCTGGACTATTCTCCGAGTGGAGTAGCAGTCAATCACGCGCTCCACCATCTCTACCTCAGCAATTCCGCCAAGTCGTGCATCGAGGTGCGCGAATCCTCCAGCGGCGCTCTCGTTACCACGTTTCCCCTCGCACCGGGCGCGAACCCCGGAAGCATCGGCGTCGATCCAACGCGGGGCAGGCTGTACGTATTGGCTGCCGGGAGCGAAAAGAATCTCCTCTATGTAATCAATGACAATTTAACGCATCAGCAAATTTTGAAGAAGTGAGTGCGTTTGGAATTTCAGAAATCGGGAACTGGAGCAGGCGCGGGGTTTTATATGAGCAGGAAAGTAGTAGCGATTGTAGGCAGCTACCGCAAAGGCGGTACGACCGATAGCGCCGTGGAAGCCATTCTGGCGGGTGCAAGGGAAAAGGGAGCGGAAACGCACACCATCTACCTGTCAGACCAACACCTGGCGTATTGCGCCAACTGCCGGGAGTGCGTGCAGACGCCGGGCCCGGAGCGCGGAAAATGCCCTCAAAAAGACGATCTGGAGCCGATGCTGTTAGAGATCGAGGCTGCAGATGCGCTGGTGCTGGGCAGCTCAGTGAATTATTACAACGTGACCGCTCTCTTCAGAAAATTCCTTGAGCGGCTGATCTGCTATACCTATTGGCCGTGGGGGCAAAACGGCCCTCGTCTGCGGAGCAAACCGCTACCGCGCAAATCGGTTCTCGTGGCTGCGGCCGGAATGCCAGGCTTTTTGATTCCATTTGCTACTGGAGCGGCGAGGGCTCTGCGCCTGGCATCTATTAGTCTCGGCGCAAAACCGGTAAGCAGTTTGTGGATTGGCTTGGCGGCAGGAGAACCGCATCACGCGTTGTCGCCACGAGTACGGGAGCGGGCACGGCGCATCGGTCGGAAACTGGCGTGCAAAGATTAAGTTCGTTGCATGGTTGCACCGTGCGGCGATCGAGCGGACAGATTACTTTCCACGCAGATGCGGATGAACGCCAGACCGCAGCGCCATGCTTGACTTCATCAATCACCTCTCAACTTCATTCGACGAAGATATTTGCTTCCTCAATAGAGTGGCGACGGCAACCGCCTGAGCGAGCTTCCGCTTCACCGTGGCATCAATGTCTTTTCGCATCGGGCATGACTGATGATTGAGTACCTTGGACGCAATCGCCGCCAGGATCGTCCAGTCGTGCCATTCGCCGATTGCGTCCTTTGTCACGTCGAGGCGATGAAACAGCCGCTTCTTCGGCGCTTCCAACAAAACCAGCAAGTTGATCATTTGCTTTACTTGCAAGCGAAAGGGATGCAGGTTTTTTTCGCTCAGCTTTGGCCAGTCCAAAAAAATGCGCACACTCTCCCGTGCATTCTCCGCGGTCTCTGCCTCCCAGGCCTGCTGTTTCGAATCGTGCCATGCTGCGTTGTCAGAGTGTTTCTGAAGATAATGCTCAAATTGCTTCAGATCCTGGCTGGTCTGCTTTCGAGTTTCCTCAATCATCGAATGAAATTTACGAACAGATTTGTCGCGCTGCGCTCTCAGATGTGCGAGTAGCTGCAACAGGCATTGCTCGTCATCGCAGCCTGAAAGAGTCGCGGCAAACTCCAGCAGCACGTCCATGTCGCGGACTTTGCCGGCGCGGCTGCAAATGGTTGCCACCGCCTTTGAGAGACGCTTGCCGCCCCGCCGCTCATTAAGCTGAAGCGCGCCCATCAAACTCTCAAGTCTTCTGGCTCGCGTGCGGATCTGATGAACTTGCTCCGGAGAAGGGTTCGCAGAATCTGCCTTCAGTGACTTCCCCAGTAAGCGAAAGGGTTTGACCAGCGCGGGTGTGTCGAGAGACATATGCCCTCAGGTGCACGATAGCAAGGCGTAAGCGCCTCACGAACGGCAATTTTAAGACTCAGGAATTATGCTTGGCAATCTTCTCGTACATAAATGCCGGGTGCGGGTGCCCAGGTCTGGATTTTCAGACCTGGGATAGCAATAATCCATTTTCCAATCAGCCGGGTGCCCCAGAGCCTGCACTGAGCGTAGCTCAAGTGTTTGGATTTTCAGACCTGGGATAGCACGATCTATTTGCCAATCAGCCCGCGCGCAATCGTGTCCAGCATTCCGTTCAGGAAGTTGATGGACTCAGGCGCGCAGTAGCGGCGGCCGATTTCCAGAGCCTCGTTGATGACGATGGGAAACGGCGTACCCTTGAAGCCCAGCATCTCGCCCACGGCCATGCGCAGCAGGTTGCGGTCCACGGCGGGCATGCGCTCCAGCCGCCAGTGCTTGGAGTTGGCCACAATCAGCTCGTCGATTTTTTCCTGCTGATCCGTAGCCGCCTGGAAGAGTTCCTCGGCAAAGCCGCGCACCTCGGGCCCGACCTCGTCGCCGGCCTTCCAGAAGGTGGCGCGCACCTGGCCGGCGGACTGCTTGCCGATGTCCGCCTGGTAGAGCATCTGCATCGCCAGTTCACGCGACTTGCGTCGCGGTCCGGCGGTCAAGCCGTCCCGCCATTCTGGAGTTTGCGGCGCAGGCTCACCATCTCGATAGCCGCTATGGCAGCCTCAAATCCCTTGTTCCCGCCCTTGATGCCGGCCCGATCGAGCGCCTGCTCCAGGGTCTCGCAGGTAAGCACGCCAAAGCTGTGCGGAATGCCGGTCTCCTGCTGCGACTGGCCAATGCCCCGCGCTACTTCGTTGTAGATGGCCTCGTAGTGCGCAGTTTCCCCGCGCAGCAGGCAGCCAAGCGCCACAATTGCGTCCACCTTGCCCAGCTCCGCGACAGTGCGCGCCGCGGCCGGAATCTCCCAGGCCCCGGGAACGCGCACCACCTCAATCTCAGCCCGCTTTGCGCCGCTACGCAGCAACGCATCCAGCGCACCCTCCAGCAGCCGCTCGGTAATCACCGCATTCCAGCGCGCCACCACAATCGCAAAGCGCATTCCGTCCGCGCAGAGATCGCCCTCGACAGCCACCGGCTTGCCGCGCAGCGGATCGGTCCACGCCCAGAAGGAAAACGCAAAGCCCGGCTCCGGCTCGACGGTAAAGATGCGAGACTTCCAGTGGGTTTCAGTGATAGGTGAGAGTCGCGCAACGGCGGCCTCGCCGCCTTGCGCGCGCAGCCAGCTTTCCGCGGCCTGGTGGACCGCATCGAGATTCAGTTACTTCCACCATCACATCGGCAACGGATGGAAATTGGCCATCGACAATTTCCAGGTTGCCCAGCGGAGCCAGAAATGCCGCGCCTCGACTGTTCTCCTCATTCCATCCCTTGCCGGGAGCAAATCCCAGCGACGAAAGAAAGCTAGCCAGCCGGTCATAGGCCGCGGCGCTTCCGGCAGGTCGAAGAAAGGAGATCCCTTTGATCATGGTTTGATTCTATCGCGCTGGAGTGGCTGGTCAATCACGCGGATTTCCGCACTGCTCGCAGGCAGTTGACCTCGCCAGCGTGGAGCACTTCGCCAATAAGCATAGAGTGGTTCTCCGCTGGTTTGAAGATTACCGGTCCTGGCAAGAATTGGTAGCGCCGGCCTCCTGGCCGGCTGTAGCATGGACCCCCCGGTCCACGCTCACTCCATTCCATCAGGAGAACTGCTCTAAATCCTGCACAAAAAAAGGCCGGCGCAGAGCCGGCCTTTTTTGAAGGTAGCAAGCAAGCCTATGTCGTGGACCTCGGCTTGACCTCGATGCCCGTGGCGGGAACGACGGCGGTGCCAGGGTTAGGACCTGAATAAATGCAGCCCAGATCATCTCCGCCGGCGGAAAGGGGCGTGCAAGACGGCAGGTTGGGGCTGATCTGCTGTGTGTCGACAGGCGGCGTTGCCGGGCTGAGGACCGGCGGAATGCTAATGTAGTGGATCATGTTGTCGCCCGCCGTGGAAACAAAGAAGTATGTGCTGTCGGGACTGAATGCGCCTACTAGGGGAGCCGTGATCGCCGAAGCCGAACTTCCGCCGAGCGTTACATAATTCACTCCGGAACCCGGCACATAGTAGGGCAGTGAGGGAGTATTGGTGTTAGTGGCCGGATTGTAGGTGATGAAGGCCAGGTTGGAGTTAGGCGATGGCACCACCGGTTGACGGCCGCGGCGTTGGCTGTGACCGTCAACGGCGGGGGCAACGTGGTTGCAAGCAACAGCGGCGAGAATAGATCGCCTGCCAGCGGACTCGAGCGGATCCGAGTCGAGGCAATTGAAGGATGGGATGGTAACTCCGATGTCGGACAGTGTGATGTTAACGCCGGAGAGCGACGCGCCCAGTATGTGGTTGCCGTCGGTGGTCGCAGCCAGAACATCGGTGGCCACATCCACTGAATTGTCCGGCGCCGACTGCGGATAGTAGAGCAGGCTCGCTGCGTTGCCAACCGTACCTGTGGGGCACCAGGTGTGAGCCACAGTGGGAGAGCCGCTGAGAAACGCGCCCACGCTGGGGATGGTAATGGCCAGATTCTGCGCACCAAGCGGATTCGATGTGCCCGAACCCGAGGCAGCCAGAGGATAGGTGGACCAGCCGGTGTTCACGTTGTAGACGTACAGCTTGTCGGAGTGGGGGCTGCCCAGCGCCGCGCTGTCTGTGATGTAAAGCGTCTTCGCGTCGGGAGTCCAGGCGGCGGCGTTGCCAACACCGCCAAAAGCCGCAAAGATGCCGGCGGTCGGGGAATACAGGTAGAAGACCTGGCGCACCTGGTCGTTGATCAGCAGTTCCGAGTTGTTTGGGGCCACCGCCAGCACCACGCCCGGCGCGCCGGTGTCCTGCTTGGTAACCGAGTTGCTGCCGGTGCTGTAGACCATCAGCTCGTGTTGTGAGCCGAAGTAAATATTGGTGCCCAGGCGGTCCATCTGCATCGAGTTGGGCACATAAGGCAGGCGCACCGTTGAGCCCACCGAGCCGCTCAGCAACTCGACAGGAATGACGTACTGAGACTGGCCGGGAGCCGCAAACCAGAGGTAGTCGCTGGCGGTGCCGGGTACGGTGATGTGCACCGGGTTGGAAGAAATGGAGAGGCCGGTGCCGTATAAACCGAACAGATTGTTCGGAGCCGGATTGCAAGTGGTCGGCTGGCAGATGGCATACACCGAAGCGATGCCGGGAAAGCTGGTGGTGATGCCTCCGCCGGCTCCCGCGGTTATGTCGATCGGGTCGGTGGACTGGTAATCCAGCGTCAGGCCGGTGATGGGGTTGTTATTGGTGTCGAGGATCGGTGGTGGTCAGGTTCTGGGTCACGCCCTGGGTAATTGTGCCGCTCGTTTCGCCGTTCGCCAGGGTAACGTTGATCGACTTGGGCGGGCAGGTGGAGAAGTAACCGGCCGATGAACTCCCGCCGGCAATAGAAGCGGTAATCACGGTGGTGCCCGGCTGCGCCGCGGTGATCACGTTGGTCTCAGTATTGAGCGAGGCAATCGACGTGTTGCCGATCGAATAGTTGAGATTGCCGATTGCACCCGAGCAGTCGGGAATTGAGGACAACGGCACCTTTGGACCGCTCACTCCGTTCAGGTAGGGCAAGGGGCAGGCAAGATTGGGAGTTGCGGAACTGGTGACCGATGGCGGCGCGCAGAGCAAATACTGCTTATTATCGCTTTCCACAAGCATGCCTGCGCGTCCAGTGTCGCAACGGTGTTTTGCGAAAAGCATTGCTGCGCGTTTCCCGCTGCGGGCTCAGTGACCAGACTGACAGAGGTCACCTGCGGATGCACGTACACTGTCACCGGGTTCGAGGTCACTGCACTAGCCGAGGCCGTGATGTACGCAATCCCGTAGGGCAGGCCACCGGTCGAGGGCAGCGGATCGGGGAAGCTGCAGATGGTGTAGTTGGCGATGCCGCCGCCGGTGTTCCGGTTCCATGTGCCGGCGCATAGGTTGCCCGTGGGCGAAATATCCACCAATTGGTTGTTGGTGGTGCCATAGGCGTAACCGAGCACAGCGGCCGAGTTGCCCTGGCACGTCTGGGCCTGGGGCGCGCTGACCTGCTGCGTCTGCCCGTAGGCCAGCGAAATGCCAAATGACTGCGGCTGCATCGTGATTTTGGCTACGTCGGTGATCTTTAACCCGTAACCCTGGCCATTGCAATAGTTCGCGCCCGGGTTGCGTGCGCAGCCGGAAACCGAGATTCCCGCCGGAATGGCCAGGCATAACAAACAAACAAGCGTCAAAAACCGCCGCATGAATCCTCCCCGTCCCGCCTCTTCGATCCGCGAAACGGTCTCTCCGAAATACGTCTGAAAAATCGTCTGTTTAGCGATATCCCCAGCACCGGCCATGCGGCCGGCTGGCGAATCACGCTTTCAATGAATCCCTAGGTAAAAAGTGTATCAGGACGGGGCCTTCCCCGGCAGAATGGCCGGGAAGACCTCTGCCGCGAAACCCCACGCCCCACTTGCCATAGACGCCGCCGGCCCCGGATGGCGAGCAGCTTCTGTCTCACTCTCCGGGAGGCATATATTGCTCGAACCACTCCACTGCGCGCTCCATCACGTCGCGCCAGTGGGCCGGATCGACAAACACATGCCCTTCGTTAGGATAAACAACAAGCTGCGTGGGCACGTGCCGGTCCCGCAACGCATGCCAGAACTCGTAGGATTGCGGCGCCGGGCACTCGCCGTCCCGGTCGCCCACCACCACCAGCGTGGGCGTCCTGGCCTGCTTGATATAGTTGATAGCCGAGCTCTTCGCGTAAACCGCCGGATCGTCGTAGACCGAAGCGCCAAAGTATGGCAGTCATCCACTGGTCGATCGAGTTCTCTCCGTAGTAGCTCAGCCAGTCGGAGATTCCCGCGCCCGCCACCGCCGCCTTGAACCGCTGGGTCTGGGTCACGGCAAACATGGTCATGAATCCGCCGTAGCTCCAGCCGGTAAGACCCACGCGCTTCGGGTCCACCGGGTATTGAGCCAACACCGTATCCACCCCGGCCAGAATATCCCGCAAATCCCCGTAGCCGAAGTCCTTGCGATTGGCCTGGGTAAACGCCTCGCCCTGCCCAAAGCTTCCGCGAGGATTGGGCTGCAACACAAAGTAGCCCAGCGCGGAGAATGCCGCGGCGCTCAGCCCGCAGCCCGAGTCCCAATGCGACAACCGCCGCCGAAGCCGGCCCCCCGTGCACCTCCACGATCAGCGGATACTTCTTTTGGCGGATCGTAGCCCACGGGCAGCATCAGCCAGCCCTGCACGCTGAACTGCATCGCTCTTCCAACTCAAGCGAAACTGTCTTGCCCCACGCAGGTTCCACTCCATCGTTGAAGTGGGAGATTTGGGCGAAGGAGGCCCAATCTGCCGATCGGCTGCCGGCGGATGCTACGGCCCTGGCCAAAAAGATCTCCGGCGCTGTGCTGTAGGAGTTGACCTGGAACACGAAAAGAGAATGGTCAGAGGTGGAGGAAAGGCTCAACTCCATCCGCCTGTCGCCCACGCTGGCTGGAAGGCTGAAGATGGGGCTGCCAAAGCTGGTCGCGACGCTTTCGCTGACCCTGTCTCCTTGCAGCTTCATGCGCACCAGTTGGCAGTTCCCACCGGCCAGCTCGCTCACAAATAGATGGCTGTCGTCGTCCCACTCGATCCAGGCCGGCGTAGTAGGTCGCTGCGGAGTCAGGTCAACCGGCTGACCACCCGTCGCTGAGATAATCCACACATCGCCGCCCGTCGAGCCCTGGTCGCTCATCAAACCGCCGATAAACGCAATCGCCTTCCCGTCCGGCGACCACCGCGGCACCGCGATCTGCAATCCATGCAGCGGACCCGCAACCTCGGCCGGCGCAAGAATCGCTTTGGGCTCGCCGTCCAGCGCCTGCGTATACAGCTTCGCAACCCACCAGTTGTTTTCTCCTGGCGGATCGGCGGCCACAAAAGCGAGCCCCTTCGAGTCCGGCCGCCAGTCGAACTCATAAACGTGCAGATTGCCCGGCGTCGCCAGCACCGGCGCAACTGGCTCCTGTTTTCCCTCGCCAGCCGCCACTTGCACCACGGCAACCCGCTGTATCTCCACCCCGTCCTCACCGATCACCCCGGAGGGCGGCTTCATCGCCGCCACCGCCCCTGCCGGCCGCGTCGCACCCTCTACATAAAGGAAGGCCACACTCTTTCCGTCAGGCGAAAAATCCGGCGCTTCTACGTACCCCTTCAGCTCAGTCAGCCGCCGCGCAGGCTGCCCGTCCACCCGCGAAAGATACAAATCAGACTGCGCGCCCGGCTTCGCACAATCGGAAAAGAAAGCCAGCACCTGTGCATCCGGCGACCAGACCATCTCCCCCTCGCGGCAGTGCTCCTCCGGCTTGGCTGCCGCGGTCACCCGCTGGCTTTTTTTCAGATCGCCCAGCGGGGCCACCCTGATCTCCATCCCTCCGCCGTCATGCTCAATCCACGCCAGCTGCTTACCGTCCGGCGCAATCGCTACCTGGCCAATCTGGCGCCCGCGGTTCAGCCCATTCAGAACCGCCTCTATCCGAGCCCGATCCTGAGCGGAACCCGCAGCAGAAGCCGTAACCTGCGCCCCGGCACCGGAACAAATGAAGCCAAAGCCAGCGAGCAGCGCGGCGCAGGCAATCAACCCCGCGCAAAAGGTTTTGCGAAAAACCGTCAAAAACATACGAAAATGCTAACAGAGCGAATCAAGATCATTTAGGACTCAATTGGGAGCCTGCCGGTGCTGAGCGTAGTGAGAACAATGAAGCCGGGCGACGTTTCCTCCGTCATGGATCTCTCGGCCGCGGCAAACTGGAACCAGACCCCGGACGACTGGCTCCGTATCCTGCAACTCTCCCCTGAAGGCTGCCGCTTGATCGAGGATGCCGGCAAAATCGTTGCGACAACGAGTCTAATGTCCTACGGCGAGCGGCTGGCATGGATTGGCATGGTCCTTACCCGGGCGGAATATCGGAGGCAAGGGCTGGCCAGGCGCCTGATGGAAGATGCGATCTCGAGCGCGGAACGAAATGGCGTTCGCACCCTGAAACTCGATGCGACGGATGAGGGCCGCCCGCTCTATGAGAGTCTCGGCTTCATCGTGGAAGGCACAGTCGAACGATGGGGGCTCGATGCTGTGCAACGGGCCGCCGCGCGAGAACCCTCCAGTTCCGGCGAAGATGCAGTCCAAGCCCCCTCGCACGACCAGCGCATACCCAGCGGCCTATTCTCTCTGGACCAGCAAGCCTTCGGAGCAGACCGTAAAACGCTCCTGGAATCGCTCAGCACCTCTGGCGGCTGCACTGCTACGGAGGAAGGCTATCTACTCACGCGACCCGGAATATCGGCGCACTATCTCGGGCCCTGCGTGGCAACCTCGGAAGCCGCAGCCCGCAAACTGATCGCCACACGTCTTGAAAATTCCACTGCCGCAGGCAAGAAGAATGAAGTTCCACAATCGCCCACCTGGTATTGGGACCTTCTCCCGGCAAATCCAGAAGCCGTGCGTTGCGCTTCAGATTTCGGGTTCATCCGTCACCGCTTACTCTGGCGCATGCGCCGCGGAGAAGCGATCGAAAACAACGATGCGCTGGTCTATGCCATCGCAGGATTCGAACTGGGATGAGGCGCAATTAGCTCCGGTAACTCGGCCAGGGTTCTGATTTCATGGTCAGGTCTCCCCGGCAACCGTTCCCGATTCTGACCATAGCGGTTGCACCAGACCACCCGCATGCCGAACGCCGAAGCCGCATAAGCATCCCAGGCATTGGACGACAAAAACAAAATTTCTCTACGGTCCGTGGAGAGATGATCGCAGGCCAGTTGGTAAACGCTCGCATGCGGCTTGTAAACGCCCGCTTGCTCAATCGAAAGCACCGCATCGAGCAGATCTTCAAGATGCGCGTTCACCACGGCTGCGCGAAGCATTTCGGGCGTCCCGTTCGACAGAATTGCGGTCTTGAACCCCATCGTTCTCAGACGGCTCAGCATCTCCGCCACTTCAGGGAACGCGTCCAGCGCGAGATAGGTGTTCATTAGATTTTTGCGTAGCGTAGCGTCGGTCAGCCCAAACGCCTCCATCGCAAAATCTAAAGCATCGCCCGTAATCCGCCAGAAATCTTCGTGCCGATTTTGAATGCTGCGCAACCAGGTGTATTGGAGTTGCTTCTCTCTCCACAGCCGGGTGAATGGCTCACGTTTCTCCCCCAGCTTCTCCCTATAACGAAACGCCGCGGAAGTATGATCGAAAAGCGTACCGTATGCATCGAAGACGCACGCCTTGATGCCTTCCAATCGAGGTTGATTCACTTGAGTCCCCAAACTAGTGCCTTGACTTGGTGGTTTTGTGATCGCGTCCACAAACTTGGTTGCCCCAGGTCCGGGGTCCCCACGAACAGGCCTTCGTCCGTGGGGTGGAGATCTCGATTTTGAGACCTGGGAGACCGCATATCTACGCGGTCACGGTACTCGCCGCCGCCTGAATCGCCAGCAGCCTCTCCAGCAGCGGTTTCAGCAGCTTCAAATCCAGCGCATTCGCTCCGTCGGACTTCGCATTCGCTGGATCGTCGTGCACTTCAAGAAACAGTCCGTCGATTCCCGCCGCCACAGCCGCCCGCGCCAGCAGAGGAATAAACTCCGGTTGCCCGCCGCTCACTCCATCCGCCGCCGAGGGCTGCTGCACCGAGTGCGTCGCGTCAAAGACCACCGGGGCCAGCCCCCTCATCACCCCGAGTGACCGATAATCCACCACCAGGTTGTTGTAGCCGAAGCTCGCCCCTCGCTCGGTAAGAAAAACCCGCTCATTGCCCGTCGAACGCACCTTCTCCAACGGATGCTCCATATCCCACGGCGCCACAAACTGCCCTTTTTTGATGTTCACCGCCCGCCCGGTCTTGCCCGCGGCCACTAGCAGGTCTGTCTGCCTGCACAGAAACGCCGGAATCTGCAGCACATCCACGGCCTCAGCCACCATCTCGCAGTGCCCTGGTTCGTGCACATCGGTCAGCACCGGCAGCCCAGTCTCTTTGGCCAGCCGCCCCAGAATCCGCAACCCCTCTTTAAGCCCCGGTCCGCGAAAACTCTTCACGCTGGTGCGGTTGGCCTTGTCGTAGCTGGCCTTGAAGATGAAAGGGACGCCGAGGTCCGCCGTAATTCGCTGAATTGCCTCGGCCATCTTCCGCGCATGTGCATCCGACTCGATCACACAAGGCCCGGCGATGAGGAAAAGCCGTCCCCCGCCCACCTGCACCGGCCCGATTTCAAAGGAGTTGCTCACGAATCTGATTGTAGCGGCTTCTTTGGCCCCAGGGATCGCGACTTCGTGATTTCGCATTCGAACCGATAAACCTGGGTGCCCCAGGTCCCTCGCTCCTCAGGACCTGGGATACCACGAAACTACGCGGTCGCGGCACTAGTCGCCCGGGATAGCCCGTCGCTTGGCAAGAAATTTCCAAAGCAAACCTTGTCCACTCCGGGATTTTCTGAAGCTCTGTCCTACCGCGAGATACCTGTCCGACAGCCCACGTGCACGTTCACACATCACAGTTCCGAAATCCCATTGAGCGTATTCTGTGCCTGCAAGATAGGGCCCAGCCTCAGATACTCGGTTCGTAAACGCAGAAGGGAAACGAAGATGGAAGTGAACGTAAAACTACTTGACGACGTGAAGTTTGAGATTGGCGCACGGAACCACACCGTGGTCAGCGACCAACCGGCAGAAAACGGCGGCCACGACGAAGGCATGACCCCGCCCGAGCTTTTTCTGGCTTCCCTGGGCTCCTGTGCGGCCTTTTACGCCTCCGCATATCTCCGTAAGAAGGGCCTGCCCCGCGAGGGAGTTGAGGTGCGGGTAACCGCGGAAAAAGCCGGCCCGCCCGCGCGCCTGGACAATTTCAAAATCGAGGTGCAGATCCCGCTGTCTCTGAGCGAAGCCGACAAGCAAGGCATCGACCAAGCCGTGCACCACTGCCTCATTCACAACACCCTACTCCAGCTTCCCACGATAAAGATCGAATTACACGCTCCGATAGCCGTCTAAACCCAATACGGCTATCGTCAGGCTACCGAATAACCCGCTCCGCGTGCGAAGCTTCCGCGTGCGTTCGTTCCTGCCGATTCTTATAACTCGCCGCAACAAACTCCCGGAACAGCGGATGCGGCTCCAGTGGTTTCGATTTGAACTCCGGATGAAACTGGCAACCCAGAAAGAACGGATGGTCGGGCAGTTCAATAATCTCCACGTAAGTTGAATCGGGAGTAGTCCCGCTCAGCCGCAGCCCGCCGCCGGTCATCAGCGCTTCGTATTCGCGATTAAATTCGTAGCGATGCCGGTGCCGCTCGCTGATCTCCGTCGCTCCCCATAAGCCTTCGCCGCCAGCGAATCCGGCTGCAGAATGCAGGTCCACGCGCCCAGCCGCATCGTCCCGCCCATCTCTTCCACGCCCAGCAGTTCGCGCAGTTTATAAATAATGCGGTGCTGGCTGGCCGGGTCGAACTCGCTTGAATTGGCGTCCTTCAGTCCGCAAACATTGCGCGCAAACTCGATGCAAGCCGTCTGCATCCCCAAACATATCCCAAAATAGGGCACCTGCTTCTCCCTCGCATAACGAATCGCATTCAGCATCCCCTCAATGCCGCGCTTGCCAAAGCCGCCCGGCACCAGAATCCCGTCGAATCCTTCTAACTGCGACTCATAACTCCTATCTTCGGGAGTCTTCGATTCCAGCCCCTCGGCCTCGATCCAGGTTACTTTGAGTTTCAGGTTTTGCGAGACCGCCCCATGAGTCAGTGCTTCCTTCAGCGACTTATAACTGTCCTCATACTCCACATACTTGCCCACGATGGCGATGTGAACCTCGTCGTTGGGGTGGTAGCAGCGATCCACCAAATCCTTCCACCTGGTAAGATCGGCCTCCGGCGCTTCCTTGTGCAGATATTTCAGAATCAGCTCATCCACGCCCTCCTGGGCAAAGTCAGAGCGGCACTTCGTAGATCGAAGGCACAGTCCTGGCCCCGATCACGGCGCGCTCTTCCACGTTGCAGAAGGCCGCAATCTTCTGCTTGATCTCGCGGCTCAATGCGCGTTCTGAGCGGCACATCAGCATATCGGCCTGAATCCCGATCGAGAGCAACTCCTTCACCGAGTGCTGCGTCGGCTTGGTCTTCAGCTCCTGCGCCGCCGCAATCCACGGCACCAGCGTCAAATGCACAAAAACCGTATTTTCGCGGCCCAGTTCCTGCCGCATCTGGCGGATGGCCTCAAGAAACGGCAGCGACTCGATATCGCCCACCGTGCCGCCAATCTCGATGATCGTCACGTCCGCGCCGTTCGCGGAAACCTTGCGCATCGCGTTCTTGATTTCATTGGTCACATGCGGAATCACCTGCACCGTCTTGCCCAGGTAGTCGCCGCGCCGTTCCTTCAAAATGATCTGCTCGTAAATGCGCCCCGTGGTCAGGTTGTTGTCGCGCGAGAGCGGCGCATGAGTAAAGCGCTCGTAGTGGCCCAGGTCCAGGTCGGTCTCCGCGCCGTCGTCGGTGACAAAAACCTCGCCGTGCTGAAACGGCGACATGGTTCCCGGATCGACGTTCAGGTAGGGGTCGAACTTCATCAGGTTCACGCGCAAGCCGCGGCTTTCAAGCAGGCAGCCGATCGAGGCCGCCGCCAGACCCTTGCCTAAACTGGACACAACTCCGCCCGTCACAAAGACATACTTTGCCGACATCGGTGCAACCTCGCTATTTGATTGTTGGGATTGGCCGGAACTGGTGGACACCATCAAGTATGACAGAGATCGCGACGCGGAAGGAAGCGGAAAGTTTCGCCGGCGCGACTTCGCTTCTCAAAAGCCGTTCATAATCAACTTGGATTCATAGCCTTGCGGCGGTGCGCCTCCCGTCGAAAACTCCCGCCTTGAGCCGCTCACCCCTCCGGTTCGAGTCTCGTCCTTAGTCCCGCTTGCGGAGAGGCGGCAGCGGAGTTAGCATCCTAGGACAGCGAAAACCGGGGCGGTAAAGAGCCTATGATCGAAAAAATCGAAATCCTTAAAACAGATATCACCACTTTAGCCGTCGATGCCATCGTCAATGCCGCCAATACCTCGCTGCTTGGCGGAGGAGGCGTGGATGGTGCAATCCATCGCGCCGCCGGCCCTGAGCTTGTTGCCGAGTGCAGCGTGCTCGGCGGTTGCGCCACCGGCCAGGCAAAACTCACAGATGCCTATCGCCTTCCCGCCAAAAATATTATTCACACAGTTGGCCCGGTCTGGAGCGGCGGAGAGAACGGCGAGCCGGAATTGCTAGCCAGTTGCTATCGTTCCTGTTTTGCGATTGCAAACGCTCACGGCCTGCGCACCCTGGCCTTTCCAGCCATCAGTTGCGGCGTCTATCGTTTCCCCGTTAATTCGGCCGTGAACATCGCACTGCGCGAAACAGTCGAGGAACTGAGCAAAAACGATAAGATTGAAAAAGTAATCTTCGCCTGCTTCGACGAATCGGTCTATGCGTCCTATCTCAGCGCTGTGCAAAAGCTTTAGTAGGCGAGGATTGTGGCGCCGTTAGTTTGAAAGTCAGGGTCTCAGCAGCATCCGCAAGCATGCCCTTGCCAAGCCGATCTGCCCTCTTTTATGAGGATAGGTACAATCGCCAAGGCGGCAATCGAATCGAACCATGCGATATGGAATGCCGCATTTATCGCGAGGCCAGCCAACGTGATGAATGCAATGTAGGCGCAAGCAGCAGATTGCACCGCATCGGCTGCCAGGGCTGCATTCTTGCTGCGGCGAGCCTCACGCCGCTTCAATGAAGCCAGAACAGGCATTGCAACCAGCGCTGCGATGGTGATTCCCATACCAACACCACTCGTCTCGGGTCGCACCCGCAGAGACAATGCCCCCATGGCAATCGCAGCAACCACAAGGGCGAGCACAAAGAGCAGAACTCCGGCAGTACGGCTTGCCCTTCGTTCCGGGATAGTCATCTTGGGAATCCACTGCAAAAGAACAACGGCAGCGGACAGTAGTTCCACAAGGCTGTCGGAACCGAAAGCCAGCAGCGCCGGGCTGCGAGCAGTAACAGCAGCATATGCAGAGATACCAAACTCCGCCAGCATCCATGCAAGCGTGATGCCCTGCAACCAAATTACCGTGCCGCGCGGTTTTGGAGCGCGAGTGACGACAGGCTCCGACGGCTGAGCACCGATCTGTGCGCGTTCCGTCATCTTATACCACGCATAATCTCAGGCTCCTTGAAGATACACAGGAGGTCGGCCCTGAGGGGTTCCAACTTCACAGGTTCGATCTGCGCCACCACCGAAATCGGCTCTCGATTGCCAGGTAGCAAAGGAGCAAGCCGCAGTAGCCTGCCCCTTGCCCGGTCGCCTAAAAATTCAAAGTAATCTTCGCCGTCAGAGCCCGCGGAGTTACATAGTGCGTTCCGCTGAACGTCGACAGAAAGTTATACAAAGCATACTTGTTCGTAATATTGATGGCCGTCAGGTCAAGGTTCATCTTGTAGCGATTGGCGCGGAAGATATTGTCTTTGCCGACGGTAGCGTCAAAGAGATCGCGGTGCTGAATGCGCGGCGGGTCGTGGTCGTTGTCGCCTTTGCCGGGCGCGGGAATATCGACCAGTTTGGAGGAATACTGTGAAGCCAGGCACACCGCTGGCAACGGATTTCCGGGAGTGGCCGCGACACCGTTGCACATGAGTCCAGCCTGGAATTGTTCGTCGGCGGTCAATCCACTCAGGATAACTGCCGGCTGCCCGCCGAGCGTGGTGGACGTTGGATCGCATGCGCTGTTGGGATCGTTGGCAAGCGTGTTGTAGCAAGGCACGGAGCCGGCTGTAAGGCCCGAGTCGAAGCGCCAATTGAAGCCGCCCCAGATGCCGCTGTAAAACTTGCTGCCGGGAATTGTGTATTGAAGGTGAGTGGTTTCGTTGAGCTTTTCATCGTGGTCGATGCGGAAGGGCAGTCCGGTCTGGCCAACGGTAGCTCCAGCTCCGGCCACCTGCGGCGGGAAGAAGCGGGCGGCCACCGAGGACCCGACCACATAGGCGCTGAAGTGGTGGATTTCCGGAACCTCAAAATTGACCGCATAGCCAGGAATCTTCGAGTTATGCCAGTCGATGGGGAAGGTAATGGGCGTGTTGCCCAGTACGCTGAAGTCAAAAGCGTTGTGCGTGTACTTCCAGATATACTCGCCGCTAAAAACAGCCCACCTGCCGAGCGCCTGCTGGAATCCGGCATGAAACTCGTTGCGGTAGCCGGGATGCAGAACTCCGGAAACTCCGGGAGAGCAGAGAAGCAGCGGAGCCAATACGGCATTCGAGCATCCAGTGCTTGAGAGCACCAGGTTCTCGTTGAACGGCGTTTCCAGCGTTCGCGCATAGGAGATGCGCAGCACGGTAGCTGAAGGCTTCACGTTATAGGCAATGCCCATGCGCGGCTCCGTCTGGTTGGCATCTGTCAGTCCGTTGTAAACGTCCTCGCGCAGGCCCAGGTTGAAGAGCCAGTTTCCGGCTTTGATCTGGTCTTCGACGTACAAAGCCAACTCCTTGATGTCGGTGTGGCCGGCAGTAGTTATCCAAGACTCCCGCCGCGAGTAAGGTCATAGGGCGCCAGGACCGAAAGGTAATTGGGATTCGGGAACGACACAATATCATGGCAATCCGACGGGCCGGAATAACCCGGCAAGGAGTTGCCATCCACATCGACGCATGGCGAGTTATAAGTCGGGTCCACCACCCCAAGATTGTCGTTCTCATTCAGGAAGGTTTGCCCGTATTGCGCGCCTATCTTGATGTTATTGACTCCCTTGACGTATGAGAAGTCAGAGTGGATCGCGGAATTGGTCAAGGTGCGGTACTGGGAGATCGAAGAAGTTTGCAGGTTGGCGGGCCCTAGGTCGGCCAATGGATTGCCGCTGGGATAGTAGTTATAGGCGTCCCTGCGGACAAATGCGCCCAGGTTGAAAACCGAGTAATCGCCAATGACCCGTGTATAAGTGGGCGAGATATTGATGGTATCGATCTTGGAACGCTGGTCGGCGTTGCCCACGTTGCCAAAGCTGGGACTCGCGCTTGAACCGCCGCCGATACCTGTGCTATCCGGGTACAGCACATTCTGCACGTTCAGGTTGTCGTAGGAGTTAGGCGTCTGGAACCATGAACGGCTGTAATTCAGATCCAGATGAATCGAATCGGCCTGCGTGATGGCTATAGTCCACGCGATCGAAGACGTTCTGCTCGTTGCCCTTGTCATGAAAGACCGTGAACTCCGGGGGATCGAGAAAGCGGCCGGTATTCAGGCCGTCGGCCTCGATAAAATTTCCCCAGTTCTTGCCGCCATAAGCCAGATCGAAGCCGCCAGTTGCAGAGCCGAAGGAGCCGTAAGACGTGCTGACGCTGCCCGTGGGCTTGGTAACGCCTTGCCCGGAGCGCGTCGTCGCCACAATCACCAGGCTGGTTTTTCCTCCGTATTCGGCCGGCGGAGCGCCGCTGATGACCTCGATGGATTGAATCGAGTCGGAGGGTAATCTGGTTGGAGAAGACCTTGCTCTGCTGGTCGGTAATCGACTGCCCGTCCACAGAAAACGAATTGGATGCGTGGTCGCCAAGGCCGTGAAAGAGGCCGTTCGAGTCGGCCGCCACGCCGGGAGTGGTGAGTGTGACCAGGGAGCTGAGAGAGGAGGACTGGCTCTCCAGCGGCACCTTGATAAACAAGTCGCGGTCCACGTCGGTGTGGAAGGTGGGGTCGGTTTCAACCAGGTCGCCGCTGGACTCCACCGTAACGGTAGTGGCGGCGGTAGCGATCTGTAGAACCAGCTTGAGGTTGATTCCCACTCACTGAGCGAATCTCCACACTCTGGCTCAGCCGGGAAAAGCCCTTGGCCGAAACGCTGATCCTGTAGGGGTTGAAGGGCACGTTGGAAAAAACGAACTGGCCCAGTGCGTCGGTGGACGTAGTCTGATCGAATCCGCTCACCTCGTTGGTCAGGTGAACCGTGGCGCCGGGAATCACTGCGCCCGTGGGATCGGCGACGGTTCCGCGCACTGCGCCTGCGTTACCGCTTTGGCCCGATGCGGCAAGCGCTGTGAAACCCAGAATGAGAATGGGGAAGATGCGACAGATTGTACCTCGATTGAATGGCATATAGTCTCCAGAAAATGGCTGAAAGAAATTGGAAAGCAGGCCGCGACTCGAAAGGCAGCGGCATCCTCTGCGCATTGGGAGGCATCGTTCCGCTTTGGCGGGCCAGCCTGTTCAGATGCGCCGAATCATCGCCAGCCAAAAGAACGGCTAGGATCAACGGAACTCAGGCTGAAATCGAAAAAATCGGAAGGATGCCTTAGCCGGCCGGAGGAGGGCGTGTGAAAAGCTTGGGATTCCAGTGGCGAACCACTGCGCGCGCCTCATATACCGGCGCATGGGCCTCGATCTTCACCAGCACAACTGCGGGAGCCGCAACCGCGACAGGCGCCGCCGAGTGCATCACGATGCAAAGCGGGCAGTGGTCGGCATCGCTCTCCAGCGTATGCAAATGCGCCACCTGCACCACGGCCAGCAGCGCCATCAGAAAGAGGCACACCACCGTCGCCGCCGGCAAAGCGCCTGGCTTGCGACGGCCATCTCCGCGGATTTGTGCCTGCAATCCTGTCAACCAAGAACCCCTGCTTCAAGAATACACAATAATGATGGATGCGTTGAGGCGGATGAAGGTTTCGTCTGGGTTGATAATGAAGCTGAGAAGTTTGCGACGCTCCTCAGATCACCTCTCACTGGCAACCAGGGGCATCTCGCAATTGGAGGGATATGTTTCCGATTCTGAAGAAATCTGCCGTGATGGGCGCATTGCTGCTTTGCTGCATGATGCCGATCTGCGCCCAGCAAAAAAGTTCAGCCGCGAAAGGCATCAACAATCTCGCAGCTCCTGTACCCACACCGCTGCTCAATGGCAAGCGCGCGTTTATATCCTATGAGCTCGGAGATGTAACCGACTTCCCATCCGCCTACAGCGGAGGTCCGGAGCGGGCATACAGCGAATTTTTTGCACAAATGCAAGCGTGGGGCCGATTCCAATTAGTCTTGGACCCCCAGGACGCGGATCTCGTGTTTGCCATTCGCTTTGTCGATTCGCCGGGGTCTTTACCTCAGATCAGGCTTGGTATTTCGGATGCGAAAACGCATGTGGCGCTATGGGGCTTTGTAGAGCAGGTCGACCCCGCTTTCTTTAAGAAGCATCGCGACGCCAGCTTCAGCGGATCGGTTCAGTTGCTGGTCTCCGATTTGCAGTCATTGCTCGGGCAGGACGCAACACCGCAAGCAGCGACAAAAACTGGGAAGACGCGTCTTTCAGATCAGGCCCAATAAGACTCGCCGCGGGATGCACCAATTTACAGTTGCTACTCGCGCACGCTGATGCCCAGCGCCTTCATCTTCCTATAAAGATGGCTGCGCTCCAAACCTAATAACTCCGCCGCGTGGCTAATGTTACTGTGAGCATCTTCAATCTTTTTTAGAATGTATTCTCGCTCGTACGCATCGCGCGCCTGCTGCAGCGTTGAAAATTCCTCCGTCGATCGCGTGCCGGCCTTATGCGTCAGCGGCGGCAGATGCTTGCGCTCGATGCGCAGCACGCGGGGATTGAGAATCATCACCCGCTCAATCACGTTCTTCAATTCGCGCACGTTGCCCGGCCAGTGATATTGGGCCAGCGTCTCCAGTGCCTCGTCGCTGATTTCCATGCGCGGCCGTCCGTACTGGCGGCCAAATTCGGCCAGAAACTCGCGCGCCAGCAGCGGAATATCCTGCTTGCGCTCCCTCAGCGGAGGCACAAAAAACGGCACAACATTAAGCCGGTAGAAGAGATCTTCGCGAAAGTTACCTTTTGCAATCTCTTCTTCAAGATCCTTATTCGTTGATGCGATCAGGCGCACGTCTACGCGCAGCGTCTGCGTTCCGCCCACCGGCGTAAATTGCTGGTCGTCCAGCGCAGAGAGCACCTTGGCCTGGGTTTTCAGGCTCATATCGCCCACTTCGTCCAGGAACAGCGTTCCCCCGTCAGCGCGCTCCAGAGTGCCGCGCTGTTCAGGCGGACCCCCGGGTTGTGCGCCGTGCCGGTAGCCGAAGAGCTCCGCCTCAATGTGCGCCTCCGGGATAGCGGCGCAGTTCAGCTCCACAAAAACCCCCTCCCGGCGCAGACTCTCGGCATGAATTGCGCGGGCGATCAATTCCTTTCCGGTTCCGGACTCGCCATAGATCAGCACTCGTCCGTTGGTGGGCGCCATCAGCCGTATCTGCTGCCGTAGCGCCTTCACCGGTACGCTTTCTCCTGTAAGCACCGAGCTCACGCTGAACTGGCGCTTGAATTCGATATTTTCAGTTCTGAGTCGCCGCGCCTCTACCGCATTTTTGACCGCAATAAGTGTTCGATCGAGCGAAAGCGGTTTCTCAAGAAAGTCGTATGCACCCAGCTTGGTGGCCTTCACCGCGGTTTCGATTGTGCCATGGCCGCTGATGATCACCACTTCCGGTCGCATCTCCACGGCCAACTGGTGAATATCCGCCAGCACGTCAAGCCCGTCGCGATCGGGCAGCCATATGTCCAGCAGAACCACATCGTAGGGCGCATCGTTGAGCAGCAACAGGGCCTCGCCAGCGGTGGCCGCCGTGGCCACTCCATAGCCCTCCTCGCGCAGAATCTCTTCGAGTGAAGCGCGAATCTCCGCCTCGTCGTCCACCACCAGAATGTGATTCATCCGTGACTTCCCTTCAGCGGAGCGTCAGCATTTTCCGCCGCTTCGTCATTGCCCGTCGCTGCAGTGTTCCCTTCAACCGTGGCCTCAGCCGGCTGTGCATCGCCAATCATTTCCACCAACGGCAATCGCATCAGAAAACGCGCGCCCTTGGGGCTGTTGGCCTCGGCGCGCAGGCTTCCTCCGTGCTCCTGCACAATCTTGGCCGCGATCGAAAGCCCCAATCCAGTCCCGCGATGCTTGGTCGAGTAGAAAGGCAGAAATAGCCGCTCCCGTATCTCATCCGTCAGCCCGTGACCGGTATCGGAAACAGCAATCTCCACCGCCGTCCCATCCTCGCTGAGCGAACTGCTCACCGCCAGCACGCGCAACAGGCTGCCCTGCATGGCTTCAGCGGCATTGTCGATGAGGTTGGCCAGCGCGCGCCTGATAGCATCGGGGTCTGCCATCACCAGCGGCAATCCCGGCTCCAGGTCCCTCTGCACCGTAATTCCGTCCAGCCTGCCCGCAAACAACGCCAGCGCCTCCTCGGCCACACGGTTCAAGTCGCATGCCCGCGGCTGCGGTGCCGGAAACTGCGCCAGTGCTGAGAACTGATCCACCAGCGTCCGCAACGTCCCCACGCACCCCAGAATCACCTCACTGCACTTGCGAATCACGGTCGGCGAGTCCAACTGACCCCGGTCCAGGTGCCTTCCAATCCTTTCGGCAGAAAGGGCGATGGGCGTGAGCGGATTCTTGATTTCGTGAGCTACTCGCTGCGCTACCTCCTTCCACGCCAACTGCCTCTGCGCGCGCAAGAGTTCGGTCGTATCCTCCACCACCAGCACCGTTCCCTGCTGGCCGTGCGCCAGTTCAAGCCGGGCGCTGGTAATGGCCAGATGAATGGTTCGGCCGCGGAAATGATAATCAATCTCCGTCGAGGCAGCCCCCATCCGCTGACCGCGTCGAATCACGCCGGCCAACTCCTCCGCATGATCGGCAGGCAGCAGCGTTTCGATTCTCTCCCCGCTCAGGCCGGCATCTTCGCGCAATCCCATCAGCGCAGCAAATGCGCGATTCGACTTCAGCACGACTCCCGCGCCATCCAGCGTAACCACGCCCGAAGGGATCGTCTCCACAATCGTCTCTAGCTCACGGCGTCGCTCCTCAATGGCCAAATTGGCCTCAGTCAACTGCGCAGACGAGCTCTCCGCCAACTGCCGGCTGGCATCCAGGTCCGCCGCCATGTGGTTGAATGAGTGCACCAGGTCGCCCATCTCCGCGCTTGCCACCAGCCCCACGCGATGGTCGTACTTGCCCGCCGCAATCTCATCCATCGCATCGGCCAACGCCTCCACCGGCCGAGTGATCTGTTTGGATAAAAACAGCGCCAGCCATACGCTGGAGAAGAAAACAAAAACCGTAATCAGCAACAGCATCAGGAAAAAGGTGGTGCGAATGCGGTTGCGGGAACGGAATAGTCTCCAATATTCATCAGCCCCGGAATGAATGCGCGCCACCGTCTGGTTCAGGCCCTCCGGCATCGGCAGCGCCACCACCACCACCTTGCCGGAGCTGGTCGGCGCCATGCCCAGCGCAAACTCCTGCCCCGCGATCTTCATCACCGGCTGATCGTTGCGTTGTGCCGCCGATAACAGAGCTGCGGAGAGCGGCCCGTGTACCGTCACAGCTCCCCCGCGCACGCCTTCGTCCATCCACGGAAGCAGGCTGGCAGGGCTCTTCTCCGGCGGCGCCTGAAAATCGGCCAGCACGTGCAGATCCTTGTTATAGACAATGACAAAACCGCCACCCAGCGTAATGCGATGCGTGCTCAACTCATCCTGAAGCGCCGGCAGCTCCATATCCGGAGCGCCTGAAGCCGCAATCGACTCCGCCTCCACCCGCGCATTGTTGGTCACATATTGCGCCAGCTCCAGCACCACCCGCGTCGAGTCCTCGCGCAACTCCGTTGTGTTAGGCGAAAACCAGCGGTCGATGGAGCGGTTCATGAGCTGAAAGCTGAACAGAAACATGAAGACCGCCGGCGTAAGCGCAATCAGTGCCGCGCCCACCACCATTCGCGTCCGCAACCGCGAACCCAGCGCGCTGCTGCTTTGGTCGGCATAGAGCTTCAGAATGTTCCTGAGCAACAGCATCAGGAGCACCATCAGCAAGATAAACACCACAATGATCAGGCCCGTAAAAGCCAGGGTCTCCCCGTAGGTCTCAGGATTCAGAAACCCCACGCTGGAGGTGTTGAACCATTGCAGCACGCCCAGCATCGCGAAAAACAGCAACGTCAGCCCTGTGAGCAGGGCAACCGAACGACGCCGTGGATCGACAAGGAACCGCATGCGGCGATTATAGTGCGATTCGGCAGGTGCCCACTCATCGATTCTCAAAACGCTGCTCGGGCTTCAGAAGCTGTGCCCCGTCGGGGTACCCTCTGGGTCGGCGGCTTTATCGCGATGAGCGGGTTTGCGGGTGAACTCGCGGTCTGCCTCCAATTACGCGGTCAACTGGCGGGTGCCCCATCCTTCGATTTCTTCTATCGAAGGGTGGGATAGCCGCAGCTCATCTGATAACGACAAACTTCAGCCAGCCTTCCCAAACGTCGGACCACGCATGGGCAACAATGTTCACGCGCAGATTCCCCCGCCACGCCGCCATCGCTCCATAAAGCACTCCGAGCACAGAGATCACGACCACGTTTTTCCAGCCCTGATAGCTGTGAAATAGCCCAAACACCAGCCCCTGCCCCAGCACGCCCACAGCAACGCTCTTGCTCAGCGCATTGAACTGCCGTTGCAGATAGCCGCGAAATATCATCTCTTCGCAGAAGCCCGCGGTGGCGCAAGTAGCAATCCAAACCAGAATCTCCAGCAGGCTCTGCGGCAACAGGCTATCGACGGCTTTCGCATTGTCCGGGCCCAGCAGCCAGTGAACGCCATAGGCCGCTCCTTCCCAAATCGCCCAGAACGGCAGCACGATCGCCACATCCACCGCGACGCTCCTCCACGAAGTCCAGCGCCCGCCCGATAAAGTTGCCAGAGTGCCGCCCCTCCGATGCACGCCAAACCAGCAGTAATAAAACAGCGCCCAGTCCAGCACGATTGCGGAGAGGTAGAAGGGAATGGCTTTGCTGTGACTGGCAAGCTGTCCCGCCGCTTCTCCGCCACCGCCAGCCGCCGGTGCATGCTGAGCCAGAAAACCCATCGCCACCACCCCAGCCCCAATCAGGAGGAAGCCAATTAAATGCCACCACGACGCAATCTGCCCCGGCCTTTGCTTCACTTCAGGATTCTCCTTCGCATCATATTCACTAGCCTGCATGATTCATCCTCACTCATAAACCAAGGTTTTTGCCCGCTTGTTTTATCTATTAAATTCCGGATGCCCCATCCTCCGCTTTTTTCTAGCGAATGGCGGGACCCCACAGAACTATATCCCCGTCCCTGGTCCCTATTCCCTAGATCTGCGAACAGCCCAGCGGGCTCAAATAGAGATTTGTCATATTGGACACGATCTGATCGTAGGCGTACCGCGGGCTGGCGGAGAGCTTCTTCCATGCCGGATCGTTGCGGAAGACCTCCCACTTCGCCTCCAAATCCGCCTGGTCGGCAAAGCTGAGCATATAAGTAAGGTTCGGCATCCGCGCGCCAATCAGCGTATCGCCGAAGAACACCGGATTGCATCCCGCCTTCACAAAAATCTCGAACTCGCCCGAATTGAACATCTCCACCTTGCGCACGTGTTCCCCTTCGCTCGGGCTCTCATACGTGCGCATTTGAAAGATGCGCTTGCCCTTAGTGGCAGTGCTAGCCGGAGGCGTCAGCTTCGGCCAGCCCTCAAACGCCGCCAGCAGTGAGATCTCCACCCGCTGAAACGCAGGCGCCGCCGCCGTCGCATTCCAGAACGGCTCCGCAGCCTTCAGAAAACCCTCATCCTTTGCAAGCCGCAAATCCAGCTCCACCAGCGCTTCCACGCGTGAACCCGGAATCAGCAGGTAGAACGCCGGCGTTTCCGGCCCCACATCAACCTTGAACGCCCCAATCGGCCCCATCCCCATCCGAGCCAGCGCCGGAATCAGCGCATCGCCAAAGTAGCTCTCCATCCCCTTTGACTGCGGCCCGCTCTGCAAGTTATAGCGCCGCATCTGGTAATACTCGCGTGAACTCGGCGCCTGGCCCTGGGCCGTCGCGGCAAGAGCTGAAGTGGCAATCGACGCTGCAATAAATTGTCGCCGTTCCATGGTGCCTCCGTTGCAAGGAACCATTCTACGGCAGCCCCGCCTACCCGATTACGCTTGCCGCCAAAGTCCACTCCCGCTGTTGGCTCTCGGCCACACCGCGATAAGTCAGCTTGCCCATCCAGGTATTCAGTCCCTCCGCCAGGCCAGCATCCTGCCGCATTGCCTCGCGCACGCCCAGGTTCGCCATGCGCAGCAAATAAGGAAAAGTTGAGTTGGTCAGCGCCAGCGTTGAAGTATTCGGCACTGCGCCCGGCATATTCGTCACGCAATAGTGCACCACGCCGTCCACCACAAAGCTAGGATCGGAGTGCGAAGTCGGCCGCGCCGTCTCCACGCAACCGCCCTGGTCGATAGCCACGTCCACAATCACCGCGCCCTTCTTCATCTTCGCCACCATCGCGCGGGTCACAATCTTCGGAGCCGTGGCGCCCGGAATCAGCACTCCGCCGATCACCAGGTCCGCCTCTTGCGTAGCGCAGGCCACGTTGTAGCTATTGGAGGCCAGCGTATACAAGCCGTCCGCCAAAGATGTCGTCCAGTTCCCGCAGCCGGTTCAGGTTCACGTCAATCAAAGTGACTTTAGCGCCAAATCCCAGCGCAATCTTGGCCGCATTGGTGCCCACCACTCCGCCGCCCAATATCGCCACGTGCGCCGGCGGAACTCCCGGCACTCCGCCCAGCAAAACCCCGCGCCCACCGCGTTCTTTTTCAAGGTAGCTCGCGCCCACCTGCACGCTCATCCTGCCCGCCACTTCGCTCATCGGCGTCAGCAGTGGCCGCGTGCCCTGCCGGTCGAGCACCGTCTCATACGCAATGCCGATCATCTTTCGCTTTCAGCAGTTCGTCGGTCAGCGGCCTTACCGGTGCCAGGTGCAGATAGGTAAACAGCACCAGTCCCTCGCGGAAAAAAACATACTCCTTCTCCACCGGCTCCTTGACCTTGACCACCATCTCCGACTTGCCCCAAACATAACCGGCCTCGCCCACCATCTCCGCACCGGCAGTCTGGTAATCGTCGTCGGAAAATCCAGATTGCGCGCCGGCCCGGGTCTCCACCAGCACCTTGTGCCCAGCTTCGGTCAAAGCCTTCACGCCCGCCGGGGTAACGCCCACCCGGTCCTCGTGATCCTTCACTTCTTTGGGAACGCCGATAATCATGGACTGCCTCCTTATGGATTTTGCTGCCGGCTGGGGAAGCCAGCGTAGGAGGGGACCCCGGCGCCATAGAGCCTTTGGAGGACGGTATTCAAGGCGCCGGGCTTGCGTCCACTGGCAACAATTGAAGCCTACGGCGCAAACCGCTTCCAATGTATGCAATATTTGTGATAATAGTGCTATATGGGAACGAAACGTGACAAGAATAGCACTTCCACGCAAGAATCAACCACACACCTGCAGGAGCTTCGCGTGGAAGGCGCGCCGGCGACTGGCCTCGATGAACTGGATGAGGCCATCCTCCGCCATCTTGAACGCCACGGCCGTGCCACCAACTACGAAGTAGGCGAAGCCGTCGGTCTCTCAGCCTCCGCCGCCTCCCGCCGCATCCTGGCTCTGGAAGTTTCCGGCGCCATCCGCGGCTACCGCGCCCAGATCGACGACCGCCTGCTCGGCAAGCGCATGACCGTCTTCATCCGTGTCACGCTGGAGCGCCAGTCGGCCCCCGTCCTCGCCGCTTTCGAAGAAGCCGTCCGCAAATCAAAAGGAATCTCGAGCTGCCATCTGATCGCCGGCCAGTACGATTACATGCTCGTCGTCCGCGTAGCCGACATCGACGACTATGGCCGCCTGCACCACAACGAGCTATCGCGCCTGCCCGGAGTCATAAGACTGGAAACCAGCTTCGCGCTCAGAAATGTTCTGGACGGAATCAAGTCTTAGCAGCCCGCTGACTCACTCCATCCCCTCGCGAGCACCCTTCCAGATATCGATCCCCGCATCCTGCGCATAACGATCGATCTCCATCAGTTCCGCATCCGTGAATCCCAGCTTCTTCACCGCGTCGAGCGAGTCGTCCAACTGCTCCACATTCCGCGCGCCAATCAGCGCCGTCGTCACCCGCTTATCGCGCAGCACCCAGGCAATAGCCATCTCCGCCAGCGTCTGTCCTCTTCCTTGCGCAATCTCATTCAGCGCCCGAACCCGCTTCAAAACCTCCTCGCTCAGGAACGCCTTATCAAACGTATCTCCCAACTTCGCGCGCGAGTTTTCCGGAACACCCTTCAAATATTTGCTGGTAAGCAGTCCTTGTCCCAGCGCGGAAAACGCAATGCATCCCACGCCCAGCTCATCGAGCGCAGCCAGCAACCCGCCTTCAATCCACCTATTCAGCATCGAGTAAGAAGGCTGATGAATCAGCAGCGGCACGCCCATGCTCTTCAGAATGCCCGCTGCCTCGCGGGTTCGCTCCGCGTCGTACGACGAAATCCCCACATACAAAGCCTTGCCCTTGTGCACCGCCTGCACCAGTGCCCCCATTGTTTCTTCCAGGGGCGTATCCATGTCCGGCCGGTGGGAATAGAAAATATCCACATACTCCAGCCCCATGCGCTTCAAACTCTCGTCCAGCGAAGCCAGCAGATACTTGCGCGATCCGCGGTCGCCATACGGCCCCGGCCACATATCCCACCCTGCCTTGGTTGAGATCACCATCTCGTTCCGCAGCCCGCCGAAATCCTTGCGCAGAATCTCCCCGAAGTTCTCCTCCGCCGACCCGTACGGCGGCCCATAGTTATTGGCCAGATCGAAGTGCGTCACCCCCCGGTCGAACGCCCGCCTGACCATCGCCCTCCCGGTCTCAAAAACGTCCGCCCCGCCAAAGTTCTGCCACAGCCCCAGCGATATCGGCGGCAACATCAGCCCCGATCTCCCGCAGCGTCTGAACTCCGCCTCGTCATACCGCTTCGTATTGGCTACATAACTGCTTCGCATAGAGTTCCTTTCGTGGACGCCGGCGGTAAACTCCGTCTACTCGCAGCGGCATCATCAAAAAAAGTATGGCACAGTACGCCTTCGCAGTAACTATCCACGGGTTTCGCCTCTATTGCAAAATTGGGCGCACAGTCAGACTTTTCGGCAAACTGTCGATTGTCAATCGGCTTAGCCGGTGTTTCAATGACTCTAACTCCCCTTGCAGGAGGTCGGGCACTTGGAAGAAGGTGCGAAAATATGACGGATGAGAGTGAGCAGGATCCAAACAGCGAGATAACCGAACTGGACCCGCAATCTGAAGCCGGGAGAACAATTGAGAACCTGGAAAGCCCCTACGACGCAATGGCGGATATCAGCCGGCGACAGCCCGTCGAAGAGCCTCCGAAACCCGCCCGCACTCCCATCTTCATCTACGCCGCAATCCTGGCTGGAATCGTTGTTCTGGTTGCAGCCGCATACTTCGCCATGCCCGGGCTCTTTGGCGACGCCAAAGGCCGTTACGATCTGGGCACGGTCGTCTCCAGCCCGGATGGACTGAACGGGCATCTCTACACGCGATGGGTTGGGCAGCTTGAATATCGTCTGAAGATCGAGCCCGGCGACCAGCACCAGGTCTCAGGGTTTTCTCTCGCCATAAGTCAGCTTCCGCGTCCGGTCTCGTTCTATATCCAGCTCTTTGATTCCCAGAACGTGGCTCTGTGCGGCATGCATATCCTGATGAAGTCCGATCCAGCAACAGCGGACGAACTGGAGCGAGAGCGTGGCAATAACCTGTTTCAGAACATCTACGGCCCGACCGGACAAATTGTGGCCATCAGCTCGGAGGGTACGATGCCATGTTCAAACAGCGACTGGGCCAAAGCTGTCTCCTGGAGTTTTACCTCCAACTTTCCTACCCTCGACGAGCAGAAGGCATTGGAGAACAGCAAAGAGCAGTCGATTGCCGACGCGGCGAGATTAACCGCTCAGGAAGCCGCTCGCAAGCGCGAAAAACTGAGGTCCTCGCGGAACCTCGTGGGCTATTCCATCGAGGCAGACGATGCGATTGTCGACTTTGACGCCGCCAGGGGGATCATCGAAACCAAATATGGAAGAACTTTCTTCGTTAAGAAAAGCGCAGCAGGAGTCGACCCCAGTTGGCAGGACTATCCCGTAAGCATTCACTTGAAATGCGACCGCAGTTCAATCTGCACTCTCATGCACGGGGGAGCCGGCGCCCTGCGCGCCAGGATGAGCCGATAAGACCCAACCGCTCCGCCAACCCCGCCTGCCAGCAGTATTCTTATCCAATCTTGGGCGTTTTTAGCGGCCCCGGCCCATAAGCCGTACAATGGTAATGAGGTAGTCCCGGTCTCCCAATGTCAGTAAATGGTTATCCTTCGCGCCCTTCGCGCTCGCACGGCTTACGCTCGCTCTTTAGCATGTTTTCCAGCGACCTGGCCATCGATCTCGGCACCGCCAACACACTGGTCTTCGCGGCCGGCAAGGGCATCGTCGTCAACGAGCCTTCCATCGTAGCCATCAACAAAAATACTGGTGAAGTTGAGGCCGTCGGCAGCGAGGCAAAGGAGATGCTGGGCCGCACTCCCGGCAACATCGTCGCCATCAAGCCCATGAAGGACGGCGTCATCGCCGACTTCAAAGTCACCGAAAAGATGCTCAATTACTTCATCCAGAAGGCTCACAACCGCAAGATGCTGGTGCATCCCCGCATCGTCATCGGCGTGCCTTCTGAGATCACGCAAGTTGAAAAACGTGCAGTCGAAGACTCCGCCTACCGCGCCAAGGCCAGTGAAGTCTATCTCGTGGAACAGGCCATGGTCGCGGCCATCGGCGCCGGCCTGCCCATCACTGAGCCTTCCGGCAACATGGTCGTCGACATCGGCGGCGGCACTACGGATATTGCGGTCATCTCGCTCGCAGGAATCGTCTACTCGCGCTCCGTGCGCATGGCCGGCAACCAGATGGACGAAGCCATCACCAACTACCTCAAGCGTAAGTACAACCTGCTCATCGGCGAGCGCACCGCCGAGCACATCAAGATCGAGATCGGCTCGGCCTTCCCGCTGGATAAGCCGCTCAGCATGGAGATCAAGGGCCGCAACCTCATCGAGGGCGTGCCCAAGACCATCACCATCGACGACAGTGAAATCCGCGAATCTCTCGGCGAGTGCATCGCCGTCATCATGAACGCCATCCGGGTGGCCCTGGAACGTACCCCTCCCGAGCTCTCCGCAGATATCAGCGACCGCGGCATCGTTCTCACCGGCGGCGGCGCATTGCTCAAAAATCTTGATAAGCGCATCCGCGAGGAAACCGGCCTTCCCGTCTCCGTAGCCGACGATCCGCTGGCCTCGGTGGTGCTGGGAACCGGAAAAATGCTCTCCGACTTCCGCCTCCTGCGCAAAATCAAAATCGATTAACCACCTGCGGTGGGGCAAATCGCTCGCTATTCGCTCGCAAAAGGGACGTCCATCCCGTCATTGATTCTCATTGGCCATCACTTCGTCCACGGCTTCCTCAAATACACGGAGCGATTCGCGTAGCGCCGCTTCGCTAATGACCAGCGGAGGAGCGATCTTGACACACTCGCCGGCCACGCCCACCGGAGCGAACATAAGCAAGCCCTTGTGGAAACACGCAACGTTGATTTTCGTGGCTGTCTCCGCGTCTGGTTCGCGAGTGCCGGGCTTGACAACCTGGATACCGGCAACCAGGCCTTTGCCCCAGCAACACCCGAGGCGTTGCGGGTACTTGCGCTGGATGCGTTCGAGTTCGGGGATGAACCACTTGCCGAGTTTGGCTGCGCGCGCGGCGAGCTTTTTCTGTTGGATGACCTTCAGGTTGGCGATGGCAGCGGCTACGGCCAGCGGCGAGGCGGAATGTGTCGAAGTCATCGAGCCGGGAGCATACAAATCCATGATGTCGCGCCGGCCAATCACGGCGGATAATGGCAGCGACGAGGAGATGCCTTTGCCGCAGGCGATGAGGTCGGGCTTGATGCCGTAGTGCTCGAAGCAAAACATTTTGCCAGTCCGGCCAAAACCAGCCTGGACTTCGTCCATCGTCAACACGATGTCGTGTTGGTGGCAGAACTTTTCGAGTTTCCGGGCGTATGCGACGGGGAGAAAGTCGGGACCGACACCCTGGTAGCTTTCGCAGATGACGCCGGCAATATTTTCAGGCTCGATTTCTTGCTCGGCCAGTGAACGGAGAAAAAGATCGAATGAGGTATCGGGGTTTTTGAACCCGTCGGGGAACGGGACTTGAATGAAGGTTCGGTCGCGGTCCACCATCCAGGTTTTCTGGCGTTCGTTGCCGCCGGCAAGCTGTGCGCCCATGGTCCGGCCGTGAAACGCGTTGCGGAAACTGACCATGTACTTTTTTGCCGGACCATGTTTTTGGAACGCGTAGGTTTTGCTGAGTTTGATGCAGTTCTCGGTTGCTTCACTACCCGTGCTCACGAGAAACACCTCATACCGGCTTGGATTGGGTGAAATTTCGCGCAACATCCGCGTGAGTGTGGCGCGGTCGGCGTGCGGAAACACGTAGGTGGCCAGCAGCGGACGATCGATCATCGCGCGTAAGGCTTTGACAACTTGCGGATTGCCATGCCCTGCGTTGGTGATCAGCACGCCGCTTGACCAATCGATCCAGCGGTTGCCCCATTTGTCGGCGACGGTGGAACCTTCGGCCTTGTGCCACAGCAGCGGCGGTTGCCCGCTCATCGAACGTGGCTCGCTGCGGCGCAGTTCCTCGAAGACCGGCAACGACTGCGGCACCGGCAACGCAGTTTTGATGGTGCGATACTTGGTTTTAATTTTCGCAACGTTAACGGGCGTCAAACTATACTCAGCCATTGCTTCTCTCCACGCGGGGATTGTTGCCGTAGTGAATTTTTACCAGCGCACCATCGGCAAGGATAGATTGGCGCGTGGCTTCAACGACAAGTTCGTTGATGAAACTGTTGGCCGGCGTGGCGACAATGCCGGCGGCGTCGATTTCGCGGATGAATTTTTGCCGGGCGGCAAGGCTGTCGCAGGTCGTCTCCATGCGCTGCATTGTCTGCAGGCTTGCGGCGACGGATTCATACCCGTAACCGACCGGTTTGGCGCCGGCACCTTCCCACGGGACGAGCCGGTAGAAGTCGGGGCTGACATACCGGTAGCGCGACGCACCGCTCGGTTCGAGAAACGCGTACCGCACACCGCGTTCGTGGTCGTCGTGATTTATCATGCCGGAGCGGTCCGGGCCTTCGCAGTACATGATCAAGCCCTGGTCGTTGCCGCCCGCAGCGTCATCGGGATAACCGAGGCCGTTGGTCACCGTCAGCAACGCGCCGTTCTCAAAGCGCACGCGTCCGCTCGACCACAGGAACGCTTCGTTGCCATTCGGAAATTTGCCGCGCACGCCGTCCACTGATACAGCGACCGGCTTGAGGCCGGTGATGAAATAAACCAGGTCCACGTAATGGCAGCCGACATAGGTGAACGGGTCGGTCTTGTCGCACGTGAACCAGTTTTGGAAATTGGAATGCCGGTAATAGTACGGCTCGTATAATTTCGCTTCGCCCATCATGAACTCACCGAACTTGCCCTCGGCGTAAAGCCGTTTGGCCAGGAGCGAGCGGCGGTCGAAACGCTTGTGGTACTCAACACCGACGAATAAGCCTTTTTCCAGTGCTAACCGTTCAATTTCAATGTCCTGCTGATATTCGAGCACCAGCGGTTTGACGCTGAGCACATGTTGATCGTGCCGCAACGCTTCCATGACGATCGGATAATGGAACCAATCCGGCACAGCTACGGTGACTGCCTGCCGGGGCTTTTGCTTAGCCAGCGCGTCCTTGTACAAATCCGGAAACGTCTTCTCTGGCGGCGTTGTCAACGCCGGCAGTGCGGTGAATTTTTGTCCCGGAAACGCCTCGCGCAGTTCCTGGCTGTCGGTCAGCGCCTGCAACGGCCCGCTGTTGAGGGCACAGACCGTGATTTCACCCACCACACCAAGACGTTGGAGATGATAAATGCTAGGCAGAATCAGATCGTTAGTGATCATTCCGCCGCCGATGATAAGTGTATCGAGAGGCTGGCTGTTCATCACAAGTGGTTACTGTCAGGATACCGTCTGCGGCCATGATGCTGCAACCGTGAGCGGTTAGTATACTGATTCTATTCTCGCGTTCCGCGCAGCTCTTTCCGCCGCTCCGAGCTTTGGCCATGGAATCGTTCTTTATCCGCTATCGAAATCTACTCGTACTGCTGGCCATCCTCGGAGCGCAGATCATCGGCCTCGCCGTGCAGGTGCGTCACACCGGCGAAGGGCGCAACACCCTTGACCCGCAGGACGCGTCCAGCGTGCGGCTCATCCGGATGTGGGCCAATGCACTGGTTTCGCCTCCCGAGCGGCTCATCCAGTACGCCAAGCTGGGCGCCGAGGGCACTTGGCAAAATTATCTTGATCTGCGCCACGTCCGCCAACAGAACAGCGATCTGCACCAGACCATCGACCGTCTCCGCCTGGAGCAGGCCGCCCTGCTTGAAGATGCCCGCCAGGGCCAGCGACTGCAACAGCTCCTCGGCTTCCAGCAGAAATACATTTATTCGACGGTCGCCGCCCAGGCCATCGGCTCCAGCGGCAGCGATCAGTCGCGCGTCTTCTATCTCGACAAAGGTTCGGCCGACGGCCTGGGCCGCGATATGGCTGTGATTACAGCCGACGGAATCGTGGGCAAAGTGCGCGAGGTCTTTCCTCATTCGGCCCAGGTGCTTGCCATCAACGACCAGACCAGCGGCGCCGGAGTGATCCTGCAAACTACTCGCATTCGTGGCATTCTTCGCGGCAACGCTGCCGGCCGGCCGCAAATCATCGGTATCCTCGCCGACCGCCGCATCCAGCCCGGCGAACCCGTGCTCACCGCCGGTGGCGACCAGATCTTCCCGCGCGGCCTGCCGGTGGGCGTAGTAGAGAAAGTCGTCCGCGACCCGGAGCGCGAAAACTTCATTGATGTGATCGTCAAGCCCGCCGCCCAACTTGACCGGCTCGACGAAGTACTGGTCATCACTTCCACACAGCCGCGCTTCTCGCCTGAGCAGCAGCAGGACCTGGCCACCAGCGAAGCGCTCAAGGGCCCTGAGGCAGCGGCGATCATGGAGCAGCAGAAAGCATCCCAGATCATGGCCGAGCGGCTTCCTGGCCTAACCGACGCCAATGCCCCGCCGGCAAACGCAACTCAAACCCCAGGAGCACCTCAACCGGGAAAGAATCCACCCGCTCCCATTCCCGAGCAAGGCCTTCCCAAGGTCCTGCCACCGCGGCATCCTGACCGCTTCACTCCGGGGACAACGTCGGATATCGCGCCCGGCACAACGCCGGATTCGCAACCCGACGCAAAACCCGGCCAGAAAACCGCGCCCAAGCAACCCAATTCCCAGAAAACCAAGCCAGGGAGGAATCCATAACCATGTCCGTCCTTGGCGCTGACTTCCGCCGCGATATGGAAATTCGCCGCTACCCGGTGCTGGTCTACGTTTTGGCGCCGCTGGTGGCTCTGGTGCTGCAAGCCTGGCTGCCCAGGTTGCTCTGGAACCACGTTTTGTTTGACCTGCCCCTGGTGATCACGATTTATTTCGCCCTTGGCCGCCGAAGCCCGATCCAGGGCACGCTGATGGGTGCCACCTTGGGACTCTTTGAGGATGCGCTCTCCCACCACGCCATCGGCGTCAACGGCATCGCAAAAACTGTGGCCGGCTTTCTGGCCGCTTCAGTGGGCGTCCGCATCGAAGTCGATAATGTGACCATCCGCCTGATGCTCAACTTTCTGCTCTCCCTGCTGGCCAGCGCGATTTACGTTTTCACTTACCGCTTCCTGCTGGGACTCGATCTCGAATGGAGCTGGTTCACCGAACTCTTCAAGGCAATTGGAAATTCGTTGCTTGCCCTGGTGCTCTTTCCTTTCCTGGACCGTCTGCAGATTAGGGACTGAGAAAACAGGGAATAGGGAATAGGGAATAGGGAACAGGGAATAGGAATCGAGTTGGTTGTGCCAATCAAATTGCAATGAATCAATGTATGGATGCATAAATGGGTTTTGAAAGGGCACGACTTCACAGCTTGCGGAAAAAGTCGGAATTTCGAGTTAAATTGGCGAAAACATTCCTCCGTGGCTAAGAACTTATCCGTAAATAACAATAGTTTGTCTCCAGCAGATAAGAGCAGCGGCGAGTTGTAGCAGAGCCGTGTAGCTGGCCTCTGTCTTTTCGAAGCTGACCAGCAGCTTGCGGAAGCGGTTGAGCCAGGAGTGGGTTCGTTCCACCACCCATCGGCGCGGTTTGGAGTCCGGGTAGCGGTACTTGATGAGCCGCTCTTCGGCGCGTGATTTAACGCGGGGATAGTATTGGTGCTTGCGGGCGATCTTGCTAACTGGGTAGCCGACATAGCCGGCATCCAGACAGAGATATTGGTAGTTTTTCCATCCTGTAACCTCAGGGCGTTGGACCACGACCTGTGCCAGGGTCCGATCCAGCAGCTTGGAGTCGTGGAGGTTGGCGCCGCTGACGGCGATCGACAGTGGGAGTCCACGGGCGTCGACCAACAGACTGCGTTTGCGTCCTTTTTTTCCCCCGGTCGGTCGGGTTTCGACCAACACATTCGGTAGCTAGCGGTGCTTTGCCCATGGCTCCATCGGCTGATTGCCACTGCCAGGCTATGCCGTGCATCCCGTCATACTCGGCCAGCCCAGCCTGCCACAGCTTCTGGAACAAGCCAGCCTTGTGCCAGTTCTGAAAGTACTGATGCACTGCGCTAGCCGAACCGAACTCCCGGGGCAATGCTTTCCATTGAATGCCGGTCCGCAGAACGTAAACAATCGCCGAAAAAACTTGTCGAGAAGACATCGGCTTGCGTCCAGCTCCAGCCTTGCGTTGATACGTTCGCCCTGCTTCCCGCTTGCGTACTGGGATCAGCGGCTCAACCTTGCTCCACAAATTATCTGAAACCGTCCAAGACTTGATCTGAGCCATATTGAATTCATCATCGCCGCTACCAATCGCTTGCAAATCAGAGATTCAGTCGCACGCATCAAAGTCGTCACTATTTACGGATAAGTTCTAAAGCCCTCATTGATTCTGTTGGCTTTATGCGGGGGTTTCAACCGCCGCATTTAGCAGGCAGAATCCACGCGGGCTTTAGCCCTAGAGGAATGGCTTTCTTTTAAACTGAACCACCCCACAGATTCATTAACTCAACCCAGTTAGCTGTATCCTAAGGCTAAGAGATATGTATTCCAACCCCAGCAGCCGCGGCGAAAAGCTCTCCACCCTCAAGTTGACGGTGGTACAGTACGGCATTCTCTTCATGATGCTCGCCTTGGCCGCCGGCCTGTGGCGCCTGCAGGTGCTTGGCGCGGAAAACTTCCGCCAGTTGGCCGAGCAGAACCGCATTCGCAAGGTTCCCGTGCTGGCCGCCCGGGAAAGCTCTTTGACCGCGAAGGCCGCCTGCTGGTGGACAATTACCCTTCAGTCTCCTGCTTTCTGGTCCGCGAGCAAAACCGCAACGTGGACGCCGATCTGCCGCAGATTGCGAGCGGGTTGCATCTTGACCTTGAGGATCTGCGCGCCACGCTGCGCCGTTATCGCGCCACACCCGGCTACCAGCCCATCCCCATCAAGCAGGAGGTCACCCCCGACGAGCAAGCCTTCATCGAAGCGCACCGCAACGAATTGCCGGAGTTGGAGACCATTGACCAGGAGCGGCGGCTTTATCCTCGCGATGGCTTTGCCGCCCACCTGATCGGGTACGTGGGTGAAGTGAGCGAAGAGATGCTCAACGATGCCCGCTATGCGGCCTACTCGCCCGGCGACGTGGTTGGCAAGGCGGGCGTTGAAGAGACCTACGACGAGATCTTGCGCGGCCAGGACGGCTCTCGCGAGGTGGAAGTAGACAGCCATGGCCGCGAGGTGGGATACCTGGGCACCGAGCACGCAACCCCCGGCCAGGATCTGAAGCTGACCATCGATATTGACCTCCAGCGCACCGCTGAATTGGCACTGGGCGACGCCAACGGCGCGGTCGTCGCCATGGACCCCCGCAACGGCGAGATTCTCGCCATGGTCTCCCACCCCAGCTACGACCCCAACGCCTTCGCCGTGCGCATCAACCGCACGGACTGGAACCAGCTCATCACCAATCCCAACCATCCGCTGATGAACAAGGCCATTCAGGATCAGCTGGCTCCCGGCTCCACCTTCAAGATCATCATGTCCGTTGCCGGCCTGCAGGAAGGCGTGGCCCAGAATATGCATGTGAATTGCACGGGCGGAGCTGACTTCTACGGACGCTTCTTCCACTGCGATCATCACCATGGCGTGCTAAGTATCAATGACGCCATTCCGCAGTCGTGCGACACATTCTTCTATACCCTGGCGCAAAAGCTGGGCATCGATACCATCGCCAAATATGCCACCGCTCTCGGCCTGGGTTCAAAAACCGGCATCGATCTGCCCAATGAGATGGCCGGCGTCATGCCTTCAACGCAGTGGGAGATGAAGAACTTCCACCAGAGGTATTACCCCGGCAACACGATTTCCGTGGGCATCGGCCAGGGAGAAACGCAGGTTACGCCCCTGCAACTTGCTCGAGCTTTGGGCGGCATCGCGTCAGACGGTCATTTAGTCCGGCCTCACCTTGTCATGCCCGGCCAGGTTCCGGCCGAATTCCACCAGGCGGTTCTTGACAGCTTCCCCGGCTCCGGCGATGTTTACTTTCCTCTCAACCCCGATACCTGGACCATCATCACCGACGGCATGGCTGCAGCCACGACGCACGGGTCTTTACCACACTGCCGCGGCCGCACATATGCAGGGCATCGATTTTGCCGGCAAAACCGGCACCGCCCAGGTGGTTGGTGGCGGCGACACCCACACCAAAGGCGGCGCCAAAACCCCCAATTCCTGGTTTGTTGGCATGGTGCCCCGGCGCAATCCTGAAATCGTAATTGCCGTCCTGCAGGAGCACGGCGACTGGGGATCCAACTCGGCCCGCATTGCCGCTCAGGTCGTTGCCGCTTACGTAAACAAAAAGCGCACGCAGGACAAAAACGTCCTTGACCAGGCCAGCACGTGCAAACCAGTCGAAGTGGGCGCCGTTTGGTCAGAGCCCGCACCGACCCAAAACCGCCACGCCGCCACGCCGCAGCAGGCGTCCGTCCTCCACGCCGGCCATTTCTTCGTCGATCCCGGTCCGCAGTCCCTAGCCAGCGGTCAGCCCTCATTGCCGGCCTGGCCTTTTTCATCGCCTCCCCGATATAAGCAAGGCTCTCCCTGATGCGCCGCTTTCTCAGCTTCCGCGACTTTGACTGGGCCCTGCTGCTCATGGTGCTGCTCCTGTGCGCCGTTTCGGTCTTTGAAATCTACTCGGCCACGCTCCACACCAAGTACGCCGGCTACCACAGCAAGCAACTCCTATGGATCGCCGCCGGCCTCGTGGTCATGTTCATCTTCGCCAAGATCGACTATCACTTGCTTCTCGACTGGACGCCGTGGGCCTATGGCGTCTGCCTCGTAGCCCTGCTGGCGGTCCTGGTGGTGGGGCGTAAAGTGCTGGGTGCCCGCCGATGGATCGGCGTTGGCCCCGTGCATTTCCAGCCCTCCGAGTGGGTCAAACTGGTGCTGATTCTGGCCGTGGCCCGCTACTTTGCCAATCTCGGCGGCCGCAGCCTCACCTGGAAAGATATTTTCAAGTCCTTTTTGATGGTGGGCCTTCCCATGCTCCTGGTCATTCGCCAGCCCGATCTGGGAACCACTCTCACCTATACGCCCATCCTGGTCGCCGGACTATTTCTGGGTGGAATCAGCCTCCGCCAGGGATTGATTCTCATCGCCGCCTCCTCCGTTCTGATCGTCGGCGTATGGTCCAGCGGAAAGCTGCTCAAGCCCTATCAAAAGGCCCGCCTTTCCAGCTTCCTCAACCCTGACAACGACCCCAAAGGCACCGGTTACCAGATCCGCCAATCCCTCATCGCCGTCGGTTCCGGCGGAATCTGGGGCAAAGGCCTGGCCAAAGGCACCCAGACCCAGGGTGACTTTCTCCCCATCCCCCATGCCGACTTCATCTTTGCCGCCTTCAGTGAGGAGCACGGCTTTATAGGCGCGATTTTGGTGCTGCTGTTATACTTCTCTATATTGATGCGTTTGATTCAAAACGCTCAAACAGCCGCGGACCTGTCCGGTTCCTTGATTATTATGGGAGTGGTGGCTGTGTTGACCTTTCAGATTGCGGTCAACGTGGGCATGGTCATCGGGTTTATGCCCGTCACCGGAATCCCTTTACCGTTAATGAGTTACGGCGGATCTTCGGTGCTGTTTACCTTCCTGGCGCTAGGCGCGGCGATGAATGTCCGCATGCGCAGGTTCGTAAACTGAGCATTTCGGGGACTGTTCGCCCCGACTGAGTTTCAAGAGCTTCGCTTCTTGTGTCCCGCGGAACTGTCCGGCCCACAAGATAGCAGTTTTTAAGCATTTACGGCGCTTTTCCGATTTTGTTAAACCACTTGGCAGTTGTGGTTTCCCATATTGCAGTCATTGGAAAAACGCATTAGCCGGCCAGGTCCGGAGGGATCTCGAGCACGGCAGGACAAGGATTCATGAGCACGCAGAGACGGGAAAACCGTTGGCAGCGTACTAATTGCACGAAACGCGCTGGAGCGTTGGGTCAGAAAAAATCAGCTCCTATCGCGAAGAAAGCTCGTGCATACGCCACGGTTGGAACGGCCCCGCCGCACACAGCGGCAAGCTTCCACCCCAGCGACAAAAACCTGTCGCCGGGGGCCCCGGAGCGATTGGCCACAAACTCTCTGCAATCGGATTGCCGCACTAAGCAGTTGGTTGGTCAGGATTATCACGGCTCGCCGCCCTCGCTGGCTGGCAACCGTACCGTAACTGGCACACCGGCAACTTGCAGGTCACCCCTCCGCTCATTCCTTCTTCTTCCGCCTTCGAGCCCATCCATACAGCCTCGCCGCATCTCCCAGCAGGCTCAATGCCGCTGGATGGAAAGGTACGATGGGAAAAGAAATTTGCATCTCCAGCACGCCGCATGAAACCCGGCTTGCAATCCTGGAAGACGATCAACTCGCGGAAATCTATTACGAACGCGAAAACGAATACACACTGGCCGGCTCCATTTATAACGGCCGCGTAACCCGCGTTCTGCCCGGCATGCAGTCAGCATTTGTAGACGTAGGCCTGGAGCGCGACGCCTTCCTCTATGTAACTGACTTCCTGGAGCTCGAAGACTCCGAAGAAACCGACGAGCTTGAAAAAGCCACCGTTGCCAGCGCCAACCAGCCTCCCCGTGAGGTCCGCCGCCAAAACGTTCCTACTGAGAATAATGTTCAACGCCCCGCTCAAAAGCCAGCCGAAAGGCAGGATAATCTGCAGGACCGCCAGGTCAGAGGCCGCCGTCTCACCGTCGAGTCTGTTCCTGAGGCCGTCGAAGCATCGGCCCCTGAATCGGTCGCTATCCCCGGCCAAACCGGCAGCGCCCAGGATGATTCAAGCAGTTCGAGTTCCAGGCGCTGGCGTGGACGCCGCCGTCGTCGCGGTGGTGGTTCTTCCGCCGGCTCGCCTCAGAGCCAATCCCAGGCCGACAACTCTGAAGAATCCTCGGAGAGCCGCACCCCGTCGCCCGCGGAAACTGAAGTAGCGAAGTCGATTCAAGCAGCTTCCTTCGCTCCCGCCCCCCGCACCAGCCACGCCCCCGCGCCTCCGGTTCCCTTTGTTCTGCCCGGCGAATCGCTCTCGAAGTACGGCGGCAAGCCGGAAGAAGACGCTCCCCAATCCCGGCAGGAGCCCGCAGCGCCGATCCGCCCGGCGAGCACTTTCAAGCCTTCAACGCTGATTGAAGCTCCGCTCGCGTGGGATGGCAGCGGCCTGCTTCCCGGCGAGTCGCTCTCAAAACATCGCGCCCACCAGCCCGAGCCTGCCGTCGAAGCCGAGCCCGTGCAGAGCGCCGCCTCTCCCGATGAGGTCGAAGAGGAAGAATTCCTCACCGCGGGAACTCAGTCCGCCACGGAATTCGCCTCTGAGCATGAACTCGAGCCAGCTTCGGAAGAACTTCTACCCGAGCCCGAAGAAGATCACCTTACCCAGGAAGAATTATTCGAAGAAGACGAGTATGAAGAGACGGCCGAAACCGCGCCTGCAACTCAATCCACTTACGAAACAGAAGACGACGAATTCGAGTCCGTCATTGACGAACTCTCCGCCGAGGAGCCTGTGGCAGACTCCGGCAACGGCGCTGGATGAGTCCGATGAATCGGACTCGGACGCATCCGCCTCTCATCATCTCGATCCATTCTCTCCTTCCGGCTTCCGCCTCTTTGGTTTTGGCAAGAAGAAGGAAGAACCAGCCGCCCCGCCAAAGTCAAACTACAAGCCCGGAAGCGGTCACATCGTTGAAGAGGTCATCGAAGGCGAAGAGTTTGATGTGCCTCATCACCCTCGTCACGGCAAATCCGACGATCATGACCTGGAAGATTTTGAAGAGGAGACCCTGCCCAAGCACTTGCGCACCGGCGACCTGGGCGAGATGTTCCAGGAAGCTCATCTCGACCATCGCATCCAGTTGAATTTCGACAGCAAGGACAGCGACGAAGAAGACGACGAAGAAACCGCCGCCGAAGGCCAGCCGTCCGCAGGCGCGCAAGTCAGGCAGCGGCCCGACCGTAGCGCACGCGGTCGCCGTGGCCGTGGCGCTCCTCCGGCTTTTTCCGGCGCACAAGGCAATCGCCGCGGTCCCACGCGCCGCTCAATGCAGACCTCCGATCTGCCCATCATCAGCGACCTGCTCAAAGCCGGCCAGGAGATCCTGGTCCAGATCGCCAAGGAGCCCATCGCCAAGAAGGGCGCGCGCATCACTTCGCACATCGCTCTCCCGGCCGCTTCCTGGTCTTTATGCCCACCGTCACCCACATCGGCGTCAGCCGCAAAATCGCCTCTGAAGAGGAGCGTCACCGCCTCAAGCGCATTCTCGTCCACGAGCGCGGCGAAGCCTCTGGCGGATTCATCGTCCGCACCGCTGCCGAAGGTGCATCCGAAGATGAGCTCCGCACCGACCTGCGCATGTTGCTGAATTTGTGGGCCGACATCAAGAAGCGCTCTGACGAATCCAAGTCCCCGGCTCTCATCTATCACGATCTTGGGCTTATCGAGCGCATCCTTAGAGATCAGGTTAGTTCCGACTTCAACAGCATCTGGGTCGATTCCGAACTCGACTACGAGCGCATCGTCCGCTTCCTCAATCGCTTTTCGCCCTCGCTGGTTCGCCGCGTCAAGCTCTACACCAAGGAGACTCCTCTCTTCGAGCATTTTGGAATTCAGGACGAAATCTCCAAGGCTCTGCGCTCCAAAGTCTGGCTCAAATCGGGCGGCTCCATCGTCATCAACCAGACTGAAGCCCTGGTCGCCATCGACATCAACACCGGCAAATACGTCGGCAAATCGGCGCGCCTTGAAGACACAATCGTCAAGACCAACCTCGATGCGGTTCCTGAGATCGTTCGCCAGATTCGCCTTCGCGACCTCGGCGGCATTATCGTCATTGACTTCATTGACATGGACGACCGCAAGAACCGCTTCAAGGTCCTGGCCGCCCTCGAAGAAGCTCTCAAGAGCGACCGCGCCCCCACCAAGGTTCTCCAGTTCAACGATTTCGGCCTCGTCGCCATCACCCGCAAGCGCGTCAAGCAGTCTCTGGAGCGCACTCTGTCGGTACCCTGCCCCATCTGCCAGGCTACCGGCATGGTCAAGAGTCCCACCACCGTCTGCAACGAAATTTACGTCGAGCTACGCAAGATGAAGAAGCACTTCGAAGGCGAAGACGTTCTTCTCCGCGTGCACCCCGAAACCGTCAAGGTCCTCAAGTCCAACGGCAGCAGCTGGATCCCCGAATTCGAGGAACTGGTCGGCAAGAACATCCTCATCAAGAGCGACCCCACCCTCCACCCAGAGCAGTTCGACATTCAGGGCTGATCGCAATCCCCGCAAACATCAAAGGCCGGAGCAGTCGCTCCGGCCTTTGATGTTTTGTTCCGACTCAAAGACTCATAACTCCACAACACTGTCATCCTGAGCGGAGGTCGCGCAGCGGCCGAAGTCGAAGGACCTGCGTTTGCTTTTGACCTCTCTGCCGCAATTCACTAAGCTGTACTCAGTTCATCATTTCATCATTGCTCGCTAGCTGTTCTCACCCAGGAGTTCCCATGACCAAACGTGAAGTAGTGCGGACTGTATTTCAACACAAAATCCCCCCCTACGTTCCCTGGGAATTCCCCTTCACAGTGGAGGCTTTTGCCAAGCTCTCCGCTCACTATGGAAACATCGACGTCGGCGAGGAGATTGGAAATCACTTCGTTATCCTCGGCGATCCTGTCGGATTTTTCGATCAAATCGGTCCTGACCATTTCAAAGATGTCTTCGGAGCAGTGTGGGACCGTCACATCGATAAGGATATCGGCAACATTGAAGGCCAGGTGCTGCCCGAGCCGACCATGGCAGGCTACCATTTCCCTGATCCCACTGATCCTCGCTACTTCGCTGACATTCCTGAGAAGCTCGAAAAGTATCATGACCGATTCAGATTCTTCGAGCTTGGCTTCTCGCTCTATGAACGCGCCTGGACGATGCGCGGCATGGAGCCGCTGCTCATGGACTTCGTCGAGAACCCTGAGTTCGTTCATGAACTGCTGGATCGCATCTGCGACTACAACATCGCTCACATCACCAAGGCTCTCGAATACGATATCGATGCGGTTCACTTCGGCGACGACTGGGGTAGCCAGCACGGTTTGACCATGGGCAAGCGCTTGTGGAAGAAGTTCATCGAGCCGCGTCTGAAGCGCATGTACGATGTGGTCCTCGCGGCCGGAAAGTTCGTCTCCATCCACTCCTGCGGCGACGTCGACGAACTCTTCGATCCGCTCATCGATATCGGTCTCAGCTGCTTCAATCCCTTCCAGCCGGAGGTGATGGACGTCTACGAACTGCTGCCTCGCTACCGCGGCCGTTTGAGTTTTCACGGCGGCCTATCCACCCAAAAGACCCTCCCCTTCGGCACCGTCGACGACGTTCGCAGCGAGAGCCGGCGACTGCTGGAACTCGGCAGCCAGGGCGGCTACATCTTCTCTCCCGCACACGCCGTGGAGCAGGATGTGCCGCTTGAAAATATGCTCGCCTTCATCGACGAAGCCAAGCAGCAGCCCGGTTTCAAGGCGATTCACCGCGGCGAATAAATTCCGCTTCCGAGGCGGATAACTGACTTGCTGACCCGCTAACTCGCTGCTTTTACAGAATCCCCAGCACCCTGACCCGCAGCAACCCGCCGGCCATCACACCCAGCGGCGTAATCGCCACCAGCGTCAGTTGGTACCAGATGGGCTGCATGCCCTTCGATTGCAGCGCGCTCAGCGCGGCCAGCGCCAGCACCACAATCCCCAGCGCCAGCACGTGAATCAGCGGATTTGCAGCCGCGGCCAACGCCGTCACATAACCTCCAGCCGCAGCCGCCAGAAACGAGTAGCCCAGGTTCACAATAATGTAGCTCCACTCCGGCTTGCCCCGTTTCCCCATCCACCCCGGCATCAATTTAGCCAGCAGTGCGGTAATCGCGATCACCAGCAAAGCCATAGTGGCAAAGCCGGCCAGCAACGCCAGAAATGTGCGCAAAATAATCAAGCCTTTTTCTCCTCCGCAAGCTTCACGCCCACCTCACCTTTTTCGATCCGCTCAAGAAACGCCCGCGCCAGCTTTCGTTCTCCGGGATTGCTTTCGCCGTGAATCGAGCACAAATCGAGGAACTCGTCGCACAGCGCATTCTGTTTTTCCTGCGAGCGTAAAAACCCCTTGCAACGCCAGTGCCAGCTCCCGCAAGCCGGTCCGCCTCAAGCCAACCGCTCTCTTCTTCGCCGCCATCAAAATGTGAAAACAATCCCTTGCGTCCCTGAGCGCACTCTTCCAGGCAAGCCAGCAACTGCTCCCTGAACACGCTCGCCAGCGTCTCCAACTGCTCCGGATCTACTTCATCGCGCGGGTCCATGAGTTTCCCTACTTCGCCCGCATCGCCGCTTCAAGATCTTCAGCGGTATGCGGCAGCGCTGCATCCAGATCGATCAACTTCCCATCCTCGCCCACCAGGAAGTCGCACTCGATCCGCACTCCAATCTTCTCTTCCGGAATATAAACTCCCGGCTCGATGGTAAAGACCATCCCCGGCTTCAGCACTGCCGGATACTCCGACGGATCGTGCACATCGATGCCCATCATGTGCCCCAGCCCGTGCAGCCAGTACTGCCCCAGCGGCTCGCCCTTCAAGCTTTTCCCGTGCGTGTTGATGTAGTTGTAAGCCACGGTATCCAGCGAATCCGGATCCTTGCGGTCGCGATCGTTGATCTTCGATTTGCCGGCCACAAACGCATCGATCGCCGCCTGCTGCGCGCCCAGCACAATGTTGTAGATCTCCCGCTGCCGATCCGTGAAGTGCCCGTTCACCGGAATCGTGCGCGTAATGTCGCTCGCGTACATCGAGTACTCGCACGCCGCATCCACCAGCAAAATATCCCCATCCTCGAGCGTCCGCGTATTCTCCGAGTAGTGCAGAGTAGTCGAGTTGATCCCCGAGCCCACAATCGGCGCATAGGCTGGCCGTTCGCAGCCGCCCTCCATCCACGCCTCCATCATCTTCCCGGCCAGCGCGCGCTCGGTCACTCCAGGCTTTGCCGCCTTCATCATCACCCGCTGCGCCTGGATCGATGCCGCCGTCGCTTTCCTGATCAGCGCAATCTCTCCCGCGTCCTTCACCACCCGCAACTCGGCCGCTCGGCTTGGTCACGTCCCTGGCCGCCACGGTATTCTGCGTCCTTGCCCAGCGTGGCCGCGGTAAAGCCCAGCAGCGCCCTGGCCTGCGGAGCCTCCGGCTGCGTCCACACATTCCGTCCCAGCGAACGGTCGGCGGCGATCAGCCCATTCAGCACCGCCGCCAGCTCCGTCATCGGCTGCACCGCATCCACCCCCGCCGCTTCAGCCACGCCCGGCGAAGCCGCATCCAGCTTGGCCCCGGTGTACTTTTCCAGGCGCAGATCGCGCGTGGGCAAAAACAGAATTTCCTTGTACCCGCGCGGAGTTTGCGCTTGCGGCGCGTCGGCCACAATCATCAGTGCCGCTCCCGGCTCGTTCCACCCCGTCAGGTAATAGAAATCCTCATCCTGCCGGTAAGGCATAAAGTCCAGTTGCGCCTCCTCGGCCGCAAACAGCACCGCGACGCCGCCATGGAGCTTCGCCCCCAGCGCCACGCGCCGCGCGTGATAAACCGAGGCCGGTTGTTTTTCAAGTGAATGAGAGAGAGGCGCAGCCAGGAACAGAATTGCGAAGACAAGACCGGCCGCCGATGCGAGACGATTCACATTGCACATGGAACCAGCCTCTTACCTCATGTGCCACCTGTCAAGCTCCAAAGCATTGGGTCCGCATCGTTCAGGTCGTCACCGCCTGCACCGGCGCGCTCAACCTATCTTCAGCCAGGCGTCGATGAAAATCGCCAGCTGGAATGGGCCGTCCGAATAGCCAGCCCTGGGCCAGTGTTTGCCCCGATGCACTGGCATAGTAATCAGCTTGTTCCTCCGTCTCCACGCCTTCCACGATCATCTCCAGGCTCAGAGCCTGGGTAATGCCAATCAACTGTGGCAGGATTGAAACCAGCGCTGATCCCGTACCGATCGCCTGGGTAAATGCAATATCGATTTTGATGGCGTCGATAGAGAGTTCGTGCAGATAGGCCAGGCTCGAATAGCCGGTGCCGAAGTCGTCAATGTGGACGCTATAACCCTCTTGGCGTAGTTGAAAAATCGTCTCCATCGCAATTTCACCGCGTGCTGTGCTGCTCTCGGTAATTTCGATCGCCAGGCTCCGCGCCGGGACCCCCGCCTCATCCACTGCTCTCATCAGCATGGGTATAAACTTTGGATCGGACAGGTCTGCGGCGGTCACGTTGATGCTCAGTCGAAAATCACTCCCGCTGCAAAGAACCTCTTTGAATTCCCTCAGAGCATGCCGCACCACCAGTTCCGTAATGGCGCCGACAAAACCCCTCTCCTCCGCAAGTTTGACAAAAACGTCCGGGCCAATCGTGAAGCCTTCTTCGTCCGTCCAGCTCACCAGCGCCTCAGCCCCAACAATCTTCCGGCTGGCCAGATTCACAATTGGCTGGTAGGCCACTCGCAACTCGTCTCTGGCGATTGCCCTGCGAAGCTGGTTCACCATGCTCCGGCTGTGTCCGTAGTAGAGTGCGCAAACAAGGCCCACGAGCGCGCCAATGATTCCACCCAGCATCGTGAATCCGATGAGTTGGCCGCGCCAGGCATTCAATAAGACTGGAATCGTGATATATGTCGTTACGCAAACCGGGCGTAAGGCATCGCACCGCGTAGCCAGCAGCAGGTTGCCCGCCTTCCCTTGCCAGTTCCTGTCGGTCACCACTCCAGCCTTCAAAGGCAGGACGCGCCCCGGTTGGCGGAGTTGATGATGAATGGGATCAATGAAAGTCGTCGTCCTGTTCACGTTGATCGAGTCCACCCTGCTGATTTCGCGGGGATCCAATACCACGTAGGAATCGCCCAACTGCCGGCCGAACGTATACTCGTCGTGGCTCTGGTACGGAGAGATGTCTCTATAGATCACTGACCCGTCCGGCAGTGAGGCGGCGGGCTTGAACTGCGTTCCGGGAAGATTCTCCCTGCCCAGCGCTGTGGAGCACTCAATTCTTCCGTCGCGCATCCGCCCGGCGTCCCGCAGGTACTCGGAATTGAAGATCAATCTGCGAAAGTAGGCTATTTCAGCATCTGAACAGAAGGGATCTCTTGACGCATTCATGGCCGTCAGCACCGTATGCGACTCGTCCTGAATGGAGCCAAGCTCATTCAGTATTTGCATGTCATCCTGGCCCAGCTTGCTCTCAGCCGATCTGAGCAGGATGCCGATTTCGAGCAGGGATATCACCAGCATGCCGCATACCGCCGCAACTGTAGTGGTGGCGAGCCGCAACAGATCGCTCTGCTTGAGTTTGCTTATCATGAATGCTATATACGATTTTCAGATTGCTATGTACCGATAGTCAGCCGCACTACCCCTGAAGCTGTATCCCCCAAATAGGGTATCTTTCATGGAATGAGACGTCAGAGGACTTAGATTAAGCAAAATTGATAATGTTCGTCAAACTATACTGCCCGCAATTACTCTTCCGCGGCCTTTATCATCGCCGCCAGGCTCCGCTCCACGTCTTCCTTGGTCGTAGCCCACGAAGAGACGCTGATCCGCATCGCCGTTTTCCCTTGCCACACCGTCGACCCGCACCAGCAAGTCCCTTCAGCCTGCAGCCGCGCAATTGTTCGCAGCGTCTTCTCCGCCGAGCCGAACGAGACCAGCACCTGGTTGATGACCACCTCGTTCAGCACCTGGAATCCCGCCGCCTTCAGCCCTGCTGCAAATCGCTGCGCGTGGCCTGAAGTCCGCTCCACAATCTCCGCTAACCCTGACCGTCCCAGCGAGCGCAGCCCGGCCCACAACTCCACTCCCCGCGCCCTCCGCGAAAGCTCCGGATTGTAGTCCGAAGGCTCGCGATGCTCCCCCAAGTCAAGGTAGGAGGCGTTAATCTGCATCGCCGCCCGCAGTTGGCCGGGATCGCGCACCATTGCAATGCCACAGTCGTAGCCGATATTCGGCCACTTGTGCCCATCCGTAGCCCACGAGTCAGCCAGCTCAACGCCCTTGGTCAGCTTCCGGTACTCAGGTGAGGCCGCCGCCCACAATCCGAAGGCCCCATCCACGTGAATCCAGGCCCCTGCCTCCCGCGCTGCCGGACAAATCGCGGCAGCCGCATCATAGGCCCCGGTATTCACATTCCCCGCTTGCAAACAAAGAATCGTCTGCGCGTCCAGATGCGGGACAGCATCTGCTCTCATCCGTCCCTGCCCATCCACAGGCACGCGCATCACGCGATCCCGTCCCAACCCCAGCAAAGTGAGCGCCTTCAGCACCGAAGCATGAACCTCTTCGCCCACCACCACCGTAATCGGCGGCGCGCCAAATAGCCCGTCAGCTTCCACGTCCCACCCTGCGCGTTCCAGCAGCGCATGCCGAGCCGCGGCCAGAGCGGTAAAGTTGGCCATCGTAGCCCCAGTGACCACCGCCCCACCGGTTCCTTCCGGCAAACCCATCAGCTCCCGAACCCACTCGAGCGCCGTCGCCTCCAACTCAATAGCCGTCGGCGACTGCACAAAGAACGCTGCATTCTGATCCCAGGCGCTCACCATCCAGCTAGCCGCCAACGCCGCCGGCAGGCACCCGCCGTTCACAAACCCGAAAAACCGCCCATTATTTTTAGCCACAGTAGCCGGCGATCCGTACTCATGCAGCAGATGCAGAACCGCCTCCGCACTGGTCGGTCCCGGCGGCAGCGGTCCCCGCAGCGCGCTCAGCGCCGCAACCGCCTCCGGCGTTGGCCCAACCGACCGCGCATCCACTCCCTCCAGGTAGTCCATCGCGTCGCGAGCAGCCCGTTTCAGCAGAGCGGTTCGCGCCTCAGAAACAGAGGACCCAGCCAGAGACGAGTGATGCGAATGGGAAGAATTTGAAACGGCCATAGATAAGCCCAAGTCTAGCACCGGGGCTGGATCAAGTATTATTGTGTCGCCTGAATTCAAGCAAGGAGGGCCGTATCGTGAGATTCCCGATTTTTCCCCTAGAACTATTAATAGCCTCTCTGCTGCTTTCACTCGGCGGTCTGATGATTTATGGCCAAACAGTACCTGGTCAGAATAAAGAAGTGAACCTGGTTGACCACGAGGGTATCCTCAATCAGCTTGCCCCAAATGACGTTTTCCCGCATTCATTGGCATTGAAGCCAGCGGAAAAGACGCTGGCTATTCGGCTGCTCGTGGCCGTCAAGCGTGACGAGACCGGCTGGCACAGGCAACTGGCCGTCTATCTGCTGGCTTCGCTTGGGCACGATTACGAGAGCAACCGAGAGGAATTGCTGCGTGTTTGGCGCAAGGACGGCGATGACGAGACGATGGAATTGCTGATAGGACTCTACTATCAAGGTCACAAGGAGTTCCTGAAGCCTCTGCTAGCTGGTTATAACGGCTGGAACGCTGCTGCTTCCGAAGGTTTGGGGACCTTCTATTCTGAACAACTGGAAATGAATCCACAGGTCTTTCTCACAGCGCTAGCGATTTTCCCCCCTCGAAGGCAGTTATATCTGTGCACTGCGGCTGGAGAAACCGATGGCGGAGGGATGAACTCAAAAGCCGAACGTAAAGTTCTCGCTAACCTGAAGAAAATCGGCGGGGATTTAGCTAATCGCTGCGCACGAGGCGTCCGGGAAGGAAATCGTAGCGGGGAGGAGGCTGATCAAGAGGAACAAAGGGAGATTCGAAAGGAAGCTCAAGATAAACAGAAAAAGAAATGAATTTTCAACCACATGCATCTTTGGTATTTGCTTAACTTCGCTCGACTATCTCGTCTATGCGCTCTTAAGTTGCGCCTCCGCGATAGCGGCGGAGATAACTACATCGGCTATCCCATGTTTGCGCAAACTCTCGGTGAGTATCTGAACCTGCGAATTCCCCATCCGTGCCTGATCCTTGCGCAGGCCCTGACCGATGTAGGCGCGGATGAGCGGCTGATAGCCACTGAAGCCGAGCGACGGAGCGATCTCTTTCAGGTCTTCGATCACGTCCTCCGGAATGCGCATGCTGATAACCGTCATTTGACGATCTTTCTTCAAACGCCGCTGGATTCGTTCACTCACTGTCTTCATAAGCCCTCCGTTCCTGCGTGGTCGCTAGCCGTGCTGAAATGATGCGGATTGTGTCAACTTCGCGCAAAATGTGTACAACGAAGAGTAGAGTCCAATCCTCGGTAAGCCCTATCGCCGCGTCCCGCTGTTCCTCATCGGCACTTGCATCTTCGATGCGAATAAATGGGTCGAAGAAAACCTGGCAGGCTACTTCAAAACACACGCCATACTTTCTGACATTAATGGACGCTTTCTCTGAATCCCACACAAAGCGCTGACCGTGGTAAAGGAAATAGAGATCCATCTCCTTATATGTATATACATTGTATATTCTCTTGTCAATCGATTAATCACTGAACTGAGAAATCTCTGCTGTTGATCAGAGAGTTCTAAACCCGCTGAATTCCAGAGGAATGGCTCGCATACCCATTGAAATTTGCCCCATTTAGTCGTATGCTAAGGATGCAGACGAATTTGTCCGCCATGGTTGCTGTGTCCACACCGGCTGGCGGAGAGATGAGTGGGCTCATAGCCCACTTTTTATTTGCGGCAAAACCCCGGTTCTGAACCCCCGGAAATCCCGCAAAATGAGCGGTTTAGCAAGTGTTCCCATCGAGCGGTTTTGCTCGCCGGGATGAAGGAACGATGGCGCTGAAGCTGGAAGAAATCCGATCGTCAGCGGCAAGGGTAGCCGCCTCGCATGGCTTGGACCTGGTGGATATCGAGTTCATTGGCCCGGCGAAGGAGCGTACCCTCCGCATTTACCTCGAGAAGAATGCCGAGGGCCGGGCAAAGCTGAAGGCAGCCATTGAAGCCGGCGCCGAAGGCCTTCCAGAGCGGTTGGTCGAGGGGAGGCTGAGCGTCGAGCAGTTGAGCGGCATCACCCACGAGGATTGTGCTGCCTTCAGCCGCGACTTTGGTGTTTTGCTGGACGTGGAAGACCTGGTTCCCGGCGCGGAGTATACGCTCGAGGCCAGCTCTCCCGGTCTCGACCGCGAGCTGAGTCGGAAGGAAGATTTCAAGCGGTTTGTAGGTAATCTGGTCAAGGTGCAGACCTTTGAACCCATCCGCAACAACCGGCACTGGCAGGGAAGGCTGATAGCCTTCGAGCCGGGAGGAAACGGCGAGATCGTTACGCTCGACCTGGCCGCGGTGAAGCAGAACAGCAAGAGCCGGAAGGCCGGAGTAAGCACGGTAGAGATTGCGCTCGCAAACATTGAGAAAGCGCAACTGGTACCGGAAATCTGAAGAAGCAGAGAGAGCGACCAGAGTATGGCTAGCGTTTTGTACCAGACAATCGAGCTCCTGAGCCAAGAAAAGGGCATCGAACCCGCCATCGTCGTTGGCGCCGTTGAGGAAGCCATCGCCCTGGCCACGCGTAAGTACTACAAAACTCAGGAAAACATGCGCGGCGAGCTGAACAAAGAGACCGGCGAGATCCAGGCCTACATTTACAAAACCGTAGTGCCTGACGACGCCGAGATCGAAGATCCGCTCAACCAGATCACCGTCACCGAAGCCAGCGAACTGGCGCCCGGCGTCGAGGTAGGCAGCGAGATCCGCCTCTATCGCGATACCACTCCCCTGGGTCGCATCGCCGCACAGTTGGCCAAGCAGGTCATCTTCCAGAAAGTCCGTGAAGCCGAGCGCGATACCGTCTTCAACGAATACGCGCACCGCGAAAAAGAAGTCCTCAACGCCACCGTCAAGCGCATTGAGGGCCAGGACATCATCTATGACCTGGGCAAGGCTGAGGCCCACTGCCCCCGCCGCGAGCAGTCCCGCCTTGAGCAGTTCTCCATCGGCGAGCGTGTCCGCGTAGTTCTGCTTAAGGTGGACCGCGCCGCCAAGGGCCCGCAGGTCATCGTCTCTCGCGCCGCTCCAGAGCTGGTCTCAAATCTCTTTCAGTCTGAAGTCCCTGAGATCTACGACAGCACAGTGGTAATTCGCGCTATTGCCCGCGAAGCTGGCGAGCGCACCAAGATCGCTGTCCAGAGCCGCGACAAAGACGTTGACCCGGTCGGCGCCTGCGTTGGCATGAAGGGCATGCGCGTGCAGTCCATCATCCGCGAACTGCGCGGTGAAAAAATCGACATCATCGAATACTCCGATGAGATCACCACCTTTGCTGAGAAGGCACTGCAGCCGGCCAAGGTCAGCCGCGTCTCCATCAGTGACCTGACCGATAAGCAGCTCGAAGTCATCGTCGACGATACGCAACTCTCGCTCGCCATCGGCAAGAAGGGCCAGAATGTACGCTTGGCCGCCAAGCTGCTGGGCTGGAAGATTGACATCAAGAGCGAAGAGGAGAAACGCCAGGAGGTCGAGGAGCAAATGCAGGCTCTCTCCGGCGGACCCACGACGCCCATCGAGCAAGTCTCCGAGCTGGCCCCCGGCGTAGTCCAGAAGCTGATCACCGCCGGCGTCACCACCGTCGAGGCCCTTGCCGACATGACCCCCGAGCAGCTCGAGGAGATTCCCGGCATCGGCGAAAAGACGCTGGAGAAAATCAGCGTCGCCGTACGCCACTACTTCGGCCACTTTGAAGAAGGAGAAGAAGGCCACGTACCCCAGGCAGCTGAAGCTGAAACAATCGACGCCGAGCATGCCGAAGCGGATGCCGCTGAGAAAGCAGGCGAAGTGACCATTCAGTCGGCCGTAAAAAAGCTCGGCGAAGCGGAGATCGAAGATGTTCCCGCAGTTGTGGACGAAGATGCAGCCGAAGCCGAAAACGCCGCCGACGTTCTTCGGGAAGCGGAAGGCCTCCAGGCAGCCGATGAAAGTGAAATCCTCTCCGGCGCCGATCTGGATGCTGAGGCGGACGCGGAATCGGAAGGAATCACCGCCGAGGAACTGGCGGTTGAAGACGTTCCAGATGCGAACGAGTCTGAAAGCGAAAATGAGTAAGTGCAGGCGGCCTTGAGCGGTCGGCGCCTAACCCGCGCCGCTCATTTCAAGGTCAATCGGGCAACAAGAGAAGTTTTAAACGCAACCATTGCCATGGAGTAGCTATGAGCATCTAAGGGCCGTGGGTAGCACAATTCGAAAAGAGGCGGATGAGTAAGGTTCGTATCAACGATCTCGCGCGCGAGTTGGAAGTCAAGAGCCGGCAGGTTCTGGATGTATTGGCGGAACTCGGCCTCGCAAGCGGCAAGACCCATTCCAGCTCGCTGGAAGAGGACGAGGCCGCAAAAGTTCGTGCGCACATTGAGCGCGGAACTGCGGCAAAGTCCGCCATCCACGGCAGCGCCGCATCACGCGCACCCCAGGGCATTACGCCCAAAATCGATCTCTCGCATATCTCCAAGCCCGGCGACGTGCTCAAGGCCATCCAGGCCAAGAAAAAAGAAGAAGAAGACACGCGCCTCGGCCGTGTGCCCCGCGCCACGGTCGTCGCTGCGGAAAAGGTCAAGACAGTTCCCGCTGCACCGGCCCATCCAGTACCCGCGGCCAAAGCTCCGGTCATCGCTGCGCCTCCAGCCGCAACCCCGGCCCGTCCGGCTCCGCGCAAAATCGTTCCTCAGCCGCGAGCTGCCTCAGCAGTTATCGCTGCGCCTCCAGCTACACCGGCCATTGCCTCCAGGCCGCCCGCCGGTCCTGTGGTCGCCAAGGCTCCGGCAGGCGCTGCCGTCGCGCATCGTCCGGTAGTCGTGGTCGCTCCGCCCCCGGTCGCCGTGGTCGTCAAACCGCCCGTCACCGCTGCCGCTCCCGCCGCACCTCGCAAGGTCCAGCCTCACGTTGAGCAGCCGGCGGCAGCCGCGGCGCCCGCTCCCGTTGAACCCGTGGCAGTTGCCCCAACGCCTGCCGTCGAAGCCCCCGCTCCGGTTGCTGAAGAAACAGCCCCCACGGTTGCAGCCGAATCCCCAGCCGGTGCTGCGCGCACCTCGGCGAGTCGCACCAAGGGGCACGCGCAAACCCCGTCGCCCACCCGTGCGCTGCCCGCCCGCCGCATGGTGATGCCACAAACCGGGCCCCGCCCGGTCTACACCGCGCCCCCTGTTGATCCAAACGCTCCCGTCGCGGTCGCTGGCGGCCTCCAGCGCGGCAAGCCCATCTTTGACCGCAGACCATCGAGCGGCCCCGGCAGCTACCAGCGCACCGGCAGCCCCGCAGCACCCGGCCAATTCGCCGGCGGTCCGCGTCCCAAGCATCCCACTCGCAGTACGTCCGGCGGTTACGCCGGACCCGGTGGCCCCTCGGCTCCCGGTGCACGTCCCGGTTTCGGCGCGCGTCCCGGCTTTGCGCCCCGCCCCGGGGGCTTCGGTGGACCGCGTCCCGGCCCCGGCGGCGCTCCGCCCACCGGCGAAGCCCCCCGTCCGCAACGTGCCCCTTCCCGTGGCCGTGGCGGCCGTCCGCAGTATCCCAAAACGAAGGAAGGCCCGATGAAGGGCTTTGTTCCGCCGCCACGTTATAGCGGAGTTCAATACGGCGGCGAGCCCCTTCCCATCACCCGTGAAATCACCGTAACCGAGGGCATCAGCGTTAAGGATCTGGCCGAGAAACTCGAAGTCCGCGCCAAGGACCTCATCGCCACGCTGCTCATGAGCGGGATTTTCGTCACCGTCAATCAGTCCCTCGACGCCGAGATGGTCAAGGATGTTGCCGCCAAGTTCGGCGCCGCTGCCACCGTCATCAGCTATGAAGAAGAAATCGCCAACCAGGCCATTGAAGAAGTCCTCGAAGCTGAAAACACCGGCGAGCTTGAAGTCCCACGGTCCCCTGTTGTTACAGTGATGGGCCACGTCGATCACGGCAAGACTTCCCTGCTTGACAACATTCGCGAAACCCACGTAGCAGAAGGCGAAGCAGGCGGCATCACACAGCACATCGGCGCTTACAAGGTTCGCTTCTCCAAGGAGGGCTCTCCGGCCCACGGCCGCGAGATCGTCTTCCTCGATACCCCCGGCCACGAAGCCTTCACCCGCATGAGAGCTCGCGGCGCAAAGGTCACTGATATCGTCGTCATCGTTGTCGCAGCCGACGACGGTGTCATGCCCCAAACCCTCGAGGCCATCGACCACGCCAAGGCCGCCAAAGTCCCCATCATCGTCGCCGTCAACAAAATCGACAAGCCCGAAGCCAACCCCGACCGCGTCAAAAAGCAACTAGCCGACCGCGGCCTCATCCCCGAAGAGTGGGCCGGTGCAGGCCAGGAAGGCACAGTCTTCGTTGAAGTCTCCGCCAAAAAGCGCATCAACCTCGACCTGCTTCTAGAAATGATTTGCCTGGTCTCCGACATTCGCGCTCCCAAGGCCACGCCCGGACGCAAGGCCGTCGGCTCCGTTATTGAAGCCAAGCTTGATCGCGGCCGTGGCGCTGTCGCCACTGTTCTCGTACAGGACGGCACCCTCCACCTCAACGACAGCTACATCGTCGGCAACACCTTCGGCAAGGTCCGCGCCATGTTCGACGACCGCGGCCGCGCCATTGAAGAAGCCGGCCCATCCACCCCCGTTGAAGTCCTCGGCCTCGAGGCCATGCCCGATTCCGGCGATACATTCCTCGTCGTAGCCGATCGCGACAAGGCCAAGGGCATCGCTCAATACCGCAAGATGAAGGAGCGCGACGCCCAACTCGCCAAGAGTTCCCGCGTCTCTCTCGAAGGCCTTGCCGAGCAGATTCGCACCGCCGGCGTCAAAGACCTGCCGCTCATCATCAAGGGCGACGTCACCGGATCCGTCGAAGTTCTCGCCGACTCGCTCACCCGCATGTCCACTGAAAAAGTGCGCATCCAGGTCATCCACTCCGGCGTAGGTTCCATCACTGAGAGCGATGTCCTTCTGGCCACCGCCTCCAACACCATCATCATCGGTTTCAACGTCCGCCCTGAGCGCAAAGCCGCCGAGCTTGCCCAGCAGGAGGGCATCGAGATTCGCCTCCACTCCATCATCTACGAGCTCCAGGACGAAATCCGCCTGGCCATGATGGGCCTTCTCGATCCCACCTTCAAGGAAAACTACCTCGGCCGCGCCGAAGTCCTCAACATCTTCAAAATTCCCAAGGTCGGCACCATCGCCGGCTGCCGCGTCCAGGACGGAGTCATCCGCCGTGACGCTGAAGTCAAGGTCATGCGTGGCGACGAGCAACTCTTCAAAGGCAAAATCAGCTCCCTCAAGCGCTTCAAAGACGACGCCAAAGAAGTCACCAACGGCATGGAGTGTGGCATCGGCCTCTCCGGCTTCAGCGACATGAAAGCCGGCGACCTGATCGAAGCCTTCAGCACCGAGAAATTAGCCGCCGACTTAGGCGCCCTGACCAGTGCCAAAGCATAACTCAACTTAGTCACACAAACTGGCCCGCTCCTCATCACGAGAAGCGGGCCGTTTGGTTTTGTAAGCTTCTCTCAATCACTCCAGAAATGTTGTCATCCTGAGCGAAGCGCAGCGAAGTCGAAGGACCTGCGGTTGCTTTTAATCGCTCCCCATCCCAGAAAGCCGGGTGCCCCATCCATCCGCGCAGTTTGCGGATGGGTGGGAAACCACAAAACTCACCAACCGGAAACGGGCAAGCCACCCCTAACAAAAGTCGACCGCCCCAAGTCTCGATTTTGGGCAAATATATACTCGACGAATTAATCCGGAAAGCGGATCATGGGGTGTGGTGTAACACCTTCAATCATCTAAGGAGTTTTGGAAAGTGACGATATGGCAACGTTAAATGTAGTAAATCTGGACGCACTCATTCCGCGTGAGGATTTTGACGTAGAGGTTCCATCTCAGCCGGTAACCGGATTGGACAAAATATCTATTGTTCATTTGGAAGGACCATTTTTTGGTCCAGATCTGAGGAAACCTGACTTTCAAAGGGAGACCAATAATTGGAGTCCCGCGAAGATCGTGGATTTAATTCGCGCATTCGTGGATGCTGATCTGATTCCTGCAGTCATTTTGTGGAGGGCTGGGAAGTATATCTTCGTTATCGACGGAGCACATCGACTTGGGGCACTTCTTGCGTGGATATTCGATGACTACGGAGATCGTGCTAGGTCGCTTGATTACTTTGGCGGTCTGATCCCAGAGGAGCAGCGCAATATCGCAATACGTACGCGTAAGTTGGTTAATGACGAGGTCGGTAGCTATCAGGATTATTTGGCAGCTCGGAAAAATCCTGGTAACGCTCCTGAAAATATGCGCACGCGCCTCAGTAATCTTGCTGTGAACAACATCATTGCGCAATGGGTTCCCACTCCAGACCGTAAGTCTGCAGAGGATTCGTTTTTCAAGATCAACCAATCTGCCACTCCTATTGATCCCACTGAAAGGCGCATTCTCAAGGCGCGCCGCTCAGCCAGCGCGGTTGCAGCCCGAGCGATCACTCACGCAGGGACTGGGCACAAATACTGGAGCAATTTTGCCAAGGAAGTGCAACTTGCCATAGAAGATACAGGCGGTAAAATCTACCATGCTCTCTATGATCCCCCTATAGCCAGCAATGCCATTACTACACTTGATGTGCCTGTTGCCGGGCGAGGGTATAACACGCTGCCGTTCGTTTTTGACCTCGTGAATGAGGCCAATGATGTAGATGTCGAAGATACTTCTGCCAAAAAGGAGATCAAGGAAATTCTAAAAGACGATCCGGATGGCCAGGAAACTTTAAAGTTCTTGAAATCTGTTGAAAAGCGGGTTCAAAGAATTACAGGCGATAATTCTAGTTCGCTTGGCTGCCACCCTGTAGTCTATTTTTACACGCGGAGTGGAGCTTTTCAGCCAGTTGCTTTCCTTGCGACTTCGCGACTCATCGAAGAGCTCGATCAGCAAAAGAAGCTCAAGGAATTTACTCAGATACGAAAGGATTTTGAGGAGTTTCTTATTGATCACAAAGAAGCGATGAGTCTACTAATTCACAAATTTGGAAGCGGCGGACGTAGTTTGCCATGGCTCCATATGTACTATCGGAGGATTGTAGAAGGTTTTTGGAGCGGTAAGGGTTCGGAGACTATACAAAGCGAATTCATTGCTGATCCAGACTTCACATTCCTTACGGTCCCGCGGCCATCTGGAGTTCGAGAGGTCTCTCGAAAAACCAAACATAACTTCAGTGCAAATACAAAGACGGCAACCTTCTTTGCCACAGCGCTGCCAGGAGGTACTAGATGCCGATTGTGCGGTGCTCTGATACACAAGAATTCCGTGCACTTTGACCATATCGATGCTAGGCGGGATGGTGGAGGGGGCGATATGGCAAATGCGCAAGTGGCACATCCGTATTGCGATTCAATAAAGCAAGCGGATTAACCGGAGTCACGCCAGGTGCCCCATCCTTCCACAGCCTTATCGCGGAAGGGTGGGAAACAACTAATCTCAACCCGCATCCGTCTACGCCACTCCGGCAGGTCCAGCTTCACAAAAAGTCAGGCGAGCCACGCGGACCGCAAAAACATTTCCATCACCGTTTGCATATAATTACCCCGCAACAGCGCACAATAATCGCATGGACAGATTCCATCCAAATAACCGCTTTCCAGCCGGAAACGAGGTGAACGGCCGGGCACTTAGCTGACATTTCAGACCGGGCACATATCTGACACTTTTTCCTTATCAGGAAGGTTTTGTTTTTCCGTTTCAGGGGCAGTTGCCCATGAAACGGAACGCCTCGTTTGCACCCCTTTGCCCCTTGGCAGCCGGTAGGTTTTTCCGCTTCTGGTGTCGAACCGCGCCACCGGCATATGCGCAAAGTAGACCGTATAGCACCCCTCGTCAACCGGCAGCAAGCCCACCCGCTCGCCCCACAGCACCTCACTGAGGAATACGTCATGCTTCTTCCAGCGGAAATGACCATGGCTCTTGATCGCCCGCACCAGCATCGCGTCCGGGTACTCAACCTCCGGCAACCGTTCCGGGTATGCCCGCGGAGAAGGCTCATACACCGAGGCCGGCGTCTGCATCCCCAGAGCCTCATGCGGCCGCACCTGGTTATACTCCTGGCGAAAATGGTCCAGCTCCCGCTGCTGCCCGCGCCAGTCCTGGGCCGGCCGAAGATCCTGCTTCAGCGTGCGATGCATCCGCTCATGGCGCCCGTTCTGCTCCGGATGACCGGCCTCGATGCGCTCCGGTTGAATGCCCAGCTTGATCCACCACACCGCCAACCGCGACAGCCCGCCCACGGCCGAGCTGGCAAACGGCGCGCCGTTATCGGTGCGGATCGCCCACGGCAAGCCGTACTCGCGGAACGCCGCCTCGAAGATGGCTCGCACCCGCTCCGTATCCGTCTTCTCCACTGCCTGCGAGCGCAGCAGATAACGGCTGCACGCATCGCTGATCGTCAGCGGATCGATGCGCGTCCCGTCGCCGCTCCTGAACCAGCCCTTGAAGTCGGCGCACCACACGCGGTTCGACTCCACCGCATGTGCCAGTGGTTCGGTATAGGGTTCGGTCCGCCGCCGCTTCCTGCGCTCGACCACCAGCCCGGCGCGCTTGACGATCTCGCCCACCGTGCTGGTCGCCGGCCATCTCTGTCCGGGCTGGTCCCGCTCCAGAATCCGTTTCAGCTTGCGCGGTCCCCACGTCATGTGCGCCTGGCGCAGCCCAAGTACCGCCTCTTCGATCAAAGCCGCCGTCTGGTTGGGATGACGCAGCGGAGCCCGGTCCACTTCCGCCAGGCCTTCGGCGCCACTCTGCCGGTAACGACGCAGCCAGACATAGCCCGTCTCCCGGCTGATGCCAAATCGTTCACACAGAGCCCTCATCGACTCCTCATCGCGCTCATACGAAAAGACAAAGCGCAGCTTCTCATCCATAACACTGCTCGCTCTCCAGCCCATCTCGACGTTGTAAACAATCGCCCATGGACTTGTGCAGTGTCAGGTATGCCCCCGGTTCAAAGTGTCAGGGATGTGACCGGTCCGTACCAGCTACCCCCACCCCCCTCCCCCCCTTTTGGGGCATCATCCCGACACCGTCAACCGTTCAACTCGTTGATACTAAGCGAGATACTGAAATTCTCCTCTCTAAAATCAACGTCAAAAAGGGTCAATTTTCGTGCTTTTTTGTACTGAAATCGAATAGAAATCAACGATTTTGGTTCAATCCAGCACGAATTTCACCCTTCGCGGCCACGCGCTCTTCAATTGCTCGAACCCCGCCGCTTCGGCAGTCTTTCGGATACACTCGCGCATCGAAACGGCTTTGCCTGGATTGGAATCCATTTCAGTGTTGGTCGAGTCTAATTGAATTGAGGACGCTCTGAGGCGTCTGTGCGGAGCGTTCCTTTGCGCCGCCAAACTTGTCCGCCTATCCCTTTCGACTTGTGGCCAGCAAGGCATAAGCAAGTGGCCGGTCGCTTTTGAGGAGGCGGAAAAGAAGCGCGGCGGCGGGAGAGGAGTTCGGCATGAAATGCACATGGATATGGGCGGCAATCGTCTCGTTGCCGCTTGCAGTCACGGCGCAAATCGCGCCGCCCGTTGGAACGCTCCTCCCCGTAACCCTCGACAAGAGTCTCAACATCAACAAGGTCCATGCCGGCCAGGAAATCCGGGCGGAGGTCATGCAAAACATTCCCGGCACAAAAATCCGCCGCCGGGATCATGTGTTGGGACACGTTGTGAACGCTACACCTTTAAGGAATGGGCCATCAATCCTCGAAATCTGTTTCGATGCTGTGCAAGTGCACGGTCGGCGAATTCCGATAAAAACAAATCTTCGCGCATTGGCCTCTTTCATTGAGGTCGAGGAAGCGCAGATTCCTGAGGAAATGGCCTCCAGGGGCATCACGCCTGAGGTCGCTACTACTCAGCAAATCGGCGGTGATCAGGTTTATCGCGGAGGCGGCCCGGTGACGGATGGAAAGATGACTGTCGGCCAGCCGACCCCCTACGGCGTTCTGGCTCTGCCCCGCGTCCAACCCGGACAACATTGCAGAGGAGACGTGGGAGACAGCTCCCAACCTCAGGCGTTGTGGTTGTTCTCGACTGATGCGTGCGGCGTATATGGCCTAAGCAACATCCGAATCAAGCAGGCCGGGCGAACCGATCCGGCAGGGGACATCATACTTGCAAGTGACGGCGGCAAGCTCAACCTGCAAGGAGGAACTGGGCTGTTGTTGCGCGTAAAAGGTTCGTGAGAGAAATCAGAGCGCAATCCGATTTTTCAGCCACCCATGCTTGGCAATAGAAGCCGGGTGCCCCAGATCTCAATTTTGAGACCTGGGATTCCGCAGCCTGACCATTGACACGCCCAGCCGAGCCAGCATATAAACCTTCCCATGACCCGCATCAATCGCAGAGATTTTCTAGGTGGCGTTCTGGCCACAGGCACTGCTTTGGCAACCTCGCCCCTGCCCGCTGTGGAAGCCCAGCATCCCCCCGCAACTCCGCCTCCCGCGCACGCTAAAGCCGAGCCCCACACCGCCGGCTCCGCCATCGATTTCCGTTACGCCCCCGTTCAGCGCCAAACCGCCTTTTGCTTCCCAGACGATCCATACAAGAGCTTGGTTAACCAGGCAGGCGAGTTGCTCTACGGATACTCGACAGCCGCTTCCATCAATTACTTCCCGTTGAAAATCGGATTCGTACTCAATGGCATGCAGACCCCGAAGGTGCTGGGCCAGCAGCTCGAAAGCCCCACCATGCCCATCGTTCGCACCGCACTTGAGTACCCCGGCATCTCCGTCCTTCTCACCACCTTTGCCACAAACCTGACCGGTGAAGGCCGTGTCGACAATGTGATCGTTGAAGTCACTCCCCACTCCAGCGAATCCGTAAGCATCGAACCTGTGATCACAATCGACTCTTTAGACAAACTCGATTTCGAAACCAAAGGCAGTTACTTCACCGTGCTGCACCGCAAATCGCGTGAGACTCTGCTGGTGGGCAAAGTCAATGGAGACGGATCGCAAGACCGCGGAAGCGGAAACATGCTCGACGGCGAAACCGGTTGCTCGCAAAAACTGGCGCTTCATCGCGGCCTGGCCTCCAAGGCCAATCCCTATCGCGCCTTCTTCCGCCTGCCTTTGGCCAATCAGAAAACCGAACAGATCATCGTCGGCCTTTCCGATCCCGACGACCGCTACGAAGCCTGCTGCGCATTCTGGAACTCCTGGTCCGCAACTCGTTCACCCGTTGCCATTACGGTTCCGGGCCGTCAAGGCGAATTCGTCCAGGCATGCGCGCGCAACATTTTACAGGCGCGCGAAGTCCACGATGGCAAAATCACCTTTCAGGTCGGACCCACATGCTACCGCGGCCTGTGGATGGTGGATGGCAATTTTATCCTTGAAGCCGCTCGCTACCTGGGCTACGACAAAGATGCCAACGAAGGACTCCGTACCACGTGGACCCGGCAGCAGAGCACCGGCCAGCTCATCGGCTCCGCCGGCAAATCGCACTGGAAAGATACCGGCATTCCCATTTTTACGCTGGTTCGTCAGTGCGAGTTAAGCCAGGATTGGTCGCTCCTGCATGAACTCGAGCCGCAGGTGGTGCACGCCATCGCATTTCTACGATCCCTGCAAGTCCGCGCAAAGCAACAGGATTCCGCCCTCGGACGCTACGGCCTGCTGCCCAGGGGGGATGCCGATGGAGGCATCGGCGGTGAGCGCGACGAGCTAGCCAATACGCTCTGGGTAATGTCCGGCCTTAAAGCCATCGCCCGGGCAGGCGAGCAGCAAAAAATGGACAACCTCAAGGACGCCCGGGCGCTGTTATAGTGAGTTGGAAGCCGCATTCTTCAAAGCCGCGCCGCAAGAAATGCGCCGTTACAATAACGAATTCGAATTCCTACCCATGTTATTGAAGAACGACCCTCAATTGGGAGTTACCCGATCCATGGGACAGGCCGCGTCCGCAATCCGCGCAGTGGGCATTCTCTCACGCCACCTTCCCCGGCCTCATCTTCCCTCCAAACCATCCCATCGTGCGCGGTCATGTGCAGCTGATGCAGGCTGTGATTAAAGAGGATATCCCCGCCGAAACCGGATGGGCCCAGCATGAAGCCGTATGGGACTATAACTCATCCTTTGTCGCGCATGTTTACTTATGGCTGGGCATGAAGCAGGCCGCGCACGATACCTTCATCGGATTTCTCAACCATGCCAGTCCGCAGTATTGCTGGCGTGAGGAGCAGCCGCTCAAAGATGCGCTGGTAGGTTCGTATATTGGAGATATGCCCCACAACTGGGCCAGCGCGGAGTGCATTCGCTACACACGCCACATGCTCGCGCTTGAAGACGCAACCCATCTCCGCCTGCTTGCCGGCATCACCAATGGTGAGCTCGCACCGCGGGAGGAATACGTCCTCACCGCCACGCCCACGCGCTTCGGCCGTCTCAACCTGCGCTTCGAGCCCCTCGATCACGGCCAGGGTTGGCGACTGAAGTTTGAACGCGAACCAGGCCCCGCGCCCGAAGAGATTTCTCTGCCCGCAAGTTTAGGCAGCCGCTTTCATTTCACTCAAATCGAAGGCGCCCACTCACGCATTGAAGCCGATCTTGTGTTGGTCGATAATACGGCCTCTCACTGGACTGCATACTGGAAAGCATGATTGATTCCAAACGGTGAGCTACCGAAAGTTAGAGGCTACTTCCAGATTGATGAAGAACTCCCAGTTTTGAAAGGGCACGGATTTATCCGTGCCGCTGACAAGGCAGAGAAATTGTTGGCTTTAGCCACTGAGGGAAAGCTCGAAGCGATCGGCATTCTGTAATAAAGGATACTCTAGTTATAATGTGTTCTTCACGATGGATTTGCCGCTTAAGGAACATCCTTGAGTCTTTTATGTTGGAAGGGAGATCTGGAACCATGTTGAGTTATCGCAATCTCGCCGGGAACGAATCCGCAATTCCTGAATTAGTTACTTCCATAAGTCGCAAACTATTATTGCTCACTCTCTTGAACGTTGCCCTGCCCACATTCTCTCAAACCGTTAACCTGTTCCCCGAAAAGTATCAGGATGCATGGACGCGCGTCGCCATTCCTCCCGATCATCCTGTGAGCCAGGTTGCGCAATGGCATATCGACCCATCCAAACGAGTTATTGTGTGTGACGGCAACGGCGGCCACGAATGGCTCCGCTTCAATCAGGAATTCCGGAACTTCACCTTCCACGTCAAGTGGCGCTTCACCAAACTGCCCGGGTCTCCCGCATACAACAGCGGCGTATTTTTCCGCAACAACAAGGACGGGTCCATTTGGCATCAGGCACAAACTGCGCTCAACGGCGGTTATATCTTTGGCCAGACGATCGTTGACGGTAAACCAACGCACTTCAACGAACTAAAGAACATGACCGAGAACCGCCTGAATCCCCCAGGCAAATGGAATACCTACGATATCCGTTGTGTAGCCAACACCTGCACGCTCGCCGTCAACGGCGAAGTGGTGAACACAATTCATAACGACGTAGAGAAGGGATATATCGGCCTGGAATCCGAAGGCTATCAAATCGAATTCAAGAATCTAGTAGTGAAAGAACTGCTCTGAAGTAGTAACGGCGGTCTGCCCCATTGATTTACCACAAATGTGCGGGTGCCCCATCCTTCGCTTTTTTGGGCGAAGGGTGGGTAACCACGAAGCTCGACCGAGTGGCTTTTTCTATTCCCTATTCCCTATTCCCTATTCCCTGTTCTTTCACACCGGATACCGTTCCAACTCAATCGCGTGCCGCGCCACAACCCGGCTCATCGCCACCGCATCGCCCGGCGTGAACCGCGCAAGCCTTCGCAGGATAGCCAACTGCGTCCGCAGCATATCGCCCTCGCCGCAAGCCGCCAGCACCCGCCGCGCCGCCTGCTCTGCCACTCCCATACTCTCGTCTGCCAGCAGTCCCGTCATGGCCGCGGCAGCCTCAGCCCCGCCGTGCCCTGTCTCCGCCATCTTCCGCGCCCGCAGCAGCGCCGACTCCAACGCATAAACCTGCATAATGATATCGGCCAAGTCGGCCATCACCTCCTGCTGTTCCTGCAAACCGGTCATGAACCGCTGGCTTGCCACCCCCGCTGCAAACAGCGCCATCTTTTTCACCGCCGCCAGCACCTCACCCTCCCGCGCCAGCACCTCGCCCGCATCCGCCCCCGCGTCGAACGACGGCGGCTGCGTCACTTCATCCATGAGTTTTTTAATCGCTCCCAGCAACGGAAGCTGTCCGCTCAGCGCCCGCTTCATCAGCCATCCGGTAATGATCAGCCGATTGATTTCATTCGTTCCCTCAAAAATCCGGTTGATGCGCGCATCCCGGTAGTACCGCTCCGCCGGATACTCCTCCACATACCCATACCCGCCCATAGTTGCGATCAACTCGTCCGCCACCAGGCGTCAGCATCTCCGATCCATAGACCTTCAGAATGGAGCACTCCACGGCGCACTCTTCAATTCGTCTTCTGCGTCTCCCGCGGCCGCTTGGCCTGCTCCTCGCTCATCTGCGCCAAGCTCGCATCGATCATCCCCACCGTCCGGTAGGCCATGCTTTCTGCAGCATAGAGGCGTGCAGCGCTCGAAGAAATCTTCCGCTGAATCAAGCCGAACTCTGCAATCGACTTGCCGAATGCATGCCGCTCCTTGGCATACCTGATCATGTTCGCCAGCGCATGGCGCGCCCCGCCCACGCAAGCCACGCCCAGCTTGAACCGCCCGACATTCAGGACGTTAAAAGCAATGTGATGCCCTTTCCCGGCCTCGCCCAACAGATTGCCCGCGGGAATCTTGCACCCATCCAGCACCAGCGGGCAGGTCGACGAGCCATGAATCCCCAGTTTGTGTTCCTCCGCGCCCACCTTCAGCCCCGGCGTATTCCGCTCCACCAGAAACGCTGAAAACTTCTCCCCATCTATCTTGGCAAAAACCGTATACAGACTAGCGATCCCGCAGTTGGTAATCCACTGCTTCTCGCCGTTCAGCGTATAAGTGCTTCCGTCGGCAGAGAGCGTAGCGCGGGTGCGAATATTCATGGCGTCTGACCCCGAGCTAGCCTCCGAAAGCCCATACGATCCGACCCACTCCCCTGAAGCCAGCTTGGGCAGATAGCGCCGCTTCTGCTCCTCGGTGCCATACCAGACCAGCGGCAGCGTAGCGATTCCGATGTGCGCGCCAAAAGCCGTCGAAAAACTCGCCAGCACCGCGATGTGGTCCGTGACCAGCGTGGAGGTGGTTTTGTCCATCCCCATCCCGCCGTACTCTTCCGGAATATCGACCGAGGTAAATCCCAGTTCGCCGGCCTTTCTCATCAACCCAGCCATCACGCCCGGCTCCTTTGGCCTCAATGGCGGCCGCCCTGGGCAAAATCTCCTCCCGGGCAAATTGCGCTGCCGTAGCGGCAATCTGCCGCTGCTCCTCGTTCAAGTCTTCATGGGTAAAAACTTCGGCAGGCGTGCGGGTTTCAAGCAGAAAACTCCCACCCGCGGCGGCAACGATCGGCGAAGCGGAATGCGTGGTCATTGTGCGTTTCTCCAACTGACTGAAAACAGTACGCCAGCAGAGTAGCACAGGCAAATGTGCAAAATTCACATATGTGGCTGACATTCAAATCTGAACGCCATACCTGGCATTTCAACAATGGCCCCTTCACATACAATGGATGTTATCCCGGTCGTGGAGGATTGCCCTGTTCGCCGCGCTTCTGACCAATCTGAATCCCGTTTCCAGCCTTCTTCGGGCCCTCACCGGGGGTCTGCCGTCGCGCATCGCCGCCTTCCTGTCCTTTGCCCCCCAGAACGGCCTGCTCCACTATTGGAAGTCATTGCAATCTACCGACCAGACCTTCAAGGGCCTCTACCACTGGAACTGATTTGACGCCGCGCTGCTGATTCCTTACTTCGCGGTGATGATCGTTCTCGTCCATCTACGGCATCCACCGCTACACGCTCTGCTACCTCTACTTCAAATACCGAAAAGAACTACGACCCTGACCCGACCCCGGCATTTCGACGAATTGCCCCGCGTCACGCATCCAGCTGCCCATCTTCAACGAGCAGTTCGTCATTGACCGGCTCATCGACGCCATCTGCGCCATGGAGTACCCGCGCGAAAAGCTCGAAATTCAGGTGCTCGACGACTCGACCGACGAGACCCAGGAAGTAGCCGCCGCAATCGTCGAGCGCTACGCCGCACTCGGCCATCCCATCGTCTACATCCACCGCACCAACCGCCATGGCTTCAAGGCCGGTGCCCTCGATGCCGGACTCAAGGTGGCCAAAGGCGAGTTCGTAGCCATCTTCGACGCTGATTTTGTCCCTCCGCCCGACTGGCTCATGAAGGTGATCCACCACTTTGCCGAGCCGGAGATCGGCATGGTGCAGACGCGCTGGGCACACATGAACCGCGACTACAGCATGCTCACCCAGATCGAGGCCATCCTGCTCGACGGCCACTTTGTCATCGAACACGGTGCCCGCGTCCGCACCGGCGACTACTTCAACTTCAACGGCACCGCCGGCATGTGGCGCATCCAGGCCATCGTCGACGGCGGCGGCTGGCAGCACGACACGCTCACTGAAGACACCGACCTCAGCTACCGCTCGCAACTTGGCCGGATGGAAGTTCAAATATTTGCCCGAGGTTGAGTGCCCCTCCGAGCTGCCCATCGAGATGACCGCCTTCAAAACGCAGCAGGCGCGCTGGGCCAAGGGACTCATCCAGACCAGCATCAAAGTGCTGCCGCTCATGTTCAAGGCGCACGTGCCACGCCGCATCAAGGTCGAAGCCGTCTACCACCTCACAGCCAACTTGAGCTATCCGCTGATGGTCATCATGTCCGTACTGCTCATGCCAGCCATGATCTGCCGCTTCTATCAGGGGTGGTTCCAGATGCTGCTCATCGATTTCCCGCTCTTCACCGCATCCAGCTTTTCCATCGCCTTCTTTTACCTGTGCCGAGCGAGCGCGAGCTCTTCCCAAAAACCTGGATGAAAACCTTTTTCTATCTGCCCTTCCTGATGGCCCTTGGCATCGGCCTCACCGTCACCAACACCAAGGCGGTGATGGAGGCTCTCTTCGGAATTCAAGAGTCGCCTTTGTGCGCACGCCCAAATACCGCGTAGCCAAAAAGGGAGAAAAATCGCAGGCCGCCAAATATCGCAAGCGGCTGCTGCTGGCTCCATGGATCGAGTTGCTCCTCGGCGCTTATTTCTTCATGCGCCATCCTCTACACCTTCTCAAACCACAACTATTTCACCGCGCCATTCCTGATCCTCTTCGTCATCGGCTTACTGGTACACCGGCCTGATGAGCCTGCTCCAGGGCCGCTTCGAACGCTGGCGCACCGGCGGCGCAAACACCGACGAGTCCAGCCCCAAGCCGTTCCCGGTGGGGGTCTGATGAAAGCCGCTTAAGAGCGAGTGAGGTAAGTGCAATGAAGAGTACTATCTTGATCTGCGTATTTATGATGGCTACCTTTGCAAATAGCTTTGGTCAAATACTGACCTTTGCTACCACTGACGTTGCAGACTCGGACGGATTACCTAAATCGGCGAAGAAAACCGCGGTGATTCTTGACATCGGACATCCTGCGGCAGCCTACTACATTCCGGATTACCCCAGGGCAAAGAAGCAACTTGCCGAGAAATTAACCAAGACTAGATTGGTAGTAGTTGGCAATACAGCCGATGCCGATATCGTAATCGTTGTGCATGAACAAAACGAAGGAGCGAACGGCACCACAATCTGCCTTGGGGATAAGCTCGAAGTGTTCAAGGGTGGGAAGACTCCCTCGGCATCAGACACTCCGATTTTTTCAGTCAACGAATACTGCGGAGTTACATGGCCTCTGAATCGTGCAATGGATAAGCTCATCAGGGCCATGAAAGCCAAGTGAACGGGCTGCTGCTCATGGGTCAGCCTCGCTTCGCCGTCTCCAAGCCGGTCAGTATTTCCCATAAACCTTAGCGCACTCCACCAACTTGTCGATATTAGCCGCCGGCGTAGTAGCGGGCAGAGCGCAACCCGGCCCTAGAATGAATCCGCCGCCCGGCGCAAGCACCTCAATCGCCTCGCGGCAAGCTCTTTCCACGTCCTCAACCGACCCCTCATGCAAAACTCCGCTGGGATCGATAGGCCCCAGCAGCGTAGTCTTCCCCGCCGTCGCCCGCTTGGCCGCCGCCTTGTCACACTTGTAATCGAACTCCAGTATCTTTGCCCCCGTCTCCGCCATCCCGCCGATAATCTTCGTAGTGTTGCCGCACGTGTGATAAGCCACAGCAAAATCGTCACCCTGTAGCGCGCTCACCACCTTTTTCCCATAAGGCAAACAATACTTCTCAAACATCTTCGGTGAAATCACATCCGGAGAAGCCTGCGCCTCTCCCAGCGAAGTCCCAGGGCATCCCATCTCCTTGAAGATCTGCGCATAAAGGATGAAACAGTCGCTCGCATACTCCAACAGTTCGAAGATCTGCTCGTCGCTCTCGCCCGCCGCCATCTCCGTCATCAAATTCACCGGCCCCGCAATCAGGCAAGCCAGGTCGAAGGGCCCCTGGTCCGCCCGTCCCAGCACGAAGGCCTGGTCGCCAATCTCGTCGAGCACGTACCGAGTAGCATCCAGCACAGCCCTGGTCAGCGGCGAGTTCCACGGATCGGGCTTCTTGAGACTCGAAACCTCAGCAAGACTTTTCAGTAGCGGCTTTTCAATAATCGGCGCGCTGCCCGGCAAATAAACCACCTCGCAGCCGCAAGCCTCAGCCAGCGCCCCGGTTCCATTCTCAATCAGCAACAGATCGTGCCCAAACCGTTTCCACGCGGCCACCTGCGCCTCTCCCAGCATACGTCCGTCCTGAAAGATCTTTGCGGGCGGCAGCTCCAATCCCGCAACCGTCATCATGAAGTTATGCAGGTCCACCGGAACCCGGTCGTGAGGCTCATACCGTATCGTTGCCCAGCACCGTTCCAGCGATGTAATCTCTTCGCGCATCGGCTCACCCCTCGCTTTGCCAAAGAGCCATTGTAGACCGGCCATGCCGTGGAAAGCAGTGTGGAGTCTCCCGTCTCCGCTACAATAGAACGAAGCGCCTGCCACGCCAGGGACCTGAGTTCCGTCACCTGCCAGGCGCATCAGAACATATGCTGACCAAAAACTTACCTGAAGCCCTCACCTTTGACGACGTGTTGTTGGTGCCAGCCTTAAGCGACGTAGTGCCCGTCCAGGCCAGTACGCAAACCCAGTTGACCCGCAATATCACGCTGAACTGCCCGCTGATCTCTGCCGCCATGGATACCGTGACCGAATCGCGCATGGCCATCGCCATGGCCCAGCAGGGCGGCATCGGCATTGTGCACCGCAATCTTTCCATCTCCGAACAGGCAGGCGAAATCGACAAGGTAAAGCGCTCTGAGAGCGGCATGATTGTTGACCCGGTAACCATCGGCCCTGACCAGATGATCGGCGACGCTCTCGACGTGATGCGGCGCTACAAAATCTCCGGCGTGCCCGTGACGCGAGGCAAAAGGCTGGTCGGCATTCTTACCAATCGCGATCTCCGCTTTGAAACCCGCACCGACATTCCCATCGGCGACGTGATGACCAAGGAGAACCTGATCACCGTTCCCGTGGGCACCACGCTTGAAGAGGCCGAACTGATCCTGCACAAGCATCGCGTTGAAAAGCTGCTGGTGGTCGACGATCAATACAATCTAAAGGGCCTCATCACGGTCAAGGATATCCAGAAGAAACTGAAATACCCCAACGCCAGCAAGGACGATCAGGGCCGTCTGCGCGTAGGCGGAGCCATCGGCGCTACGGGCGATTTTCTTGAGCGCGCGGCTGAGCTGATTCGTGCGCGCGCTGATGTGCTGGCCATCGACTCGGCGCACGGCCACTCCACGCGAGTGCTCGAGGCGATCCGCGCAGTCAAGCAGCGCTTCCCTGAGATCGGCATTCTGGCCGGCAACGTTGCCACCTACGAGGGTGCACAGGCAATCATTGAAGCTGGCGCGGACGCCGTCAAGGTCGGCATCGGACCCGGCTCCATCTGCACCACCCGCATGGTCACCGGCGCCGGAATGCCGCAGATCACGGCCATCTCTGAAGCCGCTCGCGCCGCCCGCGAACACGGAATTCCCGTCATCGCCGACGGCGGCATCAAGTACTCCGGCGAAATCACCAAGGCCATCGCCGCCGGCGCAAGCTCGGTCATGATCGGCTCGCTCTTTGCCGGCGTCGACGAGAGCCCCGGCGAAACCATCCTCTATCAGGGACGCAGCTTCAAGAGCTATCGCGGCATGGGTTCGTTAACCGCCATGAGCCAGGGCTCCGGCGAGCGCTACTTCCAGAGCACCGACGATCTGGCCAGCGCGGAGACGTGGGAGCCGAAGGGCGTCGTCCAGCGCGAACGCGCCAACGGAAATCGCCTGGCAAAATTCGTTCCCGAGGGCATTGAAGGCCGCGTACCCTACCGCGGACCGCTCGAGTCCATGGTCTTCCAGCTCGTCGGCGGTCTCCGCTCCGGCATGGGTTACGTCGGCTGCGCAACCATCGCTGAACTCCAGGAGAAGGCGCAGTTCGTGCGCATCTCCGGCGCGGGCCTGCGCGAGAGTCACGTCCACGACGTGATCATCACCCGGGAGGCGCCCAACTACCATGTCGAGTAGCCAACGCGGCTTCAAATACTGGTTCAACATCTGGTGGCCGGTTGCCGCGGGAATCGCCGTCATCGCGTTGGAATCGACGGAGTATCATGGGCTCCGATCATACTAGCAGCCCGCTACGCTGGCTCTTTCAGGGCATCTTTGGACCCGTTGGGGACGTCCGCTGGGATCTCATTCACCACTACATTCGCAAATCCGGTCACTTTGTCGGATATGGGTTGATCGGATTGGCCTGGCTGCGCGCCTGGTGGTTCACCCTGCCCCGTTCCCGATTTCTGCTGGACGCTCTATTGGCGCTCTTGGGAACGGCGCTGGTGGCCAGTTGCGATGAGTACCACCAGTCCTTTTTGCCCAACCGGACATCCTCTCCGTGGGATGTTCTGTTGGATTGCTGCGGAGCCATCACATTGCAGTTGCTGGTCTACATTTTCATGCGCGTCTTCCAGCCCAAGAAGCTGGTGCATGAAGGATAGGGGAACGGATCAGGCTTCAAGGGTCAGAGCGTTCTCTCGAATCCTGTCCGCCTTGTCATCCTGAGCGGAGCAGGTGAGGCTTTTTGCACCTGCGGGGTCGAAGGATCCGCAGGTGCTTTCCGTCATTGCGGGATGCAATAGCTTCAGATTCCTCGACCCGCAGCGCTCCGGATGACAATCCGTTGGATGAGTCCACGTAAACCAGCCCACCCCTCGCGCAACGCTCACTTGCCCGCCTCAACGCTGGCGAGCAGGGGATTCAGATTGCCTGCTCCAAAGGAGAGTTGATTTGAATCGCCCGCGGGGCTGTGCGCGTTGGCCATATGCAGCACCCAGGCCGTATCACCCCGCATGATCGGAGCGGCGGTCACAAACTGGTAGGACTGGCCGTCGATCTCAAAGGATACCCTGTTGTCCGCGACGTGGCCCTGAACCGCGTTCTTCGCAGGCGACAAAGACAGCACGTAGAGACCGCTCCCGGGCACATACATCCAGAATGCCGCGTCCGGCTGACTTCCCGTGATGGCGATTCCCCCTCTCGTGTCGTACAGAACCCGGTTGCCCTTCAGCAGAATGGGCGAGACCATGCGGACCTGATTCGCGTCAGGCTCAAGGTTGCGTTCCAGGTCCATCGTCATAAAATACGGCACATGATCCAGCCACTCGCCGGTCACCGTGATCGGCCCGAGTTTGTCAACATCAATCTGCAGCGTCTTGCCGGGCTCGAACCAGAATCGTCTTTCAGGCACGCTCTTAATGGCTTCGTCCGCTCCCTCATTCGAGTGCACGCCCTGCGCAAAATAAGTCTTGACTCCAAGTTCGACGCGGTCGTTCTCTTTCGAGAGCAACCTGATCGTGTAGGTCAGCATTCCGCGGCTCAAGCCATAGGACATGCCGCAGTCGGAGTATTTTTTGTCTTCGAGGGACAATCCGCATGGAATCACATGGTCTGGCTCCAGAGCAACGGTCAGCATTATCGCCGCTTCACGTGCGTGCGCGCGGACCCCCACCAGGGTAAGACCGGAACTCAGCCCTATGATTCCCATGAGCAATAATGCAAATGCAAATCTCGGAATTCTCATCGTTTCCCATCCTTTCTGCCACCAAATTGATAAAATCACCCGGTTCTTTTCCCAGGCCCGCGGTCTCGCTTCTTCAAGCGATTCCAGGCTTGCCACTCGGCGTAACTCGACGCCGATCTCGATGTAATCCCTCAGCCGCCCCTGACAGGATGCGCACGTGCCGATGTGCCCGGCTGCTGCCTGCGGAATGGTTTCATAGTCGCAAAGTGCGGAGACAAACTCCGCTGCTTCCTCACAGGTCATACAGTCCTCCTTCACACTTCAATGCGTTTGCTCAACCAAATTTTCCGTAACGCTTCCCGCGCCGCAAACAATCGCGATCTCACCGTGCCCACGGCAATTTCCAGATGCAATGCCAGTTCCGCGTAGGACAGCCCTTCGACTTCGCGCAACCACAACAGCGTTCGTTGTTCCTCTGGAAGTCGATCGAGCGCATCCCCCATAATGGAAGCGGTTTCTGTTTGGCAAAGGCTCTTTTCTTCTTCAGCCATTGGCGCACCGGATGGCTGTTTTCGCCACCATTCCGAAGCTTTGTTTTTGGCAATTCCAAACAAGTAGCCGCGGAGTGTTCCGCGCTCGGGCTGAAATCCGCTAGGGCGATCCCATATCTGGGTAAACGTCTCTTGCGCAACATCCTCAGCCGCCTGATGATTGCCGACGACTTGCCGCAGAAATGCTTGAAGCCGAGGCGCGTTTTCCCGATAAAATGCGTCAAACGCGGCCACATCTCCCCGTGAAATCTTTTTCCAAACTTCCCGGTCGTCCGTCAATTAACTTCTCCACCCAGTTATTCGGGTTTGGTAGCTAAAAGGTTCGTTTGGTACCGAATAAAGCCCAAAATAAAACACGGGCGCATCCCGCGAGGGGATGCGCCCGTTGGCGATGAACCAGTAAAGGAATGCCAGGACGGCCAGTCCTAAGCGGCTGCTTCCTTGGTTTCTTCTTCCTTCTTCTGCTCTTCCAGTTGCTTTTCCAACTCAGCCCGTTTCTTGGCTTTCACTTCGTCGCGCTTCTGGCGCTTGGCATCGAGCTGCTTTTCGGCGCCCAGCAATTCGATGAACGCCTTCGCGGCCCCATCGCCCTGCTGAAATCCGGTGCGGATAATCCGTAAATAGCCGCCCTCACGGTCGCCGTAGCGCGGCGCCACTGTTTCGAACAGCCGCGTCACGGACTTGTCGGTCATGAGAAAGCTGAGCGCCTGGCGGCGCGAGTGCAGATCGCCCTTCTTGCCCAGGGTGATCATCTTTTCAATCAGTGGACGGACTGCCTTGGCTTTGGTCAGGGTAGTCTCCACGCGGTCTTCCACCAGAACGGACGTAACCAGGTTGCGCAAAAGCGCACGGCGGTGGCTGGTGTTGCGTCCGAGCTTATATCCTGCATTGCGATGGCGCATAGTGAAGCTCTCTTTCGAATCAGTGTTTAATGTTTAGTGTTTAGTGGCTAGTGATTAGCCTTCAGTGTGAAGCCAACCGTTGGTTTCCCGGCGCCTCTGACTGATCACTGACCATTAACCATTAACCACTGTGCTTAAAAATTTTCGTTCTCGGTCGGCAACTGCAAATCCACTGAATCCAGCGGCTCGTCCTCTTCGTCGTAGTGGCCATAACTTGCGGCCAATGCTGCTGCGGGAGGAATGCTGGTCGGCCCCGGAGCCGCGTTGCCATGCTCGTCGATCTTCATGCCCAGCGATAGACCCATCTGCGCCAGAATTTCCTTGATCTCGTTCAGGCTCTTGCGTCCGAAGTTTTTGGTCTTCAGCATCTCCGCTTCAGTCTTCTGTACCAGCTCGCCGATCGTCTGAATATTGGCGTTCTTCAGGCAGTTGTAGCTGCGGACTGAAAGCTCCAACTCTTCCACGGAGCGGTTCAGATTGTCGTTGCGCAGCAGCGAGCGGCCTTCTTCACCGCGCGACTCAGCTTCGATTTCTTCCTCGAAGTTGATAAAGATGTTCATGTGGTCCTTCAGCAGCTTGGCGGCCAGGCCGACAGCGTCGGCGGGCAGCACCGCTCCGTTGGTCCACACTTCCAGGGTCAGCTTGTCGTAGTCCGTGATCTGTCCCAACCGAGCGGCTTCCACAACATAATTCACGCGGCGCACTGGCGAGTGGACCGAATCCACGGGAATAAATCCCAGGCCCAGGTCGGCGTCGAAATTCTTGTCTGCGGAGATATAGCCGCGCCCTCTCTTCAGGCGCATCTCCATATCCAGCTTGCCGCCTTCTGAAAGCGTAGCCAGGTAAATGTCCTTGTCCAGAATCTCCACGTCCCCGTCGGCTTCAATCATTCCTGAAGTCACAACGCCAGGCTGATCGGCGCGAAGATACAGCGCCTTTGGACCATCGCCCGCGAGCTTGAAGGGAATCTGCTTCAGGTTCAGGATGATGTCTGTGGCGTCTTCGACCACTCCGGTGATGGACTGGAATTCGTGCAGCACGCCTTCAATGCGGATCGCGGTCACCGCTGCGCCTTCGATCGAACTCAGCAGAGTCCGGCGCAGTGCGTTGCCGATGGTGGTGCCAAAGCCGCGCTCAAAGGGCTGGGCGCTGAACTTGCCAAATGTTTCGCTAAGCGTCTCGGCATCTACTGCCAATCGCTTCGGTTTTTGAAATCCTCTCCAAAGCATATCGTTGTCTCGTTTCCGGCGCGGCATGTACGTCGCGATGCATTTTGCGGCGGCCGCGCAAGTTCTCCTTCTGTTTAGGGTTCAGGGATCAGGGTTCAGGGATCAGTCATTCCGTGATATTGACTACGGAATCGACTCAACCATAAACTCTGATGCCCTGCACTTCATTCAGAACCAGGAGCCTGGGAGAACTCAAAACAACCACAGGAGTAAGTAAAACTGACCCCTGATCCCTGACCCCTGATCCCTGTACTACTTACTTCGAATACAATTCCACAATCAGCTGCTCGTTGATCGGCAGATTGACGTCCGCTCGCTTGGGCAGGTGCAGCACTTTCCCTGTCAGATTTTCAAAATCCGCTTGCAGCCACGTGGGCACGGGATTTTGCGCGGCATACTGCGCTCCCTGCTCCACGATCAGCAGCTTTTTCGCGCTCTCCCGGATGGCGACTACGTCGCCCACATTTAACTGGTAAGAGGGAATGTTGACCTTGCGGCCGTTGACCGTGACGTGGCCGTGGCGCACAACTTGCCGTGCCTGCCGGCGCGAGATGGCAAATCCCAGACGGAAAGCAACGTTGTCCAGGCGCCGCTCCAACTGCTGGATGAGCAACTCGCCCGTAACCCCGGCGGCGCGGTTGGCCTTCTCGTAGTACTCGCGAAACTGACCTTCCAGCGTAAAGTACATGCGCTTGGCCTTCTGCTTTTCGTGCAGTTGCAGGCCGTAGCCCACAATCTTGGCCTTGCGGTCCTTGCCGTGCTGCCCCGGCGGAAAGTTACGCTTCTCCAGCGGGCAACGGTCTGACAAGCATTTGGTGCCCTTCAAAAAGAGCTTGGTGCCTTCGCGACGGCAAAGGCGGCATACTGCTCCGGTATAACGTGCCATTTTTTCTCCTGACTTCGGATGACGGCCGGTTTACGTGTCCGGAGGACATTTCCTCCCGGCCCTTGTTTAGTTGTCAGCTAACAGCTAACAGTTGTCAGTTAATTCCGTTACCGGGTTTTACTGTCTGCTGTTAGTTGTCAACTGTCAGCTGCTTCTCTTACACTCTGCGTCTCTTCGGCGGCCTGCAGCCGTTGTGCGGCACAGGAGTCACGTCGCGGATGGAGCGAACTTCCACTCCTGCTGCTGCCAGGGCACGAATGGCCGACTCGCGGCCCGAACCCGGACCGGAGACGCGCACATCCACCGCGCGCAAACCGTGATCGCGAGCCATGCTGGCGGCGTTTGAGGCAGCCTGCTGCGCCGCGAAGGGCGTGCCCTTGCGCGAGCCGCGGAAGCCCAGCGACCCTGAACTCTTCCAGCTCAGCGTGTTGCCCACCTGGTCGGTGATAGTAACGATGGTGTTGTTGAATGTCGCCTGAACGTACGCAATGCCGAACGGCACATTCTTGCGCTCGCGCTTCTTGAACTTCTTGTTCTTGCCGGCCTTCCCGGCTCCGGGTTTCTGCTCTGCTTTCGCCATTAGGTTTTACCCGTCGCTTTCTTCTTGCCGGCAATTGTGCCTTTGCGCGGACCCTTGCGGGTGCGGGCGTTGGTGTGGGTGCGCTGCCCGCGTACCGGCAGCGACCGGCGGTGACGGGTGCCGCGATAGCTCTGGATATCGATCAGACGCTTGATGTGCATCTGGGTGTCCTTCCTCAGGTCACCCTCCACATTCCCCTCGTCCTCGATTACCTGGCGGATGCGGTTGACCTCGTCCTCGCCCAGATCCTGAACCTTCTTGAAGGGATCTACATTCGCCTTCTCCAGAATCTTGAGCGCGCGGGGATTCCCGATGCCGAAGATGTAAGTGAGCGCGATCCTGGCCTGCTTGCCGCGGGGCAGATCGACGCCGGAAATACGTGCCATGCTGATTCCTTTACGTTTTCAGTTTGTGTGCCCCCGGCCTCAACCGGTTCGCACGGTGAGTGCGTTTGCCTTCAGGGGTTCATCGCAAGCCTTGACTCCAGCTAACTAGCCCCGTTTACCAGGGGTTAGGGATTAGAGGTTAGGGGCTAGTTCGCGTTCCTGGTGCAATCGCTTTTACTAATCCCTAATCCCTAACCCCTAATCCCTTTCGTGAAGGCTTCCGCGTAAACCAGTCTCAACTAGCCCTGGCGCTGCTTGTGCTTTGCGTTCTCGCAGATCACCCTTACTACTCCTTTGCGGGTGATCACCTTGCACTTGACGCAAATCTTTTTTACCGATGCCCGAACTTTCATCGCTGCTGCCCTTCTCCGCGCTCAAAATCCTGGCGCGAAATATCAAAAATTCCTATTTGTAGCGGTAAACAATCCGTCCGCGATTCAGGTCGTAGGGGCTCAGCTCCACGGCCACGCGGTCGCCGGGCAAAATGCGGATGAAGTTCTTGCGCATCCTTCCCGAAACATGAGTCAGCACCTCGTGATTATTCTCGAGTTTGACCTTGAACATGGCATTGGGCAGCGTCTCGGTGACCACCGCCATTACCTCGATCGCGTCTTCCTTTGACAAACTTTGTCCACTTCCGCCGGCCCGCATTTCAAGGGCTCCGGCCGTTATCCCGAGCGTACTACTCGGTTAAAACCCTGGCTCCGGTAGCGGTCACCGCCACCGTGTGCTCAAAATGAGCGCTCATGCTTCCGTCCGCGGCCACTGCCGTCCAGCCGTCTTCCAATACCACTACGTCCGCTTTGCCGGCATTCACCATCGGCTCGATGGCAATCACCATCCCGGCACGCAGCTTCATACCGTGGCCTCGTTCGCCGAAGTTCGGTACCTGCGGATCTTCGTGCATGTGAACCCCGATGCCGTGGCCCACAAAATCCCGCACCACCGAAAACCCCTCGGCCTCAACCACTCCCTGTACCGCGGCGCCCACATCGCCCAGGGTCGCCCCCGGCCTTACCGCGGCAATTCCCGCGTGCAATGAAGCTTCCGTCGCTTTCAACAGCCGCACGGTGCCTGGGTCAATCTTCTCGCCCACCGGCACGGTGATGGCTGCATCTCCGAAGTAGCCGTCCACCACCGCCCCAAAGTCGAGCGATACGATGTCCCCTTCTTTCAGCACCCGCTTGGCCGACGGTATGCCGTGCACCACTTCACTGTTGACTGAAGCGCACAGCACGCAAGGATAACCGTGGTACCCCTTGAAGGCCGCCTTCACTCCCAACTCGTTCAGCCGTGACTGGGCCGTGTTCTCCAGGTCCAGAGTCGTGGCGCCCGGCTTCACCTTGCTTCGCACCAGTTCAAGAACCTCGCGGACCACCCGGCCCGCGCGGCGCATCTTCTCGATCTCCTGGGACGACTTAAGTACAACTGCCACTCAACCAGCTTTCAGTTCGCTACCCGCGCACAAACCCGCCGTTCGGCTACGCTGCTCCGCGTAACCGCTCAACGGCGGCAACAATTCCGGCCGCGATTACAGGAATCGGCCGGTCACCATCCACTTCAGCAAAACGCCCCAGAGCCCGGTAATGCTCGATAACAGGCGCGGTCAGGGCCTCATAGGCGCGCATGCGCCCCTTGAAAACCTCTTCCGTGTCGTCGGCTCGCTGGACCAGCGCCGCACCCTCTATATTGCAAATCCCATCCTGCTTCGGGGGATTCACGTAAACGTTATAGATGGTCTGGCAGACGGGACAATTCCGGCGCCCTGTAATCCGGCGCAGTAACTGATTATAGTCCACTTGGATGCTGACGGCAATCACCGGCAGCCCCGTTCCGCCCTGAGCCTTCGACTGCGCCGCCAGGCGTCCATCCAGCCAGCCGGCCTGTCCCAACGTGCGCGGAAATCCGTCCAAAATATACCCGTTAACGGTATCCGGCTGCGAAAGGCGCTCTGCCACCATTTCGTTGACCAGTGAGTCTGGAACCAGCTCGCCGCGACCCATGATCTCCTTGGCAACCCTACCCAGAGAGGTCCCTTGGGCAACGTTGGAGCGCAATAGATCGCCAGTCGAAATCTGCGGAATCCCCCACAGCTTTACCAACTCCTTGGCCTGGGTCCCTTTGCCCACGCCCGGCGCGCCCAATAAAAGAATCGGGCCGGGTATAGTCTTGCGACCCATTTCCCGGCCTGTTTCAACAGCAGTTATCGGTGAAGACATTTACCACGTTTTCCTTCCGCGAATGCGACCGGAACGAGGGGAAAAGCCGTCATAGTGTCTCATGATCAGCTGCGATTCGATCTGGTTGATTGTATCCATGGCCACACCCACCACAATCAAGAGTGAGGTGCCGCCAAAGTAGAAGTTGACCCCCATGCCATGCGTAGTCCAGTTGGGCAGATTCTCAAAAACTCTGCCGACCAGCCACAACTTGTCGAAACGGATGCCCGAAATCATGAAGGTGGGAACCAGCGAAATCACGATCAGGTAAGCCGCGCCCACCAGCGTAAGGCGGGTGAGAATATCGTTAATAAAATCAGATGTCCGCTTGCCGGGCCGGATGCCGGGAATAAACGAGCCCGACTTGCGGAAGTTGTCCGCAATGTCGTCCGGCTTCATCACGATGGAGATATAGAAATAGGCAAAGAAGATAATGCCCAGCATGTAGAGGGCTTCGTACCATGGGTACCCTGGCGCCAGCGCCTGAACAATCGGCTGAAGAAAGCGGCTGTTCTGCACCCAATCCACCTGCGCAAACAGCATGGGCGCAGAAAGGATGGAACCTGCGAAGATCACCGGCATCACACCGCCGGCGTTCACCTTCAGCGGCAAGTGGCTCGATTGCCCGCCCATCATGCGTCGGCCCACAATGCGCCGCGCGCTCTGGATGGGAATACGCCGCTCGCTCCGCTCCACAAAGACGATAAAGGCTACCACCGCAATCATGCCCGCCAACAGCAGAAGCACGGCCAGAAAGGTAAACGTGCCCCAGGCGTTGGTCTGGACCTTCGAGTAAAGCTCGGCCACGCCGCGGGGCAACCCGGCCACGATGCCGGCAAAAATCAGCAGGCTCATCCCGTTGCCGATGCCGCGGTCGGTAATCTGCTCGCCCAGCCACATGATGAATGTCGTTCCTGCGGTTAGAGTGAGCACCGTCATCAAGCTGAAGCCGATGCCCGGATGCAGCACCAGGTTCTGCTTGGTAAGGATGGCCGCGATACCGATCGACTGCAGAACTCCCAGGATCACCGTCAGATAGCGAGTCCACTGCGTGATCTTCCGCCGCCCCAGTTCGCCTTCCTTTTGAATGCGCGCCAGCGGCTCATAGACCACGGTTAAAAGCTGAAAGATAATCGAGGCCGTAATATACGGCATAATGCCCAGGGCAAAGACAGTCATACGGCGCAGGTTGCCGCCGCCGAACAGGTCCATCAGCCCCAGCGCCGATCCACTTTGCTGGCTGAACATCAACTCCAGCTGGTGGCCGTTTACGCCCGGCGTGGGAATATGTGCGCCCAGCCGGTAGACAGCCAGAATCGCGAACGTGAACAATACCCGCTTGCGCAGGTCGGGAATCCGGAAGATATTAAGAAACTTTTCAAGCATAATTGGTTATCCGATTCAGAGCGTTTCCGCCACTTGATTCACTGCCACAGCTTACGTTACCCGTGCCTGGCCCGCAGTATCCTAACTCACATCCTGCTGAACCCTTCCATGCGTGTGCCCCAGGTCTCGATTTTGAGACCTGGGAGACCACAATCGCCTATTCCGCCGTGGCCTTAGCCACCTTAGTCTTGGCCTTAGCCTTCACCTTAACCGCCGCCGGAGGAGCTTCAGCCGCCACCGGAACAGTCTCAACAACCGCTATAGCAACTTCGCCGCCAGCCACTACTGCCTTGCCGCCGGCCTTTTCAATCTTCTCCACCGCTGACTTCGAAAACTTGTGCGCATGAATCGTAAAGGCCGACTTCAGCTCGCCCGAGCCCAAAACCTTGATCAGCGCCTTTTTGCTGGAGACCAGGCCCAGTTTCTTATAGTCGTCCAGGCCGATCTCGGTAACCTTAAGTTCCGCAATACGATCCAGATTCACCACCGAGTACTCGGTACGGAAGATGTTAATAAAACCACGCTTGGGCAACCGGCGGTGCAGCGGCATCTGGCCGCCCTCAAAACCCCGCATCAGGCTGAAGCCGGAGCGCGAACCCTGGCCCTTATGGCCGCGAGTCGACGTCTTGCCCATGCCGGATCCCATGCCCCGGCCCACGCGCTTGCGCCCAGTATTAGCCTTCCGGGGCGCGCGCAAATTCGATAGATTCTTCGCCATAATTTCCTCGCTGTAGCGCCGGGGAGAATTCAGAAACTCCACCGACTCGCGTAAATACAGTGTTCAGTGATTAGTGGTTAGTGATTAGCAAATGCCATTTGTTACCAAGCCGTCATTCCCGGCACGAACAAACTGACCACTAGCCACTAATCACTAGCCACTAGCTTTCCAAGATCCGCACTAGATGCGGAACAGCCTTGACCATGCCGCGAATGGACTCATTATCCACCCGCTCCACAATCTGGTTGAGCCTCGTAAAACCCAGCCCCTTCACCACCAGCTTGTGCTTAATGGGCGTGGAGTTCTTTGAGCGGTAGTACTGAATCCGAATCTTTTTTACCTTTGTCTTAGCCATGGATCACATCTCCTCCACGGTCTTGCCGCGCATCGTGGCCACTTCGCTCTTGTCGCGCAACTGTGTCAGGGCGTCGAACGTCGCCTTGACCACGTTGTGCGGATTGGGCGAGCCAATGCTCTTGGTCAGCACGTTCTGCACCCCGGCCGAAGTCATCACCGCGCGCACCGCGCCGCCGGCAATCACGCCTGTGCCTTCGGGAGCCGGCTTCAGCAGCACCTGCCCGGCGCCATAACGGCCCAGAACCAGGTGCGGAATCGACGTGTCGGTAAGGTTCACGCGGACCAGGTTCTTCTTGGCCGCTTCGATTCCCTTGCGAATCGCCTGGGGAACCTCCTTGGCCTTGCCCGAACCGTGCCCCACCACCCCTGCGGCGGCGTCGCCCACAACCACCAGCGCGGCAAACGACATATTCTTGCCGCCCTTCACCACTTTGGTTACGCGATTGATGGCCACCACCTGATCCTTGAGGTTGTATTGGTTGGCATCGAGTTTCTTCTTCAAAATCGTCATTGCTCTCTCGTCTCTCCAGTGGACAGTGAACAGCGGCTTTTCCTATTCCCTGGTCCCTATTCCCTAGTCCCTGCTCTTAAAACTCCAGCCCAGCCTCGCGAGCCGCATCGGCCAGGGCCTTGATGCGCCCGTGATACAGGTAGCCGCCGCGATCGAAGACCACCTGCTTGATGCCCTGTTTCACTGCCAGCTCGGCCACTGCCTTGCCGGTTTCTTTAGCCGCGGCCACGTTGCCGCCGTTCTTCAACTTCAGCGTCAGCGACGAGGCCGAAACCAGCGTCTCGCCCTTCAGGTCGTCGATCACCTGCGCGTAAATGTGGCCCAGCGAACGGTAAACATTCAGCCGCGGCCGCTCCGCAGTTCCGGAAAGCTTGCGGCGAATGCGCTGGTGAATGCGCTGCCGAATTGCGTTTCTCTTCGTCTCGGTATTCATATCTCTCTCATTCCTATCAGCGGAGCAGCCCTGCGGCCCCGTTCGGTTGACTCAGGGATCAGGGTTCAGTTGCTACAACTGCATAGCCTTCTAACCCCTAATCCAATCTCCCTGGTCCCTTGTAGTGGGGTCACTGGACTCGGTAACTCAGCATCGTGCTGATCCCCGACCCCTGACCCCTGATCCCTGCCTTACTTCGCCCCGGTTTTGCCGGCCTTCTTCTTCAACTTCTCGTCCGAGTAGCGCACGCCCTTGTTCTTGTACGGATCAGGCTTGCGCAGCGAACGCATATCAGCCGCCACCTGGCCCACCTTCTGCCGGTCGATGCCGGAAATGGTCAGGTGAGTCTGCTTGGGGTCGATCGCCACTTCAATTCCCGAAGGCAGCGGAACCTCAATGGGATGCGAATAGCCCAGCGTGAAAACCACCGTGCCCTTGCCCTTCATCTCGGCGCGATAGCCGATGCCCACAATATCCAGTTCCCGCGTCCAGCCCTTGGTCACGCCCTGAACCGCGTTGAAGACCAGCGCCCGCGTCAACCCGTGAAATGCGGCGTGCTGGTCGCTATCGCGATTCACCAGCAACTGTCCATCCTTCGATTCCAGCGAAATCCCCTCGGCGATCAGCGCCGAAACCTTGCCCTTTGGCCCCTCAACCAGAACAATATTGCCCTCGACCGTATACTTCACGCCCGCGGGCAGCGGGATCGGCTTCTTTCCAATGCGCGACATCGTTTCAATCCTTCTAGTGGCTTGCGAGTCCCGAAAAAGCAGTTGTCAGTGATCAGTTTTCAGTGATCAGTTCCAACGCGCCATCGTTCCACTGCAGCCGGTAAAACAACTTCTCGCTGCTCTACCAAACTTCACAAAGCAACTCGCCGCCCACGCGCTCGCGGCGCGCCTGACGGCCGGTCATCACGCCCTTCGGCGTGGTCATGATCGAGATGCCAAGACCGCCCTGCACGCGCTTGATCTCGTCGTGGCCGATATAGACGCGGCATCCAGGACGCGAGATGCGCGCCAGGTCGCGGATGGCCGCTTCCGTGCCGCCGTACTTCAGATACACGCGCAGCACCAGCTTGCCTTCTTCTTCCTGGGTCTTGTAGTTCGAGATATACCCCTCCTCCTTGAGGATGCGGGCAATCTCGGTCTTCAGCTTCGAAGCCGGAACATCCAGCTTCTGATGACGCGCCCGGATCGCATTCCGGATCCGCGCCAGAAAATCTGCTACTGGGTCGGTCAGACTCATTCCTTCTCCTTCATTCCCCGTTCGTCCGCCAACAGCGGGAAACCTGCGGGAATGCTTACTACAGTTGTCAGGGATCAGGTATCAGGGGTCAGCTTCGAATCCTGCTGATCCCTGATCGACCTGAAACCTGATCCCTAAAAAACTTACCAGCTCGACTTCACGACGCCGGGAATCTCGCCCTTCAGCGCCAGCGCCCTGAAACACAGGCGGCAAACGCCAAACTTGCGCAGAAACCCGCGCGGCCGCCCGCACAGTTGGCACCGGTTGTGCTTGCGGCAGCTGAACTTCGGCTTCCGCGCGTCCTTCACCCTTTTTGCAGTAGTTGCCATAAATCCTCAAATCCCCTTTTACGCGCCCTGCCGGAACGGCATGCCAAAGTGCTTCAGCAGCGCCCGCGCCGAGTTGTCGTCCTTCGCCGAGGTCACAATCGTGATGTTCATGCCCTTCAGCTTTTCCACCTTGGAGTAGTCGATCTCAGGAAAAATCAGCTGGTCGCGCAAACCGAGCGTGTAGTTGCCGCGCCCGTCAAAACTCTTCGTCGACACGCCGCGAAAATCGCGCACCCTCGGCAGCGCCGTCGAGATCAGACGGTCAAGAAACTCGTAGGCCTTCTCATTCCGCAGCGTCACCATGGCTCCAATCGACATGCCCGCCCTCACCTTGAAGGCCGCAATCGACTTCTTCGCCTTGGTGGTCACCGGCTTCTGCCCAACGATCTGCGTCAGGTCGGCCACCAGCGGATCCAGCAGCTTGGTATTCTGCGTCGCCTCGCCCAGTCCCATGTTGACCACGATCTTCTTCAATTCCGGAACCGCCATCGGATTGTCGAGACCGAGTTCCTTTTGCAGAGCCTGCTTGATTTCCTTGTGATACTTCTCTTTCAGCCTTGCCGCCATTTTGCTCTACTCTCTTTCTTCCGGCTCTCGGAGTGGGCTCATTCCGCCCGTTTACCGTTTCGGAAGGTGCTAAAACCAGTTTTCAGTGATCAGTTTTCAGTATTCAGTTATCAGTTTCTTTCCCGTCAAGCCAAACGTCTTACTGGCACGAAAAAGCTGACCACTGACAACTGATCACTGACAACTGCCTCTTTACTTCTTCGTGGGCAATTCCTGCCCGCACTTCTTGCAAATCCTCATCTTGCTGACGCCTTCGACCTTGTATCCCACGCGCGCCGGCCCGCAGTTGGGGCACACCAGCACGACGTTGGAAACATTGATGGGCGATTCCTGCTCGGCAATCCCGCCCTTGGTCCGCTGTCCCTGCTTGCTCGAAACCGTCTTCTTCACCACCCGCACGTGCTCCACAAGCACCGTGCCCTTGTCCGGGAAGACGCGCAGCACGCGGCCCGTCTTGCCGCGATCCGAGCCCGTCAGGACCGTGACCGTATCGTTGCGACGAATATTTAAACTCGGCATCTTTTCTCCATCCAGTGGACAGTGAACAGTGGTCAGTCTCTTGGGCTGTTCCCTATTTCCCTGTTCCCTATTCCCTGTCTCTAAACAACTTCCGGAGCCAGCGAAACGATCTTCAAAAACTTCTTCTCGCGCAACTCGCGAGCCACCGGGCCAAAAACGCGCGTGCCCACCGGCTCGTGGTCGTCGGTAATCACCACCGCCGCATTCTCATCGAAGCGGATGTAGGTGCCGTCGCGCCGCCGGTACTCCTTGCGGGTGCGCACGATCACCGCCTTCACCACTTTGCCCTTCTTCACCGTGCCGTCCGGCGAAGCTTCCTTCACCGCGGCGGTCACAATGTCGCCCAGGCCGGCCTTCTTGCCCAGTCCGCCGCCCAGCGGCAGAATCACTTGCAGCTTGCGCGCGCCGGAGTTATCGGCCACCGCGAGCATCGTTCTCATTTGCACAGCCATGGGTTCTTCTCCTTACTCGCCCGCGCTTACTTCGCAATAGCAATTTCGTCCGGAAGCTTCGCGTCCTCAATCTGTCCCAGCGTCGACCGCCGCACGATCTCTTCCAGCGACCACCGCTTCAGCTTGCTCAGCGGCCTGGTCTCGCGGATGCGCACCACGTCGCCCATCCGCGCCGAACTCTGCTCGTCGTGGGCATAAAACTTCTTTGTGCTGCGCACAATCCGCTTGTACTTCGCGTGCGCCTTGCGCATCTCAACCTCGACCACAATGGTCTTCTGCATCTTGGTCGAAACCACCTGGCCAACCTTCTCGTTACGCCGCGCGCCTGACGCCGCCGGCGCCTGCACTGCATCTATAGTCGCCGTCATTTAGCGGGCTCCCTTCTTGCTCTCCGCGTCCGCCTTAGCGTCCACGGCCGCTCCTTGGCCGCGCCGCGAATACCCAGCTCGCGCTCCTTGGCAACGGTCTTGATTTGCGCGATCTCCTTGCGCAGTTCGCGGAGCTTCTTCACTCCGTCGTTCTGGCCCAGTCGAGACCTGAAAGCGAAGCCGGAACAGCTGCTCGGAGGACGTCTTCTCCTGGTGCACCAGTTCTTCGTCGCTCAAATTCCGAATCTTTTCGAGTTCCATCTCTGTTTCTCTCCAACCAGCGCTCTTCCGCATCTGGCTTCCAGCTCGATTCCCTTACTTCTTATCCGTCAGCCTTCGCTCCGGCAACATCAAGCGGGTGCCCCATCCATTCCGCGCATTTGCGGAATGGGTGGGAAACCAAACTACTTGGCCGCTTCGGCCACTACCTTTTCCGCTCCCGGCCGTTGCACAAACTTGGTTCTCAACGGCAGCTTGTTCGATGCCAGTCGCATGGCTTCCTGCGCCGTCGCCGGATCCACCCCTTCCATCTCGAAGAGGATCTTGCCTGGCCGCACCACCGCAACCCAATGGTCCAGAGCGCCCTTGCCCGATCCCATTCTGACTTCAGCCGGCTTCTTGGTAATCGGCTTATCCGGGAACAAGCGCAGCCAGATCTTGCCGCCGCGCTTGATGAAGCGGGTCATGGCGATACGGCTGGCCTCAATCTGACGGTCGGTGATGTAACCGCACTCCATCACCTTCAATCCGTATTCACCGAACGACAGCGTAGAACCGCGCCAGGCCTTGCCGCGCCTCTTGCCCTTCTGCTGCTTCCGGAACTTCACCTTCTTTGGCATCAACATAACGAAAACCCTCGAAAACCGCTGGTAGCGTAGGACTTTTCATCCATTCACTTCCCGGCAACTTACGCATCTTCAAAAACCAAAACTTTCGGACCATATCTAACTCTTGCCTTATCCCTAGTCCCTGCAGTCCTGATCCCTGCCTTTAAAACACTGACGTCCCACCGGCGGCGCCTGACGGCGCTTCTGCTCGTAGATATCGCCGCGATAAATCCACGTCTTCACGCCGATCACGCCGTAAGTCGTTTGCGCCTCGGTGAAGCCGTAATCGATATCGGCCCTCAGCGTGTGCAGCGGCAACCGCCCCTGCAAATACCACTCCGAGCGCGCGATCTCGTTGCCGTTCAACCGGCCGGAGACTCTCACCTTGATTCCCTTGCATCCGAAGCGCAGCGCTGAATCCACGCTCTTTCTCATCGCCCGCCGGAAACTCACGCGCTTTTCCAGTTGCAGCGCGATCGCTTCAGAAACCAGTTGCGCGTCCAGCTCCGGCTTGTTCACCTCGATGATGTCGATGAACACGTCGCGGTTGGTGCGCTTGCCGAGCTCCGTCTTGAGCTTCTCGATCTCCGCGCCCTTGCGGCCGATCACGATGCCCGGCCGCGCGGTGCGGATCAAAAAGCGCAGCTTGTTGCCCGGCCGCTCAATCTCCACCGAGCTCACGCCCGCAGCCTTCAACTTCTCGCGCAGCTCAGCCTTGAGCTTCACGTCCTCGACCAGGAGCTTCGAATAGTCGCGCTCTGAGAACCAGCGCGAACGCCACGGCTTGTTCACTCCCAGCCGGAATCCGTAAGGATGGACTTTCTGTCCCATGCTTTACCTCTCAAAACCTTTTGAGGCCTACTTACCGGCCTTTTTCTTGGTTGCCTTCGGCGCCGTCTCCGGCTCCTCGGCCTTCTTCTTTGTGGCTTTGGCCTTGACCGCAGTCTCGGCCGCTTCAACCTTGGTCTTCCTAGGCTTGGCAGTTGTCTCCGGCGCCTCGGTCTTCTTCGCCGCCTTGGCCTTCTTGGGCGTCGCCTCGGGCTCCTCAACCTTCGCCTTGGTTGCCGGGGCCGCTTTCACCGCCGCCGGTTCCTCGACCTTGGTCACTAGGCCCGCCCCCGACTCGCGCTCGGCCACTGAAAGCACAATGTGCGTCAGCCTGCGCTGGTAACGGAAAGCCCGTCCCATCGGAGCCGGCCGAATCCGCTTCATGCGCGGTCCGTCGTTGGCCAGGGCCGTCTTCACGTAGAGATTGTCCACGTCAAGATCCGTGCCCTGCTCGCCGGAAACATACTTCGCGTTGTCCACCGCCGAGGTCAACAGCTTGTAGATCACCGGGGCGATGCGCTTCTTGGTGAAGGCCGCTGTCGTCAGCGCCTCTTCCACACCCCGGCCCTTGATCAGGTCAAGCACCAGCCGCGCCTTTTGCGGCGAAACGCGCTGGAACCTGGCCTCGGCCCTGTATTCCTTTGTCTCGACTGCCATTGTCTCTTCCTCAATCTCTTTGCCAGCGGCTGGCCCTGTCCTGCGGCCTTAGTCCCTGGTCCCTTAGTCCCTAGTTCCTGTCTCTACCGCGGCTTTGCCCCAGCTTCGGCGGTAACAGCCTTGCTGCCCCCGGTGTGTCCCTTGAAGATGCGGGTGGGCGCGAACTCGCCCAGTTTGTGTCCCACCATGTTCTCGGTCACGTACACCGGAATGAACTTCCTGCCGTTGTGCACCGCAATCGTGTGGCCCACAAATTCCGGAAAAATCGTCGAACGGCGCGACCAGGTCTTCACAACTTTCTTGTCGTTGGCCTGGTTCAGCACCTCGATCTTCACCGTAAGGTGCGCATCCACGAACGGGCCCTTCTTTGTCGAACGTGCCATAAATCCTCAGCTCCTCTACTTCACCCGGCGGCTGACAATATAGCTGTCGGTCCGCTTGTTGTTGCGTGTCTTGTATCCGCGTGTAGGCTGGCCCCACGGGGTCACCGGATGACGGCCGCCCGAGGTCTTGCCTTCGCCGCCGCCGTGCGGGTGATCCACAGGATTCATAACCACACCGCGATTGGCCGGGCGAATGCCCTTCCAGCGGTTGCGTCCCGCCTTGCCGATGGACACATTCTCATGATCCGTGTTGCCCACCTGGCCAATGGTCGCCATGCACTCGGCCAGCACCTTGCGGGTCTCGCCCGAGGGCAGCTTGAGCAGCGCGTAATCGCCCTCTTTGGCCACCAGCTGCGCCTGCGTTCCAGCCGACCGCGCCATCTGCGCGCCCTTGCCCGGCCGCAATTCAATCGCATGCACCGTGGTGCCGGAGGGAATGTTCTTGAGCGGCAGCGCGTTGCCAACCAAAATGTCCGCTTCCGGACCCGAGCTCACCGTCGCTCCCACCTTCAGCCCTACCGGCTGCAGAATGTAGCGCTTCTCGCCGTCGGCATAGTGCACCAGGGCAATGCGGGCTGACCGGTTGGGGTCGTACTCAATGGTCGCCACTTTCCCAGGTATCCCGTACTTTTCGCGCTTGAAGTCGATCAGGCGCAGCTTCTGTTTATGCCCGCCGCCCTGATGGCGGATGGTCAGGTCGCCCGTGTTGCGGCGGCCACCCGTGCGCTGCTTCACCGCCAGGAGCGGCTTGTGCGGCCTCGACGTCGTCAGGTCGTCGTTCACCAGCGTGGTCTGAAACCGCAGCGTCGGTGTTATCGGTCTGTATGTCTTGATTGCCATCGTCTTTGTCCTGGAGTGCCTGCGCCCTCTTACTGCGCCTCACTCCCGTTTCTCCGAAGCCTCTCGTATTTCCCGGCTTCGATATTCGTATCTCTCGGCGGCTCTTGAACTAGTCCCTATGTCCCTAGTCCCTGCCTTTACAGGTTGCTCACGTACTCAGGCAGCTTCTCGCCTTCCTTCAACCGGACGTATGCCTTCTTCCAGTCCGGCCGGAAGCCCGTGTACTTGCCGCGGCGGCGTTCCTTGCCAATCACATTTGCGGTGCGGACCGCGGCTACCTTCACCTTGAAGAGAGCCTCCACGGCCTGCTTGACTTCGGTCTTCGTTGCTTCCGGAGCCACGTCAAAGACCAGCGTCTTCTCCGTCTCCTTCACGCCCAGCCCCTTTTCGGTAATCAGCGGGCGGCGAATTACGGCATAAACACTCGGCATTACGCCACCTCCGTCGCTGCGGCGAGCTTGCGTTTCGACACGTTCTTCTCCAGCATCTCCGTCAACTGCTCCAATCGCGGCCGTTGAAAAGATGGCCCGCTCATAGCGCAGCAGATCGTAGGGATGCACTTCGTTGTTCAGCACCAGTTCCACGCCGGCCAGGTTGCGCGCTCCCAGCAGCAGCGCCTTGCTGAGCGTCTTTCCGTTCTCCACCAGCAGAGCCGTGCGCGTCACGTCCAGCTTGTCCAGCGCCGCCCGGTAGAGTTTGGTCTTGGGTTCCTTCAGTTCGAACGAGTCCACCACCGTGAGCTTGCCGTCCGCCAGCTTCGAAGCCAGTGCCGAGCGCAGCGCGCCCAGCAGCTTCTTGCGCGGAAACGCATAATCGTAGCTGCGCGGCTGAGGTCCGTGCACCGTGTATCCATGACGCCACAAAGCAGACCGAACTGACCCGATGCGAGCCCGCCCCGTGCCCTTCTGCTTCCACAGTTTCTTGCCCGACCCGGCAACTTCAGTGCGGCTCTTGGTTTTTGCCGTGCCCTGGCGCAGCGAAGCGCGGTAGTGCTTCACCGCCTCCCACAGCAGGCCCTCGTTCACCTGGTCCGGTCCGAATAGCGCGTCGGCCAGCTCGATCGAGCCCACCTTCTCGCCGTTCATATTTACTACATCAACGTTTGCCATCATCTTCTTCTTCTGCCGGACTACTTCACCCTGGCTCCAATTTCTTTGCGCCGCAGGGCGCGTCTGCCGCAACCGCAGGTGCCGTCATTTCCTCTTGCCTTGCGCCTTCTTCGAAGCCTTCAACGGATCCACAGTGCCCGATCCGGCAAAACCGCGGCGCTCACGCGGCGGATTCTTGGCCTTCGAAATCAACACATAACCCTCGCGCGATCCGGGCACCGCACCCTCGACCATCAAAAGGTTCTCTTCCAAATCGATTCCGCGGATGCGCAGATTGCGTACCGTGATCTGTGCCGCTCCCATGTGGCCGGGCATCCGCTGGCCGGGAAAGACCCGCGAAGGATAGCTCGAGGCGCCAATCGATCCCTGCACCTGGAACATGTGCCCGTGAGACTTCAGTCCGCCTGCGAAATGATGGCGGCGAACAACGCCTGCAAAACCCCGCCCCTTCGAAGTGCCGATGACGTCCACAAATTTCGCTTCCGTGAAGATATCCACCAGAACCCGGTCGCCAGCCTTGGTAGCCACAACGCCCTCGGCGTCCAGCTCAAGATCCACTTCCTTGATGACCTTCACCGGCGGCGCTTCAGTCTTGGCAAAGTGGCCGGCCTGAGGCTTGGTGACATTCTTTTCCTTGACGAACTCCACCAGCCCGATCTGCGCGGCCTCGTACCCGTCCCTGGCCAGCGTCTTCAACTGCGTAATCACGCAGGGACCAGCCTGCAGCACCGTAATGGGATGCACGTCGCCCTTTTCGTCGAAGACCTGCGTCATGCCGATCTTTTTCCCTAATATTCCCGTAACTGCCATCTCATCCTCGCCTCATCATGCGATGTTGAATTCACCGCACTGCCGGAATTCTCAAGGGATCAGGGATCAGGTTTCAGGGATCAGTTTGTTCCTGCTGAATCAAACCACCGCCGCAATTGGCCGGCCCCAAACCTCAATGCCCTCACCCTCCACTTTCGTAGTCCGAGGCTAAGCCCCGGCCGAACGTTGTTTCTTGCGAGAAGTCAGCCAATCGCGAGACAGAAAAACTGATCCCTGATCCCTGACCCCTGATCCTTATTTCTCAAACGCCTTGATCTCGACATCCACGCCCGCCGGCAGGTCGAGCTTCATCAGCGCGTCCACCGTCTGCTGGGTCGGTTCCAGAATGTCAATCAGCCGCTTGTGCGTCCGAATCTCGAACGACTCGCGCGACTTCTTGTCCACGTGCGGCGAACGCAGCACGCAATACTTGTTCTTCATCGTCGGCAATGGAATCGGTCCCGCTACCGTTGCCCCGGTGCGCTTGGCCGTCTCCACAATCTCGCCGGTCGAGTTATCCAGCACGCGATAGTCGTATGCCTTCAATCGTATGCGAATCCTTTGTCCTACCATGGTTTTCCTTCCAGTAATCAGGGATCAGAGAGGTCAGTCTCTTAGTCGTCCTAACCCCTAACCCCTATTCCCTATTACTTCACAATCTCTGAAACCGTTCCCGCGCCCACCGTGCGTCCGCCTTCGCGGATGGCAAAGCGCAATCCCTTTTCCAAGGCCACCGGCGTAATCAGCTCCACTTCAAGCTGAACGTTGTCGCCCGGCATCACCATCTCCACGCCCTCCGGCAACTGCGCCACCCCCGTCACGTCCGTCGTGCGGAAGTAGAACTGCGGCCGGTAGCCCTTGAAGAACGGTGTGTGCCGTCCGCCTTCTTCCTTGCTCAGCACGTAAACTTCGCCCTTGAAAACCGTGTGCGGCGTGATCGATCCCGGCTTCGCCAGAACCATCCCGCGCTCAACGTCTTCCTTGGGAATGCCGCGCAGAAGAATTCCGGCATTGTCGCCCGCCAGGCCCTCGTCCAACTGCTTCTTGAACATTTCCACGCCCGTGCAAACCGACTTGCGCGTCTCCCTGAAGCCGACGATCTCAACGTCCTCGCCTACCTTGACCTTGCCGCGCTCAATCCTGCCCGTGACCACCGTGCCGCGCCCGGAGATCGAGAAGATATCCTCAATCGGCATCAGGAAGGGCAGATCGACCGCGCGATCGGGCCGCGGAACATAACTTGTCCACCGCTTCCATCAACTCGTCGATCTTGGCTTCCCACTTGGGGCTCGCCGTTCAGAGCCAGAAGCGCCGAGCCGCGAATCACCGGTGCGTCTTCGCCGGAAACTGATACTTGCCCAGCAGTTCGCGAACTTCCATCTCCACCAGGTCAATCAACTCCGGATCATCGACCGCGTCGCACTTGTTCAGGAAGACCAGCACCGAGGGCACACCCACCTGGCGAGCCAGCAGCACGTGTTCCTTGGTCTGCGGCATCGGTCCGTCGGTGGCCGCGACCACCAGGATCGCTCCATCCATCTGCGCTGCGCCGGTGATCATGTTCTTGATGTAGTCGGCGTGACCGGGGCAGTCGACGTGCGCATAGTGCCGGTTCTTGGTCTCATACTCCACGTGCGCCGTGGCGATGGTGATGCCGCGCTCCCGCTCTTCCGGCGCGTTGTCGATCGAGTCGAACGAACGGAACGACAATCTTCGGGTTGTGTTTCTGCAAAACCTTGGTGATGGCCGCCGTCAACGTCGTCTTGCCGTGATCAATATGACCAATTGTTCCCACATTCACGTGCGGCTTGCTGCGATCAAACTTTTCCTTGCCCATAAAAGTCCCTGCATCCCTTTCATAGCTTGTACTGCACGTTTCAACTCGGGGCGCCGGCTATCCGGCTCCAGCCCCAAAACCTGACCCTACTTGCCCTGCAACCGGCCGATAATTTCATCGGCAATCATCCGCGGCGCCTCTTCGTAGCGCGCGAACTGCATCGAATACGAAGCGCGCCCTTGCGTGGACGAACGAATGTCGTTCACATAGCCGAACATTTCCTTCAGCGGTACGATGGCCTTGATTACCTGCGACCCGCCGATGTGCTCCATCCCCTCGATCCGTCCCCGGCGCGAATTGATGTCGCCGATAATCGTCCCCATGTGCTCCTCGGGAACGGTAACTTCAACCGCCATCACCGGCTCCAGAAGCACCGGCGAGGCCTTGCGCGCGGCTTCCTTGAAGGCGATCGAGCCGGCAATCTTGAAGGCCATTTCGTCGGAGTCCACTTCGTGGTAGCTGCCGTCGTAGAGGGTCACCTTTACGTCCACCATCGGGTAGCCGGCCAGAATTCCCAGCTCGATGGCGCCCTGCACGCCCTGGTCGATGGGCTTGATGAATTCCTTGGGAACCGAACCGCTCTTGATCTCGTTGATAAATTCGTAGCCCTTGCCCGGCACGTTGGGCTCGATGCGCAGCTTGCAGTGGCCGTAGTGGCCCGAGCCGCCGGTCTGGCGAATGTACTTGCCCTCGGCCTCGGCCTTCTTGCGGATGGTCTCGCGGAAGGCCACCTTGGGCTCGCCGACATTGGCTTCCACCTTGTGCTCGCGCCGCATGCGGTCGACCAGAATCTCCAGATGCAGCTCGCCCATGCCGCTGATAATCGTCTGCCCCGACTCGTCGTCGGTCCGCACTTTAAAGGTCGGGTCCTCGTCGGCCAGCCGCGCCAGCGCCACGCCCATCTTTTCCTGGTCGGCCTTGGTCTTGGGCTCAATAGCCACCGAGATTACCGTCTCCGGGAAGGTGATAGCGCCCAGTGCGATGGGGTGATGCGGGGCGCATAATGTATCGCCGGTCTTCAGATCCTTCAGCCCCACGCAGGCGCAAATGTCGCCTGCCAGAATCTCTGAAACGTCTTCGCGCTTGTCGGCGTGCATCTTCACCAGCCGCCCAATGCGATCAGTCTTGCCGGTCCGGGGATTGAGCACCGTATCGCCGGTCTTGAGCGACCCGGAGTAGACGCGCACAAAGCACAGCTTGCCGAATGGATCGTTGATGATCTTGAATGCCAGTGCCGCCAGCGGTTCGCTGTCGTCCGCCTTGCGAATTTCAATTTTCGAGGGATGGGAGGGATTGATGCCCTCAACCGGAGGCTTATCCAGAGGGCTGGGCAGATAATCGACCACCGCGTCCAGCAGCGTTTGAATGCCCTTGTTCTTGAATGCGCTTCCGCAGAGAACGGGAAAGATCTTCAGATCGATGGTGGCCTGGCGGATTCCGGCTTTGAGTTCTTCGATCGTGGGCGTTTCGCCTTCCAGAAACTTCTCCAACAGCACGTCGTCGGTCTCGGCAATCACCTCAATCAACTGCGCGCGGAAGGCCTCAGCCTTCTTTTGCAATGCGGCGGGAATCGGCTCAATCGAGAACTCGGCGCCCAGGGTTTCGTCGTGCCACAGAACCGCCTTCATCTCGATCAGGTCAACAACGCCCTTGAACCCGGCTTCTGCACCAATCGGAATCTGCAATGCCACAGGCCTCGCGCCCAGCCGTTTGCGAATGGTCTCCAGAACGTGCTCAAAATCCGCGCCGTTCTTGTCCATCTTGTTCACAAAACAGATGCGCGGGACTTTGTACTTGTCGCCCTGCCGCCACACGGTTTCAGTTTGTGGCTGCACGCCGCTGACAGAATCAAACAGCGCCACCGCGCTGTCCAGCACCCTCAGGCTCCGCTCCACTTCGGCGGTAAAGTCCACGTGCCCGGGGGTATCAATAATGTTGATACGGTAATCTTTCCAGGTGCAGGTAGTGGCGGCCGAGGTAATGGTAATGCCGCGTTCCTGCTCCTGTTCCATGTAATCCATGGTCGCCGTGCCCTCGTGCACCTCGCCTATGCGGTGCGTAATGCCCGTATAGAAAAGGATGCGTTCCGTCGCAGTCGTCTTCCCGGCGTCGATGTGCGCCATGATTCCGATGTTCCGGCAACGATTTAGAGCAACGGTACGAGCCACGATGATTTTCCCTTGCGAGCGACCCGCCCGCAGTTAACTTCCTTCAACAATCAAAATCTCTGGGTGCCCCAGGTCTCGATTTTGAGACCTGGAACCTCAACTCTTCAGCACTCGTCTACCACCGGTAGTGCGCAAAAGCCTTGTTGGCCTCGGCCATGCGGTGCACGTCTTCCTTCTTCTTCATCGCCGCGCCGCGCCCGTTGGCCGCATCCAGCAGCTCGTTGCCCAGCTTCTCGGTCATGCCCTTCTCGCCGCGGCTGCGCCCGTAGGTAATCAGCCAGCGAATGGCCAGCGAGGTTCGCCGGTCGGGATTCACCTCGATCGGCACCTGGTAGTTCGCTCCGCCAACCCGGCGCGTCTTCACCTCGAGCAGCGGCTTGCAATTCTCAACGGCCTTTTTGAAGAGCTTCAGGGCATCGTCGCCCTCGCCCTTCTCTTCGAGATTCTTCATCGCCTGGTAGAAGATGCCCTGGGCCGTCGACTTCTTTCCGCCCCACATCATCGAGTTCACAAACTTGGTGACCAGCGTGGACCCGTAAACCGGATCCGGCGCAACTTCCCGCTTCGCAATGTGACCTTTTCTCGGCATAATCCTCAAAATCCTTCGCGCTTTCGCGCCATTTCCTGCCCCAGTCCGGGTCCATCAACCATGCCCCGGAACCGTCCATGCTACTTCTTCGCCGCTCCGCCCTTGGCGCGCTTGGCTCCGTACTTTGACCGGCTCTGTTTGCGGTCGTTCACGCCCACCGAATCAAGCGTCCCCCGCACCACGTGATAGCGAACGCCGGGCAGATCCTTCACACGGCCGCCACGTATCAGCACAATTGAGTGCTCCTGCAGGTTATGGCCGATGCCGGGAATATAGGTGGTGACCTCAATCCCGTTCGTCAACCGCACGCGGGCTACCTTGCGCAAAGCCGAGTTCGGCTTCTTGGGCGTCTGCGTATAAACGCGGGTGCATACTCCGCGCCGCTGCGGCGAGGCCTGCAGTGCCGGCGACGCCGTCTTGTACCGCGGGGCCGTCCGCCCCTTGCGTACCAACTGATTGAATGTAGGCAAACTGAAACTCCTTACCGCAAAAAACCGTTACCCTTCAACTGCCTCAGCCGCGCGCAGAACCTTCGGGCCGTCTGGCGTTGAACGGCAATTCAGCCGTTTAAGCGCACAGAAGCCCCGTTGTTGCTGCTTCGCGTCTGCCTTCGTTCCAACTTCAGACGAGAACCGGGACGGTGGCCGGGCGTTTCCACTATGGAAAGCCAACTCCGTTTCGCGGTTCCGGCCCGCATAGCCCTCCAAGGTAGAGGAACGCGCGGACTCCGTAGCGATTTGCCCCTGCCCTCCGCAAGAAGAGCGATTTCGGGGACCTGTCTGGCCGGTCAACTTCACCTGGCCTGGGGCTCAACTCGTGCCAGATTACCGCCTGGACGGGTTGCCCATTCGCCTTCACCCGCTCAGACACACGGAGAGAGGCGTTCTTGCGGAACCTTCTAACAATATCAAGAAAGAGGGGTTGGGTCAACGAATTCTCCCTGCCCGAGAGGAATTTTCCTCTCTTTTTCGATCCTTGAGCTCAACGATGAAGCACGAAAACGTTGGTCCCGGTGTAGCGCCGGTCTCCTGACCGGCCGTAGCAGTGGGCGTTCCCGCCCACTCATCGGACCACGTCGGAAGTAATCCTACCCACGAGCAGCCCCAGAAACCCCTTCTCATCCGACTTCAAGCACACCTGGGCATTCGGCGTCCCCTCCACTGGCCGCGTAAACCCCTTATCATCAACCTCCAGCCGAATTGGCGTCGTCGGGCACAAATCAGGTCGAAAAGCATAGGTCACAGCCACCGGATCAAAGAGCGTAGGCGCCAGCGAATGATCCAGATAGCCTCCCAGCCATTGGTGATAAAGCAGCGTCAACTGGTCTGTCAGAGGCGACCCATGAGAAAAAATCGCCTCCCGCTCTTTGGTCTCGAGGCGAATTTGGGTCGAATCGAGCGGCATCATGAAAACCGGCACACCGGAAGCCAGCAACGCCCTCAGTCCCTCCGGGTCGCAGCGCACATTCCACTCGCTGCTCGGCGGCCGCCGCGTCCCAGTCTTCCAGCCGTCGTACCCCCGGTAAACGCTCCCGCCCATAATGACCACCCGCTTTGAGCTGGCGAAAAGTAGCCGGGTCGCGCTTGATCGCCGCCCCGCACATTATTCAGCGGACCGATGCTGATCAGAGTAATCTGCCCCGGATGCTCTCGAATCTGCCCCAGCAGAAACTCCACCCCATCGGCATGCTTCCGCTCCGGAACCTGCAGTGCATAAGCGGCCTGCGTCAAATGATTGGTAGCTCGGCGTCTGAACCCCGGCCGCCACAGGAATATCGCTCCGGCCCACCGCGCCCAGGTACCGGTCCACCAGCCGCGCCCGCAGACTCCGTATCTCCGTAAGCCGCGTACCCCCAGCAACCGCAACTCCGGACTATGCAGGGCAAGCGCCAGCGCAAATGCATCGTCAATATCGTCCCCAATATCCGTATCAAGAAACACCAATTGAGGCTCCGCCGCAAGCTGCCGGGCAGCAGGCGCAGTTTGCCCACACGCCCCGGCAACCATCATGCCCAGTGCTGCAAATGCCATTAATAATTTCAAGATTTTCATGTTCACACTCTAAACCGAAGCGGCGGTCTAAGCCGCTCACTCCACCCGAGCCCAATCCTCCAGCCTGCGATCACGCGACGATCCCACCCACCCAAATCTTCCTAACCTCCGCCGGAGTGACCCACTTTTTCTCAGCCGTAGACCAATATTGAAACTCCCTCAGCGGCACATGAATCACAACCTCTTTGCTCTCGCCCGCCCCCAGCGGAACCCGCTCAAACCCCGCCATAATATCGTCGGCAAACTGCACCCCCTCCGGCGCGTGCTCCGGCTTCTCCACATAAACTTGCGCCACCTCATCCCCGGCCGCAGCGCCCGTGTTCTTGATCTGCACCACCACATCCACGCCGCCATCCGCCGCCACACTGCACTTCATCCCCGAGTAAGCAAAGCTGGTATACGAAAGCCCAAACCCAAACGGAAACTCCGGCTCAATCTTCTTCCGGTCGAACCACCGGTACCCCACCAGAACCCCTTCGCTGAACGTAGTCTTTCCACCCACTCCCTTATATGAGCGCTCCGGATGCGCCGGATCATTCGCCGCCGTATCTTCCACCCGTTTCGGCCACGTGAACGGCAACCGCCCGCCCGCATTGGCCTGCCCCAGCAGCACCTTCGCAGTAGCCCAACCGCCCAGGTCGCCCGTCCAGCCCATATCGAGCACGGCCTTCACCTGGCTCAACCACGGCAACCGAACCGCCTGGCTCACGTTGAGCACCACAATCGTATTCGGGTTCACCGCCGCCACATCGCGAATCAGCTTCTCCTGTTCGCCCGGCAGCTCAAACACCGGCCAAGTCCTGCTCCACGCAAACACCACCGCCGTCTTCGCCTGCTTCGCCGCCGCAATCGCCGCGCGATAATTCTCTACCTGCTGCCGCGGAGTCACCCAGCTCACCCGCACCTGCACCGGATTATTCGAGCTGTCAGGACTCACCTCCACATCAATCTTGTGCGGCCCCTTGCTCAACACCATCGCCGCGCGCATATTGTCCAGCCCGTCCGTCGTCGGAAAAATATTATCCTGTCCCGCCTGCACCAGTTCCCCATGAATGAAGTTGAACCAGTTCTTATCCACCACCTGGTCGTCGATCTTCAGCTTTCCATAGCAGCCCAGCAGTTGCAGATGCATCCTGTACTTACCGCTCTCCGGCACAGTCAGCGTCCCCGTCCACACAATGCTCTGGTTCGCCGGCAGCGCAGTCCCGGCCGCGGTCGTAAAGTTGATCGCCCCATCGACCGTGACAAAGTCCTCGTTCCAAACCCGCCGCTCCAGCCCTGGCTCGCCAAAGTGCGACAAGAGCTCCGCCGGAATCGCCGTCCCATCCATATCGTCGGTCACGGCATAAGTCACGTGCGCACTGTCGCCCGTCAGCTTCTTCAGCGCGGCAAGCGGTCCAACTTCGAGCGCCGGCAACCCCACGGCTTTCTCACCCGTCAGTCCCACGGCAACAATCTGTCCCGCGCCCGGCCCAATCATCGCCAGGTGGGTCAGATCCTCCGCCTTCAGCGGCAGCAACCCGCCTTCGTTCTTCAGCAGCACCGCCGCATCAATCGCCGTCTTCTCAATGATCTTCGCGTCCTCGGTATTGTCTGACGGCGTGACCTCCAGCTTTTCCTTCCCATCCAGATAGCCAAACTTCTCCATCTCCAGCAGCACTCTTCCCGCCGCCCGCGTAATCGTTTCTTCCTTCACCACTCCGCTAGCCACCAGCTTTTTCAGATCCGTCGTCGGCCAAGGCTCCTCAAACGGCGAATCGTTCCCATGCCTTTTTTCCGTCACCTCTTCCGGCAATCCGTCCGCGCTAAGCGCTCGTCCCTCTCGATTTCCGCATTTGCAATCCTGCGCGGCGCGCTTCGGCCCGTTCACAAAATACGAGACCCCCGCAAAGCTCACCGGCAGCGGTCCACTCATCTCCATATCCAGTCCCGCATTAATAAAGTCCGTCGCATGCGTAGCGCCCCAGTCCGAAGTCACAAACCCCTCAAACCCCACCTCGCCCTTCAAAATCCTCTCGAGCGTATCCGCATTCCCGCAGGAGTAAGGCCCGTTGACCTTGTTATACGAGCACATAATCGACGACACGCCCGCCTTGCTTGCCGCAGCAAAGGGAGCCACATACACCTCGTGCAGCGTCTGGTCGTCCACCATCACATTGGTCGCATCCGTGTCGTAAGCCACGTAGTGCTTGGCCTGCGACATCACCCCCTGCCCTTGAATCCCGCGAATCTCCGCCGCGCCCATCTCCCCTGTCAAAAACGGATCCTCGCCAAACGTGTTATACCCGCGCCCATAATTCAAATCCCGATCGATATTGATAAACGGCTGCAGCGCCACAGTGATCCCATGCGACCGAGCCTCGCGCCCAATCACCGCACCATTCAGCCGCGCGTCTTCCCTGCTGAAAGTCCCCGCCAGCCCCATCGTCGAAGTCGGCGCAATCGACGGCACCCGCGTCAGGACTCCCGGCGGCCCATCGGCAAACCGCATCGGCGGAATCCCCAGCCGCTTCACCCCCGGCAAATACCCAGCTTGGCCCTGGTAAGTCGAGTTATCCTCGCCCGTCCCATGAATCATCGCGATCTTCTCATCCAGCGTCATCTGCCCCAGCAGATGATCCACGCGAGCATCGCCGGTAACCCGCGCATCCTGGGCTCCCGCAACCGCCAACCCCATCGCCAGGCAACAAAAACTAATCGCAAAAATTGAAACAAGACTCTTCCCGCGCATAGCCGCCAATCCTCCCGAGACTTTCCCGGCCGTACCACTGGCCGTTTCTAATGCAAAACAATTTTACACTCGGAATAGACTTCGTTCCCCCGCTGTCCCTAGTAAGATAGGCATGAACCAGCCAACCTGCTAACTCGCCACCCACGCGAAGCGGGGGCTAGCTTGCCGTCTTTGTCAAAAACAATTCCACCAATCCATCCCATCTCGTTCATCAGAAGAATCGTTTAACTCGCAACCGGTCCAACCGCATAGAAGCTCAAAGCCGCATCTCCCTGTTCCAGCAGCCGAGTCCGTCCCAGTTCGCCATATCGCTCCTCAAGCCGCTCCTTGCGCCGATGCTCCGCAATCACCAAAGCCCCTGGCGCCAGCAACTCCAGCCGAGCCACCGCCCAACAACCCCAGCGTAGCCGCATACTCCTCCGCCGCATCATAAGGCGGATCGAGAAAAACCAAATCGAAGACCGCAGCCGATCCCGGCTTCCGTCCTAAACCAGCATCTCCTTGCAACCCTCCGCAGCCAGCTCCCAACGCCACCCGTATGCACCCGGAACCCCTTCGTAATCCCCAACCTGGCCAGATTTTTCCGAAGCACAGCAACCGCCGTCTCCGCCCGCTCCACAAAATCCACGCTCAGCCGCTCCCCGGCTCAGCGCCTCAATCCCCACCGCCCCCGACCCGGCATACAAATCCAGAAAAACCGCCCCCTCCATCCGCGGCGCCAGCACATTGAAAAGCGTCTCCCGCAGCCGGTCGCTGGTGGGCCGTGTAGCCAGTCCAGCCGGAGCCTCCAGCGTTCGAGATCGGTACTTGCCGGCAATGATGCGCATCGCACTCCAGCATACTCGACCGCGACCCACTACAATTCAGATATGAGAGGCTGGTCAATCCCGATGGGCCGCTGGATGGGTGTCGAAATGCGCGTCCACGCATTCTTCCCCTTGCTGGCGCTCGTCTGCCTGCGCTCAGCATCCCCGACGGCGTTGCCCGCGGCCTGGCCCTGTTCCTTGTACTGGTAGCCGCGGTCGTCGTCCGCGAAACCGCTCGCATTCTGGTTGCAGCCTGGCTTGGTCTGCGCCTGCGCGCCATTCTTCTGCTTCCCATCGGCGGCCTCTTCGCCTACGCCAATCCTGAAAGCCAGGAAAACGCTAACAGCGGCAGCGGCCAGTTTGCCATGGCGCTCGCAGGTCCCCTCGCCAACTGTGCCACCGCCCTGGTTCTAGCCGCAACGTTCCTGGGCGCAAGCGGCGATTTCCCCCTCATCGCCCAGCCCTTTATCTCCTCGGCTTATCTGCTCCGCAGCATGGTATGGATGCAGGCCGGCCTCGGCCTCCTGCACCTGCTGCCCGCCTATCCGCTGGACTGCGGCCGCCTCATTCGCGGCAACTTCGCCCGCAAGCACGGCTTCGCTCTAGCCGGGCGCGCCGCCGCCGGCCTCGGCCAGGCGATCGCTCTCGTCCTCATGCTCTCTTACATGCCGCTTCGAGATCCATGGCTTGTTCTCGCCGGCTTCTTCATCATGATCGGCGCGCAAATTGAGGACCAGGGCGTCTTCTTCCAATCCGTCGTCGATACGGTCTGCATGCGCGAGGTCATGCTCACCGACTTCGCCACTCTCTCGCCCTCTGATACTTTGGCCGATGCCCTCGTCCGCTGCGTTCACTCCCTGCAGGAGGAGTTCCCCGTAGTTCGCGGCCCGCAGTTAGTCGGCATCGTCAGCCGCCAGCGCATCGTTGACGCCCTGCGCAACGACGGCAACGGCTACGTGCAGGCGGTCATGTCCCGCGCCTTCCAGGTAGCGCGCCCTGAAGATACGCTCGGCACCACCATCCGCCGCCTCACCGCCGGCCACGGCCTTTCGCTCATTCCCATCACCGACAGCGGCCGCGTAGTTGGCATCGTCAGCGTACAAAACCTGATGAGCTCCATGGCCCTGCTAGCCGAGCAGCGCCGCATAGAGCGCCAGGAATCCGAGGAATAAAATCCGGGTGGCCCAGTCTCGCTTTTGAGACCTGGGATACCACAAAATCCAATGACAACCTTTTGTTAATAGAAAATTCCCGGGTGCCCCAGATTCCGCTTTTGAGACCTGAGATGCCCCACAATCCTATGCGACAGTCATTTGTTAATAGGAAATTCTCGGCGACAGGATGTAAAGCATGTCCTGGAACTTGACAGCTTCAGCCCCCTGAATGATATCGACTTTTACGCTGGGCCTTCATGCCCCGGGCTCTGCCGCATTTCCAGGACTTGGAAGAAGCTCAGCTATCAGCCCAAACTGATTGTCCCTATGGAATCGCAGGAAGCCCCACTAGCCCCCGGCCTTTACCTGGTAGCCACTCCCATCGGCAACCTGGGCGACATCACCCTCCGCGCCCTCGAGGTCCTCAAGCAAGTGGACCGCATCGCCTGCGAAGATACCCGCCAGACCCAAAAGCTCCTCAACCATTTCCAGATCGCAACCCCCACCGTAAGCTGCCACCAGCACAACGAGCAAACCCGTGCCACCGAACTGATCCAAAACATAAAGGCCGGGAAGGCCATCGCCCTCGTTTCCGACGCCGGAATGCCCGGCATCAGCGACCCCGGCGCCTGGCTGGCAGCCGAAGCCATCGCCGCCGGCAGTCCCCGTCATTCCCATCCCCGGAGCCAATGCCGCCCTCAGCGCGCTGGTAGCCTCCGGCCTGCCCACCAACGAATTCTTATTCCTCGGTTTTCTGCCGGAAAAAGCCGGCGCACGCCGCACCCGCCTTGAAGCCCTCGCCACCGAATCCGCAGCGCACTCCACCACGCGCACCCTCATTCTCTATGAGGCCCCGCACCGCATTCTCGAAACGCTGGCCGATCTTGAGTCCGTCTGGGGGCCTGACCTACCCATAGTCGTAGCCCGCGAGCTGACCAAAATTCACGAAGAGTTTTTACGCGGCAAGGTCGCCGATGTCCGCCGCGAACTCGCCTCCCGTGATCGCATGCGCGGCGAAATTACCCTGCTCATCCAGCCGCTGCCCCCGTCCCCCGCGGCATCCGCACCGGCAACTCCCTTGAAGATTGCCGACCGAATCGCGCAAATCCAGGCCGAAAGCAAAGTGGACGAGAAGGAAGCCCTCAAGCGCCTGGCGCGCGAGTTGGGCCAATCGAAAAGCGAACTTTATCGCCAGTTGCAGCGTGAGAGGTCGCGGATCGTCGCAGGTTCCCGGCGAATTCGCAACGCACAGTAAGAAACTAGAATAATCAACGTTTTCTCTAAGATTGTCATTGTGTACGCGCCTCCGAACTGCGCGACAAAACCAGCATCTCCTTCAGCATGGGCATCGCGCTGCCGAAATGCAAAAACATCTCCGCTGCCTGCGGCGAAAGCCGCCGCTGCTGCTCTGGTGTCGCCATCGGCTCCGCCGCCTCCATCTCCGTCGAATCCGCGTCCTGTTGAATTCGGTACGGATAAACTCTTACCCTGGCCAGATAAAACCACGGGTACTGAGTCAGCTCGATGTGCTCCACTTCAACTGCGCTGAACCGCTCGCTCACGTGGCGAAGCGCCAGCTTCAGCGCGCCGGAGATGGCCTTTTGCGACGTATCTCCCACGCCGCTCCTCAGCGATCCATGAGCAACCCTGATGAAGTTCCATCCCCGCGCCTGGATCTTCTCTTTCAGCCGCGGCACATCTCCTGAGCGCACAATGTTCCAGCCCTCGTTGAATTCATCGGTTGCCAGCTTCAAGCCGTCGGGCAACTCAGTCTGCTCGCGTAAAAGCACATTCCGTTTCGCGATGTTGCGCATTTTTTTGAATTCTCTCTCTCTGCTCAGTAGTTAAAGGCTGCGCCGCCGGGTTGCTGTTCCTTTCCGGTGCGATTGAAACTGTGCCCAGCCGCGTGCTCGTCTGTCTCATGAGGCAACGCCCGCTCCGTCTTCGGCAGCGCTTCCATGATCCTCAGCAAGCAACTCATACTGCTGCCCTTCTGATAGAAAGCATCGGCGGCCACTCCTGAAGACGCCTCGTCGCCTGAGAACGACCCGCTCATGGCAATGGTGTGAACCTCAGGAAACCGGCGCCGCAAAACCGAAAGCAGTTCGAAGCCCGTCAAGCCCGGCATATGCAGATCGGAGAGAACAATGTCGGGAATTTCCCTGTTCAGCTCCCTCAAGGCCGAATAGCCGTCCTCCGCCCAGCGCACACCATACCCCACATCGGTCAGCACGGCCGATATTGCGCCTCGAATCGAAGGCTCATCGTCAACGATAAGAACTTTTGCTTTTGTTTCCGGCATCTCTCGCTCCGCCATAAAACACCCTTACGGGAGTTGGAGCGAGTATCCCATTCGATAATTTGCAATTCTGTTCAATTCGGGACAATTGCGACTAGCGGTCCAGAAACCGCCGCCCCGTTAATCCGCCGGGCTCTCCGCTATTGCTGGTTCTTCACTGTGCTCGTCCGACATGTGATCGTGCAGAATCACGTTAAGCAGCGACTTGTTCACCCGTATCTGGCCGTTATATTCGATAAATCCCAGCTTGCGAAATCGGTTCATGAAATAGCTCACGCGCGACCGGGTCGTCCCGATCATCTCCGCCAGCGTCTCCTGCGAAATCTTGGGGATGAACGACTCCGGTTCGCCCGGCTTGCCAAACTCGGCCATCAGCAGAAGAATCCGCGCCAGCCGCTTTTCGCTCGAATTGAAAAGCTGATCCACCAGGTCGGCCTGGACACGCATGGAGCGCTCCAGCAGAAACTTCAGAAACAGATCACTGAAAGCGTGCTCCTCGTGCATCACGCGGAGCATCTCTTCCCTCTTGATCTTGAGCGCGGTGCACGCGGTGATAGCCGTGGCCGTCGATAAACGCACCCCTTCCGCGGCAGCCAGCGCTTCCTCGCCCACAAAATCGCCTTCGCCCGAGCAGCGTTATGGTAGCTTCCTTGCCGGTTTGTGAAATAACAGTGATCTTTGCCCGGCCCTTTTGAACATAGAAAACCGCGTCGCACGGGCCTCCCTGCGTGAAGAAGTTCTGCTTCGGCTCAATCTGGACAATTCTTCGCCCCAGCCCGGCGCTCGTCAAGAAAGCCGCGGCATCGAAGAGCCGTTTACCAGATTCAACCATCGGAAAATCTCCGTTCAGACACAGTCCCACTTCGGCAGCAGGTAGCGCACGTCCGCATAGCCATCTGGAAAAAAGTGACCCGTCGGCGATGAACGAGAATCCATCGTCGATGCTCGCGGCCTCAACGCCGTAAACCGCTCATAACAATGTGGCTTAGCAACGCGCGACCAAGCGGCACACCGTCCGCCTTCCTTTCCCCTCAGGATCGCATCCGAGGGCGGGGGGCTACCTGTTCAATTTTGCTCACTTTTTTAAGAAAATTTCAAGCCCCCCGGCCGTATGCCTCAATTTTTCCACCAGCCCGCCCCATCACCCATGGTCCTCTATTGACCAGACCGCGCCGACAAATGACCCTTACCGTGAAAAGTACCTTATGCGCCTCAGCGCGTTCGGTAACCGATTTGCGCATAGGTAGAAAAGGTGAACACATATGAAAAAACTGATGACATTTGCCGCCATTCTCGGGATGACGACCATCGCCTGGGCCGGCACGACTCGCGAAGACGCCGAACACCGTCTGCACCTTGCAGCCCAAACCCTCCACGAAATCATGGCGGCCCCCGACAAAGGCATTCCTGAAGAGGTGCTGGAGCATGCCAGGTGCATAGCCGTCGTCCCCCACATGGTCAAGGCCGGCTTTGTCTTTGGCGCGGAAGTTGGCAGAGGCGTCGCCACATGCCGCACCGAAAACGGCTGGAGCGCTCCGGCCTTCTTTGATATCACCGGCGGAAACTGGGGATTGCAGATCGGCGTTGAAGGCATAGATCTGGTCCTCGTCCTCCAGGGCCACGGAATGAACCGCTTGCTTAACAGCAAGTTTGAAGTTGGAGCCGACGCCTCCGCGGCAGCCGGTCCGGTTGGCCGCCATGCCACCGCCGATACCGATTGGAAGCTGAGTACAGAGATTCTCACCTATTCGCGCGCCAAGGGCCTGTTTGCCGGCATCTCGCTCGCTGGCTCGGCGATTACCCACGACTCTGACGCCACGGTAGCAATCTATGGCTCCGACATCCCCACTGAAGGGCTTTTGCATGGTAGAGTCCCGCCGCCCCCCTCCACACAGGGCTTCATTGACGCGGTCCGCGAAGCCAAGGCGCAGGCCGTCGCCTCCAAATAATTTGGCTCGGGCTAGGTGATTTTCTCTTGCCAATCGAGCGCCGGGGGCCTTAACTTGAAGATCAAGTCGCCCGGCGCACGCGGTCCTCTTTCCTCGAACCGCCGCAGGCGCTCATTCTGAATGATCGGCTGCGCCCGGAGATCGCCTTTGAGTTCCGGGCCCACGCAAAACAATAAGGAGGCATCAATGCTTTGGACAATCTTTGTCGTTCTTCTGATCCTGTGGCTTCTGGGTTTCACTCTTCACATCGGCGGCGGGCTCATCCACATCCTCATCGTGATAGCGGTCATCGTCCTGATCTACAACCTGGTCACCGGCCGCCGCTGACCGCAGACCAGCCCAACTGAACGGTCCCCACAATCGAATTGCAGCCAGGTGCCCCAGGTCCCGATTCTGGGACCTGGGAAACCACGGCACCCAATCCGCCTTCCGTTCGTTCCCCCCGAAAACCCCGTGCCCCATCCATGCGACGTCTTTGTTTTTGTCGCATGGGTGGGAAACCACAGCACTCAACCCGCCTTCTTTTCGTTCCCCACAAAACCCCGTGCTCCATCCTTGTGCCTCTTTCCTGGCGCAAGGGTGAGATACCACAACACTAAATTGAACCACATAAAATGACGCGCACAGAACCCTAGTCCCCGATCGATCTCGCCCCCTGGTTTTCGAGCCCAGACTCTCCCGCCTTCGCCTGTCTCACGCGCAACTCCTCAATCTCTTCGATCAACTGCTCCAACTGCTCCCGCTTGCGTGCGCTGACGTCCAGAAAGCGAATGCCCACGTTCCGCCGATCCCGATCTTGCACTGCCTGGATCACCCCGCCCAGCCGAAAGGGCAATCCTCCCAGTCGAAACTCCGTCTCCACCCGCGTATAAATGCCCACCGGAAGTTTTTCGTCGGCGCGGACGCGGCATCCGCTCAGGCTCAAGTCCACAATCCGCCCCTTCAGAAGCGACCCCACGTTGATCAGCAAAATCACTGCTGAAGTATCCACCACGTGCCGTGCCTGCTGGCGTCGTTCGCGTTTAAGCGGTCTGGCAGACAGTGCTGGCGGCTGGCCAGAAAACTCCAATGCAGCCTGCTGCGGCTCTACATCGCTCCGCGTTGCCGCGGCGTGGACCTCGTTCGACTGTCGCGTCCTGCCAACCGTCTTCAGTTCCACCTTCCATTCAGCCTGTTCCTGAGCCACATTCTTCACTCGCCGCTCTGCTGCAAGCCTTATTTCCGCAGCGAATTGTTCTTGATCGGCCTCTTCTGCAGCATCTCTTTTTTCATCGGCTAGCTCTGCGGCGGCAATCTTCTCCAACCTGCCAGCCTCTTCCGCCTCCACCTCGCACAGCACCTCAACCAGCTCATTCCGTCGCCGCGTGGGCATATCCACAAACCGTATCCCCACCAGGTTCTGTCCATCGGTCCACTCCGCCACGCCGATAAACCGGAATGCAACTCCGCGCAGCTTGAAGACCGCCTCCACCCGTTGACCGCTGCCCGCTAGCCGTTCCATGGTGCTGATCCGGCAGCCAGCCAGGCTCAGCTCAACAATGCGGCACCTCACCCAGCCGCCGTGTCCCACCAGCAGTAGAACCGCTTCTTCGTTCACCACGCACCGCGGCATAGCCCGGCGTTCCGCATCCAGCCCTGTCAGGCATTCCGTCCTTTCTTCCACTTCCATCGCCCGCTCCGCCGGATTTTCTCTGCTATTCAGCTCTCCGAAGTCCGCTCGCGGGGACTTACCGCCGCCTCTTCCTCCGCCTCGCGGCCCTGCAACCGATCGTATTCATAGATGTCGCTGGTCGTCCCCAGTGACTGGTTGTACAAACTCGTGCCGCCGGTCAGTTGGTTAAGCTCCTCGCTGAATAAGTGAACCCCCTGCAACTGACTGGCCGATGCGGGAAGTTCAAACTTTGAAGTTTTAAAGAATTTCTGGTACCCACGATCCAACAACAGCGCCACTTCCCCTCCAACCAGTGCTCCCGGTCCCTCCAAAATCGCCACCGGCACATCCTTGCCTTCAGCCGCCACCAGCACCGCACCGGCTCCATGTTTGCTCACCAGAAACCCGCCCGGAACCCCGGCAAACGGTTCAACGTCAAAGTCGTGGGCTCGCAGAATCTCCAGCATCTGATCGAAATTAGGTGTGTGCAATTTATGTGCCGTCATTGCTTTCCAATCCGCGGAATTCATGAACCGCCATACGCCTGCCCGCTTCCAACCCCGCATCCCCAATCTCGCACACCCGTGCCGCTGGCCGCAATTTACCCTCGGCCACCTTCCCCTCGACAGTAAAAGCCTGTCATCCTGAGCGCAGCGAGGCAAAGGACCTGCTTCTTCTGATGTACCCTCCCAACCTCGGAGACAAACAAATGAACTATTTTTTGAACTTCATTCAGAATTTTCTTTACTACCATGCCCTTCATGCCTTAATAATGACCTTGCTTGGACGCTCCCATTCCCCCGTTTCCCCTTTCCCCCAGGGAGCGATCTCCGAGCTAATCCAGGAGGAACGTTTCCATGAAGAAAATCACCCCAATTCTGTTGGGTTTGTCTCTCGCGGTCACATGCTGCACTGTGGCCCCTGCGCAGCAAGATTCACCAAAACACCACCAGGTCTTGCAAATCACGCGTGAATTTATCAAGCCCGGCAAGAGCGGGATGGCGCATGACAAGACTGAAAGCGCCTTCATCGCCGCCGCAACCCGCTCCAAATTCCCCGTGCACTACGTCGCCCTGAACTCGCTTTCAGGCAAGTCGCGCGCCTTGTTTCTCACCGGCTATGGCTCCTTCGACGAATGGCAAAAGGCCAACGATCTCGTTGACCATAACAAGGAACTCGGGGAGTCGTTTGAGCGCGCCAGCCTGGCCGACGGCGAACTGCTCGAAGATATGGACTCTCACGTCTACACCTACAGTGACGAGCTGAGCTACCATCCGCGCCCGGATCTCTCCCACGCCCGTTACGTTGAGATCTCCGTCTTCAACGTGCGCCTGGGCCACGATGCGGACTGGCATAAATTGTCAAAGATGTACCGGGACGCGCTCGACAAGGCCGGATCAAGCGCCCACTGGGCCATGTTCCAGGTTGCTTATGGCGCCAACGACGGCACCTATATTGCGCTCAGCGGCGACAAGTCCATGGCCGATATCGATACCATGATGATGGAAGGCAAGAAGCTCGTAGAAACCGTGGGCGAAGAGGATTGGAAGAAACTCGATAAGCTCTACGGGGATTGTGTGGAATCCGCCCACACAGAGTTGTTCGCCATCAACCCGCGCCAGAGCTACCCTCCCGAAGAGTGGGTCAAGGCCGATCCGGAGTTCTGGAGGCCAAAGCATGCCATGGCTCCCGCCGCAAAGCCGGCCGTCAAGGAAGAAAAGAAAGCCACTCCATAACCCACCCCTACGCATCTCAAGCTGCTCAACCCTGAGCGATTCAGCAACGGCTCCGGAATCCCCGGAGCCGTTGCCGTCTGCGCCCTGCGTCCCCCACCCCGCCGAATTCGTCTCACGGAGAGAGGCGGCGGTTTCTTTCCAGCATTAAATGCGAGAATCAATTGGGGCTTTATGGAGGACGGGACAAGTAACATCAAAACAAACGCGCCAAAAACGTGAGCCTCTTTGAGAACTGCAAACGCGCCGGAGGCGCAGAGTTTGTTAGCCCCGCGCTTCACCGGGGTCCCCAAGAAACGGTCTTTGTTTCATGGGGTGGAAGCGTGGGGAAAGGAAGTTCTACAAATTCGTTACGAAGTCCCATAGGGACGGCGCAAGGCCATGATTTATGCACGAACTAATAGCCCCGGAATGCCTCGCGCGCATACCAAAAGGAGAAACCATTGAAGAACGGAATCCCCCAGCTCACCGTAAAGGAACTCAAGCAGCGCATCGACACTGGCGAAAACGTCCAACTGATCGACGTCCGCGAACCATGGGAGTACAAGATCGCCCAGATCGGCGGCAAGCTGATCCCGCAAAACGAAGTCCCCACCCGCCTCTCTGAAATCGACCGCGACCGCGAAGTCATCGTCCACTGCCACTCAGGCGTCCGCTCGCAGCGCATCGCCGAGTTCCTCGCCCAAGCCGGCTACCCCCGCGTCTCCAACCTCGCCGGCGGCATCCAAGCCTGGAGCGAACTAATCGACCCCAAAGTGCCAAAGTACTAATTGATTTCTAGGAATGACTCTAATGCGGACCGACGGTAGCCCCAGGTCTTTTCCGCTATGGCGCGAAAGCCATGGTAGTCACCCGGGCTCTCTCGCATCGGGTAGATTGTTTGCCAGGAGTCGGAGCGGCGAATATGATCCTCGATAGTTAAAGCTGAGAGGAAAATAATGCCATCTATGCACTCGCAGTCGCGAATTGCCCCCACTGGGGCCCGTCACTTACTCAAAACTCTATCCCTATTAACTTGCTGCGTCCTCATTCTGTCGGCATCCTGCGCGTCGGCGCAGCAGAATCCGCAGTACGGATCGATGACAGCCTGCAACGCCATGACAACCGGCAGCCCCACTTACGGCTCCAATGGGGGAGACCTGAACGGATTTGTCCCATTTGTAGCAGCCAATTCCTGGAACAGCAACATTCAAAACGCCCCAATTGACCCCAATTCACCCGCGATTACTGCCGCATGGGCCGCCGCAGGCGGCTATAAACTGCATGCCACGTTTGGTTCGTCGCCCGACGATGGCGGCATTCCCTATATTGTCGTCGACTCTTCGCAAACCCCCTCCGTGCCGATCCATGTGATCGACTACGTAAAAGACAGCGATGTGACAGTGGCGCCTTATCCATCCGGGGATGCTGTCCCCATCGAGGGCGACCCAACCGACTGCTCGGGCTGGCCGGATACTTACCTGTCGGATACTCATACTCTCGCGGTTGACCGCCATACATGCTGGCTCTACGAGACGTTTCAAACCAATCACTGCAACGGACTGTACGATGCCGCAAGCGAGACCATCTTCGACATGACCGCAAACGCAAATCAGTCGCGTCCCTGGGGCTGGACTTCAGGCGATGCCGCCGGATTATCGATCTTCGCCGGGCTGGTGCGTTACGACGAGGCAGCTTCCGGCGTGATCAATCACGCATTCCGCTTTACCATGGAACCGACAGAGGGAGACTCACACGGCGGATATTTCGTGCTGCCGGCCAGTCATGCCGCGAGCCACAATAAGGACGCACATATGCTCCCCGAAGGGGCCAGGCTGCGATTGAAGGCGAACACCCCCATATCCAACTACTCATCGATCAATCGGGCTATTCTGACCGCACTGAAAAATTATGGAATGATCCTGGCCGACAATGGCAAAAACTTCTATGTCATTGGCGCTACCGATGCGCGCTGGGACGACATCGATTTGGGAAATTTGGACGGCGCCACTCCGATCACATCAGCCGACTTCGATGTGATCCAAATGTCTCCCGAATACCCTGGCATGGATAAAACGTCGGCCTATACCGATTATCCCGGATCTGCGCCGAAGATCGGCAGCTTTACCTCAACGGCGGCAAAAGTCTCCCCCGGATCCCCCGTCACCTTCAGCTTTAGCGTTACCGGCGATACCTACGATTACATTGACAACATCGGTCCGGTTAGGCTTTCCTCAGGCAGCGGCAGTGTAACGATTGCCCCCACGGCAACCCAGGAATACAGGCTTTACGCTACAAACACCTCGGGCCGGGCCGTGAGTTCGCCGATTATGGTCACCGTCGCCGGTTCGATAGAAGCTCCGCCGACCTTTACACCTCCGGCCGGTAGTTATGCTTCCAACAGGCCGCTGCTGGTGACTCTGAACACGACCACTGCCGGGGACTCATTAGATTTGAGCGGCGCCACCACAGCGGCGTACTACTACACGACCGACGGGTCTGCGCCTACGATCCGCTCGACGAAGTATAACGCCGTCTCGATTTCCGTCGATAAATCGCAGACATTGAGAGCCATTGCCGTAGTGCCCGGCTATTCGAGCGCCAGCTTAGCGAGCTCAGCGGCTTACACCATCGGCAACACAATGGAAGCCGACACGCCGGTCTTCAACCTGCCGGGCGGAACGTATTCCTCCCCGCAGACGGTGTATATCAGCGATTCGACTGATGGAACCAAGAGATCGGGAACTACGATCTACTACACCATCGACGGAAGCACTCCGACAACCCACTCGAAGGTCTTCAGCAATCCGACCAGAGGCGTCCGTTCAAGTGGACCGATCACTGTGTCCGCCACCGAAACCATCAAGGCAATCGCGGTGGCCAAGGGTTACACCAACAGCGCGGTAGCGTCGGTGACATACACCATCAAATAATCATACCCACCGTGAGCCTGAGAAAGACAAGAGAGCCCGGGCAAATGCCGGGGCTCTCTTGCTTTTGTCGAAGGTTCTCGCCTTTAAGACCTGGGATATTTAGTGGCCTGGAATAAAACTCCCTACCGCTCAATCTCCACCGGCCCCGGCCGGCCCTGCTCGCTGTTCCTGCCGTTCTCATCCATCTTGCCGAAGATCATCTTCCCGCTGGCGGTTTGCAGCACGCTGGTCACGGTAATCATCCACTGACTTGCCGATCAGCCGCCGCGCATGATCCACCACCACCATCGTGCCGTCGTCCAGGTAGCCCACCCCCTGGTTGAACTCCTTGCCTTCCTTCAGGATCAGCACCGTCATCTTCTCGCCGGGCAGCACCACCGGCTTCAGCGCGTTGGCCAGGTCGTTGATGTTCAGCACTTCCACGTGGTGCAGGTGGGCCACCTTGTTCAGGTTGAAGTCGTTGGTCACCACCTTGGCCTCCCACTTCTTGGCCAGCTCCAGCAGCTTCAGGTCCACCTCGCGGATGGAGGGAAAGTCGTCGGGAACAATCTGCACCTGGATGTTGGCGTTGGACTGCATCCGCTGCAGCATGTCCAGCCCGCGCCGTCCCCGCTGCCGCTTTGACCCGTCGGTCGAGTCGGCCACCACCTGCAGCTCCCGCAGCACAAACTCCGGCACCACCATCATGCCGTCGATAAAGCCGGCCTCGGCAATGTCGGCGATGCGCCCGTCGATGATCACGCTGGTGTCCAGCACCTTGGCGTTGCGCCGCGTGGCCCGGTCCGTGGCAAACACGGTGCCCAGCGCCGCCGGGTTCAGCAGGTCGCCCTTGCTCGCGCCCACCAGCAGCCCCACATAAGTCATCAGCAGCAGCACAAAGATCTGCAGCACCGCCGAGGTCGGCCCGGAGCAAGCGGCGCCGACGCAGCACCAGGCAGAACAGCGCCGCGCCAAAGATGCCCAGCACGCTGCCCGCCACCGCCCCGATCAGCCGCCGCAGGCTCAGCGCCCGCACCCGCAACTCAAAGACAATCACCGCGCAGGCCGCCACGGCGCCCGCGCCCGCACTCACCCATCCTGTCAGGCCGAATGGATGAAGAAAATAACAGACCCCGCCAAGAAGGGCCACAAAAAGAAGACGAAGCACGATCAAGTCCATAAGAAGCCAACTCCCGCTGGCAGGAAAAAAACGTTCAGCATGAGCACAACTGGGAGTATGCCCCTGCCGCGCACCGATCGTCAAGGAGACAGGTTAGGACCAGGGATCGACGGGTTAAGGGATCGACGAAGTCTGGGATTCACAGGGCTGCAGAGATCAATCGGATGATGCCAGCGACTGCCAGGGACTAGTCCACTGATTCCCTAGTCCCTATTCCCTGCTTTTACGACGCCGCCGCCAGCTCCTCCACCGGCGCCATCCGCAACGCTCCCTTGCGCGGTCCGCGCTTGCGCACGCTCATCACCTTGATCCGCTCCAGCAGCTCCTGCGGCGAGCAGTTCCTCTTGGCCAGCAGCGCATCGGCGGTATGAATCTCGCCTCCCATCTTCTGCTCGTCGCCCAGCAGAATCATGGGAATGTGCGGAGCGATCTGCTTCAGCCGGTCCACCAGTTGATTCCCATCCATATTCGGCATCGCATAGTCGGCCAGCACCAGGTCCACCTGGGTCTCGATTAAAGATGCCGATTGCCTCCTGACCGGTGCAGGCGGATACTACCCGGTAGCCGTTGGTTGACAGCATGAACTTCAGTACGGAAAGCTCCTGTTCGTTGTCGTCGACGCAGAGAATCACTTTCTTTGGCCGCATGTCTGGGTAAGCTCCTTGAGTCTTGCAATTTCGTTTTTGTAGCGCGCCTGCCAACACTTCACCCTCGCCTTTTTTGCTCCTTTGGCAAGTTGATAAGTTGTTATTCAGGGCCCGGGGATTGGTTACTTCTAAGCACTTTCCTGGTTAATCTTGCGCACGGAACCGCCGTGTCTGCGCGCAAGCTGTTCAGCACGACGCTTCGCGCACATGAATCGGCAACCGGCTTCCGAATCACAGGAGGCCAACTTCGGTCTCTTAAAACACTGAATGAGGCCTGGGGTAGAAACCGGCAAGGGGCGCCGGTTAAATTGCATCAATGAGAGCCAAGAGTACGAGCATTGGAAATTCGTGGGAAGAGGGAAATGTAGGCGAAAACTCGCTCTGAAAATCTTCATGAATTAACGGTGAATTAGCTACAGCCCTCACTCAAACCATCACTTGCGAAGATGAAAACCTGTTGAAAGCGTGTGCATCACGGCAGGAAAAGCCGTCCGTTTGCTACAACAACAGTGCGTCCCGCCACGCGCACATCGATCACCCTCGACGACGCAGTCCTCGCGGAAAGAAAAATATCGCTCGGCCGCCCCATCTCCACGCCCTGCCGCAGAGCAATCCGCTCGCCTGAAGCCACGGCTCCGCGACGAACCAGATAGCTGATCGCGCATCCCGCCGCCGATCCCGTAGCCGGATCCTCACCCCCGTAAAACTGCATCCGTGCCCGCCATGCAGGCATTTCCTCACCAGTCGGCCCCAGCACATAGAACCACCGCGCCCCACGCTCCCGCAGCCAGGCCGTAGCCCCATCCTGGTTCACCTTGAGCCCTGCCAGCGCCTTATCCGATCGCAGCGTCACAATCGCAAACGGAGTTCCAGTAGAAACAATCTGCGGCGGCAGCCCCGGATCAAGATCCAGCTCATCGAGCCCCGTCAGACGCGCCACCGCGCGTGGTTCCAGCTCCGCCCCAAACTCCGGGTCCCTCTGCGTCATCTCGCCAAACAACCCATCCCCATCAAATCGCACCGGCACCACCCCCACTTTCAGTGCCAGCCTGACAGTATCCCCATCGAACGCCTCCGGAGCCTTCAGCCGCAAAATGCTCGCTGTCCCCAGCGTAGGATGCCCCGCAAACGGCAGCTCTTCTTGCGTAGTGAAGATCCGCACCAGCACCCCCTCAACCTTCTCCACCGCCGCCACCCGCCGCTCCACAAACGTAGTCTCAGACAAATTGAACTCCCGCGCGATCGCCTGCATCCGCTCCGTCGAAAGCCCCGCGTCATTCATCACCACGGCCAGCGGATTGCCCGACAGTGCCGAATCGGTAAAAACATCCACCACAAAATATTCCAACTCCATCAGATCGGCTCCATTCATCTCTACACGGGATTATCGCGCTCATCGCCGGGGCGGTGTCCACAAGATCTTGACCTACCCCGGCGTTCCGTTCTTTTTGAAGCTGCTTCATAACCTGGCTTTGAAAGGGCACGGCTTCAGCCGTGCCGGCACGGAGCGGGAAAATCGCGGGCTTTAGCCCCTGAGGGAATCCCTCGCAGTACGCCTAGCCGGTTGTGAAACAGGTTCTAGTTTTGTCTGGAACTCTTTGCCGCCATTTTTCGTACTCTCTGAGAACATGGAACAACAGTACCGTTGGTCATGGGTTGAGGCCCGGGTCGAGGAAAGCATCGAAGTGTGGAACGACTGCGCCGCTCATTCCCTGCCTGCCTCTCCGCGTTACACCGTGAAAGAGCAGCGGAAGCGCGAAGAAGCATACGACAAGGCCTTGGGCGCCGTTCAGCGCGAAGCCGGGCGTGCTGCGCGCACGACTTTCGGAAAACGGCTCGCGCAAAAGCGCATTGTGGTGCTCTTTCCTGGCTTCGCTTCTGTTGCACTTGGTCTTGAAGGCGAGTGCGTCCGTTTGCTCACCGACGGTTTTTTGACCATCGGTGCGCAGTTTGCAAGGTTGGCGCGCAGCTTCGATTCAACCCTCACCATGGACGACATTATCCAGGCCTGCCGCAATGCCTGGACCGCTTGCGGCTTGCAGCCTCTTCTCGGTCAGGCCATGAACCTGACCCCTGCAATCATTGGTTACAGCCTCCTCTATCCATACAGCGACAACTATCTCGACCATCCTCGCCTGTCCCGCTCTGAAAAACTCTTTTTCAGTGAACGCTTCCGCCAGCGCCTGCGCGGCCGGCTGCATCCCCCTTGCAATTCTCATGAAGCAGCGGTGTGGACCATGGTTCAGATGATCGAAAATCAGTATCCACGCCTGCTCTACCCGCAAGTCTTCGACTGTCTCTTGGCCATCCATCAAGCTCAAGAGCAGAGCATCGCGCAACTCGACTTCAGCAATCGCCTCGATCATTCCTTAAAGACCATCGACCTGCTGCGCATCAGTTGCGCCAAGGGTGGAACCTCTGTCCTGGCGGATGCCTGCCTCGCAAATCCACAGCTCACCCAGGAAGAAAGCATGGCGGCTTTCCTGTGGGGCGTGCTGCTCCAACTTGGGGATGACCTGCAGGACGTGCACGAGGATCTGCGACATGGTTCAGTCACGCTGTTTACCCTCGCAGCCGCGGAAGGCAAGCCCCTCGATAGCCTCGTTCAGCAGCTTCTCAATCTCAGCGAATATGTTGCCGACCGTATGGAACTCCTGCCCAACGGAAGCGAGACCCTGAAAAATCTCCTGCGTATGAGTTGGCGCTCGCTCATCCACATGGCGGTTGCCGAAGCGCAACAATTCTTTTCTGCGGAGTTTCTCGCCGAACTGGAACCTTGCTCTTTGTTCCGCTTCAGTTTTCTTCGTTCTCGAAATGAGCAATTAGCCGGCAGGCAAGCTCTCTATGCCTCCCTCTTCGACGCCATCCTTGAGGCAGGCCCCGGCGAGGAGATTCAACTCCCGCTGCCCGGCGAATCCTATCCAGCGCAGCATCTTCACCCAGCCGCCGAGCTGCCAGTCCTGAGCAACTCCGTAGCGTGAATTCACGGTATTAGAGCATTTCGCCTATTCGTTATAGAGTGATTCTCTCCTGGTCTGAAGATTACCGGTTCCGGCAAGAATAGGTAGCGCCGGCCTCCCGGCCGGCTGTGGCGTGGACCTCCCGGTCTACGCTCACTCTACGCCCTCTGGAGACCTGCTCCAAATTCGCGTAATCATTCGCTCCAGCACGGCGCCCAATACGCACATTGATTGGCCCACTGATTTTTTCGCCTGCCGCTTGACACCCCTCCGGCAAGCTTCTAGCCTAAAGATAACCGGCGAGCGACAGCCCGTTGAAAGCGCTCCCCGGCAAAGGAATTTTTCGTGACCCAGAACTTCACTCCCGCCATATGTCAGTGCTGCTGCTGTCCAGGCTGCCGCACCGCGCGGGCGTGTCCTCTGGTCTAGATTCCTTCAAGCTTAGAATCACCACGACGACCCACCCGCCAGAAGGCGCGGTGGGTTTTCTAGTTTCTGGGCGCGGACGGTGCGCCCGCAGATCAATTCATCGAGGAGAAAAAATCATGAGCATCGCTCAAGAAGGACGCATTCCCCGCATCCTTGAAGCCGCCCCGGACTTTGAAGCCAAGTCCACCCAGGGCGTCATCCGCCTTAGCGACTACACCTCGAAGGGCAAGTACGTGCTGCTCTTCTCCCATCCCGCCGACTTCACCCCCGTCTGCTCCACTGAGTTCATCGCCTTTGCGCGCGCGTCGAAGCGCTTTGACGACCTCGGCGTGCAGTTGATCGGCGTCTCCATCGACTCCATCTATTCCCACATTGCCTGGGTGCGCGATCTCGAGAAAGCAGCCGGCATCGAAGTCAAATTCCCGGTAATCGCCGACCTCGACCAGAAAGTAGCAGGCCTCTATGGCCTCGTACACCCTGAGGCTTCTGACACCTCCACCGTGCGCGCGGTCTTTGCCATCGACCCCAAACAGACCATCCGCGCGATTATCTACTACCCCATGCAGTTGGGCCGCAACATCGAAGAACTGATACGAGTCTTCCAGGGCCTGCAGGCCATCGATGCGAACGCCGTGAGCGTGGGCGCTGACTGGACGCCCGGCCAGGACGTGATCGTGTCCGCCCCGGCCACCGTAGCCGATGCAGCCAAGCGAACCAACGGCGGCGGAGCCGGCCTGAAAGTTGAAACGTGGTATCTATCAAGGAAGGAGTTAGCAGCGAGGTAAGAAATCAGGGACTAGGGACGAAGGGACCAGGGACTAAGGAACTAGCTTTCAGCGGTCAAGCGATTGTGATTGCGTTCGGGCTTTCAACAGAAAAGTCGAAATGCTTATTTGGAATAATTGCTCTCTAGTCCCAGTCCCTTAGTCCCTAGTCCCTGTCTTTCAAGCACCGGTGGCGAAGCGGTTAACGCGCAGGTCTGCAAAACCTGTATACGCGGGTTCAATTCCCGCCCGGTGCTCCAAGATCTATTTTCAAAGTAGCAAATCTGGTTTTCGCGCGGCAGAAACTGAATCTCGGAACAGCGGGCTTTTCTATTCCCTATTCCCTATTCCCTATTCCCTGCATTCAAACCATCCGCGCCCGCGCGCTATCCAGAAACAGCCTCATGCGCAGAGCCTCTGACCTTTGCAAAGCCACCAGCCGCATCTGTCTGCGAATATGGTCCTCATCCTCAAGCCGAGCCACCTGCGCCTCGTCGTATGCCGCATCCTTCTCCAGCCGCTCAATTCTCTCCTCAAGCGTACGGCGAAACCGGGGGCTGATCTCAAATCCTTCATTGGCGGCCAAGTTAGTAATCATCGCAGGCTCCTCGAATGAAAAAATCCTGAGGCAAAAAATAATTCATGAGAAGCACTCAAGTTTTTCCCACTGCAGCCGATCTTAGAGAAGACTAACTCAGTGCGCCAGATTACTAAGTAGTGTACGAAGGTAATTTAGTGTCCAAAAACAGCACAGAGCCGGCTTCTACGCCGGCCCTGCTGTCCGTTTTGTCTGATTTATCCACAATGCGCCCGGGCATGAATTCATTTTGCCGCGGAAACGTCCAACACCATCTGCGTGCCTGCCTCCAGACGAACCTCTTCCTTCGCGGCGAATAGCGTGCCTGAAACAGTGGCAGCCTCGCTGGGTGCATTGCTCGCGAGCAGTACTCCAGGCACCTCCGTCGTCACAATGTCTTCATCGTTGGTCTTGCCAACAACCTTCCCCGCGGTGACCGTATTACTCAACCCGGCGCTCGCTCCCATTTGATTAAGGCCCGGTGTCGGTGTCGGGCTGCTCACTGATCCACCCATAGCAGCGCTGCCGCCGGAACGACCGGCGCCAACACCCCCGCCCATCGGCGCACCTGCTCCCGCCGAGGCGTCAGGAAAAGCCGGTGCGCTCGCCATCATTGCGCCCTCCGGCGGAGCCACTGACTTGATCACCGACTCGATCGGCATCGTCTTGCCACCCTTCAGTTCAGCGTGGTCAAAGCAAATCGCCACTGCTGAATTCTTGCTGCCATGGCTGTGCGACTGCACCGTGGTCACGCGGCCCACCAGCTTTGATCCCTTGGGGATAACAATCCCATCCGCTGTTTTTACCGGCTCCTTGGTCTTCACCACCACGCTATCGCCGGCCTTGGCCGTCTTCGAGTCCAGCTTGCTGACCAGTTCGCTTTTGACCGGCTGCATATCTACTGGCGCCGGTGCCGCAGATGATTGGTTGCTTTCGGTGCCTGTCGCAGCGCCCGGCGCACTCTGCTGCGGAGCCGCATTCTCCTGCGAGGCCGCGCCCGGCGCCAGAGCCGGCGGAGGCGCCGCTGTATCCGGCGGCAACTGAGGAACCGCATTCGGTTGTTGCTGAGGTACCGCACCCGGCGGCTGTTGAGGAGGTGAGTTCGGTTCTTGCGCTATCAACGGAAAGCTCGAAAGAACGAATGCCGCCATCACGAAAACTTTGGCCGTTTTCATGGGAAGTTTCCTCCACCGATTGGATTTTTTCGCGACTTGGGTCCAGTGGCCGCTTTCCCCAGCGCAGAACTCCGGCCGTTCAGCAGCAGTCTCGCAATCGCAGTTCCAAACCCCTGCAATCGCGGCTCCAAACCGCCCGTCTTCACGCCCGCATCTGCAAGATATTCATCCAAGGCAAATTAGAGGAGTAAGTTCTTTCTCTCGCCGGCCGAAATGCTGCACCCTCAGCGGCCGTGGTCTGGAACATTCTTCCCATCTATGTAAATTGTCCCGTGTAATTTATTTAGAGCGCAACAGTGGTTGCCCCTATTCCCTATTCCCTATTCCCTATTCCCTATTCCCTAATCCCTAGTCCCTAGTCCCTAATGCAAAGTACCCCTTCCGCACCTGCACCTTCAATCCATCCCCGCGGCACTCCACCCCCAGCCGCCTGAATCCGCCATCCAGAACAGCATTCGAGGGCGTATAGCTGGCCGCATACTCTGTCCGCAGCTCATCTTCAATCTGCTTGAAGGCCTCCTCCAGCTTTTTGCTATTGCCGCCCACGTCGATCAGCCGCCCGCCCGTCTCCTCGGTCATTTTCTTCATGGCCGAATAGCCCTTGTAGCCCAGATCCCCAAATCCCATGTCAGCATAAAAGCCCCGGTCGGCAATCAAAATCACATAAACCGGCACGTTAGCTTTTTGCGCCGCGGCAATCGCCTCGCCAATCTTGGTTTTGCTCCCCTCATCCTGCCCGTCGGTCAGCAGGATCATCGCCTTGCGCCCCGTCACTTCGGTCATCACATTGCTCGCCGCCAGGAAAACCGCGTCGTAAAGCAGCGTTCCCTTGACCTTCCCTATCGTCGGAATCGTTCCCCCACCCGCTCCCGGCGCCCCCCCGGCTCCATTGCCGCCCGCTGTATTGATCTCCGCCTTATTCATCCCCCGTGTCAGCAACTGCACGTCGCCGGTAATGTCCTGCATCAGGTCCACGTTCACATCGAACGTCAGCAGAAAAGCCTCGTCCTTCGCCTTCAGTACCTGCTCCAGAAACCGGCCTCCCGCCTGCTGCTCCTTCGCCAAAATGCGGTACTGGCTGCCTGAAGTATCCAGCAGAATCCCCAGCGTCAGCGGCAGGCTGGTCTCTGCCGCAAAGCTCTTCAGCTTCTGCGGCGCCTGGTCTTCGCTCACAGTGCAGTCGTCCCTCGTCAAATGAGGAACCAGCCTCCCATCCTTATCCTTGACGGTAAAGAACACGTCCACCAGGTTCACATTCACCTTCAGCGCCGCCGTATCATTCCCGCTCGCCTGCGCCGGAGCGGTACTCACAGGGGGCGCATCCGGCGACGGAGCAAGCTGTGCCCACCCCTCCGCGCACCGCGCCGGCAGGCTCAAAAGCAAAGCGGCAACTCCAATTCGCACCAGCATATCGTCCCAATTCAAGCACTTGTTGAAATTCCCTGCCCTCGCTTCAGGGAACGATTTCACAGGCTGCACAAAAACTCAACCAAGGGGCGCTGTAACAGCGCAGGATTTCACAGGCTGTACAAAACTCAACCAAGGGGCTTTGTAACAGGGCACGACTTCACAGCTTGCGGAAAAAGTCGTTCATTTTTCGATTCCGAGTCGCACCGTTGAGTTTTTTCACTTCAAATCGGTTGTACTGCTGTTGATTTGCTCCTCTGGAGATCCGATTTTGCGGCCTCCAGAGACACCTATCCCCCGGACTTACTGCGCCGGAATCAGCTTCTGCATGCGCAGCAGGTTGTGCGCTGTGGCAACCAGGCTAAACAGCCAGTCGACTCGTGCCCTGCCGCGCAGTTTTACCTGCCGGACGGCCCGATCTTGCTTGGCCCAGCCGAACACCTTCTCCACCAGCTTCCGCTTCCTCTGGCTGATGGCAAATCCTTCGCTGTTGCGTTCTTCTCCGGTAAGCCAGTTGGGCCATTTCGGATTGGGCGCGTATTCGGCTACATGCGGCCTGATGCGGCGGGCGCGCAACTGACCAACAAACTGCTCCTCTTGATAACTCTTGTCGGCGCCCAGCGTGCTCACCACGGCGCGTTTCAGCTTGTCCACCATCACCAATGCAGCCTCCCGTTCCGCCGTCTTGCTGGACTGCGTCACCATCGCTGCTACCACCAGTCCGTTGCGGTTCTCCGTCAGCACATGGCCCAGGTAGCTGGGCACCGCTACCGCCGCCCCGCTCTTCTTATACAAACGCGCCTCCGGGTCGGTGGCTGACTCATGCGTGTCGCGCAGCAGCTTGCGGCCTCGCGTTCCCGTGCCCCGGCTGGGCGGATCGGGCTTCTCACGGAAGCTGCGACGGCTGGCCCAGGCCTGAATCAAAGTACCGTCCACGGTGAAATGCTCCTCGCTTAAAAGCTGATGCGCACGCGCCTGTTCCACCACCGCCAGCAACAACTGTTCGGCAACCTCGCCCTCAATCAGACGCTCGCGGTTCTTGGTAAATACCGTCACATCCCACACCGGGTCGTCGATGTTGAGTCCCACAAACCAGCGGAAAAGAAGGTTGTAGTCCAACTGCTCCATCAGTTGCCGCTCCGACCGCACCGAATACAGTACCTGCAATAACTGCGCCCGTATCAGCTTCTCCGGAGCAATCGACGGCCGCCCGCGCCGCGCGTACAGCTGTTGGAACTCGGAGTCCAACTCCCGCAATGCTGCATCGCTCATCTGCCGGATGGCACGTAATGGATGATCCTTCGGCACTCGCTGTTCAAGGCCGATGCAGCTGAATACCGCTTCCTGTTGCTCGTCATTTCCGCGCATGACTAATACATACCGTATCGCCCTGTGGAAACCATCGTGCCTTATCCGGTTCACCAGCCTTTTTTCCGCAACCTGTGAAGTCGGGCCGATGAAGACCCCAAAAAACGCGGGGCTTTAGCCCCTGCGGAGGAATCCTGCCCCTCCGAGTCACTATTTCAGCGAGTTCTTTGACTGAAAAGGCACTGCTCCCGTCAGCATACCTGAACTCTTTCCCGCCAGGCGGGCAACATGCGCCGTGCTGTCGCGTCTGATACTCTGACAAGTACAGTGGTCAGTAGTCAGTGAACAGTGGTCAGTCGCCGTCCCCGCTGACTGCAAGCCGGCTTTCAAGGCCAGCTCGCAATGGTTCACGGACTACCGCAAGTGCAAGACTCATTTATGATTAGGGATTGATTTGAACTGACCACTGACCACTGATCACTGACACTGTTTTTTGGAGAAATATGAAGCTAGGTTTGACTGCAATCGCGCTGGCGGCGCTTCTAAGCTTGAGCCCAATTCTAAAAACGGCCGCTGTGGCCCAACAGCCCGCAGTGCCGGATGCTCCCGCGCCCCAGGCGCCCCCTCCGTTGTCCGGCGTGGAAAGCGGCGCCGTCACGCCCGGCCTCGGCTCCGGAACAGAGCAATCGGGAACCAACAGTTCGTCCACCACTGCTCCCGCCCAGCAGCAAGAGCAGCCCGCTCCCAGCAGTCATGCGCCTTCCAACCAGGTTGAGATTCAGACTACCCCTCCCGAGTTGCCCGCGTCCGGCGAAGGTGTTGAAAAAGTCGCCGCCATGCTTCACATTCAGGTCAACTTCGTTGAAGTCCCGGTCACCGTCAAGGACTCCAAAGGAAAGCTCGTCGCCGGCCTCACCTTCCGCGACTTCAAAGTCTATGAAAACGATTCTTTCGAGCCGCTGCGCCTCTTCACCGTCGATCCCTTCCCGCTCTCCATCGCCTTTGTGATCGATCAGAGCCTGACCTCCGACGTGATGGCCAAGGTAAACAACTCCCTCGGCGCAATCCAAGGCGCGCTCACTCCCTATGACGAAGTAGCGGTCTTTTCCTACAACAACGGAGCCCAGGAACGCACCGGCTTTACCGGCGCACAGAGCACCCGCCTGCCCGCAGTACTGGCCCTGACCAAGGAGACCGGCAGCGAAATGCTCAACCCGGTTAACAGCGGCCCGCTGGCCGGCTGCAGCATTCGCGAGAACGGCAGCTGCGTTGACCCCAACATTCAACCGGGAAAATCAGCCGGCGGCAACGGCAATTGGATGACCCTCCCCAAGGAGATTCACACCCTCAACGACGCCATTCTTGCCGCCGCCAAAGAGCTCGTCCACCCGCCCCAAGGGCCGCCGCCGCATCATCTACGTCATCTCCGACGGCAAGGAATACGGCAGCAAGGCCACCTACAAAGAGGTCATCCGCTATCTCGAAACCAACAAGATCGCCGTCTATGGCACGCTGGTCGGCGACTCAGCCCGCTGGGGCGAGGGTTTCGTAAGCCGCGTCCACCTGCCCTTCACCATGTACGACAACATCCTGGTCAAATACGCCCACTCCACCGGCGGCACGCTGGACTCCGAGCGCGGCGTGAACGGCATCGAGAAGAGCTACGCCGACATCGCCGAGGAAGCGCGCACCCAGTACACGCTCGGCTACCTCAGCCACCAGCCCTTCATCGACGGCAAGTTCCGCAAGATCGATGTGCGCGTAGACCGTCCCGGCCTCGAGGTAATCGCCAAGACCGGCTATTACCCCAACGCCAAGGACGCTCAATAAGCTCGTGAACTCCTCAGGAGCAGCGGCCGGGTTAGGTCTCGTCTCGGCCGCCATCTGGGGCGCGTTCGGACTTTATCGGAGGCCTCGGCTCGCGCCGCTCACCCGCCCTTCTGGTAGTAGCCTCCGGCCAGATCTTTTCCCTCCTCCTCTTGCTCGCTCTTTGCCTCCGAATCCACCTCGCCCTCCCCGGCTCCCCCTATCTCGTCTATGCCGCACTGGGCGGATTTGAAGGTTCGATAGCGCTGGCCCTCTTTTATCGCGCCCTGGCCATGGGAGCCATGGGCCTCACCGCCGCCCTCACCGGCCTCCTAACCGCCCTCATTCCCGTTCTCTTTTCAATAATCCACGACGGCCTGCCAACCCCCATAACCGCCGCAGGCCTGGCAATGGGCCTGTTAGCCATATGGCTAATCACCCGTGCGCCCGCCGTCAGAGACATAACCACTCCCCCCACCGCCCTCTTACTAGCCACCCTTGCAGGCATCGGCTTCGGCACCCAACTGATCCTCTTCAAATTCGCCAGTCCCGGCGGAATCCTATGGACCATGACCTCAGCCCGAGTCGCCGGCTCCGTAGCCATGCTCCTCGTACTCCTTATCATGCCCCCCAAAGCAAAATGGCGGGGCTTCTGGTTAGCCGGCCTCACAGCCGGCACGCTCGAGACCATCGGCAATCTCTTTTATCTCCGCGCCACCCAGATCGGCCGCCTTGACGTAGCCGCCTTGGTCTGTTCTCTCTACCCCGCCGGAACCATCCTCTTAGCCGCCCTGCTCCTTCGCGAGTGGCCCTCCCGCAGCCAATTTGCCGGCATAGCTCTAGCCCTTGCCGCCGTAGTGCTGCTCAGCGTTTAAGTGGATTATCTCCAAGACCAGAAATTTTGGTAGGTCTGGGCTTTATTGAAGATTGCAAAAGGAATATTCACACAAACGCGCCGGAGGCGCAGAGTTGGTTAGCCCTGCGCTTCACCGGGGTCCCCAAAAAATGGTCTTTGTTTCTTGGGGTGGTAGCGTGGGGAAACAACGTGTGCCCACGCATCAAACAAGCCGGGAATTTAGCTTGAGATCTACCTGTATAAGCCTGCAATCGTTGTGCAATCGATCTCTGCTGTTGTGATTTCAGTTCGAAATAACTCGCGATTGCCTTCTGTCAACTGACCAACGGAATAGCAGCATAACACTGCATCCAGCGCATATCCTTTGCAGATAATTACCTTCAAATGCCGGACAATCTAATTAGGCCAGAAAAAGCAAAATGATGAGTAATGAAAGAATTCGAGCGAACACGATAGACCTTTGGCCATTCGCCCGAACCCATTCTGTCTGGTATGTGCCCGGTCCGTACCACCACCGCACCCCCCACCCCCCTGCAGGCCGGAAATTTTCGACTGTACGCCTGTAAAATCAGCTTAAAGGAAATAAAATCAATCATTTCGACGGACCAATAGTCGCTCGATACAGCGCCTGTATCGCTGTAAATACAGCACAGATCTCCTCCGGAGACGGCCTCCAACCTCTCCATAAGAGCCTGATAATTATTGATTTAGATCGATAGCCGCCGCAGCCTTCACCGGCCTGAAGAGCCACAGCAGCAGCAGCGTGAAAAGCATTCCGCCGACGGTAAACTTGAGCCACTCGGGCGCTTTCGAGGGAGAAAAAAAACCCTCCAAACAGCCGGCGATCACCAGCAGCGGAATGATCCCTGCGATCAGCCGAGAAGCTTCAGCTCCACCGCGCGCAACCGACTCCTTCCAGCGCAGCGCTCCGGGGAAGAGCATCGCGTGGCCCAGCCGGAATCCCGCCGCTCCCGCGATGACGATCGACGGCAGTTCCAGCGACCCGTGCGGCGCGACAAAACTCCACAACGCCAGCGACATTCCATACTGGTGGCAAGCCGCGCCAACCACGCCCAGCATCAACCCATTGAAAGCCAGATAAAAAAAAGTACCCAGGCCAAATGTAATCCCGGTAGCGAAGGTGACAAAGCTGACCGTGAGGTTGTTGGTCATGATCCAACTCGACGCCTTGGGCTCGATTCCCACAATCGCCTTGGTCCACATCTCGTGTCGTTCCATGGTGGCGATCATCTCCGGCCCGACGAAGTGCCGCATAAACTCCGGCCGCGCGCTGGTAAGCACCGCGCCCAGCACTCCCCAGGCCACCGAAATCGCAACCGAAGCCAGCACGTACCTGATCTGCCGCTGGAAGATAGCCGGATATTCGTCCCTCATAAAATGGAGTAGCGTGGTCAGATTGGTCTTGCGGCCGGAATAGATGATATGGTGAGCGCGAGCCAGCAACTGATTCACGTGGGCGGCGTAAGTGCGAGCGGTTTGGTCCTGGCGCAGCACTGAAAGGTCTGCGGCCACCTGCCGGTAAAGCAAGGCAATCTCCTGCAGCTCCTTGCGCGAGAGTCCTCCCAGGCCGCCTGTGCCGCATTGAGCCAGCAAGCCGGAGAGCCGGTCCCAATAGGGCCGTCGCTTTTGAATCCACTGGTTTGAGAGGATTTGTCCCATGGACCTGAGTTCTGACCAGCTTAGCATCGATACCCCTGAACTGGTAGCCATCGAATTGCCCCTCGCCGGCATCGGCAGCCGTTTTATCGCTCTGCTGGTCGATTACTTAATCTGCGGCGCCGGACTTCTGTTTATGCTGCTGGTCTTCGCGGTTGTTCTTCCCGGCATCCGCGCATTCTCAAACATCTCATCGCAGTGGGCGACGGCCTTCTTCATCATCTTTCTATTTCTGCTTCAGTGGGGTTACTTCACACTCTTTGAAGCCTTCTGGAACGGACGCACGCCAGGCAAGCGTGTAGCCAGGATTCGCGTGATCCAGCGCTCCGGGCGCGCGATCGGACTCTTTGAATCCATGGCGCGTAACCTCGTGCGCTATGTTGACCAGCTTCCATTCTTTTACGCGGTCGGAGTGATCGCGATGTTTGCCACCAAACAGCATCAGCGCCTGGGCGATCTGGCTGCCGGAACGCTGGTGGTAAGGGATCGGGAAGAAGAGGCTCCGCTATGGAACGAGGCGGGCACGCGAACCTTCACCGCGCAGAGCTTCACTGCAACCACCCCGGCCCCCGAACCGCATTTCTCAGTCACCCTGCCGGCCACCGGCATCGCCAAACTCTCCATAGCCGACCTGGAAGTACTGGAGGGTTTTTTGTCGCGTCGCCTCGATATGAGCCTGGAGACCAGGCGAGCCCTGGCCCATCGCATCGCTTCAGCATTGCAGGCAAAGTCAGGACTTGAGGTACCATCGGGCGCCAGCGTTGAAACATTCCTTGAGGCCACAGCCCGGCAACTGCGGGACACGGCACGGATGCAGTAGGGAGTTATCAGTACGGTGGCCTGCGAAGACTTCTAGTTGAGCCGCGCATGGACGACGCTGGATCTTTCCTGCGCCAGCAACTGCGCCAAAGCCTTTTCCGGACAGATGTGCCGGGCCTCCCTTTGATCCAGTTCTTCCGTCGTCTCTATGCAGGAGGCGATCGTTATGAAGCAGTCGAGGCAGCGCGTATTGTAAGTGCCGTTTTCGTTCTGTGTGCGGCTGTACATCGTTCCTCGGAAATACGCGAGAGATTTTCCGATGCTAGCCGCACTTGCAACTCTTCGGCGTGATACGCGTCACTTGGTATTGTGATGCGTTCTACGACGCGATATTTTTCAGCAAAATTCCTAAAGTGTTGTGGTCTGGTTGGGGTTTCTGGCCAGTTGCCAGCACGGACTCTGCCCCGCCTGCGGAAAGAGCGAGATCGAGCAGGGCACGTCCGAGGAGCCGAGATAGTCGTACTCGATCTTGTTGCCCTTGAGTGGCACGGTGAGGAAGCGGTTGACGGTAACTGTAGACGTGGGCGAGCCGCGCAGCCGGAAGATTGCCCAATCGGCTCCGTAGACCACTACGAAACCTGCAACGAGTGCGACGACGATGCGAAACAGCCAACGCTTGATCACGTCTCAGCCTTTCTTAAGCAGGCGGGCTTCGTCCTTGAGCGCGACACCGGTTAGTTGCCGGCGTCGCGCCTCAGTCAGATAGAAGTCCAGTTGAGCGGCGGCCTGCGCATAGGTGAGACCCTCCGCGCGAATGTTGGAGATGCAGTTTCGCTCGGCATCGGTGCGGCCCAAGCGCGGAGCCCAGGTGATATACGCACCGAGCGAGTCCGGCGAACTTAGCCCCGGGCGTTCGCCGATGAGAACCACGGAGATTTCCGCGCCAAGCGCCAAGCCGATCTCGTCGCCGATGGCCACGCGGCCCTGCTCGACGACGCACAGCGGCACAAGATCCCATTGTTTCAGACGGGGCAGCAGCTCTGTCAGCAGTGCTGGAACGTGGCGTTCAACGGCCAGTGCTGATAGGCCATCGGCCACAATCAGCGCCAGCTTCCTCTCGCCGGTGATGATTCGCTGATCTTGGCCAGACTTGCCCGGCTGGCTTCATCCAGCTTCCGCCCGAGATCGGGACGCTGCAGATAAGTGGCGCGATCCGCAGCCGCCGAATGAAGCCGCAGCACTTCGCCCTTGGTAATTTTGCCCAGGCTGCTCGCGAGCGCAGCAGTTTCAAGCCGCGCATGAACTGCATCGCGGGCTTGCGCATGCGAGCGCTGAAAGTCCAGCAGATCGCGGGTCTGCTGGCTCACGCCGGTGCGGCCCAATCCTACGCGGGCCGGTGTGAGCGAGCGCAGACGGGCAGCCAGCGCGGGCGTTCGGTCGGAGGGTGGAACTGCTTTCGCAATCCGGCTCATGAGGTCAGGAGCCTTTCCGGCTGATGAGCTTCGAGCGCCAAGCGCTGATAGCTCTCGCCTGAAGCCACGCCTCAAACTCCGGCGCCGGCCTGAGCCCCAGAACCCTGCGCATGTAGAGCGCGTCGTGAAAGCTGGTGCTCTGGTAGTTGAGCATCACGTCGTCAGCCCCGGGCACGCCCATGATGTAGTTCACGCCGGCCGCGCCGAGCAGAGTGAGCAGCGTATCCATGTCATCCTGGTCGGCCTCGGCATGGTTGGTGTAGCAGACGTCGCATCCCATGGGCAGGCCCAGCAGCTTGCCGCAAAAATGGTCTTCGAGGCCGGCACGGATGATCTGCTTGCCGTCGTACAAATACTCAGGCCCGATGAAACCGACCACCGTATTTACCAGCATTGGATTGAAATGCCGCGCAACAGCGTAGGCGCGGGCTTCGAGCGTCTGCTGGTCCACGCCGTGATGTGCATTGGCCGAGAGCGCCGAGCCCTGGCCGGTTTCAAAGTACATAATGTTGTTACCGATTTGGCCGTCTGCACAAACCGCGCCGCGGTGCTGCGCACGGCCTTGCTCATTTGCTTCCACGAGAAGGGCAAGATTCACGCCAAAGCTGCTGTTCGCCGCCTCAGTGCCGGCGATGGATTGAAAGAGCAGGTCCACGGGGGCACCGGCTTCAAGCGCTTTCAACTGGGTGGTGATGTGAGCCAGCACGCAGCTTTGCACGGGAATCTGGAACCGCCCCCTCAATGCATCGATAAGCCGCAACAGGCGCGTGGTTACGGCTACGTTATCGCCCGCGGGGTTGATGCCGATGACCGCGTCGCCGGAGCCGAGCAGCAGGCCATCGAGAATCGCGGCGGCAATGCCGGTTACGTCGTCGGTGGGGTGGTTGGGCTGGAGCCGCGCACTGAGCCGGCCGGGCAAACCAACGGTAGTGCGAAAGCGCGTGACCACGCGGATTTTTTGTGCGGCGGCAATCAAATCCTGCACCCGCATCAGTTTGCTGACCGCGGCAGCCATCTCCGGCGTGAGGCCGGGAGCAAGCGCGGCCAGCCGCTCTCCAGTCGCCTCGTCGGAGAGCAGCCAATCGCGCAGTTCGCCCACGGTGAACGACCGCACCGGCGCGAAGGCCTCTCCATCGTGCGAGTCCACGATCAACCGCGTGACCTCATCGCTCTCGTAGGGAACGACCTGCTCAGTGAGGAAATGCTTGAGCGGCAGATCGGCCAGCGCAAACTGCGCGGCAACCCGTTCCTCGGCCGACTCCGCCGCAACCCCAGCCAGCGAGTCTCCGCTGCGCAGGGGAGTTGCTTTGGCCAGCAGTTCGCGCAGGCCAGCGAAAGTGTAGCGGGTATTGCCGATGGTGTGGGAAAAGCTCATGCGATTGCCTCTTCAGAATAGCCGTAAACCGGGAACGTGCAAGCTGAAGAATCAAGGAGCAGCGAAGTATCTTACAGCCGTGCCGTGATTCAGCGTTGAGACAAAATTGATAGAATCTCCGATGATCGAAGAATGCGAGGGAGACCAGTTGGCCAAACTAATTTCCAAATTCAGCGCGCGCCGTAATGCAGCGGCGATTTTCGTATTTGCTGCTACTGCAATGATTCTTTTCATTCTCTGCGGTGCGGCCTTTGCGCAGGACGATGCGCTGATTGTGAAAACCGCGAGCGGTAAACTGCGCGGCGTGGCCAGGCCGAACGGCGGCGCGAAGTTCCTGGGGATTCCCTACGCGCAACCGCCGGTGGGCGATCTGCGCTGGCGTGAGCCCTTGCCGGTGAAGCCGTGGAGCGGCGTGCGCGATGCAAATGCCTTCAGCGCACGCGTGCACACAGTGGGCGGATGCAGAAGGAGACTGGAACTGGAGCTACGCTCAAACCAGCCAGGAAGATTGCCTCTACCTGAATATCGTTACGCCGGTTTGGCCGGTGAAGAAGCCGCTGCCGGTGATGTTCTGGATTCACGGCGGCGGCAATGAAGGCGGGACCGCATCAGTCCCGCTCTTCAACGACGGAACGCTGGTGGATCACGGAGTGCTGCTGGTTACGGTCAACTACCGGGTGGGCATCTTCGGCTTCTTTGCCCATCCGGAGTTGACGCGCGAGTCGCCGCATCATGCATCAGGCAATTACGGCCTGATGGACCAGATTCTCGCCCTTCGCTGGGTGATCGCCAATATTGCAAAGTTCGGCGGCGACCCGCACAACATTACTGTCTTTGGCCAGTCCGCCGGTGCGCTGGATACGAGTTTGATGATGACCTCCCTGGCGCGGGAACTGCCTCAAAAAGCGATTGTGGAGAGCGGAACGCCGGTGCATACTCTGCTGCGTTCCCGCGCCCCTGCGGAGCAAGCCGGAGTGGAGTTCGCGGCTCAAATGAAAGTTCCAGCCGGGCAGGACGCAGTGAAATTTCTGCGCCAGATGCCGGCTGAAGATTTGTTGAAAGCGGTGAATGCCCTGGATGCGCAGCACCGTCCCACTACGCATCCGATTATCGACGGCTGGGTCATTCCGCGCTCTCCCGCCGAGGTCTTTGCCTCCGGTCAGGAGTCGGCGATTCCTTTGCTAATTGGCAACAACGCCATCGAATCCGGCAGCACGGCCACAGCGGACGAGCTGAGAATGACAATTCAAAAGGAGGCGGGAGATTTTGCGCCCCGGGCGCTGGCGCTCTATGGTCTGGCCAATGGCGGGCAAGGAAACGCCGATCCTTTGTACGGTTCAGCAGCCGACCAGTGGTTGGCCGATACGCGCTACCGTTGCGCAGCCGCTACTGAGGCAGCGTGGCACAGCGCCGCGCATCATCCCACCTATGAGTATGAATTTCAGCGTGTCAGCCCCGGAGAAGCAAAAGGAGCCACTCACTCCGCCGAGCTGCCCTACGTGTTCGGTTATTACCCCAAATCAGGGCAATTCGAGGCCGCCGCGAAGTTTGTGGATGCCGACTTCAAGCTCGCCGATGAGATGGAGAGCTTACTGGACTAACTTTGCCAAAACCGGCAATCCAAATTCAGATGCGCTGCCGCATTGGCCGGGATTCGAGCAAGGGCAGGCCTTCATCGAATTTACGCAGGACGGCGGCATTGCGAACGCCGCGGGACTGCGCATCCCGCAATGCAATCTATATAGGGAAGTGCTGGCGAAGCACATGAAGGAGCAGCAGTAACCGCGCAGGGCTGGAACCGTCAGCTCGCGTTGCGCGCGCGGGCTTCATCGACATCGGTCGTGAAGAGCTGGAAGCAATTTCGCCCGCTTGCCTTGGCACGGTATAGAGCTGTATCGGCACAATTCAACAGTGCATCGGCATCGAGTTCTCCCGACTGCGCCGAGCAGACCCCGATACTGACTGAAACCCGCATCTCCTTGCCCTCAAAATGAATCGGACCGGCCAGGGCGTTCACAATGATTGCGGCAAACCCCTCCGCCGATAGTGGATCGCTCAAGTCGGGGAGCAGAACGATAAACTCGTCCCCTCCCATTCTGGCCACAGTATCGCTCTTGCGCACTACTTCAAGAAGACGAGCCGCGGTAACGCGCAGAACCTCGTCGCCGGCACGGTGACCAAATGTGTCGTTGATTTCTTTAAAGCTATCCAGATCCAGCATGAGTAGAGTGATCCCGCCATAATGGCGCTTCGCCCTCTGCACGGCCGTGTTCAGCCGATCATTCAGCAGCACACGTGTGGCCAGCCCGGTCAGGGAATCGTGCAGAGCCATGTGGCGAAAACGTTGTTCACTTTCGCGCAGTAGCACTGTCTGCCGCGCCACCTGCCTTTTCAGCGCCATCACCCAGCCAAGCACAAGCAGCGTGATGATGACGACCACAGCCAGCAGCGCCAACGCATGAGTCACTGTCCACCATGAGGGGCGTTCCAGAACCGTCACATCTTCAGGCGAACGCATCAGGACCGCGAAAGACTCCGCTTCCGCGATTCCTTCTGTTGCCGCGCTGCCTTCCGTGTCCATCCGAACGGAACAAATTCCTCGAATCCTGAGCTTGCTCCCTACCGTCCATAGATTGAATTGGGGTCCAGCCGGGCGCTTAGGCAGAACCGCACTGAAATCATTGGTCCCGGAGTTTAATAGGAGCGTGGTGTCGGAGTTCGACTGGCTGTAACCGACCAACTGCCCGTCGACCTGGATCAATTCGGAATCGGATTTTCCCTGCAAGACCTGACCAACGGTTAAGGGCTCGGGGGCAATGTTTTCGTTATGGCCAACTTTTCTGAACAAGGGATGCGCGAGCGCCGGCGTACCTTCTCCTGCCCCTACGAATCCAACCACGTCTACAACGTCGCCCAGCGCCAAGTGGGCATTTTCATCGGTTAGAGCGCAAATTCCGCGCGTCGCATCGCGAATGCACAGCTTGGAGCCTGGCCAAGGCCATTGTAAGGTCACGGTTCCCCGCATATGCACGCGGTGAAACCGTACATTGACATGGCTCCAACGCAACAAGTCGTCAATCGGGATAATTGGTAGCTGAAACGGATCGCCTTTCGCAGGCTCCAGAATCTTGACCGCGGAAAGGCCTGGAGCCAACAGGCGAACGGAGATCATCTGGCTGTTTTTGTTGAGCATGGGGGCGGCAGTGGCGCGGAGTCGCACTTTTGCGTCAACCAGATTCGAATAGTTAGCGCCCGGCTCCTTGACCATGACAACGTGAACGATTCCGGTATCCGTTTGCAACATGATCCTGACGTTATGTGCCCGCTCGACCGCGGAGCGAACCAAGCCTTCAACCTCGACCCATTGGCAGTCTTCCAGGCCGGAATGAAGTTGAATATTGTTCACCCGGTGAGGGTTTGGCGGAAGGGGAGCGTGTCCAATCACCTTGACCTCGGCCTGGTCGACCACAGGAGCAAAGCCTCCGGGGCCGCTCACGCCTTGCACATCGACCAGCGTTCCGGGGGCAAGCACAGTCTTGAAGTTCATGGGAAGGTTGACATATACGCCTCCGCTCGCATCGTGAACGAACATTGAGGCGGTCTCCTTACCGTACCTTGGATCGAAGTAAGTAACGACCGCACGCAGATGGACGCGATAGGCGCGCTTGGCTTCCTCGGTGGAGAGGCTATGGACTTCGTTCGCCTTCGTAAGAGTTCGCAGCGCAGTCAGAGACTTGGTTACTGATTGTGCCTGCGCAGGCCCGGAGAACAACGTGCCGGCGATGAAGAATGCCGCAGTCGCGATGAGGAACAACCTGCGAAAGCTGCGGAGACCGGTAGGCAGCAGGCGCACCTCCATCTGCTTCTTCCTGGACAGGCGTGCCAAGAACTTCTTGCTCTCGCACCGGTCGCTGCTGCACTCAACAGCAATTGAAGTCTCAACTCTCAACTTGCGGTGCTTTCCTCCCGTGTCAAACTACTTCTCTAATTTGTGTCACTGACACTTTATCGGCCGGTTTAGAATGCAGGATCACCAACGGAGATCATTGTACGCCTGGAATTAATTAAGGGGCTGTCCTAGATAACTATCGCATGTAGGATTTAACCCATTGATTCAACAGGGATAATTGCATTTTGGGGTTTGGGTTGTTGAAACGCCACTCGCACTCCTTCAAAAAGAGCGGAAAAGTGGCCTTGGATACCCCGTTAAATCGGCGCATATGTCGCTTCGCCTGGTTCCAGAAATTCTCGATTCCATTGATGTGATTCTTACGATCTGCGAACAGCTTTGAGTGGTTGATGCGGTAGTGCTTGAAGGCTGAAACATCGAGCACATTGTAAGAGCGATAGGTGTCCGAATAAACAATACTATCGGGCACGATTCTGTCCTCCATGATGGCCTTGAGTGTTGCGCCTTTCGTGTCTGGAATCACCTTCGTGTAAACCTTGCCGCCACGCTTTAACAGGCCAAAAACCGGCACTTTGCCCGCTGCGCCACGGCCTCGCTTGCCCTTGCGAATGCCACCAAAATAACTCTCATCCACTTCGATCTCACCAGCCAGTGGAGAAGTATCCTCGGTGGCCTGATAAATGATCTTGCGCAAACGTTGAAAGTAATAGCAGGCTGTATTCTTGTTCACTCCTGTGAGCGATGCCGCGGTACGAGCTGTAGTGCCTGCAACGAAGTGCTCCATCAGGCGCTTCTGATGCTCGCTATCCAGCCGACTCTTGCGCATGTTGACCATCCTAGTACACCGCCTTTTTCAGCGGTTATCTAGGACAGCCCCTTAATTAATAGCTCCACGGCACAGACATCTCCCAAGAGACAAGAGCGACATTCTTCGCCGACAACTGGACAAAATTCGCCACTATGCGATGTACTTGTCTGGAATTCAGACAGAGAGGCAGCTATCGCCAATTTGGTTTGCGTATCCGCGCTTTCGAAAATTCACCTGACACAGAAATTCACGTACGGAATCATCCCGCCATTCCTGCCGCTTCCCCGCCGCATCCCGACTTTACCCACGCCGGCAGGAAAAATAGATGGGAATTCCCATACATAACCAAGTTGCAATCAAAAGAGATGAGGCTTGTGACCGACGAACAGAATTCTGTATTCGCGAATCCAGCGGCCCCCCAGTACTGATGACCTTCGAAACTCGACGTTCAAGAAAACTGTTCTGCCGGTGGGAGCGCCTTCGGGGGATTGAATCCGCGTGAAATTGTTCGGTCGGTAGACACGCTCAAAAAAAATTCCGCACGTGTTCGCGATCGCGCGGCAATGCTGAAACCAGCACCAGTGCAGTTCCGGCATAGAATAATGTGTCAAAGACGTAATTGATCGCCTCCATGATCTCCGGCGTTGTTCCACCACGTGCGATGATCCAATCCGGCACATAGAGGAACAGAGTGAGGACGGTCATGAACGCGCCAATCGAAGTTGCGGCCATCCGGGGTTTTTTGTTCATCACCAGGCCGATCCCAGCGGCCAGAAGGATCGCTCCAGTGACGTATCCCCATACTCTGGGCAATGGAACCCAGGATGGCGTCATCAATTCCAAAGGAAAGCCGGGCGCAAACTCCGGATGAAGAAAAAACTCTGTGGCAAAAAAGATCGCAGCAATCCCTATGACGACGCGCCCGGATAAAATCATCCATTTCGATATCTGCGGCGACGACGCACGGCTATGCAGTCCGGCAAGTGCCCATGCGCCCGCTGCAAAAGAGAGATCTCTCAGCGCGTAGGTCCACCCAAATCGATCCTTGGGATCCGAGAGTGCATTCGGTATATGCATCATGCAGACAAATAGAAAGAACATCAACCCGAGCAGTGTGGACGACAAGCGTACGTACTTTTTCAATGCAAGACTGGCTGCGGCCGCGAACAGAGCGCATCCGACAAAGTACGCCCAGAACATGTGCGCCGGCATCCAGGCCGGGACCATATCCGCAACTTTCATCGGGCCGCCGAAATGCTCGGGCGCGAATACAGCGAGCGAAACGGCAATGAAGAGAGAGCCCATGGCGATGAGCTTCTCCCAACCGCGAGCCGCACTGATCTCCGGCCGATGGATAACTACTCCGGTGACAAGGACGATAAGCCCGGCCAAACACATCCAGAAATTGATTGACGAAAGCATCGGAACCTCTTTCGTGGGCGCTACTGCTGCAGAGATTTTACCCGGTCGTCGAGTGTTGCAAAGAGAGAATCGTGACGGTCTCCGATTCTTCCGGTCTGCTGAGTACGGCTCGCCGCAGCAGCAGGTTCAGCCAGTCAAGGCGGAGCCGACCATCAACGTAATCTATACGCTCGGTCCAAAAAGATTCTGCGATTTGCAGATAAAGCAGGCGCCTGGAGCGAAGGTTCCCAGCTCTCAGAATCGAGACCTGGGGCACCCTAACTTAGTTCGCACAATGGGCGAGGCTGTGGAGTTACATCTTCAGTGACGCAGCGCGTGGCGAGATTCCACTGATCTCGGCGGCGCGGGCTTCAGCGTAGGCGGCTGCACCCAGCAGCGCGGCGCGGCTCTCCAAGACGATGCGCACTGGCATGTTGATGAGTAACTGGCTCAGACGGCCCTTGTCCGTGAAGGCTTTCATGAAGGTGCCGTCCTTGAGCTTCTCAATGATGCGGGGCGCGATGCCGCCGCCAACGTAAAGTCCGCCCACCGATAGAATCTTGAGCGCCAGGTTGCCGGCTTCGGCTCCGTACGCTGAGACGAAAATATCCACGGTCTTTTCGCAGATCTCGCTGCGGGCCGCCATTGCCAGCTCAGTGATGACGGCGTTGGGGTCTTCTTTGTCGAGGCGCTCGCGGAGCCAGGCCGGCTCTTCCATGCCGCGCACGTCGCGCAGAAATTCGTAGACGTTAAACAGGCCCGGACCGCTGACCACGCGCTCGACGCTGATGCGCCCGTTGTACTTCTGCTCCAGGTAGCGCAGCAGGTCGATCTCATCTTCGTTGCGCGGAGCAAAGTCCGCGTGGCCACCCTCTGATGGGTTGGGAATGTGCTGGTGACCGTCCCAGACCAGGTAGCACTCGCCCAGCCCGGTTCCTGCCGAAATCAGCCCGCGGTTTCCAATCTGGCTGGCATCGCCCCGGTTCAGCGTGAAGATCTGGCTGTCATCGAGTTCGGCGAGGCCGTAGCCGTTGGCCTCCAGATCGTTGATGAGGAAGACGTGATCGATGCCCAGGTCGGCAGCCAGTTTGCGGCTATCCAGCGTCCAGGGCAGATTGGTGAGGCGGAGACGGCCGTCGCGCACCGGTCCGGGCACGCCAAAACATGCCGCGGTCACTTTGTCGGCGGCCAGAAACTCCCTTACGATCTCTTCCAGGCCGGAGTATTCCTTTGACGGATATTGTTGATCTCTGTGTTGCTTAAGTTTTCCGCTGACAAAATCAAACAGCGCCAGGTCGACCTTTGTACCGCCTACGTCTCCCGCCAGAATCATCTTTCTCTCTCCAAAAACCCGCAACCCTCCCCGTCAGTCGCGGGTAGAAGAGCAGCCGCAGCCTTGTCCAGGAACAGTGTAAGTATACCGCTCACGGGCCAGATAAGTTGGCTTGGCAGCCGTTCCGGATCGTGCGGCCCGGTTAACACCTCTTTTAGAATCTTTGCCTTATCCTCGCCGGCGATGAGGAAGAAGACGGAGCTGGCGTAGTCGATGACCGGCCAGCTGAGGGTGATGCGCCAGGCGTTCATCTGCGGCACGTGGTTAGCAATCGCCAGCCGGGCGACTTCGTGAATGGCCTGGGTATGGGGAAAGAGCGAGGCGGTGTGGCCGTCGGTTCCCATGCCCAACTGGACCAGATCGAATCGCGGGCTTTGCGCGCCCTCCAGGCGGAAGCTGTTCCTGAGCTCTGACTCGTAGCGTGAGGCGGCCACTTCAGGGTCCAGCTCGCCCTCCATGCGGTGAATCTGATCGGGCCGCAGCGGCACGTAGTCCAGTAGCGCCTCGCAGGTCATGCGATAGTTGCTCTCGGCATTGTCGGGAGGAACGGCGCGCTCGTCTACCCAGTAGATATCCAGCCGGTTCCAGGGCATGCGGTTGCGCCAGGGCTGGTCGGGGTCGGCGAGCATCTGGAAAGTGGCCTTGGGTGTGGAACCGCCGCTGATCGCGACGCGTGCCCGTCCCCGTCCTGCCACGGCCTCCCCGATCATCTCAACAAAATACTGCGCCGCACGGCGAGCCAGAGTCGCCGCATCCGGCTCCACGTAGTATTTGATTCTAAGCAGCTTGGCCATCGGTGAATGAGTTTCCTTCTCTCTACTTTACTCGTGAACAGGCACCGGGCAGCAATTGATCACAAGACTGTTACAAAACGGACCAAGAGATTAAGAACTTATCCGTAAATAGTGACGACTTTGATGCGTGCGACTGAATCTCTGATTTGCAAGCGATTGGTAGCGGCGATGATGAATTCAATATGGCTCAGATCAAGTCTTGGACGGTTTCAGATAATTTGTGGAGCAAGGTTGAGCCGCTGATCCCAGTACGCAAGCGGGAAGCAGGGCGAACGTATCAACGCAAGGCTGGAGCTGGACGCAAGCCGATGTCTTCTCGACAAGTTTTTTCGGCGATTGTTTACGTTCTGCGGACCGGCATTCAATGGAAAGCATTGCCCCGGGAGTTCGGTTCGGCTAGCGCAGTGCATCAGTACTTTCAGAACTGGCACAAGGCTGGCTTGTTCCAGAAGCTGTGGCAGGCTGGGCTGGCCGAGTATGACGGGATGCACGGCATAGCCTGGCAGTGGCAATCAGCCGATGGAGCCATGGGCAAAGCACCGCTAGCTACCGAATGTGTTGGTCGAAACCCGACCGACCGGGGGAAAAAAAGGACGCAAACGCAGTCTGTTGGTCGACGCCCGTGGACTCCCACTGTCGATCGCCGTCAGCGGCGCCAACCTCCACGACTCCAAGCTGCTGGATCGGACCCTGGCACAGGTCGTGGTCCAACGCCCTGAGGTTACAGGATGGAAAAACTACCAATATCTCTGTCTGGATGCCGGCTATGTCGGCTACCCAGTTAGCAAGATCGCCCGCAAGCACCAATACTATCCCCGCGTTAAATCACGCGCCGAAGAGCGGCTCATCAAGTACCGCTACCCGGACTCCAAACCGCGCCGATGGGTGGTGGAACGAACCCACTCCTGGCTCAACCGCTTCCGCAAGCTGCTGGTCAGCTTCGAAAAGACAGAGGCCAGCTACACGGCTCTGCTACAACTCGCCGCTGCTCTTATCTGCTGGAGACAAACTATTGTTATTTACGGATAAGTTCTAAAGCCCTCATTGATTCTGTTGGCTTTATGCGGGGGTTAAAACCCCCGCCTCCCTCCAAATCGAGTTTTTCCGCAACCTGTGAAGTCGTGCCCTGTTACAAAACATGGCTATTCAGCGTCCTGCGTAATCGTGCTCTGATGGTTGGGTTTGTGCGGGGGTTGAAACCCCGGTCTACCATGCGGCCGAAAAGAGGCTGGGGTGCGGTTGGGTTTGTGCGATCCCACCCATCGCAAAATACGCGATGGATGGGACACCCGCCAATATCTGGTTGAACTGCGGCTGGGTGAATGTGGTCCCACCTATCGCAAAGTGCGCGATGGATGGGGCACACGCCAATATCTGGTTGAACTACGGCTGGGTGTATGTGATCCACCCTTCGCAAAATGCCCGATGGATGGGGCACCCGGCATCGTAAAATCGGAGGGGTTCGGAACATCTTTGAAGCTTTGCGGAGACCGAAAAGATGAAGCGAATCCTCATTTTGGCATTTCTCCTTGCGGCTTTTTCAGCCGCGCAGGAAAAACATGACCACCCTGCGCCGGAAAAGCTGGGCATGGTCTCGTTCCCGACCTCCTGCCAACCTGGAGTCCAGCAGGACTTCGACCGCGCGGTCGCGCTTTTGCACTCCTTCGCATACAGACCCGCTGAGGAAGCCTTCCACAGCGTGGCCGCGCAAGATCCTCACTGTGCAATTGCCCATTGGGGTGTCGCGATGACTCACTTCCATCAGCTATGGGAGCCACCTCTTCCGGCCGATGGTATCTCCGTCGCCCAGAACGAGATCAGGCGGGCCGAGATGCTCAACGCAGCGACCGAACGCGAACGCGGTTTCATCCACGCGCTCAGCCTTATATTCAACGATCCCGCCATTCCATACAGCATGCGCGCGTCAAACTATGAAGTCGCGATGCACGACCTCGCTGCAGCGAATTCCACAGACGTTGAGGTCCAGGTCTTCTACGCGCTTGCGCTGATCTCGAACGCATCCCCAACCGACAAGACCCATTTCAAGCAGAAGCAAGCCGCCGCTCTGCTTGAGCCTCTCTTTCGCGAACTTCCCGATCATCCCGGAATCCCGCACTACCTGATCCACGCCTATGACAGCCAGGAACTCGCATCCCGCGGTCTCGCAGCCGCTCGGGCCTACTCCAAGATTGCTCCCTCCGCTCCGCACGCGCTGCATATGCCTTCACACATCTTTACTCGCCTGGGTATGTGGGACGACTCCATCGCATCCAACCTCGCTGCGAGGACTGCCGCACGTCAGCAGGATGATACTGGCGAAGAGTTGCACGCAATGGACTACCTCGTCTACGCGTACCTGCAAAGTGGACGCGATCGGGAGGCAGCCCAGGTCATTCACGAGCTGAGCACGCTGCAAAATCCGGACATGGGCGACTTCAAGTCAGGCTACGCCGCAACCGTGATGCCCATCCGCTACATCGTCGAACGGCACCAATGGGGCGAGGCGGAAAAGGTTTCCTTACCGCCCGCCTCAGCTTTGCCTCAGGTTCTTGCAATCGCAGTGTGGGCGCGTGGGCTCGGATTTGCCCGCAACGGCAATCCCAAAGAGGCTCGCAAGCAGGCCGAGGCGCTGCGCCTAATCGAAGATAGGCTTCGCGCATCAGGAAATGCCTACTGGGCAACACAGGTTAATATCATGACCCGCGAAGTGCTCGCCTGGTCAGCCCAGGCCGAGGGCCGATCCGATGAAGCGACTTCCATCCTGAGCAGCGCAGCCGACGACGAGGACGGAATCGAGAAACTTCCTGCCACCCCAGGACCGATTATTCCCGCCCGCGAACAACTTGGAGAGCTATTACTCGAAGACGGCAACTTCGCTTCGGCCTCCCGGGCATTCAAGACCGCGCTGGTCAACGCTCCCGGACGGCGAGGGGCATTGCAGGGAGCCGACCACGCCGCTCATGGCTCTCAACAGAAGTAGAGGTCGCGTCCAAGCAGGAGGGCCGTCACGTATCCATAGCCTGGTAGCGCATGCTCGACCAGGAACGTCCGTTTCCATGTTTTAGCTGGCGATATCATCGCAAGGGGCTCGCTGGAGAGCGGCCCGTGCTTTTGCGTATGCTAGCCGAGGATGGCGTTGTCGATGAGGCGGGTGGGCCTACGTAGGCGGCCATGGCGAAGAGGGTGCCGGGAGTGGCGATTTCTACGGGGTCCAGGGTGGACCAGTTGACTAGCTCGATGTAGTCGATTTGGATGGTGGGTTCGGCGGCTAGGGTTTGTCGGGCTGCTGGTATGAAGGTTTGTACGCGGCTTCGCCGCGTACGCCATTTTGGGATTTTTATGGGTGGGATTTTGCAGGGGTTGAAACCCCGGCCTACCGTGCTGCCGAAAAGAGGCTGAGGTGCGGTTGGGTGCATGCGATCCCACCCATTGCAAAGTACGCGATGGATGGGGCGCCCAGCCCATTGAATTGAATTCGTCCGGAGGAATGTGTGGGATGAATCACGCCGTCCTCACAGGACGGAAGGGGCTTTTGGGGGGATGCTCTTCCCCGGGTTTCGCCCGGGGCTATTTTTCATTGTCTCCCTCCGGGAGCAACAGCGAGGCGCTGGGGAATTGTGGCCGGTTCCTCAGCTGCACCGGCTCCGGGGATGTCGCCATCATCCGCAGTTGCACGCTTTCGCCTCTGCTTCGCGCCTTCTGACGGCGGCTCCCGCGGGATCGGTCAGGATGTCGAGCCACAACGGGTCAGGCGCGGCCTCGGCCCCGTAGTTGTCGTGCCAGTTCCACCACTTGTATGGCGGGGTCTGGGGGTAACCCTCCGGCGAGTCCTCCCAGGTTTCCTGGCGGCCGAGCGCTGTGATATCGAGATAGCTCCAGGTGGTCCCCATCGCTTCGTCGCCGCGGCTGTTGATGAAATAGGTGCGGTACACCTTGTCGCCGTCGCGGATGAATGCATTGTGGCCGTGCCACTGGTCAACGCCGAAGTCTACGTCGAAGCTGTCGGTCATGGTGTACCAGGGCATCTGCCAGCCCATCCGAGCCTTCAGTCGCGCGATGTCCGCCTGCGGCGCGCGTGAGGCCCACGCGAGCGTGGTGTCGCGCGCATTCAGATGGGACAGGTGGGCAACCTGATCGGCGCCCAGGGAGCAGCCGCGGCAGGCATGCTCAGGCCAGCCGAATACGCCGGGCTCGAAGAAGGCGCGATAGACGATCAACTGACGGCGGCCCTCAAACAGATCAAGCAGGGTTACCTTGCCTTTGGGTCCGTCGAACTGGTACTTTTTGTCGACCAGCATCCACGGCATACGGCGGCGCTCGGCGGCCAGCGCGTCACGGGAGTGGGTGAATGCTCTCTCTTTCACGAGGAGCTGCTGGCGGGCAGCCTCCCACTCTTGCTGCGAAACGATTGGGGGTGTCTTCATCGTGAGATGCCCTTTCCCGTTTTCCTTGGGTCTCTTTTTGCCGGTTGCCATCATATGCTCCTTTGTTTTCCGATGCAGGCCGAGACGATTCGTTCCGAAAAATCTTCGGTAGCTGCCGATAAGCCGGCATATCTAGTGATAGGCAGGTGAAGAGGGATTGAACGCGGCTTCGCCGCGTGGACGATCCTGGGACTCTTATGGGTGGGATTGTGCCGGGGTTGAAACCCTGGCCTACCATGCTGCCGCAATGAGGCTGAACTGCGGTTGGATTGATGTGGGTGAAGGACGTTTGCGATCCCATGTCTCAGAATCGAGACATGGGCCACCCAGTTAATTGAGATATGGGGCACCCGGCAACCTGTTTATCGCCTGCTATTCAATGAAAGCAGCGGAAGCGAAATAGCCTCGGCAACCGGATTGATCGGCCGCCGAGGCTCTTGCTTGTGCCCCAAAAGAGGCGGCAAGCATGGGCTGTTTGTATCCGCAGGTCACGCTTTGGGGCCAGCGGTAGTTGAATCAGGCTTGCGTTTGCCAGTTGTGGAGCTGGCAGAGCCAGATTCTGGAGCGCTTGTGTCCAGCTTGTCCATCAGCATTGTTCCGAGACTCTCAAGAACCCCTTGATTGCTCCCGCCGCCAACGACCAGGATCTTGGGCATGAAAGCGGTATTGCCCACCGCGAGTGCCTTGATGGCGTTCACGAGAGCCGTGGGTCCTTTGCCCAGCGCTTCGACCTGCTTCTGATAGGCCTCGGCGTTGGCCAAACCCACCGCTCGAACTTCGGCTCCCTTGGCGGTGCCGGTCTGCTCGATGTACGTGGCCTCGCCCTGGGCTTCCTTCATCCTGGCCTCGGTCTTGTTTGTCTGGATATCCACCCCGACCTTTGACTTGGCAAGGTCCACCTGCATATCGGCGGTGCCCCGAGCCTTTTCCGTCTCGATGCGCTGGTCCTGGGCCTGCCGCTGCATCTTGAATGTTTCCACTTCCTGATGCGCGACCTCTCGCTGAGTCAGAACAGTAACCAACTGCTCCGGGTAGACGACATCCTGGATATAAACTCCCCTGGTCTCGATTTCGTACTCGGCGAGTTTTTCCTGGATGTAGCTGAAGGCTTGCTTCCTGGACTTTCTGGCGCGTCTGGATAAACGTGATCGCTTCCATGCCGCCAATCTTGTCGCGAAAGAGGTTGCCAACGGCAGCCTGGAGAACCTCGTTCACCAGGTTTTCCATGGAACCGACCATGGAAATAACGCGTGGAGCCTTTGTGTCCGGAACGTGAATCAGAACCTGCAGATCGATGCTGAACACGAAGCCCTCATTGCTTTTGGCAATGATGGGCTCAAGGCGCGCATCCAGCCCATGAGCTCCTGTCACGTCCTTCGCCCAATCGAGCTTGAGAATTGCCGTGAGAACGAGCTTCGCGTCGTAAATCCGGGGATTGATCGGGTACTTTCCGGTTCGCAACGCTTCCTGCCAGATGCCCTGGTGGCCAGGGCGAACCAGGCTGCCGAACTTGAAGCTTGCGCCGGAAGTATCCTGTGTGGGCAATCCTACGTAGGCCTTAATAACGGCGACCTGGCCCTGTTCCACAACCAGCATCGGCACTTGTTCCACGCGAACCAGGAACGGGTTGAGGTTGTAAGCGCCGTAGAGCAGCGGGTCATGCTGAAGGCCGATCTTCCCGCCGGCTTCCAGGAACTTCTGGAAATCCTGATAGTTGTTATGCTGATCGTTCTTGCTGCCAAGGATCAACCCCATCAGCTCGAAATCAGTGACGCCGGCTTTCCCTTCGAACTCACTGACGTCTTTGAATCCGCCCAGCCTGCTGGCAATCGCGCCCGCCGGTAATGGTTCGCCGTCTAATGTGGTGACCACTCCGATCATGTCCACGACTTTGCCGCTTTCGCCGGCCGGCTTGGGCGCAATGCGCGTCACATCAAGCTGCCAGTGCTTCAAGACCGAAGGCCTGAAAGCTCAGCTTGTTGCTCGTCGGCAAGGTTCCTGTACTCGTCTGACACCGGTACGCCGAAGACCTGCGGCTTGGTGATGACCAGGAAAGCCACTGGGTGAATCGGCGCCAGCGTGCCAGGAGAAAGAACCGGCCTTTGAACGCCCTTCTCTCCGCCCTTCTCGACAAATGTCCGAAAGTCTGTGAAGTTGCCGAAAGCCGGATCGTACCTGCCTGACTTCGCGCCGATGGGCGTGGGCTTGCCAACCTGCGCGATCACAACGCCAATCTGTCCTGCCGGCACCTGCACCCACGGATGTTTGGTCACAGCGAAGAACAGCTTGAACTTGAAGCGCACCCCCGGCATAAGAAGTTCGGCCTGATAACCGGCTTCTCCTTGAAAGGCGACGGGGTTGTTGCCGGGCAGCTTCTTGCCAAACCTCTTTCGCACCAGTCCGATTTGGGTCGGGCCAATGCTGTAGAACGACTCGAAGACGGCGGCAAGCATGAGCAACCCAACCACGACCATTGAATAAGACAGAATCAAACCGACGGTCAACACAGGACCACCACCGATGTCTGGCATCTCGAATCTCCTTTTTCAGCATTGATTTGCCTGAATTGTATCGCTCCCGAGGGGAATTGCAAGACCAACGCTGCATTTGCAAGGAAAAAACCAGACGATGATTTGTGTCGGGGTTGAAGCCCCGGCCTACCGTGCTGCTGAAGAAAAGCTTAACTGTGGTCAGGTTGATGTGTGTGAGGGACGTTTGCGATCCCATGTCTCAGAATCGAGACATGGGCCACCCGTCCGTTTAATTGAGATATGAGCCACCCGCCGCTGCGAGTCTTAGCCGAAGGATATTCGGCAACATGTAAAGCTGGTGCACTTCAAAATCGGACTCACGCCACGGGCTGCTAAGTCTTAAGCCACGCGCCGCTAAGTGAGGATGGTGTTGTCGATGAGGCGGGTGGGGCCAACGTAGGCGGCTACGGCGAAGAGGGTGCCGGGGAGCGGCGATTTCTACGGGTTCGAGGGTGGCCCAGTCGACTAATTCGATGTAGTCGATGCGGAGGTCGGGTTCGGTGGCGAAAATTTGGTGGGCTGCTTCGATCAGCTTGGTGGCGCGGCGCTCGCCGGAGGCTGCGAGGGATTCTACTTTGCGGATGGCGCGGCTTAGGGTGAGGGCCTGGGTGCGTTCGGCGGGGGTGAGGTAGAGGTTGCGGGAGCTCAGGGCCAGGCCGTCGGGTTCGCGGACGATGGGACAGACTACGATTTCAGTGGCGAGGCGGAGGTCGGCGACCATGCGGCGGAGGACGGCGACCTGGGCGGCGTCTTTCTGGCCGAAGTAGGCGCGGTCGGGCTCGGCGGCGATGAGGAGCTTGGCGACGACGGTGGCTACGCCGCGAAAGTGGCCGGGGCGGGACTTGCCGTCGAGGCGGTTGCTGAGGCCTTCGACTTCAACGAATGTGGACGCGCCGGGGGGGTAGAGCTCTTCGACTGTGGGGGCGAAGATGATGTGGGCGCCTTCGGATTCGGCGAGGACGCAGTCGGCGTCGAAGGTGCGGGGATAGCGGGAGAAATCCTCGTTGGGGCCGAACTGGGTGGGGTTGACGAAGATGCTGACGGCGACGTGGGTGCAGGAGGCGGCGGCGGCGCGGATGAGGGATGCGTGGCCGGCGTGAAGCGCGCCCATGGTGGGGACGAGGCCGATGGTTTGGGCGGTGGCGCGCTGGTGGCGGGACCATTGGCGGAGTTCGGCTACGGTGCGGAGGATTTGCATTGGAGCCTGTCTTAGCGGCTTTCCTCAGTGGCTACAAGCCCCGATTCGATTTGCTGACTCATATCGGCACGGCTAAACAGCTTGCGGAAATAAGCTCGACGAAGCAATTCGGTAGCCGAAGCGTTGCAGGACTGAAGCCGCGACTCATTCCACTGACCTTATCGGCTCGGCTAAAGCCGTGCCCTGTCAAAGCCCCCTTAATCGAGTTTTTCGCAGCCTGTGAAGTCGTGCGCTGATCAGCGACTAGCGATTCAGGCTTTGCGGAGCGTGACCTAGCTTTCCGGTGTTGCGGCTTCTCTGCGATTCGAGGGCTCGTTGCGCTGACTCGGGGAGGTGGTAGCTCTCTTCGTCGGAGGGGAAGGCGCGGTGCTCGACGTCTTCGCGATAGTGCTCGATGGCGGAGCGGATCAGGGCGGCGGCGTCGGCGTAGCGGCGGACGAATTTGGCGGGTGGCGCGAAGGTGAGGTTGACGAGGTCGTGGAAGACGAGGATCTGGCCGTCGCAATCGGGGCCGGCGCCGATGCCGATGGTGGGGATGGGGAGCTCGGCGGTGATGGCGGCGGCGACTTCGCGGGGCACGCCTTCGAGGACGATTGCGCCGGCTCCGGCATCGGCGAGGGCGTGGGCGTCGGCTTTGAGCTGGAGGACGGTTTCAGCGGTGCGGGCCTGGACGCGGTAGCCGCCCATGCGGTGAACGCTCTGCGGGGTGAGGCCGAGGTGGCCGACGACGGGGATTTCGGCATCAGTGAGGGCGCGGACCAGTTCGATGCGCGGGCCTTCGATCTTGACGGCCTCGGCGCCGGCTTCCTTGATGAAGCGGATGGCGTTGGCGAGGCCTTCGGCGACCGTGCCGTGATAGCTGCCGAAGGGCATGTCGGCGACGAGCAGGGCGCGGCGGACGGCGCGGCGGACGGCGCGGGTGTGGTGGAGCATCTCGTCGACGGTGACGGCGAGGGTGTTTTCGTGGCCGAGGACGACCATGGCGAGCGAGTCGCCGACCAGGATCAGGTCGATGCCGGCTTCGTCGGCGAGGCGGGAGGTGGAGTAGTCGTAGGCGGTGAGGGCGGTGATGGGCTTGCCCTGCGCTTCATCTCAGCGAGCGCGGGCATGGTGACTTTTGTGATGGGGCGCTGGTGGGGCGAGGGGTTGCGCCGGCGGGGAATTTGGTGAGGCTCATGGTTTCTCCAGTGCCGCTCCGTGGGCTCAGGATGCGACCCGTACAAGGCGAGTATACGCCTGGGGGCGGGGATGGGGGCAATGGAGACATTCCATTTTGCTGATGCGGGCAACCGGCGAACTGGGATAGAATCCAGCCTGCTCTATTCCCCCTGGGGGCAAAAATCTGAAATGCGAGGTCGAAAAAGAATGCCCAAGTTTGTGATTGAAAGAGAGATTCCGGATGTAGGAAAGCTGACGGCGGAGCAACTGAAAGCTGTTTCGCAGACGTCGTGCGGCGTGTTGCGCGAGATGGGTCCGCAGATTCAGTGGCTCCACAGCTACGTGACAGATAACAAGATCTATTGCGTCTACATCGCTCCGGATGAAGCGTACGGTGCGGAAGCACGCCCAAATGGGCGGTTTTCCGGCTAACAGCGTCGCCGAAGTTCGCGCGGTGATCGACCCAACAACATCAGAGTAGCTGTCTCGTTCTGATGGCGCGCCTTGCTCTTGCAGCAGGCTGAGCTGCACACTGGTAGGGAGAATGTACTCTCCGATAACTCAAGAGATTTATGCGGGGCTGGGCGCGGCGGTTGGGCTGGGGCTGGCGGCGGGCGGGTGCGCTTATGCGGCGTACTGGCCGGGGTCGCGGATCTTTGGGCGGGCGCTGGTTGCTCCAAGGCGGCCGGGCGAACTGGCGCTTACCTTTGACGACGGGCCGAACCCGGCATTTACGCCGCGGCTGCTGGATGTGCTGGCTGAGCCACGATGTGCGGGCGACGTTTTTTATGTTGGGCAGCCATGCCGAGGCGGAACCGGAGCTGGTGAGGAGAATTGTTGCGGCTGGGCATGTGATTGGGAATCACTCGTGGAGCCATCCGAACCTGGCGATTGCCTTGCCGGAGCGGGTGCACGATGAGCTGGCTCGGACCAAGGAAACGCTGGAGCAGATTGCGGGCGTGCCGGTGCGGTTTTTTCGGCCGCCTTTTGGGGCGCGTCGGCCCGGGGTGCTGCGGGCGGCTCGGCGAATGGGGCTGGTTCCGGTGCTTTGGAATGCGATGACTTCGGATTGGAAAGAGCCTTCAACAGACTTGATTGTGAAGCGGCTGGAGCACTCGATCGATCGGCTGGAGCGGTGGGGGTGGGCTGCAAATATTGTGCTGCACGACGGCAGCGATGTGGATCAGAGCGCGTTTCGCGGGCCTTCTGTTGAGGCGGCAGGGCGGTTGGTTTCGCGGTATAAGGATACGCATCGGTTTGTGACGCTGGATGCTTGGGTGTGACGAGTACGGCGGGACTTATGGTCTTTCAATCCTTTTCGGAATTAGTTCTTGCATAGATAATCCCCTTGCGCCGTCCCCATGGGACTCCGTAACTAACTTGTGGGATCTATTTTCCCCACGCTGAAGCGCGGGGCTAACTAACACTGCGCCTCCGGCGCGCTTGTGCATACGCTCCTTATGCAGTCCTCAGGGAGGGTTGCAGAAAGGATGAGACGCCGCAGTTTATTTGACCTTCTTGTTAGGCTTGGACGGAGTGAAATGCTTCTTTCGCAGCGGCGATGGTGGCGGCTACTTCGTCTTGGCCGTGGGAGGTGCTCAGGAATGCGGCTTCAAATTGCGAGGGTGGGAGCCAGATGCCGGCATTGAGCATGGCACGGTGGAAGCGGCCGAAGGCGGCTGTGTCGTGATTGGGCGGCTTGAGCGTAGTTGGTGACGGGGCCTGAGGTGAAGAACCAGGTACCCATGGAGCCTACGCGGTTGAGGGTGAGAGGAACTCCGGCTTGGGCGGCTTCGGCGGCTACGCCTTCAAATACGGCTTTGGCTTGTGGCTTCGAGTTGGGGATAGATTTGTGCGGCGTGGGTTTGGAGATAGCTGATCGTCGCGATTCCGGCGGCCATGGCAAGTGGATTGCCGCTGAGGGTTCCGGCTTGATAGACAGGGCCTAGCGGGGCGAGTTGGTCCATCAGGGCGCGTTTGCCGCCGAAGACCCCTACGGGCAGGCCGCCGCCTACGATTTTGCCGAGCGTGACCAGGTCGGCGTCGATGCCGTAAAGTTCGAGCGCTCCACCGAGGGCCACGCGGAAGCCGGTCATTACTTCGTCGACGATGAGCAGGGACCCTGCGCGGGTGGCGAGCGCCTTTAAGCCGGAGAGGTAACCGTCAGCGGGCGGGATGCAGCCGGCGTTGCCGACTATGGGTTCGAGAATTACTGGCGGCAATTTCGGCGGGATGTGCGGCGAAGGCTGCTTCAACGGCGGTGAGATCGTTATAGGGTAGGGCGAGGGTGAGGTGGGCGATCTCTTCAGGCACGCCGGCTGAGCCGGGAATGCCGAAGGTTGCTACGCCGGAGCCGGCTTTGACCAGCAGGCCGTCAGAGTGGCCGTGATAGCAGCCTTCGAATTTGACGATGATCTTGCGGCCTGTGGCGGCGCGGGCCAGGCGAATGGCTGACATGGTGGCCTCAGTGCCGGAGCTGACGAAGCGCAGTTTTTCAATGGCCGGGTAACAGGCGGTGATGCGCTCGGCGAGGTCGGCCTCAGAGGCCGTGGATGCGCCGAAGCTGGCGGAGTTGCGAGCGGCTCTCTGAATGGCTTCGACCACCGGAGGGAATGCGTGGCCGAGAATCATCGGCCCCCAGGAACCGAAGTAGTCGATATAGCGGTTGCCATCCGCGTCAGTGAGCCAGGCTCCCTTGCGCGCTCTCAATAAAAGGAGGTTCGCCGCCAACGGCGCGAAAGGCCCGGACGGGGGAGTTGACTCCGCCGGGGAAGAAACGCTCTGCGCGCTGCTGGAGGGACTGGGAACGGGTGCGGGGCTTGGTGCTCATGATGGGTTCAGTATAGAAGGCGGTGCGCGCCGGTACTATCGATAGCTGTTATCCTGCGGCTTCAATGAGTGGGTTTTATATTACTGGTTCCCGCGTAAATTATGTTTTTTGCGCCGTCCCTACGGGACTAGGTCACCAACCTGTAGAATCCATTTTCCCCACGCTTCCACCCCAAGAAACAAAGACCGTCTCTTGGGGACCACGCTGAAGCGCGGGGCTAACAAACTCTGTGCCCCCGGCACGTTTGTGCGGGCATTCAACATGCAAATCGGCAAAGAGTTTAAGCGCCTGCTGGCGGGTTTCTGTCATCCTAGCTACAGATGACTGATGGACTCAGGATCGGTGGCCGGTTGTTGGTGGTTTTTGACGGGCGGTGCGGATTTTGTAACCGGGCCGTGCGGTGGTTTCTGCGGCGCGACCGCGGGGATCGGCTGCGCTTTGTGGCATCGGAATCGGAAAAGGTTGCCCCATTGTTAAAACGGCATGGGATTGAGACGGAGGTTTCTGGAGCGGGGCCGGGGACGATTCTGGTGGTTGAGGATGCGGATGGGCCCGGGGAGAAGTTGCTGGATCGCTCGGATGCCGTCGTGGCGATGCTGCGCGAACTGCCTGGGCCCTGGCCTGCGGTTGGTGTGGGGCTGAGTTGGGTTCCGAGGGCGGTTCGCGATCTGGGTTACCGGCTCATTGCGCGTTGGCGGTACCGGATATGGGGGCGGCTGGAAAGCTGCCCTTTGCCTTCAGCCGAGGAACGGGAGCGATTTTTATAGCGCCTTGCGTTTGTTTGCCGCGGCAGTGGTATTGATGACCAAACCGGCAATTTCAAGGGTGATGGCGAAGCCGAAGACGAAGCCGCGCATGAAGTCGTTCCAGGTGGGCCAAAGGTTCGCTAAGAACGGGAGCTTTGGCCACAGGACGCCGAGGACGATGAGCATTAAGCCGACGGAGATCAGTAGCATCCCGAAAGCTACCATTTTTTCGGGAGATTCTTTCAGTTTTTTTAGCAGCATGGATGGGACTCCTGGCCTGATTAGAGAGTGTTCCCTCAGGGGTTAAAACCCCAATTCAATTTCTAGCTTATTGCGGCCCGGCTGAAGCCGTGCCCTTGTTACAAAGCTTAGTTCTTTCTGGCCTGTGAAGCCGTGCCCCAACACAAAGCGTATTTATGGAACACTCTCAAACAATCACGCCGTTAAATGCGTAGATCGAGAGCCGAGCACAGGGTTAGATCTGTTTCTGGCAGCGGCGGGCGGCCCAAAGTCCGTAAAGATTGACGGTAATCGAGAAGCCGAGCAGAAAGCCGCAGGCTGCATGGAGCCAATCCCGCCCTAGCTGGCCGGAGGGGTGAACGAAAAGCCATAGCGACAGGCCGATGACCAACGAAATGTTGGCGAGAGCCATGAAGCGGCGGGTCTTTTTATCGAGCAGCCGATTTGGGATGCACACGGGCGAAAGTCCTTTCGAACGTTAGTCGGTGAAGCGGTACCAAGCCATCATGGACAACTTGATGACCGCGAAGGTCAGCGCGACGGAAAGCACATCCCAGCTCCAAATGTGATCGTGGAACATGCGGTATTCGAAAATACCGATGGCGACCAGGGCGGTGATGATTCCGGCCAGGCTGGTGGAGCGGCGACGGTGCTCCATGAAACGCTCGTCCGCGGTGATGCCGAAGATTCTGCAAACGAATGCCATGTTCATTTTTCATTCTCCAGTTGGAAGATTTGGTCAGTGGAAGAGTTGAAGATGCGGGCGAAGATGAGAGCCAGCTCGAGGCTTGGAACGTAGCGATTACGCTCGATGGAGTTGATGCTTTGGCGGGAAACTCCTGCGGCCAGGCCCAGTTGCTCCTGAGTCCAGTCGCGGGCGGTGCGCAATTCCTTCACTCGATTGGTGATCTTGGGAGGCATGTAAAGCCTGCTTTCCAAACCAGAGTAGCCTAGGACTGGATGAATGTCAAGCCTGCTCGACATTATCCCCTTGACAAACCCAAGCGAATTTGGCATACTTCCAGATATTCAGGAAACCTCGTAGCCAGAGGGAAACGAAACGGAGGACAAAAAGGACATGGAAGAGCTGGTTCGCACTCTTCAAGATATTTGCGTTGAGCATCTTGTAATGCGGCGTTTACTAGCAGAAGATAAGCAGATTTCTCATGTTCGGAAACTGTGCCAACTCGCACACTATCGTGATGTCGTCCAAACCCGATTTCGTGAGACGCTCGGTAACAACCTAGACAGGCTCCCTGAAGAAATAACGGCTGCTCAACTGTTAGCGGCGTTGAGCACAACGAATCTTGGGAATTAAGAGGGGGAATGGGGATGAACCTCAATTCAATAGCACAGCAGTTTTCAGACCCTAATGCGGCACGGGAGTTTTTGGAGTCACAACGTTGGCCGGAAGGCGCGATCTGTCCCTTTTGCGGACTAATCGGCGCGGCCTACAAGCTCAGAGCAAAGCCCACGTCAAAAACCCCGGTCAGACCCGGCGTGTGGAAGTGCTCAAATTGCCGCAAGCAGTTCACCGTCACAGTCGGTACGATATTCGAGGATTCGCATATCCCTCTGAATACCTGGCTGATGGCGATTCACTTGCTTTGCTCGTCCAAGAAAGGCATGAGCGCACATCAACTTCATAGGATGCTAGGCGTTACGTATAAATCCGCGTGGTTTATGGTCCATCGGATACGGTATGCCATGCGGCAGAGCGATTTATTCGCCAAACTAGGCGGGACAGTGGAAATTGACGAGACTTATATCGGCGGCAAACGTAGGAGTAAAGGCCAGCCCGGACGGATCAGCCCCGTAGCAGGTCAAGCTCCGTTCGCCAATAAACAGGCCGTTGTGTCGCTAGTCGAGCGGGACGGATTCGTTCATTCTCACCACGTCCGGCGCGTGACAGCCGCGAATCTCAAGCCAATTATTGAGGCAACCATCCAACCGGACGCGCACATTATGACCGATACCGGGACCGTCCTCAAAAGCGCCCTGATGGGACGGAAACACCATCAGGTAGACCACTTCCGCGATGAATACGTTCGGTATGAAAACGGGCTGACAATCACGACCAATACAGTCGAGGGGTTCTTTGGCCTACTGAAACGCGGCATCAATGGCGTATATCACCACGTTGGAGAACAGCACTTGCACCGTTATCTGTCAGAGTTTGACTTCCGGTACAATACGCGGCGCATTACGGACGGGGAAAGAACTACCAAACTCATCCGGCAGGTTCACGGCAAACGGCTTATGTACAAGCAAATAAAACAGTCCGGTTAATGGGCGGTGATAGAGTTTTTACGGGTTCACCGCGTAAGGGTGAATGTCGGATTTCACCGCACCACCAAATCCCCATAAGGAGCCAAACATGGCCCACCTTACACCTTGGATTCCGGTTATTCTCCTCGCTCTAAATATCCTCAGAGACGAGTTGAAGGCCAGAAACAACCGTACAAAACACTAAAGAGCCGCACAATTTAATGTGCCTTACCCACGCCTCCATCCTAAACTGGAGGCGTGTTTGTTTGTCCATTAACCGGAATTCTGGAGGAACTATGCCATTCATTAGCAAGAAAGGGATTGCTTTCTTTTCTACGTTGGCTCTTGCACTATGCTGCACCCCTTCCGCCACCAGTGACGGTCAAAAGCCAGCTACGGAACCATCAGAGGCAGTTTTTAACGGAGCTACAATCGCTGCTTTTCATCTTCAAGAAGCTATTGATGAACATATTGCGAATGACGCCAACTTTCACCCAACCAAACAAATGCCTGAGGATAAACGCGAACTTCCACCTTTCCTCGTAAAAAGGGACATGGTTCTTAATTTCGACTGGACCACGGGGCAGCACGCTCGTTACCTGATGGAAGAACTTCGTCAGGGAATCCACCAGCTTCAATCTGCTGAAAAAGCTAGTGGACTCGACGGGGTTGCACTAGCAGCGGCACGCGAGAATTGGCCGAAGATGCGGGATGTTTCTTGCCGGGAGTCACCAGGGATTCGCTACTATGATTTGGACGGATTCGAGCAGTATTGCCCCGAATGAGTCTCCGTTCGGCTGATGGACAGACGCAAAGAACGGGTGTAAAGTGTTGAATCGGCGGGGAGACGCGGTTTCCAGACGTATGCAAATGCGAATGGAGCGGGGGAGCCGCTGGCTGACCCGTTCCTCGCTCTCCCCACCATCTTGGAGGAATTCATGAAATCAATATCCCGCCGGGATATGTTCTGTTTCCTTGCTGCCCTCTTACCAGTAGTTTTTGCCCGTACCGTTCACGCTGATAACTGCCCGTTCTCGGAAACTTGCAGCATTGACGGTCAAATGATGATGCAAGAAGCCACTTACTACAACGGCATCCATAAATCAGTTAAATACGGCCATGACTATTACGGAGCGAATGGCAAGGAGCATCACTACGTTGTAGTTGAATGCGACTAACCCCCAGAGGCCTTATGTGGTGGGTCAACGGGTACGTTATGGGATGAAAGCGGGGCGCACTTCTTCCCTTTGGGCTTTCTCGACTCCGGTTTCGCTTTGAGCAGTTCTTTAACCGCTTCCGCGAATTTCAGGGGATGTAGCGTTACCGGCTTGCCTTCATAGGTCATAAGCCGATTGTACCGGGTGTAAAATTCCGATCATGCCAAAACAACCGTACTACCATCGCAATACTGGCAAGCCGTGGACGGCGGCGGACGAGAAGCAATTAGCACTACTCGCCAAGCAAGACACGCCTACACCTGTTATTGGCGTAAAACTCGGCAGGACCGTGGCCGCTGTCTACAAACACGCTTCGGACTTGGAAATCAGCTTAGAACCGCCAGATCCGCACCACAAGCGGAAATAAGCCATTTTCGAGCGCGGTTATATAGCCGCCGTTCCCGCTTGCTCCAATGGTGGGAATGATCTATTAGAGCTAATCCGAGCGTGTCCAAGGCTTCTAATGCTTCTGTGGCTCTTTGAATATCTTTGTTATCAGCGTTTTGTGTTGGGTTTATCATGTATATAATATCCAGCCTGCTTGTCATTATTTACAACATTATTTTTGGCCTTGGATGGATCCAGTTTGATTCAATGCGGGTTGGGCTCACGCAATCCTGATAAAATCGATTTTTCAGTCTTCCTCTTGAGCGTAAGCACCCCTACGCAGAAAGCCCTTACCGTGCCAGACGAGACCCAATCCGCAGCCCCCAATCCGTGACTTATGCCGACGCCGGTGTGGACATCAGCAGCGGCGATCGCGCCAAGGAACGCATCAAGTACCTGGCGAAGAAGACTTTCAACCGCAATGTGGTGGGAGGGATCGGCAGCTTTGGCGCGCTTTTCCGGCTGGATTTGCAGCGCTGGAAGAATCCGATTCTGGTGAGCTCGGCGGATGGAGTGGGGACCAAGCTGAAGGTGGCCTTCGAGCTGGGACTGCACCAGACGGTGGGCGCAGACCTGGTGAACCACTGCGTGAACGATATTGCCGTGCAGGGAGCGACGCCGCTGTTTTTTCTGGATTACCTGGCTACCGGCAAGCTGGACCCGGAAGTGACTGAGAGCGTGGTGAGCGGGCTGGCCGATGCCTGCAAGGCCAACGGATGCGTGCTGATTGGCGGGGAGACGGCGCAGATGCCGGGCTTTTATCAGGAAGGCGAGTACGACCTGGCGGGATTTATTGTGGGCGCGGTGGATCGCGACAAGCTGGTGACGGGCGCGGAGATCAAGGCAGGGGACGTGCTGATCGGGCTGCCTTCGACGGGACTGCATACCAATGGCTACTCGCTGGCGCGCAAGCTGCTGTTTGAGGTGGGCGGATACAAGCCTACGCAATATGTGACGGCGATCAAGGAAAAGGCGGGCGCGGCGCTGATGAAGACGCATCGCAGCTATCTGCACGTGATTCAGAAGCTGGTGGGGGCGGGGCTGACTACCGGCATGGCGCACATTACCGGCGGAGGGATCACGGAGAATCTGCCTCGCATTCTGCCGAAGAACACGGCAGCGCAGATTGAGATTGGGTCGTGGCCGGTGCTGCCGATTTTTGAGCATCTGCGCGCGCTGGGCCAGGTTTCGCAAGAAGAGATGATGCGCACCTTCAATATGGGCAGTGGGGCTGATTGCGGCGATTCCGGCGGCCAAGTTTATGCGCGCGAAAAATCTGCTGGACCGGGCCGAGGAGAAGTTCTTTGTGGTGGGGCGCGTGGTGAAGGGCGAGCGCCGGGTGCAGTACACATAGTAGCGGAGCTGGCGGGGTTAGCGGAGTTGGCAATGCTAGTCACTGAACCCGAGAGAAGATTGAGTAGATGAAGAGTGATCCCTCAGCACAGAGGCCCCTTGGCCTCGGCATTCTGCTCTCGGGGCGCGGGTCGAATTTTCTGGCGATTGCCGAGTCGATTCGAGCGGGAAGGCTTGAGGGCGTTGAGATTGCGGTGGTGATCTCTAACGTGGCCGAGGCGGAGGGATTGGCCAAGGCGCGGGAACTGGGACTGCCGCATCAGGTCTTTGTTTCAAAGGGGCGGAAGCGCGCAGGAACACGACGCCGAGATGATTGCCTGCCTGAAGGCGCACGGCGTGGATCTGGTTTGCCTGGCCGGATATATGCGGCTGCTCTCGCCGGAGTTTGTGGCCGCGTTTCCCAATCGCATTCTGAATATTCATCCTTCGCTGCTGCCGGCGTTTCCGGGACTGGAGGCGCAGGAGCAGGCGTTTGATTATGGCGTGAAGGTGGCCGGATGCACGGTGCACTTTGTGGATGAGCATCTGGATCATGGGGCGATTGTGGTGCAGCGGGCTATTCCGGTGCTGGAGAGCGACGATGCGCACTCGCTGGCCGAGCGCATTCTGGTTGAGGAGCATTTGGCTTATACAGAGGCGATTGGGCGGGTGGCGAGCGGGGAGTATGAGATTCGCGGACGGCGGTTTGTGAAGCGGAAATCCTGAAAACACAGTGAGAGCAGTTTGAGTTGTTGGACGTGGATCAGGAGTCCGCGCACATCGCCTGGGGTCAGCGACTCAGAAAGGCGGTGGCCATCGATTTAAGCGCGGTATCTGTTTGCCGTCAATTTGGTTTGTCAAGCAATCGTATTAGATTTCTTTCATATATAGCTGATTCCATATTCTTTATCTTCCTGTCAGTCATTGCAGAGAATATCCGCGGATTGCCTAGGCTTAGAGATAGCCAGACAAACGACGGAGATGCAGCGCCAAGGCGAATGAGTTCGCCTTCCTTCTGCTGAGGGCGCGGGACCGCTTGTGTCTGCCAGGCATGGACTCTCCACCGGAAGACGAGATCGGAACCACGGCAACTTCCGGCACTGAGAGCAGCCGATACCCAGGACCAGAGGCCAGTCTTTGAAGAGAGGGCTGGCCGATGGCGGGACTCGATGGTAGAGAAAACTCCAAAACTTTTGAAAACAACGGCGGCTCCTGCCGCCATTTCTGCTTCTGGAAGGAGCTGCATATGAATTTCATCTCGAATATCTGGAACCATCCGAAAACATCGGCCGCGGGATTGATGATTGCGATTGTCAGCATCAGCGGAGTTTTGTCGCAGCAGGGGATTACGCTGGGCACGGCGGGGACGGGCACTGTGGTTGCGCTGGTGGGATCGCTTGCCACTGCACTGCTGGGGTTGCTGGCAAGGATCCCGGTCAGTCTCGAGAGTTCCAGCTGGACTACGAGCGAAAGCTGGGCGCGTGGGCGCTGATTGCACTGTTGCTGCCGTTGCCGTTTGTGAGCGGGTGCTCGGGCAAAAGCGTTGCGCAGGATATTGTGAACTGGACGCCGGCCTTGCAGAGCGCGGTGGCGACGGTGGATTCGACGGCGGCGATGCTGGCTCCGGCGGATGCGCCGATTTTTGCCGCGGCGACGGTGGGGTTTGACGCCGCTTCAAATCTGCTGGTGGCGCAGGCGAAGGCTTACCTGGCCAATCCATCGGCAGGCGCGCTGGCGCAATTGCAGGCGGCTGTGGTCGCTTTGCAACAGAATGTGAGTGGGGCAACTTTATCGGCACTGAAAATTGTCGACCAGAAAAGCCAAACGCTGGCTATGAACGCCATCGATGCGGTGGGCACCATCATCAATGCAATTCTGGCGCTGGTGATTTCAGTTTCCAGCAAGGCGGCTGTGGCGCAGATGGCTGCTCTATCGAGCATCAAATTGGCCCAGGTGCGGGCTTATCGGAATGAGGGCAAGGCTGCGGAGATCGTGGCGGGGCATTATGGCGAGGCGGTTGGGGTGGCGCGGGTTGAGGCTGCGCTTGCGGAGCGGAATGAGGCGCTGGCTGGATTTTAAGGTGTGACTCTGATGTAAGTTGAATGACGAGGAAAAGCAACCGCAGGTCCTTCGACTACGCTGGGCGCCCAGCCACCCCAGCGAGCACAGATCACTCGCAGGGGACCCCGGTCACGCGCCCAACTCCGCTCAGGATGACAGCGATTTTATGATGTGTACTTCTGAGACAGGGCACAAGGATTGATTCAACAGAACGGGCCGCTTCCATATCGGGGCGGCCCACAATATTCATAGATTAAGAACCGATCGATTCGATTTCCTGCCTAGCTGCTTGAGTCTCGCGATTCTCCCAGAATCAGCTTGAGGGTGATCTGTCTGCGGCCGCGATAGAAGGTTACGCTGATGGTGTCGCCGGCCTGGTGTTTGTCCATCAGGGCGTTGATGTCCTGCGGATCGCTGACGCCCTGGCCGTCGATGGCAACGATGAGATCGCCGCCGAGCATGATGGGGGTGTTGCCTACGTAGGCCTGCTGGTCGCCGCCGCGGAGCCCGGCTTGCTCGGCCGCGCCGCCAGAAATCACTTTCTGGATGAGAACGCCGGAGTCGACGGCGAGACCCATCTGCGAGGCGAGATCGGGGCCGATGCCGTAGGAGACGATGCCCAGCGAGGGACGCTTGACGCGGCCGTAGCGGGTGAGATCGGCAAGGACCGCTTTAGCGGTGTTGATGGGAATGGCAAAGCCGATGCCTGAGCTCTGGTCGGCGCCGTTGGAGGCGATCATGGTGTTGATGCCGATGACTTCGCCGTGGGAGTTGAGCAAGGGACCGCCGGAGTTTCCGGGATTGATGGCGGCATCGGTTTGAATGGCGTCTTCGATGGGCGCGCCTTCGGCGCCTGCGAATGGAGCGGATGGAGCTGATGATGCCGCGGGTCATGGTGCCGCTGAGGCCGAAGGGATTGCCGATGGCGTAGACCTTCTGGCCCACGGACAGGCTGCTGGAATCGGCCAGCGTGACCGGCTGCAGGTTGGGCGCGTCGATCTGCAAGAGGGCCAGGTCATGCACCCTGTCAGTGCCTACTACTTTGGCGGCGTAGCGGCGCTTGTTGCTGAGCATGACTTCGATGCCGCGATTGGCGCCCTCGACTACGTGGAAGTTGGTGAGCACGTGGCCGGCGCGGTCGAGAATGAAGCCCGAGCCCTGGCCGTGCTGGGGAACCGTGCCGTAGAAGAAGTTGAAGACCAGGGTGGTGGAGGTGATGTTGACGACCGAGGGAAGCACGCGTTTGTAGACGGCGATATTGTTCTGCTCCTCGGCGTCGTATGCGGGGGCGGCCTCAGCCTCAGTGAGCTCGAGTGGAGAGTCCGGAGCCATGGGCTCCGAAAAGCGAGGCATTCTTAAGCGAAAAACGGTCAAGACTGGCGGGGAGATGCGAGGAGACGAACCAGAATCCGCCGACCAGCAAGACGACCAGAAAAAAGCGGCGCAATAGCTTCATGATTTTGTTGACCCGAAAGCCTTTCTGAAGTGATCAGAGATCAGGGGTCAGGGATCAGGGAACAGAAATCTGCGAATCTGCCTTGAACAGTTCGCTCCGAAAACTGATTACTGACTACTGACAACTGAGATACGGTCTGCCCGCTGCCAAGTTCCAAGGGAATTGGCGCAGTTGACTCTTTCTATTTTAAAGACTCTGGCGGGAGAGAATTGTTGCTCTCTGCCTTCAGGCGGGGCCAGAGGGCCTCAACCTGGGCCTGGAGGTGGGCGATATTTCCTGAATTATCAAGGATATAGTCGGCTAGAGCGGCTTTTTCGGCATCGGGAATCTGGTGGGACAGGCGGAGGCGGGCATCGGCTTCGACGGCCGTGCGGCCGAAGACGGATGGGCTGAGGCGGGCTGCGTAGCGGGAGATTTTCAGCTCGTCGGGGGCCGTGACGACGATGACGCGGTCGATGCGGCGGCGCCAGTTGGCAAGCACGGAATCGCTTTCGCCGCGGGCTCGGGCGTCGCGGACTACTTCAAAGATCAGCGCCGATTCGACTACGGCTACGGCGGATGGGTCGCGGGCGAAGACCTCTTCCATCCATTGCTGCTGGGCGGCGATAACTGCTGGATGCACGATGGCGTTCAGTTCGCTGAGGCGGCCGCCTTCAAAGGCCAGCTTGGCAAGGCGGGCGCGGTTGAGGGTGGCATCGGGGTTGAGGACATCGGGGCCGAATGTGCGTGACGATTTGGGAATAGACTTGCTGGCCGGGCTCCATCATCTTGCGGCCCAGCTCGTCGGCCTCGATGACCTGGGCGCCGCGGTTGCGCAAGAAGGCGGCGACGGTGCTCTTGCCGCTGCCGAGGCCGCCGGTGAGTCCTACTCGAAGCATGGGTCAAATATCCTCATTTGATGCCTTGCTCGTATAACTCTTTTGCAATGGGCGGGTCAGTAACAAGGTATTGACGGAGCACATCCCATGGGATCAAAACCTTTGGAGATCCAAAAGCATACGCGGCGATCTCATAGGGATCAAATTGGATTCTTAGACCGTCTTTTTGAAATGCCCATCGACTTGTTTCCAGTGGCATATTACCAAGATTGATGACAACCTGATTGTTTTTTGGATTAACCCAATAGTCATCGTGCTTGGATAGATCATCAAAGCAATATTTCAGCACAGCTTCCTGCCACGGCTTAGTCTTGTCAAATACATCGTCTGCCTGCATTTCACGCCCTTTGTTGAGGAGCCAGTTAACTCTTGTCGAAGAATAATGCCCATGTGGTGTTCCGTGAGCGTAAAACCCTCCGTCAACATCAACGGAAATCAACCTTTGCGAAACACTCAGTATAGTGAAGTCAAACGCGTAGTCATTATCTCCGCCTTCCTGATTCATGCCAACAACTGAATTCGCCATATCCGCCATCTTTTTGTTCCAGAGCACTTCAAGGCTTGATGCTGGCGCGTCGATCTGGGGGTAGGATATGGATGTCGTATCAAACCCAACACCAACGCCGCTATATTCACTCTTCGACTCAGAACGATGTGCTTCAAACGTGTCGACCCGCCGAATCTTAATCCCTCCATAATCGTGGACCGCGTCTTGCAGTTGTTCCAGGCGCTCTCTATAGTGTTTTTCTATGCACTGCTCCGTCGTCGGCATGTAAGGAAGTTTGGGGAACGGAGTTCTGTCACATACTTCCCGCGTAACCTTTATCCACTGACGCTGCCCATTCTGAAATGACACTTTTCCCTCTTCTGAAAGTAATGCGAGGGACGCTCGATAGCTCTCCGAGAGTTTTCTGTCCATTTGTGAGAGGGTGCTGCTGGCGCAAATTGTTTTCTCTACTACGTTCGATGCTTTTGTGCAATCGAAACTAGGGCCATTCTTTGCTTGCGCGTGACAATAGCTGGCCGAAATCAATACGGTCAACAGGATCGCAATCAAGATTGTGTTCTTCATTCGGAATCTCTTTCTAGGTCTGATTCGCATGAATGTTACCACTCGTGGTACCGGGTTTGTGTGCTGGTTTTGTGCGTTTGTACGGTTTTTCCTACAGCCCTCGCCGCATTTTGGCGGCGCGTACGGTATTGGCCTTCAGCATCTTTGGCTTGGAGATCGCATCGGGGCGGAAGCCGATCTGCCGGACTGGCTTTTCCGGCGGCGCCGTGAGCATGCGGATCGCCTTGATGATCTCGACAATTTTGTGGTCGGTTGTCTCCAGCCGTTGCTCTAGCTCGGCAAGTTTGGCGGCGAGCTCCTTGTGGGTGGCGAGCGTCTCACGCAGACGCAGGAAGGCGCGAACGACATAGATGCTCATCTCTACCGCGCGCGGGGAGTTGAGTACGCTGGCAGCCATGATGGCTCCGTGCTCGGTAAAGGCATAGGGCGCGTAGCGGCGGCCGCCACGGCTGCTCTTTGAGGTCACAGTTTGTGATTTCAAAGCCTCGTTCTCTTCCGCCGTGAGCTGAAAGACGAAATCCGGCGGGAATCGCTCCTTGTTCCGCTTGACCGCCTGATTGAGCGCCTGGACTTCTACGCCATACAGTGCTGCCAGGTCGGCGTCGAGAAGAACCTTCTGGCCGCGAACCAGAAAGATTTGGTTCTCAATCGGTTTCGGTACAAGGGCGCTTTCCCTGGTCATTCTGCCTCCTGGCTTAGATCACAAGTTGTGATCTCAAACCGAGCATGATTGGCCGGACTTTTTGACCGGGCAGCCGGCAAGTTCGGCCTCGCTAAAGTATTTATGAAAATTACATTCGCTGAACTCTGAGCCATTATAAACGTCAAATACCCCTGCGCATTTTGGCGGCGCGCACGGTGTTGGACATCAGCATGGCGATGGTGAGCGGGCCTACGCCGCCGGGGACGGGCGTGTATGCGCCGGAGAGCTCGAAGGCTTTGGGGTGGACGTCGCCCACGATGGTGGAACCGCGTTTGGCGAAGGCGGCTTCGCGCTTGGCTTCGCCGGCAAAATAGCGGTCGAATTCTTCGCGGGTGGTGAGGCGGTTGATGCCTACGTCGATGATGGTTGCGCCGGGGTTGACCATCTCCGGAGTGATGAAGCCAGCGCGGCCGATGGCGGCTACCAGAATGTCGGCCTGGCGGGTGATCTCGCCGAGGTCGCGGGTTTTGGAGTGGCAGATGGTGACCGTCGCGTTCTGGTGGAGCAGGAGCATGGCGACGGGCTTGCCGACAATGTCGCTGCGGCCTACTACTACCGCGTGCCGGCCGCTGATGGGAATCTCGCTGCGCTTGAGAATTTCAATGATTCCTGCCGGGGTGCAGGGCGCCAGCGCGGGACGGCCGGCCTGCAGGCGGCCTGCGTTCACGGGGTGGAAGCCGTCCACGTCCTTGGCCGGAGAGACGGCATCGAGCAGGGCCTTGGTATCGACCTGCGCGGGCAGCGGCAACTGGATGAGGATGCCGTCGATCTCGTCGCGGGCGTTGAGGCCGGCTACCAGGTCGAGCATCTCCGCGGTGGTGACGGACTCGGGCGGGGTGATGAGGTCGCTGAAGATGCCGAGCTCGGCGCAGGTTTGCACTTTGCTGCGGACGTAGATCTCCGAGGCGGCCACGTTGCCCACCAGCACCGCCGCCAGCCCCGGCCGGATGCCCTGCGCGGCGAGCAGCTTTACCTCTTCGGCCACTTCCTGCTTGATTGCGGCGGCAATCGCCACGCCGTCGAGAACTCTTGGCATTCTGCGCTCCAAAGATCCATCGTATCGTTTCCTGCCTTGTGCGCGGCACACTTCAGGTTTCCAGAGGGAGAAACACAGTGCGAGCGCGGCAATGTGCGCGACATTATGTGATTTGGCTCACATACAGCCATGCCGCTCAATCTTGTAGGGTTAAAGCTGCGAAGTGCTCTAGATCACATGTTGAGTTGATTCGCTGGATCTCGTGGCTGGGGCATTACGGAGATAGAGCTTGATGAGTGGATTCAAGGATGCAGGGCATCTTTTCCGGTTTGCGGGGCTCTTTGTCCTCGCCTTTCTGGTGTTTCTGGTGGTGCGCCACTACGTTGTGCCCAAAAGCTTTGGGCAGTATGGGCACTATCGCGGGGCGGCCATGGGCGAGATTGCGGCGCACCCGGCGAAGTTTGCCGGGCACGAGACCTGCGAGGGCTGCCACTCGGACGTGCAAGAAGTGAAGAAGAAGGGCAAGCACGCGCATGTGAACTGCGAGGCCTGCCACGGCGCGCTGATTCAACGTTTGCCTGCCGCTCCGCAGCCGACGCCGAATCTCTACCAGCGCTTGATCGCATTGGTCATTCCACCGGCGCCGATTGAGAGCCCGTTTGTACGTCATGCCGACGATCCGGGATCGGTGATGCCGGTCCTGCCGGATACGGCCGTGCTCTGCGCCCGCTGCCACACGGCCAGCGCCGCCAAGCCGAAGGGCTTTCCGCAGGTTGATCCGGCGGAGCACTCGCAGGGACTTCCCTGCGAGAGCTGCCACAAGCCGCACAGATCCGGGAATGGATGCGGGAGGTGCGAAATGAATATATCCCGGCGTCAAATGTTGATTCTTTTGCCGGCGGCGGCGGTTGCGTGGAAGTCCGTGCTGGCCGGAACCCCGGAAGCGTCGCCCAACTACAAGATGAGCGACCACTGGTGGGGCATGTTGATCGACATCCCCAAGTGCATCGGCTGCGGCAACTGCGTGCGCGCCTGCCAGACGGAGAACGACGTGCCGGACGGCTACTTCCGCACCTGGGTGGAGCGCTACCACGTATCGGACGAAGAATCATGACCAATCCCGACGGTCATCTCGCCCGACGGCGGCAAGGAAGGATTTCCGGTTGCCACGGAAGATGGCGGAGAAGTATTTCTTCGTTCCCAAGATGTGCAACCACTGCGCGGATTCGCCCTGCACGCAGGTCTGCCCGGTGGGCGCGACCTTCATCAGCCCGGATGGCGTGGTGCTGGTGGACCAGAAATACTGCCTGGGATGCGCCTATTGCGTGCAGGCCTGCCCTTATGGCTGCCGCTACATTCATCCGGAGAAGAAAGTGGCGGACAAGTGCACGCTTTGCTACCACCGGATTACGCAAGGGACTGACGACCGCGTGCTGCGAGGCCTGCCCGACCGGGGCGCGCCAACTGGCCGACTTGAAGAATCCCAACGATCCGATTCACGAGTTTCTGAAGACGCACAGCGTGCAGGTGTTGAAGCCGCAGATGGCCACGGGCGCGAAGGTCTTCTATAACGATCTGGACGGGTCGGTGCGGTAAGAAGAGCAGGGAATAGGGAATAGGGAATAGGGACCAAGTAGCTGGTAGCCAGGAGCTAAGTGATGAACGGTGTTGAAGGCTTCATGTATCCGAACGAAATCACGCTGCATTGGAGCGTGCTGATCGTTCTGTACCCGTATATCACGGGGCTGGTGGCGGGCGCATTCATTCTGGCGTCGCTGGAGCGCGTCTTCCGGGTGGAGGCGGTGAAGCCGACTTACCGGCTGGCGCTGCTGACGGCGCTGGCCTTCCTGCTGGTTGCGCCGCTGCCGCTGCTGTTTGCACCTGGGCCATCCGTTCCGCTCGCCGGAGATGTACTTTACGCCGCACAGCACCTCGGCCATGGCGATGTTCGGGTATGTGTACCTGTGGTACCTGATGGCTGTGCTGGTGCTGGAGATCTGGCTCGACTACCGGCGCGAGATCGTGCTGCTGTCGCAGTCAAGCAAAGGCCTGCTGCGCTTGATTTACAAGGTGATGACGCTGGGCTCGAGCAACATCAGCCAGCGCTCGCTGGCCATCGACGAGCGGGTGGGCTGGATTGTGACGCTGATCGGCATTCCTTCGGCCTTCCTGCTGCACGGGTATGTGGGATTCATCTTCGGCTCCATCAAGGCGAATCCCTGGTGGTCTTCGCCGCTGATGCCGGTGGTGTTCATTTTCTCGGCGATGGTGTCGGGGATTGCCGGGGTGATGCTGCTGTACATGGCGATCACCAAGCTGCGCAAGCAGAAGATCGATATGCGCTGCGTGGACACGATTGCGATGTACCTGTTCTATATCTTCATTATCGATTTCAGCCTGGAGATGCTGGACCTGATTCACCGCATCTACGAGGCCGACGAATCGTTCCGCAGCCTGAATTTCATGGTCCACACGCAGCTTTATTTCTCGCACATCGTGATCCAGATCTGCCTGGGCACGCTGACGCCGCTGGTTCTGCTGGGTCTTAACGCAGGTGGTGAAGCTGCCTGAGATTGCGCGCAAGCGCATTTATGCCGTGGCCGGCTGCCTGACCCTGATCGGCGTCTTTGCCATGCGCTGGAACGTGGTGATCGGCGGGCAGTTGTTCAGCAAGAGTTTTCTTGGCTACACGACCTACAAGATGAGCCTGGTGACGCGCGAAGGACTGCTGGTGGCGATTGTCCTGACGCTTCTGCCGCTGGTTTTCTGTGGGCGCTGGTGAAGCTGCTGCCTCCCTGGCCTGAAAAGAGCGCGCATGGGGCTGCGGCGGACTGAGCGCCAGCTTTCAAGATCGGGTGGAAATTATGGATGGCCTTCCCGACGCCTTAGAACGGATCACGGCACGCCTGGAAGTTCTGGAGCGCCGGATTTATGCCCTGGAGCATCCTTCCGAGGTGGCCGGTCCGGTTCCTGCCATCAACCAAAATATTTTAACTAAAGCTCAGGGCGCGGAAGTGCGCACCAGCGTGCCGGCGAGCGGAATCTTCTCTGTGCTGGGCAGGGCGATGCTGGGAATGGCCGGGGCTTATCTGTTGCGGGCCGTGGCGGAAGCGAGCATGCTGCCCAGGCCGGCGGTTGCGGGTCTCGCAATTGTCTACGCAATTTTATGGCTGGTGTGGGCGGCGCGCGTGCCCGCCGGGGCGTGGTTTGCAAGCGTCACCTATGCCTGCACCTCGGCCTTGATCCTGGCTCCCATGCTGTGGGAACTTACGCTGCGCTTCAAGGTATTGCCGGTTGCGGTGACGGCGGGGGTGCTGGGAGTGTTTGTGATTGCGGCTACGGTTCTCGGGTGGAAGCGCGACGCCGCATCGGTCTTATGGATCGCAAATCTTACCGCCGCTGCGGTTGCGCTGGCGCTCTCCATCGCTACGCGCGAGCTGACGTCGTTTATCGCGGTGCTATTGCTGATGGCTCTAATTTGCGAGTACGCGGCAGGGCGAAATCGGGAATTGGGCGTTCGACCGGTGGTGGCGCTGGCTGCCGATTTGAGCGTTTGGGCTTTGATCTACATCTATGCGAGTTCAGTAGACACGCGGCCTGATTATCCGGGGATCGGGACGGCTGCGCTGCTTGCGCCGGGATTGATTTTGTTTTTGATCTATGGAGCGAGCGCGATCATCAAGACCGCGGTGAGCAGGAAGACGATCACAGTCTTCGAGACGGCGCAGACGATGATCGCGTTTCTGCTGGCTGCTTGCGGCTGGCTCTATTTTGGGCCGGGTGGCAGCGCAATCGGTCTGGGGGTCCTCTGCCTGGCCTTGTCGGCTGCGGGTTATGCGGTGGTTTTTGCAATCTTCGACCGTGAAGGTTTCTCCGGCCGTCGCAATTATGTTGTGTTTGCCTGCTGGAGCGCAGGGCTTTTTCTGGCTGGCGGATGGTTGTGCCTGCCGGTGTTGGCGGAGGCATTGTGTCTTGGCGCGGCCGCAATCATTTCTATGGTGCTGGGCGTTCGTCGGAAGAAGCTGACTCTTGAGATTCAGGGCACGGTTTATCTGGTGGCGGCCGCGGCGATCTCCGGGTTGCTGGAGTATATCTTCCGCGCGCTTGCGGGGACGCTGCCGGGAGCGCCGGCGTGGAGCGTTTGCTTTGTCGCGGGTTGCGCGGCGCTTTGCTATGCGGCTGGGAGGGACGGTCAGGAAGAGTCATGGAAGCGTCAGATTCTTTCTATTGTCTTCGCTTCAGTGGCGATTGGCGCCGCGGCGGCGTTGATGGTAGAGGGGCTGATGGGGCTGACGGCGCTTAGCTTGAATCCCGGATCCCAGCACCTTGCTTTTCTTCGCACGCTGACTCTTTGCGCGGCGGCTCTGGCGCTGGCTTTCTGCGGTTCGCATTGGCGGCGGAGGGAGTTGACCTGGATGGGCTACGCGATGCTGGTGCTGGTTGCGGTGAAGATGGTTTTTGAAGACCTGAGGCTTGGACATCTGGAATTTATTGCCGCTTCAATCTTCTTGTTTGCGGTTACATTGATTGCGGTTCATCCTATTGCGCGGATGGGACAGAAAGCGTAAGACGCGGTTTTGGTCTAAGTGGAATCCCAGGTCCTCCGCCGCGGCGGACGAGACCTGGGGCAACCGGCAGAAGGAGCAAGGGCCTTATTCTCCGCGATAAGAAGGAAAAGCCCGCGGCTAAAGCCGCTTTCCTTGCCTGCCTGCATTCAGTGGCCTGAAGGCCACTGCTCTCTCCGTCGAGCCATGCTCCCTGCGGAATGAATAGGAGCCGGTGAATTGCGCCGGCAATCAGCGGTAAATCTGCGGGTCGTAGGGGCGCGGCGTCTTGATGTGAGCTTCCGCGTTTCGCAGCTTTAGTTTGCTGACGTGGACGTCGTAATCGGTTCCGGGCAGCAGCGATTCGAGAACGAAGGTCTCCGTGCTTCCGGACCTGAGTTCGCGATAACGGTAGACGCCTACGTTGCCCTCGCTGGTTTCAGTGCCGCCGGAGGGCGCGTTGAGAAAATGCTGCGCGTCGGCTGCGGTGGGCGCGGAGTGGGATTCGCCTTCGGTGAGGCTCTCGGCCGCATAGGAGCGGACAAGCTTGGTCCAATAGCGGGCAAGAAGATCGGTATCGGCAAAGAGGTCGGCCCAGACGATTTCTCCGCGGACGGCGACTACTACGCCGACGGCATGTTGCTCGCGAAGCTTGGCAAGGACCTGGTCGCGCGACTTCATTACAGGGGCGGCAGCTTCATCTACCTTTTCGCTGACGGCGTTGTTCTGCACGACCTGGGCATAGCTGGTGGTGCCCATGGAGCGGTAGTATCCCGACCCTGACATTCCGTTGCTGCCCGGGCTTGTTGACGCGGAGGGGGCAGCAGCGCCCTCCATCCGGGAAATGCTTCCCCTGACCGAGTCCCAAACCTGCTGCTGGTCTTTGGCCACCATGGCCTTCTGGCGGACGGAGGGCTGCACCATGATGCTACGAGAGGATGCCTTTGACGAAGCGCCGAAGGTGGCTGAACTCTCCGTCCACCGGCCGGGCTCGATGCAGAAGACGCCGAGATCGATGGGGTCGGCTCCGGCGGGAACGATGCGGTCCTTGGCTATGACGCGATCCTGCTTGCCGCCGGTTACGATTTCGCCGGCCAGCAGCAGCAAGGGTTTGTCGGAGTGATTGACGAGGACCAGCGTGTTTACCTCGTCCCCGCGCACGCTGTCATTCGGATAATCCGGAGCGCCGCGAAACCGGTCATCGTGGTAAGTAGGCGGGACGCCAACGCTTCCCCTGTGCCGGACGAGGCCGCGCGCTTTTCCGGCTTCGGTTACTTCAACATCTCCGTTCTTGATGCCTTCGTCGAGGGTGATAAACGGGGTTGCGCCGAGGGATTTGCTGCTTGCCCGGACGACGGGAAAGAGCAGCAGATTGCCGCTCTCGATGGGAGCCAGTACGCGGTAAGGGCCGCTTTCCGATTCCTGCGGTCCGCCGGCCGCATTGACTGCAATTTCGTGAACAAACGTCACAAGAGCCAGCAGCATTGCGCCCACCAGCCCGAACCTGAACAAATTCCTCATCGCTCTCCTCCGCCGGGAAAACATCGCCGGCCTTTGACTCAGGAACGGAGGCGCGCTGGTTTCTTGCAGTGTTTTTTTAGCGTATCTTGAGGGCGTGGGGATTACGCCTACCCAATCCGTTGAAAACGCAGCTCTGCCGGGTATTCCAGCCGCGGTGGGGCCCGACGCTCAATTGCTTGCGGAGCTCTGGCGAGAATGCGAGGCGGGCGGCTGGGGGTTGGATCAGGGCGAGTTCAGCGAGATTCTGGTTCGCGTGGGGACTGAACAGAACTACGGGCAGTCTGCGTTGGAGATTGCCTCACGGCGGCAGCAGGCGGAATTTTTTCGAGGGCTCAGGCTGGCCGATCTGGTGCTGGCACGGGCTTGCGCGAACGGCAACGAGCGCGCTTGGGAGCGGTTTGTTGCGCTATACCGGCAAACGCTGCTGAGGGCCGCGATTGCGATTACCGGCAGCGAGACGCTGGGCAGCGAGCTGGCCGATCAGCTTTATGCGGAGCTTTACGGGTTGACGGAGCGGGATGGAAAACGGCGCTGCCCGCTTGAATCTTACCGGGGAAGGGGATCTCTGATTGGCTGGCTCAGGACTACGCTGGCGCAGCGGTTTGTGGATCATCACAGGCGGAGCCATCGGGAACAGGCGCTGGAGGAATTTGACACTCCGGCGATGGATCCGGTCCCGACAGCGGCGGCGGACGAGATTTGGGTGCTGGGCAAAGCGATAGAAGAGGCTCTGGGGCGGCAGGAGGCGGAGGAGCGGTTTCTGCTGGCCGCATACTATCTTGACGGGCGGACGCTGCTGGAGATTGCCAAGGTGCTGGGCGTGCATGAGGCGACGATCAGTCGTAGATTAAGACGCGTGACGGACGGGCTGAGGAAGCAGGTGCTCAGGAATCTGCAGGATACCGGGCTGAGCAGGCGGGCTGCTGAGGAGGCGCTGGGGGCCGATCCGCGCGACCTTGATTTGAATCTGAAGAAATTGCTGCAATATTCGCAATCGGAAGCGTTCCAAGAGAAGGCTGCATCATGAATTCGACCTCTCAACTCGATTCTCATCCCGACGTGGAGAGCCTTAACGCTTTTGCGGAGCGGGCTTTGCCGGAGCGGGAACGTGGGCAGATTGTGGCCCATCTTGCCGAGTGCAGCCGCTGCCGGCAGGTGATTTTTCTTGCTCAACAGGCAGTTGCGGAAATGGAAATTGCGGCGACTCCGGCTGCTCGGTCCACAGGGAGAAGCTGGTTATGGCTGACTGACTGGCGGCTGGCATGGATTCCGGCAGCTGCGCTTGCGTCTGTGGTTGGGCTGGCTTTTCTGGTTCAAGGACGGCATGAGGAAACGGGCACGGAAATGGCCAGGGCCGTGCCTCAAATTGCTCCGCAAGAGCAGGAAAGCGTTGCGAAACCTGCCCCGAAAGAACGAGTCATTGCGGGAAAAGCGCAAGCGCCAGTCTCCCCTTTTGTGGAGAAGCCAAGAGAAAGCAAGTTTGAATCAGTTCCGATGGCCGGGGTTTCTCGATCGAGTTCAGCAGCGGATGTGCCTCCACCGGCAGCCGCAAACGAAGCAGTAACAATGGCAGCAGCGCCGCCGATGGTTGAACCACCGGAAACCGTGACGTTGGCAGGATCGAAGGGGCAGGTTGTAGGCATGAACGAATACAAGCCGGAGCCGATGCCCGGAGCGCAGCGAACACAAAGCGTGGGCGCATTGTATTCGAGCAATACCACGGCTGCCTATGCACCCAAAGTAAAGATGGATGAGATGGTGGAGCGCGACCAGGCCAGCCGCAAGGCGGGGGCACGGTATGTCGGCTCGGGTGGGGGTTCAACTTCGCAGCCTAAAAAGAATGTTATGCCGCAGAGCAGTTTTGATGCCGGCGGACACATGCCTGCCATTCAGTTTGAGGCTGCTCCCGAGGCGAAACCTGCGGCGCTGCCCAGCGGCTTGACGGCTGTTTCCACTGCGACGGCGGAGAATCGCACGCTGGCAATCGACCAGGCCGGAGCGCTGTTTCTTAGTAAGGACTCAGGAAGCCATTGGGAATCTGTTGCCCAACAGTGGAGTGGACGCGCTGTGGACGTGATCCTCCTCCAACCTTTGAACGGAGGGACATTCGCCGTTGCCCCCGCCGGCGGCGCCGCAGTGCCTCCGTCTCCGCAGCCCGAGGTCTTCGAGCTGCGGAATGATAAAAATCTAACCTGGGTGAGCGGGGACGGAAAGATCTGGACGGCGCAGTGAGGCATAGAGGATTTCCGATTCAGTCAGTCTACTTAAGCAGGCATTCCCTCAGGGGCTAAAGCCCCGCGTTAATTTTCTACGTATTTGCGGCACGACTTCACAGGTTGCGGAAAAAAGGCTGGTGAACCGGATAAGGCACGATGGTTTCCACAGGGCGATACGGTATGTATTAGTCATGCGCGGAAATGACGAGCAACAGGAAGCGGTATTCAGCTACATCGGCCTTGAACAGCGAGTGCCGAAGGATCATCCATTACGTGCCATCCGGCAGATGAGCGATGCAGCATTGCGGGAGTTGGACTCCGAGTTCCAACAGCTGTACGCGCGGCGCGGGCGGCCGTCGATTGCTCCGGAGAAGCTGATACGGGCGCAGTTATTGCAGGTACTGTATTCGGTGCGGTCGGAGCGGCAACTGATGGAGCAGTTGGACTACAACCTTCTTTTCCGCTGGTTTGTGGGACTCAACATCGACGACCCGGTGTGGGATGTGACGGTATTTACCAAGAACCGCGAGCGTCTGATTGAGGGCGAGGTTGCCGAACAGTTGTTGCTGGCGGTGGTGGAACAGGCGCGTGCGCATCAGCTTTTAAGCGAGGAGCATTTCACCGTGGACGGTACTTTGATTCAGGCCTGGGCCAGCCGTCGCAGCTTCCGGGAGAAGCCCGATCCGCCCAGCCGGGGCACGGGAACGCGAGGCCGCAAGCTGCTGCGCGACACGCATGAGTCAGCCACCGACCCGGAGGCGCGTTTGTATAAGAAGAGCGGGGCGGCGGTAGCGGTGCCCAGCTACCTGGGCCATGTGCTGACGGAGAACCGCAACGGACTGGTGGTAGCAGCGATGGTGACGCAGTCCAGCAAGACGGCGGAACGGGAGGCTGCATTGGTGATGGTGGACAAGCTGAAACGCGCCGTGGTGAGCACGCTGGGCGCCGACAAGAGTTATCAAGAGGAGCAGTTTGTTGGTCAGTTGCGCGCCCGCCGCATCAGGCCGCATGTAGCCGAATACGCGCCCAATCCGAAATGGCCCAACTGGCTTACCGGAGAAGAACGCAACAGCGAAGGATTTGCCATCAGCCAGAGGAAGCGGAAGCTGGTGGAGAAGGTGTTCGGCTGGGCCAAGCAAGATCGGGCCGTCCGGCAGGTAAAACTGCGCGGCAGGGCACGAGTCGACTGGCTGTTTAGCCTGGTTGCCACAGCGCACAACCTGCTGCGCATGCAGAAGCTGATTCCGGCGCAGTAAGTCCGGGGGATAGGTGTCTCTGGAGGCCGCAAAATCGGATCTCCAGAGGAGCAAATCAACAGCAGTACAACCGATTTGAAGTGAAAAAACTCAACGGTGCGACTCGGAATCGAAAAATGAACGACTTTTTCCGCAAGCTGTAAAGTCGGGCCCTTTCAAAATATCGACTCATTAGTCCTGCCCTTTCAAAGCTTTGCTTCATGTGCTTTTTGAGCCATGTGTCGGCCGTTGATACCGCTTTCATGCCCGACTCCTGCCCATATGCGGTTCCTACTCATGAAAAGCACCTTTCCTGCCGAAATGGACAGCACAGGGGATGCCAAAGCGAGGCTTGATTGTGCCGGACTGAGAAAATCGGCCGAGCCGCGCCATCACGGCAGCCATGCCTGAACCAGTGGAGAGAAAAATGGCGCAGATCGAGAGCCGGCGGCCCGAAGTGGTGAATGTGAGCTGGGTTCATCTGCGTCTTCCGCCGTTTCCCCAGGTCGCCATTCGCGTGCTTCAGTTGGCGAATAAGGAAAACGTGCAGTTGCACCAGATGAGCAACCTGATCTCCTCTGATATGGCTTTTGCCAGCGAGGTGTTGACGATCGCGAATTCGCTTTTGTATGCGCCTCGGTTCCCGGCCAGCAGCATTCTGCAGGCGATTGCGGTGCTGGGAATCAATAATCTGCAGGGGATGTGCCTGACCGTGGCCGTCAGAACCTATATGGGCAAAGCTCTGAACCATCCGGCCATGCAGATTATCTGGCGCCACAACCTGGCCTGTGCGCTGATCGCCGAGCAGCTGGCTTCAGCGGGGTTTATGGACAAAGATATTGCGTACACCTCGGGGATGTTGCACGATATCGGCCGATTGGCCCTGGCCACAGTGCGCCCCAAAGAGTACGCCGCGCTTTTGCAGACGCATAAAGGATCGGGCGAAAGCATCCTTGAGTGCGAGCGGAATTTGTTTGGGATGGATCATTGCGGAATTGGGCACCATCTTATTTCGGATTGGAAGCTGCCTCCCGACTTTGAAGCGGTGGTCTTTGAGCATCATTCCTCCAGGATGAAGGAGAGCGAGTGGGATGTGGCGGAGTTGATCAAGGTGAGCTGCAGAATGGCCGACGCGGCCGGCTTTCCAGCCTTCGAGGGCTGTGAGGCGTCCCGGTATCCTGATCTGCTGGCGGAACTTCCCGCCCGGGAGCGCAGGTTGTTTCCTGCTGAAGCTGAGGTTCTGACCGTCGATATTGCCAACAAGATCAAGGCTATTGGGTCTGTGTGACGCATTCCGGCGTGTGAGGCATGGTTGAAGTCAGTGGTGCGGAGTCGATAATGCGTACTTAAGGCTATAACTTGTTGATTTACTTAAGTTATTCAACCCTTCAACTAGGTGCTTATATTTGCAGCCTGGGCAAAGACAGGACGACAATAGTTGCTATAGGTGCCAGCCGTCACACCGGGGCAGCAAGGATTGCAGTACGAATTGTTTATAGCCTGGCGCTCGCTGCCGATCATAGGCTCAGCGGAGACCCCTCATGAACTCAATTCACAGCGCAAGCCGGCGGGATTTTCTTCAACGTGCGCTTATGGGAGCGGCGGCTTTGCGCGCTGGCGGGGGCGTGAGTCTGCTAGCGGCGGAGCAGGGTGCGACCGCGAAATCAAAAGTTGTGATTGCGCGCGATGCCTTGTTGCGCGGCACGGGTTACACGCCAAACTCCAGTGTTGACTCAAAACGGATGCTGGCGCTCCTCGATCGCGCTGTGCAGGCGCTCTTCGACTACGATCATGCGAGTGAGGCCTGGAAGATGCTGGTCCGCCCAAGCGAATTGGTGGGATTGAAGGTGAATACGCTGGGAGGGCGCGGAATCTCAAGCAATCTGCTGCTTGTGGAAGCGATTTGTGAGCGGTTGCAGGAGGCGGGAATCCAGGCCAACGCTATTGTGGTGTGGGACCGGGAGACGGAAGAACTGGAGCGCGCCGGGTTCCATATTGCGACGGATGGAAAAGGGGTGCAGTGCTTCGGCACCGACCGGGTGGATTACGAGCAGGAGCTGGTTGCGTATGGAAGCGTGGGAAGCAGGCTGTCGAAGATTCTGACCCAGCGCTCGAATTTGCTGATCAATATACCGGTGCTGAAAGATCATGACGGCGCCGGAGTCACTATCGCGATGAAGAATATGTATGGAGTGATTCATAATCCGAATAAGTACCATCCGAATGGATGCAATCCATATATTGCGGATTTGAATATGCTGCCGGAGATTCGGACGCGGATGCGATTGACGATTTGCGATGCGACGACGGCGATGTACGATGGCGGGCCGGGATTCAAGCCGGAACACAGTTGGCATTACAACGGCTTGCTGGTTTCGCGTGATCCGGTTGCACTGGATTATACGGGCTGGCAGCTCATCGAGCGGAAGCGGGCGGAAAAAGGACTGAAGACGCTCGAAGGCGAGGAGCGGGCGCCACACTATATTCGAACGGCAGCCGACAAAGAGCATCGGTTGGGCACGAACGATCCGAAACGCATCTCGACGATGGAAGTTTAGTTGGGAGCGTGAGTGGGAGGTTCGATATGTTCTGTGAATTGATGATGCGGGAAGGCGAAGGTTCAGCGTTCGGCGGAGAACGGAGAGCATTCGATCGCCGTTCGTTCTTGAAGTGTGCACTGGCTTCGGGTGCGGCGCTGGGGCTGGGCGAATTTGCTGAGCCGGCGGGAGCAATTTCTTCCGGCGGCGGACAGCAGAGGCAGGACGATTCGCAGTTTGTTGTGGAAGCGAAGTTCTACCAGAAGCAGCAGAACCGGAAGATCAAGTGCAAGCTGTGCCCGCGCGAGTGCGTAGTGGGCGACAAGGAACGCGGCTACTGCGGCGTGCGCGAGAATCGCGGAGGAACTTACTACTCGCTGGTGCACTCGCGGGTGTGCGCGGCGCATGTCGATCCCGTGGAGAAGAAGCCGCTCTTCCACTATCTGCCGGGAACGACGGCTTTCTCCATAGCCACGGCGGGCTGCAATGTGAACTGCAAATTCTGCCAAAACTGGGATATTTCGCAGTCGCGGCCCGAGCAGATTCCCGCGGAGTATGCGCCGCCCAAGCGTGTGGCTGAGATGGCGAAGCAATATGACTGTCCGACGATCGCCTATACCTATAGCGAGCCGGTGATCTTCTCGGAGTTTCTGATGGATGTGGCCGATGCGGGGCACGAAGCGGGCGTGCGCAGCATTGTGGTTTCGAACGGATATATGCAGCATGATTCGCTCCAGCAGGCCTATGGAAAGATGGATGCGGTGAAGATCGATCTGAAGGCGTTCAGCGAGAAGTATTACAGGGACGTGGTGACGGGGCAGTTGAAGCCGGTGCTGGAGTCGCTGGTAACGCTCAAAAAAATGGGCAAGTGGACGGAGATCGTTTACCTGGTGTTGCCGGGGATGAACGACGGCGATGAGGAACTGCGCGGGCTGGCGCAGTGGGTCAAAAATAATCTGGGCACGGATGTGCCGCTGCATTTTACCCAGTTTCATCCGCAATATCTGCTGAAGAATCTACCTATCACGCCGGTGGAGACGCTGGAACGCGCCAAGGCGATTGCCGACGCGGAGGGGCTGCATTACGTTTACATTGGGAATGTGCCGGGGCATCCCGCGCAGAACACTTATTGCCCGCAGTGCCGCAAAATGGTGGTGGAGCGCGTGGGGTTTACGGCGAAGCGAGGTGCTGATCCGCAAGAATCGTTGCCCGTTTTGCCAGCACCCGATCCCAGGCGTCTGGCACGCGTGAGGAGGCAAGAATAATGGATAATTTTGAAAGAATCATTCCCTCAGGGGCTAAAGCCCGCATCATTTTGCTTGATTCAAGTACGGGCTGAAGCCCGTACCCTTCAAACGGACTCACTATGGGGGTTGGCAAATGAAGTTCACGAGGAGTACCAAAATGTATTGGGTGGCAGCTCAAGTTGTCGCGCTTATGGCGGTTGCTCCATTGCAGCATGTTCGCGCCGGAGATCAGCAAGACCAACAGAAGGTTAGACCCGCGGGAGTCGCCGGCAGTTTTTATCCGGCCGATCCTAAAGAACTCACGGCCATGATCGACGATATGCTGGCGAAAGCAGCGCAGCCGCCGATCACGGATACTATCTTCTCTGTCGTCGCGCCGCATGCCGGTTATCAGTACTCAGGGCCGGTGGCTGCGTACACTTACGCGGCGCTGAAAGGGCGGAAGTATGCGCGCGTGGTGGTGATTGCGCCGTCGCATCACGAGAGCTTCGATTTCACCTCGGTCTATGACGGCGATGCTTATGCGACGCCGCTGGGAAATGTGCAGGTGGACAAGGACTTTGCCGCTAGGCTGGTGAAGATGAGCTCGACCATGAAGCTTTCCGGGCAGGGGTCACGATGCTACCTCGGCGGGCGCGGAGCATGCCATCGAGGTGGAGTTGCCGTGGCTGCAACGGGTGCTGGGGGATTTTAAACTGGTGCCCATCGACATGGGAGACCAGAGTTACGAGAGCAGCCGGGCGCTGGGAGTGGCGCTGGCGAAGCTGATTAAGGCCGAAGGAAAAAATGGAGATACGCTGGTGCTGGCCAGCTCTGATCTGTCGCATTATCATCCTTACGCCGAGGCGGTGACGATCGACCACAAGACGCTGAATGCGCTGCAGGCGTGGGACTACTTCAGCATGTCGCAGAACTTTCAGACGCGGGTGTGGGAGGCTTGCGGCGGCGCGCCGATTGTGGCGGCGATGATTTATGCCGAGCGCATGGGAGCGAACCAGGCACGGGTGCTGAAGTATGCCAACTCCGGCGATGTGACCGGCGACAAGTCGCGCGTGGTGGGCTACAGCGCCGATGTGTTTGTGAAGACGCATCACGAAAAGGCGGCGGAGACGCCATTCTCGCTTACCGATAAGGAGAAGGCCGAGCTGCTGGCACTGGCGCGCAAATCAGTGGAGTACGCAGTAGAAGTCAACGAGCCGTATGCGCCGGACGCGAGTGCGGACGAAATTCTGAACCAGGAGCGCGGCGCGTTCACTACGCTGAAAGAAGCGGGGCAACTGCGGGGGTGCATCGGGTATACGTCGGCGAAGAAGCCTCTCTATATGACGGTGCGCGATACGGCTACGCTGGCCGCGCTGCAGGATCCGCGGTTTCAGCGGGTATCAGCGGCGGAGTTGCCGAAGCTAGAATACGAAATCTCAGTGCTCTCGCCTTTGCGGCGGGTTACCGATATTGAGGAGATCAAGGTCGGACAGCACGGCTTGCTGATGAAGAACGGCGGCAGCGAGGGGCTGCTGCTTCCGCAGGTTCCGGTGGAACAGGGATGGGACCGGCAGACGTTTCTTGAGCAGACCTGCCGCAAGGCGGGCATGGCGACCGGTTGCTGGAAGGATGAGGATACCGACATCTTCATGTTTACGGCGGTGGTGTTTGGGGAGCATAAGTCGTAGGGGCTTTCGGTAATGTGTAATGTCATGATTGGCGACATTACATCCAAGACCGGATATCGGACTCACGGATCGGTTTATTCTCGCTCTGGCTTGTATGCAAAGACTGGCACTTTGCGCCCGAGCTGACCTAGTCGACCGAGCTGGGCCCGGCTTGACTCTTGCCCATTCAGCAACGCCGTCTATATCATCTAGGCAACCCCAGACGATCTGAATCCCGCTCCGATTCCAAGATTGTCAGGGTTTCGCGTCGCAGGAGCGAATTGGGGGAATACTTTGAAGCCACGCATTTGGGTTGAGTCAGCGAAGTTTAGCGACGGTAGCGAATTCAACTTCTCCGATAACGATGTCGTAATTATCGTCGGACCCAACAACTGCGGCAAAAGTGAAACTCTTAGAGGAATTAGGAATAAACTCTCCGATAGCCAGTCTGAGTCGCACGTATTGGACGCATTAACATATCGCCAGGAAGGCAGCGAAACCGACCTTATGGAGTGGCTCCGGGGCACAACCAAATTCAATCGGCCATCCCCCTCATACATGGAGTTCGAGACATACGACAAGACGGTTACCGACTTTGACGCCAAGAGCAATTGGAAAGAGAAAAAAGGGTTAGGAAAGCTTACGCGTTTCTTTTGCTTGCTTCTCTCGTCGGAGCAGCGCCTAAAGGCCGCAAATCCTCCGGCGAGCATAGCAGTTGCACGCGAGCCCGCTGAGCACCCAATTCATGTCATGCAGTGGGACGAGCGAACCGAAACACGAGTAAGCGAGTATTTCAAGCGCGCGTTTGGGGAGGAGCTCGCCGTCCACAGAAATTCGGGCAGAGAGGTTCCCATTGTAATGGGCTCACTGCCAAAGATGAATTCGCCGCACGACCGCTTCAGTCTGGAGTATGTGCACGAAATTGACAAGCTCCCCGGTATCCATACCCAAGGTGATGGAATGAGGAGTTTCCTCGGGGTCCTTCTATACACCCTTGTCGGTTCTGAATCGGTTCTGCTCGTCGACGAGCCTGAGGCATTCCTCCACCCTCCACAGGCGCGGCATCTCGGCAAGGTTCTGGCATCGCAAATCGATCGGAAATGCCAGTTGTTCATCGCCACACACAGCGGCGATGCCCTTCGCGGTCTGCTAGATTCGAGCGACTCGCGGGTGCGAGTGATCCGGCTGCGGCGTGACGGGGATAAAAATGTAGCCCGCCAGCTGAAAAATGGTGAGATCGCTCAGATTTGGAATGACCCCCTCTTGCGGTACTCAAACATTCTTGACGGCTTATTCCATGATCGCGCGCTCGTGTGTGAGGGCGACGCAGACTGCCGGTTCTACTCGGCAGTAATGGATGCAATCGCCGAATCAAATCGTGATCAGCGCCGACCTGACATCATGTTTACGCACTGCGGTGGCAAGGCGCGAGTGCCATTGGTACTCCGGTCACTGAATCGTCTGGAAGTACCCACCTCGGTGGTCGTTGATTTTGATGTCCTCAGCGATGAGGAGCCGTTGAAGAGAATCGTCGAGGCGGCAGGCGGCGATTGGCCGAAATTCAAGAACGACTGGAAAGCGGTAAAATCTGCAATCGACTCAATGAAACCAGAATTGCCACCAGAAGCGGCAAAGGCAGAGATCAAAAGCATCCTCTCACAAGCCCCTCAGAATCTTTTTCCCGATTCTGCGAAGAAGCAGATTCGGAGCGTACTTCAGCGATCTTCTGCATGGTCGGTTGCGAAATCGATCGGTTTCCAATTCATCCCAAGCGGTCAAGCGAGCGAAGCTGCCGGAAGGCTCAAAAACGCGCTCGAGGAAATCGGCATCTTCATTGTTCCAGTGGGGGAGCTAGAGCAATTCGTGAAAACCGCCGGGGCGCACGGCCCCTCGTGGGTCACCGAGGCTCTACGCAAGGATCTCCGAAATGACCCTGAGCTGTCCGCTGCGCGCCAGTTCGTTGCAAAAGTCACCGGATAGTCTCCGCTGGCGGCCCAGCAAAAGTTCGAGCATTCCTTTGATTCCCTCGCGCATACCGCTGCTTCCCGATCTGTCGAGCCTAGGGGCATCGGTGAATCGACGGCGCATTTTCCTCGTAGCGGGTGAATTACCGGCAAACCGGAAACTGCAACCCTATCGAACTTCCGCTATCTCCCCATTCACTTCTCTTCTAGACTTGCCCGCGCTGCAACCGGCACAGACACCAAATTGATGACTGCGCAGAGCCAGGCGGTTTTCCAGAAGCCGAAGACGGGAATTAGGTAAATACTTAGCAAAAGCGCGCCTGCGCCATGGATACGCATAGTGTTAAGCCGTCCTCCCTTGGCTAGGAATGACCGAGGTCGCAGCCCAGAGAGAAGCGCAAAGCGGCGCAGATCTGGCTCATTCGATGGGAACTCAGTTGGGCTACGCGCTTGCCCAATCGATCCTGGGGGACGGTGATCGCATTGTGCAGGTTCACCGCGCAGGGGGCCTTCATGCCATCTTCTTCGTTCAAGACAACCTCGGAAGGCACGCCGCGAATTGCGGACGTAATGGGCGCGACGGTCACCGTGGAGAGATAGGCGATGGAACTGGAACGCGTGAGCACGACCACCGGCCTCTTCTTATCGGGCGGGGCAAAGTTGTAGAGGCGAACATCCCCGCGGACTATTCCTCCGGCCATGCCGACTCAGCTTCCCAGAGGCGGAATTCATCCCGCGCCTGCGGTTGCCGCGAGTAACCCTCCCGGTCGCGTTCTTCCAACGCGCGCACCTCTAACCTGCGCAGATGTTCCCGCAGCGCTTCGCGCACCAGGACGGAACGATTCTGTTTTGCTCGTCGAGCAGCCTGGTCGGCGGCGCGCAGCAAATTTTTGTCGAGAACGATTTGGACGGTTTCCATATGTCGACCTTATTCCACAGTATACTCCACATTCCGATTTCGGGTTACTCCAGGCTTACGGAGCGCTCCAGCCCCATTCTCGCCGCAAGCAGTGCAGGCGCCAGGTTGATGGCTGCGCAGAGCCAGGCGGTTTTCCAGAAGCCGAAAACGGGAAGTAGATAAGTGCTCAGCAGGAGCGCGCCTACGCATCCGCCTAGCAGATCGAGGGCATAGAGCGTACCTAGTCCTGAACGGACGGCGCGGTCGTGGAGGTAGATCTCTGCTGCGATGGGGAACTGATAGCCGCCTAAGATTCCTGAGAGTGCCGCTAATGACGGGAGAACCAGTTGGGCTGCGAGCCAGGTGGTTGCGCTTCCGGTGAAGTTCTGGAGCAGGCTTACCGCCAGGAGCAGTGCGGGGCAGGCGAGGGCTAACAGGAGTTGCGTGATTGCCATGGTGAGATGGGGCGGGCCGGGGTGCAGACGAATGCGGCGCAGGGCGAGCCAGCTTCCGAGGGCGATGCCTGCCATGGAGAGGCCGATGAGGATGGCGAGTTGGTGGTAGACGTAACCGTAGATGGATTGGAAGGCGAGGAGCAGGAAGATTTCGAGGGCGATGAGCGTGAAGCCGGTTGCGGCGGCGCAGGAGGCGGCGGCGGAACGGGGGCGATGGAAACAACCGCAGATTCTTCGCTTACCACCCCCAGGCTGAAGAAAACGCCTGGGGCCCCTTGCGCTCAGAATGACAGCCGGTACCAGGACGATGAGGAGCGCGGTGAGGATGCGGGTGAATGGAATCTCGGCGGCAGCGCGGAAGAGGCCGGAGTAACTCGATTTGAACTGCGCGCTCCAGAGCACGACGTCGAAGTAATAGGCGATGGGGGCGAAGTCGCGATTCACCGGGGTCGAGGTCAGCGGCTGGAGTTGCTGCTGAACTTGCTCCATGCGGTCGGGCATCATGCGGTAGGGGATGAAGTATTCGCTCACGTACTGCGTGCGGAGGTTTCGCTGATGCAGGCGGGCGATGAGGATTTTGGGGTCGCTGGTGAGGACGTTGGGTTCGACGGCGGCGAAGAAGTGGATGGTGTCGCCGGGGATGGCGACTACGTAGGGGAAGACTTCGCTGAGGGTGCGCTGGATGCAGCGGAGGAATTCGGCGAGGTCGGGCGAGATGGTTTCTTCAGATGAGCGCAGTTCGAGGGCCAGCAGGCCGCCGGGGGCGAGGTGGGCGCGAGCGGAACGGAAGAACTCGACTGTATAGAAGCGGTTCAACTGCGCGTTTTGCGGGTCGGGGACGTTGAGGATGATGGCGTCGTATGCGGCGGCGGAGGTCTTGAGGTAGTGACGGCCGTCGGAGAAGTGGATGCGGACGCGGGGGTCGGAGTTGGACGGCTGCGCGGGAAAGAACTGGCGGGCGATGGCGATGAGGGCGGGGTCGAGCTCGACGGAATCGATGCGCTGGACGGTGGGATGACGGAGCGCCTGGGCTACGCTGCCGTTGACGCCGCCGCCGATGAGGAGAATATTTTTGGGCGCGGGGTGCTCGAGAAGCGCGTAGTGAACGGCTTCTTCGGCGGCGGCTTCGTCGGGGGCATTGGCTAGGAGGACGCCGTTCGAATAGATGCTGCGGATGGGGCCGGTTTGAGTGACGGCGAGATTGCCGTAGATGGAGTCGCGCGTGGCTACGAGATGGACGCCTTGCCAGAGGCGCTGTTGCGACTGGATATTGATCAGCGGGGCTGCGTAGACGATGAGAAAAATTGTGAGGAGGGTTGCTGAGGCGAGGGCGGCAAGAGATAGAAAAGGCCGGACGGTTGAGGGTTGTGGTTTCCCACCCTTGCGACAAAAGAAAGTCGCAAGGATGGGGCACCCGCTCAGGATGACAAAAGGGATGGGGCACGGGGCGATGAGGACGGCGACCATGAAGAGGTTGAGCAGGGAGACGATGAATGCGATCTGGAAGGAGTCGAGGTAGCGGAGCAGGATGAGGCTGGCGAGGATTCCTCCGATGCCGGAGCCGGCGGCTTCAAGAAGATAAGCCGAGGCGGCGGCGATGCGCGGGGAGACGGCGCGCTCGATTTCAAGCATGCGGGCGGCGGCTACGAAAAGGGCGCCGGAAAGCAGGCAGAAGAGACTGAGACAGATGAAGGAGGCGAGCAGCATGGGCGCGGGGCCGACTAGCTCGCCGGGGACGGTTTGGAAGATGGACTTTGAGGCGCGGAGGACCCAGATCGTGGGCGGCAGGGTGAGGGCTAGCAGGGATTCGAGGGCGGCGACTGCGCGGCGGGCAGTGGTTTTGTCGAGCTTGAAGAGGCTGCACAGGCTGCTGCCGGCGGCGGTCCAGAAGAGCCATGTGGCCAGGAGGATGCCTAACGACATTTCGTTGCCGTTGAAGACGACGATCAGCTCGCGCATGAGAACGATCTGGCCGATTACGGCGCTGAAGCCTATGAGCGCGAGGGATGCTGCGGCGGCGGGGTGATTCGCGCGGGGTGTGGGGACGGGCTGTTCGGGTGCTTCCATTCGAACGGAATTAGAAGCTAGTTGGTGCGGAATTGCAAGGGAGGGTGAGGGGATGGCAGTTTGTCTGATTGGAAGAAAGCATTCACATAGAGCAGTCCTCATGAAGGCTTGAGTGAGCGTGGACCGGGAGGTCCACGCTACAGCCGGCCAGGAGGCCGGCGCTACTGATCTCCGATCTTTGTTATTTTGGCAACTGGGTTGTGTCCCAGCTTCCGCCTAGAGAGCGGATCAGGCCTACGCTTGAAACAAATTGCCGAGTGCGGAGATCGATGGCGGTGCGCTGGTTCTGGATGAGAGTGGTTTCCGCGGTGAGGACTTCAAGGTAGCTGGTGACGCCGCCTTTGTAGCGCTGGTTCGAGAGACCGAATGAGTGCTGGGCTGAGGCTACGGCACGGTCTTCTACGGTCGATTCCTGCTCGAGGATTCTGAGGCTGGAGAGCTGGTCTTCTACGTCGTTGAAGGCTTGAAAGATTGTGTTTCTATAGGCGGCGGCCTGGGCTTCGTAGGTGTGGCGGGACTGATCAGTGAGGGCGTGGCGCTGGCCGGCGTCGAAGAGCAGCTCGGTGGCCTGGGCTCCGAGCAACCAGAGGGCGCTGGGACCCTGAATCAATGTGCCGAGGTCGGTGCTTTGAAAGCCGCCTGTGCCGCCGATAGTGATGGTGGGATAGTATGCGCTGATGGCAATGCCGATTTGCGCGTTGGCGGCGGCGGCGAGGCGCTCGGCGTTGGCTACGTCGGGACGGCGCTCAAGAAGTTGCGAAGGCACGCCGGTGGGGATTTTGGGCAGCGCGATATTTTTGGGCTCGTCGAGCGGCGCGGGGGGAATGCTGAAGTCGGCGAGTTTGCGATTGGCGATGGTGCCGATGGCGTGCTCGTATTGGGCGCGCGCTACGCCTACGTCAATGAGTTGGGCACGCACGGTTTCGAGTTGCGTGCGGGCCTGGGCTACGTCTACATCGGTGGCTACTCCGCCGGAGAGACGGCGCTGGGTGAGGTCGAGCTGGTGCTCGAGATCGGCTACGGTGGCATTGAGCAGTTTGGTTTCGGAATCGAGGCCGCGGAGCTGGAAGTAGTCGGACGCCATTTCGGCGTGAAGGCTGAGGTCAACGACGGCCATCTGCGCGGCGCTGGCCTCGGCGGTTTCTCGGGCGGCTTCGACGGTGCGGCGGATGCGGCCGAAGAAATCCGGCTCCCAACTTGCCTGGCCGGTGATCTCGTAGTCGCTGTAGGTGGGGTTTGAAGTCTTGTTAAAGAGCGGCTGATTGATTGAGACCTGGTTGCGCGAGGCGGAGGGCCCGGCGGAGAGCGTGGGGTAAAGAGAGGACCGTGCAACCTTGATCTGGTCGCGGGCGGCAAGATAGGTCTCCATGGCCTGGCGGAGTGCCTGGTTATTGGGGTGGCCGTTGGGGCTGATTTGTTCTTCCAGCTGGTTGAGCTGCGGGTCCTGGTAGATCTCCCACCATTTACCGCGCAGCATTCCGTCAGAGGGGTTTGCCTTTTGCCAGCCGCCTCCGGCGGGGCTGGGCGGAGGGACGATGGCTGTGGATGCGCCGATTTCTTTGTAGGTTGCGGGGGCTTCAAAGCCGGGGCGATTGTAATCGGGGCCTACGGGTTTGCAGGCGGTGAGAGCGATAAGGGCGGCGAGAGACAGAAAAGCCTGGAGGGTTGAGAGTCGAGGTTTCCCACCCTTGCGACAAAAAAAAGTTGCAAGGATGGGGCACGAGGCGCCGACGTGGTGACTCGGAGGACGTGTTTCCGGGGCTAAAGCCCACTTCGATTTTGTGGGCGTTATGCGGGGGTTGAAACCCCCGCCTCCCTCCGGATCGAGTTTTTCTGCAGCATGAGGCGTTGGCATCGCTACTTGCCTCCCGCGTTGGTTTGGCTGCCGGGGCTGACTACGTGGATCTTTTCGCCTTCGATGAGCGAGTCGGGCGGGTCCTGAATTACCTGGTCGGTGGCGCTGAGGCCGGAGACGATCTGCACGTTGGCCCCGTCATCTTCGGCGATGACGACCGGAACCAGATGCGCGACGTTGCCGTTGATCACAGTGCCTATGCGCAGGCCTTCTCTGCGGAAGATGAGCACCGAGGCAGGCACGATGAAGGTGGGGCCGGCGGGCGGGGTCTTGAAGTGGACCTGGGCGAGCGAGCCGGGCAGCAATTCGCCGGCGTGGTTATCCACGTCGACTTCGACAAGCAGAGTGCGGCTGACCGGATCGATGGCATCGGCGGTGCGGGCCAGGGTTCCCTGATAGATTTTGCCCGCGTGCTCGGCAAAGGTGAGGTCGATTTTGGAGCCGCGCTTTACGTTTTGCGAATAAATCTGCGGCAGGTTGGCGTAGACGCGCAGGGTTTTAATTGCCTGCACGTGGAAGAGTTCCTTACCCGCGCCGGCATCAATCAACTGGCCGGTATCGATGTTGCGCGCGGTAACCACGCCGTCAAAGGGAGCGTAGACCTTCTCAAAAGATTGCAGTTCGGTGAGGCGTTGCACGTTGGCCTGTGCGGATTTGACGGTGGCCGCGGTGGCCGCAGCCTGGTTTACGAAAGTATCGGTGTCCTGTTGAGAGACGGCATCGGACTTGACCAGCCCGGAGTAGCGGTCGGCCTGAATGTGGGCGTTGTTGGCATTGGCCTGGGCGGTATTCAAATCGGCCTTGGCCTGGTTCAGTTGCTGATCGATCTCAGGAGTGGAGATTTCGGCCAGCAGAGCGCCTTTTTTCACGCGGGCACCGATATCGAAGTACCAATGGGTAAGGTAGCCGGAAGTGCGCGCGTAGATGGGCGAATCAGTCCATGCGGTCACGTTGCCGGGGAGCACAAAGTTGTCTACCGGCGCGCCTTGCCTGGGGGCGACGGCGATGACTGTTGGTGCGGCCAATTCCGTAGTGCGCGCGGCCAGCGCTTTATCGGCATGAATGCGGCTGAGTATCCCCGAGCCCGCCAGCAGCGCGGCCACGATGAGCACCACGACTACGCCCATGAGGGCATGCCGTGGCGAGATCGACTTCTGCTCGGGCGCGGTTGAGCGATCGTGATCCGTATGAGGGGCCGGTTGCTGGAACGGATTGGATTCGTTCGTCATAAGAAAGTTACTCCGATAGATCGTCAAATTCGTCTAGAGATCCAGGTCTTGCAGTGCTGCGCGCCATCTTGCCGCGGTCTTCGAGCCAGCCGTGGACCAGAGAGAAAAATGCGGGAACAAAGAACAGGGTGGCCACGGTGGCCAGCAGCAGCCCGCCAATCACGGCGCGGCCCAGCGGGGCATTCTGCTCGCCGCCTTCGCCCAGTCCCAGCGCCATGGGCGCCATGCCGAGGATCATGGCCAGCGCGGTCATCACCACCGGACGCAGGCGGACAAAACCGGCGTTTAGTGCGGCCTGGCGGGCATCGCCCACCAGAATCTCCAACTGCTCGCGGGCAAAGCTTACCACCAGGATGGAATTGGCCGTGGCTACGCCCATGCACATGATGGCCCCGGTAAGCGCGGGCACGCTGAGCCGTGTATTGGTGAGGAAGAGGAACCAGACGATGCCCGCGAGCGCCGCCGGCAACGCTGAAATGATGATGAATGGATCGAGCCATGACTGGAAGTTGACCACGATGAGCAAGTAGACGAGCAGGATGGAAAACACCAGCCCTCCCAGCAGGCCGACGTACGACTTTTTCATGGTCTCGCTTTGCCCGCGCAGAATGAAGTGAGAGCCGCGCGGCAGATCGTTCTGGTGGCGGGCGATGATCTTTTCCATTTCCCTGGTTACTGAACCGAGGTCGGTTCCATCCACATTGGAGTAGATATCGAGCACCGGCTGCACGTCGTAATGGCTCACCGTGCCCAGTTCCTCGCCCGGCACGATGGAGGCGAGGTTGCCCAGAACATTGACCGGCGCCGTGATTCCGGGAACTGTGGTAGCCTGCGCGCCAGTTAGTTGTGAGCTGGCGGCCTGTTGCGCCGCGAGCGAACTGGTCACGGGCAGGCTATTCAGCGCGGCCACGGAGTCGAGTCCGTATTGCGGGGCCTGGACGGCCACGCTATAACTCACGCCACTTTTTGGATCGAGGTAGAAGTTGGGGGTGGTCTGAAAGCTGCCGCTAAGGGCCACCAAGATGCTTTGCGCCACATTCTGCTGCGTCAGGCCGATGGATTGGGCGCGGGTGCGGTCCACGTTCACCGTCATATTGGGATAGTCAAAGGGCTGCTGGATACGTGCGTCGGCTGCGCCGGGAACGTAGCGGACCTCATCGAGCATGCGCTCGGCAAGGGCGCGATTTCCATAGAGGTTTGGTCCGACGATCTGAATATCGATCGGCGCCGAGAGACCGAAGTTGAGAATCTGGGTCACAATGTCCACCGGCAGCGCGTAAAAAGTAACACCGGGATACTGGCGTGCCAACACTTTACGCAGACGCTCGACGTAGGCAGCAGTGGGGTGGTGATCTTTGGTGAGCAGCACCTGGATATCAGCGTCAGCCGGGCCGATGGGCGCGGAGGTGGAGTAAGAGAGATTCAATCCCGAGTAAGGCAGGCCGATGTTATCGACGATGGAAACCAGCTCATTGGCGGGAATCTGCTCGCGAATCGTATTGTCGATGTGGTCGCATAGCAGGGCCGTCTCCTCAATGCGCGTGCCGGTGCGGGCGCGCACGTGAATCTTGAACTGGCCGGCGTCGACAGAAGGGAAGAAGTCCTGCCCCAGCGAGGGCGCGAGAAAAACCACCGATCCCACCGCAAAAACAAGGAAGATCATCAGAAAAACCGCGGGGTGATCCATGCACAGGGTGAGCAGCCTTAAGTAGCTGTGACGCGATTTGTCAAAGCGGGATTCGAAAGCAAGCTGAAACTGGACCAGGGGATTGCGGCTGGCGCGCTTTTTGGCAACCTCCGCGTCGTCGTGCTCCAGGAGCAGGTATTTGGCCATGGTGGGCACCAGCGTTCGCGAGAGCAGGTAGCTGGCGAGCATGGCAAAGACCACGGCCTCGGCCATGGGAACAAAGAGGTAGCGCGCCACGCCGCTCAGAAAGAACATGGGCACGAAGACGATGCAGATGGCCAGGGTGGAAACCAGGGCCGGGGTGGCAATCTGCGCGGAGCCGTCCAGAATGGATTGCTCCAGTTCCTTGCCGTCTTCGAGGCTGCGGTTGATATTTTCAATGGCCACCGTGGCGTCATCGACAAGGATGCCGACGGCCAGCGCCAGCCCTCCCAAGGTCATGATGTTGATGGTCTCGTGGAGCGCGTAGAGCGTGATGAGAGAACAGAGAATCGAAAGCGGAATGGAGACCGCGATAATTACCGTGGAGCGCCAACTGCCCAGGAAGACCAGGATCATGATGGCGGTGAGGCAGGCGGCGATGATGGCCTCGCGGACCACGCCGTCGATGGCGCCACGCACAAAGATCGACTGGTCTGAGAGGGCGTTGATGCGCAGTTGAGGCGGCAATTGGCCCTTGATGCTGTCCAGCTTTTCCCGAATACCGGCAATAATGTCCAGCGTGGATGCAGAGCCGGTTTTGAGAATATTCATCAACACGCCACGGTTGCCGTTCACGCGCACGATGTTGGTCTGGGGCGGATTGCCGTCGCGCACATGGGCCACATCGCGGATATAAATCATCGCCCCATTCACCGCTTTGATGGGCAGGTTATTCAGGTCGTTCACCACGCTGGGCGCGGAGTTGGTCTCCACCGCGTACTCGAACCGATCGATCTTCATCGTGCCGGAAGGCACAATCAGGTTCTGCGCGTTCACAGCGTTCACCACATCTGATGGTGAAAGCCCCTTGGCCTGCAGCGCATGAAGGTCGATATCCACCTGGATCTGGCGCATCTTGCCGCCGAAGGGAAACGGCGTTTGCGCTCCCTCGACGGTGGCCAGCTGGGTGCGGATATTGTTCTGGCCCAGATCGTTCAACTGCTGCTCGTTCAAGCCAGCCCCGGAGAGTCCCAACTGCAGCACCGGTACGGCGGATGCGTTGTACTGGATGATGAAGGGCGGAGTGGTGCCCGGCGGCAGTTGGCGCACCTGCGCCTGGCAGATAGCGGTTACCTGAGCTATGGCGCTTCCGATGTTCACCTGGGGGTGGAAGAATATCTTGATGATTCCGATGCCATTGAACGACTGCGACTCGATGTGCTCGATGTCGTTGACCGTGGTGGTCATGCCCCGCTCGCTATTGAAGATGATGCGGGTAGACATCTCCTGCGCGGACAGGCCGGTGTAGTTCCATACCACCGTCACCACGGGAATATCTATATTGGGAAAGATATCCGTGGGCATCGACAGAATGCTGAAGACGCCGAGTATCAAAATCAAGAGCGCAAAGACGGCAAAGGTATAAGGCCGCCGCAGCGCAAGCCGGACAATCCACATCATAGGACGGGTACTCGCTCCTGAGCCGGGGCGCTTTTACCATCTTGCCTGCGACCGGTTACTCCTGAACGGAGCGGCAATTCTTCCGGTCCGGTTTGCACCGGCTCGCTGGTTCACGGGTTGCACGCATCAAATTGCCAGGATGCCGGAGCCCAAACCAGAATAGTTGAAAATACTATGGTAGACGATGTTGCAGTAGAAAGGCGCAGAATCGGACAAGAAGTGCTATAGGCATAGCTTAGAGACGCACTCAGAGGCGGAAAAGACCCAATTCCGGGAATCCGGCATTGCGTCCTGCGCCAGCCGGCGATCTGGACTGAAGGCGGAGAGTATCAAGGCTGATTCTTCCAAGCCCAACTTGTCGAATTGCATAACGTTTGTTCCGTCGCTCCGGCAACGTTTTTGTAGCATTGAAGAAGGGCAAGCTTGTTCAATGAGGTGGAAAGCTGCCATGAATCCTGAGATTCGCTCTTCAAAGCTCTACTATCGAGTCTGCCTCTTCCTTCTTTTTTTCGTTACGGCATCAGCAACTTTCAACGGATTCTACGCAAAATATCACTTTTACGATTGGAGCACTTGGACTATAGCGCCGCTGCGGCTGGACGCGATGCTCGATGGAACCGGGTTCAGGCCCTTTATCTATCGGCAGATGCTGCCTACCGCCGCCAACTGGATCGACGGCGCCACGCCGGAAGCGGTGAAGACCTGGCTCTTCAACGCGCAACTCCGGGACCGCAGGTTGCCGGACGAGATGTTCGATTCCCCGATCGCCCGAGATCGGGTTTATTTCTTCCGCTACCTGGTCGTCTATTTCGCCACTTTTCTTTTTGCGCTGCTGGCTGTGTACGCCATGCACATGGTCTGCCGGGCGCTGGATCTGAATCCGATTGCAGCGGTTTTTGCCCCGGTCGTCTTCATTCTCCTGCTTCCCTATTTTCAGAGCAAGGGCGGCTTCTTCTACGACTATCCCGAACTGGCGCTCATGGCGCTGGCTGTGTGGGCGGCGCTCAAATTCGACTGGTTTTGGATTCTGCCCATTGCCGCGCTGGGCACCTGGAACAAGGAGTCGTTTCTGCTTTTCATACCCGCCCTTTATCCCATCCTCCGGCAGCGGACCTCTCGCAACAGCGCGCTCATGGGAACCGGAGTGCTCTGCCTGGTGAGCGCGGCGGTTTACGTTCCCATTAATTTCCGATTCGCGCGAAACCCAGGCGGGATAGTGGGATTTGGGCTGACGCAGCAGATTCATTTTCTGCTGCATCCTGAGCTTGTGGATCTTCGGCGACCCGCCGCTGGACAAGACCTACGGATTGCTGCTGTTGCCGGCCTACACCCTGCTGCCGATGGCCCTGCTGATCTGGACGGCATGGCGCGGCTGGCGTTATCTTCCGCCCGTGATGCGACGCCACGGCAAAATCGCAGCGGCCATCAACCTGCCGCTTTACCTGCTTTTTGGCAACCCAGGCGAACTGCGCGCCCTGAGCATGCTCTATGTTACGTTCCTGCTTCTGATTGCAGTCAATTTCGCCGAGTGGGTCAGCTGGGAGCAGCAGCAGTGGCGACCGGGTATTGGCTTAGAATCCCCTGAGCACCACGCCGCTGGTCTGGCTTCGAAGGCCCGAACGCCGGCCAGTTCGATACAATAGTTGCAACTCGCACCCTGAGGGAATGCACTGCTCAGTCACCCGGGAGAGAATTCGCCTTCTGTTTGGCACCGGTTCGGACGAGACTTCTTCAGGGGGATCTTTAGCGTCCAAAAAAGCGAAGCGGGCGAATTTGCTTTTTGGCGGGCTAGAAGCATTTAAGCCCGTCAAATCAAAAGAAATTGACGGGAATTGAAATTATGTCCATAGAAGGCACTCCGGAATCTTATCCGCCCACAAACAGCGCAATCGAACAGCCCGTTTCAAGTAAGGGGTTCTGGATTCGAGTCCTTGTTTACCTGGCGCTGGCGTGTTTATTGGGTCTTGGCGTTTGGCGGATCTACGAGAATCATCAACTGGCAAAGCAAAAAAGCGCCAGCCAGGAGGCGGAGTTGCTCAGCCGTCCGGTTCCGGTGCAGGTGGCACCGGCGGAGCGGAAGCCTATGCCGATCTATCTGACGGCGCTGGGGACCGTCACTCCTTATATGAGCGTGACGGTGAAGGCGCGAGTGAGCGGCGAACTGGAACCGGTGAAATTCACCGAGGGGCAACAGGTGAAGCAGGGCCAAACCATTATGACGATCGACCCCAGGCCCTATAAAGCTGCACTGGACCAGGCCAAAGGCACGCTGGCCCACGACCAGGCGCTGCTGAAAGACGCGCAGGTGGAATTTAAGCGCTACAAAGCACTTTATGACGCGGGCGTGACCTCAAAGGAGACGCTGGACGCCGACGAAGCAGCACAGGGCCAGTATCTGGGCGCAATCGAGGCCGACAAGGGAGCGATTGAAACCGCGCAGTTGCAGCTCGACTGGTGCAGCATTCAGTCGCCTATCAACGGGCGTATCGGCCTGCGGCTGGTGGATCCCGGCAACATTATTACCGCGAACACGACCAACCTAGTGATCATCAACCAATTTCAGCCCATCGCTGTTTACTTCACGCTGCCCGAGAATGAGCTGCCGCAGGTGCTGCACAAGCTGGCCGCGGAGAGGCGGCTGCCGGTGGATGCCTACGACCGCGGCGACGTGCAAAAGCTGACCGAGGGCCTGTTGCTCACCGCCGATAATCAGATTGATACCACCACCGGAACCGACAAGCTGAAGGCGGTCTTCGACAACAAGGATCAATCGCTGTTTCCCAACCAGTTCGTCAATATTCACCTGGTGATGGAAGACAGGCCAAATGCGCTGGTGGTGCCGTCGGCGGCGATTCAAACCGGCCAGCAGGGATCGTATGTGTGGACCATCGCTACCGATGCCAAGGGAACCGCGACTGCAAAGATTCGACAGGTGAATGTGGCCCTGGCTGAGGGACAAGTTACCATCCTGAACGGCGGATTGAAAGCGGGAGAGAACGTGGTCGTGGACGGCGCGGACCGGCTCCGAAACGGGCAGATCGTCGTTGTGAGCACGGCTCGACAGAATACGAGCCGAAGCGCAGCAGGGCAGGACTCGGGGCAAGATTCGACTAAGGCAGACGGTCCATTCAGCAACGGCAACCAGAAGAGGACCGAGCAGTGAGCCTGAGTCCTTCCCGGCCATTCATTCTGCGCCCGGTCGCGACTTCGCTGCTGATGGCGGCGATTTTGCTCGCCGGATTTGTGGGCTACCAGCAATTGCCGGTTTCCGCCCTGCCTGAGGTCGATTACCCCACCATCCAGGTGCTCACTTTTTATCCCGGTGGCGGACCCGAAGTGATGGCTTCGTCGGTGACCGCGCCGCTGGAGCGGCAGTTCGGCCAGATGCCGGGATTGAAACAAATGACCTCGGTGAGCTCCGGGGGCGGGTCGGTGATCACCCTCGAGTTCAACCTGGACGAGAACATCGATGTGGCGGAGCAGGAGGTGCAGGCGGGCATCAATGCGGCCAACAGTTTTCTGCCCACAGATCTGCCCAATCCTCCCATCTACAGCAAGGTGAATCCCGCCGACGCGCCCATTATGACGCTGGCGCTGACTTCCACTTCACTGCCGCTGGACAAGATTGAAGACGCCGCCGACACCAACCTGGCACAGAAGATTTCGCAGGTCACCGGCGTGGGGCTGGTCTCAATTGCCGGCGGGCAAAAACCGTCGGTGCGCATCCAGGCCAATCCGGCGCAGCTGGCCGCTTACAACCTGAGCCTCGAAGACCTGCGCACCGCCATCAACTCCGCCAATGTTGACCAGGCCAAGGGGACTCTCAACGGCTCGCGCCAGTCTTACACTATCGGCGCCAACGATCAGTTGCTTTCGAGCGCGGACTATCTACCGGTGATTGTGGCCTATCGCAACGGAGCAGCCGTTCGCGCCTCTGACGTAGCGACCATCGTCGATGCCGCCGAGAATATGCAGCAAGCGGCCTGGATGGACCGCCAGCCTGCGGTGATCGTCAATATCCAGCGCCAGCCCGGCGCCAACATCATCGCTGTCGTGGATCGCATCAAAAAATTGCTGCCGCAGTTGCAGACCAGCATGCCGGCCACCATACAGGTGAAGGTGCTGACGGACCGCACCGTTACCATCCGCGCCTCAGTAAGAGACGTGGAGTATGAGCTGATGCTCACCATCGCGCTGGTGGTGATGGTGATCTTTCTCTTTCTGCGCAACCTGGCTGCTACCGTCATTCCTTCGGTCGCGGTGCCGCTGTCGATTGTGGGTACTTTCGGCGTGATGTACCTGTTGGGCTACTCGCTGAACAATCTCACATTGATGGCGCTGACGATCTCGACAGGGTTCGTGGTGGACGACGCCATCGTGATGATCGAGAACATTTCGCGCTTCATCGAAGAAGGCGACAGCCCCATGCGCGCGGCGCTCAAGGGCAGCGAACAGATTGGCTTCACCATTATGTCGCTGACGGTTTCGCTGATTGCCGTGCTCATCCCGCTGCTCTTTATGAGCGACGTGGTGGGACGGCTCTTCCGCGAGTTTGCCGTAACGCTGGCTGTGACTATTCTGGTCTCGGCATTCGTCTCGCTGACGCTGACGCCGATGATGTGCTCGCGCATTCTTCAGGACAAGGCGGTCGCACGGCAAACCCGCTTCTACTATTGGTCAGAGAAAGTATTCAACAGCGTGATTGCCTGGTATGGGCGCACGTTGCAGGTGGTGCTGCGCCATCGCTTCACTACGTTGATGGTTACCATCTCCACATTTGTGGCTACCGTTCTGCTCTTCATTGTGATTCCCAAAGGGTTTTTTCCGGTGCAGGATACGGGCGTGATTCTGGGCATCAGCGAAGCTCCGCAGACGGTGAGCTTTACCTCGATGGCCGAGCGGCAGCAAAAGCTGGTGGATCGCTTTGCTCGAAGATCCGGCGGTCGATAATATTTCTTCCTTTATTGGAGTGGATGGGACTAACACCACGCTGAACTCGGGCCGCATTCAGATCAACCTGAAACCACTTGAGGAACGCAAGATTTCAGCAACGGATGTGATTCGCCGCCTGCATGCAAAGCTGGAAGGTATTGAAGATGCCGAGGGCATTCAACTTTTTCTGCAGCCGCTGCAGGACCTGACGGTGGAAGATCGCGTCAGCCGGACCGAATTTCAATACTCGCTCGAAGATCCCGATCAAAACGAGCTGGCTACTTATACGCGCAAGATGGTCAATGAGCTGAGTAAGGAAAAGGTCGTGACCGATGTGGCCAGCGATTTGCAGGACCAGGGGCTGGGCGCTCAGTTGGTCGTCGACCGCGATACCGCGGCGCGGCTGGGCGTGGCCATGGCAGACATTGACAATACTTTGTACGACGCCTTTGGCCAGCGGCAGGTCTCCACCATTTTTACTCAGCTCAACCAGTACCACGTAGTGATGGAGGTGGGACAGAACTTCCAGACCGACCCCGGTACGCTGAGCAATCTTTACGTTAAATCCGGCAACGGGACGCAGGTGCCGCTCAGTATGCTGGCCCACTGGGAACAGTCGCGCGCGCAACTCGCCATCGGTCACCAGGGGCAGTTCCCTTCCACTGTGATCAGTTTTAACCTGGCGCCGGGCAAGGCATTGGGCGACGCCGTGAAGGCCGTCAATCGTATCGAGCAGCGCATCCAGATGCCGGCCGCCATCAATGCGAGCTTTCAGGGAACGGCCGCGGCCTTTCAGACTTCGCTGGCCAATGAGCCGCTGCTGATTCTGGCCGCGCTTCTCACCGTTTATATTGTGCTGGGGGTGCTGTATGAGAGTTACATTCACCCCATCACCATCATCTCCTCGCTTCCCTCGGCCGGCGTGGGAGCGCTGCTGGCGCTGATGATTACGCGCACGGAGTTCAGCGTAATTGCGCTCATCGGCATGATCCTGCTTATCGGCATTGTGCAGAAGAACGCCATCATGATGATCGACTTTGCCCTGCATGCAGAACGCAATGAAGGCAAAACGGCAGAGGAGGCGATCTTCCAGGCCTGCCAACTGCGCTTCAGGCCCATTCTGATGACAACAATGGCCGCCATGCTGGGCGGGTTGCCGCTGGCCCTGGGCGGAGGCGTGGGCGCAGAGTTGCGCATGCCGCTGGGCGTTACTATTGTCGGCGGGCTGCTGCTTTCGCAGTTACTCACGCTCTATACCGTGCCGGTTACTTATCTTTACTTCGATAAGCTGGCGCAGCGGTTCAAGCCGCGTGAGATTCATACCACCTACGGACAGCAGCCGGCGAGCGCGGACTGAAAAAGACAGGGGCTAAGGGACTGAGAGACTAGGGACTAAGGAATTTGTCAGGAAAAAGCGAGTAATGCACCTTTCCGCACCATTCATTAAACGCCCGGTCGCCACATCGCTGCTCTCGCTGGCGCTGCTGCTGGCTGGTTCGGTCGCTTATTCGCTGCTGCCCGTAGCCTCGCTGCCCAATGTTGACTTCCCGGTGATCGGCATCGGCGCGGGCCTTCCTGGCGCCAGTCCTGAGACCATGGCCTCGTCGGTTGCTACCCCGCTGGAGCGGCAGTTTGGCCGCATCGCCAGCGTCAACCAGATGACTTCGGTTAGCACGCTGGGCGCGTCCTCTGTGGTTCTGCAATTTGACATCAATCGCAATATCGATGCCGCCGCTCGTGACGTGCAGGCGGCGATCAACGCCGCGCGCAGCCAGTTGCCGTCTTACCTGCCTCAGAATCCCAGCTACCGCAAAGCTAACCCGGCAGAATCGCCGATCCTGATCCTGACACTGACATCCGATATAGTGCCCAAGCCACAGATTTACGATATGGCCGACTCTATCCTGGCGCAGAAGATCGCGCAGATCGATGGCGTTGGCCAGGTATTTGTCTTCGGTAGCTCCAGCCCCGCGGTGCGCGTGGAGTTGAACCCGATGCAGCTAGGCTCGAACGGGATCGGCCTGGAGGCGGTGCGCACGGCGCTGGCCAATGCCAACGCCAACCGTCCGAAAGGCGGGTTTCAGGATGCAGGCCATCGCTGGCAGATCGCCGACAACGATCAGATATTCAAGGCCAGCGACTATGCGCCCATCATTGCCGGCTACAACCGGCAGACCGGCGCGCCGGTGCGCGTCTCCGACCTTGGCACCGTCGTTGATAGCGTCGCCGACATTCACACCGCAGGCATCTCCGGCATCAATCCTGACAAGGGCCCGCCGGGCCAGCTTAAAGACGCCGTTCTCGTCGTCGTATTCAAGAGTCCCGGCGCCAACGTCATTTCGACCGTGGACAACGTGATGGGCAAGATGCCGCGCCTGCAGGCTTCCATTCCGCCCACCATCAAGATTGACGTAGCCATGGACCGCACCACCACCATCCGCGCCAGCGTTCACGACGTTGAGATTTCACTTCTGATCAGCGTGGTACTGGTGGTGCTGGTGGTCTTTCTTTTCCTGCGCGAGGTGTGGGCCACCATCATTCCATCCATCGCCGTGCCGCTTTCGCTGGTGGGCACATTCGGCGTGATGTACCTGCTGGGCTACACCATCGACAATCTCTCGCTGATGGCGCTGACGATTGCTACAGGATTTGTGGTCGACGACGCCATCGTGGTGATCGAGAATATTACACGGTATCTCGAAGACGGCATGAAGCCCTTCGATGCCGCGATGAAGGGTTCGCGTGAGATTGGCTTTACCGTGCTCTCGATGAGCACGTCGTTGATCGCCGTCTTCATTCCGATTTTGTTGATGGGCGGGATCGTGGGCAAGCTCTTCCGTGAGTTTGCCGTCACTCTCAGCGTGGCCATTGCCGTCTCGCTGCTGGTTTCTCTCACTTGCACGCCGATGCTGTGCGCGCAGTTTCTGAAGCAACGCGACGAAAGCCGGCACGGTCCCATCTATCGCTTCAGCGAAAACGCATTCCAAAGGCTTCACTACGAATACAACGCGGCACTGCGCTGGGTATTGCGCCACCAGACGCTGATTCTCTGTGTGGCCATCGGCACGGCGTTCCTGAACGCGTTTCTCTTCACGATTGTTCCCAAGGGCTTTTTTCCGCAGCAGGACACAGGCCGGCTGGGCGGCCAAACCATGGCCGCGCAGGACATCAGCTTCCCCGCCATGCGCGACAAGCAGCGCCAACTGGCGCAGATGACGCTGAAAGATCCGGCGGTGCGCTCAGTAACGGCTTTTGCGGGCGGCGGCCGCAACAGCAATAATGTTGGCTTCATGTTTGTCAGCCTCAGGCCGCTCGATCAGCGGCCCGGTCGCGTTTCCGCCGACGATGTGGTGAATCGCCTGCGCCAGAAGCTCACCAGCGTGCCCGGCGCAACGCTCTTTCTACAGGCTTTTCAGGATATCCAGGTCGGCGCCCGCAACAGTGCCGCGCAATACCAGTACACGCTCTCAGACGAAAATCTGAATGAGCTGAACACCTGGGCGCCGCGGTTCGAGGCAACGCGTCAGAAGCCTGCCCCAGTTGCGCGACGTCTCCACCGACCAGCAGAACAATGGCCTCGCAGCCAACCTGGTGATCGATCGCGACACCGCATCGCGGCTTGGCATCACCGCCGCGGCCATCGATAACGTGCTCTACGACGCCTTCGGCCAGCGCGAAGTCTCCACCATGTACACCGCGCTCAACCAGTACTACGTGGTGATGGAGGTCGATCCCAAGTACCAGCTCAGCCCCGACGCGCTCAACGGCATTTACATCAAGGCCAACAATGTTGTGGGCGCTACCACAGCCATGCCTGGAACGGTTGCGGCAACATCGCCTGCCGCTCCGGCTGCGGCACTCTTTTCGTCCTCTGCCACAGTTCCCGCAGTTCTATCGCCCACTGCGGCGATCGCAGCCGCAAACGCTGTTCCAGCTGCTGCCCCAACTGCTTCAACGGGCGGTGCAATGGTTCCGCTCTCCACCATCGCTCACTTTGAGCGCCAGCGCACCTCTCTGGCGGTTAATCACCAGGGCCAGTACCCGGCTGTTACCCTCACCTTTAACCTTGCGCCAAACGTGGCTTTAGGCGATGCCGTTACCGCGCTCGAAAAGGCGCAGAGCGAGATGGACATGCCCAGCGGCATTCACGCCACCTTCCAGGGAACCGCGCAGGCCTTCCAGGACTCGCTCAAAAACGAGGTGTGGCTCCTTCTGGCGGCGCTGGTCGCCGTCTATATCGTGCTCGGCATTCTCTATGAGAGTCTTATCCACCCACTGACGATTCTTTCTACGCTGCCCCCGGCCGGCGTCGGCGCCTTACTTGCGCTGCTGCTCACCGGAACCGAACTGAGCATCATCGCGCTCATCGGCATCATCCTGCTCATCGGCATCGTGAAGAAGAACGCCATCATGATGATCGACTTCGCCCTGCAGGCCGAGCGCGAGCAGGGGCTGCCGCCTGTCGAGGCGATCTACCAGGCATGCTTGTTGCGCTTCCGCCCGATCATGATGACCACCATGGCCGCGCTCTTCGGCGGATTGCCGCTGGCCATCGGCATGGGAGTGGGCTCGGAGTTGCGCAAGCCGCTGGGCATCACCATCGTAGGCGGGCTGATCGTCTCGCAGATGCTCACGCTCTTCACGACGCCGGTGGTCTACCTCTTCTTCGACCGCCTGCAATGGAAGTTTATGAAGCTGCGCCGCATTGGCGTGGAGCTGGAGGAAGCGCCGGGGGATTGAAATCGCTGTCTTTGGCTCACTTTGCGAACGCCTCTTCTTCCACCTTCGCCTTCTCGATTAGCTTCACAGGATAGTAGGCGTTGCGTGCATACTGGTTCATCATGCGATTGGTGTTGAAGTAGGAAGCCGTTGTAGGCCAGTGTGTGGCGCATCATCCGCGCCCACTTCTCAGGCGCATCGAGGTAGAGCGGAACCACGGCCGTTTCAAGTTTCTTGTAAAGTGAAGCCGCTTCCTCCTGGTCGTTGGCGCCGTCCTCGATGGCCCAGCCGGTGAAGCCCTCAATGCAGCCCTCGATCCACCAGCCGTCGAGAATCGAGAGGCTGGGAACGCCATTCATTGCGGCTTTCATGCCGCTGGTGCCGGAGGCTTCATAGGGACGCCGCGGCGTATTCACCCACACATCCACTCCGGCGGTCATCAGCGCGCCCAGGTTCCAGGCGTAGTTTTCGAGGTACACCACCCGCAACACGTCGTTTGAATATTTGGCCGCATCCCCGACTACTTCCTGGATCAACTTCTTGCCGGGCTCGTCCTGGGGATGGGCCTTGCCGGCAAAGATAATCTGTAACCCGCCCGCAGCGGCGGCGATCTCGGCCAGCCGCTTGGAATCGTTGAACAACAGCGTGGCACGTTTGTAAGTGGCAGCGCGACGAGCAAACCCCAGCGTCAGCACTTTTGGATTGAGTACCAGCCCTGTGCTTGTGGCGACCTCGGTGAGCAGCGCTTCCTTGTTGCGGGCGTGCGCCGCGAGAATATCTTTTTCCGGCAAATCGATGGTACTACGCAGGTAAAGATTGTCGCGCCGCCAGGAAGAGTAATTCGCATCAAGCAACTGTTGGATGGGTTCGGAGACCCAGGTGGGCGCGTGAACTCCGTTGGTGATGGAGTCAATCGTGAACTCCGGGAACATCTCCCGCGAAACTTTTGCATGCTGCATGGATACGCCGTTGGCGTATCGCGAAAAGTTGAGCGCCAGCACCGTCATGTTCAGCATGCCGTCGCGAAAGCATCCCAGCTTTTCCAGTCGCGCCGTCCGGTCGCCGCCCAGAATGCGAATGGTCTGCTCCAGAGAAAAGCGATCGTGACCGGCGGGAACCGGCGTGTGCGTGGTGAAGACGCACCTCCTGCGGACTGCGGCGAGGTCAGTTTCAGTGGCTGCACTAAGCGGTCCGCCGCCCAACTCGCTTTCAAGCAGCGCCAGGGTAAGCAGCGCCGCGTGGCCTTCGTTCATGTGGTACACATTCACCCGATGGCCGAGCGCGTGAGCCATGCGAGCGCCGCCCATGCCCAGCACAATCTCCTGCTGCAAACGATAGTTGCTATCGCCGCCGTAGAGGTGATCGGTCAAACCGCGATCCCATCCTGAATTAACCTCAAGATCCGTATCGAGCAGATAGATCGGAACGACGTGCCCGTAGCGGCCCACCAGGTCATAGCGCCATGCACGCACCGTCACAACGCGATCTTCCACTGCAACCGTAACCCGTGCCGGTTCCTCGGTGCAGAAGTCAGCAGGATTCCACTGCTGAACGTCCTCGCTTTGAACGCCTTTGCCGTCCAGGTGCTGCTGGAAGAATCCTTTGCGGTGCAGCAATGTGAAGGCCACCAGCGGAACTCCCAGATCGGCAGCGGAACGCAACGAATCGCCGGCGAGAACGCCAAGACCGCCGGAGTAGGTGGGCATGGAAGCATTGATCGCGATCTCCATCGAGTAGTACGCGACCAGGCCTTCACTGGGAAATTTTTCGTATGAAAAAGGTTTTGATTTTTTTGCTTGCATTGTCTTTTAGTTTCTCCGCGGCGCTTCCAGGCTGTGAAGCGACGATCCAGGAACAAGGGTTCAAGTAAAACTGAAAAATCCGCCCGCTCTTGATCGGGCCAAACTCATTCGATTTTAGCAAGGAATGCCTGAATCCTACGCATGCGGGGTCTGGGCGTGCTTGATTATCTTGACTGTGCAATCTTTTTGGTTTTCATATGGGCCAGGGTAAGATCGAGATTCCGCCTTGCACCAGCATAGGACGGATCAATCCGAATAGCGTCGTTGAACTGCTCAACTGCTTTCTCATAGTCACCAAGTTGAAAAAGAGCTACACCCAGGTCATCATGCGCGTTGGGGCTTGCTGGGTCGACCTGCACAGCCCTGGTAAACTCAGCAACCGCTGCGGGGATCTGGTGCGCCTCGATCAGAATAGCGCCCATTCTCGAATGGGGCATGGCCTGATTGGGGTTGATGGAGACGGAGAGTTCAAATTCCTTTATCGCCTCCTGCTTCTGTCCCTGTTTCTCTAAAATGACGCCTATGTTGTTGTGCGCATCGAATACATTCGGATCGTTGGCCAGCACTTGGCGGTACTCCTGGACAGCCTCATTAAGTTTGTTTTGCGCGCGAAGAGCATCGGCAAAAAAGAGCTGCGCAGATAAAAGATTAGGGGCCACGGCGAGCGCTCTTCTGCTATAGGTCTCCGCGTCCTCCGGCCTGTTCATCAAGAGCGACCATCGCGCCATATTATTCAACGCATCGCGGAAATTTGGATCCAGACGCAATGCGGCTTCAAGACGTTGGCCCACAAGCGGAAGATTGCTCCAATCGTGCGTTTGCGCCATAAGTTGCATCATGCAATAGGCTGAGTAAGAGAGGATTAGAGGCTTGGTGGAATTATAGAGCAAGGATCGATTGACATAGTCACTTGCCTCGACAAGCTTTCCAGCGTTCTCATAGGCCATTCCCAGGCTGAAGTTTGGAAGCGCACCGCGCGGGTCAACCTGAAGCACGTGGCTGAAGAGAGTTATATTGTCTTTCCATGTTTTTACCTGCGCATAACTCCTGACTGCACATGCCGCAATTACTATGATCGCGAGTAGCCGGGTTGCACCTCCTAATCGTGGTAACTTGGCAACCGCTTCACCGATCAACCAAACTACAGCGATAAATATGCCGATCAGGGGAAGATAGGTATAGCGCTCGGCCATGAACTGCTCTCCGACCTGCACGAAGCCGATTACCGGTACAAATGTTCCCAGAAACCACAGCCATCCAACGAGGCAATAGGGCTTATCCCTGCGGAAATGCCAGCAGGCGATGGCGATCAGAGCCAACACGGCGATCGATAAGATTGCAGCACCATATTGAATATGAACTACGTCATAGTAATAGTATGCCGTGAGCGGGTTGGGCCAGAACGTAAGCAGCAGGTAGCGGCAGTAACCAATTGCCGCATTGAGGGTTCTCTGCCATAAAGGGAGCTCTTGCAACAGAGCAACAGAATGGCCGACACGCTGGGCGATAAAAGTGATGATGCTGGAGGAGATGGCCATGATGAAAAGCGGCCATTTCTCCAGACATAACTTCCAAAAAAATGAGAACCATTGAGCGCGGGTTTCCGGCTCGAAGGAAATTCTGCGCAACGGCCATATATCCAGCAAGAGCAAAGTAAAAGGAAGGGTAACAGCCATGGGCTTTGACATCAGTGCACAGGCAAAGCCGCAGATGACCAGTAAGTACCGCTTCCATGAAGGCTTGCGAAGATTCCATGCATAGGCGAGCAACGTGCAAAGGAAGAAAAATGCGCACAAAACGTCTTTGCGTTCGGCAAGCCAGGCAACGGATTCGACATGAACCGGGTGCAGCGCGAAGAGGAAGGCAACTATCGCGGAACGGCCGAGGAAGCCGGTTATGTACACAAGCAAAAGAAAAAGCAGGATTGCATTGGCAGTGTGAAGAAAGAGGTTGGTCAGATGGTGGCCGGCGGGATTGTTGCCATACAGGCTCCAGTCCACCATGTGCGAAATCCATGTGAGGGGGTGCCAGTTGGAGACGCGAAAAGTGGTGAATGCCCACTCGATGCTCTCGATGGTCACGCCCTGGTGGACATCGCGGTTCTGCGCGACGTAGTCCATATCGTCGTATGTTAGGAAACCGTTATGGCGCACGCCTTGAAAGGTGAGGAGGGTAGATAGAGCTAGGACCAGGCAAACGACGGCAACTTGCCACGGCTTATAATTAGCGGAAGCAACGAGAGCGGTTTTCCCGGCTTGCGCATTAGGTGGGCGCTTGAGTTGAGGTTCGCGCTGTCGCGATTTCTTTGCCATAATTGCCGACCTCCAATCATCCTAATGATGAAGGCGATTTGATGTCAGATGAGTCTTCCATTGCATTTGTAAGTTAAGACGACTATCGCTCCCGTTTGGTAAAAGGGTCGGGTTCGAACGATAGCGGACCAGATTTGTATCGGGCTACTCCAGCCGGTGAGCTCCTCCCGATGCGTGGCAGATGTGAATCTGGGGCACGATGCCGATTTGTGCGGCATAGCGCTTGCCCAGCGCCTCGGCAAAGGCTGGGGCCTGGGCTTGCTCCACTACGTTGATGGTGCAGCCGCCAAAGCCTCCGCCGGTGAGGCGCGCGCCGATCAGGCCGGGCAGCTCCTGCGCCAGAGCCACCATCGCGTCGGCCTCCTCGCAACTGCCTTCGAAATCCTTGCTGTAGCTGGTGTGCGCCTCGGCCATCAGGCGGCCCAGTTCGGCCAGATTCGCCCTTCAGCAGAGCATCGCAGGCGGCCACTGTGCGCAGATCCTCGCTGATCACGTGACGGGCGCGCATCAGCGACTTGGGCGCCATCTCAGAGCCCCATTTGTCAAGATCCTCAAGCGTGGCATCGCGCAGGAAGGGAACGCCGGGCCGATGGCTGGCGATGACCGCGCAGGCGGCCTCGGATTCGCGGCGGCGGGTGGGATAGTCGCCGCCGGCAACCGAGTGCTTGACCATGGTGTTGGCGATGACCAGCGCCACGTGGGAGGGAATCGGCGCCAGTTTGAAGCTCAGATCGCGGCAATCGAGCAGCAGGGCGTGATCCTTTTTGCCGTTGGCGGAGATGAACTGATCCATGATGCCGCAATTTGCGCCGACAAATTCGTTTTCCGCGCGCTGGCAGAGCCGGGCGAGCACGGGGCCCGGGTAACTGGCGCCGATGAGCGAGAGCACGGCCAGAGCAGTTACCACTTCAAGGGCGGCTGAGCTGGAGAGCCCGGAGCCGAGCGGCACGTCGCCCCACAGCGTCAGGCTGAAGCCGGGAATCTTATGGCCTTCGCCGGTGAGGATCGAGACCACGCCGATGGGGTAGTCGGTCCAGTGCTGGCTGGCTTTGGCGGGAGGAGCCGCCGCATCAAAGAACCGCTCCTCCTGATAATTCTCAGAGTAGATGGCGATCTTGCCGTCGGTGCGCGGCGAGATGGCGGCCAGCGTGGCGAAGTCGATGGCCACGGGCATCACAAAACCCTCGGCATAATCGGTGTGTTCGCCGATCAGGTTGACGCGGCCCGGGGCCACAAAGATGGCCGGCTCGGCATGGAAGCGGGCAATGTGCATGGAACGCAAAACGGCAGGATCGTGCATGGCAGTTCGCTCCTTGAACGGTTTTAATCGCTACGAGCTATGGAACCATTGATTTAGCCTTACTCCGAGCTGAAACCCTCCCTCAGGGGCTAAAGCCCACGTCGATTGTGTCGGCCTTATGCGGTGGTTAAAACCCCCGCCTCCCTCCGGATTGAGTTTTTCCGCAGCCTGTAAAGTCGTGCCCTTTCAAAAACGTCGACTCATTCAAGGGTTTCTCAAATTACTTCCCCAGGACCTCAGCGCAAGCCGCGATCCATCTCTCCCAAATTCTGTCCAGCCACGCCTCATGCTCGGGCTTCATCAAGACAGAGCGCAGGCAGGTCACTAATCCGGCCTCAGACCCATTTACGTCACTGTCTGCAGGCTTGAACCAAGTCACCGGCAATTGTACAAGGGCCAGGTGCAAATCGCGGGCGGCGCAGGCCACAAAGGCTTTTTGCGCCAGATCGGAGGATTGCTCGATGGAATTGGCGGCCAGCTTCCAGACCACAATATCCAGCTCCGGCGCTCCGGCGGCGAGCGGCTGGAAGCGCGCGTCCTGACGCAACCGCCGGTCCAGCTCCAAAGCCGCCGCGCGGCCCTTCGCCAGGCCGCGCGCAAACGCGCCGCCCGGCTTCAAGCGGCAAAAGCTGCTGCGTGGCCCACAAAGCCACCGCCGAGGCTCCGGCGCGCGAGCACTCCAGGCTGATCTCGCCCAGGTGCAACTGCTTTGAAGTGAAGTAGGTATAGGGCGAATCGTGCTTGTAAAAGCGGCCCACGGCTGGATCGCGAAAGAGCACGCATCCGCAGCCGTAGGGCTGCAAACCGTGCTTGTGCGGATCGATCACGATGGAGTCGGCCTCGCCGACGGCCGCGTAGGCCCGCCGCGCCGGCTCGTCCAACGCCTCGGGAATCAAGCGGAAGTAGCCGCCGTAGGCCGCGTCCACATGCACCCGGAAACCGTACCGCTTGCGAAGTTCGAGGATTTCATCCAGCGGGTCCACCGAGCCCATGGCCGTGGTGCCCAGCGTTACCACCACCGTGCCCACATCGCCTTGGCGCAGTTCGGTTTCAAGAGCCTCCATATTCATGCGCCCACGTCTGTCGGCAGGGATTTCAGCGTAGTCGATCTTCAGCACCGCGGAGATGCGCCGGTGAGTATAGTGGGCCTGCTCGGAGCCGACAATTCGCTTGCCCGGCGCCAACTGCCCGGCCACCCAAAGCGCTTCAAGGTTGGCCAGCGTGCCGCTTGAAGTCAGATGCCCCAGATACTCCGTCCAGCCGAAGATTCCGGCGATCTCACGGACCGCTTCAATCTCCATCTCCGAGCTGGCCCGTCCGCCGTCGCGGGCATGGTTATTGGGGTTCAGGTTCATGGCCAGCGCATAGGCCGCCCGCGCCAACGGATGCGGAGGCTTGAGCATTTGGCCCGCATAGAGAGGGTGGAAATAGGGATAGTTATCCCCCAGGCGATGAGCTGTTTCCTCCAGCACCTGGGCCATTGCGGCGGGGTCCTGAATGGCCTGAAAAGGCGGCAAACCAGCAAACTCCGCCTCAAGAAGTTCTGTGGCGCGGGAGAGCAGACTTGGTACTGGATCGTTCGGCATGGCGACTTATCACACTATCACAGCCGGGCGGGCGCCTGGCCATTGGCGAGTGACCGTTGAGAGAGTGGATCGAGCATCGGCGTTCCTGGGCGGAGAACTATTCCTCTATGCGGCAAGTAAATTCTTCAATCACCGGGTTGGTGAGCACCTCGCGAGCGATGCGCTCAACCAGCGCGCGAGCGGCATCCGCGCCTAGTCCATCGGCCAGAGAAAGGGCAAAATACTTGCCCTGGCGCACAGCGGTTACTTCAGCAAATCCGATTTTGTGCAGGGCGTTCTGGATGGTCTGGCCCTGTGGATCGAGGACCGAGGTCTTCAGCGTGACGTAGACATGCGCCTTCATTATCCCCGATTATAGTAGTTCCAGGGTCTGGCCGGGGTGACGATTGGAGTTCCCCTTGAGTTCCCGCTCGATTTCATCCGGCCGATCCGCCTTCCTCATCCCCAAGGAGAAGCAAAAAAGCAATGCCTAACTATCTGGAACTGCCCATCGGCGATCGTTCACCTGAAATCTTTCGCGCGGTCATTGAAATTCCGCTGGACGGAACGCAAAAGTTCGAATACGACAAACAGTTGCACGTCTTCAAGCTGGACCGCAATCTGCACTCACCGGTTCACTATCCCGGCGATTACGGCTTTATTCCCTCCACGCTGAGCGACGACGGCGACCCGCTGGACGTGCTGGTGCTGGTGCCGGCGCCGAGCTTTCCCGGCTGCGTGCAGGAGGTACGCCCCATCGGCCTGCTGGAGATGCTGGACCAGGGCATTCTGGACGAAAAGGTTCTGGCGGTGGGGAAAAACAATCCCCGCTATAACAATGTTTGGAATTACACCGATATTTATCCGCACATGCTCAAGGAGATCACCCACTTCTTTTCGATCTACAAGGATCTCGAAGGCAAACGGGTAGAGATCAAGGGATGGCACGACGCTGCTTACGCGCGCGACCAAGTGGTGTACTGCGCCAAGCAGTTCCAGGAGAATAAGGCGAAAAAGGCAGAGCCTAAATAGAAGATTGTAGAAACCCAGGTCCCAGAAGCGGGACCTCCACCCCACAGGCGAGAACCTGTTCGTGGGGACCCGGACCTGGGGCGCCCGCGTAGCAAACTCTGATCCGCTTAGCCAACCCTTAATTGCCTTCGCATTAGAGGAGCGGCTGTTAGCCAGTAGAACACAGGTCCTAACAGGCCTACCACAGATGCAAACAGAAGCGCCGAAGTCGAGCCGAAGAGTTTTTCGTCGCGCGATGCGTAGAGCGCATAACCGATCAGCATGGCTGGACCCACTCCCAGCAGGCAAGCGAAGGCCAGATTGCCGGCCTTGAAGGGACGATCGAGATTTGGCTCGCGGATGCGCAGGACGACCAGAGCTACAAACTCCAGCAGCAGGACCGAGCCGTAGAGAATCAGGTCGATGGAGATGAGTCGCTCGAAGGGCAGCTTGAGCGCCAGCGCCCAGGCCAGCCCTAAAAAAATCACCGAAACCCACGGAACGCCGCGGCTGTTGCGGCGAGCCAGCACGCGGGGCAGCATGCCTCCTTCAGCCATGGCCATGGGCAGGCGTGTATAACTCATCACCAGCGCATTGAACATGCCGATGCCCGACAGCGCGCCTCCTGCAACCACGGCAACTCCCAGAATCGGACCGCCGAGCGAAGTTGCGGCGGTGGTCCAGTCGCCGGTTGAAAAGCTATCTGTGGAGAGGCCAGCCAACGCCATTGCAGCCAGGGGAAGAATGTAGGATGCGGCGGTCACAAAGGTTGCGGCGATCATGGCGCGGGGGTAGTTTCGCCGCGGATTTTCCACTTCGCCGGCAACAGTGGAAGCGTTATCCCAGCCCATGTAGTTCCACATGGCTACTAAAACCGCAGTTGAAAAAGCCGACCCTGCGCCGAAGCCTGTGGCTGGGCCGCCCCATTGGACCGCGGGATGCAGAGTGAACCCATGCCAGAAGCCGAGAACCACAAAGACCGCAAACGGCGCCAGCAGAAGAGCGAACATTCCCACCGAGTCGTCGGCTACCACCGGCGCTCCGAGGAGATTCCACAAGCAGCAAACCACTACTACCGCCAACGCCCAGCCATAGCCGTACCAGCCGCCGGTGAACGCAGGCAGCAACTTGCCGCAGGTAAAGTACGAATATCGCAGGATAAATCGCCATATCGAAGATGCTGGCTGAGAGCGAGAACCAGCTCACCTGATAGCCCCAAAAGGGACCGAGCGCACGCCGCACCCAGATATAAAAACCACCCTCGGCGGGAATGGCGCTGGCCAGTTCGCCGATCATCAGCGCGGTTGGCAGGCACCAGATCACCGGCAAGATCAGCAGAATAAGGATGGCCTTGAGAAATCCCGCACCGCCGAGAATGTCCTCAATGCCGTAAGGGCCGCCGGAAACCATGAAGTATGTGGCGGCAACCAGCGGCAGGAAAAGCATCTTCCGCCGGCCAGAATGAGGTCGCAGGGGCATTAAACGAATGTTACAGTTCCGGCCCGGTGCCCATCAGCGAAAAATGCCTCGGCATTTGTAGCCGCGCGCCTCGGGTGCGGATTCCGGTATAATCCCAATTAAGACCGCGGAGAGATGGCCGAGTGGCTGAAGGCGGCGGTTTGCTAAACCGTTGTACGGTCAAAAGCTGTACCGGGGGTTCGAATCCCCCTCTCTCCGCCACGCAGTCAAATTGTTTATAATCAATAGCTTAGATGTCGTAAATCTCCCGGATTCCGGGCTAATTCCGCTTATATCTTCCACCAGAGAATTTCTCTCCGAGTAGCTAATCTCTCTTTGAGTCACCCTTTTCTCTGATCGACCAGAGCGCAGTGGAGCTTTTGGGCTTGGCCGAGCGACCAGAAGCTCGGCACTGTACTCAACCCGCTGATGGCCAACTTACTACTGACGCAGAAATTTGGAGTGAAGTGATGAATATTCCAGACGACATCGGTGTTCGCCGGTACCGATCTCCTCAGTGCGAGGTTCCCCGATCGATTGATAACGCCGGACAGGGGCAAAGGCCCTCGCCCGGCGTTCGGTTAACTGCGCACGCATAAAGTGGGCATCAGACACGCAAAGACGGTTTTCGTCCAGAAGGCAAGAATTTACTGTTTGAAGGCGAGCGTGCGTTTACGGGCTAGACTGAACCAGCATTCAAGTGAGATTCCTATGGACTGCAAAATGATTCGTCGGTCGAACGAATACTGTGGCTATCCAGCGGGCTCGCGGTAGGGTTTGAAGCCGGCATTGGCCATGCCACGTTGGGCTTCAGGATTTCTCATGAAGGTGTCCCATACAAATCCGGTTCGCGCGTTCTCTGCCATGAGCATCGTAATGCCAGTGTCGATGCCAATCACATCCGTGTCGTACCAATCCGTCAAGGGGTTGAATGCATCCACAAATCCATAGCGGCTCCAGGCTTTGGGGTAGTGATCATGAATGGTTCTGAGTACCCGCATGGTTGCATTTGGCAGAAACGGCAGCGAACCTCCGGCTGCGGCGGGGACGATGGTTCCGTCTATAGGGCCCATGGCTGGCGGGCCACCCCAAACCACATATCCATTTTGGGAATCGGATGCGGTGATGCCCCAGAGTGCGTTGCTGTAATCGGAGAACTGTTCATTCAGCTCAACGCAAAATCGACGATGCACATCGGTGGCAATCACGGAATTCTGAAAGTAGTCCGCGTAGCGGTCACGCTTGTTGCGGAAGTCGAACCACGCCTGAGAATACTGATGCACAAAGAGGGGCGCAAACGAGCCTATATAACGCAAACCATCGTATTCAAACACGGTTCGCTTCCAAGCGAACCACGTCTCGCTGCGGAGCGGATAAGAGGAAGACCCCATCCCCAGCAGGTAGATCATCATCAACTCGCTGTAAAAATCCCACCTGGAGGGAATAAACCCCATCTCTGGCGTCCAACCCATCGAAAGCAGAGAGGTATCTTCAGATAGCCAGGCCCATTCCACGCGATCGAATATTGCATGGGCCAACTCCGAAATCGTATCGTCCTGAAAATGCGCACGGCAGGTCAAAACGCCGCAGAGCAGCAGGGCAGTATCGACGGAGGAAACCTCAGAGTCCCAGAATCTTTCGCCGGTGTTGATATTGGCGAAGTGAAAGAAAAAACCGCGATGCGTGGGCAGGTTGTGCCATAGAAAGGACAATGTCTTGATGACACGCGAACGCGCCTCGGAGTTACTGACAAAGCCGCGCTTTTCACCAATGCAAATCGCGGTGAGGCCGAATCCTATCGATGCAATGCTGGCTGCCACGCTTGTATCTTTAACACGCACGTTGCAGCGGTCTTTGATCATTCCTGTCTGAGGGTTAGCTTGCTCCCAAAAAAAGAGGAAATTGCAATGCTCGAGCTCATTCAGGAATTTCTCGTCCGAGGGTGAAATTGTGGTCGGCCCCGGAGGAGTCGCAGGTTGAGTATGCGGCCGCACTCCCTGCTGAGCCGCTGATTGGCTGAAGAGCGGCATGACCTTTGCCTGAGCGAGCGGCAGGCCCACAGAAAGAGCGACCAATTGACGCAAAAGACTGCGGCGGGAGGACTTGTCTCCAGAAATTCCGTCGATATCGCAATTGCCAAGCTGTATCATTGTTCGCGCCGACGTTGAATACGGAATTGAAGCTGCTGGTGCACACGTACGCAGTAAGTTATGATGCGGAGTAATGACAGGGAGTTGCAGGAAATCTGGACTGCAACTCGAATCCAGGCTGTGTCAAGTTACCATCGAATATAGACGGAGCCGGTGTGAACCAGAAAAAGAGAGTTATTTGGACAGTCACCGGAGTGGTAGCAGCCGTATTGGCCATCACTGTTAGTGTGCGCCTGCATCGTTGGAGCGAGGGAGCGATGAGAATCAAGGGCGCCGTGATTCGCCGCGACAACGACACACGGAGGGAATTGCCGATCGCCGGCGTTGACGTAACGGTGTCAAATGGCGTGACCAGCGCAACTACCGAGTCGGAGGAATCAGGATACTTCAACATTCCTTTTTCGCGCAGGGTTTGGCCGGGGCAAACTATGACTCTTAGCTTTCGGCATTCCGGCTACCAACCTCTCGATCTCAAAATTCAAGGTGGCCCTGGCGCGGGCAAGTTGTATGTTGCAGCAATGGAGCCGATTCTTTCGCAAGCCGAAAGCGACCCAAACCATGCGGAATTGCCTGTGAAGAACATTCGGATCAGATACACCACTAACTCGCAATCCAAGGTTAATATTGGCAGCGCGGTCAGGACTTTTCAGGTCGTCAATACCGGGAATCTTCCCTGCGACCATAAATCTCTCTGTTCTCCGGATGGAAGATGGAAGGCTTCCATAGCTTCTGAATCGATGGATGCCGGAGTCGGCAATGAATTCAGCAATGTGAGAGCTTCGTGTATAGCCGGCCCGTGCCCATTTACGCGCATCGATTCGAGCGGTTTTGCGAATGGCGGCCGCACAATCACTGTCTCCGCGCTGAACTGGTCGGATACTGCAACATTCTTGCTGGAGGCCGAAGTGTTTCATAACACAAGCGTCTCCAACGTACGGGAGTTATACCCTGTTGTCTTTGGGCGCGCGCTCAATTTTACCCTTCCACCGACTCAGGAAGGAGTAAGTATTGAGGCCGAAATTAATGGCGAGCCCATGGTGTTTCCTCTTGGACCGGCGCTCTACCTGAGTTGGGCCGCCTGCACCGCGAGAACTAATTCAGACCCGGAAAAGACGACAGTGTATCGGTGTGAACTGAAGCCCGGTTACCGATTCTGATTTCTGCTTCGACAAAAATTCCATACGATCCAACCGTTCCAGGCCGGGGAGATCAAGGTTCGAGGACGAGCTCGCAGCTGCCGGCGTTGATGGATGGGAGTCCAGGCGCCTGATTTGACGAGCTGGATATATTTTTCATTGCCGAGGTCGGCGTCGTCGGCGAATTTCTTGTAGGTCTTCCAGTCGGCGAGAGGGACTCTTTCCTCAAGAACCTCGATCATGCGTTCGGCGTAGATGGTGCCGTTTTCAAAGCGGTAGGTCTCGCTATATGTGGTCCAGGGGGATTTGACATCGACGGCATCAGGTAATTTGGCGCCCCAACCGTCGGGGATCTTCATGGCGGATGTTGAGATTTCAGTGCGGGGTGGTCCCAGAAAGATGGAACTGACGGGCGGATCTGAGTCTCCCGGGCGCGGAAGATCGACGGGGGCAACCTGAGGAACGATTCTGAGATGCTCCCAATCGCCGGGCTTTTCGCGCTTGTAGTCGTAACTGATTGTCAGAGGTTCAGTGGTGTCTTCAGGGCGGGAAACATCAGGATGACTGGTGGTGCCGGCATAACCCATGCCGAACGAGAGCTGCTGGATTACTTTGTCGTATTGATCGAGTGGGACCTCGTGGAACGCAGCGCGGGCTATCAACTCGCCATCGCCGTGGAGAGTCAGCACCAGGCGTGAATTCGAAACTCCCGCATCGTCTAGAGCGCCGACCGCGTCCATTCTCTGGATGGCCGGAAAAGGCAGGCTGGCGGGTGTGTGTTCAACCCAGGTGAGGCCGGAGTTGGGAACGACAAGAGCGGCTTTATCGCGGAGCACATAGCTGAGGACACGGTAGGGGGCAACTTCAGCGGTGGTGTCAAGCCAGATGGGTTGGCCGTCGACTGAAACCCAGGTGATGAGATGGTTGAAGGATTGAGGCGAGGGAACGGGTTCATTGAAGCGAATGCCTGCGCCAATCAGAACTGCGGCGGGGTGGAGGCCGAGATTTTCAAGCATGGCGGCCAGCAGGGTGTGCTTGTCTTTGCAGTCGCCGTATTGATTTTCGAGTACTTCTACGGCAGTATGAGGCTGGTAACGGCCGATGCCGAAGTCTACGCCAACATACCGAATCTGGGTGGAAACATAGGCGTAGATTGCCCGGACCTTATCCTCCTGGGTGGTTTTGCCCGCAGTTAGTTCGGCGACCTTTGCCTTGATCTCGGGGTCGCCGGAGAGGACGCGGTCACTTTCAAGAGCACGATACCAGGCGCCGACTTCGTCCCAGCTCTTGAAGGTCGTCCAGGCGACGGAGGGAGACTTGCCTTCCTTCGCTTCGATCTCCTGTTCGGCGGTCCAGAGCTGCTTCTTCTTGCGATCTTTTTCAGCTTCCGCTTCCGGCCCGACGGTGGGCTTCAGTTGCGAGGTTTCCCAGCGGTAAATGTGTTCGGTGGGGGTGGTGGTTTCAAGGGGCTTGTTTGCCGGACTCCACACATTGACGTATTTGTCTTTAGGAACATGGAGCTCAAGAGATTCGGAGAGGACGACAGTGTCTGGAACAAAGGTTTCCTGTCCCCAGAACTGGCCGGGAGCCTCGGGCTTGGTGCGGATAACCTTTGCCTGCCATTCAAGATGGTCTCCGGCGCGGAGATTTCGCACGGGAATCTGCAGCTCCTTCAGGTCGCTGTAGAAGGGAGCCGCAGTCATTACCTGGGTGGGCATTTCAATGGCTGAAGTCAAAGGGGTTTCGGTTACGGAGCCATCGGGCCGGCGGACGCGGACGTAAGCAAGTTCAACGTGTTCGGAACTGCTGGCATAGGGAACGCTAAGGACGCCGAGCTGGCGGACGGAGGCATCGGAATTGACGCGTGCGGCAAGAGTGACCTGGCGAACGCCGGTGCCGTCGGCGGCCATGGTGTAGATGTGTTCGACATGCTCGATGACGAGGGGTTCGGCGGAGTAGTCGAGTGGAGTTTTGGGTACGGCAGATGATTCGAGTGCGGCCTTTTGCGTGGCAGGTGGTTCCGGTGCAGCTTTGGGTGCGCCGGATTGTTCGAACGCGGCAGACATTGATGATGAAGGGAGAACCGGCGCCTGTTGATCGCTTGATGTAAGAACGCCATTAGAGGCGGTAAATGCTTCGTTTGGAATCAAATCAGTTTCGGCTCCGTCTTCGAAATTCAGGCGGGTGGCCATCAGCGCGTCAAGTTCGACGCGCGTCTTGCCCAGCAGGAGGAACTCAGCCACTCCGTTGGCTGTAGGAGTCATCAGCGCGGCCAGGTACCTTGGCGTTTCCCAGGAACGATCTTTGAGAGCCGCCGTTGAGCGCATAACCCAGAATCGATGTGTACCCGCCTTGAATGTGCCATATTCCGTGTTCTTTAAACTGTACTTATAACCCAGGCGGACGACCTCTTCGACCATCGCATAATCAAGACTGTGTGCGAGAGAATTGTAGGCTCTCTCTGGAGAGCCCATGCAAGCCAGCGTGCATACTGTCAGAACTACGGTCCTGGATTGATCTTCAGTCATTGCCACCAGCAGTGTTTGCCGCCGGCGAGACTCTGGAACCTTGCTGGGGATGGGCTTTCCGGATGAATCCATCCTGCTCGCCTCATCCCACTGCTTGGGATCGTAAATCTTCAAGTCAGGGGGAACTTCATAGGTGAATCCGTAACCGCTATTGAAGTGATGCGAAGCATGGGGATCCACCATGATCTGCGTGATGTTTGCCGTGGTCGAACCCATGCTGGTGTAGGGTTGTGACGACGAGCTTGAGGGCTCAAATGCGCCCGCGGGAATCAGCTCAGTATCCACTCCATTGGCCAGGCGGAGATGCGAGTGCTCAAAGTCCTCCTGCGCTTGCAGCATTTTGGAGTGCAGCGACCAGTAAACCAATCCTTTGGGCAGCACCGTCGCCACATATTCGATGATCTCCGACTCTCCGGGCTCATTACGGTCCGACGCTTTTGACCGCATCACCCAGAACATCTGCCCCTGCACTGAATAGGCCGCGTAATGGGTATCGCTCAATTTATAGCGATCTCCCAATAACCTCATGGTGCGGGAGGTGAAGGTATCCAGATCGGGCTTCTCGCGCATGCAATCCGTAGTGATGACGCCGCCTAGAAAATTGGAGCGGGGCTCTCCGAATCGCGCACTGAAGATGTTTTGCGAGCACTCGATGCTGCGCCGGTAGGCGTCCTTCTCCGCTTCCTTGTCCAGGGACATCCTCGACGCCGGCACTACCGGCCCAAGGTCGGTATAAGTCCACTCCGCCGGATAGGAAAGCTCATATCCCAATTCGCTGGTGAAGAGGCGAGTCTGGGCTGCCGCTGCGCGGGTATTGCCGGTCCGTTCCGGCTGAGCGGAAGCTTGAGAGCAGACTGCTGAAACTGCGATCACCAGGAACAGAGCCGACGCGCGGATTTTCATCTCGCAGCAAGTCTATCATTCAACTTAACATGCAAAATACGCTATCGCTTTCCGCTCTTCCACTCTTCATATGAAATGCGCGGAATCGTCATGAATGCGTCGCGCGTGCGTACATAGTTTCCCAGCCCGTTCATGCGGCCAATGGAATGTAACTCGTCTGCCTTGATGTAAGGGCCGTCCGGGTCCACAAACCTGTCCTCAACGTAAATGGCGACAACTTGCCCCAGGATGATGCGAGAGCGGCCGATCTCCATCGTCGTGTACTCACGGCACTCGAGCGCGGCGTGCGCCTCGGCCAGCCGTGGCGGTTTCACGATCTGCGACGGCGCAGTGGTGAACCCGGCAAGCTCAACCTCGCTCATCTCGGGCGGGAAATCGGTGGCGCAGATATTCATCTTCTCGGCAATGTCCTCGGTGACCACGTTGACCACAAATTCGCTGGTGCGACGAATATTGCGGGCCGTATCCTTGGGAACAAACTGCTGGCCGGAGCGGTTCGTTACGCCCACTCCCACGATGGGAGGGTCGGTGCAGAGGTAGTTGTACGCGCTGAAGGGCGCCGCATTCAGCTGCCCATTCTCATCCAAGGAAGTGATCAGCGCAATCGGCCGAGGCGCCACCAGGCCCACCAGCAGTTTGTAGGCATGGCTCGCAGGACCACGTTCGAGATCAAAGTTCATTGGTCTAAATACTCCTTACGGTTCGATAGTATCGGAGCGGACAGGGTCGTGGGCGCTTGGGAGCTGCCATGTGAATACGAAATTCATGCTAAGATTTCCCCGGCCAAATTCGACTACCAGCTCCCTTAAAGAGAGTTACCTATGCGAAGTCTCGATTTCAAGGAAGGTGCAGTAAGGTGCGAAGCCGCAAATGCAAGCCACTAAACCGAGGGGATTCAACTTCATGTACACTTAGCTTAGTTATCATTTTTCAGGACTCTTACGTGAATGCTCTTCATCAAGAGGATGCATTGGCCTTGTTAAGCGGCGACGAGGCTGTTGCATTGGCCGCCTCTGATGCCGGCGTGGCAATCGGTACGGGATATCCCGGCACTCCCTCGACAGAAATACTAGAAACCTTCGCAAAACTGGGCGGAAAAGCTCAGTGGGCGCCCAACGAGAAAGTGGCGCTGGAAGTTGGCGTAGGCGTGGCGTTTGCAGGGGCGCGCGCCCTGGTCACGATGAAGCATGTGGGACTGAATGTGGCCGCCGATCCGCTGTTTACCGTGGCGTATATCCGGCTGGACGGAGCGCTGGTGGTGGTTTCAGCCGACGATCCGGGAATGGCTTCAAGCCAGAACGAGCAGGACAATCGGCGCTATGCGCAGGCCGCCGGCGTGACCATGCTTGAGCCCTCAGACTCGCAGGAAGCTTACGAGTTTACGTTGCAAGCCATCGAAATCTCTGAGCGCTGGCAAGTGCCGGTTCTGCTGCGCATGACCACGCGCGTCTGCCACTCGAAGACTCTCGTCCGTCGCGGAACGATGCAGATTCCGGCGCCACGGCCGGCTCATTTTAAGCACGATTTTCCCTCTCGCGTCATGATTCCGGCTTATGCAAAGCCGGCGCATTTGCGGATGCGCAAGACGCTCGCCGACGTTGCTGAGTGGAACGATGCCAGTGGACCGAATCTGTTGCTCGCCGGGTCGCCTTCGCTGGGAATCATCACCTCGGGGGTCGCCTTCCAATATGCGCGCGAGGCCGCTCCGCAGGCCGGCATTCTGAAAATTGGAATGACTTATCCGCTTCCCATCGACCGGATGCGCCGGTTTGCCGGGAGCGTTAAAAAGTGTGTGGTGATCGAAGAGGGCGATCCATACCTGGTGGAGGCCGCTCGCAGCGCGGGTATTGAGGTCATAGGCAAGCAGGAGATGTATCGCTTCGGCGAGCTGAACACCGGTCGCGTGCGCCGCATTCTGGCCGAAGATACAACACCCGAGCCGAAGCGCGCACCGGGCAAGCCGCCGGCTCTCTGTCCCGGGTGCCCGCATCGCAGTGTCTATACGATTCTGAAAGAGCTGGATTGCATTGTTGCGGGCGACATTGGCTGTTATTCCCTGGGAGTTCTGCCGCCCTTTGAAGCGATGGATTCGCTGGTGTGCATGGGCGCAGCCATCGGCGTGGGCCTTGGATTACGTCACTCGCTGTCGGCCGAGGAAGCCAAACGAGTGGTGAGCGTAATCGGCGACAGCACGTTTGTGCACAGCGGCATTACCGGCTTGGTGGAGATGGTATATAACCCTCCGGCAAGCGGACATGTGGTGATCATCCTCGACAATGGAACCACGGCCATGACAGGCATGCAGGAGCATCCGGGAACTGGACGCACCCTGGATCATGCAAAAACCGGCAAAGTGGTTTTCGAGGATTTGGCGCGCGCTCTCGGGGTGAGCAATGTGCATGTAATCGATCCTGCAGCGGAGCCGGAAAAACTCAAGACCCTGATTGAAACCTGCCTGGAATCGCCGCAGCTTTCCGTGGTGATTGCCCGCCGCGACTGCCTGCTGGCAGCCCGCTCAATCCGCGAATATGAGAGGCGCCATGATCAGCAAACCGACTAACGTGGTGATCGCGGGCCTGGGCGGACAGGGCGTGATCAAGGCTTCTGACATTCTGGCCGACGTTGCCTTCAGCACCGGAGCGGATGTGAAGAAGAGCGAGCTGCACGGGATGAGCCAGCGCGGCGGTTCCGTTTCCAGCGATGTGCGGTTTGGCGAGCGCGTTTTCAGCCCCATGGTGTCGGAGGGCGAGGCGGATTTCCTGATAGTGATCGCGCCCGATCAGATCACGGCGAACCAGCCGGTGCTGCGTGCGGGTGGCATTCTCATTGAACCTTCGCTGATCGACGAATCCAGGCTGACCAGCAAGAAAAGCATAAACGTGGCTCTGCTGGGCGTGTTGAGCCGTCATCTGCATTTTTCCGTGGACGCATGGACCGACTCTCTCAAGCGCAACCTTCCGGAGAAGCTGCACGAGGCGAATCTCAAATCGTTTTCCATCGGACGCAACCGATGAGCGCAATCATGGAACTCGCGGCGAATTTAGAGACCTCGGCATCCGACTGTCATCCCGCAAGTGTGCCGGATTACACTCCGCTCGCCGAGCTTCGCGAATTGCAATTGCAGCGATTGCAGGCTGTGGTTACGGTGGCGTGGAAGCAGGTGAAACTCTTCCGCTCGCGCATGGATGAGCTTGGACTGGCGCCCAAAGATATTCGCTCGCTCGACGACGTTGCCAGACTGCCCTTCACACAGAAGAGCGATTTGCGCGACACCTATCCATTCGGTCTTTTCGCCAGCCCCATGAAGGATGTTGTTCGCCTGCACGCCTCCAGCGGGACTACTGGTAAACCGATCGTGGTGGCCTACACGCAAAAAGATATAGACGTGTGGACTTCGGTGCTGGTTCGCTGTTTTGCCGGCTGCGGGCTGCATCGCGGCGATATCATGCAGATCGCTTATGGCTACGGCCTCTTCACCGGCGGACTGGGTGCGCACTACGGAGCTGAAGCGCTGGGAGCGACAGTAGTTCCCACCTCTGGCGGCCACGCCGACCGGCAGATCATGCTGATGAAGGATTTTGGTGTGACCGCGATGTGCTGCACGCCCACTTATTTCCTACACTTGATCGACCGAGCGGCTGAACTTGGCGTGGATCTGAAAGACCTCCCGCTCAGGGCAGGCGTCTTCGGCGCCGAGCCGTGGACCGAGTCCATGCGCAAGCACATTGAAAAAATGAGCAGCGTTGAGGCATTCGATATTTACGGCCTCTCGGAGATCATTGGGCCGGGCGTGGGCTGCGAGTGCCGTCGCCATCAAGGCTTGCACATTTTTGAAGATCATTTTTATCCAGAGATCGTCGATCCGGAAACCGGCACGCCGCTCGCCGAGGGCGGCGAGGGCGAACTGGTGTTGACCACGCTGAGCAAGCAGGCGATGCCGATGATCCGTTATCGTACGCGCGACATTACCAGAATTTTGCCCGGCCTGTGCGAGTGCGGGCGCACCCTGCGGCGCATTGACCGCATAGGGCGGCGCAGCGACGATATGCTGATTATTCGCGGCGTCAACGTCTTTCCATCGCAGGTGGAATCCGCACTGCTGGAGATTGAAGGCACCCTACCGCATTACCAGATCGTGCTGACCCGCGTGCAGGGACTGGACCAGATGGAAGTGCAGGTGGAGGTGACTCCGCAAATGTTCAACGACAAGATCGGAGCATTGCAGGAGTTGCACCAGAAGCTGCAGGGCGCGCTCGATCACGTTCTGGGAATTCGGGTGTGGGTCGCGCTGGTTGAGGCGAATTCCATTGAGCGCAGCGAGGGCAAGGCAAAACGCGTCATCGACAGGCGGACCGCATGAAGATTCAACAGATTTCATTGTTCGTCGAAAACAAGCCGGGGCATTTGACTGCTCCCGTGCGTCTGCTGGCAGAGGAAGGCGTTGATATTCGTTCGCTTTATCTGGCGGATACCCAGCAGTTCGGCATTGTGCGCATGATCGTTTCAGACTGGCAGAAGGCCGCGCAGATTCTGGAAACGCATGGATTCGCCGTGAAGGTCACCGAAGTTCTGGCGCTTGAAGTTGCCGATCGCCCGGGAGGACTGACGGGAATTCTAGCGGCGCTGGACGGCATGGACATTAATATCGAATATATGTATGCCTTTCCGTATTCGCGCACAAACGAGGCGATCCTCATCTTTCGTTTTTCCGATCTGGATCGAGCGATAGCGCGGCTGCAGGCGGCAGGCATCAACCTGGTGACGAGCGAAGAGCTCTTGCCTAAGTAAAAGTTCTACAAACCATGCCGGTTGCAAAATCCATTTCGAAACAACTTAAGAACGCCTCCTGGATTCGGCGCATGTTCGAGGAAGGCGTCCGGCTGAAGCGTGAGCGCGGAGCTGACGCAATCTTCGATTTTTCGCTGGGCAATCCCGACTGTGAGCCGCCGGCTGCCATACTCGATGCATTGCGAAAAACTGCGGCGAGCAGCGTTCCCGGCTCGCACGGTTATATGCCGAATCCCGGCTACAAGGAAGTGCGCGAAGCCGTCGCCCAAAAATTGCGCCGCGAGACCGGCCTTGACTTTACGGCGGAAGACATATTTATGACGGTCGGCTCGGCGGGTGCATGCAATGTGATTCTGAAGTCGATTCTCGATCCCGGCGATGAAGTCATCGTGCTGATACCCTTTTTCCCCGAGTACCAGTTTTATATTTCCAATCACGGTGGGCGCATGGTCCCGGTGGAAACCGATGCGACATTTCTGCCCGATGTGGAGCGGATCGCTTCGGCCATCACTCCGCGCACGCGTGCCATCGTGCTCAATACGCCGAACAATCCTACCGGCCGCGTTTACCCTGAAAGTATTCTGCGCGATTTGCAGACAGTTCTTGAGCGCTCAGGGCAACCGATCACTCTTATCAGCGACGAGCCTTACAAGACCTTCGTTTATGACGGAAAGCGCCAGCCTGAAGTTGCTTCGTTCATTGTCAATACGGCGATCTGCAACTCGTGGTCAAAATCGCTTGGGTTGTCGGGCGAGCGCATTGGTTACCTGGCGCTTTCACCGCAACTCGACGACGCAGTAAATCTCCGAGCCGCCTGCGCCTTTGCGAACCGCACCCTGGGTTTCATCAACGCCCCGGCTATCTGGCAGAGAGTGATGCTGGAAGCACTGGATGAGACAGTGGACGCCGCGCCCTACGAGCACAAGCGCAACGTACTTTGCGACGCGCTCGAGGAAATCGGATACCAGGTGAGACGCCCTGAAGGCGCGTTCTATATTTTCCTCAAGACTCCCATTCCCGACGACATTGCGTTCGCCAAATTGCTCGCGAATGAAGGCGTGCTTGCCGTCCCAGGCATAGGCTTTGGACGCTCCGGTTACATCCGCTTATCGCTGACGATTCCATTGGAGCGGATCAAAAAATCGATCGGCGGATTTGAGCGTGCATTCTCTGCGCGGCACGGCAGTTGAAGGTCCGGGTTGAGGAATTCCCGGCTGCGGAGCCAAAGGAGACCCAGTCGATGAGCGGACCGCCGGCTTATGCGCCGTAGGCGGCCACGGCTTCGTCCTCCGTCTCATGGACGGTAAACAGGGGCAGGATGCCAACCATTTTGAATATCTTTAAGACGAAGGGGGAGGGGTTCACCAACTTGGCATTGCCTCCCAGTTTTGTTGACATTCTGAGGGCATTGACGACGGAACCGATACCGGAAGAATCGATATAGGGAACGGCCTCAAGATCGAGAACCAGCAGGATGTGGCCACCATCAAGGGCGGAGTGAAGCGCATTCTCAAACTGGGCGACAGGCTCTCCGCTGACGAACCGCCCCTTCGCTTTCAGCACACAGATACTGCCGTTTTGCTTGATATCCAGATCCACGTCTTCCCCTTGTTGCCTGCCAAGATTTTTCTTTACATCTCGAGATTAGGCTTGCTAATCTCCAACTACAACAGAATCAACACCCCAACTTCCCTTGTCAAGCAACGTTTTAAGCAACAGCAAGTACCAGATGAAAAACCTCCTCGACGCCGCCGCAGTTGAGACCGCCGCGTTGCTTCTCTCCGCGCCTGATGCCGCAGCGCGCGCCGCAATCTTAGCCTCCGCCATCGTCGATCTGATTCCTGACTCCGCCTGCGCCATCTACCGGGTTGTTGCTGGCGACGATGGTGATGCGGTCTGGACTGCGATCGCAGCAGTGGGCGATATCTCCATCCAGCAAGCCAATCTACAGTCGGGCACGCAGTTGTTTCTTCCTTTGCTTGAGGAGTCGCCGTCGGCACTGGTCTATCCGGTGGCCGATTTGCGGCGTGAGGACTACGCGCATCTCAGCGTTGCGCGTTCCTTCGCATCGCTCGCCTATGTGCCGTTGCTGCGTGATGAGACCCTTGTCGGCGCAATCGAAATTCTGACCTTCTCCAGCGCTGTGGATCGGGCTCAGTTGAAGGAAATTGCTCCCCTTGTGCAACTGGCTGCGCCCGCGATTCTGGCTGCGGAGACCAACGAGGAGGAGCGCCAGACGCTGCTTGAATCCGTGCACCGGATGTCGCAGCTTTACGATCTTGAGAAATCGCTTAATTCAACACTCGAATTCGATGCCGTCATCCAGATGGTTCCGGAGAAGGCTATCGCCATGATGCCGTCGCAGGCCATTCATCTCTGGCTCTTCGAGGGCGGCGTGCTGCGTCTGGTTTCAAGCCAGGGAGCGGACTCGACCGTGGAACCCGGCGCGACGCAAAAGCCCGGCGAGGGTTATGTCGCTGATATGGCGGAGGAGGGCGAGCCTCTGCTGATTGACGATTCGGAAGACGAGCGGCTGAGCCTGCGTAACGCTGCCGCAGATGAAGAAAGCGGCGTTCCACCGGTGACCAACGCGTTGCTGGTTCCGCTGATCCAGGATGAGGCCGAGGTCGGCGTGCTCGAGGCCATCAATCGAGACGAGCACCCGTTCGACGAAGACGATCAATTCTTCCTTACCTCCATGGCGGAGACGGTGAGCAGCGCGCTGAAGAACGCGAGCCTGATGCTTGCCGAGCGCAAGCTGGAAATTCTGGAGGCGCTGGTGCGGGTTAGCTCAGAGATCACTTCCACGCTGCGCCTCGACCGATTGCTGCAGATCATCGTCAACAGTCCTCAGAATGTGCTGCCGTATGAGCTTTGCGCCATCGCCCTCGATAATCGCGGACGCCTGCAATTGAAGGCCGTCTCCGGCATGGCCAGCCTTCCGCTGGGCGATGCCCAGGTGGAGCTGCTTCAGGAGCTGATGCAATGGCTATCTTCGCAGCCTGATTCGCTTTACCTGAATATGCATGAGGAATCCGCCGAAGAAGAGAGGCAGAATCTGCCGGCGGCCGTGCTGCGCTATTTTGACGAGACGGGCTGCCGCGGTCTCTACTCGCTGCCGCTCAACGACGACCAGGGCCGGGTGGGGCTGCTGCTTTATGTAAGCAGCGTTCCCGATTTCCTCGAGCTGCCGCATACCGAGATGATCAAAGTGCTTGCCGGGCAGACAACGGTGGCCATTCGCAATGCGCTGCTCTACCGCGAAGTGCCGCTGATCAGCCTGCTTGAGCCTCTGATGCAGAAGCGGGCGGCGCTGCTGCGCACCAGCGGCAGCCGGCGCATGGCCATGGCCGTAGTAGCTGCCGCGGTCGTGCTCTTTCTGGTCTTGGTCCCGCTGCCGATGAGGGTCAGTGGAGACGCGACAGTCGCGCCGCAGCACATGGTTACGGTGGCCGCTCCAGTGGATGGAAATGTTGAGGCGGTCTATGCGCATGAAGGCCAGCGCGTGGCCGCGGGAGACGTGCTGGGCACATTGAATGACTGGCAGTGGCGCACCGATCTTGCGGCAATTGAGGCCAAATATCAGCAGGCCGAGCAGGTGATGGAGAACGATCTGGCGCGTGGCAGCGCCCAGGCCGGAGCAGATCGCGCTCAGACCGAGTATCTCCGCTCAGAGGTTGCGCGAGCTCGTGCCAAACTTGAGAGCGCGCAGTTGCGCACGCCTATTGCGGGAATTGTGATCACGCCCAATCTTCAGAATGCCGCAGGCAAGCATCTGGACGCCGGTGCGCCTTTTGCGCAGGTGCTCGACCTGAACTCGGCGGTTCTCCAGATTGCCGTTCCGGAGCGGGACGCCGCACTGCTCCACACAAGCGAGAAGGCGGCTGTCAAGCTTGATAGTTATCCGCAGCGGACCTGGCGCAACGCTGTTTCTGTTGTGGGCCCTGAGGCGCAGGCGGGCGAGGGCGTACGCACCTTTACCGCCGAAGTTCCAGTTGAAAACGCCGATGCTGTTCTTCGCGCAGGGATGACAGGCCGGGCAAAAATCTCTATCGGCTGGCGGCCGGCTGGATACGTCCTGCTGCGTGGACCCGCGCTCTGGATTTGGCAGACTCTGTGGAACTGGATTGGCTGGTGATACATATGAACCATCACTCTTCTTCTCGGGATCTTCTGCTGGCCGCAGCCGCGTTGACTGCCTCAGCGGTCATTCTGGTTTGCGCCGGCTGCAACTCGCGCTCCCAGAATGCTGGCGCCGCTGCCGCTGAAACACCTGCTGGGACTCCTGCAACTGCTCCGGCTACCGCTCCGCCGGCCGCCGGGCCGGACGCAAAATCCTTCACCACTACCGGGCCCCTGGTCGCCGATCAGCAGGCCGACATTGCCGCAGAGCGTGATGGCCGCGTGGTGAATATTGCGGTGCAGATTGGTGACCATGTACGAGCCGGGCAGCTTCTAGCCCTGTTGGACGACCGCGCGCTGCGCTCGGCCGTTGATGCCTGCCGGGCGCGCATCTCCGCGGCAAAGGCTCAGGTGGAAGATTGGGAGGCCGAGCAACAAAGCGCGACTGCCGATCTGCGCCGTGCAGACGGAATGCGCACTGAAAAAATCATCAGCGAGGAGGAGTGGGAGCATGCGAAATATAAACTCGATGAAGCTATCGCCCTGGTCTCCCGCTACCGCAACGAGGAAGCCGCAGCCGAAGCTAACCTCTCCGCGGCCAATCTGCAACTGGAGCAATCGCGCATTGTCGCGCCGTTCAGCGGAGTCATCGGACGCGCTTCCATCCGGCCCGCGCAGCAAGTCAAAGCGGGCGATGTGCTTTTCTGGATTACGGCTGTCGCTCCCCTGCGTGTGCTATTCACCGTTCCAGAATCCGTAATGGCCGGCTTCGCTCGCGGAGCGTCGCTGGACTTTACCACCGCCGATTATCCCGGCCTGCACCAGCAAGGCCACATTCTTCGCGTCAGCCCGGTGGTCGACCCGGCCAGCGGCAGCGTGCAGGTGGTTGGCGCGGTGGTGAACCCCTCGCCGCTGCTTAAACCAGGAATGCAAATGCAGGTGCGGCTGGCGCCATGAATCTCAGCGAAGCCCTCGACGCCGCTCTTCCGGAGATACCGAAGACGCGCCTGGCGCGCAGCCGTCCTCCCTGCCTCGATCCTGACCTTATCGTGCGCGAGGATACTCTCAACGGCGAACCGATCGTCGGCGTGCTGAAGAGGGAAAAGAGAAACTTCTTCCGCTTCACGCCCTCGCAATGGCAAATTGTGCAGTTATTCGACGGCGTCCGGACCTATGAGGAGATCGCCGATCTGTATACGGAACAGACCGGCGTGCCCATCGCCGCGGAGGATATACACGGATTCGCCGAGAGTATGGAGCAGGAGGATTTCTGGTACAAGACGCCGCAGGAAAAGAACCTGGCGATGAGCCAGAAACTGCTGAACCGGCGCGGCCGACTGGCGGGGCGAAAATCCAAAATCAACCTCGCCCACATGACGTTCTCCGGCTGGGATCCGGACCGCTACCTCACCTGGCTCGATAACGCTGTTGGCAACATTATTTACAGTCCATGGAGCGTGCTGGCGGTGGTGCTGCTGTTCGCGTTTGAGGCCGTGGTCTTCATCTCCAAGTGGAGCATCATGGGGCCCGATATCGCGCTCTACTATAACTTCACCAAGAAAACGTTTGTGGATGTGGTGCAGTTCTATATGCTGTTCCTGGCTCTCGGCTTCATTCATGAGTCGGCCCACGGACTGACCTGCAAGCACTATGGCGGTCAGGTGCACAGCATGGGCCTGATGTTCGTTTACCTGATGCCGGCATTTTATGTGGACGTGACCGAAATTTGGGTTTCCTGCACCAAGGTGCAGCGGCTGGCCACCATCATTGCAGGCATCTGGGTGGAAATGGTGGCCTGCGGCCTGGCGATGATCGTATGGACGAACACGCTGCCCGGCGAATGGATGCACGATTTTGCTTACCAGGTGATTCTGATTACCGGCATTGCAGTGGTGGTCATCAATCTCAATCCGCTCATCAAGCTGGACGGCTACTACTTTCTCACCGAGTTGATCGGCCTGCCCGAACTCAAGGAGCAGTCCACAGCTTTTCTTTCCGGATGGTTTCAAAGCCGCGTGTTGTGCCTGCCGGTGGAGACTCCCGTGGTGGCTCGCAAACGGGCGCCGTTCTTTATTTTCTACGCCATCATTTCGGGCATCTATAGCTACACCTTGCTCTTTTTCGTGGTTCGCCTCAGCTACAACATCGGGTCAAAATGGCTGGCTGAGATCGCCGTGATTCCCGCCGCGGCGCTCGCATTTCTCATGTTCCGCTCGCGGTTGAGGGCTCTGCGCAACGTGGTGGTAGGAGTGTGGGAACGCAACTTCGGTGCGGACCGTCCCGGGCGGATGAAGCGCATGGTGGTGGTCGCAGCGCTGGTTGTGCTGCTGTTTGTGCCGTTTTGGCGCGACCGGGAAAAGGCCTACTACACCATTGAGCCGATGCGTTCTGAAACCTTGCACGCCGCTGTGCCTGGGCGGGTGAATGCGGTGCTGGTTCAGGAGGGCGAGAAGGTGCGTGCAGGGCAGCCGCTGCTGAGGATGAGCAGTCCCAGGGCCGCAGCGATGCACTCGTCGGCTTTGGAGCAAACGGGCAATGCACGGTACCAGGCTGTTAGTGCGGAACTGCGCGGCGAAAGCATTGCCGGCGCGGCGGCACAACAAAGCGAGTCGGCACGTTTGAGCGGAATTGCGCAAGAAGCGCAGACGGCGCTGGAGGTCCGAGCGCCGGTCGACGGAATCGTTGTTACCCACGATCCTGGAATCCTGCTCGACCAGGAGGTTGGCAGCGGACAGGCGCTGCTCGATCTAGCGGACGACGGACCGCGCCTGGTGAGGGTTTACATTCCCGTCTCCACGCTTGACCGCATTCCACCCGGCGCTGAAGTTGCGCTGGTCCTGCCGGACAGATTTTCAGTGGTTCGAATGACGCTGGCAACTCCCGGAGCCGATGCAGAAAGCCTTCCGTCGGGCCTGGCGGCAAACCAGAACTACAGGGGGATCAAAATGCCGGTCTTCTACTGCTCCAAAATGGAATTGCCCGCATCGGCGGGTAGTCCGCTCTTTGGCACCTCTGGCGAGGCCAAGATCTTCGGCAAGCGGCACAGCGTCGCAGGCCGTTGTGCGATCTCTCTTATGAATCTTCTGAAAGCGCACCTTTGGTGAAATGAAAAGGCAGCCGTTTGGAGCGGCTGCCTTTTGCGGCGTGATGGGTGAAGTTGCGTCGATCCGAGATTGCTTATCCGAGCGGTGCTTCCTTAGAACATGACCTTGCCGAGCGGAGCGCCCTTGCCGAGCGGAGCGCCCTTGCCGAGCGGAGCACCCTTGCCGAGCGGAGCACCCTTGCCGAGCGGAGCACCCTTGCCGAGCGGAGCACCCTTGCCGAGCGGAGCGCCCTTGCCGAGCGGAGCGCCCTTGCCGAGCGGAGCGCCCTTGCCGAGCGGAGCGCCCTTGCCGAGCGGAGCGCCCTTGCCGAGCGGAGCACCCTTGCCGAGCGGAGCACCCTTGCCGAGCGGAGCACCATGTCCGAATGGCGCAGCCTTGGCGAACGATGCACTTTTGGCTGCAACCGCTCGACCGGCAATCATTTTGCTGTTGATATCTCTGGTTTTGGCCAGCGCGCTGGCGGTGGGCTTGGCAGCAGTTGTGCTCGAGAACAGCGACTTCTTTTCGATTGCCATCGTGGATTCTCCTGAAATTTTTTGATTTCGTACCAACGCCCTACTTTAGTGCACCTCGCATGCCAAACTGGGGATGGCTGCGGATAAATTTTTATCGCAAAGAAATCAAAGCACTTAGCAAAATGGTCGATTTTTTGAGAAGGGCGGCCATCCTGTCAGATTGGGTTAATGTTTTACCTATGGTAGGTTAATTTTTTAACCATAGCGATGCTAAAGCGAGTATTTGCGGCACAGATATTTGATGCGCTGGCCGTCAATTTTCAACAGGCGGGCAGCGGCGGCCTTGCTTCCTCCGGTGCGGCTGAGGGCGGTGGTGAGCAGGGCAACCTCCAGCCTGCTGATCTCTTCGTCGAAGTCGGCTCCTTCGACCGGAAGCAGAATGGCCTCTTGCGCGGCGATGCTTTGCGCCAGAACGCGAGGGGGCAACTGGGTCACGCCAATCTCATCTCCTCGCACGGTCACCACCAGGCGCTGAATCAGATTTTCAAGCTCGCGCACGTTGCCCGGCCAGGTATGTTCCTCAAGCACAGAAAGCGCATCGGGGGTCAACTGCTTGACCCTCAGACCGTTGGCCACGCAGTGCACCTCAAGAAAATACTCGCAAAGCAGGGGAATATCGCCATTGCGCTCGCGCAGGGGGGGCAACTGGATGGGAACGACGTGAATGCGGTAGTAAAGATCCTCGCGGAAGCGGCCGGTGCGGACCAACTCTTCCAGTGGCTCGTTGGTGGCGCAGATGAGGCGGAAGTCGATCTTGCGAAAGGCGCGTCCACCAAGGCGCTGCACCTGGTGATCCTCGAGCACGCGCAGCAACTTGGTCTGCAGGGCGACGGAAAGGGTTGCGATTTCGTCCAGGAACAGCGTGCCGCCGTCGGCCAACTCGATCTGGCCCGGGCGCGACTCTGTGGCGCCGGTAAAGGCGCCGCGTTCGCTGCCGAAGAGTTCCGATTCGATGAGATTCTCAGGCAGGGCTGCGCAATTGAGGCGGATATAAGGCTTATTGGCGCGGCTGCTGAGCGAGACGATGGCCTGCGCAGCCAGTTCCTTGCCGGTGCCGCTCTCGCCCCGGATGAGCACGTTGATGCTGCTGCCGGCTACTTGCTGAATGGCGTCGTAGACCAGCCGCATCGGCTCGCTGGCTCCCACAAAACCCTGGAAGCGGCTGGATTCGAGCGACTGCTGCCGCATGCGCTCCCGTTCCGCCTCTTCGTCGCGGCGGCGCATAATCTCGGCCAGGGTCATGCGCAATTCGGCCACATCAACAGGAGCGCGGAAGTGAGCGTCGGCCCCGGCGTTGAGCGCCTGTCTTTCAACCGACCGGGTGCGGGCGCGGCTGAGCGAGATCAGCGTCAGGCTGCTGTTGAGGCTGCGCAACTCGTTCAGGACGGGAAGCCCCCCGTAGGGTTCTTCCCCTTCGGTGTCAATGTCGAGCAGAACCGCCGCTATGCCTGCTTCATGTGTCCAGCGCGCCAGTCCATCAAAGGTATCGAGAAATACCAGCTGGAACCAGGGCTCGAACTCGGGAGTCAGCAGGGCGTGGAATTCTTCATCCGCGGTAACGACGCAGACCGCCGGCGGCGCTACAGATGGCGGCTCGGGCTCAATTGATTTCCGTCGTGAGACCATACGCGAATTCTACCTTTGAATCAGGCAGATTTCCGTATTCGATTTGATGGGCGGTACCGAAAATAATACGCCGGGATATGAGTGGCGGAGTACACACCGGCAGTAATCCTCTCTAGTTAAGCGTGCTGGTTAGTCATCAAAAAAGCCAGCCCTTTTCCATTTTATGGGTTTCGAAGACGACTTTCTCCAATCCGTATTTAATCCAGGTATGGACAACGGCGAAAAAATACGGGCGCGGCGGGGGCTTCTCAGGGTAAATTGGCTATTAGCCGGGTCCCCTGAAATTCAAATCCGGTCAAAGCGAAAATAAGAACGGAATGGCTGGATCCAATTTTCGCCCGGCAAGACGGCAAGGAGCAAAATGGACGTCCCCACTCTTAGCTACACCGATACAGACGGGCAGCACACCGTCAAACTGGAATCAGCCGCCACTTCGCTGGGCCGGTCCCCCGGCCAGAACATCATTTTGCTGGATCCGTTTGTCTCCCGCCAGCATGCGGTCATCGTCGCGGAGGACTCGACCTATACGGTCCTGGACCGGGGCAGCAGCCACGGCACGTTCCTGAACGGCGAGCGCGTTGAGAAGGCGGTCTTGAAGTCGGGCGATATGCTGCAATTGGGTTCGCTGGAGGCGCCGCGCCTTCATTTCCTTGTTAACGGGACAAGCGAACAGAGGCCGGCCCCGGTTACCAGCATGGTGACCAGCCTGCTTTCCTCTATCACCGAATTTCCGGCTGAAGGCGAGAAGCGCCCCACCGCAGCCCGCGAGATGGAGCAGTTGAACTGGCTGCTGAGTGCAGCGCGGCAGCTGAACGCAGGCGGAGCGATCGAAGATATTCTTGACCACCCTGCTGCAACTGACGCTGCAACTCACCAGCGTGGAGCGCGGTTTCGTCTTCCTCAGCCAGGGCGGCGAAATGAAGCTTGCGCGGGGGCTGAACTCCGACGGCCAGTTCGTTGAAGAGGACTCGACCATCTCGCACCGCGCCATCCAGAAGGCCATCGAGAGCGATGCGAAGTTCTCCATCAGCGACACCTTGTCCGACTCGAGCGGCGCATCGGCCTGGGCCAGCGTAATGGTGAACAAGATCCGCAGCATCTATTGCATTCCGCTGCGCAAGCGCGACTCCAAGAACCAGAATGCCGAGCTGCTTGGGCTGCTCTATCTCGACAGCCAGATCGGCGCGGGAAAGCTGAGCGAGGTGGATCAGCAGTTGCTCGATACCATCGCGACGGAAGCCGCCGCGCTGCTGCAAAACGCCCTGCTCGCCGAGGCGGAGTACAAATCGCGCAGGACGCGCGAAGAACTCGCCATTGCCTCAAAGATTCACAGCGGCCTGATGTCCATCACCCTGCCGGTGATTCCTTACGCAATTCTGCAGGCCAAAAGCATCTCCTGCTACGAAATCGGCGGCGACTTCTACGACGCGGTGGCGCTGGACGATTGCGTGTGCGCGGCCCTGGCGGATGTTTCCGGCAAAGGCGTTCCGGCCGCCATTGTGGCCGCCATCATGCAGGGCATCATCCACGCGCAGTTGCTCTCCGGGCAAAGCCTGCCGGATATCGCGGCGCAGTTGAACCAGTTTCTGTGCACGCGCAATGTGGGCAAGTACGCGACCATGGTGCTGCTCAAGCTCTTCCCCGATGGACGCGTTGAATACATGAACTGCGGCCACATTCAGCCGCTTGCTCATCCATAACGGCAAGGTGAGCCGGCTGGAGGAGAGCAACCTGATCGTAGGGCTGCTTCCCGGCGCGACCTATTCCTCAGCGAGCTATACGATGAAGCCGGGAGAGCGGATTCTGCTGGCGACGGATGGATTGGTCGAGGCCGAGAACACCGACGGCGAACCCTTTGGCGACGCGCGATTGAGCGAGTTGGTGGTTAAAAAGGATCTCAACGGCATCCTCGACGATGTGGGGAAGTTCCAGGCCAATAATGAGGCACAGGACGACTGCACTGTGGTCGAGGTCCAATATATCGGAGGGAGCGATCCATCTGATCACAGAACGGGCTGAAGTGTAAAGGCGAAGAAGGGAACTGCAATTGCAGCGCAGTCGTATCCTTGGACGGAATGCTTTAGGCGATGGAGCGCTTTGGGCGCATCCCCCCGCAAGATGAGGGCAGATGTCATGGTGAAGTTTCTTTTGTTTTGTATCCTCTTTGTTCTGTGCTGGCCGCTGGCGTTGATGGCTCTGGTGCTCTATCCGCTGGTGTGGCTGCTTTTATTGCCGTTTCGCTTGGTGGGAATCGCTGTGGGCGGCGTGCTGGAACTGGTGAGCGCCATTATCACACTCCCCGCGCGAATCATTCGCGCCATTTGACCACCAGCGCTCTCCTTCAGAGCCAGAGTGCCGCGGTCCCTGCCTTCGCAGTTGAACGAACCTGCGTTCAGCCCATTGACGTTTATGATGCGGGATGAACTTCTCGATTGTTCTTTGTGCTGCTTCTGATTTTCAGCTCACCCGCAGCACCATCCTGAGTATGGCTCCGGGCGAGCTGATCATTCTCTCGAATGCCTTCTGGCCTTTTTCGAGCGGCATTTCGGCGGTCCACGGGCTCAGGTCGATCTCGCCGTCCAGAAGCAACTTCAGCGCGCGTTCAAAGTCCGCCGGGGTGTAAGCGAACGACATCACCACGCGATGCTCCTTGCGGATGCTGGCTGCAAATTCGATCTCGCTGCGCGGGTGCCCCATGCCCAGCAGAACCACCATGCCCCCAGGGCGGCAGAGATCGAAAGCCTCCTGCCGCGCCTCGCTTGTGCCGCAGGCATCGAGCACCAGGTCCAGCCCCTGGCCGGCAAACCGGCGGCCTTCCTCGCGCAAGCGTTCACCGCCAGCGTAGCGCCCATTTGGCGTACAGTCTCCAGCCGCGCTTCGTTCACTTCTTCGACCAATATCTCCCGCGCTCCGAGTCCGCCTGGCCATCAGCAGCGCCATTGAACCCATGGTTCCTCCGCCCACAATTCCCAGGCGAAAACCAGGCGGGGGCGCGGCGATGCGGAAGAGGTGAACGATGTTGGCCAAAGGCTCGGTGAGCACGGCCTTCAAATCTGTAAGATGATCGGGAATCTCGTAGACGTGCGACTCGGGAACGGCGACAAACTCGGCGTGGCAGCCGGAGGTCCGGTCCATGCCCAGCAGGCGAAAATCGGAGCAGAGATTCTGTTCGCCGCTCCGGCAGGCCGCGCATTGCCCGCAGCCGATCAACGGATTAACCACCACGCGCCGCCCATCCGGCCTGCGCCCCACCAGTTCGTGCCCCATCACCAGCGGCGGAGTGCGGTGACGGCTGCGCCCCAGAAATCCCGAGAGGTCCGACCCGCAGATGCCCGCCGCGGCAACGGCAATCTCGCATTCTCCGGCAGCCGGTCGAGGGCGAGCGAGTTCCTTGAGCGTTACCTGGCGCGGAGCGGTATAAACCAGAGCACGCATGATTCTTCCTTGCAGAATTGGGTGGATGTGCAAAGGCGATGCCGCGGGACTCAGCGTAGGCCGGGCTGCGGCATGCATTCATCCTTTGATCGGCTAACTTTGGTGGGCCTGCAGGGATTCGAACCCCGAACCAAGGGATTATGAGTCCCCTGCTCTAACCGTTGAGCTACAGGCCCGCCTGTGTGCCGCATCAAAGCAATTTGATGCTTCTGGGCAACGCCTCGCTGGCCTTCGAAATCGTTCGCAGGCTGGAGCGGGATGCAATTTCAGTGTGACACAGCCGATTGGAATTCGTCACTTCATTGCAGCATACATCTGCGTTTGCGACGATTCGCTTCCTGTAAATGCCGTTATGGCCAAAAAGGCAGAGGCGCCGGATTTGCCGCGGGCATGCGAGTACCCGTCAAACGATTGAGGCCACGCCGGAGTTGCATTCCGGCGTGGCCGCATTCAATCGCGAGAATGGCGAATTTACTTTGGTTGCGACTGAGTTGCTGGCGCAGGCGTTGATGCAGGAGCAGGAGTCGTTGTCGCAGGAGTAGACGTTGACGCTGGAGCAGGAGTTCCAGATGCCGGCGGCTGCCCGCCAACTGACCGATGCCCGCGGAGGTCGCCGATCCCGGATCTTCCAGTGGGCGGCAAGGGCGCCGAAGGCGGATCGGTTACGTCTATCAGCTCAACGTCGTAAATCATGTCGGACATGGCAGGAATCGCGGGGGGATGCCCCATTGCACCCCAGGCCAGTTGCCAGGGGATATACAGACGGCGCTTGCCGCCAACCTTCATGCCGGCAAAACCCTGGTCAAATCCGAAGATCATCTGGCGGCGGCCCTGGATGAAGTTGACGGTCATGGGAGGCCCCAGCTTGGGCTTGCCGTCGGCTTCCACCATCACCTTGCCGTTCGCATCTTTGAGCGGTGCGCCGGGGTGGTCGAAAGTGGAGTCAATCTTGGTTCCGTCGGCGGCCAGCCAGTAGGTGTATTGCACCTTGTAGAGCTTGTTCGGCTCGGCCTCGGCGCCGGTGCCGATTACGTAATCCTGGTAGCGAAGGGCGAAGACAGACTGCACGTTGCCCTGAACGGGAGGGATATTGGCGGGCAGAGCGATGCCCGCGGCTGCGGTTGAGCAGTTTTCCTTAGGTGCAGAGGCGGCCTTTGCGGCGGCGCTGGCCGCTTTGGTGGCCGGATAGGCCGGGGTTTGTGAGCTTGCGGCAGCCGCGCATGCCGCCATCAATAGAGTCAGAAAAATGGATTTCATGGTGTGGCCTTGCTCCGAGATTTAGATGTACCCCTGGATATATTCCCGGGTAGGTTCTTGCTGGAAGTGTAACAGGCATTCCCGCACCCGCGCACACGCCCAACGACCGCCTTTTTCAGCGGGATCCTACATTTCAGACGCAGCAGAAGGCCAAACTGCTCACGGATTGATTGGCGCATGTTCGCAGACAGCTTTCAGGCCCGCTTTGCCATCGGCCTTCCGGCAGGCGCAAGCTATACTGCTTCTTGGCCATGCGCCGCACGATCGCACTTGCGCTGACGATGATCTTCAGTTGGATGCTGATCGCGCCCGCTTTTGGCCCCGATGCCGACGCGAATCTCCCCCCGTGCTGCCGCAGGAACGGCAAGCATCACTGCATGATGCGCATGGAGCCATTCAGCGGCAAACGGAAAGGCTTCACATCCGTCTCGGAAAAGTGCCCATGCCTGCCGGCAAGCACCTGTGCGGTTCATTCTCCAATCTTTCATCCGGAAAATCAGGCAGCAGTTCCCAGCTGAAGTTACCCGCCAGACTGTGCGCCCCGCGCAGACTGTGGCCCGCTACCGGATTTGCTTTCTCCGCGGGCAATCCAAAGCGCGGTCCTCCCTCGCCTCTCGCCTGACAATTTGCTTCGAGATGGGATTGCTGTTAGCCGATCCCGTCCGGCTTGCGTTCTCAGCAAGAGGAGAATCCATGAAATGCAAGTTATGGCTGGCTTTATTGTCGGCTGTCTGCCTGTGCTGGCCGATAAGCCCGGCACACGCCCAGCAGGACCTTCGTGCCAGCACGGCGGAAGTTGCACGCGGCGCTGAACCAATCCGTTCGCTGTGCAAAGGGTAACCCCTCTGCAACCGGCCGCATTGCCGGGGTCATCAAGGATCAACTCGGCGCAGTTGTTCCCGGAGTCAAGATTGAAGCCCTGCACCTCGCCTCGGGCATGAAGCGTTCACTCGCCGCCGATAACCAAGGCCGCTTTCAATTCGATGGTCTTCCCGTGGGCCGCTACCAGGTGACCGCCATTGCCGCCGGCTTTGAGATCGTCGTCATTCAAGAAGTTCTCGTTACTGCATGTGGCGACGCAACGGTCAATATCGTTTTGAAGATTGCCCCGGCCAGAACCGTTGTCGAGGTAAATGCACCGGAGATCAGAGCAGGCACGGCAACCTCGCACCTGGTGAACGAGAACGATCGTGCGCGCAGCCGCAATGCAGCCGAGCTGCTGGGAAACATGCCAGGCGTCAGTTTGCGAGAGAACGGCCAGCTTGCGTCCATTCCATTTCTTCATGGATTGGGAGACGAACGCGCCAAGATTGTGGTGGACGGAATGACGCTCTCTTCAGCCTGTCCGAATCATATGAATCCACCGCTCTCCTATATCGCTTCCTCCAATGCGGCCGAGATTACCGTCATGGCGGGCATTACTCCGGTGAGCCTGGGCGGCGACAGCATCGGAGGAACGGTCTCTGTCGATGCGCAGCCGCCAGTATTCGCTGGTCCGGAAGAACAGCTGCGCGCGGAGAGCGCATCTTCAGGCTTTTATCGCAGCAATGGCGAAAATTATGGAGGTGGATTTTCGGAGTGGATTGCCGGCCGCTATGTTGGTTTAGGCTACAGCGGTTCTTGGGCCACCAACACCAACTATACCGACGGCAGCGGCCACAAAATAACTTCCGCTTACGCCCAAAGCACGGACCACACTGTAACCCTGGCTGCTCAGGGTGCGGGCAACCTGCTGATTCTTGAGGGCGGCCTGCACCACACTCCCTACGAAGGTTTTGTGAACGCGCAAATGGACCTGATGCGCAACAACGCCGAGTCGCTCAACCTGCATTACCGCAGAAACTTCGACCGCGGCGTGCTCGACGCGCACATATACTGGCAGGGTTCCTGGCACTCGATGAACATCGGCAAGGATAAATCGACGTTTCCGATGCCGATGGTTATGCCGATGAATACTCATGGAAAAGATATCGGCTACACCGTGAAGTATGAGGTTCCACTCTCCGCGCGCCACTCGCTCCGGGCGGGCAACGAATTGCATCGCTTTGTCCTTGACGATATTTGGCCAGCCGTTGCAGGGACGGCTCCGTATATGGGCCCCAATCCATTCGTCAGCATTAACGACGGACGCCGCATCCGGCTGGGCTGGTTTGCCGAAGTGGCCAGTAAATGGAATCCGCAATGGACCACGCTCTTTGGCCTGCGCGACGATACTGTCTGGTCGAATACCGGCCCGGTCGAAGGGTATTCAAGCAACTATGCCGCCGATGCCGACGCTTTCAATGCATTGAACCGCGCTCACGAACGACGTTGACCTGGATGCAACCGCACTGTCGCGCTACGAGCCCAGTGCATCAAGCACCTATGAGTTTGGCTATGCCCGCAAGACTCGCGCGCCCAATTTGTATGAGCGTTATGCCTGGTCCACGAGTTGGATGGCCAGCGGCATGATTGGCTGGTTCGGCGACGGCAACTACTATGTGGGCAATGTGGCCCTCAAGCTGGAGATTGCGCACACCGTGAGCGGCACGGCGACCTGGCGTGACCGAGCGCGCAAACAGTGGGAGATGAAACTCGCACCCTATCTGACATTCATTCAGGATTATGTGGACGTGGATACGCTGGTCACCACAACGAGCGTCTCCATGCCAACGGCTCCCTATAACGGCATGAGCACCTTTGCCCAACTTCGCTTTGCCAATCACAATGCCCGCATCTACGGAGGCGATCTCTCCGGCAGCGATGTGCTCTGGAGCAGCGCCCGCTTCGGGGAGGGCAAGATCAGGGGTGTTGCAAGCTGGCTACACGGCGAGAGGCTCGATACGCAGACCGCGCTTTACCAGATGATGCCGCTCAACCTTCGTGTGGCTTTCGACGAGGAACTAAAGGGCTTCGATGCCGGATTCGGCGTTCAGGCGGTGGATCGGAAATCCAACGTCGATCCGCATCGATTTGAGCAAATCACGCCGGGATTCGCGCTCTTCAACGTGCACTCGAGCTATCAGCACGGCCATCTGCAAGCGATCATTTCCGCGGAAAATCTGCTGAACAAAAACTATGAGCTTCCGTTGGGAGGCGTTAACTTCGATGACTACATGGCCAGCGGCTGGATGTGCCAGATCAGGCCGCTTACCGGCCGGGGACGGTCGCTCTTTGTAGGGATCTCGGCGCGCTTCTAACCGGGGTCTTGTTTGTTGAGGCAGCCGGCTCGGGCAGGTGTAGTAGAGTAGGCGCATGAAATCTCGCAGGGCTTATGGGCATTTAGCAATCTGGATTGCCTGCGCTGGAATTTGCATCGCGCTATGCGGAGCCGCCTGGACAATGCCCGCCCAGCAAGCGGCAACAGCGGAAAAGGTCGATTCTGTGTTGATTCTGAAGAAGGACCATGTGCTGGAACTGCTGGCAGGGGGCAAGGTGATCCGTACCTATAAAGTGGCACTTGGGCGAGGCGGCCTAGCACCCAAGGAGCGAGAGGGCGACGGGCGCACGCCTGAGGGGCATTATGTAATCGATGCGCGTAATGCAGACAGTCATTATCATCGGGCACTGCACGTCTCTTATCCCAACCTTGACGACCGCAAGCATGCGGCGAAGCTGGGTGTTTCGCCTGGCGGAGCCATTATGATCCATGGCCTTCCGAACGGCATGGGTTGGTTGGGCGCGTCTCACCGACTCTATGACTGGACGCTTGGCTGCATTGCAGTCACTGACGAAGAGATTGATGAGATATGGAACATGGTTCCGGTGGGTACACCGGTCGAGATTCGGCCATAGGACTCTCCTTCTCCGACTCCAGCCTATCGTTCTGCGAAAATAGAGATAGATGATCTCATTGCAAAATGCGGGAAAGCGGTTTGGGCCGCGGGTCTTGTTTATGGAAGCCAACTGGCTCATCCGCAGCAAGGAAAAGACCGCGCTGGTGGGCGCCAACGGAACCGGCAAATCCACACTGATGAAAGTGATCGCAGGCCTGGAGTCGCTGGACTACGGCAGCATGCAGCAGACGCGAGGTATCAGCATCGGCTATCTGCCGCAGGAAGGTTTGGCTCTGGCCGGCAGATCGGTCTTCGACGAGTGCCTCACGGTCTTCGACGAACTGCACGAGATGGAGCGGGAGATTGAGCATCTCGGCGGGCAACTGGCCGTGCTGGAACATGCCGGCGCGGAGTACGAGGCCGCTGCGGAGCGCTACTCCATGCTCCAGGAGCGCTTTCACTCGCTTGATGGCTACGCACTCGATGCGCAGGTCGGCGGTGTGCTTACTGGACTCGGATTCAGCAAGGAAGATTGGTCGCGACAGACCGATGAGTTCAGCGGCGGCTGGCAAATGCGCATCGCGCTGGCCAAGCTGCTGCTGGCCAAGCCTAACTTGCTGCTTCTCGACGAGCCGACCAACCATCTGGACCTGGAAACACGGAACTGGCTCGAGGACTATCTCCGGACCTATCCGTTTCGGCTACATACTTATCTCCCATGATCGCTACTTTCTCGACGTAACTATCGACCGCACCGTGGAGATATGGAATAAGCGGCTGGCGATCTATCAAGGTAACTTCACCAAATATCTAAGCCAGAAAGACGAACGCCGCAATCAACTTATTGCCTCGTACCGCAATCAGCGCGATCAGATCGAACACCTTGAAGCCTTTATCAATCGCTTCCGCGCTCAGGCAACAAAAGCCAAACAGGTGCAATCGCGCATCAAGGAACTCGATAAGATCGAGCGCATTGAGATTCCCGAAGAAGAAGCGGTGATTCACTTCCGGTTTCCGCAGCCGCCCCCCTCGGGGCGCATGGTTGCGGAGGCCGACGGGCTATCAAAGAGTTATGGCGACAAGCAGGTGCTTAGCAAGGTGCGATTCACTATCGAGCGCGGCGACCGCGTGGCCCTGGTTGGCGTAAATGGCGCGGGTAAATCCACGCTCATCAAACTACTGACCGGCGAGGAGGCGCCTACGGCCGGACAAGTGAAGCTAGGCCATAACGTGGTCAGCGAGTATTTTGCGCAGGACCAGTACAAAGTGCTCGACGGCGAGCGGCGCATGCTCGACGACATCAGCGCCGCCGCGGTCAAGGTGCCCGAGGTTCAGTTGCGGTCGCTGCTGGGCTGCTTTCTCTTCAGCGGCGACGACGTCTTCAAGCCGCTCGGCGTGCTCTCGGGCGGCGAGCGAAACCGCTATGCACTGGCCCGCATTCTGGTCTCGCCGTCGAACTTCCTGCTCCTCGATGAGCCAACGAACCACCTGGATATGCGCGCCAAAGACGTGCTGCTCGATGCGCTCGCGGTCTTCACGGGCACAGTGATCTTTGTTTCTCACGATCGATATTTCATCGACCGCCTGGCTACGCGTGTGCTTGAAGTGGAAGGTGGCACAGTCACCAGCCACGAGGGCAACTACGAGGACTATCTGCGCTGGAAAAGTCTTGCAGACGGCAGCCTTTTGGTTGAGAGCAGTGCGAATGTGAGTGCGCCGGCAGCGGTTGCGCAGGCATCAAAGAACAAATCCGCAGCGCCCGCATTTGTCGAGCCGGATTCGGCTCCTGAGCGTCCGCGCCGCCTGAATCCCATTAAGCAGAAGCAGATGGAAGAGCGATGCGCCTTCCTCGAAGAAGAGACTCCGCGCATCGAAGCCGCCATCCGCCACACCGAGGAGCAGTTAGGCATCTTCGTCTCAGCCGCCGAGACTCAACGGCTCACCGCACTGGCGGAAGACCTGCGCAACCAGCTTGCCTCGCTCACCGACGAGTGGGAAGAGCTGATGATGCAGTTGGATGGGCAATCCTCGGCGATCATGTGATGGACAAAAATTATCTGCAAGCTGCCGGAAGGCTGCTGAAAGTGAACAAAAACAGCATGAATCAGCACAAATCAGCCCGAAATTCAGCAATTCTGGCGCATTTTTTACCCTTATTTTTCAGGTTGTTATTGTTTATAATCAATTACTTACATGCCAAAAAAGATGAACAGGTGGAGAATGGTACCCCGGGGGGGTGGGGTACATTCAAATTTCAAGTGCAACCGATTTGAGACTGTAGGCCTGTTGAACGAAGTCGGAGGCTTCTTTGGCCTAATTTCTCCTATCTGTCATTGTGCGCCGGTGGCGGGTAATTATATGCAAACTATTGGCGGAAGTCGGTTATCGTAGGAAATCCAATATTCTTTTCTTCAGTTCCTCTTGAGTCTTAGTTTCACACTCCCAGATAATCAACGTCTCCCAGCCATTAGCCATTAGGCTTTCGATATTCTTCAGGTCTCTCGTCAGATTTCTCTCAAGCTTCGGTCCCCAATACTCCAAGTTCGACTTTGGCACATGCGCAGCCTTGCAACCCTTATGCGCGTGCCAGAAGCACCCATGAACGAAGATTACCTTGCGCCGCGAGACAAATGCGAGATCAGGTTTGCCTGGGAGGTCTTTCTTGTGCAGTCTGTAGCGGTAGCCCATCTGATGGACCAAATGGCGCACAGCTAATTCGGGGCGCATGTCCTTGCTGCGGATGGCGCGCATGTTGGCACTACGATCCATCATGGTTGCTGGAGAGAAGCACGGATAGCATTTTCGTACACTTGCGGCGGAGGCAAGTTGCTGGGCGCTGTGAAAGCGAGTGCCACCTGATCGATAGTAGTTGTGAACTCGCCGACGTTGCGGAGGGAACAGGGGCCTTCAGGCCCCTGAAGGCGAATCCGCAATCAATGTGGCTTTAGCCACGGGCCTTTCGTATATGCTTTCGAGGTGCAGCTCGCACCGCAAGAAACTCGTGCGTATTTTGTCACCGCCGTAACAGCGCAACGCCGCAGACTCTTTCAAGTCACGGCCACGGCGGAGCTGTTTGAGCGAACAATCCTCGACTATCGCAGCCAGGGGAGATTTCTATTACATGCATTTGTCATCATGCCGGACCATTTCCACGCTCTGATTACGCCGGCTCCTGATGTTTCGCTCGAAAAGGCCATGCAGTTCATCAAGGGAGGGTTCTCCTTCCGCCTGAAGAGCAAGCTAGATGTTTGGATGCGCAGCTTCAATGAGAGCCAGATCATGAGTGCAGAGAAGTTCCTGAGCTGCGTGAGGTATATCGAGGAGAACCCGGTGCGGCGTGGGCTTGTATTAGCGCCGGAGGCGTTCCAATTCAGTTCGGTGGGCCGTGATGGGTTGGATCCGATGCCTTTCCATTTGCGGGGCTGAACAGGGAGCGAGGGGAAAGACCCGGGCCTAAAGGCCACCCTCTGTGCTGCGGCATTCAGGGGCCTGAAGGCCCCTGCTCCCTCCATCTCGCCTGTCAAAGCCTGCCCCTTCTCCAGTGGGCCAAGAAACGACTATCAAGCAAGGAATTTGAGAAGGCCCTAGTCGAATGGAGTAAAACGGTGGGCAACTCAAAACGCCTGGTCAGTAGCCAATGAGGAGGATCCCCTTCAAAGGAAGTTGGAGTCGCCCGCTGACATAAAGTGTCTCAAGAAAGTTCTCAATCGTTTCAAAATTGTCCGAGCCGCGATATGTGTTGCGGACCGCTATCGCAAGATGAAGTACATCATGCATCATGCACGCTTGGAAGATATCCTTGAGGAACTGATTGTTGTCAACGGCCCGGCCTGCCTCGACTTCAAGTACCCATCCCACCTTGCCAGCATGGGCGTCAGCATTGAATCACTTCAATATCTTGCCTTTACGCCCAAAAAGCACCGGGTCAACTATTTTGTCTTCGGCTGACTTCCCTTTCTCGACGCGGAATCCGAGCTTTTCCAGCCCTGGCCGAAGCCGCGCCATAACCGTATTGCTAGGCTGGTTCGCAGTCTTAGTCGAATCGATGGCATCGGTAATGTCTTCGAAGAGCGCCACAATAGAAAGACCGAATTCTGGCGGAGGCGATGACTTCGGAAAGTATACCCAGTTGATCATCGCAGTCTCTCGTCAAAATCGCCGAACTTCCCTACGTGTCCGCACGAGTCACATTTGGTCGGCGCATTGTTGTCGTACCATGTTGACCCGTCCTTAGCGTCATCGGTGCCGCTGTCATATAACAGGACCCGCATTGAAACTAAGACCTCAAACGGGCCATACGATCCGCACTCTGGGCAGCACTTCCCCTCCAAGCAATTCACGTTGGGGTTAGTGCTAGACCGACTAACAGTTATCACTGGGAGACCTCCTCATACCTCGATGCCCCGATTGGAGGGTCGTCTTTTGCAGAGTCTAACGCTCAATGGCTTCGCGCTCATCCTATACTACGGCGATGCTGGATTCAAGCGCCGGAGCCTGCACCGCTTTGGTACACGTTCCCGATTAGACATGACACACCAGATTGAAGGAATCCTCATTGGCCCATCGTGCATAATCAAAATACGATGGCTCTTTTGTGGAATCCGGAAAGCTGGACGATGCGGCTCAAGGAGTTGGAGGCGCAGGCTGGCGATTTGAAGGAGGCTCCGCTGCGGCGCGATGTGCGGTCGCTGGGGACGCTGCTGGGCGACGTGCTGCGCGAGCAGGCGGGCGATGAGCTGTTTGAGTAAGTGGAGGCGCTGCGGCAGGGGACCATCCGGCGGCGCGACGCTGAGGCTCGCGGCGAAGAGAAAGAGGCTACGCGGCTGGCTATCGGCTCGCTGGAGCTGGTGCACGGGCTGCCGGTGGAGCAGGCTATTCTGCTGACCCGCGCCTTTGCTTTTTATTTTGAACTGATCAATCTGGCTGAGACTAACCATCGCAAGCGGCGGCGGCATGGCGCTGCAACTGAGCGGGGAGGCAGGGCGGCAGCGCGGGTCGCTGGCTGGAACGCTGAGCGAGATGAGGCGCGTGGGGATCAGCGCGGAAGAAGCTCTGGAGTGGCTGCGGCGGGTGCTGGTTGTGCCGGTGTTTACCGCGCATCCGACTGAGGCGGCGCGGCGGACGGTGATGTTCAAGCGGCGGCGGATTGGGGAATTTCTGGCGGCGCTGGACCGCATTCCGGTGCCCGAGCAGGAGATGGCGCGGCTGGAGCAACTGGTGATGGCGGAGATCACCAGCCTGTGGCAGACCGACGAGGTGCGCTCGCGGCGGCCCAGCGTTTACGACGAGATCAAGATGGGGCTGGACTACTATGACGTCTCGATTTTTGAGACGCTGCCCAGCCTTTATCGCGAGATCTCCGAGGCGCTGCGTGCGTCTTACGGGCTGGAGATTGAGGCGCTGGCACTGCCGCAGGTGCTCAGCTTTGGCTCGTGGATTGGCGGCGACCGCGACGGCAATCCTTTTGTGACGCCGCAGGTGACGCGCGATGCTGTTCAACTGGCGCGGGGGCATCTGCTGCTCTACTACCGGCGGCAGCTGGACGAGATCACCGACCTGCTGACCATCAGCGCGCAGCAGACGGCGGTGAGCGATGAGCTGCTGGCGCGGCTGAAGGCTTATGTGGCGCAGGTGCACACGCCGGAGGCGCAGGTCTTTGGCGCGCAATATGAGTTTGAGTATTATCGGCGCTTCATCATCTGCCTGAAGGCGCGGGTGCAGCGGACGCTTGAATATATGGAGCATCCCAGCCACGCCGGCGTTGCGCTGCCGATTACTTCTTACACGCTAAGCGCAGGGACAGGAAAAGCTGGCGCAGGTGCTGCCCGCTTACTGCTCGGTGGAGGAGTTTATTGCCGATCTCGAGATTCTGCGCGCTTCGCTGGCCGCGAATCGCGGACTGCGCATTGCGCGCACGCTGATCGATCCGCTGATTTTGCAGGTGCGAACGTTTGGACTGCATCTGCACACGCTCGATATTCGCCAGCACGCGCGGGTGCATGCGGAGGCTTTGCAGGAGGCGATTGCCGACTCCAGCGGGCCAGCGCTTTTTGGGGAGCTCTCCGAAGAGACGGCCTCGGTGCTGGAGACCTTCCGCGTGGTGGCGGAGGTGAAAAGTGGCTGCTCGCCCGAGGCGATTCGCCAGTACGTCATCAGCGGCGCTTCGTCGGTGGATGATGTGCTGGCGGTGGTGCGGCTGGCGCGGCTGGGCGGAGTGAAGGTGGAGGGATCGGGCAACGGGCCGGGAGAGGATCCAGGGCTGATGCCGGTGCCGCTGTTTGAATCCATTGAGGATTTGCGCCGTGCGCCGGAGATTTGCCGCGAGCTCTGGAGCCGGGCCGACTATCGCAAGCTGATCGCCACCTGGGACGACTGGCAGGAGGTGATGCTGGGCTATTCCGATTCCAATAAAGACGGCGGCATGCTGACCAGCACCTGGGAGATCTTCCGCGCTCATCGCGATCTGCACGTGGGGGCGCGCGAGGCCGGGCTGAAGCTGCGCATCTTTCACGGGCGCGGAGGCACGGTGGGGCGCGGCGGCGGACCTACGCATCGCGCTATTTTCGCTCAGCCCATGGACTCCTTTGACGGCCAGTTGCGCATCACCGAACAGGGCGAGGTGCTCAACTTCAAATATGCCGACGAAGTGCTGGCCGAGCGCAATCTTGAATTGATGATCGCCGCCTCGCTGGACGCGCTGGCGCGGCCGAATGCGCGCGACCCCGAGGGACACTTTACCGGGATTCTCAAGCCGGAGTGGGAGGCTGCGCTCAACGAGCTATCGGAGCTTTCCTATGGTTTCTACCGCAAGCACATTCTCGACGATCCGGGGGTGGTGACTTACTTTGAGCAGTCCACCCCCGTGGGCGAATTGGAGCACGCCAAGATTGGCTCACGGCCGGCGCGACGGAATGCGTCGCCTTTGCTCGGTGATCTGCGCGCCATTCCCTGGGTCTTTGGCTGGACGCAGTCGCGGCTGATGGTGCCGGCGTGGTTCGGTGTGGGCTATGCAGTGGACGAATATCTTGCCCAACCGGGCGCGATGGAGTTGTTGCAAACCATGGCCCGCGAATTTCCGCTCTTCATTGACCTGGTGCGCAACGTGGAGATGGCGCTGGGCAAGGTGGATTTGGCTACCGCCCGGCTTTACTCCTCGCTGGTTGAGGACACCAAGCTTCGCGAGCGCGTCTACGATTTATTTGAAGCCGAGTTTCATCGCACGGTGCGCGCTGTTTTGGCTGTCACGCGGCAGACTGAGTTGCTGGAGACGAACCAGGTGCTGGCTCACTCCATCAAGCTGCGCAACCCTTACGTCGATCCCATGCACCTGATCCAAGTCGACATGCTGCGCCGCAAGCGTGCGGGCGAGGATACGCCGGAGGTCAATCGGGCGATCGCCGCGACCATCAGCGGGATCTCGGCAGGGCTGCGGAATACCGGCTGAGTCGCTCAGTATTTCTAATCTTTTTCTTGCCATATCCCGCACCTGGGCGCTACTCTATCTCCATGCATCGATGTCGCTAACACCGTCCTGGTGACAGCTCCGATGCAACCGTGCGCCTTGATGACGTGCGTTTTTCCCCTTGTGATTTCGAGCTCCACCATCCCCAACGAGACTTTCAAAAAACATGGGATCAAATCCCCAGAAAAAAGGAGAAGATTATGGCGCGCATAGCCGCGGATGTAACTGAACTGATTGGCAAGACCCCGCTGGTGCGGTTGAATCGCATAGCGGCAGGCTTGCCGGCTACCGTTGTTGCCAAGCTGGAAAGCCAGAACCCGGTTTCGAGCGTGAAAGACCGCATCGGATTTGCAATGATTGAGGACGCCGAACGGAGGGGCAAGATCTCGCCCGGCAAGAGCGTGCTGATCGAAGCGACGAGCGGCAATACCGGCATTGCACTGGCCTTTGTTGCCGCAGCCAAGGGCTACCGGCTGATCCTCACCATGCCCGAGACCATGAGCCTTGAGCGCCGCGTGGTACTTCTGGCTTTTGGCGCGGAGATTGTGCTCACCCCCGGTCCCAACGGCATGAAGGGCGCCATCGCCAAGGCCAATGAGATTCTGGCCAAGACGCCCAACGGTTATGCTGTGCAACAGTTTGACAATCCCGCCAACCCCGCCATCCACTACCATACGACCGGCCCGGAGATTTGGAACGATACCGATGGCAAGGTGGACATTCTCATCAGTGGCGTAGGAACAGGCGGGACCATTACCGGCGTGGCCAAGTACATCAAGGAGCGCAAGCCGGAGTTCAAGGCCATCGCTGTCGAGCCGACTGACAGCGCGGTGCTTTCCGGCGGCAAGCCCGGACCGCACAAGATTCAAGGACTCGGCGCGGGCTTTGTGCCCAGCATTCTCGACACCAAGATTATCGACGAGGTGATCCAGGTGACGAACGACGAGTCGATTGCCGCTGCCCGCGAATTGCCGCTGAAGGAGGGGCTGTTCGTAGGCATCAGTTCGGGAGCGGCCCTGGCCGCGGCGCTCAAGGTGGCCGCGCGACCTGAAAATGCGGGCAAGCTGATTGTGGTGGTGCTGCCCGATTTCGGCGAGCGCTACCTGACCAGCATTCTCTTCGACTCGCTGCGCCAGCAGGCACTGGCGCTGCCGGTGGAGGCGATTGCGTAAAGGCAGGGACTAAGGGACTAGGGACTAAGGGACTAAAGATGACGTTCTGTTGCGGATCGTTGTTCTATTTCTTATCTTCTGGTCCCTGGTCGCTCTGTCCCTTGCAATCTTTACTGTTACATTATGTCTATGTTCACCCGCATTCGCGAAGACATCAACTCCGTACTGGAGCGCGATCCGGCCGCGCGTTCGCGGCTTGAGGTCTTGCTCTGCTATCCGGGGCTGTGGGCGGTATGGTTTCACCGCGTCTCGCACATGCTGTGGCGCGCAAAACTAAGACTGCCGGCCCGCATGCTCTCGCAGTTCGCCCGCTTTTTAACCGGAGTGGATATCCATCCCGGCGCGCTGCTGGGGCGGCGGCTGTTCATCGACCATGCCACGGGAGTGGTGATCGGCGAAACCGCAATTGTGGCGAGCGACGTGACTATGTACCAGGGCGTGACCCTGGGAGGAACCGGCAAGGGCCACGGCAAGCGCCACCCCACGGTCTGCGATGGCGTTTTTATCGGCAACAACGCCAACGTGCTGGGCAACATCACCATCGGCGAGAACTCGCGCATCGGCGCCGGCTCCGTGGTGCTTGACGATGTGCCGCCCAACTCCACGGTCGTCGGCGTTCCGGCTCACATCGTTTATTACAATGGCAACCGCGTGCTCATCACCGATCCGCACGACATCAAGGACCCGCTCTCCGACGCGCTCATCGCACTTTCGGCGCGCGTGGAAGAACTGGAAAAGCGCCGTGGAGGCAAGCCGCAGCCCGCAGGACCCTTCGCTACCGAAGAGGCCGAGCGCTCCGGCTACCGCAAGGAACTCGAGCGGCTGCGGCAGTATGTTTCGATGGGCGAAGGGATTTAGAGCAGTTCTCTTCAAGGCTTTGAGTCGGCGTGGACCGGGAGGTCCACACTACAGCCGGCCAGGAAGCCAGCGCTACCTGTTCTTGCGGCGGCCAGGCCAGAACCAGAAGGTGTAAAAAGCTCCAATCAATAGCAGAAGTGAGCCGCCAAAAATACCAGGGTGATAATTCGCCAGTACCACGGTCGTAGGCTGGGAGAAATTCGCGATCGATGTGTACAGAATTATTACCCCGTAAATGGTGAGCAGGATTCCAATGAAGAACCATACCGGCACCATGTGACTCTGCTTGCTCATTATCTCAGTCCTTTCTTCGTGATTCCCTCAGGGGCTAAAGCCCGCGATGATTATGGGCGATTTTCGGCACGGCTGAAGCCGTGCCCTTTCAAAACATCGAGTTAATCTGATGTTCCTTAGTGCGCGCTTACCAGAAGATCCACTGCAACACGGCGAAGAAAATTGCCACGCCGAAGGCCCAAAAAACTGGACGTTTGTACATTGGCATCCCTCTCTGGTCGGGAAACATTGTTTGTCCATACACCAGGCCCTTGAGTTCGGCAGCGGGCTTGGGCTTGGTGAACAGACTCACGATCACGGTTACGAAGATGCAAATCAAGAGAGACCAAAGAGCGCGGTAGAGATTCTCGGCCATATCCTTTGCGTTGGGCGAAAGCGCGATGTAGGCGAGATAAGCGGGCCGGAATTTTACCAGCGTAAACATGGCTATTGAAGAGCCGGTGCCTGCAAGCAGCCCCCAGAACCCGGCTTTTGGCGTAGCTCTTCTCCACATCATGCCTACGATTACGGTGCCAAAGAGAGGAGCGATGAAGAAGCTCACCAGCGCCTGCATGTAATCCATGATGCTTTTGAACTGAGTTACAAAATAAGCGGTGCCGATGCTGAGAAGCACGCCGACGATCGTGCTCCAGCGGCCTATCTTGACGTAGTGCGCATCGGTTTCATTTTTGCGGATGTAGGGTTGATAAATGTCATAGGTCCAGACGGTGGCAAAGGCGCTCACGTTTCCCGCCATGCCGGACATAAAGCCGGCAATCAGCGCGGTCACTCCAAGGCCGAGCAACCCGGGGCCGCAGTATCGCGCCAGCATTAGCGGAAGCACTTCGTTATAACTGTGCATGCCCGGGCCGGCCGCGCCCTCCGGTACAAGGCGAAAGGGCAGTACGGCCAGACCCAATAGACCGGGAAGGATCACGATCAGCGGTACGGCCATCTTGAAATAGGAGGCGATGATGGGCGCCAGTTGCGCGGACCGCAGGTCTTTCGCGGCCATGGCGCGCTGCACTACCAGGAAGTCCGTGGTCCAGTAACCGCATGCGATTGCGCCGCCAAGCCCGAAGACAACACCGGTCCAGTGGACACCCATCGGGTTTCCGGAGAATGTGCCCAGGCCTTTCCAGAGATGGACGTAGTCGTCGCTGTGAACTCTCTGGTGAATTTTCATGACCAGGCCGGTCCATCCGCCGGCTTCCATCATGCCCAGGATGGGAACCACAAGCACACCAAGCCAGATGAGAAAGAATTGCAGCACTTCATTGAAGATGGCGGAGAACAAGCCTCCCAACGTGACGTAGGCTGCGACGGTGAGTGAAGACACCCAGATGCTGAAGTGGATATTCCATCCCAGAACCACCTTCATCACAATGGCCATGGCATACATATTGATGCCCGACATCATGACTGTCATGCACGCGAATGAAATGCCGCTCAGTCCCCGCGTGGCCTCGCTATAGCGCAGGCGCAGATAGCCGGGCACCGAATGCGTTTTTGAGATGTAATAGAACGGCATCATGACCAGCGCCAGGAACACCATGGACGGAAATGCCGCGATCCAATAGAAGTGAGCCGCCAGGATGCCGTACTGATAAGTGGAAGCAGCCCAACCCATGAGTTCGAGCGCGCCGAGATTGGCCGAAAGAAAGCTGAGCCCGGCGACCCATGCCGTCATCTCCCTGCCGGCCATGAAGAAATCGTTCGATGTGTTGGCGTAGTTCTTGAGGTATATGCCGATGCCCAGCACCATGACGAAATAAATCACGATGATCAGCACATCCGCGGGGGCGAGAGAGATTAGCCTGTTCGCGCCGGATGGAAGGACGGCCGCGGCGAGCATAGTTAGATCCATGAATTTCTCCATGCGCAGGGTATCGAGAACTATCGAACAGGATCAGTTCGCCAGAACCATGTCTTCGCATTCGCGGAAGTAACGGATGCTGTCGAAGACCAGCGCATCCAGCTTTGCCTTGTCTGGTTTGCCGTACATGGCCGGATATGGATCGCCTCCAGGGCCGAGCGGTTCAAAGGTTACAAACCGCCCTTCCGAGTTATAGCCGATGAGATACAGAGCGCGGATGATGGTGCAAACATCCATGGAACCTTCGCCGAGCGCGCAGCGGTTACTATCCGCAAAGTGCAGATTGACTAACTGGTCGCCGGCGCTGAGGATAGCTTCGCCGAGATGACTCTCCTCCGACTGCATGTGATAAACATCGCCGTTGATGTGTTCAACTCCGGGATGGTTCACCGCGTCGATGTATCGTTTGGCATCCGCGACCGTGTGCACCATGCTGGTTTCGGCGGATCGGATGGGTTCGATAGCCGCCTTCACGCCGTATTGCACAAACCAATCCGCGTGGGCGGCAAGCGTCTCAGCCGAGCGCTCGAACTCAACATCGTCGTAGGCTTGCGGCCGGCCCACGGCGCCGGGGACAACGAGCATATACATTCCGCCCATTGCTTTTGTGAAAGGAATTTCGCGGCGCAGGTAATCAACCGCTTCCTGGCGGATGATCGCGCGATTGCTCGATAGGTCGTTGTCGGCAGAGAACATGCCACAGACGCCGGAGACGCGCAGGTTATGGTCGCCGAGAATCTTCAGCGTTTCGTCGACTTTGTAGCCGAGATCCGGTCCGTAGTGATTGCCGTGAAGCTCGATAAAAGGAACCTTCGCTTTCTCGAGCCGCGCGGCAGAATCAGCCAGAGGTTCGCGGCCAAATCCCCAGTTGCTCCAGGAGAGGTTGAGGCGGGTCTTGAGCTTCTCAGGTGACTTCTTCAGTTCGCGGAATCCCTCCTCAATACGAGCGTTCTTCTCTTCAAAATGCTGCTTCATCTTGTACCTCTTTCTTCCGCGATGTTGCGCGAATCTCTATGTGGGATAAGGCGCACATCGCCCTGTTTGATTTCAGCGCCTGTGGTCGCCAACATTCGGCACATTCGCGTGGACGCCCGGGCCAAAATATCGCAGGGTGACCAGTGGGTCCGTCTTGGAATGGTTCTCGAAGGTCACGCCGCCGACCGCTGCTTCATGCGATATGAAGACTTCGTCCTGCGTCAACTCTTCAAAGCGGATCATGGACGGGCAATCGACTTCGAGTTTACCGAGTCGTCCGTGACCTTGCGTGACAATCACTCCCGAAGCGCCGGGATCGTGGATAGTGCAGCGCGCGCCGGGCATCACTGTCAGCTCCCTGGCGCTGAACTTCTGTTGGCCGTCAATCAAGCCATAGACAATCCACTTATCGATATAACCGTCACTTTGGGAATCGGCCACCGGGATCGGTTCGAGGTAGTGGTGGTTCTTGAATTCGGGATCGAGGTTCGCCGGCCAGTCGACCAGGTCCGCAATAAAATCGAGATCGAAGTGCTTGTCTTCCGGCACATCCTGCGTCAGTAGGCTTCTGGGTACCGGACGCCCTTCCACCATGGACTGAAACATTGCCAGTACATCGCTGCCCCACTGCGGTTCATAAGTGAGCAGCGAACCGGGAGCGTGGAGAATGCGCGGTGGCACAAGCCAACCCGTCCCCGGCTTGAGGCGGTAGGCCTTTGAAAAATCGAGGATGCCGTTGTCGCCCTGGTCCCAGCGATCAAGGCATTGGCGAATATCTTCTTTGGTGGTGCCGGGCTCGAGGCCAAAGTAAGTATGCGGAAAATTGCCCGAGGTTGCATTTAGCTGCGGAGGGAAGTAATAGCCCTCCGGCTTGCCTTCGCGGCCCACCAGCTTTGCCTGCTCCTCGCTCTGGTGAAGATGGTGCATGATTGGGCCGGAGTTATCGAAGAACTTACTGTAGACAGGCCAGCGATGATACGTATCCCAGATGTTCTTCCCGACCATGCGTGGTCCTTCGGCCTCGACCGCATCCTTGAGGGTGAAACGCTCGTCTCCTGAGGCCACATAGCTGAACCCTTCGTCGGGAGTGCGGCCATCGTTCATGGCCGGCGTGGTGGATGCAAACCAGCGCTCGTCGATACCTCCGCGATGTGCTCCGTACGCAAAGAGGTCACGCTGATCGAGCTTGAGTCTGCGCCCGGGTTGAAGGTAAACCCTGGGGACCCAGGTTGGCGCCAGGCGCAGGATTCCCTCACCCGCTTCCAGAGCCTGCCGGGTCGATTTTGCCACCGATTGCGTTGCGCTCGCCATTTACATTCCTTCCTTCCTGTTTTCGACTTTTCTCCCTTGGCTTTCGAATTCTAGAGACATATCTTCAATTCGAAAAATATCGAAAGAGGAATGTATCATCCATCGAATTCACATGTCAATTTGATATTAGTTCCTACTCTTTTTGAATGAGATATGCCGCAGTCCTTATATTTATATGGAAAATAGGTGAATCGTTGCCGATATTTTGGACCCAAGTCAATAATGATTCAGACGGCAAGTGAGCGAACGCGCAGCGCGAGTTTGCGCATTGCATTAAAACTGATTCTTGTTACTCAAAAATAGGAAGGAGATCCGCCATGCAAACCGACCGCCAACTGCGGCAACATCTGGTCAAGCTACTCAAGGGCGGCGACGCGCATGCCGACTTTGACACGGCGGTTGGGAAGTTCCCGGCGAGCCTGCGCGGCAAGAGGCCCGAACACGCGGAACATTCTCGCATGGGAGGTACTGGAACACCTGCGCATCGCCCAATGGGACATCCTCGAGTTCTCGCGAAATCCGCGCCATAAGTCGCCCGAATTTCCAGTTGGCTATTGGCCCCCAACCCAGACGCCTCCGAATGCCGAGGCCTGGGACAAGAGCGCGGAAGCCTTTCGCAAGGACCAGAAGGCGTTCTGCGACCTGGTCAGCGATGAGCCGACGGATCTCTTCGCAAAGATTCCGCACGGTGAAGGGCAAACTGTATTGAGGGAGGCATTGGTCGCCGCCGACCATAATTCTTATCATTTGGGCGAATTGGTACTCCTTCGCCGCATTCTCGGCGCATGGAAGTAGCTTCGCGGCTGGAGACGAGCGTCTGATGCGCGATCAAATTTCATCTGTAGAGTCGCTCTCGCTTTGAGATGGATTCGGCACCGGGCCTCGATAAAGCAATAGGCGCTCGATTACGCCTGTAAATACGGCCACAAAGATCATGTAGAACGCGCCGGGACGACTCATTTTTCCGCGCCTTAGCCAGTCGAACGACGATTCTCTCCAGGTTAGAAACCAAATCACACCCAGGTATGCCGCCAAAAACATCGAGTGAATCAGGACGATTCTTTCACGCGGCATAAGGTTTTGATTCGACCAAATCGGAGGAAGATCGTCGGCAACTGGAACCGAGAAAACGATCCAAGTATAAGCAACTGCAAAACCGACATAAATCAACCAGCCATAGTGCATCGTACTTTCCCCGTGTGCAAGCATAGCAGCTCACTGGTAGGTAAGTGGACTGGTTTGAATGGTTGGATTGGTTAGCGGTTGGTCATTTTCTCAAGATGTTCCGGGTAGCGCTCGCCTTCAACTTTAATCTTCGAGGCGGCGGCGTCAATCTCTTTGAGGTCGGCGGGGGTTAGTTCGATTGCGGCCGCTCCGATGTTTTCCTCCAGACGAGAGAGTTTGGTCGTGCCGGGGATGGGGACGATCCAGGGCTTTTGTGCGAGCAGCCAGGCGAGTGCAATCTGAGCGGGAGTCGCCTTCTTCTTTTTTGCGACGGCGCGGAGTAGATCGACAACCGCCTGGTTTGCCTTCATCGCTTCCGGTGCAAAGCGAGGCAAGTTATAGCGGAAATCGCCTTTGCCGAGCTTGGTATGCTCGTCCATTTTTCCGGTCAGGAAGCCCCGGCCGAGCGGGCTGTAGCAGACCAGGCCGATTCCGAGCTCCTCGAGAGTTGGGATCACCTCCGGCTCGAGCTTGCGCCACCAGATGGAATATTCGCTTTGCAGAGCGGTTAAAGGTTGAACGGCGTGAGCGCGTCGAATGGTCTGCGCGCCGGCTTCAGAGAGGCCGAAGTGCTTTACCTTGCCGGCCTGAATCAGATCCTTTACGGCTCCCGCCACGTCTTCAATCGGTACGTCCGGATCAACGCGGTGCTGATAGAGCAGGTCTATCGAGTCAATGTTCAGGCGCCTCAGCGAACCCTCGGCAAAATGCTTGATGTGTTCGGGGCGGCTGTTCAAGACTTGCCCGCCGGGACTTCCATCGGGATTGATGTTGAACCCGAATTTGGTGGCGATGACGACTTTGTTGCGAATGTGCGATAGCGCTTTGCCCACCAGTACTTCATTGGTGAACGGCCCGTAAACTTCAGCCGTATCGAAAAATGTGACGCCGCGATCCACGGCGGCGTGCATTAGCGAGATCATCTCCCGCTCGTCGTGAACCACACCGTAGGAGAAGTTCATGCCCATGCATCCGAGTCCGAGGGCCGAAACTTCAAGATTGCTTTTCCCTAATTTGCGCTTCTGCATTTGTTTTTCCTCTGCTACTCAAAAAAATTGTTATGGACCGAATCACGAGGGTTCAATTCGATGGATGGTCACCTTCAAAGACTTTTTTAGCCACGGCGATTGCCGACATAGCGCTCGGCCAGCCGGAGTAGAAGGCCATGTGCGTAATCAGCTCCACAATTTCTTCTTGCGTCAGGCCATTTTCGATGCCTCTCTTGAGGTGGAAAGGAAGCTGCTCTGACGCGCGAAGAGCTATCAAAGCGGTGATTGTGGCAAGACTGCGATCGCGTTTTGAAAGCGCGCTTCTATCCCATATATCTCCAAACAGAACATCGTCTGTCAGGCTGACCAGCTTGGGAGAGAAAGTGCCAATCGCTTTTTCTGCACCGGTCGGAAGGATTTTGTTTCCCATGCGCGGCTCCTTTATTCAAATTTGAGCGAGGCCATATCGATGGAGAAGCGGTACTTCACATCGGACCTGGCCAGGCGCTCATAAGCTTCGTTGATTTTCTGGATGGGGATGACTTCGACGTCGGCGGTGATGTTGTGGTCGCCGCAGAAGTCGAGCATCTCCTGGGTTTCAGCCAGTCCGCCGATGGGTGACCCGGAGAAGCTGCGGCGTCCGAAGATGAGATTGAAAACGGAGACCGCTAGCGGCTTATCCGGCGCGCCGACCATGGTGAGATTGCCATCACGGCGAAGCATGTTGATGTAGGCGTTGATGTCGTGCTCGGCGGCGACGGCGTCAAGGATAAAGTCGAAGCTGCCGGCGTGTTTGGCCATCTCGTTGGCGTCGGTGGAGAGGACGACTTCATCGGCGCCGAGGCGCAGGGCATCGTCTTTCTTTTTGGGTGAAGTGGTGAAGACCACGGTGTGGGCTCCGAATGCATGCGCGAACTTGACGCCCATGTGGCCGAGTCCGCCGAGGCCGACGACGCCGACCTTCTTGCCTTTGGTCACGCCCCAGTGGCGCATGGGCGAGTAGGTGGTGATTCCGGCACACTGCAGAGGCGCGGTTCCGGCAAGGTCAAGGTTCTTGGGAACGCAGAGGACGAAGTGCTCCTTGACGACAATGCTGTCAGAGTAGCCGCCGTAGGTGACACCGCCTGAGTGCTTGTCAGGGAAGTTATAGGTGAGGGTGAAATTCGGGCAGAACTGTTCAAGGCCTGCCTTGCATTCAGGGCATGTGCCGTCGGAATCCACGAGGCAGCCAACGGCGGCCAGGTCGCCGGGCTTGAACTTCTTGACGCCGGGGCCGACCTTGGTGACGCGGCCGACGATCTCATGGCCGGGGACGCAGGGATAGACGGTGGGCATCACGCCGCTCCACTCATTGCGGGCCTGGTGGAGATCGGAGTGGCAGATGCCGCAGAAGAGAATCTCGATTTGGACGTCGTCCGCTGTGGGATCGCGACGTTCGATGATGGTGGAAGCAAACGGCGATTTGGCGCTGGAAACGGAATAGGCTTTTGCTTTGTACATGGGAAACCTCCTCGGCAGATTGCGAAGAACTCGCTCTTAAGTACGAGTATAGGAGTGTGTTCTGCGAGCGGTATCTGATTATGGGAATCTGTGATTCATTCCTGTTGGTGCATGCATTTTTGTGCTCAGTCTGTGAGAATCATATGATGTCAAGATTTGCTCGAAAATTTGCTATTGTTGGAATCGTCATTGGTACTACCGATGCACTTTTGTGGTGGTATGTCCAAATCTTCGATCCGTTCCACCTTCCGAATCAGGTGGATGTACACCAAAACTATAGCGCGCCCTTGCTTTACTGGATCATTAATTATAGTGTTTGCGTGTTTTGTCCTGGTTCCTTTCTAATGACATTTACGTTGGAAATGCGGGGTTGGTTCTCCTGGTTCGTGTGGATATTTGCGGTACTCCTAAATGGTCCGATCTATTATGCGATCGGGCTCGTCATCGAGACAGTAATGAAACGAAGAAATGGCAGAAGTGCAATCGCGAAATGAAATTGCGAAATTAAAGACATAAGCTTCCATCACGCCTCTTCCTTCTCCACCGGTGCTACAGTTGTTTCGAATGCATTTTCCCGCTGAGGGCTTGCTTCTTGCTGGGTAATCGTTCGTTGCTCGTGGCCGTTTTGGCTCTTTCTGCCGCCGCTCATGCCGCCTCCCAGGTTCAGGCTGCGCCGGTTCCGGCGGAGATGCGTTCCACGGCCTTCACCGTTACTGTGAACGGCCGGCACGTGGACGTTGCGCATGCGGCGGCGAGCTATGAGTTTGTCAGCTTTGACTCGAAGGGCCCGGTGAATTTGGCTATTACCGCGGCCGAGCCGGGATTTTGGGATCGCGGCGTCGATGTTCAGCCCTGGCGGCTGGGACTGCGACCGACACGACAGGGACAGACCATCCGCTTCCGGCTCGCATCGCCAGCCAAACTCTCCATCTCGCGGCCCGGAGACTTTCTCAACTACGCCCACATGCTTTTTGTTTTCGCAGGCTCGCCGCCTCCGCCTTTGCCGCGCGACCCGAAGATTCACGCCTGGCAGCTGGGCGTTTATCACCAGAGTTTGAATCCCAAGAGCGGCGAGACAATTTATCTGGCACCCGGCTCGTACTTTTTCGGCAGCCTGAACCTGTGGAATGTTGAGAACGTAAAGGTGCTGGGCCGGGGAACCATTGTCTACGACGGGCCGCAGGACCCGAATACCGACGAGGGCTGGATGCAAAAGCCGGACTGGCACTGCATTGGCTCGCTCAATGCACGCAACGTGGAGATCGACGGGCTCACCTGCATCGTTCGCTCGCGGACGTGGTCTATCCAGATGAAGGATTCTACTGGATTTGTTTTTGACGACCTGCGCGTCATCGGTGGCAATCCTGGCAACGCCAATCAGGACGGCATGGACTGGCTGGGCGGCGGCAATACCGTCGTTCGCAACGCATTTATTCGCGCTTCCGACGATGTTTTCGCCGTGCAGGGCAACTGGGACGGCTACACGCAGAACGATATGACCCGCCCCGGCGCTGACGTCGATAACATTCTCATCGAGAACAGCGAACTTTCGACCAGCATCTCTAATGTCGTACGGGCCGGATGGCCGCAAAAAATCTATAACTCAAAAAACTTTACGCTGCGCAACTCCGATATTCTCCACGCCGGCATCGGTGCCTGCGGCCAGGGATTCAGTCTCTTCAGCTTCTGGGGCGCGGAGAACGCCAAAGGCATCCACTCCGGTTTTACTGTTGAGAATCTGTTCGTCGATAACTGGTATTCCCTGGTGCAGTTGGAGCAGGAGTACCCCGGCCTGAAGGAGATCACCTTCCGCAACATATGGGCTCTCGATCAGCCGCCTCTGGACGAGTCCACGATCACCGGCGATGTGGCCGACGTGACGTTTGACAATGTGAAGTACGGCCAGAGGCGTGCGATCTCCGACGCCGATTTGCCACTGGTGGTTTCCGGCGGGGCACAGCCGCCTCGCTTCACTCCCATCCACGATCCCGTCGCCGCGTTTTTGGTGAGCCCTCCGGTCTTTGCTCCAGGGCAAAGCGTTACTTTCACCGCCGATCCTTCTCCCGGCGCGCGCTATACCTGGCTCTTTGGCGACGGGACAGAGGCTAGCGGACGGCGCGTGCGCCACCGCTTTCCCGATGCGCTCGGCACCCAACTGGACGGGGCAAACGGTGCTGGGCGCTTCAGGGTTCTGCTGCGCGTGGAGGACAAAAGAGGCAACCAGGATTGGGCCGCGCAGGGAGCAGTGGCCGTTGCTTATTGGCACGTCTCCACGCATCCGATCGTCCCGACTGATTCCGGACTTACCTCGCAGATCTACCCCGGAGCGTGGACCGAGTTGCCGGATCTTGCTAAAGAGCGCGCGGTTTTCAAAGGCGAGTCGACCGGTCTGCATGCGGACTCGAAGGGATTTACCCGTTACGCTGCTGCTTGGGACGGATTTATCGATATTCCTGCCGACGGTGGGTACACCTTTCACCTGATGGACCGAGACGGCGCGCGCCTGGTGATTGACGGCGTGGAGGTGGCGAAAACAGGATCGCCCTTTGCCCAGGTCTGCGGCTCACCCGGCAACGCCATTCGCTACGCTCGTGGCTCGCTGGGATTGCATGCCGGCCTGCACGTTTTTCATCTGGAGGGTCTGCACTCAGTCAGCCACGGGTCGCCCCGCCTGCTGTGGGAAGGCCCCGCGCTGCCGCTCAAAGATGTGCCCCCGGCGGCTTATAGCCATTTGCGGCAGGATGGAATAACCAAGTGAGACTACAACTTTTGTGGGATGCGAGAAAGTAAATGCTGTAAATGAAAAATGCCGCCTGATGAGCGGCATTTTTGAGATCTGAATGGTGGCGCAGCTTTAGACGCCTACGCCGTACTCGGATTCGCCGGCGTTCGAATAGTAGTCGTAGGGGGTGCGCTTTTTGAACTTGTAGCGATTGCGCAGCTCGGCGCCCACATAGATCCCCAGCGCGGCTACGGCCATTCCAACCGAGAACCAGGTGATGACGCGCAGAGCTTTGGATCCATTCTTCCCGTTTGTTTGACTCTCTTCTTCGGGCGTGAGAGCTTCGTATCCAGTGGACATGAGGCAGCCTCCTACACAATCATGATAGCGCAATTTCGGCTGAGTCCGCTTGAGGACGCGGCGGGCCGCCGTGAATTTTTATTTACTCCGAAGAGTCAATACGGGATATCCAAGCGGCTTTTTCCGGCTCGGAAAGAAAGCTGGCGCGGATGGAGTTGGCCGCCAACTGGCGCAGTTCCTGGCGCGTAAATCCCTGCATGGTGTGGGCCAGCAGGAATTCATTAGCCAGATCGGAGCCGAAGAAGGCCGGGTCGTCGGAGTTGAGCGTCACCAGCAGGCCGGCATCGAAGTAGCTGCGCAGCGGATGCCAGGCAAAGGAAAGGCAGACCCCGGTGCGGACGTTTGAAGTTGGGTTAAGCTCCAGTGGCACGCTCCGCGCTTTTAGCTCTTCGACGAGTGCAGGGTCCTGGATTGCAGAAAGAGCATGCCCAATGCGTTCCGAGCCGATGGAGAGCGCCTCCCAAATAGCTTCGGGGCCGGTGGTCTCGCCGGCGTGGTTCGTAAGGCGGAGGCCTGCTTTCGCGGCTTGCGCATAAAGAGAGGCGAAAGGCGCGGAGCCGGTATGGCGCTCGTCGCCGCCCAGGCCGATGCCGATGATGGAGGGGTAGAGCGGGCGCAATTCGGCGGCCTTGAGGAAGACCCGCTCGGCTTCCTCGACGGTAAAGTGGCGCACGGCGTCGAAGATCCAGTAGAGCGAGAGACCCAGTTCGCGCTCGCCGCGCTCGCGGGCACGCTCCAGCGCGGCAAAGATGGGCTCGAAGGCTTCGGGATCGTGATGACGCCACATATAAATCACGCCTACCGAAACGAAAACTTCGGCGTGAACCACGCCCTGCTCGGCGAGTTGCTCAATCATGCGCCAGGCGGCCAGTTCGTAATCTTCCGGGCCGATGAGCAGCCGGGTAACGGCTTTGAAGGCTTCCATGAAGCCGGAGAAATCAGCGAATTGATAGAGCACTTCTGCCTCGGGCAGCGTGAGCGGCTGGGCATCATGGCGGGCGCTCAACTCTACCAGCGTGGTGGGAAGGATCGTTCCTTCGAGGTGGAGATGCAATTCGGCTTTGGGGAGGCGGCGGATAAAGCCGGATAGATCGCTAACGTCGGATTTCATGGTTTACCCTGCGCGGCGGGTTGTGCAGCCGGCGAGTTGCTTTGGATCGTAGTGGCGTGATTGTTGATGTAGGTAATGGTCCACTGCTTGCCCGCCTGGTCATAGGTAACGGTGCGGTCGCCCTCGGTTTGGCCGTCCGGTTGCACGTTGCTGCCGATGGACATCCGGGTTTCAAGTTCGCTCATGCCGGGCTTCGCCTGGTGCGCATCGATGGCGGCCCATACTTCTTTGGGCCAGTTGTCGTAGATGGTGTGCGGATCGTCGTAATAGAAGAGAATATCGCAAAAATAGGCTTCGTTGTTGCCCTGGATTGATCCGATGGGCGTGGCGTAGAGGTCGGAATTGCCGGGAAACGCGAAGACGGCGAAGACCTGGCGAGTGCCGTGCGCCATGCGGTCATCTTCAGTGGGCGGTGCGGCGGCCTTGATGATTTTTTTAATATCGAGCCGCTGGGCTGCTGGGATAACGCCGACACGATGGAAGACGATCGCGCTGCCGTGCATTGGGTAGTAGGGCATGGTGTAGCCGTTCTTCATCCACACGCTGGTGCCCGCGAGGCTGAGGGTATCTTCAAAATGCTGCTGAAACTCGGTGCGGACTACGGCCAGATCGTCTTCACTCAATTTCTGCCGGTAGGGATTCTGGGCAACTGTGCCGGGGTCCCGGCGATGCATCCAGACAAAGAAGAGATAGATGCCGCCGATGGCTAGAGTGATCAGCGTGGGAATGAGTATTTTTTGCCAGGTCTTCACAAGCACTCCTGGAACGAAGGATTAACGCGGTTTGGCAAACTCCGACCGGTGGCGGCTGTAGAGGAAGTAGATCACCAGGCCGATAACCAGCCAGGCGAAGAAGGCCATCCAGGTCATCACTTCAAGACCCATCATCAGCACGATGCAGAAGACGATGCTCAGCACCGGGAAAGAGCGGGCCCAGCGGCGCGCTGAAGCCGCGATGGCGCTCCGGCTCGCGATAGCGCAGGATGAGCACGGCGATGGAGACCAGGACAAAGGCGAAGAGGGTGCCGATGTTCGAGAGATTGGAGACGGTGCCGATGTCGAGCAGGCCGGCGGGAATGCCCACCACGAACCCGGCGACCCAGGTGGCCACGGCAGGGGTGCGGAATCTGGGCGTGAATGCGGCTGAAGACGGTCGGCAGCAGGCCGTCGCGGGACATGGCGAACCAGACGCGCGCCTGGCCAAGCTGGAAGACCAGAATCGAAGAGATCATGCCCAGCAGGGCGCCGATCAGGACAAAGAGCCGCACCCAGTGCAAGGCCGCCGCCGCCGGGCAGCAGCGAGAGCCGCTTGAGCGCGTTGACCACCGGCGCGGCGTCGCCCATCACCGACTGCCAGGGCACAATGCCGCTGAGCACGATGGCCACCGCGCCGTAGAGCACGGTGCAGGCCACCAGCGTGGCCAGGATGCCGATGGGCAGGTCGCGCTGCGGGTTCTGGCACTCCTCGGCCGCCGTCGAGACCGAGTCGAAGCCGATGTAAGTGAAGAAGATGATGGAGCCGCCGGTGAGCACGCCGGTCCAGCCGTTGGGCATGAAGGGATGCCAGTAGTGCGGCTTGATGAAGCTGGCGCCGGCAAAGACGAAGACCAGAATGGCGGCGATCTTGACCAGCACCATGATGTTGTTGGCGCGGGCCGACTCGCGGATGCCGCGCACCAGAATGCACCGTCAGAATCATGACGACCAGGAAGGCGGGAATGTTGAAGCCGAAGTGCCAGCCGGATCTGGTAAAGATCGTTGCCGGCCAAATCCTGCAGGCCGGTGGGCAGATAGGCGGGCGAGATCCACATCAGCGGAGGATGCAGGCCGAACCAGTCCAGCAGATCGACAATGTGGGCGGCAAAGCCCACGCTGACGCTCATGTTGCTGAAGGCGTATTCGAGAATCAGATCCCAGCCGATGATCCAGGCGATCAGCTCGCCCAGGGTGGCGTAGGTATAGGTGTAGGCCGAGCCGGCGATGGGAATCATGGACGCCAGTTCGGCGTAACAGAGGCCGGTGAAGACGCAGACGATGGCCACCAGCACCAGCGAAAGCGCCAGCGCCGGTCCCGCGCCGGGCCGCCCGGCCATGGCCGTGTGGTGGATGAGGTAGTGGAGCAGCGGCGTGTCGCGGATGTTCGGCGCGTCGAACTTCTGCCCGGCCATGGCCGTGCCGATGACCGTGAAGATGCCCGAGCCGATCACCGCCCCGATGCCCAGCGCGGTCAGCGACCACGGCCCGAGGGTCTTCTTCAGCGCAGTGCTCGGGCTCTTCCGAGTCCCGGATCAGCTTATCGATCGACTTGCGGGCAAGCAGTTGGCTGGGCAGTGCAGTTCTCCTCATCCCGCTAGGCTGATCGGCGGCTTTCCGAGGTCAGATGTCGGGGCAATCCAACGCGGTTCCTGGGCAAGGCTTGAGCCGGCGGGCCGGAACCCGGCATTCCGAGCTGGTCTGAAGTTGCCGCTTTACCGCTTCGAGACGCCGCGGGCCATCTTCTTCACCTTCTTCTTCTTTCGCCGCGCGGCTCGGTCCGCTTGGCCTTGGGAGCGGCCTTCTTGCGGGCGGCGCGCTTCAGCTTCTTCCGTTCCTGTTTGTCTTCAATCTTGGTGGTATCTGCCACTTGGTACCTCTTTCGTTGCAAATCTCTTCAGATTTCCCGCAAATCGGGCGTGATGTGAAGTCTCTATGTTAACAGGGATTGCAGCGGCGGCGAAAGCGGCAGCGGCGCGTCGGAGACGCGCATTTGGAGCCGTTCCGGCGTACAATGGATTCCAGCGTACAATGACAGATAGACCTTAGAATTCAGACCAGCCTGCTCGGCTCTTGCCGTCTCCTACCGCTTCTGACGAGCTCCGCACCCCACGCAACAATCACCCGTGTTGACCGGAGTTCGTCATGCGTTCCGACCAGATTCACCGCGCGCTCGCGCAGGGAATGAACCGCTTTGAAGTCTGCCAGTTGGTCTCCAAAGGCGTCAAAGCCACCCACAAGACCGGCTCGCGCTTTGAAGATTCGATCAACGATGTGCTGCAATATCTGGGCACCCACGACACGCTCATGGAAAATCTTCACCCGGCCATTCCGCAGGTGAGCGTCAAGAGCCTCAAGCCGGCCGCATAGGCGTGTTGTCAGGGACTATGGATCCGGGCAGATCTGAGAATCCCGATCCTTAGGCCAAACGCAAGAAGAGGGACGGCAGATTCGCCGTCCCTCTCTTTTGATTCCGAACCGGTTGGAAGGGGGTAACCCTTAGACAACCTGGACGTTCTCAGCCTGCCAGCCCTTGGGGCCCTTGGTCACGTTGAACTGGACGCTCTGGCCTTCTTGCAGCGAACGGAAGCCGTTCGACTGGATGGCGGTGTGATGGACGAAGACGTCCTCGCCGTTTTCACGGCTCAAAAATCCAAAACCCTTGGCGTCGTTAAACCACTTGACTGTGCCTGTTTCCATTGTGTGTTGCTCCTTTGATACTGATTTACCGCGAACGCAATGTGGAAGTTTGCGAGTAGGCGGTAACCGGAACAGGCAAGAACTTCAGATCGAATTCTACGATTGCATAGAGTATAGCACGGATTGTCAAACTGATCTGCTCAGATGGGGTACGCGGTATCAAAACGAGATTCAGGGCGGCAGGCAATTCCAGGCGGGAACCTGCGCGGCTGATCCATTTACAGCGGGATGTGAACAGGGCGGGCGAGAGAGTAAACTCGATGTCGCCTGATTGCGCTCGGAAAGAGGTGCCTTTTGACTAACGAGAACAGCCGGGTTCTGGTCATCAATCCCGGAGCCACGTCCACGAAGTTTGGGGTTTATACCAGGCAGGGCGCCGAGTGGGTGCGCACCATCCGGCATGGGGATGAAGAGCTGGCGCGCTTCCGCGGGCAGCCGATGCTGGCGCGGCTGGACTATCGCGCGGAGCTGATTGAGCAGGCGCTCGAAGAGGCCGGCTACAGCGCGACCGGGTTTGCCGCGACGGCCGGACGGGGCGGGCTGCTGCCGCCGATGGCGTGCGGCACCTATCTGGTGGATGAGGCGATGGTGGAAGAGCTGCGGCTGGCGCGCCGCGGCGAGCACGCCTCGAATCTGGGCGCCTTGCTGGCGCTCCGCTTCGCCCAGGCCGCCGGGGTAAACGCCTACATTGTGGATCCGGTGACGGTGGACGAGTGGCAGGAGTGCGCGCGCCTGACCGGTTCGCCGCTGGTCGAGCGCACCTCGCATCGGCCATGCGCTGAACACCAAGGCCGTGGCGCGGCGGTTTGCGCGCGAGCAGAAGCGCACCTATGAGCAACTGCGGCTGATTGTGGCGCACCTGGGCAGCGGAATCACCGTCTCGGCCCACCAGGACGGCCGGATGATCGACAGCAATTCCATCGAGGAAGGCCCCTTCGGCCCGGACCGCACAGGCGGGCTGCCGGTGCGGGCGCTGGTGCAGGCTCTGCTTCAGCGGCAAGTACACGCAAGAGCGAGCTCGACCGCCAGGTCTTCGGAGACGGCGGGCTCTTCGCCTATCTGGGCACGCGCGACCTGATCGAAGTGGAACGGCGCATCGACGCGGGCGACGCGAAGGCCGCGCTGGTCTTCGATGCCATGGTCTACCAGATCGCCAAAGAGGCCGGGGCGATGGCGGCGGTGCTCAAGGGCAAGGTGGACGCGGTGCTGCTGACCGGCGGCATGGCGTATTCGGAGAGAGTGGTGAGGCTGCTGCGCGAGTTACCTGGAATGGATTGCGCCGATCACGGTCTATCCCGGCGAGGATGAGTTGCAGGCGCTGGCCGAAGGAGTCTTTCGCGTGCTGGACGGCGAGGAGCAGGCGAAGAGGCTGGCGGTCCACTCGCCGGCAACGAAATGAGTTGTCTGATTCAGTTTGCGCCTGGACAATCCGTTGCCTCCCAGGTTTCGGAATCGGGAGATCGGCGCCCGGCGGATTGACGCTATTTACAATCTCATCTTTTGTAGTTAAAGTGCAGCGATATGGAGACTGGCTGCTCCTCACCTTCCCAGCAGCCGTGATCCGAACCTACCAGAATTCAACGCCAAAGGAGACACACTCATGCCTTTCCCAAAGAGATTCTGGGCATGCACCATTCTTGCCTGCCTGGCCATGACCTCTGTTGCCGCCCGTGCTGCACAACCCGCTTACGACGCCATCTATGTATTTGGCGATAGTTACTGCGATGTGGGCAACATCTATCTCATTACCGGAGGGGCTGAACCCCTCTCACCGCCCTATTACATGGGCAGGTTTTCAAACGGCCCCATATGGGTGGAGCACGTGGCCAGCGCCATGGGACTGCGGATGCTTCCCGAACTGGAAGGGGGCACCGACTACGCGTTTGGCGGAGCCTGGGCAACCGAACCCCAGGTGACAGCCGCAGGGACCATCCCCGACGTTCCCGAGCAGGTGGCGCTCTATCTGAGCCAGCACGGTGGAAAGGCCGATCCCAATGCGCTCTATGTCCTGGAGGGGGGAGGCAATGACATTATTGGGAATCTTGCGGTGAGTGGAGCATCGGCGAACGAGCTTGGCTTCAAAATCGTGAGTTGAATTTTTAAATCTTCTCGAGATTGGCGAACTTTTCCATCAGCTTCTTCATGTCCGTGGCGATTGAACATGACGGTGAGTTTGGCGTCTTCGCCGTTCGCCTTCGCGCAGCAATACCGTTCCCTCGCCGTACTTTGCGTGGCGGACGCGCTGGCCTTTTTTCAGGCCGGCGGCGCCTTTGGGCTCGGGCAGGTCCATCCCCGGATGAGACGACGCCGGGCGAGACGAGCAAGCCCGGTTTCCCGCCGAAGAAGCGGGCAATATTGTCGATGGAATCCGGCTGCGGCGGCGCTGACGCGCTTTTACCTTTCGGACTATTTTCCGATCGACGCGAAGCGAGATTCGCCGGCCGCGGGCCTCCTGGCTCTCGTCTTCGTAGTTATAGTGTTTGTCAGTGAACTCGCCGCTGTGGCCGGAGCGGCGGCCGTAGGTATTGGAGTAGCTGGGAGTGGACCACGCCGGAGTGCGGCCTCCAAGATTCTCAATCAACTGGCTGGGAACCTCTTCAAGAAAGCGCGAGGGGATGCTTTGCTCCGGCGCGTCGTTGCCGTAGCGGCGGCGGTAGTGGGCGCGGGTAAGAATCAGCGTGTTCATGGCGCGGGTCATGCCCACGTAACAGAGGCGGCGTTCTTCTTCGAGCTCGTCTGGGATTCGAGAGCGTGCGCGAGTGCGGAAACAGACCCTCCTCAAGGCCGGCGAGAAAGACCAGCGGAAACTCCAGGCCCTTGGCGGCGTGCAGGGTCATCAGCGTCACGCGGCATCGGGATCGAACTGGTCGGTATCGGAGGCCAGTGCCGCGTGATCGAGAAATTCAGCCAAGAGTCTCGCCGCGGGCTTCGGCGTCGTGGGCGGCGTTGGCCAGTTCCTTCAGGTTTTCAATGCGGCTGAAGGACTCCGGCGAACCTTCCGTTTCGAGAGCCTTGATGTAGCCGGTGCGATCGATGAGAAATCGAATCAGCTCAGGCAGAGTGGCGGCGTCGCCGGGAGTTCTGAATGGCGGCGCTTCCGCGCTTTGCCTTTCGTTTTGGTTGAGTGATTTCGTCGTGCAGCAGCGCCAAACTCAAATCCCGTATCCCCGGCCTCCGCTTCGGCTGCCACATCGGCGGAGAGCTTGCCGGCAAAGTCGGGATCCATCATCGCCTGCGCGTCGAGAATGAGCTGGCGGAACGACTCGATCGCCATGAGTGCGCGATTGGGGATGAGGCGATTGGTGATGGCGGCGGCGAGTAGCGTCCCAGGTGGAAGTGCCGGTTTCCAGAGCCAGCCGCTCCAGAGTCTCCATCGTGGTTTTGCCAATGCCGCGCGTCGGTGTGTTGATCACCCGCTGCAGCGCCATCGAATCGTGGGGATTGTTGACCAGGCGCAGGTAGGCGAGCAGGTCCTTGATCTCCGCGCGCTCGTAAAAGCTGAAGCCGCCCACCATGGTGTAAGAGATGTTGTAGCGGCGCAGCGCCTCCTCCACCAGGCGGGACTGGGAGTTGGTGCGGTAGAGCACGGCGCAGTGATCCGTCCGGGCTCTTGCGTTTCGGCCGAGTTTCCCTGGCGCAGAAATTTCTGGATGCGGTCGGCGATGAAGAGCGCTTCGTTTTCGCCGTCGGGAGCCTCGTAGTAACCGATCAGCGATCCGCCCTGGCGATCGGTCCACAGCTTCTTTCCCTTGCGCTTGAGGTTGTTCTGCGACCACGGCGCCCGCGGCTTCCAGAATAATCTGCGTCGACCGGTAGTTCTGCTCCAGCCGGACGATGCGGGCGTTGGGAAAATCCTTTTCAAACTCCAGAATGTTGCGGATATCGGCGCCGCGCCAGGAATAAATGCTCTGGTCCTCGTCGCCCACGGCGCAAACATTTTTTGCTTCGCCGGCCAGCAGCTTCATCAGCTCATACTGCGGGCGGTTGGTGTCCTGGTACTCGTCGACCAGCAGGTAGCGGTAGCGGCGCTGGTAGCGCTCACGGGCTTCCTTCGAGACCTTGAGCAGGCGCACGGCCTCCAGCAGCAGATCGTCGAAGTCCATGGCGTTGCTCTTGGCCAGCTCGGCGCGGTAGCTCTGGTAGATGTGGGCAATGCGCTCGCTGTTCGGATCCTTGCGAGGCCAGGTAATACTCCTGCGGATCGATCATGTGGTTCTTGGCCCAGCTGATGCGGCTCAGAACCGCGCGCGGAGTGAGCTGCTTGATGTCCAGGCCCATGCGCCGCATCACCTGCTTCACCAGGGCCTGCTGATCGTTTTCGTCGTAGATGGCAAAGGAGCGGGTGAGGCCGACGCCGCCAACCTTCAGGTCCTCAATGTCGCGCCTCAGGATGCGCACGCAAAAAGAGTGAAAGGTGGCGATCAGCGGCTTGGCCAGCGATGAGTGGCCCAGCAACCGGTCGACGCGTTCGGCCATCTCGCTGGCAGCCTTGTTGGTGAAGGTTACGGCCAGGATGGAGTCCGGCGCGATGCCTTTTTCCTGAATCAACCATGCAATCCGGCTGGTGATGACGCGGGTTTTGCCCGAGCCGGCTCCGGCCAGAATCAGCAACGGGCCCTCAGTCGCCTCGACGGCGGCGCGCTGTTCGGGATTCAGATTGTCGATCAGAGGCGGCAAGACGCGTCCAGGCGGGAAGGTTCCTTCTTCCAGTGTATCGTTTGAGGCGGATGGACGGATTTTGTGCACAGACAGGTCTCTCAGCCGGCGCGCTATCCTGAAGACACAATGACTTTGCCAAGCAAACCCGTCCGCCGCGTGGCCGTTTACTGCGGCTCGGCCAATGGAACCAACCCCGCATTTCTAGCCGAAGCGCGAGCGCTGGGCACGGCCATTGCCGCGGCCGGGCTGGGGATGGTTTATGGCGGGGCAAACGTGGGGCTGATGGGCGCGGTGGCCGATGCGGCGCTGGCCGGCGGCGCGGAGGTGATCGGCATTCTGCCCGATATGCTGGCAGGGAAAGAGATTGCGCACACCAGGCTGACTTCGCTCGAACTGGTTTCAACCATGCACCAGCGCAAGGCGCGCATGGTGGAGCTGGCCGATGCGTTTCTGGTGCTGCCGGGCGGCTACGGAACGATCGAGGAAGTGCTGGAAGCAGTGACCTGGGCGCAACTTCGCCTGCACGCCAAACCCTGCATCCTTATCAATACGGCCGGGTACTGGGATGGGCTGCTGGCATTTCTGGATACTGCGGTCGCGGCGGGATTCCTGAAGGCGAAGAACCGGGCGCTGTTGCGCGTGGCTGCGACTGCGGAAGAGGCGGTTGGGATGTTGGTTGGGGGTGTGGGGCAATGATTGATGAGCTCTTGAATCGATTTGAGCCTGAGTCAGAGTCGTTGCTGCGCGAGATTTCAAAATATGTTGATGACGAAATGCTGGCGTGTATTTCCATGTCGGATTACGGCAATCGTCAGGATGAGCATCTTGCCGCGCTACGGCAAGTTCGTGATACGGGTACATTTCCGCCGAGGATATATTGGTGTCCGGGAGAAGTGCTGGAGCTGATTCGATGGTCGGAGCCTGAGAACCCAGAATGGAAACCGGGGAGGACTGGTGAATTTGGTCATTGGATGCGGGCCTTTACGTGTGCGGCTCTTTTGCGCGCCACACGTGAACCGTGGAATTACGGGGATGGATTAGCTACAGACGAAACAACGATTCAGATGATTCTGAGCTTGCGTGTATTACCAGTGGATTTCACTCCGCAGGCGGTGAAGTTTTTCGCGTGGCTGCTTCTCAACTCGGATCCGGAAGGCCAGGACGAACAGGTATGCGCCTACGGTATCGGTCTACTTTGGTTTGCTCTGCAGCTCTATCCGCCTGTCCCTGACGAAATGCTGATTGCGCTGGCTCAGTGGATCATTCGGCGGGCAAAGGAGCTTTATGCCGACCTTCTGCTCGACGCAGGATCCCTTCCTTTGCGGATGGGTGTTGGAACCCCCCCGCCATCACGTTGGGAATCTTTGGGTGCTGCGCTTTTCGAATTGAATTTGAGCAAACGCAGGTCCGAGCTACGGGAGTTGGTCGAACTGATCGGATTGGAGCTGGCGGGGTAAAGTCCCACTCAGACAAAAGTCAAGATGATCCGCTCTGAGCGCTCATTTTCAATTCGGTGTGCCGGTGGTCTCCTCGGCAGCAAAGGTGCATTCCCTGCACTGGCAGACGCGGCGCAGATACTCCCACGAGTAAATTCCGCTGGAGTGGCCGTCGAGCCATTTGAATTGAATGGCGTAGCGGCCTACGGCGTGGGCGCTGGCGGGCTTCGGCGGCGGCGTGTACATGGGCAGTACGGCGGCGGGTTTGGGCTTAGGCTGGCCGGGCTTGCGGCCTGTCAGGTTACGCTCCTCTACGCAGGTGGCGCAGGGACAGGCTTCGCGCAGCCAGGCAAAGCTCCAGGCACTCTTGTGGCCGTCGACCCAGTCGATTTCCAAACCCTTGCCTTCGGTCAGCAGCACGCGCACCTTCTCCGGAGTGACGGCGATGCGGGAAAGCTTCCGCTCCGCTTCCGCTTCGCTCGCGGCGTGATCCTTGTCGACGAAGCGGATGCCTTCGTGGCTCATGGTTCTATTTTAGGGTATAGTGCCCCGTATGGCATCAGTAAAGCGATGGGCCACTGCTCCTTTTCCTGCGATACCAACGCGGACCAGTCCAGAACGGATGCGGAATCAGGAGCCAGGACCTTCACCTGCGGATCGACTTCCTTGTATCGAACGGCCAGAGTATGTGCATCGCCGATTGCTGCCAGCGTAATGGGCTGCCGCGGCAGATGCGCATCCCGCTTGCGAACGAAGAGTTCGGCAATCTTTATATCGTCCATCAACTGAAGAAAATAAGGCCGGCCGGTGAGCAGCGAGTTATAAACATAATCGGCCAATACGCTGCCCAGCGGATCGACGTATGCTTCATCGAAGCTGCCGCGTTGATGCGATGGGTTGTCATAAGGAATCGACGCGAAAGTTCATGCGGTTCTCGCCCAATCCGCGAAAGTCGAAGGAATATACCTCATAGCCGTCGTTGATCAACCTAGTGATCTCAGGCCAATCCTTCTCTGAGGCTTTACCCTCCAGGCTGATCCAGAGCACAGCTCCCTTGGGATGGCTGCCCTCGCCATAAATGTGAAGCAGCGGCATTTCCAGGTAAGTATCGTGATGCAACACATATCGGTCGATATGCACACGCGCCGGCTGTGCTGCTTCCCATCTTTTCCCACTGCAGATCCCCAGACGGTGCGTATCCGGTATAGCGACTCACCGTCCAAGAGTCGATTTTTGGGTCCTGCTCGCTCCGGTAAAGCTCGGCCAGCGTCTTCTGGTTATGCCGCACAGTTTCGGTCGCATAGGCTGCGATATAGTGCAGAAGTGTGTGACCATCCGGAAAGTCGACCGTTACCTGCCCGCTCTTCGTCACCTGCAGGTCGGCATTGCTGTATGCGGTCACCGGGGGAAGGCCGTGGCGCACCGGCATCTTATTGAAGCGATCGAGGAAGCTTAACGCCTCTTCCTGGTTTTTCACAGAGTAACTATGCTTGTTATAACTCTCGGCGAATCCAATCCGGTCACCATGCCCGAAGCGATTATAAATCGCGCTAACTTCGGAATAGGTCTTGTGAGAGCCTTGTATGGTGAAAAAATCAAGAGTCGCTGTCGCTACCATCACCGGGCGCGGATACATGATCAATAATGTGCCGGCATTATCGATCCCTCTCGATATAAGTCCGTAGGGATCCTGTTCCGGATCGCTGTCGTAATCGGCGAAGATGCGGTTCTCCACTCGCGTGGGAAGCGCCGTAATGTAGCAGGAAGGAATAATCACCTTGATGCGATCGTCCAGCGCGCCCAGTAATGCGGTCTGAGTGCCTCCGCCGCTGGTTCCGGTTATATTGATTCTCGTGCCGTCAACGTCCGGGCGGCTCAACAGATAATCCACGGCGCGCATCCCGTCCCAAACTTCCCAGCGGGCCAGGTTCGCTCCGGCAAGATAGGCCAGATTGCCCATGACAGCGTGCTCGCCGCAGGTCATGTTATACCGGGTCTTCTTTGCCTTTGCATCCCAAAACTGGCTTCTTTCGCCTTGTCCAACCGGGTCCCAACTAATCACAAGATAGCCGCGCAACGCCAGCCTCTCGCTAAGTGCCTGGTAGTGATCTTTGCCGTTAGTCGAGTGACCGGCAGGAACCAGAATTGCGGGATGCACCTTATCGCCATTCTCGGGCACATACACCAGCGCCGTCACATAGAAACCGGGAAGGCTCTGATAGATCAGTTTTTCAATATGGTATCCATTGCCGGCAATTCTGCCGGTAATGGTTGCGTGCAGGTCGGTCTTCTCCGTGGGTAGGCCGCCGATTGAATCCAGCAGCGATTTTTTCAACTCGGCGCGCAAGCGTAGAAGATCGCTCTCCGTTTTTATCTGCGACCAGCGCTCCTGACGAAGCTGATCCTGGTGCCATGCGAGTTGGGTTTGATAAAGGAGATAAGGAGTAATTTGGGGGCCGGGAGCGTCTGCAGGAGGCAATACTCGGAAAGCCTCACCGGGGGGCGCGCTAGTCGCATCCGGCAAACTCTGCCCAATAGCCGCGACGCACATCACAGCGATTGCAATACCACAAGCCAAACGTATCAAACCGCTCATAGAATCCTCCACGGAGTTGCGATCTAGTTGGGGCGAATTCGCATGTTCTTACTTATCGCCAACCAGAATCAGTTGCCCGAAATTTTCAGGGACGTGAAAGGTATTGCTCATCGGAGCCTTCCATACAATCTCTTTCCTGTGATGAGGCGGTCCCTGACTGCGAAACAGGTTGGCGCGAAACACTTTGCCGGCAACCGGCCGATGCCCGTCGAGAGCTTTGAACGGAATCTTCATGGCGCCGTACCAGATTTTCTTGTCGGCATCGATGTGCGCGGTTACCTGGAATCCAGAGTTCCACGTCCATCCCACGGTGTGATCGGGAAGGTCGAGATTCACGTCGAGATCGATCCATTCCCGTTGCGGCGAAAGCTCAAATTCCTTGTAGCGGCGAATGTTCTTGAAGTCAGTGCCGATAAACAACTCAGCCACATCCCAGTTCCATAACTCGAACGTTTCATTGACAGCATCAGGCGACGGCTTCAGATATAGCTCCTCGTACGGACACTCATAAAGGAGATAAAGATAATTCTTTGTCCATCGCGAACTTACTTTCGTTTTGTACGCAGGCTCAGGACGGCCCATAATATCGACTTCCATGTAGACTGAAGTCGCCCCCTGCCAGAAAGCAGATTGCGTATTCGTGTCCAGCGCAACATCCTGCGCTGCATAAGCGCTCCTGAACATGCTGTCGTCAGCAGCGCTTGCGTGCATTGTGCCGGTCAGAAAAAACAAACATGAAGCGACAACTTTGTTCACTTGCAATCACCTCGGTAAAGCATAGGAACCCGAATCCGCGTCTGCCGCGACTCAGCTTGACAGCCCCAGTTCGCGCATGGCATTCGCGTTGTAAACCTTGCGGAGAATATCGTCCGGAAGGTTGATGCCATAAATGCGCCAGCGGCCTTGCGGCGGAACTTTGGCGGGAGCGTAGTCAAAGTACTCGTCGTCCGTCTCCAGGAATCGATAGTAGATCCGATAAAGATCGCCGCTGAAGGATTGCTGCGGATAATTGCGGACGTGCGGCGTGGCATCGGTTCCGAACACGATTCTATCCTGATACTTCTCAAAAAAGGCACGCGCCGTTCGCGGCTGCCGGCCCAATTCGCCAACACGAGCGGCCAGATCGACGAGCATATTCGGGAAGCGATCCATTGCCTGGGAGACGTTCTCAAGATTTTCCGCGTAGTTACCCACATGCAACGTAACGAAATTGCGTGTTGGGGTGCTTGGCGATCATCCTGTTCCTGGCTGCCAGTAACTCGTCATTGGATGGAAAGTCGTGATCGTAGAAGACCAGTCGGGATGATTGTTCAGTTCTTCATAGCGCTCGTTGAAGCGATCGGTGGGCAGGAAAAAGGCTGAAGGGTCTGAGATATGAATCGCCACCGGCATCTTCAACTGCCCGCACACATCCCACATGGGATCGAATCTTGGATCGTCGATCTTGATCAGTTTTCCGGTGGTGATGTTGTCGCTGAGATAGAGACCGAGCGTCTTGAGAACCTTGAGCCCGCGGGCTCCGTCGCGGTGAGCCTGCTCGATTGCTTCGGCCTGTTTGCGGGGATAGTCGGGTTCCAGGATCTGCGAATAGGCCGGCTCAGTGAATGTATAAAAGCGATCGGGAAAGAGCTTGTCGTACTTTTTCACGGTCTCAGCCAAACCGGCGCCATACCCTCCCGTTAAATTGACCATGGTGCGAAGGTTATTGCTGTCCATCACCGGGATAAGTTCCTCAGGAGCGGCATTGTACCTGCGCTCGGCAACCATGGGCACTCCCTTTTCTCCCTTGGCGGAAAAAGAGATGTGCGTGTGAAAGTCAATTACCGGATAGCGCGACTTCTCGACGTGAGTCTCACGCACGTGGAGCATGCTTACCGGCTGATAGTCGGGAAGATCGAGCACTTTCGGCTTCGGTTCTTCTTCGATCGGTGCGGATGCACTTACTCCCGCGCGCGCGGCAACGCTTGAAACTAATCCCAGACCCGTTCCATATAACAATTCACGACGATTCATTTCGTTATTCTCCTCGAAAAATTCCGCTCAGGTGGTATAACTTCCAATTCAAAAGAAGATTCACGGAGGCGGCCTTTGAGGAAAACCGCCCGCATGCGTAACAATCACACTACAAATGAGGCGCCCAGCCCTTTTCGTATTCGCGCGACCACATTTTCATCGCCTGTGGGTCATCCAGAATCTTTCCGTCGTGCGGGTCGGTCTGCAAAGAGCGGCCCAGTTCCCAGGAGATATTGGAGAGTTGAAGCGAGGTAACTACAATGTTGCCCTGTGAGATAGGAGCATGAAGCTTCTCTCCTTTTGTAATGGCCGCAATGAGATTGGCAAAGTGGGCATTCGTTGCAACGTCGCCGTCGAACTTGTCATAAAAAGTACCTTTGTTGTCATCCGTGAACACGCCCGTCCTATTTCCTTTGAGATCATAGACCTCGTAGCCGGAGCCGCCATCTCCATAAATAAACACAGAGCCCGTGGTACCCATGACGATCAATCCGGAATCATGGCCAAAATACTTCATTCCGTTGCACGATCTGCCTTCCCAGGTAATCAACTTATCGCCGTATTCGAAGCTGGCATCCAGCGTGTCATAAAACTGCCAATCATCCTTGAACTGATATCTTCCGCCCAGTGCGGATACACGGTTTGGAAAGTCCACCTGGAGCGCCCAGCGGCATAAGTCGATGCTATGCGTGCCGTTGTTCAAGGCCTCGCCGGTGCCCCAGTGCTTGAACCAATGCCAGTTATACGGATGTATGTTGTCCTTATACGGTCTGCGCGGCGCTGGTCCCTGCCACAAATCCCAATCCAGCTGCGGCGGCACGGGTACTTCCTTGCCTATCCCGATCGACTTTCTTGTGTTGCCGTACCATGCCCTTGCAAAGTAAGGCCGGTCGATAATTCCGTTGTGAATCTTGTCGATGGCCTCCATGGTCCGGAGGCACGAACGTTGCTGCGTTCCCTGCTGCACAAGCTTCTGATATTTCTCCTGAGCTTTTACCAGCATTGCGCCCTCGGCTGGATTGTGGCTGCACGGCTTCTCAACGTAAACGTGCTTGCCGGCTTCGAGCGCGGCAATCGCCAGCGGAGTGTGCCAGTGGTCGGGAGTGGCAATGGTGACTACGTCGACGTCCTTCTGCTCAAGAACTTTGCGAAAGTCTTTGTCGCTTGCGGGAGCATAACCCGCCTCTTGCGCTACGATACCCGCAAACTTTGCCCGAATATTGTCATCCACATCGCAGAAATGCGAGATACGGGCGGTATCTTTATTTGCCACCAGCGCTGACATATGCGCATAGCCGCGCCAGCGCAGGCCCATAATGGCAAAGTTGAGGCGATCGTTGGAGCCCAGTATCTGGCCGTAGCTTTTCGCAGACGAGCCGATAGCCATACCTGCCGCGCCCACTGCGAGCGTGTCAAGAAATTCACGACGACTGACCATTTTGCTTCTCCTTTAATCCAACACAAGCTGTGCGTCAATTTAAGTTTGTGCATCCCTGGCTTTGCGAGGGAGCTGCACAACCGCACTGAAACTCTTCCGCTCCGGGGTTTCTCTTCTCATCCACTTCGGGGCGTAATTAAAATCCCATGCGGCACCAAGTATACACAACCAGGGGGTACTCGCGACACGCTGCTTTCCGGGGGAAAGCGAGTGAAAAAGGGCAATCGCTCTTGAATTTTGATGCGAATTCGGCAGGATCGCCTGCCCGGTCTTCTGCGGCGGAATCGACCTTGTTTTGGACGGCGGCTTTCGTCCGAAGCACAACGCCGGGCCGGTGGATGAACCGCAACCCGTTCTGCACTCCAGGATCGAGCCGCGCGGAACCCCAGCGATGCCCACCATGGTTTATGATGTGGTGTGTAGCGGTGCGTTCCCGAGCATGTGTGGAAGAGCCGGCGATTGGACAAGATGCGATCCGGGATAGCGAATGCGTGGGGCACTTTTTTTGAGGAGCATGAGACTGGTCTCACGGGATTGCTACTTCATAAGGAGAAATACAAATGAATGAAATTGCAGATATTCTAGAGGCAATCGCGCACGCGCCAATCGAGAAGCACGCCATGACTAATCATAACGTTCTTAATGAAGCTTATGCCTATAGCAAGCCCAGCTCTTTCTCGCGCGGTATGCGAATCGATCTGAACGGTCTCGTCATTCTTCTCATTTCCGGCACAGCCTCGATCGACGACAATGGCAACAGCGTTCACATCGGTGATTTTCCCGCCCAGTTGCGGCGCACGTTTGACAACATCACGGGCTTGCTGGCCAGTGAGGGAGCCACTTGGCGGGACATTGTGCGAACAACCTGCTACCTCAGGGATATGGAGCGCGATTACGACGTTTTCAATGCCGGGCGCACGGCGTTCTATAAGGAACAGGGGCTCGATCCGCTGCCCGCGTCCACCGGTATCCAGGCCATACTTTGCCGGCCGGAATTGCTGGTGGAGATTGAGGCCATTGCCATGTTCCGCACGGATAGGGCGGGCGACAGCACTAAGGGGAGCGACAAGAAGTAAAGTCGCAGCCGGGTTGCAATTTGAATGTGAGAGCATTCGATTCAGAAGCGCACTCATTGCGAAATCATCTCTTGACGGCTGCAAATGCGGGTGCTAATTTTGTCGGGGTTGCAGCTTTAGAGTAAGGGTAGTTTTTTGTGGGAGCGGTTGGAAGGCACTCATAACTCATCAGGAAGGAAGTATTCCATGGTCAATCGTCGTGACTTTGTTAAGACAGTTGGATTAGGCGCGCTGGCTGGCGCAGGGTTGAGGGTAGCCGGGGCGCAAGCCGCTACCGCGCCGGCATCGGATGCAAGTACAGACAAATCAAAAACGGCACGGTTATTTCCGGGTTGCTGCGCCTACTCCTACAATAAAGAGCTCCGGCAAGGCTCCATGACGATGGAAGATTTTCTCCTCAAGGCAGTGGAGCTGAAGGTGGTCGGCGTCGATATGACGGTGTATTACTTCAAGTCCACTGAGCCGGATTATCTCGATAGTCTTCGTCACATGGCTTACAAGCATGCCATAGCCTTCTCTGGGACAGCATGCGGAGTGAGCATGGTCCAAGCCGATGCCGCCAAGCGCGCCGATAGCGTGAAACAGATTAAGAAGTGGGTTGATGTTACTGACCGGCTTGGTGCTTCTCACTTGAGAATCTTCGCCGGCGAATTGCCGAAGGGTGCAACCGTCAAGGAGGCCGCCGACTGGGTGGTTGAGGCGATGAAGGAAGCGTGCGACTACTCAGGCAAGAAGGGCATCATGCTGGGAGTTGAAGATCACGAAGGCGTTACGCAGAACGCGGACCTGTGCGTTGAGCTGATGCAGCGCGTGAATTCGCCCTATGCCGGCATCAACCTCGATATAACGAATTTCGTCGCGACGCCGGCGCAAGACGCTTACGCGCAGATTGCGGCCTGCATTCCGTACGCAACGCACATTCACATCCGCGACCACTTCTACGATCACACTCCGGTGGATATGGACCGCGTGTGGAAGATCTTTGTGCAGGCCGGGCACCAGGGTTTTGTGTCGGCGGAATATGAACAAAGTTTCCCTGACAGTTTGCCTTCCGCAACCGGCGTGCCGATACTGATGGAAGAAATCCAGGCGCTGTGCAAGAAATATTCGAGCGTTTAGAGCAGTTCGCCTATGGGTATAGAGTAATTCTCTGCTTGTCTGAATGTTACTTATCCTGCCAAGAATAAGTAGCGCCGGCCTCCTGGCCGGCTGTAGCGTGGACCTCCCGGTCCACGCTCACCCTACGCCTTCAACAGAAATACTCTGGCAATTCGATTTTCCCCGCAGCCTAGAACTCGTCGTATGAGATCTGATGGGATGGAATCCCGAGGTCCGCGAGCATCCTGGTGCAAGCCTTGATCATCAACGGCGGGCCGCAGAGATAGTATTCCCCGGCCTCGGGGTTTTCGTGATCGCTCAGGTGATTTTTCAGCACTACGTCGTGGATCAAGCCCACGTGGCCGGTCCAGTGATCTTCGGGCAGCGGCGATGATAGAGCCAAATGGAAGGTGAAGTTATCGTGCTTGGCGGCTAACTCCTGAAAATAGTCTTCGTAAAATATCTCCTGCTTCGAGCGCGCTCCATACCAGAAGCTGATCTTGCGCGCGGTGTTTTCATTTTCAAGTAAGTGAGCGAGGTGGGCGCGCAGCGGAGCCATGCCCGCGCCACCACCGATATAAGTCATCTCCCGCTTGGTGGGTTTCACATGGAAGTCCCCAAAGGGGCCGATCGCTGAAACGGTGTCTCCAACCTTCAAATTGAAAACATAACTCGATCCGATTCCGGGAGCGCAGTCCTGGCCCGGAGGCGGCGTTGCAATGCGAACATTGAAGCGTAGCGCGCGCTCCGTTTGCAAGTTGCTGGCCAGGGAATAGTTATTGCGGCGGCCAGCCGTGGGATTGGTGGAGACGAGATCGAAGAGATGGTGATTCCGCCATACGGTTGCGAATGGTTCTGGAATTTCGAAGTCGCGAAAGCGAATTTCTTCGTAGGCTGGTATGTCGAGTTGCAGATAATCGCCCGGCGTGAAGGCGATCTTCTCGCCGTCCAGCGGCTCGAGAAGAAGTTCTTTGATGAAGGTCGCAACGCTTCTGTTGCCAGCTACGCGGAAGCGGCAGGACTGTTGTGCGCGGGCTCCAACTCCACCAGCGCGAATCACATTGATGTGAAGACGTCCGTCTCGCTCCTCTATGGGATAGGTGGCAAGCCCGCGGCAGATGGGCGCGCGCGCAGGCGATCCGTCGATCAGGTTATAGCGCCCGTTGTGTTTGGAGCACTCAATCATATTGCCAACGATCAGGCCGCTGGAAAGATGGGTATTGCCGTGGGTGCAGACTCCATCGGTAGCGTAAAGCCGGTTTTCAGTGTCGCGGTAAATTGCGTAAGTTTTCTGGCCGTGATCGAAGCGGAGAATATCGTCGCGCTTGAGGTCGGCGATGGCGCAAACATCGATCCAGCCCTCCGCGCCCGGCTGGGCCTCAGAGACGTGGCAGCGTTCCTTAATGCGTGCCTTGGGCTCGGGGAGCTTGCGCTTGATGTAATAGCCGGGGTCCTTGATTTGCCTGCGAATGGCGGGAACGATTTCGCGGAAGGCGGCATAGATACTCGTGTATGGAGTAGGGCAGTCGTCCTTCACAATTTCATGTAACTTGTGCAGAGCATGGTAAGGGACCAGCGGGAACATATGATGCTCCACGTGGTAACCCATGTTCCAGTAAAGATAGCGGTTGATCGGATTCATATACACCGTCCTGCAATTCAGGCGGTGATCAAGAACGTTTTCCGCAAGCCCGGCGTGTTGGGTGAGATAGTACAAAGGCCCCAGCCACGCGCCGAAGAATCCCGCGAAGCCGACAAACATGAGCGGCAGAATGCTGCGCTCGTAAATAGCGAGCGCGATGACGCATAAGTATAGAAACACATAAATGCGCGCTTCGCCATAAACCTTGTGAAACTCGGTTTCGGGAATGTAGGTTTTCTCTTCGTCAGACATGCGCCCCATGGAATGCAGCACGATCTGCTTGAAATACATTTGATAAGTGCCGGTATTGAAGAATCTCTTGACAAGGTCCTTCCAGTCGGGCGGGCGGGGAACGGCAATCTCACGGTCGCGCCCAACGATGATGGTGTCGCTGTGATGGCGGTTGTGGCTCCAGCGCCAGAGCGTGGCTTCGCGCATGAGCATGAACGAGGCTATCTCGTACAACGCATTGTTCATCCAGTCGGTCCTGAACGCGGTTCCGTGGCCGGTCTCATGCCAGCGCGAGTCGGAGCTGGACGCATAAATCGCGCTGTAGATCGCGTAAGGAAGAATGGCCCACCAGGTGCCCCACAAAACATAAGTCGCGTAGCCGGCGCCGAAGATGAGCGCGAACCAAAGGATGGTATCGCGAATCGCGGGTCCATCGCGGCGCTCGAGCAGCTTGCGCATGGTTTCGCGCGGCACAGGGCACTGGTACCAATCAGCCTCTGCTAGCCCTTTCTCCACAGCCAGAGTGGCGTTCACTCCGGTCAGACTGTAGTCGAGCTTGATGGGAGGGCTGGGGAAGACTTCCGCGATGCTGCTCATTCGATTGGGTCCTCAAAGGAGTTTCTGACCTTACGAAAAATACCAAGCCACACAGGCCGCATGGGCTCATGATCCGGCCCGACCAGCCGGAACACTACTTAGTATCATTGTACTAAAGGTGAAGATTCAGTCACAGATTGAAATTCGGCGGCCCGATAATTCCTTCGCCAGAAACAAAACAGGAGCCTCAATCATTCCCGGCGAGTGCTGAAAGGGTCAGGTTTTGTTAGTGTTGAGCCATGCCCGAATCCGCGACCCAATCCGATCAGAGCGCTCTCGACCTCGAATCTCTAGCTGCCGAAGTCGTCGCTCTCGCCATCAAAGCCGGAGCCAGCGACGCCGAAGCCGTGGCCCGCGAGGGCGACGAGTTCAGCGTGAACGTGCGCATGGGCCAGGTGGAGACGCTGAAGGAGTCCGGCTCGCGCGGTCTGGGATTGCGGGTTTTTCTGGGCACGCGGTCGGCTTCGGCCTCCACCAGCGACCTGACCGCGGACGGCATTCGCCAACTGGTGGAAGGCGCGCTGGCGCTGGCCAAGGTCACCGAGGAAGACCCTTTTAGCCGGCTTGCCGGAGGCGGGCGAATTCGGCTCGCTACCCGACGATCTGCACCTTTACTACGACGACGTTTATTCGCTTCCCGGGGCGGAGCGGATCGAGTGGGCGCGGCGGGCTGAGGCGGCGGCGCTCGCGGCCGATCCGCGCATCACCAACTCCGACGGCGGCAGCTTTGACGCGGCCACCGGGCGCAAGGTGCTGGCCAACTCGCGCGGCTTTGTGGGCGGCTATCGCTCCAGCTATGCCGGAGTTTCGGCGGCTCCGCTGGCCATGGACGCGAACGGCCAGATGCAGCGCGACGACTGGTGGTCCAGCGCGCGGCGGCTGGCGGATCTCGAATCGCCTGAGTCGATCGGCAAGGAAGCGGCGCGGCGCACCCTTCGCCGGCTGGGCGCGCGGCGCGTCCCCACGCAGCGGGTTCCCATCGTCTTTGCGCCGGAAGTGGCGCGGTCGCTGATCGGATCGGTCTTTGAGGCGGCTTCGGGCGACGCCATCTGGCGCGGCGCGTCGTTTCTGGCCGGACAGCTGGGCGAGCAGATTGCCGCGCCGAGAATCTGACCATCATCGACGACAACACCATGCTGCTGCCCAACGGCGTGGGCGGCTTCGGGACTTCGCCCTTCGACGGCGAAGGCCTGCCTTCGCAGCGCACCGTGGTGGTGGAGAACGGCGTTCTGCGCAACTACCTGCTGAACACCTACACGGCGCGCAAGCTGGACATGAAGTCCACCCACAACGCGTCGCGCGGACTGGCGGGCACGCCGGGCATCGGCTGCGGCAACCTCTATCTCGAGCCGGGGACCTTACGCCGAAGCGCAAATCATCGCAGAGGTTCCCGCCGGGCTTTACGTCACCAGCCTGATGGGCTTCGGCGTCAACGTGGTCACCGGCGACTACTCGCGCGGCGCAACCGGCCTGTGGATTGAGAACGGCGTACTTACCCATGCCGTCGAAGAAGTCACCATCGCCGGCAACCTCGCCGAGATGCTGCGCAACGTGACCGCCATCGGCAACGACCTGGTCTTCCGCGGCGCGGTGGCCTCGCCCACGCTGCGCATCGACGGCATGACGATTGCGGGAAGTTAATGGTTAGCATGTTAGCTGGTCAGCAAGTCAGGAGTCAGCCAATTAGTAGCAAGTTAGCGGGTTTTGCGGAATGGACGGAAAGGATCAGACTGGGAAAGTGCCTTTGAGGCATGCTTTCGAGGTTGCTATGCAGCAACTCGCCTTCGATCCGGCCGACCCCAAGGCCGCGCTGGCGCAACTGCCGCAAATCCCGGCGGTCTTTGCGCTCTATGGCGCGGAGGCCCACGCCGAGCCGTACATCGGCCGCACGCCCAATCTGCGCGCGCGGCTGGAACGGCTGCTTCAGCCCTCGGCCAAGACATCCGCGCCGCTTGCAGTTGGCCGGCCGCGTGCGGCAGAATCGTCTGGCGGCCTACCGGCTCGGAGTTCGAATCGCTGCTCATGCAGTTTTCTCTTCTGGAGGAGATTTACGGCGCGAAGGCGCTGGAGCGCATGCACCTGCGGGCGCCGGCCTTTGTGCGCTTTCTGGGCAGCAATCCGTATCCGCGCATCACCGTCACCCATCGCCCCAGCCAGCGCGAGGCCGATTGGGCCTACGGGCCGTTCCCGTCGCGCGCGGCGGCGGAGCGCTATGCCGAAGAGGCTGCTCAAGCTGTTTCTGCTGCGCCGCTGCACCTTCGAATCTGGACCCCGACCCAAGCCATCCCGGCTGCGTTTACTCCGAGATGAAGATGTGCCTCGCGCCCTGCTACAAGGGCTGCACGGACGAGCGCTACGGCGAGGAGGCCGCGGCGGTCGAGAGCTTTCTGGCCACGCGCGGCGAGAGCCGGCTGGTTACGCTCCGCACCCAGCGCGAAGCAGCCTCGGCCAATCTCGAATTCGAGTCCGCCGCCGCGCTTCACGCGCAAGTCCAGCGAGTGGAGAGCGTGCGCGCGCTCGCCGCCGAACTGGTTCGCCCGCTTAGCCAGCTTCGCGCGGTCATTCTGCAAGCCTCGGCCAATCCAGACGAGGTTGCCGTCTTCCTCTATGAAAATGGCCGTCTCGGTGGTCCGGCCCAATTCTCCACGCTGGGCATGAGAATCCAGAACGAGCAGTCGGGGTCCACTTCGCTCTTTGCGCAGCCGATGGCGATCGAGCCGATTCCGGAAGATACAGGGATCAGGGATCAGGGATCAGGGATCAGAAAAAGCAGCTGCAGGAAACGGAGCCAACGCTAGGGGCCAATGCGCACCGAGAAAAAGCCGCGGAGAGTCTTGATTCGGAGGGAGGCGGGGGTATCAACCCCCGCATAAAGCCTGTGGAATTGTCGCGGGCTTTAGCCCCGGAAGGAAGTTCCCCTGGGGACGCGCTTGAAATATCCTCATCCTCTGAAGCCGGATTTAGACAGCCCGCAAAGCTCGCCCGCGGCGTTCTCGAAGCCCGCATGGAAGCGGCGCTGGCCGAGCTTGCGGATTCAAGCCAGACTCTCTCGCCAACGCTCCGCCAGGGTTATCTTGCGCTGCTCAAGCGTTGGTACTATCGCCCCGAGGCCCGCCGCAGCGGAGAAATCTTTTTCCTCGACGCCGCAGGTCACTGGCCAGTGAAGGCCCTGCTGCGCGGGGTGGGTCGCGTGTTTACCGGCAGGTTCAAGCCCCCGGCCACCAGTTCCTAGCTATATTGCTAATCGAAGACTCTCGCCCGGTTCCGCTGATAAACTGGCTTGGCAAGAGGCCCTCCGGAAAAACTCCACGGTAGAGCTGTTGCCGGTCACAAAATGATTGAGCTTTTGCCTTCGATTCTTTCGGCGGATTTTGCCCATCTGGCGGATCAGGTTGCCGCGGCCGAGCGGGGCGGCGGCACGGTGATCCACGTGGACGTGATGGACGGCCATTTTGTGCCCAACATCACGCTTGGGCCGCCGGTGGTGAAGAGCCTGCGCAAGGCCACCAAGCTGCCGCTCGACTGCCACCTGATGATCGAGAATCCCGAACGAGTTCATCCCCGCCTTTGCCGAGGCCGGGGCCAACTGGGTGAGCGTGCACTACGAGGCCTGCCCCCACCTGCACCGCTCGCTGGAGCTGATCGCCCAGCACGGCATGAAGCCGGGGGTGGTGGTGAATCCGGCCACCCGCGTCGAGCTGCTCGTGGACATTCTGCCCATGGTCCACCATGTGCTGGTGATGAGCGTGAATCCGGGCTTCGGCGGGCAGGAATTCATTCCATTTTCGCTGGACAAGATCCGGCGGCTGGCCGAGTTGCGCCAGGAACTGGGGCTGGCATTTAGAATCGAAGTGGACGGCGGCGTGGCTCACGATACGGTGGCCCAGGTCGTCCAAGCAGGAGCGGAGCTGCTGGTGGCCGGTAACTGCCGTCTTCGGCGCCGGGCATCCGGAGCGGGATGCGCGCGCGCTGCTGGCTGCGGCCCGCGAAGCCGCAAGCGAGTAAGCGGGTTAAACGGGTAAAATTTGAGAATATAGCGAAATGGCGGATGGCCGGTGCCCAAGAGCACTGCCGCAATGAGGTGGTATGAACCGGTTGACGATGAAGATTGCCGCGGTGGCTCTGGCGGTTCTGGTCGCTGGGATCGGTTTCGGCCCAGGCCAGGGAGAAGAAGCCCAAGAAAAAGAAGCACGAGGACCTGAGCGCCAACCCGCTGGCCGGCGTGAACTCCAAGCAGCCCGACAAGGAGCTCTTCGACAAGGCCATGATCGCCATGAAGAAGGGCCGCTTCGACGTGGCCCGGCTTGACCTGCAGACCATGCTGAACACCTATCCCGACTCCGAGTACCGGATGCGCGCCAAGCTGGCCGTGGGCGACAGCTGGTTCAAGGAGGGCGGCACCGCGGCCCTGACCCAGGCCGAGGCCGAGTACAAGGACTTCATCACCTTCTTCCCCAACGCTCCGGAGGCGGCCGAGGCGCAGATGAAGGTGGCCGACATCTACTACCAGCAGATGGAGAAGCCGGACCGCGACTACACCAACGCCCAGCGCGCCGAGCAGGAATACCGGGCCATGATCAACATGTTCCCCGACTCGACGCTGGTGCCCCGCGCCAAGCAGAAGCTGCGCGATGTGCAGGAGGTTCTGGCCGAGCGCGAGACCGCAGATCGGCCTCTATCTACGGAGCCGCGAGAACTTTGCAGCGGCCATTGCCCGTCTGGAGACGGTGGTCGATACCTATCCGCTCTACTCCAAGAGCGACCAGGCGCTGCTGGGCATCGGCGATGCCTATGCCGGCGAGGCCCACGGCATCGACAATATCCCCCATCTGCCCGGCGCGATCAAAGAGCGGATGCGCGCTGTTTACCAGGACCGGGCCGCCGCGGCCTATGCAAAAGTGATCACCCGTTATCCCATGGCTCCGCACGTTGAGGATGCCCGCGACCGGCTGGTGGCCATGAACCGCCCCGTTCCCGAGCCCACCCAGGAAGCGACTGCCGAGAACGACGCCGAAGAGCGCAGCCGCCAGCCCCTGCACTTTACCGACAAGACTCTCGACTTCATCAAGCACGGGCCTTCGGTGGTGGAGGCGGTGCACGTGGGCGAGCCCAGCCTTGAAGATCCCAAGCGGACCCTGGCGCCTGACGTTAACAAGGAGAACATGGCCATATTAACCAACGCCATCAACGCCGGCAATCCGGCCGCTCCCACGCCAGGCACCATCCAACCCACTGCTCCCAACGAGCCGCCGCGCAGCGACCAGCCGCTCGGCGCCGCTGTTGACGCCGTCGCTGAAGGCGGCACCGGCGTGGGCGTTTCCATCGTCAGCGCGCCCTCCGGAGCTGCCACCACAGACGCCAACCCCGTGCTGAAGCCGGTAGGTCCCGCCAGCACCGTGTTGCCCGCCGCTGAAAAGCCCGCCGAGCCTCCGACCCAGGTCAACGACATCAAGTCCGGCAGCGTCAGGGCCACACCTGTCAATCCACCCGGCGCCAAGAAAGTGAAGAAGCCCAAGGCAGATCTTGGCGACGAGTCCTCCAGCAAGAAGAAAAAGAAGAAGGGCCTCGACAAGCTCAATCCGTTCTAGGCCTGCAATCGCTTCAAAAGCAAAGGGCCGCTCTCAAATTGGGAGCGGCCTTTTCGTTTCTGCTAGAATTCCGTCGTCTCTCGTGAAGTATTCACCGCTCCCGTAGGGAGCATATGAAAATAGCCCCGGGTAAGTCCGCCGCGGCGGACGCAACCCGGGGACTGTGGCCCACCGCGCCCTCCCGCCCCGTAGGGGAGGGATGAAATTCTGTTAGGAATCAACTTCTCATTGATTCAATCGACCTTCCCATGCTCTCCATCTGAAACTTTCACCGACGCGCATCTGCTAAAGTGAGAAGTGGTCCCCTCGCTCAAAACCCTTGCAGCATAAGGGCACGGCGCACACTCCGGGGGTCGCTCCAGAACCCTCATGCCTCACGACCTGCCCAAAGCCTACGACCCCACCGCCATTGAAGATCACTGGGCCGAATACTGGGTCCGCGAAAAGCTCTTCGCCGTACCAACACCGGAACCAGCTTCTGCGAGCGAAGCGAGCGCCCGCCCGCCCGGCAAGGGCTTTACGATTCTGCTGCCGCCGCCCAATGTAACCGGCCGCCTGCACATGGGCCACATGCTCAACCAGACGGAGATGGATATTCTCACCCGCTGGCGGCGCATGAGCGGCCGTCTTGCCCTGTGGCTCCCCGGAACCGATCATGCCGGCATCGCCACGCAGATGATGGTCGAGCGCCAGCTAACCGAAGAGGGAACCAGCCGCCAGAAGTTGGGCCGCGAAGCCTTTGTCGAGCGCGTGTGGGAGTGGCGTCGCCACTACGGCGGGGCAATCCTCGACCAGATGAAGCGCCTCGGCGCATCCGTCGACTGGCAGCGCGAATACTTCACCATGGACGAGCGCCTGTCGGTCGCGGTCCGAGAAGCTTTCGTCCGCCTCTACGAGCAGGGCCTCATCTATCGTGGCGCGTACATCGTCAACTGGTGCCCCCGCTGCCAGACGGCCATCAGCGATCTCGAAGTCGTCCACGACGAGCACAAGGGCCACTTGTGGGAGATTCGCTACCCGATCCTCGACGACGGCGGCAAAGAAACCGGCGAGTTTCTAACGGTAGCCACCACGCGCCCCGAGACCATGCTAGGCGACGTCGCCGTAGCCATTCATCCTGAAGACGAGCGCTACCTTCATCTTCACGGCAAAAAGCTTCGCCTGCCGCTGATGAATCGCGAAATCCCCATTGTTCTCGACGAGTGGGTCAGTCGCGACTTCGGCACTGGCGCGGTGAAGGTAACCCCGGCCCACGATCCCAACGACTTTGCCCTCGGCCAGCGCCACAACCTCCCCTCTATCAACGTGATGGACGATACCGGCCACATCAACGCCGAAGGCGGCGCATACGCCGGCCTGGACCGTTACGTTGCGCGCAAGAAAGTTGTCGCCGACCTCGAGGCCCAGGGCCTTCTGGCTGGCGTCAAAGATTACATCAATAACGTAGGCCACTGCGACCGCTGCAAGACGGTCGTCGAGCCGCGCCTCTCTACGCAATGGTTCATCAAGATTCAGCCGCTCGCGGATAAAGCCATCGAGGCCGTCGAGCAAGAGGGCCACATCCGCTTCACGCCCGAGCAGTACGCCAAGACTTACTTCGACTGGATGCGCAACATCCATGACTGGTGCATCAGCCGCCAGCTCTGGTGGGGCCATCGCATCCCCGCCTGGCACTGCGCCGCCTGCCACAAAATCACCGTAGCCCGCACAGAACCCGCCTCCTGCGCCCACTGCGGCTCGACGAAGATTACGCAGGAGACCGACGTTCTCGATACCTGGTTCTCATCTGGCCTGTTGCCCGTCTCCGTCTTCGGCTGGCCCAACTTCGGCGCCAAAGCTCTGGGTGCCCCAGGTCCTGATTCTGGGACCTGGGCGAGGCCGGAAGGCCGAAGCGATTTCGACGCCTTCTACCCCACCAACCTTCTCGTCACCGGCTTCGACATTCTCTTCTTCTGGGTAGCCCGCATGATCATGCTGGGCTGCTGGTTTGCCGAAGAGATTCCGCTGCCCGACGGCAGCCAGCGCTCGCTTGCGGATTCGGTCCCGTTCCGTGAGGTCTACATTCACGCCCTGGTCCGCGACGCCAACCGCGAAAAAATGTCCAAGACCAAGGGCAACGTAATCGACCCCATCGAGATCGTGAAGCAGTACGGCACCGACGCCGTCCGCTTCACGCTTGCCAGCATGGCCTCGCCCGGCACGGATATTGCCTTCAACGTAGCCCGCACCGAGGGCTACCGCGCCTTCGCCAACAAAATCTGGAACGCCGCTCGATTTATTTTTATGAATGTGGACAGAGCGGCGGAGGTAGGAATAAAGGGTTCGAATGCTTTCTCAGTGATAAGAGATATGTCTGAGGAAGAAAACCCGCAGATTAGGGTATTAGCGAAACAATTCAGCAAATTTAAAGGTCTCTACAATCTTCCGATCATTGGAGGAAATCTTCCCATCGAGGCACGCTGGATCGTCGCCCTGCTATACAAAACTGCCGGAGAAGTCAATGAAGCTCTGGAGAACTACCGTTATGACGAAGCCGCCAATGCAATTTATCAGTTTTTCTGGGGAAGCTTCTGCGACTGGTATCTGGAGATCGTGAAATTGCGGCTGGATTTTTCACCCGCTCCATCACGCGAAGACTTGACGGGAAGAGAGCCGACCGAAGAAGAGTACAGAGCTCTTGAACGGAATGCGACGGCAATTCCTGCGCTTCACATTTTGCTTATGGCGTTTGAAACATCACTTCGCCTATTATCGCCTTTCATGCCATTCATCACAGAGGAGCTATGGCACGCGGTCTATGACGGCAATCCACCAGTCAATTCGATCGCACTTGCAATCTTTCCAAAACCAAGTGCGATATCGGATTCGCCCATACCCGTGATCGAAGAGATGACGCTATTGCAGAACCTGATCATTGAGGTTCGTGCCTTACGCAAGGAAGTTGGAGTCGAAGAAAAGGCAATGATTCCGATCGAAATTCGTATACACGCCATAAACCAGCCCGTTCTCGAACAGAATCGCGACATCATTGAGCGCCTTGCTCGCGTAAGTGAAGTTCGTTTCGTCAAACACATTGCACCTGGGCTGTCGAAGCACTCCACAGCGACCTTCGACGTCGCAGTAATCTATGAACGCACCATCGATGTCCCCGCGGAACGCGAGCGTTTGACAAAAGAGATCGCGAAGTACGAAAAGGGTCTAGCAGCAGCCGAGCGCCAGTTAGGCAACACAGGCTTTCTGGCCAAAGCTCCAACGAACGTAGTAGAAGGTTTAAAGAAGCAGGAATCCGAAACCCGGCTCCTGCTCGAAAAAGCAAAAGCAGCCCTCGAAGCGCTGCCGAAAGACTAAGCACTGATTCACTTGTTCACTGATTCGCATCTTTACGGACCCTGATCCCTGACCCCTGAATTATGGACTGGAAAAGCAGCCGCATCGACGCATTGCTGGAGCAGGCCCTGACGGAAGACCAGGCCGCCGCGCGACTCCACCACTAACCTGACCATCGACCCGGAACTGCGCGCCACGGCTTCCATCATCGCGCGGCAGGATCTGGTGGTTTGCCGGTCTCGGCGCCGTTCCGCGCTTTCTTGAAATCTTTGCCCGTCTCGATCCGCGCCCCTCGGCGCAAACCCGCTTTCAGGTCATAAGCCATCCCGAAATATTTGATGGCGTAAAAGTCCGCGAGGGCCAAGTGCTGGCCGTTATCCGCCACAACGCCCGCGTGCTGCTCAGTTGCGAGCGCGTAATCCTCAACCTGATGCAGCATCTTAGCGGCATTGCCACGCTCACGCGGAAATATGTTGACACGATTCACGGCACCCACGCACACGTGCTCGATACACGCAAAACCGTGCCCGGTCTGCGAATCCTTGAAAAGTACGCCGTGCAGTGCGGCGGAGGAACCAATCACCGCATCGACCTGGCCTCCGGCATCCTCATCAAGAACAATCACATCTCGCTCGGCGGCGGCATTCCAAAAGTCCTCACCCAGGCTCTCGAAAAGCGCCACAAGGGCCAGCGCGTGCAGGTAGAGGTTCGCAACCAGCAGGAGCTTGAAGAAGCGCTCCAGTACGGCGCCGAGGCCATCCTGCTCGACAATATGACGCCCAAGGAAGTGAAGCGGTCCGTCGAGCGCATCAAAGAAGTTGCGCCTGGTCAGCAGACGCAAGGGCCCAGTAGCGAGAGCGAAGTCCGCTGGATTCCCACTGAGGCTTCGCGGCGGCATCGTGCTTGAGAACATTCGCGCCTATGCCGAAACCGGCGTGGACTTCATCAGCGTGGGCGCGCTGACCCACTCGGCCAAGGCGGCCGACATTTCCATGCGCATTGAAGCGGAGTGAAGCCGGCAATGTTCGATCTCGCCGCTCTCGAATCCGCTCTCGCAAACACCATCTTTGCCGGCCATCTGCATTTCTCTCCGGTCACCGATTCCACCAACACCGATGCGCTTGAAGCTGCACGCGCCGGCGCGCCGCACGGGTCGGTCTACTTTGCCGACGAGCAGTTAGCCGGCCGCGGACGCGGCGATCACACCTGGCACTCCGCCGCAGGCCAGGGACTTTACGTAAGCGTGCTTCTGCGCCCGCGCATTCCCGCCCTCCGCGCTGCCGCTGTTGCCTCTTGCCGCCGGCCTCGCCGCCGCCGATGCCATTCGCGCCGTCTCCGGCCTGACCGTCGATCTGCGCTGGCCCAACGATCTGCTCATCGGCCCGCGCAAGGCCGGCGGCATCCTGGTGGAGGCGAACTCGGAGGCCAATGCCAAATCCGGCACGGTCGCATTTGCCGTGGTCGGCATCGGCATCAACGTGCATCAGCGCAACTTTGCCCCGGATTTATCCACGCCCGCAACTTCACTGGATTTGGAAAGCGGCCGCCGCATCTCGCCGCCAGCCTTTGCTCGTCTCCCTGCTAGAATCGCTGCAGCGCGAGGCGCATGGATTGCTCGATCCGGCGCGTCGGCCCAGACGATTCCACGGCGCGTGGAAGCAGGCCTCGACCTGGGTGCGCGGCCGTAAGGTCGAAGTTCACGGCCCGCAAGCCTGCACCGGAGTTACCGCCGGCCTCGACGAGCACGGATTTCTGCTGGTGCGCACCGTCGACGGCTTGGTGACGGTGCAGACCGGCGGCATTCGCGCCGCGAGAACGTCCAGGAAGCCTCTGATAACGATGTTTGAGGGCACGGCTTAGCCGTGACGCAAATGCGGCATAATTGACAGAGGCTTAGCTGAGAAGCTAGGATCTGACAGACCATGCTGCTCGCTCTCGATGTGGGAAACACGAATACGGTGCTCGGCCTCTACCGGCTCGAAGGCGAGAAGCCCGAACTGGCCGCGCACTGGCGCGTCACCACCCACCGCACCCAGACCGCGGACGAGTACGGCGTGCTCTTCGTCAATCTCTTCGAGATGAACGGCCTGGCGCCCAGCCAGGTGCAGCACATCATCATCTCCTCGGTGGTGCCGCCGGTCGAGTCCACGCTGCGCGCAGGTCTGCGAAAACTACTTCCACGTTCAGCCGCTCTTTGTTGAGCCGGGCATCAAGACCGGCATGCCGGTGCTGGTGGACAACCCCACCGAACTGGGCGCCGACCGCCTGGTCAACGCCATCGCCGCCTTCGAGCGCTACGGCGGCCCGTGCATCGTGGTGGACTTCGGCACCGCAACCACCTTCGACGTGATCTCCGCCAAGGGCGAGTACCTGGGCGGCGCCATCGCGCCCGGCCTGGGCATCAGCGCCGATGCGCTCTTCTCGCGCGCCGCGCGCCTGAGCCGCGTCGACATCAAGCGCCCCGCCAAGGTCATCGGCACCAACACCGTCACGCATCTGCAAAGCGGCCTTTACTACGGCTACATCGGCCTGGTGGACGGCATCCTGGAGCGCATCATTGCCGAGCTTGGGCCGAGCAGCCGCAAGGTCATCGCCACCGGCGGCCTGGCGCGCCAGATCTCCGAGGACTCGCGCTACATCGCCGAGATCGACGACATGCTCACCCTCGACGGCCTGCGCATCCTCTTCGAGCGCAACCGCACCGCACGGCCGCGCAGCCGCGCGCACTGAGGCGCGCCGTGCAGAATTACTTCAACTACTTCACCGAGATCGAAGAGCGCTTCCAGCAGCGGCGCGGATCGCTCCTGCTGCTCTCCACGCTCGACTGGGCTCTGATCGAAACCTGGCGCGAGGCCGGCATTCCGCTCGAAGCGGTTCTGCGCGGCATCGATGCGGCCTTCGACAAATACGAAGCCCGGCAGAAGCGCGCCCGCATGCGGCGCATCAACGGCCTGGCCTGGTGCGCGCAGGCGGTGATGGAAGCCGCCGAAGAGTTGCGCGAAGCCGCGGCCGGCACAGCCAGCCCGTCGACTGAACCCCGCGAATCGGGCTTTGAGCAGGAACGCGTCGCCGCGCATCTTGAAGCTGCCGCAGCCGCTCTGGATGCGGCAACCGTCGCCCCTGAAGCCTGCGCCGCAACCGCAATCCGCCTGCGCGAACTGGCCGCCGAACTCCAGCCGCCGGGCTGCGAACTGGCAGCGAAAACGGCGCTGCGGTCAACGATCTGGAATCGCTGGAACGCACGCTCACCGTGCTCGAAGAAAAACTCTTTGGCGCTCTCAGAACAGCGGCTCCTGAAGATTTGCTGGTAAAGCTCGATGAGCATGCGGATCGCGAACTCGCGCCCTACCGCAGCCGCATGGGCGCCGTGCAACTGCGCCAGGTGAAACACCAATTCGTGCAGAAGCAATTGCTGGTGCACTACAATCTTCCGCGCCTCAGCCTCTTCTATATGAGCCAGCAATGAAGCAGACGAAGAAACAATCCGGGAAGAGAGGCGGGTTTGAGAGCAAGCGTCGGGAAAAGCGCACCTCCGGAGCTAAAGCCCCTGCTGATTCCGCGGGCGATATGCAGGGGTTAAAACCCCTGCCTCCCTCCGAATCGCAACTCGTCGAAATCGAAAAGCCCATTTATGGCGGCGCATTCCTCGCTCGCGCCGAGGGCAAAGCCGTCTTTGTGCCGCTCACATTGCCCGGTGAACAGGCCCGCGTGCGCATTACGCAAAGCAAGCGCGGCTACGACACCGCCGATCCGGATGAGATCATCCGCGCCGCACCGGAGCGCATCGCGCCCGCCTGCCCTCACTTTGGCGCCTGCGGCGGCTGCCATTATCAGCACGCCAACTACGAATCCCAACTCGTCTTCAAACAAACCATCCTGCGCGAGACTCTGGAGCGCGGCGGCGTTCAAGCGCCCGATGAGATCTCCGTGCTGGCCGCAGAGCCCTGGCATTATCGCAATCGCATTCGCCTCGCCTTTGACGCGGAAGGAAATCCTGGCTACCGCGCCCGCCGTTCCAACAATGTGGTTCCCATCAGCGAGTGCCCCATTGCCGCGCCGCTGCTGATTGAATCCGCATTGACGTTTGCTGAACTCGCTCGGCAAATCGCGCCCTCGCTGCGCCCCACTGAGATTGCGCTCTTCTGCAACGCCGACGAAACGGCATTGCTGATCAGCATCTTCATCGAAAGCGCCAAGAAAATTCATTTCGAAGAACTCGCGCAAGCCCTTCACGAGCGAATCTCCGGCACTTCGCGGTGTGGAGTTGGCAATCGAAGGCCGAGCCGGCCAACAGCCGCGCACCGTCGCGCAATGGGGCGCAACCTCCCTCGACCTATCGCGCCGCCGGCTTCGACTATCGCGTAGACCATGGCGCATTTTTCCAGGTGAACCGCTGGCTGGTGGATGCTCTCGTCGAAAGCGTTACAGCGGGCCACGGCGGTGCGCTCGCCTGGGACCTCTTCGCCGGCGTCGGCCTCTTCGCCCGCCAACTCACGCAGAGCTTTGCCCGCGTTGTCGCCGTTGAGTTCTCGCCCTCCGCAACCCAGGCGCTTGCCGCGAATCTCAAGGGAACAACTGGAATCCCAGTCCGCGCCTCGACTCTCGATTTTCTCCGCCGCAACAGCAAGCCGCGACGACGCGACCCGATCTGATTGTCCTCGATCCTCCGCGCACCGGCCTGGGCGCGGAGACCTGCGCGCTGCTTGCGGAGATCGCCGCGCCCGCATTAGTCTGCGTCTCCTGCGACCCCGCAACCCTCGCCCGCGACCTGCGCGCGCTCATCGCTTCGGGTTACGCCATTCACTCCATCACCCTCGCCGACCTCTTTCCCCAGACCTTTCACCTTGAGACAGTGGTCCAGTTGCGCCGCTCCTGATAGGCTTGTCCCCAACAATCCTTTTCAACTTTCAGGCGCATGCAAGCCGAACCACCCACCTCCGCGCAAACTCTCGACAGTCCCGCCTCCGCCGGTCTGAGCGCGGTTCCGCTCTTTCATGCCGCATGGCTCTTTGCCGCCGGCATTGCAGCCACTCATTGGATCTGGCTGCGGCCCAGCCTGGTGCTCATCGCGCTGGCGTTGGTCGCCGTGCTCTGCGGCGTGGCGGCATTCCGCGCGCAACGCATCGCGTGGCTGCCGCTGGCCGTCCTGTGGCTCTTGCTGGGCGCGTGGTGCGGCTGGATGGAGCCGCATCCGGCCCCCGCGCCCGCTCTGGCCGCGCTCTCTGACGGATTGCTGCGCACCGTCGAAGGCACAGTCGTCGATGCCGGCCCGGTCCGCGGCGAGATCGAGCAAAACCTGAACGACCGCGATTCCACCGAACCCTCCGTCACGGCGCTCACCCCAGAACCCGCGCAACGAATCGATCTCCGCGTCTCCTCACTCGAAGTCGTCAACGACGCCGTCGATGCGCAGGCTCCCATCGCAGGCGGCGTGCGACTCACGGTTCGCTGGCCAGCGCCAGACGTATCCAATCCCTCTAATCAGCCCAACCCGCAGCCCTTTCATTGCGGAGAGCGCGTCCGCGCCGTTGTGCGCCTGTTGCCGCCCGAGGTCTATCACGATCCCGGCGTCTGGAGCCGCGAAGATTTTCTCCTCGATCAGGGCATCACCTCCTCGGCCACTGTGAGCGTCGATCGCGTCGACCGCCTCGGTCCCGCACCCGGCGCTTTCCTCGCCTGCCGAGTCAGCGGCTGGCAGCATGCCTCGAGCGCCCGCCTGCTGGCCCTGCCCGCGGCCATGCGCCGTCTGCCCGCTCCCTTGCGCCTCAGCCAGGACGACGCCGTCATGCTGGCCGCCATGGTCACCGGCGACCGCACCTACCTCACTCATTCCCTGCGCGTGGGCTTTGAGCGCACCGGCTCCTTTCACATGCTGGTGGTCTCCGGCTTTCATCTCGCCATCGTCGCCGGATGCATCTTCTGGTTCGCGCGCCGCCTGCGTCTCCCCCGCGTTCCGGCCACGTTCCTCACCATTCTTGCTTCCTTCGGCTACGCGCTCTTCACCGGATTCGCCACGCCGGTGCAGCGCTCGCTGTGGATGGTCACGCTCTACCTGCTCGGCCGTCTGCTTTATCGCGAACGCAGCCCGCTGAACACCATCGGCTTTGCCGCGCTCTGCCTGCTGGCCGTCAGTCCCCGCAGCCTCTTCGACGCCAGCCTGCAAATGACGCTGCTCGCGGTAGTCGCCATCGCCGGCGTCGCCGCGCCGCTGCTTGCAGGGCACCATCCACCCTTATCTCACCGCCACGCGCGACCTCGGCCTCACCGCAATCGATGCCAAACTCGCTCCGCAGTTTGCGCAGTTCCGCACAACGATGCGGATGATCGCCGTAGATTTGCAGGCTGCGCTGAATGGCCGCATTGCCTGGCGCGTATTTCCCTTTATCGTGCGCTTTCTGCTTCGCATCATCGAACTGATGCTCGTCTCCTGCGTAGTGGAGCTGGCCATGACCCTGCCCATGGCCGTCTACTTCAATCGCATCACCATCTTTGCCCTGCCGGTGAACCTCTTCATCCTTCCGCTGCTTGTGGTGCTGATGCCGGCCGCGCTTATTACTTTGCTCGTTGCTCTGGTCTAGCCCGGCCTGCGCAGTGGTTCCGGCAATGCTCATAGCCCTGCCGCTTCACTTCGGGATTTGGCTGGTGCATCTGTTCGGTTCGTTGACATTCGGTGATTTCCGCATTCCCGCTCCGCTTCTGTGGCAATCGGCCGCCTTCTGCGCATTGCTTGGCGCAGCCATCGTACTCGCTCATCTTGCCGTATCGTCCCCAACTTCTTCTGCCCGCTGGCAGCGCCGCGCTTGCTGGGCAGCTCTGTTTCTCGCCGCTCTCTGCGCTGTTGTGTCCACGCCCCATCCAGCATCCTCGCGACGCGCTGCTCATGGAAGCCATCGACGTAGGCCAGGGCGACTCGCTGCTGCTCATCACTCCCGACGGCAAGACCCTGCTCGTCGACGGCGGCGGACACGGCGGCGGCCCGCACCAGGCCCCGCAGGATTTCGATATCGGCGAAGAGGTTGTCTCCCAGGCTCTCTGGTCGCGCGGCATCCGCCGACTTGACGCGGTCGCCCTCACCCACGCCCACTCCGACCACATGGGCGGCCTGCCCGCCGTCCTGCGCAACTTCCGTCCCGCCGAGTTATGGGTGGGCAACAATCCCCGTTTCGGCGCTTACAACGCGCTGCTCAATGAAGCCGCCGATCTCCACGTTCGCCTCAGATCCCTTCGGGCCGGCGACGCGATCACTTTCGGCAAAACTCAGATCAACGTCCTCGCTCCCTTCCGCAACTATCATCCAGGCCCTGAACCCGCCAATAACGACTCGCTGGTTCTGCACGTGAGCTATGGCGCGACCTCCGTTATGCTTGAGGGCGATGCCGAGGCCCCCGTCGAGCAGGCCATGCTGGCCGAGACCGGTTTGCAAAGCACGCTGCTCAAAGTTGGCCATCACGGCAGCATCACCTCTACGCGCCCCGAGTTCCTCGCTCGCGTAGCCCCGCAATGGGCGGTTATCTCTTGCGGCCTGCACAACCGTTACGGGCATCCGCGCCAGGAAGTCTTAAAGGAGTTGCAAGCTGCAAAAGTGCGCACCTACAGCACTGACGTCAACGGCGCCGCCTGCTTTCGCCTCGACGGAAAAACCGTAGCGCCGGAACCTGGCTGCGGAATGCGGCAAGTTCCTTGATTAGAATTTCGATCGCCGAAAATAGAGCATCGCACCACGAAGGTCTATAAATTATTCAACTATTGACGGCGCTTAATCCATTCACTTAACCTGTGCTACACAGTAGCCTCTGCACCGCTCGCTAGAGGCGCGCAACCGCGGCTTCGCATGGCTGGTCTTGCCGCTGGATTCGTAGAAACCCCGAAAAGTAGAGGTGCGATATGGATAACACTTTTTCAGGTCAGGTAGTCCTCGTGGCCGGCGGTACGGGTGGACTGGGGCGCGCGGTCAGCCTGGCTTTTCTTGAACGAAGCGCCAAAGTTGTCGTCCCCTGGTACGACGCGAATGAGTTTGCCGCACTCGAAAGCGATGCCGGCGCTCAAGCCTCCTCCCTTCAAGGACAGCAGGTGGACGTGACCGATGAAGTTGCTGTTGGCAAGCTCGTCGCCGGCATCGTTGCCGAGCATGGCCGGCTGGATGCGATGGTGAATACCGTTGGCGGATACGCCGGCGGCGTCAAATTGTGGGAGCTCGAATCCAGCGTCTTCGATCGGCATGCTGGCGCTGAATCTGCGCGCAGGCTTTGTGCTATCGCGCGCTGCAGTTGTGCCCATGCTCAAGCAAAAGCGCGGAGCCATCGTAAACGTGTCTGCAAAGGCGGCCTTCGATCACGCTTCCGGAGCAGCCGCTTACGCTGCCTCTAAAGCTGCCGCGCTGGCCATGATCGATTGCCTGTCCGCGGATACCAAAGGCACCGGCGTTCGCGTCAACTCCCTTCTGCCCAGCATCATTGATACTGCTGCAAACCGCCGCGATATGCCCAATTCCGATTTCGCCATCTGGCCCAAGCCCGACGACATCGCCCGCGTGATTTTGTTCCTATGCAGCGATGATGCCAAAGTGATTCATGGAGCAGCGATTCCGGTCTACGGAGACAGTTAGTAATTCCATGCAGTAAAACAGAATTGAGGAGTTATCTGCATAACTCCCGACGATTGAGAACTGCATAGGTAATGTCCGCACAATCGCGCCGGAGGCGCAAAGTTTGTTAGCCCCGCGCTTCAGCGTGGGGAAAAGGGACTTCGCAAGTTCGTTACAGAGTCCCGTAAGGACGGCGCAAGATATTATTCATGCAGGAAGCAATGACTCAACTCCCATCCCCGGAGGATTCAATGTCCATTCGTCCCGTCAAGCGGCTTATCAAGTCCAAACCCACCCTCGAAGGCGCAGGCGTGCATCTGCGCCGCGCATTCGGCTTCGATAACACATCCGAATTCGACCCCTTTCTTCTGCTCGACGACTTCCGCAACGACGTTCCCGCCGACTACCTCGCCGGCTTCCCCTGGCACCCGCACCGCGGAATCGAAACCATCACTTACGTTCTTGCCGGAACCGTCGAGCACGGCGACAGCATGGGCAACAGCGGCGTCATCGGCGCGGGAGACGTGCAGTGGATGACGGCCGGCAGCGGCATCATTCACCAGGAGATGCCCAAGGGCGATCGCGTGGGCCAGATGCACGGCTTTCAGTTGTGGGCCAATCTTCCCGCGTCGCAAAAGATGACCGCGCCTCGCTACCAGGAGGTCAAATCGAACGAAATTCCTGAGGTGAAAGACGACGACGGCACCCAGGTCCGCGTTGTCTGCGGAAGCTTCTGGGGCAAGAACGGCCCGGTGGACGGAATCGCAGCCGACCCCATTTATATCGATGTTACCGTACCGCCCGGCCGCAGAAAAACGCTGCCGGTTGAAACCATGCGCCACGCATTCGCCTACGTCTTCGCCGGCTCCGGCAAATTCTGCAATGCCTCCGCGCCGCTCGCCGTTCCCACCGAGTCAGTGCAATGGCTCGACACAACCCCTCCAACCGTGGCCGATAACCGCTCGCTGATCCTCTTCGACAGCGGCGACGAAGTCACGGTGCAGGCCGGCGACGACGGCATCCGTTTTCTCCTCGTCTCCGGAAAGCCGCTTCAGGAACCAGTAGCCTGGTACGGCCCCATCGTGATGAACACCCAGGAGCAACTGCAACAGGCTTTCAGCGAACTCAAGCAGGGAACGTTTTTGAAAGACCAGTGATTTCAGTTTCAATAAATCTGCCGCGCCAGGTCTACGCTGTATGCAACTTTTTCACCTGGATCGCCTTCTGGCCGTCAGGCTTGGGTACAAAGATATCCTGCCAGGCAATGCCGCACTGCTTCACCATCTGGATGGGATATTCGAGGCGCCCGAGATTCGCGTCAGCGTTGTTTGTTCCAAAGGAGAACTTCGCACCCTTGGCTTTCGCCGCCTTGATGAACGTGGCGCTCGGAATCTTGTAGCGGTTGTTGATCTCGATGGCTACATCGTTCTTCACGGCTGCGTCGATGACCCTCGCCATCCGCTCAGGCGTCCAAAGCGCATCGTACTCCGCAGCAAGCTGCTCCGGCAGGAACGTAGCATTTGCGTAGATGTCGATGGGCTCGCGCATCACTCCTTCAATGCGCTTCACATACATTTCCATAAACGCCTGCTTGTCCTTGATTTCACCAATCTCATCCGGAAGCCAGATTCGCATTCGCTTCCCGTTATCGTCGGTAAAGGTCATCGCATCGGTGAAAACATAATCGAAGCTGGCTATCGATTCAGGCGAGGCCAGTGTCATCCATTCGCGTCCTTCGCCCTGGATGGCCACGTAGCATGGCTGGTCCTTCATGCTCCCAAGGTAATCGCGCACGCTGTCGTCGCTATGCACGGGAAATCCCAGTCCGCAATTAATTGCGACACCATAGTAGATGCCCAGGCGGCGGGAGTTTGCGAGCGCCTGCTCGATGGTCAACCCGCCTTTCAGATGCACATGATAATCAACCAATGGATAGTTGAGAGCAATCAGGCGCATGGTGTCGCGAGTTACTTCGTCGTCGGGCTGTTCACTTGAAGTTTGCGCCAAGTTATCGGCCAGCCGCCTCACGCGAATGTTTCTGAAGCAGGTCATGCTCTCCGTCCCACTCGCTTCCAGCACGAACGTACCATGGTCAGCAGGATGCCCATCTGCTTCCGGCGGCTGCGGCCCGGTGTAGTCTACCACCAGCATTCCGTTTAACCGCACCTGCACCTGCTTGCCGCGCGCAAGAATGTTGATCCGAAACCACTCGTTATCTTTCACCAGTTGCTTGTAGACATTGCGTAACTGGCAGAGCGAGCCTGTCTTCGCCTGGTTGATATACCCAAACTTATTCGGCCCCATGCCGCTGTTCGCCACCTGTACTTTGAAGCCTTTTTCCATCAAGTACTGGTGGTCATGCAGTGCATGGAAGCAGATGCTCGACGCCGCTCCCGGCCGCGTCATCGCCTCCAGGCTCAACTCAAAGTTTTTGAAGTCGGCGTTGTGCGCCGCGCCCACATAGAACAGTTGCGCCCGTTCGCCATGAACCACAATCTGCCCATCCACTACCTTGAATGTGTCGTTATGTTCATTGGCCTTCCATCCAGCCAGCGATTTTCCATCGAATAGTGAAATCCACTCACCCGTATCGTCGCTGAACGCGTAGGCGGCCGCCGGAGCGGCGAGCAATAAGGCAATCAAATCCCGGCGTGTGAGTGTCGGCATGAATCCTCCCTGGCTGAATGTGAATGAAACAGTAAGTATAGTCCAGCGCGAGCATTGGGTTCAGTGTTCCAGAGCCACGCCGGTAACCTGCGCGATGAGAAAGGCGCATGCTCGCACCGACTCAATGGTTTCTCAGAACCTCATCCTCACTCCCACCTGTATCTGCCGCTCGCGATAGAAGTTGGTCGCGTTCACGTTCAGCGGCTGGCCGAAGGCGGTCGTGCCGGCCTTCAAACCGGTGAGGAAGTTCAGCGTGGGCAGCGAGTCGGTGCTGCCGGATTCAAGGTAATAGCCGGTGGTCTCCAGTTCGGTCACGTTCTGGTGGTTGAAGAGATTGAAGCTCTCGGCCAGCAACTCCAACTCGCGCATCTGCCCCAGGTCGAATTTCTTGCCCAGGCGCATATCGGCCTTCCATGTGGGCGGATAGCGGAAGGTGTTGCGGCCGATGTTGTAGATTACGCCGTCGCTGCCCATGCCGTAGACGCGATTGTCGCCGCCGGAGCCGTTCATTCCCGGCGCCAATCCCACAATGGCCGTGCCGCTGGCGTCGAACTCCTCGGCCAGCGAGCCGCTGGTGCGCATGGTGTAGGGCAGTCCGCTGTGGAACTGGCCGATCCCCGAGAGCATCCAGCCGTTGGCAATGCGCCCAGCCGCGCCGCGCAGCTTCCACGGCGTCTCATAGATCACCATCGCGGCGGCCGAGTGGCGCATATCCAGATTGCTGGTTCCGTACTCCATGGCCGAAATTGGCCGGGTCCAGCACGTCGCTGCCGGACTACCAGCGTGCTCTCGTTGGGATTCCAGTCCATCGCGTGCGCGTAAGTGTAGTGCGCGTGCAGGCTCAGCCCGCGCCGGCCATAGCGGACCACCTTGAGCATCGCCGCCTCATAGGTCGAGTTGGCGCGGCTCATGATCTGGGTAATCTGCTGGAAGTTCGGATTAGCGCGTCCGCATTGTCCGGCGATGTTCAGTAGCGAGCCGCTGGGGCAATCCCCGATAGGGCCATGAAGCATAGAAGGGAACCGTGATCTTCTGCGGCTTTGATGGGACCCAGCCCTGTGCCGTCCACCACCGCATAAGTGATGGTCTGCGGATTCACCGCTGGGTCGAAGTTGGTGTCGATGGAGATCGGCAGCCGGCGCCCCAGGCTCACCATCGCGCTGGCGGTCACCTCCACGTGGCCGGGCAAGCTCTCTTCCACGGCAGCCACGGCCTGATGCACCTCGGGATTGTGGAACCTGGGCGCAAACTCCACCGCTCCCGGCTTGACCAGGCTGCCCGGCGGTCCGGTCAGCACGTAAGGAAACGGCGGCGCGCCGCTGGTCCGTGTTGGCGGAGTTGTAGCCGTCCGTGGGCCGCATGAAAAAGTTCTGGTCTCCATTGAGCGCTGCCGGTCTGGGTCAGCGCCGTTTCCACCGTGGCGTTCTCCGTGCGGCCGTAGTACATTCCGTAGCCCAGCCGCAGCACCGGCCAGTGTGTTTCGCTGTTTCCCACCGCCAGGCTCAGCCGCGGACCCCAGTCGTTGCCCAGGTCGGGCAGCCGCCGAGCGGGCAAAGTTCCGGAGGGCGAATTCGGAGCAACCGGCGGGGGCCACAGCGTGGGCATCGGCGGCGGCAACTGCTCCCGCTCCCAGCGCAACCCGGCGGAGAGAACAAAAAGTTTGTTCGGCTGCCACTGCGCAGTTACGAACCCGGCCCAGTCGTTGGTGCTCAGTTGCCAAGTTGGAGGGCCCGATCATCTGCGAGTAGTAGGAGTAGCAGGGCAGGCTGCCCAGCCCGCGCAGCCCGCCCCCCGAGTCGCGCCACACCTTGCCCGTCTGGTCGCAGTTGTGCTGATTGAAGGGGTTGAGCTCGCCGGCGGTCCCAAAGGCTGCAAAGACCAGCGCGTCGGAGACAAAGTTCTCCACGTTGGAGTAGGTATAAGTGCCGGTCTGGTTGCGCAGCAGGCTGGTCGCGTCAAAGTTGTGGCTCACCTCGAAGCCGGCCTTCACCAGCAGGCTTCCCTTCACCCAATTCAGCGTCTCCTGCGCCTGGTAGAGCCGTTCGTCGGGATAGCTGCCCTGCCCGAAGCGCGAGGGATTGCCGATGGTGAAGCCGTAGCGCGAGTCCACATTGATCTGCGGCAACTGGCCCCAGGCATTTCCCGCAAGCAGAGTCTGCTCGTAGGCCGACGGCGTCTCCGCATGCGCGCTCATCAGGTTGCGTCCTAGCGAACCCTGCGTCACAGCCAGCAGATTGGGAGTAATAAATGCCTCCCAGCGGCCCAGCAGCCATTCTTCGCTGGCCTGGCTGGTTCCAAAGCTGTTTGTCCCGTAGGTCTCTGAAACCCGCGTCAGCCCTCCGCCTGGCGAGTTCCACTTGCCGCCGATCCCTTCCAGCGTGAAGTGATGCCGCTCAGCCGCCTGCCAGTCGACGCGGCCGAAGCCCATCCACTGCGAAGCCGTTCGCGGAGCTGGACCAAGCAGCCCGCCAAGCGTCTCCAGCATGGTGGAATACGCCGTCAGCCCCTCGGCAATAGGGTTGATGGAACTCAAACCAAGCCGTGCGCTCAGCACCTGCATCTGGTCGTTCGTGGGCTGCGCAAAAAATCCGGTCTGCACGTCACATTCAGGAGGGTCGGCGCAAAGGGTTGGATGCTTTACCGTGGCCAGCCCCGGATCGTTGCGCCGATAGCTGTCCAGCGCACCGAACCAGAACAATTTGTTGCGCCGGATCTGGCTGCCCACGCCCACGCCCCACACCGCTTCATGATCTGGCGGAGTATAGGACTCAGGCGCGAAAACTGGAACTGAGACGGTGATTCCATTGGCCGGCGTAGCCTCCTTCAACCACTGGGTAAAGGGATTTTGCGCTCCCCAAGTGTTCTCGCGGTCGAAGAAAAACCCCTGGCCGTGCAGCCCGTTTCCACCGCCCTGGGTCTCCACGTTTACGCGCCCACCGGCGGTGCGCAATCCTTCAGCCTCTGCGTTGCCGGCCGCCATCTCCACTTCGCGGATCGCCGCCTCCGCCACCTGTGCCCCTCGCCCTCCTGACCACGCCTGCCCCATGCCGTTCTGCTCTCTTCCGCCCTGCCCATTCGATCCCTGACCGGAAGAACCCGGACCATAGCCACCCTGGCCACCAAAGGCCAGCCTGATGCTTGCCCCGTCGATAGAGGATTCAGCCGTCAACTGTCCCGCGCCGCGCAGTGAGGCCTGCGCCCTGCCTCCAGCCGCTGTCGCCGCGGCTGGCGTATCCAGCACAAAATCCTGCCAGCGCCGTCCACTGGCAGGCAGCGCCTGCAGCTCCGCACCGCTCACCTTAGTCGTCACCACCGGCGTGACCGGGTCCTCCTTTATGCCGGCTGCCTTCATGGGTTTGGGAATAGCCTGCCTCGACTGAGCGGCCACCTGCACCACCGCAGCTACCGCCTCGTCGATGGCCAGGCTCCAGCCCGCACCCGTGACTTGGCTAATCCGATTCGGCCCGGTTACGGCCGGAATCAGAGCAGCGTCTGCCGCATTAGGCTTAACTGCTGTCTGGCTCATAGCCCGGCTAGCGGACCGACTCACATTCGGGCTAGCGGCCTGGTTCAAACCCGGGCTCGCAGCCGACTTCGTGACTTGGCTTGCATTCCGGCTCGATGTCTGGACCGCGCCAGGCGACGGGGCCTGAACAGTCCGGATTGCGGGAGAACTCGATGCGGAAGAGGGTGGAGGATTTAATGCGAAATGGGGTAAGGGCTCTAATGCGGGGGGAGGCGGGGGTTTTAACCCCCGCAGAGATTCGGCAGAATGAGGGAGAGCTTTAGCGCCGGAGGGAAGATTTTCTTCCTTTTCATCTGAAATCGCTATCTTTCCCGCAGTCTCTTGGGCCGTCCCCGCTTTTTGAGCGGCGGAGTCCACAGTAGCCTGTACACGATCCGGCAAGCTTCTCGCGCTCACCGCAGGCTCTTGCAAAGGCTGGGAAGGTAACGGTCTTACAGACTGGACGGGTTCCTGCGGCGCAGGCTCAAATTCCATCGCCGTCTGCACACGGGTTTCGTCGCCGGCGGCAACGAAGATGTGCTCCAGCCGTCCCCGGCCTAGTAGCTCGCTCTCCGCCTCCACGGCATAGCTGCCGGAGTCCAGACCAATAAAACTGTAAATCCCATTCTTCAGGGTTGTGGAGCGCAATTCCGCACCGGTAGCCTCATTACGCAGGACCACCACGGCGCCTTCCACAGGCATCGAGTGCAAATCAGTCAACTTGCCGACAATGGATCCGGTTCCCCCGCCCGCCGCCTCCTGCGCCACAAGAGACTGAGCCGCTCCCGCGCCCACAATAAGCACGGCCAACGCCAACGGCCAAATCCAACTTCGCCTTGCCCCTGCCATCGAGAACCCTGCTCGCGGCAGATCGTGGAAAAACGTTGCACTCGCAAACTAACTTCTCCAGCCCGCTCTAGCGGCGGGTCCGGGTGGGCACAATCAACGGCAAATCCCTCAGCTTTGCAAAAAGACGCGGCTGCAGCCGAGGGACTAAGCCCCGGCAGAATCCGCCTCTGCGGTTGACAGAAGGATTGGCAGGCATCCGCTTCACGAGAGATTGTTTTCCCGTCGCCCCAATTTCCCAAAATGAAGTTACGAGCGATTCTATGCCTGATAAGGTAAACTGAAAAGACGGCATCTCGGATTTTGCCGATTCAGTAGACATAGCGACGCTTTTTCCCTGATCCCTAACCCCTGTTCCCTGACCCCTGGTTTTCCATGTTCATCGATGAAGCCAAAATTCGCGTAAAAGCCGGCGACGGCGGCAACGGCTGCATGGCCTTCCGCCGGGAGAAGTTCGTCCCCCGCGGCGGACCCTCCGGCGGCGACGGCGGCCGTGGCGGCGACGTCATCATGGAGTCCTCGCAGCGCCACAACACCCTCATCCATTTCCGCTATAACCCCGAGCACAAGGCGCAGCGCGGCGAGCACGGCATGGGCTCCAACTGCACCGGCCTCGACGGCGACTCCATCATCCTGCAAGTTCCTGTCGGCACAGCCCTTTACGACCAGGAGACCGGCGAGCTGATCCACGACTTCAGCGAGCCCGACGAGCGCCTCGTCATCGCCAAAGGCGGACGCGGCGGCCGCGGCAACCAGCACTTTGCCACTCCCGTCCACCAGGCCCCGCGCGAGCACGAACTGGGCCGCGCCGGCGAGGAGCGCCTTTATCGCCTCGAATTCAAGCTGCTGGCCGACGTAGGCCTGGTCGGCTATCCCAACGCCGGCAAATCCACGCTCATCTCCCGCATCTCCGCCGCCAGGCCCAAGATCGCCGACTACCCCTTCACCACCCTCGAACCCAACCTCGGCGTGGTCACCGTCGGCGAGGAGCCCGATCAGGAGTCCTTCGTCGTCGCCGATATGCCCGGCCTCATTGAAGGCGCGCATCTCGGCTCCGGCCTCGGCACCCAGTTCCTGCGCCACATCGAGCGCACCCGCCTGCTGGTTCACCTGGTCGATGTCTCCGACGCTTCCGGCCGCCCCGACCCCGTTGAAGACTTCAAGGTCATCAACGAGGAGCTGGCCAACTTCAGCAATCGCGACGGCGAGCACCCCTTAGCCGACAAACCCATGATCGTCGTCGCCACCAAGATCGACTCCGCCAACCCCGAGAAGCTCAAGAAGCTGCCGCCCACGTAAAGCGCCGCAAGCTGGAGTTCCACGCCATCTCCGCCGTAACCGGCCAGGGCATCGACGAGCTGAAGTGGTCCCTCGCCCGCCACTTGCGGCCTGAGCCAAACATCTTGAGTAAATACTCGGCGGCCCACAGGTAGACAACTTCGAGGTTTAGTTTGTTAGCGATATAAGCTTCCGTTTTCGCGGTCACCGGCCAGGACAGTGAAAATATAAAGTCGTTCGTTACCCGCCATATGCGCGCCGCTTGAGTTCCTCTTCCATTCGCCCCCGTTGACGTGCTACATTCTTTGTCATGAAAAAGATTCTAACCGCCATCTTATTTTTATTGGTGCTTGCTATACCTGCGACTGCCCTGGCGGAACACCATCATCGCGTTCATAATCACAGCAAAAAATACCACCATACCCACCATTACAACCATCACCGTCCTCATCGCCACGCCTAGAACCGCCTCAGCTCCAGCGCAACCGCATCATCAGCAACCGAGCCGCACAAATTTGAGCAGCAAGGAGGGCTAATCCATGACGGAACAAACCGACCTCCGCTATCCCATCGGTCATTTCACCGCTCCGGCCGCCAGCCTTCCCAGCATTCGCGCCGAGCAAATTGAAACCCTGCGCCAGCTCCCCGATAACCTGCGCGAAGTCACCGCCGGCCTCAGCGATGCCCAGCTCGATACGCCCTACCGCGAAGGCGGCTGGACCGTGCGCCAGGTGGTGCATCACCTCGCTGACAGCCACGCCAACGCATATATCCGCTACCGGCTGGCCCTCACCGAGGATTGGCCCACCGTCAAGCCCTACGATGAGGCCGCCTGGGCCGAACTGGCCGACTGCCGCAAGCTGCCCATCGATGTTTCCATGGCCATCATCGCGGGAATGCACGCGCGCTGGGTTGCGCTGCTTGAGTCCCTCTCGGAAGAGGACTTCCAGAAAGGCTATAACCATCCCGAACATGGCAAGCAAGCACTCTCCACGGTGCTGGCCATGTATGCCTGGCACGCCCGCCACCATACCGCCCACATCGCCAGCCTGCGCGCACGGCAGGGCTGGTAAGGCCTCCGCATGACCGCCGGTGAAGCGGCGCCATCTCCCGGCCAGCTCTCGAAAACACATTGAAGATTACCTCGCAGACCACCCCGCCGCCGCGCTGCTTGAAGATGGCCGCGTCCTCTTCGATATGCGCACCGCCCATTACTCCGTCAGCGAGTCGCACGGCCGCTGCCTGCTTCAATTCTGGAGCGAGGAGCGCAACCTGCTCCGCACCGTGGTCGATCTGCAGCAGCGCGCGCAATGCCTGCGACTCGCCACACGCCGCATGGGCGCTGCCAAGCCTCAGTCTCTTGAACTTGTGCCCACCAGCGACCGCCGCACTCCCACTGCCCGCGACTCCGCTCGGCGGAACTATCTGAAGCTGCTCGAGCGAGTCCTCACCCGCAGCTTCATCGGCTCAAAGGTTGATGGACTGCGCTCGGCAATGGACCTGGAGCATAGTTTCGGCCCGGCCTATGTGCGCGGCCGCCTGCTGCGCGGAACCGCCGCCGACGCAATCATCGGCGTGGGCGAAGCCGAATCCGCCGCCATCGCCGACGGCATTCTCACCCTCGGCATTCTCTGGCTCGATCATTGCCGCCAGCACGGCGACGGCCGCCGTCACTTTGGCGGACTCAAGGTTATCGTTCCCGCCGGAGCCTGGCGCACGACGGCCGAGCGAATGGCCTGGCTCAACCACGCCGCCGCCGACTTCCAGCTCTTTACCCTCGACGAGCGCAGCGAAGAGCTCACGCAGGTGGACTTTCGCGATACCGGCAATCTTGGCTCGCACCTGGTTCATGCTTTCTCAGCCGCCGCGGCCGTCGAGCGCTGCCAGTCCGGCATTGACCGCCTGCTCGCGCTCATCCCACCCGCCGCCAAAGAGCGAGTCGAAGTGCGTCCCACCTCCGCCACTGAAGCCGGTCTCTTTCTCCACGGCCTCGAATTCGCCCGCGTCCGCCACGCCGCCTCCGCCAACTCCTTTGCCCGCGAAAACGAAATCACCTTCGGAGCCGGAGCCAACGAGACCCCGCTCACCGACGAAAATGAAGCCCTCTGCCGCGACCTCTTCGCGCGCCTCTTCCTCAGCCGCCACGCCGACGGCTCGCACACCGATCCGCTCTTCCGCCTGCAACCCGAGCGCTGGCTTGAGTCCCGTCTCCGCGCCGCCATCGCCGAGCTTCTCCCCGGCCTGCGCGGCGATCTGCTCTATACCCAGGTTCCCGCTCTCTCCACCGGCGACCGCGGCATGCTCGACCTGCTCACCCTCGACCGCAACGGCCGTCTCGCCGTCATCGAACTCAAGGCCGACGAAGATCTCCACCTGCCCCTGCAAGCCCTCGACTACTGGATTCGCGTCCGCGCCCTCAACGACGACCGCCAGCCCGCCGCCGGCAACGCCGGCACCCGTCCGCTCTCCGCCTTCGAGCGCCAGGGATACTTCTCCGGCGCTGAAGTCTCGCCGCTTCCGCCGCGTCTGCTTCTCGCCGCTCCCGCCCTGCGCATTCACCCCGCCAACGAGCCGGTCCTCCGCTATTTCTCCCCGCAGGTGGAGTGGGAGCTAATCGCCCTCACCGAGCACTGGCGCCGCGAGTTGAAAGTAGTCTTCCGCAAACGCAGCACCGACCCGCGCAGTTAACTGCGGGCGCCGCCGCAAATCCGGTTTCCCCACAGAAGCGGGTGCCCCATTTTTTCCGCGCTCTTTGCGGAAAGGGTGGGATACCTATTACTAAAGTCTTTTATGGGTTTTTATAGAAGAGAAGAATAGTCGCGCCAGCCCCTCAGTCCAGCCGCCCATCCGTTCGCGCCGCATTTAGCCCCTGGTAAATAGCGTCATACCTCCCGCTCTCCGCCGCAAACCGCAGCGTCTTCACGTTCTCAACGCAAATCTCCTTGGGCGTAGGCTGACCCTTCCATATCGTCATCACCTCGGCAATGAACTTATCCAGCGGCATGGCGCGCGGGTCGTGAGCGCCGCTCATCAGGTCGGTAGCCACATAGGGAGGAACGAGTTCGATCACTTCAGTCGCGGTGGTCTTCAGCTGGTACCGCAGCGATTGCGTCCAGGAGTGAATCGCAGCCTTGGTTGCGCAATAAGTCGGTGTCAGCGCCAAAGGAAGAAAAGCCAGCCCGGACGAAACGGTCACAATAGCCGAGTGCGCCTGCTTTCTCAGCAACGGCAGCAGCGCCGCCGTCAGCCGTATAGGCCCCAGCAGATTGGTGGCCACGGTAGCCTCCGCCACATCCAGCTCCGGCTGCTCGGCAAGCAGCTTTTCCGGTCGCATGATTCCGGCATTGTTAATGAGCACATTCAACGTCGGAAAATCCTTCTCCACCCGCGCCGCAAACTCGCGAATAGCCGCCGGATCTTCAATATCCAGCTCCAGCGACATCATGCCCGGATTGGCAGCGCTAGTTTCGTCCAGCGCCTGTTTGCGCCGCCCCGCAATCACGACCTGGTTGCCCAGTTTATGAAACTCTTCCGCCAGCCCGCGTCCGATGCCCGACCCGCCGCCGGTGATGAGTATGGTATTGCCAGTGAGGTTCATGGGGATTTGTACCTCTGTGAGAAATCATAATGCAGATTCCGCTTCTATTTCTTTAACGGCTTCCGCGCAAAGTAATACAGCGAGAACGCCAGCGCCGCAAACGCCAGCACCGAAACCCAGTCATGGTAGAGGAAGCTATGCGGCATGGCGATGGGGTCTTCCTTGCCGAAGGTGGTTTCGTAGAGCTTGAGGCCCACGCCGAGCAGGCCGATGATGCCGCCGGCGGCGATCAGGCCTGAAGCATAAAGCGAGCCGGGTGAAACGTCGCCTTCCGCGTCCGCGTCGCCGCCGGCTTTCTTCACCGCCGAATCAACCATCCAACGCATCAAGCCGCCGGTGAAGATGGCCAGAGTAGTTCCGATGGAGAGATACGCGCCTACCGCAAACGAGAGCGAGCGGATGCCGAGCAGCTCAACGCCGATCACCAGAAACACGCCGAGCAGCACCAGTCCCCACGGCAGTTTTTGGCTCAGAATCCCGCTGATGACCGTGGCCATCAATCGGGCCTGGGGCGCGGCGGCCTTCTCGCTGCCGATGCCGGAGATCCATTGCACCTCAATCTCTCCGGTCGCAGGCGAATAAAGATACTTGCCGTCAGCCAGCTCTGGCGAGCCCAGCGCATTCAGCACCACATACTCGCTCTTGTGGTGGATAGTGGTGGTCTTGTCTGCGGCGATGACGGGGAACTGCTCGTGAAGGCTGCTAAGGTCGTTCTGAATGTTGACGCCGGGGTGGGGCGCGGTGAGGTTCCAGGCTTGCGGGGCTGCGTGGAACTCCGTCAGCCCATCGTTCATCAGCCGCAGGGTGAAGCCGATGGCCACCGTAGAAACCACGATGCCGATGAGAAAGGCAAAGCGCTGATTGCGCGGCGTGGCGCCCACCAGGTAGCCGGTCTTCAAATCCTGCGAAGTATCGCCGGCCTCGGCCGATGCGATGCAGACCACTCCGCCGATGGTGATGGCAAGAGCGCCGAATGCCGGGGCGGTCCAGCCGTTGACCAGGAAAATGGCCGAGGTGGCCATCAGCGTGGCGATGGTCATGCCGGAGATGGGGTTAGCCGAACTGCCGATCAGTCCCACGATGCGCGAGCTGACGGTGACGAAGAGAAATCCGAAGAAAACGATGAGGATGGATGCGGCCAGATTGGCCCACACGCTGACCTGCGCTCCCGGCACCGGCTTGAAGACCAGAAAGAAAAACATGAGGATGATCAGCAGGATCGATCCGACGATCGCCGTACCCATGGAGAAATCTTTTTCCGTCCGGATGGGTTCAGCTTTGGCCCCCGCGCCGCCGCGAATGTTCTTAAATCCCGAGCTGAGCGCGTTCACGATTGTTGGCAGCGTTTTGAAGAGAGTAATCAATCCGGCTGCGGCCACGGCTCCAGCGCCCATGGGACGAATGTAAGTGGACCACAGCTCGCTGGGACCCATCTGCGCCACGGGAATGGTGCCGGGATAAATAGCGCTCGGCAACCCCTTGCCGAAGAAGTAGATCAGCGGCATCAGCACCAGCCAGGAGAAGACGCCCCCGGCAAAAATGATGCCCGCAACCTTGGGGCCGATGATGTAGCCCACGCCCAAATATTCCGGCGTCGCGTCGGCCTTGATCGACGAGCCTTTGAGCACGTGCTGGGGTCCGAAGTCGGGCTGAAACTCAGGCGTGCCGGGCCATGCGCCGAAGAGATTTTCATTCTGGAAGAAGGTATAGAGCGCGCCCAGGCCCAGGCCGAAGAAAACCCGGCTGGCAAAAGACCCGCCTTTCTCGCCGGCCATCAGCACGTCAGCGCAGGCCGTGCCCTCAGGAAATTTCAGATTGCCGTGCTCCTCGACAATCAATGGCCGCCGCAGCGGCACCATAAACAGCACGCCCAGAAAGCCGCCGATCAGCGCCAGCATAAAGATGCGCGAATACTCCAGGTCGAAGCCCAGAAAAATCAGCGCCGGCAGCGTAAAAATAACGCCCGCCGCAATCGACTGCCCTGCGTTTCCCGTGGTCTGGACGATAATATTTTCAAGGATCGAGCTGCGGCCAAACGCGCGCAGAATGCTGATCGACAGCACCGCGATGGGAATGGAGGCGGCCACCGTCAGTCCGGCGCGAAGGCCAACATAAACAGTGACGGCGCCAAAGACGATGCCGAAGAATGAGCCGAGAAGAACGGCGCGAAGAGTAAACTCCGGACGGTTGTCGCCGGCGGATACAAAGGGTTGAAAGTCGGGCACGAATAGCCTCCAAAACCACTAGCGGTCTAGCTGGAATTCTCTGAAGGGGAAGTGTACCAGCGCAAGGCCCAAATGCGACAGAGGCAGCGGCACACTTGGCGAACCCTGCCTCGTTCGCGTAAAGTAGCTTGCAACCACCTGATCGCATTGTACGGAGCTCTCATGTCCAATCCCTCCCTCGTCCCCACGCGTGCCGGTCGCCTGCTCTCGCTCGACGTGCTGCGCGGCGTCACCATCGCCTTCATGATCATGGTGAATAACAACGGTGGCGAAGGCTCCTGGTGGTTCATGAACCACGCCGCGTGGAACGGCCTCACGCCCACTGACCTGGTCTTTCCAACCTTCATGTTTGTCATGGGCGCTTCCATCGTACTTTCAGTCAACGCCCGCCTGGCCCGTGGCGCAACGCGTGCCCAGGTAACCTGGCACACGCTGCGGCGCGCCGGGCTTCTGTTTCTCTTCGGACTTGTCGGCAACGGCTTTCCCTTCTTCCGTCTCGAGCACCTGCGCGTCTACGGCGTCTTGCAGCGCCTCGCCATCTGCTACCTGGTGGTGGCTTTGTTTTATCTGTGGGACCGCCGCGTGTGGACCAAGATTGCCGCTCTCGTGGCGCTGCTCGCGGGCTACTGGATTCTGGTCCGCTGGGTTCCGGTGCCGGGCGCCGGGCTGCCGGGACGCGATATTCCCTTCCTCGATCCAAACGTCAACATCGTCAACTGGGTTGACCAGCACATCTTCCCCCATCACCTCTACGAGGACTGGACGACCCACAACCTGCGCGATCCTGAAGGTCTGCTGAGCAACATTCCCGCCATCGGCACGGTGCTTCTCGGCCTGCTCACCGGCCTGTGGCTGCGCGCGCAAAAGTCGGCGAAGACCAAAACCCTGGGGTTGGCAGCGGGAGCGGTGGTTTGCCTGGCCACCGGCTACCTCTGGTCGCTCTCCTTCCCGCTGAACAAGAAGATGTGGACTAGTTCTTATGTTCTGGTGGCAGCCGGCTATTCGCTGGTTGTCTTCACCATCGCCTACTGGGCCGTGGAGCAGCGCGGCTGGGGCAAAGGTCGCGGCAAGGCATTCGCCTGGCCGTGGCTGGTTCTGGGCTCCAACGCCATCGTGGCTTACATGTTCAGTGAGTTGCTGGGCAGCTCACTGGGGAACATCAGCTTTACCGCGGACGGGGAGCAAACGGACGTACCGGCCTGGGTCTTCAACCATGTCTTCGCAAACATCCCCGACCCCGGCTGGGCCGCCTTCGCCTGGTCGGTTTCCTTTCTCGTTGTTTGCTTTGTTCCCGTCTGGCTGCTCTACCGCAAAAAGATCTTTATCAAGGTGTGAGAGCACTCCAAAATGCGCCCATAAACACCCATATTTCCCACGCGAGAAGATTGTTTGGAGCGGGAAACAGGAAAGGCAAGTCGGTTATGTTGCCAATTGCCATTTTGAAGCCTAAAATGGCTTTTCAAATAATTCAGGCAACTTGATTCGAAGGAGATGAACTATGGGTGACCTGCTTCAGCCGTGGCACCTGCTGGTGCTGCTCGTCTTTTTTCTCCCTCTCTTTCTCTTACCGGCCATCTTTTACATCCTTACCCTTTCTCGGGCACTGACCAAGTGCTCCGCCGCATCAATAACAATCGAGCCGGGGATGCTGTGGCTTCTCCTGGTTCCATTTGTTAATTTGGTATGGCATTTCTTTGTGGTAATAGGGATGGCGAAGTCTTTGGGCAACGAGTTCAGAGCGAGAAATATATCAAACGCGGACCCCGAACCCGGGCAGTCGATCGGCATTGCCATGTGTGTATGCGGAGCCTGCGGAATCATCCCTCTTCTAGGTCTTTTCGCCGCGTTAGCCTACCTCATCTTGTGGATCGTTTATTGGGCCAAAATCGCGGAGTTCTCGCGGATACTAGATCAAGTCCCGTTTCCAAGAGCGGGCTGAACGCACGCGTTTAGCTTCTACCGAGCTGATTTTGCCGAGTGGGACGCACTCAGCTTTAGATGAGCTGATCTCACGCTCTCCTTCAAGTTCCCCAAGCCGTAAACGTAGCAAAGGCCTGAGCTTAAGCGCAGGCCTTTCGCATATATGAAGTTCGATGTCGAAGCGTTCACCTGGGTCGACGGTCAGGCGACGAAGCAAACCTGACTCCAAATTACGAGTCTTTGCGTACGATTTGAGGCTCGGCCGGCGCTGCCGGCGGCGGCGCGGGAGCCGCAGTCTGCTGCACAGTCGGAGGTGCAGGCGGTGGAGGATCGCTCACTCCCTTGATGCCTTCTCTGAAGCCCTTCAATCCCTCGCCCAGCCCTTTACCCAACTCCGGGAGCCGCTTGGCGCCGAACAGCAAAAATGCCACGATGGCCAAAACTATCAGGTGCCATGGCTGAAGTAGATCACCCATTGTTTCATCCTCCGCGCGCCGCGCTTGATCCGGCACGCATTCTCACCATTTATTGTCGCACAAACCCACATAACCGCGCAGGAGCAGGGATCAGGGATCAGGGATCAGGGTTCAGGGGTCAATAACCCGAGGCGCAGAAAACAACGAAGAGAGAAATAGAATAGTTTTCGGGCTCTTGCTGATCCCTGAACCCTGAACCCTGCGTCAATTCACCTGTGCGGGCTTGCCCAGCCGATCCGTCACCACGGAATAGAAGGCGCGCAGATCCTCCTCTTCGCCCACGGTCAGCCGGCGATAAACCTTCATCAGCGGAAACAGCCGCGAGCCGCGCACATCAACCGCCGGAACCGCCATTGCGCCGCCGGGATATTGGGTCATCTCCCAACTGCCTGCATAGCGCCGCCGCAGCACCTCGCCCAGGTAGCTGCCCCACAGCCGCACCTCGAAGTCCAGGTCGAGCTCGGGACTTTCGCCCACGCGGACCAGAATCTCGTCCAGCCCGTCCACCGATTCCGCGGTAAAGTCCAGCTTCTGCCCGAACTCGCTCCTTGCCAACTCCGCCGCCGATTGCGCGTAGCCCTCCATCATCGCTCCCAGGTCGGGGTAGGACGCCGATTCCAGACGTTTGCGCAGATCGTTTGCTTTGGCCACACTCCAGAGTACATGCGCGGTGCCGGGAACAGGGTAAGAAGATGGAACCGTGCGTCGAATTGTGGCAGACTGAAAGCAGATGTGGAGGGTTTCCCCGTTGAAGACCAGTCAAACTTCTCGCCCTTTCCCTCGGACTGGTTCTTGCCGCCGGCACGGCCAACTCCGCCAGCCGCGAAATCTATCCCGATCCAGAGCAGGCCAAAGCCGATCTCGCCGCCGCTCTCAAGACCGCCGCCGCAACCCACAAGCGCATCCTGCTCGACTTTGGCGGCAACTGGTGCGGCGACTGCCAGGTGCTGGACTATCTACTTCCACGACCCCGGCAACCGGCCCATTCTCGAAGCCAACTTCGTCCTGGTCCACGTGAACATCGGACACATGGACGCGAATCTTGACATCGCTGCACGCTACCAGGTTCCTCTGAACAAAGGCGTTCCCGCACTTGCCGTACTCAGCGAGAAAGGCAAACTGCTCTACAGCCAGAAGAGCGGAGAGTTTGAAGCCATGCGCCGCATGCAATCCTCATCCGTGACCGAGTTCCTGGTGCAATGGAAGCCCGTCCAACCCGGCTGTTCCACCGTGGCTGTGACCTGCTGAAGGCGGGGAATCGTTCGTATCCGATTAGCTGATCGGCGCCAGATGCTTGGTGTTCTGGTAGGTATAAATTATTCGATGCGCCACGGTGATGGTTGAGAGCACGGCCAGCACCCACAGCACCGGCGCCATCACTCCCCAATGATTGAACAAGGCGCCGAGAAGAATCAGCACGATCCGCTCCGGCCGCTCCATGAAGCCCACCTTGCACTGGCCGATAAGCGCCTCAGCGCGGGCGCGCGTGTAGCTGACCATCAGCGAGGTCACCATGACAAAGGCAACCAGCACCACATAACGCATGCGATTGATGCGTCCGTAGTAAACCAGCAGCCCGAAGAACAGAACCACGTCGGAGTAGCGATCGATCACCGAGTCGAAGAACGACCCGAAGACCGTTACCTGGTTGTTGCGACGCGCCACGCGGCCGTCAAGCATATCGAAGATGCCGGCGCAGAAGATCACTACGCCCGCATAGAAAAACATGATTCCAGAGTTGGTGGCGTTGGCATGCCCAAACAGAAACGCGGCCACGATATTGATGACCAGGCCGATAAACGTGAGCGCGTTGGGAGAGATGCGGGTTAGCGCCATGCCGCGCACAATGCGGTCCAGAAGCCATCCGCAGGCGCGGCCGAAAGCGCTGGTCCAGGTCATTTTCTATTCTTCCTTACTTATCTGAGGCGGAGGCGATTCCGTCCTCTGTCTCGGCTTCGCCCGCTTCATCGTGGATCGTGGTCAGTTTCAGGATTTCAAGCTCGCGCTTGCCGTTGGGGGTAACGATGGTGGCCACGTCACCCACCCTCTTACCCACCAGCCCGCGGCCGATTGGGGAAGTTGTCGAGATCAGCCCCTTGGCAACGTCGGACTCTTCGCTGGTTACCAGACGGTAAACAATCTCCTCGTCTTTGGTCGAGTCGTAGACCACCACCGTAGAGCCGAACCCGGCCTTGTCCTTGGGAATGTTGGTCAGATTCACCAGCGACAGCTCGGCCATGCGCCTCTTCAACTGGCCCAGGCGCGCATCCACAAAAGTCTGGCGCTGCTTGGCCATATGATACTCGGCGTTCTCTGACAGATCGCCCATGGCCACGGCCTTCTTGATCTCGGCCGGAAGCTCGTGCGCAAGCTCGTGCTCAAGGAGGCAATCTCTTCGAGGAGCTTCTTTTTGATGTGCTCTGGCATTCTTGGTCCGTGGCGGGGAGCGGGGCTGCTCATTCCGCAAGAGATAAAAGACTCAACTACTAATTATAACCGGGGAGAAGACAGGGGTCAGGGATCAGGGGTCAGGGATCAGCCGGAAGCGTCTGGGAGATACCTAATTCAGGGCATCAGGTCTCGCTATTGAAGCTTTGAATTCATAGCCAAAACGTCCAGATGCGTCGCTATTAGCGGTCCGCTAATCCCTGACCCCTGATCCCTGATTCCTGCTCTTCAAGAAACGACTTCAGGATCAGCGTGGCCGCTACCTGGTCCACCACCCTACGGTGCTCCTGGCGGGCGTGGCCGGCCTCGTACAGAATCTGGTGGGCCTCACGGGTGGTCAGGCGCTCGTCCCACAAGTGGATGGGCAGGCCGGTCAGCGCGCCCAGTTCGGCGGCAAAGTCCTGCGTCTTGGCGGCCTGGGGGTTCGAGTCGCCGGAGAGATGCACCGGATTGCCCACCACAATGCCTGCCACGCCGAACCGCCGCGCCAGCCGAGCCAGCGAGCGCAGATCCTCCCGCCGGTTGCGCCTCCGCTCCAACGTCATGCACCGGCTGCGCCGTCAGCCCCAGTTCGTCCGACACAGCCACGCCGATGCGGCGGTTGCCGACGTCGAGGCCGAGATAGCGGGGATGAGTTTCCAGCTTGCAACTCCTTGCCTCCAGCTTAAAGCTCCAAGCCTGCCCTGAAGAAATGCCCTGCTGGGGCGCCCTTCCCGATACAATCAATGGTAGAGAACCCTCCTGGAGGAACTCTCGAGCTTTTTGTCAGTACGAAGGGTTGATTGCAACGAATGGCAACCCGCAGACGGAAGAGCAGGAAGAGGAAGGGTTCTGGCGCGGCGGCATTTCTGCTGGCGGCTTTTTTTGCAGCGCTGCTTGCTGCGGCCGCGTTGGCCTGGCTGGTGGTTACGCCCTTCGGGCCGGAGACGGAGACCTTTGTCGAGCTGGCGCCGGGCTCCTCCACGGTGCGGATTGGCCAGCAACTGGAAGCGGCGGGCGTGGTGCGCAGCCAGTATGCCTTCGATCTGGTGCGCTGGGTGGAAGCGGGGAACGCTCAAGGCCGGCGAGTACCGCTTCGACCATCCGGCTCCGGTCACCGAGGTTTATGCGCGCATTGCGCGCGGCGATGTTTTTACCAGGACGGTCATCATTCCAGAGGGCTCGAGCCTCTTTGATATTGCCGCGCGGCTGGAGCAGGCGGGATTTGGCTCCCGGCAGGATTTTCTGGACGCGGCGGCGAAGCAGGTGAGCCTGGTGGCCGACCTGGACCCCGGAGCAAAGAGCCTGGAGGGCTACCTGTTTCCGGATACCTATCATTTTCCCCGCAAGTTCGACCCGGCGCAGATTTGCGCGGCGATGGTGCAGGCGCTTCCGCGCGGTAGCCGGGCAAATTGGATTGAAGGGAAATGTGCATCGAGTGGTGACCATTGGCTTCGCTGGTGGAACGGGAGACGGCGGTGGACGCGGAGCGTCCGCTGGTGGCCAGCGTCTTTGAAAACCGGCTGGCCAAAAAGATGCCGCTGATGACCGACCCCTCCGTGATCTACGGCCTGGAACTGGAGGGCCGCTGGCGGGGCGCGATCTACCAGAGCGACCTGAAGCTGCAACACCCCTTACAACACCTATCTGCACGCCGGCCTGCCGCCGGGTCCGGTGGCCAATCCCGGCGTGCAGTCGCTGCGCGCGGCCATGGAGCCGGCGAAGACGGACTATCTCTACTTTGTGGCCGCCGGAGCCAATCCCCAGGGGCGGTCGCTGTTTTCCAGCACCATCGAGGAGCACGACGCGCAACGTGGCCGGCTACCGGCACGCCGTGAAGAAGGCAGGTGGCCGATGAAAACAAGCCTTCGCCGCGCTGGCCGCCGCAGCCGCTCTTCCTTCCGCTCCTGCTGCTCTCCGGCTGCTTCATGCTGTCTACCACGCGCAAGCTGCCCATTCCCAAGGCGCCGTCGATCGTGCAGACGGTCACGCCGGAGGAACTGGTGGCGCGGCTCAACCAGCGCTGGGACGCGCTGCAGACAGCCTGAACGCCACGGTCGAGATCCAGGCCAGCGTACTCAAGAGCAAGGAAGGCGTGGCCAAGGACTACACCACCTTCCGCGGACATCATCCTGATGCGCAAGCCGGAGATGCTGCGGGTCTATGGGCGGGTTCCGGTGCTCGGCACGCGCACTGTTCGACATGGCCAGCGACGGAAAGAACTTCACTCTTGTCATTCCCTCGAAGAACAAGGCCGTCAAGGGCTCCAACTCCGTGAAGAAGAAGTCGGCCAACCAGTTGGAGAACCTGCGGCCGGGATTTTTTCTGGACGCCATGGTGGTGCGGGGGCTGGAGCCGGACGATCTATTATTCGGTGGCCGCGGATTCGGAGACGGTGGAGGACGCGGCCAGGAAGCACCTGTTACACCGTCCCGGAATACATACTCAGCATCAGCCGCCGCAAGCCGGGCAGCCAGCAGTTGAAGCCGGTGCGCGTGGTGACCTTCCACCGCGACGATCTGCTGCCTTATCAACAGGATATATACGACAAAGAGGGCAACCTGGAGACCCAGGTCACCTATGCGGATTACCAGGATTTCGACTCCGGCAGGTATCCTTCCACGATCACCATCAAGCGCCCGCTGGAGGAGTACCAGATCGTTCTGACGGTCGATAAAGTGGTCGAGAATATGACGCTGACCGACGACCAGTTTGTGGTGAAGATCCCCGCGGGGACCGAGACGCAGAACCTGGAATAAAGAAATAGCGGAGTTCCGCAAAAACTAGATCGACCTAAATAAATTTGCTCCGGCTCGTCAAGCATGGCGGGCAGTCCGCTACAATCTTTGGTGTTTCAGAGCGGGCGTTCGAGGAGGTCACTCATGAGATCGACTTTCAGGATCAGCTTGATTGCAGGATTACTGCTGCCGGTTTTGACAGCTTTGATTATGTGTGCGGCTTCTGCGCAGAACAACGAGAAAACGAAGGTATTCCAGATCGGAGAGTTCAATCGCTCCTCTGGCGAATTTGCATCCGGGAATCCACAACAGAAGGTAAACTTCGTCGTCTCCAAAAGCGATCCGGCAAAGGACTGGTTTGGCAAGCAGCTGGCTGTGCTCAGTTCAGAGGCAAGCCGCAGGAGGCCAGCATTGAGATCTGCTCCGCGTGCGATTTCGTTTTCGCTTGCTGGTCCGCCGGCGGCCGCTTATCAGCTTCATATTGCCCTGCTGATTGAGGATCCCAGCGTGCCGGTTCTGAAGGTGGGCATCAATGGCAAGAACGGCGTCTTTTATCTTCACCCCAAGCTCGATTACAGCGGCGGCGACCTTGTAGACGTCTTCGATCCCGCTTACTCCGCCGCGGACGTTGTGTTTGACTTTCCCGGCAGTTACCTGCAAGCCGGAGCGAACACCATTACACTGCAGGCCATTGAAGAAGCGGACGAGGCTGTTCCTGACGCAGGATTGCATTACGACGCAATTGAGCTTGACAGTGTTCCCGGCAACCCGGGCGCGACGGCATACACGGCGCAAATTGTACCCACCATTTTCTTCCATCAGCAGAGCGGCGAACTGCTCGAAACCGTGGATGCGTTTATTCGCTGCTCTGGGCACATCGAGCCGGGAAGCAAAGTTGAGCTGACCATCGCCGGGCAGAGTTATCACGCCGCACTGCGCGGTGGCTACGATTTCGGCGATGAGAAGGCCGAGTTTGCGGTGCGCGAATTTGCGCCTCAAACCGAGGCTCAATTGACCGCGGAGATCAACGGCCGCAAGCAGCATTCAAGCAATCGATCGATCCCGCGAAGAAGTGGACGATTTTTCTCGTTCCCCATATTCATGTTGACGTCGGCTACTCCGATTACCAGGCCAAGGTTGCCGCCATTCAGGCCCGCACCATTGCCGAAGCGATGGATATGACCGCAAAGCATCCCGAATTCCGCTTCAGCCTGGACGGAGAGTGGGACCTTGAGCAGTTTCTTCAATACGCGCAGCGCCGCACAGCAACAGCGGGCTATTGAAGCCGTACAGAAGATAACCAGCTTTTGATTCCCGCGCAATACGCCAATTTGCTCACCGGCATTCCCACGGCGGAGACTCTGATCCGCTCGCTTTATCCCAGCGCCAACTTCAGCAGGAAATACGGCACGCCGTTCGACTACGCCAATATCACCGACGTTCCTTCTTACTCCTGGTCCTATGCATCCATTCTTGCTTCCGCGGGCATTCCCTATCTGGCCGCCGGCAGTGATAACTATCGCGGTCCAGTACTGCTCCAGGGCCGCTTGAATGAAAGCTCGCCGATGTGGTGGGTCGGACCCGACGGCAAGAAAGTTCTGCTGTGGTATTCGCGCCATTACCACCAGATGAGAACTTTATTCGGGCTGCCTCCGGTGGTCTCAGCGGGTCACGATACTCTGCCGCTCTTTCTGCAAATGTATGAAACTCCCAAATACCATGCCAATGCCACGATCATCTATGGCACGCAGGTGGAGAATACCGATCTCTTTCCTCAGCAGGCAGAGTTAGTCGGGAAGTGGAATGGCGCTTTATGCGTACCCGCGTCTGCAATACTCGGGCTTTCACGAGGCGATTCAGAATATCGAAAAGCAATTTGGCGATAACATCCCGACCATTCGCGGAGATGGCGGACCGTATTGGGAAGACGGCGCAGCCTCCGATGCTTATTACCTAGCATGGAGCGCTGGAATGAAGCGCGGGGACAAACGGCTGAAAAGCTGGCCACACTGGCATCGCTTGTGAATCCTCTGCTCAAGACGGATACCGCCGAGTTAGGCCGCATGTGGACCAATATGGTGCTGATGGATGAGCACACGTGGGATTCGGATAACAGCGTCAGCGACCCCGCAAGCAAAGAAGCCACCGGCCAGCTCGCCGTGAAAGAACAGTTTGCGGTCAACGCCGCGGCAGAGGCAGACTTTGTAGCCAAGCGCAGCATGGCAAACCTGGCCGATGCCATTGCCGCCGGCCCGGGAAGCCTGATCGTCTTCAATAGCCTGAACTGGAAACGAAGCGGACCGGTCTTCATCGATCTGAATAAAGGCGACGAGATTGTGGATGCGGCGACGAACCAGCACGGTGCCCTTTCAGAGATCGCTCACAGCGGCGGGCAACGCCTTCAACCACGTTCGTTTTTCAGCCCAGGATGTTCCGCCGGTTGGCTACAAGGTTTATGCCGATTCGCAACGCGCAGAAAGCCGCGGCCGTCGCCGAGCCGGAACAGAACCCATCGCTTGAAAGTCCGTACTACAAAGTGCAACTCGATGCGGAAACCGGCGCCATTCGCAGTATCTACGATAAACAGTTACAGCGCGAGTTAGTGAACCAGGATAGTTCCTATCGTTTTGGAGAGTATCTTTATGTCACCGGCGGCGATAAGTCTCCCAATACGATTCTTCATTACAGCCAGGTAAATCCAAAACCGGCGTTGGAGATTCATCCTTCGCACCACGGCAGGATTGTATCCGTAACTCGCACTCCCTCCGGAGTGGTTGCGCGCATGGAAAGCGAAGACGTGAACACTCCCTCAATCAAAACGGAGATTCGCCTCTTCGATGGCGAGAAAAAGATTGAGTTAGTTGAAGACGTGGACAAGAAAGAGGTTTATAGCAAGGAAGGCGGTTTACTTTGCTTTTCCCTTTGCTATGAGCCAGCCTGAGTTCCAGTACGAGATTCAGAACGGAGTGGTCGACCCGGCGAAGGATATGTACGCCGGCGCGGGTCACGAGTGGTTTACCGCGCAGCACTGGGTCTCAGTTGAGCAGGACGGGGTTTCGGCGAGCGTGCTTCCACTCGATGCGCCCATGATTACCCTGGGAGATATCAACCGCGGCGCGTGGCCGGAAGAGTTCGGGCAGCGGCCGGGAAACGTATTTTCGTACGTAATGAATAACTACTGGGATACGAACTATCGAGCCGGCCAGGGAGGGCGATTCAGTTTTCACTACGTAATTACCAGCGCGGCTTCAACAAGCGCGAACGATTTGAGCCGCATGGGGTGGGAAGAAATTACTCCCCTGGAAACGGATCTCGTTACGAGCCAGGACAAGGCTGTAGCTCAGAATGAAGCGGCGCAGCCTGCGGCAGTGACTGCCGATGCCGGCTCTCAGCGGAGTCTTGACGGCAAGCAGGGAAGCTTTCTCGAAGTCGATGATCCAAACGTGCTGCTCGAAACATGGAAGCCCGCCGAGGATGGAGATGGAACCATCCTGCGCTTTCTTGACTTAGGCGGAGCAGAGCGCACTGTGACCGTCCGCACTCCAACGCTGCATCTGGATCGAGTAACTCAAACCGACGCAGTGGAACGAGGAGCAACGGCGGTGCCGTTGGCGGGAGACGATCAATTCCATTTCACCATCCATCCTCACGAAATCGTGACGTTACGGATGGTTGCAGTGAGCAAATAGAAGTTGCCGGCAGATGGGACGATGGTCTGCCGAGTAAGGCGATAATGGCAGCCGGCTGTGAAGGTCTGGAGGCGAGGTGATTTCTATTGCCTGGCCTTCGCTCTAGTTCTTTGTTTGTTAGTTAAATTGCCATGGAAGCAATCTGCTCACGGCAAAGGGTTTTCATTCTGTGCTAGTATCCCGGCAAGCACGAATCACTTATTTCTGAGGAGCCCGGCATGGAAACCAGCCCTCCGTCCACTCACGCTCGGCGAAATTCTGGATCGCACCGCGCAACTTTACCGGACGAATTTTGTCCTTTTTGCGGGAATCTTTGCCGCGTATTGCGGCATAGGCCTGGTGTTGAACCTGCTGCTGATCGGCCTGCAAGAGCTGCTGAAAGCGCAGCAAACAACGGCGATGGCACTGATCACTGTGGCCGCAGCCGGTCTTGAATTGCTGATTCTCTTCCTGCTGATTGGGCCGGTCATAGCCGCCATCAGCCGCGCCGTGGCCTGGGTGCACCTGGGCGAGCCGGCCACCATCCGCGGAGCATACGCGAGCATCCTGCCCCGGTTTGGCAGTTACCTGTGGCTGATGACCATCACCGCGTTTGTGATCTGGACTGCCGTTTGTGCTGCTCTACGCTGCCTTTTTCGGGATGCTGGCTTATCTACGGGAAGGGTCTTGGAAACCAGGCGGTTGGCGCATGCCGCCGCGACCAACCCGCATTCCCTGGCCGTGATCGGCATTGCCTCGGTGGCATTTCATCCTGCTGTTATTTCCCGTCCTCGCTTACACGCTGCTGATGGCTCTGCGCTATTCGCTGGCTCTTCCGGCCTGCGTTCTGGAAAATCTGAAGGCCCGCAAAGCGATTCGCCGCAGCATCGAGTTGAGCAGGGGAGCGCGCGGGCGCATCTTCGTTCTGCTACTGCTGATCGGCGTTATCAAGATCGGGCTGGTTCTGGTCACGCAGTTCTTCGTTTTTGTGGCGGCGTTCAGGAACCACGGCCAGCTGGGACCGGGTATCAGCGCGATCTCGCAGATCATTTCGTTCTTCACCAACACCTTTCTGGGGCCCATCGGCGCTACCGGCATCACCCTCTTCTACTACGACCAGCGCATCCGCAAGGAGGGATTCGATATCGAGTGGATGATGCAGGCCGCCGGACTTACGCCGCCCGCGCCGCCCGCCCCGGAATCGCCAGCAGACCATTTGTCTCGCAGCAGACGGAAAGCACGCATGAATGAGCCTCTTCACCCGTCGACCCTGGGCGAGATTCTGGACCGCACAGTTCATCTCTACCGCTCGCGGTTCCTGGTCTTGCTGGGCATTGCCTTCATTCCAACCGGAGTGGTGCTGGCGCTGGCGGTGGTGTATTTTCTGCTTTTTGCGCTGGTAGGTTCGAGGCGCAGCATCCACGTCGCCGGAGGTGATTGGCATTGCGGCTGCTCGTGGTCTTTGGCGCTCTGCTGGTGGCTCTTCCGCTGCTGATTGCAGTTGACGGCGCTGGGCACGGCAGCCCTGAACCACGCCGTTGCCCGCCCCTGGCAGGACGAGAAGATCACCATCCGCGAAGCCTACAGGATCGCTCTGGCAGCGCGGCTGGAGCTACATTGGACTTTTTCTTCTTGAGGCGCTCATCGTCTGGGTCGCTCCGATGGCCGTGTGGATTGTGCTGCTGCTCCTCTCCGCCGGAGTGGCTGCACTGGCGCAATCGGCCGGCATGGGCGCAGCCCGGCCGGCGCGCTCTTTGCCCTGGGAACGATTGCGGTGGTCATTGCACTTGTCGGGTACTGCATCTGGATGCTGCTCCGGCTCTCCCTGGCCTTCCCCGCCTGCGTGGTGGAGCAGATTGGCGCCATTCCGCGCTCAAGCGCAGCATCTCGCTCAGCAGAGGAACCAAGGGCCGCATCTTTCTCCTCTATCTGCTGGGGACGGTGCTCAATTACCTGCTAACCATGGCCTTCACCATCCCGGCAATCATCGTGATTGCCCTGGTGCCCGGTGCAAGCAACCCGAAATATGCGCAAACCGCGGGCATGGTCATGATGCTCATTATATACGGAGCGGCATTTGCCATCCAGGCGCTCACCAAGCCGGTTTACGGCATCGCGCTCATGCTCTTCTACTACGACCAGCGCATTCGCCAAGAGGGCTTCGATATTGAACTGCTGATGCAGCGGGCCGGGTTGGTGACGCCTCCACCACCTCCGCCGCCAGCCGAGACGTGGCCGCCGTCGATTTTACCCAGAGCTCAGGCGGCTGCGGCTGTGATGCCGAAGTCCGCAATGCTTCAGCAACCCGCAGAACCAATCCAAACAAAATCCGAGGAGTCTCTATGAACGATTTAGCAGCTTCCACGCCCTCAGGTCCAATGCCCGCCGCGCCCAAAACCTTCGGCCAGATTCTCGACCGCACTTACCGGCTCATGCGTGCTCACTTCAAAACTCTGGTAGGTATTGCGGCCATTCCATCGCTTCTGATGATGCTGGCAATTGGGTTGATGGAGGCAGCCATCTGGATTCCGATGATCCGGCAATTTCCACAGCAGCCCACTCCCGAGGCCATGCTCCATAACTTCACGCCGGCGGTCATTATCCCTGTGATTTTAGTCTTCTCTCTGCTGTGCCTTGCAATCTTCTCGATCTATCTGGCGGCGGCAAGTTATGCGTCCACCGAGGCGGACTCAGGCGTCAAAGTCACACTTCGGCGAGGCTTATGGACTAGCCTGGAGGCGCGGCGGACGGCACCTGTGGCTGATGGTGCTTTGCTACCTGTACGCATTCCTCCCTCTCCTGATCGTGGAGCTGTTGGCTTTTCTTGGGGCGAGCGCATTTGTTCACGGGAGCATCAAGGCTACCCCGGCAATGTTCTTGCTGATTCCTTTGGCTGTTCTCTTGTACCTTGCAGCCATTGTGTACGGGATACTGATGGGGCTGCGGCTCTCGCTGGCTTTCCCGGCTTGCGTTGAAGAGAACCTGCCCGCACGTGCTGCAATCAAGCGCAGCTTCCAAGCTCGTCCGCGGCGCCAAGGGCCGCATATTTCTGGTCATACTGGTTATCTATGCCGCTCTTTATGCCGCCATGCTGGCGCTCGAACTCGTTGCCGTGCTGCTCGGTGTAGTTGGCGCTATTGTCATGATGGTTCTGCACGCACATTTGGCGGCGCCATGGAGTTATATCGGAATTGGACGTGATCGGAATCTGCGCCTTTGCAGGCATGGTTCTCTTCATCTCGATGACTTATGCGGCTCTGGTAGCAGCACTCGCGGTGCTCTATCACGACCAGCGACTGCGCAAGGACGGACAATTGCCCGCGCCCGCACAAGCCGGAGAGATTTCCTGAAGGCGCACCGGAGTATACTGGCGCGTTGCCGCTGAAACTTAATCCCAACCCTCGTCGCAACCGGTTTGCCCGGAGGACCTATGACATTATTTCGCGCATCTCTGCACTGCCTGCTCGCGTTATTTGCAGCTCAAACGGTTGCCGCTCAAGTTACCCGCGACGTTGCAGCCAAGGTAACTTCGCCCAACGGGCAAATTACTTTTCTGCTCTTTAATCCCGCGCCGGCAAAGCACCCCGAGCGTTCGGATTGGGAGAAGCCGCCGGCAGACGACCTGCGCTATGCGGTGGAGTTTCACGGCAAACGGTTGATCGATCACTCGAAGCTTGGGCTGGAGATCGCCGGGCAACCCGCACTGGGGCCAGGGATGCGCTCGACGGCTACTCAACCATCAAGCGTGGACGAGAGTTACACCATCCCCGTGGGAAAAACCAGCACGGTGCGCGACCACTATAACTCCGCGCGGACGGATTTCGAGGACCAGGCGGGGCGCAAGCTCACGATTGAGGTACGAGTCTTTGACGATGGAATCGGCTTCCGCTATCTCGTGCCGGAGCAGCCTTCGTTGAAGCAAGTCCGCATCGCCCGGGAGAACACGGAATTTTGCTATACGAAAGACGCAACCACTTATCCGCTGATTCTGGATGGTTATCAATCATCCTGGGAGGACGAGTATCAGCAGCGGCAAGTGAACGGCCTGCATCACGACTGGCTCATCGGACTGCCTTATCTGGCTGAGGTTCCGGGCATTGGCTGGGTTGCTATTACCGAGGCGGATATTGATCACTATGCCGGAATGTATTTGCGCAAGGGCGACGGACGCAACTGCGTGAGTGCCGATTTGTCGCCGCGCGTGGATGACAAGAAGGTCGCGGTAGCGACAGCGACGCCGTTTGCGAGTCCATGGCGCGTGCTGATGATCGGCGACGAGCCGGGGCGTCTGATCGAGTCAAACATCGTTCTCAATCTGAATCCGCCCTCAAAGATTGCCGACACCTCCTGGATTCGGGCGGGCAAGTCGGCGTGGGATTGGTGGTCGGGCGAAGCCGCTCCAAGCGTGAGTTTCAAGACCGGCATGAATACCGCGACTATGAAGCACTATATTGACTTCGCCTCGGACTCCGGATTCCCTTATATGCTGGTCGATGCCGGCTGGGCACTGGCTGATTACAAGAATCCCGACGACTACGCGGCACTGGCCGATATTACCTGCGTGACTCCGGCGATCGATATGCCGGAACTGCTGCGCTACGCGAAGGAGAAAAATGTTCGCCTCTGGCTGTGGTCGCATTGGGCCTCGGTGGACAAATATATGGACCGGGCGTTTCCGTTGTTTGAGCAGTGGGGCATCGCCGGAGTCAAAATCGACTTTATGAATCGCGACGATCAGCAGATGGTGGACTTCTATCATCGCGTGGTTGAAACCGCCGCCGCACATCACCTGATGATCGATTTTCACGGCGCTTACAAGCCTGATGGACTGCGCCGCACCTATCCGAATCTGATCACGCGCGAGGGCGTGATGGGCAAGGAATATCTGAAGTGGAGCGCCCGCACCACTCCCACGCATAACACCACTTTGCCTTTCACGCGCATGCTCGCCGGGCCGATGGATTACACTCCCGGAGCCTTTGGCAACAGCAACCGCGAAAACTTTGTGGCGCGGCAATCGATGCCGATGGGGTTGGGAACCCGCGCACACGAGTTGGCGCTCTTCGTGGTTTTCGAGAGCCCCTTCGAGATGGTCGCCGATTATCCGGAGCACTACCAGGGACAAGAGGCATTTAACTTCATCAAGCAGGTTCCAACCACCTGGGACGAGGTGCGAGTCGTCTCCGGTAGGCCGATGGAGAACATCACGCTGGCGCGCCGCAGCGGGAACGACTGGTACGTAGGCTCGCTGACCAACTGGGATGAACGCACGGTGAAAGTGCCGCTGAGTTTTCTAGGCGAAGGCATGTACGTGGCCGAAATCTACGCCGACGCGCCCGATTCCGCTACGGAAGCCACGCACACGACCTTCACAAAGCAGACCGTAGACCGCGCGACGGTGCTCGACGTGCACATGGTCTCCGGCGGCGGCAATGCAATCTGGATTCACCCGGTAGACGCGCGTTGAATTGCAGTTACCCTCTTCTACTATGATCAGCGCATACGCCGCGAGGGCTGTGACGTCGAGAGAATGATGGAATCTGCGGGAATGAATACGGCCGCTGCATTGCCCATTGAAGGCGGTCTTGTCGCGCCCGCTGCTGAGGAGGAAGTTCAAGCTTGATGGTCCGGTCTCGATTCGCAGGGGTTGCGTTGGCGGCTATTTTTGCTGCGGCGCCGTTGCATGCCGCTGGACGAATTCCCGATTTACCCGCTTCCACGGCAAGCAGTTCGCGGGATGCTTCGCTCGACGAGTACCGCAAGCATCTGCAGGATCTGACTGCACTGGCGGAGGCCTGCGCCAAGGCGCGAGACACAAAATCCTGCGACCCAGCACTGGTGGGGCCGGACGATCGCGTTCCGCTTGCTACAAATGCCGAGCGGCGACTGGTACGGTTCGGGTGGCTGCGGGTGCTGCTGGCGAAGGCCCAAGAGAAAGATAAGGATGCCGGCAAGCCAAAAGCCAAACCTGCGGGCGGCGAGCAATCCGATGAGAGCGCGCTGCCGCCTCCGCCGACCACGACTGAGCTATTGAAAGCAGCCGAAACGCGCCTGGCTGAGGACCTGGCGCAGACCAACTCCGCAACCACAGCCGCGATGGATCACACGCAGCAGCGGCAGACGATGAAGCAGGTGCTGGCGGGGCGCGACTTCCGCAACCTGAACGAGCCCACGGCGAAGAATGCGCTGCTGGAAAAGCTGGGCAACTGGCTCAACAGGCTCTTCGAAAGACGCAGCGCATCTCGGCGTCCACGCGGCGTGGGTGGGCCAGTTCATTGTGTGGGGATTCATTCTGGCCGTCTGCGTGGGGCTGGTCTGGGGGCTGATGCAACTGGAACGGCGCTGGCGCATGCGGCCTGTGCCGGAGAGCGACGGTTTCTCCGCCGGAGCCGCTTCGGCCCGCGACTGGCAACTGTGGCTCGAGGATGCGCGCCACGCCGCCGCCGCAGGCCAGTGGCGCGAGGCGATTCACTTCGTCTACTGGGCGGCGATTTCGCGGCTGGAATCGAGGCGGCTGTGGCCGGCCGACCGCGCGCGCACTCCGCGCGAGTACCTGGCGCTGGTGGCCCCCGAAGACCCGCGCCGCGCCGGACTGGCCACGCTGACCGGCAGCTTTGAGCGCACCTGGTACGGCGGCCGCGCGGCGGACGAGAGCGACTACCGCAGGGCCGAAGAACTGGCGACGGCGCTGATCTCCGGAAGCGGGACGCGGCATTCCGGTTGGGACCATTCAAGACGAGAGAAGCGGTGCGCGATGAAATTTCTTTCCTCGCTCGACGCCAAAGACCGCCGCTTGCTGCTCTGGTGCGTGGGCATTGCGATCGCGCTGGCCGTGGCTGACCGGCTTCCTGCTGCCCAACGGGAACAACAACGACAATCCGCTGCCCTCGACCTATCTCGCCGGCCAGCACGGCGCCCGCGCCGCCTATGAGACGCTGCTCCGCTCCAACTATCCGATTGAGCGCTGGGAGCGGCCGCTGAGCGAGCTGGCCGCCACGGCCGGCCCGGAGACGGTGGTCATCTTTGCCGAGCCGTTCACCCGCGAAGCGCAGACATCAAGGCGGTGCGCACGATTGTCGAGCGCGGCGGCCGCGTGCTCGCCACCGGCTATGGGGCGGATTCATCCTGCCCGGCGAGGCCAGCGACATGCCGAAGGAGTTCAACTTTGCCGCCTGCAAGCTGGAGCCCGAAGGGCTGGATCCGCTCGCCGATTCAGGCGAGGTGTGGATGGTTCCGGAAGCCACCTGGGCCGTGGGCAATCCCGCGCACCGCGTCGAATATAGTTGCGCCGGGCAGCCGGCGGTGGTGGAGTACGACTGGGGCAAGGGGCACGTGGTCTGGTGGGCCAGCTCGACGCCGCTGGAAAACGGCTCGCTCGCCGCGCCCACAATCTGGACCTCTTTCTGAATTCGCTGGGGCCGCGCGAGGGCCACCACTTCTATTGGGACGAGTCGCTGCATGGGGAGATTCGCTCCATCTGGAGCTATGCCGCCGGGCCGGCGCTGGACCATGCTGTGGATTGGCCTGCCGGTTCTGGCGCTGCTGGTCGTGTTCAGCTTCAGCCGCCGCAGCGGGCCGGTGCGCGACTCTGCCTGCTGCCGGCGCGCGCCACGCCGATCGAGTTTCTTGAGGCGCTGGGCTCGCTCTATCGCAACGCCGGAGCCGCATCCACGGCCGTCTCGATTGCCTGGGAGCGCTTTCGCCGCCACAGCTCTGCGGCTCTGCGGACGCGAGGCAAGCAACATGGGCGCGGCTGAACTGGCGGCGGTGATTCGCCGGCGCTTTCCGCAGGCCGACGCCAGTCTGGAAGCCGATCTGGCCGCCTGCGAAGAGGCCGCGTGGGGCGAGACGGTCGATCCCCGCCAGGCGCTCAAGCTGATTCAGACGCTGCATGGGCACCAGGAAAAGCTGAACGCTGCGGCAAAACAAGGCGGGTCAGCAAACGAATTCTGAAAACATTCAATCCAAACAGCAGGAAAGGGCTTCATGAGCCAGGAAAACAATCAAGAACTAGACCAGAACTCCGAAACCGCCGGAAGCGGCTGCGACGCAACCAGCCAGCTGATCGCCCACGCCCGCGCGGAGCTGGGCCGCGTGATCTCCGGCCAGAGCGAGGTGATCGAAGAGGTGCTGATCGCCGTCCTCTGCCAGGGCCATGCGCTGCTGGAAGGCGTGCCGGGCATTGCCAAGACGCTGATCGTGAAGGCGCTGGGCCGGCTGCTCGGCCTCGGCTTCCAGCGCGTGCAGGCCACGCCCGACCTGATGCCGGCCGACATTCTGGGCACCACGATTCTGCGCCCCGGGGCCACTGCGACGGACACTTCACCTTCCACGCCGGGCCGGTCTTCACCGATCTGCTGCTGGTGGACGAGATCAACCGCATGCCGCCGCGCACCCAGGCCGCGCTGCTGGAATGCATGGAAGAGCGGCAGGTGACCACCGACGGCGCGCGCCGCCCGCTGCCCGCCTGGTTCACCGTCTTCGCCACGCAGAATCCGGTGGACTTTGAGGGCACCTATCCGCTGCCCGAGGCGCAACTGGACCGCTTCCTGCTCAAGATTCGCGTGGCCTATCCCTCGCGAAGCAGAGGAGCTGCAGATTCTGGAGCGGCACCACGCGGGCTCCGGCGCGGGGCTGCTGGAAGACGCGCAGATCGCGCCCATCCCCGAGGGGCTGCTGGCCGCGGCCCGCGCCGAGGTGCGCGCCATTCGCATTGAGCCGGAGCTGTACAGCTACATCCTCGCCCTTGCCGCGGCGCACGCGCGAGTGGCCCACGCTGCTGCTGGGCGCAAGCCCCCGCGCGGCGGTGAGCCTGATGCGCGTGGCCCAGGCGGCGGCCGCCTTCGATGGCCGCGATTACCTGGTTCCCGACGACGTGAAGCGCGCCGTGCAGCCGGTGCTGCGCCATCGCGTGATGCTCAAGCCCGAGGCCGAACTGGAAGGCTTCGACGCCGACCGCGTGCTGGCTGACGTGATCGCCGCCGTGCCGGTGCCGCGGCAATGATCTCTCCCTCGCTCCATCCCGAGCCGGTCAGCGCCGTCTGCGAGCGGCGACGGCGCTGGGGCTTCGGGCTCACGCCGCGGCGCCATCGGCCTGCTATGCGTGGGCTTCGTCTGGCTGATTCCGGGCTTCTGGGATCGGGCGGCTGGCCTACGCGATGCCGGCCTGGGATGCGCTGGTGCTGCTGGCTGCGCTGCTCGACGGCCTGCGCCTGCCCGCGCCGCACAACTCACCGCCAGCCGCTCCTGGTCCAACGCTCCGGCTCTCGACTCCGAGACCGAGATCGAACTGACCATTGAGAACCACGGGCAGATGATCGTCGAGTGCCGGCTGGTGGACGATCTGCCGCCGGCGCTGGTCGCCGAGCCGGCGACCCATCGGCTGACCGCATTTCCTCGCGTGCCGGCCAACCTGCGCTACCGCGTGCAACCCACCGAGCGCGGCGACTGGGAGACGGGCTGGCTCTATGTGCGCTACCGGTCGGGGCTGGGACTGGCCGAGCGCTGGGCCCGAGCGCCGCTCACGCAGACGGTGCGCGTCTATCCCGCTCTGCGCACCGGCGAGGAGCAGCAAATCTTTCTGGCCCGCAGCCGCCAGATCGACCTGCAACTGCGCCGGGCGCAGCAGCGGGGGCTGGGCCGCGACTTCGAGAGCCTGCGCGAGTACCGCGAGGGCGACGACCTGCGCGATATCTGCTGGACGGCCACCGCGCGGCGCGGCAGCCCCATCACCCGCCAGTACCAGACCGAGCGCAGCCAGCCGGTGTGGATCGTGCTCGACTGCGGGCGGCTGATGCGGTCGCGGGTTGCTGCAGGTGCAACGGGAAAATCGGCGCTGCCGTTTGCAGAGTCTGGGGCAAATGTTCACTCGAAACTCGACCACGCCTGCACCACGGCTGTCGCCCTGGCGCAACTGGCGCTTTACTCCGGCGACCGCGTGGGCCTGCTGGCTTATGGGCAGAGCATCCAGCAGCGGCTGTTGCCCGGCCGCGGCGCCGCGCATCTGCGCCAGTTGATCGAGTCGCTGGCCCAGGTGCACGCAGAATCCGGCGAGGCCGACCACCTGCGCGCCACGGCCATGCTCAACCGCCTGCAACCCCGCCGGTCTCTGATTTTGTGGATCACCGATCTGGCCGAAACCGCCATGCGCCCGGAGGTGATCGACGGCGCGGTGCAACTGCTGCGCCGCCATGTGCTTCTTTTTGTCGCCATGGCCCAGCCGGAGGTTGAGTCCATCGCCCAGGCACGGCCTAAAAATTTGGAGCAGATGTTTCGCGCCGCCGCCGCCCAGGAGATGGCCGGCCGCCGCGAACTGCTTCTCGCCCGCCTCCACGAGCAGGGCGCGCTCACCCTCGACCTGAACCCCGAAGCCCTCACCTCCTCGGTGCTGAATCAGTATCTGATGGTGAAGGAACGGGCGATGGTTTAGAGCGTCTTCCTGAAGGCGTAGAGTGAGCGTGGACCGTGAGGTCCACGCTACAGCCGGCCGGGAGGCCAGCGCTACCAATTCTTGCCATTACCTATTCTTGTCGGGATCTTTAATCTTCAGACCGGCAGAGAATCACTCAATACCTAGAGGCGAAATGATCTAGTTGAAGCCACCTGGAGCTTTATCCCGCTACGTTGGAATCCGGACCACACATTGCTTCATCTGAGAAAATAGGGACAGTGAACTCTACGCTACATTTTGTCTTCCGGCAGACAGCGGCGCAGGCGCTTCTTGCGCTGGTGGTTCTCGCCGGTGCGCCTGTGGCTGCCGATGCGCAGGCGCCCAACCCAACCTCTGCCACAAACCCGTTCTACGGCAGCGTAACCGCCAGTCCAATCAGCGATGAAGCCCTCAGGCTCTCGCTCGACGACGCCATCGGCCTCGGCCTCAAAACTAACCTTGGCCTTAAGGAAGCGGAGAACAGCGAAAAAATAATTCAAGGGGAAAAGAAAGAGGCTATCCAGGAGTTCCTGCCCACTATCACGCTGAGCGGCGATACTGGCGTACACCAGCAGGACCTGGTCGCGTTTGGCTTTGGTCCGAGTGCCCTCAGAGAGTTCGCAAGGTATCATATTGCACTGCCCCCAAATCTCTCCTTCATCACCCGCGAGGAACTCACCGAAGGGCAGATCCATTTCAACGAGATGATTTTCTCCGGTCCTGTGATCGCCGGCTACAGGGCCTCTCGAGCAGGCGAGAAGGCCGCACATTTCGCCAAAATGTCAGCGCGCGGCGAGGTGGTGCAGCAGGTAGCCACGGCCTATCTTCATGCCATAGCCGCTTCCAGCGATGTGGATAACGCCAAGGCTCTGGAAGCGAGCGACGAGGTTCTGCTTGAGCATGCACAGGCCGCGCACCAGGCCGGAACTGCTGCCAACCTCGACGAGTTGCGGGCACGGGTCCAACTCCAGGCCCAGCAGCAGGCCTTGATCGAAGCCCAAAATTCCCTCGAAAAGAACCTGATCCTGCTCAAACGCGAGATCGGCGTAGACCCCGGCCAGAAGATCGTGCTTACTGACCAGGCTCCCTATAGCGAACTGGCAGCGCAAACCCCTGAAGAGGTTCGCGCCGTGGCTTACCAGAACCGTCAGGACTACCAGAACCTGCAAAACCAGGTGGTCGCCTACAAGGCCATCCACGCCGCCTATCGCAGCCAGCGGTTGCCCAGCCTGAGTTTCGGCGGCTACTACGGCGTCAGCGACGTGGGCGCTATCGGTTCGCATGGAAACTTCATCGCCCAAGGCACGCTCAGCGTCCCGCTCTTCCGCGAAGGCAAGCTGCGTGGCGATACTGAAGCCGCGCAGGCCCAACTCTCCTCTGTTGAAGACCAACTGGCCGATCTCCGCAACCAAATCGACCAACAGGTGCGCTCCGCTCTGCTTGACGTGGACGCAACGGCCAAGCTGGTCGATGTTGGCCGCTCCAACGTCGAGCTGGCCACACGCGCGTTGAGCGACGAAACCGACCGCGTGAATGCCGGCGTGGACGATAACCTGCCGTTGGTGACCGCGCAGGCAACACTGGCCTCGGCCCAGAGCAACCTGGTTGAAAGCCTCTACCAGTACAACGTGGCCAAGCTGGCGCTGGCCCGCTCTGCTGGAATTCTTGAGCAGCAGTACCGGGTTTATCTGGGACGGTAAGCCGTTTCGTCCGCAATTATGCTTAGAACTTATCCGTAAATAACAATAGTTTGTCTCCAGCAGATAAGAGCAGCGGCGAGTTGTAGCAGAGCCGTGTAGCTGGCCTCTGTCTTTTCGAAGCTGACCAGCAGCTTGCGGAAGCGGTTGAGCCAGGAGTGGGTTCGTTCCACCACCCATCGGCGCGGTTTGGAGTCCGGGTAGCGGTACTTGATGAGCCGCTCTTCGGCGCGTGATTTAACGCGGGGATAGTATTGGTGCTTGCGGGCGATCTTGCTAACTGGGTAGCCGACATAGCCGGCATCCAGACAGAGATATTGGTAGTTTTTCCATCCTGTAACCTCAGGGCGTTGGACCACGACCTGTGCCAGGGTCCGATCCAGCAGCTTGGAGTCGTGGAGGTTGGCGCCGCTGACGGCGATCGACAGTGGGAGTCCACGGGCGTCGACCAACAGACTGCGTTTGCGTCCTTTTTTTCCCCGGTCGGTCGGGTTTCGACCAACACATTCGGTAGCTAGCGGTGCTTTGCCCATGGCTCCATCGGCTGATTGCCACTGCCAGGCTATGCCGTGCATCCCGTCATACTCGGCCAGCCCAGCCTGCCACAGCTTCTGGAACAAGCCAGCCTTGTGCCAGTTCTGAAAGTACTGATGCACTGCGCTAGCCGAACCGAACTCCCGGGGCAATGCTTTCCATTGAATGCCGGTCCGCAGAACGTAAACAATCGCCGAAAAAACTTGTCGAGAAGACATCGGCTTGCGTCCAGCTCCAGCCTTGCGTTGATACGTTCGCCCTGCTTCCCGCTTGCGTACTGGGATCAGCGGCTCAACCTTGCTCCACAAATTATCTGAAACCGTCCAAGACTTGATCTGAGCCATATTGAATTCATCATCGCCGCTACCAATCGCTTGCAAATCAGAGATTCAGTCGCACGCATCAAAGTCGTCACTATTTACGGATAAGTTCTAAGAACTTATCCGTAAATAACAATAGTTTGTCTCCAGCAGATAAGAGCAGCGGCGAGTTGTAGCAGAGCCGTGTAGCTGGCCTCTGTCTTTTCGAAGCTGACCAGCAGCTTGCGGAAGCGGTTGAGCCAGGAGTGGGTTCGTTCCACCACCCATCGGCGCGGTTTGGAGTCCGGGTAGCGGTACTTGATGAGCCGCTCTTCGGCGCGTGATTTAACGCGGGGATAGTATTGGTGCTTGCGGGCGATCTTGCTAACTGGGTAGCCGACATAGCCGGCATCCAGACAGAGATATTGGTAGTTTTTCCATCCTGTAACCTCAGGGCGTTGGACCACGACCTGTGCCAGGGTCCGATCCAGCAGCTTGGAGTCGTGGAGGTTGGCGCCGCTGACGGCGATCGACAGTGGGAGTCCACGGGCGTCGACCAACAGACTGCGTTTGCGTCCTTTTTTTCCCCCGGTCGGTCGGGTTTCGACCAACACATTCGGTAGCTAGCGGTGCTTTGCCCATGGCTCCATCGGCTGATTGCCACTGCCAGGCTATGCCGTGCATCCCGTCATACTCGGCCAGCCCAGCCTGCCACAGCTTCTGGAACAAGCCAGCCTTGTGCCAGTTCTGAAAGTACTGATGCACTGCGCTAGCCGAACCGAACTCCCGGGGCAATGCTTTCCATTGAATGCCGGTCCGCAGAACGTAAACAATCGCCGAAAAAACTTGTCGAGAAGACATCGGCTTGCGTCCAGCTCCAGCCTTGCGTTGATACGTTCGCCCTGCTTCCCGCTTGCGTACTGGGATCAGCGGCTCAACCTTGCTCCACAAATTATCTGAAACCGTCCAAGACTTGATCTGAGCCATATTGAATTCATCATCGCCGCTACCAATCGCTTGCAAATCAGAGATTCAGTCGCACGCATCAAAGTCGTCACTATTTACGGATAAGTTCTAAAGCCCTCATTGATTCTGTTGGCTTTATGCGGGGGTTAAAACCCCCGCCTCCCTCCAAATCGAGTTTTTCCGCAACCTGTTCAGTCGTGCCGCAAAAGCCCAATAGTTAGCGTGGGCTTTAGCCCCTGCGGGCCATTTCTCTTTTTGACTTTTTCTCCTGCGGACGTTTTTCCGGAGGTAGGCCGTGGTTTCAACCCCGGCACAATCCTACCCATAAGAATTCCTCTATCGTTTCACCGATTCGAGAGAAATCTCGAAGAAACAGGTAACCGCGGTACGTAAGGGTAGGCGGTGATCTGTCTGCGCAGCGCTGACTCCCAGCGCCCCGGAATCAACGCGCTGCACTTCGGGCAGCGGCCATCCGGCGTCAAATGGTAGCCGGTGATGAGATATCCCGAGCGCTCGACAAGCAGCTCCCGGCAACCGGGACAGCGGGTATTCTCCAGGTCGCCCACCTGGCCAGGCAGATTGCCGGCATAGACATAACGCAGCCCTGCCTTCCCGCCAATGTGCGCCGCGCGCGCAAGCGTCCCCGCACTGGTCGAATCCGGATCGGTCATTTTGTAGTCTTTGTGAAATGCAGTCACGTGCCACGGAATGTCCGGCGAAACGCTGGCCAGAAACTCCGCCATGCCGGTCAGCTCCTCGTCGGAGTCGTTGAATCCCGGGATCACCAGCGTGACAATTTCCAGCCAGAAATCCATCGCATGCAGGCGGCGAATGGTCTCGAGAATCGGCTGCAGCCGCCCGCCGAGTTGATGATAGTGCCGCTCTTCGAAACTCTTCAGGTCCACCTTGTACAGATCCACCCAGGGACGCAAGTACTCCAGTACTTGAGGAGTGGCGTTGCCATTCGACACAAAAGCAGTTGCCAGGCCGGCCGCCTTCGCCTCCCTGAAGATCGCCACCGCCCATTCTGAGGTAATCAGCGGTTCGTTGTACGTGCTCACCATGAGACGTGCGCCTTGCTTTACGGCCTCCCGAACCAGCAGTTCCGGAGTAACGCCCGTTGGCGAAACCACGGCATCAGGGTCGCGAAGCGCCTGCGAGGTCACCCAGTTCTGGCAGTAGCCGCAATGAAGATCGCAGCCCAGCATGCCGAAGCTGTAAGCGAGGGCGCCACAATACGCATGAAAGAACGGCTTCTTCTCAATGGGGTCGCACTGTACTCCGCCAACATAGCCCCATGGAGCGTAGAGCGTTCCGCCGCGGTTGTAGCGGACTTTGCAAACCCCGGCTTGCCCGTCGGCGACGGGGCAGCAATGTCCGCAGGCATAGCAGCGAACCCGGTTGCGGTCCAGTTTCTCGTATAACTCGCACGCCGCTTCGCCGGCGTGTCGATCGAGAATTTCTTTCAGGCTTGGCATAAGAGCACCACCCTAAACCATATGGCCGGCAGCCACGCATCGGCCCACACCTTAGGACGATACGCTTCGCCCCGCCGCTCTCTCACGGAATCTCTTCCCCACCTAGGGCGGCTCGCTCAGGAAGTTCACGCGGTCGTCGTCGTAGAAGCAGTCATAAACTCCAATGCCGTTTTGCAGAATATATGCTCGCGGAAGCGCACAATCATCTCAAAGCCCCGTCCAGGACCGAAGGGACGCCCCGCAAGCGCCCGTAACTCATTTGTTGTCAGGAATATGAAACTAACCCCTTTAATATGAGCCGCTTGCAGCAGATCACCCGCTCCATACCGCTGAAAACAAAGAATTTCCCACAAACCACCCGGGGGGATGGGCCCCCTACAAAGGTCGCACCAGAACACTCCAAATGCCCCTGTGCCCCCATTCTTCGCGCATTTTGCGAAGGTTGCGATTGCGCATCCCGCAATCCTGATTCACTCTGGAAGCAATGCCGGAATTGCCCGACATCGCCGCCTACATCACCGCCCTCGAAGCCCGCATCCTAGGCCAGCCGCTGGAGCGCGTCCGCATAGCCAGCGCGTTCCTGCTCCGCACCGTCGACCCGCCGCTCTCGGCAGTCGAAGGCAAAACCGTTCGCGAGCTCCGCCGCATCGGCAAGCGCATCGCCATCGGCGTCGATGACGATCTATGGCTCGTGCTCCATCTGATGATTGCCGGCCGCTTGCACTGGAAGCCGCCGCAAGCCAAACTCGCCGGCCGCCAAGGGCTTCTCGCCGCTTCGATTTTTCGGACGGAACCCTGATTCTGACAGAGGCCGGCAGCAAGCGCCGCGCATCCCTGCACGTACTGCGCGGCGAAGAAGCCCTCGAAGCCATCAATCCCGGCGGAATCGAAATCTTCTCGACCGACCTCGACGGCTTTCGCGCCGCGCTGACCCATGAAAACCGCACCCTAAAGCGCGCCCTCACCGATCCGCGCCTCGTCAGCGGCATCGGCAACGCCTACTCCGACGAGATTCTGCACGCCGCCCAACTCTCACCCATCACCCAAACCCACAAGCTCAAGCCCGAAGAATGGGAGCGCCTTTTCGCCGCCACGCGCTCCACACTCACTCTCTGGATAGACCGCCTTCGCGCCGAGGCCGAAAAGAGCTTCCCAGAAAAAGTAACCGCCTTCCGCCCCGAGTTGGCCGTTCACGGAAGTTCGGCCAACCCTGCCCGCGCTGCGGCCAGCAGGTGCAGCGCATTCGCTACGCCGACAACGAAACCAACTACTGCGCCCGCTGCCAGACCGGCGGAAAGGTCCTCGCTGACCGCAGTCTTTCCCGCCTGCTCGGCTCAGACTGGCCACGCACGCTCGAAGAACTCGAAGCCCTCAAACGCCGCTGAAATCGTGCCCTCCGATTCCTCACTTTTTTCAGTGATCAACCCCTATCATCCGCCAATTACAATCGGTTCATGAGCAAAGCAGTCATCGCAACCGACAAAGCCCCAGCCGCCATCGGACCCTACTCTCAAGGTGTGCGCGTAGGCAACCTCGTCTTCACCGCCGGACAAATTGCGCTCGATCCGTCCACTCAGCAAGTGATCGCTGGCGGCATCACCGAGCAGACCACCCGCGTCCTTGAAAACCTGAAAGCAATCCTCGAGGCAGCCGGCAGCAACCTTGCCCGCGCAGTCAAGGCCACCGTCTTCCTCAAGGACTTCAATGATTTTGCGGCTATGAATGCGGTCTACGGCGCATACCTCGGCGCGGACGGCATGGCGCCTCCGGCGCGCACCACCGTCGAAGTGTCCCGCCTGCCCAAGGATGTCCTGGTTGAAATCGAATTGATCGCGGAGGTCTGAGTGATGTCTGCCGGTACTTTTGCCCGCAGCCAACATCCAATCGACAAATGCGTGCCGGCGGAGGTCACTATGAACGAACCAGAAAAAATTGTGCGCACCGATGCGGAGTGGCGTGCACAGCTCACGCCCGAGCAGTATCGAGTTCTGCGCGAAAAGGACACCGAGCGGCCCTTCACCGGCTCCCTCACCGAAAACCACGAGACCGGCAACTATCACTGCGCCGGCTGTGGAGCGCTCCTGTTTATGAGCGGCGCCAAGTTCGACTCCGGCTGCGGCTGGCCCAGCTTTATGCTGCCTGCCGAATCCAAAGCCATCGAAGAGCATGAGGACAATTCCTACGGAATGCGGCGTATCGAGGTCACTTGCGCCCGCTGCGGCGGCCACCTGGGTCATGTCTTCCCCGACGGTCCCGATCCCACCGGCCTCCGCTACTGCATCAACTCCGCCAGCCTGACCTTCAACCGTCAAAAACCGTAAGCTGGCTTACAGCCACAACAAAACCCCGTCCGGCCTGGACGGGGTTCTTGTCATCGTAACAATCTCCGCCTATCGCGAATTCAGCAGGCGCAAAGCCCACTGGCAACCGCTATGCCTTGGCGATCTTGCCGCTCTTGATGCAGCTGGTGCATACCCTCAGCTTCTTGGGCGCGCCGTTCACCAGCGCCTTCACCGCCTGCAGATTCACGCTCCAGCGGCGCCGCGTAACGTTGTGCGCGTGGGAGATGTTGTTGCCGAACTGCGGGCCTTTCCCGCAAATATCGCATACCTGTGCCATGACTTTCGCTCCAAACTTTTCTGCTGTTTTGTGCCGACGGACTCAACCCCCGCAATCGCAACTCCAACTGCATGCGGGCCAAGCCCTTTCGGCCATCGGGGGCATTGACGGATATCCCACCCCGATCAATCTCGAATCTCCAGTATAACCGGAGTCGTCCCTCCAGGCCAATCCCAACCGCGGAATGAACGCGCCGCGGGCCGGCTGGGTTCGTTCATCGTAGCTGGAGCACATAGCTCGCGCAGCGTAAACTAAAGACACGATGACCAATCCGGCTGCTTCCCCCCGACCCGGCCACAAACGATATTTTTTTGAGAAGTTCGGCATCACCGAGCGGCTGCTGGAGCGCTGTCTGGGCGAGGCTTTGGCCGCCGGTGGCGACTACGCTGACCTTTACTTTGAGTCGGTTACGGCCACCTCGCTGGGAGTCGACGAGCAGATCGTGAAATCGGCCAGCCAAGGAACCAGCGCCGGCTGCGGCATTCGCGTTCTGTCAGGCGAGCGCACCGGCTACGCCTATACCGACAATCTGAGCCCCGAGCGCCTGCTCCACGCTGCGCGCACCGCCGCGCTCATCGCCTCTGGGCCAGCCAAACAAACAGTGCAGGGATTTGTGGAGGCTCCCGCCGCCGACCTCTATCCCGTTCCTCTGGGCGGTTTCGATCTTGATCTCGCGGCGCGCCTCGAACTGATTCTCAGAGCCGACCGCGCCGCGCGCGCTTATGACCCGCGCATTGTGCAGGTCCGCGCCGGTTACTCCGAGGAGTTGCGCCGCATTCTCATCGCCGCTTCAGACGGCGCCTTCGCCAGCGACACCCAGCCCCTCTGCCGGTTAAACGTCTTCGTCATCGCCAAAGATGGCGAGCTTACGACCAGGGGCTCTGCGGGAGGCGGCGGTAGATCGGGCATCGAACAATTTACGGAGAGTAAGAGCCCGGAAGCCCTGGCGCGAGAAGCAGCCCGCGGAGCCATTCTCCAGTTAGGAGCCGTTCCCGCTCCGGCCGGCGAGATGCAAGTGGTCCTTGGCCCCGGCTGGCCCGGCATTCTTCTGCATGAGGCTGTGGGCCACGGTCTCGAAGCCGATTTCAATCGCAAAAAAACCTCGGCCTTCACTGGGCTCATCGGCCAATCCGTTGCTGGTCCAAAGGTGACCGTGGTGGATAACGGAACCATGACCGGCCGTCGCGGCTCGCTCAACGTGGACGACGAAGGATCGGCCACCCAGGAGACTGTGCTCATTGAAGGCGGCGTGCTGCGCGGCTATCTTACTGACAAGTTATCCGCTCGACTTATGGGAGCAACTAACACCGGTTCCGGCCGCCGCGAGAGTTACCAGTGCATCCCCATGCCGCGCATGACCAATACTTATATGCTGGCAGGTGACGACGCGCCCGAAGATATTCTGCGCAGTGTGAAGCGCGGCCTTTACGCGGTCAACTTTGGCGGCGGACAAGTTGACATCACCAACGGCAAATTTGTCTTCTCAGCATCGGAAGCCTACCTCATAGAAGACGGCAAGATCACCGCTCCGGTGCGCGACGCCACACTGATCGGCAACGGCCCGGAAGCCCTCAAATACGTATCAATGGTCGGCCATGACCTCAAGCTCGACGAAGGTATCGGCACCTGCGGCAAAAATGGCCAATCCGTGCCCGTTGGCGTAGGGATGCCCACCGTCAAGCTGGATAAGATGACGGTGGGTGGAACGGGAGGCTAATTTCGCAGCGGAGATTTGAATTCCCCGTCTCCGATTGGAGACTCGAAGATTCGGAAAGAGGGAAAATGAAAGTCAAGGAAATTCCGGTGATATTCACTCCCGATAACGAGCCTTATCTTGGTCTCGCAGACCTCGTTGTTTTCGACCAGCTTATTTGCTCTGCTATGGAACAAAATGCGATCACCGCCCCAACTTCACACCGCGGTGCTCTTACAGATCACCAGAAGATGGCCTGCCAAGTGATCGCACAGTCTCTGAGTATTGCGCTCTCGATTCGCGAGCTAATACGACAAGGGTATCTTTTCGGGGGACATATCCTACTTCGCGCTCTTACGGAGCGAGCAGCAATTTTGATCTACCTTCACGACAATCCCACTGAAATCGATAAGTGGAATCGAGGCTGGCAGCAAAATGAAGCTCCGGGCCTTGCCAAGATGTTCGATGCTATCCAGTTAAAGCTCCAACATAGTCCGAAAATCCCTGGGCGCGACCTGACAGCCCAGATGAACAGTCTGCTGCATGCAAAGCCAGATTCCGCTCCTTGGAATATGATTCTCTTGGACGAGACGCGTCACGGCCATGCGGTGTCCAAGATACTTGATCGCCCTGAGCTTTGCGTTGACCTCTGTGCAAACGTGATTCCGTGGCTAGCCGCAGTCGTAGGCATGATGACGGCATATTTTCCCAGTGAGTCGGACTCAAATCCTGATGGCGAAGACTTACGCGCCCAAGTTAACTAAATGCAAACGGCGTTGCGCTTGCAAAGCCGCCTAGATAGGATCCCTTATGACCATTCACTTTTAAGAATTCAGGACCAGATTGCTATTGAAAACTGCACCTACAATCCCGGTATCACGCTGATCTTACCCAGCGCATACCATCCATCTTCTCCTCGTCCCTCGATCGCGAGCTTTACTCCCGGCTGCAGCGTAATCGGATCCAATATCGCAACGCTCAGTTGATAATCTCCCGCCGGCAGGTCTCCCGGAACGAAGACCGGATCCTCAAAGACCGCATCGCCCGGCAGCCACTTGCGAAGGTCCGCATCCGTTCGTATCACCGCGGAATGCTCCGGCGAGCTGAAGCGGAATGCAAGAACAAAGGGCCGGTAAATGGGAGCGACGCCCTCATTGACCCACCAACTCGTCAAATGAATCGCATCTCCCGCTCGAACCTGCGTCTGCCACTCCACCCTCCGCAAGACGAAGCGGTAACCCATCTTCCGCTCGAAATCCTCGAATTCACTCTTCCACTCCTTGGGGAGTGCGGTTGACTTCACGTTGACTGTGCTCACATGCCAGTCCAATGCCTGGTTGAGGATGTACTTCACGTCCAGGCCTTCCTGGAACCATCCTCCGGGAACCCAGCATGTCTCCAGCGAAACCGGCGCCGTTCTCCACACGTCATAGATGCCGGTCTCCGCGATCTCCTCGGGATACTGGTCCAGCATCGCCGCCCACTTTTTTCTCATATCGCCCCAGCAGTCGAGGCGCCAGCCTGCCCCATGCGAAGTTCCATACTTCAGGGCTTCCGGCTGATCGAAGTTCATCACCAGCTGCGTCTTGCGAAATGCTTTCAGATAAATGTCGATCAGCCTGCTCTGCACCGGGAACTCCGGCATATAGTTGCTCCACCCCTCGCCCCAATAGCCGACCGTGGAAATGTCCACGCTATCCAGGTCAGGATGCCCGTCGTAGCGCCGCCCGGCCTCGGTCACCAGTGCACCCCAATATTTGAAATACAGTGGATCGCTGAAATCGGGCTGCCAGATCTTCCCGTCTTCTGACGAGTCGGAATTCGCCCGCCGCGCGCCCGACTCGCGATACCACTTGGGCAGCGGATGCGCTTGGTCATAAGGCATCAGCCGGATCATGAGCCGCTGCCCATGCCGTCTGGCCTCCGCCAGCGCGAGATCGAGAATATCCCAGCGAACCTTGCCCTGCTCCGGCTCCAGAGTCTCCCAGAACCAGCGGCAATAGGCAACTGTCGTCGGCGGAAAGTCGGGCTTTTCGGCAGGCGCTGCGAGCAATCCCGTGGGCCCCTCTTCTGACCACTTCACGCCGGCATTCAGCGCGTCTCCGTTGTACCGCTGAAAGGTTTGAATCCCCATGCCCGGATTGAACAGCACTTCCTGGCTCTCGACCGGCCGGACAATGGTCGTTGGTACCTGGGGTGTATGCCCTTGTGCCAGGCCGGCATACGAAGAAACGACAAACGCGCTAACAACAATGATTACAAACTTTTGCATTGAAATGCCTTTCGCTTGAGTAATGCCGCTGGGCTAACGAATTCAAGTGATGCGTAACCTTGACCAGCGAAGCATTGACATACTAGCATGACTAGCAAATATCTACGCAATTCCGATGTGAGCCCTGTTCGGGGTGGGTTCTATTCGATGAGGTTCATTATGCAATCGAAAAAGAAATCCACTCTTCTGACGCGCCGCCAGTTTGTTGCAGCGGGAGCATTGGGTGGCGCGGCCATTGCCGCCGGCTGCGCATCGGGCAGGCAGGGAAATTGGGACTTCCTCAACGATGCACAGGCGCGCACGCTGACCGCAATCTGCGATCAGATAATCCCCGCCGACAACTATCCCAGCGCCTCGCAAGCCGGGGCTCTCATTTTTATCGACAAGCAGCTTGTTCGCCACTTCCGCTGCCACCAGGATGCCTATCGCGACGGCCTGCAACAAGCGGATGCGCTGAGCCGTGAACGCTTCGGCAAAGATCTGGCCGAGCTTACTTCGCAACAGCAAATTGAAATTGTCAGCGCAATCGAACAACAGCATTCCGACTTTTTCAACCTGGTACGCAGCCACACCTTTCAGGGCTACTACGGCTCGCCGCGCCACGGCGGCAATCGCAATGCCGTCAGCTGGCACATGCTGGGCCTGGATGAGCCACCGTTGCGCGGCCGCGCACAGTACAACCTAAAGAAGGGTACCCACTCATGAAGCGCGTAAATGCAGTGATTGTGGGTGCCGGAGCCGGTGGCGGCGTTGTAGCTAAAGAGCTGACAACCGCTGGACTGAGCGTGGTCCTGATGGAACGCGGCAAGTGGTACACCGCCAACGATTGCCGCAAAGACGATTTGCGCAATCAGGGCAACGTCGTGCTGGGCTGCGCCTTTGGGCCGGAAGACAAAGGCCATCCGCGTGTCTGGGTCGATGCCAACGGCGTACCTCAAACAGTAGTACCCAGCGACGGCGGAAAGTACCAGAATGTTGCCGCATGCGTGGGCGGAGGAACGCTCAGTTGGGGTGCGCAGGCCTGGCGCTTCATGCCTCAGGACTTCAAGATGCGCTCCACCTACGGCGCGCCGGCGGGAAGTTCTCTGGAAGACTGGCCGATCTCCTACGATGACCTGGAGCCGTTCTATGAGAAGGCCGAGTACGAGATCGGCGTCTGCGGCGACTACTCTCCCGATCCGTTCCATGCACCGCGTAAACGCCCTCTTCCCATGCCGCCGCTGCCGCCTACACTGGAGTTCTCAATCCTGGAACCGGCTGCCAGGCGTCTCGGCCTCCATCCGTTTCAGATTCCCATGTGCCGCAACAGCGTGCCCTACAACGGCCGAGGCCCCTGCATGCGTTGTCGATGGTGCGACGGATATATCTGCGAGACGGATGCCAAGAACGGCACGCAGAACACCGTGATCCCCGTTGCGCTGAATACCGGCAACTGCGAACTGCGGTCCGAGTGCATGGTGAAGGAGATCCTTACTGACGGCCGTGGACGCGCGCGCGGCGTTGCCTACTTTGACGCTGACGGTCACCTGCTGGAGCAGCTCGCAGACATTGTGATTGTCTCCGCCAGCGCCACGGAGTCTGCTCGCCTGCTGTTGAATTCCAAAAGCCGCCTCTTTCCCAACGGGTTGGGAAATCGTTATGACCAGGTGGGCCGCCATCTGCAAGGTCATCAATATTCAGGCGCAACCGGCTATTTCGACTTCAATACCTACGACGACGTAGGTCCCGGCGCCTGCATCGCCGTCTGCGACTATAACCACGGCACTCCCGGCTTAATCGGCGGAGGAATGCTGGACAATCAGTTCATTCGCCTGCCGATCAGCATGGTCGACCGTCTGCCGCCAGGCACCCCGCGCTGGGGGGAGGGACACAAGCAGGGAATGCGCGACTGGCACAAGCGGACTGTCGGCATCCATGGGCCGGGCCAGCAGATTCCGACCGCCGACGCCAGGGTTACTCTCGATCCAAAAGTACGCGACAAATGGGGAATGCCGGTGGTGCGCACCTCCGGCAACGTGCATTCCCTTACCTATGAAATTGGAGAAGTGCAGGCCAAGCGCGCGGAAGCATGGCTCAAAGAGGCGGGCGCGATTCATACCACTTTATCCGTGAACAGGCGCGAGGTGATCTCTGCCGAATCACATCAGGCCGGTACCTGCCGCATGGGCGACGATCCCAAAGGCTCGGTCGTCAACCGCTACTGCCAGATTCACGACGTGGATAACGTCTTTGTCATTGACTCGAGCGTGCATGTGACCAACGGAGGCTTCAATCCGGCGCTGACCATCATGGCCGTCGCCTACTATGCCTCCGCTGCTTTGGTCCGCAACTGGAAGGGAACGGGATTCCGGTCATGAAGTATTACTTGAAATTTGCGGCCATCGCCATCGCGTCGTTGGTCTTGCTTGCTGTTAGTGCAACTTATGGCGCGTCCTATTACTACACCATGCATTACGGCCAGGGCTGCGCAAACTGCCACGAGATGGCGACCTATGTAAGCGCCATGCACTCCTCTCCTCACCGCAAACAGGACTGCATGGATTGTCATGTGGCGAGTATGGGCACTAAGCTGCGTCACATCCGTGTACATCTCTTTGGCGACGTGCCTGAAACCCTCCGCCTCCGCGACGTGGACGTGCTGGAGATGGTTCCCAACTGCAAGAAGTGCCATCAGCAGGAATTCGCCACCTGGAACGCAGGCCCGCACAGCGCTACTTATCAGCAGATATTTGCCGACCCCACGCACAACTCTGAGCGGCGTCTGATGAACGACTGCTTCCGCTGCCACGGCATGCACTTTGACGGCTCCATCCGCGAGATGGTCCAGCCCCAGAACGCGCAGGGCCCCTGGCATATAGTCCCCAGGGGATTCAGCGACCAGCCGACCATGCCCTGCCAGACCTGCCACCAGACGCACTACCAGGGCGCGCAGGAGACCAAGCCCTCCAAGCGAATCTCCGTAGCTGGCGCGCCCGTTCACGATTCACTGGCCTTCTTTGACCGCCGCGAGCGCATCCACTTTGCCGCCGCCACGCTTGCCATTCCTAAATTATGTGATGGCGACCGCCCGGTGAAGATTAGCGAAGACAAGCGCGAAGCAATCTGCTACCAGTGCCACGCGCCGCGCATTCCCGACGCCGGCACTGTTGCCGCCGCGCATCACTGGGGTCCGCAGGTAGGCTCCGGCGACGACCGCACTCCCATGGGCGTGCATGAAGGCCTCAGTTGCATCTCCTGCCACTTCGGCCACAATGAGAACGCCAAGGCTTCGTGCAAGACTTGCCATCCGCAGATGTCCCATTGCGGAATCGACGTGGAGAAGATGGACACCACCTACTTCAACGCCGCCAGCACGCACAATATCCACTGGGTCAAGTGCACGGATTGCCATCAGCACGGAATTCCGAAGATGAAAACGCCCGTGCCGGTCAAAGCACAGTTGGCAACCATTCCCGCCGTGAATGGAGGATTGTAGGGTTACGTTGAGTTGAATTTGATTTAGAGCAGGCCTTCAGCAGATCCTCGGCAACTGTTCGCCTATCTGCGTAGCAATCACCCGATTGGCGCCCATCGCCGTCCGCGCCACAATCATCCGCGGATGCTGCGCAGTCACCGTACCAATCTGCGCCGCCTCACGTCCCAACGGATGCGCCCGCAGCACGGCCAGCACTTTTTCTGCCGCCTCAGCCGCAACAAAAAATACCGCCTTGCCCTCGTTGGCCACATAAACCGGATCGAGGCCCAGCAGCTCGCACGCCGACTGCACCTCAGCCCGTACCGGCAAGCGCGCTTCGTCGATCGCAATCCCCACGCCCGAAGCCTGCGCAATCTCATTCAGCGTCGAAGCCAGGCCGCCGCGCGTCGGGTCGCGCATCGCATGAACCGCTCCGCCCGCCGCATCCAGAACCTCGGCAATCATCCCGTTCAACGCCGCGCAATCAGAGCGAATCTGACTTTCGAATTCCAACCCCTCGCGCACGCTCATAATCGCCATGCCGTGGTCGCCGATCGTGCCCGAAACCAGAATCGCGTCTCCCGCCTGCGCCCGCCGCGGACCCACTTCAATCCCCGCCCGCAACACACCCACTCCTGCCGTAGTGATGTAGCAGCCGTCTCCGTGACCACGCTCCACCACCTTGGTGTCGCCGGTAACAATCTGCACGCCGGCTGTAGCGGCAGCCGCAGCCATCGCCTCCACAATCGCCGCCAGTTGCGCCAGCGGAAATCCCTCTTCCAGAATGAAGCTCGCGCTTAGAAACTTCGGCTCCGCGCCGGAGACAGCCAGATCGTTCACCGTTCCATTCACCGCCAGCTCGCCGATCGAACCGCCGGGAAAAAACAGCGGCTGCACCACAAAAGAATCGGTGCTCATCGCCAGCCGTCCCGCCGGCAAATCGAGCACCGCAGCATCGCCCAGATTTTCAAGAGCCGCATTTCTGAAACGCCGGCAGAAACAAATGCTCTACCAGCTCATTGCCCAGCTTGCCGCCCCCGCCGTGACCCATCACAATGGTCGGATACCCAACCAGCGGCAGCGGGCAACTCCAGTTGGAGAAATCGGGGACACCAACTTTCAAGTCCTCACCCATGAGAAATCCCCGTCAATTCAGTTTTGAAAGGGCACGACTTTAGTCGTGCCGAAAACGATGCAGAATGGACGAAGGGCTTGAGCCCCTGATGGAGCGCATTGTCAAAAGTGTTTATTCCCTCAGCGGCTAAAGCCGCGCACTCTCTCGGCGCCTCTGCGGCACGGCTAAAGCTGTGCCCTTTCAATGCAGCACACGTCCCGGCAACCAGTTCACCCATGCGCAACCTCGGTCAGCCCGCTTCCCGCACTCGCCAGCTCTTCCGCCGACAAAAACCGCCCGTAGTTGTAATAAGCCGCGCAGGCGCCCTCGCTGGAAACCATCGTCGCACCCAGCGGATGCCGTGGCGTGCACTCTTTGCCAAAAGCCGCGCACTCGGCCGGCTTGATGGCCCCGCGCAGCACGTCCCCGGCCCGGCAAAGCGGCGACTCCTCGGTATGAATGCCGGTAATCTGGAACCGCTCCTCGGCGTCGAACTCGCGATAATCCGCGCTCAGCCGCCAGCCGCTCTTCGGAATCACGCCAATCCCGCGCCAGGCCCGGTCCGTCACCTCGAAGACCTCGGCCAGCAGCTTCTGCGCCGCCTGGTTGCCCTCAAACTTGACGATCCGCTCGTAGGCGTTCTCAACCTCATGCCGGCCCGCCTCAAGTTGAATCACCGCGCGCCGAATTCCATCCAGCAGATCCAGCGGCTCAAAGCCCGTGACCACCAGCGGCACCTTATACTTCTCCGCCAGCGGCGGATACTCCCAGTACCCCATCACGCTGCACACGTGCCCGGCCAGCAGAAACCCCTGCACCTTATTCCCCGGCGACTCCAATGATCGCCGCAGATCGCCGGCGGCACCAGCACATGCGAAACCAGCAGCGAAAAATTCTTCAACCCGCGCCGCTTGGCCACATGCACGCTCATCGCATTGGCCGGAGCCGTGGTCTCAAAGCCCACGCCGAAGAAAACCACCTGCTTGTCAGGATTCTTCACCGCCAGTTCCACCGCATCCAGAGGCGAATAAACCACGCGCACATCCCCGCCCGCGCCCTTCACCTGGAACAGATCGCCCTCGGTGCCGGGCACGCGCAGCATATCGCCGAAGGAGCAGAAGATCACTCCCGGCTGCGCGGCAATCGCCAGCGCCTTGTCAATCAATTCCAGAGGAGTAACGCAGACCGGGCAGCCCGGCCCATGAATCATCTCGATGCCGGCGGCAGCATCTGGTCGATTCCGTTCTTGATGATGGAGTGCGTCTGCCCGCCGCAGACCTCCATGATCTTCCACGGCCGCGTGGCTAGAGAGGCGATCTCCCGCGCCATCCGCTGCGCGATCTCGCCATTCCGAAACTCGGTCAGGTACTTCATTCCTGTGAACAGCTCCCGTCAGGGCAAGCCGACTGCGGCTTACTCGCCGCCCGCGCAAACGCCTCTTCCCCCTCGCCAGCTCCTCGTCCAGCATGCCCATCTCGCGGAAGTCCTCAAGCGTCTGCACGGCCGTCTCCTCGTCGATCTTCGAGAGCGCAAACCCAACGTGGACAATGGTATAGTCGCCCACCTCGACCTCCGGCACGTAGTCCAGGCAAACCCGCTTCACCACCCCGCCAAAGTTCACCCGCCCCATGCGAAGCCCGCCCTCGGTGGTAATCTCTTCCACTTTTCCCGGAATCGCTAAGCACATGGCATTTACCTTATACCTCTATCGTACTACCGTACAGGGTGATTTAGATCACTTGCCGAAAGAGCGAGGCTGCTCTATTTCCGGTCTAGGAATACATTGAGCACACCCCTCAATTTGGATCTAAATGCCCACGCGAGCACTGCGACGGCGACGAGAAACTTTAGGCCTCCCCGGTCTAGGAGCCACCCAGCCATGCGAAATCCATGGCCAGACAGCCAGTTGAGCAGCATCATAAGGCCGAGGAAACCAAACACAACCGCAAACGCCGTAAGCCAGAGCTTCAACCGGTCATGAGGCGGTCGTAAGGACTCGCCCTCCGGGTAAAGGATGGATTGAGCATGATCGACAAATAATTGTCGCCCTCGCTCAATTTTTCGACAGCTTGCTCCCAGGTATTCATTTCCTGCTCGTCTTCGGCATGGCGCGCTTCTATGTTGCGGATTAAACCCGCGATCCTACGCTCATATTCGCTGCCGTCGTACTCTCGCTCGAACTCGGCGTTGATTTCGAGCATGCCGGGCAGCGTCCAGTCGGTTTCGGAGAAATAGAGCATCTTGCGCTCCACTTCCGTCAGAGGGTTTCCCTCGCGCTTCGCTTCCGCCTCAATCCTGCCGGCCAAATAGTCCTTTGCCTCACGAACCGTTCCAATACTTTGCACGTTCCTATCCTCGCCCTTTCCTTTTCTCCGCCACATACCCCAGCCACTCCTCCATCCCCGCGCCGGTCTTGGCCGAAGTCTCAAAGATCCGGATCCCCGGCCGGATCTCGTTGATATTCTTGAGCGCCAGCTCGCGGTCAAAGCCGCACGGCCCCGCGATATCCATCTTGGTAATCACCGCCGCGTCGGCCGAGTTGAACATGGTGGGATACTTCAGCGGCTTGTCCTCGCCCTCGGTCACGCTCAGCAGCGCCACGCGGATCGTCTCGCCCAGGTCGTAGCTCGACGGGCAAACCAGGTTGCCGACATTCTCAATGAACAGATAGTCGAGGCCGCGCGCCAGCTTCCCATCCGTCCAGATGCTTGCCGATCATCTCCGCGTCCAGGTGGCAGATTCCATGGGTATTGATCTGCCGCACCGGCGCGCCGCTCGCGGCCAGCCGCCGCGCATCGTTGTCGGTCTCCAGATCGCCCACCAGCGCCGCCACCCGCGCGCCCGCGCGCCCGCAGCTCCTGCAGCGTCCGCTCCAAGAAACGCCGTCTTCCCCGTCCCCGGGCTCGAAACCAGGTTCAGCACCAGCACGCCGGCCGCCGCATAGCCTGCCGCGCAGCCCCGCCGCCAGCTCGTCGTTCTTCTTCAGAATTCCCCGCCGCAGCTCCACAATCCGCGTCGTCATGCCGCCTCACTTCCTCCGCCGTCCTCAATCTCGATCGACTCAATCTCCAACTCGCGCCCCTGGCGCATATCGCTGCACGGCTCGCCGCAGCGCGGGCAGCGGAAGCTCTGCAACTCCTCCAATTCACCATCCGCGCCGCACGCTTCGCAATGCACCACCACCGGCAGCACGATTCACCACCAGCCGCGACCCTTCCAGCGCCGTCCCCTCGGTCGCAATCCCCCAGCAGAACTCCAGCGATCCTCGCACCACCGCCGCCAGCGCCCCCACGCGCAGCCGCACTTCCAGCACCCGCGCGCCGGGGTAAGCGCGCCAGCGACTCCGTCACCGCCTCCACCACGCTGGTTACGATCGAAAGCTCATGCATAAAAGATGGATTCTACGCCACCGCCGCCTCAGCCGCGCGACCGAAGGCGTTGTCCCACCGCAGGTGGTCAATATTTCGGCAGCGATGGATCGATTCTGTCCGCCCAGGCCAGAATGCCGCCGGCCAGATTGGAGGCGCGCTTGAAGCCCGACTTGCGCAGAAAATCGACGGCCTTGGCGCTGCGCATTCCGCTCTTGCAATGCACCACAATCTCGCGGCTTGAGTCGAGCTCATGAATGCGCTGTGGGCAGATCGCCCAGCGGAATCAGTTGCCCCTTGATGTTGACGATCTGATACTCGTGCGGCTCGCGCACATCGAGCACGAATATATCCTCTCCGCGCATCGAGTGCGGCGCTTGAGTTCCTCCGGCTGAATCTCCGGAATCTTTGCGCTCGGCGCTGCCTCCGACTCCTCGCCGCGAATTCCGCAGAACTGGTTGTAGTCGATCAGTTCCTTGACCGTTGGATTCGCGCCGCAGACCGGGCACTCCGGATTCTTGCGTACGCGCAACTCGCGGAAGCGCATGGCCAGCGCATCGACCAGCACCAGGCGGCCAATCAGCGGTTCGCCCGCGCCGAGAATCAGCTTGATGACCTCGGTCGCCTGAATCACTCCAAGCAATCCCGGAAGCACGCCCAGCACGCCGCCCTCGGCGCAAGAGGGAACCAGTCCCGGCGGCGGCGGCTCGGGATAAAGGCAGCGATAGCAGGGACCGGCCTCGGTGGCGAAGATGCTGGCCTGGCCTTCAAAGCGAAAGATCGAAGCATAGACGTTGGGCTTGCCGCTCAGCACGCAGGCATCGTTGACCAGATAGCGCGTGGCGAAGTTATCCGTGCCGTCGGCAATGATGTCGAAGCCGCTGAAGATCTCCAGCGCATTCTGGCTGTTGAGATAAGTATCGAAGCGCTTAATCTCGACAAAGGGATTGATCGCGGTCAGTTTGTCGATGGCCGAATCGATCTTGAGACGGCCCACATCGCCGGTGTGATGCAGCACCTGACGTTGCAGATTGGTGTAATCCACCACGTCGAAATCGACCAGGCCAAGAGTGCCCACGCCCGCCGCAGCCAGATACAGCGCCAGCGGCGAACCGAGCCCGCCCGTGCCCACGCACAACACGCGCGCGGCCTTCAGTTTCTTCTGGCCTTCCAGAGTCACTTCCGGCATGATGAGGTGCCGCGAATAGCGCAGAATCTCTTCATTGCTCAACGTTGCCTGACTACCATCAATCAATTCAGCCACGGTTCATTTCTCCAATCATGATGTTGTGAGTTCATTCTTCGCAGAGTTGCTGAGTTCTATCGTCCACCGGCAACCGAGGGAACAATGGTGATCGTATCCGTTTCCTTGACAGGCGTTGCATCCTTGCTCAAATAGCGAATGTCCTCATCGTTCAGATAGACGTTGACAAAGGAGCGCAGCTTGCCGTCTTCCGAGAAGAGATGCTTGCGCAGATCCGGATGCTTGGTGACGAGATCGCTCAGCGCCTCGCCAACGGTTTGAGCGTTTACTTCGATGACGGACTGCTTTCCGGCATAAGGCCGGAGCGGCGTGGGAATCAAGACTTTGATGGACATATTCTTCCTTTCAAAACGGTTCTGTTTTACGTTGCATTTGTTCTACTGAATGACTTCGAGGAGTTCGTCCTCAAAATGCTTGGCTTCTTCCTGATCCAGCAAGAGAAATGAATTTGTCAGCACGGCGCGGCCCTGTTCAACGCTGGTAATGACGTATGAGCAGCCTGTCCAATGCGCCTCGGCAAGATCGGTCGCCGACCAGCGCGCGGGATGATCGGGATGCGAGTGATAGAAGCCGACAATGTCGTGGCCTGCCAGCAGCGCCTCCCGCTGAATGCGCACCAGCTCCGACGGACTGATGTGATAGCGATTGGCCAGCGAATCGGTGCGCGTGTTGCCGCATTGCACTGCAGTTTTGACACTTTTTCGCCCGCCTCATCAAACTCGCCCACCAGCACGCCACAGCACTCATGCGGATATGTCGCTTCGCCATGCTGCCGCAGTTGATCGTAGAGTGCGACCGGTATCTTCAACGCCATGCTTGCTCCCTTGCCTTATGCATTCTCTTCCCAAAAGTGCTCACTCAAATACTTGTCGCCCGAGTCGGGAAAGATGGTAACGATGACCGATCCGCGGCGTGCTTCTTTGTGCAACCTGCAATGCGCCAACCAGCGCCGCGGCCGCTGAAACGCCGATCAACAATCCTTCTTCGCGCGCCACGTCGTCGGGCCATCGTATAGGCCGCTTCTGTTTCGATGCCCAACTCCGCGTCCGCGATGCTGGCATCGTAAATCTTCGGAACGATCGAGGTCTCCATGTGCTTGGTTCCCTCAATGCCGTGAAAGGGCGAGTCGGGCTGAAGAGAGATGCAACGAATCGCCGGATTCAGCTCCTTCAAGCGGCGCGATGTTCCCACAAAAGTTCCACTGGTGCCGAGAATGGCCGACAAAATGAGTGACGCGCCCTGCGGTCTGCATCCATATTTCATCCGCTGTTCCGTTGGCATAATGCGCGCGCCAGTTGGCGTCGTTGGAATACTGATCGGCGTAGTAATATTTCTCCGGCTCCGCGGCACGCAATCTCCTGCGCCTTGCGGATCGCACCGTCGGAGCCTTCGCCGGGATCGGTGTAAATGACTGTTGCGCCGATAAGCGCTCAGAATCCGCTTGCGCTCCTTCGACACATTCGATGGCATGCACAATGTAATCGGAATTCCGTAAGCCGCGCCCAGCATCGCGTAGGCAATTCCGGTATTGCCGCTGGTCGAATCAAGCAGTGTCTTGCCCGCGCCCAGTTTACCTGCGCAAGGCTTCGCTCACTAATCCTCGATGCCGCGCGGTCCTTGACCGAGCCGCCGGGATTGGTCCACTCGGCCTTGGCCAGTACCTGCACATCCTTCATTCCGCGAGCGACGCTCTTAAGGCGCAACAAAGGCGTTTTACCAATACGTTGCTTGAGATTGACCCCCAATCCTCGAGCCATATGATCGCGAATGACTTTCAAATGCCACGGACGATCGCGCGCTTTTACTCGCTGAGTTGACTTTGTTGCCGGAGCGGCAGTTTTTTTGTGGGCAGAAAATGAAAAACCCACCTGCCAGGTCGACTTCCGGCGGTGGGCTGAGTAACTGCCTTGATTGTTGCTCGGCTCTAACTTCGAAGAGCCGTGCCCCGCACTGCCAGAGAACAACCCGTGCGCATACAAGCGCAACAACAAGGGGCACAGGCCATCGTTCTCTCGAGGAGCATCAACATATAGTTAAGTTTACAAATCAGAGAACGGCATGTCAATTGAAAATCCATTTGTCAGCCGCCATTAAGGGGTGACCAATCCACCATAACCACCACAACACAATCGATGTGACCGCAGTTGCTGCCAAAACGATCAAGACTAGCCGCATTAGTTTGTGGTCCTGCGGACCCGGTATCATGCTCTGCGATAGTATTGCCGTTTCCTGGCTATCAGCATGGCCTGGAGCTTTCTGCACTGGCTCGAATGTCGACTCAGGCGAGGGCGCTGCTGTCGGATTCTCCGTGGAATTCTCCTGCGCCTGTTGAGGCGCAGTCCACTTGGGTAGGCGTACGAGATAGCGGAAGCCCCCCGGCAGACGCACTGCAGAAAACCATCCGGTAGCCTTCAGAATGGTGAAATAACCGTTAGGCGCCACATCGAATTCCCTGCGATTCCAGGTACGAGGACCCCACATTGCATCCTCCTGGACAACTCTTCGTGACTTTTCTCCCAGTCACCGCGATTCTCCGCGCTGATGTTGGGCAGAAGTATAGCATCGCTTATGTGCAAAGGGATGCGCCGGTCTATAACTTGGCCCGGTGACGAATCATAGTCCAAGTCATTTGGCGCTGCTGCTTCCCCGACCCCATGAACGCATTGGAGACGAGTAGGCGGCTATCCGTCCACAACACCAATTTCAGCAGGATTAGAGATAACCCACACCAAACAAACCGGTGCTTCAAATTTCGCTGGGGATCAGTTACTCAATAGTAAATAGGTACGGTAAGCCTGGAACGCAATGGACCCGCATAGGAGAGCGTGCCGGGATTCCGATACGGCAAGATGAGTGAGAATTTCGTCTGCCGAGGCGGGGCCAGTTCGGTATAAAATCATTTAAAATCATGATAATAAATATCTTATGATGGTTTCTAGGAGGCTATGGCTTGCATTTGGCACTGATTCCATTGATCCCGGGGAAAAACCGAAGGATTGTCGACTAGCACAATAGTACTATATAAAAACATTACCGCAGTACTAAATTAGTAGAGTATAAAGATATTACCGTAGTGTCATCTATGGTTCCTGTTAGGGCGGGAGTCGGTAACCATGGTTTTCTCCGAAGAGAAAGATCTGAAAGGAGGAGGGATTGCAATGGGTTCAGAGTTGTCACCAAATTTCGATACCAGGTATCCCGACTCTATCGGAAACGGAGCCTTGTCCATTGCGTTGATCGGCCCTGACGATGGGCGCCGCAAGGCTATGTCCAACGCTCTTGCCGAATGCCGTGGAGCCAAGGTCCGCGAGTTTTCCTCCTATCCCACCTCGCTTGACGAAGTGCCAAGGCTGCTGAAGCAGTACTACGACGTCATCCTGATCGATCTGGACAGCAACCGGGAGTTCGCCCTCGAACTGGTAGAGAGCATCTGCGCCACTGACTCGGCCACCGTGATGGTCTACTCGGAACAGGCTGACCGCGACGGGGTCTTCCGCAGCATGCGTGCGGGTGCGCGTGAGTTTCTAACTCCGCCTTTCGATCAAAACACATTGGCAGAAGCACTCGTCAGGGCCTCGGCCATCCTCCGTCCGAAAACTCTCCCCGTAAAAAAGGCCGGCGGCAAGCTGCTGGTGTTTCTCGGCTCCAAAGGCGGCTCCGGCGTTACCACCATTGCCTGCAACTTTGCCATCGCCCTGGCCCAGGAATCCGAGCAGAGCACCTTGCTGATCGATCTCGGCCTGCCTATCGGAGACGCAGCGCTCAGCCTCGGAATCACCGCAGAGTACTCCACTGACAATGCTCTCCAGGAAGCCGACCGGCTGGATGCAAGTTTCCTGAACAAGCTGCTGGCCAAGCACCAGGCGGGAGTCTACGTGCTAGCGGCCCCAAGCAAAGTGCCTGAGGTCGAGGCCTCCCATGAGGCAATCGAAAAGCTGATCAGCGTCGCGCGCAAGGAATTCGACAATGTGATCGTCGATGCCGGATCGAGACTCGATTTGATGGGAACCACTCTCATCAAAGAGGCCTCTACGGTTTACCTGGTTACCATGGCCGGCATCTCAGAACTGCGCAACTCAAATCGCCTGATCACGCGGTTCTTCAATGGGGATGGTCCCAAGCTCGAAGTCGTAATCAACCGCTACGAGCCTCACTTCCTGGGAGTGACTGAAGAACATATCTCCAAGGCTCTGAACAGGCCGGCCCAGTGGAAGATTCCCAGCGATTATGACGCCATGCGCCAGATGCAGAGCACCGCTACACCGCTCAGCATGGTGGATTCGCCCATTTCCCGGCTGATTATGGAGATGGCCTGCGCAGTTACCGGGCGTCCCGTACCCAAGTCAAAAAGGAAGGTATTCAGCATTAAAGATCTGGGCAAAGGCAGTGCGGAGAACATATCAATCATCGATAAGTCGCCAGTTCAAGTCAATTCAAAGCCAGCCTATACCGGCGCGGTTCCGGATATCGCGTGGAAATCACCCGCTCCCATAACCTGTGGCAGCGCGCTCGGTGACGACCAGCTCAATGCCACAGCATCAGTTCCCGGCACATTTGTATATACCCCCAGCGCCGGCTACATGTTACCCGCAGGAAAGCATACGCTGTGGGTAACCTTTACGCCTGAGGGCGGGGGAGGCTCCAATGCGGTGCAGGCCTCCGTCACCATCATGGTTACCAAGGCAACGCCAACCATCGCTTGGCAGGCGCCTCGCGACGCTGCCTGCGGCACCACGCTGAGCGCCGCTCAGCTAAATGCCACGGCATCAGTTCCCGGCACCTTCGAATACACTCCCGCTGAGGGCGAAGTGCTGGGTGCGGGAAGGCACACGCTCACAGTTAACTTCACGCCAAAGGACGAAACAAGCTACACAACGGCGCAAGCTGCCGTGACGATTAATGTCTCAATGGCGATGCCGCAGATCGCATGGCCGGAACCGGATTCTATCTCCTGTGGTACACCGCTCAGTGCCGATCAGCTCAACGCCACCGCATCGGTTCCAGGCAATTTCGCTTACAGTCACTCCGCTGGCGACCTGCTGGCGGCGGGAACTCATACGCTCGAAGTGACCTTTACTCCCAAGGACAGCGCGAACTACGCGACAGCGCAAGCCTCCGTTTCAATCACCATCGCCAAGGCCAAGCCGGCCATCGCGTGGCCGACACCGGATCCGATCACCTATGGCACCCGGCTCGGCGCCGCCCAACTCAGCGCCACCGCATCGGTTCCAGGTAAATTCATTTACAACCCGGGCCTCGGCGCCGTGCTCGCGGCTGGTGAGCATACGCCCTCGGTCACCTTCACTCCGGACGATACAGCCAACTACACCACTGCGCGGACCGCCGTATCGCTTACCGTCGTCAAGGCGGAGCCGCTAATTGCCTGGCCAATGCCGAATTCGATTAGCTGCGGCACCGCACTCAGCGCCACGCAACTCTGTGCCGCCGCATCCGTGCCGGGATCGTTCGTCTACACTCCCGCCCCCGGCGACATACTTTCGGCGGGAGATCATACGCTCTCGGTAACATTCACCCCGGCTGACACCATGAACTACAAAGCGGCGCATGCGAGCGTAATGCTCATTGTCACCGAGACAACTCCAACCCTGATCTCGTGGCCCGCACCCGCCCCCATTACCTATGGCACCGCGCTCAGCTCCTTTCAACTCAACGCCGTGGCACCGATTCAGGGAAGCTTCGCCTACACACCTTCTGAAGGCGATCTGCTTCCGGTTGGACGGCATACGCTTTCGGTAACCTTTACTCCGGTGGACACTGAGAAGTATGCGATAGCGCACGCCTCGGTGCCACTTTTGGTGGAAGCATTGCCGAATATTGAATCGCTACTTACGACAGCCGCGCAGACTCCGCGTACGCAACCCCGCGCCGCCGATCAATCATACTTCGTGGACGCAAAGCGGAAGCCCGTAACCAGCATCAATCCACCACACCAAAATATCCAACGTGAAACGCGCACGTATAAGGGTGCTATCTACGAGAAAGGGGACGATGGCCAATGGCATCTCCAGCAAAAATAGCTCAATTACCCGACACACTTCCCGATGATTTCGGCGATTGGGATAATGTAGATTCTCCGGCAGCTCAACCCGTCGGGTCAGGCGGTTTTAAGCCGGCCCCTGGTTTCACTGTTCCAAAGCCGCCCGCGCAGCCGGCAAAGCCGCTAGCTGCCCCCGTACGCAGAATAAGTGTGCTAAGCAACGCGGCTTCGAACACGCGGCCAACCAGCGCCGTGGCGAATGGGATGCGCAATCCGGCTTCGATCAAGTCAGCCGCCATGGCCGAGGCGGATGAAGTCATCTTTCAAACGATCCGAACCAATCGGGCCAGCATGGGAAAGCAAACGCTCCCCGGCAAGAAGTGGTTGCGGCTTGCAACTGTTCCCGCCGGCTTGATTGTGGTAATGCTCGTCCTCGTTATGCTGCTCTATCGCGGCAAGCTGCCCTTCTTGAGGCATACGGTTGAAGCTCAACCGGTAGCGGCCGATACGCTGCCGGCGAACACCATTATTGAGCCGCCGATGCAGTTCGGCTCTGCTCAAAAGCCCTCCGCGGCCAATACAGATCGGACAGAGAATACCCAGCCGGCTACAGAAACAAAGGAAGCGGTACAGCCCGAGCTGCAGTCGAAAATGATGCATGATCAGCTCTCCACGCCGGCGCAGATCCCGCACGACATTAAATTGAAGGCCTCCGATGATGCGCCCTCCTCTTTAAACGTCGGTGCGGTGAACTTGGAAGGCCAAGGCAGCAGTAATGCGATAGGCAACATCTTCAATGGACAGTCAAAGTCCAGCGTGACTGTGGCGCCTCCAAAAACCGTAGCCGTCTCGGCCGGGGTCGCTGGTGGTCTGCTGATTCAGAGAACCCCGCCAGTTTATCCGCAGATCGCCAAATCAGCCCGTATCACTGGCACAGTAGTGCTGAAAGCCACCATTTCGAAGACCGGAGTCATCGAGAATCTGCACGTTGTGAGCGGACCGTCCATGTTGACGCAGGCTGCCGTTGACGCCGTACGAAGTTGGCGCTACAGGCCCTACAAGCTTAACAACGATCCGGTGGAAATTGAGACGACGGTCAACGTGATCTTCACCCTGGGCGGCTAAAAACTCCTCCGCATCCGATGCAGGTTGTGCGTCGGAATTGCCGGCTCAGATGAGGTGTGTTTGAAAGCTGCCAGTTCTGCCCCTGAACGAATCCAAGTGCAAAGAATGACGAATGATTCCCTCAGCGCTTTAAAGCCAAAGTAATATTCAGCGCAACGGCGGCGCGAATCAGAGTTTTCAGCGCCTTCTCGTTCACCTTGTCGCCTTCGCGGAAGTCGATGGCGCGCCTCACTCTGCCCTCGAGACTGGAATTGAAGAGACCTGAGGGGTCATCCAAAGAGGCGCCCCTGGCGAATGTCATCTTTACGGCACTCTTGTAGATCTCGCCGGTGCAGATGATCCCGTCGTGGGACCACACCGGTACCCCCCACTTCCACTCCTCGACGACTTCCGGGTCGGCTTGCTTGATCAAAGCGCGGATGCGGGAGAGCATCTCTCCGCGCCAGTCGCCTAGCTCCTGGATTCTTGCGTCGATCAGCCGGGATGCAGATTCAACGCTCTGAGAAGCACTGTTTTTCATGATGAGTTCTCACTTTTCTCCTGAGTTTTTCTTCCGAGTCTGAATAGATATCGTAAGCCGGATTGAAATGGGCCCGCATAAGAAGAAACTTTGGTTTCGCCGGCAGAGCGTCGCAAGCCGGAGCAAGTCAAGTCGAACGCCACGAGCGTACGAACCGTATTGTTGCATGGAAAAACGCCTGGAGTTCCAGAGAATTGCGTGGAGGTTACAATCTTGTCAGAAGATTGTAACCAGATTGTCATTTTCATCTCCTTCCGTTTCAAACAGATAGCGATTGGGTGACAATCAAGGTATGTTGCAAAGCGAAAAGGCAGCGACGGATAATCGGATCGAACGCATTGATGGTGCCGTCGACGGAGTTGTTTGAAACCAGCAGAGTATTGCTCAGGGGGCCAAAATTAGACGGAGCAGCGGCGACACCCCAAGCCTGGTTGAGTATATCTCCTTGAATCAGTGTCTTCACGAAGGTGCCGTCCTCCTTGAAGACGTCGACGTAGCCTCCGGCGCCGACGTTTGGTACGGCATACGTGACGTAAACCAGGCCGTTGATGTCCTGAATGCCGAAGACTGAGAAGGTTGATGGGATCGCCGGATCACCAAATGACTTCACCAGTGTGAAATTGCCGTCGAACATGTCGATGTGATTGTTCGTGTTATCCGCCGCGTAGAGGAAATTCCCTGAGGGATTGCTGGTGATGGCCAAGCCCGTGTACATCGCCTTGCTGGCCGAGTTGTCGACTACGATGCATCGACTGGTTGGCGTTTACTCCTGGCGCCCATGCGCTGATGGTGCCATCCAGCGTCGCAAAAATGAAACTCGCTTTCTTGCCCTCAACCTGAAAATCCGTCGACGATCCGTTAGAGACAATTCCCGTCGGCGTACCCGGGCCGTTTAGGCCTGTCGGAGAGGACGGTCCATTTCCGGCAGTGGGAATCAAAACCTTGAGCGACTCTTGCTGTTCCGGCTGCGTTATAGATGGTCGACCAGCCGGTGTCGTTATCGCTGATCCACCAGGGGCCCCCGGCGCTCCGAGCTAATCCCCAGGCATTGGCCAGCAGTGGATCGATGGTCGGAGCTTGGTGGACTTGATTCGAAACCAGGTTTTTGAGGTGATATTGTGCTTCGGCCTGGGCCGTAAGCATGAGAAGAATCGCGCCAAGGCAAGCGGCGATTGCGGACCTGCAAATCTGCATACTCATTTCTCCTTAGTGAAGTTGGCACAGAGGAAGCGTCGAACTATCGGCTGGAAGTGACCGGGTAAAGAACCTTCTCTGGCGTTTGTAAGCGTAGGCCAGGCCGCGAGTCGGGGTTGTCACGCTCTGGTCACCAGTTTGTAAAATCTCTTCCTCGAACTGCTTCGAAATGCACGGAGAAAGAAGCCGCATACAAAAGAGCTGGTTTTCAGGCGGTCAATCTCAAAGTTCCGACGTCTTTGACAGCATCGGGCGAGACGAGATTGATAAGACGTTCAACTAGATCACCCCTTAGAACCGCTACGAAGAAGTCCAAGTCCGGCCGGAGGTACGCAAGGAAGCTTGCCCCTTGCGCTGATGCCTACGAGGGGAAAATCTGGGCACAATTTTGGGTACGAAGGATTTACGTGTCTTGTAATATGCGGAATTGGTGCCGCTGGACCTGGATGGACGCAGTCGCGACAAAGATCAGCGCCAGTGCAGTCAAGCACAGAACTCGGAGGGTGTGGATAAGCCGTTTCATGGAGGTCCCTATTAGCTTAGACACCGAGAGCCATGGACTTGCTCCGCGTCAATCGGACCTCCTGTCGTATTCTCGCCAATACGGAAAGAATCCCTCCACCCATGGAGTGGCTGTGTGAGATTTCTTTTTTTATGTTATTCGCGTGCAGTCTTATCACTACCTGTTTGCCTGCTGGATTTGCTCATCAATCACGCGCTTTAGATCCGCGGGTGAATAAGTCGGCGCCTTGATGAACTTGCCGTCCGGGCGCTTATGAACCTTTAGAATAGGGTTCCAATCGCCATGATGGGCGTTGGCGTCTTCCGGATGGACCAATTCCGGGCCTGTACTTCGCTCGAGAACAGCGTCGCAAACGCTGCAATGTGGCCATGCCTTGCTCATGTTGCTACGTTGCACTTCATCCCAGGCAGGCTGAGCCTTCACGCCGGCGGCGTTGAGGGCCCCATAAGTGACAACAAGCTGATCGATGCAGCCGTCCACGTATTCAGCGAAATCAGGTGTGCCGTCGCGATCGAGCACGACACCGATGTCGTTAATGACTGCCGTCCCCTCTTCTCCGTTCAATCCGGCAGCGGTCATCGTGACCGTGCAGCCGCAGCCCTTGACGAACTCGATTGCTTCTTCAAACACCAGTCGCGCACGAAGCAAGCGTGTTTCCTGATCGGGAAGCTCGGGAGATTCCTTTACCTGCTGGTTGAATTGCTTCATTAAGGTCACGATGTCTTCCTGAGGGCGATAGGGCTTGTCGGTCATTCAATCCTCAATTCATTGTGCCCGCTGACGGTCAGCGGGTCGGACATTGGTTTCGCGCAAGTTAAGGTTACTTGTCCAATCTATTGTATCGGCGAGATTGTTCATGTGGTGCTGTGATGAGGGGCACGGCCTTTTCGCACTAACCGAGTCTTCGAGTGGCTCAGGTTGCAGCCATTTCGCAACCAGCCGCTCATGGTTCGTCCCTTGTTTAGCAGAGGCAAAAATCACAGGCATCTCTGGCACTGGCAACCGTCACGCGTTTTGCTCTTGATTAGCAATGGCGGGAGCGACTATCAAGGAGATTCAGGAATTGGCAGGACACAAGACAATCACGATCACCGCCCGATACGCTCATCTGTCACCGGACCACAAGTTGTCAGTCCTTGACCGGATCAGAGCTGAGGCCGCAAAAATAGCCACTCGGCCTGCGAGGAAAACAGCCACTAAAGCGCAGGCCAAAACTGCCCCTTAAAAGGGCTACAGCCACAGGAAACCCCAACGCCACGAGAACAGCCACTATCAGAAGTCGGCCATTCGACAGAGATGACCTTAAATCGTCTAGACTATTGATCTTATTGGTGCCGGGAGGGGGGGTCGAACCCCCATGCCCCGAAGGGCGGCGGATTTTGAGTCCGCTGCGTCTGCCAGTTCCACCATCCCGGCCCGGGTGAGGGACTTTGCCTTCAAAGTATCGCACAGCCCTCGGTTACGGCGCTACATAGACGCAGAGATGCAGAAGTTGCATCACCATTCCCGCAATCTGAGCGCCACCCGGCTTTCCACACCCGCTCAACAACACCCGAATGTGAATCCCGTGCGACAATGGAGGCAACCGTGATGACCACAGCGTCCCCTACAGCCATTCCCTCGCCAGTTGAAGTGACCCCCGAGTTGCTCGCCCAGCACAGCATCACCGCGGACGAGTACAACCGTATTCTTGCTGCTCTAGGCCGCGTCCCATCTCTAACAGAACTGGGCATTTACAGCGTGATGTGGAGCGAACACTGCTCTTACAAGTCCAGCCGCGTCCACCTCAAGCGCCTGCCTACCAAAAGCGACCTCGTGGTGCAGGGCCCGGGAGAGAACGCCGGCATCATCGACGTTGGCGACGGCTGGGCGTGCGCCTTCAAGATCGAGTCCCACAACCATCCCAGTTACATTGAGCCTTTCCAGGGCGCGGCCACGGGCGTCGGCGGCATCCTGCGCGACATTTTCACCATGGGCGCGCGACCGCTCGCAGTCATGGATTCCCTCCGGTTCGGCTCCATCACCGATGAGCCTTGCGAAAGCGAGGACGAGCAAAAGCTCATAGCACGCAACCACTCAGTCGTCGAAGGCGTAGTCAGCGGCATTGCCGGTTACAGCAACTGCTTCGGCGTTCCTAACCTTGGCGGCGAAACCAAATTTGAAGCCTGTTACAGCGGCAACCCGCTGGTGAACGCCTTCGCCCTCGGCCTGGTGCGCAAGGACGAAATCTTTTACGGCAAAGCCACAGGCGCGGGTAACCCAGTGATTTATGTCGGCGCAAAGACCGGCCGCGATGGCATCCACGGCGCCACCATGGCCAGTGAAGAGTTCCATGAAGGCACCGAGGCCAAGCGTCCCAACGTCCAGGTTGGCGATCCCTTCATGGAAAAGCTCCTCCTCGAAGCCTGCCTTGAAGCCATGCAGACCGGCGCAATTGTTGGCATTCAGGATATGGGGGCTGCTGGACTAACTTGTTCCACCTGCGAGATGGGTGGTCGTGGCGGCGTGGGCCTCGACGTTGAATTGGACCTCGTCCCCCAGCGCGAAACCGGCATGACCTCCTACGAAATCATGCTCTCCGAGAGCCAGGAGCGCATGTTGCTGGTCGCCACCAATGGCCGTGAAGACGAAGTCCTCCGTGTCTTTGAAAAGTGGGGCCTTGATGGTGTTATCGTTGGCACGGTCGAAGCCGAACCGCGCCTTCGCATTCGTCATCACGGCGAATTGGTCGCCGATATTCCCAACCGGTCCCTTACCGACGATGCCCCGCTCTACCATCGTCCTGTAGGAGTTTGGAAATCGCCCATCCCGCTTGAGCCTCCGGAAGAAATCCTCGCCAAGCTGGCCGAAGACCGCGACTACGCAGCCGATCTCAAGAAACTTCTTTCTAGTGCCAACGTGTGCTCGAAGCGCTGGGTCCACGAGCAATACGACACCATGGTCCAGACCAACACCGTCATCGGCCCCGGCGGCGAGGCCGGTGTGATGCGCATCAAAGGCACAGGCACGACGGGCCACGAGCGCGGCCTGGCGATGGCTCTGGACGGAAACGGTCGATGGGCTTATCTCGATCCCAAACTCGGCGCCATGCACGCCGTTGCCGAGTGTGCTCGCAAGGTTGCCATGACTGGCGCAACCCCTGTCGCCGCGACCAATTGCCTCAACTTCGGCAACCCGGAAAAGCCCGAGATCATGGCTCAGCTTTCCTCCGCCATTGACGGCATCGCGGAAGCCTGTACGGCGCTGGGAACTCCCATCACTGGCGGCAATGTTTCGCTCTATAACGAAACCCGCGGCGAAGGCATCTACCCAACTCCTGTCCTCGGCATCGTAGGCATTCTCGACGACGTCACCAAGGCCGTTCCCGCTCACTTCCAGGCCGCAGGCGACGCCATTATGCTCCTCTGGCCCATCCCCGACGGACAAGATCCAGACCCGAACCTCAAAGTTCCGTTCAAACCCGAGCCGATGAAATATTACCCGGTGGAAATTGTTCAGCAAGAGCCGGTCGCGAATGTGGATGTGGACGCACCTGAAGTCACTGCCACAACAGATTTGGCCGCCTTCGGCTCATCAGAATTCGCAAAGGTCGTGCTGGGCGGCATCTGGGGCCAGCCTCCGCCACTCGACCTCGATTCAGAATCCGACTTGCACACTCTTCTGGCTGTTCTGGCCAAGCAGAAGCTGCTCCGTTCTGCCCGCGACATCTCCGACGGCGGCATCGCCGCGGCCATTGCCCAGGCTGCATTCCCGAATAATCTAGGCGCAACCGTAGAACAGGAACCCTCTCTTATGGTCCATCCGCTGTTTGGCCTCTTTGCGGAACCGGCCTCCACAGTGCTCGTCAGCACTCACCCATCAAACGTCTCAGCGATCGAAAAACTGGCCGGCAGATATAACTTGTTAGCCGCCCGCATCGGAACCACCGGCGGCGAGCGGCTTGAAATCTCAGTTGATGGGGAGTCTTTCGTATCGGTTCCGATCGCCGATCTCCGCAAGCCCTGGGCCTCCGCCCTGGAAGCCACACTCCACGGCGAGGTAACTGCATGACCCAGCGCCTCTACCAGGGAATTGCCGGAGTCGCCGATGATTCGAATCAACTCCGCTCCGGCTCAGTCGCTTCGCCCCTAGTCCCTAATCCCTATTCCCTAGTCCCTGCATTTGATAAACTCCACGAAGAATGCGGCATCGTAGCCATTCACGGCCACTCTGACGCAGCCCGCCAAGCCTATCTAGCTCTCTATGCCCTCCAGCATCGCGGTCAGGAGTCGGCCGGCATCGCCACCGCCGACGGCCAGCATCTGGCCAACATCAAGGGCATGGGGTTGGTCTCTGAAATCTTTACCGACGACGTGCTTGCCAAGCTGCCCGGTCAAATGGCCATCGGGCACACCCGCTACTCCACCACTGGCGACTCGGCCTTGCTCAATGCCCAGCCCATTCGCGTCGACTCCACCAAGGGTCTGATTGCCATCGCCCACAACGGCAACCTGGTAAACCTCGGCAACCTCCGTGCCAGCCTGGAACGCGAAGGCGCGTACTTCCAAACCACCTCCGACTCCGAGATCATCGTCCAGCTCATCGCCCACTCCCACGCCGGAACCCTTGTCGACGCCATCGCCGACTCGCTTCGCCAGGTCGATGGTGCGTTCTCCATCGTCATGATGACCCGCGACCGCATCTTCGCCGCCCGCGATCCACGCGGCTTCCGTCCGCTTTCCATGGGCCGCATCCGCAATATTGAAGGTCCCGACACCATCGTCTTCGCCAGTGAAAGCTGCGCCTTCGACCTGCTTCGCGCCGAATTCGAGCGCGACGTCCTGCCCGGCGAACTGGTAATGGTCACCGATGACGGCGTTACCAGCTGCCAGTATGCCACCGGCTTTCCACAGTCCAGTTGCATCTTTGAGCACGTCTATTTCGCCCGCCCCGACAGTCGCATCTTCGGCCGCTGGGTGCAGGAGAGCCGTGACCAGATGGGCCGCCAACTCTCCCGCGAATCAGGCGTACCCGCGGATCTTGTCGTCCCCGTCCCCGATTCCGGCGTCACCGCTGCCATGGGTTATGCCGAAGAAGCGCATCTGCCCTTCCGCATGGGCCTCATCCGCAACCACTACGTAGGCCGCACCTTCATTGAGCCAGAGCAGCGCGTCCGCGACTTCGGCGTCCGCCTCAAGCTCAACCCCGTCCGAAACCTTCTTGAAGGCAAGCGCGTCGTCCTCATTGACGACTCCATCATTCGCGGCACCACCAGCCGCAAGATCGTCCGCATGGTCCGCGGCGCAGGCGCAAAAGAGGTCCATCTCCGTATCAGTTGCCCGCCTACCATCTCGCCGTGCTTTTACGGCGTGGATACCCCCAGCAAGCGCGACTTGATAGCAGCGAATAAGTCCATTGAAGAAATTCGCCGATTCATTGAAGCCGATTCGCTGGCCTACCTATCTCTCGAAGGTCTGCTCAAAGCCTGCGGCGGCGAAGCACACAACAGCTACTGCACCGCCTGCTACACCGGTAACTACCCCACGCAATGGGTCGATGTCGAAGAGATACTGCCCGCTTCGGTAAGCAATTAGTAGCCTGTCAGAAATCCTCGACCATGGTATGACGGATTTCAACGGCGATCGGTTGAAAGGAAAAGTCGATGCAAGCGAGATGCCTGTCTGTCGTCGTTCCTGTTTACAACGAGGAAGATACGCTCGCAACAATCGTCGACAAGCTGCTCGAGCTGCCGCAATTGCTCGAGATCGTTATCGTCGATGACTGCTCAACCGATAAAACGCCTGAAATTCTTCGCCAACTGAGCGAAAATCACAAAGAAGTTCACGCGGTGCGCCATGAAAAGAACAGCGGAAAGACTGAAGCGCTCAAAACTGGCTTTCGCCTTACCCAGGGCGACATTGTGATTGTTCAGGATGCCGATCTCGAATACGCTCCGGAAGAAATCCCCAGCGTGATTGCTCCCATCCTTGACGGGCACGCGGATGTTGTTTTCGGCTCCCGTTTTTTAGTCAAGAAAGCCACGCGCGTCTTGTACTTTTATCATTATGTCGGCAATAAGCTCCTCACCTTCCTATCTAACCTGGCCACTAACATCAACCTTACCGACGTGGAAACGTGTTATAAGGCCTTCCGCGGCGATATCATCCGGCAGATGAGGATAAGGTCGAGCGGATTCGGCTTCGAAATCGAAGTTACCGCCAAGGTCGCCAAGCTGAAATGTTCCATCTATGAAACTCCAATCAGTTATTATGGCCGCACCTACGAAGAGGGAAAGAAGATAACTGGGTGGGACGGAGTCGCGGCTGTCTATTATATCCTTCGCTATAACTTTTTCTGCAGTCTGAAAAAGAGTTATTACCGCATGCCTAAGTTTGGATCGCAGCAAACCGCCGCCGAACCTTTGGTTCCCTCTTCATCGACCTCAGAGAACAGACAGTTATGAGCGAAATGGATGCGCCCGGCGGTGCCTGCGGAACGCATTCATCAAGTACTGCCCGCCGTGCCTTTATACTGGATTGTTATTGACAATATGCGCGACGCGGGAAACGCGCCGTGGAATGTGGAGTAAGCATTGGCGCAAGCGGAGATTGGCATCATTGGCGGCAGCGGGCTTTACTCAATGCCCGGGTTCACGGACGTACATGAAGAGCGCATAGAGACGCCATTTGGCGAGCCGTCAGACGCATTTGTCTTGGGTGAGTTGGAGGGCCGCAGCGTAGCGTTTCTTGCTCGGCATGGGCGCGGGCATCGCCTGCTGCCCTCGGAACTGAACTTCCGCGCCAATATTTTTGCATTCAAGAAGCTCGGCGTCGGGCGCATCCTTTCAGTTTCCGCCGTAGGCTCGCTGAAAGAGGAGCATAAGCCCACCGATTTTGTTATACCCGACCAGTTTATCGACCGGACTTTTCTTCGCATTGCCACTTTTTTCGGCGACGGAATTGTGGGCCACGTGGCCTTTGGCGATCCGGTCTGTGCAACGGTTGCCAAGGCCGCAGCTGAGGCCTGCGCCAGGGCAGGCGTGGCAGGCAAGCTGGGCGGGACCTACGTTTGCATGGAGGGCCCGCAGTTCTCCACTCGTGCGGAGTCGAATCTCTATCGCAGTTGGGGCGCGGACGTGATCGGCATGACCAACCTGCAAGAGGCCAAACTGGCCCGCGAGGCGGAGATCTGTTATGCCACCATCGCCATGGTCACCGATTACGATTGCTGGCGCGAAGGCCACGACGCTGTGACCATCGAAGAGATAGTTCGCGTGCTGCACCAGAACGCCGACAACGCCTGCAAAGTAGTGAAGGCAGCGGTAGCAGCGCTGCCCGTCGAGCGAACTTGCGCTTGCGCTTCAGCCGCTAAGTATGCAGTCCTTACCCAGCCGGACGCAATTCCCGCAGCGGCGAAAGAACGAGTCGGTCTGCTGTTTGGAAAGTATCTTGGGTGGAAATGAGTTAGCGAGTTAGCGGATTTTCCGAGTAACTGCAGCGTTGAATACATCCGCATGGATTGGGGACGAAAAGAATCATGGCAATTACCGTAGTGGGCAGCGTGGCTTTCGATTCAATTGAAACTCCGGCGGGACGGCGGGAACGCTGCCTGGGCGGCGCTGCAACTTACTTCTCGCTTTCCGCAAGTTTTTTTACCGATGTGCGCGTAATCGCCGTGGTTGGCGAAGACTTCGGCGCCAATCAGGAGGCGGTATTCCGCGCGCACAACATTGATACGCAGGGCATTGAGCGGACCACGGGCAAATGCTTTTTTTGGGAGGGCTCGTATCTCGATAATCTGAACGAGGCAAAGACTCACACGACGGATCTGAACGTCTTTGCGGCCTTTGATCCGAAGATTCCTGTGGCCTACCGCGACTCGGAGTTTCTTTTCCTGGCCAACATTGATCCGGTGCTGCAGCGCCGCGTGCGCGAGCAGATGCCCGGTGTGCGCCTGGTGGCTGGCGACACAATGAACTACTGGATCAAAGATCATCGCGACGCGCTGCTCGAAGTGCTCAAGGGCCTGGATATTCTGCTCATCAACGACACCGAGGCCAAGATGCTTGCCGGAAACAATAACCTTTTACAGGCAGCGCGCGCGGTGCTGGCTTTGGGACCGGAACGCTGGTGGTCAAGCACGGCGAATATGGGGCGACCTTATTTCAATGCACCACTCCAAAGAGCAAAGGCGCGGAGTTCAGAGCGCCGGGACTTCCGCTGGAAGTGGTGGTGGACCCCACCGGCGCTGGAGACAGCTTTGCCGGTGGATTCTTCGGCTACCTGGCTTCGCAGCTCGAACTCACTCCGGCCGTCTATCGCCGCGCCATGTTTTACGGCAGCGTGATCGGCTCGTTCGCCTGCGAGCGCTTTGGCACCGAGCGGTTGCAATCGCTTACCCGCAAGGAGATCGACGACCGCTTCATTCTCTTCCGCGAGCTGACTCACATTGATTGAAAAACCCATTGCGCGCGTGGAATGGCTGGCCGTATTGGTCTCCTGCGCGGCAGCCTCAGTGGCAGCAGTCGCGTGGAGTTGGCGTCATGGGGCCATGCTCAACTATGGCGATGCCGTCGCCCACCTGCATATCGCGAGGCGCGTCTTTGATTGCCACCAGCCGCGATTTAGCCAACTGGGTTCTGTGTGGCTGCCGCTCCCTCATCTTGCTGCTGATTCCCTTTGTTCAGGTCTATAGCTGGTGGGCCAGCGGTTTCGCCGGCGTGATTCCATCGGCTCTTGCTTATCTCGCCGGCTGCGCGGGCATCTATCGCCTGGCCCGGCGCTGGCTCCCTCCAGCCGCCGCCGCTCTGACGCTGGCCTTTTTCGCCACCAATCCAAATCTGCTCTACCTGCAAACAACGGCGATGGTCGAGCCACTATTTATCTGCGAGACGATCTGGATTGTTCTCTGGCTGGTGGAGTGGCAAGCCGCACTGGACTCAGACCCGATTCGAGCCGGCCACCTGCAAATCTGGATTGCGGCCGCATTCGTTGCCGCCGTCTTCACGCGTTATGACGGCTGGATCTTGGCGATGCTGGCTTGGGGGTGCGTGGGTCTTGTGCTGATGCGCCGCGATGGTTTGCGTTCGCGCGGCTTCTGGCTTGCGAGCATTCTGGTGGCCGCCGCGCCGCTGGCGTGGTTCATTTATAACGCAGCGGCATTCGGCGACTGGCTTTACTTTCTTCGCGGACCCTACTCCGCCAGGGCCATCGAGATACGCACTGCGGCGCCCAGGATTCCCGCCGCACCCGGGCTGGCACAATCCGTGGGTCGCACTGATCTTTTATATGAAAGCAGCGGAGCTGGACGCAGCCGCCGCGGCCTGGGGCAAAGTGCTGCTGTCGTTGAGCCTGTTGGGAACGGCGTGGGGCTGGATCATTGCACGCCGCCGCTCCTTTCAATGGGCGATGTTGCTGTGGCTGCCCGCTGCCTTCTATGCATACTCGGTAGCTTATGGATCGGTGCCCATCTTTCTGCCGGTCTGGTGGCCTCACTCCTGGTATAACTCGCGCTACGGGTTGGAGCTGCTGCCAGCGTTGGCGCTGGGACTGGGTTTTGCAGCGCAATTAGTGATCGTCGCGGTTAAGGACTTCAAACCGTCGTGGGCAAAGATTGTTGTCAGCTTCCTCTTTGCAATCCTAGCGCTAAATGCCATAGCAATGGTGCGCGAGCACCCACTGGTTTACGTGGAAAGCACTAAGAACGTCGAGGCGCGGCGGCCCTACGATCTTCAGATTCCACCTGCCTTGCGTCAATTACTCGCCGAGAAGCCGGGCAGCGTGATTCTGATGGATACTTCGGCCTATCCCGAGATCGTGGCGCTCACAGGCATTCCGCTTCGCCAAACCATCAACGAAAGCGACCTTGAAATTTATCGCGATGCACTGGCCGCACCCTCCGCCCAAGCGGCCATCGTTGTAACTTTCGACGGCGACGAGGTGGACCGCGCAGTGCACGCCCATCCAGCCGGTCTGACCGCGCTCCGCCGCTTTACGGCCAAAGACCAGCCCCCGGCAACGATTTACGTCACCGGTACTCCTCCAGTGCAACAGGCTCGTTAGGCCTAAACAAGCCAACCTGCACGGTGTTAGCATCGGTCAAGGTAATCCAATGAGCATTCACGCGGCACAATTCGCTCAAACGAAGACCATCAACGGGCTGCCTGGAATCGCGGTGCTCGTAAGCTTGCGCATTCGGGAGGAAGATTGATTGCCTTTACCAAAGCCCACGCCTGTGGAAACGACTTTCTGATCGTGACGGAAGACGCGGCCCGCGGCGCCGACCGGGCTGAAATTACGCGGCGGCTGTGCGCTCGCAATACAGGCGTCGGGGCCGACGGCATTGAGTTCTTCAGCTGGACTGGGCCGAAGTCAGGCCGCATTCGTCTGCACAATGCAGACGGCTCCATCGCTGAGATCAGCGGCAACGGCACCCGCTGCGCGGCTGCGTGGATGGCGCACGAACGCGGTTTCAATTCCGGCGATGTTCTCGAAATAGAAACTGATGCTGGTTTTCGCGAGTGCCGGATAAATTCAGTCAGCAAGCGCAATGGATTTACCGTGGAAGTAACCGCTGGAATGGGCGTTCCCACATTCGCGCAACGCACCGTCGCTCTGGCTGACGGCCTTCTGATCTCAGGCATCGAGGTCTCCACCGGCAATCCACACTTCGTGATCGTGGTGGATAATGCTGAGTTCGCGGTCGGCGAAAAATCCTGGACCGCGATCGGCGCCGAGATTTGCTTTCATCCCGACTTTCCCAACCAAACCAATGTTGAGTTTGTGCGCGTCATCAGCTCCACAGAGATCGAAATTCGCATCTTCGAGCGCGGCGTAGGACCGACCACATCTTCCGGCACGGGCAGCTCCGCCTCGGCTACAGCGGCTCTTAAGTTCAACGGTTGCCGCTCGCCGCTCGCCGTAGTAGCGCCCGGCGGCGCGCAGACCGTAGCCTGGGACGAATCCGGCACGGAGTTGATGCTGACCGGCCCAGCGGCGTTGATTGCACGCGGCGAGGCTTTCTAAGAATGATCGACCTGCTCAAACCATCCCCCGTTCCCGGCGATGCCGTCGTTGCTGTAGTCTCTCCAGCTTCCACGCCGCAGGCCGAGCGAGTGGAACGCGGATTCGAGGCCCTGCGCACGATCGGCTACACACCGCGCGCCTCCGAGCATCTTCTCGCCCGCGGACCGCATTATTTTGCAGGGACGCCCGAGATGCGCCTCGGCGATTTGCATCATGCTTTTGCCGATGATGAGGTCCGCGCAATCTTTTCCACTCGCGGCGGCTACGGCTCAAACTATCTCCTCGATGGGCTCGATCTCGATCTGATCGCCGAAAGCGCCAAACCGCTCGTCGGCTCCAGTGACCTCACTGCGTTGCAACTCTGGCTGCTTGACCAGATTGAGCTGCCCGCATTCCACGGCCCCATGCTCTCGGCCGATTTCTCACGCGAAGACGGCGTTCATCTGGCAAGCCTGCAAGCCGCATTTTCCGGCCAGCTTTATTCCGTCGGCGCGGCAGAAGGCATGCGCACTTTGCGCACCGGCCAGGCAAAAGGCACGCTCTACGGAGGCTGCCTCAGCGTTTTGGTTTCGCTGCTGGGCACGCCCTACGAGCCGCAGACCGAAGGCAAGCTGCTTTTTCTTGAAGACGTGAACGCCAGGCCCTACCAGGTTGACCGCATGCTCTGGCAACTGCGAGAGGCGGGCAAACTGGATGGTGTGCGCGGCATCGTCTTTGGTGAGATGCTTGATTGCGTCTCAGCGGGCGCGCCTCCCGGCCTGCTCGATGAGGCTATTCTGCGCGTGCTCGAAAATTTCAAAGGCCCCATCGCCATCGGCCTTCGCTGCGGCCATGTTACGCGGCAGAATGTGACTCTCACACTCGGCGTGGAAGCCGAGTTGCGCGCCGCCAGCCAGTCTGAACTTCGCTTGCTGGAACCGGCGGTAAAAAAACAGGGAATAGGGAATAGGGAATAGGGAACCGTGGATAGTGAACTGCGAACAGATGATCATTGGGACTCGTCGGCGGTGATGCTTTGACAAAACTCCTCCGGCATATTCACTTCAGCGGAATCTGCGGCACGGCCATGGCCTCCCTGGCCGGCCTCTTACAGTTGCAGGGTCATCGCATCACTGGCTCGGATAAAGCTGCCTATCCGCCCATGAGCGATCTGCTAAGTGAACTGGGAATTCCGGTAATGCAGCCCTACGCGGAGGCAAATCTCGATCCCGCTCCGGATTTGGTCGTAATTGGCAATGCGCTCTCTCGCGGCAACCCCGAGGTAGAGTGCGTGCTCGACGAACGCATTCCCTTCACCTCGATGGCTGCACTGCTGCGCGAAGAGTTTCTGTTGGGGCGCGAATCGCTGGTGGTAGCCGGAACCCACGGCAAGACCACCACCTCCAGCATGCTGGCCTGGATCTACCAGGTCGCCGCGCGCGAAAACCCGGCACTGGAGCCGTCGTTTCTCATCGGCGGCGTGGCGGAAAACTTTTCGACCAGCTTTCAGTTATGTCCTACACACACCTTTATTGTGGAGGGCGACGAATACGATACCGCCTTCTTCGATAAGGGTCCCAAGTTTCTTCACTACTTTCCCGATGCTCTGATCCTGACCCACGTTGAATTCGACCACGCCGATATCTATGCCGATCTTGAAGCAGTCAAAACCGCATTCAAACGCCTGGTGAATTTGGTTCCGCGGCGAGGCTTGATCGTGGCCTACGACGGCAGCGAAAACGTGAACGAATGCGTAAGCAATGCGCTCTGTCACGTGGAGCGTTACGGCTTCAGCGTCGAAGCAGACTGGCGCATCCGCAACCTGCGGCATGAAAACGGCCTCAACCGCTGGGAAGTTTGGCACAACGGAGCATTGTGGTCCGAGCTGGAGATGAACCTCGCCGGCGAGCACAACGCTCTGAACGCAACTGCGGCGGCCGCCCTGGCTTTGAATCAGGGCATCAGCAAAGAGGCAATTCAAGAGGCGCTCGCAACATTCAAGAGCGTGAAGCGGCGGCTGGAAGTGCGCGCCCAAATCGGCGGCATCACGATAATCGAAGACTTCGCACATCATCCCACCGCCATTCGCGAGACACTGCGCGCTCTGCGCTCCGTCTATCCGCAGTCGCGCCTCTGGGCAATTCTCGAACCGCGCTCGAACACCCTACGCCGCAAAGTGCTCGAAGGGGACTTGATCGAGAGTCTGCGCATGGCCGACCGCGTCCTTCTGGCCGGAGTCTACCAGCAGCAGCGCATTCCGGAATCCGAACGGCTCAACCCGGAAGATGTGGTACGCGCGCTGAATGAGGCCGGAACCGGAGCCGAAGTCTTCCCGGATGTGGAGGCGATCGTAAACAGCATTGCACCCCAGCTCCAACCCGGTGACGTGGTCGCGATCCTATCGAATGGTGGCTTCGACGGAATTTATGAGAAACTTCCTGTGCGCCTCAGGGAGCGATTTCCCGGAGACAGCTAGGCATAAGGCTAGAGGCATTCATGTTTTCTTCATTCATCTTCATGGCCACCATGGTCGTCACCGGAATTCCAACCGCTATTTTGTTTATTCCCTGGTGCTGGCTGACGGGCAACGTGCTGCCGCTCTATAAAGGCACGCGCTTCATGCTCTCCAGCAGTTGCCGCCTGTCCGGTGTGCGCTTTCGCACCGTAGGATTGGAGAACGTACCCAGCGACCGGGCCTGCATCTTCATGTCGAACCACGTCTCCAACCTCGATCCGCCCGCGCTGATCTCGCTTGATTCCCGGCCGCACCTCGGCCTTCATGAAACGCTCGCTGATGGAGCTGCCCATCCTGGGCACCGGTTTCCGCCAGGGCGAGTTCATCGCCGTGGACCGCACCGGCAACGCGGCTGACGCGAAGGCAAGCGTGGCCGCGGCTCAGTGCGTGCTGGCCAAGGGCGTGCACATCACCACCTTTGTTGAAGGCACCCGCTCGCCGGATGGCCGCATGCTGCCCTTCAAAAAAGGCCCATTCTTCCTGGCCATGGCAGCGGGCGCGCCGTGCATCCCGGTCTCCATCCATGGAACGGAAAAAATTCTGGGCAAAGGCAGCCTGCGCATGCATCCCGGACCCGCGCACGTAATCTTTCATCCGCCCATCGACCCAACCAGTTTCGCCATGCGCGAAGAATTGATGCAGGCGGTTCGCACGGCCATCGCCTCCGGGCTGCCGGAGTGGATGCGGACTTAAAAAAATGTTTCGATGCTCAGTACCTGCGCAGCGGTAAAACAAATCTTCAGATCTCTAACGGAAACTTCATGATTATTTCGCTCTACGTATTCGTCATCATTCTCGTTCTAAGCATTCCCTCGGCAGTGATCTTCATTCCGCTGGCCGCTTGTCACCGGCAACGTGCGGCCACTCTACTCTGTAACCTGTTTCATTGTCCGCACCGGTTTCCGCGCCGCCGGCATTCGCGTGCTAGTGAAAGGGCGCGAGAATGTTCCCGCCGGCCAGGCCTGCATCTTCATGGCCAACCACGTCTCCAACCTCGATCCGCCCGCTTTGATTCCGCGCATTCCGGGGCGCACGGCTGCCTTTGCCAAACGCGCTCTCTTCAAGCTTCCCATCTTCGGCTACTGCCTCAAACTGGGCAGCTTCATCCCGGTGGACCGCACGGGAAGCGCCCACACAGCGCAAGAGAGCGTAGGGGCGGCAAAGCGTGTACTCGAGCAAGGGCGTCCACATTACTACTTTCGTTGAGGGCACGCGCTCCAAAGACGGGCGCATGCTGCCTTTCAAAAAGGGCACCGTTCTACCTGGCGATGCAAACCGGCGCGCCGTGCATTCCGGTTTCGATCTACGGGACTGAGACGCTGATGTCGAAAGGCAGCTTTGGCATCAAGCCGGGAACGGCGCACATCATTTTCCATGCGCCTTTATACCCAGCCGACTTTGCCACTCGTGAGGAACTGCTTGAAGCAGTGCGAAGTGCAATCGCTTCAGGCCTGCCGGAGTGGATGCGGGGGTAGAAATTCAGACTGCCCAACTGAAACTGCTTTTCAATTCATATTCCATCGAAACTGTCCAAGAAATTTCTCGCCACCGCGAGCATTTGCTTTTCAGGTCGGCTCTTACGATTCTTCAGCGAATTTTCAAGCTCCTCAATAATTGCCACAGATACTCGTTTAGCCGCGCGATTATGGCCTCTCGCTAATGCACCTCTTGCATATATCAGGTGAAAGAGAGCCTTTCTCTCCAGACTGGTGAACCCTAAATGCGACAAAGCCTTCAGTCGGGCCCGACAAACAGCAACACTGCAGTTCTTCCTAAGTGCCAGATCAAGACGACTTTCAGCGATTCTACGTTTTATCTCAAGAGCATCCTTGGGTTTCTCTTTCAGCGCATTTACAAAAAAAGCCTCCAGCATCTGAAGATTTCGCAAAGATTCGTCGTAACTAATCTTTCCCGACTTCACTATCTCCCTATCATGAGCTCGCATAAAACAACGACCGATAGGGCTAACTTTTTCGCTTTTCCTCGATATCGTTTGGACTCGTTTTTCTTTCATGCTCTGTGGCCTCTCGCTAAATAACCAACCATGACAACAAGGTTTATTGTTGCAAACCGATTCACCACGCAAATTTCCAAGGGCTACATTTTTACGGCTGCACCACCGCGTTATAACCATCGCCCAGCAACTTCAGCCGCCATTTGTTGGCCGCGTCGCGGCTGCTGAACGGGCCGATGCGCACGTGAATCATTCCATCCACGGCCTCGCGGCGGGCGGCGACCGCATAGCCACGGCTGCGCAATGCGCTGACCAGCACATCGGCATCCTCCTGATGGGAGACAGCCGCAATCTGCACCATCAGCGGGCCCGCTGGAGCCATTGCCGGAGCCACTGAGGGCGATTTCGCTGGCTGTGCAGTCGGAGCCATGCCGGCAACGGCAGGCAGTGCGGGCCGTACCTGAGGCTGGACCGGCTCAGAACTCTGTGCATACGGCGCAGGACCGGCGTCCGGTGTCGCGGACTGCGGCAGATCGACCACCACGCTCTGTTTTTCCGGCGCGGCGCCGGTTGGTGCGGTTGCCGAAGGTTTGGGCCGCGAAATGTCCGCCTGCAAAGTTGTTTGAGCGCCGGCCGAAGTCTGCCCGGCCGTCAGAGCCTGCTGCGAACCACGATGGCCCAGGGAATATCCCAGGCCGAAACAGAGCCCGCAGATCAGCACCAGGCCAAAAAAGATGGCCAGCAGCATCATGGAGCTTAACGTGAGTTCGGTGTCGCGCCGAGGTTGCTCCGGTTCAAGCTCCTCGTCGTCAAAAACTCCACTCATACCCTGTCCCCATGTCTCCCGGCATCGTTGATGAAGGAGACGAGCTTCAGGCGCGTCCCCTTCAATCTCGCCTACCACTCTTAGGCGGTTTCTACTGCTTCTCAGCCGCCGCTTTGGCCGTTGCCCCGAGCTTGTTGAAGAGCGTCATCATCTCCAGAGGCAGCGGGAAAACAATGGTTGTGTTCTTCTCCACGCCGATCTCGGTCAGCGTTTGCAGGTAGCGCAACTGCAGAGTCATCGGCTCGGTGGCCAGTAGCGCGGCGGCGTCCACCAGCTTTTGTGCGGCGTTGAACTCACCCTCGGCATGGATAATCTTCGACCGCTTTTCGCGCTCCGCCTCGGCCTGCTTGGCCATAGCGCGCTGCATCTGCTCGGGCAGGTCCACCTGCTTGACCTCGACAGAGACCACTTTTACGCCGAACGGTTCGGTGCGCTGGTCCATGATGGACTGGATGCGCACGTTCAGTTTGTCGCGATGACTGAGCAACTCGTCAAGTTCGACCTCGCCGAGCACCGTGCGCAGTGTGGTTTGCGCCAACTGCGAGGTCTGGTAAACGTAGTTGGCCACCTTGATGGCCGCGTCGTTAGGGTTCACCACGTAGAGCGTGACCACTGCGTTCACCTTAATGGTGACGTTGTCGCGGGTAATCACGTCCTGGGGCGGTACCTCCAGCACGTCCTGGCGCAGCGAGATGCGCACCATCTGTTGGATTGGCCGGAAAACAAAGATAAAGCCCGGCCCGTAAGGCTGTGTCGAAACGCGGCCCAAGGTGAAGATCACTCCGCGCTCATACTCGCGGAGAATCTTGATGCAGTTGAGCACATAGAGGACGAGGATGGCACCGATAATGCCAAATGTAGTCAGCATCGAATCAAACATTGGACTTCCCTCACTTACTTGCGGATTGTACTCCAACCAGTTTATGCGCGGGCTTCAGGCAATTCTTTTGGATTTGCCGGAGCCACGCGCAACAGATACTGCTCATGGCCCACGACGCGCAGCGTGCTGCCGGCGGCTACCGGCTCGCTGGCCACCGCGCGCCAAATCTCTCCCTCCACCAGCACATGGCCCTCGGGAGCCAGCGGCTCCATGGCTGTGGCCTTGCTGCCCACCAAGGCATCGACGCCCAGGCGCGACTTCCTGTGGCGGGCGCGCACCGCCAGTCGGACCAGAAAGACGGTAATGCACCCAAAAGCCGCGCTGACCGCGAAGGCCACCCATGGGCTGATGCCAAGTTCCGGCACGGGCGCGGCAACCAGCGTAAGCGTTCCAAAGGTCAAGCAGACGATGCCTGCAATGGCCAGCACTCCATGACCGCCAAACTTGGCTTCGAGCAGCAACAAAACCAACGCCGCAATCAGCAGCAGGACGGCCGTAAATCGGATAGGCAACAGATCCAGTGCAAAGATGGAGAGCAGCACCATCAGCGTGCCCAGCGCGCCGGGAACGATCGTTCCAGGCGCATTGAATTCGAGGTAGATCAACAGCGCTCCGCCTACCAGGAGCAGCAGGGCGATATTGGGATTCACTAACCAGCCCAGCAATTGCTCGCGCATCGTGGGACGCAGCGTTTCAATCCGCGCTCCGGCCAAATGCAAGGTCAGCTTTGTCCCGTCCATGCGGGTAATCTCGCGGCCGTTCAAGGCTGCCAGCAGTTGCGTGTCGCTGGTCGCCAGCAGGTCAATCAGGTGCTGGTCCAGCGCCTCCTGGGCGGTATAGGAGTGGGACGATTGAACGGCCGCCTCCGCGGCCTCGGCGTTGCGGCCGCGCCGGGTAACGTAGGAGCGCAGAAATGCCTCCGCGTCGTTCTCTACCTTCTGGTTCATGGTATCGCTGAGCTTCTCCCCGAACTCACTCACTGGATGAGCCGCTCCGGCGTTGGTGCCGGGATCCATGGCAGCCACATCCGCCGCCTCAAGCAGGAAGAAGCCGGCAGATCCCGCACGAGCCCCCGCAGGAGCCACATAGACAATCACCGGAGCTCGCGAGCTGAGGATCGCTCCAACCATGGTGCGGGTCGAGTCCAAAAGTCCGCCCGGCGTATCCAGTTCGACCAGCAGCGCCTGGGCCCCGTCGGAATTGGCTTGCGCAATGGCCCGCTCCAGCAGTCCCTGCGTCACTGGCTGGATGGTATCGGAAAGAACCAGCTTGTCCACAAGCGGCTGTTGAGCCGGTACAGGTGAACTGAGCCCAAAGGCCGCAATCAAACCAATCAGTGCAGCAAATCCGTTCATACGCTGAACCATCGCTTGCTCCTTCAAGGGCCTTTCGACCCTACCTCTTCAGTCCTCCACTGACCGCGATCTGCCGGCGAAGCTCCTGCGCTGCCGGGTTCGCCGGTTCCAGTTTGACGGCTGCTTCAGCTTCCTGCTTTGCGTCGTCCATGTGACCTTCCGCCAGATCAAGTCGGCCCAATACTAAATACGCATCGGCCGAGGGTTCCAGTCTCAATGCCGCGTGGGCTTCTTTGCGAGCCGCCTCGGCATCGCCGGTTCGTTCGCGCACCTCAGCCAGCCCCTCGTGCGCCTCAGCCACTTTGCCATCGGCACCCACGGCAGAAAGGTAGAGCCGCTCGGCCTCAAGCAACAGCCCGCGGTCAAGATAGTCTCTGGCCTGGCCAGCCAGCATCTGTGCCCGTTCGCGCGGCGTGAGCACAGCCAGCCGTGATGCCGCCATCTGATCCATCATCAGCGCAGCCTGGCGGAAGGCAACAGCGTTAAAGTTGCGCGCAATGCGTTCCAGCGGGTCGGCCCTTAGCTCCGCAACTGGACTCACCTTGATCCCCGCGGTCTTCACTCCCGCCGGCTCTTTCCATAACTCATTCAGTTCCTGAGCCTCGCTGTCGTTGGGACGCAGCGTCAAGCATTGCGCCAGCTCAGTCATTGCCTCGGCGGCATTTCCACGACGCTTCAGGCTCACCGCCAGATTGAAGTGATAATCGGCGTTGCTGAGGTCGGCAGCCACGGCCTGGCGAAAGAGCGCGCTTCCGTCTTGCCCCTCCCGGCTCACCGCAACTCCCTGATTATTAACCACTTCTGCCAAAGGAAGGACGCGAGCCACGCCGGCAAAGGCAGCTTCAGCTTTATCGTAGTCGCCGGAAAAAATTAGCGACAGCCCCCCGTAAAAGCCTGCTTCCAATGCGTCAGGATCGCCGTGTCCCACTTTGGCAAATGCCTCCGCGGCCTCGTCGTACTTTTGGCCGCTGTAGCCCTCGCGTCCCAGCGCCATCCACGCCGGCCCAAACTCCGGGCTAAGCTTCACCGCCAGCCGCAAATGGCGCAGCCGTTCGTCCTGGTCCGGCTCCGTAATGCCGCGAATGTACTGCTCGAATGCATCCAGCCGCAACCCCTTGCCGGCGGCCACAAAAGTTTCCTCGGTGCCTTTGAAGCCAGGGTCGAGCTGCCGGGTCACCTTCCAGGCCAGCGAATCAAAGACCGCAACCAGGTCGCGCATCTCGCCTCGGGCGGTTACCGGCGCGCTGATTTTCAGGTGGGGCACGTCCACAATTTGCGCCTCGGCCACGATCCCTGTTCCATCGGTCACATAACTGCCCACAATAATCGAGTCGGCATCCAGCGTCTCGGCCAGTTTCAACGCCGTAGCCCGCGAGGGATGAAAGCCCTCGGGCAGCCCCAGGTGGTCCAGAGCATACCTTCGGTCCTGGCGGCTCATGGGTGCAAAGCCCGCCGAAGCAAACCGGCTGGTCAAAACCTCCGGCGCCGCCTCGCGAATCCACTCCAGGCTCGGCTGTCCGGTGCGGTTATCAAACGGCAGCACCAGCAGAATGCGCCCGCTCTCCGTGGCCGCCTGCCCACGGGCTTTCGCCGTCATGGTCAGGACAAACGCAACACTCACTCCCAAAGCAGCGGCCAACTGCCAGCCCAGGCGTAATCGAGAAAAAATAGTAGTATGCACGACAGGCTGATTATAGGCGGTGGGGCGCACTGGCGTCGGCTACCGTGGACGATCCAGCATCCGCAGCGCTGCCTCGAATTGCCGATTAAACCGGATCAGCGCAATCCACTGCCCCTGGTCTTCCTGCTTCCAAACCAGCGTGCCGCCCAGCTCCCGGGCAATCTCCTCCGGCGGCAGATCGTGGTGCAGGCCGAAGTAGCGCTCGTCCATCACTTTGCTCTCAGAGCCCAAAGTAAAGATCCGCGACTCCGGATCGATCTGCGTGGAAAAAACCAGCGCCGCCGAAAATTTTTCCGGCTCCGCCGCGGCTTGGGCAATCTACGCGGCGGTAAAGTTCTTCAGCGGATAAACCTCGTACGGCTGCTTCAGATATCCAAGTTCCGGACGGCTGAGCTCGTCGCTCATCGGCCACGCTGTGAGCACCGTTGCGCCGGGATAGCGTGCGTTCAGCTGGGCAATGCCGGCCTCGTGCAGCCGCACCACGTGCGCATAGGCCAGGTTGTCTTCCGGAGCAAAGCCGTAAGGCGGATTGATGAACAGCCCCAGCACAAACGCCGCCGCCGAAAACGCCGCCAGCCCCTGCCAATAAGGAACCCTCCGGTAAAACGTTGAAACCGCCACCAGCAGCACCAGCGGATACATAGGCAGCAGATACCGCGTCAACAGCGCGCCGCCCAGCACGCTGAAGAGCACCGCATTGACCAAAAGCAGAAGAAAAATGCGCCGCAAAGCGGGAGTACCGATCGCCGCCCGCTCATTGCCCTCGGCGTCCTTCCTGGGGTCCAGCAGCAGCGCCGCAACCGTCATCAGCACCGGCACAAACAGGTTCATGTGCGCGGTCAGGTGCAGCACGCGGTGGCCGAATGCCGCCAAAAACCGCATCGGCGAAAGCGTGGCCTCAGCGTTGTAGCGCAAAAACTCCGGATTGCCGAAGAGGAAGCCGGTCTTCGCGTAGTGCCACGCGTACCAGCCGGCCAGCGGCACCACGCAACTCGCCAGCCACGCCGCTTGGCGCCAAAGCCTCATCCGAGCCGGCTGCGCAACCCTGAAACCCTCCACGACGTTCATCGCGGCCAGCGTCAGCGGAACGGCAATCGCCGTCTCTTTCGATAGAGCAGCCGCGGCAAACCACAACGCCGCAACCCAGTTCTTTGGGGAACCACTCCCGATCCCTGCCCGGCAGAGCGTAAACCAGCCCCCAGAGCGTGCAGGCCGCGGCAAAAATATCCGCATTGGCCAGCGTACTCTGCGCAAACCAGACCGGATAAAGCCCGGTGAGAACCACGGTCCAGAAAGCAACCGCGGGCACGCCCACCAGCCGCATCGCCAGCCGCCAAACCGCCAGCAGTCCCAGCGAAGCCACCATCAGCACCGCCTCGCGCGTCACCTCGGGATAAAAGCCGGAGAGCTTCCACCATAGCGCCAGATAAATGCTGGGCAGTGGCGGATGAGCGTTGGTCAGCGTGGTGATGGGAATCAGCGAGCCGGTGCGGAAAAAATCCCACGCCGCAGGAATGTAGTAGCCGGCCTCGTCCCAGTAGTAGGGCAGGCGCAGCAGCGTAAAGTGGCTGGCATAAAGCGCCGCAAAGATCACCGGAAAAATCATCCACAGGGGCAACGGCGCGTCCAGCCGCGGCTGCATGAGTCTTTTTGAGCGCAAGCGATCGCTCCAGAGATTGGTTCGTGCTCTCTAAGTTTAGTTAACCGGCCCTTGCGGAAAGTTGTGGCCCGTGCGGCTCCAGGTTCAGCACCCCGAAGGCCTGCTCATACTGGGCAAGATTCTGCCCCAGCACGTTCCACAGCGCCTTGGCCTGCTGCGGGCTCAGAAAAATTGCATCGTGGTTGCGGATGGTTACCTGCTCAGGGCTTTCGCTCGAAGCCAGGCCGAAGACAAGCTGAAAATCCCACACGCTTACGCGCACCTGCACGCTGTTGGCATAGGACTCGCGGAATTCGGGGGTCTGCTCAAGATTCACTTTGGGCTGTTGCGCGGATGGGCTCATTGTCTTACCAGATTACTCCCGCCGGCGCAAAAACGTCCGTGTCCCTGTGCATGCCGGCCGGATCAGGAGACCGGTATGATTAATGGGCGCGAACGAGGGGAACCTATTTCGGACGCCCTAAAGTTTCCTCCACAAAACTGCAAAAAATAGGTGCAAGGGAAGCAAGTCAAAAAGAGAGATTTGGCGCACAACATCGAAGTTTTTCCAGCAACATTGAGATTCTTGGGATACTCGATCCCTCAAAAACGCCAGGAAATGCTGGGAAACTAACAACAGTGGATGCACGCCATTGAATGGCGAAAAGTGAGAGTTGTCGCCGCTGAGGGGTGGATTACCCGGAGTTGCCTAGTGACCAGCTCGGTTCATCCCGGCTCGGGAGCCGGAAAAGCTCTTTTAGACGTGGGAGACTTTCCATCCGAAGATGCTGATGCCCCTTTTCTTTTCCGAATCACCGGACCGTCCGCAAACGTAGATGGCCATTTGCCGGATGGTTCTCGAAATGGGCGAGTTTTCATCCATGAGCGGAGTGGCGGTGTTCTGCATCCGCCGCACCGCGGCATAGTCGTTGGGAATCTTCCAGCGGGGAGGCCGGGTGAGGGCATTGGCAACATGTTGGTCATCGATTGCCTGGGAGCGGCGATCGAATCGGTTGATCACAACTTCCAGCTTAGGGCCGCCGAGGACGGGAAACTCCGAAATCAGGCGATTGGAGTTGCGCAGTTCGGGAACGCCAATCTGCGTGACGAGGTAGATGGTGGTGGTTTGATCGAAGGACAGGAAGTGCTTCGCATCCAGTCGCGATCCCGCATCGACCACTACATAATCGAACTCTTGACGGGCCACCGCAAGCAGCCTGTCGATGGCCTCGCGGGAGACTTCCTCGGCAGCCGCCAGTTCGCTGGGAGCCGCCAGCACGTATAACCCTGAGTTATGCCGCTCCAGCAACGTGGAGAGAAATCTGGAATCCAGCCGGCCGAGATTCTGAAACGCGTTCATGGTCGAGAATCGAGACTTGATCCCGAGGTCAATCGCTGCATCTCCAAGGGGGAGATTGAGATCGATAAATAAAATCCTCTTTCCGGATTCCTGGGCCAGTGACAAGGCAAAATTGCACGCGAGAGTGGTAACTCCGGAACCGCCCTTGGCGCTAAGAAAAACCAGTAACCTGGCGTCTGACGTTCCAGGAAGAAGAGTCGGCAACTGAACCCTGAACGGAGCCTCCACTTTAACGACGGGCAGCGAAGGTGGAGAAAGAAACATATAAGGACCGGCGTGCATAAGCGGAACCGCCGGCTCTGACGCGCCCAGCGATCTATTGACTGAATTCGCCTCTGCAGTCTTCTCCGGCATCCGGGAGCGGGCCTTCGCGCCGGCATCGGTGTCGGAAATCAGTTTTCGCTCCCGGGGAGGTTCAATGCCTCCTTCGACAAGAGTTGCCAAACTGAGGTACGCATCCACTGCCTCGTTGAGCAAGTAGCTGCGATCACGGCTTGTGGACTTGGCTATCTGGTCCAGCTGAGCTACTTTGTCTGGAGCAATACGAATCCCTATAACATTTTGCGTGCTCATATGATCTGGGAAGCCCTTCTCGATGAAAGTGATGTCAGAAGTTAGGTATAAACCATAACTACAACTTTCGTGCAGCCAATAGACGCAGTCATGCGTAAATAGACGACAATATCTGTCATCATTGGTATAACTGTGCTTTAACGGGCAGAAAATTGCATGGACTCCCTAGCCGGTGCTGTTGAACACAGTGTAACTAGTTTACTTTGAGCCAATTTCCAGAGCGTGAGTATTTTAATGGATTAGAATTCGTTGCTTCTTTTAGATGACAAGGTCCCATAATCTCTCCAGCGGGAGAGTTACATCTTCTAGCGCCACTCGGTCGGCATCTTAGTGTACTTGCATAACAGGGCTGTACGGTTCATCAGGGTTTCTTCTCTTGAAACCAATACTTGGTTTGGAGAAACCTCAGGCTGTCCGTTCTTTTGGAAAATGCCAGGAAGACTGTTAGAAGCCCCCTTAGTCGCTCATAAACCACTTATTTAAAACGGCTTACAAAAGGAATGGTGCGAAAGGGGGGACTCGAACCCCCATGGATTGCTCCGCCAGATCCTAAGTCTGGTGCGTCTGCCAATTCCGCCACTTTCGCGCCTTTTTAACTAACTCAGGCTATACCTAAATTGTCGCATGAGTTCACAGGCGTCGAGCAACGCAAATTAACAATGCCGATTGCGGTTCCTTTCGTATACTCGACCCAGAGCATGTCTACCGTTCTGGATACAATTTTAGTCACAACCCGTGCCACGGTTGCAGCCGCCAGGAAGCTTGTGCCTCTGACCGAACTGGAGCGGCGTGCAGCTTTACACCATCCGCGCGGCTGGGCAGCGGCTTTGCGCCGTCAGGCGGCTAAAGGCCCCGCGGTCATTGCCGAAATCAAGAAAGCGTCGCCCTCCAAAGGCCTTATTCGCGCTGACTTTGATGTGGAGTGGCTGGCCCGGCGTTATCAGGTTGGCGGGGCAGCAGCGCTCTCGGTGCTTACAGATGAGCCATTTTTTCAGGGCAGCCTGCGCAACCTGGAACTGGCTTCAGCGGCCGTAAAGCTGCCCTGCTTGCGCAAGGATTTTGTGGTCGACGAGTACCAGATCGTCGAAGCCCGGGCCCACCGCGCCGACGCGATACTGCTCATAGCTGCCGCGCTGACGGATGCGGAGCTGAAGCGCTTTGCCCTCGTGGCCAACGGTTTTTCGCTCGACGTATTGGTCGAGGTGCATACCGCGGACGAACTCGATCGTGTGCTCAGTGCTCTGGGCGAAACCGGTGCGGATGCCATTGGCGTGAACAACCGCGACCTCAAAACTTTTGACGTGCGCCTGGAGACTTCGCTCCAACTTGTGAATCAGATTCCTGCAGCAGTCGTGCGCGTGGCCGAAAGCGGCATCTCAACCGCGGAAAACCTTACACAATTGCGAACAGCGGGGTTTGACGCATTCCTGATCGGCGAGAGTTTGATGCGCCGTCCCGATCCCGGCGCGGCGCTCGCGGAACTGCTGCCCGCAACCGTCAAGGCGAAGTGATCTCATGAGTCTGTGGATCAAAATCTGCGGCAACACTTCTCTCGAAGACGCACAGCTGGCCGTCGAAGCCGGGGCTGACGCAGTGGGATTTGTCTTTGCGCCCAGCCCGCGCCGCGTAACGGCAGCCCAAGCAGCGGCCATCGTACCGCACCTTCCGGCAGCCGTAGAAAAGATCGGAGTCTTCGTCGATGCCTCGTTTGACGAAATTTACTCCATCGTTCGCGAGTGCGGCTTGACCGGCGTGCAACTCCACTTCGACGCCAAACCGGACTTGCCCGCCAAGCTGCGAGAACTTCTCGGCCCGCAATTGCGAATCCTGCGCGTGATCCACTTTGACGCCGGAGCCGCAAAGCTGCTTAAAGAACAGGTCGCCGAGCATGACCTGAACCCGCATGTGAACGCTGTGCTGGTGGACTCGCGCACGGCTGTGGCACTCGGCGGCACCGGCGCACCCTTCGACTGGAAAATCGCCCGCAAAGCTCTTTTCCAAAACGCGAAAGCGCGAAAACGCCGCATCGCCGCCGGCGGCCTGAGCCCGGAAAACGTAGCCGAAGCCATCGCAATGCTGCGTCCTTGGGGAGTGGATGTGGTCTCTGGCGTAGAGTCCGCGCCAGGTCACAAGGACCCTGTCAAGGTGAAGGCGTTCATTCAATGCGCGCGTGCTGCGTTTTATTAATGCGGCACAGTCGGCTTTCAATGAAGATGCACTAAGGCTTCTGGCCCGCACCTTGGTGAGGGACGTCTCCCACCGTATCGGGCAGTAAACGCATATCTACCTTAAATTTCTTGAAGTTGTACGAAGTATCTTCGAACATTATGACTAGAAGTCCCCGTGAGCCTTTCAAGCTGATGTGACCCTCCGAAAAGCGCCACAACCATACCGTACCTATTGATCGACCATTCGGATCCGATGTGTCCTCCTGTCGAAGGAACTCGCGTCGCTCAGTGGTTCCTTTCAACATATAACTCCGGTCATGCAGGAGTTCTACCTCATAACGGGTCGGCATCAAGTCACCCACATCAATCCAGATTGTCTCCTTCCAATCAAGTGAGGTTCTCTCTACGGGAGTGACAGCATCAGGGTTGGCCTTAGGAACTGACTCGATGACCAGGTTGTCACGGCCATTGATCTGCTCATGCCTCAAAACGCGGTTTTCGAACAGTGTGGCGAGGCAACAGATCGGCAATGCACTGTAAAAGGAGTAGCACGGGTCAGAATCTCTCAGGTCAAATGAGAAATCAAATCCTTGACCCAACTCGCTAAGGGTATCCAGGTGCTTCTGTACAGTTACCTGTTGTTGTGCGCTCAGAGGCTTGCCATTCTCCTCGACGATGCGATAGTACGGCAATCCTCCGACAAAAAGGGATTCATCCTTCTCGGAGTAATCCCAAATCTTCTTACCTTTCTTGTTTAAACCGCTCTCCTTCACCAGGTCGTCACATACGTATTGCCGGGCTAGCTTATCGTTGGCCACAATATTGGCATGCATTCGCTGCAGCAGCGAGATAAGGTCCTCACCTGTGAGAGCGGCTGCTTCTTTTTGTCCAATGGCAGCCCTGCTAATCATTAAGCCGCAGCACATCACTACACAGAACAATAAGAGCGACCCCGTTTTGCTTTGGAAGGACATACGTTCGCCTCCGCGAGAGATTTCAGCCAGAACTACCTACTACGAAGGCCCTGGATTCCTGGAGCCACTATACCGCGAATCGACTGGTTGAGTGAACGGCTCATCGTTCCGAAAACTCACCGTAGCGCTGAAGCTTTTCCAAGACCCTAGTACACTGAAGAGTTCCCCGTTTCCAGATTTGGGAGCGCAGGAGTCCTTCATGGCATCGATCATTCTTCCAGCAGCCCGATCCGAGTCGCGCCCAGGCCGATTCGGTGTCTATGGCGGCCGCTACGTGCCGGAGACGCTGATGGCGGCGCTCGTCGAACTGGAGCAGGAGTACGAAACGGCGAAGAGCGATGCGGCTTTTCAGGCCGAGCTTGCCGCTCTGCTCAAGGACTATGCCGGCCGTCCCACGCCGCTCTACTTTGCCAAACGCCTGACCGAGCAACTCGGCGGAGCCAAAATCTATCTCAAGCGCGAAGACCTGCTCCACACCGGCGCGCACAAGATCAACAATGCGCTGGGCCAGGGACTGCTCGCCAAGCGCATGGGCAAGAAGCGAGTCATTGCTGAAACTGGCGCGGGCCAGCACGGAGTGGCCACGGCCACGGTATGCGCGCTGCTGGGTCTCGAATGCGTCGTCTACATGGGCGAGGTGGATATGGCCCGCCAGGAGCTGAACGTGCTGCGCATGCGGTCTGCTGGGCGCTGAGGTCCGCGGCGTTTCGTCCGGATCGAAGACGCTGAAAGACGCCATCAGCGAGGCCATGCGCGACTGGGTCACCAACGTGCGCACGACGTACTACCTGCTAGGCAGCGCCCTGGGAGCGCATCCTTACCCCACCATGGTGCGCGACTTCCAGCGCGTAATTGGCATCGAGATCAAGAAGCAAATCCTGGAGAAAGAAGGCCGCCTTCCCGCCGCAATCATCGCCTGCGTAGGCGGCGGATCGAACGCCATCGGCGCGTTTTACGAGTTTATTGGCGACACTCAAGTGCGCCTGATCGGCGTGGAAGCTGGCGGCCGCGGAACCGCATTGGGCGATCATGCGGCGCGCTTTTCCGGCGGTGCGCCGGGAGTGCTGCAGGGCACCTATTCTTACGTGCTGCAAGATGAGAACGGCCAGATCGCGCTCACCCACTCGGTTTCAGCGGGACTCGACTATGCCTCCATCGGCCCCGAGCACGCTGCGCTGCACGATTCAGGGCGCGCCGAGTACGTCTCGCACGACGATGCGGCCGCTCTCGATGCAGTGGTCAGGCTCTCCCGCACCGAGGGAATTCTGCCGGCGCTCGAAAGCGCGCACGCAGTGGCCGAGGCTCTTCGCCTTGCTCCCACGCTACCCTCTCATGAAATACTGGTAGTCAACCTCTCCGGACGCGGCGACAAGGATATGGGCATTCTGGCCCGCGAGCTGAAGATTCAGGGAGCCTAGAGTTTCGATGGCGATTCGCTTTGACCACAAACCCGGACTGGTCGTCTATCTGACGGCCGGAGATCCCGATCTCTCGCTGCGACGCGCGCGATTGCCATCGCCGCCATCGACGCGGGCGCGGCGGTGATCGAGCTGGGAGTGCCCTTCAGCGATCCGCTGGCTGACGGGCCGGTAATTCAGAGAGCTATGGAGCGCGCATTGGCGCATGGAACGCGGCTTAAAGATGTGCTGCAACTGGCCCGCGAGATTCGCGCTGAACGGCCTCAAGCCGGCCTGGTCATCTTCAGCTATCTGAATCCGATTTTGCGCTACGGGCTGCACAGTTTCGCCGATGAGGCAGCGGCATGCCGGAGTCGATGGCGTGCTGGTGACCGACCTGATTGTCGAAGAGGCAGGCGAGTATCTCGCCGAGATGGACCGCGTGAAGCTCGCGCCCATTTTTCTGGCCGCTCCCACCAGTCCCGACGAACGGCTCGAGGCCATCGCCACTCACTCCAAAGGTTTTGTTTATGCCATCTCCCGCGTGGGCATAACAGGCAAGCAGCAGAGCATGACCTCTGATGCAGCCGCGCTGGTGGAGCGCATTCGCCAATTTACGATTTTGACGGAACCACGCTGCCGGTAGCCGTCGGGTTCGGCATCAGCAACGCGGAACACGTGGCACAGGTGGCCCGGTTCGCGGATGCCGCGGTAGTGGGCAGCGCAATTGTGGAGTTGATCGAACAGTCTGCTCCCGGCACGGCGCCCGGCGCGGTGGCTCGATTTATCAAGGGCCTGCACCTGCCTGAGGCGGCGCTGGCCCAGTGAAAAGCAACCCCGAAGGCGGCACAAACGCCGCATAAATGGATTCGACTCTTGTTCCGTTTGTACGCCGGCTCGTTCGAGTTTCCAATAAAGAGGACCGGCGCACCGGGGCGCAATACGAGGATGGAATGACGCTGGAAGAATTGCGAGATCAAATTGATGCTCTGGACCGCAAGCTCGTCGAGTTGCTGAGCGAGCGGGCACGCGCCGCGCAGATGGTCGGCCACTTGAAGGCTGCCACCTCGCTGCCGGTGTATGAACCGCAGCGAGAAAAAGTGGTCCTGGCAAACGTGCGCGCGGCCAACAAGGGCCCCTTGCCGGACATTGAATTGACGCATATCTACGAGCGCATCATCGACGTGATGCGGGCCCTGCAAAGGGACGAGTTGGCATCGGAGAGGAACGCCCAGGCGACCACGCCGGGCCAAGGCACTGGCGCAAAGACTGAGTCTGGCGCGCCTGAGACAGGGATCAAGCAATGATTGTCGCTATGCAGGAAACGGCCACCGAAGAACAGATCGATGCTGTCATCGATGTGATTGTGGAATCGGGGCTCGACGTACACCGCACCACCGGTGCAACCCAGACCATTCTGGCCGGCGTTGGCCCCGCCTCCGGTCTCGATCTGACCAAGTTCGAACTGCTGCCGGGGGTGCTCTCAGTTCACCGCATCACCGCAGCTTACAAGCTGGCAGGACGAGCCTTTCGTCCCGAGGGCAGCGTTATCGAATTTCCCAACGGAGCCAAGATCGGCGGCGAACAGGTCGCGGTCATCGCCGGGCCCTGCGCCATTGAGAACCGCGAGCAGATCTTCGACGATTGCCAAGTGCGTGAAGGCCATGGGCGCCGGCTTCCTGCGTGGAGGCGCCTTCAAGCCGCGCAGTTCGCCTTACGCTTTTCAGGGTCTGGGGATTCCGGGCCTCGAACTGATGCACGAAGCCGCACAGGCCAACGGCCTGCTCACGGTAAGCGAAGTCATGGAGATTTCGCAGATCGAGGCAATGCTGCCTTATGTGGACTGCTTCCAGGTAGGCGCGCGCAACATGCAGAACTTCAACCTGCTGCGCGAACTGGGCCAGGTGCGCAAGCCCATCCTGCTCAAGCGCGGCATCGCGGCCACCATTGAAGAGCTGCTGCTTTCGAGCGAGTACATTCTCTCCGGCGGCAACTACGACGTGATTCTCTGCGAGCGCGGCATCCGCACCTATGAAACCGCAACGCGCAACACCATGGATATCGCGGCCATCCCTGTTGTGCACAAGCTTTCGCATTTGCCCATCGTGGGCGACCCCTCGCACGGCACCGGCCGCCGCGATATGGTTCCCGCAATGGCCAAGGCAGCGGTAGCCGCCGGCGCAGACGGAATTCTCATCGAGATTCATCCCAACGCCGACAAAGCCGCCTCTGACGGTGCGCAGACTCTGTATCTGGATCAATTTGAGAAACTGATGAGCGAGATGCGGGTGATTGCGACGGCGGTGGGAAGAACGCTGTAGCGGAGCTGCCGGAGTTAGCCGCGCTTCGCGCGTGTTAGCGGAGTTAGTTTTTATCTAGCATCGCTAACTCCGCGCCGTTCTAGAATGGCGGAAACGAGGAAAGAGCCATGATCGAACGCATCGCCATTCTGGGAACGGGCCTGCTGGGCACATCGGTGGGATTGGCACTGCGCGCATCAGGTTTTCGCGGCAGCATCACCGGCTGGAACCGCGGCGCGGAGGGCGCGCAACAAGCGCTCGCCATGGGCGCCATCGACTCCATCGCCGCCGACCCTTTGCAAGCAGCCCGCGAAAGCCAGGTGGTGCTGCTGGCCGTTCCCATCTACGCCACGCTCGACTTCATGGAGAAGCTGGCTGGAGTTCTAGGTCCCGATCACCTGGTCACCGACGTGGGCAGCACCAAGGCGATTATTTCCGCAGCCGGCACACGCCTCTTCAACCAGCCGGATCGCGCGGCATTTCTTCCCGGTCATCCGATGGCGGGCAAGGAGCGTGGAGGCGCGGCGCTGGCCGATGCGGCGCTCTTCCGTGGTGCGGTCTGGCTATTCACGGACGATCCAGAGTGCCAGCGCTCGCCGCATGCGGCGGAATTGGTAAAAGACTGGCGCGATCTGGTCGTCGCCATGGGCTCGAAGACCGTCGATCTCGACCCCGCGCGCCACGATGAGTTGGTAGCCTGGGTCAGCCATCTGCCGCAATTTGTATCCACGGCTCTGAGCGCGCTGCTCGAAGAAGAAGTAGGCCACGCGCCGGAGCTGAGAGACGTAGGCGGCCGAGCCCTGCGCGAGATGACGCGCCTTGGTTCCAGCCCCTACTCCATGTGGCGCGACATCGCCTACACCAATACCGAACCCGTACAAGCCGCTCTCCAGGCCCTGGAGCAGCGCATAGCCCACCTGCGCGAAAACCTCCGCACCCCAGCCCTGCGCGACGAGTTCGACCAAGCCAATAAGTTCCGGCGGGAGTAAAGGGAAAATTTATGTAGAAGCTTTTTCATCGATCCGCTCCTACAGGACGGACTATTGCTTTTGAACCATCCCTTTTAGTTCGGGAAACGCGCGTCTCATGCCCGAAATTGGCGAAAAACTGGTGGAAAAAGGCCGAAATCAAGCGTTTTTTGCTGGTTTTTTGCCCTTCGATTTTTTGTCATTATCATTTATAATCAATCACTTACGTCTCATAAAAGGCAAACAAGTGGAGTAAGGACCCCTGGGGGGGGTGGCACATTCAAATTGGTACGGACCGGGCAGATCCCTGACATATTAGACCTGGCACATTCCTGACAGATTGGTTCAGAAGGCTCAATGGCGTTCTGAATTCACACTAGCAGGATGCTGGAAATAATCTGCAAAACCCGGAGGCGATGAGCTACCCCACCCTAGCGACAAAGACAAGAGCGTCGCGAGGATGGGGCACCCGGCATACCTCAGGGGCTAAACAGGCTGCGGAAAAAGTCCGAACAGAAAAGAATTTGGCAAAGTGTGGGCTGGCAGGGGCTGAAGCCCGGCTCATTCTGCTGACCTTTTCGGCCCGGCTAAAGCCGTGCCCTTGTTACAAGGCCCCTTGGTTGAGTTTTTCCGCAGCCTGTAAAGTCGAGCCCTGACACGAATCCGGAACGAACTCGCAGCAACCTTATTCCCGCTCTTTCTCCACTTCGATCGCATCTTTCGCCGGATCGATCGCGTGGAAGCCTTCGCTCTTGGCCGCTTCAAGCAACTGCGCCGAGGCGGAGACGAAGATGATCTCCGTGCCCTGGAACATATCGCGGGCGACCAGCGCTGCGCCCAGTTGCAGGGTATCCGGCCAGCGCAGCGTGGTGCGGTCCAGAAGCTGGCGGGCGGCTTCGAGCACTGCCGGATTCAACGGCTGCTGCACCATGCGCGCCGCTTCCATGCGCAGGCTGTCGAGCGCGGCCGCCGCGTCTTCCGCGGAGATGTCCCCGGCCCGCTCGCGCCGCCGGATGGCCGCGTAGACCTCCAGCGGCGTGGAGGCGGAGATCAGCTTGCGATTGTCCTCGACGGCCTCCATCAGCCGGATCAGAGCGTCGGTGCCCTGGCTCCTGGACGAAGAGCTTGGCGAAGGCCGTGGCTTCAAGAAAGTAGCAGCTCACTGGTTCCCCCGTTCCTCTTCAATGGCCTCGGCGATGGAGTCGCCATGGACCGCGACCGGGTGGAAGCGCTGCGCCTCCTCGGGGATGCCGGCTTCGGCGCGATTGAGGCGGATGGTGGTGGTGGGATAGGCCGGGGTCTTGGGGTTGGCGATCTTGCTGGTGATCACGACGCCGCGCTGAATGGCCTCGGCCAGCACCGCCTGGCGCGACTCGGGATGCTGATTCCAGCGGAAGGCCTTGCGCGGCAGGAAGGAGTCGCGGAACCACTTGAGGGCGATAAAGGCGTGCCCGCCCCGCTCGGCCTCGGCCAGCGCCGCGCACAGTTCCTTCACGCGCGCGTCCAGATCGGCGGGAATCACCGCCTCCTGGCTGTCGTCATCTTCGTCTTCGTAGTTGCGATTGGCCACTGCCGCGCGGAGCGCGGATGGGGCGCGGTGCAACGTCGCCTTCATCGCTGCGCTCAAAGTAGATGCGCACCTCGTCCTCTTCCGGCGACCACGTATCCGCCGAAGCGTTGCGGCGCTTGCTGCGGCCGTTTTCGCCGCATAACTCCACGATCGCCTGGTAGCCGGGAGGCGCCAAGAACTGCAGGGCCCGCGCCAGGCCGGGGTCGGTGGAAAACGCCAGTTCGTTCAGAGCCTCTTCAATAATCTCTTCCGCATCGGGAATGCTCAGGTTGCTGATATCTACGCTGCTTTGTGCAGCTTTTGTCGTTTTCATTCTTTCTTCTCCGTATGCCGCGTCTCCCGCCCGCTGTGCGGCCCAAATCGTCACCGTCTGCCTTATGGCTTTATTCCGAGGATGGTTTGTGCCGAGCACGGCCGGCCAAAGAGTGCAGCCCTAGCTTTAAATTTCGTCTTACTTCGTGGGGCAAGCCGCAGCCTATGCGGGCCTTGGTCAACGTGTTTTTTGCAGATTCTTTGGGCCATTCCAAGTATTGTTTAAACGAACGCGGCCCTTTGCGTCTTCCGTATTAATGGTTGAAGTCCAAGGTATTCTTGTGGCTTTTAATTGATGAAAGCCATCTCCTGCTGCTCTCTTCAACCCTGAATGGATTCCGGAACAACTGTAGCTAGACCCTAAAGCACAAAGCTATACACTCAACAGTGTAACCGATAATTCATTTGAACGCTCTAACTAATTGAAGTTGTTAACGGGCCGCGACACCGATTCAGGGAAAAAGTTGCTCTCCCGCGGTAAATCATTCCCTCGCCTGAGTTCGTACAATAGGAGATATGCGCTCTTGTCGGCATTTGCTGTTGCTGTTGTTCTTGGCTTCAATCGGACTGCACGCCGCTGATCCGCCCTTTGACCTTATCCGGACCAAAGGTCGATGTTCATGTGAAGCGGGGAGAGGTCACGCTGCCCATCGGCGAGATCCCCAACCTGCTGCCCGGCGACCGGCTCTGGATTCATCCCGACCTTCCCGAGAGCCAGTCCGCGCATTATGTGCTGATCGTCGCGTTCCTGCGCGGGGCCACCAATCCTCCGCCGCCGGAGTGGTTTACCCGCGTGGAAACCTGGACCCGCGAAGCGCGCGAAGAAGGCGTGTTTGTCACCGTTCCCGCTGAAGCGCAGCAGGCGCTGATCTTTCTGGCCCCGGAGACGGGCGGCGACTTCAGCACCCTGCGCGCCGCCGTGCGCGGCCGGCCCGGCGCCTTTGTCCGCGCCACCCAGGATCTGCAGGCCGCCAGCTGGGACCGCATGCGCCTTGAAGCCTACCTGGCCGAGGTCAAGGAGACCTCCCAGACCGATCCCGAAAGCGCTGAAGGAACGCGCCGAGAAGGCCGCGCGCAGCCTGGGCATCAAGCTCGACCAGCAATGCTTCGACAAGCCCAGCGATCAGCAGGCTCCCTGCCTGGTGCAGCACACTGACGGCCTGGTGCTGGACGACGCCAACGCGCAATCGCTGGTGCAATCAACTGGCCAGCGGCTCAACCAGCGACCTGATGAACCAGATCAGCAACTCACCCATGGCCGGAGGCGGCGCATATAGCCCTTACATCGGCGCCATCGTGGATACGGCCAAGATCCTCTCCTCGCTGCACACGGCGCATTTTCAGTACATTCCCGCGCTGGCGCTGCCCACGAAAGATACGCTCAACCTGCGCCTGAACGTGCCGCCCTCGTTCCGCGATCCCAAGTCGGTGGTGGTGGTTGCGCTGCCGCCGGTAATCTTGGCCAAGGGCAAGCCGCCGCCGCTGCATCCGGTCAACCCGGCGGAAAGCTTTTGCGCGCAAAAGCCCGGCCTGGTTCTGCCGGTCGAGGGTGCGCCGCTGGTCTTTGCCACCCAGTTGGCCCACGAGCTGACTCTGCACATTACGCCCCGCCCGGACTCCAAAACCCCCGCGGTGGATCTGCCGGTGATGGCCGATCCGGCCCAGGGCGGTCTGGTCCTCGACCATCCTGCGCCCCCTCTATCGGAGGGCAATCTGACTGCGGAGTTGCACGGCAAGTGGGGCTTTGACGACTGGGAGGGACCGCGCTTCCACCTGCACGCGGCTCAGCCCGGCAAGTGGACCCTGGCGGGCGGAGACCAGTCTGCCCTGGTGGTGGGCCGCGAGGACACGCTCCATCTTGAGGACGAAAGCACGCTTTGCATTGACCGGGTGGAGGAAGAGGTTGCCGGTGGCAGCCCGCTGAAGCTGGCCTGGAAGTCGTCAAAACCGGAGCACTGGAAGTGACGGTGCCCTTGAAGGACGCCGCTCCGGGGCCGGTAACCATCTGACATATACCAATTCGGGCTGAATGAGCCCGACAAACTGCCCCTGAAAGCCTATGCCGAGGCCGCCTCGCTGGATCGGCTCACGCTAAGCGCCGGCGACGAAGAGGCGGTGCTGAAAGGCAAGCGCCTGGATGAAGTGGCTAAGGCCGAGTTAGACGGAATCAAGCTCACTCCCGCCACTCTGAACCGCGTGCAGGATTTTGACCAGTTGGCCATGAGCGCCTCCGCTACCACCGCCAACCTTGAGCCGGGGAAGCACTATGACGCCAAGGTCGAATTGCGCGACGGCCGTCACCTCAAAGTACCGGTCACGGTGGACCCGCCGCGTCCGCAGGTCACTCTGCTGAGCAAGGGCACACAGGATGACTCTTCCACCGCGCCCACTCCGGTGCATCTGGGCTCTCTGGACGACCTGCCCGCCGACAATCGGCTGGTCTTCTTCCTCAAGTCCCGCGTTCCCGCGAACTTTCCCCGCGACGAAAAGGTGGAAGTGGCCGCGGTCGACGGCAGCTTCCGAACCGTGCTGTCGCTGGCCGACGGCAGCCTGATGCTTGAAGATGCAAAGACCGCGGTGGGAACGCTGGATCCGCTGGCGCGCTTCGGTTCCTCGGCCTTTGGGCCGGTTCAGGTGCGTGTGATTGCTGCCGATGGAGTCACCGGAGACTGGCTGCCCCTGGGTTCGCTGGTGCGGCTGCCCGGATTCAAGGAATTGCGCTGCCCGCGCGCCCTCGCCAAACCCTGCACGTTGAGCGGGACCAATCTATTCCTGGCCGCGTCCATCGCGGCCACGCCGGACTTCGATAACTCCACCGATGTGCCGCCGGAGTTTACGGGAACCCAATTGAGCGTGCCCCACCCTGCCGGCGGCATCCTCTATCTCAAGCTGCGCGACGATCCAGCGACAGTGCAAACGCTTACCTTGCCGGTAACTCCATTCGCGCAGCCGGCGGCAACGTCAGCTCAGCCTGCCGCACAGCCGGCGGCAACAACAGCCCAGCCGCCCGAACAGCCGTCGGTGGCGCCAACCCAGGGGGCCGCGCCTGCAGTGTTGCCCGCCGCTTTGCCGGTTGCTGCGCAGGCGCCGTCAGCCAAACCGAAGCCGTAGAGAACCGCTCTAGCTGAAATAGGCCTTGTTCTTCTCGGCAAATTGCGCCTTGTCAGCCGGAAGCTCGTCGATGGGGAAGATTGCGTTCTGCTCGCAGACGCTGGCGCAGTTTCCGCAGTCGATGCACTCATCGGGATTGATGAACAACTGTGAAACAGTGCCGGCGGCCGGATCGCCTTCCAGGGGTGCGATGGCTGCGGTGGAGCACTCTGTTGCACAGATAAAGTCCTTGATGCAGGCATCTGTAATTGCGTAAGCCATAAAGATGGTCCTCGCTCGCTGCGGCTAATTTCGTTTTGCGCCGCCTACTTAAAAAGCTATCTGCCCGCAGCCCCATACCTCCGTGACTCGAATCACATGAAGGCCGGAATTTACCTGATTACGGTACGCTGCCAGTCTACGGGCTCTCCGTTGCTCTCGGCGAACTTCGGCTGCGATGCGTCCATTCAGCTCCATGTTTCTTTGGGACCTGATGCCGTTCGCGGCTCCTGGGCACGCATGCGGATGTACCCTGTGATAGAGCCCGATTTCATTTCGTTTTTTGTCACACCGTCGCGTGTGAAGTTCTTAATTAGAATTGCCGTGCGGAAATGGGAAATACTGTGCAGTTCCGCTACAGCCTGCAAATTGGAGTTTCTTGGAAAATATGCCGCAAGCGTTGGTTTTCGATTATGATGGCGTGCTCGCCGATACCGAGCCTCTGCATTGGAAGTCGTGGGCGGCGCTCTTCCGGCCCCTTGATGTTGAGCTCACCTGGGAGGAATATGGCCGCATTGGGCGAGGCGTCTCCGATATCCAGATGTTTGCATCGCTGGTGAAGAATGCGCCGCGCCTGCCCGTAGACGAGCTGATGCTGCTGAACCTGGAACGCAGGCGGATGGTTCTTGAGTGGTCGCTTGCGGAGAGCCCGATTCCTCGGGAGACGATCGAATTATTAGCGGCGCTTGAAGCATACAGAATTGGCCTGGTCACAAGTTCTGACCGCGCCGATGTGGAGCCGGTTCTTCGAGCCTCAGGAATCTATGACAAATTCGATGCAATCGTTTTTGGGAACGACGTGGCTGCCCATAAGCCCGCTCCCGACCCGTACTTGCTGATTGCGAAGAAGTTAGGCGTCAGCACTGGGACCGCATTTGAGGACTCGAATTCCGGCATGAAGAGCGCCCTGGCCGCGGGGTTCAATGCCGTTAGAATCGAGCACCCCAAAGACCTGGCGCAAATTGTTGCGCAATCGCTGCGAAATCAAGAGGATCAGTGAACTCTCCTGTGCCCTGGAATGCCCGGTAACGCTAAAATGAGCTTGCTTGACAGTCCTTTGAACCGATTGCTACGCTAGTCCCGATTTTCCTGGCCAGTGCTCTATTGTTGTAAAGTGATCGCGCGAAGTCTTCATCAGCTTACCCGTAGTCGTTGAACAATGCGGCAGCAGTGCCGGAAAACACAAAAGAAACGAGGAGATCGGAAATCATGACTCAAAAAATTAAAAGGCCCATTGACGAGGGCGACTGGAATATGGCGTTTCTCTTCCCCGACGAGATTGCAGCGGCGCGGGCCCGCACCGGATTGGTGATTTTGCCGCTGGCGCCGCTTGAGTGGCACGGACCTCACCTGACCATGGGCTGCGATTGCCTGCTTGCCCACGCCTTTGCTCGCCGTTTGGCCCGCGAACTGGAGTCTCCCTACTACCCGCCGCTGTGGGTAAGCACTGAGCGCCAGCGCCGGCCTGAAACCCTTGAATCTCTGGGTTTCCCGCGCGACGCGCGCGTTGAAGGAATGGATTTTCCCAAGCTCTCCGTGGCCAGTGCCTACTTCCGCGAAGAAGTTTTTGCGCTGGTGCTGCGCGACATTCTCAATATCCTTTTAAATCGCATGCACTTCAAAAACGTGCTCATCGTCAACGGCCACGGCGCCGACAATCAGAAGGAAACGCTGAATCGCATCACTCACGAATACAACGACGGACCTGCCGATAAGCCGCGGGTCATCTGGGTTTACCCCGGATTCCCGCGCTCTCTGCTTGCCGGGGCCATCGGCCACGCCGCGTCCGAAGAAACTTCGATGCTCGAATCCTGCTGGCCGGGCTGCACCGATATCTCGCGTCTGCCGAAGGAAGGCCATTTGGGAAATGTGGACTACGCCATCGTGGACGGCGATACCTTCGATTGCTCTCCCACCCCTGACCATTCCTTGCGCGAAGAGCAGGATCCCCGCTTCCACACTGACGTTGCCTGGGGCGCCGAGCAGATGGAGATGGCAGCCAACGAAGTGGTTGAAGACGTGCGCAAGTTGTGGTTTCCGGAGCAAGTGGGAAAGAAATCATGAGCCTCGGTTTGCTGTTTTGTGTTCTCGGCGCTGTTTCGTTCGGCCTTCTTGGGAGTGTCTCCAAGTTGGCCGAACGCCGGCAGTGCAACTCGTCGGCGGTTGTCATGTGGATGGCTACCTGGGCCGCGGTTTTCATGCTCGGCCGCACGCTTACGCAGAAGCCCATCGTTCCTCTCTCCTGGTCAGTCGTATGGCTCGCCGTCGGCTTTGGAGTCTGCGCGATTCTTGCCTATCTCGCCTTTCAGATTTCCATCGGGATTGGCAAAGTAACCGTGGGCTGGCTCTTTATGAATCTATCGGCCGGCGTTCCCGCGCTTGTGTCCATCTGGTTCTACGGCGAGAAGCTCACGCCCCTGAAGTGCGCCGCATTCGGCCTCGCCCTCATCGCATTGTTCTGCCTATTCCAGGGCAACCGTCTGGAAGCACGGGAGGCGACCGTTGAAAGCTCCAAATAGAACCACCTGGATTTTGCTCATGCTGCTCATTCTGCTCACCAACGGCATGGGCGCATTTGGCTTGAAGATCATTGCCGCATGGGGCCTTTCCCCCGGCATCAAATTCCCCTACCTCACCCTCTGGTACGCGGCCGGGATCCCATTGATCAGCATTCTCATGCTGCTGCGCGGGGCGTGCGGAGGCTTCAAGGAGATGCGTTGGGGCGCTCTCTACGCGGTCCTCAGCCTCGGCGGCCAGTTGGCTATGTCGTACGCGCTCGACTACGGAGTTCCCGGAAGCGTTGTCTATCCCGTCGCAGTCGGCGGATCCATTCTGGTTGTCGCACTGGCCGGTCGGCTGCTCTTTGGCGAGAAGATGCATCCGCTGAGCTGGGCCGGCGTCACCATCGGCATCGTAGCTGTCATTCTGCTGGGCGTAAGCGCCAGTTAAATTAATTCGCAATCGAATTTGAATTGCAGGAAAGGTACTCCAATGGCAAGCAATGTAATCACTGAAACCGATCTTCTTCCTTATGAATGGCCGGGCTCGTTCTACATCGGATCCGAGGAAATCGAAGAGGCATTGAAAGTTCTCAATGCTCGCAGCCCCTTCAGGTTCTACGGTCCCGATCTGCAGCGCTGCGTCGAGCGGCTTGAAGCAGCCTATTGCAAGCGGCTCAATCGAAAATATGCGATCGCCGTCAACAGCGGAACCGCCGCGCTCTCGCTGGCTCTTGCTGCTCTCGGCGTCGGCCCCGGCGATGAAGTTCTCGTCCCCGGTTATATGTGGATCTCCTGCATCGCCGCCATTGTGCGCAGTGGCGCCATTCCCCGGCTCGTCGACGTCGACGATACCTTCTGCATGGACCCCGCCGATCTCGAGAAAAAGATCGGGCCGCACACCAAAGGCGTCCTCCTGGTTCACATGAGCGGAGCCATGGGCGCCGCGGATAAGATCGCCCAAATCTGCGCCAAACACAAAATCTTTCTTCTCGAAGACTGCGCCCAGGCCAACGGAGCAACGCTCAACGGCCACCCCGCCGGAAGCTTCGGCCAGATGGCAATCTTCAGCTTCCAACTCAACAAGAACATTACCGCTGGCGAAGGCGGCCTGGTGGTCTGCGACGATGAAGACCTCTACCGCCGTTCCTGGGCTGTGCATGATTTGGGTTATCCCCGCAACGCCGACGGCCGCCTGGAATTTTCCGATCCCAACTACCAGATGTGGGGACAGGGCAGCCGTTATGCCGAGCTGCTCGCCGCCGTAATGCTGGCGCAACTCGGAAAGCTGGAAAAGATCACCTCCGCAATGCGCAGCAAAAAGTATGCGCTCAAGAAGCGCCTCAGCGCGATTCCCGATCTCAAGTTCCGTAGAATCATCGATCCCGACGGTGATACAGGCGCGTTCCTGCTGATGATTTGGAAGGACCGTCAAACCTGCCTTCGCGTAGTCGAGCAAACGCGCAAAGCCGGCGTCCACACCGGCCCTTCGGGCCTGAACAATATCGCCATGACGGACTGGGGCCTGCACATCTACTTCAACAATGCCAGCCTGGTGCGCAAGAGTCCGTTGAACAACGCGGGCCGTCCATGGAGCGACCCGCTAAACGAGTTCGCCAAATCCTACGAATACGGCAAAGGCACGTGTCCGGCATTGGATGCGCTGGTCGACCGCAGCAGCCTCCTGGCCATTGCTCCGGTATTGACCGACGACGCAATCGAACACATCGCGCAGGCCTTCGAGAAAGCCGCAGGCGCATAGATCAGGCGAGCACGTTTTAGAAAATCATTTGAGTTAGTGAGTTAAATTGAATCGGCGCGGGTCCAACTCCCGTGCCGATTTTTGTTTGAACAGCTATTTGAACAGCGCCGCCCCGTTGCGAAGCACCGGCTGCAAATCGTCCGCAAGCACGTCCGGTTCGTATATCTCCATATAATTAATGTGCTGTCCGGCGCTGTTGGCCTGCATTCCTATATCGATCGATTTCTTCAAAGCCAAGGCGGGATTCCCTTCAGCGCCCATATCTCCGCTGTTGCGTTCGCAGGAGGTCCGCAATTGCATTCCGGTAATCACGCGACCGTTATACCCAAGCACATAAGGGACGGCGCGAGGCCCCGGACCCTTGCCTGGAAACCCATCGAGATTGCTGTACTGGAGCACAAACCTGCGTCCCAGCGCATTCATGCCCTCATCGATGATCGCCTGCCGTGTGATCTTTCGCTGGCGCTCATCGAGCTTGCCCTGGTTATTGATATTGAGTCCGGAACCCATCGACAGTGAAATGTACTGGTTGGGAAAATCCGCCGCGTACTCCCTGAATGTCTTCCTCCACGCCGCTCTATATTTGCTCGGCGTGTAATTCGCTCTCTGCCAAATCCACACGTCCTGGGGCTTTCCCGGCAGTGAATACTCCGCGGAAACCGAAGTCGGCCCGACAGCAGAGATCACCCTGAATGCAGGCGTATTCCCATACCGCTTGCCGACCAGTTTCACGAATGCAAACCAGCGGTTCAGGTAAACCTCGTCCCAGGGCATCGGTCGCTGCTCGGCAGTTCCCTTGCCGGGTCCATACTGAATCGCAAACGTCTCAGTCTGAACACCTTTGAGCGCCCACGGTGGAGAGAAAAATCCGGGAAAGGTCAGCAGTTGCACCCATTTCCCGTGCGACTTTGCAGCCGCGAATAGCTGGTCCAACTTTGCCCAATCCGGCCTGCCTTCTACCGGCTCAAGATCGCGCCAGCGAATCTGCAATGCCACGCCGCTCATATGCGGATTATCCAGCGCGCGCAGATTCAATTGACTTTCCTGCGGCTTATTTTCAATCACCACCACCAGCCCATTAGGCCGTGAGTTGCGGGCCGGCAAGCTCACTTGCGCAGAAGCAGTGACGGCTGTGGCGGCCAGAAGTACGGCCAGAACAATGTGAACAGGAATGCGTACTGTTTGGATCGCTGGGTGCATCATCCAGTACCTCCAGAATGCTTTGCTGAACGGTGCCGCTCCGCTCGCGGGGTCACACAGCGTCATCTTCATAAGAATACAGAATTGTGTTTTAAATGGGTTCTAAAAAGGATTGGAGGCGCGGGCCGGGATCGAACCGGCGCATAAAGGTTTCGCAGTTCCTGTAGCTGCCATCCAATCGAAAATTTGGAATAAATTGCGGTTTCGAGCCTGTGGCTTTCCGGTTCGTCAGGCATTGCGCTCGCATTCACTTGCCGAAGACGAGTTTTATAGCGCCCGGTCTAGATGATCGGGAGGTTCTGTGGCCATCGAGATCGCCATCGGGTTTGCGTCTTCGCCTCATCGCTTTATGTGTTGATCGAACGGCCCTGCATGTGTTTGCATCCACACCCCGTGCAATTGCGCATATAAGATATTTAGAATATTCTTATGATATGCAAGAGACGCTGCGCACATACAAGGCTAGCATCTTCCAGGCTCTGTCCCATCCCACCCGCATCGCCATCCTTGAGGTGTTGCGCGACCGGAGAGCTCTCCGCAGGGACCATCCAGGAGAAGCTCGGCATCGAACAGGCGAACCTGTCCCAGCACCTGGCGATCCTGAGAAGCCGCCAGATTGTAGTGAACCGCAAGGACGGCAACCAGGTCTTCTATTCCATCCGAAATCCGGTGCTGGTGGAGGTTCTCGACATCATGCGCCGGTACTTCCAGACCAACCTCGCCGACGCCATTCAGATGCTCGGGGAAGTGGAACGTGAGGCATCTGCCCGGTGATTGCTGAGCTGTTCCTGAGCGGAATCATCGTCTGGCTTGCGGGCGCCGTGGCCAGTCTGGCCCTGTGGCGCCATCCGGCCGCTGCGCGCCGGGTGGCCTGCGGAGCGGCGCTGGCAGGTTCGCTTCTCGATCTGGCGGCTTCGGCGGCCGCCATCTTCAGCGGCAGCCCCATCGTGATCGGCCTTCCCTTCGGCAACCCGGTCTTTACCTGGGCCATCCGCCTGGACCCGCTCTCGGCCTATTTCAACGTGACGCTCGCGGTGCTGGCTGCCGCCGTTTCGCTCTATTCCTTCGGATACCTGCGGGAGATGGAAGGCCGCCGCAACCTGGGCGCATTCGGGTTCTTCTTCAACCTGCTGCTGCTGAGCCTGGCGCTGGTCTTCACCGCGTCGAACGCGTTCTTCTTCCTGGTGGCGTGGGAAGTGATGGCGCTCGCGGCGTTCTGCCTGATCAGCTTCGAGCACGAAAAGGAAAAAACGCGCAACGCCGGAGTGCTTTTCCTCATCATGTCGCACGCGGGCACCGGTCTGCTGCTGATCGCGTTCCTGGTTCTCGCGTCCGCCAGCGGCAGCCTGGATTTCTCCAGCTTCCACCTGCTGGCTTCGCGTATGCCGCCGCTCCAGCAGGGCGCGGTTTTTCTGCTTTTTCTTTTCGGCTTCGGCGTGAAGGCGGGCGCTGGTTCCGCGTTCACATCTGGCTTCCTGAGGCCCACCCGGTTGCGCCCAGCAACGTTTCGGCTCTGATGTCGGGCATCGTCATCAAGACCGGCATCTACGGCATGGCGCGGGTCTTCTTCGATTTCTACGGAGCGCCTCCGCTTTGGATGGGAACCGTGGTGCTGGCGCTGGGCGTGGCCTCCGCTCTGCTCGGAGTGCTCTACGCGCTGATGGAGCACGACCTGAAGCGCCTGCTCGCCTGGCACAGCATCGAGAACATCGGCATCATCCTCATGGGCTTCGGCGCGGCGCTGATGTTTCGCTCGCTGGGCCAGGCGAATCTCGCCGCCCTTGCTCTGATCGCCGCCCTGTATCACACCTTCAACCACGCCATGTTCAAGGGACTGCTGTTCCTGGGCGCGGGTTCCGTGGTGCAGGCCACGCACACGCGCAACATGGAGAAGATGGGCGGGCTGATCCGGCGCATGCCGGTGACGGCCCTGTGCTTCCTGGTGGGCGCGGTGGCCATCTCCGGGCTGCCTCCGCTGAACGGATTCGTGAGCGAGTGGCTCACCTACCAGGCGCTGCTGGCCGGCTTCGGCACCACGCAAAGCCTGACGCGATTGATGTTCCCCATCGCCGGCTCGCTGCTGGCGCTGACCGCGGCGCTGGCGGCGGCCTGTTTCGTCAAGGCTTTTGCGATTCCGTTTCTCGCCCTGCCGCGCAGCGAGGAAGCCGCGGATGCGCGGGAGGCCTCGCCTACCGATGCGCGCCGGAATGGCGGTTCTGGCGGTGGGATGCGTGGCGCTGGGTCTCGGCGCCACCTGGTTTGTGCGGGTCTTCGATCCCATCACGCAGCAGACTCTTGGCGTTAGCGCAAGTTCGGCGCTGGTCACGGCTCACGGCCTGGCGCTGTCGCCGGGAACGGCCCATGGCGGCACCATATCGACAGCCGGGATGGCTCTGCTCTTCTTGCTTGCCGGCGCGGCATTCGCGCTTCCGCTGGCCATGCGCTGGAGGCGTCGCAGCGTCACGCGGGCCGGCGTGGGATTGCGGCCTGCCCGGATTGACCGCCGACAACGAATACACGGCCACGGCCTTTTCCAAACCGCTGCGCATGATCTTCTCCGCCCTCTATCGCCCGCGCCGCGGAGATCCAGGCGGAGTACGAAGTGTCGCCCTACTACCCCAGCGCGATCCGCTTCGAGAGCGAGATCGAACCCACCTTTGAAAAGCGCCTCTACGATCCGCTGCGGGAGCGGATTATGGCCGCGGCAAATCGCATGAAAGGCATTCAGGCGGGCAGCATCAACGTCTATCTCGCCTACATTTTCATCACCCTGATTCTGCTGCTGCTGTTTGGAGTGCGCGGATGACCGGGCAAATCATGAGTCGGCTCATCGAAAGCGCGGCGCAACTTTTCCTGCTGCTGGCGCTGGCGCCGCTGGTGACGGGAGTCATTCGCACGCTGAAGGCGCGGCTGCAAACGCGGCGCGGCCCCGGCATCTTTCAGCCCTACAGGGATCTCTGCAAACTCTTTCGCAAGGGCATGGTGATTCCGGAGACCGCATCCTGGATCTTCGCGGCAACGCCCTGGATCGTATTCTTCAGCACGGTTCTGGCGGGGCTGATGATTCCCATGGTCGCCGCCGAAGCGCCGCTCGGCTTGTTCGGCGGCGTGCTGGCGGTGATCTACCTGCTGGGGCTGGGCCGCTTCTTCCTGGCGCTGAGCGGACTCGATACCGGCAGCTCCTTCGGCGGCCTGGGCAGCAGCCGCGAGATGACCATCTCGGCGCTGGCCGAACCGGCCATGATGCTGGCCATCTTCACCGTCGCCATCGGCGCGGGTTCCACGGGCCTGACGGAGATCGCCGGCGCGGCCATTGGACAAAACTGGCGCTTTCTTGCCCCGGCGCAGATGTTCGCCTTCGCCGCGCTGGCGCTGGTGCTGATCGCGGAGACGGGCCGCATCCCGGTGGACAACCCGGCCACTCACCTCGAACTCACCATGATCCACGAAGCCATGATCCTCGAGTATTCCGGCCCCTACCTGGCGCTTGTTGAATGGGCGGCTTCCATCAAGCAACTCGTCCTGATGACGCTGTTGATCAACTGCTTCTGGCCGTTTGGCCTGCAGCCGACATGGTTCGGCTTCGGCGCGCTGCAGGGCATCGGCTGGCTGCTGGCGAAGCTGCTTCTGTTGAGTTGCGCCATTGTTCTGCTCGAAACCGTCAACGCCAAGATGCGGCTCTTCCGGGTTCCGGAACTGCTGGCGGTGGCCTTTACTCTGGGATCGCTGGCGCTGGTTTCCACGTTTCTCTTCTGATGCTTATGAGACCTTTTCTCGATATGCAATTCGGCGACCGAATCATCACCCTGATGGCGGCGCTGGTGCTGGTTCTGCAGATCGCGATGGTGGCCCAGCGCTGGATCGTCACCCACATCCGCATCTTCGCGGCGCAATCGTTTTTCCTCGCCATGATTGCCGCCACCATCGCCTGGTTCAACCACGCGCCGCATATTTACATCGCCGCCGCGCTCACCCTGGTGGTCAAGGTGATTCTGGTGCCCATCCTCTTTGAGCGCCTGGTGGAGCGCATGGAGATTCACGAAGAGATCGAGCCGATTGTGAACGTGCCGCTCTCCGTGCTGATTTCGGGCGGGCTGACGCTGGTGGGCTATGTGGTTGCGGAGTCGTTTTATCAGCCGGACGAGCCCGGCCTGGGCCACAACGCGCTTGCCGTGGCCATCTCTCTTTTCCTGATCGGCTTCTTCACCATGATCAACCGCCGCAAGGCGCTGACGCAGGTGCTGGCGCTGCTGTCGCTGGAAAACGGCCTGTTTCTCGCCGCCATTTCGCTCACCTATGGAATGCCGCTGATTGTGGAGCTGGGAATCTTCTTCGATGTGCTGGTGGCGGCGATGGTGCTGGGCATTCTCGTCTACCGCATCCGCGAGACCTTCGAGTCGATGGATGTGAGCCGGTTGCGGAGGTTGCGAGGATAGGATGCTGCTGATCGCTCTATTGCTGATCCCCGTTGCCACCGCCGCCGCGTCGTTCTTCGTGCGCCGGCGCGAGGCCATGGAAGCGGTGAATCTGGCCGGGTTCGGCATGCGTCTTTCTGGCCGCCGTCGCGCTGGCCGCGCAGGTGCTCGCCCGCGGCACGGTCTCGCTCGGCAAACGGCTTCTTCTATGCCGATGCGCTCAGCGCGCTGGTGATTCTTCTCACCGCTTCGGTGGCGCTGGTTTGCTCCACTTACTCGATCGGCTATCTGCGCGACGACCAGCAGAGCGGAGCGCTGGGCGACGACCTCCAGCGGCAAGGAGCAGCTCGCGCAGCTTCGCATGTACTACACGCTGACGCCGCTGTTCGTCTTTTCCATGATGTTCATGGCGGTGGCCAACAATCTGGGAGTGATGTGGGCGGCGATGGAAGCCACCACGCTGGCCTCGATCTTTCTGGTCACCTTCTACGGCAAGGTCACCTCGCTCGAGGCCGCATGGAAGTACGCCATCATCGGCGGCGTGGGCTTGTCGATGGCGCTCTTCGGCACCCTGGTGGCCTACTATGCGGGCCACAGCCTGGCCGGCTCCGATGCGCTGAGCGGGTTGAACTGGTCTGTGCTGGCGCAGCACGCCGCGCAACTCGACAAGACCTCGATGCGGCTGGCCTTCGTTCTGATTCTCCTGGGCTATGGAACCAAGGCCGGCCTTGCGCCGATGCACACCTGGAAGCCGGATGCCTACAGCGAGGCCCCGGTGCCCTCCGCCGCGATTCTTTCTTCGGCGATGCTCAACTGCGCGCTCTACGGCCTCATCCGTTTCTACATTCTGACCAGCCGCTGCCTTGGCGCGGAGTACCCCGGCCGCCTGCTGCTGCTCTTCGGCCTGCTCTCCATGGGCATCTCCGTTCCGTTCATCCTGGTGCAGAAGAACTATCGCCGCCTGCTGGCGTATCACACCATCGATCACGCCGGCATCATGGTCACGGCGCTGGGACTCGGAGGCGCGCTGGGCAGCCTGGGTCTGATGCTGCACATGACCTTTCACACCATCGCGAAATCGCTGCTCTTTCTCTGCGCGGGCAACGTGCTGCAGCACTTCCGACCGACCTGTTCTCCGAGATCAAAGGCAGCGTGATCCGGGCCATGCCGCTGACCGGCGTGGTCTTTCTCATGGCCATGCTGGCGATCATCGGCATGCCGCCCTTCAGCCTCTTTCAGAGCGAGTTCCTGATTGTGCGCGCGGCCTTCGATGGCGGGCATCTTCTTACCGGCGTTCTCTTCGTCCTCTTCGGGACGGGCGTCTTCGCGGGCGCGCTGCTGCACGTCGGCGGCATGATCCTCGGCCCCAGCGGCGACGCGCCGGTGGCGGCGCGCCGTCCCTGGCGCGATGGTTCGCTGCTCGCGCTGGCCGCGGCGCTGGTCGTCATCGGATTCTGGGTGCCGGCTCCGCTGCTCGAACTGATTCGCGGAGCGGCGCGGGTGGTGAGCGGACAATGACGACCTTCTTTGAAGAACTTCGCGAGCGCTTTCCGGAGCAGATCCGCTCCGTGGAAGAACCTGTCTCCGGTCAGGTCACAGTTCTGTTGAACGGCCCCGACGTCACCGCAATCGCCCGGCACTTCCTCACCGAGCACCAGGCGAGACTCGTGACCGTCTTCGCCGAGGATCGGGTGAATGCGGAAGGCGTCTTCTACAACTACTATGTCTTCGACCGGCCCGGCGACCCAAGCTGGGTGATTCTGAAGGCTCCCATTCCCGAGCGACCATCCCTCCTTCCCGTCGCTGGCCGCGGAGCTGCCGGCCGTCAACTGGCAGGAGCGCGAGATTCAGGATTGGTTCGGCCTCGAAGCCGCCGGCCATCCGAATCCGCGGCGCGTGGCGCTGCACGATAACTGGCCCGACGTGCATCCGCTGCGCAAGGATTTTCCGCTCGACACCGTGCTGCCCCCGTTTGAAGGAGAGCGGCACGTCTACCGGCCCACGCTACGGAGAGGGCGTCTTCCAGATTCCGGTCGGCCCGGTTCATGCCGGCATCATCGAGCCCGGCCACTTCAACTTCGCCGTCGCCGGCGAGCCCATCCTCTACCTGCAACTGCGCATGTTCTACACGCACAAGGGAACCGAGAAGCTCTTCGAGAATCTTCCCATCCACCGCGCGGTGTTTCTGGCCGAGAGCATTTCCGGCGATTCGGCCTTCTCCCACGGCACGGCATTCTGCCAGGCCGTCGAGCGGGCGGCGGAGATCGAGGTTCCGGCGCGTGCGCAATTCATGCGCACCATTCTGCTCGAACTGGAACGAATTGCAAATCACATCGCCGATGTCGGCGCCATCGCCAACGACGTGGGATTCGTGATTGCCAACGCTCATGCCGGCCGCGTGCGAGAGCTGGTGCTGGGCTTGAACGAGACTCTTGACCGGAAGCCGCGTGCTGCGCGGAATGGTCGCCATCGGCGGCGTGCGCAGGGACTGGCAGCAGGATCAGGTCGAAGCCATCGAGAAGACGCTCGAAGTAGTGGAGCGCGAGTTCCGCGATCTGGTGGCGATCATTCAGTCGTCCGATTCCACCCGCGACCGCCTGGAGCGCACCGGAATCCTGCGCCCGGAGAAGGCGTTAATGCTGGGAATCGTCGGCGTGGCGGGGCGCGCCTCCGGCGTCGATCTCGATATCCGGCGCGATCATCCCTACGAGGCGTACCGCCATCTGCCCTTCACGCGTGCCCGTCTACCAGGCGGGAGATGTGCGGCACCGCATGCAGGTTCGCATCGATGAAGTCGGCGAGTCGATCCAGATCATTCGCGCGGCGGTTGCCCGTCTGCCTGAAGGTCCGCACCGCGCCCCGGCTCAGCCCATTCCGCCGGACCGCTGCGCGCTGAGCGCGGTGGAAGGCTGGCGCGGCGAGATCGTTCACTGGGTCCGCACCGGCGAAGGCAATCGCCTCGAACGCTGCAAGGTGAAAGACCCATCCATCAACAACTGGCCGGCCATCGTGGAAGCGGTGGAAGGCAATATCGTTGCGGATTTTCCGGTGATCAACAAGAGCTTCAACCTGTCCTACTCGGGGACGGATCGGTAACGCGATGTTCAAGATCCTGCAAAAGATCGTTCAGAGTTGGCACCGCGACGGCCGATTATCCGCGCATTGCGCCGCGCCTGGCCGAGCAGTTTCGCGGATGCCCGGAGTTCGACTTCGAGGCCTGGAGCGATGCGCGCCCCGCGGCCGAAGCCTGCCCCACCGGAGCCATCGCCATCAGCGACAGCGACGGCGTGCGCCAGGTCACCGTGGATTACGGCCGCTGCATCTTTTGCGGCGAATGCGCCGCAGGCCTCCGCCGATGGAGCTGTGCGCATGACCCGCCAGTTTGAGCTTGCCGCCACCGATCGCCGCGACCTTGTTGCTCACCGCCGAATACACGCTCCATCCCGATGGCAGCCACGCCGAGCTGCAGTCGGCCACGCAGCGGCCCAGCGTCGAGGAGCCCGGCAAGCGGATCGCAGCGGCCATCCAAAACTTGCTCGGACGGTCGCTGGCGATTCGGCAGGTGGACGCGGGCTCGTGCAACGGGTGCGAGCAGGAGATCGTCGCGTTGAACAACCCGGTTCACGACATCGAGCGCTTCGGCATTCATTTCGTGGCCTCGCCGCGCCATGCCGACATGCTGCTGGTCACCGGCCCGGTAACGCGCAACATGGAACTGGCGCTGCGCAAGACCTGGGCCGCGACGCCGGATCCGAAGATTGTGGTAGCCGTGGGCGCCTGCGGCATCAGCGGAGGCATCTTCGGAACCAACTACGCCTCGCTGGGCGGAGTGGATGCAGTCATTCCCGTTGACGTCTACATCCCCGGCTGTCCGCCCCGCCCGGAAGCGCTGCTCCATGGCATCCTGCTGGCATTGGGCAAAGTGCGGCAGCGCATGGGCTCCCATTCGCACTGATCGGTTATTGGCAAGGCCACCGCCAGCGCCACTGCGAAATTCGATGGCATTTGGCTGTGGTGGAAGGAAAATATTATCAACGCATGGGAAAACGATCTCACGCCCCTGGGGGTACATTTGGTGGATTTTGTTAGCAGTTGTTAGCGCAAGTCTTGGTCACGGCAAGAAGTGAAGTAAGGATAGTGCCTAGAGCGTCGGAGAGAGAGGGCTACAAATCCCTCATCCTGGCTTCTGGGTAACGCCTAGGGGCGCCATGCCGACTTCAGGGGACTGATCTTCTGTCAACGAGTGACTTAGCGCATTTGGCACGAATTGAAAGCCCCCTCCTGGAGAGGTGGGTTTCATCGATGTTCGTGCTTGATCGGCGCTCCATGCCCACGCCAGTCTTGCGCGGAATTCACGAGATGGACCATCCCTTGAAAAGCATCCGTTCTGCTGCCAGGCCAGGGCTTTGCATCTCCTGTACTATTCCCTTAATGTTTTGAATCGCTGGGAAGGGAATTCGCTTGGCATTTCGAATACGCAAAGAGGGTATTTCAAATGAGAAGAACGGCCAGGTCTTCCAGGGTAGCGTCGGCCGCATGCTTTAGCTCGATGGCCGCTTCGAGTGATAGAGCTATGAGCCGGCGCTTAGTGGCGTTCTGGTTTCTTTTGAGTGGGACAGGCCTTCTGGCCTGTCTCTCCAATATCGCCTTCGCTTACGACATCGAGCCCAAGCGCCCGCTCTCGGGAGCCCAGGAACTGAAGGTCGCGCACATCGCCGGGGGCGTCACCGTCTCCGGCGAGACGTTTGCCTACACCTTCCAGTCCGCCAACGGCCTCGTCGGCTCCGTGAAAGTGCTGGGCCGGGAACTGCTCGCGTCTCCTATCCCGGACCTAATGGCGGCCGAGCAGTTCGATCCGGCCGTCTCGCCGTATTTGGCGCGCCATGAAACGCAGGGAACCGTGAAGGTGGTCACCTCATCCCCCGATCGAGTCGTCATCGAAGGCGCGGGCGCTTATACCGCCGGCGATGGCCGCCGCTTACCTCTGAGATACTCGCTACGCTACGAGATCTCTATCGATGGCGTCATGCTCGTCTCGCTCACCAACACCGCGTCGGCGCCGTGCACGCTTCGCTGGTTGCGTCTATCGGCCGGCTCGGTCCGTCCCGAGCTTGCGAAGTTCCTCAACTGGATGCCTGAGCAATCCACCTCTCAGACCACCGGATACCAGTTCCGCACGCTTTCTGGCGCGGAGGGCAACGTGCTTTCTGGCACCTGGATACCCTGGATATGGATCGGCGATCAGAACGTGGGCCTCGAAGTAACGACGTGGGACGTCGGTTCGCAGACCTATGGCCAGCTCGATAGCACCGCGCGCAAGGATGAAGCCGCCATGTTCGAAGTCGAGCGCGACGGGCACGGCACACGATGGGAGAACTGGCTCATCAGGCGCACTCGCGTGTACGCGGGCGCGGGCTGGACGCGCGGCGGCAGCTTCGCCCTCGGCGTAACGCCGACCAAGCGCTTCGACCCCTACTACGCGCTCATCAAGGACGCTCATCTCGGGCCCCACCAGCACGTGGCGGATCTGAAGGCGCTCACCGAAGAGCAGATCCGCACGCTGGCTGCCAACGGGTACAACCTCGTGGTGGGAATCGCCAACTGGCGCTCGGGAGAATACGTGGCGCTCAACGAGGCGGATCTACGCCGCACCATCGCGCTTTGCCACAAATACGGCCTCAAGAACATCCCTTACATGACTCTGGTCGATCTCTCGCACGCCACCGAGACCTGGCGGCAGCACGGTGAGGAGTGGGCCATTGAGCCCACCACTGAGTACGCGATGGGCATGCGGCCGTTCGACCGCACCGCCGAGTTCGCCTGGCGCAACAAGGACGAAGCCGAAACCACGCTCATGTGCCCTGGAGCGAAAGGCTGGCGCGAGCACTGGAAGCGGCAGATCGATCGGGTCATCCGCGACTACGATTTCGACGGCATCTATTTCGACTTCTGGTACGGCCGTATGGTGTGCGAGAACACGCGCCACGGCTGTGGTGGACGCTTCCGCATGGGAACCGTGCTGGGCTCACGCGAGATGCTCGCCTATGCTTCGAACCGGCTCCGCGCCAAGAATCCGCACGCCATTATCAAGGCAAACACGAATACGCTCGCCACCGCGCTCATCACGAGCTTCGCCGATATTCGCGTCGTCGGAGAAGATATCGACATGAACCAAATGGATCCTGACAGCCGAGAGTGGTTGTTCTCTTCGGTCCGTCTCGGAGAATCGACCCAGCTCTTAGCCGGAAATGACTGGGCGCCGGCACGTAAATTGTGGTTTGCGGTGTTGGTGAACTTTCTGCCGAACATACTGGACCAGCCTGAATTCAAGCTCCGCACCAGATTCGACGACTTCGACGTTTTTCGCTCGTTCGATGACGGCACGGGCAAGTGGACCCTGGGCATCAGCGGCAAGTCGCCGCTCAGGGCGAAGCAGGACGATGTCTCTGTGAATGTGGTCGAGCGCGGCGATGAGATGCTCGCCACTCTGGTCGCCACGGGCAAGCAGACGATCACCGCCCAGGTTCCTGTCGGTCCGGGGGGCCGCCTTGCGTTCGAGCCGCTTGCAGGCCGCGCTATCGCGGTCGTCAACGGCACCCTCGCGCTTGACCTCGCGCCGGAGACATACCGCCACGTGCTGATCGTGCCTCCACCGGCTGGGCCGAAGCTCCTCTGGGCGCTCGGCGCGCGGCGGCCGGCGCACTCGAAATACGATCCTGCGTCACGCAAGCTGTCAATTTCCGCTGACACGGCCGAAGGAGCCGCACTTCAGCTCGCAATCTTCTCGCGCTCCGCGCCCACATCCGTGGTCACAACGCACGGCGGGAAGCTCCCATTCGACTACAAGGCGGAGTCATCGTTCGTTCTGGTGAACCTGAAGCCCGCGCCGGGGGAGAGGATCGAGGTGTCGTTCTGACGAGGCTGGGCCTCAGACGGACAGGGTGTACTTCGCTCCGGCGGTCTGATCGCGACTTCGGCAGCTTTTGCTAGAGCAGGCCAGCGGGGGCAAAATCTTCAAAGGGTTTCGCCGCCGTACCGTCTTTTCCAACCAACGCCCCAACCCAGCCAGTTCGGGATGGCGTTTCGGCCCAGCGTGAGACAGAGAACGAAATACGCTCACCCGCAATTCACCCGTGATTGCTATTGCACGACCTGCGAAGACGGCGCGAAAAGCACCGTCAGCATATCCCATGCAGCGTCGTTCAGGTTTCCACTCACTAACGGAAGCCTGCAGCTTCGGGCCAGCCGTAATCGGAAACGCGGGTTGGACTGTTCTCACCAATTGAGGCTCATACGTGGGCAATCAGTGAACGCTGGCCGACTTCGCGGGAGTAATATTTCCCGACTCGAGCTTTCGTACTTTCCCAGGTCTCAAATTCGAGACCTGGGGCACCCGGCCATGCAGAGGCCGAGAGTCTTCAGACTCTTCGATCTTTTAGGAGAAAGCCGGTTTCGTGGGTATCGGGGCCTGCCGCTTCAGGAAAAACGACGCTCGTTGCACGCTATCTCAATTCATTCAAAATCCCTTGAATTTGGTAAAACTGCGATGAAGGGGACTCTTACTCGCGACGAGAACATAGCGCTAGAATACAGTTACACGCTGGAATTACACGCCAGATCGGGAGATTTTCGCCAATTCTCACCCGAAATGTACTCAAAAAGTGCCAAAACTACAGTCTTTAGAGTAAATCCACGCGGATTTGCGGCTGGAGGGCCATGATCTTTTCCGGGACGATGCAGCGGATCTTGCAAAACCAGCAGAAAGAGATGACGGCAGATTCCGTGAACTCACCTCTATTAAGATCCACCTCATAAATCCGGCGCCAGAGAAGACTACCATAATGTTAGCCAAACTTCATTGAGAGGAATTCAATCCGTGCTTCAAAAAGTGTTCTACATATCTTTCGTTTTCTTGTCTGCATCGCTGATGTTTCCCAGCTTTAGCCATGCGGAAGCCGTATCTCTAACCCGGCATGGAAACACCATCGAAGTCGAAATCGGCGGCAAGCCATTCACCACCTATAACTTTGATCCAATCATCTCCAAAGCATTCCTGGAACCCTTGCGCGATGCCCATGGCGTGGTCGTCACTCGCACGCTGGCCGTCGGAAATGAAATACCCCCAGGCCGCGAAAACGAACCCGGGTTTGAGCCCCATCAGCGCGCCATGTATTTCGCGCACGGCGATATTGATGGCTACTCTTTCTGGATCGAAGAAGCGTTCAAGCAGTACTACGGAAACTCGACAGAGTCTGCGTACGGAAGAATGGTCTTTCGCAAGCTCGACGAGATGCGCGGCGGTGCAAACTCAGGTGTAATCCGAGCTACATTCGATCTTGAAGGGCCCGACAAGAAGGCATTCGCCGAGGAAACCCAGGAGTACAAGTTCAGTGGAGATAAGAATTCTCGCGTGATCGATTGCGTGTTTATCATCAAGGCAGGAAAAGATCCAGTCAGATTCGGCGATACCAAGGAGGGCACCTTCGCCATCCGCCTCGCGCCGGACCTGGATGCTCCTGCGGGAAACATGGTCAGCTCGGAGGGAGGAGTGGGCGAAAAGCAGGTTTGGGGCAAGCGCGCAAACTGGGTCAACGTCGACGGCGCCATCGACGGTCAGAAGCTTGGCGTCGCCATCTTTGACGCTCCTGACAGTTTCCGGCACTCGACCTACTGGCACGCTCGCGGTTACGGGCTACTTGCTGCAAACCCATTCGGCTTGAGCTTTTTCTACGGGGATCACCAACACGACGGAAGCTATACCCTGCCTGCCGGAGAGTCTATTCGATTCCGCTACCGCGTTTTCATCCACGAAGGCACTTACAAGGATGCGAGGATCGCGGATAAGTATGCCGAATACGCCGCACATCCATAGTGAACCGGCTAAACCGCCAAACCCATCCGAAGAATGGAGAGCATATCGATATGGACAAGGGTAGAAGAACGATTCTCAAGACTGGTATCAAGGCAGCGGCTCTGGCCGCAATTCCCGAGCGCATCAATGCCCTGAACGGCCGAGCAGCTGCCGGGCCAAACGACCGAGTCCGTGTGGGGATCGTCGGCTTGCGCGGCCGCGGCGAAGAGCACATCAAAGCCTTTGGCGCCCTGCACAACGTTGAAATAGCTGCGCTGTGCGATATAGATGATAGCGTTCTGAGCGAACGTCTGGCCCAGGTTCGCAAGATGCGCTTCCAGCCCAGAACATACACCGACGTTCGCAGACTGCTGGATGACAATTCGATCGACGCCGTTTCCATTGCAACACCCCATCACTGGCATGCGCTCATCGCCATCTGGGCAATGCAGGCGGGCAAGGACGTTTATATTGAAAAGCCCTGTTCACATAACTTGTGGGAAGGCCGCCAGCTTATTCGAGCAACTGCCAGGTACAACAGAATCGTGCAGCATGGCACCCAGTCCCGCTCTGCGCCGGCCATCATGGACGCCATGAAGAAGCTCCATCAAGACTCGGTTCTCGGTGACGTGTACTTATCCCGCGGCCTGTGCTTCAAGTGGAGAGATACCATTGGCCACACGCCTGTATCTCCCGTGCCCCCAGGCGTTGATTACAATCTGTGGACCGGGCCCGCTCCGCTGCAGCCGTTTACCAGAAATCACTTCCACTACAACTGGCACTGGTTTTGGGCTTACGGGAATGGAGACCTGGGAAACCAGGGAATACACCAGCTTGATATCGCGCGTTGGGGCCTTGGTCCGGGCTTCGGCTTTCCCGATAAAATCTCGGCGGTTGGTGGGCATGTCATGTTTGACGATGACCAGCAAACACCCAATGTGCTCAACTGCGCCTTCGAATATAATCGCCCCAACGGCAAGCGAGTGCTCTTAGAATTTGAGGTCCGTCATTGGATAACAAACCACGAGGCAGAGATCGGCGCGCATCGCCTCGCTTCTGCTGTCTCCGGGGAAAAGGCCTCTGGCGGATTAGGCCCCGCCGAGGGGAGTTACAACTCGGTAGGCAATATCTTCTATGGCCCACTAGGATTGTTGGCGGTCGACAACTCATCCGGCTACAAGACATATCTGGGAAAAGATCAGCATCCTGGACCATCTTCTCCCCTGGATAAGGAAGACCATTTCGCAAACTTCATCTCCTGCGTTGTAAGTCGCAAGAAGGAAGATCTCAGGGCTCCAATCGAAGAGGGCCACTTATCTTCTGGTCTGGCCCACCTGGCCAATGCATCCTACCGCCTCGGACGGACGCTCAACTTCGATCCGGATACTGAGTTAGTTAAGAACGACGATGAGGCCAATCTCCTGCTGCGCGACAGCAATCGCGGGTACCGATCACCGTTTGTAATTCCGGACACGGTGTAGCTTCGCGGCATTGCTCTTGCGGTATAGCAGCTGAATATAGCAGCTGGATCTACGAATTCCGTGGCTGCAAAGCGAAGGGTTGCCGTTTTGGGGTAGAGGTGGTCTCTTGCACAGATGGTGAGTAGGTGGTTCAATACTCTTGATTTTGCTCCCAATCAAGGTAACACCTTCGGCGATTCAGGAAAGAACGCTCTTCGCGGATCGAGATGCTTTGATACCGATCTCGATCTGTCGATAAAGACAAAGATACCTATTCTATTTGTTGCCCGGGGTTGCGTGAGGGCATCTTGGTCGGTCCCCGCAAACGCCCTTGCGACGCTGATCTTCACTGATTTCATGGCCTGCGGATTACAGTCGCAATGCCGACTCGTGAGGAGTGACCCGCGCCGGCGCCGTGGCTGCAGAGATTTCGACCTAGCGGCCGGTCCAAGGTGTTATGGATTAAGGTGGCCAGCGTAATCAGCGGCCAAGATGTTGCTCTGAACTGCTTCCATGGCCTGGGTGCTGGGCATTCCCCTGGTCATCACGCCCTCAAAGAAGTAGCCTTTGGCCCAATTGCTGTTATCGCCACCGATGCCGAGGATGATGGCTCCTTCCTGCCGCATGGGCTGATAGCCGTTGGGAAGAGAGACGGCGCCGGTAGTGGTCAGGGCTCCGGACTGGGCGTTGCCTTGGTAGATGGCGTATGTGTGCTGACCGTCGCTGGCACCCATGTCAGTAACGAAGGTGGTGCCGGGGGGCACCCTGAGGTGGCCGTAGATGCCATCCTCCATGTCCAGCCCTGCATCGGGGCTGCATGGGTTGCCGTGACACATAATGTTGATAGCGTCCATATGACCGGCTTTGTTGTCAAGATTGTTCGTTTCTGCGTTGCCGAAGTCAAAGCAGCACTTGTCGTTGAGATTAAGAACTTATCCGTAAATAACAATAGTTTGTCTCCAGCAGATAAGAGCAGCGGCGAGTTGTAGCAGAGCCGTGTAGCTGGCCTCTGTCTTTTCGAAGCTGACCAGCAGCTTGCGGAAGCGGTTGAGCCAGGAGTGGGTTCGTTCCACCACCCATCGGCGCGGTTTGGAGTCCGGGTAGCGGTACTTGATGAGCCGCTCTTCGGCGCGTGATTTAACGCGGGGATAGTATTGGTGCTTGCGGGCGATCTTGCTAACTGGGTAGCCGACATAGCCGGCATCCAGACAGAGATATTGGTAGTTTTTCCATCCTGTAACCTCAGGGCGTTGGACCACGACCTGTGCCAGGGTCCGATCCAGCAGCTTGGAGTCGTGGAGGTTGGCGCCGCTGACGGCGATCGACAGTGGGAGTCCCCGGGCGTCGACCAACAGACTGCGTTTGCGTCCTTTTTTTCCCCCGGTCGGTCGGGTTTCGACCAACACATTCGGTAGCTAGCGGTGCTTTGCCCATGGCTCCATCGGCTGATTGCCACTGCCAGGCTATGCCGTGCATCCCGTCATACTCGGCCAGCCCAGCCTGCCACAGCTTCTGGAACAAGCCAGCCTTGTGCCAGTTCTGAAAGTACTGATGCACTGCGCTAGCCGAACCGAACTCCCGGGGCAATGCTTTCCATTGAATGCCGGTCCGCAGAACGTAAACAATCGCCGAAAAAACTTGTCGAGAAGACATCGGCTTGCGTCCAGCTCCAGCCTTGCGTTGATACGTTCGCCCTGCTTCCCGCTTGCGTACTGGGATCAGCGGCTCAACCTTGCTCCACAAATTATCTGAAACCGTCCAAGACTTGATCTGAGCCATATTGAATTCATCATCGCCGCTACCAATCGCTTGCAAATCAGAGATTCAGTCGCACGCATCAAAGTCGTCACTATTTACGGATAAGTTCTAAGGGCGGAGGTGACCATGTAGACACCTTCAGGCTGACCGTGGACGACAGTGCCTGTAGGGGTATCGTTCCGATAGCCGGTGCCAGGGGAGACGGCGACGCCGTAGACCTTGTGTCCGCCGGCGGATGCCGGGAGAGCGTTGGCCACGGAGGGGAAGTCGTACCCGTCGGGGCCGGGGCCGCGCGCTGCGCCACCGGGAGGCGCAGGCTTCAGGTCGTTATGGATGGGTGACTGGTCGTAGAGCTTGGTGATGGTGCAGGAAGAGTTGGCGCAGAATGTGTCCTGGACGGCGACCTTGGCATAGCCGTCAGGGAGGAGGCCGATGTCGGTGTAAATCTTGTCTGATTGCCGCATGACCTGATAGAGCGGGCCGGTGTACGCGCTGTACAGCGCGCGGGTGGTGCTGAAGGCAGCAACACAGGGGGTCTCGGATGCGTAGAGGTCACACGGACGAGGTGAGACCGTTTGCGCTGAAGCGACGCCGGCCGGAGTGATCGCGACGGCGAAAAGAACAACGGTAGGCGACAGAAGTCTTCCGAACAAAGACAGTGATTTGAGTTGCATAAGACGGTCGTGAGTTCCTTTCCTTTATTGGTTTCGCTTTCCTGCCTGACAGTTGATCAGGGCAACGGAATTCTCGCATCGAATCCTCCCTCAGTGGCCCGAAGGCCCGCGAAGGCAGCCGATGTAAGAAAAGATTGAAAACCAAAAGAGTACACACGCGAACAGAAGCCAGGTTTCATGATACTTGACGCGCTCCACGTCACTGACGAGAAAGGCGACTTGTCAGGACTGATCGTCGTTGGAGGCAATAAGAAATTGCTGCCAATAGAATCGCCACACATCTAGGGGCACTTGTATCGTCATTTTGAGGCGCTCGTTTACGCATCGACCCGTTCATCAATAGACACCCGGCATCCGGTTTGCCTGATTACATCGCACAAGTCCGGAATAGTGAAAGAAGGTTCCGATTTCTTGGCCACAGATGACATCCCTCCGAAGACATTTGACAGCCAAAGTGGATGTCTCATACCGTTTGTGAGTAAAGATAAAGGTAATTCTTGCCTCCTAAGTCGGTCCTTGGACAATCTACCCCGCCGCGGAACTCAAGTCTCGACTAGGTCTGCACAAGTTGTAAACTAGGTGATCTGCCGGACAGCATGTGCAAACAGGTCGCAACGCGAAATTCGAGTGCGGGATCATCACGCACAGGTCTTCTAAAAAGATCAGACAATGGGGGGTGCTAGGGCCGGTTTGTGCAGCTGGATGTTCTGACAGTCTCCGATATCTACTGGTCGATGGGGCGTTATGAGGCGAACAATCAAGAGGGCGCTGGAGAACCCGGTTTATTTTCTCCTGTTTGTTCTTCTATCCGGTCTGCGGTTGCCCGGACTGACGCCGACTGAGCCTGCAGAGGAATTCAGCCAACGGTCTTGGCAGGCTCGCGACGGCTTGCCACAATCTTCCGTGTACGCGATTATCCAAACCCCGGATGGATATCTCTGGATCGGGACCTCGGGCGGCTTGCTCCGCTTTGACGGCTGGAGATTTACTCTTTTCAATCACTCGTCGGATACAGCATTCCAGGACGACAGCGTTTGGTCGCTTGCAGTCGAACGGGATGGAACTCTGTGGATTGGCACTGAAGGCGGAGGCCTGGTCCGCTATCGGAAAGGAGCTTTTCAGCATTTCGGGAAAGAAATCGGACTCACGAATCAGTTTGTTCGCGCACTCTACGTCGATGCCAACAGCGGTTCTCTGTGGGTCGGAACGGACGACGGAGTATTCAAAGGTGATGTTGAGGCTGGCTTTCGGCGCCTGGATGCGATGAATGGAATCCCGGCCATGAATGTTTACTCGATTGTGGGCGGAAGGGATGGCGCCCGCTATGTCGGGGGAATGGGTTTATTGACAGTAGAAAAGAGCGGAACGCGCTATTTCATGTCCCGCGAATTCTCCGGTGATAATTTTGTCGATTCGATTTGCCTGACTCGCAACGGCACACTTTGGGTTGGAACATTCTCCGTTCTCCGAAAACTCGGACTGCACGATGAGGGAGATATTTACAGTCAAACGCACGTGGTCCCGGTTCCCCGTACGGCATACCAGTTCAATCGAAGTGCGACAGGACATGCCTCGCAATGGCAGAGCCGGTTGCATTACAGCGCCATGACGGAAGCCAGTGACGGCAGCCTCTGGATCGGAACCTATGGCGAAGGTCTGTTGCGCTGGAAAGATGGAAATTTTAAATGGTATCGTGCGCCGGAGTATCTGCCTGACAACCACGTAAGTTCGGTCATGGAGGACGCGCAGAAAGACATCTGGGTGGGCACAACCAACGGATTGGCGAGGTTAAAACCCGCGCAAGCGATCCCCGTTCGTTTACCGGGGGATATGCCAGTCAACATCAATTCGGTGGCCAATGATGGCGAAACAGTTCTTCTAAGTACACTCGAGGGTAAATTGCTTCGGCCAATGTCGGGTTCTCTGCGAGCTGTATCCTACCCATCGCTGGCGGATACGATTGCGGTTCGAACCACGTTCCGGGACCGGGAAGGTACTCTCTGGATTGGGACCGCCGGACAAGGTCTGTTCGGTTACTCACATGATGGGAGAATACAACACTACGCACAGGCAGATTTGGTTCGCGCCTTTGCCGAAACTCCGGATGGGAGACTCTGGATCGGCACAGACGGCAATTTGTGGACGGTCAGGAACGGACAGATAACTCGTTTCGACTCCGGCTATAATCGGAGCTTTCGCACATTTGCTGTGGACAGTAGGGCCATTCTGTGGGTGGGCAGCGATTTCGGACTTCGACGAATCCGCAGTGGGCAGGTACTACACGAGGCCGCGCTTTCACCGCTGGAGTCGCTCAAGATATGGAGCCTGCTCAGCGACCAAGAAGGAGCAGTCTGGATCGGAACCCGGGGCTCAGGTCTTTACCTTTGGGAATCAAGACATTTGCATCATTATGGGTCGTCCAGCGGCTTCCCGACCGACAGCATTTACGCAATACTCGAAGACCGCTTTCATCAAATGTGGATAAGCGGACCCAGCGGAGTCTGGTCAATCGATCGCGAGGCTCTGGTGGCAGCCGCGGACGCGCGAAGTTTCGCCGCAGTCATTCACTCCTATGGCGGCGCGGCCGAAGAGATGAATGCAGAGATGAATGGAGGAGTGCAGCCCGCCGGTGTCCTCACACCCTCTGGCGACCTCTGGTTTGCGTCTACCAATGGCGCTCTCAAAGTGCATCCCATTCGGACCCCACCACCACAACCATTCCCGCTGGTGATCGAACAGATTCGGGAGGATGGTTCGGCTATTGATATAAAGGGCCCGGTGCTGATCGGGGCAAACGTCCAACAGACCGAGATCGATTACTCGGCAATCCGTCTGGACTCACCGGAACAGACACGCTTCCGCTTCAAGCTGGATGGCCTTGAGACCCGCTGGACAGATGCGGGATCGCGCCGCGCGGCCTTCTATTCGCACCTTCCGCCTGGAAAGTATCAATTCCGCGTCCAGGCCTTTGATCCTGGGGCCCCCGACCGCATTTTCGAGGCCGGGCTCCAGGTTAAGAGCTTGCCCCATTTCTATCAGACATTATGGTTCTATACCCTGTGCGCGGCGCTCGCTTTCTTCCTCACAGGCCTCGCCTTTCTATTCCACCAACGGCGATTTCGTGAACGATTTGAGCTGGTGCTCACAGAGCGCAACCGGGTGGCGCGAGAGGTGCATGACACCATTATTCAAGGCTGCATCGGGATCTCGACGCTGCTGGAAGCGGCGCACAGCACAGAGGAAACATTTCCAGAAAAGAGCCGGTCGCTGGTGCGCCGTGCAAGGATGCAGGTCATCATCCTGGTTGACCAAGCCAGAAATGCAGTGTGGAACCTGCGTCACGAGAAGCATCCGCCAGAACAAATGTTTGGCGGCGCGCTCGATAAGATGGTTGCGGAATTCCAACAGGATGAGAAGTCTTTAATCTCGTTGCATTTCGACGGCGCACTGCCTTCAATAAGCGCGGCTGTATGCGACAGCATGGCATCTGTTGTGCGCGAGGCGCTATTGAATGCAATTCAGCATGCACACGCAGGCCACATCCAGGTATCGGTCCATGTTGGCCATCGCACGCTTACAATTGCAGTTTCAGATGACGGGCAGGGCTTTGACGCGGAAGAAGGCAACAAATTGCATTTTGGAATGGTCGGAATGCGGGAGAGAGCCGAAGGTCTGGGAGGAAAACTCAAGGTGGCCAGCTCAAGAGGTCACGGAACCACGGTAGAAATAGCGATTCCACGCGCTGGATTGCGTCGTGAAATTCGGGAGCATGTGTCATGACCCAGATCAACCCCATAACGGTCCTTATCGTCGAGGATCATCCCGTGGTCCGCTTTGGCCTGGTTGCCCTGATCGATTCGCAACCGGACATGAATGTAGTGGCCGAGACGGGTGAGGGCCGAGAAGCAATCCAGATATATAGCCGCTTGCTGCCGAGTCTCGCGGTGGTCGATCTTCGTCTGCCGGATCTTTCAGGAGTGGATGTGATTGCCGGCATTACGCGCGCACATCCGGATGCCCGCATCGTTGTACTAACCACCTACGAAGGTGACGAAGACATCCATCGGGCTTTGGCCGCCGGTGCACGCGGATATGTGATCAAGGCTATGCCTCACGATGTTTTGCTCACTGCAATGCGCACGGTGCATGCCGGTGGTCACTCCATTCCGAAGCCTGTGGCAACAGCTCTTGCCAGCCGCGTCCCCTTTGCGGAGCTCACCTCGCGGGAGACGCAGATTCTGGAACTGATTACGCGCGGCATGAGCAACAAGGAGATCGCGGACAGTACCGGAATCACCGAGGGCACGGTCAAGGGCCATGTCAACGTCATCCTGGGAAAGCTCGGCGCAACACACCGCACTCAGGCAGCGGCGATTGCCATACGGCGCGGAATCGTTCATCTCTGACACATGCCCGCGGATACGTGAAATTTTACCTCGTATATTCGCCGGACCTTCGCATTCCACTGGCTCCAATGTCCTGACTCACCCCGCATAAATTCTTTATTCCTACCTAACTTTCGATAGATGCGCGCCGTGTTTGGATTTGGTACTTTTTTCACGGCTGAGGAAACGCCTGCATAACCTCATCCAAGGGGGAACAGAAATCCTGAAATCGTGGAGACGATTACGGGTGTAGAAACATTAAGTCCTTTCTTGTGGAAAATCGTTCTCCCGTAAGGCGCCGGCATCGGTTGACGACATCTTGTCAAGCCCGCGCATACCAGATATTCCGAGGTGCACGTGTGAGCGCCATAACCAGAACATTTTTGGAGATCAGTATGACAAAAGCCAGGTCAGTCTTAACGGTGATCGCAGTAATTTTAGCGATAGGGAGCTTCTGGCCGAGCAATTTGGCCGCCCAAGGTTTGTTCGGCACCATCAGCGGAGCCGTCACAGACGCAAATGGAGCTATCATCCCCGGTGCAACCGTCACCATCGTCAACATCGGCACGAATGTGAAAGCGACACTCAACACCAATGCTTCCGGCGACTATAGCGTCGCCGGCCTGAACCCTGGAATCTATCGCGTTGAAGCCAGCGCGAAGGGATTCAAGAACGAGGTCCAGAACAACATTGTGCTCGAAGTCGATGGCAATCCAAAAGTGAGTTTCAAGCTGCAGATTGGCACGGCCGCTGAAACGGTGACCGTGACCGGCGAAAGCCCGGTGATGCAGACCCAGGAATCTTCGCTCGGCCAGACAGTCGACGAGCAACAGCTAGCCGATTTGCCACTTTCCGGATCGGCGGGCAACGGCCACAGCGTGTACAGCCTGGTACCGCTCTCAGCCGGAGTGACCCAGCAGACCGGCGAAGGCGGTTATGCCCTTGACAACGCGCGCCTGAATGGCGGCCGGCCTCGTATGGACGATTATTTGATTGATGGAACCAGCACTGAACAGCCGACCTTCGGCGGTCCTGACGCCAACCCCTCGGTCGACTCAGTGCAGGAGCTTCGAGTTCAGACCAATAGCTTTGCCGCCGAATACGGCAAGGTGAGCGGCGGCGTCATCGCAATCACCACCAAGAGCGGCACCAACAAATTTCACGGCTCGGCGTACGAGTATTACCAAACCTCCAAATTGGACGCGAACAGCTATTTTGGCAACCTCGACGGCATTCCCATCCAGCCTTCGCATTTCGACGAGTTTGGCGGCACTCTTGGCGGACCCATCCTAAAGAACAAACTGTTCTTCTTTACCGACTACCAGGGAGTGCGCTCCGCCGGCTCCTCGACGATAACCGGCGACATTGTGCCCAACTCCAATTTCCTGAAAGGCGATCTCTCCGCACTGTGCACTACGGGGACGTTTGTGTCAGGGATCTGCACCGATGCATCCTTTGGCTCTCAGCTCTACAACCCGGCAGCCGGATATGCGCCTTTCCTTAATAACCAAGTCCCCGTCAGTACAATTGCTGGAGATCTTGAGGCCTTATGGCCATCGGGAAACGCAGGAAACGCGAGTGTGACGGGCGGCGATTTGTGGAACGGTATTTATCAATATGGGAATAGGGTAAATCGCGTCAATCCCCGCGTGGATTGGTTTCTGCGCCAGAACGATCACATTTTTGGCGTCTATCACTATGAGAGCTCGTATGCTCCCGCTAACACAGTTGGATGGATTGACGATGCCAGTTATCAGAACCTTCCCGTCACCACCATCACGGTGGGCTGGACGCACAGCTTCAATTCCTCCCTGCTGAATGACTTCCACTACGGCTACGATCACCGTCATCCGCTTCGGACTACAAATGGATACGGTGAAGCGGATGACAGCGATTTCGGCATCTCGGGCATCCCTGACTGTAACTATTCGGGTGCAAATGGCAAATGCGGGCCGCCGTCAGTGGGCATTAACGGCTTCACTGGATTCGGAGCGGGGGGCAGCATGCTAGACGAGCCTGCCGGCTACAACGAGTTTCTCGACTCCGTCACCCTGGTCCGGGGCACTCATAGCCTGAAATTCGGCGGAGAAATTCGCCACGCCGCTATCAACAACATCCAACCCAACCAGCTGGACGGAAGCTTCAGCTTCAATGGCAACGGCACGGGAAACGCGTTTGGGGACTTCCTGATCGGCTACTTGAATAAGAGCACCGTGCAGGTACAAACCGACTATCTTCAAGTCCGTACCTGGGCCGATGCTCTGTATGCACAAGACGACTGGAAGATAAGGAGGAATCTGACCCTCAACCTGGGGCTTCGGTGGCAGTACGACCCCTCGTGGACTTCTCCTAACAACGAGTTGGCCAGCTTCGACCCGTACACCCTCACTTGGATACAAAACGGAGTGAATGGAGCTCCGGCGGGTTCGATCGAAACACATTGGAAAGAGTTCGCGCCGCGCGTCGGTTTCGCATGGAACCCGCGCAACGGGCTGGTGGTGCGTGGCGGCTATGGCATCACCTACCCCGGCCTTCTGGGTCACGGGCGCGGTGGAGACGGCAATGTTTCGCCGAATCTGTTAGCCGCAACACAGATCAACCCCGGCACCTACATCTCGAACCTGCCAGCGATTGCCTTGCCAACGGCTAATGGCGACGCCCCACTCGCGGACTATCAGGGCGAGTATTTCTATTACACGCCCAACAATCAGGCGGCTTCATACTCCGAGATGTGGAATTTCGCGATTGAAAAGCAATTGGGGCCGAATTCCGCATTGACCATTGCATACAGCGGAAGCCATGGAGTCCATCTGCCAGTCAATTACTCTTACAATCTCTGCCAGCAATCTGCCGCCAATATCGCTGAGTATGGCACTACGATTGAGGGTGGAACTATCGACAGCCCTTATTGCGCGCCCGGAAATATCTCCGTGCTCGGAGGACCTTATGGGTTCTATGACGACTATGTTTACCCCGGCTGGTGGGGGCTGTCCAGCTCGGTCTACCACGGGTTGCAGACCACATTTGACAGGCGCTACTCTCACGGTTTCGCTCTTTTGAGCAGCTTCACGTGGAGCAAGCTGATGGACGATTCGTCCTCCGACTGGAGCGGCTTCGGCTCACTCGACGTCTATGGGCAGGATTTCTATCATCGCGCGGCAGAGCGCTCGGTTAGCGCCGGCGACATTCCATTGCGGTTTGTTATCTCGCCAATTTACACTCTGCCGTTTGGCCCTGGCCACGCGTTGTTGAACCACGGCGTCGCCGGCCAGGCGCTTGGTGGCTGGCGCGCAAGCGCCATCTACACGCTCACCAAAGGCGATCCGGTGGGTATCCTTGACGGCGGATACCTCTATTGCAACCCCTCCATGACGATTGCCACCCGGCCCATGCAGATCGGCAATCCGGAAGCGGGATTCACCCGCGGCGTCGGCTCCAAGGGCACTTGGTTTAACACCAACGCCTTTGACTGGGTGGGAACCTGCGCATATTACAGCAACCTGTATGACTCCGGAAATCCCTACTCCGGGAACCCTGCCGATTCCTTCGGCAACACTCCCCGGTATGCGAGTGAGATACGGGCTCCTGACGTAGACAATCTGGATGCGTCGCTGCAGAAGGAGTTCAACATGCCATACATTGGCCAGCAAACTCGCTTGAGGATTCAGCTCGATGCATTCAATGCACTGAACCACCCGGAGTTCTCACCGCCGGTGGGCGTAGCCAGTCCTCAGTTCGGTCAGGTGCTCGGAACGCGCAACGGTGGGAGAGTGGTGCAACTGGGCGCACACCTGGCTTTTTGACGCCTCTCACAGCCAGCCTGCGGGATCACCTGCGCAGTGGTCCCGCATATGGCATTTCTCGTCCGCACGCAGGGGCCGCATCGAAAGCCGCACTTGCGATAACTGACACTATGCCATAACTGCGGGATCATCCCATGTTCAGGCATCACGATTTGAGGACGCACATGCGGAACAATATCATTATTGGCCAAAAGTTCCACTTAGTTCGCTTTGCTTTCGCGCTACTACTTACTACTTCTGCTCTAGCCCAGACCTCCCCATCTGTTGATGTCTGGCGCCCTGCCATCAGTACAATTCCGATTCCGCACCTCCAGAAGGTGAATGGCCACGAGGTTTTGTACGTGGACGGGCAGCCTTTTTCCATGTTGGCGGTGGAAATTCCCTGGTGGGATCTTCGCGCAGGTCATTATAGGGAAGACGAAACGGTCTATGACAGTCTTTATGCCAAGGCAAAGGAACTTGATGTCAATACACTGAAGGTTCCGGTGAAATGGTCGATGGTGGAACCGGAAAAGGATCAGTACGACTTTTCCTATGTCGACCATGCCATCAGGATGGCCCGTGAAAACCACCTCCACCTGGTGCTCGACTGGTTTGGGCATTATGCCAGCGGCGACGGGAACATCTACGGTAATCTTAGCGGCGAAGTATATGCTCCACTCTATGTTGTGACAGATGAAAAGACTTATCCGCGTGCGATAGATGGAGACGGCATTCCCCACCATAATGCGATTTCCTACGACTCACCGGCTGTGATCGCTCGCGAAGTCAGGGCTTTTCGCGGCTTCATGCTTCATCTGAAGAATACCGATACAGAGCACGTGGTGGTGGGAATCCAGTTAGAAAATGAGATATCTGTTTTTGGGTCCGATCGCCATAACGCAAAGCTGTTCCGCGATCATTCACCCAATTCAAACAGCAAGTTTGCAGAGCACGGGTTTACTGACGATCTCAAGTACAGCGCCTGGGACATGAGTACGACGTGGATCAAGCCGCTGACTGAAGCCGCTCATGCGGCATATCCTATCCCCATCTTTCATAACTTCGTAGGCGGTTCAGTGGAGAAGGGCCTGATTGGCGGTTCCCCTGGAGAAGATGTCCAGACCTATCTTGAGAACTGCCCCGACCTTTCGTTCATTGCCGTCAATGCATACTTCTGCGCCGATTGGCATGGGGATCGCTGCGAATCTCCGTCAAGCGCGGCAACAGAAGAGCTTCGTGCGGCCGTGGAGCGATATGCCATCTCGCGGAATGTGCCGGCGGTGACAGAAACCAACAGCGGCGCCTCGGCCCTGGCGCCGCGCTTCGCGTATGTTGCGCTCGGAGAGTTTGGCGCGCCAATTTTCTCGCCATGGGCGCTCACCGTGTCCTATCCCGAGTCGAACCAACCGTATGTTTTGCACGATGGCGGCTTTGCCAACGGCGCTTTCAAACTGCGGGATACGTATCAATCCCTGGAGATGGCTCTTCCACAGATTCTCACCTACGCGAGGACTGACAAGCTTAAGGTATTTCAAGCGCCAGCCGAGGGTCAACGACTCTCGATGAGCGATATAATCAATGGCCTTCCACTGAACATATCCGGATCTGCCGATGGCCAGGCCATCGTGATTCACCCCGCGGGGAAGCAGTTCCTTATTGTTGGTTACGATGTCGACGTGTCACTGAAAGACCAGGGGTTGGTGTGGCCGGTCATGCAAGGCTTGCATGTGCAACGTGTGCATTGGTCCGCTGCCGGCTGGGTGGTGGATGGCGAGCCTTCCGATTATGGCGTTAACCAGGCTAATCGCATGTTGTGGATTGAATTGGATTATCCTCAGGCTATTCTGGTGAGCATGCCATAAGGATGTGATGGCATCCTCCACTTTGGCAGAATTGTTAGCCAATGAAGGCTTATGCGCGGGTTCGGACATCTGCACGCAATCTATTCCAAAGAAAAGCAGAAGGGAGGCTAAGATTATGAAAGCTCCGAGAAGCAGTAAAGTTGCTGGAAGCATTTTCGTCTTGCTTATACTGCTGTGCGGAGCGACTGTTATAGGGCAGGTAACATGCACCCCGACATCTAAAAAAGGCGCAGGTGCGGCGACTGTTGCAAACTCGGACCCCAATGCAATCGACCAACTAAATATTAGCTGGTATTACGACTGGACGTCGAATAACGGAAATTACCAGGGCTACACGGGGAATGCTATATACGTTCCCGAGTTCTGGAACGCGTCTTTAATCATGCCTGTGTCGGGAAGTTTCCCCTGGATTTTCACGTTTAATGAGCCCGACGTCACCGACCAGTCTGATATGACAGTTGCTCAGGCCATTGCGGTCTGGCCCGAAGTCGAAGCCGACTCTGATGGCAAGATGATTGGGGCCCCTGACGTTGCTGGCGATCTGGTTGCCAGCGATGGTACTTGGCTGGCCGCTTTCATGAGTGACGTTAATTCCGGCGGGTATACGGTGAATTTTCTCGCTCTTCACGCTTACCCTGACGGGAACGAAACCACTGCTGCAGCGCAGGTTTCGTCTTTTGAAAACTACATCACTGGGGTTCATGATCTGTATCCGAGTTATCCCGTCGTCGTCAATGAGTTTGCCCTTGCCGATAGGACAACATGGAACGGTGCAAATATCACCGCCGCTGAACAAGTTGTGTTCATGGACAGTGTTATCCCGTGGATGGAGAGCCAATCATGGATCATTGGTTATTCATGGTATGAAGCCTACGATGGCGGTTATAACTCGGACTTACTCAACAGCAATGGGAGTGTGAGTGACATAGGAACGGCTTATAGCATATTAGGATGTTCTGCCTTGACTGGGATGCCAGGCTTCACGCTAGCCGCCACCGCTGTCACCGTCAGTCCCGGGGCAACCTCAAATAACACATCGACGATTACTGTGGCGGCGGGTGGAGGTTTCACCGGAAATGTGACGCTGACAGCCACTATCACATCCAGCCCTGACGGTGCTGAGGATATTCCCTCACTGAGTTTCGGCACCACCAGTCCGGTTAGTATTTCCGGAACAGTCGCCGCCGGATCGGCCACTCTCACGATCTCAACCACTGCGGCAACCAGCTCGGCTTTGGCATATCCTATGGGCCACCGAGCCCCGTTCTACACGGCGGGCGGTGCGGCTCTCGCCTGCATCCTGTTGTTTGGCATTCCGGGGCGACGCCGCAGATGGCAGATAATGCTCGGAATGGTCTTCCTGTTAACTGCCACTACAAGCGGTGTGCTTGCGTGTGGAGGGGGTGGTGGCGGAAGTGATGGCAGCCCTAATACCGGGACGACAACGGGCACTTACGTTGTAACTATTACTGGGGCTGATACTATTACAGGTAAGATTAGGTCCAGTACCACTATCAATTTAACGGTGAACTGAGGCGCTAGCCTTACCATTTGTGATGGCAGCGAGCAGTGCCACAACCCACACCTTTTGGCACGGCCGGATCGTTGAGATCCGGCCGATTGTTTTGTTTAGGTTAGCGGGTGGGTTTTCGGACCCCTTTTGTCACAGGGGCGATTGGGCCTTGTTCATGCTGCCTGCGCCTGATACTTCCGCAGCACACGTTGAACGGTTGCTGTCGAGATGCGGTGGCCCTTGGCGATCTGCCTCAGGCTCTGTCCCTGGCAGCGGTCACGCTGGATGGCGGCATGGTCCAGCTCCAGCGGATTGCGGCCGATGTGCCGGCCTTCGAGGCGGGCGCGCCGCATGCCGGCGCGGACCCGCTCGATGATCAGGTTGCGTTCCAGTTCGGCGACGGCGCCGATGATGACCACGATGGCGCGGCCCAGCGGGCCGCCGGTGTCGATCTGTTCGCGGAAGCTGACGTACTCGATGTTGAGCCGGTTCAGCTCGTCCAGCACGTCGAGGAAGTGCTTGACCGACCGGGCGATCCGGTCTGAGGCCCAGACCAGGACCACATCGAAGCGGCCGCGGCGGGCATCGGCCATCATCTGATCGAGTCCCGGCCGCCGGGCCTTGGCGCCGGAGATCCGGTCCGTATACTCCTGCACGATCTCGTAGCCGCGCTGAGCAGCCATCTGGCGCAGGTCGAGGAGCTGGGTCTCCGGGTGCTGATCCAGGGTGGAGACCCTCATATATAGGACGGCACGCTTCACTTGCGCCGTCCCTTCGGTTTCGGTGAGTGCTTCGTGACGTAGTTCTGGATGAACTCCAGCAACACATCGGTCATGTTCTTCCCCTGGGCGGCGGTGACCGACTTGAAGCCGTTGTGGAGTTCGATGGGGACGTTCAGGTTCATGCGTTTTATCCTCTGTTCTTCTTGCTTGCTGATCTGACTCACCTCCTCCCTCAGGAGATGAGCTTATCTGGTTATGAGTACGGTGCGCCAGCGGGCGCCCCGATTACAGTTCCCAAGCCTCCCTGCAGAGCAGAACCAGCATGGCGATCCGGTCGAAGCCGAGTTCCATGGCGGCGGCCATGGCACGCAGCCGGTTCTGGTCCTGCGGGACATAGCCATCCTCGATGGCCGTCCATTCTGAGACCTCGATCCCGGCCAGAGGGGCGGCTTGCTCGATGGAGAGGCCGGCGCCCTTGCGGGCTTCCCGGATGCCAAGGCCAAACAGCCGGCCCCAGGCTTCGCGGCGCTGGTCAGGGAAATAGGAAGGCGGAAGGGATGCGAACATCTTTTTCTCTGTGCTCATATACTCATTACTCCTGAAGGACCGGCCTGTCAAGCAAAACCGGTCCACATAGATGAATTTAACTACACGATGAGTATGTGCTCACGCTGGATCTCTTCCAAAGCTACAGGCCATCAACTATTCGGTCACCCGTGAAAAGGCGCCCGTATATACGATGGGAAGCCCGGATGCCCGTGCCTACTCACGCAACAAGCGCGGTATCGCCGGCAGCCTGATATGGATCAACTTCGATCGTCATGCCCTGCTCGCTCTCGTACAGAAGTCTGCAGGCATGTTTATCGCCGATATCGACGAGATTCGTCCCCAGTACAGCGCTGTGAATCAAGGTGGAGCGGTCTTCCAGTCCAGCGTCGTTCGTTCTACCGGGACCAACATCAGCGCCAATGCGACGATCAATGCCCTGGACAGCCAGACCATCACCGCGGCCGGTCAGCAATCCCAGTTGGCTACCCCCTGGTACTCCGATCAGGTAATGCCCTTCGATGTCACGCTCTCAGGCGCAAACGAATACGGCGCCATGTGCGCGGCCAAATCTTCGGCCTGGAAATCCTCAACGAGGGCATGGGCATCTCGATCGACGACGCCGTGACTGAAATGCAGGCTACCTTCGTGGCTCGCGTGGTTGAACCCATGTCGGCTGTGGCAAGCCCGCTTATATTGCACACCAGGTCTTTCCGTCCTGCCGGACCCAAAAACCCCTCGCGCGCCCGCGCCAGGCCGGAGCCCCGTTCATGATCAGGCTCAGAACTGCCTCTCCTGCCAGCTCTGCCACTCCAGGTGTCCGATGCGCCCCATGCAAGGCAAGCCAAGCTTGACAAGTTCTCCGTCCCTCCGCCACACGGACACTCCGCATGCGGGCGAACAAGAGCCGGTCTCCTGCTCACAGGCTCGTTCCTTTATCGCTTGTCTGGGTGACAGTGTATTGGTGATTACTGATTCTGTTTTTGTTCCTTTGGCCTGGTATCTAGGTTGATGGATATATATATATGTAGAGAATTACTGGATAAGTTGATTCACTCGATGCTTCTTTGTTGCGCCCGCTTACCCTCTTTGACGCCCCGGCAACCCTGAAACGGCCTCTGCGCCGGCGGCGCGACGGCCCAAAACTGCCCCGTTTCTGTCCCCGCTATACCCTATACAACCTGACCGCATAGTCCGGTCTCACTTTCTGTAACTGGGAAGTAGGGGAAGGCAATTTCCCTACCTACTCTTGCAACTTATCGTGCAAAACCGGGGGATAACGGGGACAACCTCCCAGGTATAGGTCAACACTGGTAAAACACAAAATTTGCTCCCCATATGACTAATCACGTCCCCGGGAGACACCGTAGAACCAGGGCCGAAATTACCCGAAAGTGGCTACCTGGCCGGAACGCGTCCACAATAGGCCCGCGCAACTGATCGGCCTGGGCGTTTGAAGAATCGACGAGCTTGGGCCGCGGGAAAACTCAACGGTCAATCAATCGATTCCGGGCCCGATCATCACAAGAATGCCATATCATCGCCGCGGAGTAATTGATTGCGAAAGTGGATCGCATCGATGCTGATTCATGGTCCCGAAGTTCTACCCCAGATGCTTGCACATCGCCGCACCATAGGGCGTTTATGAGGACTCATCCGGCAAGGCCCTTCGAGATTTCGATCCCTCAATATCGCTGGATTTACACCTTTGCAGCTGGTGAGTCGGCATCTGCCCCTGCTGGAAGGTGATCCGGCAAGTCAAGACGCGCCACACCAATGCGGTTGTCAGCCATCCCATAATAGATGTCGAAGCGATCCGGAGTTCCAAGATCGTCTCGCCGGTCGATACCGGTGGGGAACACAACATTAGCGACCGTTCCATCGCGCTCCTGCGGGAGCACTGGAGTCAACACCGGCGCAACCGAGCGATAACGGACCACACGTGGATGTTGCTTTGAGAGCACCATCACCCCTGCCGGGCTTGGCAGTGACGGGCAGCGACTCGCCGGTCAGGGCGGACTGATCCACCTCGACGGAATCGCCGTCGAGCAGCCGCGCATCCGCGGGAACGATGTCTCCCAAGCAGAGGCGTATAACGTCGCCGGGAACCAACTCACTGGCCTTGGGATCCTCCCACTTGCCATCTCGCTTGACCTTGGCCTTGATCGCCAAACGGGCTTTGAGCGCGGCAATGGCGTTTCCTGCCTGATGTTCTTCCCAAAATCCAACCAGGGCGTTGGACAATAGCAGCACAAGGATGACGAAGAAATCGAGCCAGTGCCGGACAATTCCCGACAAAATGACCGCAGCTTCGATCATCCACGGAATCGGGCCCCAGAAATACGATAGGAACTTGAGATACTCGTTGGTCTTCTTTTCCGCGATTTCGTTTGGCCCGTACTGCGCCTGGCGCTTTTTCGCTTCGGCCTGTGTGAGTCCATTTGCCGATGCACCGAGCTTTTTCATCAGCTCAGGCATGGGAAGAGACTTCAGGTCGTTCTTGTCGTCTTTCGGCGATGGCTTGGATTCCGGCTTCGACGCAGGCTTATCTGCATTGGGCGTCGGCTTCGATTCCGGCTTTGATTCCGGCTTATCTGGATTTAATGTCACGGTGTTTGTTCTCCTGTTTGGCTCCCTCCGCCGGGTGCAGTCCGGGGAAGGCTTGAAGGATCCTTGAGCAGGCTTTATAGAAGAAGGCACACTGGAGGTTTTTGAAGTCCCAAAAGTGGGCGCATTCACCCGGCAAGCTGTCCAGGCATTTCAAACCGACTCTTGCAAGAAGTATCAATCCGCGCAGGCGCGGAAGCTGTGCTATTTTGCTCAAGAAAGCCCGAGAGGCCACTCAGCTGGGGGGTTGTGTAGAGGACCGTTCACTAAGATAAGTTTTGTTTGGGAGTACGCAGAGTAGCGGCCGTGCAGACAAGGCCTCCCGCCGTCTAATCGGTCCTAAATCCCATCTCTATTGTGATGCAGATTGATTCTGAGATCGGCCCAGGAAATGGACTTCACCCATCGAGTGGGGATCAGCACTGAGCGGCCCTGCAGCCAGTCTCCGGCTTTCACATCTAAGTAGCCGAGATGCCAGGAAGTCTCATCCACAATGAGACCTTCCAGGCGCCCAATCTCACCGTCCGTGGCCCAAACCTCGTATTCAATTAAGTCCCAGGCGCTGCGGAGAGCCTTCGGACAAAACTGTCCGCATGCGGCGGCCAGGCCAACTCCATAGTGCCGAAATGAGCATTCCTGCTGGGTTTGCGCGGCAGCTTGTGCTTTGGGTTTCCGCTGGGATAGCAGATATCCAGGCTCGCCATCGAGCGCTTGAGCTTGCAGGCGAAGCGCTGACAAATCATCTGGTTCCAGCAGCCTAATCGCGCCGAATGCCGCGTCATCCATCTCAATATCCATGGGTGGCGCGCCATGACGTCATCTTTGTCTCCGGCAAACAGTCTGGAATAACAAACAGCAGCGTGACAAAAGGCTCATCGGGGCTTTCAAGCCACAAATAGGAGGAGCAATGCAAATCAACCATCAGAACCGCACGGCTGGCGCCAGAAGGGAGGTTTTGAAGCCGCCGTTATGAGTGCCGGATGAACCCGGCCACTTCATGCGGAGGAACCCTTGGTCAAACTCTTTGATCCATCTACACAACCTTCCAGAATTCTCTCACCGAAAATGCGCGCCGGTAGCCAGCTTCCCCTGGGGTGCGCCGGTCATGTCCAAAGCAGATGGGCAATTGCGTCCTCCTTGGATCGGAAATTCAGCTCTGTGTGCTACATCCCCGGCGAGGTCCACCTCAGCAGTGATCTTAAGAGCCGCTCCTTAGCGCGGCTCCTGGGCACACCCCCAAATTTGTAGCTGCGCAGAGGTGCAATGCCCTGCGTCGAATCAAACAACAACACCCCCGAACCATACCTCAGCGTCAAGCAACTCGCACGGATCATTGGCATGTCCTACGATTGGATGTACGAGCGGACCCGCAAGCATGCCCCCGATCCATTGCCATGCACCAGACTTGGACGGAGTTTGCGTTTCAAGTGGAGCGAGGTTCAGATTGATCTCGAATCTCGCCGAAAGAGCCGCGACGGTGGTAGTCTGTGCTCTGCCAACGGAATCGCCTGGGTCAACCGAAAGGAGAAAACACTGACCCGGAAACGGTTTCAAACAGGAAGCGTGCGTCTCCGTGACGACAGCAGCAGTTCCTGGTGGGAGGGCTTTTTTCGTGAGGATGTTCGTCAGGCGGATGGGAGCACTGTGCGCAAGCAGCGCACAGTGAATCTCGGCAAGAAAGCCGATATACCAACCAAACGTCTCGCTGAGCGCAAGCTAGCCGAAAAGCTGATTGCTATCAACGACCCGCATTACCGGCCTGATACGGATATCACGCTGAATGAGTTTATTCCGAAGTTCGAACAACTCAAGCTTGCGGCTAAGAAAGACACGACCCGGCATGGGTACCTGTCGATCTTTCGCAAGCATGTTCAACAGGCCTTCGGAGAATGGCGACTCGGCGAGATCCAGGAAGAGGACGTGCAGCGATTCCTCAATCGTAAGCTGCTCGACCTCGAATGGAATACCGTGAAGAACATCAAATGGGCTTTCAGTTCTGCGTTTACAGCGGCAAAGAAGTATCGCTACGTCAAACACAACCCTGTTCACGAAGCTGAACTTCCTCCTGAGCCAGTCCGGCCCATGAAGGAACTCCCCACTGCGGAGCAACTGCAGTTGCTCATCGAGGCGCTTGACGAAGAAGAAGGGGTGATGGTGTGGCTCGATTGCATTACTGCCGCCCGTCCCAGCGAATTGCTGGGATTGCGTCGGCGGTCAATTGATTTCGAGCGCAATTGCGTCTGGATCGTGGAGGCTGTGAATAATTGTCGTGTTCACATCCCCAAGTTTCACCGTGCGAATCGCCCCATTCACCTTACCCAGGACGATATGGACCACTTGCGAACATTTCTGGCGAAGCGTCCGGACGCATCTCCCGATGAATGGGTTTTCCCCAGCGATCGGGTCGACCGTCCGCGACAATACGCCAGCATCATGACCAGAAAAATCCAACCCGTGGCAAAGCGCTTTGGCCTGCCGCACATTACCTGGAGGCTGTTGCGCCATTGGCAAGCCACAGTATTGGGGGATGCAAGTGTCCCGGTAAAAGCAACACAGGAACGAATGGGGCATTCCCGGTCGGAAATCACAATGAAGTTCTACACACACCTGACGTCAGCCGCTACCGATCAAGCGGCACAAACGGTCAGCGCAGCTCTCAGAAAGTAGGCTGTGAATTAACTTTGACCGGTCCTTCAGTTGGGTTTTGTTAGCAAATGTTAGCAGGACTTGATGCTAAGTTTTTAGTAAGTTGTTGAAAGGATTGGAGGCGCGGGCCGGGATCGAACCGGCGCATAAAGGTTTTGCAGACCTCTCCCTTACCACTTGGGTACCGCGCCTTGGCAGGGCTGCCTTGGAAAATCTGATTCGCCCCATGCCGCCGTAGCCAACCCGGTGTGCACCGGAGGGCGGAATGGAGCGGGAGACGAGATTTGAACTCGCGACCCTCGCCTTGGCAAGGCGATGCTCTACCACTGAGCTACTCCCGCATAACGCAACCTTGAGTATACCGGGCGGCCGAAATGTGGTCAAACCGCCGTCGGCGCCGGATTTGCGGCCTGTACATCCGCACGCGAAGCCGATGAAACCGCCTCGCGCCGCGAACCCTTTTCTTCCCGCACAATTTCCCCGTCGCGCATGTATAGAATCCGGCTGGCAATGGTGGCCGCGTCGGGATTGTGCGTGATCATCAGCGTCGTCTGCCCCAGTTCACGGTTCGACTTGAGCAGCATCTCCAGCACCGCCGTGGAGTTCTTCGTATCCAGATTGCCGGTGGGCTCGTCGGCAAGCACAATCGCCGGCCGCGTAATCAGCGCCCGCGCAATCGCCACCCGTTGCTGCTCCCCGCCGCTCAGCTCTGAGGGCCTGTGCGGCAGCCGCCCCTGAATCGAAAGCAGATCGCACAGATGATCGAGATACTTCAGATCCAGTGGTTCCTTGCGCCCGCTCACGGCGCACGCAATCTCAATATTTCCCATTGCCGAGAGCGTAGGCAGCAAGTTGAATTTCTGAAAGACAAAGCCGATGCGGTGCTTGCGCAGCCGGGTCCGCTCCCCGTCGTTGAGCGTGGCAAAGTCAACGCCGTCAATCACCACCCGCCCCTGGGTCGCCTGCGTCAGCCCGCCCAGCAGATAAAAAAGCGTGGACTTGCCCGAGCCCGAAGGCCCCACAATGGCGACAAACTCCCCGCGCTCCACGGCCAGCGAAACGCCATGCACCGCGGTAACCTGGAGTTTTCCAGCCGCATAAACCTTGGTCAGATTTTCGGCAACGATGATTGGCGAAGACTGTTGGGCTTGCACATTTCCCATTGTAAATGCGCCCCCACGCCCGGTTTGCCCTTAGAATGAAGTTGCACCGATCTCCAACGCAGGATTCCCCACGAATGACCACTAATCTGAAGGCCAATCTTGTCTCCTCCATTGAAGCCGCGGCCGCCCAGGCCGGGCTGCATCTCGTCTCCGTCACCCAGGGCAGCGACTTGCACGGCCAGCCCACCGCAGTCTTCGAGCTCGGCCTTCCCAGCTCCGATCAATCCGGCCGGACTCTCAGGCTCGAGCTCAGCGAGGGCTTCGACTTCGACAAGCCCGAGCTGCTGCCCACCATCACAGCCCACCTGGCCGGCGAGGCCAAGCGTCTGCGCAATCCGCGCCCCGAGTGCTACGTGACGCTCGGCGGATTGCCCGTTGCATTCGGCCAGTTCCAGTGGCCCTTCCACCGCTCCACCTCAGGCGCGGACACTTATATCGTCCACGGCGAAGTCCACCTCGCCGACGGCGGCGCGCATAACCTGCACGCCAAAGTGGCAGCCTCGGTCACCCTCACCTTTGCTGAGATTGTTCCCGCCATGGAGCAGCCATTTGCCGAATCCTTCGTCTACAACGCCGTCCGCAAGGTAATCGACCTGGGCCAGCTAGAGTTTTTGAAGTCTGGCAACCGCCAGCCCGTGCCGGTGACCACACGCTACTATAGCCGCTGGCAAAAGAAGTTTCTCTTCACCGAGACCAACGACGCAGAGCGCCTTGAATATCTGTTGCGCAAAATTTACTGGCTAAGCGGCGTGCTGGGCGAGAGCAAACCGGTATGGATCGCCGACCCCAGAGACGCGCAATACCTGAACACGACTGAGGCTGATTTGCTGCGCATGGCCGACGACAAAGCCGGCGAAGGCCTGCTCAAGTTGGAAGGCGAGTTTGCCGCGGCCACTCCAGCGTTGCTGGCACACGCCCCTGAATACCAGGCCAAGCTCGAAGCCGCATTGAACTTTACCAAGCCGCAGTTCAATGAGTCGATGAGGTCTGGCCACGCCAATATGTAGCTCGATCCGGCAGAAGGCGGAGGGTCAACCCAAAGCCACAAGCGGCCGATGACAGACCAAATGATTGGAAAAGCCATTGGAATTGCGATGTGCGTTTGCGGAGCGTGCAGTGCGAACACCGCTGCCGCTACGGAAAAGCCCCGCCGCTACAGTTTACTTGCCCATTCGCTGTATCGCCGCCAGAACCCGTGACCGTCAAGGTCCAGTACTGGCCTTCGTTTTGACAAACGATCGCAACCGTCACTCCTTTTGTAATGTCGCCTGTATTTGAACTTGCTTTAAACATGGAACAAGTCGCCTCGACCGTACAGGTGCTGTCCGGGAAGTCGGCGCCGAAGACCGTAACCTCTGTTTGATTCGAATTGACCGTAAACCAAATGTGTGGCGCGTTGGTGCCTATATGTTGCATTGGCGACACCGTGCTGCCGTAATCGTTGACTGACCAGACCCGCCAACTGTACGCACCAGTCTTAGCATTGATAGCGCCGGGATCGTTGTAGGCCCACGTACCGTTTCCGTTCCAGAAAAAACTCTGGCCCGTCAGAGAGCTGGGCCCGACGGCTTGAAAGTTCTCAGTAACTGCCGCTCCCGCAGGGGGCCATAGTTCGAACACAAAGGACTTCGCCTCGCGGATTAATTGTGAGGGCGCCGGCTTATCGAGAAACGCACTCGGGTCGGACCAACCAAACTGATAACTTTCACCCGCAATTACATTTGCAGAAAGCTGCGTGGGTGTTACCGGCGCTCCGATTTGGGTCATAACTTTCTTGAGCGAAATCTTTGGCGAGAAGCCGAGCAATTTGCACACGCTCAGCGCGCTTAGGGTCGGCGCCGGTTTGTATCCCAGCGTGGCTGCGAAAGTCCGAAACGATGCCGGCATATTACCTCCCTGTCATTGCAAGGCAACCAGGATGGGGATCATGCCTTGACCTGTCCGAAGGGGCTTGAGCGCCTTGCCAATCACGGCGCCGAAAGCTCGTGCCTGATCTGTTGCCTTCATCCCGAATCCAGGGAGCCCCGAGGTGGTCAGCAAATCCCCGATCGCAATCGGCGCGGGGTCAGCATCGACTTTGCAATACACTTTGCCAACCAGCGCGAGCGGCATTCGTTCTTGCGATGAACTCGACCTGCCAAGAATGAGGCCTGGCCTGTAATCGCCGGCCCCGGAAATCACCCCGGCAACCTTCTTGTCGTAAGCATTCCGGCTCGGCTCCAAAGCGCCGTTTTCAGTTAAAACCATGACGGTGCCAGGGTCGATGTCTGCCCACGGGGCGATATCGAAGTCTTCGGCGCAGTCCGAGCCGAGAACGACGTCTACTTGCGCCGTCAGGGTTCCAGTCACTGCGACGTCTCCCTTGGCTGTCAAGGTCCCTGCCACTGTGACAGCCGCCTGAGCGTTCAAGGCTCCGGTCACGCTTAAAGCCCCAGTCACATCGACATCACCGTCAAAGTATCCTGCTGTCTTCGCCGAGGCCCAGACGCCGTATCCTCCGCTCGTGTTAACGCCAGAGACTCCCGCATGCTGGCTCGAAGTACTCGTCCCATGGACACCGTCCGAGTTGATGCTGGTCCCGCTGACCCCAGCGCCCCCATTGCCGGTGGCGGAGTTCTCGCCCCAAACTCCCGCTCCCCCCACGCTACTGGAGATTCCATGAACCCCGTGATAGCCCACGCCGACCACGCCATCGCCGGAGGAGTTCTCACCCAAACCCCCGCGCCGGTTGTGGCCGTCGTCTTGGCAGTGGAGATGCCATGAACGCCGTTCATTCCCTGTCCAAGAACACCGTCCGATGCGGGCTGAGTCCCGATTTCAGTCTCGGGCGGGATAAGGCCGATGCTCTGGCCTGAAACCCCAGGTCCGGTATTCGACTCGCCGGTGACACCCGGCGTGCTGACATTCGTGCCGCTAAGGGGACTGCTTGGTAAGGCGTTTCCTTTTGGCGAACCGGGCATAAGCTCCTCCTGTGGTGAATTTGTTCAAAATTCCGCGAGAAAGCCCCGACGAACCCGATCATTCGCTGTACTGGTGGATTGAATTGCTGTTTGGACAAGTCGAGCTGGAACTGGATTTGCCATGGGGAGACTCCATTTTCTTGGCTTCCAACTTCCAATGTTGGGGGAAGTCTACCACAAAAGATGGTGGACTGTGCCTTGCATCTTGTGCCCGAAGGGGGAAATGACGAGCGGACGGCAAGCGGACACACTGAGCTTGCCTCGGAAGCTTTCGTTGTTTGGGAGTGTGCACTGAAAGCGGACGTTCCGCTTACCAATTGGTGTCCTGCTGCGGAGCTTCTTCAACTCGCTTGAGGACTGTGATCCAATCATCCGGCAGTCACTCTTAGACTCAAACTCGATTTCACATTAGCTCGCTAATCTGGAAACTACCCAATAGGGCCATCCAGAATCTCGCCTTAAACCGTTCCACCACAAGCTGAGCAGAACCTCGATCCCGTCGGATTCGTCTGCCCGCAGCGTCCGCAGGCCTGCAGTGTTCCCGGCTGCGCCGCGGGAGGCATATTCACTGTCACGTTGAACGGCTGGCCCCAGCCCGGCATGGCAATCCCCAGCGAAGCCGCAATCCCCGCCGCCTGAATGGCATTGAACTCCCGCACGCGGCCGGGCATGAAGAAGCACTCGATAAAGCCCAGCACCCACGGAATCGGCGTCCAACTGAAGCACAGGTAAAGAATTCCCAGCCCGATCCGCCGCAGATAGAACTGGTGAATGCCGAAGCCGCCCAGAAAGAGCGCCAGCAGAATGCCCACCACCTCGTCGCGGCGCACCATCTCATACTGCATATAAAAAACTGCTTGCGGGTTAGGATACGGTTGGCTGCTCATGGCCGGTTCTCCTTGCTTTGCTCTGAATTCTACATACGCACCCGGCATAATTGAGGTTCCACGATCCGAGAATTGCCGATTCCCGCACCAACGCATCCAACCGTAGCATCCAATTGACTATGAACGCCCAAACTCCCTCCGCATCCGCATCCGCCAGCGGCACATTTCTCATCGGCGGCGATCTGCCCGTCCATCGCCTCGGCTACGGAACCATGCGCCTGGTGGGCGAAGGCGCCTGGGGCGAGCCCGCCGACCCAGCCGAAGCAAAGCGCGTCCTGCGCCGCGCCGTTGAGCTTGGCGTTACCCTCATCGATACCGCCGACGCCTACGGCCCGGAGATTGCCGAGCGGCTGATTGGCGAAGCACTTTATCCCTATCCGCATGGCCTGGTCATCGCCACCAAAGGCGGCATCACTCGCCAGGGACCGGCCAAAACCGAATATGTAGGCCGCGCGGGCTATCTGATCCAATGCGTCGAGATGAGCCTGCGCCGGCTGAAGCTCGACCGCATCGACCTTTACCAGCTCCATCGCATCGACCCCCGCACTCCGCTTGAAGAGTCGCTCGGCGCGCTGAAGCAGATGCAGGAGCAGGGCAAGATCCGCCACATCGGCCTCAGCGAGGTCACACCGGCGGAGATTGAGGACGCACGCAAGATCGTCCCCGTCGTCACTGTCCAGAATCGATACAGTCTGGGCGACCGCCGGCATGAGAAAACGCTCACCTACTGCGAGCAGCAGGGCATCGGCTTCATGCCCTGGTATCCCGATCAACGCCGGCAAGCTGCTCAAGCCCGACGCACCCCGCAGCCGCAGAAGCTGGCCCGCATCGCCGCGCAGCACTCAGCCACAGTCGCGCAGCTTTCGCTGGCGTGGCTGCTGCAACGGTCGCCGGTGATGCTGCCGATTCCCGGCACATCGAAGGTTGCGCATCTTGAGGAGAACGTTGCCGCGGCGGGAATCAGGCTGAGCGAAGAAGAGATGGCCGATCTGAAATAGCCGTTATCCCGCAATAAATTCGGAGATCTGCTCGGCCAGCAGGTTTTGCGCCGAGCGCATCGCCATGTGGCTTTGCCCCTTCAGGCTGACTGTCCTCACGTTCGGCATCTTTTTAGAAAGCGCCGCGATGGCATGGCGGAATGGATGATCCGCGCTTTCAGTTCCCAGCAGCAACAGGGTCGGGCAGGTGATGGCGACGTAGGCATCGACGTCTCCCGCGAGGCTGTCCATTGCTTCCAATTCGCGCGGCCAACTGCGAACCATCGACGCCAGTTTCGGCCACGATCTGGACTTGCGCATCGCGTGAACGTTCTCGCCCGGCAGCCTGACAAACTCCTTGAGTCCCATCTCCAGAGCATCGTCCAGCCGGCCGTCATCCACCGCTTGACAATAAGGCGCCAGGTTCTCGCCCGCCACGAGGCCCCCAATCGGCAGAGGAGGCTCGTACAAAACCAGCCGCCGCACTGAGGTCCTCATCGCAGCCCCCAGCGCACAGATCGCCCCAAAGGAATGGCCCACCAAACAGGCCTCGCGCCCCGCGACGGAGAGCACCGCGCTCACATCCTCATACTCGCGGCCAATGGAATAGGAAGTGGTTTCGACATCGCTCAGCCCATGTCCGCGGCGATCCATCATGAAACAGGTGAATCGACTCGCCATCGAATCCGCTACGCCCAGCCAATCGAGGCCCTGCGAAAGACTGCCGTGCACAAAGACGACCGCAGGCCCCTCGCCGAAGCGACTGAAGCCAATGCGCGTTCCGTCCCTGGAGCAGACAAACTCCTCGACGGCCTCATTCCACGTTCGATTGAGACTTTCAGTTTCCAAAATTGTCCTGGTTGATCAAATTCGATTATCGCGCCAGCCGCGGCGAGCGTGCAAACGAGGCAACCAACAGGCTGCGCGATGCGGGATTTTGCTCCAAATCCGCTTCGAATGGCTCGATTTTTGGCGAAAAACAGCCTAAAAATGGGCGAAATTGAGCAGTTTTGTGAACTGATTTTCGCAGGTGAGAATTGATAAGTTGTTTAGTTAGTTAATTTTACAAGGAACAACGGGCGACGAAAATGAGAACCTGGGGTGGGGTGTGGGTATAAGCGGCTACGGACCGGGCACATACCTGACAGATTGAACCGGAGGAAATCTCCGACACTGCCGACTGTTTCTATTGTGCGCCGAAGGATGGTTATTCTCTGCAATCTGCGGCCTTGAAAAGTTCGTAGTGCCCCAACCTTCCGCCGTGAGACTGCAGAAGGATGGGGCATCCCAAAACTGTCCGGCACTCACTTACTGCGGTTCTGGAGACCTCTGTTTGAGAGTAGGCTCATCGTTGGAGTTCGCTGCCCCCTGGTTCTGGTTTTGTGCAGGGTTATCCGCTGTATTCGATGCCGTAGCCAGTTCCGATTGCCGGTACTTCGGTGCGCTTACGTATCCATGAATATGGTCCGCGCCGATGCTGTTGATGACTATCTGGACAGGCTGCGGACTGTCGGGAGTGGAGAACATCACCGGCTGGTAGAGATTGACGTGCTTTTGCTGAAGGTTGCGATCATCCACAATCAGCTCCAGGTCGGCGTACTGATGCTTGCTATTGGCTTTTTTCAGCCGTAGCGAGAGCGGTCCCTCGCGCCGGAACTGTTTCGATTTCGAAAGGTCAAACTCCGCGAAATTTCGTTCCCCCTTCTTTTCCAGCAACACCAGTTCGTCATGGGTGTGCGCGATGTTTCCCGATAGCTCGGTGCGCGTGTTCGCGAGGTCGCCCTGTGTGCCGGCCAGCTCGCTGCGTGTTTGGTCAATCGCCTTGCCTTGCTCGTCAATTTGCGATTGCAGCTTTTTGAAACGCGGATCTTCCCTTAGCCTGTGAGCAGCCGTGGGACGCCGACCGCTCGACCCCTGCGCGGGCTGCTGGGCCGGCGGGGCGGGCTGAGCGGCTTGAGTTTCGCGCGCGGCCAGCATATCCACCTTTGCCGACAGGTCGTTTAACTGATGCCGGGCCCCGTTGAGCTCGGCAGTCGTCTGCACATTCTGCTGCGAAAGGTTCTGTGCGGCATGGTGTTCATGAATCGCATAGCCGCCAAGGGCGCCACCAAGCGCGACGATGGCAGCATAAACAACGATGTGCTTGTTTGCCATTGCATTTGGCAGGGAAGCAAACGTATACGCCTCCGGAGAGAACGAAGTGAATTCACCTTCTTATGCTTAAAGCACGTTCGGTGCCAATTTGCACTATGCGTTAAGTTCCCTCATTCCATTGTGTTGCAGTCTGTGAGGCAAATGGGAGGATGAAAATACTTCCAGTCGGCCGGTAATTTTTACCAGTTGGACTTTGCCATGTTGCTTTGGAGAAAAGAGAAAAGCCGCAGCCTCTTCTGAAGGCTGCGGCTCTTTTATGTTTGACTTACTGCCAAGTTACATTTCCTTCGCGCCTTCAACAAACGCCTTCAACTTGCGGCTGCGCGAGGGATGCCGCAGCTTGCGCAGGGCCTTGGCTTCTATCTGGCGGATGCGCTCGCGGGTTACCTGGAAGCTCTGGCCTACCTCTTCGAGCGTGTGCTCGGAGCCGTCTTCGAGACCGAAGCGCATCTTGATTACCCGCTCTTCGCGAGGAGTCAGCGTGCGCAGAACCTGCGAGGTGTACTCCTTCAGGTTGACGCTGATGACCGCTTCGCTGGGCGAAACTGCCTGGCGGTCTTCAATGAAGTCGCCGAGGTGCGAGTCTTCCTCTTCGCCGATGGGCGTCTCCAGCGAGATGGGCTCCTGCGCGATTTTGAGCACCTTGCGCACCTTGGCCACGGGAATGTCCATGCGGCGGGCGATCTCTTCGCTCGAGGGCTCGCGGCCCAGCTCCTGGACCAGCTGGCGGCTGGTGCGGATGAGCTTGTTGATGGTCTCGATCATGTGAACAGGAATGCGGATGGTGCGGGCCTGGTCGGCGATGGCTCTCGTGATAGCCTGCCGAATCCACCAGGTTGCGTAGGTTGAGAACTTGTAGCCGCGGCGGTATTCGAATTTGTCGACGGCTTTCATCAGGCCGATGTTGCCCTCCTGAATGAGGTCGAGGAACTGCAGGCCGCGGTTGGTGTACTTTTTGGCGATGGAAACCACCAATCTCAAGTTGGCCTCGATCAGCTCGCGCTTGGCCTGCTCGGCGTCCATGTCGCCCTGGATCATCTCGCGCTGGGTGCGCTTGAGCTCGATGATGACCACGCCGGCGTCGACCTCGATTTTTTCGAGATCGGCGCGGCAGTTCTTCTGCTGACGGCGATATTCCTTCTTCAGCTCGTCGCTCTTTGAGGCGTCGTACTTCTGGTCGAGCGAGCGAATTTGCCGCTCAAGCGTGCGCATGGTGTCGACGGTCTTGTTGACCTTGTCGAGCAGGCGCTTGCGCTCGAGAGGCGTGTATTTCAGCTCGCGCACGATGCGCGAGATGAGCACCTTTTCGCGGGCAATGAGCCAGCGGACGCGGCGCTGTTCGCGAATCTTGGCCTTGGTGGTGGGCGCCGGACCGACGAGTTTCTCTTCAAGCTGCGCAACCTTCTTCTGGTGCTTGACCAGCGCGTCAATGCGGGCGACGGTGGCCTTGACGCGGGTCAACACCACTTCTTCAGTGAGTTCTTCCTCGTCGAAGATCACCACTTCTTTTACGTTGCGGACGCCGCGCTTGAGGTCTTCGCCGAGGGCGGCGATTTCGCGGATCACAATGGGCGAGCGCGAAATGGCTTTGAGCACGCGCAGTTGGCCGCGCTCAATGCGCTTGGCGATTTCCACTTCGCCTTCGCGCGTAAGCAGCGGAACGGTGCCCATCTCGCGCAAGTACATGCGCACTGGATCGTTGGTTTTTTCGAGTGTCCCCGGCGTCAGATCAAGCTCGACGTCTTCGCCCTCTTCCGCTTCGAAATCCTTGTCGCCGTGAAACTTGGGCGTGTCAAGCAGGTCAATGCCCTGGGTGCCGATGGTGGTGATCAGGTCGTCGAGGTCGTCGGGCGAAGTGCTGATCTCTTCCGGCAGGATATCGTTGACCTCGCCGTAAGTCAGGTAGCCCTTCTCCTTGCCCACTTCCACAATGCCTTCAACCTCGTGTTCAAATTTGTTTTCAATCGCCAAATTATTCCTACTCTCTACGGCATGACCAGAGATACTGAGGCCAGCCTGATTACGTTCAAGGTCGTCGCTTCCTGATGGTCGCGTCGACGTGAGTGCCGTGCCTTCGGGATGCTACATCCCTGTTCATGCGGCCGCGCAAGTCAGATTCAGCACCGTCTTGCGCGCCGGTGCGAGTCCGGTCCTAAAGCGTGCAAAAAAATCCAGCATTTCCTGGTGGAAATACGGAATTCGGCACATGCGGACACAGACGTTCAGTCCCCGCAAAAAAATGCGGTATCAGGGTTTGCTCGGAACAGGATGACAAGCGCTTCAGGCTTCACCTGGGTCGCCCGCGAGCCGCAGCTCATGGATGGGGCAGAGTGGCGCGCATCCTCACAGAGATCAATAGATTACCACAGTTTGCCTCGGTTTTCCCAATGAAAAATCCGGGGCGCGTTCAAGTCCCTCATGGGCTGTCTCGCACCTGGGCCGGGCAGTTTTCCCTCTTGCCCGCTCCGTCTCCTGTTCCTTTAGACGCAAAAATAGGCAATTTCGACGCAGAATTTCGCGTTTTTAGGGGGTTATGCCAGGCTGCTGAGGCTATTGTCCCGGCGGCTTTTGGTTGTGCAATTGCCGCAGCGAGCGATCCAGTTCCAGCTTCTGCTGGGTCAGCAGGGCCAGCTCGGCGTGATCGCCGCGGTGTTCGGCTTCTGCAATCAGGGCGCGGAGGTCACGCTGTTGTTTCTCGATGGCCCGCTCCTGGATCTCCTGGATGGCGCTCTGAACCTCGTTTTCTTCGGGCGGGTTGGTTTCTGCCAGAAGCGCTTCGGCCAGCAAGGCCTTCTGCGCCGGATCTTCGACCACGTCCATCGGGTCGTTGGCCTGCCGATGGGCGAGCGCCTGCATCGCCGCGAACGCTCCAAGATGCTCAAACCAAACCGGTTGCTGGTCGAGCGCCTCGGCCGCCAGCCTCCGCGCGTGCTCGTTATCCGGGTCGGTGATGGCCAGCGCCCGCAGCAGCACCCGCTCTACCTCGCTCAGCGCCGTGGCTCGCGTCTCGATGCGGTCGCGACGGCGGAGGGCGGCCTGTCGCAACTCCTCCCGCAGCACCGCAGAATCTATCCCCAGCTTTTGCGCGGCGTCGGCGGCAAACTGGTCGCGCGCCAACTTCTCAGGCATACGGCGAATATGCGGCAGCAGAAAGTTCATGGCCTTCACCTTCTGCTCCGCGCTGGCTCCCGGGAACGCAGTCCGGGCGCGCTCAATCAGGTAGTCGGACTGCCGTCGCGCCCCGCGCAGAGCCGCCGTATAGGCCTCTACACCGCGCTCGCGAATAAAGCGGTCGGGGTCAAGCCCGCCGTCGAGGGTCACAATCTTGATGGTGAAACCCTCCTCGGTAAGCAACGCAATCGACTTCTCCGCCGCATTACTTCCGGCGGCATCGGGATCGAAGTTCACCACCACCTGCGAGGTGTGCCGCCTGAGAATCGCCACTTGCTGCTCGGTAAAGGCCGTGCCGCTGGTGGCGATCACGTTATGAATGCCGCGCAGGTAGACCGAGATGCAGTCCATCTGGCCCTCGACAAGCAGCGCAAACTCATGCTGGCGGATGGAGGCTTTGGCTTTGTCCAGGTTGAAGAGCACCAGGCTCTTCGAATAAAGCGGCGTCTCCGGCGAGTTGATATATTTCGCGCCTGTCTTGTCTCCGGTTTCGAGAGTTCGCGCCGTAAAGGCGATCACGCGGCCGCTTTCGTTGGCGATGGGGAACATTACGCGTTTGCGGAAGCGGTCGTAGATGTGCCCCAGCGTCCCATCTCCCTGCTCCTTTGCGCTGAACAGGCCGGATGCCCGCAACGTCTCTTCATCGGCCATGCCGCTCAGCCGGTCGCGCAGAGCGTTGAAGCTGTCGGGCGCATAGCCGATCCTGAACTTGGCGATACCCTCAACCGAAAGGCCGCGACCTGCAAGGTACTCGCGCGCCACGGCTCCCTCCGGCCCACGCAACTGCTCCTCAAACCACGCGGTTGCGGTCTCGTGCAGATCGAGCAGCTTGGCCCGCATCCGCGCTCCCTCTGCTTCTTCCGGCGAGGAGAACTCCCGCTTGGGCAACGGAATGCCGCACTTCAGCGCCACAATCCGCACCGCCTCAGGAAAGCCGACGTTTTCAATTTTCCCCACAAAGCTGAACACATCCCCTGAGGCCTGGCAGCCGAAGCAGTGGTAGAACTGCCGCACAGCGTGCACTGAGAACGACGGCGACTTCTCCTTGTGGAAGGGACAAAGCCCCTGGTAGTTCTGCGCCCCCGATTTGCGCAGGCGGATGTATCCCTCGATCACCTTGACGATGTCGGCCTGCTGCTTCACGGTTTGGGCAAAGTCGGACATGGAGGGGTCTCTATTGAGGATAAGGCCGGACGGGGAGAGACAACATAATATAGATATACTTTCAAATGTTTATTGCTAATTACGAGAGATTACATGCTCTCTGAACACCAAAGCTACCGCTCCCTGTACTCCGGCATAACGGCCTTGCGCGGCCAGTTCGACGCGGGGCAAGCGTTTGCGGCCGAAATGCAGTAACTTCATCACGCGCTCTTCTACATCGGCAACGAACTCCCGGTGCCCCTCCACCAAACCGCCGGAAACAAACACGGCTTGAGGATCGAGGATATTGAAGATGTTCGCCAAACCTTCTGCAAGATACCCGGCCACGGCTGCGTAAGCGCTCAGTGCGGCCGCATCGCCGTCAAGCGCGAGCTGGCTGATCTGCCGCACTTGCGACGAATCGGACAGGGCCGGGTCGGGAATTCTTCCCGACCGCTCCGAGTATTCCCTTAACAACGACGCCGTTGACACGTACGCTTCAAGACATCCTCGGCGGCCGCAGTTGCAAGGGAGCCCATCGACGCGAATCGTATGATGACCGATGGTCCCCGCAAAGCCGTGCTGGCCCTGCGCAAGCTTACCATTGGATACGATGCCGCTCCCGATCCCCGTGCCAATGGTAATGGATACAAAATCGGTCAAACTACGGCCTGACCCGAAATGCAACTCGGCAAGAGCCGCTGCATGTGCGTCGTTAACCACACACACCGGCAGATTGCAGCGCTGTTCCACAAACTCGCGCAGCTTGAATCCCGCCCACCCGGGAAGGTTGTCGGTCGCAGCAAATACCGATCCATCCTGGGCATCGATCGCCCCGGCGCTGGCGATACCCAGTCCGCTGAGCTTGATGCCCTGCTCACGCGCCGCACCGACGACCTGGTCTATCACCGCGGCGAGACCGGCGGCAATTGCATCTCTACCATGAACCGCATCGGTAGGAATCTCAGTGGCATGGCTGACAGAACCGTTCCGGCTGACAATCCCTGCCTTGATGGAAGTCCCTCCGATATCGACACCAATCGCGGACTCGCTCTCAGCGGGCGCTTGCAGCGCGCGGGCAAACTGAGCGGTAATCGTGCCGGGACGCGTGATTGCGGACCCGACCACCACGCACCATGCTCCCTCGGAGATTGTGCGGGCGGCATCTTGAGGCGTGGAAACATGTCCCTCGGCAACGATAGGAATCCGGATTTGCCTCGCCATATCCGCCAGCAAGGACCAGTTGAATGAGTGAATATTCCGCGTCTCTTCGGTGTACCCGTTCAGAGTAGCTCCAACAAAGTCCGCGCCTGCCTTCTCCGCGGCGAGCGCCTCGTCGAGCGTGGCCACATCCGCCATGACTGGCAGGTTTAGCTCGTCATGAATGCGCTCAATCAACTGCCGCCAGGGTTCACCGAACGTCCATGTCCGATGGGTGCAATCCAGGGCGATGATGCTCGCTCCTGCCTTGGCCAAGGCTGCGGCCGCGGCAAAATCCGGTGTGATGCGCAGGGTCCCGTCACCATGGCGCTTTTGGATTCCAATGATGGGTAAATCCGTATCCTGCCGGATGGCCGCAATGTGTTCCGCGCTGTTGATACGCAGACCCCTGGCTCCTCCGCCCGTCACTGCTCGTGCGATCCTTCGGATGGTCTCCGTGTCTTCGAGGGGGTCTCCAAGCGCCGCCTGGCATGAAACAACAAGGTTGCCCTTCAATCGTTCCTGAATCGTAAGCATTTTCTTGACTGCCTCGTATTTTTCGCGGCTCAATCAGGTTGAGTACGGTTCGTGTATAAATGTCTAGTCTACTAAACAGATTGAGAGATTAGCCCGCAATTGCCTTGAAACTCCGTGGGATGCAATGCAGGGGAAGACCAAAGGCAGCCACTCCTAATCGAAATGGAAGAGTCCATGAAGAGCACACTAGCTGCGGGAATCCTGCTGGCCGTTGTCTCCGGCATGATGAACGGCAGCTTTACCCTCCCCATGCGATTTCTCGGACGGTGGGATTGGGAGCATGTCTGGAGCCTGTTCATTGCCGTCTCCTGCCTTATGATGCCGGCGATCATCATCAGCATTGAAGCGCCGCAAAGCTGGGCGATCCTTGCCCACGCACCCGCGTACGCCGTCATGATTGCTGCGCTCACTGGTTTTGCCTGGGGATTCGGAGCGTTGATGTTCGGGCAGAGCATAAGCGCCATCGGGATCTCTTTGGCCAATACGCTGGTGCTGGCGATCAGTTCGGCACTTGGCTCGTTGTTGCCGATGTTGCTGCTTGCCCGCAGGCAACTCTTTGAGCCCGCTGGCCAGAAAACCCTTGCAGGCGTGGCTATTGCGGTCGTAGGCATCGTTCTTTGCGGCAGAGCCGGACAGATGAGGGAGACAGCGGAGGGCGGTAAAAGCGAACGGGGCAATCTGGTGGGTAAAGCCCGTCCGCTCGGCATCGCTTTGCTGCTTGCCGGTGGCTCCGGCGTGCTCTCGGGTATGTTCAATGTTGGATTTGCCTTATCGCAGCCAATCGCTGCCTATGGACGATCCTCCGGGTTGAGCGCCTTCGCAAGCACCAATTTGATCTGGTGGGTCATGCTGGCCGCCGGCTCTCTCGCCAATCTGGGATTCTGTCTTTATCTCATTGTGAAAAACGGCAACTCCCGAGAATTCCTGGCCCCCGGCTGCGCGCGCCTCTACTTGTTGTCCACGCTGATGGCGCTGCTGTGGGGTGGGAGCGTTTATGTCTACGGCGCAGCGGCGCCACGGTTGGGATCGCTCGGCACGTCGATCGGCTGGCCGCTTTCGCTCGTGACCGGCCTGGTGCTTGCAAACGCGATAGGGTTTGGCCTGGGAGAATGGAAGCGGTCCCCGCGCAGTGCGCAAAGGTGGATGTATTCAGGGATCGTCTTTTTGCTAATCGCCATTGTGATACTCAGCCGGGCAGGTGATTGATGTTATCGAGCTTTTTCGTTGCTGGGCGATGACCTGATCGTGGTGCAATCCTGCGGGTTCGGTTTTCGCGTCTTTCCATGTAAGTGGAAGTTGCTTTTTTTTCATTCCTGAGCTACTTTAGACGATAAATTCAAAAGGATGAACGCAATTAGATGGCTTCCCCAATTAAAGTTTGTGTGGTTTGCTCTGAAGAATTCGAATTGAGGCCGAATAAGCCCGGGTTCGCCAATCGCTGTCCCGCATGCAGCGAACCCGAAGCAGCAGCCCCCGTTGCCGGGAGCTCCATGAGCGAGTTTGACCGCAGAGCCGAGGCGGAGGCGAACGAAGCGCGCAGAAAGGCGATTCGCGATATGCTCTATCGCAATGAGAGCTGAGGGGTCGCGATGACTGCGTAGAAGCAAGGAATGATAGTGCAGATAATTCCCAGCGCTGTTATGAGCTTTAGCCAAATGATGGTCCACCCGATAGCTCTCACGTCTTCGGCCAATATTTCTCTCATCAGTGTGCCCCCCAAAGTAGTCACTTCGCTCGACAGCGCTATAAGAGATGACCTCCAAAGATTCAGTCATTCGTTCTTTGTTTGGGTCTTGATATCCGCATTTGTAGTTGCAATAGGCGTCGCATTAGAGGGTCCTGAACTACTCCATGAAATGTGGCCAAAGCTATTTACCTGCTTCACTAGGGAGTCAGTCCCACGTCTGCGCAAATTCAAGCGCATCGTAAAAAAAGTCGGCTTTTGGGGATGGCTGCTTGTCGTAGTTGGGGTCGCAGGCGAAGGAATATTTGAAGCCTTGCAAAACCGAGCAGAGGGGCAATTACAAACATTCAACGAAATCCTACTTGCTGACACCCAGAAGCAGGCTGGCGATGCATACGAGCGGGCCGCCTATGCGCGCGAGGAGGCGGATTCGTTCCAAAGCCAAATAGCGGACGCAACCGCGCGGACAAAAGAAGCCGAAGCCAAAATGGCTATGGCGGATGCGCGCATCGCGGAGGCCCAGAAGGGCGCGGCAGATGCAACAGCCACGGCAGAACGTGAAAAACTGGAAGAAGAGCAACTGGAATTGCTAGTAGGCCCTCGAAGGCTGACGCTCGGCCAGCAGGAAAAGATAGGAAGGGCATGTGCAGGAATGAATCGCGGCCTTGTGCAGGTCGGACCATATGGGATGGATTCAGAAGGAAGAGCACTCGCGATCCAGATCGGGTCTGCGATCTTCGATCATACATTTCCCGTAAGTATCGAACTTAATGGCCCTGTCACATCTGGTGCGTTAGACGAAGGCGTATTAATTAACGGCCCGGAAACAGCAAAAAAATTCATGGGCTGCCTAGCGGATGCGTTAGTGACTATCGGGCGGTTGAAGGAGGTCAGGGTCAATGGAGAGAGGCATATTGGAACCTCCATCAACGGAGGTGCCACGATGTACGGTTCCACAATGTATGGCGGGAGCAAAACGACGGAACCCGGCCCGCTACCGGCAGGCTCCCCAATCCGCATATTTGTTGGAGTTAAACCAATTGAACTCTTGGAGCTGAAAAAGTAAATAAGAAATAGCAAGATAATTGCCAGGCCGCAATGCTGTGGAAATCGAACGGCACCACTACCGGAAAGATCGTTCGGTTGACTTTAAGAACAAGCCACCATTAAACTCAGCCTGCGAGCGCTCGAAAGCTTCCCCTCTTTGAACGGCGCGCGGAGGTCCCTATGAAAGCAAAACCCCTCACCCAAGAGGATTTGAAACAGTATCAGGAAGACGGATTCCTGCTGGTGCGCGGAATGCTGAGCGCGGAGGAAGTCGAGCTGCTCGGCCGCACCGCGCGGCAGGATCGCATTCTCGATCAGCACGCCCAGGGCCGCGCCGACGGCGAGGGCGGAACGGTTCGCCTATCGCTGTGGAACCACCCCACGGACACAATCTACGGCGCCATCGCCCGGGCCGAGAGCATGGTTAGGCACGCCGAGCAGATTCTCGAGGGCGAGGTCTACCACTATCACTCCAAGATGATCATGAAGGACGCCAAGATAGGCGGCGCGTGGGCCTGGCACCAGGACTACGGCTATTGGTATCAGAATGGAGTTCTCTTTCCGCTGCTCACCAGCGCCTCAATTGCCGTTGACCCCGCCACCAGGGAAAACGGCTGCCTGCAGGTGATTCGCGGCTCGCACCATGCCGGGCGCGTCGAGCACATTCTGACCGGAGACCAGGCAGGCGCCGACATGGAGCGCGTGGAAAAACTGCTGGAGCGCCAGGAGCTGGTCTACATAGAAATGGACCCGGGCGACACGCTTTTCTTCCACGCCAACCTGCTGCACCGCTCCGACCAGAACCGCTCCGACCATCCCCGCTGGTCAATGATCGTCTGCTACAACGCGGCGCGGAACAATCCTTACAAAGAGTCGCACCATCCCCGCTACACGCCTCTCGTCAAGCTCCCTGACTCGGCCATTCTCGAAGTGGGCGCGCGCCGCTTCGGCGTCGAAAGTGAGGATGCTGGTTTCCTTGATATCAGCGAAGATCAAAGCGCAGTCAGCCTGAGGAAGTCATGACCAATTCCGCAACGCACAGCTTAGGCTGTTACATGAATCTCGGTTCGCTTGACGCATCCGTCCGTACCTCGGACGTCTCCCTCTATGCCATCCATGAGGCAGGTTACGTCGGAGTTCAATTCGGCGATTTTCCGCACGCAGACCGAGTGCAAGCCGCGCAATCTCTCGGCCTGGGTGTTTGCGGCAGCGGAAGAATCAACGCGCCCGAGGAAGCGTCTCCACTCGCACAAAGGGGCGTGGACAGCGGCTTTGAGTGCCTCACCGTGCATGTTGGCTGGGGCATGGAGGACGACGCGGAAGTCGACCGCCTGGCCGCCTCCGTCATTGAAGCATCACACAAGCATCGCATTCCGCTCTACATTGAAACTCATCGCGCCACTATTCTTCAGGACATCTGGCGCGCCGTTCAGCTGGTCAAGCGCTTCTCGGAACTCGAAATCAATTGCGATTTTTCGCACTGGTATACGGGCCTTGAGATGGTCTATGGAGGCGTCGAAAAGAAAATTGAATTCATCCGCCCGGTGATTGAGCGCATGGGCTTCATTCACGCCCGCATTGGGAACCCCGGCTGCATTCAAGTGGAGATAGGCGATGGAGATTCCGCTCGCCGTCCCTACGTCGGCCACTTCTGCACTGTGTGGACACAGGTCTTCGCCGCCTATCTCAGCAAACCGGCAACGCACAGGTTCTGCTTCGCCACCGAGCTGCTCGGCCCGGAGATCTACTACGCGCGCACCTTCAACGGAAAAGAAGAGAGCGACCGCTGGGAGCAGGCTCTCGTTCTGGTCAGGCTGGCCAAGGAGTGTTTTCGCAAAGCACAGAGTCAGGGGTAAGCAGCAGGAGTCCGAAAGAGCAATTGTCCCAATGGTGCAGAGGAGGTTTGCAAACGGTTGAGTGGAGGGAGCGTGGGGCTTTAGCCCCACGAAATTCAGTCGCAAAATCAGGAGGCCTTCAGGCCCGGGGCTAAAGCCCGCGTGATTTTCCCGCCTCGGTTGAAGGGCCTGAAGGCCCCTGCTCCCTCCGTTCTAATTGCACCCGCACCCTATTAAACAAAGCAGCGAGCAGAAAATACTCCTCACGCCTCCTCCGGCAAATCCGACGCCATAATATTCATCGGCGTAAGCCCGCGCTGCCGCAAGGCGTGGAGGAAGGCGAACAACTTGTAGACACAGCAGGACTAGCTGAATGTGTTTGAATTCTGGATTTGCAAGAATCGTAAAGAACGTTTGCTGCGAGGTTCAGGAGAATTGCCCACACAGTTGTAAGTAACAGAGCCTTAATCGGATTTCGCTTAGCCCAATCAAGAATCCTAAAATAACGGCGCTTTCTGATCCGAAACAATTCCTTGAATAGCGCTGATTTAAATTTTAAATCGATTTGTGCGCGGCCAAGTCGAGCAAGACAATCGGCGCACAATTTAGGTCGGTCAAGGGCACGAACAATCTCAACTTTGTTTTGGTCAAAGTCGTAGAGGCAGCCGCGCGCCTCATCATGGTGCAGAGGAAGAGCTCGTTCTAAAGTAAGTTTCCTACCGCATTCAACGTAACATAAAACCATCCAATAGATACAAACAGTTATATAAGATTCGATAGTGAAATGCTCTCTTTCAAGAATATCTACCATTTCGAAGAGCGAGAGAACGACTAAATTGCGCACAGGAATCCGTGCGAAGAAATTATCTTGCAGTGCTGCTCCAATAATTACCACTGTAAGATCAGAATCGGGCGCCGCTGTGAATATTTGTTGCAATTGGCTGTCAGGGTATCCGGTCGGCACGCCCATCATATTCGGTAACGACCGAATTTCTTGAGTGCGGGTGATCTTAAACACTTTTGACTTCCATCTTTGTATGGAATCTAAGTCGAAAGCGTGCTTCATGCTTTCCTGCACGACTAGCGTGATAGTGATAAGCGCCATGGAGTCTCCATATGCAAATTCCAGGGAACATGAAAAATTTTTATAATGAATTAGGGGCTGTCCTAGATAACCGCTGAAAAAGGCGGTGTACTAGGATGGTCAACATGCGCAAGAGTCGGCTGGATAGCGAGCATCAGAAGCGCCTGATGGAGCACTTCGTTGCAGGCACTACAGCTCGTACCGCGGCATCGCTCACAGGAGTGAACAAGAATACAGCCTGCTATTACTTTCAACGTTTGCGCAAGATCATTTATCAGGCCACCGAGGATACTTCTCCACTGGCTGGTGAGATCGAAGTGGATGAGAGTTATTTTGGTGGCATTCGCAAGGGCAAGCGAGGCCGTGGCGCAGCGGGCAAAGTGCCGGTTTTTGGCCTGTTAAAGCGTGGCGGCAAGGTTTACACGAAGGTGATTCCAGACACGAAAGGCGCAACACTCAAGGCCATCATGGAGGACAGAATCGTGCCCGATAGTATTGTTTATTCGGACACCTATCGCTCTTACAATGTGCTCGATGTTTCAGCCTTCAAGCACTACCGCATCAACCACTCAAAGCTGTTCGCAGATCGTAAGAATCACATCAATGGAATCGAGAATTTCTGGAACCAGGCGAAGCGACATATGCGCCGATTTAACGGGGTATCCAAGGCCACTTTTCCGCTCTTTTTGAAGGAGTGCGAGTGGCGTTTCAACAACCCAAACCCCAAAATGCAATTATCCCTGTTGAATCAATGGGTTAAATCCTACATGCGATAGTTATCTAGGACAGCCCCATGAATTATAGTCTGATTTTAATCTACGCCTCCTCCGGCAAATCCGCCGCCATAATATTCATAGGCGTAAGCCCGCGCTGCCGCAACGCGCGCAGGCTCAGCGAATCATGGCGCTTGGCCAACCTCCGTCCGTTGTGATCCACCACCAGCCGGCAATGGTACCAGCGGGGATTCTGGTATCCCAGCGCCCGATTGAGCAGAATCTGCCGCGCGGTAGACTTCAGCAGGTCCGCCCCGCGCACCACCTCCGTGATTCCCATCGCCGCATCGTCTGCCACGCAGGCAAGCTGGTAACTCGGCACGCCGTCCCGCCGCCAAACCACAAAATCCCCAAAATCCTTACCGGCCACAAACCGCTGCGGGCCCAGGTTCTGGTCATCGAACTCCACCACTTCGCCGTCGTTTACACGGAATCGCCAGTTGATGCCTTCCGGCGACTCGATCTCGCTTGCGGTGGGTCCGGGCAGTTGCGGAACGTAACCCTGCAAATGGCGGCAGGTGCCGGGATAGATGGGTTCATCGTCCATCAAGTCCAATTTTCCCAGCGACACCGACCCCTCCATCGCCATCGAAACCCGCTCGTGCGGCGCGCCCAGTGCGGATTCAAGATCCTTGCGCGAGCAGCGGCAGGGGAAAAGATGCCCGTGCCGGAGCAGCTTGCGCCACGCTGCCAGATAAATTGCCCGCCGCTTGCTCTGCACATAAGGCGCAAACGGCCCGCCCTTATCCGGACCCTCCTGCCAGCGAATTCCCATCCAGCGCAGGTCTTCGATTGCGGCCTCCGCATACATTGCGCGGCTGCGGTCGGGATCCAAATCCTCCATGCGCATCACCAGCGTGCCCCCCGAATCGCGCGCCCGCTGCCACGCCGTCAAAAAAGTGCGCGCGTGCCCTACGTGCAGATAGCCCGTAGGCGAAGGCGCAAGCCGCCCGCGATAACTTGAAGTCGGCGTTGGAGACAAACTGGTCATGCTACCTATAAGTCTAGGCAGCAGCACCCGCCCCGCATAGGCACAGCTTGATTCCGGTATCGAGTTTGGTTCCTGGCGATTCCGAATCCGATTCTGCTAGTCGGATTCGCCTCCTGCGCGTTCCCTTCGTTCTGCTGATGTGCGTAGTGGCGATGCTGTCTTTCATTTGCCTGGATCGGCTGACGGCTCGACCGCACCCAGTTCTAGTATTACCCCTGTAGATCCTTCAATTCATCGGAAAATGGCGAAGATCCGGGCCTAAAGGCCCATCCTTTCCTCGTCTTTTCGGGGGCCTGAAGGCCCCCGCTCCCTCCGAGATTCTCGATCTACAACTGTAGTATTAGGGGAAACAAGGACTTTTCCCCTTGCACTTTGGAAGCGGCGTGCGCTGGTTCTGCTTCCCGCCCTGCGAATCCTGCGGTCCCTGCGTACCCTGCGCATCAACCTGCGGCGCCTGTGCTACTGCTGGCGCCGGCGGAGTTGGAGGTGCAGGCGGCGCACCCTGCGCTACCTGATCATTCTGCGATCCCAAATCTCCCTGCGGTTCCAGTTCTCCCTTCGGTCCCTTCGGTGGCTTCGGAGCCTTCGGCGCCTTCGGCGCTTGCGGCACCTGCTGTGCCAGCGCCCCAGGAATAGCAGCGCCCAATACCTCGCCCAGGTCCTGCATATGAATGGGCCCCAGGATCAACACGATGCTGATCTCCTTCGGCTCGACATCGAGAATGAACAAGCCGCCCGACTTACCGTTGACCAGCTTGACCATTACATCGCTGGACTTTCCGGTCTTAGTATCCCGATCGCGCGCCAGCGGCGACCACTCGTTGGTCTCGAAGTACTTGCGCAATTGCTCAACCTGCTCGGCAGTGAACTTGCCTTCCTTGTCGAACTTATAATCGCGGACGTAGATGCCGTCCAGTCCCTCGACAAGCTGGCGGGTTGCGCCATCCTTGTCTTTGCCGTTCATGAAATTGGCAGCAAAGGCCAGCATGTTTTTGTCCAGCGTGACCTCGTCGACGCTGGATGCGCGCGCGGTCAGCTCCTTTTCGACCGGCGACGGCGCGGGCAACTGCGCGGTTTGCGCAAGTGCGGGCAGGGCCAGGGCGGCCGCACAAAAAACTATAACTGCGATTCGTTTCTGCATACAGTTCTCTCCTTATTCCTGGTTTGCGCGGTGGTGAGCCGCGAGTTGCTTGTTCATGTTGTCGAGCGCGTGGCTGGTGATGCGCAGAGCGGTCATCACCTGCTGGCGGGCCGCTTCGCCCTTGCGGCGTTCCTCTGCCTGACGCTGTTCATAACCGCCATAAATCGCAACTGCGGCCAAAACGCACAGCGATACCGATACGATTGAGGCCGCAAGCCCCCTCCATGCAAACAGAGAGAAGCGCCGCTGCCGCGCGGTTCCGCGCCGCCGCAACATAATTTTGGCCTTCAATCCCGACGGCGCCATCTGCCGCTCAATGCTCAGTCGCAGCTTCTTTTCAAACTCGTCCATCGGCTCAAGCTCCACGCACATACTCCTTTAAATGATTCCCCGGCCTTGGCCCGCAACAGCTTCAGCCCCCGTTGCAAATTGCTCTTCACCGTGGCCACGGGCGCCGCGAGCGTGGCCGCAATCTCCTCCGGCGTCAGATCCTCCTGGTAGCGAAGAACCAGCGCCGCGCGCTGCGGTTCGGGCAGCGTCGCCAGCAACTGTTCCAACCGCGCACCCAACGGAGACTGCGCGCTCTTCCGCCTGCACGCCGTGACTCTCCTCAATCTCCACCCACAGGTCCATCCGCCGCGCCTTGCGCCGCCGTAGCGCATCCGCCGAGCGGCTCATCGCCACGCGGCGCAGCCAGAAGCAGGCGTGAGCCGCGGATTCGATTCTTGCCCAGGTGCCTGTCCAGCTCCAGAAAAACATCCTGCGCAATCTCTTCGGCCAGCCCGCGGTCGCCGGTCATGCGCAGCGCCAGCGAAAAGACCATCGACTGGTGCTCGTCCACGAGTTGTTCAAAATCCGGCTGCCAGTCGTGGGCCATGGGTTCGCTTCTACTCTCTTATCCGCATTGAGCGGCTTTCACGGATGCAGAGAGTACGCATCTTAGAGAAAAAAGTTTCAGTGCTGCAAACCAAAAGGCCGGAGCGCATGCGCTCCGGCCTCGGAAGGCTGTTGAAACTCAGGTCGATCTACATACTCTGGGGCACGGTAAGTTCAAGCGATTGTCCTTTGCGCCAGATGCGAAAACTCTTCGCCACGCCGCTGCGCACAAACTGCGTGAAGAAATCGACATCGCCGATCTCAGAGCCGTTCACCTCAACAATCACATCGCCAATCTGCATCTGCATCTCCTCGGCAAGACCGCCTTTTTCAATGCCGGTCACCACCACGCCTTTGGGTTTCAGCAACGCCATGGCAATTACGTCCGAATCCGTCACGGCACGCACCCGAACGCCAAGCCGGAAAGCGGACGGCGGTGCGGCCTGGCTCACGTCCGGAGCCGACGGCGCTGCCTGGATGCCCTCAGGAACCGAAATGACTGACCCCACCGGGTGTCTGGCCGACGGCGCTGAGCCGGGCTGGCGCAACTGCGCCATGGCGGCGTCTTGGGTGGGATAGTGCAGATCGAAGGCCAGTGGTTTGCCTTTGCGGAGAACATCCACGTGTACGGCGCCGTTTCCCGATTTAGCGGTGGCTGCGGCGACGGCAGCATATACAACTTCAATCGAGCAGGTTGTGCCGTTGACGGTGTGCAGAATATCGCCCTCCCGAATGCCGGCTTTCTCGGCAGGCCCATCCACTTCCACCATATCGACCCTGCACACCAGCTCGGGATGTTTTTGCAATTCCCTTGAAGGCAGTGGGGACAAACATATGCCGGGCAAACACATGCCGGGATCGGTGAGGAGATCCTTTCCACTGGCCGCCACCAAGGTTGCAAGAGCATCGACAACCTGATGGGCCTCTGACTCGGATGAGACGCAAATGTTAGCTCTGCCCGATATATAGTGGTTTCCGATGGCATCGATACACCACGGAAGTCTGGCGTTGGACCCGTAAATCGTGTAACTCCAAATCATGAAGTAGTCAATATCCGCATAGGCGAACGAAGAGACAGTGTCCTGCGAGTAAGGGGTATCGAATGGAGGTTAATCCGAGCAGGCCCTGGGGCACGCTCTTCACGCCGCTTTCGTTGAAGAACAGGTTGATCCCCAACTCGCTCTGGGTAAGATTCGTCAGCGTGTATTGAGTCCGACGGGCCCCAGGCTGAGGGGGCAAAGTGCGGAGCAAGGAATTGCATGCGGCTGCTTGCGTCCTCAACTCTCGCCATGTAATGCGGCTGATACCAATGCGTGGAGAGTGTGTTCCGCGCCAGCAAGGGCGCCGGCGAAAGGAGGGCAAGGCAAAGAATCGCCGAGTACAAAACAACTTTTGAGACATGTTCGATTCCCTTCTTCAGAGCGCAATCAACCCAGGGCCTTGAGTGGCTCCGGTCAACCTGAAGCAACCACCGAAGGGAAGTGGCAGGGTCGTTTGAGGCCAAGAAATTTGCCTGGCATGGCTCGCCCCGAATTCTATTCCTTAACACCTGAAGCGCCAAGCCCGACAGGCGCCGGCGGACAGGCGAAGACTAGAACAGCTCCGGAATCGTGTGAAACGCAATCCGCGTGGGCGCTGCCTTGAACGCGGTCAGCATGGTGGCCGGCGCCAGCGTGCTCAATCCATATTTATTGTTCAGCTCATCCATGGTCGCCATCAGCCGCGTCCGGCTCTGCTCGTCCTCTGACCCGTCAAAGAGATTCAGCGAGTGCAGCCGGTCGGGCACCAGCCCGTTCAAATGCACGCCGATAAAGTACGGATGCTCATACTCCTCTCCCGCCGGGCGGCTGGCCCATAAATGGCTCAGCGCCGCGATCAGCGTCTGATTATCCTGGCACTCGCTCAGCCTGATCTCGCCCTTCCATCCCCGCGTGGGCACGCCGAACCGGCTCACCGGCGAGTTTTCCCCGCGCGGCACCGCAAACCCGATGGCCAGCCCGATGCTGCTGGCCCACAACTTCTCCGCGCGCAGCCGCATCGCCGCCTTGTGCAGCAGCTTGTGCGCCACCGCCCAGGCCTTCTCCTGGGTGCGCATCTCCGGCGCCAGCACGTGCTGGTGGCTCATCGACTTCAGGTGCTCGGTCTCGTCAAAGTCGAAGTCTTCGCCCTGCAGCCAGTGCCACAGCCGCTCGCCCAGCACCGATCCCCAAACCTCGCCGGCTCGTTCGCTGTCCAGCGACAGCAACTCATCCATGGTGTGGATGCCCTTCTCGTTCAGCCGCTTCTCCATGCGCGAGCCGATGCCGGTCAGGTCGCGCAACTCCAGCCGTCGCAGCGCCTCGGGCAAAATGTCCAGCGGAAGCGCCACCAGTCCGTCGGGCTTCTCCATATCGCTGGCCAACTTGGCCAGGTAGCGGTTGGTCGCCAGGCCGACTGAGCTGCGCAGCGTCTCGCCCACGTTCTCCCGAATGCGCCGCTTCACCTTGCGGCCCAGCTCCATCGCCGCCAGCAGACGGCCGTTCGCGGCCCATCAGCCGGCAGGCCATCTCGTCGATCGACATCACCGCCGTCACCGGCAGGCAGCTTTCCACGGCCTCCACGATGCGGTGGTGGTAGTCGACATAAAGCTCGTGCCGCGCCTCCACCAGCACCAGGTCGGGGCACATCTTTTTGGCCTCGGCCACCACGGTTCCGGTCTTCACCCCGTAGGCCTTGGCCTCGTAACTGGCGGCAATGCAAACGGTGGTATCGGCCATCATGGGCACAACCCCCACCGGCCGCCCGCGCAGCTCAGGCCGCGCCTCCTGCTCCACCGAAGCAAAGTAGGAGTTGAGGTCGACGAACAGCCAGTTCAGGTCCGTCCCCTGAGGCCGCTGCTCGCCCTGATTCCGGCGCTCCGCTCTCCGGCTCTTTGCGCTCCGGCTGCTCCATTCCCCGCGGCTCTTCCGCCCAGTCGTTCATAGTGGCTTCCGGCGCCGGATTGGGACGGGTTGCCATATTCGTATATAATTTTCGCCTTTTATTCCCTATAAAGCAACTGAGAAATTGCCGAATATATAAACCCGTAGACGGCAGGATTCCGTCCAAATCAAAGTCGGTGCAACTTCGTCCGGATGTTCAATTCGGTATAGAATTTCCATTTCCTAGAGAGATAGGGTCATTGAGTATGCATAGCCTGCTTCAATGGTTCATGATCCCCGAAAACGCCCTCGCCCTCATGGTGACTCTGGGCGTAGCCTTCTTCCTCTTCTGCTGCCTGGAGTGCGCCACCGGCCCCAGCCGCGACAAAGACGATATCTTCAGCCACCATGCTATGTAGCGTAGGTGCGTTGTCCATGAACCAACCCAATCAAGCAATTGAAGAAGTGGATGCCCCATGTCTCGATTTTGAGACATGGGATACCATGAACCTCAACGATCCTGCGGCTTCAAATACTCCTCAAAATGCGCCAGAATGCGATTGTAGAGATGCGTGCGCACATCCGGGCCGGCAATCGAGTGCGTCTTGCGCGGATAAATTTGCAGATCGTAGGGAATCCCGGCCTCGATCAACTTCTGAATGAATTGCACGGAGTTTTCCATGTGAACGTTATCGTCGCCGGTTCCATGCGCCAGCAGCAACCGCCCCTTCAGATTGGCCGCCGAGTTAACCACGGAAAAATCGTGGTAACCCGAAGCAAACTCAGCCGGCTCGCTCATATACCGCTCCGTATAAACCGAATCGTAGTTATGCCAGTCGGTAACCGGAGCCACGGCAACCCCGGCGCGAAAGCGGTCAGAATGAGTAAGCGCATAGAGCGTGAAACTACCACCCCAGCTCCATCCCCACCATCCCTGGCGCTTCTTGTCCAATTGCGGATAGTGGGCCAACGCCGAATCCACCACGGTTAACTGGTCCTCTAACTGGATAGGTCCGAAGTTATGATAAGCCGCCTGCGCAAAAGCGCGTCCGCGTCCGCCCATGCCACGATTGTCGGCGTGCAGCACGGCAAATCCATGCTGCGCCAGCAATTCGTCAAAGAGCAGTGCGTCGCTCCAGCGGTTAGTCACCGATCTGCACGCCAGGCCCGCCGTAAGGATTCATGATCAACGGCACACTTGCTCCGCCGCGGCGAGCCTGGCCGGACCCGGCTCGCATCCCTCAGGCAGCAGCAGCGTGGCGTAGAGCGTTGTCCCGTCGTGGGCCTTCACCTCAAGCTGCTCGGGAGCGCGCAGATGGTAAGGCTTAAGCGCATGTGTCTGCCAAAACACAGTGCACTTTCCCGCAGCCGGGCAAAGGCGCAGCACCGGCGGATCGAGGCGCGTGGATTGCTTATCCACAAATCCGCCGCCCTTGGGAGCAAAGTTACCGGTGTGGAATCCTGCGCCCGAGCTAAGTTGCCTGCGCTCGCCGTCAAAGCTAACCTGCCATAACTGCTGCTCCAGTAAGTTACCCTCATTCGATTCGTAGCGAATCTCCTTCCCCGCCGTATCGACGCCGAGAACGTCGCCCACTTCAAAGTCTGCCCTTGGTAAGTTGCCGCACCAGAGTAGCCTGTCGTAGTGGCTAACTTCGCCGGATCATAACTATAGAGATAGAGATGATTGTGCCCGTCGCTCCAGTTCAGTCAGCACGATGCTGCCATCGCCAACGGAAACATCGTACTTTTCGTCGAAGAACTTATCGTCGCGTAAGTTCGAGCACCGCGTGCGCCTGTCCTGTAGCAGCATCGGCAAAGTAAATATCCCGGTGCTTATGATCGCGAGTTACCGTCTCAATCCACACGCGTCTTCGCGTCCACCCATCCGAAGCGCGGAATGTAATCCTGCCCTGCGCGAATCGGCAGCTCCACCCAAACCGTCGCGCCGCCTGCGGCGCTGACCACCCCCACGCGGACCTTTGGATTCGGCATCGCCGGGCTGCGGATAGCGCTGCATATCCACCGTTGCGTGCGTCGGAATCCAATCGGTGATTGGATACTCCGGCACCGCCGTCTCGTCCATCTGCAGATAGGCCAGACCTGGTCGAATCCGGCGACCAGAAGTAGTTGCTGCGAACGTCCAGCTCTTCCTCGTATACCCAATCCACCTCGCCGTTGAGCAGTGGCCGAGTTGGGCGCGGGAGCCACCGCAATCACAGGCGTGCCGAGCTTCCTTCAGCCGCGCCACTGCAAGCCCGTGGTCGCGCAAAAACGAGACGTACTCGCCGTTGGGCGAAAACTGCGGATCGTCGCCGGAGCCCATTCCGCTCACGCCGATCTCCACTCCCTTGCCGCTGGCCAGATCGTAGAGCCACAGCCGCCCGTTCGAGTCAAAGAGCAGATGCGCCGAGTCCGGAGCCCAAATGTAACTGGCCATCTTATAGCGTTCGCGATGATCGCGGTCGGTCTCGTTGTCGCTCTCCCCCGTGAGCGAAGCCAGCTTGTCCCGGCTCACCAGCACATGCGGCTTGCCCGCGCCGGAGTCCGTCCCCGGTTGCAAATCCATCAGCTCGCCGTCGTCAAGATAAGTCAGGTGCTTTGCGTCCGGCGACCAGGTAAGTTCCTCCGGCGGATGCCCGATCATCGGCCCATGCGCGTAAATCGCTTCCACGGTCAGAGGCTTTTGGGGAGCCTGCGCGTAAACAAAAGCCGCACCCAGCGAAAGTGCAGCCGACAGCCGAAAACAAGAGTGCAAATCTACGCATCAAGATGCTTTCCTCCGCGAACGGCGCATGCCCCCGCATCTCAAACCTTGCAGTCAGCGCGCGCGTTCTTCCAGCAAGCAGTGTAAATCACTCGCATTCCCATCTTGCATCCCGTAGCCCTGAGCGAGTATGGTGCGGGCATGAACTGGGCAACTCCAAAAGAACGCAGCCATCTAGGCCAGGCGCGGCGCAAGCAGGTGGGCCGCCACGAACACAGCGCCTTCAACCCCAAAGCCCGCAAGACCCCACCGCTTGTGCTGCTCCAACGCTCCATGCGCGGCCGGATTCCCGCGCTCATCAAGCTCAAATACGAGCTCATGACCGCCTCGCCTTTCGGCTACTTTCGCGGCGCTGTGCCGGTAATGGCCGCTGACCTCTCCGCGCTGCCTTCCACCGGCCTCATCAGCCAGCTCTGCGGCGACGCCCATGTGCGCAACCTGGGCGCCTATGCCGCACCCGACGGCCGCCTGGTCTTCGACATCAACGACTTCGACGAAACCATCCGCGGCCCCTTTGAGTGGGATCTGAAGCGCATGGCCGCCTCCGTCACTCTCGCCGGCCGAGCCATTGGCCACAAGGATTCCTGCGCCCGCGATGCCGTGGAAAAATGCATCGCGAGTTACTGCTCGCTGATGCACGCCGTTCGCCCGCATGACCATCCTTGAAGTCGCGCGCTACCAGGTGCATCGCATCGGCCAGGCCGCCCCGGTCCACAACGCTCTGCTCAAGGCTGAGCGCTCCACGCCGCAACACACTCTGGAAACGCTCACCCAACCTACCTCAAAATCCGGCGCGCCCCGCCGCTTCAAGCAAAATCCGCCCATGCTCACTCGCGTCACCGGCGCACAAGCCGCATCTGTCATCGCCTCGCTCGCGCCTTACCGAGAGATGCTCCTGCCCGAGCGCCAGCACTTTCTCTCCTTCTATCGCCCCATCGCCGTAGCTTTCAAGGTGGTGGGCACCGGATCTGTGGGCCTGCGCGACTACTGCATTTATTTCGAAGGCAACGGACCCGCCGACCCGCTCTTCCTGCAAATAAAGGAAGAGCCGGACTCGGCTTACACCGCCTATCTTCCTGATGCCCACCCCGCCCGCCACAACGGCCAGCGCACCGCGGAAGGCCAGCGCGCCATGCAGTTTCTGTCTGACCCATTTCTCGGCTGGACCCAAATCCGCGGTCGTCAATTTCTGGTCCGCCAGCTCAACGACCACAAAGGCTCCATCGACCTCGACTGACCTCGCCGGCGGCGGCCTTGAAGCTTACGCCGAAGTATGCGGCGAACTGCTGGCGCGCGGCCATGCACGCTCCGGCGACCCGCTCGCCCTCGCCGGCTATCTCGGCTCAGGAGACGGCTTTGCCCAGGCGCTGGCCAAATTCGGCTCCCTCTATGCCGACCAAACGGAGAAGGACTGGCAAGACCTCCGCCGCTCCCGCAAAGCGCGGACGAAAGCTTAACGGCTCTCTTGGGACGTGAATAGAAGAAGCTGGAGCACTAATCCTGCCGGCGGTCGAAAATCCCCTCATCCCAAAGGATGATTAGAAATGCAGCAATAAATACCGCATATAGCTTACCCTCGAGATGCATAGCATATACGGCAGCGGGAAGCTCATGCCATTTAAAACCTACATACAAACTAAAGAAGACAGTAAGCAGGACAATACCGAATATTTCCTCGCCCAGGCTTTGATCCGGCTCAGTGTGCCTGGTTGTGAATGAGTTATATGAATGCATGGCGATCGCTTCGCCGATCACGATGATGAGTGATATGCAAACAATAAGAAAGTGCGAAGCAAAGGCAACTTTCGGATCTTCACCTGGAGAATTCTGTTCCCACGTGAGCGCGGTGAACATGATAAAGCAACCCAGATACAGGAAAAACCTGAAGATTGCTCTGGCCTTGCCATGAGCCGGCCTGGGATGCGCAGGGAATTCAGGCGCGTACGGGCTTGTGGAGGTCATGGCATCGGGCTCATGAAGCTTACTGCCGCAGTTTGCACAAAGCCATGCGGCCGGATCAACTTCACTACCGCATTCCGCACAGAACGCCAGCGGTCGGCCGGAAGGCTGTATAGGGGACAACGCTATGGGCATGACACAAAAAGCTTAACATGGCCTTGCACACCTTCTTGCTGTCATTCTGAGCAGAGCGGAGTCGAAGGGAACCTGCATTTCGTCCTACAATCTTCAGGTTGGGATACCACAAAACCCAACAGCCCTAATCAAGAGGAATCGCCCATGAACCGCCGTACCTTTACGCAAGTCCTCACCGCCGCCGCCATAACCGCCGTCGCACCCTCTCACCCTTCCCCAGCCCAGGCCACGACGACCAAGACCCAACCATTCCCGCTCTCCGTCATGCTCTGGACCGTCTACGGCAACCTGCCCTTTGAGCAACGCCTGGCCAAAGTAGCCGAAGCCGGCTACAACCAGGTCGAGTTGGTCAACGAGTACCGCGACTGGACCGATGCCGACTTCGCCGCCGCCAACGCCGCCCGCAAGCGCCTCGGCATCCGTTTCGACGCCACCGCCAGCGTGATTCGAGCCCTCGCCAACCCATCCCTCCGCGAAGCCTTTCTCGCCGACCTCACCCGCGCCCTCAAGCCCATGGAAACCCTCTCCATCCCGGCCATCATCGTGCTCGCCGGCGACGTAGTCCCCGGCCTCACCCGCCAGCAACAGCACGACTGCTGCATTGAAACCCTCAAGCAGGCCGCAAAAATCGTAGAAGGCCGCCAGATCGACGGCCAGCCCGTCCGCCTGCTCGTCGAGTGCATTCACCGCGAAGAAGGCCCAAACTTCTATATGACCTCAGCCGACGAAGGCATTGAAGTGGTGCGCGCCGTCAACCATCCCCAGGTCCAGTTTCTCTACGACATCTACCACGAGCAGATGGGCTACGGAAATCTGATCGATAAGTTAGACAAGCACATTGATGTTATTGGGCTGGTTCACATCGCCGACGTCCCCGGCCGCCACGAACCCGGCACCGGCGAGATTAACTACGCGAATATCTACCGCAAGCTAGCCCAGCTTAACTACCGTCACAACGTAGCTATGGAGTTTATGCCCACTGGTGACCCGGTTGCTACACTGCGCGCCGCAAAGAGACAGGTGCTTGAGGCTGGGACGGTTTGACGGGCTTTGGCTTAGGCACCGCACTACAATGAACCGGTATGCCTACCGCCGTTCGATCGCACGCCAAAGTCAACCTCGGCCTCCATATTGGCGCGCCGCGCGCGGATGGCTTTCATGCGCTGGCAACCGTCTACCAGACGCTGGAACTGCACGACGTGGTCACGGTCTCGGCCCGGCCCGCGGCGGCGACCCCGATGCAGCTCACCTCGAACGACAGCGCGTTCCCACCGACAACCGCAACACCGCCTGGAAGATGGTGGCGCTGGCGCTGGAGGCGCTCGGCATCACCGCCGAGGTCGAAATCCATATCGATAAGCGGCTGCCGGTGCAGGGCGGGCTGGGCGCGGGTTCGGCCAATGCTGTGGCGGCGCTGGTGGGGCTGGAAGCGGAGTTGGGGATAGCTTGTCAGCAAGTCAGCGAGTCAGCAGGTCAGCGGGTTAGCGAGGTTCGTGGTATCCCACCCATCGAGCAAAATACGCTCGATGGATGGGGCACCCGGCTTTCCGTTGAGTCGGCTGGTCAGTTGGGTGGCCCAGGTCTCGAATTTGAGACCTGGGATAACTGGATAGCCCGCCGCCTGGAAATTGCCGCCCAGGTCGGCTCCGATGTGCCGCTGTTTCTGATCGGCGGCACGGTTCTGGGCCTGGACCGGGGCCAGAAGTCTCCCCACTGCCCGACATCGAACCGGTCTGGTGCGTGGTGGCCACGCCGGCAGTCGGCGTCTCCACCCCGCAGGCCTTTCGCGACTGGGACGCGCTCTGCGCCGCCGAGGGTTTGACCGCGGAGGCCAGTCACAGATAAACTAAATGAGTTGAGCCGCGCCTATGCCAGCGCCTTTTCGGGAGCAATTCCGGAGGGACGGCAGGGAGCAGGCTCCTCCGGTGTCCTCCACACTAGGAGAGGACCTGGCCGGACCTCTAGAGTCCGCGCTTGTCCGCACCGGGATCACGAGCTGGATCGAGAACGACTTTGAACGCGTCGTCTTTCCCCAGCATCCCTCCCTTGCAGAGATCAAGCGCATTCTTCTGGGCTCCGGCACTCCGGAGGCAGCCCTGCCATGCTTCGCTGTCCGGGTCCGGCTCGGCGCTCTTCGGGTTGTACCAGACCCGCGGAGATGCGGAAGCGGCACAGGTAGGTTGAAGCAGCGGTTCCAGGAGACAGAGGTACGGAGCACGTTGACCCGCACCCTGCCGCGCAAGGCCTACTGGAGCGAGATGCTTTTGAAGTAAGGGGTTGACAGCCCACCGTTTTGGGAGAGAGACTCGGGTTCGGCTGTCATTGCTGGGCGATCGTCTAATGGTAGGACAATGCCCTTTGGAGGCATTTGTCCAGGTTCGAATCCTGGTCGCCCAGCCAAAGTACACGGATCAGGGGTCAGGGATAGAAGATGCAAGATGAGAACTGGCAACTGAAATTTGGACACTGAACGCAGCCAAAGCCAACCAGCTTGGAGGTATTCGGAAATGGAAGCGGAAACATTGACGGTAACGGCGGAAGACAAGCAGGACGGCGGGCAGGCCGCGGCAAAGGAAGCAGCGCAGTTTGCGGCTGCCGACGCCGCCGCAAAAGCGAAGGAGGCCAAACCGGCCGCCGAGCGCAAGCGCACCCGCAACCTGAGCGAGGACAAGCGCTTCAAGCTCTTCAGCGGCACGGCCAACCAGCCTCTGACCGAGGAGATTGGCCGCCACATCGGCGTTCCGGTGGGCGAGGCCAAGATTCAGCGCTTTGCCGACGGCGAAGTCTACTTCCAACTCCTTGAGAATGTGCGCGGAGTGGATGTGTTCGTGGTGCAGCCCACCTGCTATCCGGTGGACCAGAACCTGGTGGAGCTATTGGTGATGATTGACGCGCTCAAGCGGGCCTCGGCGGCCAGAATCACGGTGGTGGTGCCCTACTACGGCTACGCCCGCCAGGATCGCAAAGACCGCCCTCGCGTGGCCATCAGCGCCAAGCTCATTGCCGATCTGCTGACCACGGCCGGAGCCAACCGCGCCTTGTTCGTTGATCTTCACGCCGCGCAGATTCAGGGCTTCTTCAACATTCCCGTCGATCACCTCTTCGCCAGCCCGGTGCTGGTGAGCTACTTCCGCGAGCTTGACTCTGCCCAACCTGACCGTGGTTTCGCCGGACGCAGGCGGCGTGGAGCGCGCACGCTTCTTCGCGCAGAAGATGGGCGCGCCGCTGGCCATCGTGGACAAGCGCCGCACCGATATGAATGTGGCCGAAGTGATGCACGTGGTCGGCGACGTGAAGGCCAGACCTGCCTCATCATCGACGACATCATCGACACCGCCGGCACGCTGGTAAAAACCGTGGACGCTCTTTACGACGCCGGCGCGGCCACCGTTTACGCCTGCGCCAGCCACGCCGTGCTTTCCGGCCCGGCCATTGACCGCATCGCCAGCTCGCGCCTGGAACAGGTGGTCGTTACCAACACCATTCCGCTGCGCGAAGCGGCGCAGAAGTTGCCCAAGATCAAAGTGCTCTCCATCGCCGGCCTGCTGGGCGCGGCCATCGAGAGCATCCACATGGAGACCAGCGTGAGTTCGCTGTTTAACTAGGGGTCAGGGATCAGGTTTCAGGGATCAGTGACCGTGACAATAACCAATGGCCGGTAACAGGCAGACGGCATACAGGGATTCGGAAGCAATTTTCTGACCCCTGATCCCTGACCCCTGATCTCTGGCCTTCACAAAGGGAGCGGACCCAAAACGTCCGTGCCCGAAACCAGGAAACGAGAGAGCGAATGCCAGAAGTAGTCGTAGCCAAGCCCCGTGAGGGCAAGTTCAACAAGAATGCCGCGCGCCGCGTGCGCGTTGCGGGCAAGATTCCTGCCGTGCTGTATGGTGCCGGGCACGATCCGGTGGCCATCGAAGTGGACCCCAAGCAGATTTCCCGGATTCTCTTTTCAGAGACCGGCCACAACACGATCTTCGACGTTGAAGTCGCCGGCCAGGCCGCGGCCAAGGCCATGATCGTCGACTGGCAGCGCGAGCCGATCAAGGACCAGTTGATCCACATCGACCTGAAGCGCATCGCCCTGGACAAGGCGCTGCGCGTCAAGGTGCGCGTCAAGCTGCTGGGCATTCCGGTGGGCGTCAAGACCGCCGGCGGCATTCTGGACCAGGTGTTGCGCGAAGTGGAGATCGAGTGCCTGCCCGCGGACATTCCCAGCCACATCGACGTGGATGTGAGCAACCTGGAGATGTTCGAGTCGTTGCGCGTCAGCGATCTGCCGCACTCGGACAAGATCAAGTATCCTGAACGCCGAGGATGCGACCGTGGCCCACGTGGTCTCGATCCGCGAAGAAGGCGGCCCCGACAGAAGCCGAGGTTGCCGCAGCTGCAGAAGCTGCAGCGGCCGCTGCTACAGCCACAGCCGCCGAGCCGGAAGTTGCCAAGAAGGGCAAGCCGGAAGCCGAGCCGGCCGGCGGCGCAAAGAAGGCCGACGCGGGAGCGAAGAAGTAAGCCTTGGCGGAAGCAAGCAGTTCGCTCAACCCAGCGAGTCAAATCGCTCGCCGTGGAATCCGGAGAACGGCCTGGTCCCTTTCTGGTGGTGGGGCTGGGCAATCCCGGCCTGGAGTATCTGTGGACCCCGCATAACGCGGGGTTCATGGCCATCGACCGCATCGCCCAGCAAGAGGGGGTTGTGGTTCAGAACCGGCGCTGCCGGGCCGTTACCGCAACCTGCCGCATGGCGGGGCGCGAGGTGGTCCTGGCCAAGCCGGAGACGTTTATGAACCTGAGCGGGCTGGCAGTGGCCGCTCTGGTTCGGGAGTTTGAGGCGGACCCGGCCAAGGATCTGCTCGTGATTTACGACGAGCTGGACCTGACGCTGGGGACCTTCAAGATCAGGGAGCGCGGTTCGCCGGCGGGGCACAACGGAGCCCGCAGCGTTACCGGCGCCCTGGGCAGCCAGGAGTGGTTGCGCCTTGCGCATCGGCGTGGGGCTGGATTTGCCGCCGGAGGCCATTGCGGCTGGCGGCGGCAGGCGGCCGGGCAGGGATTATCTGCTCTCGCCCATGCGCAAGGCGGATTTGACGGTGCTGGACGAGGTGCTGGACCGGGTGGCAACCGCCACGCGGCGCATCCTCGAAGCAGGGACCGGCAGCCGCGATGAACGAGTTCAACCGCAAGGAAGACAGGGAGCAGGGAACAGGGAACAGGGAATAGGGACTAGGGAACTGCGAACTGCGATGAGCTGTGGATTGACGGCTGGAAGGCTGGAGTCAATGAGGCTCCAGCGGAAAAGGAAACCGGATGTCCCGTGTGTATGAGGTTATGTTCATTGTTCGGCCCGATGTGGCCGAAGAGGATGTCGACAAGCTGATCGCCGGCTTCTCCGCCAACGTCACCAACGGCGGCGGAGTGGTGAAGACGGTCGAGAAGATGGGCCGGCGCAAGCTCGCCTACATGGTGCGCAAGTTCAACGACGGCAACTACGTTCTGCTGACCATCGAGGCCAACGGCGCGGTGGTGCTGGAGCTGGAGCGCCGCCTGCGCGTCACCGAGCCGGTGATCAAGTTCATCACCGTGCGCATCGACGAGGAAGAGAAGCGCCTGGCCAAGGTGAAGGCTCTGCGCGGCGTTCGCCGCAGCGCGACCCCAGCCGTCTCGGCGCCAGCCGCTAGCAGCGCCAGCGGCAGCTCCGGTCCGCGGCGGAAGCTGCCGAGCCGGTTCAGGCCAGCGCCTAGCAAGCTTGTCAAATGAATTGCCGCTGCCGGCCCTTTGTTAGGGTCAACGGCTGCGGCCCGATCCAGCGTCCCGAGGTCGCTTGAACGGAGCCGGCGGGACCAAAGAGAGTAAAGAGGAAACAGCATGTCTGATGAGACTCAAGCAAAGGCGCCCGAAGAGGGCGCAGCACCACAAGCCACGGCTGCACCGGACGCCGGCGCCGAGTTCCGGCCCGGTTCCGGTTCCGGTTCCAGTTCCGGTCCCCGCCCCGGCGGACGGCCCGGCGGACCCGGCGGACGGCCCTCCGGCGGACCCGGCGGACGCGGCAAGTTCTTCCGCCGCAAGAAGGTCTGCAAGTTCTGCACCGAGAAGATCGACGCGATTCCCTACCGCGATGTCCGGCTGCTGCAAGGCTTTGTGGCCGAGCGCGGCAAGATCGTGCCCCGGCGGCTCACCGGCGTTTGCACCACGCACCAGCGCCGCCTGACCCGCGCCATCAAGCAGGCCCGGAACATCGCCCTGCTGCCGTTTGCCACGCGGCACTAGAACTGCGATCGTCGCTGATTCTTTGAGCGCCGATTCATTCGGGTGCCCCAGGTCTCGCTTTTGAGACCTGGGAATGCACGAATCCTCGCGGCACAGCTTTGGCTGTGCACGCAACGGCACCAGCAATGCGGGCATCGGCTGCCGAGCGGTCAGGGCTGATTCGAACCGCGTTCATGTAACGCATCATGCCGATGCTCTCGCCCAAAGACAAGAGCCGCCCACGACACTGGAGAATTTGACATGGAAGTCATTCTGAAGGAAGATGTAGCCAATCTGGGCCACCGCGGCGATCTGGTCAAAGTCGCCGACGGCTACGGCCGCAACTTTCTGCTGCCGCGCAAGCTGGCGCTGCAGGCCACCCCGGCCAACAAGGCCGTCATCGAGCAGATGAAGACCGCCGCCGCCCGCCGCTCCGCCACGGAGAAGGCGCAGGCCGAGGCAGCTGGCCGTCAAGCTCGAGCCCGTTGTGCTCGAGCTTCACCCGCAAGTCGGGCGAGGCCGGCCATCTCTTCGGCTCCGTCACCTCGGCCGACATCGCCGCCGCGCTTGAAGCCAAGGGCTTCGAGATCGATCGCCGCAAGATTCAGTTGGACGAGCCGCTCAAGAGCCTGGGCGAATTCAGCGTGGCCATCAAGCTCTACCGCGAAGTCACCGCGCACGTGAAGGTCAAGGTTCTGGCCGAAGCTAGCGCCGAAGCCCCGGCCGCCGAGCCTGCCGCCGCGGAAACTGCCGCAGCCGAATAGATTTAGAGCGGAACCAGAGTTTCTGTGTCCTTTTGAGTTCTATGCATGGTCGCCGCTCCCTGGTGGTCGCGTCGACTTTGGTGCTGCGGTTTCGGGATACATCGACTCTGGTTCCGCTGTACCCGCACCCACACCGCCTCTTGGTTCGCTGAGAGGCGGGCGTGTCTCCGCAAGATTCCCCTTCGAACACAGTAGCTTAGGCTATTCCACCATCGCCAGCGGCTCGCTGCGGTGTGTGCGCAGTGTTGGCACGGCAGCCAGTAGGCTGCGCGTATCAGGATGCTCCGGGTTTGTAAGCAACTTTCTCGAAGGCCCTTTCTCCACTATTTGACCGGCGCGCATGACAGCCACTCGGCTGGCTACCTCGCCCACCACGGCCAGATCGCTGGAGATGAAGAGCATCGCAAGGCCATATTGCCGTTGCAGCTCTTTGAGCAATTCGAGCACCTGCGCCTGCACGGTCACATCGAGAGCGGTGGTCGGTTCGTCGGCGATCAGCTGGCGGGGCAGGCTGATGCCGCGCACCGCTTCCGCCGCTCCAAAGCGAATTTGCACGTCTCAAATATCGAGCAGGGGACACATGAGTTAATCGTAGTGCATCGTGGCGTGGAGGTTTTTCTTACTGGCGCAGCTCGACCAGCGTTGCCCCCTGGCCGCCTTCGTTTTGCGGGGCTTCGGCGAGGGTGGCTACGTGGGGATGGCTCTTGAGGAATTCGCGGACGCCGCGGCGGAGGATGCCGGCGCCGTGGCCGTGAATGATGCGAACGCGCGGCAGGCCGGCGAGGAAGGCGCGGTCGAGATACTTCTCCAGCTCCTCGGTGGCTTCGTCCACGGTGCGGCCGATGAGGTTGATCTCCATGCGCATGTCGTCGGTGTTGGCGCTGGTGACGGTGACGTGGACGTTCTTCTGCTTGCGGGCGGCGGCTAGCGGGTCGGGCCTTTCGACTGCCGCAGAATCTCCGCCAGAGCGCGAAGGCTGCGGAGCACTCGTCGCGCTTGACGCGCATCTTGATGGGGCCGAGGGCGACTTCGAAGAGGTCTTTCTCGACTTCGCGCTGCACGACGGCGATCTTGTTCATCGACTTGATGCGGACCTGGTCGCCGGCGGCGATGTGCTTGAGCAGGTGCGGCTGGGCGTTCGGCGTCGCCCACATCCGCGCCGGTGCGGTGGGCGACGACGGTCTGGTTGAAGCTCTCCTGAAACTCGCGGCGCAGGCGCAGTGATGCGGCGTTCGGCTTCCTTGGATAGTTTTTGCTGGCCGGCGCGATCTTCGATGGCGCGCACCGTCTCGCGCATCTGAAATTCGAAGTCCTTGAGCAGCGAGGCCAGCTTGGTTTCGAGCTCGCGGGTGCGATTGCGCAGCTCGACGTCGCCCTCGCGCGCGAGCCTGGCGCGCTCCTGATTGAGCGCGTACTGCTCGTTCGCGGGCGGCCTTGCGTCTCGGCTTCGAGCTGCGGTGAGTTCGTTGTGCAGCTTGTCGAGGAAGCGGGCGATGTCCACCTGCTGCGAGCCGAGGCGCTGGCGGGCGGCGGCGATGATGTCGGCGTTCAGGCCCAGCCGCTCGGCGGTTTGGATGCCGGCCGATGCGCCGGGGACGCCGAGGCGAAGTTGGTAGTTGGGCGCGAGGGTCACTTCATCCACGCCGGCCGCGGCGTTGAGCACGCCGGGGGTGTTGGCGGCGTAGACCTTGAGCGAGGTGTGGTGCGTGGAGATGAGCGTCCATGCGCCCGCCGTCAAGAAAGTGGCTGGCGATGGCGACGGCCAGCGCGGAGCCTTCTTCGGGATCGGTGGAGGAGCCGAGCTCGTCGAGCAGGACCAGCGAGCGCGCATCGGCGAGGCGCGAGAGGCGGTCGAGGTTGGTGATGTGCGCGGAGAAGGTGGAGAGCTCGGCCTCGATGGATTGCGCGTCGCCGATGTCGGCCAGGAATGCAGTGAAGACGGGAAAGCTGGCGGCCGTGGCGGGAACGGGCAGGCCGGCCTGGGCCATCATGGCCAGCAGAGCCGTGGTCTTGAGCGTGACGGTCTTGCCGCCGGTGTTGGGGCCGCTGATGATGAGCTGGCGCTCGTCGGCGGTGAGTTCGAGCGTGAGCGGGACGACGTGGCCGCCGGTCGCGCGCAGATGCCTTTCGAGCAGCGGATGGCGGGCGGCTTCGAGGCGCAGAAGATCGGGCGCGATGGCCGGAGCCACGCAGTCGTAGTCGCGGGCAAAGCGGGCGCGGGCCTGCAGGCTATCGACCAGCGCCAGCACGCGCGCGCCTTCGACGAGGCCATGAGCATAGCCGCCCACCTGGCGGGTGAGCGCGACGAAGATGCGGTGAATCTCGGCCTGCTCTTCTTCGATGAGGCGGACCAGTTCGTTGTTCTGCTCGATGGTTTCCAGCGGCTCGACGTAAACGGTTTGGCCCGAGGAGCTGGCGCCGTGGACCACGCCGGTGATGCGCCGCTTCAGCTCGGCGCGGACGGGAATGACGAAGCGGTCGCCGCGAATGGTGATGAGGTCTTCCTGGGTTGCGCCTTCCGGGGCGAGCTTGCGCAGGGCGGCGCGCAGGCTTTCTTCGATGATGCCGCTGCTGGCGCTCCTGCTCGCGGCGGATGCGGCCCAGCTCGGGCGAGGCGTTGTCGGCCAGCGAGCCGTCGGGCTGAATGGTGCGCTCGATGGATTCGGCCAGCGGACGCAGGCTGGTCGGTGAGCGCACGACGAAAGCGAGGAGAGGCCGGGCAGCTTGCCCACCAGGCGCGCCGGGGGCGATTGCAGCAGCGATTGCCAGGAGGCCACGTCGTTGGCCAGCCGGGCGACGGCCTGCAGTTCGTTGGCTTCGAGCGCCGCGCCGGGAATCTGCGCCTTGGCGGCGTGCTGCGTGGGGTCGAAGAGGCCGCCGAGGGGAATGGAGACCTGCTCCTCGAGCAGCAGGCGCAGCTTCGCCGGTGAGCTGATGCTGGCGGGTGATCCACTCTTCGTCGGTCGAGGGTCTCAGGTCGAGAATCGCGTTGCGGCCCACGGGCGAAGCGGCAAAGCCGGCCACCAGCGCCAGCAGCGGCTCCCACTCGAGAGCGGCAAAGTCGGCGTGCTGCGACCGGCGACGGGATGGGATCGAGAAGCGGCATCTTCAACAACTATCTTAGCTGTTTCGAAATACCTCCTGTGGAGTGGATTGCGAACCCAGGTCCCAGAAGCGGGACCTCCACCCCACGGACGAGGACCTATCCGTGGGGACCCCGGACCTGGGGGCACCCGCATGGTTAGATCATCGAGCGACAAAAAGCACCCCACAGGTCCTTCGACTCCGCTACGCTTCGCTCAGGATGACAGCTCTTGGGGGAAATTCAGCTCGCCTTCCCAGCGGGCCACTACGGCGCTGGCCATGCAGTTGCCGATCACATTCATGGCGGTGCGGCCCATATCCATGATTGTGTCTACGCCGAGAATCATCAGGATGGCGGTGGTGGGAATGTGCAGCGAACTGGCTGTGGCGAGTAAGACGACGAGAACCGCGCGGGGCACGCCGGCTACTCCTTTGCTGGTGAGCAATAGCGTGGCGAGCATGACGATCTGCTCGCCCAGCGAGAGATGGATGCCGGCGGCTTGCGCGGCGAAGATTGCCGCCATGGAGAGATAGAGGCTTGAGCCGGTCATGTTAAAGCTGTAGCCGGTGGGAATGACGAAGGAGACGATCCAGCGCGGTACGCCGAACTCTTCCATGCGCTCCATGGCCAGCGGCAGGGCGGCTTCCGAAGTAGTGGTGGCGAAGCCGATTGCGGCGGGCTCGGCGATGGCGGAGAGAAAGCGGGCGATCGGGATGCGGGCGATGAGCAGAATGGGGGTAAGCACCAGCAGAATGAATGCGGCCAATGCTGCGTAGTAGGTGGCTACCAATTTGGCTAGCGGGAGCAGTGTGAGCAGGCCCATGCTGCCTACGGTATAAGCAAGCGCCGCGCCTGCCGCAACGGGCGCCATATACATAACGATGCGGGTGAGGCGAAACATGGTTTCAGTCAGCGATTGCAACACGCTTACCAGTGGAGCGCGATTCGGTTCGGGCATGGTGGCCAGGGCTGTGCCGAAGAGGAGCGCAAAGATGGCGACCTGCAGAATCTGGTTTTGCGCTACGGCTTGCGCGATGTTTTCAGGAAAGATGTTGAGCAGCACATCTTGCCAGCTTGAGGAATGAGTGGCAGGCACGGCGGCTTGAAGGCTGGCCGGCAGCGAGACGCCGACGCCGGCCTGGGAAAGATTGATCGCGATGGCGCCGAGGAAGAGGCCGGCGGTGGTGACGAGCTCAAAGAAAACGATGGACTTGAGAGCGACGCGGCCTACTCCGCCGAGGCGATTGTGGCCCGCGATGCCGGTGACAATGCCGCCAAAGATGAGCGGCGCAACGATCATGCGAATGAGGCGGAGAAAGATATCGGCAAGGAAGTGAGTTTGCGCGGCAAATTGCGGCGCATCCACGCCTAACTCCGCTCCGGCAAGCATGGCGAAGAAGGTCCACACCAGCAGGGACCGACGGCGGGCGGCGTAGGGGACAAACAGGCCGAGGCCGGACCAGCGAAGGGTTGCGGCAATTTCGGGGCGGACGTGAAAGAGACCGGTAAGCAGACCGGCCGCAAACAGCACAGCGGCTGCCGCAGCGAGGGCGATAAAGACAGCGCGCCAGGATTGCGGAGAGTCAGGCGCAGCGTTGAGCATTGCGGAATTACCTTGCGGCTTCAAGGTTTCCATTATCCTACGGCTGCGCCCAGGATTGCTCATTTGAAAGTTCACGCGCTATTTTGATTGAATTCAGGACTTTGAATCAGTCGTTCCTGAGGCTGGCGCCGCATTGGGTGCGCTTTTTTTTGACCTGCTTTGGCCCGAAGTTGCGGCCGGCTTGCTCTCTGCCGCAGGGGCGGCCTTGCCTGATTCTGAACCGGAGTCGGAGGCCGGCGAACTGCTCTGGGACGGGTAGTCGTTCACATACCAGCCGGCGCCCTTGAAATGCAGCCGCGGAGCGGTCAGCGGGCGCTCCAGCGTACCGTGGCATTTGGGGCATTCGAGCTCCGGTTCGGCCGAGAAGTGCTGTATCTTTTCAAAACGATGGCCACACTGCGTACAACGATAGGCATACAACGGCAAAGTTGTTTCCCCTTTTCAAGATAAAAATAACCCACTCTCTCTCTATTGTATCGGCAGGGCGGAAATACTATGCAAAACCGCGCCGCCCCGCCTTGATTTGTTTTTGTCGTCCTGACTCTACTTCAAGAAGAAGAGCACCGAGGCGCTATGGTTTTCCCAGCTCAGGGTGAGTTTGGCGATGTCTCTGCTGCCGCCGAAGGACGCCAAGGTATATTTCAGGTCCTCAACCGGCTCCTTCGGGGTATCCATGGCCATCTTTGCATGGACCAAATCCTGCTTTGGATCGTAGGTCAGGCCTCCCTGGCCGGTTTGCTTGTTGACGATCAGCACCCAATTGTCGGGGTCGGAAATATCGACGTAGAGGCTATACGAGCCCTTGGGCAACCGAACGGCGGGGTCGCCCACGTCCAGATCGGCATCGGTTTGCAGAATGGTTGCCGCATTGGCTCCGGCGCGCCACACCGGATAGGTTTTGTCGTGGCTGATGAGACCGTCCTTGGTGAAGATGTGACCGGCGCGGCCGTTGACCCTGGGCGAGGAGTAAGTGATGGTGATGGTTTTGCCGCCGAAGGCCGCGGACTCGGTGGCGGCGGGGCTTTTTGGCGGGGCTTTCGGCGGGGTTTGCTGGGCGGTAAGGGTAGCCGCAACGGCGAGAAGGGTGAGACAGACCAGAAATCTCTTCATGACGATGATTTCCTCCGAGGCGGAGCGTTTTTGCTTACACACGGCTCCTACGCGTCGATTGTCGCACCGCGCGGCACGGTTGGGGAAGCGATGCGGGGCCGGACCGGATTGCGGGGCGATCAGGCTGCTATGATTACTCGGAAACTGATAGTGCCCGCGCAACAGTGGCGGACGAGCTTATATCCCTACAAGGAGTTTAAACGTGATGAAAAAATCAATCACATTGCTAACTTTAATCGGTATGGCGATCGCACTGTAGCGCTGTCGCCCCGGCACAACAGAAGAAGATCTATCCCGATCGCTGGGTTTATGCCAACGGTAATTTTCAAGTCCGATAAAGATTCAGAGGCTTGATCGAGATTATCCGTACCGCGGCGGAGCACGGCTTTAACGGCATGGTCCTGTCTGGAATGGACCGCATCAGCATGTACTCACCGGAGGAACTCGCACGCCTGACAAGGTGAAAGAGGTTGCCGATGCGAATCACATCGAGATTATTCCCGCGGGATTCGGCACCGGTTACGGCGGAGCCATCCTGTCCAACGATAAGAATCTTGCCGAAGGACTGCTGGTAAAGGATGCGCTCTTCGTCGCCAAAGGCGGAAGCGCGCAGTTTGTCGCGGACTCGCCGGCGAAGCTGGTGAATGGCGGCTTCGAAGAGTACCAGGGCAACCGCTTCAGCGGCTTCAACACTACAGGATGAGCCGGGAAAGAAGACCTTTGTCGATACCACCGTCTCTCACTCCGGCAAAGCTTCGCTGCGCATGGAGAACTTTGGTGAGACCACGACGAGGCGACGGCAGAGACCGGCGGCGCCCCTCCAGAGGTTGCATTGGTATGAAAGACCCGGCGCCGAAGGGTGTGGCGCGGGTAGCCGAGGAGATTCGCGTTACGCCGTATCGCTGCTATCGCGTGAGCGCGTGGGTAAAGACCGAAGGTGTCGAGCCGGCATCGCTGTTCAGCATCAAGTCGTTCACGCCCGACGGGCGCGATCTTAGCCCCTTCGAGCCCCTGCTCCGTCCCCCACCTCCGGCTGGAGAAAGGTGACCACTTCGTTTAACAGTTGGTATGCCGACCGCATCGAATTGACTTTTGGCGTCTTCGAAGGCGTGAAGGGCAAGGTCTGGGTGGACGACGTGAAAGTGGAAGAAGTGGGGCTGATGAACGTGATTCGCCGCGACGGCGCGCCGCTGACCGTTCGCGATGAGAAGACCGGAACGGTCTATAAGGAAGGCCGTGGATTTCGCGCCGGTCAGCGATCCGAATCTCGACTTCCAATGGACACACCCCATGCCGACGATTCAACTACTGCCCGGCGGACGCATCCATGACGGCACGCGGCTGCGCGTCAGTTACTATCACGGCGTTACGATCTATAACGACCAGACGCCCATCTGTCCATCGGCGCCCAAGGTGCATGAGATCTGGAAGCAGCAGTTTCCGCTGCTCGAGAAGTACCTTGCTCCGAAGCGCTATTTCATCGCCACCGACGAGGTACGCGCTTTTAACCGCGATGAATCGTGCTTGCGGCGCAAAAAGGCGGCGGCGGCGATACTCGGAAACAATATACAGTGGCTTTACGATCAGGTGCATGCCGTCAACCCCAAGGCCCAGGTGCTGGTCTGGTCAGATATGTTCGACCCGAATCATAACTCGGTGAAGCAGTACTTACTTTGTTGACGGCTCGTTGAGAACACCTGGACATACCTGCCCAAGGACATAGGGATCGTGTGCTGGTATTTTGAAAAGCGGCGCGCATCGCTGGACTTCTTTTCCAGCCGCGGCTTCAAGACCTATGCGGCAGCGTACTACGACGCCAACACGCTGGCCGAAACCGAGAAAAATGCCAAGGGATGGATGGATGCCATGGACACGGCGCCCGGCGCGGAAGGAATCATGTATACAACCTGGGGTAGCAATTACAAACTGCTTGCTCCGTTTGGCGATCTGGTCTCCAAGCGCCCTTAATTGATCGGGATTATAAAAATTGCGATCCGTGCCCCGATCCTTTCGCCATTTTCCGGGCGGAAGGGTGGGAGCTTCTTCATTACTTTCGAACCGAGCCGATAAGGCGGCTGTTAAAAAGAGGAGTTTGAGCTTATGAAAAAACCACTAGCATCTCTCGTCCTGCTTGGCGTCGCGATCGCATCGTGCGCTGTCGCGCCTGCACAACAGAAAAAGATTTATCCCGATCATTGGGTTTACGCCGGCGCAAACGTCCCGACCGATAAGGACGCCGATGCGCTGATCGATCTTATCCGTACCGCGGCGGCGCACGGCCTCAACGGCATCGTCCTCTCTGGAATCGATCGCATCAGCACCTACTCGCCGGAAGAACTGGCGCGCCTGACGAAGGTGAAAGAGGTCGCCGACGCGAATCACATTGAGATTATTCCCGCGGGATTCAACACCGGTTACGGCGGCGCCATTCTGATGCACGATAAGAATCTCGCCGAAGGCCTGCTGGTTAAGGATGCACTCTTCGTCGCCAAAGGCGGAAGCGCGCAGTTTGTCGCGGACTCGCCGGCGAAGCTGGTAAATGGCGGCTTCGAGGAGTACAAAGGCAACCGATTCACCGGTTTTACCATACAGGATGAACCGGGCAAGAGGACTTTTGTCGATACCACAGTCTCTCACTCCGGCAAGGCTTCGCTGCGTATCGAAAACTTTGCCGGACCACAAACTGCGACGCCGGAAAGCGGCGGCGCGCCACCGGATGTTGCCGGGTTGGAAAACCCGCATATGGCAGGCGTGGCGCGAGTGGCCCAGGAGATTCGCGTCAAGCCGAACCGCTGCTATCGCGTCAGCGCGTGGGTTAAGACCGAAGGTGTAGAGCCGGACGGGCTGTTCAGCATCAAGTCGTTTACGCCCGACGGGCGCGACCTCAGTCCCTTTGAGCCGCCTGCGCCGTCGCCAACCTCCGGCTGGAGAAAGGTGACCACGGCGTTCAACAGTTGGTACGCCGACCGCATCGAGTTGACCTTTGGCGTCTTTGAAGGCGTAAAGGGCAAGGTCTGGGTAGACGATGTCGAAGTGGAAGAAGTGGGCTTGATGAACGTGATCCGCCGCGACGGCGCGCCGCTGACCGTTCGAGACGAGGCCACGGGAACGGTGTACACGGAAGGCAAGGATTACGCGCCGGTCAGCGACCCCAATCTCGACTTTCATTGGACCCATGCGATGCCGGCGATTCAACTGCTGCCGGGCGGTCGCATCCACGACGGCGCGCGGTTGCGCGTGAGTTACTATCACGGCGTAACCATCTATAACGATCAGACTCCAATCTGCCCGTATGCAGCTAAGGTTCGCGAAATATGGAAGCAGCAGTTCCCGCTGATTGAAAAGTACCTGGCTCCGAAGCGCTACTTCCTCAACGTCGACGAGGTTCGCGCATTCAATCGTGATGAATCGTGCCTGCGCGAGAAGAAGTCCGCGGCGGAGGTTATCGGAGATACCACGCAGTGGCTCTACGACCAGGTGCATGCCGTCAACCCCAAAGCACAGGTGCTGGTGTGGTCGGATATGTTCGATCCCAACCATAACGCTGTGAAGCAGTACTACTTTGTCGACGGCTCTCTCGTCGGCACCTGGAACTATCTGCCCAAAGACATTGGGATCATGTTGTGGTATTTCGAAAAGCGGAAGGAATCTCTCGATTTCTTTTCCAGCCGCGGCTTCAAGACCTTTGCGGCCGCATACTATGACGCCGACACCCTTGAAGAAACCAGGAAAAATGCGGAGGGATGGATGGACGCAATGGACGCCGCCCCCGGCGCGACTGGAATCATGTACACAACCTGGGGGAGGAAGTACACGTTCCTCGCGCCGTTTGGCGATCTGGTCTCAAAGCGTCCGTGAAATTCGGCTGCCGGGAAGCGATGGTAAGTACCCCATCGCTCCCCGGCTCGCCGCCTCAACATGCAACTTGCATGAATTGCGGCCCACATCGATGCGTAGATGCACGCTACGGTGCAGTACAAGTAACAGCGCAGTAACACGGGTCTGGAATATTAGTGGCGGCAAGCAGTGTTATAAGGCTATCTATAGCAAGCGATGCATAAATTCCTCGCTCCGCGCAATCAAGGCGCGTGGTGATATAGTGTTCAGCGAGCTGAGCCCCGTATGGACAAGGCCCGAATGCGTCCGCGGGGACCGTGAAAGCCGGTGCGAGCCGGCACCAGGAGATAAAAGACACAATGAAAAAATCTTTAGGACTTTATGCCCTGCTCGCTATCGCGATCGCAGTATGCGTCGGCGCCGTGGATCAGCCAAAAAAGATCTATCCTGATCGCTGGGTCTACATCAGCAAGAGTTTCCAGTCCGACAAAGACGTTGAAGACGTGCGCGAAATCGCCCGCACCGCGTCAGAGCATGGGCTAAACGGCATCGTTCTCGCGGGGATGGACCGCATCAGCCTATACACGCCGGAGGAACTGGCGCGCCTGAACAAGGTGAAAGAAATTGCCGATTCCTACCACCTGGAGATCGTTCCCGAGGGATTCAATACCGGTTACGGCGGCGCCATCCTGGCCCATGACAAGAACCTCGCCGAGGGCCTGCTGGTGAAGGATGCGCTCTTCGTCGCCAAGGGCGGAAGCGCGCAGTTTGTCGCGGACTCGCCGGCGAAACTGGTGAACGGCGGCTTTGAAGAGTACCAGGGCAACAGCTTCACCGGCTTCACCACGCAAACTGACCCGGGAGTGAAGACCTTTGTCGATACCAGCGTCTACCACTCCGGCAAGGCTTCGCTGCGGATTGAAAACTTTGCCCAACCGCCGACTCCGACTCCAGCGCCTGCAGCCGCCGGCGCCCCGTCGGTGGTTGCAGGCGCAGAAAACCGGAGGCCGAGGAGTGCGGCTTACGTATCGGAGGAGATCAGCGTAACGCCGTACCGCTGCTACCGCGTAAGCGCGTGGGTAAAAACCGAGGATGCCGAGCCGGCATCGCTGTTCAGCATCAGGTCGTCTACGCCCGACGGACGCAACCTCAGCCCCTTCGAGTCACCGGCGCCCGCGCCCACCTCCGGCTGGAGAGAGGTGACCACGGCCTTTAATAGCTGGTATGCCGACCGCATCAATTTGACCTTCGGCGTCTTCGGCGGCAGGAAGGGCAAGGTGTGGGTAGACGACGTAAGAGTGGAAGAAGTAGGCCTGATGAATGTGATCCGGCGCGACGGCGCGACGCTGACTGTTCGCGACGAGAAGACCGGAAAGGTCTATAAGGAAGGCCGGGATTTTGCGGCCATCAGCGATCCGAATCTCGATTTCTACTGGACGCACCCCATGCCGGTGATTCACCTGCTGACTGGCGGGCACATTCACGATGGGGCGCGTCTGCGGGTAAGTTACTATCACGGCACGACGATCTATAACGATCAGACACCTGCCTGTCCATCGACGCGTGAAGTTCGCAAAATATGGAAAGAGCAGTTTCCGCTGATCCAGAAATATCTGATGCCGAAGCGCTATTTCATCGGCGTCGACGAGGTTCGCGCCATCGACCGCGATGAATCCTGCCTGCGGCGGAAGATGACCCCGGCGGCGATCCTCGGCGATACCACGCAGTGGCTCTACGATCAGGTTCATGCCGTGAATCCCAAGGCTCAGGTGCTGGTCTGGTCGGATATGTTCGACCCCAATCATAATTCGGTGAAGCAGTACTTTCTTGTGGACGGCTCGGTGGAGAACACCTGGAACTACCTGCCCAAGGACATGGGAATCATTTGCTGGAATTTCAGGAAGCGGCAACAGTCACTCGACTTCTTCTCCAGCCGGGGATTCAAGACTTATGTGGCAGCGTACTATGACGCCAAGGATCTGGAACATACGGAGACAAATGCCAAGGGATGGATGGACGCGATGGACACAACCCCCGGCGCAATGGGAATCATGTATACGACCTGGGATAACAATTACCAGTTTCTGGCGCCGTTTGGAGATATGGTTTCCAAACGCCCTTAAACGGGCTTTGGCAAATCACGTTTTAAAACTGGGAAACGATGGCCTGAGACTTTCAGGCCATCGCCTCCCGACTTATCGCATCAAACTTCAATTACTCTGAGCACGTGAGTGAGAATGGGAATAGTGTGTGTCATAGGAGTTTAAACGCAATGATCAAATCTTTCGCTTTATTCGTTCTGCTGGGTATCGCGTTCTCGGCGTGCGCTGTTGCCGCGGCGCAGCAGAAAACAATCTATCCCGATCGCTGGCTTTACCTCAACTCCAGTCTCCAGTCCGACAAGGATCTTGAGGAGATGAGCGAGCTAATCCGTACAGCGGCCGAGCACGGACTTACAGCCATCGTGCTGCCGGGGATGGACAGCCTCAGCCTGGCTTCTCCGGAGTATCTGGCGCGCCTCGTCAAAGTGAAGGAAATTGCCGATGCCAACCACATGGAGATCATTCCCGAGGGATTCGGCATCAAGTACGGCGGAGCACCGCTTGAGATCGATAAGAATCTCGCTGAAGGTCTCGCGGTGAAGAACGCTCTTTTTGTCGCACACGGGCGATACAGCGAGCTTCGTCGCCGACTCGCCGGCAAAACTGGAGAACGGCGGTTTTGAAGAGTTCGATGGCAATCGGTTTAAGGCTTTACTACGCAGGATGAGCCGGGAAAGCTGACCTTTGTCGATACCAGCGTCTCGCACTCCGGCAAAGCTTCACTGCGCATCGAGAATTTTGGCGAAAGAAAAGCAGTGAAGCCGGAAGCATCCCGTCACTCCTTTGGAGGCTTCCGGACAGCAGAGATCCGGCGATGGATGGGGTTGCGAAAATATCCCAAGAGATTCGCGTCAAGCCTTACCGATGCTATCGCGTAAGCGCATGGGTGAAGACCGAAGATGTTGAGCCGGCAAAGCTCTTCAGCATCAAAGCATTTACGCCGGATGGCCGCGATCTCGCCCTTTACGAGGCGCTCGCGCCGTCGCCCACCTCCGGCTGGAGACAGGTGACCACCGCGTTCAACAGTTGGTATGCTGACCGGATCGATTTGACCTTCGGCGTCTTCAAGGGCGTGAAGGGCAAAGTCTGGGTGGACGATGTGCAAGTGGAAGAGGTCGGCCTGATGAACGTGATGCGCAGGGATGGCGCGCCTTTGACCGTTCGCGATGAGAAGACCGGAATGGTCTACAAGGAGGGCCGGGACTTTGCGGCGGTGAGCGATCCGAATCTCGATTTCCGCTGGTCCCATTCCATGCCGTCGATTCATCTGCTGCCCGGCGGCCGCATCCATGACGGCGCAAGGCTGCGCGTAAGTTACTATCACGGCACGACGATCTACGCCGACGACGATCCAGAGATTCCACTTTGTCCATCGACGGCCAAGCTTCGCGAGATATGGAAGCAGCAGTTTCCGCTGATCGAAAAGTACCTGGCGCCGAAACGCTATTTCTTTGACATCGGAGACGAGCAGCGCGCCTTTAACCGCGATGAATCCTGCAAGCGCCGGAAGATGACTGCATCGGCGCTGGTCGGCGATACCACGCAATGGCTTTCGATCAGACGCACGCTGTCAACCCCAAGGCGCAGGTACTGGTCTGGTCGGATATGTTCGACCCCAATCACAACGCGGTAAATAAATACTTCCTGGTGGACGGCTCCCTGGAGAACACGTGGAAGTACATGCCCAAGAATATGGGGATTGTGTGTTGGTATTTCGACCAGCGGAAGGAATCTCTCAGCTTCTTTTCCAGCCACGGCTTCAAGACATTTGCTTCAGCCGGACCTGACTCCGCCGCTCTCGAAAATCCCAGGGGATGGCTGGCGGTTATGGACAAAACGCCCGGCGCTACGGGAATCATGTACACAACCTGGTCGAACGACTTCAAGCTGGTGGCACCGTTTGGCGACCTGGTCTCCAAACGCCCTTGATTGATCGCAGTAAGTCGCATCTGAGCCAGGCGAGAGTAATCCTCGCTTGGCGCATTTGCGTATAACTCATTTAGAACATCCCGATAAATCGATAACTCGCACGGCGGATTCCAATCGGGTATATACTGGTTCCGCAATTATCAGCCATCCGGGAGCCCTTCTATGTCGATTCGCACTCGTGCGTTTTTTCTGTGTCTCTTGATTGTGAGCTGCTACACAGGGTTGATTGCGCAGCGTTCAGCAAACGCCAACGCCACTTACCAACAGTTGCGTGGTTTGATGCCAGGTAACGATGTGATCACGGTCAATAACCTGGTGATTCACCGTGATGCGGCTACCTTCACCCTGCGCAAGGGCAGTGTCGCTTTTTATAGCGCGGTAAACGGCAAGGCAACCGGCGCGGTCTTCAAGGGCGAAGGCCACTTCCACCTCACCGCGCCAACCGCCGAGGAGCGCCACAGCATATCCGTCTTTAACTACAACGACGTCACCTTCAACAAGAGCGAAGAACTAGATGAAGACTTCAATGAACTGGTGCTGCGTTTTACCGATGCAACAGCGGAAGAGTTACACAAAGGCTCGGCAGGCAAGGGGGAGACTCAGGGTGCGTTCGAGCCGGGGGCCCGCGAGTTGCACAACTTCATGCGCACCAAGCTCAAAGACAATCTGGATTTGCGCTTGCTGGAGGACGTCCTCAGCCCCGCGCAGGGTGGTTATTTTCTGGCCGACATTCATGGCAAACAGCATTCTCGGCTGATTTTTACGCTCGATCCACGTGGAGCTGACGGAGTAGCGCCCGAGGAAATCTCACTGATGAACTGGAATAGCTGGGGCCCGTCCTACCCGGCGGCTTTTCATCTTGCTTTAGTCGGTTCCCTCAGCGGTAAAGATAGCCATGAGCGCAACGCGCCCTATCGCATAGACAACGAGAATCTCGATATTTCGATCGAAAGGACAGGCTATCTTTCCGGCCTCGCAACTGTCCATATCGTGGCCGACCAGGACGGCGTTGCGGTTGTTCCGCTTCGACTTTATCCCACACTGCGCGTGAGCCGCGTGGACGCGGAAAAGGGCGATGCGCTGGATTTTGTGCAGGAAAAGAAGGACGAGGACGCCGATTTCGGAGTAGTGCTCGCCGCACCACTGAAGAAGGGCGAGTCCGTCGAGTTGCGCATAGCCTACGACGGCAAAGACGCGGTGAAAGACGAGGGGAATGCGAACTACTACCCTGTCATGGATGCGCGTGATAGTTGGTATCCCAACGCGGCTGTCGAGTTTGGCGACTATGCCACATACCACATGACTTTTCATGTGCCCAAAGGATTGCAACTGATTGCCTCGGGAACCAAGCTCAACGAGGACACCGACGGAAAAATTACAACCAGCGAATGGAAAACCGATGTGCCGCTGCCGATGGTTGGCTTTAACCTGGGCAACTTCAAAATGCAGGAGGCGAAGTTACAGGGAACTGCGGGTGACAGCTTAACGATCGACGCCTATGCCAATACGTACACGCCCGATAACTGGACCCGCCACGATAGCGACCTGCCGATTGCGGCGACTGAAATCCCGATAAGAGCTGACACCATAGGCAACATCAGCACTACTTCAATGCTGCCCACGCAACTCGACCAAGCGAAGGTTGCCGCGCAGATCTATTCCAATTACTTTGGCGCATTGCCCTTTGCCAGGATTGCGGTAACTCAGCAGTACTCCTGTGGATACGGCGAAAGTTTTCCCATGTTGATTTATTTGCCCCTATGCGGCTTTATGGATACAACCCAGCAACACTTTTTGGGGATAGGCAGCGAAAATATTCGTCCGCATATGTATTGGAAGATGGTAACCCCCCATGAAGTGGCTCACCAATGGTGGTTCAACACAGTCGGCCTCCACAGTTATCGCGATGCATGGATGAGCGAAGGGTTCGCAAACGCCTCCGCCTCAATTTTCCTTCAGCTTACACGGCCCAAGCCTGACGATTTTTTAGCGTTCTGGAATGAGGAACGAAGGATGCTCACCGAGAAGAACGCCTTTGGCTTCCGGCCGAACGATGTGGGTCCGGTGACCATGAGTATGCGGCTCAACTCGAACAAAACAGGATTCGATATTTATCAGGATCTGATTTATCCCAAGGGCGCCTATATTCTGCATATGATCCGGATGATGATGTGGACGCCCAAAGAGGAAGACGCTCGCTTCAAGGCCACCATGCATGATTTTGTTAACACTTATCGCCTTCAGGCTGCCACTACAGAGGACTTCAAGGCTATCGTGGAAAAGCACATGAGCCCGCAGATGGACCTCGACGGTAATCAAAAGATGGATTGGTTCTTCAATCAGTATGTTTATGGCACGGACTTGCCGGCATATCATTTCGAAGGCCAGGCTACGGAGACCGACACCGGAACGAGTTTGCATTACAAGCTGACTCAATCGGGAGTTTCACCTAACTTTAAGATGCTTGTACCGATTTATATCGAGTTCACCGACGGCAAGACTCTGCGTGTTGGGTCCGTCCATATAACCGGCTCGAGTACCAAGGAGCAGACTGCGAATTTGCCCAAACTGCCTGGCAAGGTGAAGCGGGTATTGGTCAACTACAACTACGACGTTCTGTCGACGGAGAACTAATCAATGTCGATCCGCACTCATGCGTTTTCATTGTGTCTATTGCTGGTGATTTGCTGCGCAGGACTGCAAGCCCAGCACTCAGCCAACGCCAACGCCACTTACCAGCAATTACGTGGTTTGTTGCCTGGGAATGATGTGATCTCGGTCAATAACCTGGAGATACGCCGCGACGCGGCCACTTTTACGTTACGCAATGGCAACATTGCTTTCTTCCCCGAGGTAAATGGCAACGCGACCGGCGCGGTCTTCAAGGGTTATGGCCATATCCACATCACACCTCCAACCGCCGAGGAACGCCACAATTTGTCCTACTTCAACCACGAACAGGAGTTTGATGAGGACTTTGATGAGGTAGTGCTGCGGTTTACCGACTCTACCGCGGAGGAGCTGCGCAAGGCCTCCACTGGCAGTGCGAGCCCGGATAAGTCTTACGCCGTAACGGAGGAGGAATTGCGCGGCATCACCCGGCGTCATTTGCACACGAACTTCGATTTGCGCCTGCTTCAGGATGTGCTTAGTCCGGCTCCCGGCGGATTTTTTCTGGCGGCCATGCACGGGCAAAAGGACGCTCATCTATTTTTTATATTTGATCCTCATGGCGTGTACGGGTTGGCGCCGGAGGAAGTTGCGCTGCTGAATTGGAAATGGAGCGATGACACTTCGACTTACCCGCTTGCCTTCCACCGCGCCGCCGAGTATGCCAACGGCACAGCCAGCGGCAACGAACACAACGCAGCCTACACGATTCTGCATGAAGACCTTGATGTATCCATCGAATACAGCGGATTTCTCTCTTGCACTGCTACGGTGGAGGTTCGGGCGGAGGGGGACGGAGTTGCGGTCATTCCATTGAATCTCCACTCAGACCCTAATACAAGCCTTAGAGTAAGCCGCGTTGAGACTGAAAAAGGCGAAGCGCTGGATTTTGTGCAGGAGAAGAAGGAAGACGACGCGGACTTTGGCGTAGTGCTCGCCTCACCGCTCAAGAAAGACGAGACCGCTACAGTGAGGATTACTTATGCCGGCAAGGACGTCGTGCTCAACGAGGGCGGTGGAAACTATTATCCGAGTGCCCGTGAAGACTGGTATCCGAACTCACGTCAGGGGTTTGGCGACTATGCCACATATCACATGCTCTTTCATGTGCCCAAAGGCTTGCAGTTGATCGCCACCGGAACCAAGGTGAGCGAAAAGACAGAAGGTAAGATCACTACGACCGAGTGGAAGACGGATGTACCGCTGCCGGTGGTGGGTTTTAGCCTGGGCGATTTCACCATGAAGGAAGCCAAGGTAGAGAATAAACAGGGCGGTAGTTTGACCATCGACGCCTACGCCAATAACGAGACGCCGGACGTTTCCCTCGCTGCAACCACCATGATTGATCGATCGACGTATAGCTACGCCATTGGTTCTATGGGCACGAAGCCAATGCTGCCCATGGAGCTGAGCCAAGGAACCGCGGCGGCAAACATCTATAGCAACTACTTTGGGCCATTGCCTTTCTCCCACGTATCCCTGACACAACAGTCTGCTTGCCTTTACGGCCAGAGCTGGCCCATGCTGGTCTATCTGCCGATCTGCGGATTTATGGACACTACCCAGCAGCACTTTTTGGGGGTCGGCGGAGAAAGTGTGTATGCACGAAAGCATATGTATTGGAAGGTGGTTACTCCACATGAGATGGCACACCAGTGGTGGGGGCAGACGGTTGGGTTTCGCAGCTATCGCGATCAGTGGATGAGTGAAGGCTTCGCGGATGCTTCGGCCTCAATTTTTCTTCAGGTCACGCGACCCAAAACCGACGAATTTCGAGAGTTTTGGAGGGAGGAGCGGAAGGCGCTTACTGAAAAGAACGAGTTTGGCTTCAGGCCTAACGACGTCGGGCCGGTAACGATGGGCTTTCGGCTCAGCTCGCCAAAGGCGGGTTGGAACATCTACGGGGATCTTGTTTACCCCAAGGGGGCGTACATCCTGCACATGATCCGGATGATGATGTGGACGCAAAAGGAGGGGGATGCACGGTTCAAGGAAACCATGCACGATCTTGTGAACACATATCGTCTGAAGGCCGCCACTACGGAGGACTTCAAGGCCATCGTCGAGAAGCACATGAGCCCACAGATGGACCTGGACGGCAATGGAAAGATGGACTGGTTTTTCAATCAGTATGTTTACGGCACGGACTTGCCGGCCTATTATTTCGAAGGCCAAGTCACCGAGAATGCCGGGGTGAATAGCCTTCATTTCAAGCTGACTCAATCGGGGGTGTCGCCCAACTTCAAGATGCTCGTACCGATCTATCTGGAGTTTACCGACGGCAAAATTATTCGTATAGGGGCGGTCCAGGTAACCGGCTCGAACACTCTGGATCAGACAGCGAACTTACCCAAACTGCCGGGACAGGTGAAGCGAGTTTCTATCAACTACTATTACGACGTGCTGTCGACGGAGAATTGAGCCCGGCAGGCGCGTCGCAGATTGCGAACTGCGAGGTGCGCAGTACGCTGAAAATGAGGCTTCGAAATCAACTTCGAAGCCTCAAGTTTCATTAGAAGCAGTTCATAACCGGTTGGGCATGCTGTGGGGGACACCCTCAGGGGCTAAAGCCCACGTTTTTCGTGGTTCCAGCGGCACGGCTGAAGCCGTGCCCTTTCAAAGCCAGGGTATGAAACAGCTTCCAGGGAGCTCCTTTTTTCGCTGCTCAAGCCATGGCTTCCTTGCTCATCGGCTCGAAGGTCAACTGGTTCGATTTGCGGTCTACGTCGATGCGGACGTGCTCGCCGTGCAGAACTTCGCCGTTCAGAATTTTGATTGCCAGCGGGTCCTGCACCATGCGCTGCAAGGCTCGTTTCAGCGGACGCGCACCATAGGCCGCGTCAGAGCCGGATGCCAGAATCAGCTGCCGCGCTGGCTCCGTCAGTTCCAGCGAAATCTGACGGTCTTCGAGCAGCTTGCGCACTTCGTTCAAGCGCAGGTCAAGAATCTGGCTCATCTGCGCTGCCGCGAGAGGACGGAAGATCACGATATCGTCCACGCGATTCAAAAACTCCGGCCTGAAGTGCTCGCGCAGCACTCGCATCACCGATTCACGCGCCTGATCGAAGTCGTTCTCTGTTTTGAGCGTGTCGCCGACGAGCAGATTCGCGCCCAGGTTTGAGGTCATGATGAGCACTGTGTTCTTGAAGTCCACTGTGCGACCTTTCGAGTCAGTCAGCCGCCCGTCGTCCATGACCTGCAGCAAAATGTTGAACACATCCGGATGCGCCTTTTCGATTTCGTCGAAGAGAATCACCGAGTAAGGCCTGCGATGCACGGCCTCAGTCAACTGGCCGCCCTCGTCGTATCCAACGTAGCCGGGCGGCGCGCCGATCAACCGCGCCACGGCGTGCTTTTCCATGTACTCGCTCATATCGATGCGAACCAGGGCCTGCTCATCGTCGAAGAGAAATTCGGCCAGAGCACGAGCGGTTTCGGTCTTGCCTACGCCTGTTGGGCCCAGAAAAATGAACGAGCCGATGGGCTTCTTTGGATCGCTCAAGCCCGCACGCGAACGGCGAATCGCATTGGCCACCACGGTTAGCGCCGCATCCTGGCCGATGACCCGCTCGCGGAGCCGCGACTCCATCTCGACAAGTTTCTTCACCTCGCCTTCGAGCATTCGCGAGACGGGAATTCCCGTCCACTTGCTGACGATTTTCGCGATGTCCTCTTCGTCCACTTCTTCCTTTAACATTCGAGCCGTGCCAGTTTTTCCATTCTGTGCTGCATCCAGTTTCTTCAGCTCCGCTTCCAGCTTGGGCAACTCGCCATACTGGATTTGCGCGGCGCGGTCGAGCTGGCCCTTGCGGGTCTGTTCTTCGGCTTCAAAGCGCAGCGCCTCGATCTTCTTTTTCAATTCGCTCACGTGGCTGATGGCTTCGCGCTCTTTGGTCCAGCGCGCGCGCAGAGCCGTCGTCTGCTCCTTCAGCCGGGCGAGCTCGCGCTCCACCACATCGCGCCGCTCGCGACTGTTGGAGTCGGTTTCACGCTTCAGCGCGGCACGCTCAATTTCAAGCGAAGTCGCCTCGCGCTCCAGTTGGTCGATCTCCGTCGGCACCGAGCCGATCTGAATGGCAAGCGAAGCCGCAGCCTCATCCACCAGGTCGATAGCTTTGTCGGGCAAAAATCTGTCGCTGATGTAGCGATGCGAGAGCGTGGCCGCCGCAACGATTGCCGCATCCTTGATGCGCACGTTGTGATGCGCTTCGTAGCGATCTTTCAGGCCGCGCAGAATCGCGATTGTATCTTCCACGTTGGGTTCGCCGACGTAGACGATCTGGAAGCGCCGCTCCAGCGCCGCGTCTTTCTCAATGTATTTGCGGTACTCATTCAGCGTGGTTGCGCCGATGGCCCGCAGTTCACCACGCGCCAGCGCCGGCTTCAGCATGTTGCTGGCGTCGATGGCGCCCTCGGCCGCGCCCGCACCGACCAGCGTGTGCAGCTCGTCAATGAACAGCACGATTTGCCCGTTTGACTCTTCGATCTCCTTGAGCACTGCCTTGAGCCGGTCTTCAAACTCGCCGCGATATTTTGCGCCGGCCAGCATCGACCCCAGGTCCAGCGAGATCACCCGCTTGTCGCGCAAACTTTCCGGCACGTCACCGGAGACGATGCGCCGCGCGAGCCCCTCGACGATCGCCGTCTTGCCCACGCCCGGCTCGCCGATCAGGACCGGGTTATTTTTCGTTCGCCGGCTCAGCACCTGGATCACGCGGCGAATCTCCTCGTCGCGCCCGATCACCGGGTCCAGCTTGCCTCGACGGGCAAGTTCAGTCAGATCCTTGGCATACTTTTCCAGCGCCTGAAATTTGCCTTCGGGGTTCTGATCGGTGACGCGCTGCGAACCGCGCACCGCGGTCAGCGCCTTCAGAATCGCATCATGCGTGGCGCCCACAGCAGACAAAGCCTCGCGCGCCGCATCGCCCTTCAAGTACGCCACGCCCAGCAGAAGATGCTCCGTTGAAACGTACTCGTCCTTGAAGTTCGCGGCTTCGCGAAAGGCCTGCTCCAGCACCTTGTTCAGTGGCTGGCTCAGACCCGGCTGCGTGGCTGCTCCGGCCACTCGAGGCAGTTTCTCCTCGATCTGGTGCAGTTCGTGCTCCAGCCGCTCAGTGGGAACGCCGATCTTTTCGAGAACCGCGGGAATCACGCCCTCGCGGTCCTCCACCAGCGCCAGCAACAGGTGCACCGGCTGCACCTCGGGGTTGCCGAGTTCCGCAGCCCGCGCCTGCGCCTGCTGCATCGCCTGCTGCGACTTGACTGTAAGTTTTTCCCAACGAATCGCCATTTCTCGACTCCACGACATCAGCTTTCAGTTTTCAGCTTGCTTCAGCGCCCTCAGGGCAGATATTCTCCCACAATGATTCCCTAAATCACAAGGCAGTTGCACAAAAAACAAGCGCCGGGGAGGCGGATTCTTACTTGCCTACCCGGCGCAATCAATTCCATGCCGCCATCAACGCGGCGAACCAACTGACGGCACAGAGCTGACAGACGAGTGAATTCTATTACCGAACTCCTGCTAGCTCCGGCTCTTCCGCCTTCTTGGCGCCGCCAATGTTGATCTTGATCTGCTTGGGCTGCGCTTCAGGCTTCTTGGTCAGTTCCAGCTTCAGCACGCCGGCATTGTAAGCCGCCTTGACGTTCTCCGTGTCCACGGTGGAAGGCAGCGTGAAGGCCCGGAAGAAGCTGCCGTAGCGCCGCTCGATGCGATGGAAGTTCTCTTCCTTCTCCTCGGCCTCGAACTTGCGCTCGCCCTTGACGGTCAGCGTGTTGTTTTCCACGCTCACGTCCAGGTCCTTCTCTTCGATGCCCGGAACTTCGAGCTTGAGCATGACCTTCTTGTCATCCTCATAGACATCGACGGCCGGCACAAAGCTGGCAGTGGTCAACGGACTTTCTCCGTCGTTCAGATCGCGGAAAAGCGAGTTCACGCGGTTCTGCAACGCAACAACTTCACGAAACGGGTCCCAACGAGTGATTGCCATAAGTGTATCCTCCAATTGTTTTCTCGAATGATGGGCGGGACCTGAGTCCCAGCCGCTCAATCAATCTGATAACACTATAGCACAAACGATTCATAAAATATGCGTTATATGCACTCATATATGAACAATTTTGTAACCTTAGTATTATCAATGGATATACGGGGTTCTTCATTCAAAAATTAGGTCTTAAGCGCCCTAAATCTGCCATTCAGCGCCGCTTCCCGCTCCACTCCAGGTAGCTCGTAAAGTCCGTCTGGCCCGGCATTTTCAGCTCAAATTTGCCGCTCAGGGCGCCGTCGGCCAGCTCGTAGCTCAAACGGTATTGCGGCCCGGGCTGGGAGGCATCGGAAAGGAAAACCACCGTTCCGGCCTTGGGAGTGGAAACGTCATAGCGGATGACGTGGCCCTCATTGTCAAAGTAGATGGCCTCGAGCGTTTGTCCGTTGGCAGCGGGATAGATGTAGAGGAGGTCGCTGTGCTGGCAGTCGAAGTCATCCGGGGCGGTGCAGGCGCCGCTTCTGGAGTGGCGCGCAAGAACATGGTCGCGGAGCTCCAGCCGAAAGGAGTAACCGGCAGACGCCTGTGCCTGCGCCACTCCGCCGGTGGTCTTTGCCTCCCACGATCCGATCAGAAAGCGAAGCCCGGTCCACGGATCAGCCTTGGCGAGAGTTTGCGCTGGGGTTCGTGCCGGGGTTTGCGCAGACAGGCCGCAGGCTGCGAGCAGGACCATTGCGGCCAGCAGCATAAAGCGCATTTTCATGGGCATCCTCGATTTTCAAAGTCTACCCGAAATGCGCCGACCGCACCGGCTCGACTTTCACCAGAAATGAATGCGCTTTTCGCGTGGAACCTTGATTCCCGTTTCGATACAGTTGATTCCTCGCGCTTGCCGGGCAGGGCTCCCGGCAACCGCTTCGGAATTTGAACTTGGTAGCACCAGCCAATTTTTCTAATAAACTGCGATGCCGTGAATTGGAGCCGTTAATCCGGTGTTCGATCCGCTGATGGTAACGGCGGGAGCAACGTTCGAGGCGCCGGCAGGAATGACGGCAAAAATGTCAATGGCAGATCCGTTACCGACGTAGATATTCCCTGCGTAGTCGATCGAGATGCCGTTGGGATTGCTGAGGCCGGTGTTCGATCCGCTGATGCTGGCGACGGGCGCGATATTGCCCGTTGAATTGGGGGAGTAGATGGTTATGCTGTTTCCGGCGCCGTTGACGACGAAGATGTTGCCGAAGTTGTCCACGGCCAGGTCGTGGGGGCCGTTGAGCATGGTGTTCGAGCCGCTGATGGTGGTCGTGGGTGCGACATTTCCGGTTGCGCTCTCAGGGAATATTTCTATGCTGTTGCCATCTTCGTTCGCGACGTAGATCATTCCGTGGGGACCGATCGCGAGACCGTTGGGGAAATTGAGCCCGGTGTTTGCGCCGCTGATGGTGGCGGTAGGCGTTGCGTTTCCTGAAGCTCCGGCCGCGTAGATGGTGATTGAATTGCCGTCGGAGTTGGCGACATAGATATTGTTGTGGTAATCAAGCCCGATGCCGCTGGGCCCGTTAAGTCCGGTGTTTGAGCCGCTGATGGTGGCGACGGGCGCGGCATTGCCTTTCGATCCGGGGGAGTAGATCGTCACGCTGTTGCCAGCCGCGTTGGTGATGTAGGTGTTGTTATTATAGTCAAACGTCAGGCGATGGGGATCATCGAGGCCGGTGTTTGAGCCGGTGAGGGTTGCGCCGGGGGCGACATTCACATTGCCGCTGCTGTTGCCTGGAACAGCGAAGACGCTGACGGCGTTGCCATTGGCGGCGTAAACCTGCAGGTAGGGTCGATAGAAGTATTTGAAGTGCAACCGTTCAGCAGAAACATCGTACCCAGGAGCAATATACCCAGCCAAAGTCCAAGGTAAGTGGAACTACGTGATTTTATGCTCATCGGGATAGTACCTCCATTCGGAATGATCGTTGTTTCTTGGCGTCGTCAGAGTTATACGGCAGGAATCGTGCGTGACTAAACCCAGACTGCTGCCCGGTTTGACACGGGTCTGGCAATAAAGTTTCGACGATTTTCTCGCTTTAAGGTTTACATGATTGCAGCGAGTTGTGATTCCCAATCTCGCGTCTCAGATTCCGGATCTCTGTTTCGGCTTTTACAATGGAAACCAGATGCCGCAACTCTTTGGTCTTCCCTCTTCCATGGACTGGCACTGGCTTTGGCTGACCGTGGCCGCATTTCTGGCCGGGGTGCTGAACGCCGTGGCCGGAGGCGGCTCATTCCTGCTGTTCCCCGCCATGCTGAGCATGAAGATCCTCCCCGTCCAGGCCAATGCCACCAACGCTGTAGCCCTGTGGCCCGGTCAGCTCACCTCCGTCGCCGCCTATCGCGAGGATATTCGGAAGAACCTGCGTCTTGCCCTTCCCATGGGCCTGGCCGGCCTCATCGGCGGTACGGTCGGCGCCGTGGTCCTGCTCAGTACGCCGCAGATGACCTTTCTGCACCTGGTTCCCTGGCTGCTTCTGGCCGCCGCCTCCATCTTTGCTGCTTAGCGGCCCGGTCTCCCGCTGGCTGGCAAGGCGTAGGGGTTCGATTGTCGGCGCTTCCCATCACCCGCACCGCATGGTAATCTTTTTTTCAACGATTTTCGTCTGTTTCTATATCGGCTACTTTGGCGCCGGAGCTGGCTTTCTACTTATTACCCTACTTTCGGTCTTCGGCTACCAGGATCTGCATGAGATCAACGCCCTCAAAGTGGTCTCCACCACTCTAGCGAACGGTATCGCTTTTATTATCTTTGTAGTGGAGGGCCAGGTCGTTTGGCGCTACTGCCTGTTGGCAATGGTCACCTGCGCGATTGGAGGATACGCGTCGGCCCGCTTTGCCCGCATGGTTCCGCAATCATTTCTGCGCGGCCTGGTGGTCTTTATCGGCCTTTCCATGGCTGCATGGTTCTTCTGGAGGACTTGATAACATGGCTTCCCCGCCTGCAGACAAGTCAAATCTGAACGGCTCATGCAATTCACAAGCCGCTCAACGCAAACGGCGTGACCGCATCGAGCTTCTTGTTACCTATGGGCTCATTCTGCTGGCAGTTTGGACGCCTCTGCCCTGGCAGCGATTCATTTCCCTGGCCGCACTGGCGTGGGTAATGCTGGTTACCTGGCTCTCATTCGACGATTCGAGAGAGATGGGACTGCGTGGGCCGGGATTCCACCGTTCGCTCTGGGTAGCAGGCGCGGCGCTGTTGATGGCAGCGGCCGCAGTCCTGGTGGCAGCCAGAATGCAAACCCTGCATGCGCCGGCAACTGCAGTTCTTTTTGTCCAGCGCTATTGGGCTTATACGATCTGGTCGTTTCTGCAAGAGTTCCTTCTGCTGAATTTCTTCCTGCTGCGACTGCTGCGGCTGCTCCCCGGCAGAGAATGCCGCAGTCCTTGTGGCAACAGGCCTGTTCACGATTGCTCACCTGCCCAATCCGATTCTTACGGTCCTGACGCTGCTGTGGGGATGGGCATCCTGCCGGCTCTTTCTTCGCTATCGCAACCTCTATACGCTGGCCATGGCGCACGCAATCCTGGGAATTTCCATTGCCATCACGATTCCCGGACCTGTCGACCACAATATGCGCGTCGGATTAGGCTATCTAACCTACAATCCGAACAAATTTACTCACCGCAGCCAGATGGACCAGACCGTATCCACGCAGGCATGGGTGATGGCGGATGCGCCCACACGTTCGATCCTGGCGCCATGCCCGGCCATAGAAGATTCCCGCCAGCGCCGCCAATATCACGTAGCGCCAGTTGAAGAAAGCCGTCCGCTTATTGAAGTGCGCCAGGCCAAAAAGGACTGCGGTCAAGAAGCAGAGCCGCGGTGCGTCCCATGCGCCGTTCCAGCAGGTTCTGCAGCCATCCGCGAAAGAAGAGTCTCCTCCGGAACGGCAATGAGGAAGAAGGTGAAGAGAAAAGCGCCTGCCGAGCTGGGGCAGGCTCGGCCAGGTAGCGTGCGCATGCAGAAAACCAAGACTCAGGCCGAGCGCCAGCGCGATGGGGGCATAGAATAGCAAACTCGCGCAGTCCGATGCCGGCGTCACGCAGGCGCAGGCGCAGATCGAATCCCACTCCATTGAGCTGGCGGATCAGCAGCAGGCCATAGATGCCCGCATCGAGCAGCAGAATTTTGTTGAAGATGGCGAGATGCGCAGGCCACGCGGACTCAAACCAGCGCAGATCGACCGCCAGCCCCAAAACGGCAAGCACCAGAAAGTCGCGCCAGTTGCCGCGTTGTTCGGGATCGATGCGCCTGGCCTGGTGCATCAGCGCCGAGACCGCGACGGGAAGCAGCGCATAGACCGCCAGCCAACCCCAACGAAAGTTTCCAGTAGAGCAGGCAACCAGCAGATAGGGCACGCACAGCAGGGCTGGCGCCAGTACCCGGACCGGAGCCGGAAGCCGATCCGCCGCACTTGCCAGCTGATGCCCAAAGAACGCCGCGGCAAGAAACGGCGCCAGAGTGAACAGAGCAGCGATCACAATTGCAGGACTGACCATGGGGACCATCCAGCCTAGAGCCGCTTCAATTGCCTTGGAGTGAAGCTACTCCTACGCGGTTGAATGAGACGCTACCTTGCTGCCGATCTCACTCCTGCGAAGGCGGCGCATCGCCCTCACTCCACTCGTCTTCATTGTGCGGAAAAAACTTCGGTGATCACCAGCGGGATAAACGTCTCGTCAATTCCCTGCTGCGGCTTTCCCAGCGCGGCCTTGATCCCAACATGGATGGGATTTGAGATTGGAATGTGCCGCACGCTCTGGCGTCCTCCTGCAAACTTCCGGCCACCGCATCCCTGGTGCTCTCCGTCGCCTGCGCCAGAATACTCTCAAGTTCTTCGGGTGCCGAAATCGAAGGTGCCGCAATAGAGTTCGCCATCGATCTCCTGCACCTTGGTAATGCAATAACTTCCCAACCCCACGACTGCGATGTCTTTGATCGTGAACGATGGATAAACCGTCAACGTATCCTGTGGCGCGCCCTTTTGGGCAAGATGATTCCCGAGGTCGGGCAAAAGCGCCGCCTGGCTTGGGCTCACTTCCTGCTGGATCAACTCACGTTTTGTGCCCGGCATCTCGGCGGAGAAATCAAATTGCTGCTGTAAATGTGCGGAGTGCTCGAGGATCTCGATCCTGAGCGTGGGGAGAAACGCTCCAAAACGTCGCGGAAAATGCGCCTATAATCAGCAACGGAAATATGAATAGAATATTCAGATTAAATATTGAAATCAGGAGCGTCCCAAATACCCACCAAAGCATGACGATCGAGTGCTCCCTGAATCTTCCTCTCTTCTCGCCGAGTTGCTCCCACGAGTTCTTCTTGAACGCATTCCTGTGGTACAAAATGAAGATCTGTTAATGTCAGGACGCAGCCGACATTGTTCAGAATCGCGAGAATATTGAACATCAGGCCCATCGTCTTACCCTCTTTCGGCAAGCCTGTCAGAGCACTTAATCTCCGGCATCCCTGGCGCCATTTTCTCTATAAGTTCTACATGAGATCACCTAACAACTTTACACAAAGATGCCAGATCGCTGCACTGCCAAATGCATAAAAAGGGCGGGCACCCGGCCAAGGGCCCAAGGACTCGGGAATCGCTCCAGGGCTACAGGATTGGGATCTGTGGCTCCTGGCCGGAGGACATCTGGATTCCGTAGAGGAGGACTGCGGCGCGGCGGGCACTGATGTGGCCGTTGGCAAGGGCCTGCATGATTCGATGGATGGCGACCTGAGTGCCCTTGCTGTCGAGCCGGTCGGGTATTTCAATGCGGGCCTCGCGTGGGCGAGCGGGACGCTGGGGGCGTGCGTGGAAGTAACAGAAAGAGTTGCCGCGCATGGCGGGCGACTGGCAATGGAGTCCGCTGGGCATGACGTGACGACATTCGTTGACCATAAAGTCCTTTCTTGCGGGTGACAGGGGGGTATCCCTCCCGGTGGGTTTGGGACAAGTTGTCTATTTTCAATGCGCTGGGAGCATGGTTCTGTCGTAAGTCGTTTGTTTTGATGAATCTGGAATCCAAGTTCCTGAAAACGAGGAACTTGCGCGGACTGGTGTGGGGGTGAAGCGGAACGCGACGCAGTGGGTCTGCTCTGAGAACAGACCTTTAAAAACAGGTTAGTGGATGGAGAGAAATTATCTGCAAATGGGTTGTGTGTGGAAGGTGCTGAGGATGAGGGAGATAGCTTGACTATGGGAGGAATGGGGATTGACAGGTATTTGCGTATATAGCCATTCTGGAGCCGCTGAAGGATTACTCTATTGTTCAGCGCAATCAAATTAGGGCGGTTCAATATGCAACTGAAACCCATCAAGACTGATGCAGACCACGATGCCGCTCTCAAGGAAATCGAACGGCTGTGGGGAGCGGCGGAAGGCACCGCCGACGGAGACCGTCTGGAGATTCTCATCACGCTGACGGAGGCTTACGAAGAGGCCCATTTCCCCATGGATTTGCCGGACCCGATTGAGGCTATCAAGTTTCGCCTGGAGCAGCAAGGCGTGGACAAAAAGGCGCTGATTGGAATCATCGGCAATCGAACCAGGGTCTATGAAGTTCTGCGGAGAGACCGCGCCTTATCGCTGACCATGATTCAGAAGCTGAATCGGCAGCTGAAAATTCCTGCAGAAGTTTTGATTCGGCCTATTCGCGTGAGAAAGAAAAAGCTGGCGGCTTGACCACCTGCGGTGGGGCCATACGCTCGCTATCCGCTCGCAGAGGCGTTCATTGTCTCCCACCCTTTCGCAAAGGGTGCGAATGGTTGAGGCAATCAGCGGTGTGGTACGATATTCACGAAAAAGCTGTGACCATTACGATGGAAAGAAGCGAATCAGTCTTCTTTGCGGATCAGTTCCGTGAGGCTCGAGAGAAAGCCCTTTGCGATGCAGAGGCTTTTGATGGCATTATTCACACCATCGAGAGATTGGGAACCCATCTATGCGGTATGATTCTGGATCTTGGTAGATATAAACCTCGCATTGAGGAACTGGTTCGCAATTCAGCATTAGCGTTTGAGATTCCAGGCTATTTCCCCTCCTTCCACATTTCATTCAACCAGCTTTACGACCTCGTTCGGGTCGCGCGTAATGATGCACTACACCAGGGTGCTTTTGCTCGCAGGCTTACTGAACACTCTATTCAACTTTCTCTCGTTTTAGAGGATGCTTTGCGGAGGAACATTGAGATGCCAACCGTTGGAGATTTTATGGTTCGGAACCCAATTTGCGCCGAACTCTGGCACCCGATAAGTTTTATTCGTCAGGCTCTACTTGCAAACTCCTTTTCTTTTCTGCCCGTGCGGCGTGATACCAAATGGCATCTGATTTCTGACTTGCAGATCGCAACCTATCTTGGAGCAGCCGCCGCAGGTCACGAGCGTAGGCAACTTTTAGCTACGAAACTTGAAGCCGCGCAAATTGATATGAGAGCTGCAAGATGTTGCCATGCAGATATGGCGTTATGCGATGCGCTAGGCATGTTTGCTGGTGATTCTAGCCCGATACTGGTCAAACTTTCGGAATCCAATCAATCGCCAATTATCGGAATTCTTACGCCCTTCGATTTGCTTTAGTTGCTGATCAGAGTTCTTCTGCTGGCGTCCAGACGAATGCCAACATTCGCAGTTTTATCGATGGTTAGATCGCTTCAATTTGCAGGTGGCCCAGCTTCCGGAGTACTTGCCTCATTTTATTGGACGCAGTCCAGCGTGACCGAAATTTCTGCCCCTATCTTGGCTATCGCGCGGGTACCGATGGCCTGTTGGGACGGAAGTTTTTTGTAACGAACTCCCTGGTCGTCCAAAAGCGCACGAACCTCTGACCAATGAACTGCAAAATTCACGTTCTGCGGAACGTCTCCTGTGAATTGTGCAACTCGCAATGCATCGAGCTTAGCAACGACCACCCCGATCACATGACCGCTGGTGTCAAACACAGGACCGCCACTGTTGCCAGGCTGCACTGGCGCACTGATCTGGACGAATCGAATATCGTTTTGCAATCCGGTCGTGGCGCTAAGAATGCCAGTTGAGACGTTCCCTTCGGAAGAAAGAATTCCTGGCAAGGGAAATCCGAAGACCACGACTGTATCGCCAATTCTTGGCGCGGGTCCACTTCTGAATACAGCAATCTGGTCTGGTTTGAGGTCCGCTTTGACGAGGGCCAAATCCGAAGCTGAGTCTCTGCTGATGACCTGCACTGGCTGACCGTTCTTGATCGTGAGATTGTGGCATCCAGCTACAACATGGTTGTTTGTAAGTATCTCACCATTGTTGCTCACAAAAAACCCTGTGCCAAATGCATGTTGGGTAGGTTCGGCTTCCTCCTTTGTTGTGATTTCCTTTCTAGCCTCATCCTCCCGGTCCAGCGTCGCCAACCAATCCTTTGCTAATCCGATGGAACTGGCGTTCCACTCATTGAAACCACCAATTTCGACCGTTCTTTTGAAGGCTTCTCTAGCTTGTGGCTTTCGATTTAGGTCTAAGAATGCCGCTCCCATTGATTCGTAACAAGGAGCGAAATCCATTTCTAGAGCTACACATTGCCTGTAAATAGGAATTGCATCTTCAGCTTGACCAAGCGCAACCAGAAGGTCGCCGATTTCAAACAAACGAAAAGGTCTAGTCAATTTGTTGTGATCGAGATCGGAGCATTCCGCCTCTGTATTTCTAGCGACATCCAGACGCTTCATCAATAGCTTCTTCTTTAAAGCATCCAAATCATTCGTTGAATTCTCCAATTCCAATATCGCAACTTCATGTATCATTTCGGCTTTTATGTCATCCGAGCCGAAAGTCATAGTCCCCTTTTTATAGTCGATCATTTGCATGATGGAAATGATGCCCTCGTTCAGATGGGTATCCTGGTTAAGCAAATCCGTACAGTGGTGAAGATGTTCAATCTGAATCTCCATAGGTACATTAGACTGCGCATTTCCAAACACTGGAATACCCAGAGTTAACGCGACAGTAACTAAGCTGTAAGCGCACGATTTCATCCAAATCCTCCTCATAGCCATCAGCCCCAGGTCTCGATTTAGACCTGGGGCACAAAGTTGATTGTAGCCATCAAGGATAAACTGCCGCTTACTCTTCCTCTTCCTCCACGGGGCGCTTGGCGTTGGCCAGGATTTTGTCGGCTACTAGCTGGGGGACTATGTCGTAGTGGTCCATCTCCATGCGGTAACTGCCCTTGCCTTGAGTCATGGAAGTTAGCAGCGTGCCGTAAGTGAGCATTTCGGCCATGGGGACCTGGGCGTTGATTACTGTTGTGCGGCCCTTGGAATCTGTGCCCTGGACGCGGCCGCGGCGGCTGCTTAGGTCGCCCATGAGGGTTCCGGCAAACTCGTCGGGGGCTTCGATCTCTACCTTCATGATGGGTTCGAGGAGGCAGGGCTTGGCCGTTTCCATGGCTTTTCTAAACGCGATACGGCCGGCCATCTTGAAGGACATTTCGTTGGAGTCGACGTCGTGGTAACTGCCGTCGTAAACAACAGCCCTGAAGTCGACGACAGGATAGCCGGCGAGATAGCCGCGGGCGGCTGACTCGACGATGCCCTTTTCAATGGCGGGAATGAAGTTGCGGGGGATGGCGCCGCCGAAGACTTCGCTGGCGAACTCGAAGCCGCCGCCGCGCGGCATGGGCTCCATGCGGATTTTGCAGTCGCCGAATTGGCCGTGGCCGCCGGTCTGCTTTTTGTGGCGCCCTGGCGCCTCGACCTTGGCGCGGATGGTTTCGCGGTAGGGCACCTTGGGAGCCTTAAGGGTGACTTCGGCGTGGTAGCGCTTTTTGAGGCGGCTGACGATGGCCTCGATGTGCGGCTGGCCGGCGCCGGCGATGAGGAACTCGTTGGTCTGTGGGTCGCGGAAGAAGCGGATGAGCAGGTCTTCTTCCATGAGCTTGTGGATGGCGGGGGCGAGCTTGTCTTCGTCGGCGCGGCTTTTGGGCTCGATGGCATAGGTCATGGCGGGCTCGGGTGGAGCGGGCCTATCCACCTGGATCTCCGCGCCCTTTGCCCCAAGGGTGTCGCCGGTGAAGGTGTCGCGGAGCTTGGCCACGGCACCCAGATCGCCGGCGTGCAACTCGGGCACTTCGACGGCTTTGCGGCCCTGCATGATGGACAGATGCGACAGGCGCTCCTGACCACGGCGGGTGTAGTTTTCGACCGTGACGTCGTTCTTGATGACGCCGCCGATGACCTTGAAGAAGGTGATGCGCCCGGCGAATGGGTCGCTCATGGTTTTGAAGACCACCATGGCGGCCGGCTCCTTGTCGTCGACTTTGCGGGTGGCCTGGACGGCATCGGCATCGGCGGCGGCAGCTTCAGCTCCGGGAATCTGGACGGGAATGGGCTCGCGCTCGACGGGGGATGGAGCGTAGGTCTTGATGAAGTCGAGCAGGTGATCGGTGGCCATGTTGGCCAGGCCGCTCGAGAAGAGGACCGGGAAGATGCGGTCTTCGCGGATGGCCTCGTGGAGCGCGGCGATCAGGTGCTCCTTATCGATAGTGCCTTTCTCGAAGTACTCTTCCATCAGCTCGTCTTTGCCTTCGGCCACCAGCTCAACCAATGCCTCATGGCGGGCTTTGGCATCGGCGGCCAGGGCGGCTGGAATCTCAACAACCTTGCCGCGACCGTCGCCGCCGGAAGTGTAGCTGAAGGCCTCCATCGTTACTAAATCGACAACGCCGTGAAATCCCTGGGCGTCAGAGATGGGCAACTGGACGGGAACACAGTTGCGGCCCCAGCGGTCGACCAGGTCGTCAATCAGGGCGCTCAATCCGCCGCCGCCGCCGGCCTTGGGGTGGTCCATCTGGTTCACCAGGACGATGCGGGGGACATTGGCCTCGGTGGCAAATCTCCACACCCGCTCAGTGACGGCCTCAATACCATTCTGGGCGTTGATCAGGACCAGTGCGGCTTCAACAGGGAGCAGCGCGGCGCGGGCCTCGTGGCTGAACATATGGAAGCCGGGAGTGTCTACGAAGTTAATTTTGACGCCCTGCCACTCGGCAAAGGCTACGGCGTTCTGCATGGTAACGCCGCGGGCTACCTCTTCTTCGTCATAGGCGGTTGCGGCCGAGCCGTCTTCGACACGGCCCTGGGTTGGGGTCATCTTGGCGGCATGCAGCATGGCGGCGACCAAGGTGGTCTTGCCGCTGTGCGCATGCCCCACTACAGCCACGTTGCGGATCTCACTTCCCGTATAGGTTTTCATGGGTTTCTCCTTCGTTGTTCTCGCTAAGAAGCGGATGCTATCACACGAGATATGTGAACGTCCTGTGACGATGAACAGGGATCAGGGGTCAGGGGTCAGGGGACAAGGGCTTGAGGCGGGGATTGGCGTTTACTGATTGGTAAACTTCTGAGTTGAGGCGGATAAAATATGGAGCGCTTCAGGCAATCGGTTTTTTACGAAACGGACGGTTATGGAACACGATTTTTTGCGAAATGAAGAGAACTATGCAGCCGAATTTGAGAGATGCGCTGCCTATACGTTGATTCTTTTCTGCAATCGTTGCCAGAAACAACTTCTCCCGGGGGCGCATTCGCCCCGCGGGAGAGTCGCCGTTCAAACTGCAAGGCGCATTTACGCATGCAGGTAGCTTGCCATTCTAGAACACGTACTTTGCGGCAATCTGGAAGAATCGCGCATCGGGCGTGTAGTTCTGGAACTGCTCAGAGTTAGTTATCTGACCGCCGCTCGGACTATCGTCGGTGTCAGATGGACTGTTCCAGGACTGCGTATTGAAAATGTTAAAGGCATCCGCACGGAGCTGGAGGTACTGCGCGCGCCACGTCTTGAAGTTTTTGAACGCGGACATATTGGCACGCTCATATCCGGGTCCGTAGATCTGGTTTGACTTAGCACCTGAATATTCGATTGCACTTTGAATATCCGTCAGGAAGGTGCCAACTGGAATGTTGGTACCCGGTGTCGGATCGATAAATGCGCAAGGGTTATACCAGTTCGTCTTGTTCTTGACAGAGGCTGGGCATGTTTCACCAACCATGTTAGCGTTCGCCGGATTCGGAGTCCCACCCCCCTTATACGGATCGCCAATCCGGATTGCATTGATTTGGTTGAATCCAGTGGCGCTTACGAAATTGCCGCCTGAACTAATCGTAATCGGGTTGCCTGTCTGTGCGCTCCATGTCGCACTGGCTGACCAGCCACCCACCAGATAGTCCAGTACACCGCCCTGGTTAAGATATTTATGTCCTTTGCCGAACGGCAACTGGTAAGTACCGTTGATTGTGATGCGGTGACGGACATCGTAATTTCCGTTAGTGAACTCGTATTTGAGTGGAATGATGTTTGTGTTGCGATAGTTCGGTCCTCCAGATATTCCGGGGTTTTGAGCGTCATCTTCGGCATGCGCCCAGGTGTAGGTAGCCAGGAAGTTTAAACCTTTCGACGCACGCTTTTCGAGTTTCGCCTGCAACGCGTTATACATGCTTTCGCCGATCCACTGCTCGTCGGCATTGTTGTAGTAGAAATCTGGCAGCGGGCTCGTGCCTTGCTGGCCCAGGGGATCATTAGAGCTGCTGACCGCAAGGGGACCGAGTGGGTTAGTGCCCGCAAACGTATGCTTCCCACTGTTGCCGATATAGCCCACGGATGCTACAAGGTCCCTCGTTATCTCGCGCTCTACCGTCAAGTTGTAGCTTTGAGTATAGGTAGTCTTAACGTTGGTATCGGACGAGGAGAAGGAAGTTTGACCGACGGCAGCAGTGGACAGGCTGCCATTGGCCAGATAGAGCGACATACCCGTCTCCAGAGTTGCAGGGTATGGAAGATTCGATCCATTAGCGGTGTCTGGTGTGGCAACAGACGGGCAAAGGCTAGCGGTGTTGAATGCGCCACCCATGGTGGATGGATGGCAAGCGCCGCTGCCCAGGTAAGCGTTGTAAAGCACGGCGGTATACGAGAACGGGTAGTTCTGTTCCAGCTCCGCGCCTCCCGGGACTTCAATTGGCGCGTAGAAAATGCCGTAGCCTGCGCGCACAACGGTTTTGGGATCGATCAGATAGGAAACTCCAATGCGCGGGGCAAAGTTATAGTGCTGAACGCTCACCAACGAGTTAGGGTTGTTATGGGTGTATCCTATCGAAGCGCCCTGCGACGCCAACAGACTGATAAAACTTGGCGGGAAGAGATTTTGGCTCTCAAGGTTAGAGGGCAGTTCATAAGTGGCCGTGCCTACAGCAGATTGACCATTTGTACCCGCACCCGGTGCGGTTAGACTGGCTGATGTGATGATGAAGTTAGCCACATCGCCCGGCTTGCTGCTCACTGGCTGAACAAAGTCATACCTCACGCCCAGGTTTACGGTCAGCTTGGAGTTGAACTTCCAGTCATCCTGAGCATACCCGGCACGATACCAGCGGTAGTAACTCGTATTCCAGCCCGGCGAGAGCCCAACCTGCCCCATATTGTTGGCAAACATGTCCGCTGCGCCTTCTCCGGTACCAGGCACGTGTGAGCCGATAACATCACTGCGGTAATAGTTACCGGAGAATTGGCCGCTGTATGCGTAATTGCCACGCGGATACATGGACTGGCTAAAGGATGTGCGGATACTTTCAAGTTGCATACCGAACTTGAAGGAGTGAGTCCTCCAGGACTTTGTAACGTTGTCTAAAATCTGGTAAACGTTTTGGTGCTCAATCGACGGAATATCATGGCGCGCGCCGATGATGCTCATCTTGATCGTGCCGTTAAGTTGTATGTCTGGGAGGCCGCCATTCGGCTGAGGATAACCGCCAAAAGGTACACCGCCCATTCCAGGAACCAGGGTGCTCGCCGGGACATTGGCGTTTGCCTGAAGGTCTTCGTATTTGCCCTCGTTATAGCCAAAACGAAACTCATTGATTAACTTGGGATTGAAAAGGTGGGTTTCGCTAAACATGAAGCTCTGCCCCAGGTTCATATCGTTATGGCCACGAAAGACGTGTATGTTGTTGCCGCCATCGAGAATCGGCCCGAGCGGAGGAGCAAAGCTGACCTGGTCATGCATGTAGCTGTAACGCGCGTAAGTCTGATCCTTCTGGCTAATGTTGAAATCCAGCCGCTGATCCCACTGCCAGGTATCGTCATGGATGGGCAGATTCGCGCTGTAGTTGTTATATAAAAGCCCACTGCCTGGAGTGTTGAAATTTGAGGACGTCCAAGCTCCGGCATTCGGTTGGGGGTAATCGGCCATCAACTCGCTCGCGACCGGATCCATTTCGCCCGTTCCTCCCAGGACAGGAGTGCCGGGGGCAAGAACGTTCGTGGTTGGTTGGCCGTTGACGGCGGTATCCGATTGCTGGCCGTCGCCCGGGTTCGGAAACGCCCCGCCGGTGGTGGTCTCTGGAAGTTGACCGCCAGTATTCGGCGCAAAGATGCCAACGGGTACGGTCTGGTTTGTCTGGGTATTGTTTGTTGAGGAGCAGCTAGCACCTTGAATGCAATTGAAGAACTCTGAAAAGTCTCCTTTGCGCATGCTGGCCGAGGGTACGGTCAGGCTTCCGCTGGGTTGGGAAAAGGCGATGCGATTTTCTTCGGCATCTCCGAAGTAGAAGATCTTGTTCTTCCAGATGGGCAGACCAAGAGTGGCGCCGAACTGGTTCTCATGGTATGCGGGGACGGCGCCACCGTTAGAGGTCCAGTCCGCGGCATCGAATTTGTTGTTGCGGACGTATTCCCACAAATCACCGTGGATATGGTTAGTGCCCGACTTGATGCTGGCGCTGAGCACGGCTCCAGCCGAGTGTCCGAACTCGGCGCTGTAGTCGGAAGTGTCGATTTTGAATTCAGCCAGAGCGTCCGGCGGAGGCCTGACATTGTAGCTGGCGCCGTTCTGTACGTCGTCGACGTCCACATTGTTGTCGACACCATCCAGAATGAAGTTGTTCTGAGTCGTGCGTTGGCCATTGGCTGAGAAGTCGCCCGTACCGCCGCCGCGGGGAGCGCCGTTGGCAAATGAAGGAGCGACACCGGCCGTCAACTGCGCAATATAGATCCAGTTGCGTCCGTTGAGCGCCGTGTTGTTAATGGTCTCTGCGCTCATCACCTGGCCCACTGCAGCGCTCTCACTCTGCAGCATGGGAGGCGCGGAGGTGACAGTGACAGTCTCCATCACAGCAGCCAGGCTTCAAGGTTAGAGGAATATTTAATTGGTCCAGAATGTTGACAGTACATTGTTCTGGGTCGTCGTCTGGAAATTGGGAGCCGTCGCACTCACCGTATAATGACCGATCTTGATGGGAGAGAAGCTATAGTCTCCTTTTGCATCCGTTCTGCCTTGCAAGCTGAAATTTGTGTCTGTGTTCGGTGAGTGTCACCAAGGCGCCCGGTATAGCGCCGCCCGAGCTATCCTTCACAACACCGTTGATGGCGCCCTGGTCAAGCTGTGCCAATGCAATGCTGGTAAAGACAAAGCAAAAGCCCAGCACGAGCAGGAAATTACGAATCATGTGAAGTTTCGTCCGCCTCAATTGGATGCTTCCCATTTTCTGAATCCTCCTCTTTCTTCGGTTCGTTGTCGCACACTCGATTGCAAATGAAGGAGATGCGCCCGATTTTTTGAACACACCTCTCTCTGGTCAGGGAATTGAACTAAACGGGAATTTCCATTTCGCTTTCTATATCACCCCAACAATATACCGCGCTTTTCCCCGCTCGCGACCTGTTTTTGCAGGATGCAGCCGCTGTATTTCTGTAAAACCGTCCTCTTGGTGGGCACTCTCCTCACGCAATCCTGCATCCATTCGCCGCAGCAAGCTTCTTATATATCGACGCGACCCGTTGGCGGCGCATTCAATTTGCCGGGCGCTGGGCGTGGTGCACTGGCCGGCTGCATTGGGGCCGTGGGCGCAATGGGCGGCTGGTGGATGGTGACGATGATGGCTTCGGCCGGCTTTTTGCCTACGCTGCGGTAGGAGTGGGGAGTGCCTGAGTCAAAGTAGATGGCGTCGCGCGGGCGGAGCGTGCAATGCTGATCGCCGTGGTGAATTTCAAGCTCGCCTTCGAGCAGATAAAGAAACTCGAAGCCGGGGTGCATGTGCGCACTGGGGTCCGCGTCGTCGGCGCGAGGGATGAATTCGGCAAAATAGGGGTCCATATGCCGGTCGGGAACCATGTAACCCAGGCTCTCAAAGTAATAGGCCGGGGAGTCCACGCCGGTTTGCGGCAGACGCACCCGCTCCTTGCGGCGGTGAACCTGGAAGAGGGTGCGCGGCTCGATCTCAAAGAAGTATGAGAGATCTTTGGAAAAGACCATGGCGATGCGCGAGAGGTTGCGCAAGGTGGGCACCACGCGGCCGGTCTCAAGCTGGGAGAGGAAGCTGGCCGAGAGCCCGGTGAGCTTGCCCAGCTCGACCAGGCCCATGGATTTCTTGAGTCGCAGGCGCTTGATGCGCGCGCCGATGCGCTTTTCAGCAATGATGCGCTCGGTGGTCTCCGTATCCACCTGGGACTTTTGCATATTTTCGCTTTTAACTACCGAGGTTTCTGTCATCGCGCTTCCTCCTCATACGAGCCTTCAATTGCGATGCTGCGGAGAAATGTTGCGTGCATCAACAATAATTCTCATGCTACCAAAGTCGCGATGGGGCGGCAATGATTGTTCTTTGGGTTAAGAAGGAGAAGAGAACATGCAACCGCAGATCCTTCGACTCCGCTGCGCTCCGCTCAGGATGACAAGTACATGGCGGCAAGCATGCCACAGCCCGCGTTATGCTAGAGAGTCCGGCCGGAGATGGTTTTTTCGGCCAGTGAGGAAGCTTATGACGGAAGATCGCCCTGCTCAAAACACTCCTGCGGCGGAAGCCTCGGCTGCCCCACCGGGCTCAGAGGGCACCCCGGCTGCCCTGTCGCAACCATCGCTACGCTGGGCCAGCATGAAGGCCAGTCCGTCACCCTGCGCGGATGGCTCTACAACCTGCGCGAGAGCGGCAAGCTGCTGTTTCCCATCTTTCGCGACGGCACCGGGACCGTGCAGGGCGTGGCGCACGTGAAGAGCGTGCCGGCCGAGGTCTTTGAGGCGCTGAAGGGCCTGACCCAGGAGTCGAGCGTGATTGTGACCGGCAAAGTGCGCGCCGACAAGCGCGCGCCGGGCGGCTACGAGCTGGATGTGGAGGACATCGAGGTGGTGCAGCGCGTTCCCGAGTCGCGACCCCTACCCGATCACGCTCAAGGAGCATGGCGTCGACTTCCTGATGGAGCACCGGCACCTGTGGGTGCGCTCGCCGCGCCAGTCCGCCATTCTGCGCATTCGGGCCGAGATCATGCGCGCGGCGGCGGAGTACTTCGATCAGAACGGCTTCATCCGCACCGATCCGCCGATTCTGACGCCGGCGGCCTGCGAAGGAACTTCGACGCTGTTTCCGGTGGACTACTTCGGCGATCCGGCGTTTCTTGACGCAATCGGGCCAGCTTTACATCGAGTCCACGGCGCTGGCGCTGGGCAAGGTTTATAGCTTTGGGCCGACCTTCCGCGCGGAGAAGTCGAAGACGCGGCGGCATCTGACCGAGTTCTGGATGATCGAGCCGGAGGTGGCTTTCTGCGATCTGGACGGGCTGCTGGAGCTGGCGGAGAACTTCCTTTCGCACATTGTGCAGAGCGTGCTGAAGAACCGCGCGGCGGAGCTGACGGTGATCGGCCGCGACCGGGCGAAGCTGGAGGCGATCGTGCCGCCGTTTCCGCGGCTGCGCTACGACGAAGCTGCGGAGATGCTGAACCAGGCGCACAAGGACGGGCAGCTGGAGGCGCCGTTCGAGTATGGCAACGACTTTGGCTCGCCGGACGAGACCTGGCTCAGCTCGCAGTTTGACCGGCCGGTGATGGTGCACCGCTATCCGGCCGATGTGAAGGCCTTTTACATGGAGCCCGACCCGAAGGATCCGCGGCTAGCGCTGTGCGTGGATGTGCTGGCGCCGGAGGGCTATGGCGAGATCATCGGCGGCTCGCAGCGCGTTTCGAGCTATGAGTTACTGAAGCAGCCGCATCGAGGAACACAAGCTGCCCAAGGAAGCCTTCCAGTGGTATCTGGATCTGCGCCGCTACGGCAGCGTGCCGCACTCGGGATTCGGCATGGGGATTGAGCGGGCGGTGGCCTGGATCTGCGGGCTGGACCACGTGCGGGAGACGATTCCGTTTGCGCGGACGCTGCACAGGATTTATCCGTAGAGCATCTTCCGAAATGGTGTTGACCTGGATTTCATTGGTATCCCACCCATTTCCGCAAAAAACGCGGAAATGGATGGGGCACGGGAGTTTGCAGTAAAAGCAAAATGCCCTAATACTACAGTAGCAATTCCTTCACTTCCTCAAAAATGGCGAGAACCCGGGCCTGAAGGCCCTGCATTTATTGCCTTATTTTCAGGGGCCTAAGGCCCTGCTCCCTCAGAATTTCGATCTACAACTGTAGTACTAAACCACTAACTGGGACTTCGCTTCGCGGCGTGCTTTCAATCGCGCGCCGATGAAGACCACTACGCCCGCGCCAACCAGGACGAGCATTCCACCAACAACCTTGGCTACCGCGAGCAACTTGTCGGGCTCGTCGGCTGAAGGGACCAGTGACAGAGCGATGGTGACCAGGGTGCAGGCCAGGCCCAGGGATGCCAGTGCGATGGCTACAGGTTTGCCGCCGGGAACGCGGCGGACTCCCGGGCGGGACCGGGCGGCTTTGCAATCGAATCATGGCGCCGAAAATGAAGAGGAAGGGCATGATAGTGGAGAGGACGGTCATGCTGACCAGCACGTCATAGGCTCCGCGAACGGTGGTGCCGGCCTGGCTGAGCAAGGCCACGACCATGCCTGCGGCGCCCAAAGACGGCGATGGCGACCCAAGGGGTGCGATAGCGGGGAGTGAATCCAGCCGAAGGCGGCGGGAAGATAGTGATCGATGCCGACGACGAAGGGCAGGCGCGAGTTGGCTGAGAGATTGGCCGCCGCTCCGCCGACGGCGTTGAGGGCGACGAGCAGGGCGATGGGAACGAGCAGCCAGCCGAGGCCGAGATGGGCGCTGAGCTGGCGAATTCCGTTGACGAAGCCATCAGGGCCGGCGACGGCCTGGCTGGGCAGCGCGACCAGCAAGGCGGCGGTTGCCGCCGATGTAGCCGATGGTGAGGATGCTGCCGCCGATGAGGATGGCCCAGGGAATGGTGCGGCGGGGATTCTGAATTTCGTCGCCCATGGCGGAGCCGGCCTCGATGCCGGTGAAGGCGAAGAAGACGCTGGACCAGAAGACGGCGTTGCCGAGCGACCAGTGAGGGACGAAGCTGGCGGCGGTGAAGTGTGTGGCGGCACCGAAGCGAATCCAGGAAACGACGGCCGAGAATCATGAGCACGGAGAGCGGAAGAAGGCTGCCGAGGGAGCCGATGTTGTTGAGCCACTTGCCGGCCTCGACGCCGCGAATGTTGAGCAGGGTGATGACGGTGAGCCAGAAGACGGCGAAGACTGATAAAGTAAAGCGGACTGGCGGCGAGCGACTGTGCGCGGGGGCCGAAGGCAAAGAGCGCGGAGGCCGCGCCGAAGTAAAGCACGCCGGCGAAGAAGGGCAGATTGCTCATCCAGTAGGTCCAGGCGGCGATGAAGCCGGAGAAATCGCCGAAGGCCTCGCGGGTCCAGACGTAGAGGCCGCCTTCTTCGGGATGGCGCGAGGAGAGCTCCATGACGCTGGCCGCGAGGGGAATGAAGAAGCAGATGAGCGCGGCGATCCAGATGACCAGGATGCTGGGGCCGGCGGCGGCGGCGGTGGCCGTCCAGCGCACGCTGAGGACGACGACCACGTAGAAGAGCGACCAGATCGCGAAACCGGATGCCTCGCTTGAGTGCGGGGAGGGAAGACATGTACGGCGGAGCATAGCAGAGACGCGCACGGCGTGCGAAACTAAATTCTCGCTGAGATCTTTGCAGCGACAGCCATGGCGGCGTTGCGGCCGTTGATGCCGATCACGCTGCCGCCGGGGTGGGTGCAGGCTCCGCAGAGATAGACGCCGTGCATGGGCGTGCGCGCGGAGAGACGGTTGGCCCACATATAGGGCGGCAGGCACTCGCCCTGAAAGATGTGGCCGCCGGTGAGGCCGACCTTCTGCTCGATGTCCGGCGGGCCGAGCACCTGGGCGTCGATGACGGCGCTGTCGATATTGGAGCAGAAGCGGGCGAGCGAATCGAGGGCGAGGCTGCGGACTTCAGTCGCGGCGGGAGTCCCAGTTGCCGTGCGCGAATTTGTAAGGCACATATTGCGCGAAGACGCTCATGGTGTGCTGGCCCGGCGGGACGACGGAGGGATCGTGCGCGCTTTGGAAGTAGAGTTCGCACCAGAGATGCTCGGGCAGCTCGCCACGGCGGGCGGCGGCGATAGCCGGACTTCCACTCCTCTTTGGTGAGCGGCGCATTGATCTGGCCGTAGTGGTGGGGCTGGTCGACGCCGGGCCGGGCGCGTGAAGTTGGGCAGCTCGCGCAGGTGGACGTTGAGCTTGACGGTGCAGCCTTCGATGGGAACGCGCTCGACCTGCGCGCGCCAGGCTGGATCGGCTGCCGTGCCGAGCAGGCGCAGAGTCTGGCGCGGGTCGGCGTTGGAGACGACGGTGCGGGCGGCGATGCGCTCGCCGCCTTCGAGCAGCACGCCTTCGCCGGGAAGAATCTTCGCGACCGGCACGCCTGACACCACGGTCGCGCCGGCCTCGCGCGCCGCATCGCAGAAGTAGAACGAGACCATGCCCATGCCGCCGCGCACGTAGCCCCACATGCCGGGCATTCCGCCGAGACGGCCGGAGGCGTGATGGAAGCGGATGGAGGCGGTGCCGGGATCGAAGGGGCTGGCGTTGGTGCCGATCACGCCCTGGCCGAGATAGGCGATTTGCAGGCGCTCGTCGTTGAGGTAGTTCTCGACAAACTCGGCCATGGACCAATCGAAGAGCAGAGAGCGCGCTTCGGCGTCGTCGCCGAGGCGGTCTTCAATTTGTTCGCGGGTGGGCGGCTCGCCGATCCAGAGGTCGCCGTTGCCGGATGGGCGCAGCGCATCGCGCAGACGGCGGATCACATCGTTCATGGCGCGCCAGCCCTCGACGTCGCCGGGAGCCAGCGCGCGGACCTCGGCAGCGCAGCGCTCGTCGTCGTCCCAGAGTTGGATGCTGGAGCCGTCGAGGAAGGGAACGAAGAGGCCGTTGACTGCGGGAGTCCATTCGATAGCCGCGGCGGGGAAGCTCGAGCTCTTCAACCACCAGCGGATGCAGGAGGCCGGCGAGATAGGCGCAGGGAGACATGCGCACGCCGGGAAACGGCTCCTCGATGGTGCAGGCGCCGCCCACGCGCGCGCGGCTTTCAATCACCAGCACGCGCTGGCCGGCTCGCGCCAGATAGGCCGCGCAGGCCAAGCCGTTGTGGCCCGCGCCGACGATGATTGTGTCCCAGGTTTTTGCGGCCAGTTTGCGGATCGGGATGGGAAGCCCGATTTCGCCCAGCACAGCGGCTGTTGGAGAACTCATACCCGCTCTACGCTAGCATTTCTTTGGCGGTGTGATCTATGGATTCGGAATCGGTCCCAAAAAATCGGGCCTGTCCGCAAATCTGAACGGACAGGCCCGATGCTTATTCGGCTCAAGCTTAGCTCACACCTGCATCACTTCCGCTTCTTTTTTCTGCGAAAGCTCTTCCATGCGGCGGATTTCTTCGTCGGTCATCTTCTGGACTTCTTCGAGAGAACGCTTCTCCTCGTCCTCGCTGATCTTCTTTTCCTTGGCCAGCTTCTTGAGGGCCTCGTTGCCGTCGCGGCGGACGTTGCGGACGGCGGTGCGGTGTTCCTCCAGAACCTTGTTAAGGTGCTTGACCACATCGCGGCGGCGTTCCTCGGTCATGGGGGGGACGGGGACGCGGATCACCTTGCCGTCAGACTGCGGGTTGAAGCCGAGATCGGCGGTTTGCAGGGCTCGCTCGATCTCCTTGATCACTGTTGGATCCCAGGGCGCGATGAGGATCATTTGCGCCTCAGGGGTGGAAACTTGCGCCATCTGGCTGATGGGCATGTGGGTGCCATAGTAGTCGACCTTGACCTGGTCAAGCATGTGCACATTGGCCCGGCCCGTGCGCGTGGAGGCCAAATGGGCCTGGAATGTGGCTACAGCCTGGTCCATGCGCCGCTTCAGGTCGGCGTAGAGTTCTTTGAGCGCCGGAATTCCGGCCATTGCTGAGACTGCCATCTTTGCCCTCACTTGGTTCAAAACAATATACTAACGAACCCATGCCGTGGAATGCTGCTTTGCACTGGACGAAATGAACTGGGAAACCGCTTCATGGGAATTTTTCCTGCGCCACCGCCGTGAGTCCCGTGGATGCCGCCTGTTCGTGGGCGTGGTAGCTGGAGCGGACAAGCGGGCCGGATTCGACGTGGCGGAAGCCTAGCTTGAGGGCTTCAGTCTTTAGGTCGGCGAACTCGCGCGGGGTATAGAGGCGGGCCATGGGGAGATGGTCGCGCGAGGGTCGCAGATATTGACCGATGGTGAGTATGTCGCAGCCGGTGCGGGCGAGGTCGCGGAAGACTTCGAGCAGCTCGGCCGTCTCCTCGCCGAGGCCAACCATCACGCCGGATTTGGTGAGCCCTTCGGGCCTCAACTCCTTGGAGTAGCGCAGCAGTTCAAGGGTGCGCTCATAGCGGGCGCCGGAGCGGACTACGCGGTAGAGGCGCGGCACCGACTCAGTGTTGTGGTTGAGCACCTCGGGGCGGGCTTCGACGACGATGTGAATCGCCTCGCGGTTGCCCTGGAAGTCAGGGATGAGAACTTCAACCCGGCATCCGGGAGCCTGGCGGCGAATCTCGTCGATGACCATGGCGAATGCTCGCGCTCCGCCGACGAGATCGTCGTCGCGATTGACGCTGGTGATGACTGCGTGCTGCAGGCCGAGCGAGGCCACGGCTTCAGCTACGCGGCGGGGCTCGTCAAAGTCGATGGGCTCGGGACGGCCCTTGGGGACGGCACAGAATCCGCAGCGGCGCGTGCACAGGTTGCCCAGCATCATGAAGGTTGCGGTTTTGTGATGCCAGCACTCGCCGATGTTGGGGCAGTGTGCGCTTTCGCAGACGGTGTGCAGATTGAGCGATCGGGCCAGGCGCTTGAGGTCGTGGTAGTTTTCGCCCACCGGGGCGCGCGCCTTGAGCCAGTCAGGCTTGGGGGCGGGAACCTTGAGGGCCGGGGAAATCTGCACCAGTTCCATCACGACTCCATTGTAGCGGTAGCGGAATGCGAGACGGGCCGCCGCTGTCTACGAGAGCCGCTCGCGGACTTCAGGGCGCACGAGGTAGAGGAAAAATACCAGATTCAGAAGGCCCTGGATCAGGGCGGGAAACTGGTGCTGGCTCAAGAAGAACCACAGGTTGTAAACCGCAAGCAGGAAGACCGCAGAGAGGGCCAGCGCCCATGCCCAGCGCAACAGGCGAAGCAGGCCGGCGGCGGCAGTGATGAAGCCCACGGCAAGAAGAAGAAACAGAGGCGGATAGTGCCGCCCGTTTACCACGCCCACAACAATGACCACGGCCAGGACCAGCAGGTACAAACTGATGGCCGCGAGACCCGGCAGTGGCAACAACTCGCGCCGCGCCGGCTGGGTCTTTGCGGATTCGTTCTTTTCGGTATCGTCGGTCATAACGTGTGCAGGTAGGCCAAAAGATCGGAGAGCTGGTCGTCGCTCAGAGGCGTTGCGGGCATCATCTGCCTACCTTGCAGGATCACCTGGGTCATGCGCTCGTCGGTGGGCGGCATGCCCGACGGCATTGCTTTGAGCTTGGTCAGCGCCTGTAATCCCGGTCCGTGCAGACTACGAGTCGTGGTTGGGTAGTGGCAGCGGGCGCACTTCTGTTGATAGACCTGTGCTCCTCGCGCTTCTTCGGCGGTCCACTCAGAGGCCGGTTTTGAAGGGGGCAGCGGGCGGCAACCGGCCAGGATCAGCGATCCGGCAAGGCCGATGCCTACGGCCAAAATGCTCAAGGTGACTGCGAAGGAATGAGTGCGCATCTGGTTCTGATGATACTAGTTCTTTGACCGTATGATTTCGCTCTTTGGGATTCGTCGTTTCCCACCCATTCGCCCGAGTGAGGAAAAGCAGGTCCTTCGACTCCGCTGCGGTCCGCTCAGGATAACAAAATGGATGTGGCACGGAGTTAGTACAAAATCAAGCGGTCAAAGAACTAGTTGCTGCTCCAGATTACTCGGCCGCCGCAATTGCTTCCGCAATGCGGTCGATGGCTTGCAGCTCGGCGTCGCTTCCCGGACGGTGGCCATTGACCATAATGGAAAACACGATTGTCTTGCCGCTGTTCGCCTTCAGGTAGCCGGAGAGGGCGTTGGTCTCGTTGAGTGTGCCGGTCTTGGCCCACAGGCGGCCCTTGACCAGCGAGTTCTTGAACCGCCCCCCGAGGGCCAGAGTGCCGTCGACTCCGGCGATGGGAAAAGTGTCGCGCCAGGCCGCTCCCCACGGCTGCTTTGCGGCGTAGACCAGCAATTGCGTATAGGCGCGCGGGGCGATGCGATCAAACGGACTCATGCCCGAGCCGTCGTAGATAAAAAAGTCGTTGTCGTCCACGCCGGCGCCGCTGAGAAACTGCCGCACCACGCGCGTGCCCTGCTCAAAGCTGCCGTCAGTGCCGTGCACCTTGCCGAGCAGACGCAGGAGCAGCTCGGCGTGCAGGTTTTGGCTGATTTTGTTGGTCAGCATAATGTCCTCGGTAACCGGCACGGAGCTATGCGCAGCCAGCACTTTGCGGTCCTCAAGCGGGGCAGCTATGGTGGACTGTTCCGATCGGCTCAGTTTGAGCGGCTCGGCGCGCTCATCCGCAAAATTGCCCGTACCAGTAGAAGTCCTGTGCCGGGAGACTGCCGTACCTGTAACAGTAATGCCGCGATTGAGGAGCGCCTTCCTGAAGGCGGCGGCGGTGAACTCCGCCGGATCTTCAACGGCCAGCACGCCATGGTAGCCCTCGGGCGACGACGTTCCCCAGGCGCGCACCTGCATGGAGCCGGGACGGCGTTCCACTCCGGGGTGCGGAGTCTCGCCCTTGGGCGCGGTGGTCATTGTGCTGTCCAGGGTGAAGTAGTCCACGGACGGGGTCCACTCGATTCCGTATGGGACGACGCGACCGTTTCTGGCTTGATGGTTTCCGGCTTGGCGGTTTCAGGCGCGGCTGTTTCCTGTTTGGTTGTTTCGGGGTTAGTAGTCGCAGGCTCTGTTGTTTCCGGTTTAGTCGTTTCAGGATTCGCCGCTTCAGGCGCTGGTGTTTCCTGCTTGGCCGTTTCAGGGTTCGCCGTTTCAGGCGCGATAGTTTCAGGCGCGGCTTCAGCGGTGGTCTCCGCACCGGCCGCGATGGTCAGTTCTATGGTGTTGTCGTTGAAGGTGAGCGCGGAGACCGGCGCACCGGAGGTCCATTGCAGAGCTTCCCATCCCCATCCCTGGCCGTAGCGCTCATCGAGAAAGAAGCTGTCGTCGCCCACTATGTTGCCGTCTACCGTGCGCACTCCGGCCTGCTCCACCTCTTCGGCCAACAGGTCCATCACGTCCATAGCCTTCGGCGGGCGCTCTGTCTCTTCGATGGGCGCGGCGGCAGCAGACTCTGTGGCAGGCGGAACAGGCTCGCGGTAGGGATAACGGCGCGCGCTCATCGTTGGGTCGCCTGCGCCGAGCAGAATCACGTCGCCATCGAGCACTCCGTCGCTGTTGATGGAGCCGACGGTTACTACGTTGGTGGTCCAGGTCAGCTTATCCACCGGCAGCAGGGCAAAGGCCGCGGCGGTGGTCAGCAGCTTGGCGTTCGAGGCCGGGGTAAAGAGCCGCCCCTCATTCAATCCATAGAGCGGCTTTCCATCCAGAGTGGTTACGCTGATGCCGAACTGCGCATGACTCAGAGCCGGGTCGGCCAGAATGGCGCGGATGCGGTCGCTGAGCGTCGCCTTTGCCGGAGCGGGAGAGGGCGACGGCTTCGCGGTGGTTGGCGTCGGGGACTGAGCAGGAGGCTGCGCCGGGGTTTGCGCGAAAAGCCCGGAGAAAGAAAACAGAAGTGCGGCCAACGCCAGCGACGGAATTCGCCGAAAGAGTTTCATGCCCGGAGTTTAGCAGTTTGAGCCGGCAAAAAATTCAAGATCGCAATCGTCAGCAAGTGGGATATATTAGTCCCTAACCCAGAGGCGAACGGCAATCCGGGTTAGATGTTCTTCCCCGCAGCAAAGCAACGTGATGAGCAGTCGGCTTCTGTTTTGGATTGCTGACAAGAGTCAATTTCGCGATTCTGAGGAAAGACCCGGGGCTAAAGCCCTGCTCAGATCATGGGCTTCAATTCGTGAGGCTAAAGCCTCACGCTCCCTTCCGGAAAGGCAGCAGAGGGTTTGTCATCCCAGAAAGGCCGTAGACGGTTTGTCATCAGTCTGGTCCTGGATTGCCTATCCGGCAACTTCATTCGAACTTCGCTGAATGCACGAGGTGATCGTCCGTGGCAATTTCAAGACGTGAGTTTCTGAGGCAAGTGGGTCAGGCAGGCGGGTACGGCGCTGCCTTTGCAACCATGCAGGCCCTTGGCCTGATGCCCATGAGGGGAGTTTTGGCGGAACCGATCAGGGCCGAGGCGGGAGTGGGCAAGGGCGTGAAGGTGGTTGTGCTGGGAGGCGGGATCGGCGGTCTCGTCTCCGCTTATGAGCTGAGGAAGCTGGGCTATGAAGTGGTGGTGCTGGAGGCGCGCGAGCGGCCGGGTGGGCGGAATTGGACGGGGCGGAACGGAACGAAAGTCGAGTTTGTCGACGGCATGGTGCAGACCATTCACTGGGAAGAGGGAAACTACCAGAACCTGGGGCCGGCGCGGCTGCCGAGCACCCACTGGACGATGCTGGGCTATGTGCGCGAGCTGGGCATTCCGCTCGAGGTGGAGATCAATACCACGCGCTCGAGCCTGCTGCAGAGCGACAAAGCCAACGGCGGAAAGCCCGTGGTGCAGCGCAAGGCGATCAACGATACGCGTGGGCATGTGTCGGAGCTGCTCTCAAAGTGCATCCGGCAGGGCGCGCTGGACCAGGATTTCTCGGCAGAAGACCGGGTGCGCATGTTGGATTTTCTTGCCGTCTACGGGCCGCTGGATAAGACCGGCGCTTATGTGGGATCGGAACGGGCGGGAATGAAGATTACGCCGGGCGCGGGCAGGCAGGTGGAGGTGGATGAGCTTCCCATGGATATGCGCACCCTGCTGGACGCGCACTTCTGGGAGGGCATGTTGTATGAGGAGGTTTGGCCGTGGCAGGCAACCATGTTCCAGCCGGTGGGCGGGATGGACCGGATTCCGTATGCATTTGCCAAGGCGCTGGGACCGATTATGCAGTACAGCTCGCCGGTGACGGAGATTCGCAAGACCTCGAGCGGAGTGAGGATCTCTTATACCCAGCACGGGCAGGCGAAGCAGATTGAGGCGGCGTATTGCATTTGCGCGCTGCCTTTCTCGATGCTCAGGAAGATACCGAACGATCTGTCGGAGCCGTACAAGAAAGTGATTGACGGCTGCACCATGGGAGCCGCGGTGAAGATTGCCTGGGAGAGCCGGCGCTTCTGGGAGCAGGATTACAACATCTATGGGGGCTTGTCGTTTCTGGAGCAGGGCTTGAGTCCGGTCTGGTATCCGAGCTCGCGGATCATGCATCCGACTGGTGTGGTGGTCTCGGGTTACCTGATGGATGAGAAACGAGGTTCCGGGTTTCAGCGAGATGACGCTCCAGCAGAAATTCGATGCATCGCGATTGTCGATGGAAAAGCTGCATCCGGGGCATGGGCAGGAGCTGCGCAACCCCGTCTTTTGCGGCTGGAAGCACGTGAAGTGGAACGAGGGATCGTGGGTGCTGGAGTACGGCGGCGGTATTGAAGGCTATGATGTGGTGATTGAAGGCGATGGGCCAATCTACCTGGCAGGCGATACCATCAGCAATATCCTGGGCTGGCAGGAGGGCGCGGCGTTGAGCGCGCGGCGGGCCGTGGGATTGATCAGCGAGAAAGTGAAGCTGGCTCGAACCGCGACTGGTTGACGATTCGGTCTTCTAATGGGTAGCGAATGGAACGAGGAAACGGAACGTGAATTCTCGCGTGAAATCAGAGTGGCGGCTGCGGTCCCGCACGCTTGAAGTTGGGCGGCGCACGCTGGTGATGGGCGTGGTAAATCTCACGCCGGACTCGTTCAGCGACGGCGGGCGGTACTTCGATCTCAATAATCCGGAGACCGCGATTACCCACTGCCTCAGCCTGCTGGACGAAGGAGCCGACCTGCTGGACCTGGGCGCGGAGAGCACCCGGCCCGGTTCACACGCGGGTAGTTTAATCAGCTCGCCGGACTCCGAGTTTTCTCCCTCTGTGAGCGCCGAAGAAGAGCAGGCGCGGCTGCTGCCGGTGCTCAGAGGGGTTCTGGCAGCGCGGCCCAAGGCAATTATCTCCGTCGATACCTACAAAACCGAAACAGCGCGCGCGGCTCTCATTGCCGGCGCGGAGATTGTGAATGACGTGAGCGGATTCGAGTGGGATCCGGGAATTGCGGACGTCTGCGCAGAGGCCGGCTGCGGAGTGGTGCTGATGCACACGCGCGGACGGCCCGAGGATTGGCACACTTTGCGGCATCTGGCTTCAGACGAATTGATTTTTTTGGTGCGCGCGGGGCTGGAGGCGAGTTTGGCCGCTGCCGCGAAGGCCGGTATTGCGCCTGAGGCAACTGTGCTCGATCCCGGTTACGGATTCGGCAAGCGCTACGACGAGAACTATGCGCTGCTTGACCGGCAGGCGGAGCTGCTCACGCTGGGCCGTCCGCTGCTGGCCGGGCTTAGTCGCAAGTCTTTTTTGGGGCGCACACTGGCTCCGCTCTACTCCGGCCAACAGCAGAAGTCCGAATTGGGTCTCTCCGCGCCCGTAGATGCCCGCGAAACGGCCAGCATCGCGGCGCTGGTCGCGGCGATTCTTAACGGGGCTTCGATTGTGAGAGTTCACGCTGTGCGGCCAGCGGTGGAAGCGGCGCTGATTGCGGATGCGATTGTGTCTGCTGGGTGAACACTTTCCCAGGTCTCAAAAGCGAGACCTGGGGCCCCCGGCTTGTGCGGGGATATATTATGCAAACCGAATTGGGAACCACTGGCCCATGAGATTTGTATTTGGGAATGATTCACGCCGTCCCTACAGGACGGCGAGGTCTTTTGGGCGACACCTTTCCCCGGGTTTCACCTGGGGCTATTCTCATTTGTTCCCTACGGGAGCAACGGTGGGGCATGGGATTTATAGCGAGGCGACGCCTTTCTCACAGTTATCGACTCGGGCGATTGCTCATGCCGCGGCGTGGGTTTGAGCGAAGTTCACCAGGGCATGCAGGTTTTCGTGCGGAGTACCGCGTGCAATTTCACATCCCGCGGCGACAATCCACCGCGCACCAGCAATTTGATGCAACGCTTCCAGGGTGTTGCGTGATCGATTCCGGAGTGCCATGCAAAATATCTCTGACCGGATCAAGGTTGCCTGCCAGCGTCTGCTGCGGTCCCATGGTCGATCGCGCCTTTTCGAGGGGGACAGGAAGTCGATATCCACCATGTCGCAGCCCAATTCGCCCATGCCGTCGAGAATCCTGCGAGTATTGCCGCAGATATGCAGGCGGACTCTTCCACCCGCGGCGTGGATGGCGTCGACCAGTCTTTTTTCCTGTGGCCACACAAACTCTTTGTAGATGGCAGGACCGATCAACGAGGCCGCCGCATCGCCAATCCCAATGATGTCGGCCCCGGCCTCAATCTGCAGCGTGAGCGAAGCAGATGGCCGCTTCCACTCGTGACTTCAAACAGCTCGCGAATGAAGGCCGGTTCGTCGTGGAAGTCGAGCATGAGGCGATTGAGGCCGCGCAGGTCGGCGGATTCGGCGCAAGGGCCTTCGACCCATCCCTCGACAAATAACGTGTTGCCGGCACGCTGGCGCAGGAGTTCTACTCCGCAGATGCGGTCTTCCATGCGGCCACCGGCGATGGGGTTGGCGGCATTGACGCGCGTGAGTGCCGACCTATCCGCAAACAGCGCTTCGTCCTCAATGATGGCCGGAGGCTGATCGTCAAACCACTGGATTTTTGCTCCTGCATCGGAGGCTTCGCGGGCGGGATCGGAGATGGTGGAGACATAATCGAGGCCGAAGATTTCGGCTGTCTTGATTTGCGCTTCCACCATGACTCTGTGATCGCGGGCATATTGGCCATACTTGACGCCAAGAATATCCGCCGCAAACATCATGGTGATGGGCATGCAGGGAAGGTGATCGGGCTTCTGTCCGGCAAGAACTGCGAGAATTCGTTCGCGACCTGTCATATATCGATTGTAGTTACTGGATAACTTAATACTTTCCCAGGTCTCGCTTTTGAGACCTGGGATCGAGAAGCCCATCCCTGCGTGCTCCGGTCCAGAAAGACTCGATCTCAACGGTTCCTTCGATGCCCGTCCTATAATGTCGAAAGCTGGACCACGGCCAATCTTCCGGCTTCTCCACCAATCCACGCTTGACCGGATTCCGATGCATGTACCTCAGTTTTTCGACACGCTTTTCTCCGTTGTGCACGTTGAAATCGTAATACCGAGCCTGCCAGAACGGGCGCTCCCGGCTCTGAACGGACACCGATAGCTTCAAGGCTTGAATCGCCTTGGAAAGAAGCGCCTTCTTCGGCTCGCTGACGAGGAGATGAACGTGGTCCGGCATCACGACATAGCCGCAAACCACAAAGTCATAGCGCCGACGCATGGACTCAAGTGATCGCTCGAATAACTCGCGCGCACACTCTGTGCCGAGATGATGAAACCTGTGATAGCAAGTGAAGCTGATGAAGTGAAAGCAGCCGGATTGCTGGTAACGAACTAACCCTTTGGGCATGGCATCAACTTACATCCAAAGCGATGGGTTGAGGTTCATCGTCGATTTAGCTCATCGGCTCCCAGGTCTCAAAAGCGAGACCTGGGCCACCCGGGCGCTTAACTTATGCAAACGATGGCAGGCCGGCTAGGGCCATTGCGATCTCCTCGGCGGGATAGTCGAAGTTCTCCAGCTTGCCGGCTTGGTAGTCGATGTAGGACTGCATATCGAAGTGGCCGTGGCCGCTTAGGACGAAGAGAATTGTTTTCTGCTTGCCTTCTTCTTTGGCGACCAGGGCTTCGCGAATGGCGGCGGCGATGGCGTGGTTGGCTTCGGGCGCGGGGATGATTCCCTCGGCACGGGCAAACTGGATGCCGGCGGCGAAGGCGTCTAACTGCTGCACTGACGTGGCTTCAATCAGGCCCAGGTCCATTACGTGCGAGACCAGCGGACCCATGCCGTGGTAGCGCAGGCCGCCGGCATGAATTCCGGGAGGCATGAAAGTGCTGCCGAGGGTGTGCATCTTGACCAGCGGGGTCAGGTGGCCGGTGTCGCCGAAGTCATAAGTGAAACGGCCCTTGGTGAGGCTGGGGCAGGCTGCGGGTTCTACGGCGACTACGCGGGCTTTGCACTGGCCCTTGATCTTGCGGCCCAGGAAGGGCATGGTCAGGCCGGCAAAGTTCGAGCCGCCACCTGCGCAACCCAAAATTACGTCGGGCTCGTCGCCGGTCATCGCCATCTGCTCAATGGCTTCCTGGCCGATGACGGTCTGGTGGAGGAGGACGTGATTCAAGACGCTGCCAAGGGCGTACTTGGTGTTGGGATCCTTGGCGGCTACTTCAACGGCTTCAGAGATTGCGATTCCCAGCGACCCGTTGGAGTTGGGATGGGCGGCGAGAATGGCGCGGCCACATTCAGTATCCGTGCTGGGGCTGGCGGTGACGGAGGCTCCGAAGGCTTCCATCAGGGCGCGGCGATAGGGCTTCTGGTCGTAGCTGACGCGGACCATGTAAACCTTGCACTCCAGGCCGAAAAAGGCGCAGGCCATGGCGAGCGCGGAACCCCACTGGCCGGCTCCGGTCTCAGTGGCGAGCCGCTTGGTGCCCTCCATTTTGTTGTAATAGGCCTGCGGGACGGCGGTATTGGGCTTGTGCGAGCCGGCAGGGCTGACGCCTTCGTATTTGTAATAAACATGGGCTGGCGTATCGAGAGCCTGCTCCAAACGGCGGGCGCGATAGAGCGGCGCGGGACGCCACTGGGCGTAGACCTGACGGACGGGACCGGGAATCTCGATCTCCCGCTCAGTGCTTACCTCCTGCATAATCAGCGCCATGGGAAAGAGCGGCGCCAGATCGTCGGGGCCGATGGGCTGGTGGGTGCCGGGATGAAGCGGCGGCGCCATGGGCTTGGGCAGGTCGGCGGCAATGTTGTACCAAGAGACAGGAATGCGAGATTGCGGGAGGTTATATTGAATTGTTTCCATGCGGGAAATTGTACCAGCGAAACCGCGGATTTGCCTGTGAAGCTGAACAGCGAAGCGCGAAAACACTTCAAAAATTGCCCGGCAATCTTTCCATCAAACAGTGGCGTTACTTTTACTTATTCTTGCGGAGGGAGCAGGGGTCTTCAGACCCCTGAATCAGGCGCAATAAAACGATGGGCTTTAGCCACGGGCTCTCAGTTCGCAGCCGAAACAAGGCCCGGGCCTGAAGGCCGCTCAATCAATGCCTCCTGTTCTGGGGTCTGAAGACCCCTGCTCCCTCCGAATATGGCTATCTGCATCGAATCGCAATTCATGACTGCATACGCAGGCGAAGTTACGATGCGTTTGCCCTGGAACAGCGAAGAGGGAAAAGATTTAGAGTGGAATGCGAGGGTAAATCCGTTGGCGAAGACTGCGGAAGGTCAGAGCATTTTCACTGTTCTTGTAATGCCGGCATCGTTCTATCCCACCCTTGCCGCAAAGACCGCGTCAAGGATGGGGCACCCAGATCTAATACTAGCCACAAAAAGCGTTAGGACAAAAAGATGAAAACACAGTTCAGCTTCGGCAAAAACGGGATTGAGGTTTCGGTTCCGAAGGGTTTCGATTGCCAGGTGATTCGCAGCCGGTCGGGCGTGGCTCTGAAAGATGCGGCGGCGGCCCTGGGGGCGGCGCTCGACCAGCCGATCGGCTGCGAGCCGCTGGCGGCGTTGGCGGCGGGCAAGAAGACGGCGGCGATATCAGTTTGCGATATTACGCGGCCGGCGCCGAACCGGGTTACGCTGCCGCCGCTGCTGAAGCGGCTGCATGGGGCGGGGATTCCTGTGGAGGGGATCACGATCCTGATTGCGACCGGGCTGCACCGTGGCGCGACAGAAGACGAGGTCAGACAGATTGTGGGGCCGGAGATTGCGGCGAAGTATCGCGTGGTGAGCCACGATGCGCGGGCGTTCAAGGAGCATCGCGGGCTGGGCTCTACGCGGCGGGGAACGCCGGTTTATATCGACGAGCGGTTTATGGCGGCGGACCTGCACATTACGCTGGGCTTTATTGAGCAGCACCTGATGCTGGGATTCAGCGGCGGGCGCAAGCTGGTGGCTCCGGGACTGGCGGCGCAGGAGACGATCAAGGTGCTGCACTCGCCCAAGTTCATGCGGGAGCCGCTGGCGACGGAGGGGTCGATCAAAGATAATCCGCTGCACGCGGAGCTGCTGGAGATTGCGCGGATGGCGCGGCACGATTTCATTCTCGACGTCGCGCTGACGCAGGAGCGGGAGATTTCAGGCGTGTTTGCGGGCGACCCGGTGAAGGCCCATGCGGCAGGAGTGGAGTTTGTGGAGACGACCTGCCTGGAGCGGCTGCAGGAACCGGTGGATGCGGTGATTACCAGCGCGGCCGGGTATCCGCTGGATTTGACCTTCTACCAGACGACCAAGGGCATTACCGCGGCGCAGCATATTGTGAAGCCGGGAGGGAGGATTCTGGTGGTGGGGGAGTGCGCGGAGGGGATGGGATCGGCGGAGTTTGCGCGCAAGATGGAGGCGTTCAAGGGGTACGAGAGCTTTCTGGATGAGATTGCGGATACTCCGGTGGAGGTGGACCAGTGGCAGGTGGAGAAGGTGGCGCTGGTGGGGCTGAAGAATGAGCTTTTCTTCTATACGCCGGGAGTGAGCAAGAAGCAGTTGGGCGGCCTGGGAGCGACGGCCTTTGAGGATTTGGGCTCGGCTGTGGCGGCGACGCTGAAAGGGCTTCCGGCCGGCGCGCGGGTTGCGCTGGTGCCGGATGGGCCGTATACGTTTGCGCAGGCAGCGGGTTAGCGGGTTAGCGGTTTCCCAGGTCTCAAAAGCGAGACCTGGGGCACCCGGCTTCGTCGTGCGCAACGAAGATCAGTCCTTCGCGCCTAGCCGTTAAGGTTTATCATTGAAGATGGTGCGGGCGGGGTGGTCTGCGCTTTCGGGCTAGTGTGGGAAATGCATGTTCCCTTCGGCAAGCTCAGGGCAGGCTTTCGACTTCCCCTTCGCTTCACTGCTCCGCTCAGGATGACAAACTTAACTCTTTTACGAATCTTGGGGACTCTTCACCAGGAACAGGACGAAAATGCGAGCTAAGACGGCGGTAGTGCTGGGCGCCCAGTGGGGCGACGAGGGCAAAGGGAAGATTGTGGACGTGCTGAGCGAGCGGTTTGCCGCCGTGGCGCGGTACGCGGGCGGGCATAACGCCGGGCATACGGTGATCCACGGCGACCAGAAGTTCATTTTGCAGCTGATTCCCTGCGGGGTGCTGCGGCCGGGATGCAAGGGCGTGATCGGCAACGGCGTGGTGCTGGATCCGATCGCGTTTCTGAAGGAAGTGGCCAAGCTGCGGGGGTTGGGCGTGGCCGTGGACGAGCAGCTTTTTGTCTCGAATCGCGCGCAGGTGATTTTGCCTTATCACCGCATGATCGAGCTGGCGGCCGAGAGCGCGCCGGGGCGGAAGAAGATTGGGACGACGAGCCGCGGGATTGGGCCGGCGTATGAAGACAAGATGGCGCGCAGCGGGCTGCGGGTGGTGGACCTGCTGCGGCCGGAGCTGCTGAAGACGCATATTGAGGCGGCCTGCGCGGAAAAGAACGCGATTGTGCGGGCGCTGTTTGGGACTGGAACCGATCCGCTGGACCCGGCAGAAGATGTTTGAGGAGTATGCGGCGGCGGCGGAGCAGGTGAGGCCGTTTGTGGCGGATACGGGGCGGCTGCTGAACGCAGATGCTGGCCGAGGGCAAGAGCGTGATGTTCGAGGGCGCGCAGGGGACGATGCTGGATATCGACCACGGAACCTATCCGTTTGTGACCTCTTCGTCGTCGACGGCGGGCGGGGCATCTACGGGAACCGGAGTGGGACCGACGGCGATTGGGACGGTGATCGGCGTAACCAAGGCCTATGTGACGCGGGTGGGCGAAGGACCGTTCCCGACCGAGATTCACGGGGCCGAGGGCGACCATCTGCGGGCGCGGGGCAACGAGTATGGAGCGGTGACGGGACGGCCGCGGCGTTGCGGCTGGCTGGATATTCCGCTGCTGCGCTACTCCAACCAGGTGAATGGGGCGGAGTGGCTGGTGGTGACCAAGCTGGATGTTCTGGACGAGCTGGCGGAGATTCCCATTTGCATCGGGTACGAGATCGGCGGCAAGGTGACGGACGTGATTCCCGCGGATGTGCAGGGGCTGGAGCAGATCAAGCCCGTCTACACAACGCTGAAGGGCTGGCAGAGCTCGACCGAGGGGATTACGGAGTTTGAGAAGCTGCCTCGGGCAGCACAGGAATATTTGAGGTTCCAGGAGAGAGAGAGCGGGGCACGGATCGGAATGGTCTCGACCGGGCCGGACCGGGAGCAAACGATGGTGCTGCCGGAGTTTGCGGCGGCACTTAACGAGATTCACGCGTAAACCTGAGCAGCGTCCCTGGCTTTTTGAGCCGGGCGAGAGAGTAGCCGAACTGATGATCAGCTTTATTGTTCGATTGAAGTTTGCCCCCGAAGAACGCGCTGAAGTGGCGGAAACTCTGCGCCTGCTGGCGGAGGCCTCGCGCCAGGAGCCGGGCTGCGCGAACTACGTTCCTCACTATCTGGAGGGCGATCCCGACACTGTGCTTATCTATGAGCAATATAAGGACATGGAAGCCCACGCCGCGCACCGGGAGAGCGAGCACTTCAAGAAGTATGCCGTGGGTGGGCTCTACCAAATGATGCGGGATCGCAGCGTAGAAAACCTGATTGCTCTCGTTTGAGGGGTGGCTACCGTCTAAGAACGCGAGTCCTGGCGCGGGAAGCACGGTTGTTTTGAAGCACGGCCACTGAAGAAAGGGAGCCCGGCTGCTGAAAGCGTTTGACCGGCTGACCCGGCCGGGACTACTATCCGATACGTCTATGCAGGGCGCAACGACCAATCGCCTGATGTTCTTTATCCCCCGGATGGTGGTGGGGCTGCTGCTGATTTCCGTAGCTGCGAAATTGGCAATTGCGAACCCCTTCCAGGCCGGAATTCCCAGAACACAGAAACACGAGAGCCGCCACGAGATCGATGAGCTTGAGGACGCCTGGCGCAATGCCCTGCTGAAGTCGAACACCGCGGCGATGGATACCCTGCTGGCGGACGACTATATGGCCATTACCCCCTCCGGCACCCTGCAAACCAAAGACCAGGCGCTGGCCAGCCTTCGCTCCGGCCAGACACATATCACGACCTTCAATATCTCCGAGCGCAAAGTCCGTTTTTACAGGGCAACGGCGCTAGTCACTTCCCTTGCACAGGTGAAAGGCACAGTTGGCGGGCACGATGTCTCCGGCAGCTATCGCTATACCCGCGTTTATGTGCGGGATGAAAAGGGCAAGTGGAAGGTTGTGAGCTTTGAGGCCAGCAGAACTCACGACGGTGAGGAGCATAGGTAGGTTGCGATTGCCGTTCTCCTGATAGGGAATTCGCGCATGGTAACTCTGGTTTTGGTAACTAGAGTGATCTTTGTAAGTTACCAACCTGCTATCTTTTCGCCACTTGTGCGGCGTGGAATATGCTATAAACTCCGTAAGGCATAGTACCTGCTGAAACGTCGTTTCATTTCACATGCCTTACTCGTACGGGCCCAGCGGTTCTTTTCCAGAAGATATTGCCGCACGGATATCCGGTTTGAGTTCCCAGATCGCCGCAACCTCGGTAAGGTCTACGGGACAACCGGAGAGGTTTCAGATATGAAGCCCGCGCAAATGGGAACGCTAAAATTTTTCTCGCTCTTGTTTCTCCTGCCTGGTCTGGCGGGCCTGATCGTCTCTGCCATGATTTCGACGCACTACCTTGATACGCTGCCGAAGTGGCCGGCGCCTGACGAGATGCGCATTACGCCGCGCAACATTCATGGCACCGTGGTTTACCAGACTGTCGAAGAAAATAGCCGGCTCAACCTCCTGGAGTATTCCTCGGTGGGGGTCTTCCTGTTAGGGCTCGGACTTGGTTTTGTCTATCTGGCAAAATGGGGCATAGTACGGGCGCTGGGGGCTGACGACGAAGAGTTGGATGAGCATCTGGGTGAGAACCTGCCAGATAATCGGGACTTCAAGGCGGAACGTACAAGATCGTTTCACTAAGTCACATTCCTCTACAATGGATGCATGCCCGAACTGCCTGAAGTGGAAACCATAGCCCGTGGCGTCCACGAGCGGGTACGCGGCGACCGCATTCTTCATGCCTGGTTCAGCAGCCAGCCGCAACCCTTCAAAACACCGCCAGCGCGACAGAGCAAAGGTCTTGAGGGGCGAGTATTTCTGGCTGTTCATCGCACCGGAAAACACATTGTTTGCGAGCTTGGCACTGCGTGCGGCAGCCTTTTGGACGAGTGCCCGGAAAAACCAACGGCCCAATGGATCGTGCATCTCGGCATGACAGGGCGGCTGCTTGTGACCACGCCCGATGGGCCAGTGGCCGACCACACACACGCGCGCCTCGGCCTGGCCAGTGGGCGGGAGCTGCGCTTTGTAGACCCGCGCCGGTTCGGACGGCTGGAGTTCCGGGACCTGGGTCGCAGCGCAGGATTTCGAGCGACCGGCGCAGAGCCGCTTACCATTGGGACGGAGGAGTTCGCCGATCTATTTCGCGGACGGCGGTTGACGATCAAGGCCGCACTGCTGAATCAGAAATTGTTAACTGGGGTGGGCAACATCTACGCCGACGAGAGCCTGTTTCACGCCGGAATCCGGCCCCGCAAAAGGGCTGGACGGCTGACCAGGGCCGAACTTGAACGGCTGAGGCTGGAACTTTGTCAGGTGCTCCAGCATGCCATCCGGCTGGGCGGGTCGTCGGTTTCAGATTATGTGGATGCCGATGGGGTGCGGGGATTCTTTCAGCTGGAGCACTGCGTTTACCAGCGCACCGGCCTGCCCTGCCGCAAATGCAATACGCCGATTCGGCGAATTCTGGTGGGTGGACGGGGAACGCATTATTGCCCGCATTGCCAGTGCTGAGGTCGGCTTCTATGGTTTATTGTATTAACTTCGAACTTTTCTCCCAGAATACAGAAAAGCCATCTGAGAAATGTATCCCAAGTCACTGAAAACACTCAAAATCATGAACGGCACGAGGATTGCTGATAGAAAGGTGCCAGTGATAAACCGGCTGGCCGGGATGAATCCCGGCCAGCCCAATGAAAAACAGATACCCGGCAAGAGCAACCGCCAACGAGCGGCCCTCAAAAGGGATGAACCAGCCGGGAAAATTCTGAAAAATTTGTGGTTGCTAGAGACACCGCAAAGCAGTAAGTCTGGGAGGCCAGTGCCCAGATCAGGAAAGCGAAACGCCACTCCTCAAGGAGTGGTGTTTGTGCATTTAGGGGCCTTCTGGCCTATGAGCCGGGGTCCGTACCCCGAATACCATTTGGATACCACCAAAGTTAACTTGCCAGCCAGTCGACTTCGCTGTAATATTGATTTGCGTATCAGACGGCTGACGCGAGCCACCCCAACGGGTAGAGCAAGCTCGCCGCTGAGCAAGGAAGTTTCGCCACATCATTCATTCCATATCAAGCTTAGGCGGCGAACACTCCCATAGGAATGCGTCATCTGAGGAAAAGCGCCTGTCGCACCGCATCGATCCTGAGATTCAGATAATCGGATGAGTTCCTGTAGGCTCCTGCGTAGAATGCGGCAAAGCAGCAACTCTTTTGGTAATGAGGGTCGATTGCGTGCGTAGCGCTGATGCAAGTGAGCTACGAAACAATTTGACCGATGTGCTCAAATGACTGAACTACCTGCCCGCCGAGTGTTCCCCGTCCAGGTTCGGACAGAGGCAGGCAATTGAAAGCTCGATGCCAATCTCTGTATTGGACGAGTAAACGACTTAACCTAAGAGCGCAATGCATCCGACAAGCAAAGTGCCAGGAAGTACAAGCATGACGACAGAATTGACCCAGCCCCAGACTGATCTGGAGCCGGTCCCGGCCATCGGCCAGGGACAGTCGCAAGGGCATCGGCGCCGGCGGCGCCGCCGCAAGAATAAAAGCAGCCAAAAGAGCGCACCCCAGGGCCAGATGCCCCAGGCGCAACCTCAGGCGCAACCTCCGATGCAAGCGGTGCCACAGCAGCCCGCGGCAGCTGCGCCCGTCCAGAATCGCCAGGGCCAGGGACGGAAGAAGAAGAAGTCTTTCCAGCGAACGCCAGCGTCAGCCGCGCAGCCCGGCAATAGCGTGTATGCGCCCTCACAGGGTTTTTCGCAGGGCAAGCGCAAAAACAAGCAGAAAGGACCGCGAGAGTTTGTGGGTCCGATGGATCACAGCTATCGCGCGGTCAACGGCAACATGGCCGACGGCCCTCCCTCCACAATTCAAATTACGAGCAACAACGGCAACGGCAGCCATTACCAGGACGTGTATGTGATGCAACCGCCGGTTCCGGTTCGCGAAGACGCGCCCACGCGCATCTTCTGTTTTATTGAAGATCTGTTCTTCCAGGCCAAGATTCAGGAGACTGCGCGCAAGCTGGGCGTGAAGGTGGAGTTCGTCAAGGGCGACAAGGAGTCGGTGGCAAAACTGTCCGACGTTCCGGAAGCGGAGCGGCCCACGCTGCTGGTCTTCGATCTGAACAACCTGAACGCCAAGCCGATGACACTGATTCCCAAGTTCAAAGCCAAGCTGAAGAAGGCCACGTCGATCATTGGATTTCTCAACCACCTGCAAGGCGACCTGAAGATGAAGGCTACTGAGGCGGGATGTGACACGGTAATGCCGCGCTCAGCCTTCTCGCAGAGCTTGCCAAGCCTGCTGCGCCGCTATGGAATGGAAGAAGAAGAAGAGTATTATCAGCAGCCGATGTGAGAAAGACAGGGAATAGGGAGTAGGGAATAGGGAATAGTGAGAGTAAAGTGGTTGATTGAGTTGGTGCAAGACAACTAAACACAATGAACGATTCCTTCAAGGATCTCGTAGTGTGGCAACGCGCAGTCGAGATGAGTCTGGCTATTTATAAGCTCACTTCAACTTTTCCGACCACTGAACGATTTTCGGACTGACCAATCAACTGCGCCGGGCATCCGTTTCCGTTGCCAGTAACACCGCGGAGGGCTACGGCAAATCGTCCAGGGGCGAGTACATCTCCTTCCTCGGGCACGCCAGAGGCTCAAATGGCGAGGTCCAGACGCAGCTTGTCATTTCAAAGGGATTAGGCTTCGGTTCGCAGGAACCCATGCGACAAGCCGAGTCCTTATCCGACGAAGTCGGCCGCATGCTGGTTGTAATGATGAAAAAGCTGAAATGCTGATTGCCGCTTTTCTATTCCCTATTCCCTATTCCCTATTCCCTATTCCCTATTCCCTATTTCCTGTTTTTCTATCCTGGGGGCCAGGTTAGCGAGCGGCCGCCTAGCAGGTGGAGGTGGAGATGGTCCACGGTTTGTCCGCCCTGCACGCCGGTGTTCACAACGATGCGGTAGCCGTCGTCGAGATGCTTGGTCCGGGCGATCTCTGCCGCCGCCCACAGCAGGTGACCCAGGAGGGAACGATCATCCTGCTTGACATCGGCCATGGAGCTTATGTGGCGGCGGGGGACGATGAGGACGTGGACGGGCGCCTTGGGATTAAGGTCGGCGAAGGCGTAAACAAACTCATCCTGATAAACGGGGGTGGAGGGAATGACTCCTTCAACGATCTTGCAGAACAGGCAGCTCATGGCGAGTCCAGTTTACACGGACGTTCCTGACTTGGGGAACGAAATGAGCGCTAGCGAGCGTGGTACGCGAATCTGCTGGTTTCATTTCGAACCGCGACCGTTCTGAAACGCAGAACGTAGGAGTGCTATCGAAGGCCTAGGCCACGCCGGCACGCGGTATGGAATGCCCAGCAGGCCCGACGTAGCTGTCGACGAGCGTGTTGTTTACGTAACCCATGGATCCTTTGTAAGAAACGATTTTGCCGGGATTGCCCAGAACAATCGCTTTCGCAGGAACATCGAAATTCACGTGGGCTCCCGGCGCGATCAAGCAGTCATCCCCGATCGTGATCTTCCCCACAATGATCGCGTGAGTGCCGATCCAAACTCGGTTGCCGATTGTCGGGGCTCCCTTGTGGGCCCCGCGACTCTCAGCGCCGATCGTAACACCGGGCGCGATATTCACGTTCGAACCGATAACAGCTTCGGGGTTGATGACGACACCGCCGAAGTGCCCGAGGTACAAGCCCGGTCCGATTTTTGTAGTGGGCGAGATTTCGAAGCCGTACCGAAAGCGATAGTGATTGAGCCGCATGCGGTTGAAAACATAGCCAAAAACGGCAAACGATTTCTTTGATTTGCTTTAGGCCGCAACCTGTCGCAGGTAGTAGGTAAAGTGAAACCCTGGTTGGCCGAGGTATACAGACAGAAAGCCCCTCCAGCCCGTTTTGCCACCGTAGCGAAAAAGGTCTGCCTGTAACTTTTCCCATGACTTGATCGGCAGATTGCTTTTGCCTTTGGGGTCCGACGCCTTGCGCCAAGAATGCAGAAACATAGTTCTTCCTTTCACATGAGAACAATGGCTCATTGGCCCGGATGGTGCTTTTCAAGCAGGACGGTCGCGCTCATAATGATGATTACTTAAGGATGGGCTTAATGATGGAACGGTCTAATGATGGATGGCGTTGTGACATTCTCCATTTCAAATTTCTAAACCGTGTCTTCAATCTCATCCATTTAGCGCGATATCGTTTACAAAACCACTCTTCCCAAATATCGCGGGCTATGCAAATGGTGAGGCTGAAAATTGTGGCTATAAGCCCATCGTCTTCTTGGTCTTTCATACGTTCCTTTCAGTGACTCTGCGGGACTCACAGCGGGATCCGGGTAATCGAATAGAGTATCAGGGCTCACAAAATCCGAACGGTACTTGAGAGAACGTACCTTCCGGCGCCCTAGTTTTCCCCCCGGCTTTGCTTTACCTTCAAACCCAAATCCTTCGATGGCATCACAACCTCGTGGATGCCGCTGGGAAGGAGAGCCAAGCTGTCGGGATTGTCCTCGTTAGTGAAGCGTACCAAGGGTGCGCCGGACAGCGTGATGCCCACCACTGTACCGACTTCGCCCCCGCTAAAGCAGTTGTCGCTGCAGTGGGCATTTACAGTGACGCGATTCCCAACCAAGAATCGGGTTTCGATTTCGGGAAACGCGCCGGTCGCTCCCACAACCTCCTCAACCATGAATCGAGTTTCAATCTCTGGTAACGTGCAGGTCGTTCCCACGCTTTCCTCTTCCATGCAGGCATGCCCAGTATCAGTTGGCAGCGCCTCGATAAACAGTGAGTTGATCTAAGAAAATATCAACCGCTACGCAGGAGCAACGTGACCGCCATCACGCCTGTTCTCTCGCGTGGGTTTGTTTCAGCGCCGGTCCGAACGTCTCAATCGATGCCTGTCCTCTCGCGCGCGTACTGTTCGCGATGAGTGGATTCCGTGAGCAAGTCTTGGGCAGGGCCACTTTCCGATGCAAAAAGCGGAAAGATTCCGCTCAGTTAAAATGAATTCATCGGTTCCTCAGCGTTCAGCTCACACCGGCGTTTGTTGCTGCTGTCGCCTGAATGGAATTGATCTAAGGAACCTCTGATTAAGTCCTGATCCGGACCGGGCATTCCCTCGGGGGCTAAAGCCTGCGTTGATTTTGAGCGATTTGCGGCACGGCTAAAGCCGTGCCCTTTCAAAGCATCGACTTATTCAGAGGTTTTCTAAGGCGGGCGCGCCTGTGCGGCTCGAAAGGATAGCTATGAAGATGCGGATTTTGGCGGTGCTTCTGGTTTTGGCGAGCGGGTTGCATTGCTGCGCACAGACCGCTGGCGTGGATGGGGAGTGGCAGGGAATCAAGAACACTCCAGAGAGGGTTGTTTTCACTGGCGCAATCACTTTGCAATCCGGCGCAAGCTGCAAGACGTGCGCGGCGACCGGCGACGGATCGATCGAGGGAAAGATTGTGTGGGGCTTGAGGAGTGCGGGGACGAACACCGCTTCGGGGATGGCCAGCAAGGTGGGCAGGATCGGTACGGAATATGTGAAAGGCCAGATGAAGGGCAAAGGACTGCTGGTGCTGAACGGTTACAAGCTGGATGATCCGGAACATATTTTGGTGCTCGACAAATACCGCCTGGCAGTCTCCGATGATGGAAAGGTCATCGGCGGACTTTCGTTCAATAACGGCCACTGGACCGGCCAGTTCATCGCCATTCGACCTCAGAAGTAGATTCGGGTCAGCCGTTCCAGTCGATGACCACAGGGCGCAGGCCGCGCACGGCATTGGATAGATAGATGGCGTCGGCCTGGCGGAGATCCTGGAGATACAGCACTTCTTCTTCGACGTTGGGCTGAGTCTCCAGAAGGTGGCGGCGCTGAACGCCTGCGAGCAATCCGCACTCGATGGGCGGCGTGAACCACCGGCCGTCCTTTTCAATGAAGATGTTGCTGATGGCGCCCTCGGTGACCTCGCCGCGAAGATTGAGGAAAAGTACCTCGTCAAAGCCGGCCTGGGTTGCGGACTTCAGGGCTTCAGCGTAGAGGGGCCGGTGAGTGGTCTTGTGGAAGAACATGGGGTCTTGTGGATCGGCGCGTTGGGAGGCGATGCGCACGTGCGGTAACTTTACCTTGGCTTTATTTGAGCTTTCAATCAGGAGTTCGTCTTCGATTTCGAGGTTGCCCTGGTGGTCGAGGAGAAGACGGACTTTGATGGAGGGTCCGGGCGATTGAGCTTGGTGGGTTCCCACCCTTTCCGCCAAAAGCTGCGGAAAGGATGGGGTACCCGGCATTTGTGCGAATTTTGCGGCGTGGGCCAGAAGAGCGGCTTTGACTTCGGCGCGATCGCATGGGAATGCGAAGTAGCTGGCTGAATCTTCGAGGCGGTCGAGGTGCAGCTCGAGGAGCGGGTATTCGCCTTGCCAGAGCAGGGATTCGATCAGGGAAAAAGGCTCTGTGGGTCGAGTGAGAAACTCAGCCTTCAATAAACATTCGCGGTACTCTTCAGCGGGAACAGAGTCGATGACGATGCCGCCGCCTATGCCCATGGTTCCGTGCTCGCCGTCAAGTTGCAACGTGCGAATGGCTACGTTGAAGACGGTTTTCTCCCGAGAGAAGAAGCCGATGGCGCCGGTGTAAACGCCTCTGGGTTGCCGCTCGATCTGAGCCAGCAGTTGCATGGCCCTCACCTTGGGCGCGCCGGTGATGGAGCCGCAGGGAAAGAGCGCGCGGAAGATCTGCTGAAACCAACTTCAGGGCGGAGATCGCCGGTGACGGTGGAGGTCATCTGCCACAGGGTGGGGTAGCGCTCGACAGCGAAGAGGTCCTGGGCGCGGACGGTGCCGAAGTTCGCCAGACGGCCCAGATCGTTGCGCAGCAGGTCGACAATCATCACGTTTTCGCTGCGGTTTTTGGGGTCGTTGCGGAGCCACTCCGCCTGGGCCTGATCTTCGCGGGTGGTGCGGCCTCGGGGAGCGGTTCCCTTCATGGGACGGGTGGTGATGCAGCGCTGGTTGCCGTGGCTTTGCACCCCAGCGACGAAGTGGTTGTCCTCTGGGCATCGCTGGGGGCCCCGGCTTTCAATGTGGAAGAAGAGTTCGGGCGAAAAAGAGAGGATGCGGCGGCCGGGCTGCGAATGCAGGAAGGCCGCGTACGGGACCGGCTGGCGGCTGAGCAGGCGCTGATAGAGCGCGGCGGAGCTGCCTCGAGCATGGACGCGCATGGGAACAGTGAAGTTGAGCTGATAGACGTCGCCCGAGCGAATCCACTCGTGGATCGCCTCGATTTGCCGCGCATATTCCTCTTCCGTCAGGTCGATTGCGGCTTCCGGCAGGGGCGATGCTGACGGCTCCTGGTCAGGTAAGGCAGATCGGAAAGAGGCAAGGGCAGGCGGATCGCCGTCAATGAAGATTCCCGTCTGATGGTCGAAGAGCCAGGGGCGCTGATAGATTCCGAACCAGGCTAAAGGTTGGGCTAGTGGCTGGGCCAAAGATTCTTCGCGGGTGAATGCCGCCGCGGGCTCGAAGAAGGTGCCGCACTCGTAGGTAAAGAAGCCCGCGGCAAAGTGGCCGGCGGCGACGGCGCTCTCGATCTCCGCAAAAAGACCTGGAAGCTCCGATGAATGATTGGCGACGCATACGCTCAGTGGATCGGTGAAGAGGCGGGTCAAAGACTTGGCCTGGGACTTGGCCTGGGACTCGGCTTGGCGCGAAGAGTCAGGGGCAGAGTCAAGATCGGGGCCGGGGGGCTTGGCGCACTCCAGCAGCACCGTTGCCGGCGTCTGTTCGACCAGTGCGTAGAGTTCCGCGGGAGGAGAATGCCAGCGGTTCATGAAACCAAGATTACTTGATCGTCAGCGCCAGGTCGGCGGTTTGAGTAATGGCGGTGATGCCGTTGCTGGACTGCGCGGTGACGAGCACCGTGTAAGTGCCCGCGGGAGTTGGCGGGGGGATGGGCGGGCCGTGGTTGTAATAGTCGTAGCGGGGCGAGCAGGCGGTGGCGCCCAGCATGGTGACCAGTGCGACCAGGGCCAGCAGCACAAGGCGATTGAGCCAGGCGCGGCGGCGGGTTCCCCAGGCCAGTCCGCCCAGGCCAAACGCTCCGGGAAGCAGAAACGCCCAGGCGACGGGGTTGGAGCGGGGACGAGCAGGCGAAGCTGCGAATTCAGCCTGCGTGACGATAACCATGGTGCTGGTAACCGGGGTGGCGGCGTTGGGCAGGATTTCGAGGTTTTCCGGAGTAAACGTGCAGGAAGACTGGTCGGGCAGAGCAGAGCAGGAGAGCGTGACGAACATCGGGGCCGTCAATGCGCCGGAGTTCACCGGGGAAACAGAAGCCATGAGCGTTCCCGTTTGGCCGGGAGTAAGAGTGAGCGTTACCGGTGAGATGGAGATTCCGAAGCTGGGCGTGGAGCTATCGAGCGCATGCACATCCTCCGGCTGCGAGACTGAGCTAGCGTGAGTGGAGTCGCCTTGATAAGTCGCGCTCAGGGAGTGGTCGCCTGCTGGAAGAGAAATCGTCAAGCTGGCCTGGCCCGCGGCATTGAGCCCTGCACCGGCAAGTTCGGTGCCCCGGTCGCTGAGTACGACAGCGCCGGAAGCCGGAAGCCCGTCGACGCCGGTGACGATGACGGCGACGTTGGCCTGCGTACGGCCTCCCTGGTCGCGGGTCTCCACGTTCAACGTGGTCTGCGTGGCCACACCATGCTGGGTATTCACAGCGGCCACTGACAGCGCGGGCATCGCCAGCGCGATACCAAGTCCTGCAACCAATTCAAGCCGCAGACTGCGGCGGATCATGCCTCTCACGTGCACCTGCTCCAAATCTCAAGAAAAGATCGTATACACCCGGCAAACATAGCGTAGAACCCTATTGTATCTGGCGGGGGGTTGCCTGGGCGAATCCCGGCCCGCTCTTTTTAGACGGATGAACCGGGAGAATAGGCGTGGCCAGGCGGCCGGGGATTCTACAATAAGGCACCATGATCGCTCACCTGCGCGGAAAGCTCCTCTACAAGCATCCCGGCCAGGCCGTTGTCGAGGCTGGCGGGGTGGGTTACGACGTCACCATCTCCGTTCCAACGTTTACGGCGCTGCCCTCCGTTGGGGCCGAGGCGGCTCTGCACATTCACACCCAGGTGAGCGAGGACCAGATTGCGCTCTTCGGCTTTCTCGACAGTGAGGAGAAGCGGCTCTTCGAGCGGCTGATTACCGTCAGCGGCGTGGGACCCAAGCTGGCGATCAAGATGCTGAGCGGGCTTTCTGTTGAGCGGACAGTGCAGGCCATTCGCGGGCAGGATCACGCGCAATTGGTGCGGATTCCGGGGGTGGGCAAGAAGCTGGCCGAGCGGCTAGTGGTGGAGCTGAAAGACAAGCTGGACGACTTTGCCGTTGCGCCGGTGCAAGCTTCCGCGCGGGGGCCGGCGGTAGACGATGTACTTTCCGCACTGGTGAATCTGGGCTATCAGCGGGTTTCGGCAGAGAAGGCTATCGAGCAGGCGATCGCCAAAGAAAAGAGCCTAGCCGGCGATTTCGACGGGCTTTTCCGCGGGGCGCTGAAGGTGATTCGGTAAGCACCTGCGGTGCGGCCAACTATCTGAACTACGCGCTTCCTGGGCTAGATGGTGCAGCGTAAGATGCTCTGCATTGAATGAAGTTAAAGATTGGAGAAAGGCTTGCCTCTTCTTGAAGATATTCTTGCCAAGGGCTACTTCCCAGCGGAGCTGCCCCCTTGCTTCACAACTGCAACATTCGCTGCCGTTTGCGCTTTCCCGAACGGTACTCCACAAGGGTTCCTCAAACCCGCGATGGCTCAACTATGCAATTTCAGTTTAGCTAAAGCCGGAAATGCCAGGTTTCGCAGGCGGTTGTCACTAGTGAACCCTGTCAATTTCTTTCATATTGCAACCATTGTTGCCTCAAATTGGACTGCTCTGGAACGACATATGAGAACCTCCACTCTCAGCATGAGCAGAGCCGTATACCGGCCGAATGGGGCAAGAGCACTGTCTCACCTCTCTTATAGCCCTGCGAACCGCGTTGACAGGCAAGCGAAAGACCGTGGCACTGCAAAAGCCCTTCTAGTAGCCGACATCTCAGAGTTCTACCATTCGATTTACACGCACTCAATTCCGTGGGCGCTCCATACTAAGCCAATCGCAAAAGCAAACCATACACTGCATCTCCTGGGCAACCGCTTGGATCGAGCGATTCAAAATGCCCAACACGGACAGACAATTGGAATTCCAATCGGGCCCGATACATCGCTTGTTATTGCAGAATTGATCCTTTCCTCGTTAGAGACGAATTTACGCCCACGTATACCCGGTCTCAGAGGTTCCCGATTCATCGATGACTTTGAGCTGTCATTTCCTGACTACGCATCAGCAGAAAATGCACTGGCCATTCTACAAGAGGAACTGTTGCAATTTGAACTTCGGCTGAATCCACGAAAAACCTCAGTTCGAGTGCCCCCGGTGGGCTTGGAACCGGAATGGGTGTCCGAGTTGCGCAAGTTCAAGATAAGGAACAATGCTGGCGAAAGGGGCGACCTAATAGCATATTTCGATCTCATGACTCGGTTCTTGTTGCTGCACCCAAATGACCATGTGTCGAAGTACGGATTGCAGCGTTTTAAACAGTTTCAACCGCGATTAGCCAACATTCCGCTCTATCAGTCGTTGCTATGTCATATAGGAGTCGTAGAGCCAGGATCGATTAGAGAGGTTGTGCATGCCCTGATGTTTCTTCACTCCAACAACACCAATGTGCTTGACGCTCAGGTGCTCCAAGAGATGCTGAGTGCTGTGATTAGAAGTAGCACTCCGCTTGGCCATCACTATGAGGCAGCTTGGGCTCTCTGGGCTGCAATACAGTTTCAAATCCAGTTGGATCAGGAGACGATAGCCATCTTAGGCACCACAGAGAATTCAGTAGTTGCAATTATGGCTTGTGATGCCAACGCTAAAGGCTTCGCCCCACATTTAGACACGGTACGCTGGGCAGCGCGAATGAACGTGCAGGACCTACGGGGAGAGGAATGGCTTCTAAGTTATGAAGCAAACGTCCAGGGGTGGCTCGGCACGGTGGGCGGAGGGGACCATGTAACAGGTGACCCGGACTTCGGCTATTTAAAGGCAAACGGAGTCAGATTCTACGTCCCATGAAGCAAGTAGCCATTTGCACTCAACTAGGACGAAGGCATTCTCAAGCACAAGCATCCCGGGCGATGTGGCTGCATCATTTACCTTGTCAGAGTTTGACGAAATTCGTTCGGTAGTATTTCGCGATACACTCCTAATTGTCATGGCTACCAAGAAGAACACTGCTGTTGCACTTCCCTACCTTCGCCCTGAGGGCCTTAAATTTCTGCGCGGCATCGCGCGGAACAACGACCGCGATTGGTTTGTTCCGCGCAAGGCGATCTTCGAGGCGGAGCTGAAAGAACCCATGTTGGCCATCATCCGCAAGGTGACGGACGCGATGATGGATTTTGCGCCTGATTTTGTGCGGCCGGCGGAAAAGAGTTTGTTCCGGATTTATCGCGATACGCGCTTCAGCCACGACAAGCGGCCTTACAAGACGCACGTGGCGGCGTGGTGGACGCATCACGGAATGGGAAAAACCTCCGGGGCCGGATACTACTTCCATATTGACGCCAAGGAAGTAGTGATCGCCGCCGGAGCCTGGATGCCGGAGAAAGAGCAGCTGGCCGCCATTCGGCATTGGCTGCTCGATCACCACAAGGAATTCCGCAAACTTCTCGATAAGCCGGCCGTTCGCAAGACCTTTGAGGAATTTGAAGGGAATGCGCTCACCAGGCCGCCGAAAGGGTTTCCGTGCGAGCACCCGGCGCTCGATCTGATTCAATGCCGGCAATGGGGACTGAGCACCCCGCTGCCGGCCGCCGCGGCGCTCAAAAAGGATTTTGCCGCCACGCTGATTCGCTATTTTCGGCTGGCAGCGCCGGTGGTGGATGCCCTGAATACTCCCATTGCGGCCATGATCGCGCCCCGGAAAACGGTGCTCTTCGGGCTGAAATAGTGCGCCACTGCCGTTTTCTCGATTCCCGGTTTTGTTTCTTGAATCGGCGGCTCGAACGGTCAAAACCGGGTGATTTCGGGCAAAAATAGGTAAAATAGGCATGATTTCCCAAAAAACCTGTGGAAAACAGGCTTTTTTAGTTGACTTTGCCTGTTTGAAAGTTGCATTGTAACCATCGATGGGTTCACCGAACCCCGCATGAATACATGGGTTTCCTGCGAAAGTTGTTCCGGTCGCACTCCCTCATGCGGTACGCATTTCGCGGCGGAAACCCGGTAAGACCGGCAGCCCTGAGGGCTAGCCACAGAAGGAGAAACATCACATGGCAACTGGAATGACAAAGACCGCTCTGACACGGCACATGGCCGAGAAGATGGAACTCACCAACAAGCAAAGCGCAGCCTTCCTCGACCTGCTGGCGGAGACCGCCATCAAGGAAACCAAGAAGAACGGCGTCTTCGTGATCCCCGGCATCGGCCGCCTGGTGAAGGCAGAGCGCAAAGCCCGCATGGGCCGCAACCCGCAGACCGGCGCGGCCATCAAGATCAAGGCAAAGACGGTGGTCAAGTTCCGCGTGGCCAAGGCCGCCAAGGACACGATCGCCCCACCCAAGAAGTAACTTCGGGCTCATCGGCTCGCAGGTGATCGGAACAAAGGGAGAGCCCCGCGCTCTCCCTTTTCCGTTTTCGCTGAATCTCAGATTGCCAAATTTCTCCATCCGCGGGCCGCGTCTTTCCATCTAACGTTGCATGGCAACGATGCGCACCGAAGTAGATCCAGTGCTTTCACAGACAGCTCCGGCAGCCGCAGGGCCCGTGCTTTTTTTGCTGCGTTTTGAAGGCTTGGCGGTTGTGGCGATCTCCGCCCTGCTTTATGCGCAGTCGGGCGCTAGCTGGTGGCTGTTCGCCGCGCTCTGGCTGGTGCCGGATCTAAGTATGCTTGGCTATCTGGGCGGAGCCTGCTGGGGCGCACGTGCTTACAACGCGATCCACTCCTATGTCACCCCCGCAACGTTACTATTCATTGCTCTGCTAGAACGGCAATACGGACTGCTACCCTTCGCTTTGATCTGGTTTAACCACATTGGCGCGGACCGGCTGCTGGGCTATGGGCTAAAGTACCCGGCAGGATTTAGGTGGACGCACCTTGGAAGTCCAGCAAGCAGGCGGCGCGAGTCTACTTCGGCAAATCAGGCTTCTGCTTGACTCCCTTCATGAACGCCCGCACAACCAGCGCAACACCCAGGCTTACCAGAATCCCCTGAATCATGAGCCGGTTGTTATAGCTCCACGACAGAAATGCCAGAGTAAAAAAGATGCCGATAGGGTTGATTTCGGTGATGACGGAGGTGAGCCAGTGCGGCTTGTGCCCGGCAGACGGCAGGCCAGCGCGGAGATGTGGGAACAACCGCGGGACGGCGCGCAGATATTCGCGGTAGGGCTCACCAAGCTGGACGCTGAGAAACGCCTCTTCGGCCAGAATCAGGCGCAGCAAAAAAACCGTCGCCAGCGTCATAGAAACGAGCGCGCCGGAAGGCGGCATGAGGAAGGCCATGGCCGCGAACATAAACCATCCCCCAACGTAAAGCGGATTGCGGAGATACCGGTAAGGCCCATCGGCCATCACCGCGCCGGCCTGCATCTGCTCATGGTGAACCGTGCCGTAGCCCAGATAAGCTGTGCCCCACACCCGAAAAACCGCGCCCACGGCGGCGACGAGCGCACTCAGCACAATCACCACCGGCGCGGCGACGGCGAAAGGCAGAAGACCCATCCGCGCCAATTCAAGTGCCAGCCACTCCATCAGCGGGATACGCGGGCCAAATCCCAGTACTTCAATCCATGGCGCATAGAAGCCCAGAAATACGATTGCCACCAGGATCAACATGCGCAGACGAAACTCGATCTTTGTTGCTCGCATTCACTTGTCTCCCACTTGCCGGAGTTTAACACCCGCTTTGCTTGAGAAAAGCGGCAAACGGAAGAGCAGCTGTTCGATCGATTTTCTTCATCGCGCGGATAGGAGGCGATGCAACCGCGAATTTGCGCATTGAGAGTAGAATTCTCTGCAATCAATGGTTTCGGTTTTTGAATAATCTGGGAATGAGAAACAATCGCGGTGGGTTGGTTGTTTGCACCGGGAGGCACGTATGAAGAAAGTCGTGTTGGCACTTTTCGTTTTGGTTATGGCTTGCTTGTGGAATCAGTTGGCCGCGGGGCAGGCTGGAGCGAATACATCCGGCCAGAGCGCGGCCGTCAGTGTGGATGAGCAGATGTTCCAGGCTATCGAGAATGGGGATTTCACGACGGTTATGCAACTGCTGGAGAAAGGCGCCCATATCAATGCACATGGCAAAGACGGCATCACGGCGTTGATTGCCGCCTCTGCAATGGGCAAGACTGACGTTGTGAAGATACTGCTGGATAAGGGCGCCAGCGTCGACCTCGTAGATAAACGCGGCGACACGGCGCTGAATTATGCGGTGATGACTTCGAATATCGGCGAGCTAAAGCTGCTGCTCGAGAAAGGCGCCAGCGTCAATATTCAGGAGGAGGGTGGCCTGTCGCCGCTGATGCTGGGGGTGGTCTCCGGCTCAGCGGAGCTGGTGAAGCTGCTGCTGGACCATGGCGCAAAGACCGAGTTCAGAGATGTGCATGGGTTTACGGCGCTGATGGCGGCCTGCGGCGGCGGGTTGATGGATATTGTGAAGCTGCTGATTGAGCACGGCGCGGACATTAACGCCAAGAGCGACGACGGCACCACGGCTCTGAAACTGGCGGACGGCAACGGAAAAACCGACGTGGCCGCGCTACTGCGGGCGAGAGGCGCGCACTGAGGCGCACCGTCTGAATTGACTAAAGCTTTGTGGTAGGCTGGCGCTGGAACAGGTTACGGAAAATGGAGAACTGGAGACAAAGTACCCCTGAAACATCCCTCCGGGGCTAAAGCCCGCGTGATTCCATTGGCTTTATGCGCGGGTTGAAACCCCCGCCTCCCTCCGGATTTTGTTTTGCCGCAGCCTGTGAAGGCGGCTTACCGCTTGCTTGCGAGGAGTTACTCGATGCTGTTACGCATTTTTGCTTTTGCCGTCATGGCGGCGGGCGCTTTTCCGCTCGCTGCGCAAAATCCTATTGCGACCGGTTTGGCCGCTACAGCGCAGCGGCAGTTGCCGGCGCTTACTGAGACTTACAAGCATCTGCACCGCAATCCTGAGCTCTCGCGGCACGAGGAGCAGACTTCGGCCTTTATGGCTGGAGAGTTGCGCAAGCTGGGGTATACGGTGACGGAGCATGTGGGCAAATATGCGGACGGCGAGCAGGCATTCGGCGTCGTGGGCGTGCTTGAAAACGGAGCGGGGCCGCGGCTGATGCTGCGCACTGAACTCGATGCGCTGCCGGTGGTGGAGAAGACCGGGCTGGATTACGCAAGCACGGTGACGACCACGAATGCGCAGGGGCAGCAGGTGGGCGTGATGCACGCCTGCGGTCACGACCTGCACATGACGGTGCTGCTGGGCGCGGCGCGGGAGATGGCCTCGCGAAAGAGCGAATGGCACGGAACGCTGATGCTCATCGGGCAGCCCGCCGAGGAGCAGGTGGAAGGCGCGGCGGCCATGCTTGCCGATCATCTCTATGAGCGCTTCGGCAGGCCGGATTTTGTGATCTCGGAGCACGACTCGCCCGATGTGCCGGCGGGTTCGATTGCGGTGAAGGGCGGGCCGCTGCTGGCCAGCGCTACCACTATCAACGTGACCATGCGCGGCATCGGCGGGCATGGGTCGAGGCCCGAGGCGGGCAAGGATCCAATCGTGCTGGCGGCGGAGTTTGTGCTGGTGGCGCAGACGATCGTGAGCCGGCAGATCGATCCACAGCAGCCTGCGGTGCTGACGGTGGGAACGATTCACGGCGGGACGAAGAACAACATCATTCCCGACGAAGTGACGATGGGAATGACGCTGCGCACCTACTCGGTTGCGGAGCGGGATCAGATTGTGGCGGCGGTGCGGCGCACGGCGAATGGGCTGGCGGAGGCGTACGGCATTCCGGCGGACCGCATGCCGACGGTAACTGTGGGCGAGAGCACACCCGCCACCATCAACGATGCGGCGCTGGCTGAGCGGGTGCGCGCGGATGTGGATGCGGTGCTGGGCAAGGAGCATGTGCTTGATGCTCATGCCATCATGGGCAGCGAGGATGTGGGGCTGTTCTCGCTCGATGGGAAGATTCCGGCGGTGATGTATTGGCTGGGCGCGGCTGATCCGGAGAAGCTGGCGGAGAGCCGTAAAACCGGTGTGCCGCTGCCGGGATTGCATTCAGCGCTGTTTTATCCGGTTTATGCGCCGGCGATTACGACTGGGGTTACGGCGATGAGTGGGGTGGCGCTGGAGCTCTTGAAGTAAGAGGGGTGGTTGAATTTGGTGTTTATCATCCCAGCCATAAACGAGCGCACAGTGGGTCATCCGGCCTTCCTGCAAGTTAATACACAAGTCCAAACTTTTTACTCTCGCATTTGCAAAATGAGTGTAGAATGCTGTGCAGTTATCAGATTCGAGACAAATACCCTGCGAAGCATTTTGCAGACAGGTTCGTTTTGAATTGAAAAACAACATCGCACACTCTTCCCCGGTGCGGGCGGGGAGATAGCGATGAAGAACGTCTTTGGCACAATCCTCCTTTCGGCATTCGTTTTATGGTTGAGTCCCTCCGCGTTAGCGCAAGGTGGAGGCACACCCACAGGCGGGATGCAGTGTTATATCAACGGTCAATATGTATTCGTCGCCCATGGAGGTTGCCCAGCCAGTGGCGGAAGCAGTACTAGGTCGAATACTCCAACCTACGACTACGAGGCCGAGCGACAGCGCCAGGAGGCTGAGCGCCAGCGACAGGCGGCGGAACGCAAGCGCCAGGAAGATGAGATTCAGCGCCAGGAAGTAGAACGACAGAAGAGAGTAGCAGAAGAAGCCAAACGCAGGCAGGAAGAGTTCGAGCGCAACAAGGCGCAGGCGCTGCATGACATGAAAGGCATCAGTGACGCACTCGGCCTGAAGGGCACAGATACGGACGATAACTTCGGTCTCAAGGGTGTCGGCGGCACCAGCACCGGCCTGAAGGACGGCCTCAACTCAAATCCGTCTCCCACGGCCGGTGCTAAGCCGACGGAGTGCAAGTGGGGAGATCAAGGTTCCTCGGTGGTCGATCTCCGCTGCCTGGGGCTCGATCCCGACAAGCCTATCGTCATCGACTGGCATGTTGTGAGTGGTCAGGAGCGGGCTTTTCCGGCGCAGATCGATCCGGCGACTTTCCAGAACGCCCAGTACAACAGCGGCTATGCAGCATTGATGCGGCCCGGCTTCCACCCCAGCGACGCCGAGGAAGCGATTCGGCATTTCAAGGCGGCGCAGTTGCAAAGGCCCAACGATGCGCTGGTGCGCAACGGCTTGTATTTCGCCCAATTGGTTCTGAAAGGGCGTCAGCAGAGAGAGGCCGGCATCAAGCAGGGGGAGCAGCAGCTCTATCGAGGCATCGCCGCGCTGGCGGCGGGCGACGCGCCGACTGCCAGCGACGCCTTCGCGCAGGCACGCCAGCTTGACCCCGATAACAGCCAATATGCGGTCTATTCGCGGCTGATGCTGGGCCTGGATGCGAACTACCAGACGGGAAACAAAATTGCATGCAGGGCGGTCGGCAATTCCCTGATCTTCGAGTCACTGGGATTTACAAAGGCTGAAATCCGTATGCTGCAAACCGCATCGCGCATGTATCCAAACGATGTCTATCTGAAGACGATGCTGTGGCGCGCACAACACTTGGACACGGGAAATCCGAATCTGCCCAGCGTGGCGCCGGCAAAAGGAGCGTTTGCCGATGCTCCGTCTTCGAATCGGCAGAAATGAAATGCAGACACGATTCCCCGAAGGAGGAGGTCAAGCGTAGCACAGGGACGGGGAATGGAAAGGACGAATGAGCGTGAGAATTCTCGTAGGCATCGTCAAGCGGCTTGCAGCTTGCGTTTTTGTTTCCGTAGTTGTTCTCTTTGCCTGCCGTGCAGCCGCAAAGGATAGCCAGCCACAGTGGAAGATTCTGCAGGTGAAGGACTTCACGGCGACGCCTAACGTGAAATTCACGCCGGAGGCGTTGAATGCCTTCAACGAAACGCTGCGTGAAAGGCTTCAGAAGAGCGGCATCGCCGACCAAGTTCTGGACGGCAACTCGACCACGCCTCGGGCTGACGCGGGCGAAGTGGTGATTTTGGAAGGCCAACTTACGAACTACCTCGCAACTCCTATAGCTTGGGATCAGGACGGCAGTTTGAATGTAGAAGTCACGCTGTACCGGGGAAGCGATCGTCGCCTGATCGCCACAATCCCTCTGTTCATCAAGCTTCAGTATCGCGTGGGAAACGGGAAGGCTCTGGGCAAGGAAACGGGACATTCTATTGCCGACGCATTTAGAAAAGCGGCAACAGATGTCCCGCCACTCAATTCCCTGGGGGCTTCCGGTTCGCCGGCGGCTGGCTCGACCCCAGCGGTTGTCTCTCGATCTCAGGCCGCGCCAGCAGGCGCTGAGGTTCTCAACAACAACTCTGTGCTTGAGATGACCGCTGCCAAGCTGCCGGAAGACGTGATTATCGCGAGGATTCAAACATCCTCAAACAGCTTTGACCTTTCCACTCCGGCATTAGCTGAATTATCCCAGAAAGGCGTTTCTGCCGCAGTGATGAAAGCAATGATCGTGGCGCCCGGATCGGTGCAGGCGCCAGGACAGGCACAAGCACCGTCGCAAGCGGGAACAAGAGGCGGAAATCCGTTGCAAACGGTGCCAAGCACGTGGACCGATCCGTCGACGGGTTTGATGTGGACGTTAAAAGACTACGACGATTCTGTGGATTGGAAGGTGGCAGACGGCTATTGCCGGAACCTCGGCCTTGGCGGCTTCTACGATTGGCGCTTGCCCACGATCGACGAGCTTGCGGGCATTTTCGACACGAGCCAGAACGTGAACAAAAAGCACATCAAGGGCGGCATTCACGTGGAGGGCACGGTGTGGAGCAGCAACAAGGGGCATCTTCTGGTTCAGGATTTCGACTTCCACTCCGGCAAGCGCGACACCATGCCACCGGCATATTCTCTGCGAGTGTTGTGTGTGCGGACTGCCGGCAAATGATAGGGCTTTTAGCGCGTATGCGATCAGGGGCAAGGAAATTGAAAGGCGTAGCAACGAAAGGGGCGAGTCATGAAAGAAAGAACGATGTTTACGAGATCTATGCTTATGGCGCTGTTGGTGGTAGTAGCTGGCTTTACGGTAACGGCACAGACGCCCAACGCCAATTTTCAGCAAGCGGTTGCGGTGTATCTGCAATCGCCATCGGATGCCTCAGCCGAGAAGGTCATCAAGTTAGCTGCGGCGATGGACCAGTTGCCGCCGATTCCGGAGGAGGCGCGGCGGCATTTCGTGCGCGGCACCACGCTCTTCAAGGACGCGAAATCTCCAGACGACTATAAGCAAGTCGATGATGAACTCCTGCAGGCAGTCCACCTCGCGCCGTGGTGGCCGGATGCGCGTTACAACTGGGCGCTGGCACAGGAAGCGGCAGGGGACTACGCCTCAGCCATCTCGAACGTGAAACTCTACCTTTTGTTCAAACTTTCCGAGGCCGATGCGAGGGCTGCGCAGGACAAAATCTATGTCATTGAGGCGAAGCAGGAGAAGGCGGCGAAGGTAAAGACAGAACCTGTTTCCCAGCCAGCCACCGCGCAGCAGGAGAACAGCTTGGATGCCTTACTCAGAAGCATCAACGGTAGAAGATACGCTCATAAATTACAAGGGGATACGGTAGTCTTTGACGTCAGAAACGACATTCTAGTCCTCGGGGTCATGTGGGATCCACCTAATGATTCCGTCTACCGCCCAACCTACGAAGAATGTGTACGGGTGACGATCACTGGGCCTGAAATCACTTTGCCTTTGAGGCCAAGATGCAGTGTACGGGTGGGTACTGTGGGACTGAAGGCTAATATCGGCGACGGAGATTCAATAATCATGGCTTCAGAAATCGAGGACGGACGCATAATAAAGGATGTCTTTTTCTGGCAAAGATAAGGCAACCGAATCACCATACGTCCACATACATTGGTTAGGTTGCGCATCAAATGGCGGGTCCATTTCTCCATCTACCACCAAGTTTGGGCGCCACAGGTCTCAGAGTTGAGACCTGGGTGCCCCAGTTTTTGGTATGGTCGCTTATTTCGCCGGATCGACCAAGGCTTGATAAACGAGGGCGCGGCTCATGTATCCGAGGTGCGGGCTGGTATCGGCTGTCATGCGCTGAACCATTCCAACAAAAACAACGTCGTTGGTGGGATCGACCCAGAACCAGGTTCCGGCGATTCCGCTCCATAAGTACGTGCCTTTGCCTTCCGGCAGATCGGCCAGTTGCGGATCGTATTCGACGGTTCCGTTGTAGCCGTATCCGAAGCCCGGCCGCAAAATTTGCGTGCCGACGCGATACTCGCCGGTGAGCATGCTCTCTGGTATGCGGTTTGTGGCCATCAATTGAATGCTGGAGGGCGCGAGGATGCGCACGCCATTTAATTCGCCGTGGTCGAGGAACATCTGCGCGAAGCGATAGTAGTCCTCCGCGGTGGAGACCATGCCGCCGCCGCCGGAAGGCATGGTGGGCTGCGCTTTGTACTCTTTCAGGCCACAGCAGGCGACCAGGTCGACGACCAGGTTGCCGTCGGAGTCCGGCTTGTAGAGGGTGGCGAATCGGCTGCGCTTGTCTTCAGGCACATAGAATGCTGCGTCGCGCATGCCAAGGGGGGTGAAGATCTGCTCACGCATGAAGTCGGGCATCGTTTGGCCGGAGAGCTTTTCGATTATGTAGCCCTCGATGTCCATTGACACGCTGTAGACCCATTTTGTGCCAGGCTGATAGAGCAGGGGAATCTTTGCCAGCTTGTCGACCATCTCCTGAAGGTTCTTCGATTCGAGGACGTGCTGGTCATTGAACATGGCATCCACTACGGTATTGCCGGTGCCGTAGCTGAAGCCGGCGGTGTGGGTCATCAGCTCGCGCATGGTGGGCGCGTGATCAGGATCGACTAAGATCATTTTGCCGCTGGCATCGACGCCTTTGAGGACCTTGAGGTTGGCAAATTCGGGGATGAATTTGGAGATGGGATCAGAGGGAAGCCACTTGCCTTGTTCGTAAAGGATCATCAAGGCCACGCCGGTGACCGGCTTTGTCATGGAGTGGTCGCGAAAGATGGTGTCCGTGGTCATGGGCGCACCGCTGGCCAGATCGCGCACGCCGTAGGCGCGGAAGTCCACCACTTTGCCGTGGCGCGCGAGGAGGGTGACGATGCCGGAAAATTGTTTCTGGTCGACCTCCTTTTGCATCAGCGTGTGCAGGCGCTCAAGGCGCTCGCTGGAAAGGCCTACGGACTCAGGCTTTACGGGAGTGAGGTCAAGCTTTGGGCCAGAGAGTTGCTGCGCCGGGGTTGGATGGGCGGCCAGGAGAAGAATTGCTGCGGCCAGCGCGATGCGGGCGATGGTTGCGATGCGATGGGTGGTCATGGGTTTCCTCAAGTTCGTCGCGTGATATTCGACCCAACGTCGATTTGCTTACTTCGCCGGATCGACCAGGGCCTGATAGACGAGGGGGCGGCTCATGTATTCGAGGTTGGGGCTGGAGTCGGCCATCATGCGCTGAATCATTCCTATAAAGACAACGTCGTTGGCGGGATCGATCCAGAACCAGGTTCCGGCGGCTCCGCCCCATACGTAAGTGCCTTTGCCATCGGGCAGGTCGGCTAACTGCGGGTCGTATTCGACGGCGCCGTTGTAGCCGTAGCCGAAGCCGGGGCGCAGGAATTGCGTGCCGATGTGATACTCGCCGGTGAGCATGTTTATGGGGATGTGGTTGGTGTCCATCATTTGAATGCTGGAGGGCGCGAGGATGCGCACGCCGTTCAGTTGGCCATGGTCGAGGAACATTTGAGAGAAGCGGTAGTAATCTTCCGCGGTAGAAACAAGGCCTCCGCCGCCGGAGGGCATGGTGGGCTGGGCTTTGAAGCCGGCGTGCAGGCCGCAGCAGGCGGCGGGGTCGACGATGAGCTTGCCGTCGTCGTCGGCCTTGTAGAGAGTGGCCAAGCGGTCGCGCTTTTCGTCGGGCACGTAGAAGGCTGCGTCGCGCATGCCGAGGGGCGTGAAGATCTGGTCGCGCATGAAGTCGGGCAGCGACTGGCCGGAGAGCTTCTCGATGATGTAGCCCTCGATATCCATTGACATGCTGTAGATCCATTTTGTGCCGGGCTGATAGAGCAGCGGGATTTTGGCGAGCTTGTCGATCATCTCCTGGAGGTTCTTTGAGCCGAGCACGTGCTGGTCTTTGTACAGGTCGTCGACCACGGTGCCGCTGTTGCCGTAGCTGAAGCCGGCGGTGTGGGTCATGAGCTCGCCCATGGTGGGCGCGTGATCGGGATTGACGAGGATCATTTTGCCGCTGGCATCGACGCCCTTGAAGACTTTGAGGTGGGCGAATTCGGGAATGAATTTGGAGATGGGATCGGAGGGCAGCCACTTGCCCTGCTCGTAGAGGATCATCATGGCCACGCCGGTGACCGGCTTGGTCATGGAGAAGTCGCGGAAGATGGTGTCTTTGGTCATGGGCGCGCCGGAGACCATGTCGCGAGTCGCCGTAAGCGCGGAAGTCGACGACTTTGCCGTGGCGGGCCAGGAGGGTGACGATGCCGGAGAAATGCTTCTGGTCGACTTCGTTTTGCATGAGCGCGTGGAGGCGCTCAAGGCGCTCGGTGGAGAAGCCTACGGACTCGGGCTTGACGGGAGTCAGGTCAAGTTTTGCTGCGGCGGGTTGCTGCGCCGGGGATGGATGAGCGGCGAGAAGAAGGATGGCTGCGGCCAGCGCGATGCGGGCGGTGATTGCGATTTGATGTGTGGTCATGGGATTTCCTCATGGTGGGGCGCGGAGATTGCGCGCGGATTTGCCGCACCCTTTATACCAAGATCGGTGAGGCGCGGCAAACGGCGAGCCTCTACACTATCTAATGATGGATGGCCCAGAGCTGAGCACGGAGACTATTGTTGCGATTTCAACGCCGCCGGGACGCGGGGGCATTGGGATTGTGCGGCTGAGCGGGCCGGATGCGGCATCGATTGCGGCGCAACTGGTGAGGCTGCGGCAGCCGCTGGAGCATGGGCGTGCGCGGCTGGCGGATGTGCTGGATGGGGCTGGCGGCGATGCCGGGCAGATTGCTAGCAGTGCGGATGATGCAGACAAGCAGCTTGAAAAGCATTCCGCAGGGGCTAAAGCCCACGTTAATTCCGAACTAGCTTCGGCAGTCATGGCTAAAGCCATGACCTACCAGTCGTGCCCTGACACTTCTTGTCTCCCACAAGGAGCACTTCCGCAGGCTGTGAAGTCGTGCCCTGATACAAGGCAGATTATTTCTGCGGCGAGTGAGGAACGCATCGACGAGGCGGTGGTCACTTTTTTTGCGGCGCCGAACTCCTATACGGCCGAGGATGTGGTGGAGATTGCGGCGCATGGGTCGCCGGTGGTGCTGGAGCTGCTGCTGCGACGGGCGCTGGAGCTGGGCGCGCGGCTGGCTGAGCCGGGCGAGTTTACCCAGCGCGCTTTTCTGGCCGGGCGGCTGGACCTTACGCAGGCTGAGGCGGTGCGCGACCTGATTGAGGCGCAGACGCTGACGCAGGCGCGGCAGGCTGCGAGCCAGATGGGCGGGGCGCTGAGCCGGCGCGTGAGTCCGGTGAAGCAGGCGCTGGTGGAGCTGATCGCGCTGCTCGAAGCGGGGATCGACTTTGCCGAAGACGATGTGGATGTGACGGCGGAAGCGGAGATTGCGCGGCGGATCGGCGAGCTGACGCCGCCGCTGACGGCGCTGGAGGCCTCGTTTGCGCGCGGGCGGATTGTGCACGACGGGCTGACGCATGGCCATTGTGGGGCGGCCCAATGTGGGCAAGAGCTCGCTGTTCAACCGGCTGGTGGAGCGGGAGCGGGCTATTGTGACGGCGACGCCGGGGACGACGCGGGACCTGGTGACGGAGCGGATTTCGCTGGACGGGATTCCGGTGGAGATGGTGGATACGGCGGGGCTGCGCGAGGGACGCGAAGAGGCCGAGCAGTTGGGAATTGCGCGCAGCCGCGAGGCGCTGGCCGACGCAGCGCTGGTGCTGGTGGTGCTGGACGCGACGCAGCCGCTGAACGACGAGGAGCATCGGCTGCTGGAGGCTGTGCAGGGCAGGCCGGCGCTGGTGGCCGTGAACAAGTGCGATCTGGCGGAAGCGGGATCGATTGCGGGGGAGATTGGCGGAGTGGACGCGCTGGCGACTTCAGCGCTGACTGGCGAAGGGATTGCGGAGCTGCGGGAGAGGATTCTGGCGCTGGCGACGGGCGGGGCGGCGGCGGAGCCGGGGATGCTGACCAGCTTGCGGCATCACCAGGCGATTACGACGGCGCTGGCGGCGCTGGGGGATGCGGCGCAGGCGAACGCGAACAAGATTCCGCACGAGATGATTTTGCTGGATCTTTATCGCGCGCTGTGGGCGCTGGACTCGCTGACCGGGCAGACTACTTCAGACGATATTTTGAATTTGATCTTTTCGACGTTCTGCATTGGAAAGTAGAAACGCATCTCAGTCTATTTCATTGAATATCGGTTGCAAGAATAAACTCTTCATTTTCACGGAATTTATGTCTTAAACTGCCTCGTGTCGAGCCTCCCGAACATTATCCCAGAATTGGAGAATCCCCTGAGGTTTCGGGGATAATAGCAGTCTTATACCGTTCGGATAGAGCGCCCGCATTGATGGCCGATCCTCTAATTCATCTTTCGGCGAGCACCGACGATTCGGGAACAGGTATTCCGAGTTCTGAATGGTAGTTCTGTAACGTGGAGAATCGATACTTTCGTAAAATGTTCTGGTCGGGTTTCTTATGCGCCTTTATGTATCTCTCAATGTATTTAGAAAATTGCTGGATGATAATAAACTCTTTTGATTGCAATATCTTGTATTCATTGCTCGGGATCTTAAAAGGGATAGAAGATACATACGCGCCTTTTGTCAGTAAGACAGCTTTTCCGTAGTCGAGTCCCTTATCGTCTACCGTTCTATACCCGGAAGCACGCTCATGCAACCGCGATCTCAGTGGAATACCAAAACGTAGGCCATTGTGCTCGCAGATAACAATCCCATATCCTCTTTCTTTTCCTGCTGCCCATGTGTTGGTGGAAGGAGCCTTGTCTAAAACTTCTACGAGATGTGAGTTTTCTTTGTAAAAGACTTCTTCGAGCTTATGTATGAGCATTAGCTTCCTAAACAAAAAAGCCCCATGTGGGGCTTTTTTGCTTTTCTTTCCTTGGATACTTCTTTTTTTAACGTGGGGAATATCCTTCCACCACGGCTTTCATCGGGGCTTTCTTTTTTTAACGTGGGGAGACACCCTTCCTCCACTTCACAACATCGTTTTTATATCACTATTTGGCGCAACCGTCAATAAAAATAATTTTGGGCCTTCCCGGACGATACAGCCTGGGAAACAAGGGTCTCTTAAGAAAACTGTCAATAGCGAATAGAATCAACTACTTACATGAGATTCATAGTGGCTCCCTATCTATGTGAACTACCTTGTTGGTTCGGCGAGGATGCCGGGAAACCATTTCACCGCATTATCGTGATAGAGCTTGCGGAGCACCGATTTCGGCAGGCCGAGGCCGGTTACTTTGCGTCCTTGGTAAACGAAGGTTTCCCTGGTTGCGAAGTACTTCCAATCCTGCGCGTAGGTATCCTGCAAATCGGAAAGCTCTTTCTCTACGTTTGTACCGGGAAGGATTTCAACGTCGGTTCCGTAGAGTACCCGATCCTGATACTTGATGAGAAACTTCCGTACTTTTTTATTCGGCTGCAAGGTTAAATATTGAACGCGCGCCGCGGTATCTACAGCGAAGTTAGGATACTTATCGAAGTGCCTCGCGATTTCATCTACATCCACCTCCATGCTGCCCAGATGAGCTCCGACGAGACGGAGGTTGGGATTCTGTTCGAGGATGTGATCGCGGGCGGCAAGAATGGTTTCCTTTGAAGGCCATTCGGGGTGTGCGTAGGCGTATTCGCCGGGATGGTCTTTGTAGTAAGAATAGTCGGGGCTTGCGGGGTTGGGCGGCTGCCAGCAGGAGGTGGGCTCGGCCAGGTGCGCGATGACGGTGCGATTGTGCGCGGCAATATCCTGGTAGATGGGCTGGAAGACCGGATCGTCGGGCATCAGGTAAGTGCCGTCTTTCTTTTTGATCTCCATGCCGATGGTTTTATAGATTTTTACCGCGACGGCGCCCTGCGCAAAGTTCTCGTTCAACTGCTTGATGACGCGATCGGCAAATGTGGGGGATTCGAAATCGTAGGGGCTGAAGGTTGTGCATAGGGATACATGGCCCGGAGTGCCGTGAATTACGCTCTCCACTCCGTCGTATTGAGCCGTGAAGCTTTTGTAGAACGGGTCACGGTCGTCGAGGACGGCAATATCAATGAAGTGCAGGTTGTTGCGGATCAGGAACGCATTGATCGACGGAGTTTCAGTATAGACGTGAACATGAGCGTCGATGGGGTGGACGTTGGCGAAGCCTTGAATCGGGGATTGCTGGGCGGGCGTGCCGGTAGCCAACACTGCTGCGGTTATTGCGATACAGATCGTTAATGTTTTCATCGCGATTCCTCTCAATAGTCCAGTTTCGGTCGTGGGTCGGTTTCCTCCGAGGCTAAAGCCATCACCGATTCTTTCGGCCTTATGCGGGGGTTAAAACCCCCGCCTCCCTCCGGATCGAGTTTTTCAGATGTGTAGCGCCTATTTCCCGCTGGTCAGGTTGCGGATGATCTCCACTTCGCGCTGGCGGTAGGGCGTTCCGTCGGCGTGGAAGACGTCGTGCTGCCAGACCGCGGGCTGGTCGCTGACGTAGGGGCGCTTCCAGGAGTCCCAGGGCAGATAAGTCTGGCTTTTGCCGGCGACCAGGCCCCAATTGATGGCGCCTACATGGTGCTCGCGGGCGATGGGGAGAATGGTATCAAAAGTGCTGCCCAGGTTGCGGGCCATATATTCAGTGCAGATGATGGGGCGGTGGAATTGCTCCAGCATCTTGACGTGCTTCTCGAAGGTCTCGGGCCAGCCGTAGTCGTGGAAGGTGATGATGTCAGATTGCTCGATCTGGATGCGGGCTAGTGGGGGCATGGTTTTGAGCGAGGTCCAATCGCCGTGCCAGACGCCGCTGGTAAGGGGCTGCGTGGGGTGGGCACTGCGTGCCCAGGCGTAGACCTGCGGCAGGAGGCCGATGATGATTTCGTTTTTGTTCTTCGGATCGCCTTTGGCGATGGAGTCCGCGTCGCCGTCGTCGGGCTCGTTCCACAGATCCCAGGCGAGGATGCGGGGGTCGTTGGCGAAGGCGCCTATCACTCCTTTGGTGTAGCTCTCGAGGCGCGGATATTGGGTGGGATCGGAGAGGACCGCTGCCCCGGGGGCTTGCACCCAGCCGGAGTTGTGCACGCCGGGGATGGGCGGATGCTGAGGACCGAGTTTGGGGAACGGCTCCCAGCAGGAGTCGAAGAGGACAAAGACGGGGCGGATGTGATGGCGGGCGGCGATGACGAGAAACGCGTCAATGCGCTGCTGGAAGCCCTTGGGGTCCTGCTCCCAGAGCAGGTTGTGGAGAAAGACGCGCATGGTGTTCATGCCGATGGCTTCAGCCCAGCCCAGCTCGCGGTCGTTGGTGGCGGGGTCAAAGGTATCGGCCTGCCACATCTCCAGCTCGTTGATGGCGTTGGAGGGCAGGTAATCTGCGCCCACCGGCCAGGGCTGCTGGGCGTACCAGGCATTGGCCTGGGCCTCGGTCCAGCGCTGGCCGGGGGTGGGGGCTTGCTGAGCGTGGAGGGTTGGGATGAAGGCAAGCAGGGCCAGAGCGGAAAGATAGCTGAACGATCTAGAGAAGGACAGGCGCATCGGGACTCCTTGAATCTACGCGAAGGAGAATTTTACTGCATCGGTGCGGGGGTGAGTCGCGTGGACAGTTCCGTATTAGTGTCGTTAGTTTCGTTAGAGCATTCCCTCTGATTCCATATTGGGAAATGCCAACAGCCGCTAAAGTGCGCCAGAGGATTGCTGTTCATGCTACAACATCAATGTATGAAACTCCTTAAAATGGTGATCCTACTCGCGTCCATCTTGTCCTACAGGAGTGCTGCAGCTCAGATATCTGCTTCAGCAACGAGCACCGAGACCCCCGAACACTTCATGAGAAGGGTCCTTGAGTTAGCGAATGCAGGCGAGCGAGGCCAGATGATCCTGGACATGGATGAAAGTGTATATTCTCCCGAGTTTCTTGATGCGATGTTTGGTAAGGGCTGTTTCACCGCGCATCGATCTTGCCCCGTGGACCATATAGTGTGGGCCAGAATTTGCGGTTGTCATTACTTCCTAGAGGATGTGAAAAAGAAAGGTGACCCATATTGCGGTTGCCCTGCAGGGCTTAAATTCTCGAGGCTTTCAATAGCCCAAGCAAGTTCTAATAGTGCCGAAGTCTCTGCCTTATTAAAGCTTGGGCCGCACGAGAAATATAGAGTCTCTTGGCACTTAGTTATGACTCCCAAAGGATGGCGCGTCGACGACGTAACGACCTCATACTATCCTAGCCTCAAGGCGAGAATGTCACGGTGATCAGCCAGCCTATTCGAATTGGCTGCTGACTGGAATAGAATTGCCGTGGTGTGAACTAGAGCTTTCCCGCTCTGATTGAATTATCCACCTGGAGAGATTCCATGTCCTTCTTTAAAAAGTCCACTCGCAGAGAGTTTCTGGTTGCGGGATCTTCCGCGGCATTGGCCGCTGCAACCACGGTAGTGAGCGCGCAGACGGATGCGCCCGGCCAGTGCGCCACGGAAGAGCCCGCGAACACGCCGGCTCATTACTCGTCAAAAGAACTCTTCGAGGGCGCAGCGCAACGCACCTTCAGCGGCGACAAGGCTACCCAGGTTGCGATGCCGATGGGTGGAATCGGGGCCGGCAGCGTTTGTTTGAACGGGTACGGTGGATTGCAGGATTTCTCCATTCGCGAGAGGCCGGAGACCACGGCTTTGCCGGAGGGCTTTACCTGCAACTCCCCTGAAGCTGCCTTTGCAATTCTGCACATCAAGGGATCATCGAGCGTGACCAAGCTCGTTGAGGGGCCGTTTCCGCCCTTCAAGATCTTCGACCAGGGTTTGCAGGGGCAGGGATTGCGCCGCGGGGGTTTCGAAGGCTTTCCGCGCTTTCAAAAATGCACATTCAAAGGGGAGTATCCATTCGGAGAAGTCCAGCTCAGCGATTCGTTGATTCCGCTTGAGGTGAAGTTGACCGGCTGGAATCCGTTTATCCCGCTGGACGATAAGAACTCGGGAATTCCGTGCGTGATTCTGGAATATACCCTTCGCAACTCCTCTCACCAGCCTGTGGAGTACGAGTTTTCATATCATTTGTCGCATCTAGCGCCGGGATGCAAAAAGGATGAATCTGGTTCGAAGAATACCGTGATCCCCGGCAAGGGAGTCTTCCTGAGCAATGACGAAGCGCCGAATGCGCAGGCCTACGGCAGCGCCACACTGACCGTGATCGGCGAAACGCCGCGCAGCATACGCATTAAGGGAATGTGGGTGCGCAGCCAATGGGGCTTTGATGCTTTGTCGGCGCTGTGGCGCGAGGTTTCCACGGGAACGTTTACCGCCAATGAGGGGTCGAACAACGTGGATACCAGCGGCCGGAATGGAGCGTCCATTCTGATGGAAGGCAAACTGGCGCCGGGCGAATTCAAGACCTATCCGATTGTCATTACGTGGCACTTTCCCAACTGCTACCTTGAGCAGGGCGGAAAGCCGGCGACCGATGTCGAAGGCAAGCGCGGATGCCACACCCGCGCGGAAGGCCTGCCGCCACTGTGGCGACCTTACTATGCCGGCGTTTGGAAGGACGCTCGCGAAGTTGCACTTTATGTAGAGCAGGAATACGTTTCGCTGCGGGAGCGCACGGCGAAGTTCAAGGAGGCGCTGTTCTCGTCCACCTTGCCGCCGTATGTGCTGGACGCTGTCTCGGCAGACCTGGGCATTCTGAAATCGCCCACGGTTTTGCGCGAGGAAAATGGCAATCTGTGGGGTTGGGAAGGCTGTTCTCCGGATGAAGGCTGCTGCCACGGCGCCTGCACCCATGTGTGGAACTACGCCCAGGCCTTTCCTCATCTTTACCCGCAATTGGAGCGGACTTTGCGCGATTTGGAGCTGGTTCGCTCAATGGATGAGCGCGGCCACGTGACCTTTCGCGGTGCGATTCCCGACGGTCCCACGAAGGATCACGATGGGCCGGCCGCTGCCGATGGGCAGTTGGGCGGGATCATGAAGGTCTATCGCGACTGGCAGATCTCGGGCGATAGCGACTGGCTGAAAAAAATGTATCCGCTGGCCAAGCGCAGCCTGGACTACTGCATCGGCGCATGGGACCCGGATCATAAGGGTGGGCTATTTGAGCCTCACCACAATACATACGACATATGGTTCTGGGGTCCGGACGGAATGTGCACCAGCATCTATCTGGGAGCGCTTTCAGCCATGGCGCAGATGGCGAAGGCTGTGGGCCAGCCGTCCGATGCGGGAACCTATGCGGAGTTGGCTGAAAAATGCGCGCACTTCATGGAAGAAAAGCTCTTCAACGGTGAATACTACGATCAGAAGGTGCAGTACCTGGGCCTGCGTGACACTTCGTTTGCCAAATCCGTGGCAGATGTGGACGCGAAGAGCAGCGAAATGCAGCAACTGCTGAAGCGCGAAGGCCCGCGCTATCAGTATGGAAGCGGATGCCTCTCCGACGGTGTGCTCGGGGCGTGGATGGCGCGGATCTACGGCATCGAAACGCCGCTGACGCGTAAGAACGTGCGATCAAATTTGCAGGCCATCTTCAAAAACAACTTCAAGACCGACCTCAGCCAGCATGCCAATGCGCAGCGGCCGGGCTATGCGCTAGGCCGGGAGCCGGGGCTGCTCGTCTGCAGTTGGCCCAACGGCGGCAAACCTACCCTGCCTTTTCCCTACTCCGATGAGGTGTGGACCGGCATTGAATACCAGGTAGCCTCGCATCTAATCCACGAGGGCCTGGTGGAAGAGGGGCTGACCATTGTGAAGGCCGCGCGCAGCCGCTACGACGGGAAGACGCGCAATCCCTGGAATGAATATGAGTGCGGCAACTGGTATGCACGGGCCATGTCGAGCTATGCGCTGATGGGCGCGCTCTCAGGCTTCCGCTACTCAGCCGTCGAAAAGACGCTCTGGTTCGGCCCGCGGTTGAACATTCGCCCATTCAAGAGCTTTTTCTCCACGGCGTCAGGGTTTGGAACGATCGAACTAGACGGCCATTCGGTGAAGGTGGATATGATTGAAGGCGAGTTACCGATTGAGAAGCTGGCGCTCACCGTGGGAGGAGAAGCCAAGCTGCTCGACTGGAAGGTGACCGCGCGGACTGGCGCCGCCGCGGTGAAACCAACCTAAGTCTGATTGAATCATTGGCCACGGACGAGTTTATGAAGAGCAAGGCCTCAGACTGGGAAGAAAATTGGGCCAGGCTGCTTGCCGCCATTTTCCACAGTTTTGCGCAGAATCACGCAACATTGCTGCAAAACAATGCTAACTCGATTCTAATCAGAATTATAAACGTAACACTCGGCAATTGATCGTTTGGATTGAAGAACCACCGGTAGCTCCCATGCGCGGTCAAGTTATCTATTGATTGTTCATTTTTGAACAGATTTTTTATAGCCTGTTTGGGTTATAGATCAAAGCGACAGGTATGATGTAAGATCTCCCACGTTCGTCCTAGAGGAAAAAGGGACATAACACCAAGCGCAAAGTAAGTAACAGGAGATTCGTCTCTCTTGCACTGTTCTTTCTGCTCTCCACCGTCCTGGTGATGGGTGCGTTCGCAAAGGAGAGCCCGATGTTCACACCAGGAAACCTGGTTGTAGCCGTAGATGGATGTGGCGTTGAAGCTGGCACCTGCACGTCAGTTCCAAACGGTACCGGGAACGGCGGCGGATGGTTTATGTTAGGTGGATTCGGCAAAGCAGGGAACAAGAGGCAGACGGACGGGCGGGGGAGCGCAGATACTATTGAAGGCCAGCTACAACATTTCCGCATTAGACACGGTCAATCAGGCCACCTTCGCACGCCGGAATTCAACAACCTTCCTAACACGCCGGGACCAAAAGGAGTCGCATCATGAAAATTCGTAAATTCTTCTCCTCCAGGATGAAGTTTCGCCTTCACTCCAGTGCGCTGAAAATTTTCAGCATTTTCCTCCTCCTCCTCGCATTCTGTGGGAGCGGCAAGGTGGCTTTTTCGCAAACCGACGTATTGGACATCGCTACTGGCAGTACAGTGGCTATCGGCAGTTACGCAGCCGACGAGGATTATACGGGCGGAACGACATACTCGACCACGGCCACGATCAATACTTCCAACGTGACCAACCCGGCTCCGATGGCCGTATACCAACACCAGCGCTACGGCAACTTCACCTACACCCTTCCCGGTCTCACACCCGGAGCCAGCTACACAGTGCGTCTGCATTTTGCCGAGATCTATTGGAAGTCCGCAGGGGAACGCAAAGAAAATGTTCTTATCAACGGCACTCAGGTGCTGACGGACTTCGATCAGTTTGCCGCCGCGGGTGGTGCGGACATTGCGGTCGTCGAGCAGTTCAGCGCGGTTGCAAATTCCTCTGGCCAAATCGTCATCCAATTCGTCACGGTGATCAATAACGCGTCGATTGAAGGAATCGAGATCAATAACGCACCAACGGCGGCCACGCCAACCTTCAGCCCGGAGGGGAAGACGTACACCTCGGCGCAGTCGGTGACAATCTCGGACTCGACCCCCGATGCGAGCATCTACTACACCGTCAACGGCATCCCGCCGACGACCAGTTCGAGCGTCTATAGCTCGGCCATCACGGTCTCCGCCACGGAGACGCTGAAGGCTATTGCTACGGCTAGTGACTATGTCAACAGCAATGTGGGTTCGGCGGCGTACAACATCAGCAATGGCGGTGGCAGTGACATATTGGACATCAACTCTGGTGGAGCGGACGCGGACAGTTACATTGCCGACGAGTATTATTCGGGTGGAAAGACATTCTCGACCACGGCGACGATCAATACTGCCAACGTGATCGAGCCGGCGCCCGAAGCCGTCTACCAATCGCAGCGCTATGGCAACTTCACCTACACCCTTCCCGGTCTTACGCCCGGAACCATCTACACGGTGCGTCTGCATTTTGCCGAGATCTATTGGACGTCTGCCGGAAAACGCGAAGAGAACGTTCTAATCAACGGCACGCAGGTGCTGACGGACTTCGATCAGTTTGCCGCCGCGGGCGGAGCGAACACTGCGGTCGTCGAGCAGTTCAGCGCGGTTGCAAATTCCTCTGGCCAAATCGTCATCCAATTCGTCACGGTGGTCGATAACGCATCGATTGAAGGAATCGAGATCGCAACGGCCATGCCGACTTTCAGTCCGGCGGCCGGAGACTACATCTCGGCCGTGACGGTGACCATCAGCTCACCGTCCCCGGACGCAACAATCTACTACACGACTGACGAGACGACGCCTACGTCCGGCTCGACAGCCTACTCGGGTCCGATTACGATTTCCACGACTACGACGGTGGAAGCGATTGCTATTGAATCCGGGGGTGCAAGCAGCGAAGTGGCATCAGCGACCTACACTATTCTCACGCCGGCATATATCACCAGTCCCACTCCGGGTACCCAGCTGCCTGGCACCAGCGTGCCCTTCACATGGAATCCGGGCAGCACTGCGAAGCACTTTGAACTCTGGGTGGGCTCAAACGGTGTGGGCTCAAGCAACCTGTACAACTCAGGAAATGTGACGGCCACGACCGAGACCGTGAGCGATTTGCCGAGCAACGGGCAAACCTTGAATGTACGGCTCTATTGGCTGATCGGCTTAACCTGGCATGAAACTGACTACACCTACGTGGCTTACGGCTCGCCGACGGCTGCCATGCTGACCGCGCCCACCCCAAGCACCACACTGACGGGTTCCAGCGTGACGTTCACATGGACTCCCGGAAACTTCGCCACGATCTTCGCACTCGACATAGGCACAAACTATGCGGGGTCGAGCAGCAGTCCGAATTCGTCTGACGTTTACAGTTCGGGTAGTCTGACGGGCACATCCGTGACCGTGAACAATTTGCCGACCAACGGCGAAACTTTGTATGTACAACTTTGTTCGTTAATCAACGGATCCTGGGTGAGAGTCAATTACACATTCACGGCATCGGGCTCACCGACTCCACCGGTGCTAACTACTCCAGCTCCTGACACCACGACTCCACTGACGGGTACCAGCGTGGCATTCTCGTGGACGCCGGGCAACACCTCTACTCACTTTGAGTTGTGGGTGGGCAGCACAGGGGTGGGGTCGAACAACATCTATGATTCGGGCAATGTGACGGCCACAACCGAAACCGTGAATGGCCTGCCCAGTAACGGGGAGACGGTGTATGTCCGGCTCTACTATCTGCGCAGCGGAGCCTGGCAATCCATCGACTACACCTATGTGTCGACCGGCTCGCCGACGCCTGCCGCGCTGACCACGCCTACTCCTAACACCACAACCCCGCTGTCAAGCACAAGCGTAACCTTTGCATGGACGCCCGGGAACACGGCCACACACTTTGAACTCTGGGTGGGCTCGACCGGCGTGGGCTCGAGAAACCTGTACAACTCGGGGAATGTGACGGCGACGACCGAGACTGTAAGCGGACTGCCATCCGATGGATCAACGATCTATGCCCGGCTCTATTGGCTGATCAACGGAGCCTGGCAATACGCCGACTATACCTACGTGGCGGAATAGCCATGGAGTAAAGAGTTAGATAATGCTTGCAGAGTAGTAGCTTGAATCGCACTGCTCAACTTTGGCAAAGATGCCGGAGTTGAACAGTGCGATTTTATTGGAAAACAGGTTCGAAGAATGCCAGGCACATCCGCATCAACTGAATAATTTTGGAAGGTGACCGCATCGACCAACGAAGCGGCGGTCGAATCCATCTGAAGCGGAGGGCAACTAAGCTGCAGTACTGATGGCAGAAGCCTCCAGGTCGATGGCGCGGGGGAACAGAATGTTGTTCTCCAGATGAATGTGCTGGTGAAGGTCCTGCTCAAATTCCTTCAGGCCGTCATAGTAAGCATGATAAGTGGGGCATGCGCCGGCCGGCGTGGTGAATTGGTTGCTCAGGGCGCGAATCTCCGCAAGAAGCGCACCGGCGGCATCATGTTCGCTGGTCATCATGGCGATGGGATTGGCCACGGTGCCGAAGCACGCATCCGGCAGGGCACCGCCTGAGACCTGTGCGGCTTCAAGGCCACCTATATATGGGAACAGAATGTTCTCTTCCTTGACGAGATGGTGGGTCAACTCGTCGTCGAGTTGCGCGAGCGCCTTCTGCATCGCGAGTAAATGCGGCTGCGTATCGCCGTGGCGATTGACAACCTTTTGCGCCAGCACGGCCAGGCGGGGCAGTTCTCTTTTCACATACGAGTGATGTGTGGCGACGATTTGCTCAATCAGTTGCCGCAGAGTAACCTGCGGCCAGTCAAAGGGAAGGGGCGCGTCGGTCTTTGCGGCGGCCTCGAGCGCGGCAAGAACTTCGTCGACGGAAAGATTGCTGGCGGCGCAGGCTTCGGCCAGCGGTTTGCGGCCGCCACAGCAATAGTCGATGCCGAAGTGCTCGAAGACGCGAATGGAAGATGGTTGCTCAAGAGCAATCTCGCGAACGGTATGTGTTGATGTAGTCATGATGTTCTCCTCAGAATCACCCTAGGAGGGCTGCGGGCATAGCGCAGCGACTTTAGTCACCGGGCGGAATAAATCGACGGCGCAAATTCGATGCGGTGCGCTAGACTTTTTCCCATGGCGAGCGAACGCATCGATCTGGCAGCCGTCCTGGAAAAAACCGCGCTGCTGTCAAGCCTGTCGCGGGCGGAGTTTCAATCGCTGGCGGCGCGGACAGTGCGCAAGCATTTCAAAAACGGCGAGTTGCTGTTCTCAGAGGACGAGCCCTGCCACGGGCTGCACATCATTGCGCGGGGTAAGGTGCGCATCTTTAAAACCTCGGTCAATGGACGCGAGCAGGTGCTGGCGATGAACCATGCGGGCGAGTCCGTGGCCGAGTTGCCGGTGTTCGACGGTGGTCGCTACCCGGCCTCTGCCATGGCGGTCGAGGATGCGGAGATTGCCTTTATCTCGCGCCAGGACTTTCACGCGTTCTGCATGGAGCACCCCGAGGTTGCGCTCAAGATGCTGGCAGTGGTGGGCGCGCGCCTGCGCAGGCTGGTGGGCATCATCGAGGAGCTTTCATTCACCACCATTCGCCAGCGGCTCATCGCCCTGCTTCTGCGGCTGGCTGAGAGCGAAGGCAAGCAGACCGAGCGCGGAATTGAATTTCAATTGCCGGCAAGCCACCAGGAGTTGGCCAGCCAGCTGGGAACCGTGCGCGAATTGATCTCGCGCAACCTGATGCGGCTACAGGCCGAGGGCCTGCTGGATGTGGACGCACGGCAGATTGTATTGAAAGATAAAGACGGGCTGAGCGCGCTGCTGACGGCAGCGCCAGTAGCCGATGGTCAATGGCCGTAGTTGTCCGCATTGGGCACAAGCTGCATGTAAATTTCGCGCGGGATGTTGGTCTGCCAGTGGCCGGTGGCGCGCGCCGCGCCTATCAATCCAAAAAACACAAGCGCCAGCACCGCTGCAACTATCTGCGGCTTGAGCGCGCGATGCCGCCATCGAGCTGCAATTGCTTCGGCCGGCAGGCGCTCGGAGGTGCGAGGCCTGCGCGGCGGAAGCGAGAGCTGCAGCGCGTTTTCCGCCGGGCACACTGCAACGCACTCCATGCAGCCGGTGCACTCGACCGACCGGATCTGCACCAGCCGTCCACGGGCAGATGCGACGGGCAGGCCTTGTTGCATTTGCCGCAGTCGATGCAGGCTTGAGCGTCGCGGCGAATTTTGACCGGGCTGAAAGCGGAGACGATGCCCATCAGTGCGCCGTATGGGCAGAGAAAACGGCACCAGAAGTTCTGGATCAGGACCGAGAGCACGACGAGCGCCGCCAGCACCACGATTCCGAGGGTGCCCATGTTGCGGAAGAAGTTGAGCATCTTGACGTCTGCCACGATGCCGAACGGGGACACAAGAAAATCGCCGAGGTCCTGCGCCGTCATGGTGAAAACAACGAAGAAAAAGAAAGCCAGCAGAAAGTACTTGAGGCTGCGCAGGGAAGATCGAGCCAGGCCGGCAAGTCGAAGCTGCGGCGAAACAGCTTGCGGCCCAGCTTCCACAGATACTCTGAAACCGTGCCGACCGGGCAGAGCCAGGAGCAGAACGACTTCTTTACCAGCAAGCTGGAGAGGAGAAAGACGCAAAGAAGAACCATCGCCGACGGATGGATGGCCGGAATGTGGTGAGTGACGAGAAAATATCTCAGGTTCATCAGGCCGGCGATCGGCAACCAGCCGTCCACGCCCGCAGGGCCGCTCGATATAACGCGAATTGCCCTGGCTCTCATAAATACCGGACCCACAGAACAAACCGGACCCCGATATATGCGTTGAGCAGAAGAAAAGCGAACTGCACAGCGCGGCGAATCTGTTGCGATCGGTCGGGCTTGAGCCGGCGCACGAGAAGTTTCCTCTGCTTTGCCGGGGGCTTTGGGGCGTTGCACTCGCTCGGTGGTGGGATACGTCTTCAGTCAACATGGATCTCCTTCTGCGATTCACGATAGCCCGCGCAAACCCGCCCGAATATGACTAAAGTCACAGCACTTGCGATGCGATTTGTGCGAACGTGACAGTCAGCAAGGTACGTGTTCGCTCAAGCTCGCAATTGCCTTGGCGATGGCAGCAGAATATGGAGATTCCAGAATGCAGGACGAAGCAACCATTGGCAGGCCCAGAGAACAGCATCAAAATCATCGGTTCCTGCCACGCGAGCATGGGGCGACGGCGATGCTGTTGACGCCTATTGTTTGTGCGGCGATTCTTGCCCATCAGTGGCGCTGGTGCGAGCTTGCCACTCTGACGGCAGCATTCGCGGCGCTGGCCGCCAAAGATCCAATGGTGATCCTGGCGCGGCAACGCTTTATTTGGAAACAGCCGCATCCGGAGACCGCCGTGGCGGCGCGGTGGTTCGCCGGCTGGATGGCTATCCTTATCCTGAGCGGCCTGGTGCTCCTGGCTGCCTGGCCCCTCAAAGCGATCGTGGCCATGGGCCTGGGCGTTGGAGTCTTCTCTGCGCTGGCCATCGCGATCAATGTGAAGAACCGTCAGCGCTCGACGCTGTTTCAGATCGCCAGTGCTGCGGCTCTCACATCCAGCTCACTGGCGACGTCCCTGTCGGCAACCGGAACCATTGCGCCCTGGTGCTGGTGGCTGTGGCTTTTGATGGCGATGCAAGCCACTGCGGGAATCCTGGTGGTGCATGCGCGGCTGGACGCGCGTAATCGCGTCGCGCGGAACCGCACCCGCCAGTGAACAATTCCGTCGCGCTGCCCAAGTCTCGTTGATCGCGCTGGTCTGCGCTGCTGTTATCGCCACGTCATCATGAGAGGCTGGATCGCGCTGGCCCTGCTGGTGGCTGTTATGGGCTACGCGTACGATCTCCGCAGCCAGCGGGACTACGCCCGGCTCCAGATTCCTCTCAAGAAGGTCGGCCAGCGTGCGCTGGCGCTGTCGTCTCTTTATGCAAGCCTGCTCATCGTTGGATTTTGGTAGGCAGATGAGGTTTCGCCCGCATGGTTTGCGAGCTGGAGAATTTCATTTATTCCATAGAATTTCTGAACAGGCGCGTCAGTCTCCCGCCAACTGCTCCAGCAGCGTATCGAAGTCTTCCAGCCTAGCGTATTCGATGATGACTTTGCCGCGGCCGTTGTGGTCTTCAATGTGGACCTTGAGGCCGAGGGCGCGCTGCAAGCGTTCCTGGACTTCGCGGACGTTGGGATCGATGGCGGGCTCGGTTTTGGGTTCCTTTTTTGTTGACTTTTCGGGGTGCAGGAGGCCCTGGACATAGTTCTCCGTTTGGCGAACAGAAAGCGAAAGTCCGATGATGCGCTGGGCTGCCTTTTCCATCTCCTCGGCGTGTTCGAAGGCCAGCAGCGCGCGGGCGTGGCCGAAGCTGAGCTCGCCGGACTCGACGCGGGCCTGCACCGTGGCCGGCAAGCGCAGCAGACGGAGGAAGTTGGCGACCGTGGCGCGATCTTTGCCGGTGCGCTGCGCCATCTGCTCCTGGGTCATGTGGAACTCGCGGGAGAGCCGCTCGAAGGCGCGGGCCTGCTCCATGGGGTTGAGGTCGGCGCGCTGCAGGTTTTCGACGATGGTGATCTCCATCGCCTGCTCGTCGGAGACCTGGCGCAGGATGGCGGGGATGGTGGCCTTGCCGGCAAGCTGCGAGGCGCGCCAGCGGCGCTCTCCGGCGATGAGCTGAAAGCGGCCGTTGGCGAGCGGACGCACCAGCACCGGCTGCACGACGCCGTTGGCGGTGATGGAGGCGGCCAGCTCGGCCAACTGCTCCTCGTTCACATGGGAGCGGGTCTGGAAGGGATTGCGATCGATCTGATCGAGAGGAATCTCGCGGGGCTTGCCGCCTTCGGCATCAGCTGAGGCTGCGGGAGCTTGCACGCGAGGGAGAAGGGAATCCAGGCCCTTGCCCAGGGCGCGGCGTTTGGGATCGATGGCGGCGGTGGTCATATTTCAAATCCTCAATCCGGGCAATGATCGCCCGGGGTTAAACAATCGTCGTTGCCGGAGATCCGGCGATGTGTGCGGTTTCTGAACGAACAAGAGCGGCCGTCAGAAGTATGGCCAGATTCTGACTTCGTCATCCGCGGCGGAGTCCGGCTTGGCAGAGCCTTTAGAGGCAGCAGCTTTGCGGGCCGCGCTCGGGGGCTCTCAATGTGATTGCGGGCAAGAAACTCCCCAGTCAATTCGAAGTAGGCCTCGGTTCCCCGGGAGCGGGGATCGTAGAGCGCCACGGGCTTGCCATGGCTGGGCGCCTCGGCCAGCCGAATGTTGCGTGGAATTACGGTGTGATAGAGCCGGTCGCGGAAGTACTCGCGAAGGGTTTCGGTGACTTGCTGGGCGAGGTTGGTGCGGTCGTCGTACATGGTGAGCAGAACGCCTTCGATAGTGACGTCTGGATTGAAGGCGGCGCGGACGCGTTCGAGCGTGGAGATGAGCTCGGAGATGCCTTCGAGGGCGAAATACTCGGCCTGCATGGGAACGATGAGCGTGTTTGCGGCGGCCAGGACGTTGAGGGTGAGCAGGTCGAGGGCCGGCGGGCAATCCAGAATGATCAGGTCATAGTTGTCCTGAATCGGGGCCAGGGCCTGGCGCAGGCGGAGGGCGCGGTCGCTTGCCGTGGCGAGCTCGATATTGGCGCCGGTCAGGTTCTTGGACCCGGGCAGAACGAAGAGCAGGTCGATTTCCGTGGGGAGAATGACCTGCTCAGCGGGGGAGTCGCCCATGAGTACGTCATAGATGGAATGGCGATTGTCGTCGCGCTGAAAGCCGAGGCCGGAGGAGGCGTTGGCCTGGGGGTCGCAGTCGACAAGGAGGATCTTGAAGCCTTCGAGAGCGAGGCATGCGGCGAGATTGATGGCCGTAGTGGTTTTGCCGACTCCGCCCTTTTGGTTGACAACGCCGAGAATCTTTCCCATGGCATTCCAGAGTAAAGCGAAGGAGGTTAACGGGTAGGGAGTTGCGCTGTGGAGAACGGGACGCGTCTGTGGAAAGCTTCTGGGATAGTAGAGGGGCGAAAATCGAGCAAATATAAGCAAGGGAAGGGCTTCGCGGCGGGGGAGGCTGTGGCAGGGAGATGCGGACGAAAGAGGTCTTCCGGTGGAAAACTTCTGAAATTTTTTACATGAAGAGGTGATTTTTGTTCGCGTCGGTGGTTTTCTTTGGATGTGTTCCAATTTGAGACTGTGCCAATTGGGGATTTTCCTGATTTTGTTCCACGTGGAACATTTCCCATTTCGGGGCCGATTCCCAAAATGTTCCACGTGGAACAAGGCGGATTTCGTCAGCCCAAGGTTGTGGTATAAAGGTGCGTTCAGAAAGACGCATGACCATGCCCACCGTACCGCCAGACTCAGACCCGTCCTCGCTTACGCGTAGAAAAGTTATGCAGGGGGCTGTTGCCCTGGCTGCTTCGTCGCTGCTATCCGGATGCTCTGCGTCGAGCAAGCGAACAGTCCCACCGCCGGCTCCTCCGGCGAATTCGAATCCGCAGCCCATCCCCGGCGGGCCCATAACCCAGGCCACCTTGGGCGTTAGCTCCACAGCCTCAGGCTCCATCGGTCCCGCATTCGCAGGGCTTTCCTACGAGAAAAGTTCGCTCTACGAGCCGCTCTTCACGCCCTTAAATACCGATCTCATTGGACTCTTCAAGCGCCTGGGTCCGAGCATACTGCGCATCGGCGGAAACTCGGTCGACCAGAACGTCTGGACTCCGAACGGAGCCGGCCAGACTGCGGGGCAAATTGCACCCAGCGACGTGAATGCAATCGCTGCTTTCGTCAAAGCCGCAGGCTGGCAATGCCTCCACGGGGTCAATCTGGGCGGAGCTGCCACAGGCGCTACCACGCCCGCACTTGCCGCAGCCGAGGTCGCCTACGCGGCGCAGCAATTCGGATCGTCCCTGCTGGGAATTGAGATCGGCAACGAGCCCGACCTCTTTCCTGGAAGCTACTACCCCAGCAATTGGTCCGTGAATGACTTTATTGCTCTGTGGAGCCAGTTCCGCAGTGCGATTGTAGCCACCACGCCCGATGTGACCATTACCGGTCCAGGTGATGCCTACGATCTGACCTATGCCGGATTTGTAAACTGGACCATCCCCTTCGGGCAGGCTGTTACTAAGAGCGATCTCTCACTTCTCACTCAGCACTACTATCGCGCCAACGGCGAGAAGTCCACCTCGACCTCCGCATACCTCATCACACCCGACTCCAACCTGGTCAGCGAACTCTCAATGCTGTCGGTCGGCGCCAAATCCATTGGTATTCCCTATGCCATGACGGAGTGCAACTCCTATTACAACGGCGGAGCGACGGGTGCAAGCGATACCTATGCGTCCTCTTTATGGGTGATCGACTTTCTCTTCGACTGCGCACTGGGAGGAGCCGTGGGAGTGAACATGATGGGCGGCGGAAACGGCGGCGGAGCGGCCTATACTCCCATTGCCGATAACAACGGCACCGTCGCTGAAGTGCGCCCTGAGTACTACGGCATACTCTTCTTCACACTCGCCGGATCGGGCACGATCTACTCAACAGCGCTATCCGCCGGTGGACTGAACGCAACTGCCTACGCGGTCCACACCGCTTCTGGTGGCCTGAATCTCCTGGTCGTCAACAAGGAGCTCACGCAGAATCTTGATATTTCAGCCCAGCTCCCACAGTCGGCCAGTTCCGCCACTCTGCTTGGAATGACGCAACTCACCGCGGGAGCTTCTTCGCCGAGCCTCACAGCAACCGATGGGGTCACCATTCAGGGCGCCAGCGTCAATCTCGACGGGGCCTTCTCCCCTTCGGCCGCCTATATTCTGAGCCCAAGCGGCACTCAACTGCAGTTCTATGTTCCCGCGCTCAGCGCGGTATTGGTTCAGATTGCTTAAGTTGAGGATCTCGGGAATTTAAACATTGATCTTCCGCCGTTCTCCGAGAGCAATCAATCGTTCCTCGCCTGGAAGCGGTACCATTTTGGGCCAGATGAAGGAGCTCCCTGCCGCGTCTTGCAGACGGGCCACTTCATTGCGCGTGGTCATCAGTGCCAGCCAGCCTCCGGGGCGAATTAACTTTGCCGCTGCCCGAACGGCCAGTTCCATTCGGTCGACGGCGCGAAGTGTGACGCAATCGAACAGATCCGGCAGTAACTCTGCTCTTTGTGAATGAACTTTGGCGGTGATATCAAGAACGCGGATCGCTTCCTGGAGGAAAGCTGCCTTCTTACTCGTTGATTCTGCAAGAGTTACGTCGATCTCCGGCCGGCAAAGGGCGATGGGGATGCCGGGAAAGCCGGCACCGGAACCGAAATCAAGCAGTGTGGCGATTCCAACCGGGAGCGCGCGGGCGCAGGCGATGGACTCGACAAAGTGGCGGGAGAGAATGCCGCCCTGGTCCCGAATTGCCGTCAAGTTGATGCGGGCATTCCAGCGAAGAATAAGCGAAAGGTAGGTCTCAAAGCGGCTGGCCAGTGCGGGATCGAGCGGGGTCGTATCCTGCCTGGATCAAGAGGGTGTTGAGTCGCTTAAATAAAGAGATAGATTCTTCACTCATGACCCCGCTCCTGATTTCTTTCCACGAAGCAAAGCTAATTGAGATTTGTGGTCTCCCACCCTTGCCACAAAAACAAAAACGTCGCAAGGGTGGGGCACCCGATCCTTTGTGGAAGACTGAAGCTAGCGCTCATCCCTGCGCTACCGAATCTTCAATGCGGCGGGGTTCCCACCTTTCAGCTTCTTCTACAAAAGCCTCAAAGATGGCGCGGGAAAATTCGCTCTGGGTATAGGTTCGCTCGGGATGCCACTGCACGGCTAAGACAAACTGCTGATCCGAGTCCAGCTCGACCGCTTCGATTACGCCGTCTTCAGGCGATAAAGCGGTCACCAGCAGATTATCGCCCACTGAGCGAATGGCCTGATGGTGGCTGGAGTTGACCTGGGGCTCCGTGGGTTCTCCGCTCGGAACCAGGCGCGCCAACCTTGACCCTTGAATAATTCGCACCGGGTGCGCCTCAACCACTTCCCGGCCAGGGCGATGATCCACCGGCGTCTTCAGATCCTGAATCAGCGAGCCATTGCGCCACACATTCAAGGTTTGAGCGCCGGCGCAGATAGCGAGGATGGGCTTGTGGAGGCTGAAAGCGTCCTGTAAAAGCAGCTCGTCGACGGCGGTGCGGGCTGGATCTGGTTCGGCGCACTCGGGAATCGGATCTTCGCCATATCTTTGCGGGTCAACGTCGTTGGGGCTGCCCGGCAGCAGAATCCCTTGCACCCCCGCCAACAGCCTGGCGACTCTTTCCTGGGGCGCGTTGAGCGGAACGATCACCGGTGTGGCTCCGGTAGCTTCAATGGCCTTCACATACTGCGGCAGTGCCCGCTCATTGTAGGCTGAGTTGTTGCCGGTGGGCTCGGGAATGGCGATATGGACGGTCATAGGCCAGACACCAGTGTAAAACCGAACGGGCTTCCGGCGTTATCCAGATTACCTGGCGGGAACCATTTCCTTGCCGGACGCAAAACCGTCAAGAAAGCGGCGCACCTCGCCGGGAGTTCGCAACACGATCAACTGGCCACGAAAAGCATTGAGTTGCTTCATCGCCTGAGGAAGCATCCGACGCCGAAAAGTCCATACGTACTTCAGGAACTCCCAATCCAGCTTCTCCGGACAATTATTCGCCATATCGCTCCGCGTATTGCCGTGATTTCTTAGCATCCTTGAGAAAGCTCTGAAGACGCAGATCCGAGTTGGGAAGTCGAGCAGGATCACCGTATCCGCCCGTTCGAGGCGTGTCGAGAGCGTAGCGCTGTAGTGGCCGTCCATGATCCACCCTGCTTCCTCTAAAGCCCGAGTGAGGGAGGCAAGCCATTCCTTCTCGTCCGGGATTGTCCAGCTGGGCTTCCAGTAGAGCTGATCGAGATTTAACACAGGGAGATTTGTAAGTTCAGCAAGTTTCCCCGCCAATGTGGACTTGCCAGATCCGGAACAACCAATGATCAGCACGCGCTTCATAATTTCCATATTCAATCACTGGCTCGATCGAGGAAGATCGCCGGCCTGAATGCGCGCTGAAATCGTTCAAATCTCGGCGCGATGGGCATTTTCTCCACTTGCTTCCCCGGCGCCGGTGCTCGCCGCTTGCCTGAGGCTCTGGATGGCGTCGCGCAGTCGCGCGGTCAGCTCATTGGCCTGGCGCGGGGTCATTCCTGTGGTCTCGATCGGCTCGCCTACGCTGAGCGTCAGCTCGCCGGGATAAAAGATGGTGGGTGTGAATCGGCAGCAGATCGAAGACGCCGCTGAGCGCGATGGGCACCAGCGGCACCTGGGCGCGAATGGCGAGGTAGGCCGCGCCGGAGAGAAACGCCTGCAGTTCGCCGTGGTGGTGCGCCCGCCCTCGGGAAAGACGAACAGCGGCATTCCCGAGCGCAGGGCCTTGACGCCGGCACCCATGCTGGAAGCGTGGCGTGAGGATTGTCGGTATCGATGGGAATCTGGCCGGAACGATCCAGGTACCACCCGATAAAAGCGATGGGCCACAAGCCCTTCTTGGCAAGAATGCGAAATTGGAAGGGCAGCCCGGCGAAGATCACCGGCGTATCCATGTAGGAGGTGTGGTTGGAGGCATAGACGGCGACCGGGCATCGGCGCAGATTCTCCGCCCCGCGGACGATGAGCTTTGACCCTGAGAACCACACGCAGCGACCGCGCCCAAATCTGCGCGATGCGGTGCTGCGATGCGGCCGCTCTTATCCACGAACGAAATCAGCAGTGCCAGGGAACCGCAAACGGCCGTAATCAGCGTGAAGAGCGGAGTCTGGATCAGGTTGGTGCGCCAGCGATAGAACCTGGGCAACGGATTTGGCCGGCGGCTCATTGTGAATCACCCCTCCTGGCGAGCAGCAGGGGCCGCGCCTCACCGACGAGAAATACCGATCCGGAGATGACGATCACGCCTTCGCCGTCGCGCTGCTTAACCTGTTGCAGTGCGAGCTCGATCGCCTGGCCGACCGATTCGGCGGCGACGGCCGGAGTTCCCGTAGCCTGGGCAGCGGCCATCAGATCGCCAAGGGCAGCGGCGCGGGCGCTGTGGATGGGCGCCAAGACCACCTGATCAAAAAGCGGAAAGAGAATCTGCGCCATCTCCGCGATGGGCTTATCGCGCAGGCAGGCGAAGATGAGGCATCGTGGACTGCTTTTCACGCAATAAGCCTGTTCAGCCCAGACGCGCAGAGCCCATGCTCCAGCGGGGTTATGCGCCACATCCAGAATCCATTCCACGCCGTCTTTGTGGATACGTTCCAGACGTCCCGGCCAGCGCGTCTGGCGAATGCCCTCCGCGATGGTCGCCGGGGAAACCGGAAAGCCCGGCATGCCGGCCAACTCCGCGGCGGCGGCAATGGCCAATGCCAGGTTGCGATGCTGATGGGCGCCCTTCAGCGGGGAATCCACCTGGATGGACTCGCCGAGAACTTCGACCGTATAAGGACCAACTGTACCGGCGCCGATGGGCGGCATATAAGTGCGCCGCATTCACCGCGCGCACATTGAGGCTGGCAGCGACCTCGCCGAGAACCTGGTTGGCTTCAGGGTGCTGCGGCAGGGTAATCAGCGTTCCGCCGGAGCGGAGAATGCCGGCTTTTTCGCGCGCGATGGCGGCGATGGTCGAGCCCAGCCACTCGGTGTGGTCGAGCGAAATATCGGTAATCACGGAGAGCAGCGGATCGACGACGTTGGTTGCGTCCAGCCGGCCGCCCATCCCCACTTCAAGCACCGCAATCTCCGCGCCGCTTTCGGCAAAGTACAAAAATGCCTGCGCAGTCAGAATCTCAAAGTAGCTGGGCAGTTGCGGCAGCCGGCCGTCGAGGACCAGTTGGTGGGCTGCGTCGTGGACGCGAAAGAAGAGGGCGGCGAAGGCGTCGTCGTCGATCTCGACGCGGTCAAGTCGGATGCGCTCGTTGGCGCGCTGCAGATGAGGCGAGGTATAGAGGCCGGTGCGCATTCCGGAGGTGGTAAGAATCGAGGCCAGCGTGGCCGCCGTCGAGCCTTTGCCGTTGGTTCCCGCGATCAGCACTGATGGAAAACGGCGGTGCGGATTGCCCAACGCATCCAGCAGAATGCGAATCTCGTCCAGCGAGAATTTACGCCGGGCCTGGCCGGAGCTTGTGTAGAGCTCAGGCACCATTGCATTCAGTTGATCGATGGCCGCGGCATAAGACATGGAAAGTTCAGTATAGAAGAACGGGGAATAGGGAATAGGGAATTGCTAAACCTTACCAAATCGCATGACGGCCGCAAACAGTCGGGCCGGTCGCTGAGAACACGGGTCAACGATCTCTGGATAGCCGCTCAGGCGATGGAGAATGACTATGATCTGTTAACCGCGAACCTCAAGGATTTTGAGGGCCTTCCTGGTTTACGAGTGTCTTGTCCGTGAATACCAGGATTGCCTGCATCCCCGGTCCCCAGAGGCGAGGGACCGGGGGCACCCTCAGCGTGGTATGGAGATCTCGCCGGGACCGGGGCCACCCGCCTGGTTAGCCGTGATTCAGTTTTGACCTCTCAACAGTTGCGTCGAGTTGATAACGCTTACATAATCTGCCAACCAGATCGTGGAACCATGGCGCCGCGCCCGGTGCCGTAATTACTGCCTCGATGAGCATTTTAAGGTTTACCTGCAAATATAGGCCCGGCCGACAGGGATCATACATACCAGGACCACCTAATTGGGTTGTTGTAGGAGGACTTCCGTCGGGATTTAGGCACCCAGGGCAAACGAGATTATGTGCCACAACCCTTACTTCATTTTCATAAGAATAACTTTTCGCCTTCATGAGGGCTCGTTCGCCTGCCCGGCTGCCATTGGAGACCCCCATATCGTGCTCTGCAAAATCTATGTAATTAACTTTTCCGATGGTCGTAGACTTCTGCTTTGCCAAGATGCTCTCATTCAGCCGTCTCAAGGTGGAACGAATTGCGACTCCTTCAGTTGATCCTCCGTACTTTTTCCACATTTGCTGAGACTCAACCTCTCCAAGAAACCAGCAGTTTACCACCATTACACGCCTACCATCTTGGACGTTTCTATCAGTCATGCCTGCTAATTGTTCCTGCAACTCGGGCCGCCCCTCGAAAGTCGTTTTCCATTTCAAGTGCATAGCAATCATGTTTTCTCTGGTCTTGTCGGGAAGAGTAGCTTCAAATTGATCTTCCAAGTTACCCAAGCGACTCATCCACAATGCACTGAGTTCCAGAAGGGAGATAAATTTTACAAACGTTAGATAACGCCAAACGGTGTCCATGGTGAATCCTCGCCTCAATCAAGTCCGATAATTTTATCCGTCCCTCTCGTCATCTTGCGGGTGCCCAGGTCTCGATTTTGAGACCTGGGAAAGCATAGACATCGACGAGATTACCCCCTACTCGTCGCGTGACCCTTTACTCGTGTTCAAGCACTTTTAGCCAAGGAACGCATCACAAATTCAGGGTCGGCGGCAATGACGATAAGAAGCGCGCGCGCAGCGGCTTCCGGCTGGCGACGCCCAGACTCCCAATGACGAACCGCATCCACTGACAAACCAAAACTATCCGCGAAACGCCCCTGGCTCAGGCGTAGGCGCTTGCGGAGACCTCGCACGTCCACGGTCTCCGGCAGAGTGACCTTGTAACCCTTGCGCTCACCTTCCATGTAGGCGCGGGCTTCAGCCGTTCCTTGTGTCATCTCTTTAAACAATTTGCTCATCGCTTCCCCCTGGTTTCGGCAAAGAAACTCTTCGCTGTCCAGATTTTGGCACAGGGGCCAGGGCATTCTGCTCGGCCTTGCTCAAATTGCCCTTCTCCGATTTGGCATACACGGTGATGAGGAAGATCGGCAGATCCTCACCGCCGTACAGATATACGACTCGTGCGCCGCCGCGTTTTCCCATGCCGGAACGTGCAAAGCGCAGCTTGCGATATCCTCCTGTGCCGGGCATCAAATCTCCGGCCTCCGGGTAAGCGGCGATGGTGCGCACGATTTCTTCCCGGTCCGCTTCGCTATAGATGGCTTCGGCGGCTCTCAGGAACATCGGGGTTTCGACCACCGTCTGCATAGAAAAACTATATGCCAATGGCATATATCAGTCAACCCTTTTCTCAGCGCAGAACGGGTAGGTTGCGGCTGTCCGGCTCTGTTGCCTCAAGGCATTAGAGGACGGTGACACGCTCATTGTCTGGGAACTTGGTCGCCTGGGCCGCAGCTTGCGCGACCTGATCACTTCCGCAAGAGCAATTGCAATGCCCGGCGGGCGCTTTGCAGGCAGGCTCGGGCTTCGTCTTCGGTGAGCAGACCCTGATGCACGGCTTTTTTGCCGGTATCGTTGACCTCATTGGCTACGGGGATAAAGTCCGCGTCGATGCCGGAGAGGAGCAGATTGTTGTTGACCTCGTGGAGCAGGTTGCCCAGTGTTGCGGCGCTGCGGTAACGGGTGCGGACCTGGCGGGTGAGCGAGGCGGGGAGGGCTTGCTTGATGGCTTCTTCAAGCACGGAACGGCACATGACAGCACAGGCGGTGAAGAGGCCATAGAAATAGCAGCGCGTAGCTTCGTCAAGATAGCGGTCGGCATCCTCTGAGCTGGGCGCTTCCACCACGCATTCGCGCAGGTGGGTGGCGCGGAAGACGGCCGGCTCGACAAGTTCTAGCAGCTCCATAGCGAAGGCGGCGCGCAACAGATCGTTTTGCTGGCCGTCGAGGGCGCGCTGGATCTCCTGCCAGGCGGGGGCGGATACGCTTTCATCGGCTTGCTGAAGGCGGGTCAGAGAAGTCAGCCTTTGGCGGGCGTGTTCGATAAAGCCCTGCCTCATGTCCTGCGCAAGCATCCGCCAACCCGCCACAAAGGCCGCGGGGTCGTGCTCGTAGCGGCTCCAAAGCTCGTCGTATACGATGCCGGGCAGAATATCCCGTAATTGTTCGAATCGCCCGGTTCTTGCAAGCTCAGAAATTGCATCGCAAAACCCCTTTCCCGGCGCACCTTCGGCTGAGAGGTGCAGGAGTTGATCTTCCAGGCGGCCAATTTCGATGGTCATTGACCGAAGTTCCTTCCTCAAGGCAAGTGTAAGAGCTAAAGCTGCACCTCACTGCCGCATCTGAAAGTATCTGTGTGGGTTCGATGCTGAAATGGGAAGCTGTGAACTGGAGGTCGTGGACGGGAATCTGCAACTACTGTCGTGAGTCTGAAGTTCATTGAGGAACAACCGCAGATTCTTCGACTCACCACCCCCGAACTGAAAGACGTTCGGGGCCCCGTTCACTCAGAATGACAGCCAGTTTTATGTTGCGTATTTCAGACTCGGGACACTACGGTGCAAAGCCGACTCTCTGCCCTCTTAACACTTGTGCAGATGTGAATGAGGAATCGTTTGTGGAAGACAAGCCTTCGGCAAACCGCATTCTCCAGCGGCTCCGGACGCACTTTTCACACAGATCTTCCGCTTTGCACAGGCTTTTTTTCGTAGCCTGTGGGAAGAGTGGGAAACCGGGGTCACTGAGCGGCAGTGCAAGCATCTTTTTCCAAAACTCCTCAATTCCACAGCCACGATTTAGAAAACCTACCCGCAGGTCAAGTTCCACCTCCACAACCACTTCGGAAGTTTATCCACTTTTCCAGCCTGAACTACGGGTACTACTATCTTTTCTTTTATTCTTTTATCCTTTTCCTCAATCCCCGTCGCACTGGACTGGAGGTTGCTCGAAGACCGTCTACAGGCAGCGACTCACCTTGTGGCTGACCGGCGGTTAAGCCGGCCAGCCGGAATGGGCCTCAGTATCCAGATAAGCACCCCTGTTTTCCACGCGCAGGCCAGGACAAAGGTGAATACAATCAATAAGAAGAAAAGGCAGCCACTTTCGCCTGGCCGCAATGTGTTGTAGAGTGTGGCCAGTAGAGGAATTTGGCTTTCTGGAGCGAGGGTGGGCCTATGCCGATGGTGGAAACAGAAGTGGAGAAGCCGGCCGCGCAGGGGGCAGCGATGGAGATAACCGTAAGCCGCCAGGACCTGGTGAAGGAACTCACCGCGACGCAAAGCGTGGTGGAGCGCAAAACCACCATTCCGATTCTGTCGAATTTTCTGATCGAGGCGGAGGGCGACCGGCTGAACATTACCGCGACCGATCTCGACCAGGCGAATCCGCACCAGCGCCGAGGTCAAGGTGAAGAAGCCAGGCGCGTGCACTATCCCGGCGCGCAAGCTTTACGACTACATCAAGCTGCTGCCGGACGGCGACATCTCCATCAAGCTGCTGGAGAACCACTGGGTGCAGATTCGCTCAGGGCGCTCGAACACCAAGATGGTGGGCATGGCGCGCGCCAACTATCCGCAGGTGCCCGAGTTCCCGTCCGTCACGGCGACCAGCATTTCTGCTGGTCGCGCTGAAGACGCTGATTGCGCGCACCATCTTTGCCATTTCAAACGAAGAGTCGCGCTACACGCTGAACGGCGCGCTGCTGGTGATCAAGGCGGAGTCGCTGGCCATGGTGGCGACCGACGGACACCGGCTGTCGTTTGTCGAAAAGCCCAACGAGGTGCTTGAAGGCATCAGCGGCGAGAAGCGGGTGCTGATTCCGCGCAAGGCGCTGCAGGAGCTGCAGCAGTTGCTGTCGGCCTCAGACGCCGAAAAGGTGGAGTTTGCCGACGACGAGCACACGCTCTTCTTCCGCGTGGGCCATCGCACGCTGAGCACGCGCAAGCTCTCCGGGCAGTTCCCGAACTTTGAGGCGGTGATGCCGCGCGACAACACCAAGTTTGCGGTGGTGCGGTCGAGCGAGCTTTCGGCGGCCATTCAGCGCGTGGCGCAGTTTGCCGACGAGCGCTCGGGCGCCATCCGGCTGCGGCTGGAAGGCAACGAACTGAAGATCAGCGCCAACTCGACCGAGTCCGGCGAGAGCGAAGACACCATCGATACGCCGTACTCCAGGCGACCCGATTGTGGTGGGCTTCAACTCCGGCTACATTCTCGATTTTCTGAAGGCTCTGAGCAACGAGGGCGAGGTGCGGCTGGAGTTCAAAGACTCGCAGTCCGCCGGCCAGATGCGGCCCGAAGATCCGGATGCGGAATACAAGTACCGGTATGTGCTGATGCCGATGCGGATCTGAAAAATTAGGGAACAGGGAATAGGGAATAGAAAACGGCCCGGCAGTTAAGTCGGGCCGTTTGTTTTTGTGGAGGGTAGAGAAACCCCCCAGGGAATGCACCGATTAACGTCGCGGGGTTAATAAAGCATTATTTGTCATATATTTCTATCGAACTGCTCTCCTAATTCATCCCGCCGGCCTGGGGTTTAACCGTAAATCTAACGCAGGTTACTGCTTATGTAACGGAAGTTGCGAAAATGTAACCTTGACACTTAACAAACTTTACAATCAGAATGTAAAATCCGCGGTCGTACCTCAAATCAAATCAGCAAAATTACCAATCCGGCATTACTGAGAAAGAGGCTTAGGGATGCGAAACTCACTGATAAAAGTTTCTTTGGTATTGGTTCTTGGTCTGACGACGCAAGCCAGGCTGACGGCACAGGCCGTCGCATCCATAACCGGTGTGGTTAGGACCCCAAGGGCGCCGTGATCCCGGGCACCCATGTGACACTTGAGAATTCGCTGACTGGCGCCAAATACACAACCGATTGCAACGGCGTAGGCTCCTACACCATCAATCAGGTCAAACCGGGGCCGGGCTACCAGATCGAGTTCAAGCATGACGGCTTCAAACCCGTTGTCGTCACCGGGCTCTACATGAACATTGACTCCACCCGTACGCAGAATGCCCGCATGGAACTTGGTGGCAATGAGCAGGTGGTGCTGGTGTCGGCGGCCAATCAGGACGTGACGCTGGATACCACCGACGCAACCGTCGGCAACAACTTTCAAGTCGAGATGTTGAACGAATTGCCGGTTCAGAATCGAGACAGCCCATCGGCGCTGTTTTACCAGCAGCCGGGCGTCACTCTGGAAGGAGCGGTTACAGGCGCGCGAACCGACCAAACCAACGTAACGCTGGATGGCCTGGAGATGAACGACAACGCCACGGGCGAATTTGGTTACATCGTCGGCGAGGCGCCGGTGGATTCAGTGCAGGAGTTCCGCGGTGTGACGGGGGAACCGCTTTCGAGCGCCGGCCAGGGCGGTGGCGGCCAATTCGAACTGGTGACCAGGTCCGGCACCAATAAATTCCACGGCGCACTGGTGGAGTACCATCGCGACACCGACCTCGAGGCCAATGACTGGTTCAACAACAACGCCGGCGTCGGCAGGCCTCCGCTGGTCCGCAACCAGTTTGGCGGCAATATCGGCGGCCCGATCCTGAGGAACAAGGCCTTCTTTTTCTTCGACTACAACGCCCGTCGCGATGCCCGCAGCACGCTCGTCGACCGGACGGTGCCGCTGGGAACCAATAGCACGGGCTATCGTGGCGGCGAAATTGCGTACCTCAACTCTTCAGGCACCATTACCACCCTGCCTGGAACGGGGCCTAATAGTGTGGCAAGTTTCGATCCCATGGGAACCGGCTGGGATTCAACTGAGCTCTCCCTGTTCCAAAGCCGTTATCCGGTAGCCAATGACCTCACCGGCGACGTCGGCGATTCGGTCAACACGGGGGGTTACCGTTTCAACTCACCCGATCCTTATTCTGAGAACAATTACGTACAAAGGGTCGATTACGACATTAATGACAAAATGAAGATCTTCGGGCGCGGGACTGTGGCCAGAAGGGCCGCAGTGGAAAACCCCAAGCAGTTTCCTGCCGATCCGACACTAGAGTACCCGTTTTATGACAAGAGCTATTCCTGGGTAGTGGGGCATAACTGGCAAATCAGCAAAAATATGCTGAACCAGGCATACTACGGCGAAACCTACGAGGATTTCAATTTTGATATCACTTTCAACCCTTATGGCGACAACCAGTACGGCTTTGCCGGTCTCAGCGGTCCTTATGGCAGCGGCAACAACTCCCAGGCGCGGACCTATCCCATTCCGATCTTTCGCGACGATTTTAGTTGGGATAAGGGCAGGCACTCCTTTACCTTTGGCGCTTCATTCAAGTGGGAAACCCCGCAGGATTTTGCGGCGGAAAACTATAACTTTCCCAATGTGGGCGTAACGGGCAACACCTATTTCACCGCTCTTACGCCCGCCCTCCGGCCTCCCGACATCAGTGCTGCTCCCTACGCCTCTACAATTTGGGACGCTCAATTCTCCACTGCGCTGGGCGCCTTTGCCGATACCAGCACCAACTTCAACTACAACAACAAGGGTGTGGTTCAGACCACTGGCTCGGGCCTTTCCCTTACTTACCGCTACTACGAGACCGAACTTTATTTCGGCGATACCTGGAAAGTGACACCGGAGCTAACAATCTCATACGGATTGCGCTATGAGAATTACACGGTGCCCTACGAGACTCATGGAGATCAGGCCTCCGCGCAATTAATCTATGAGAGCGGAAGTGTCTCGCCCTTCAACTTCGATCAATATTGGGCCGATCGCCAGGAGCAAAGCCTGTCGGGCATCTCAGGTTACACCGTGCTTCCGTTTTTGGAGTATGTCTACGGTGGCAAGGCCAATAATGGCGCGGGCTACTACAACCCCGACAACAAAATGTTTGCTCCCCGGTTCGCTTTCGCATACAACCCCAGATTCGACAGGAAGACCGTCATCAGCGGCGGAGCAGGCATCGTTTACGACCACACCATCGTCAATGCCCTGCAGTTCCAGCAGTTGCAGAGTTCCTACCTGTTTGAGGCAAACAGCTCCTTCTTGTACGGAACTCCGGGCGATGCAGTCACTACGCTTTCCACCCTATCGCCTGCGACGGGCGGAACGCAGAGATTTGCCGGCATCAGCTCTCCGCCTGATTTGCCCACCGCTCCCGATGTCACAACGCCGTATCAGCCTTATGTCTACGGTGGTTTTTATCCGTACGGCCTGCCCGAGGGACAATTCAACATTCTCATTAACCCGCAATTGAAGAACCCTTATAACATCGAGTTCAATTTCGGCGTTCAGCATGAATTTCCGCAGGGCTACATTTTGAAGGCGACCTACATGGGCCGGCTGGGCAGGCGGTTGCTTGCAGAGGCGGATGCCAGCCAACTGATCGAATTTCCTGATAGTACTGGCCTGTCGAATCAGACGATGTCCCAGGCCATGGCGGGCCTGACCACGCAACTGCGAGCGAACGTGGGATTGGGGCCGCTGGGCGCGATTGAAGCAGTTACTCCGCAGCCCTGGTTTGAAGATGTTCTTACGCCGGGATACGGAGTTTCCCAAGGTTTCAACAGTAATACGGAGATGGTTGCGTACGATGCATATCCATACCCGCAGCGCGGCGATTTTGCCGATGCCATCCAATCTATCTCGACAATCGGTTTCCCCTTCGGCCAGATTCTGCCGACGAACGCCGGCATGGCGTCTCAGTACGGCGATAACACGGTATGGACGAACAAGGGATTCTCGAGCTACAACGCCATGCTGATCTCGTTGCACAAGAATGTCGGCTATGGTTTGCAATTCGATCTGAACTATACCTGGGCGCACTCCATCGACAACGTCTCGGCCGTCGCCAACTTCCTTGCCGGAAACGAAGGCTATGGCTATATCTGCGATGTTAACCGGCCCCGCGAATGCCGCGGCAACTCGGATTTCGACGTTGCACAATACCTGAACGGCAACTTCATTTATGAGCTGCCATTCGGCCGGGGAAAAGCTGTCGGCGCAACCGCACCCGTCTGGCTCAACGAAGTGATCGGCGGATGGGAGATCAGCGGCCTGCCATCCCGGCACACGGGGGTTGCCTTCAATGCCAGCTCCAACGCGTTTGTCGCCAGCTTCGCCAACAATGCGCCCGCCACCCTCATCGGACCGACTGCACTGCTGAGGACACGTATCAATGGCGGTAGCGGCGCAGCCCTTAACTATTTCACAAGTCCGACATCCGCACTAGGAGCATTTACCGGTCCCACCGGATTCGATATAGGCACCCGCAACAACCTGCGCGGACCCGGATATTTCAACCTGGATCTGGGACTCGGAAAGACTTTCCCGGTCTATCAGGACAGGGTGACACTAAAATTCCGCTGCGATGCGTTCAACGCGTTGAACCACCCGAACTTCAACCCGCCGCTTGTAGATATCACCGAGGCCAGCGGAATTCCGTTCGGGACGATACAAAGCACAAATATTCCCCCAGGCTCCGATTTGGCAGTTCGCGTCCTGCAGCTTTCGCTGCGGCTGGGGTTCTAGGGGTCTCAACGTAGCGAGTTTCTCGCAAGGACAAGCAATCAACGATGGCCCGGCAGCGATGCCGGGCCGTTCTGTTTGTGCGCGTGGACGATGGAGTCGCCGATGAAGACTATGCAACGGCCGGTGTTTTCAAGAACTCCAAAGCTCGGATCAGATAGGCTTTCAGGTCGTGGCGCTCGACCACCGCGTCGAGGAAGCCCTTCTCTAAGAGAAATTCGGAGCGCTGGAAGCCTTCGGGGAGCTTTTGGCGGATGGTCTGCTCAATAACACGGGGGCCGGCGAAACCGATCAACGCGCCGGGCTCGGCGATGTTCAGGTCGCCCAGCATGGCAAAGCTGGCGGTGACTCCGCCCGTGGTGGGATCGGTGAGGACGCAGATATAGGGCACTTTGGCCTCGTCCAACTGGGCCAGAGCGGTAGAGATCTTGGCCATCTGCATCAGGCTGACGACGCCTTCCATCATGCGCGCCCCGCCGGAGGCCGCGACGACGATGAGCGGCTTGCCTTCCAAACGGGCGCGGTCCACGGCGCGTGCGATGGTCTCGCCCACCACGGCGCCCATCGAGCCGCCAATGAAGCCGTACTCCATGGCGCTGAGGACAACCTGGTGGGGTCCCATCCGGCCGAGTGCGTTGAGAATTGCGTCATCAAGGCCGGTTGCTTCCTGCGCGGCCCGCAACCGTTTCTTGTAGGGCTTCACATCGGCAAAGTTCAGCGGGTCCGTGGAGCGCAGACCGGTATCCACCAGTTCATAGCCGGGTTCGAGCAGCAGGTCGATGCGCTGGCGGGCGGAGATCTTGAAGTGGTGCCTGCACTTGGGGCAGACGTTCAGGTTGGCTTCGAGCTCTGGCTTGTAGAGGACAGCGCGGCATCCCAGGCACTTGATCCACAGGCCTTCAGTGCGCACCGTTTTGCCGGCCGCGTCCACCGATTCTGGAGCCGGGCCGCCCGCCGCGGCGGGGTACTCGCCATCTTCACGCTTGAACCAGGACATGCAACCTCTCAACACAGGGGTCAGGTATCAGGTGTCAGGGGTCAGTTTTTGATTACTGGTACAACAGCTCATGAAAACTAACGGCTACCGCTGCCCTTGGGCACACAACATTCGCTAACCGCTTTCTGATCCCTGTTCCCTGCTCTTTCAGTATTCTATTCCGCGCTGGGCCAGAATGCCTTTCTGATAAGCGTGTTTCACCTCGCGCATCTCGGTTACGGTATCGGCGAGCTTAACCAGCAGGGGGTGGGCATTGCGTCCGGTCAGGATCACATGGACCATCTCCGGTCGCTTGCGCAGAGCCTCGGCAACCACGGCCGGGTCAAGCATTTTGTAGTTGATGGCGTAGTTGATCTCATCCAGGATAACCATATCCCAATCGCCGGAGTAAATGGCCTCCCGCGCTTCATCCCAGGCAGCCTCCACCAGGCGTACGTCCTCAGGGTCGGCCTCTGCGCCACCCACCTTCACAAAGCCGCGGCCCATCTGTTTAAGGACGAAGTTGGGGCCAAATGCCTGGGCCGCATCCAGTTCACCATAGTGCCACGAGCCCTTGATGAACTGGAGCATGAGGACTTTCATTCCATTCCCCGCAGCGCGCAGAGCGGTGCCCAGGGCAGCGGTGGTCTTGCCCTTGCCGGGGCCGGTATTGATCAGGATCAGTCCTCTACGGGAGTCGGTCATGAATCCTCAGGGGTCAGGTTTCAGGGGTCAGGTTTCAGTGACCCTAGGTCAGCGAGTTCAAGCCGAACCCTTTGTCTTTTCCAATATCGCGTAAATCATCTTGCCAACTTCATGAGACAAGGATTCTGTTTCGTCGATTAGTTTACCGTTACCCAACCGAGTGCGCGAGCTATTTCAATTTGCGTCTGCAACTCGAAATTTGAGCCGCGTGAGATTCCCAGAAACTGTCCATACTCGCCTAGACTCAGCCTTCCGTGACCCTCCGCAATATTGCTGGGTGCGGAAACAGCAGCGCGTCTCATCTGGCTCGTAATTCCATAAATCTCTTCACGAGGAAACTCCTGCGTCATACGATAAACAGCCGTCGCCAACTGTATCGACCTTTGCCAAACCAACAAATCTCGAAATGATTGCACCATATAATCTGACCCCTGAAACCTGATCCCTGACCCTTGGTTAGTGTCCCGTGTGATAAGGGTGGCCCGTGAGAATTGTAAATGCGCGGTAGAGCTGTTCGGCGGCGACCAGGCGGGCCAGGGTGTGGGCCATGGTCATGGGGCCCAGCGAAAGCTTCAACTGCGCCTTCTCCAGAGCGGCGGCGGACCATCCATCGGCCGGACCTATGGCGAAGACGATGTGCTGCGCGCCCTGGTCGCGGCGTGTGCCCAGCCAGGCTGCGAAGGCCTCTGAGGTCATCTGCCGGCCGCGGCTGTCGAGCAGCACGGCCACGGCGGGAGTGCGGCCCTGCTGTTTCGCGAACCACTCCAGCAGTGCCTCCTCGGTGCGGAACGCCTGCGACTGGCAGCGCGCAAAAACCGAGCAGCGGTCGAGATAGAACTGGGTGAGCGAGTCGAAACTGTCCTTGGATCTGGTTGAAGAAGCGGGCCGGGGGCCGATATGGGCCAACGTCAGGTGCATGGGGAGGAGGATAAACCAATCGTCCTAAATCCTGCTAAAAAGATAGTTTATAGAATTCCCAAAAAACGATAGGTAGTACCCATTTTTGGAATATGAGGGCAAAATTCTACCGTTTGTCATATTTTAACTAAACCGGATCAACGCTACACATGTTAATTAACCGTTTATTTTCAATGACTAACAAATTGTTTTTCTCTTGGCTAAGATTGGCACCCGTCATGCTAATTACCTTCGAGAGTGGTCCCTACCCTTTTCTGGGCAGGTAGTTTGTACTTTGCACATCAGAGATGAAGGTTCGCTCCATCTCTTCCGTTTTCTTTAATTAGGCTTTCTCGTATTTCAATTGCAATTCGGCTATTCCCCATCCCGAGACGCAATGCAGAATACGCGGGTTGAGAAGTATCCACCAAGTGCCTTCTGGTCTTAACGAACTTTTTGGAGGAGTTCAATGAGAAATGTACGGTTTCAGAATGCGGTAATCGCTCTCGTGGTCGGTTTGTCAATGTTGTTGCTCTTGCCGGCCTGCTTTGCTCAACAAGACGTAGCCGGCATGACAGGCCAGGTGAGTGACAAGTCCGGCGCCGCGATTACAGGTGCCGAAGTCACCCTCAGGAATCCGGCCACAGGATTCAAGCTCGTCGAGTTCTCTAACTCGATCGGCTTTTACCGCTTTGCCCAGATTCCCCCTGGACAGGGGTATGAGGTTACCTTCAAGGCCAAAGGTTTCAATCCGCTCGAGGTCAAGGATATCTACCTTACCTCAGCGACGGTCCGCACCCAGAATGCAACTTTGATTGTGGGCGCACGCACCGATGTGGTTGAGGTGACGGCGTCAAACTCTGAAGTCACCATCAACACTACGGATGCCACGATCGGCAATACATACGACGTAAATCAACTCAACAGCCTTCCCATACAGCAGAGAAACGATCCCATCGCACTCTTCTCGCTGCAGCCCGGCGTAACCACCACGGGCTCCGTGACGGGCGCGCGCGTCGACCAGAATAACGTCACTGTAGACGGTTTGGATGTGAACGACTTCGCGACCGGCAACGCGCAGCAAATGAATACCGGCAACGGAATCCAATCCGGATTTGCCATTGTTGGCCATGCGCCAGTCGATTCGGTTGAAGAGTTTCACGTTACCGTAGGCGGCAATCAGGCGGATACAGGCCCCGGCGGCGGCGGCCAGTTCGCCCTTGAGACCAAGTCGGGCACCAATCATTTTCACGGCAACCTCAATGAGTACCATCGCGACCCCGACCTGGTGGCCAATAGCTGGTTCAACAAGGATTCGACCCCTATCGTTCCGCGCAACCACCTGATCCAGAATCAGTTCGGCGGCAACATCGGCGGACCGATCATCCTACCCCACCTCTTTAACGGACGCGATAGAGCGTTCTTCTTCTTCGACTACAACAACTCCAAGATCATTCGCCAGGTTGACACGCAACGGACCGTCCCGCTGGACACTTTCCGCGGCGACAATCCCGGAGGAGCGGAAATCGGCTACATCGATGAGACGTCCACTATCACTTCTCAATCCGTCTCCTACCTGTCTCCTGCCCAGGTTGCGGCAATTGACCCGGCAGGTGTTGGCGTAGATACAACCTGGTCGGGCGGCACCGGTACCCTCAATTGCCCCACTGTTACTCAGGCAACAGTGGCCACGAACTTCACAACACCGTTCACAAGTTATAGCTGCCGCTTCCCTCACTCCAACAATACGGTTACCGGAGATGGCGTCAACTCTGGCGGATTCCTCTTTAACGCCCCGGACGGCGACTACGAAACGAACTATGTCGGCAGGGTCGATGTCAACCTGAACGACAAGATGAAAATGTTCGCGCGATTCACCATCGTTCGTGAGAATGCGGTGATCAATCCGAATGAGTTTGCCGGCGACCCCATGTCGAACCCCTCAAATCGATCGCACATACTCTTTCGTTATTGGCCACACATGGATCATTGGCAACAACATCACTAACCGGCGTTATCCTCGGCGACACAGTGCAAAAATTACGCCTTCCCCAACGCCTTTAATCCGATGGGGGACGTCTTTTACGAATTCAGCGATGGCACAGGTGCAGCCATGGCGTCGAATCTTTACCTGAATCCAAACTCGCAAGCCCGCCGCATACCCATTCCGGTGCTGAACGATGACTTCTCGTGGAGCAAGGGAACCCATACATGGCAGTTTGGCGGGTACTTCAAAGATATCAAGGCCTGGAATCAGAATGTCGCCGACTTCAACACGCTCGAGGTTGGCATGGGCGGCTACGATTTAGCTCTGTGCGGCGGCGGCGGCACCCTTTGCGGCACCACTGCGAACCCGCAACCCAGTCTGCGCCCCTACAGTGCCGGCAACGGGCCGGCTTCTCTTTACTACGCGCCAGCAAACGCAACCGCGGCTGAAACCACTTTGCAGAACCAGGCGGATTACGACTATGACAACGCATTCGGCTTCGCGCTCGGCCGCATTGCGAATGATTCCTCTGACTTCAACTACTCCGCCGCGGGTACTCCTTTGCAACAGCTTACCGGCGATCAGCGCTTTTACCGGTACTATCAGACCCAACTCTATGCACAGGACACCTGGAAAATTACGCCCAGCATCACCGCAACTTATGGCTTGACCTGGCAAAAGTTCTCAGTGCCTTATGAAACGCGCGGCCTTGAGAGCACCGAGCCCTTTACGGCGGACCAGTACATGGCTGCCCGCGAAACGCAGAGCGCTCTTGGCATATCCGGCCCCCAGGCGGTTCCCTTGATCTCCTACCTGCTTGGCGGACAGGTCAACAATGGCCCGCCGCTGTACACGCCTGAGTGGCGTAACCTGGCCCCGCACGTTGGCATTGTCTGCAACCCCAGACTTCGACAAGAAGCTGGTGTTAAACGCCGGCGGTGCAATAGTTTACGATCGCACCATCATCAACGCGGTGCAGGCCATCCAGGATGCGGATTCGTATCTTTTCCAGGTCCCCCTCCCTGTCTCTTATGGAATCTCAGGCGACCCGTACGATACCTTCGCGGGTTATAATCCTGCTAATCCCACTGCCACTACTTTCACAAGCCCGCGACTTGACGGGAACAACAATGTTTCGCAGGTCGTGCCCTCTATCGTGGCGCCTTCAACACCGAAAGCCCCCTACCAACCGTACACTACAGCTGGCGTACCTGATGGTCTACAGCTTGGGTATGCATTCAACGCCACCATCGACCCGTCCCTGAAAACGCCGTACAGCATCATATTCAATGCCGGCATGCAGCGCAACATGCCGTGGGATATGGTTCTGAAGGTCAGCTACGCAGGCCGTCTTGGACGCCGTCTTCTGGCCCAGACCGATGTAAACCAGGTCCTCGACTTCCCGGATAGTACCGGTCTGTCAAACCAGACGTTGGCCGAGGCCTTTGCGAGTGTCACCCAGCAGCTCAGGGCCGGCGCAAGCTCAGCAACGATCATTCCGCAACCATGGTTTGAAGATGTAATGGGCGCCGGTTACACTCAATTTTTGGTGACCAACTTCGGCTCGTTTGCTCAACGGGGCGATTTCGGCGACGCTGTCCAGTTCATGGCCGACACCGGCGCACCGCTCAACGTAGGTTCCGCCGCGCAGTTCTCTGAAAACACGTTCTATGGCAATAAGGGTTTTTCAAGTTACAACGCCCTTCTGGTCTCGTTGACAAAGAACCTGTCGCACGGTCTGAACTTCGACTTCAACTACACCTTCCAGCACTCCATCGATAACGTTTCGCTCTTTGCCAACTCCGCCGGCGATACGGGCATCGGCGGCATCGGTCTGGTGTGCGACGTGATACGGGCCCGGGAGTGCCGTGGCAACTCTGACTTCCAGGAAAAGAGCATTATTTCCTCGGATGCCACCTACCTGCTGCCGTTCGGCAAGGGCAGGATGTTCCTGAACGATATTCCCTCCTGGGAGAATGAAGTCATCGGCGGCTGGGAACTTTCCGGCATTACCTCCTGGCACAGCGGCCAGACGTGGGGAACAGACTCCAACGCCTTCGTCGCCAGCTACTCCAACAGTGCCCCCGGCATCCTGATCGGCTCCAAATCGCTAACAAAGAACCATTTGACCAAGAATCCGGGAGGCGTAGCAGGCGTCAACATGTTCGCGAACGCGGCGGCAGCCGCAGGTGCCTATGAAGGACCGATAGGGTTCCGGATCGGAGCCCGTAACGGCCTGGTTGGACCAAGGTTCTTCGATGAGGATCTTGGACTGGGCAAAACATTTCCTGTCTGGAGAGAGGCCAATCTGAGGTTCCGTGCCGACGCGTTCAACGCGCTCAATCATCCGAGCTTCAGCTTGCCAGGAAACAATGTATACAACGGCCTGGATCAGCAGGACATCGCAGGCCACTCCTTCGGCGATACAAGCTACACGATTGAGCCGAATGGAAACCTGAACAATGGAGCTCGCGTGCTCCAGGTCTCGTTGCGCCTGGAATTCTAAGCGTGAGACTTAACAGTTAACTGAAAACTGGATACAACAAAGGGCGCCCGCAATGGGCGCCCTTAGTTTTTGATGGAGAACTCAGGCCGGTTGCCGTCGTATCAATCCCGCAGAATGCAAGGCAGCTAGAACAGACGCATCTTGATTTCCGAGCAATCCTTCGGCGAATCATGAGTGGCGTTGCTTTTGATCATTTTGGCGGAAGGAGCAGGGGTCTTCAGACCCCTGAATCATGCCCCTGCTCCCTCCGTAACCAGCCAACTGCATCAGATCTCAATTCAAAACTGCATACGCCATTGAGATTATGATGCGCATGTCCTAAAGGGCAGCCTTGCGATCAGGCTTTGCGCCCGGTGCGCTTTTTCGCCGCAGCCTTCTTGACCACGATCTTCTTTGCGGGAGATTTTCTGGCGGCAGGCTTCTTCAGCTTGCTTTTCTTCGCCGGGACCTTCTTTGCCGCCGGCTTAGCTGTTTTGGTCTTTCCAACGGCAGCTTTGCTCGCACTCTTTTTCTTTGCCGTCTTCCTGGGTTTGGCTGCGGCCTTGGCGGCTGCAGGCCTGGCCTTGGCTGAGGTCTTGCTGCGGGCAGCGAGAGTCCTGGCGGCGAGTGCTGATTTAAGTTCGGCGTCGAACTCGGCCGGAGTCAGGGGCCGGGCAGACTTGCGCAGCCTTTCAATGTCATAGAAAGCGCGGCGCTCGGTGAGAAAGACGTGGACGACAAAGTCCACATAGTCGAGCAGAATCCATTCGCCGTGGCGGCGGCCCTCGACGGAGTTAGGCATGACGCCGAACTCCTTCTTGAGCTTGTGCTCGATCTCGTCGGCGATGGCGACGGCCTGGCGATCGTTGCTGGCAGAGGTTACGAGGAAGAAATCGGAGAGGCCGGAGTCGATGGGGTCGAGCTCGAGGATGCGGGTATCCTGGCCTTTTTTGTCTTCACAGACCTGAGCCGCGGCCTGAACCAGTTGGCGGATTTGCTGGCGTGCTTCGGTAGTCGTCATTCGGTAAGCAGTATCTCCAACCTCAATCGTAGACCCTGGCCGTGGGAGCGGCAAATCACCTATACAGGTGATGGGAACGAATGTACTCGAGGACAGCCTTGGGGAGCAGCTGTTGACCGGCCGGGGAAGCTCCGGAAGCCGGGCCAACCTGGCCGCGAATCCAATCGCGAACCTGGGTGGCGCTGATATCGACATTCAGCCCGGGGAGAATGTAGAACGGGGCGGTTTCTCCAGCGGAATTGCGGAGCAGGCAGGAGCGGATCACGAGATCGGAGCGGGTCTGATCCGCGCGGAGGGCGGAATCCAGGGTCAAGCCTTCAGGCAGCGCTTCGCTCAGATCTTCAAGCCGCTGGCCGGGGCGCGAGGCAACGATCAACGGAGCCGCAAAAGGGATTTCTGCCGCCCGATGCCAGTTGCGCAGCGCGAAAAACGAGTCAGCGCCCATGAGGCAGAAAAGCGCGCTGTCCGGAGGGAGTTCGGCGCGCAGGCTTTGGAGCGTCTCCAGGGTGTAGTTGGGCGCGCCGGAGGGCTTGGGCGCATCGGCAAGCGAAACGGCCAAGCCCGGCTCGTCGCCGATGGCCAGGCAGGTCATGGCCAGGCGGTCAGGAAAGCCGGCGGCGGATCCATCCAGCTTAAGCGGCTGCGCTCCTACCGGGGCGAAGAGCACGGTATCCAGGCCGAGCGCCGCGCGGGCAGTGCGCGCCACGGCCAGATGACCCAGATGGGGAGGGTCGAAACTGCCGCCGAAGAATGCTACTCGGCGGCCGCCGTTTTGTGGCAAGTCCATGGGTTCATGGTACCGCGCGCCAGTGCTCTGGTAGCATCAAATTAAACATGATGCGTTTCGCGATAATCCTGGCGGCCCTGGCAGGCGTAGTGGTTTCCACTTTGGCGCTGCGCATTCACTACTCGACCGATACCCAGCCCTGCTCGATCAACGAGAAGTGGGACTGCGGCATCGTAAACCACAGCCCGTATTCGGAGTTCGCGGGCTTCCCGGTGGCGGCGATCGGGATTGCGGGCTATCTGGCCATGGCGGTACTGGCTTTGGCGGGGCGGCGCATTATGGTTGCCGTACTGGCCGTATTCGGGCTGGTATTCGCGGTCTATTTGAGCCATATCGAGAGGGACGTACTCATGGTGTGGTGCCTTTATTGCGTGATCTCGCAGGGGCTCATCATGCTGTTGACGGTACTCAGCTTATGGTGGGTCGTACCTGATGCCGCCCAAGCACCGAAGCGCACGCGACTGGACCGAGCTATAGTTTCCTGCCACAGGGCTGGTGGTATTCGGCTCCTGAATATCTTCATTGCGGCTTCATCTTCCGCTCATAATTCCGCACGCCTGCGCTGCTAAAATTGAAGTAAAGCCATGTTTAAAGAGAGATATGCGCGCTGGATGTACGAGTGGGAGACGCGGCTGACCACGCGCGACGAAAACCGCGTGGTGCGCCCGCTGGAGTGGGGCTTCGAGTGGATCACGCCGTTTCTTGAGGCGCACGGATTTGGCGACGCGGTGCCGGACGCGGAGACCGTGCGCGACCACGCAGCGGCCGAAGCGGCCATGGTGCGCATCAACCAGCTCCTTATCCGCCACAGCGACAAGTTTTTTGGCTACCAGCGGCCCACCGATTTTCGCCTGGAAGAACGGCATCCGGAACTGTTCCCCACCAATGTGCGGCCGGAGACGCTGGCCCAGGAAGCCGCGATCCGCCAAATGGCGGCCGAAGGGAAAGATTGCCGCCGGCGCAGTTTCTGCGCTTTACCTCGCCGGAGCGGACGCCTTACCCGGAAAACGACCAGGTGAATGCGCGCTGGTATCCGGCGCCGGCGCACAAGGACCCAAAGCGGCCCAAGCAGGCCATTGTGGTTCTGCCGCAGTGGAATTCCGATGGATTCAGCCACAATTCGCTGTGCACCATCTTCAACCGCATGGGAATTTCGGCGCTGCGGCTCTCCATGCCCTACCACGACATTCGCCGGCCGGAGGAGCTGGAGCGCTCCGACTACAACGTCAGCGCCAACATCGGCCGGTCGCTCTCGGCCTGCCGCCAGGCGGTGGTCGATATCCGCTGCTGCGTCGACTGGCTTGAGGAGCAGGGCTACGAGCACTTTGGCGTGCTGGGAACCAGCCTCGGCTCCTGCTACACCTTTCTGGCCAGCGACGCACGACCCGCGCATTCGCGTGAACGCCTTCAACCATGCGTCCACGGCATTTGGAGACGTGACCTGGGCCGGCCAAAGCACGCGCCACGTGCGGCAGGCGCTGGAAGAGGCCGGGCTGACGCAGGACCGCGTGCGGGCACTTGTGGGCGGCCGTCAGCCCCTGCTACTACTACGACAAAATCGCCAGCCCCGAAGCCGGCGGACCGCAGAAGCGAGTGCTGATGGTCTATGCCGATTACGACCTGACCTTCCCAAAGGAGTACTCGCTCCAGGTGGTCGAGGCCTTCCGGCGCATCGGCCTCAACTTTGAGGCCACGCGTGCTGCCCTGCGGCCACTACACCACCGGCGAAACGCCCTACAAATTCATCGACGGCTGGTACCTGGGCTGGTTTGTCTACCGCGCGTTCAAGGCGCTGCGGAAAGAGAAGGCGGAGGGTTTGAGCTCGGCGGCAGTATCCACACCCGAAATAGAGGAAGAACTTGCTGGACGGTGATATTTCGTATTCCCCGTGACTCCTAATTCGATCTTCCATATGAATAAGTGCAGAATGGCGTGTTATAACCGCATACCAGGGGCATGAGCGGGTCCGTTTGCCGGAGTTGACGGCGACTTGCAGGGAAGGATTCGATCGTAAACATGAACTTCAAGCCCCAGCGAATCCGCGATCCACTGCATAATCTCATTGAATTTTCCCGTGACCCATTCAATGAGGCAATGTGGCGCGTCATACAAACGCCAGAATTTCAGAGGCTTCGTCGCATCAAGCAATTGGGATTCTCGGAACTCGTCTATCCAGGTGCAACACATACCAGATTCGCGCACAGTCTTGGCGTCTTTCACACTGCTCGAAGACTCCTGAAAATTGTAGAAGATCGATTGGAAAAGGGCGCTTATGACCCAAACAAAGCCCAGACGGCGCTCGCTGCTGCCCTTGTCCACGATCTTGGTCATGGTCCATACAGCCACGCCTTCGAGGATGTTGGAAAGAGGCTCAGCCTCACCATGGCAAATCACGAAAAGGTTTCAGATCAGTTGATAAGAAATGGCGAAATAAGTACGGCCCTCAACGAATTAGGCGGTGGATTCGCATCTGACGTCGCCAATTTGATCAAGAGAGCTGGCCCCGCAAGCATCTACGGGGCAGTTGTTTCTAGTCAGTTCGATGCTGACCGACTCGATTATATGCAGCGGGATCGGTTGATGACGGGAACTCACATTGGCGTAATTGACTTTGACTGGCTGTTGTCGAATTTGGAGGTTGGGACTGTTCCGCATGGAGTCGATAAGGAAATCGTTGGCGAAATACAAACATTTGTTCTCGGACCAAAGGCCTTGCATGCGGCGGAAGCATATCTGCTAGGGCTATTTCAGCTTTATGCGACTGTCTATCTTCACAAGGCAACACGTGGAGCGCAGATGCTTTTCACGGAGTTGCTAACGAAAGTGATCGTACTCGCACGAAATGGGTCAACAAACAAGACCGGTTTGCCCGAGAATCACCCGCTCATAAGATTTGCAAGAAATCCAGAGGACTTGACATGCTCGCTGGCGCTTGACGACTCCGTGATCGGAGGGGCACTCTCGATGATGAACGAAGCCGACGATAAGCTAATTTCCTGCTTTTCGAAGCGACTACGTGATAGAAAACTGTATAAATGTATCGACTTTCGGGAAAGACTGAGCGAAGGGTTGAGATCAAAGCGCTCAAAGAAATCAGGAGACCCAAAGATTGCGAAGCCCAACTCCGCCAATTCTGACACAGTGAAACGAGCTAATCCTGCCAAGGAAGAAGAACGGAGAATCGACGCACTAGATAGGGCTTGTAACTCGGTGGAAAAACGTCTTGTGGAAATTGCAGAAAAGAGCGATCAGGAAATTCCGCAAGTTCTCGTTGACAAGGCTGACCGCTCAATTTACAACCCATATGAAGAGTCAAAGGGGCCACTCAACCAGATCATGATGAGGCTTGGAGCCGGAAACAATAAGCCGGTAGATGCCGCATCAATTTCACAGGTCATAGGAGCTATTGCGCCCCTCAAGGTTCGCCGTGTATACATGGATGACGGCGATCAGAAGACGAAAATGAATGTCGACAAGATCATCGAAGAGGAGGTTAAGAGATGCCGGTGTTGAATCGCAGCAAGTCAGACGCAGAAAATGCAGCCGACATCATCCGCGATGCCGGAGGGAAAATTGTAGGAAAGACCCGACTGCAAAAGATAGCTTATCTGCTTGAAATTTCAGAGCTTGGGTGTGGCTTTTCCTTTGAGTACAGACACTATGGCCCGTTTAGTGAGGATCTTGCGAATGCAGTAGTGATAGCCCAGTTTGCGGATTTGATTACTGAGGAAGATCACACGGCTTCGTGGGGGGGCTCCTATTCAATCTTTAGGACTAAATCGGGTCCTACGAATTCGAATATTAATCCAGCCCGAAAGCGGATTCTTGAGTTGGGGATGGAAGCGAATCCAATTTCTCTCGAGCTTGCAGCAACCGCAGCCTTTCTAGCAAAAGAGGGAAATTCCGATGCTTGGGAGGAGACCCGCCGAAGAAAACCAGAAAAAGCGAAAAAATGGTTGAAAGAAGCAAGAGTCCTTTTTGCATCACTGAAGTCAGTAAAAAATATTCCGAACAAATGGCCCTCAATATAGACAGTGTTTGTGAATTGAGCTGCCGTTACCGGACTTTGCTCAGGTCGAGGCGGAGCAGCTTGGCGGGATCAAGATACGCGCCTTGCCAGCGGACGGCCCAGTGCAGGTGGGGTCCCGTTACGCGGCCGGTTGCGCCGCTCAGGCCTATGCGGTCGCCTGTGGCCACGCGCAGGCCCTCCTTTACGTCGATCCGGCTGAGATGCATTGAAAGAGTGAACAGCCCCAGACCGTGGTCGATGATTACGCAGTTGCCTTCGTAGTAAAGCGGACGAGCCAGCACGACCACTCCGCTGTTGCCGGCCCGCACCGGCGTTCCCGTGGCGGCGCGAAAATCCATCCCTTTATGAATGCTGGCCAGCTTGCCGTTGAAGATGCGGCGAACGCCAAAGCTGTCTGTGGGCGCGGAGGAAACGGGTCTGCGGAAGTTACCCTTCCACAGCGGCTCAGGAGAGCTTGCGGCAAAGACGCTTGCTTTCAGTTTTTGCTCGGCCTCAATCTGCGCCAGCGCTTCGGGGCCAGGCTCGACAAATTTTGGAGCTACCGAGAGCGAACTTGTGCGGTAATGGGCGGGATAAATCTGGACCGTGCGGCTTAGGGTGCCGTGGGCACCTTTCGCGTCCTGAATCGTAATCGTTAATAGAGAAGGACCGGCTGGAGCTTCGACATCCACGCCGGCGAGCGCATACCACGCATCCCCATCGCGCCCGCGAAAGAACTCGAGTTTTCGGCCCAGCCAGTCGCCTTCGAGAACTGCAGTTGCCGGGGCGTCTACGCGAATCAGCTCAGGCGAGCCGGATTCGATTGCCTCCGGCGTTAGCGTCAGCGCGCCCATCTGCGAATATGCCAGGCTCGGCGCCAGGCAAAACACCAGCAGGGCGGAATGTAACAGCAAGTGACAATAATTTAACTGGCAGCAGTTTCGCATTCGTTCTAGGATAGCGGTTAGGCCGGGAACCAGCACTCTCAAAACGGACCCGGGCCGGCAATTCTCAGTTCGCAGCAATAGACGTGCGCAAGCTTCACTTCCCCGATGACTGTCAATCAACCTATGAAGCTTTTGCAACCTATCCCGATTCGGCTCGTCTGGCCGGTCCTCCTTGCAGTTTCAGTGACAGGGCTGCAGGCAATTGCCGTCTCACAGCAGCAGTCGCCGCCCGTCGCGGCGAACCCTGACGCTGCGCGGCGGCCGGTGCTGGTGGAACTTTTCACTTCAGAGGGCTGCTCCAGCTGCCCGCCTGCCGATGCTCTGCTTGCGCGTCTTGACGCTGACCAATTTGTTGATGGAGCGCGGGCCATTGTGCTCAGCGAGCACGTAACCTCCTGGGATGACCAGGGATGGCGTGATCCATTTTCACTCGACATTGTGACCTACCGTCAACAGGATTATGCTGAACAGTTCAAACTGGGTTCCCCCTATACGCCCCAGGCGGTGGTGGACGGCACAGCCCAAGTGCTAGGAAGCAATGAGCGCGCGCTCAGCAGCGCTATTGCGCACGCCGCTCAAAGCCCTAAGCAGGAACTCACCATCGCCAATGCCCAGTTGTCAGGGAGCGAGGTTCACTTCGCGGTGCACTCCGCTGCGGCTCCTCGCGCAATGCTCGTAGCGGTACTCGCCGAGGACGAAACCCATTCCATCGTATCCAGCGGTGAAAACGCTGGCCATACACTGCATCATGTAGCCGTAACGCGGGTTCTCAAAAAGATGGACGCGAATTTCGCCGACGGTCGTCCGATCACGCTCAAACTCCCCGGCTCAAACAAAAGCAGTTCGCCGGGAAAAGCCGTACCGCTGCGCCTGGTTGTATTTCTTGCCGACAAGCACAGCGGCCAGGTGATTGCAGTTGCCGAGCAGACAATCACTCGCTAGCCTTCTTTAGCGGATGTGCGTCGATCCATAAGTTTGCCCGCTTCTCAGCATCTTCCTGCTCCGCGGCGGTGATTCTGGCGCCCATCATCTGGCGGCTTGCGGCATACTTCTCCTGATTTGGCCCCTTTACCTTGGCAGCAAGGTAAAACCAATAGTAGGCATCGGCATCGCTGTGAGGTTCGCCCTGGCCCATGGAATAAAGAACGCCGAGCGTAGCCTGCGCGTCCACATCTCCCAGCTCGGCCGCTTTTCGATACCAGGCCGCCGACTGATCCATATCGCGCGGGAAACCCTCGGCTCCGTCGCGATAGAGCACGGCCAAACGGATCAAGGCGTCGGTGCGGCCCTTAACGGCGGCCTTCCGGTACCACGCGGCGGCCTGCGTGTAATCCCTCTCGACAACCTTGCCGGTTTTGTAGCTGTCGCCTACCAGTATTTGCGATGTGGCATCGCCGGCGTTTGCCCGGGCCAGCAGGCTCGAGTCAATACCGGGGTATTGGATGCGCAAAGTCTGCGTAAAACCTGAGCTCAAAGCCGACGCGAAGAGCATAACCAGAGTGAATCGAATCCATTGCATTCTCATCGAACCTTACCTATCGATCTGAAAACGATGCCGTTATCAGTTTACCGAGTTATTTGCGATCTAGACGAGCGGAGGAGACGAAAGTCAACCCGGGATTTCCAAAACAAAGCTGCACTTCCGCGACTTTTATCCTTCTATCGGCGGACCTCTGAAAGAGGCTAAAATCTACTTATGACCGACCGCATGTCTCTCCCTCTCGCCCAGGCCGACCCCGATGTAGCCGCCGCCCTTGACCAGGAAACCCTCCGCCAGCACGAGGGGCTGGAGATGATTGCCAGCGAGAATTTCGTCTCTGAGGCGGTGCTGGAGGCGGCCGGCTCCATTTTTACGAATAAGTATGCCGAGGGCTACCCTGGGCGGCGCTACTACGGCGGCTGCGAGTATGCCGACGTGGTGGAGAACCTGGCGCGCGACCGGGCCAAGCAGATTTTCGGGGGCGAGCATGCCAACGTGCAGCCGCACTCCGGCTCGCAGGCCAACGCCTCGGCCTATGCGGCGGTGCTGCAGGCGGGCGACACGATTCTGGGGCTGGATCTGGCGCATGGCGGCCACCTGACCCACGGGCACAGCTTGAGCTTCAGCGGCAAGCTCTACCGGCCCACGTTTTACCAGGTGCGGCGCGACACGGAGCTGATCGACTACGACGAGTTGGAGGCGATTGCGGAGCGCGAGAAGCCCAAGGCGATTATCGGCGGAGGCAGCGCCTATCCGCGGCTGTGGGACTTTGCGCGCATGCGGCAGATTGCCGACAAAGTGGGCGCGGTTTACATCTTCGATATGGCGCACATTGCCGGCCTGGTCGCGGGCGGCGTGCATCCTTCGCCGGTGCCCCACGCGCACATTACTACCACCACCACCCACAAGACGCTGCGCGGACCGCGCGCGGGTCTGATCCTCTGCGGAAAGGAACTGGCAGTAGCCGTGGACAAGGCGGTCTTTCCCGGCCAGCAGGGCGGTCCGCTGATGCACATTGTGGCGGCCAAGGCGGTTGCCCTGGGCGAGGCGCTGCGGCCGGAGTTCAAGACCTATGCGGCGCAGATTGTGGCCAACGCCAAGGTGCTGGCCACAGCTTTGCAGGAGGCAGGATTCCGCATCGTTTCCGGCGGCACGGATAATCACCTGATGCTGGTCGATGTATTCGAGAAGGGCATTCTCGGCTCTGAGGCCGAGCTGGCGCTGGGCAAAGCCGGCATCACGGTGAACAAGAACTCCATTCCGTACGACACCAATCCGCCGCTGAAGCCTTCGGGCATTCGCGTTGGCACGCCGGCGCTGACTACCCGCGGCATGAAGGAACCGGAGATGCGGCAGATCGGCGCATGGATCGCGAAGGCGCTGGAACTGCGCAACGACGATGCGGCGCTCGAGCGGATTCGCGGCGAAGTTGCGGAGCTGGCGAACCAGTTCCCGCTTTATGCGTGGCGGCGTCACCCGGCAGCGGTGGCAGTCTAGGGAGCATCCGAATAAGTCGACGTTTTGACAGGGCACGACTCTACAGCTTGCGGAAAAAGTCGGAATTTCGAGTTAAATTGGCGAAAACATTCCTCCGTGGCTAAGAACTTATCCGTAAATAGTGACGACTTTGATGCGTGCGACTGAATCTCTGATTTGCAAGCGATTGGTAGCGGCGATGATGAATTCAATATGGCTCAGATCAAGTCTTGGACGGTTTCAGATAATTTGTGGAGCAAGGTTGAGCCGCTGATCCCAGTACGCAAGCGGGAAGCAGGGCGAACGTATCAACGCAAGGCTGGAGCTGGACGCAAGCCGATGTCTTCTCGACAAGTTTTTTCGGCGATTGTTTACGTTCTGCGGACCGGCATTCAATGGAAAGCATTGCCCCGGGAGTTCGGTTCGGCTAGCGCAGTGCATCAGTACTTTCAGAACTGGCACAAGGCTGGCTTGTTCCAGAAGCTGTGGCAGGCTGGGCTGGCCGAGTATGACGGGATGCACGGCATAGCCTGGCAGTGGCAATCAGCCGATGGAGCCATGGGCAAAGCACCGCTAGCTACCGAATGTGTTGGTCGAAACCCGACCGACCGGGGGAAAAAAAGGACGCAAACGCAGTCTGTTGGTCGACGCCCGTGGACTCCCACTGTCGATCGCCGTCAGCGGCGCCAACCTCCACGACTCCAAGCTGCTGGATCGGACCCTGGCACAGGTCGTGGTCCAACGCCCTGAGGTTACAGGATGGAAAAACTACCAATATCTCTGTCTGGATGCCGGCTATGTCGGCTACCCAGTTAGCAAGATCGCCCGCAAGCACCAATACTATCCCCGCGTTAAATCACGCGCCGAAGAGCGGCTCATCAAGTACCGCTACCCGGACTCCAAACCGCGCCGATGGGTGGTGGAACGAACCCACTCCTGGCTCAACCGCTTCCGCAAGCTGCTGGTCAGCTTCGAAAAGACAGAGGCCAGCTACACGGCTCTGCTACAACTCGCCGCTGCTCTTATCTGCTGGAGACAAACTATTGTTATTTACGGATAAGTTCTTAGCCACGGAGGAATGTTTTCGCCAATTTAACTCGAAATTCCGAGTTTTTCCGCAACCTCTTCAGTCGTGCCAATTGTAGCCGCAATCGAATTTCGGCTTTAGCCGCTGCTAAAACGCAAGTGTCTGAAAACAAATGCAGCAGGGGCTAAAGCCCTACCCATTTTCTCTCGCGTTTTCGGCACGACTTCACAGGTTGCGGAAAAAAGGCTGGTGAACCGGATAAGGCACGATGGTTTCCACAGGGCGATACGGTATGTATTAGTCATGCGCGGAAATGACGAGCAACAGGAAGCGGTATTCAGCTACATCGGCCTTGAACAGCGAGTGCCGAAGGATCATCCATTACGTGCCATCCGGCAGATGAGCGATGCAGCATTGCGGGAGTTGGACTCCGAGTTCCAACAGCTGTACGCGCGGCGCGGGCGGCCGTCGATTGCTCCGGAGAAGCTGATACGGGCGCAGTTATTGCAGGTACTGTATTCGGTGCGGTCGGAGCGGCAACTGATGGAGCAGTTGGACTACAACCTTCTTTTCCGCTGGTTTGTGGGACTCAACATCGACGACCCGGTGTGGGATGTGACGGTATTTACCAAGAACCGCGAGCGTCTGATTGAGGGCGAGGTTGCCGAACAGTTGTTGCTGGCGGTGGTGGAACAGGCGCGTGCGCATCAGCTTTTAAGCGAGGAGCATTTCACCGTGGACGGTACTTTGATTCAGGCCTGGGCCAGCCGTCGCAGCTTCCGTGAGAAGCCCGATCCGCCCAGCCGGGGCACGGGAACGCGAGGCCGCAAGCTGCTGCGCGACACGCATGAGTCAGCCACCGACCCGGAGGCGCGTTTGTATAAGAAGAGCGGGGCGGCGGTAGCGGTGCCCAGCTACCTGGGCCATGTGCTGACGGAGAACCGCAACGGACTGGTGGTAGCAGCGATGGTGACGCAGTCCAGCAAGACGGCGGAACGGGAGGCTGCATTGGTGATGGTGGACAAGCTGAAACGCGCCGTGGTGAGCACGCTGGGCGCCGACAAGAGTTATCAAGAGGAGCAGTTTGTTGGTCAGTTGCGCGCCCGCCGCATCAGGCCGCATGTAGCCGAATACGCGCCCAATCCGAAATGGCCCAACTGGCTTACCGGAGAAGAACGCAACAGCGAAGGATTTGCCATCAGCCAGAGGAAGCGGAAGCTGGTGGAGAAGGTGTTCGGCTGGGCCAAGCAAGATCGGGCCGTCCGGCAGGTAAAACTGCGCGGCAGGGCACGAGTCGACTGGCTGTTTAGCCTGGTTGCCACAGCGCACAACCTGCTGCGCATGCAGAAGCTGATTCCGGCGCAGTAAGTCCGGGGGATAGGTGTCTCTGGAGGCCGCAAAATCGGATCTCCAGAGGAGCAAATCAACAGCAGTACAACCGATTTGAAGTGAAAAAACTCAACGGTGCGACTCGGAATCGAAAAATGAACGACTTTTTCCGCAAGCTGTTCAGTCGGGCCGTAAACGGGCCAAAATGAGCTGGGCTTTAGCCCCTGAGGGAAGTCTCTTCTACGCATTCATCCCATTCCTCGGCATTGGTAATTGACCCTATTTGCGGCGGACATCACTAGTTGCGGCGCTTGCGAGCTTTTCTTTTTTCCGTCGGAAATAGCGATGTAAGTTTTTCATAGAGCGTGAAGAGATAGGCCACTCGTTCCGCATCGCTCTTGAAGCTGGTGCGGCCGTAGGCAGCGTCCACGGCGCGGTCCAGAGCCTGGTGCGCCTTCACAAGCCCGGCGGGCATTGAAATGGGATCGTAGAGGTCGGCGAGAGTGGATTCTGGATGGCGGGCGCGCTCGTCCAGCACGCTCCGCGCGGCAGCCTCTATGGCGGCGCATTGCTTGTCGGTTGGCTCAGGCCATGGAAAGTTATTGTAGACGATGTCTTTGGAATAACGATAATCGCTCTTTAGACGGCCGCATGTAGTTCGCACCCATGCCATGTGCATTGCTGAAGTCAAAACTCCGAAATGAAATTCTGCTGCCCCCTCGACGGTCAGTACTTGATCGTTTGCAATTACACGGGCCTTCATGAAATCCATCGGTATGTAATTCCTACGTTCCGAAGAGACTCGCGGCACCAATAGGTAGTTGCTTTGGGGTTGTGCCAGTTGCACGAATACTCCTGGAGAATTGGCGGCCTTGCGAGTCGATGCGGCCTTGCTCACCAGACGATACTGTCTTACTGCCTTCAGCCTGCCCATCACCGCAGTTAGTCCGCGAATTTCTGCCGGGGGAACGTCGAGAAGCCAGAGACAATAGCGAGTTCCACCATTAAGAAACTCTTCCGCCCCCGTGTAAGGACGAATAAACTTCCGTGCATCGGGCTCGGTAGCGATCAGTTCTTTGCGCTCCTCCGCAGAAAGAATCAAGTGGCCACCGTCTCTTGGCATACTTCCAAATCTCATGGCTGGAACATTGCAGATAGGATTACTTTGATTTTCCAATAGGATATCCGGGGCGTCGACCAAATATGGATTGATGAACCTGGCCGGTATCGCATGCGGGTCCGAGCCGATCGACTCGTAGTCGAAGATCACTTTGTTTCCCGATTCGCCGATGCCAAATCCGAGGATGACGCAATGGACAGCGGCCATCCCTTTGGCTTCGTTTTGCCACCGGAACGTGCGATGGGCAAAGTCAATCTTGACGCCATATTTGTAAAGAATCTTCCAGAGAAGTCCAACCTGTTCGCCTTGTGCAATTGAATTGGTCGAAACAAAGGCACAACGTATTCGACCGGCTGGAATTAACTCAGCGATGTACTTTGCCGCCTTGACATACCAGGCTGTCACATAATCGAGAACGCCAGCGCCTTTCACTTCGGCAAAGACCGTTGCAATGTCTTTGCGTTGGCTGTCGTTCATAATCATCGCGCCCACGAATGGCGGATTCCCGACGATATAACTCAACTGCTCCGGCGGAACAATGCTCTTCCAATCGAGCGTGAGTGCGTTGCCATTCACAATATTGGGAGCCTTCTTCAAAGGCAAGCGTGCGAAGTATTGCCCGAACTCAGCGGAGACGAGTTGGTTCATCTGATGGTCGGTCATCCATAGGGCGACCTGCGCAATCTGCGCCGGGAACTCTTCCAGCTCGATGCCGTAAAACTGGTCCACATCCACAAATACGATGCTGCTCACATCCAGGTGGCCTTCGGGGTTGGCCTTGAAGAGTTCGCGCAGCACATCGAGTTCCAGCAGCCGCAGTTCGCGATAGGCGATAACGAGAAAGTTACCGCATCCGCAGGCGGGGTCGAGAATGCGAATCGAGCCCAGTTTGGCATGAAACTCTTTCAGCCGGTTACTGTCGCGGCGGATGCGTTCGAATTCAGCATGGAGCGAATCAAGAAAAAGCGGCTGTAGCGCTTTCAGGATGTTGGTTTCGCTGGTATAGTGCGCGCCAAGGTTACGACGCGCCTTCTTGTCCATGATGGACTGGAAGAGCGCGCCGAAGATGGCCGGTGAGATGCGCGACCAGTCCAGGCTGGTGCACTCCAGCACCATCTCGCGCATGTGCCGGTCGAGTGATGTGAGTGGAATGATTTCTTCAAAGAGCTTGCCGTTGATGTAGCGGAAAGCGTCGAGATGCTCGTCAAGGTTCTTGGCGCGTTTCTCAGGCTCGGTATTGAGAACCTGAAAGAGATGGCCGAGCGCCGCGCCCAGGTCGGAGCCATCCTCTGCCGTGCGCTGCTCAATCCATTCGCGAAATTGCTGACGCTCGAATATGGCATTGTCCTCCGCAAAAAGGCAGAACAGGATGCGGACAAGGAAAAGTTCGAGCGCGTGACCTTGATAACCGGCGGCCTTCAGTAGATCGTGCAGTTTACCTAATTTTTCAGCGGCCTCAATGTTGACGGCAGCCTGCTGCGGGTAGCTCCTTCGTCTGGTAGCCGGCGATGAAGCCAAAGCTGCGGATGTTCTTGTGCAGATCTTCCAGCTTGAACTCGTGGAAGCTCTCATCGGAGTCTTCAAGGTCGTAGAGGCGGAGGCGTGCGAAGTCCGAGACAATGACATAGCGCGGAAGGTCGCGCTCTTTCAGGCCGTGAAAGTAATCCGTAGCTTGGTGGAAGGCTCGGTCAAGATCGCGGCCGCGGGACTTGTGTTCGACTAGCAGAACACCCTTCCAGAGAAGATCAATGAAGCCGCCCTTACCGTCGGATTTGACGACAGGCTTCTCAAAGGAAGCGATGCGGCGCCGGGTGATGCCGAAGACATTGAAGAAGGCATCCCAAAAGGTCTTTGCCTCGGCATCCTCTGAGGCTTCGTTCTTCCATTCTCGCGAGAATGCTACAGCGCGGTCGCGTATCTCATTCCAAGACAATGGCATGTTGTCGTTTTATCCGCCTGAAGGTTAAATGTACAGAACTCAGTACAGAATAGTGCAGATCGGATGGTACCCGTTGTTAATCCGTCGTATTTCTGTAGGCATTATTTGTTCCCAAAATCAAGATCGCGAATTCATCGTTCGCCAGGTCGAGATTCCACCCGCCAAAGCCGCCGCCTTCCGCAAACTCGAAAGCACCATCCTTTCCGACGAAAAAGGCGCCGCCGTCATCAAGAAGCAGTAGAACCGCCCTGCACTTTCAACAAAGCGTGTCGCTGATAGGTGCTACGGAGTGATTCTCTACTGGTCTGAAGATTGCCGGTCCCGGCAGGAATGGGGAGCGCCAGCCTCCTGGCCGGCTGTAGCGTGGACCTCCCGGTCCATGCCAACTTTACGACTTCAGAGAAAGTACTCTAGCACCCCAGGCCGGAACCGACTCCAACCCGCCCCCTTGCCTAACCAGGTACCACAGTCCCATTTCTCCAATTTTGCTTCACTAATTCAACAAATTATGCCCTAAACTGCGCTTAGAGCGGGGGTGTCTGCCCTTATTGCTACCCGCTCACAAGTCCCCGATGACCATGCAACTCGCCCAAAAACGCGCCCTCGACTCGCCAATAATCCCCGACCGTCTCTACTTCAAAATTGGCGATGTGGCCCGCATCTGCGAGCTCGAGACCTACGTTCTGCGCTTTTGGGAGTCGCAGTTCCCCCAGCTAAAACCCAACAAGAGCGGAACCGGCCAGCGTCTTTATCGCCGCCGAGACGTAGAGTTGGTTCTTGCGATCAAGCGCCTGGTCCACGCCGAGGGATACACCATCTCCGGTGCCCGTCAGGTGCTGGAGCAGGTCCACCGCCGCCCTGGCCCGCAGCTAACCCCGCACCGCGCCATCCGTAACGATTCTCAATCCCGCTTGCCGCTCCCGGGCAGCGACCCCACCCAGCAACTGAGTGCCGTAGCCGCCACCATCGGCAATGCCCGCGCGGAGCTCAGAGAAATCGTCGGCCTGCTCTCCTCGCCAGTCCCCATTCCTCCGCGCCGCCGTCCCCGCTTCACCCCTCCCGCAGAATTTTCCGGCTCCCTCTTCACGCCTTGAAGCGAGTCGCAAAAGTCCGTAGCAAAAATGCTGTCTTCCCAAGCAACCCATATTGATTTGGGATCCTGACGCAGCGCAGTCAAAGCGATCCTGAGGGCCGCTTGGGTAAATCAGTTCCCCCCCCACTGCGCAAGGAATTGCAGAATTGTCTCCTTTCATGTCTCCCAAGTTAGTGATTTAGAACTTATCCGTAAATAGTGACGACTTTGATGCGTGCGACTGAATCTCTGATTTGCAAGCGATTGGTAGCGGCGATGATGAATTCAATATGGCTCAGATCAAGTCTTGGACGGTTTCAGATAATTTGTGGAGCAAGGTTGAGCCGCTGATCCCAGTACGCAAGCGGGAAGCAGGGCGAACGTATCAACGCAAGGCTGGAGCTGGACGCAAGCCGATGTCTTCTCGACAAGTTTTTTCGGCGATTGTTTACGTTCTGCGGACCGGCATTCAATGGAAAGCATTGCCCCGGGAGTTCGGTTCGGCTAGCGCAGTGCATCAGTACTTTCAGAACTGGCACAAGGCTGGCTTGTTCCAGAAGCTGTGGCAGGCTGGGCTGGCCGAGTATGACGGGATGCACGGCATAGCCTGGCAGTGGCAATCAGCCGATGGAGCCATGGGCAAAGCACCGCTAGCTACCGAATGTGTTGGTCGAAACCCGACCGACCGGGGGAAAAAAAGGACGCAAACGCAGTCTGTTGGTCGACGCCCGTGGACTCCCACTGTCGATCGCCGTCAGCGGCGCCAACCTCCACGACTCCAAGCTGCTGGATCGGACCCTGGCACAGGTCGTGGTCCAACGCCCTGAGGTTACAGGATGGAAAAACTACCAATATCTCTGTCTGGATGCCGGCTATGTCGGCTACCCAGTTAGCAAGATCGCCCGCAAGCACCAATACTATCCCCGCGTTAAATCACGCGCCGAAGAGCGGCTCATCAAGTACCGCTACCCGGACTCCAAACCGCGCCGATGGGTGGTGGAACGAACCCACTCCTGGCTCAACCGCTTCCGCAAGCTGCTGGTCAGCTTCGAAAAGACAGAGGCCAGCTACACGGCTCTGCTACAACTCGCCGCTGCTCTTATCTGCTGGAGACAAACTATTGTTATTTACGGATAAGTTCTTAGCTCACTTGGGAATGGTGATGAAATTGCCTAGTTGTCACTGCAGCTTTCTCTGGGAAGCTGCGCTTCAGTCAAGCGGCGGGTCCCCGGGGAGTCTTCCCACCGCGGCAACTGGTTTCAAACTATCCACCTATCTGGAGGTACCCCATGCGTGGTAAGGTGCTTAGCGCCCTCGCCCTCGGTCTTGCCGGAGTCCTGGTCGTTCCCGCAGCTTTTGCGAGTTCGATTCCAGTGGGCTATGTCAGCTACGACGTCACTGGAACAGGCGTCGCTCAGTTTGACATCAACAACGAAACCGGAGTGAACTCCTCCGGTGATCCAACCTTCCCCGTGACAACATCGGTTTCTCTTTCCAGTCTGAGCCTCGATGTCAAATTTGCCAGCGGCCCCGATGAAATCTTCGGGCCCTCCTACTTCACCCTCTCGGGCGACGGAATCTCCTGGACGGGCAACGCTTTGTCCACAGGTATTGGACAGCCCAGCGGCTTGAATGGAGCCATCTCTGCGACGCTTACCGGCGACTTCAGCACCACCAGCTTCACCTTGTTCGATTCGAGTACCGACACGGTGAACTCAGCCTTTTCAGCAACCATCTCTGACCCTTCCGGCCTCTCCGATGGCGACCTGGCCGTAATCTATGCCACCACTGGCACAGTCGGGGCGACGCCGGAACCTGAATCGCTTTACCTGCTCGGCACTGGGATGCTTGCGCTTGCCGGTCTGCGTCGGCGTTCCATTGCCGTTGTGCGCAGCGTGCTTTCTTCCAAGCTGTTTGGGATGGGTTCAATTCTCGGACTCATTGCCCTTATCGCTTCCGTCCCGGTTTCTGCTAACGCATCGGTAAAACTCAACACCTGGACTAACCCGAGTTCAGGTGCCTCCGGGAGCACGATTGTTACCCTCACAGGCAGCGGTTTTCCAGCGGGAAAAATCACTCCCTCAAATGTGAATCTCTCCTTCAGCGCAACCTGCGATGGCTCGGTAGCCGCAACCACCACGGCAAATACTGTCGTTACAGTCATTGGCTCCAGCGACAGGGTCACATTCTTGGTACCCGCCGCCTTGGCCACCGGTACCTATTACATCTGGATCACGGGAACCTATGCGAGCTCAAACTGTTCGGAGATCACGGTCACGCATACCTCCACCACGTTGGCGGCCTGCCTGCCCTCCAGTTCCCTGGCCGTTCTCACCGGGACCAACGTCACTGCCTACGTTCCCAACGGTGCGTGGGACTATGGCACAACCGGCATTTCTGTTGTCCCCATCGAAGGTGGCGGCTCAGGCGTGGCGCTCACCACGCCTAATCGCGTCAACTCCTGTTCGTCGAACGCGGCAACCGGGGAGACCCTTTGTGTTGATAACCTCACAAATGTATATGAACTTTCCGGTTCAGCAATAACAAAGACGCTGACCAGCAGTTCAAATCGCGAAGCGGGTTTCTCCGGCGGCGCGTGCTATAACTGCGGAATAGCTATCGACGCGCTGACCAATACGGCGGTCATCTCTGGTGGTTTCAGCGGCAATTCGTCCGGCGATGGACTTCAGCTCCTGAATCTCGCCACCAACACCTTCGCGACGCCCTACCCTTCAGAGTACACAGTTTCTGAAAACATCTCGATCGATCCCAACCGCAACCTCATCCTGTCACCTGACGAGGATGACAACTACGACCTCTTCAAGATCAACTCCGACGGCAGCCTTTCTGAGTATGGAAACAACCAATACCCAATAGCCGGAGAATTCGATTCGGCCGCAGAAGACTGCACTACAGGGATCGCTCTCGCCACCCAGGAATTCTCAAACAACCTGTTCATCGTCGACCTGACCCAGGCCACGTTCACGGCTCCCTCGGGGGGAAATACCGCGGGAACCTGGACCGCTCCGAGCCAGACCGTCAATCTTTACCCGTCGGATGACTTCAACTTCGCCGCCGGCACATGCGGAATCTCGGTTGCCGCCGGAACCACCCATCTCGGCATCACCGAGGGCGAGTTCGGAGGCAATGAAGTCGCCGTCTTCCAGTTGCCGGCGACCTCCGGCAGCGGAACACCCGGCTTCGTTGACTATGCAGGAGCTTACCTGCCCAATACGCCGCTCGGCACCTTTTCGGCCGGATACGACCCGCATACTATCACCGCCTACACCAGCCCGAACAACGGCAAAGCCTACGGTGTTGTCGTGGACTGGGCCTCAGGCTATCCAGACTACGTCGGCGTCATCGACCTGCAGGCTCTCATGAGCGCCACACGTTCAACCACCGACCCGCACCTCGTCGACTCCAGCGTCAATTTGCTGACGAGTGGCATCGTGACCTACATAGCCATTCCTTAGGCGCTTGACAACTCCGAGGGAAGACTTTGGGCCAAACGCCCTTGCGGATAACCCTCCGCAGCTTCCCACCAAACGTGAATGCCTGAGGGTCCAAAGGCCCTCAGGCATTCGCATTGCATGAGCCTGCGGCATCCGCTCCAAATCTCCATCTGCACCGGGAAATCGCCACCCAGCTCTTGCCGAGTCCATAAATGCGGGCGCCCCTCCATTCGCGCATGTGCTGGATGCACCAGCGGGACGCCTTGTGTCGGTTGACCCAAATCTCTTGGCGACCTGGGACAGCTCTCCTCCCTTTTACCGGGGGACCTGTACTCCGTTTAAAGCAAATCACTGATGTATGATCTGGTTGCATTGGAGTGCCCTGAATATGTTTCCGTTAGACCTTGAAAAATCGTCGCTTGCCGGCTGCGCGACACAACCCTGCCGTCCCCGCTCGTGCTCCGCCTGTTTTCGCCGTGTACTGCTGGTGGCGCTTGCCTGCGTTTTTCTCTCTCCTCTCGTCGCTGCGCTAGATAAGAATCCATCGAAAACACCGGAACCGTTGGCGGCGTTTGGCGGGCAACCAATTGATGAAAGCCAGCTTCCGCCCAGCGAGCAGGCACAACTGCAGAGGATGATGCAGCAGGTGTACGGAGTCAAGCTCCGGGCTCTGCATGAAGTCCTGGATCATAAATTGGTTGAGGCCGAGGCAAAGAGACAGGGCGTCAGCGTGGACGACCTCATCAAGTCCCAAGTGCTCGCCAAAGTCGCAGATCCTACCGATGATCAAGTGGCCGCGTACCATCAGGCCCACCCAGGCCAGGCGAATCAGCCGTTTGACGCGGTCAAGACCCGGCAGGAAATGAAAACCCTTGAAGTCCAAAGGTTGCGGTCGATTTTTATCCATTTTCTCTGGCAGCAGGCCATCAACGATGGAGACCTTGTCCTCTTGATGACCATGCCCAAAGTCGAATTTCCCATCGATCCGGCACGGCTCCGCGGAGACCCGAAGGCGCCAGTTACCGTCGTCGAGTTCTCTGATTTCAGTTGTCCCTACTGCCGCAAGGCCGAGGCCACGGTAGAAGGGCTGCTTGCAAAGTACTCGGGAAAAATAAAGCTGGAATATCGGGACTTTCCACTCATTGAATTGCATCCTCAGGCGCATCTGGCGGCTGAAGCCTCCCGTTGTGCCGCGGAGCAGGACAAATACTGGGAGTACCATGATCTGCTGTTTGCGAGTCCCGAAAAGCAGACTCAGGAAGCCCTGCTTGCGGACGCGCGCACCCTCAAGTTGGACGATAAGCTGTTCGATGCCTGCCTGAGCAGCGGCCGCTTCAAGCCTCAAGTCGATCAGGATATATTGCTTGGAACTCGCGCCGGTGTGATTTCCACCCCCGCCTTTTTCGTCAACGGCACTTTCATCAGCGGCGCCCAGCCCGCGGACATCTTTGAAAAGGCAGTCGAAGAAGCGCTGGCCCCGTCGAGGCAGGAACACTCCGCCAACTGAATCGCCGCACAATTGCGACCCTATTGCCCAAATAGAAAGCCTCCACGGATGAGCAGAGGGGGCTTGAAACCAAACAAAAGAATTGGAGTTTAATGGTCGGGACGGGCAGATTTGAACTGCCGACCCCTCGCACCCCAAGCGAGTGCTCTACCAGGCTGAGCCACGTCCCGACACAATCGAGCCGGCTCGCGAGGAACCGGCCACTGGGGTCCCAACCAGTTTACACCAGCATTACCCCCACGCGCTGGCACTCCTGAAACAATCAATTGCTTCAAGTCTCGCGCGTACTCCGATAAAGTTCTTCCAGCGCATCGCAAGCCGTCCGCACCCCGTCCTCATGTTCCAGCCGCCGCGCCACCAGCGTCGCCCGCAGCGCAAACAAGGGCTCGGCCAGCATCGCCTTCAGCTTCCGCGCCACTCTCAGCGGCGTGTAATTCCCGCGCTGAATCACCTGCGCCACCTTCAGCCGCCGCATCCGCCGCGCGTTGTCCGGCTGGTCGTGCGAGTAGGGCATAATCATCATCGGCTTGCCCGCCCGCAGGCATTGCGCCGTCGTCCCCACTCCGCCCTGGTGCACCACCATCGCCGCCCGCGAAAACAGCCCCGAGTAAGGCGCATATTCCGCCACGCAGATCGTCTCCGGCAGCTCCTGCCTCGGCCGGTTGCGCGGGTCCGACCCAATCAGCAGCACCGCCCGAATCCCCAGCTTGATCGCCGCCTTGGCTGAGAACTCGTAGAACCGTCCCGCCGCCAGCACCGCCGCCGACCCCAGCGTAAACACCACCGGCGCCGGCCCCGCCGCCAAAAACTTCTCCAGCTCCGCCGGCAGCGCCGCATTCCCCGCATCCGAGTCGTAGTAGCAGAATCCCGTAATCAGCGCATGCTCCGGCCAATCCTTCTGCTCCGTGCCCAGCACCCGCGAAAACAGCGCCAGCACCAGGTAAGGCGAGTGCTTGGCGTCAAACAGCGGATTCTTCCCCTTCGGCAGTCCCAGCTCAGCGCGCAGATCGTAGATCGGCTGCGGCCACTTCCGGCTCACAAACCTCGCCAGCCGTTTCACCACCCGGCCAAATCCAGGCACAACCTTGTCAGCCCGCGCCACCCGCGGATAAGGCGGCAGCACCGGCGGATCAAACGCCGAGAAAAACGACAGCGGCGCCAGCACGTAGCTCGCCCATGGAATCCCCGTAACCTCGGCCACCAGCGGCCCCGCATAGTTCAGCTCGCCCAGCAGCAGCAGATCGGCCCGCTCCGGCTTGGTCGCCGCATCCAGCAGATCGTCATAAGTCTGCCGCAGCACCGGAAACAGAAACTCCCTCAGTCCCGTGCTCCGTCCCCTTCTTCACGTCGTAGACCATCTCCACCAGGATGCTGTTTGTAGGGTCGATATCCGGCCGCACAGCGTGAAATTCCAGCCCCAGCGGCGCAATCTTCGGCTCAAACACCGCCGGCACCGCCATCACCGGCACATGCCCGCGCCGCTTCAACTCCAGCGCAATGGCGATCAGAGGATTGATGTCGCCCAAGGTCCCGATATTCGAAAGAACAATACGCAAATTCAGTCCCCGTTTCTATTGAGTCTGGATGTCCCATTAGTGCTGTCATTCCGACCGAAGCGCAGCGGAGTCGAAGAACCTGCTTCTTGCTCTGTACTCGCAAGGATGGGAAACCATGCAGCCAAACCAGCGCTTTCTTCAATCAAACCAGATCAACTTAGAGGGTAATGCATCTGGCCTCGGGTAGGCCTTGCTTATATATATTCAATCCACTCATAAATGCTATCCTTGCCCCGATAGGTAAATTTAAGCGGAGCCCCCATGCCCACCCAGCGCATTCTTAAGATTCTCGCCCGCGCCCTCGCAACCGCGGCCCTGTTCTGCGGCCTGATCGCCTTCCCGACTCAACTCACCGCCCAGGCAGTGGCCCCCGCGGACAGGTCTTCGTCCGCGGGCTTGCAGCAGCCCTACAAAATCATCGACCACTGGAAGATCGGCGGCGACGGCGGCTGGGATTACCTGCTCGCCGACCCCGCCGCCCATCGCCTCTACCTCACACGCGGCGCTCGCGTTGAAGTCCTCGATACCACTACCGGCAAATCCATTGGAACCATCGCCAACCTCCACGGCACCCACGGCGTCGCCCTCGATACCGCCGGTAAATTCGGCTACATCTCCGACGGCGGCGGCAACGCCGTGGTCGTCTTCGACCGCGCCACCCTGGCCACCGTAGCCACCATCCCCGCCGGCCAGAACCCGGACGGCATCGTCTTCGAGCCCGCCACTCAAACCGTCTGGGCCTTCAACGGTCGCAGCAAGGATGTGACCGTCATCAGTGCAGCAGACGCATAAAGTTATCGCCACCATCCCTCTCCCCGGCAAGCCGGAATTCCCCGCGGTCGACGGCAAGGGAACCGTCTTCGACAACATCGAAGACAAGAACGAAATCGTCCGCCTCAACGCTAAAACCAAATCAATCACCGCAGTCTGGCCCTTAACCGCCTGCGACAGCCCCAGCGGTCTGGCTTTCGACACACGCGGCCACCGCCTCTTTCCGGCCTGCGACGGCAAGAAGATGGGCGTAATCGACTCCCAAACCGGCAAGATTCTGGCCACTGCTGCCATCGGCGACGGCCCCGACGGCGCCGGATGGTCCGCGGCCCATAAACTCGCCTTCGCTTCATGTGGCGAAGGAATCCTCTCCGTGATCGATGCTGCGGCGCCCGGTTATCCCACCATCGAAAGTCTGCCCACCCAGCGCAGCGCCCGCACCATGGCCTATGACTCCGCCTCCGACCGCATTTACCTGGTAGCAGCCGAATTCGGCCCCCGCCCGGATCCAACTCCCGACAATCCCCATCCACGCCCACCCATCGTCCCTAACAGCTTCACAGTCCTGGTCGTGGGACGGTAGTACCAAGCTGAGAAACGGCAGCCCAGAATAGCCCAAATTCCGCCGCCATCGCCGCCCGCCGCTCGACGCGGACCCCATCGTCCTTCTATCCTCAATATGTTGGCCGCGTTAAATTAGAGCCGCGGCCCCATTGGAATCCTGCCTGCCATGAACGCCAAGAACATTGCCGTACATCTGCCTGACGGGGCCGTCCGTGAAGTCCCCTCCGGCACAACGCCCTTTGACATCGCCAACTCCATCTCCCCGCGCCTCGCCGCAGCCTCAGTCGTCGCTCGTCTCACCCCCCTCAACGGCACAGCCGCGCAGGCCGCAGCAGCCGACATTCAGGCTGAAGCCGCAATGTACGCCGCTGAAGACGCAGCCGCACCGCGCCTGGTCGACCTAGCGACCCCTCTCACCGCCGATACCCGCCTCGAATTGATCAAGGAGACGGACCCCGAAGCCCTCAAAGTCGTCCGCCACTCCGCCGCTCACGTTCTCGCCACCGCCGTTCTGGAGCTATTCCCTGAGACCAAGCTAGGCCACGGCCCAGCCACCGACGCCGGCTTCTTTTACGACTTCTATCGCCCCACCCCCTTCACTCCTGAAGACCTCGTAGCCATCGAGGCCAGGATGAAGGAAGTCGTCGCCCGCGACGAAAAATTCCTGCACGTCTACGAGCCCCGCGAAAAGGCCCTGACGGAGTTCGAGCAGGACGGCGATTTCATGAAGACCCACTTCGTCACCAAGTTCACCGAGCCCGGCTCCCAGGTCAGCTTCTATCGCAACGGGCGCTTCGTCGACTTCTGCCGCGGCCCTCACGTCCCTTCCACCGGCCGCGTCAAAGCTTTCAAGGTACTCTCGCTCGCCGGCGCCTACTGGCTAGGCGACGAAAAGAATCCCCAGCTTCAGCGCATCTACGGCACCGCTTTCTTCTCGCAAAAAGATCTCGACGCCCACTTCGCCCGCCTTGAAGAAGCCGCCAAGCGCGACCATCGCCTGCTCGGCAAGCAACTCGACCTCTTCAGCATTCAGGAGCTTGCCGGCGCCGGCCTCATCTTCTGGCATCCCAAGGGCGCGATGATCCGCAAATTGATGGAAGACTGGATGCGCGAGGAGTGCGTGCGCCGCGGCTATCTGCTGGTCTACACGCCGCACGTGATGCGCCGCGACCTGTGGAAGGTCTCAGGCCACGACGGCGTTTACTCCAAAGACATGTTTCCGCCCATGAAGCTGGACGACGCCGAGTACCGGCTGAAGCCGATGAACTGTCCCGGCCACATTCTCATCTACAAGAACTCGCCCAAGAGTTACCGCGACCTGCCGCAGCGCTACGCCGAATTCGGCAACGTCTACCGTTACGAGCGCTCCGGCACCATGCACGGCCTTTTGCGCGTGCGCGGCTTTACGCAGGACGATGCCCACATCTTCTGCACGCCGGAGCAGATTGAAGGCGAAGTCATCGCCTGCCTCGACTTTGCCGAAGCGGTCCTCAAGACCTTCGGCTTCAAGGAGTATCGTGTCGAGCTCTCCACGCGCGACCCGCAAAAGGGCGGCGATTTCTTTGGCACTGCTGAAGACTGGGCGCATGCCGAAGGAGCGCTCAAAAAGGTGCTCATTGATCGCGGGCTCACCTTCAACACCTTTCCCGGCGAAGCCGCATTCTACGGCCCCAAAATCGACGTCAAGCTCATCGACGTCCTCGGCCGTCCCTGGCAGCTTTCCACCGTGCAATTCGACTTCAATCTCCCCGCCCGCTTCGAGCTCGAATACGTAGGCGAAGACGGCGAGCGCCATCAGCCCGTCATGGTCCACCGCGCGCTCTTCGGCTCCGTCGAGCGCTTCTTCGGAGTCCTCATCGAGCACTACGCCGGCGCATTCCCGCTCTGGCTCGCCCCCGTGCAGGTCGGCCTGGTCCCCATCAGCGAACGCCACCACGCCTACGCTCAAAAAGTAGAAGCCGAACTCAAAGCCGCCGGCCTGCGCGTTGAAGTCGACGCCCGCAACGAAAAAATGAACGGCAAAATCCGCGACTTCGCCAACCAGAAAACGCCTTACATCCTGGTCTTCGGCGACAAGGAAGAAGCCGCCAACTCAGTCAGCGTCCGCACCCGCGGCAAAGGCGACCAGGGCTCCATCCCCCTGGCCGACTTCATCGCCAAAGCCAAGGCGCTGGTCGCCAGCCAGTCCACGGAGTTATAAAGTTTTGCTTTGCTTTAGCTGAAACTCTGCTATTGTTTCTGTGCCGGACAATTTCCTTCATGCACAGCGCGATAGCTCGACCCATACGCTTCTGTTCCGCTCTTTTTTCGCTGCCGAAACGCGGCCGGTGCAGTCTTCGCCGCTTGTCTCTGCATGCTCTTCTCTGGCGCAGTCAAGCGCTCCGCCTCCGACGCAGCCGACCGTTCCGCGACCGCCGCCAAGTCCGCCGATCTGGCTCAAAGAAGCCCTCGTCTTCGACAAGCTCTATAACCGCATCCGCGAGGAAGCCGACGGCACCGGAACGCGCCAGACCACCGCACGCATCCGCATCCTGGCCGACGCAGGCGTAAAGAGATGGCCGTGCTCACCTTCACCTACACGGCCTCAAATCAACAGGTCGACATCGGCTACGTGCGCGTCATCAAGCCCGACGGCTCGTCGTCACGACGCCCGATTACAACATTCAGGACATGCCCGCCGATGTGACGCGCGAAGCGCCCATGTACTCCGACATCCACCAGAAGCATGTCGCGGTCAAGGGCCTGGGCGTGGGCGACATTCTCGAATACCAGGTCACGCTCCGCACTCTCAAGCCCGAGGTTCCCGGCCAGTTCTGGCTTGAATACAGCTTCGAGAAGAACCTCATCGATCTCGACGAACAGCTCGATCTCGACGTGCCCGCCGACAAACCAGTCACCGTGGCCAGCGCAGATATGCAGCCCACCGTCACCACCGCCGGTACGCCGCAAGCTCTACCACTGGGCCAGCTCGAATCTGGCCCGGCCCGACCCCGATGCGCCACCCAAATCCACAAAGCACTGGAAGCCTTCGGTGCAAGTGACCACCTTTACGAGCTGGGAGCAGGTGGGCGCATGGTATGCCTCGCTGCAAAAGGATCGCTCGCCGTCACCCCGGCCATCCAGGCCAGCGCGGACGCCCTCACCAAGGGCCTCACCATCCGACGAAGACAAGCTTCGCGCCATCTTCAACGACGTCGCCTTGCACATTCACTATGTCGGTCTCGACTTCGGCATCGGCCGCTACCAGCCGCACGCCGCCGACGACGTTCTCTCCAACGAGTACGGCGACTGCAAAGACAAGCACACGCTGCTGGCCGCCCTGCTCAAAGCCGCCGGAATCGAAGCTTGGCCTGTACTCATCTCCAGCAGCCGCGAACTCGATCCCGCCATACCTTCGCCTGCGCAATTCGATCACGTCATTACTGTGGTCCCGTTCGCCCGCAAGCTGCTGTGGATGGACTCGACAATGGAAGTTGCGCCAATAGGCGTTCTAATGGCTGCACTGCGCGATAAACAAGCCCTTGCTGTTCCCGTCAGCGAGCCAGCCTACCTTGTGCGCACCCCGGCCGACCTGCCTTCACACAGGACGAATCGCATCGATGCACATGGCTCCTTATCCGATCAGGGCGTCTTCACAGGCAACATTAGCGAAACCATGGATGGGGATGCGGGTGTCTTTATGAGGTTCGCTTTCCGAAGATATCCACAATCGCAATGGAAGGAATTTCTCGAAAGGCTCGCGATGGCCCAAAATTTTAGCGGCGAAGTCTCGAATCCGCAGGTCTCCGACGTAGAAAAGGTCAATGACCCACTCCATTTCTCGTTCGACTATAAGCGGGAAAAATACTTCAAGTGGAACGATACCCAGACGGCACACTGGATCGGATCGCCGTTGCCGCCCATGGGCATCGAATTGCCGTCCGGGATCAAAGTAAAGGAACCTGCCGACGATCCCGAGCTCGGTGCTAAAGGTGGGACCATCTACAGCTCCAGCATCCAGCTGCCCGCGGGCTGGTCCATGATTCCGCCCAACAATATCGACATTGTCGAGGACTGGGCCGAGTACCACGCCGCCTATACATTTTACAACGGGGTCTTCTCCGCGGAACGTCTTCTCCTGATCAAGAAAAATACCGTCCCGTTGTGGCAGTGGGATGCTTATCTCGCTTTCCGGCGCGGGATAGATCGCGACTGGAGCGCCCAGGTTTTGATCGGACCGGCGAAATCCTTCGGCCACCATCATCATTAATGGCACGACGGCATTGCTAATTCGCTGATTCGTCGCGCACAGCGCCTAATACTCAGCGGGCGCCCAATTATACTTGCATTAAAGTCTCGATCCTCGTAGGTGCTCCGATGGAAATCAACCGTACGTTGTCCGCGCAAGACCTGATTCCATCGATCAACCGTGCTGTGGCCCTGGCCGTAGAGAAGACTCAGCGTCTTGAGCGGCGCTGGAACATCTCCGATGGGGCCCCCGTCTTTACCGTCAGAGGCAAGTACACAGCGCGCAGTTGGACGCAGTGGACCCAGGGATTTCAGTACGGCAATGCACTACTCTGCTTTGACCTGACCTCAGAACCCGCCCTCCTCAAGACAGCCCGGGAGCACATCGTCGCCGATATGGCCGGGCATCTCACCCACATCGGAGTCCACGACCACGGCTTCAACAATATCTCCACCTACGGCCACCTGCGCCGCCTCATCCTCGACGGCCGCGTCGACGCAAGCGAATGGGAGCTTCATTTTTATGAGCTCGCCCTCAAGGTCAGCGGAGCCGTTCAAGCAGCCCGTTGGACCAGCCTCTGCGACGGTCTCGGCTATATCTATTCTTTCAACGGCGCCCACTCGCTCTTCATCGATACCATCCGCACCCTTCGCATCTGCAGCATGGCCCATCTTCTTGGCCACACTCTCTCTGCCGAGCAGGATAGCGAAATCAATCTCCTCGCCAGGGTGCTGACCCACGCAAAAACCTCTGCCCTCTATAACATTTACTACGGAGAAGGACGCGACCACTACGACCTGCCCGCATTGGCTGGCCGAACCGCTCATGAAGCCATCTTCAATCCGGCCAGCGGCGTTTTTCGCTCCCCCTCCACGCAGCAGGGTTACTCGGCTTTCAGCACCTGGACGCGGGGTCTCGCCTGGGCCATGCTGGGTTTTGCTGAGCAACTCGAATTCATCCGCTCGTTGCCTGATTCTCAGTTTGGCTCCGGCGGAGTACCTGAGAAGTCCGCGGCGTTGGCCATGCTAGAGCGCGCTGCACGTGTTACCTGCGACTTTTATCTTCACCAGGCCAGTGCGCTTGATGGCGTCTGCTATTGGGATACCGGAGCGCCGCTGTTACACCGTCTCGGTGACTGGCAATTGAAACCCGCCGATCCGTTCAACGATTTTGAGCCTGTCGACTCATCAGCCGGCGCCATTGCCGTTCAGGGTCTGCTCCGGCTTGGCCGCGTGCTCGGCGCAGAAGCCGGTCGCGACTATACCCAGGCTGGCCTTACGCTGCTCGCACGCCTGCTTGAAGAACCCTATCTCTCCACGCATCCCGATCACGAAGGGCTTTTATTGCACAGCATCTACCATCGACCCAACGGTTGGGATTACGTTCCCCCTTCGGCAAAAATTCCATGCGGAGAATCAAGCATGTGGGGAGACTATCATCTGATTGAAGCTGTGCTTCTGGTTACAAGGATAGCTAATTCCAGTTACTACACGTTCTTCTAACCGGCCGGAACTTTTACTCTGAAATAGGGACCGAATATGGCCAATCAAGGCAAAGTAGCTCTAGTCACCGGAGGCGCCAGCGGCATCGGCCTGGGCATAGCACTCAAGTTGGCGGAGGCCGGTTTTACCCTTGCGATCTCAGGCAGGCGCTCTATCCAACAGGTGCAGCCCGCCCTTGATTCCATTCGCCTGCATTCCTCAAGCTCAATCTATGTCCAGGGCGATGTCTCTCACCCCGCCGATCGCTTCAACCTAATGCATACTGTCGAAGAATCTCTGGGCAGGTTAGATGTACTCGTCAACAACGCCGGAATCGCCCCGCGCGCCCGCGCCGATATTCTTGAAGCCAAGGAGGACAGCTTCGATGAACTCATCTCGACAAACCTAAAGGGCCCGTATTTCCTCACCCAGGCCGCCGCTTTATGGATGATCCGCCAGCAGGCCGCCGACCCTGCCACTCATCGCGCCATCGTCAACATCAGCTCTGTCTCCGCCACAGTAGCCAGCGTCAACCGCGGCGACTATTGCATCTCCAAGGCCGGCATCGCCATGGCAACCAGGTTATGGGCAGTCCGCCTGGCAGAATACGGCATTGGTGTCTACGAAGTGCGTCCCGGCATCATCGAAACAGACATGACAAAAGACGTCCGAGCCAAATACGGTGCTTTGATTGACGCTGGCCTCTTGCTTGAAAGGCGCTGGGGAACTCCCCTCGATGTCGGTCGTGCCGTAACAGTCCTGGCCACCGGCGAGCTAACCTACGCAACCGGCGCAGTTCTGGTTCTGGATGGCGGACTCACTTTGAGCAGACTGTAGCCATCGAATAGCACTGGGTGCCCCACCCTTCGCTTTTTTGGCGAAGGGTGGGATAGCACATCCTCAAGCATTAATCGCCATACCATCCACAGCCCCATAAGCATCCAGCAAACTCTCGCTCAGCGTAGGATGCGCGTGGATGGTAAACATCATCTGCTCCACCGTACCTTCCAACTCCATCACCGCAACCGCCTCCGCAATCAGTTCCGTAGCTTGCGGCCCGATAATGTGCACGCCCAATATCTCCCCATACTTCGCGTCGGAAACGATCTTCACAAACCCGTCGTGGCTGTCTACGATCGTAGCCTTCGAGTTTCCTGCAAACGGAAACTTGCCCACCTTCACCTCGAAGCCCTTTTCTCTAGCCTGCGCCTCCGTCAGCCCCGCTGATCCGATCTGCGGCTCGGTATAAGTGCAGCTCGGAATCCTGTCCCGCTGAACCGGCCAATACTCCCGCCCGGCAATCTTCGCCACCGCCACCATCCCGCTCATCGCGCCCACATGCGCCAATTGCGGCAGCCCGGCCACAATATCCCCAATGGCAAAAATCCCCGGCTCCGCCGTCTCCTGCGCCTCATTCACCTTCACAAATCCGCGTTCCAGCTCGATCTTCGTCTTCTCCACGCCCACATCTTCCGTCAGCGGCAATCGCCCCACGGCCACCAGCACCTTCTCCGCTTCCTTCACCTGCGGCTTTCCATTCGCATCGGTATAAGTCACCTTCACGCCGTCCGCGGTCTTCTCCACCTTCTCCACCTTCGCGCCGGTATTCATGTCGATGCCCCGCTTCTTGAACAGCCGCGTCAGCTCCTTTGAAATCTCCTCGTCCTCCACCGGAACCGCCCGCGGCAAAAATTCGAGAATCGTAACCTCGGTCCCAAAGCTGCGGAAAATCGATGCAAACTCCACTCCCACTGCTCCCGCTCCAATCACGACCAGCGATTTCGGCACCTGCCCGATAGCCAGAATCTCAATATTCGTCAAAATCCGATCGTCCGCCGTCAGCCCCGGCAGCATCTTCGCCGCCGACCCCGAAGCCAGAATCAAATTTTTCGCCTTGATCTGGCTCACAGTGCCGTCGGCCGCCGTCAACTCCACCGTATGCACGCCATCTTTCGCGCCACCTGTCAGCCGCCCATACCCCTCGATGGTCATGATCTTGTGCTTCTTCATCAGGAAGCCAAGTCCCTTAGTGTGCTTGTCGACGATGGCGGTCTTCCGCGCCTGCACCGCCGTCCAGTTCAGCTTCGGCGTTTCAATCCCCTCAATCCCAAACTCCGCCGCACTCTTCAGGTAGTCCCAGATCTCTGCGTTGAACAGCAGCGCCTTGGTCGGAATGCAGCCCACATGAAGGCAGGTCCCGCCCAGCACGCTGGTCCTCTCAATCAGCGCCACCTTCAGCCCATATTCGGCGCCACGAATCGCCGCCGTATACCCGGCCGGCCCGCTGCCAATAATCGCCACGTCATAAATCGTCTCTGCCAAGGGGAACTCCATTTCTCGGCGCGCTATCTCTCGGACCACCGCCCGCCATTGCTTAGTTTAAATGCTCGCCGCATATGCCACTCCAGCGCATAGCTGTCTTACTTCGCACCCGCTGGACCCAGCAGCCGAACCTCCTGAAGCGTCCACCAATAACCGCCGCCTTCAGGAATCGATTTCAATTTTGTCCCGCCAAACGTATTGGTAAAATTTGCCGAGTAAGAGAGCCACGCCGTTCTTCCGTCCTTGCTGATAAACTTCGACGGAAAATTCACAAAGTAGCCCTGCTCGCCGAAATCCTTCATATAAACCACCAGCTTCCACGGCCCGGTAATCTCCGCAGATTCAAGAATGTAAGTGTTGAACTTCGAAATAGTATTTCCCCCATCCGTAACTACCATTAAATATTTCTTCAGCGGCGCGTCATAAGTCATGGTTACAGATCCCATGTTGTTATCCCACTTCAGCATCGGCTTGATCCGCAAAAAGTTATGCGTCCAGATTGCCTTCCCCTTGCGATTGTGCCCCGCAAAAAACTCATACTTACCCGCGTTCTCCATGTTATGCACGGTCGGCTTCACCCGAGCCAGGTAAATCTCATCCCCGGTAATCCAGCTCAGGTCCGCATCGCGCGGCTGAGGATCGGGATCGGAAGCCCCGTGCGCAACCAGATAAGCCTTCCCATCCGGCGAATACTGCATTTCCTGCCCGAAGTCCACCACGTGAGGAACGCCCATCTTCACCTTGCCTCCAAAGTGATCCGGCTCTTGAAACAGCGGAGCTTCGGGCGTGTGCTTCGTCTGATGCCACGTCTTTCCGTAATCGGTCGAGGACCGAAATCCCACAAACGGACCGAGCACGTCCCAATTCAGATGTTTACCCGGAGTCTGGTAAAGGCAATAAGTCCCGTAATACCAAACGCCCTTGTAAACCAGGCTTCCCGCCGGATATCTACCCCCGTAAGGCGCAGGATTGGAAGGATAAGTACCCACATTCGTGATCTTCAGATTCATTGGATCGTCGCCAAGGATCGTGGCAAATCCGGTAGTAGCCTTCGCGCCCCCGGAACCTGAATTCACTCCGTTCACCTCTCCATCCGTCCACGGCGAATAAAGATTCCCATCCGCAGCCCACGACGGATACCACGTGTCCGCATGACCGTATTGCGCGTGCCTTCCGGTAAACGCAATCCCCGTCAGTTCCTTTGAAGGCTCAAAAGGAATGTCCGCAGGCGGCTGCGAAGGCCATACCATCGGTAGCGTACTAACTGCGGTTTCCGATCCCTCTTGACATAGAACTGCACGCGGACAAAGGATCGTCGCTAAAATGAACATGATTGGAATCCAGTTAGCGCACAATCCACTATGTTTAATCGTCATAAAATTACCTCGAGCTGAAATATGTTACTCAATAAGTCCAAACGCAAATGATCCGGTCCAACAACATCAAATCACCACAAAACTGTCATCCTGAGCAGAGCACAGCGCAGTCGAAGGACCTGCGGTTGTTCTTGTTTCTCATCGAACAGTTTCTCGCAGATTCGCTTCCACCAGATCCGTAGCCGCGCTTAAAATCTTCGCCTCATCTCCAAAGCCGCCCAGCCAACGCACCCCCGGCTCCCGCCGAAACCAAGTCATTTGCCGTTTTGCAAAATTCCGGTGTCCCTGTTGCGCCGCCGCTAGCCCAATCTCTTCGCTCAAAGTCCCCGCCAGGACGGCAAGTCCCTGCCGGTAGCCCAGCGAATCCAGCGCCTTCACCGCCCCGTACCGCTCCAGCAAACCCCGTGTCTCCTCAACCAGCCCAGCAGCGAACATCGCCGCCGCTCTCTGATCGAGCCGTTCATAAAGCGCCTTCCTCGGCGGATTCAACCCAATCCGGAGCAGCCGAAAGCCCGTCAGAGGATCACGACCCAGTACCTCAGAGAGCGGCTTGCGCCCCGTCAGGCAAACCTCGATCGCTCGAATCAGCTTCGCCTTATCATTCGCGTGAATGCGCTTCGCCGAAACCGGGTCCAGCCGCACCAGCAGCCGGTGCAACCAATCCACCCCATGCCGCGCGCGGCTGCGTTCCAGCCGCGCCCGAAGCTCCTGCTGCCGTGCCGGCCCCGCAAACAATCCCTCCGTCAGCGCCCGCAGATAAAGCCCAGTTCCCCCGGTCACAATAGGCAGCCGCCCGCGTCCGGCAATCTCCTTGAGCGCGGCCCGCGCAGCCCTGCCGTACTCGCCCGCGGTAAACGGCCAGTCCGGCTCAACCAAATCGATCAAATGGTGCCTCACCCGTGTCCGCTCATCGACGGAAGGCTTAGCCGTCCCCAACTCCATCCCCTTGTATACCGCCACCGAGTCGCAACTGACAATCTCCCCGCCAAACCGTTCCGCGAGCTCCAGTGAGAGCGCCGTCTTCCCGCTCCCCGTCGGCCCCAGAAGAATTACTGCCAGCGGTTCAGTATTTGGCGATGATAGCGTCAGCCTACCCAATCCACTCCTCAATCTTCCATGCGAAAGAAAGCATCTGTTCGCATCTAGTTCTGACGACTGAAAACTGACCACTAACAACTGTTCTTACAGCCGCCACCATCCCTGCGGGAAAATCCACTTCGGATTGGTGTGAAAGAGCCACCAAATGAGGATAGCCGCTGCCACTATCACCAGGCCGAAAGCCTGATTACGCATAAAGTTGCGCAACTGCTCTGCTCGGTTCGCCTTCTCGGCCACCTGCTGGTAATACGGCTTGATGCGAGTTTGCACCACGGCGGGTTACCCGGCCAACTCTTCCACGCGACGCATTTCGCAGATTCCATGGCGCAACGATTCCAAAAGATTTGCGGGCAATTGGGCATTTGGTCTAATAAAGCCATAGAAGGCTGTAGACGCTGGTTTAATTATCCCCTCCCAGTCGTAGTGTCGGAATTCCTGAACATCTTTCTTGTAGTCTGTGGTTTCGTTCAATGGGGGATTCTCCACAGGGACGACATCGTTCAGCGCCAGTATCCAGGTTTCAATATTGCGACGGGGAACAAGCCGAGCAATCCTTTCGTCCTGTATGCGCATGGCCCGAACTCGCGGCTCTTGCGCTTGGGTCAATCCCCTATCCAGTTCTCCAATGCGCTGTGCAACCGTGCCGGTATCCGCATCGACGACAGCGATTAGCCAGGTATGTATTCTTGCCTTCGTTAGCCTATAGGCATTTACTTGAGCGGGAAAACTGTTCACAACAAACGTGAATGCGCTGCCACGTGGTGAGATTACAGGACGTATGTCGCGCTGGATTCCGCATCGCTTCAAATAGGAACGCATGAAGGAGAACGTCCTATTGTCTTCGCAAAGCACTATCACTTTGGTTGGCTTGCTCATTCCTCCCACCCGCGAGCTATCGTTTCGGCAGGGTCCAGCCCCGTATCTGCCACTTCGCGATATGGCTTGATTCTTGCGTGCCCGTTTTCCTCGCGAGAAAACAGAAGTCCGTATTCCCGCGCCCAATAATTGAGAATCTCGGGATGGTGGGAGATTAGGATCAGTTGCCCCTTGCTCTCTTCAACCGCATCTTCAGCAGCCAATAACCACGGCTGAATCTCGTGCAAAGAGACAAAGTTATCCGGCTCGTCGAGAAACACCGTATGCCCCTTGGCGATCAGGAAGTGAAGAATCATGTAAAGCGCTATCAGGCAACGTTGCCCATCGGAAAGGTCAGAAAGCGGATATGGGATATTCTTCGTTCCTGCCTGCTGGAAGTAGGCGCGAAGGATACGAGTACTGGCTCCGATTCTCTCAAGTTGCAGTGATTCAAAACCGTCCAAAGTCTCCGTTAGAGATCGAAGAAAATTTACGTTGGCTCCGGGTTCCGCCTGCACAAGATGACGGTACCATGCGCTAAGATTGTCGAGCTCATTCTCCGGAAGCGTATCCTCGCCTTCGGTTGTATCGGACATTGCGTCTGGCCATGGATCGATCCGGGTGCAGAAAACTTGTTCGAAAATCCAAGAGAGGAAACGATCGACTTCAGGAGTGCTGAGACGCGCCAGATTAAGCGACGAACGGATCGTTTTCCACGGTAGAGAAGTAGCTGACCCTGCCTTTTGAGCGAAGAATCGAACCGTTCCTTTAACCTGTTCGAAGACTGTTTCTCCTGAGACGGTAAGCCTTTCGAGGCGAATCTCACCTATTGGCGCATCATTATCGAAATGATTTTCCACCCGATAGACGTATGCCTTGCCATCAAGTGAAGCTTCAATTTCAAAAATCTGCTCCGGAAGATTAAGCCATCTTGTCTTTGTGGTGGATAAGAAAGGATTATCAATCCCACGCAGGAAGTTCTTTAAAAGCTCAATCGCGTCCAGCAGTGACGACTTCCCGCTCCCATTCGCACCCAGCAGCAGTTGCTTCCGCTCCGGCTTGTACTCGAAGTTCACAAAGCAGCGGAAATTGTCGATATACAGTCGTTTAAGCATGGCAGAATTATACGTCGAATGTCCCTTTTCGTCCTCCCCGTTTGACTTCCCCCACCCTCATTGCCGACCATAACCATTCGGGGGAATTATCAAAGCATGAAAGTCTTGATCTTCGGTTCCGGAGGCCGCGAGCACGCGCTGGCCTGGGCGGTAAAGCGCAGCAATCGAGTCACTGAGGTAGTCTGCGCCCCCGGAAACGGAGGCATAGCCCAAATCGCCCGCTGTGTGCCGGTGGACCTCAAGGACCTCGACGCCATGGTCAGCCTCGCCCTGGCCGAGCAGCCCGGCCTCACTATCATCGGCCCCGAGCTACCCCTTTCCCTAGGCATCGTCGACGCCTTGCAAGAGCAAGGCCTGCGTGTCTTTGGCCCCACCCGCGAAGCCGCGATGCTTGAGAGCAGCAAGGGCTTCGCCAAGCGCTTCCTGCAGCGTCACAAGATTCCCACCGGCAACTACGCCATCTGCACCACTGCGGCCGAGCTGGAGAAAGCCGTTGAAATCTTCCATCCGCCCATCGTCGTCAAGGCGGACGGCCTGGCCGCCGGCAAGGGCGTCATCATCTGTCCCTCGCGCCACCTCGCCATTGAAGCCGCCCGAGGCCTCATTTCCGGCAAGCTGCTGGGCCAGCCCGAGCAGCAGATCGTAATTGAAGAGTTCCTCGTAGGCGAAGAAATCAGCTACCTCTGCCTCTCAGACGGCAAACACATTACCCCCCTTGTCCCCGCACAGGATCACAAACGCATTGGCGAGGGCGACACCGGCCCAAATACCGGCGGCATGGGCGTCTACTCCACCGACGCCATGCTCGAACCCGGCATGAACGAATGGATTCTCCACCACATTGCCGAGCCAACCATTCGAGGAATGGCCGAGGAGGATACGCCCTTTATCGGCGTCCTCTACTGCGGCCTCATCATCACTCCCCGCGGACCCGAGGTCCTCGAATTTAATGCCCGCTTCGGCGATCCTGAAACCCAGGCTATCCTCCTGCGCCTCGAATCCGATCTCGTCGACGCCCTTGAAGCCTGCATCGATGGCCGACTCTCCGAAATCGATCTTCGCTGGTCCCCCGGAGCCTCAGCCTGCGTTGTCGCCAGCTCCGCAGGCTATCCCGGCAGCTATGAATCAGGCTTCCCCATCACCGGCCTCAGCGCCGCCGCCCAGGTTCCTGAAGTCGAAATCTTCCACTCCGGCTCCGCCCAGGTGGGGGACCAACTGCTCACCCATGGAGGCCGCGTCCTCTCGACCGCTGCCGCCGCACCCTCCCTTGAGGAGGCCTTGGCCCGCGCCTACCAGGCTATGGGCAAGATTCACTTTGAAGGTATCTACTATCGGCACGACATCGGCCATCGCGCCCTGAAGAGCAAATCATGACGGAGCAAACCATGACCTCAGCAGCCATCACGCTCGAAGAACTGTTCGTCTGGAATCAGGAGTCTTCAAACTTCTGGAAGGCCCACCTTGACGCCAACCCCACCCTGCTGGCATTGCCTTGCGGCATAGGCGGCGCCTCCACCGTGCAGGAGTTCGTTCGCCATATCTGGGGAGTCGAGTTGCGCTGGGGACAGCGCATCGCCGGCCTGCCCGTCTCGCCCAACGAGGAAATGCCCGATGGTCCGCTCGACGAGATCTTTGGCCTTCACAACCAGGCCGTAAAGATTTACCGCACTCTACTCGACGACCCCGCTCAAAACTGGAGCGAAACCATGACCCTGGATTTTCACTGGCTGCCCCCGCAGGCGCGAAAAGCAACCCGGCGCAAAGTCATGGGCCATGCGCTCTTCCACAGCCAGCGCCATTGGGCACAGTTGTCCACTCTGGTCCGCGCTGTCGGATTCCCCTCGGGATTTAAGGGAGATCTACTCTTCAGCTCGGCTCTGGAATAAGATCGCCCAACGTTTCATCGTCTGGCTTTGATTCCGCCGGCGGATTGGAATCCTGCTCCGCACCCGTATTGCTTTGCTGCGCCGGCTGCACTGCCGTTTTTTGCTGCTTGAAGCAGACGCGGCACAGCACAGGCCTGCCCTGCGTTGGCTTAAACGGAACCGTTGTGGCCTCGCCGCACTGCGAACACGTCGTTCGGGTCTCCGGGCGCACCCGTGAGCCTCCGCGCACTCGCTTCGCTTTGCACTGCTTGCAGTGCTTCGGGTCGTTCTTGAATTGTTTGTCGTGAAAGAATAATTGCTCGCCTGCCGTAAATACGAACTCGGCGCCACAATCCATGCACTTTAAAACTCGATCGGCAAATTCCATGACCGGCTTCCCTAAAACAGGAAAGAAGCCCGAAATCGGCCATAACTCGTAAAACACTTGCCGGTCCCGCTTTCCTGTCTTAAAACCTCTATCGACAACTAGGGCCCGGGCCGCACCAACTTCAGCGGCTTACTCGTCTAACCCGTAAACTCAGGAAGACTCACTAACACTACCACATTTAATCGTTCATAACTACAAAAACAAAAAATCGCGACAGCCGCCGAGTCATTGGTAACTCTTCTGGTAACTCCACAGTTTAGAGGAGTTAGCATGGCGGCTTATGTCGCGATTTGTCGTTAATCTTAGTCTTGCTCTTTGCGAGCCTTCTTGCGATTCCGCTTGCGTGCTAATGCCGCCTTTACGCGCTTCTTCTCGCCCGGCTTCAGGTAGTAGGAGTGACGCTTGACTTCCTTGATGATGTCCTCCTGCTGTACCTTCCGCTTGAACCGGCGTAACGCATTCTCGAGCGGCTCGCCTTCTTGTATGCGAACCTCTGCCAAAAATCCCACCTCCAACCCTGCCAAAGTGGCTACTCCCATGATACCGGTTATATCGGAGTTCCGGTCAAGCGCAGGCTCATTTCCTTCACAAAATCATGTTCGCCCACTGGAATTGGTATTGAATCCGCCAACGAGCGCCAAATCCGGCCCTCTTAGGCGCCTTGGGCAAGACCGCAATCTATATAAAAATGGAAAAAATGCGCTATTGCAGGGATCAGTGCGCTCAGAGTGCTGCTGCGCAATACCTTTAGTATGTTGTATTTTGATAATTCTAAAGGAGTTGCGTAATTCCCGGTACCGAAGAAGGGATTTGGCCCTATAAGTCATTAAATGGCTAAGAACTTATCCGTAAATAGTGACGACTTTGATGCGTGCGACTGAATCTCTGATTTGCAAGCGATTGGTAGCGGCGATGATGAATTCAATATGGCTCAGATCAAGTCTTGGACGGTTTCAGATAATTTGTGGAGCAAGGTTGAGCCGCTGATCCCAGTACGCAAGCGGGAAGCAGGGCGAACGTATCAACGCAAGGCTGGAGCTGGACGCAAGCCGATGTCTTCTCGACAAGTTTTTTCGGCGATTGTTTACGTTCTGCGGACCGGCATTCAATGGAAAGCATTGCCCCGGGAGTTCGGTTCGGCTAGCGCAGTGCATCAGTACTTTCAGAACTGGCACAAGGCTGGCTTGTTCCAGAAGCTGTGGCAGGCTGGGCTGGCCGAGTATGACGGGATGCACGGCATAGCCTGGCAGTGGCAATCAGCCGATGGAGCCATGGGCAAAGCACCGCTAGCTACCGAATGTGTTGGTCGAAACCCGACCGACCGGGGGAAAAAAAGGACGCAAACGCAGTCTGTTGGTCGACGCCCGGGGACTCCCACTGTCGATCGCCGTCAGCGGCGCCAACCTCCACGACTCCAAGCTGCTGGATCGGACCCTGGCACAGGTCGTGGTCCAACGCCCTGAGGTTACAGGATGGAAAAACTACCAATATCTCTGTCTGGATGCCGGCTATGTCGGCTACCCAGTTAGCAAGATCGCCCGCAAGCACCAATACTATCCCCGCGTTAAATCACGCGCCGAAGAGCGGCTCATCAAGTACCGCTACCCGGACTCCAAACCGCGCCGATGGGTGGTGGAACGAACCCACTCCTGGCTCAACCGCTTCCGCAAGCTGCTGGTCAGCTTCGAAAAGACAGAGGCCAGCTACACGGCTCTGCTACAACTCGCCGCTGCTCTTATCTGCTGGAGACAAACTATTGTTATTTACGGATAAGTTCTTAGTCTTACTCCCGCCTTTCATTCCCGTCGTTGCTAGCTGCCACCAGTCGAAGATCCCGCGGGGCACAATCTGAAACTGGCTGGCCGCAATAAATAACTTCCTGCCGCGAAGGCCAGGACGACGAGCGGAGCCAGCGCGACGGCGATTGGATCGTGAACCGCCAGGTGCGACACGAAAGCATCGAACATATCGAACGTGATTCCCGCATAAGCCCATTCACGCACCAGGCGGGTGCGCGGATGGAGCAGCGCAGCCACGGCCAGCAATTTCCAGGTTCCAAGAATCAAAGCGAGGTAAGGCGGATAGCCCAGATGTTGCAGCCCTGCGATGACCCCGGAGATGCGCATCAGGTCGAGAACCCCGTTCGGGATCAGCCACAGAACCAGCAAGCCGGTGCATATCCAGTATCCGTAACGCTTCTGCATGTGCGGAGATTCTCCTGGGAGCAGGATACGAATTGGTTGTCCCGGTAGCAAGGAGTATTCGGACTTGAAGAGTATTTCCTGTTGAGCGATTCCGGCCGCTAGCGCAACAGTGGATCGGCGGATGCCGATCCCTGAAGAAACCTGCACGCAGGCTGATAGCCGAATTCGCACCCTTGTTCGAATCTCTTCTGTGAAAGCGCTTCATCCTGCGTTCCTGCTGACCCTCGGTGATAGAGCATCGCCGCAGCCATGCAACTTTCTCCCCAACGCCCGGCGCATGATCGATCGAAATTCTCCAGAGCTTTCCCGGTGTTTACCGGTGTGCCCTGGCCCGTCAGATACATGGTTCCGAGAACGCCGCATCCGCGCACATAGCCGTCGTTGCACGCTTCTTCAAACACCCTGAGCGCAAGTTCGTCGTTCTGGGCCACGCCTTTGCCAAGGTGCAGCACCGTTCCAAGATAGAAGCAACTGATGGCTTCACCCTGGTCGCACGATCGCGTAAGCGTTCGATCACCGCCCGCGCTGACAAAGTTCGCAAATGCTTCACAGGCTTCCGGTTCTCTGAGGTCGCAGGCCCGTCCCAGCCCGCGCGCCGCCGCAGCCGGCTCACGAGGCACCACCAATCCGAGATCGGTGACTTTGCCCATGGTGAAGCACGCGCTCCCAGACCCTGCTTCGCACTGCACATTCAGAATTCCCACCCAGGTGGGGCAAGCGTTGTGCCGGTGTGCGTCGCAGGCTTGTTGCCAGAATGCCGGGTCGGCGCCAGGATGCGGTATACCCACTACCTCGGTGGTTACGAAGCCCGTTGTAGCCATCACGCCAAATAACACGGTCCAGATTGACATGAAAGCGAAGTTGGTGGATCGCGGCGAACCCGCCCACACAAAATGTGGTGCGCGAATGCTCTTGAGCAGAGCCACGGCTTTTCGATCCAGTGAGTATCCAATCCTGTCAAGCGCACGAACACTCAAATTGAGTGGAGGAACACACAGCAGCTTGTCGTAGAAGCGCGGCGCACCCATCCAGGACAACAGACTATACAGCCCGAAGACACAACCCCCATACAACCCGCCGAAGATAATCTTGCCGCTGTTGCTGCGCGGTGAGGTTGCGGGGTCGGTGACCAACAGGTGGATTCCAATGAAGACGGAGACCGGAATACCCGAATCGACAAATTGGTACACTCCGGTTGTCTGGGTGTAGATCATGTTCAACAGGAACAGCATCGCCCCTGCTGACAGGGTAACCAGCGTTACAGAGAATAGTGCTTGCACCACCAGCCCCAACACGAAGATCTCCAGGTAGATATTGGGCGGACGGTGCAGCGTCTCTGCGATCTCAGCACCCCAACTGATGTTCGTGCTATGGGTCGCAATCAGGATCACAGAGAAAATGAACAGTCCCACCGCGGCAGGATTGAAGATGTGCGTGCGGCGCCCTTCCCGGTTCCATTGCACGTATTCCTTGGCCACCACCCCAATGGAGATCATGACAAACTGCAGAAAGAACCAGTCATCCTTAAACCATAGAAACAGGTTGGTGCTCAGGATGATTGGAATCGGCCCGAATCCCAGGATCCATTTGTCCCGGCGCGACCAGCAGACCAGCATATCCAGCGCGTAGGCGAAGACAATCTGAGCCAGAATCAGCGGGACGTAGCCATAAACCTCCCGCCAGTACCATCCCCAGTAGGCGTAAATGCAGGAATGCATGGTTAATTGAACGTAGTGCGCCGGCTTGGGGAGGAACTCCGTTGTCAGCACGCGGCCGGAGGCAATCGCGCGCCGCCGCAACAGCCAGGCAAACACCAGCAAAGCCGTGACCGCCAGCCCTATCGATAACTGCAGATTTCGATTTGCCAGGGCTCGCGGAAGCAGGCAAAAGACGGCGAGGACCGCTGCCAGCAGCATAGGAAGCGCGAGTAACCGGGCTGGGGCTTTCGTCTTGCGCATTCTTTGCGTCGACACAGTTATCTTTCACCGCAAGCTGAAAAGCCAGGGACGGTTAAAGGGTTAGTACCCTCAAAATTGACTCATCAATCAGCGGATTGTCAGATGTCGAATCCCATCGACGTACGGGGAAGGCCATCGCCGGGCCCCCGGCCTTCTTCCCCGGGTAGCCGTCGGGATTTGCGAGATTATATCCCGTCCTTTGATCTCTGTCACCGGCAAAATCGCTTCTTCTTTAGCAAATTGTTGCCCTCAGATAAACCTGGAGATTAACTATATCAAGTGCTTCGGTTCCCAACTGCCGTGGGCGCCTGCAGCCACGGATCAGCCCTGAGCCAGTTTCAAATGGATAGCGAGATTGCTGCTTACAGTCAATCAGGCGAGTGGAGGATCGCTATCCCCGAGCCTGTGCATTCAATGTGAACTGGCAAAAAGTCTTGGGCGCAGTGTCCAAAATGGAACATTATTGCCACCCCGAGTGTGCAGGGGTTTGCACTTTACCCCAGGGTGGAAATCGGTAAGTGAATGATTCTGCGGTTTTTGAGTGGCAAAGGAATTGGCCCCCGGATTGCCCAGCGGAGACGTGTAACTGTTCGTGTTTGCGCAGGCCGCTTCCCTGTTCCCCAGATTCTTCTCCGGTCTCGCTGCAACACCCTGATCGTTACGGAGGCCGTCCCTTAAGAAAGCACCGAGGCCTGCCGAGCTCTTTTCCTTTGATTCGCTAGCTGGCTTGATCGTTCTGAATCTCGAAACTAGTCCCTTCCCAACTGGGTTTGCCCAGTTGCGACGGGAATATATGGGGCCGGGCTTTCCATAGCCGGCGCCGTGACGTAACTAAACACCTTTAGGGGAGGTGAAACGGTGAAAAAGCACTTGCTTCTCATGTGTGCGGTGTTCCTGCTTCTGGGTCTGGGTGCTTCAAGCGCCATTGCCCAAAACACATCACTGCAAGCTCTGGGCTTTAACGAGAACGGATCGCTGACTGTGGACGCTGCGGCTCCCGGTGTCAGCCTTGGTGGCTACAACACGACAACGGGATTGGGCTCAATCTCGTACACCACCACAACCTCCGGCTACTTTGACACGATCTTTGAGCTGCCGGTATCGGTCCCGTTCTACAACGAGTACGGTAATGTGATCGGAACACCCGCCTCGACGAGCGAGAGCTGGGAGATAGACAACCTGCTCTATACAGGGACAACCATTGTCAGCGATTGGGCTGGCAATACCCTGTCAAATATGAACGATGCACCGGAGGGGGCCAGCGACAATTATCTAGGGACCTGCGACGGTGGGGGCGAAACTTCAGTCGGCGACTGCAATGGACAGGTGGCCGTAGCTCTGGGCGACCAGTACATCGTGACCGTTGGTGATCAAGAGACTATCACGATTAACGTATCGCAAACGGCGCCTTCAAGTGGCTTCTACCTGATGGAGACGCACCCGGTCGACGGCAATAACACAACTGCACAAAACGTCTATTTCACCTTGAGTGCCAGCGAGTCCCCGATTGGTACATCAACAACTCCGGAGCCGAGCACCTGGCTGCTGATGTTCTCTGGCCTAGCAGCTGGAGCCACGCGGCTGCGCCATCGGTTCCAATTCAAAGCCGGGAGCAAATTGCTTACCGGCCTCCTGATGCTGATCGCTGCGCTTGTCATCGTGCCGTTCGCGAGCGCCCAGTCGGTCAACACGGTGCCGTGGGATCCAACCAATCCCGCGGCTCCGCATACAGCCTATTCGGGAGCGACGATCGTCCTGGGGGCGATCTTCAATACGGCTGGCTCGCCTGACTCCTTCACTTATTCGTGGAATTATGGCGACGGGAGCGCTGCGACCGCCGCGGCAGCCGTAACCAACCCCAACGACATCCACGGAACTCACATCTATCCAAGCGCGGCTGTGGGTAAAACCTGGACGGCGGTCGTCACCGTGACCGACACCACGACCAGCGCCCAGTACACCGGAAACTACCTGGTCATCTGGGAAAACAACACCCTCCAGCCGCGCGTCAACGTGGCCATCGACTGGGGACTCTGGTTCCTGCATCAGAGTATGAATCACCCAGCTCCCGGTGAAGGCAACTGGGACAGTTGCGCAGGTGGATACAACTACGCCTGCGGCCTGGGATACGGCTCCGTAACTGGCGCGAATGTCCAGGCCTTCGAGGTCAACGGTCATCTGGCCACGGGACCGGCTACCGACCCCTACACCAGCGACGTTGCAGAGGGTCTGAATCACATCTTCACCGAATTAACCATTGAGACACCCGTGTCCAAGACCTACACCTACAACACTGCAACGGCGAACTACGGCTGCAGCAACGGACTTGCACCCGCACCCGGCGGCACATGCCCTGGCGGATCCTCGCCGGTCTACTATAACCCCGGCGGCATCAATGGTGGCACATACACCTTTGACGGAAACAGCAATGGGCACGCTCTCTACGCATTGCAGCAGGGCTACAGTTGGGGTTATGAGGACGGGACGTACGCCGATGCGATTATCGCCAGCGGCAACCCCGGCGGCGTGGCCACAACTGGCGCCGTCAGCGGTGAAAAGTACGGAGATATCGTTCAGGACATAGCGGACGCAGCTGCCTATTGCCAGTATCCCGGCGACAACTATGATGTCGAGGCTGGCTATACGCGCGGCGCCGAAGCCTATCAGGGCGGCGGCTGGTGGTATAACTGCCAGTCGGGCGGCGACAACTCCGTTTCCCAGTGGGCATCCATCGGGCTGATTGGGGCTTCGCGCGGTTTCGGCCTGTCGATTCCAAAGATCGTCACCGATGCCAACAACATGTGGATTACGGCCAGCCAGGATGTGCAAGCCGCGGCGCCCGAGGTAAATAATCCGAGCGGCAACAACTACACCGACGCATACGGAGCGTTCGGGTACAACGGCTCGCTTTACTACTCCGATCCGTGGGGACCCTGGGCGGTGACTCCTTCCGGCATGGTGCAGATGGCGATGGACGGTATCGGCAGAACCAACAATACTGTCTTTGGCAACGCGTCTAACGCTCCGGACCAGCGCTTCAACAATGCGGAAACGTACTACGCTGACAACTTCTGCAACAGCACGGTTTCCGGAAGCTACACCAGCGCCTATTACGCGCCGCGGGCTTACACCTACGGGCTGTTCTCGTTCACCAAGTCCATGCTGCTCCATAACCCCCTCGGCGTCCTCACTCCCATCCAGTATCTGCGTACGCAGACGCCGGGCGTGTTCACCACGAATACCAGCGTTCCGGCGAATACCATCGACTGGTACGCCGCTCTTTCGTCAGCGAACGGCGGTACCGATCCGTGCGATGGTGTTGCCCAGACACTTGTCGAAAGACAGTACGGCCCTAACAATGCCCCCAACGTCTACGGACAAAACTATGCAAACGGCACTCCAGGCTTCTGGTATGGCGATAACTACTACGATTACCAGAACTATTTCGAGACGGCCTGGTCGATCATCATGCTGCAGCGCACAGTGTTCGTCAACTGCGTCAACAACCTGGGGGGTAAGGGAACTGCAAGCGGGATGAATCCGGCGAGGATCGATCTCACCTGGACTGGAATCCCGAACGTAACTGGATACGACGTGTTGCGGTCGACCACGAACGGCGGACCTTACACGGAAGTGGGCAGCACCAAGACCACCGCTTACTCAGATCGAACCGGACTGGCGAACGGAGATACCTACTACTACGTTCTGCAGCCCGTCAACGCTTCAGGCGCTGTCTGCCAGTCCAATCAGACAACAATCACAGTCCCCCATCCCCTCCTCTAGTTACAGGACGGTCTCCCTGACAACAAGCCTTCGGGTAACACCGAAGGCTTGTTGCCGAATGGGCATTAAGGAACGGATGAAGCCTGTCCCCCTTCGAGGCTCAGAACTTTTCATGACAGATTGTAGATTTGGCTTGCTCTGCCAAGAACTCAGGGTAGACTATCGCCAGGCAAAATGCCTGTCCGGAGAAAGAGAAAGAAATGAAACGTATGAATTGGAGTCTTGCCCCCTTCCTGTTTATCTCGCCATTTCTGGCAGCACAGACCACCGCACAACCGCAACCAACTAATCCCGCTGCAACTCAGGCTCCAGCACGTCCGGCAGTGCATCTTCCCCCTCATCCCGCAGTGCCACCTCGATTTCTATCGGAGCCGGCCATTCCTCCTCAGCCGGTATACATCTATCTTTATTCCCGAATCACTGACCAGGTAAATCTCGACATCACTGAAGACCGCCTGCGCCGGCTGTTGCCGATGATCGAGAAGTTCCGCAAGGAGCATCCTGAAGCCCGCGTCTCCGCCACAATCCTCTTCTCCGGGGCGTCGAGTGAGGCTCTGGAGAAGAGAAATGCTGAAACCGGCATTAAGGACTTCGTTCTCCGGTACAAGAAACGGGGCATCATCGAGATTGGATACGATGGAACCGACGAACCCACCTACACCAATCGTCCCATGGTGCCGAATACGCTCAATGGTGAGGGTTCCAGCGAGCGTTGGTTGGGGCGGGAAAGCGAAGACGAAAAATTCCTCACCGAGGGCAGAAATCCGCTTACCGGGGCCCCTGAGCCGGGAACTGCCGGGGGCTTGAAGGCGATGCAACAGGTCTTCGGTCAAGCCGCGTACATTGCCGGCGCCAGTGTAGGTATGGAGCATCCGGAAGGAGCCGCACACCCCACCATGCCTGGCGCGGGCGCGATTCCCACCGTCACGCCGGAGATCGGCGACTGGGAGGTCGTACCGTTGCTTCGCCGGTATAACACTGGGGCCATCCTCGCCGGTCTTCCGGCTTCGAACCCCGCCCATATTGCCGGCTTCGGCGGTGGGATGATTGAAATCGGGAGATTGATGAGCCCCGTTTTCTCAACCTCGCCGGAGCTTTTCTGGGCCGACGATGTGTTGCGTTTTTCTGAGTCTGCGGGCCGCGGCAATCGGGTACTTCATGGCTATGACGGCCCAACTGCGATTCAGGACTCCACCACCCAGTTGGACAGGACAAGGTTGCGCATCATTCACATGGAACTTGCCAGCGAGATCGACTATCTGAAGCCCGATTTCGCCAAAGCGCCGATGACCCCCGCGCTCACCTATGCCTATGCGCATCCTGACAGTCCGAAAGTGCCTGCGGAGGACCGGTTGAGCCCCGACGAAGTAAACGAGGCCTACGCCAAGGAAGAGTCTTCATTGAATTGGCTGGTTACGAGCTTTTTCACGGCAAGTCCGGGTGGCCGTTTCGTCTCCAACAGCGACCTGAAGCGGATGGCGGGAGAGAGTGCCGGCTTCTCCGTTTCGGTGGATGATCTGCGCGCGGCGATGAAGGATGAGCTTGAAAAGTGGGGTAACGACACCTATCCGCCTCCTTACTTCAAGGTGGGAGACCATTACCTGAGCCTGGCGGAAGCATTTCAAGTGATGACCGATGCCCTGGCGGAATTGAGCCGCACAGCCAAGCTTCCAAAGTCTGTGCGCGTGGTCGGTGTGTATGGGCCTCTCAGAATGGCCCTTGGACACGGGCCGAACATCGGCGATACAACCGTCGCATCCGTAGCTAAGGTTTGCACGGAATTGACCGCTGGCCTGCACGATGACTCGGGCTACCCGATGCCGAAGAACACCATTCCGGAACTCGTTACTGTTGACGGAACCACGATCAATGCAGCCCAGTTTTTGCGCCTCATGGCTCATGCATTGGTAGACCCCACTCCGGAGACGAAGCTAAGAGTGAGAATGACCTACATGACCGCCGGACCCGCGTCGGTCTTTCCCAAGACGCGTGCGTTGGAGGATGTGGGAGCAACCTGGACTTTCAAGCCCGCCCCGTTGGGAATGCCCGCATTCAGTTCGGCCAGCACTCGATAGGCGATGCCTTATCCGGATCGCTTGATGGGGACCCTGGCCATCTCGACAACTCGTTGTAGCTAAGGACAATTTGAGAGGTTTTGAGTGAGCTCACCATTGAGAATTGTCGTCATCGTCTTCACATTTGTTCTGGTCCTGAGCTTCCCCGGGACTGCGCCTGCACAAGTAACCAGTAGTTACATCTCCGGCCATGTCATTGACGCCGCGGGAGGAACAATCCCCGGTGCGCAGGTCACGCTGACCAGCAAGCAGGATGGCCGGGTCAGGAAGATGTTGACGGACGCTGGGGGACGGTATTCGTTCATTGGCCTGGCGCCGGCTTCCTACTCGCTTTCGGCCAGTGCTCAGGGCTTTGGTGAGCTGACGCGACGCAACATCTCCCTGGATGTGGACACAGCTTTGGTTCTCGACATCCGTCTCACTGTCGGAGGACCGGAGACACGCATCGAAGTAACCGCTCCGGCCCCGCCTCTACAGACGGAATCTGCCGATCTTGGAGCCGTGATCGATCAGCAATTTACCCAGACCCTCCCGTTGAATGCGCGAAATTTCCTGCAGCTTGCCCTGCTGGCCCCTGGCGCATTTCCAACTGTCGAAGGGTCCCAATTGTCTTCAAACGGGGGGAATGGGCTGGAGGTGAACGGAGGGCGGGAGGAGTACAACGACTTTCTGCTCGATGGAGCCGATAACAACGACCCCTACATCAGTGGTTATGTCGTTGAGCCTGCGGTAGACAGCGTGCAGGAGTTCAAGATGGTGACCAGCAGCTATGACGCTGAATACGGCCGCAGCGGTGCCGGCCAGGTCAATGTCATCACGCGCAGCGGAACGAACGAATTCCATGGCACCGGGTACGAGTATCTGCGCAATAAGGTGCTGGATGCGCGCAATTACTTCGATGATGAGCGGCTTCATTAAGCCCCCTTATATTCGCAATCAGTTTGGAGTGGCCGGGGGCGGGCCAATTCGCCGCGACAAGACCTTTTTCTTTGCCAATACCGATTTCTACCGGCAACGAGAGGCGCAGAGTGTGCAGGCCGTGGTGCCAACCGACACTGAGCGCGGCGGAAATCTGACCGACACGGGAATTATAGCCATCAATCCGCTGACGGGACTTCCGTTCCTGAATGACACCATCACTGATATCTCGCCCATTGCCGCCGACATAATCAACCTATATCCGAAACCGAATCTTACCGGATCAGTGAATAACTTTCTCGGTCAGCCGTCCCAGCCTGAGAATCACGTGCAGAATACCTTTCGAGGAGACCAGCAGCTTTCGCCGAACGATAATCTGACGCTCCGGTATTCCATGGGAATCGTCAACATCTTTCAGCCCTATCCAGAGGGCGTGTCGACGAACGGCGCCGTTCCCGGTTTCGGAGATTACCAATCCGATCACACTCATAACGCAATGATCCGCGAGCAGCACACCTTCGGCGCGAATGCAATCAACTCTCTGTTGATTGCGTTCAATCGCTTCTCCCGTGATTTCCTTCCCCAGAATTACCAGACAGACGTGGGCACCTTGTGGGGCGTCGACTGGCTCAACCTTCCCCCGCGGGATTATGGTTACCCAACAATTTCGGTGACCGGATATTCCCAGGTCGGAGACGATTACGCATTCCCGAATCTCAGGCATACAAACACCTATCAGATTGCCGACAACTTTACTTTCACCCACGGAAAGAATACGTTCGAGACCGGGGTCGATCTTCGCAAGCTGCAACTGAACGGCCGCCTCGATGAGCTGGCGCGCGGGTCTTTGACCTTCTCAGGAGCGATTTCCGGATCTCCCCTGGGTGACTTGTTGCTCGGTTATCCCTCATTTGGTCTTCAGTCACAGGCCAACAATCCTATTCGTCTTCGTTCCATGAGCTCTGACGCTTACCTCCAGGACGAATGGAGGCTTCGCAGCAATCTGGTCTTCAGCCTCGGCGCCCGTTATGAATTCAACAGCCCCGCCACTGACCCGACAAATGGCATGTCGGAATTGGATCTGCAAACCGGCCAGATTGTTCGGGTGGGCACTAACGGCGTGACACGCTCCGGCATCTATCCCGACTACAAGAATTTTGCGCCGCGCGTCGGCGTCGCATGGCATGCCGTTCCAGACCTCGTGGTACGCGCCGGTTACGGCGTCTTCTACGATGCCGGTATGTTCATCATCGGGTCGTCAGCTTTCTTCAATCCGCCGCAGTTCACATTGAGTGTGTTCTTCCCATCTGCGGCGGGCTTGCTGACTTTGCAGGATCCGTTCCCAACCAATGCCGGATATACACCGCCTGCATCCCTCAGCGTCCTCAGCCCCAACATCATCACCCCCTACCTTCAACAATGGAATTTCACCACAGAAGGGACCCTTGGCAAGCGAGGCACGCTGACGCTCAGCTATGTCGGCTCCAGTGGTTCGCACTTGATTCGGGAGCGCGATCTGAACCAACCCTTGCTTTCTTCCACGGGGAGCCAGGACAATCTTCAGTCGCGTCGGCCATATCCGGCATACAGCGCCATCTTCGACGTCGAGAGCGAAGCCGCGTCCAACTACAATGCGATGGAAGTGCGCTTTACCGGGCACATCACTCCGTCGATCTCGGTTTGGAGCGCCTACACGTGGTCTCACTCCATTGACGATCAATCGGCGTTCCTCGGCGACACCGCGGATCCCAACTTCCCCCAGAACAGCCACAATCTGCGCGCCGAGCGCGGCCCGTCGAGTTTCGACATGAGACAACGCTTTGTTGCGGCCTATGTCCTGGCCTTGCCGCATGGCAATCGCTGGACCAGGAATACCGAGTTTCAAGGCATCGCCACCGCAGAGAGCGGCCAGCCGTTCACACCGACCCTCCCCTTGGGCGACGACAACAGCAATACCGGAAACAGCGGTCAGCAGGCTGGGTCGGACCGCCCCAACGAAGTTGGCAACCCCTACCAAAGCGGCGCCATTGCAGCCAACCCCACATGCGTGGCTCCTCCAGGACCAACCCGGACTCCCGCTCAGTGGTTCAATCCTTGTGCGTTTGAAACGGCGCCGCCGAATACCTATGGCAATGCGGGTCGCAACTCGCTTCTCGGACCGGGATATGCTTCGTTCGATATATCGCTGCTGCGCCGATTTACTTTACACGAGCGTGCCACGCTCACCCTGGAGGCCCAGTCCTTCAATCTGTTCAACCGTCCCGACTTTGCTCTGCCCGGCTCCTACCAGGGCGAGTCGAATTTTGGCGTAATCTCCTCGGGACTCTCCACGGCAATCTCCTCGGTGAGCGATCGCCGCGAACTGCAATTCGCGGCACGCTTGTCATTCTGACAGGTGAACTCCGGCCGGCGCTCCTTCGCCCGGAATACGCCCAAACTTTTGGAGAGCGATTACCGGAACCGGCAGGAGTGGGTAGCGCTGGCCTCCTGGCCCGCTGTAGCGTGGACCTCCCGGTCCACGCTCACTCTACGCTTTCACGAGAACTGCTAAGACATCGGCAGAAGGAACGATACTTTCGTGCCTGCTCCGGGAGTGCTGTCGATCTTTACCTGTCCTCCGTGCATGAACGCAATCTGTTGAACGATAGCCAGCCCCAGTCCGGCGCTTCCCGAGTTGCGTGAACGCGCCGGGTCGGCTCGGAAGAAACGGTCGAACACATGGGGCAGGGCACTGGCGGAGATTCCTGTGCCGGTGTCGCGAACCTCGATCGAAATCTGCTTGTCCTGCCGCCGCGCGCTTAAACTGACAACGCCTCCCGCCGAGCAATGCGCCAGCGCGTTCGATATCAGATTGCCGATGGCGCGCTGGAGCAGCGTGCGATCTACATTTGCCACGATTCCGCCATCTTCCAAGCTCATAGATAATGTGACGCCAATCTCGGCGGCCGTAGCTTCGTAGTAGTCGCGAAGGTCTGCGAGCAGTCGCCCAAGATCCTCCTGCGTGCGTTTGAGATGATCGCCGGGGCTTTCGGATCGCGCCAGAAATAGCAGCGACTCGATCAGCTCCGAGAGCCGCACCGACTCTTCCAGGCACGAAGTAACCACATCCGCGTACTCTTCAGCGGTACGCGCGCGCGCCAGCGCCACCTCTGCTTCGCCGCGAATGTTGTTTACTGGCGTTCGCAACTCGTGAGCAATGTCGGCGGAGAAGCGCGAGAGCCGGGCGAAGGATTCCTCCAGCCGCTCAAGCATGGCATTGAAGGCATCCGCCAGAACGCGGATCTCCACCGGATACCCCTCGGCATTGATGCGCTCGTTGAGCGTACTGGAGCCGATCTGGCGGGCGGTTTCGGCAACCTCGCGCAATGGCCGCGTGCTTCTGCGGGCAATTGCGAATCCCATGGCCGGACAAAAGACAAGAGCCGCCGCCAACAGCGTCCACACCCAGATTCGTTGCCGGCCAAGCACCACTTGTTCTTGTGTAAGGTCGACCGCTACCTGGAGGGTCCAAACATCTTTGCCTGTTGGCGTCGCGCAGCACTGAGGCCACAATCGTTCGATACGACGCCCCTCCGGGCGAATCGATCTTGAAGATGCCATGATGCTTCGCGGCCTCCTGCGCGACAAGTTGAGCACTCAGATCCCGGTCCATTCCAGGCGTGGTCGATAATGCCATGCCGTTCGCGTCGAGCACGCGAACATAGAATTTCTGATATCGCCGGACCGCCGAATCAATCTCCACCTCTTCGTGCAGGGCATGCGAATCTCCTCCATGTTCATGGATCAAGCGCACGGCACACATCCAATTCGTCTTCGAGCGATTGCTCGGAGATCTTTCTCAGGTTGTCCGCCAGCGCCAGGTAGAGCAGCCCCGTAGCCGCTGCCACCACAACGAAGGACGCCGCGGTGTACCAGACGGTAAGCAGCAATGCAAGCGATGCGCCGCCCCACCCACGTTTGCGCGGCTTTACTGTCGATCGGGGTCTTCGAGGACATAACCCACCCCCCGGACCGTGCGCAGCAGCTTTCGCGGGAAGGGATCATCCAGCTTGGTGCGAAGCCGTCGCAGATTCACATCGACCACGTTCGTATCTCCCTCGGATTTCATGCCCCACACCGACTCGGCGATCAAAGTCCGCGTCAGCACTTCGCCGGCTCGTCGACCGAGCAGCGAAAGCAGCGTGAACTCCCGCGCCGTCAGATCGAGCCACTGGCCTCCCCGCGTGGCGCGATGGCCGGCCAAATCGAGCTCCAGATCCGCCACCCGAATCCTGGCCGCCTCCCGCACCGGAGGCCGGCGCAGAACGGTCCGAACCCGCGCCAGCAGTTCAGAGAAGGCGAATGGCTTTACCAGGTAGTCGTCGGCGCCAAGCTCGAGCCCGCGAACCCGGTCCGCCACCGAATCCCGGGCCGTCAGCAGGAGGATGGGAGTCTGGATCCCGGAGCCGCGTGCCCATGTGAGAATCTCCCAGCCGTCCATTCCAGGCAGCAGAATATCGAGCACGATAAGATCAAACGACCCGGTCCCAATCTGGTGTTTGGCCTCGAAGCCGTCCGATGCAACGTGCACCAGGAAGCCCGCCTCGCTGAAGCCGCGCTTCAGGAAACTTGCTGTCTTTGCTTCATCTTCAACGATCAATAGCTTCATTGGGCGGCCGACGCCTCAATTGTACAACCTCCTTTTTTCTGCGGGAACCGTAAGCAAAGAGTGACGATTTTGATGACAGAATCCGTACAAATTGATGACAAAATTCTCCATATATATGCAAGAATTTGCACTTAGTCGCCAAGTCGTTTGGGTAATTTACTCATTACATGAACCTTATAGTTGGGAGATTTGGCACATCGATTGCGTTTGTCATTTCATGTCGGAACCGGGACAATGCGGAGACTTTTAAGCTGCCTGGCCGCAGGCAGCAGAGAGTCACCGCCCACCGGTGATAGATCTTCTTAACTGTACTTAAATAGAAATCCCAATCCGCAGTCGGCGTTCCTGCCCCTACAGGGGCGCCGGCGAGCGGGCCGAACGCCCGGAGCACGAGATGAAAAACGAGGGTCGAACATGTTCCTCAAGAACGGTCGGGTGTCTTTATTCGGGCTTGATCTCGACTTTCGCGGGTTAATCTTCACCGGGAGCTCGTGCTGCCTGCTTCTGCTTCTAGCGATGCTTGCTCCCGGACTTCGGGCAGCAACCGGCAGCAGCATCTCCGGCACTGTGACGGACCCCAAGGGTCTGGCGGTTAGCGGCGCAGCAGTCACAGTCACAGAACAGAATACAAACCTCAAGCAAACAACAGCCACCGATTCGAAGGGTTTCTATTCTATGACGGAACTGGCTACGGGCAGCTATGAAATCAGCATCGACGCACCCGGATTCAAGCAATTCCGGGAGACAAACCTGGTTTTGAACGCGAGCAGCGCATTGCTGGCAGATGCTTCGTTGCTGGTGGGCGCGAGAGCCGAGACCGTCACCGTAGCCTCCTCCAACGTACACGTGGAGAGCGTCGATACGCAGCTCGGAGAAGTGATTGAGAGCTCTGAGGCCACAGGCGTGCCTCTGAACGGGCGCAGCTTTACTGACCTGCTGGCGCTTCAGCCCGGAGTGGTTCCCGCTTCTTCATTCACGGCCGGGTCGCTGACCGCGGCCGGAGCCAGCGTGATCTCGCCGTCCGGGGATCTGAATCCCGGCACGATTTCGATCAATGGCCAAAGGGAATTCGCCAATGGGTTCTCAGTGAACGGCGCCAGCGTGGAGGAGCCTTTCACGATGGGAGCCGGCTTGATCCCCAACCTCGACTCCATTGCGGAATTTCGCATTCTGTCGAGCAATGTCGACGCGGAATACGGCAACTACGAGCGGCGGCCAGATCAAGCGTGGTCACCAAATCGGGCTCAAATCAGTTCCACGGCGGCGTCTTCGAATTTCTGCGCAACACAGCGCTGGACGCCCGCAATTACTTCTCTCCCGAGCGCGGCACGTTTGAGCAGAACCAGTATGGCGGCACTGGTGGCGGCCCAATTCTAAAGGACAGGCTTTTCTTTTTCGGCGATTATCAAGGCACGCGCGTGACGCAAGGTGTGGACAGCGGGCAAATCCTGGTGCCGTCCGTCGCTGGAGCGCGGCGGCAATTTTGTTGATCCCTCTACTGGCGCCAGCATCACTTGACGGGATGCGTAGGCGGACCCTATTTCGCGAGTCTGCTCTCACAGGAACTTGGCGCCAATGTCCAGGCTGGTGATCCGTACTCCCCGGCGGCAGTTTCCGGCTGCACTCCGTCCGGCCAGGCGCCCAGGCCGCCCGTGTTTCCAAATAGCATGATTCCGCAATCTGCCTGGTCGGGCCCCGCGCAGGCCCTGTTGAAATACATTCCATCGCCCAATCTTTCCAGCGGTGAGTTTTCTACCTCTGCCCAGGATGAGACGCTTGGAGATAACAAGGGCGCTGTTCGCATCGACGTGAATTCCCGCTGGGGCAAGATTTCCGGCTACTACGCCATCGACGATTATGCGCTGAACAATCCTTACCCCACGCAGCAAGGCGGCGCAACGGTTCCCGGATTCAACGCGTTGACCAATGGGCGTTCGCAACTTGTGAGCGCGTCCGATGCCACGACCTTCGGTTCCAGGACCGTTAACCGCTTCGAAGTCTCATACCTGCGCGATGTCAATGTTCTCGGTACTCCAGTTGGCACTGTTGGAACCACGCTCGTTTCGCAGGGCTTTGTCACCAGCAGCGGCGCACCCAGTATTCTTCCCCAGCGGCCCGCTATTCAAGGCGTCGAAAACATCATCTTCAATAACTTACGTGATTGGTTCCACCGTCACCGGCCTCAACCAGGTACGACAATATCTTTCAATACTCTGACACTTTCTCACATGTAATTGGACGCTCATACGTTGAAGATCGGCGGTGAGCTGCGCTACAACGAGGTGAACGCGAACGCCGATGTGCAGTCGAACGGGCTGTTCGCATTCTTCGGATCGGAAACCGGCTCCGATTTCGCTGACTTTCTCCTCGGCGCTCCAAGCCAATATGAGCAGGGCAACGCCCAGCCCTTCTACATGCGCAACCGTTACGGCGCGCTCTTTCTTGAGGACAGTTGGCGCGTGCGGCCCAACCTGACCTTCAATTATGGCCTGCGCTGGGATGTGGAGATGCCTTTCTACGAGAAGTTCAACCAGATCCAAACGCTCGTGGCAGGGGAACAGTCGCTCGTTTATCCCGGCGCTCCCACCGGCCTCGTCTTTCCGGGCGATACAGGCATCTCACGCTCGCTTGCGCCCACTCGCTGGAACAACTTTTCGCCTCGCCTTGGCCTTGCTTATTCGCCCGCCGGGCACAGTGGCATTTTGGGCAAGCTGCTTGGTGATCCGGGCGAAACCAGCATTCGTCTGGGGGCCGGACGCTTCGTTTCCGCAGTGGAAGGCATCACCGCGGGCGTGATGGCAGGCGACGCTCCCTATGGCAGCACATACGTCAGCCCCGTGTCGCCGTTGTTCTCAAATCCGTTCGTTGACGCCGGGACAGGCTTCAACGAAGGGCAGCGCTTCCCGCTGACTTTTCCTGCATTCGGCGCATCTCCCAGCCACCCCAACGATTCTGTAGACTGGGCGCCGTTTCTACCCATCTCCGGTGTTGCCGGGATATGCGCCGGGAAACGTGAGCCCCGTACGCCGATCCAATACAACCTCTCCCTGCAACGCCAATTGGGCCGGGATTCTGTGCTGAGCGTGAACTACATCGGCAGCCAGGACCATCATCTGCTGGTTCTGGTCGAGGCCAATCCCGGCATTCCCGCCGTTTGCCTGAGTGTGAGCCAGCCAAGCCAAGTGGCGCCCGGGTCCGCAACCTGCGGGCCGTTCAGCGAGACGGGAACGTTCACCACCGCATCCGGCCAGGTTGTCAATGGAAGAGGACCCTTCGGCGCAAATTTCGGCAGCGTGGACCTGGAGAAGTCGGCCGGCAATTCAAATTACAATGCCCTCGAAGTTACCTTCCGCCATGTGAGTGGAAGATTGCAGCTTCTAGCCGGCTACACCTACGGCAAGTCTCTCGACATATCGTCCAGCATCGCAGACGAGTTAGTCCCCGGAGATGACCATCGAACTTATGGGCTGTCGGCCTTCGACATCGAGCATAGCTTTGTGGGGAGTTATAATTATAACCTTCCTGTCGACTCCTTCTGCATCGGAGTAACCGGCTTACCGAGGGACTGGATGATCTCCGGCATTGCGCGGTTCAGCACAGGTTTTCCTGTTACCATGCGGAACACCAGCGATAACTCGCTCCTCGGCACTCGGCCGAATGGCGTGAACCCGTTCACTGTGGACCTGCCGCAAGTCCAACCCGGACCGCTCAACCTGAACCACAATCCGCGCAACGGGAAGCCCTATTTCAATACTTCGCTGTTCAGCCTGCAGCCGCTTGGTCAAGTTGGGAATACTGCGCCGCGCTACTTCTTTGGTCCGGGACTCGATAACTTCGACATGGCACTCGAAAAATTCGTACGAGTCCATGAAGCCAGCCGCATCGAGTTTCGGCTGGAAGCATTCAATGTGTTTAATCACGCGCAGTTCTTTGGTCCAAACGTAGTCAACGGCGACGTGAACAGCACAGCATTTGGTCAGATCAATAGCGCGAACGCTCCCCGTCTGGTGCAGGCCGCTGTAAAATTCGCCTTCTAATCCAGGCTTCCCCAGTCATTGAGCATCGCCGGCGAGAGGCTATAGATAGCAAAACGGACCTCGCGGCCCGCTTTAAGTTACCTTTCTAAATGCCTTGGTGCCGAAGAAGGGACTCGAACCCCCACACCCTTGCGAGTACGTGGACCTGAACCACGCGCGTCTGCCAATTCCGCCACTTCGGCACAGTACTCAAGTTCAGCGGTCTCCGCTAAACCGGCAGCAATTCCGAGTCTCGCAAATGTGGAACCCGGTGTCAAATTCAGCTCACAGAATGCAGGCCGGGATTCTGCGCCCCGGCCACTGCATTCATGGTTATTAAACCAGCTTGGCGTCGAGGGTGATCTCGGTGTTATTGGCAAAGAGTTTTGAAATCGGGCAGCCGGCTTTAGCGTCGGCCGCGGCCTTGTCAAAGACCTCCTTGGTTGCCCCGGGAACGCTGGCGGTGGTCGTCAGCGCGATCTTCGTGATCGAGAATCCCTCTCCGACCTTGGCCAATGTGACCGCCGCCTGGGTTTCGATCTTCGTGGGAGTAAGCCCCGCGCCGCCCAACTGCGCGCCCAGGGCCATTGAAAAACAGCTCGCGTGGGCCGCGGCAATCAGCTCCTCGGGTGTGGTGCCAGTGGTTGCGCCTTCAAACCGCGTGGCGAACGAGTAGTTCGCGTTCTTCAGCACGCCCGTCGCCGTTGAAATCGTGCCCTTGCCTTCCTTCAGTGAACCTGTCCAAACCGCACTTGCCTTGCTAGCCATTATTCCTCCTTGGGGAATTCGGTGATTTTGTTGAATGCGCCGCCAGGGGAAGCGAGGCAACGCCAGAGAGTTCTCACTTGTTATTGATGCATCAGGCCCCCGCGGCGATGCCGCAGATGGAATGCCTTTCCACTTGTGCTAATCTGCCAGCATGTTGCCGCAGCGGCCCAGCGCTTTCGATCCCGATTTCGTGCCTGAGGCTTCGCATGCCGGTCCAACAAGCCCGAATGAGCAGCCGGTCGACCACTACTGCCAAATCTGCCCCAACTGCGGCCACCGGCTCACCGGCCACCACTGCAAGCTGGTTTGCACCCACTGCGGCTATTACCTCAGTTGTGCGGACTATTACTGACCAGCATATGAGCCTGATTCTCGCGCTCACGGCGCGTCCGCCTGCCGGGCCATGGCGACCAGCGGAGCAGTCGGCAACAAATGTGCGCGAGTCAGGACTTTGCGCGTCAGGCCGGTCAGCGCCGTTCCGGCAGCCTGACCCAACTCAATCCAGCGCCGCTCGCCGCCGGCAACCGTCATCGCTTCACATCGTCCTCAAAAACGGTGCGGATACGGACGTAGTAGTTCACCTGCATGATGGCGTGGCGCACGGTCATGCGCAGCTCACTCTCGGGAACCTGAGCGTCGCGCAGGGCGGGCAACTCCCACAGCCCAGGCATCACGGTGAGCGAAGCAGGCCGCTGTTCCAGCAGCACCTCGCGGTAAATCTGTCCGGGCTTCTGGCCGGTTCGCACGCTCAGAGCGTAGGCCACTTCGCGGCTCACCATCGGAGGCCGCGCCGGAGTCTTGTGCTCGCCGCGAGTCGCACAGTCCCTTTTCAGCGGGCAGCCCTTGCAATGCGGCTTGCGAGGGACGCAGACCGTCGCTCCCAGCTCCATGAGCGCCTGGTTGAAGTCTCCCGGCTTCGCGGGATCGATTAGCTGAGCCGCACGTTCCTCAACCTTGCGCCGCACGGCCGCACCGCCGCCCTTGCGGCTGCCAATCTCCAAGCCCTGCAGCCGGCACAGCACCCGCTCCACGTTGCCGTCCACTACTGCAATGGGTTCGCCGTGAGCGATGCTGGCAATAGCAGCCGCCGTATAAGCGCCGATGCCGGGCAGCAAGCGCAACTCCTCTGAGCTGAACGGCAGATTGCCCTCATACTCACTCGCCACAAACTGTGCCGCCTTGTGCAGCATGCGCGCCCGCCGATAGTAGCCCAGCCCACTCCACTGGGCCAGAACATCCTGCTCCGGCGCCAGAGCCAACGAGAGAAGCGAGGGAAACCGCTCCAGAAATGCCTGGTACCGCTCCACGACCACTGCTACGCGCGTCTGCTGCAGCATGATCTCTGAAACCCAGACGGAATAAGGATCAGGATTGCGCCGCCAGGGCAAATCGCGCCGGTTGCGCGCATACCACTTCAGCAGTTTGCGGCGCAGCTTTTCGATCTTTACGAGTTCTGGATCGCTTGTATCCATGGGCTCAGATTAAGCCATTTGCCTGATCCTGTGATCAGTTGCCGCGTGGTGCGAACTCGATTTTGAGACTTGGGATTCAATGGTTTCCATGAATTCCGGGTGGCCCAGGTCTCGATTTTGAGACCTGGGAAAGCACAAATCCAGGGAGACCGCCTCACCCCAGCAACTCGCCAACAATCCCCGGCAGCCGCCTTGAGCGCCGCATCAATCTGCCCCTGATCCTTGCCGCCGGCTTCGGCAATCTCCGGCTTGCCGCCGCCCGATCCGCCCACCAGCTTGGCCACAGCACCCACCAGCTTGCCCGCCTGAATCCGCTTGGTCAGCCCCGGCGTCACCCCGGCAATCAGCGCGACCTTGCCCTCAGGCTGCGCCGAAGCCAGCACCACCACGCCCTCGCCCAGCTTCTGCTTCAAATTATCCACCAGCGTCCGCAACTGCCCGCGCTCCAGCGCGTCGGCCCGCAGCGTCACCAGCCGCACGCCCTTCACCTCGACGGCGCGGCTGAGCGCCTCGTCCAGCGCCCCGGCAGCCGACTTCATCCGCGCCTCTTCCAGCTCCCGCCGCAGCCGCTTCAACTCGTCTTCCTGCGCGGCCAACTTTGCGCGAAACGCATCCGAAAGGCTGCTCCACCGCAGGTGCAGGAGCCAGTTGCGCAGCGATCTGCGCCACGGCAAAATCCTGCCGGAAAGCGTCCAGCGCGCCCATGCCGGTGATCGCCTCCAGCCGCCGCACGCCCGACGAAACCGACCCCTCGCTGACAATCTTGATCAGCCCAATCTCGCCCGTGGCCGCTGTATGCGTCCCGCCGCAAAGCTCCGTCGAAAATCCATCCGACAGCTTCACCACCCTCACCTTGTCGCCGTACTTCTCGCCGAACAGCGCCATCGCGTGGTACTCGTTCACCGCCACGTCGATCGGCACATCTTCCAGCGTCTCGACCCTGCGCATCGGCCAGCACCTCGCGGTTCACAATCGACTCAATCTCTTCCAACTCCTCATCGGCCACCTGCGCAAAGTGCGAAAAATCGAAGCGCAGCCGATCCGGATGCACCGCCGACCCGGCCTGCTTCACATGCGTCCCCAGCACCTGCCGCAGCGCCGCGTGCAGCAGATGCGTCCCCGTATGATTCCGCCGGATCGCATTGCGCCGCTCCCCATCGACCACCGTGCGCACGTGATCGCCAACCGCCAGCGGCTCCTTGAGCAGAGCCTTGTGCGCGCGCACCCCCTGCACCGGCAGCACGCAGCCCTGAATCTCGGCGACCGTCGTATTCCCATCCGCAGACAGGAAACCATCCCGTATCGCCCGTCTGCCCGCCCGAGTCGCCATAGAAGCTCGTCTGGTCCAGCACCACGTCAACCAGATCGCCAGCCTTGGCCGCCGGAACGCCCACGCCGTCCTTCACAATCGCCAGAACCTCAGCGTCATTCGCGGTGAGTTGCTTGTAGCCCAAAAACTCCGTCTTAGGCAATTCGCGATAAGCCGGACTGGCCGACTTCTGGCTCCCGCCCTTCCACGAAGCACGCGCCCGAGCCTGCTCTTCAGCGCGAGCAGCTTCGAAGCCTTCATCGTCGAAACCAATCCCAGCATCGTGCGCAGCATCCTTCATGAAATCCAGCGGCAGGCCGAAGGTCTCATATAAGTGGAAAGCCTTTTCGCCTGGAAAGGTTATGGATTTTGCAGCACCTTCTACACGGACAACGTTTTCATCGAAGTGATGATATCTTGCAAAGGCTCCCTCGGCGGGCTTCTCTTGTAGAAAGCTTTCGCTAAAATTATTAACTAAGTCCGCGACGCATTTTTCCCATTCAACTAGCCCTAACTTCAGCACCCGGTCAAATTGCTTTTCTTCTGCCTCGACCACTTTGGCCACGCGCGCAGCAGATTCAGCCAGCTCCGGGTAAGCGCCCTGCATCAGATCGCGCACGGCAAAGACCATCTGAAAGAGGAACGGCTTCTCCTGGCCCAGCAGCCGGCCATGGCGAATCCCGCGCCGTAGAATCTTGCGCAGCACGTAGCCGCGGCCTTCGTTCGACGGCAGCACTCCGTCGTTAATGAGAAAAGTAGCCGCGCGGGCATGGTCGGCGATGATGCGCAGGCTCGCATTGCTGGATACTTCACCAGTTAAACATTCGCGCTCGGAGTCTCGCTACACTCAGCTTCCGACTGTACTCCAGCAGGTGTCGGCAAGGCCACCAATACTCCGACCGGAAGTGACCCACCAACTCAGCGGCCATCGGTAATCAGCGGCGTAAACAAATCCGTCTCAAAGTTAGAAACCTTCCCTTGCAGCACCGCCGCCACACGCTCCAGCCCCATCCCTGTATCGATCGATGGCTTGGGCAACGGAGTCAATTTGTAAGTGGTCGCTTTGGTGGCAGGATCGACGATAGCGGAGCGATCAAACTGCATGAAGACCAAATTCCAAATCTCCACATACCGCGCATCGTCCTGCCCAAACGGCTTATCCACTCCCGGAGTCTCCGCCGCCTCCATCCCCATGTCGTAAAAAATCTCCGAGCAAGGCCCGCAAGGCCCCGTCTCGCCCATCTGCCAGAAATTATCCTTCAGCCCGTACTCGAAGATCCGCTCCTTCGGAACCCCAACCTCAATCCAGTACCCCTCAGCCTCATCGTCGCGCGGCACGCCGTCCGCGCCCTCCCCCGCCTTCAAAGATCGTCACATAAAGCCGGTCCTTCGGTAATCCAAACCACTCCGGGCTCGTCACCAGCTCCCATGCAAAGGCAATCGCATCCCGCTTGAAGTAATCACCAAACGAGAAATTCCCCAGCATCTCAAAAAACGTATGATGCCGCCGCGTAAAGCCAACGTTTTCCAGGTCGTTGTGCTTGCCGCCGGCGCGGACGCATTTCTGTGAAGTCGTCGCCCTTGAGTACTCCCGCCGCTCGGCGCCAAGGAAAAGATCCTTGAACTGGTTCATTCCGGCATTGGTAAACAGCAGCGTCGGATCGTTGGCAGGCACCAGCGAGGAAGAGTGCACCCGGCGGTGCCCCTTCGTCTCAAAAAAGCGCAGAAATGTTTCGCGTATCTCGTTCCCAGATCGATATTGCATGTCTATTTCAGTGTAATTCGCTTTACCCCGACGATCATTCTTCGTGTGTCTCTTCGTCCAGATTGTCGAGCGCCGCCAGCGCCTCCTCCGGCACATCCCACTGCCGCAGAATTCTGTAGATCACCCCAGTCGAAAACCCTGCCGTAACCAGCCGCCGCATCACCCGCGCTGTCTCCTTCTCATTCTCCGGCTTGCGGATGCGCTTCCGTTCCAGATGCTCCCGCGCCAGCGCCTCCTCATTCGTCTGCCCATACCGCGCATCCAGAGTCTCAGCAATCAAATCCGAGTGCACGCCCTTCTGCTGCAAATCCTGCCGCACCCGCCGTACCCCGAGCTTCTCATTCTCCTGCCGCAGCTGCGCATAGGTCTCCGCAAAAGCCACATCGTTCAGGTAGCCGTACTCCTTCAGCCGCGCCACAACCCTGGCTATGGCCGCCTCGCCGTCCTCTCCCGGCTCCACGCGCCTCTTCATCAGCCGCCGCAACTCCGCCTCTGAGCGCATCTGCCGCCCCAGCGCCCTGGTGGCGTACTCAAACAGCCCCGCCTCATTCAAAAAAGTGCGCGGCTTGGCGGATTTGCGTTTGAAAGGCATAAGCGACGGGTTCTTTTCCCTATTCCCTATTCCCTGGTCCCTGTCTTTCCCGTCCATTGGTCCACCCAGTCGTTCACCGTCTTCCACCATAGCTGCGAGTTCAGCGGCTTCAGCACCCAGTGGCCCTCGTCGGGGAAATAAAGCATCTTGCTCGGCACTTTGAGCAACTGCAGCGTGTCGAATAGCTGGAATCCCTCGCTCACATCGAGGCGGTAATCGAGCTGGCCGTGAATCACCAGGTCGGCGTATGGAAGTTTTTCGCGGAGAGCGACGGCGACCACTTGCGGAAGGGATTCTCCGCGTCGGGCTTCCCGTAGTAGTCCCACGGATGACCGCTGAAACTCCCAGATGTTGAACCAGTCCTCTTCCGTCGTCCCAAAGGCCGACTCGGCGTCGAACATTCCGTCGTGGCTCACGATGCACTTGAAGCGGTCGGTGTGTCCCAGCACCCAGTTAGCCATGTACCCGCCGTAGCTCGCCCCCAGCGCGCACTCGCGGTTTTTGTCGATGAAGGCATAGTGCTGCTCCGCGTAGTCCAGCCCCTCCATCAGGTCGGTAAACGGCTTCCCGCCCCAGTCGCCGTTCACGCCATCCACAATCGCCTGCCCGTATCCGGTCGACCCGCGCGGATTGATCATCACCACCACGTAACCGTTGGCGGCAAAGAGCTCCGCATTCCAGCGGTAGCTCCACGAGTCGCCCCAGGCCCCCTGCGGGCCGCCGTGGATGAGGAATTTCACCGGATACTTCTTGGCCGGATCAAAGCCTGGAGGACGGATGAGGAAGCCTTCGAGGCCGCACCCTTCTTGGAAGGTGCAGAACACGTCCTTCTTGGGAATCATGTCCTTCGGGAAAAACATGAATGACTCCATCGCGGGCAAATCCAATTCAGCAAGAATGGCGTCATTTAGGTGTGTTATCTGCGATTCCCCTTTCCCGAGTTCGACGAATACACCTTTTCGAATGCCATCCCCTGTTTCGTAATGCGAATTAACGAAGTCACTTTGGCGGTTCTCAAGCTTGAAAATCTCTGACGGACTCTGAACGCTCATCTTTGTGGCGAGAATGGTTCTAGCGTCGGGCAAGACATGCAATTCGCTGAATTCGCCGGAGGGACTAATGTGCGCGACCACATGACCATTTGGGTCCACCTGGTAGACCGGTGCTTCTCCTTGCCTGCCCGATACAAAATAGATTGACTTCGAGTCCGGCGCCCACGCGAACTCATCAACCCAATTATCAAAGTTCGGCAGCACATCCTTGACCGTCTTCGCCGCTCGGTCGTAGAGGAACAGCCGGAACTTATCGCCTCATATCCAGCCCGCGCCTCCGACCGCCATGCAATGTACTTTCCATCCGGCGAGTAGGCGGGATTGAAGTTGCCGCCCGCTGAAGTGCTGATCGCAACCGGCTTCGCCGCCGGATTGGTCAAATCGAGCGTAAAAATCTTTGCGCTGATGCTGGTTGCCGGCTCCGGATCGATGTTGTCAGTAAAGGCCAGCTCCTTCGAGTCCGGCGCGAAGGCGCATCCGCAACCGCCGCCATCAAGCGAAAACGGCGGAACGTCGTGGGGATCGTGGGGCGTGAGGTCGCGTATTCCACTACCATCAACCGAAGCTAAAAAGAGATGGGATCTCTTGTCGCCGGTGTAGTGGTCCCAGTGGCGATAGAGCAGGTGAGTAAAGATCTGCGCCTTCACCTTGCTCGCCGGCGAGCGCCGCATCGCGGTCCGCATTGCACTTGTCCCCAACTCCGCCGTCCACGGGAGTGATTGCTGGGCAATCCGGATAAACGTCAGAAGTGAAAACCACGGAGTGGCCGTCCGGCGACCAGAGCGCATTGTCAGCCCCGGTAGAAAGCGCCGTCAGCTTCTTCGCATTGCTCGCCGTCCCGGTCGCCGGGTCAAAATCCGCCAGCCAAACCTGTTGCCCGCCCTCGCGCCCACTGACGAAGAGAATCCTTTTCCCGTCCGCCGAGAACTGGATTCCTGAGTCCCCGGCCTGCCCCACGGCCAGCTTTTGCGGTTCTCCGCCCGCAATCGCCTGCACCCACAGCTCCGCCGTCTTCGTGTTCTGCTCCAGATTCACCGTGGTAACGGAGTAAGCCAGCCATTTGCCGTCCGGCGAGACGGCAGTTTCGCCCAGCCGCTTCATCTTCATCATGTCCTCAAAGGTCATGGGCCGTTTGGCCGGTGAAGCCTGCGCAGAGCAAAACGGCGCGAGAACAAAAACGAGTGCGAGAGCAAAGACGAACGTGAATTTGCGCATTGGTTTCCTTGTCAGCGCGAAGAAACAATCTCCACCGCGCGAAGGATAAAGTTTACACCGGCAGCGGCATCCGCTTCTTTCTTCGCGCATTTGCAGATAATTACTCCCTCTGGCGCACAATGGTTTTGGATGAGCTTTGTGAAAGCTGTTCTTCCGCCCGGCAGAAACCGGCAAAATATGCACCGCCGCCTCGCTCTCCGAGCAATCCGTCAGGGATGTGACCGGTCCGTACCCCCGGGGAGACCCCACCCCCTCCCCCCTTATTTTCCATAAGTTATTGATTCTAATGAATAATGAGTATAAAAACGGGTCATTTTAAGGGCAAAACCCAGCCTTTTGGGGCCGATTTCGAGCCGAAAACGGCTTAAAACAGCCAATTTTGCAGCCTCTCAAATGAGTTTTGGAGGATTGGAGCTACTTGTTCTCGTTGCCGGTAAGCCGGAAGGTAATGGTGCCCCAGAACAACCGCGCCCGCATCTGCACTGGCAGGTGACGATCGTCGTCGGTATACCAGATCCAGATGTTGCCGCGATTCTTTACCACGCCGGCGTCGGCCGTAGGTTGCACGCGCAGGGTGTTGAAGGTGCCCAGCGTGGTCTTGATCACCTCGCGGCCTTCCACCTTCATGGTCACCGGCACGGTGCGCTGAGCGTCCACCACCGGGATGACGAAGCTCTTGCCCACCTGCATGGGCTGCGAGGCGGCATAATAAACGCCCGTCAGCAGGTCGGAGAGGCAGCCGGGGATGCCGGTTTCAACGTGCTTGGTCTGCCCGGTAACCAGGTTCTTTTCATCCAGAATCGATTTGCCCTGCGCGTAATCCAGCTTGAGCGTGGAGTTGATCTGGCGGCGGCCCTCCACGGTCTGCTTGTCGAACTCATACGTACAGCCCTTCTGTGCGGTCAAAGGTGGACTGGAAGCGGTCGCCCACGTGGAAGAGCAGGTTGATGGCGCCGATGGTATCCGCATTGGCGGTGATGCGTTCGCTATCGCCCGTGGCCTCAAAGTGCAGCACAGCCGTGCCGGCGGGAAAGACGCGCCAGTCCACGGAGTAGGTGAGGGTCTGCTTCTGCGGAAAGCTGAAGCCCGCGCGCGGCGGCGCGCAGCGGCGCCGCCTGCTGGCCGTGAGCCACGGCGGCCAGGGCAATGGCGTAAAGAAATTGGCTACGGTCGTGCGTGTATTCACCGTCAGGCAGGGCTCCTTGAAATTTGACTCTCTGTGGGCGGTAGCGCTCAACGTAGCCCATGCACGATTGCACCCACGGCCGGCCGAAGGAAGAACAGGCTGAGGTACAACAGTACGGCGCCTATAGCAGCATTGTACTCGCGGTGCTTCGAGTAGAGGGCGAAGGAAAAGCCGCCTGAGTCGTGCTTCGGGCCAGAATGGTCAGCCGGTGTCAGATGCGGAATCAGGCGCGGAATCAAACGGGGCACGCGGCTGCAATATGCGTCGAATGAGGGAAATGTGGCGCGCAGAAAGCGCTCCTCCGAGGCGATGACCGGAATGTAGACCGCGCAGAATCCGATGGCCAGCGCCAGCGCAACCGGCCAACTGAGCACCGCCAGCGCAAAACCGAAGGCGATGAGCATCGATCCCAGATAAAGCGGGTTGCGGGTATACGCGTAGGGTCCGGTCACCGTCAGCTCCTGGTTCTTCTTCACGTAGCCGGAGGCGTAAGCGCGCAACCACAGGCCGGGCAGCACCAGGATCAGGCTGGAAGCGACGGCAGCCAGCAAAGGCGCGCGCCGCCAAATTTCGTAGCAATAGAGAGCGGCCGTAAGAAAGCCCAGCGGCACGCGGATGCGGCGGGCAACGCGCTGCCAGCGGGTGATCCAGTCCGGCTCCGTAGGACGGGTCTTTTGAGGAATGTTGTGGCTGGACATCAGGCTTTCTCCTCGGCAAGCAACTCATCTGCCGCCCGCAGCACTTCTTCCGGCTGGATGGTCACTAACCCAGCTTCGGGCGCTCTATGGCGGGAGTGGTCGCAGACGGCTCGCCGGGCTGCGCAGCACTTTAAATCTGGTCCCGAATGGACCATTGCGGCTGGGGTCTGTCGGTCCATAGATCCCCACCACCGGCCGGCCCAGGGCGCAGGCCAGGTGTAGCGGGCCGGTGTCCCCGGCAATCACCAGCGCAACCCGCCGTGTGAGGGCGATCAACTGATCCAGAGAGCACTTGAGCACTGTAGCAGCACTTGCCGAGTGAACAATGGCCTCCGCCAGCGGCTCCTCACCGGGACCGGCGTTGATCAGCACGCGCAAGTCTCGATCGGTGAGCGCCTGGGCCACCCCCGCATGCCGCTCCGTCGGCCAGCGCTTGGCGCCCCATCCGGCTCCGGGATTGATGAGCACGGCGGGCTGTGCTCCTGAAGGTTGCAGAATTTCGTCCGCCCAGGCCTCGGCAGCAGGGTCCACCGGCAGCCAGGGCTTTGTGAATTTGAGATCGTCGCCGCTCATAGCAGAGGCCAGCTCAAGGTCCTGCTCGATCACGTGCGCGCCAAAAGTGGTCACTCGCTCAGTAAACAGCCAGCGCGCGGCTCGCTCCCGTGGCTCAGCCTCGCCGATCAGCCGCCGGCTGCCGGCCATTCGCCCCACCACTGCCGACCGAATAGCCCCTTGCAGATCAAGTACCGCGTCGTAGTTGCCGGCCCGTAGCGCTCGGCGCAAAATTTTGATTTCACTGATGGTCTTCCGGCTCAGCGGCGCTTTCTTCCACTCTTTGGTAGGCGCCATCTGGAGATGATCCACAAGCGGCTGAGCCGGACCGCGGCCGATGCTGCCCTCAGCCGCCAGCAGCGCGCGCCAGCGCGGTTCCACCACCCAGTCGATCACCCATTCCGGATGGGCCTGCCTCAGTGCCGTCACCGCCGGCAGCGCGTGCAGAATATCGCCCATAGATCCGAGCCGGACCACAAGCAAGCGAAAGTTGGACTGTGTATGCAATCTCTGATTTTCTCACAGGGGCGGGTTGGTCGGAGCCTGCTTCAGCCAATCGACTAGCCAGTCGATGGCTTCGTCCTCGCGCTCAATCTCCACGCGCAGGCCTGCTGTCTTTAGCGGAAGAGTTTCCGGGAAGGCTGAAGAAAGTTTCCCCAGCCGGACTTTGTCTTTCTCAGTGGCGATGAGCGCGGCAGCCCCCGTTTTTTGAGCCACGCTAATCAGGCGCCTCAGGTCGGCAGAAGTGTAGCGGTGGTGGTCGGGGAAGGCAAAGCGGGCGGCAACTTTCAGGCCGGCAGCTTCCAGTCCCGCAAAGAACGGATCCGGACGGGCAATGCCGCAAAATGCAACCACCGAACCATCAACGGCCGGAACCTCCATTGTTCGGCGCAACCGCCAAATCGGTTCCACCCAACCCCATGCACCGAGCGCTTCTTCCAGTTCCGCATCATCAGCCGGAATCGCGATCACTCCGGCTCGACGGGCAGCCTTGAGCGGCTCGCGTAGATTGCCCGCCGGCAGCAATCCACCCTCCCAATCCCGACGATCCAGCAGCAAAATGTCCACTTCGCGGTAAAGTTGCCGGTGCTGAAAACCATCGTCGAGAATGTGTAAACCGAAGCGGGAATCAGCGGAGCGTTCCGACTCGGCCAGCAAACCGGCTTCGTACCGCTGCCCAGCCACATAAACCGGCACGCCCGTCTCGCGCGCAATCAGAAGCGGCTCGTCGCCGAATTCCTCAGCTGTCCCGTCAGGGTTAACGCGGGTTGTGAGCTGGCTATCGCGTCCGTAACCGAGCGAGAGCACGTCCACGCGCAGGCCGTGGCTCTCAAGTATTTTAGCCAGCGCAATGGTCAGCGGCGTTTTTCCCGCGCCACCAGTGGAGAGATTGCCGATGCTCACCACCGGCCAGCGCAGCCGCCGCACCGGCTCCAGCTTTGTGCCCAGCCGCAACTCACGCAGCGCGAGGGCCAGCCGGTAAGCCGGAACCAGCGGCAGAAGCAGCTTGCGCGGAGAAAAAGGCTTGCTCATGAGGGCTGCTCCTCAGTCGAGTCGGGAGGCAGCAGTTCCCGTAGAGCATCCACGCAGCGCCCGGTAGCCCCGGCTTGCTGCTCGAAGACCTGCCGGGCGCGCTCCCCCATCGCTACGGCTGAAGGCCGATCCCGCAGCAATTCGATCAGCACCTCGGCCAACTCATCTTTGGCGGCTATGCGCAAGGCCTGATGCGCACGCAAATCGTCGGTGATGGCGCGGAAGTTGGCGTAGTGCGGGCCCATCACGATTGGAACGCCAAACTGCGCCGGCTCCAGCGGATTGTGACCGCCGGTCGGAATCAGGCCGCCGCCGACAAATGCCACGGCGGCCGACGAATAGACCGAGGCCAGTTCGCCAATGGTATCCAGCAGCACAACTTCGCCGGGCCTCAGCGGATTGAAAGCGCTGGATGGTTGCCTCTGCCAATCCGAACGCTTGACCCATTGGAATCCTGAGCGATCTAGCAGCGCAGCAATTGCGCCAAACCGCTCAGGATGCCGTGGCGCCAGCACCATTGCCAATTGCGGACCGGCTTCGAGCAGGCGCGGCCAGGCCTCCAGCAGCGCGGCCTCCTCGCCTTCCAGTGTGCTGCCCGCCACGACCAACCGCAGGCCGGCCGCCAGACTCTTCAATTGGATGGTAGCCTCGGCCTCCACGGCTGCGCGCACATCGAATTTCAGGTTGCCGGAGACCGAAACCCGCTCCGGCCGGCAGCCGATTGCCTTGAGCCGTTCCGCATCCGTTTCGCTCTGCGCCAACACCCGGCTCAGCCGCTCCAGAAACGGCCGCCAAAGCCTGCGCAGCCGTCAATAACGAGGCCAGGAACGGTCGGAGATGCGGGCATTCACCACTGCGACGGGAATTCCCCGGCGAAAGCATCCGCTCAGCAGGTTAGGCCAGAACTCGGTCTCCGCCAGCACCAGGAGCCGCGGCTGGAGAGCCTTCAGATAAGCCCGCACCGCCCAGGGCAAGTCGAGCGGGCAATAAAAAACCCGATCCGGCCCGAAGCGCTGACAGGCAAGCTCCTGGCCAGTGCGGGTAGTGGTGGAAACTACCACTTGGTAGCCAGGCAGGGCACGATCCAACTCCCCCACCAGCCGGCTTGCTGCCAATACCTCGCCCACTGAAACGGCATGAAGCCAGATCAACGGGCGTTGGCGACCCAATTCCCCCAGAGCCTTCCCATGGACCCGTGCCGGAACTAGTCCCAGCCGTTCCCCCAGACCTTCGCGGTACTTTCGCGTGGTGGCCATTCGCCACAGCCACCACGGCGCTCCGCCCACCAAGACCAGCAGCAGCGCCACGTTGTATAAAAGGAGAATCATGAGATACGGATCTTGCCTTCCCGGGTCCCCTCAAATGATACAGTCGAGCACAATGAGAAGCTTGTGGGCAATCCTGGCGATCCTGCTCGGGCTGGCGCTGCCAGCCGCAGCCAGCGATCGCCGCCCCCCGCCCGTGCAGCCGGCCACCTCGTTTGCCGCGGTCGACGTACACGATGGCGAGAATGTGGCTATCGCCGCCGAACCCTACGACACGCGCCGGAAAGAATCCATCTTCCACGTCGATTATCTCAGCCACGGCGTGCTGCCCGTCCGCCTTATCGTGACCAACAACGGCGACCGGCCGATCTCACTGCGCGATGCGCGGATTCTCTTCATGACAGCGGAAGGAGACAAGATTCAGACCGCCCAGCCCGAGGACGTGGAGCGGCTGATGACCCGAAAGGAACGCGAAGGCGCAAAACTCCCCATGCCCGCTCCTTTGCCCGATATCAAACTGAAGCCAAAAGCCAGCAACAAGGCGATCGAGAAGGATTTCAACGCCTTCGAATACCATTCCCTGGTGGTTGAGCCGCACACCACGCGCACCGGCTTCCTGTTTTACGACGTATCGGATGTCGACCATCCGCTGCGGGGAGGTTGGTTGCATCTGCACGCACTGCGCGACGCCGATGGCAAAGAGCTCTTCTACTTCGAGCTTCCTTTCGACAAGTACCTCAAATCGAAATCCAGGCAGATGTACTGAGTTTTACCTGCGGGCCGATCGCGCTCACTCGTAGTAAGTAGCCGTAGTTGTATCCGTCTCCCAGATAGTGCAATCCTTCACCCGCACACGGCCTTCGGTAACGGCGGCGAGTTGCTCGTTGGTCTGGTCGTAAAAGAATTTAGCGATATTCTCGGCCGAAGGGTTCAGCACTATGAACGGCTCCAGCTCGTTGAGCATCTGGTGGTCGATGCGCTCGACGATGGGGCGCAGCACATGCTTCAGCAGCTTGAAGTCCAGCAACAGTCCGGCCTGGTCGAGCGAGGCTCCGGCCAGGGTGACGCGCACCTTGTAGTTGTGCCCGTGCGGGTTCTCGCACTTGCCCTGGTAGTTACGTAAAAAATGGCCGGAGGAGAAATCGGCCTCCACGGTGACTTCATACATTGGCGTCTGCTCTCGTTCTCAGGGGGAAGCGTCCCAGATTTGATTCTAGTTCTTTTCACCACGACGCTTATTCCTGGCGGCCCGCCGAGCCTCTTCGCTGCGCCGGTCCACCTGCTCGAAGAGGTGGCTCATGACGCCAATCAGCGCCGCTCCCAGGCCGAAGAGCAGCATCACCAGCGCCACTGAGCGCCACAACGACGCATTTGCAGGCAACCCAGGCTGAAAGCTCGAAGGCACCAGCGACATGCCCGCCGAGACGATCGCGAAGAGTGCCAGCGTTGCGGCCAGGATGTAGAAGTTACGCGACATAAAATCAGGAAACGGACTGTCGAGCCTGCTGCGATTCTACAGGCCGCGACGGTTTTAGCCGGAAAGTTCCGAGCTCTCGATCAGCGTCACACCGGCCAGATCGAATTCTGCTTCTATTTTGGATGCTGAATCTTCCATATCGATGGCTCTGCAAGCATCGAGGATTACAACGGCCTCAAATCCCAGACGCCTTGCATCGAGCGCAGAGTAGCCGACGCAGTAATCGTAGGCAAGTCCGGCCAGAAAGACGCGAGTCAGCTTCCGTTCTTTCAGGTAACCAGCTAAACCGGTCGGAGTAGAACGGTCGTTCTCAAAGAACGCCGAATACGAATCGATCTGCGGACGATAGCCTTTACGCAGAATCATCTCCGCCCGCGGCAAGTGGAGCGCGGGGTGAAATTCCGCTCCCTTCCTGCCCTGAACACAATGATCCGGCCAAAGTGTCTGCGCTCCGTAGCTCAACTCGATCTGGTCGAAGGGCCGCTTGCCAGGATGGACGCTTGCGAAGGAGGAGTGCCCAGCCGGATGCCAATCCTGCGTGAGGACGATATGCTCGAAGCGCGGCGCAATGCGGTGGATGACTTCGATCACAGCATAGCCATCGGCAACGGGCAGCGCCCCGCCGGGACAGAAATCGTTCTGGACGTCGATCACTAAGAGCGCGTCTTGTGCGGTGATTTGCATTGGTTTCCACGCCTTCATTGAGTTTATCGTTCTTGACAGAAAACGTGTATCTTTCTACTCTTCGAGTTATCCATCAGCACCTGCCGGAACCCGGGGGATTGGGATTGAAAGAACCTAACAACCCAACGCATAACTCTGGCAAGTTAGAGACCGTGATAGGTAGCAGAGCAAAAACGTTGCTTGAAATTGCTCTAAGGAGTCGGAAGTGCCAAGCAAAATGCCAACCTTCGATCAGCTCATGAACCCGCTGTTGCAGGCGTTACATGCTTTGGGCGGCTCTGGTTCAATCGATGAAATTTACGAAAAAGTTATCGAATTGGAAAAATTTCCAGAAGAAATACTCGCGGTGCCTCACGACCCGGAAAAGAGCACCCAAACACAGATTCAATATCGACTTGCTTGGGCTCGTTCTTGGCTTAAGAAATTCGGCCTCTTGGAGAACTCCAGTAGAGGAGTTTGGGCACTGACCCCCAAGGTGAAGGGCCTTAAAAGGATAGAACCTAAGGAAGTTGTAAAAGCGGTCAGGGCGTTAATAAAGAGTGAGAAAGCTGAACCGGATGGTGTCGAACCTGATACGACAGAGGAGGTCCCTCAGGAGGAGGAATGGAAAGAAAAGCTGCATAGTTTGCTCACACAAAGACTTTCACCTGCAGCATTTGAGAGACTTGTACAGAGGCTGTTGAGAGAAGCTGGTTTTGTTCAGGTCGAAGTTACAGGGAGAACTGGTGACGGAGGAATAGACGGTAGAGGGATTGCCCGAGTGCATGGATTGCTAGGCTTCCATGTCCTTTTTCAATGCAAACGCTATCAGGGTACAGTAGGTCCAGGTGAGATCAGAGATTTTCGGGGCGCTATGGTAGGCAGGTCAGATAAGGGACTTTTCATAACAACTGGGACATTTACCCCGGCCGCTTCGAAAGAGGCTGCCCGGGATGGCGCTCCTCCAATTGATTTGCTTGATGGGGACGCGTTAGCGGAGAAGTTAAGAGAGTTTGGGCTTGGAATAAGAATTGAGAAGATCGAGATTACTCGGGTCGATGATGATTGGTTCAAAAGTATCTGAGTGACCTATGGCTGGGCTGTTATCCGTCATTTCTCAAAAAACTTCTCTACATCCGTGATCGTCCCCGTCATTCGATATGGCGGGAGGCTGGCGAGGAAGGTTTGGCCGTATCTCTGCCTTCGTATGCGTGGGTCGAGAAGGACCAGGACGCCGCGGTCTTCGAGCGAGCGGATCAGGCGGCCAAAGCCCTGCTTCAGGGTGAGAACCGCTTCGGGAACCTGGTAATCGAAGAAAGGCTTGCCGCCCGCTTCTTCAATGGCCTTCATGCGTGCCTGAACTACCGGATCGCTGGGAACGGCGAAGGGCAGGCGGTCGATGATGACGCAGCTCAGCGCCTCGCCCTGCACGTCTACGCCCTGCCAGAAACTTGCGGTTCCGAAAAGTACGGCATTGGGCGTTTCGCGGAATTGCTCAAGTAGCGCTTTGCGCGGAGCTGTGCCGTGCAGCAGGATGGGAAAATCGAGCACCGGCATCAGGCGCTCGTAAAGATCGCGCATCTGAGCGTAGCTGGTGAAGAGGCAAAAGGCGCGACCTTGCGTGATTTCCAGTACGCGTTGGATGCAGCGGGCGGCAGCCTCGGGAAAATCGGGTTCGCGCGGGTCGGGCATCTCAGGCGGCAGATAGAGCAGCGCCTGCTTTTCATAGCGGAAGTGAGAGGGAACAACCAGCTCGCGGGCTTCGCTCAAACCTAGCCGCCTCCGCATATGTTCAAAGCCGCCCTGCACGGTGAGCGTGGCCGAGGTGAGCACGACTGTCGGAATCTGATCGAAGACAAGCTCATGGAGCAGCTCGGAGACGTCGATGGGCGTGGCTTGAAGGAAAGTTGTGCGGGACTGAGCGCGGAAACTGTTCGACCTTCCCGTGGAGGACGAGCGCTCAGCGGACCCGCCGACAATCCGCCGCTCCATCCAATAGACCATGTTGCTGGAGTTCGATTCGAGCAGGAATTCAAGTTCGGTGCGCAGCCGCGCCACGCGCTTCTTCAGTCCCGGCGCTTCGTCGATGCCTTCGAGGCCCTCCATCTCCGCTTCAAGTAGGCGAAGCGTTGTGCGGACCGCCATATAAAGGTCGCCGGAGCTCTCAAGAAACTCTTCGCGGCCGGTGAAGGGCTGGCGGCCGTCGCCAGCCATGGGCAGCGCGGCGAAGAACATGCGTGCGCGCTCGCGGAGTTGCTGCGTGGTGGCGGGCAGGTTTTGCTGTGCCCTCCTTGCCGCGCAGCAGCACGTCGGTATCGCGCGCCAGTTCCTCAAAGCGGATATTGCTCACCGAAAGACCAAAGTAGCTGGAGGCCACCTCTTCAAGCTCGTGCGCTTCGTCGAAGATTACTGCCGCGGCTTCGGGCAGAATGCCGGCGTCAGGCGCGCCTGCAGCCTCCTGCTTGACGGAGAGGTCGGCGAAAAACAGGTGGTGGTTGACGATGATGATGTCCGATTCGAGCGCCCGGCGCCGCATCTCGGTGATGAAGCAGCGGCGGTAATCGGGGCAGGTGGTGCCGAGGCAGGCTTCGGTGCGCGCGTCCAGTTTGTTCCAGAGGGTGCTCGACTCGGGCATTCCCGATAACTCTGCGCGGTCGCCGGTCTCGGTGGTTTCGTTCCACTCGGCAATCTGGCGGTACTGGTCGATCTCTTCCAAACCAGACAAGATTGGCTGGTTGCGCAGGGCATCGAGCTTATGGCGGCAGAGGTAATTGGCGCGGCCCTTCATGTAGCAGACGCGCAGTCCGCCAAGCAGCGATTCGAGGAAGGGAATATCGCGGAAGTAGAGTTGATCCTGGAGGGCCTTGGTGCCGGTGGAGACGATGATGCGCTGGCCGGTGCGCAGGGCGGGCAGCAGATAGGCCAGCGTTTTGCCGGTTCCGGTTCCGGCCTCGACGATCAGGTGGCGGCGTTCGCTGAGAGCCCGCTCGACGGCTTTCGCCATCTCCAATTGGCCGGGGCGATATTCATAGGGCAACGAGGATTGCGCCAGAATTCCGCCGGGCGAGAAAAACTCGTGCAGAGAGGGCAGGGCTCGGGTTGGGTTCTCGGTGGTGGCCATCGGGACCGGGTGCTCACTCCATCATAGTGAGCCGGGCCGGTCCAGCTGGCGGCGCAGAACGGACTCGGCGGGTATTCCGAGTGATGCGCCTCATCCGAAATCAGGGACTTTGCCGGAGGCGCCAGCGTGGTACTGGTCAGCGCTTTCCACCTGGCTGTGCCGCGAATCCGTCCATTGGCTGATCATGAAGGCTTCTTCGGGGCTCGAAGCGCCTTCAATATCCGAGGCGCTCTTCATCAGTTTTTTGCGGACATCGGCGGCGCGTTGCGCGGCGGCTGCCTTCTCCGCTCCGGCGGCGGAGTAGAGGCAGGCCGAGTTCATATTCATTTGAGTGGCGTGGATATGCATCATTCCTCCCTCATGCAGAGGGAGGGCAATTGCAGCGCCGAAATTTTGCAGGGCAGATGGGAGGAAGCTCATTGGGACTGAAACGGGCTACAACGGGCTACAACGTATGATGAGGGCAGTGAGTCTGGACTGATGCGCGGCGTTAACGCTGGCGGTTGGAGAGTATTTTGGCGAAGTATCGCAGATCGGTCGAGGCACGCGAGCCCGGCGCAGCGGCGCCGCCGCTGGTGGCCATTGTGGGCCGGCCTAACGTGGGCAAATCCACGCTCTTTAACCGGCTGACGCATAGCCGCCGGTCGATTGTTGGCGATGAGCCCGGCATTACCCGCGACCGCATTTATGGCGAGTACGAGTGGGCTGGACGCCAGTTTCGGCTGGTCGATACAGGCGGCATTGTGCCCGACGATCCGGAGCTGATTCCAACGGAAATCTATAACCAGGCCAAGGTGGCGCTGCAAGATGCGGATGCGCTGGTGCTGGTGGTGGATGCGCGGACGGAGCTGGCCAGTCCCGACTACGACCTGGTGAAGCTGCTGATTCGCGGGGGCAAGCCGGTTTTTCTGGCCGTCAACAAGGTTGAAGGCGACGCTTTGGATTCGACTGCCCAAAACTTTCGCCAGTTGGGGATTCGCAATTTATTTCCCATCAGCTCTGAGCATGGGTTGGGGATTGGCGATCTGCTGGACGCCATCTCTGAAGCGATTCCTGCGCCGGCGGAAGTAGTGCCGACAGAGGAAGAGGCGCTCGCCGCTCAGGAGACTGAGGACAAGGAAGCTGAAGAGGATGAGATTTATGAAGGCGGGCCCGTTCCGCCAGATGCTGGAGAAGACCCGCAAGGCACAAAACTGCATCGCACTCACGGCGAGTTTGAGCAGTTCGAAACCTCTGTGGCCATTATCGGCCGGCCTAATGTGGGCAAGTCCACGCTGCTGAACGCTCTGACCGGGACCTCGCGGGCTATCGTTTCTCCCGTTGCCGGAACCACCCGCGATGCAGTGGACGAGGTGGTGGAGTTTGAGGGCGGCCAGTTCCGTTTTGTGGATACTGCTGGCATTCGCCGCAAGAGCAAGACGCACCTGATGGCGGAAAAGATGAGCGTGGTGATGGCGCGACGCCACCTGGAAGCTGCCGATGTGGCATTGCTGGTGCTCGACGCGACGGAAGGAGTGACCGGCGCCGACGCTACTATTGGCGGATACGCACACGAGAGCGGCCGCAGCGTGATCATCATCGTGAACAAGTGGGACGCGGTAACCACAGGCCGCACCGACGGCAAGCCGGCAGCCGATCGCGAGATCTTCGAAACGCAGTTGCGCAAGGTGCTCAAATATCTGAGCTATGCGCCGGTTATCTTTCTCTCCGCGCTCGAGGGAACGGCCCCCGAAGGCAAAGGCGCAAAAACCATGCTGCGCGTGCTCAATGAAGTGAAAGCCATAGCCGCCGAGCGCCGCAAGCGAGTCTCCACAGGCCAGATGAACCGCTTCCTTGAGCGCATCGACTTCCAGCGCGCTCCGGTGCCCATGTCCAAGCGGGTGCGCATCTTCTATATGACCCAGGCCGCCGTCGCTCCGCCAACTTTCATTCTCTTCACTGACCGCGACGTCAAGCTGCACTTCGCCTTCGAGCGCTTCCTTGAAAATCAGATTCGCGAAGCTTTCGGCTTCAAAGGCACGCCGATATGGTTCAAGGTGCGGGCGAGAAATGCGGCGAAAACGGAGTAAGCCGGGACGAACACCGATTGAGGGTCGTGGTCTCCCACCCTTTTCGCCAAAAGTGCGAAAAGGATGGGGCACCCAGCTGCTTCAGGTGTTCTGGGAATCGTATACACCCGGCTTCGATTAGGATCCCTACAGTCAGTGAGCGCTATCCGAACCCTAGTGATCGCGAAATTACATTCGCATCCGAGCAGAGCTTGTACATTGCCGGATGGTCGAAGATGGTCGTGTTGATAAGGGCAGAGACGGCGGCACGGGCGTCCAAGAGCTCCTGTAGGCGAGTCTCTGGCCCTCCGCTCCAGACGCGTTCGATGTCTTCCGCTACGAGTTTTTCGATGTCTTTTGGGTGCATGGTGCCCAGTTCCGCCCTCAAATAGGCAGTGATTGCCTCGAATTCTCCTTTATCGAGCCAGACTCCGTGACACTGCGGGCACCAATCGACAATGACGGAGGACTTGCCGAAGATGACGGAGACCATTTTGGTGGTCTTGCATTTCGCGCAGGAGCGGTTGGTCACGCGTGCGCTCGTCTTCTCCATGTCATCGATCTCGTCGTTCAGCCAGCGCATGGAGCCTCCATTCACCTTGTTCTTCAGTTTTCGCAGTTCGTCTTTGATCAACCAGATTCCCTTGCACTTCGGGCAGCCTTCAAAGTCCATGGAGAAGATGGAATATACAAACAGATTTTGCCCACAGACAGGACAAATATCGGCGGTATTCTGCTTCTGGACCGCATCCTTGATCGGAGGTACGTCCACGGTGAAGTCCGTCTCAGAGCTTGGCTTTTTGATTCGCTTGTACCAGTACGGAATGTGGACGTTGTTGACGAAGTCGGAGAAGCCGTGATCTTTGACCGGCCCGTCCGCCGCGAGTTCTTTATCGATCAGTTTTAGCTCGCCGCCGTCGAGCCAGAAGCCGCCGCAGTTTCTGCAGAGATGCAGTTGAATATCGTCGGACTCCAGGAACTTGACCTTGCTCAGATTGAAGTCGTCACAACGAGGACATTTCTTTGGCTTCTTCTCGGGTTCGTCGGTCCCGATCTCTTCGCAGTATTCGATGCTCCCGGCAACATTGAAGGCCATTCTGTCGAGGTCACCGGCGTCCAGCCAGAGGCTTCCGCATTTATCGCACATGTCATAGGAGATACTGTTCTTGTTGGTGACGACCTGGTTGGTGGTCATCTCGGTACCGCAGTTCAGGCATTTCATTGGAGGACTCCGGCTACGTCTTTGGGGCGGACCTCGCTCACGTGGGATGGAACTCTAGTCCGCGTTGTCGAGTCAGGTGACGCCTTATGAACAATGTTGCTATGGCTTCCGATTCTAGCAGGCAGCGGGTAGTCTACCAAAGCAACGCTCAGATCGCTCGCCAACATCTTGCATCACGGTCGTGTGACGAATAAACCGAGAGTTTTACGGCAGCAGCGGGCTGGACTTGGCCGGTGAGGACGGGTTTGGTTCCGGTTGGCCCAGCCTGGTGATGTGCACGCTGGCCTGGGTTTCGGGGACTGTTCCGTCGTTCACCTGCACCTCAATCGGCTTGCCCTGGATGAGAACGCGCTGGACGGCCTGGCCGTGGGCGGGAACCAGAACTCGCTGCGTGGCTGTGTTCTCAGCGGAGCGCACAGTGACCGGAACCTCGGCGGCCGCATAGCCGTTGTTGACTACGTTGACGGCTACCAGCCAGTTGCCGCTTTGGACGGCGTTGGGGAAGACGCTCTCAATGCTCAGGTCGGGCAGGCCCTTATCCGTATCGACCCAATCGGCGAAGAACCAGGAGAGATCGCGGCGGGCGCCAGCCTGCTCAAGCAGCTTTTCAAACTGGCTGTGGCCTGTATCTTTGCCGAAGTCCCGGGCGGGATCGTAGGCGCGGAGAGCGGCGGAGAGGGAAGCATCGCCGGCTACTTCGCGGAGCATCCACAGTACACAGGTCGCCTTGGTGCGGTAGTAGACGGGCGAGATGGCAAGGTCGAGCGGCTGGCCGGCGCTTTGGCCGGGGCTCTCTGGCTCAGCCAGGGCCAGAGCGGGGCGCGAGGCTTCAAGCGCTTGCAGAGCTTGGGCGCGGCCGCGTTGTCTTTCTACCCACAGAGTACCCATGAAGTGGGCCACTCCTTCGCTGAGCCACGCGCGGGGAGATTGAATCCATGCGTGGGTGAGCGCGTGGGAGAGAATGTTTTCAAGCTGATCGGGCTCTGCCTGGCGGAGACTGGTGGCCAGCAGCGCGCCGGTCTCAAAAGGAGCGTCTTGAGGATCGGGAAGATCAAGAATCGTGAGCTGGGAGCGGGGACTCTGGCCCAGCCAGCCTTGCAGAAAGGGCGTGACCGTGGCGGCAGCGGTGGTCCAGGCTGGCACGGATGGTTCGTTTTCAGGGAGCGCGAAGATGGTGGTGTTTGTGGCCGGGTGGGGCGTGCGGATGGCTACGAACAGGCTGGGCGCTTCAAAACCGAGGGCTGCGCTGTCAGAGATGGCGGTGGCCACGCCGTCCACTTCCGGGTCAAGGCTGCTGGTATCTGTAACGGTGAGCGGGGCCAGATGGCCGTTGATGAGGGCGACTGTGGGCACATAGCCGTGGGGGAACTCGACCGTAAGCCGCAGGCGGAAGTGCGCCGCGGCCATGCGGAGCTTGTGCTCGCCCATCGCGTCAAAGAGGCGCGCTCCGTCGCCCAGCATTACGGGCACGCTGGAGACCGGATACCAGGCCACGTTGCCAAAGCCGCGAAGGCCGGTGAAATCCACTCCGATCTTGTCCCAGTCAGAGTGCAGAGCTACTTCCTCAGGGGTTCCGATGGCCAGAAGGCGCTGGGCATTGGGCGCGATGACGCCGGAGTAGGTAACTTCAAGCGGAAGGCTGGCTCCAGGAGCAAGGGGCTGGACGAGCGGGACGAGAGCCTCATGTAACTGGCCGGTATGGTCGGCGTCAGAGTTGACGGTGGCTACGGTGATGGCCGCGTCTTTGCCGTTGATGCGAATCCGTTCCCAGTTGAGCGAGGAGGAGATTTGCAGCGGAATGCGGGTGAGCGGAGTTTTGCCGTCGTTGCGCACCGTGATCAGCGCGCGGACGGCAATATGCTGCTCCGCGGTCAGCAGCCGCAGGTCCATATCGAAGTCAGTGAAGGTCACGGCCTCGCGCTCGGAATCTTCGGCCACCTGCGGTGGGGCCAACTGCGCCTTCGGCGCAGCGACAGCCGGGGCTGCGGTAGTGGTGGTCTGGCCGTTCGCATCGGTCGAGCGCGAAAAGATTACCTGGCCGCCGGGTTGCTGTTGCGTTGCGGGTGGCGGGGTTTGTGCGGCAGAGGGTAAAACCACTATGAAGAGGGCAGCAATCAAAGAGTGGGAGGCAATAGAAGGCCAAAATCCGAAGAAAGTTCGGGGAAAACACACCTCAGGGGATAAATGGATGGGTTGAAACCCATCCCTACCAGCCCGCATTGATTCCATTTCGGCTATGTCCGGGATAAATCCCGGACCTGCCGCACGGACGAGTTGTTTCGCTTGCATGGTTCGGGCAAAAGAAAACTTCATGAACCCAGGCCTTTCTGTTTCCTTGGTTTTTGCGCGGCGGCTGAGGTGGGGCCAACTGCGCCTTGGGCGCGTAAAGCTGCGTTCCGGCGCTGGCGGAATGCTTCGTAAAGAACCACCGCGCCGGCAGCCGAGACGTTGAGTGAGCTGACGCCTCCGGCCATGGGAATCCGCAGCAGATGGTCGCAGGTGCGCCGGACCAGATCGTGCAGCCCCGCGCCCTCGCGCCCCAGCACAATTACGCAGTCTCCGGTCAGGTCGAACTGGTCGTAGTCCGTCTGGCCTCGCTCGCCGGGACTCGCATCTAGACCGATGATCCACAGATTTTTTCTCTTGAGTTCTTCGAGCGCCCGCACCAGGTTGACCACGCGGGCAATGCGCAGGTGCTCGGTTGCTCCGGCACTTGCTTTGACGGCTACACCGCTCAAAGGGGCAGCTCGCCGCTCCGTGAGCACCACGCCGTCCACTCCGGCTCCATCGGCCACGCGCAGCAGAGCGCCCAGGTTTTGCGGATCTTCCACGCCGTCGAGAGCCAGCACCAGCCGGCGCGCATTGGGCTTTTCGGCGGCTGGCGCAAAGAGGTCTTCAATGGAGAGAAACTCCTGCGGCTGGACCATGGCCACCACGCCCTGGTGCGCCTCGGCTTTTGCCAGCACGGTCAACTGCTCGCGGGCCTCCTGCCGAACCCGGACGCCAGCCTGGCGGCACAGATTCACCAGCCGCTCCAAACGATCGTCCTGCCGCTCGCGGGCTACCAATACGTGATCGAAGCGCCGCCTTCCGGCCTTGAGCGCCTCTTCCACCGGATGCAGCCCGTACAAAACTTCCATAAGAGATAGTGTAGAAGATCAGCGAAGATGGACGACCACTCGCCATTTTAGGCAGTGGATCGATTTCCGGATTGCCAGTTAACCGACCGGAACACTCGCTGTAGCCCCGGCTCCTGGCGGAGACCCATGGCCTAGCCAAGCTGGGCGTAGACCCGCCAAGTTTTGTCCGATTGAATCATAAGCTGTATTTCGTGACTGGTAATTCGGCTGTGCAGCTCTTCGAAGCGTTGCTGCACGCGCTGTGGCTCACGCGTGTAGAAGACGTACTCCTGCATCCCGCCCGTTGTAATGACAGCCACGAACAGGGACTCTCCCTGCTCCTCCAACGAACTGCAGATGACTTCTTCAACTTCTCCAAGGAGCGGAAGCTCTGCCGGACTTGGAAGTTCGGTCGCTGTGGCTTCTCTCAACGGTACTGCGATGCCGACCTGATGGTCATAGCCTGGCACACTCCCGAACTCGCGGTATCCGACATTCCTGCGCACGAGCATGGTTCGACCGTTGTGCCGTCCCTCCGCTACCGACCATGGACCCTCTACGGGCAGTCGATTCGGGACTAATGTCTTTTTCTTGAAAGGCCACATTTAAACCATGATAGAAGCCGTTTGAACATTCCATTCGTCATTGTTCGCATTTTCCATGCTCACGCGGACGGGCTTACAAATGCGCGCTGCGGTCACCATGGGCCCGCAAGGGGCTGCATTCCTGCGGCATCCAGAGCATTCCGGCCGGATTGTCGCCAATTCGGATACTGAGCACCATACCGATTTCCCTCTTGCTGCTGTACCGCACTGGCCGCATACTGGGGCTGCTGGAACCCCATGAGCGCATCCACCCTAAAATCCTTCACTGCCGTGCTTGAGCCGCTTCAGAACGGGCTCGGCTGGGTGATTGCGCGTGTTCCTTTCGACGTGGCCAAAGCATGGCCGGTGCGCAAGGGTTTGCGCGTGCGGGGCGAGATTGAAGAATTCCCCTTTCGCACCTCGCTCTTTGCCGTTGCGCGCGGCGGAGGGCACTTTCTGCTGGTCAACAAGAAGATGCAGAAGGGCGCGAATGCCGGGGTCGGGTCAAAGGTAAAAATTCGGATTGAGCCGGACCTGGAGGAGCGCGCGGCAATCGTCCGACCGGAGCTGGCCAGTGCGCTCAAAGGCGACCCCCGGCTGCGCAAATGGTTTGACCGGCTCAGCTACTCCTGGCGCAAGGAGATAGGGGACTGGGTCGTCGAGCCGAAAAGCTCCGCGGGCCGTCAGCTTCGCGCTGAACGGATGGCCGAGCGGTTGCTGCTCACCCTGGAGGGCGAGACTGAATCGCCGCCCATTCTCCATGCCGCCTTCCAGCGCCAACCCCTGGCACGCAGGGGTTGGGAGGTCATGACGCCCTTGCAGCGGCGGAGACATCTGATGGCGATTTACAACTATCAGAGTGTGGAATCCCGTGAACGCCGCGCCGAAAAGACCGTCGAAGAAGCCCTGCTCGTGGCCAAAAAGCGCGCATCAGCGGCCCAATAAGGAAAGATGAATATCAATCTTGCTCAGGCTGATCGATTGCGTCGGCAGAGGATGGGGAATATCTCGCTTTGTAACAGGGCACGACTTCACAGGTTGCGGAAAAACTCGATTTGGAGGGAGGCGGGGGTTTTAACCCCCGCATAAAGCCAACAGAATCAATGAGGGCTTTAGAACTTATCCGTAAATAGTGACGACTTTGATGCGTGCGACTGAATCTCTGATTTGCAAGCGATTGGTAGCGGCGATGATGAATTCAATATGGCTCAGATCAAGTCTTGGACGGTTTCAGATAATTTGTGGAGCAAGGTTGAGCCGCTGATCCCAGTACGCAAGCGGGAAGCAGGGCGAACGTATCAACGCAAGGCTGGAGCTGGACGCAAGCCGATGTCTTCTCGACAAGTTTTTTCGGCGATTGTTTACGTTCTGCGGACCGGCATTCAATGGAAAGCATTGCCCCGGGAGTTCGGTTCGGCTAGCGCAGTGCATCAGTACTTTCAGAACTGGCACAAGGCTGGCTTGTTCCAGAAGCTGTGGCAGGCTGGGCTGGCCGAGTATGACGGGATGCACGGCATAGCCTGGCAGTGGCAATCAGCCGATGGAGCCATGGGCAAAGCACCGCTAGCTACCGAATGTGTTGGTCGAAACCCGACCGACCGGGGGAAAAAAAGGACGCAAACGCAGTCTGTTGGTCGACGCCCGTGGACTCCCACTGTCGATCGCCGTCAGCGGCGCCAACCTCCACGACTCCAAGCTGCTGGATCGGACCCTGGCACAGGTCGTGGTCCAACGCCCTGAGGTTACAGGATGGAAAAACTACCAATATCTCTGTCTGGATGCCGGCTATGTCGGCTACCCAGTTAGCAAGATCGCCCGCAAGCACCAATACTATCCCCGCGTTAAATCACGCGCCGAAGAGCGGCTCATCAAGTACCGCTACCCGGACTCCAAACCGCGCCGATGGGTGGTGGAACGAACCCACTCCTGGCTCAACCGCTTCCGCAAGCTGCTGGTCAGCTTCGAAAAGACAGAGGCCAGCTACACGGCTCTGCTACAACTCGCCGCTGCTCTTATCTGCTGGAGACAAACTATTGTTATTTACGGATAAGTTCTAAGAACTTATCCGTAAATAGTGACGACTTTGATGCGTGCGACTGAATCTCTGATTTGCAAGCGATTGGTAGCGGCGATGATGAATTCAATATGGCTCAGATCAAGTCTTGGACGGTTTCAGATAATTTGTGGAGCAAGGTTGAGCCGCTGATCCCAGTACGCAAGCGGGAAGCAGGGCGAACGTATCAACGCAAGGCTGGAGCTGGACGCAAGCCGATGTCTTCTCGACAAGTTTTTTCGGCGATTGTTTACGTTCTGCGGACCGGCATTCAATGGAAAGCATTGCCCCGGGAGTTCGGTTCGGCTAGCGCAGTGCATCAGTACTTTCAGAACTGGCACAAGGCTGGCTTGTTCCAGAAGCTGTGGCAGGCTGGGCTGGCCGAGTATGACGGGATGCACGGCATAGCCTGGCAGTGGCAATCAGCCGATGGAGCCATGGGCAAAGCACCGCTAGCTACCGAATGTGTTGGTCGAAACCCGACCGACCGGGGGAAAAAAAGGACGCAAACGCAGTCTGTTGGTCGACGCCCGTGGACTCCCACTGTCGATCGCCGTCAGCGGCGCCAACCTCCACGACTCCAAGCTGCTGGATCGGACCCTGGCACAGGTCGTGGTCCAACGCCCTGAGGTTACAGGATGGAAAAACTACCAATATCTCTGTCTGGATGCCGGCTATGTCGGCTACCCAGTTAGCAAGATCGCCCGCAAGCACCAATACTATCCCCGCGTTAAATCACGCGCCGAAGAGCGGCTCATCAAGTACCGCTACCCGGACTCCAAACCGCGCCGATGGGTGGTGGAACGAACCCACTCCTGGCTCAACCGCTTCCGCAAGCTGCTGGTCAGCTTCGAAAAGACAGAGGCCAGCTACACGGCTCTGCTACAACTCGCCGCTGCTCTTATCTGCTGGAGACAAACTATTGTTATTTACGGATAAGTTCTAAAGCCCTCATTGATTCTGTTGGCTTTATGCGGGGGTTAAAACCCCCGCCTCCCTCCAAATCGAGTTTTTCCGCAACCTGTCTAGTCGTGCCGCTACAGAGCACGAAAATCACGGGCTTTAGCCCCTGAGGGAATGCCCGTTGGGAAACGTAACATAATCAGAGCTACCTTAGAGGATTTCTCAACATCGATGGACGGCTACTCCTGCGCGAGTTATGACTTAGAAATTAATCAAGAGCAACTTGCCTGAAAACACCGGGTTAGAGCTAAAGTAATTGATGATGACCCACCAGGGGGACAAGAGCAGCAGAGAATGCCTGCGGTCCCTATGGGCATCAGGAGGATAAGATGACATCCATTCAGTTAGCTTTGGCCACCTTGCTCGTTCTTGCCGTTCCGGCATATGCCCAGCATAAAGAAGCTGGCGGAGGAGCGCATCCATCCATTCCGGCGCATGGGCCGAAGGCGTTCACAGGCACGCCGCATGCCCCCGAACCCAATCGTAACTACAGCGACAAGGCAGGCCATCCAAACGCTCCGCACGTGGATGGAAAGACCTGGGTTGGCCACGATACGGGCCGAGACGACGCGAATTATCATATGGACCACCCCTTCGCGCACGGCCGTTTTACCGGCGGTTTCGGTCGCGATCATGTGTGGCATCTGGGCGGCGGAGGTCCGGGCCGCTTCTGGTTCAACGGATGGTATTGGGACGTCGCCGCGGCTGACATTGCCTTTTGCGATGGCTGGCTTTGGGACTCCGACGACATCGTGATCTATGCCGATCCGGACCACGACGGCTGGTACCTGGCTTATAACGTGCGGCTGGGCACTTATGTGCACGTGGAGTATCTGGGAGCATAGGCAGGCTATACAGGCTTAAGCGATTCACTCGGCCAAGGGAACAGGCCATAAGGTCTGTTCCCTTGGTCTATGTGCAGATATCTCGCTGTAAGGCAGGATTGTACAGGCTTACCCATTGGGCGATAAGATGCGAAAATGGCTAACGTTCAGGCAAATAATTTCCAAGAGTCAGCAGCAACGCGTTCATTCGCACGCTTGAACGCACTTATGCCCGCCCGGATAGCTCTGGCAGCAATCAGTGTGGCACTTATCTGCTCCCATTTTGGTTGGGCTGCAGCTGCAACAGTGAACGCCCCCATTGTGCTGACTGGAGCGGACCGGCGGCCGGCTATCTCGCTCGATGGCGACTGGGCATCTATCGTCGATCCTTACTTTTCCGGGCTCATTCAGTTTTCACCACGAAGAAAAGAAGAACGGATGGTTTCTTAACCGGAAGGCCGAGCCGGGCGATAGCTTTCCCACCGAGTACGACTTTTCAAAAGCGCCCAAGCTCAAGGTGCCGGGCGACTGGAACACGCAGCGCGAGTCGCTCCTCTACTACGAGGGCCGATCTGGTACGAGCGCGATTTCACTTACCAGCCAAAGGAACACACGCGCGTCTTTCTGCACGTAGGCGCGGCCAACTATCACTCCTGGTTCTGGGTCAACGGCCAGAAGGTCTGCGAGCACGAGGGCGGATTCACCAGCTTCAACTGCGAGGTGACGTCGGCGATTCATGCAGGCGGTAACTTCGTGGTCGCGGCGGTGGATAACACGCGCCACGAAGGACGGCGTTCCCACGCTGAGACCGATTGGTGGAACTATGGCGGGCTCACGCGTCGGTCTCGCTGATTGAGGTTCCGGAAACATTTATCGATCAGTATGATCTGCACCTGAGCCGCACGGAAGATTCGGTGATCGAGGGATGGGTGGATTTTGGTTTCATCGCTTGATGCCCTACCGCATAACGCAAATGCGTCGGTACAGGTGGACTATGTGCAGGAGGTGCAGATTCCTGAACTGGGTATCAAGGCATATGGAAGGTCCGATCGATACGGCCGTGTAGGCTTCCACTTCAAGTGCACCTGGTCTGCAGCGCTGGTCGCCGGAGATCGCCGAAGCTCTACAAAGTCAAAATCACGTGCGGTCAAGATTCCATCGACGACCTCATCGGCTTTCGCACCGTGGAGACGCGCGGCACGGAGATTCTGCTGAATGGCAAGCCGATCTTTCTGCGCGGCATCTGCGATCCATGCCGAAGCGCCTTATCGCACCGGCCGCGCCAACACCGACAAAGACGCGGAGACGCTGCTGGGCTGGGCCAAAGAGCTGGGCTGCAACTTTGTGCGGCTGGCGCACTATCCCCACGATGAGACGATGCTGCGCGCGGCCGACCGCATGGGACTGCTGGTGTGGTCGGAGAATCCGGTCTATTGGGCGTTGCAGTTTGACAATCCCAAGGTGCTGGCCAAGGCCGAGCAGCAATTGGACGAGGAGATAGGAACCTCGCGCAATCACGCGGCGATTATTCTTGTGGTCGATGGCCAACGAAACGCCGAACACCGAGGCGCGGACGCACTTCATTGAAACCGATGGCCAGCCGCGCGCGCGAGCTTGACTCCGACGCGGCTGATTACCGCGGCGCTGCTGGTGCGCGCCGAGGGACACACCAAGATCGTTGATGATCCGCTGGGCAAGGCGCTGGATGTGATCGGCATCAATGAATATATCGGCTGGTATGAAGGGCGCCCGGAGACGCGCCGACATAACCGAGTGGCGCATTGACTACCAGAAGCCGCTGATCGTGAGCGAGTTTGGCGGCGGCGCCAAGGCCGGCCTGCATGGCGGCGAAAACGAGCGCTGGACCGAGGAGTATCAGGCCAATATCTATCGCCATCAACTGGGAATGCTGAACCGGATTCCGCAACTTAGAGGAATGAGCCCGTGGATCCTGATGGATTTTCGTTCGCCGAACAGGCCGCTGGCGGGCATTCAGGATGAGTTCAACCGCAAGGGACTTATCTCCGATCAGGGGCAAGAAGAAGCATGGCGTTCTTCATTCTGCAGAAGGCTTATAAGGAGAAGACAGTGGGCAAGCCGGAATGAATTGCTCAAGATAGTTCGCTCTGGCATACGACAGAAATTTGATCCATCTAACTGTGCAAAAGCGGAATTATGAGTTATGCTTGACTTATGGCTATTGACTCAATTCTTGCACAAATCGACGCGGAAATCGCAACGCCTAAAGCAGGTTCGCTCCCTGCTGGCTAACACCGGCAAAGTCGCAACGGTCAAGGTAACTGAGCCCATAACCAAGAAGGCCAAGCGAAGGCTGCCAAGATCAAGGGAAGAAGCGCCGCACGTTGAGCCCCGAGGCGCGCAAGCGGATTGCCGATGCGCAGCGCAAGCGCTGGGCCGCACAGAAAGCCAAGGCCAAGTAAGAACATTAGCTGACAGATCTGCCAGTTTTTTCCTCACGCGTCTTCGGCCGCGCAGTCATGATCCGACAGTGCACTGAGGCAGAAGTGCTGCGCTGTTCGCGCCGCGGAGCTTGCTCATTCAGGCTGGCGAGCGATAAGTGCGCATTCGGCTCAGGCCGCGATCCTGTCGCCGTCAAATAGAGAATCCATGCTGAATCGGCTTGCTCCCCGCTCCATTCGGGTTTAATGTGTTGCCAGCAATCAACGTGCAGGCAATGAACGGAGGACCGCGATGCGCAGGTCCATTTCAATTCTTGCGGCGGTTCTGTTGCCGTTGCTTTTCGTCTGTGCCGGCCACCCCGCAAATGTCCAACAGCGCAGGCGGACAAAACCCGGACGCACTGACGGCTCATTATAACCAGGCCATGCAGGCAAAGGATTGGCCCCGCGCCGTCGCTACTCGCGCAGCAACTGGTAGCGCTGAAAGCAACGTCTCTCAACCTGAAGTTGCTGGGGAATGCGCAGCTTTACTCCGGCTCGGCGGATGCGGCCCTGGCGACCTACGACCAAGCCCTGGCCGCGGCGGAAAAGGAAAAGCCCGCCGAAGGCCAGCCAATGACCGACTGGAAAGACGGCCTGTCGCAGATCTACATTGGCAAGGGCAATGCGCTGCTCAGGCTCAAACGCAACGCGGAGGCGATCGAGGCGTATAACCAATCCGCCGAGTTTGCGTCCAATCACGGGCTGGCTTACTTCAATGTTTGCGCCGTGCTCTATAACATCGGCAACACGCATGATTCGGCGGCGGCCTGCCGCAAGTGCGTGCAAGCGGATCCCACCAGGGCGAATGCCTGGTTCGTCCTCGGGTCAGATCTCTTTGCCGATTTGCCTGTAACCGCACATGGCAAGGTCCAAGCCTCGCCCGAGACGCGAGAGGCGCTGGAAAAGTATCTGGCGCTCGCCCCGGACGGCCCTCACGCCGCCGACATGAAAGCCATGCTGGATATGCTCGCAAAGTAGGAAGCACCGTGCAGCGTTTCTCGACATTGCGACCGCAACTTCGGCTGCGTTCAGATGCCTGCGATCACCAGCATGCGCGGCTCGGTCATCTCTTCGATGGCCGAGCGGATGCCTTCGCGGCCCAGGCCCGAGTCCTTGACGCCGCCGAAGGGCATGGGGTCGAGGCGCCAGCTGGGCGTGTCGCCCACGATCAGCGCGCCCACTTCGAGCTCGCGATAAGCGGTGAGGATGCGGCCGGCGTCGCGGGTGAGCAAGCCGGCCTGCAGGCCGTACTTCGAGTGGTTGACGTCGGCCAGCGCCTGCTCGAAGTCGTCGTAAGGCTCGATGACCACCACCGGGCCGAAGACCTCTTCGTCGCGCACCTTCATGCCGGGCTTGGTTCCGGTGAGGATCGCCGGCGTCACCACGGAGCCGTGGCGCTCGCCGCCGGCCACCAGCTTGGCGCCGCCCTCGACGGCCTCCTTGATCCAGGCTTCCACGCGCTCGGCTTCGCTGAGCCGGATGAGCGGGCCGACTTCGGTGGCTTCGTCGGCGGGGTCGCCCGACGACCAGCTTGGCCGGCGGCCTCGACCACCTTCCACAAAAAAGTCTGGAAGATGCTGCGCTCGACAAAGACGCGCTGCACGCTGATGCAGGACTGGCCGGCGTAACCGAAGGCCGCGTGCGCGGTGCGGAGGGCCGCTTCGTCCAGATCGGGCCAGTCGCCGTGGACGATCAGCGCGGCATTGCCGCCCAGCTCCAGCAGCACGCGCTTGCGGCCGGAGTGAGCCTTCAGCTCCCAGCCCACTTTGGCCGAGCCGGTAAAGCTGACCAGCTTGATGCTGTCTTCCTTTTCGGCCAGCCATGCGGTGTCGGCGTTGCTCAGCGGCGAGCACGGCCAGCGCCTCCGTCGGGCCAGCCGGCCTTGAGAATCACCTCGCCCAGCGCCAGCGCGGTAAAGGGGGTTTGCGGGGCGGGCTTCAGAATCACCGGGCAGCCGGCGGCCATGGCGGGCGCCACCTTGTGCGCCACCAGATTCAGCGGGAAGTTGAAGGGAGTAATGGCCAGCACCGGACCCACGGGAAAGCGCTGCACCAGCCCCCAGCGGCCTTCGTTGCCCTCGGTCAGGTCCAGCGGAATGCTCTCGCCGCCCAGCCGCGCGGCCTCTTCGGCGGCGGTCTTGAAGGTGAGCACGGCGCGATCGACCTCAGCGCGCGCCAGGCGAATCGGCTTGCCCGCTTCGGCGACGATCAACTGCGCGAAGCGCTCCTTTTGCTCGATGAGCGCGGCGGCCACGTCCTCGAGAATCTCGCGGCGCTTCCAGCGGGGCAGGGCGCGGGTGCGGCGCAGGCTGGCCACGGCGTGGTGCACGGCCTGGCGCGCATCGGCGCGGGTGGCGATGGTAACCCGGCCCACCAGCCCCTGGTCCCAGGGCGAGCGCACTTCCAGCGCTTCGCCCTCGATCCACTCCTTGCCGCACAGCAGAAATCCCGTTTGTGTTCCCGGCCGCATCTTCATGGCTTTGGCGCTCCTCGCTCGACTCTGCTCTAGATGTTACAAGGATCAGGCGCTGCGCGGCACATGGAAACAAAAACAGCCTTCCCCGGCAGGTTCAGGATGAAACGCCGGGGCGGGTATTTCCAATCTGTTTCCGAATCGCAGTATTCTCAGGCCCTCAATATGTAGCGGAAGCGCATATCTTCGGCATACCACATGATGTAGTTGGTCCCCCAGGTGTTATTGAAGAGGCAGGAGTGGATTCCGGCGCTCAGATCGGGCTGGGTGTTGGAGAAGAGCAGCGCCGTTCTTTCGCCCAGGGCGACCACCGGCGCATCGAGGGTTTCCACCGCGAAGCTATGCCCGGCGTGCCGGTATTCAAATCCCTTCGACAGGCTGTGCATGTGGCGGTTTCCTGAGGCTACAACGTCGAAGGGCGAGATTTGCTCGCCGGATTTGTCCAGAGTCCAGCCATTCTGGTCTTCCGCGATGGGATTGAAGGTAAGCCAGAGGGCCTCAGGAAGCCGGGTGCGGGCTTCTGGAAGCAAGACAGGTTGAGATGAATGACCGGCTCGGCTTTGGGCAGCACTAACTCGAGGAAGACTTTGCGCGGGAAGCTGGCGCGGCCGGATTGGAAGGCTTCTTCGTCCTTGATTTCGAGGCGGGCGACGATGCGGTGGGCTTCGGCTGTCTCTTCCACATGCACTATGGCCGACGACGGGATGCCAATCCTGGCTGGACCGCGCCGTACTTTTCAATGTTCGGCTTGCCGAAGTCTCTGGACGCCCAATCCTGTGGTCGTTCACGTCACGATAGGCTGGCGATGAAGCGCGTGGTAGTCCTCTTGCGAGAGAGTCTGGTAGGTGAACAGAGCGATGGGGTTGCTCTTGCTCGCCCATTCACGGCCGGTGGCCTTGTTGCGGAGGCGGGTGATGGCGCCGGTTTGCGCATCGATTTCCAGAATGAAATGAGCGGTTTCAATCGGCTTTCCGGCGGGCTGCGCGATGGCCTGGGCGAGGGATTTCGGCTCGTACTGGTGATGGGCAAGGTTCTGGATGGCGCTTAGGGCCTGGCTGCGGAGATTGGCGGGCAGCGTGGCGACGGCATCGTAGAGGTCCTTGCGCTTCTCTTCCCAACTGAACTCCATGACCTTGTAGCCCTTGGTATCGAGCATGCGGGCCAGGTCGGCGGGCTTGTAGTTGTCAAAGTCAATCCAGGTTTTGGTGTCGGTGCCCCAGGTGTGCTCGGCCTCCAGCAGCAGGCTGCGAAGCAGGGCCAGGTCGGTGCATCTCCAATTTGAAACTTGCCCTGGGCGATCCAGGCGTCGCGCAGGCGGGAAACTTCGCGATAGCGGGCCACCTTCAGCGGGTCGCTTGCGCAGCCGTAAATCCAGGTATCGCCGATCTCCTGGGTCACGACGGGAAGCTGGGCGCGATAAGGCTGAAGTGCGTTGGCCATATCGGAGAGGTTGGCAGGCGGTGATTTCCGCATTGGGGAACTGCGCGGCGAGCTCGGCGTGGATGGCGGCGATTTCTTCAGGCGTGTGCGGGCCGCTGTTGTCGCCGCGCACCCTGGTCGCGAGCGCCAGATCGGAGCCGGGAACGCGGGCAACACCGCTGTAGCCCGAGGTGATACATCACGGGGAGAGTTGCGCCGGAAGGGTCCTTCCAGAGAAAGAGCGGCGGCAACTTGGCGGCAGTAGCTGCGTCGTTCACGCCGATTTCGAGCAGGTTGACGCCGTGTTTGGCCAGCGGCGGAACGATGCCGCGGGTGTGGCCGGGAACGTCCGTCATTTTGGCGCCGGTGGTGACCACGCCGAAGCGGCGTGTCGAGGGACTGCGAAATGGCCAGACTGCCTTCGATCATGGATTGGCTGAGCATCTCGGTCTGCCAGGTGAAGGGCAAAGCGTGCCAGGCGATGTCACGGCGGGCGATTGCCTCCTCCATGGCTTTGCGATCGGCGGGCGAGGCCTGTTCGAGGTATTCATAGAGCAGCCACGAGCCGGTGGTCCACACATAGCGGCGCTTGCCCGCGGCATTTGCTGCGCGGGCAATCTCGATTGCCTGGGGAAAGAATTTCTCGAAGTATCTCTTGTGGACGACGTTATATTGCGTATCGATGAATCCGGCGTCGAAGTGGCACTTGAACATGACCAGTACGCGCTTGACGGCGGGGTCGGGCGAGGTCTGCTGGGCGTGGAGGGAAAGCGGAGAGCGGAGCAGCAGGCCGGCTCCGGCGGCGGAGGCGGTCTTTACAAATTCGCGGCGTTTCATAGGGTGATTTCCTTCATGTATAGAATCGCTCGAAGTTTACCACTCGCGGCGGCATTGCAGAACCATGTACGCGGGGGTGGTGGGTCTGCTTCAGGCCGGTAAACATATGCGGTTTGGGAACGGTGTTCCAATATGGAGTCGAACTCCCAGACTATTGAAGAAATTGGCGAATAAGTGACGAAAATGTGTTACGTTTTTGAATTGGGCAATCACTACCGACCGTAAAGTGCTGTAAGATGACTTTACGTATCGTCTGAGGTGAGTCGTGCGATTTTCCGTTCCCCATCCCATTCCGTATCAGGGAAGTAAACGAAGGCTTGCCGCTGCGATTCTGAGCCATGTTGAAGTGGGGCGATATGAGAGGCTGGTCGAACCATTTGCGGGGTCTGCAGCAGTGACGCTTGCCGCAGCGAATTCGAAGAAATTCAGACGTTTTGAAATCGGTGATCGACTTGAACCTCTCGTCATGCTTTGGCAGGCGATCATCGACGACCCGGAAATCATTGCAAACGAATACGAGAGACTTTGGAATCGAGAACGCAAAAGGCCGATAGATGAGTTCTACGACATTCGCTCGCAATTCAATGAAGACCATGATCCTGCGAAACTTCTCTACTTGCTCGCGCGCTGCGTGAAAAACGCGGTACGCTTCAACCCGTCAGGAGAATTCAACCAATCCCCGGATAAGCGGAGAACAGGAACGAAACCGGACACAATGCGGAAAGAACTGCTCGCGGCACATCGGTTGCTTCATGGGAAAGCCCGTACTGTCTGCGCTGACTTTCTTGAAGTATTCGAATCCGCTGGCCTGGGGACTTCTTCTATTTAGACCCTCCTTACCAAGGCACAAGCGAAGGACGCGATTCGCGGTATATCGGTGGGGTTACTCGCAAGCGAATGATTGAAGGATTGAATGTCCTTAATAGGCGGGGAATTCCCTTCATATTAAGCTACGACGGTTCATGCGGGGATCGGACCTATGGTGACCGGTTGCCAAGAGAATTCGCATCTCGCATTCTGCTGGATGTTGGACGCTCCAGCCAAGCGACATTGAATGGGCGAGATCACGTGACCGTTGAATCGCTATACGTTTCGCATAAGGTGATTCCCGCCACGGTAGACGACCAGACAATGGATCTGCATGATTTCGATGAGCAATATTCTATGACGCAATCCTTGTTTTAATCTCGTCTGCAATCGATCTCTTATTCCTGTCGGCGGTGCGTTTCAGTCGTTCAAATGCATTTACTTCTTCGCCCTTCCAAACAATGTCTACTCGTCTTTCTGGCTGCATGGCGATATGGATATACGTATCGGGATTCGCCCAATAACATGAAAGGCACGTGTCAAGACTCTTGAGTTTCAGCCAATTCTGGCAATGCTCACAACTCCACGATTTCTTCCGATTGCAAGCGCCGTCGAGCAATTGATAAGGGTCTGCCTCATCGCGCTGAGATTCGCCAGCAACCTGAAACGGGATACGATGGTCAACCTGGATGTTGTGTACGGCTCCGCATAGATTACATTTGGAGCCCTTGCGCTCGATGATCGCATCGCGTTCCTTCTTCGCGAGAACGACACGCCCGGTAAGCTTGGGGTCAAGTTCCCGCTCATCGAACACGTATGCGGCGATTGCCTGGCCGTCGTCACGCTTTGCCTTGACTCGCGTGAGGGCGAAGCCGAGTTCCACGGCATCTCGTGCCGCACGAGGAGGGTGGTCATATCCTGCTTCCTTGAGTTGAATGGTCGAGATACTTCCATTCTTGACAATCGAATCGAGGACAAATCTCGCGCGCTTATTTGTGACGGTTTTGATGCGCTGAAGTAGTTTCGCGGGGATCGGTTTTCGCTCAGTCATTGAAGAACTCCCTTGGTGAAACCTTCAATGCTGCCGCGACGATATGAATGTTTACGAGACTGATATTGCGCTCACCCCTCTCCACGCTACCGATGTAGGTTCGGTCAAGGTTGCAGGAAAAAGCCAATTCTTCCTGCGAAAGGCCCCTTTGCTGGCGTAGCGCGCGCATTTGTGTTCCGAATTGCTTTTGAACTTCCTTGGCTGGTTTGGAATGCATAGAAGCAATCGGAACAGCCATGAGGACCATGAGTCTACGGACTTAACGTCTCTTTCAGCGGCAGGTAGCGAGAGTGTAAACACTGGAGAATTCACGAAAATCCCCTTGCGTCTTGCCAACGGCCAACTTTTAATTGTTCGTTAATTTGAAAACGAACACATCCTCTTGCATCGTTTCGATGGCCTCGGTCAATGCAGTAAACTCCTGCATATGATTCATGGCGGCAAAAGGCGCAAACTTCCCTTTGATCCTGCCGAAGCTGTGGCGCATTTGAAGGCCAGCGACCCCAAACTGGGCGAGCTGATTGACCGGGCGGGCGCGTTTACGCTGCGGCTCGATGCGGCTCCTTCGCCTTTTGAGTCGCTGCTGGAGTCGATCCTCTACCAACAGTTGCATGGCAAAGCGGCCGCAACCATCCATCGGAGGGTGCGGGAGTACTTTGGCGGCGACCCCGCTCCACAACTGCTGATCGATACTCCGGATGAGCGGCTGCGGGCGTGCGGGGTTTCAGGAAACAAGATCAAGGCGCTGAAAGATCTGGCGGCGAAGACGCTGGACGGGACGGTGCCCACGCACGCGGCGATTAAGAAATTATCGGACGCGGAGATTGTGGAGCGGCTGACCGAGGTGCGCGGCATTGGACCGTGGACGGTGGAGATGCTGCTGATCTTCCGCCTGGGCCGGCCCGATGTATTGCCGGCGACCGACTACGGCGTACGCAAGGGATTTGCGCTGACCTTTCAGCGAGTGCCGAAGACGAGGCCTCTCGAAGCCGCCGATCTGCCCAAGCCGGAGGTGCTTTTCAAAAGGGGAAAACGATGGGCGCCATTCCGCTCGGTAGCCAGTTGGTACCTGTGGCGGGCATGCGATCTTGCCAAAGGCGCCGCGCCTGCGGGGCGGTCGAGCTTAAAATAACAAAGACAACGGGGAGTCTTCATTGACACGGTCCGATTGAGTCGCGTTAAAAGTAAGAAAAGCAACCGCAGGTCCTTCGACTCCGGTCGCTGCGGCGACCTCCGCTCAGGATGACAGCATTTTGGTTTGTGCAATCGTTTTTGGCCGGTTCAATAAGCAACTCCAGCACCGATGGGAATAATCATGCCCGCAAGCAAGCGATTCATCTGCATTCACGGTCACTTTTACCAGCCGCCGCGGGAGAATCCCTGGCTGGAAACGGTGGAGACCCAGGACTCGGCCGCGCCTTACCACGACTGGAACGAGCGCGTCTGCGCGGAGTGCTACGCGACCAATGGCGCGGCGCGAATCGTGAACAACAAAAATAAGATCCAGCGCATCGTGAACAACTACGCGCGCATCAGTTTTAACTTCGGGCCTACGCTGATGAGCTGGCTGAAGGAGAACGCGCAGCGCACCTATCGCATGATTCTTGACGGCGAGCGCCGCAGCCGGAAGAGCTACGGCGGTCACAGCTCGGCCATGGCGCAGGTTTACAACCACATCATTATGCCGCTGGCCTGCACCCGCGACCGTATCACCCAGATTAGTTGGGGCATTGCCGACTACATGCACCACTTTGACGCACCTCCCGAGGGAATGTGGCTGGCGGAGACGGCGGCGGATACGGAATCGCTGGAGTTGCTAGCCGCACACGGCATCAAGTTCACAGTGCTGGCGCCGCACCAGTGCCGGCGGATTCGGCCGCTGAAGGAGGGCCCGGGATCGACCGATTCTGGCTGGATCGATACCGCGGACGCAACCGTCGATACCTCGCGGCCCTACCTGGTGCGCTTTCAATCCGGGGTCTCGATTACCGTTTTCTTTTACAACGGACCCATCTCGCGGGCGATTGCGTTTGAGGGGCTGTTGAACTCTGGGCGAAAACTTGGCCGCGCGGCTCAAAAGCGGATTTACAGACAGTACCCAGCCGCAGTTGGTTCACGTGGCCACCGATGGCGAATCCTACGGCCACCACCACAAGTACGGCGAGATGGCGCTGGCCTATGCGTCGCAGTTGCTGGAAGAAGACAAGACGGTGAAGCTGACCAACTATGGCAGCTACCTGGAGCAGTTTCCGCCTGAGTACGAAGCCGAGATCGTGGAGAACACTTCGTGGAGCTGCGAGCACGGGGTGGAACGCTGGCGCTCCAATTGCGGTTGCAACGGAGGCAAGCCGGGGTTCAACCAGCTTTGGCGCGCGCCACTGCGGCAGGCTCTGGACGAACTGCGCGACGCACTGGCTCCCCTGACTGAGCAGGAAGGCGTCAAGCTTTTCAAAGACGTGTGGGCCGCGCGCAACGGTTATATCGAAGCCATACTGGACCGCGGCGCGGAGACGCTGGAGCACTTCTTCAGCGAGCATCAGAACCACGCTCTGACAGAAGAGGAAAAGGTGCGGGCGCGGCAACTGATGGAGATGCAGCGCCACACGCAGCTTATGTACACCAGTTGCGGCTGGTTCTTTGACGACATTTCAGGCATCGAGACGGTGCAGGTGATCGCTTATGCCGCGCGCGTGCTGCAACTGGCGCGGGAGCTTTTTGGCCAACAGGCGGAAGGGCTGGAGCCCAAATTTCTGGCGCGGCTGGCCGAGGCACGCTCCAACGTGCCCAGCGCCGGCAATGGAGCCGACATTTACAAGGCATGCGTGGCAGCCAAGGAGCTGAGTCTGGAACAAGTGGCGGCCCACTATGCCATCAGCTGCGTCTTCTCCTCGTTTACCGAGGAGACCGACCTGTTCTGTTATCGCGTTCGCCGCATCTCCTACGACATCTACACCTCCGGCCGTGGGCGGCTGGCGCTGGGACGGGCGCAAATTGCCAGCACCATCACCGGCCAGCAGCAGAGCTTCAGCTTCGCGGTGCTGCACTTCGGCGACCAGAATATTACCGCTGCGGTAAAGGCTTACGACGAAGTCCGATGCAGCCGAGTTTGACGCCTTTGCCAAGCGAGGCGGCGGAGCAGGTGCAGCGCGCCGACTTCCCTGACGTGATTCGCCTGCTCGACCGCTATTACGGCCACGTGGATTATTCGCTGACCTCGCTCTTTACCGACGAGCAGCGGCGCATTGTGAAGCTCATTCTCACCTCGACGCTTGAGGACATTGAGAACTCGCTGACCGGCATCTACGAAGACCACGCCAGCCTGCTGCACTATCTGTTCTCGGCCGGGCTGCCCAAGCCGCCGGCGCTCACCCTGGCCGCGGGCTTTGCCGTCAATGCGGGACTGCGACGGGCGCTGGAGATCGACCCCATCGACCAGGCGCAACTGCGGTCGTTCCTGTCGCTGGCCAAGGCGGACCAGGTTCCGCTGGAGACGGCCACGCTCTCCTACATTGCCGACCAGCGCATGAAGCGCGCCATGGTCGATCTGCAAATGTCCTCGGGATCGCTGGAGAAGCTGGAGCGGGCGCTGGCACTGGCGCGCATCCTGGTGGAGATGCCCTTCGAGCTGAACCTGTGGCAGGCGCAGAATATCTGGTATGAGATTCTGCGCACCTCCAGCTATGCGCTGATCACGCTGGACAAAGCCGACCAGCCGCTGTGGGAGAAGAACTTCAGGGAACTGGGCGCGTGCCTTTCGATCGACTACGAGGCCATCAGCGCGCAAGGAGCCGGTGGCGGCAGATAAGGGCGATTAGAGGCTTTCGATGACAGAGCATTCAACTTTCCGCGGATGGGACAAAAAACCGTACAGGTATTCATCGGTTTTGAAAGGGCACAGATCATATCCTTGCACACCAAAGATCCAAAAATGGAAATAGCTTTTGCCCCCGCGGGAACGCACGGTCATTGATCTGCATCTCCGCGCGCGGCATAAATGCCACGATCCCAGTTTGTTCGATGATCTTCGGCACGGATAAATCCGTGCCCTTTCAAAGCAACTAACCTCATCAATTCGTACTGTGCAGTCTTCCGTCTTTGAGCAGGAAACGCTCGCCGCGCCAGACGATGACGTTGCCGGCGAATCCGGCTACCCAGACGCCCATCGCTACCAAATCGCGAAAGGGCAGGAGCCACAAATTGGGAAGCACCTGGTGGTCGCCGAGAACTTCAGCGCCGACCATCATGCGCCAGGGTAAGGCGCAGGAAAAAGCTCAATCCCAGCAGCCACAAGCTTAGCGGGCTCAGTCCGCTGGCCAGCACATTGAGCAGCGCCCAGCCGAGTCCATGAGTAAAGATGAGTCCGGCGTAGCCCCAGGGCCGTGCGTCACGGACGGTGCGGGCCCAGCGTAACTGGTGATCGAGGAAGCCGCTCCAGGAGTAAGCGGGAATGGAGGTTTCAACCACCTCGGCGCTCAGCACTACGCTGAAGCCGGCCTGGTCCACGCGCGCGCCCAGTTCGTAGTCGTCGGCCAGATGATCCACCAGCGGCTCGAGCCCGCCGATCTTATCGAGCGCCTCGCGGCTGATAGCCAGCGTGGAGCCGAGACCGTAGTGCAGGCCGCCCTCAATCATTTTGGAGAGCAATACGCCGGCCAGAAAATCAGTGGCCATGCCCAGCGCCTCAAGCCGCGAGGGCAGCGTGCCGTGCGCGCGGCCGCGGTAGAGCGCGGTGACCAGGCCTACCGGCTTTTGCGCTTTACCGGAGATGGCGGATTCGCCATGAAGCAGGGGCGAAGCAGGCCATCACCCGCTCAAGGTAGTGGGGCGAGACGGTGATATCGGAGTCGTTGATGAGCAGATATTCGTGGCGTGCGTGATTTGCGAGCTGGACCAGCGTGCTGACCTTGCCGTTGGTTCCCAGGCGCTCGGGGCACTCGATGAGCCGAATGGATTTATCGGGAAACTCCTGCCGGAGTTGCTCGACGGCGGAGACTGCCGGGTCGGAGAGCGACGAAACCCCGAAGAGCAACTCGTACTCGCCGGCATAGCTTTGGCGGCAGTGGCTGCGGAAGGCATCGATCATGCCGGGATCGAGTCCCTTGAGGGATTTGAGGATGCTGACGCCGGGAGCAAAGTGCGCAGGCTGTGCGCGGCGGCCCGCCAAAAAAATGCGTGCAGCAACCATGGCGGCCAGATAGTAGCCCATACCGGCGACAGTCAGGACCGTGGTGAGAATCTCCACGGATTGGGCTAGATAGGTGAGGCATCGCTGGGAGTAGTTTAAACGACAGGGAATAGGGAATAGGGAATAGACAAACCTCATTGCGCATTTTCCTGTTGCAACAAGACACTGCGCCACATCAATGCGACTTGCACAGAGTGCGAACAGGATGGAGCAAATAACTATTCGCCTATTCCCTATTCCCTGTTCCCTGCTTCACTCGTACCTCAGCGCCTCGATCGGGTCCAGGTTGGCGGCTTTCCAGGCTGGATAAATGCCGAAGAGCAGGCCGATGGCGCAGGAAACGCCGAAGCCGATGAGAACCCACACCGTGGAAAGGGTTGCGGGAAGGTTGATGGGCAGCAGGTAGACGATCCAGGTGATCACGGCGCCCACCAGGACGCCGATCACCCCGCCCACGGCGCACAGGGTGACCGCCTCGGTGGTGAATTGGGTGAGGATGGTTCGCCTGGTGGCGCCGATGGCCTTGCGGATGCCGATCTCGCGGGTGCGCTCGGTAACCGAGACCAGCATGATGTTCATCACTCCCACGCCGCCCACCATCAGGCCGACGCTGGAGATGGCGATCATGAAGATGCGCAGGTAGAAGGTGATATCTCCCCAGAGCTTGAGCAGCGAGTCCGGCCCGAACATCTCAAAGTTGTCGTCCGCCTCCACCTTCACCTTGCGGCGGATGCGCAGCAGTTCGCGAACCTCGTCCTCGACCAGCGCCTTGTTTTTCTGGTCGTCGTATTTCACGCTGATCCACAAGATCCTGATCCTCGGGATGCAGGTAGTGGAATGTGCCCATGGGGAAAATAGACCTGATTGTCGTCGGGATTCTTGCCGCTGCCGAAGGGCTGCTTTTGATAGTCGAGCACGCCGATCACGGTATAAAGGCCGCTTTCGACGCTCACTTCCTTGCCTATCGCCGACTCGTTGCCGAAGAGTTCTTCCCAGGTGTCGTGGCCAAGCACGCAGACATGGGCGGCGCGCTGGTCTTCCTCGTCGGTAAAGAAGCGGCCTTCGACGAAAGACCAGGTCCATTACGTCGGCCAGCTGCCGCGGTCGAGCCGTCCAGGATGGTCCCGGCCACTTTTTTCCCCTGGTACTTCACGGCCACGTCGCCCACGCGGAAGATGGTGTTTGCGTGCTGAATTGAGCCATCGACGGCCAGCACATGCGGCAGGTCGCGCAGCGCCACCACGTCGCCGATCGTCAGCTTTTTCCGGTTCAACTGCTCGGGGGTGAATTGGATGTGTCGCGAAAGGCAGATGGAAGACCCAGATGATGTTTGTGCCCATCGAGTTGGCAAAGTCGGCGATGCGGTTATTGAGTCCGCTGATGATGGAGGAGATGGCGATGACCGTGGTGACGCCGATGACGATGCCCAGGATGGTCAATCCCGAGCGCAGCTTGTTTGCCCTCAGCGTATCGAAGGCCATCTTGACGGATTCGCGAGTTTGTCCTTGCACCATAAAGCACCAGGTAGTTAGAGATCAGGAGTTAGGGATCAGGGTCTAATGCTTGATCTTTGAGTCGCATTGAGATTCGCGTAAATCATCTTTCCGACTTCGTGGGACAAGACTTCCGTCTTCATCGAATCGTTCTGGATTCCCAAATTCAAGTGCGCGGGCGATTTCGAGTTGTGTTTGCAACTCGACAGTTGGAACCACGGGCAATGCCAAGAAACTGCCGGAATTCGCCGGTGCTCAGCCTTCCATGCCCCTCAGCGATATTGCTTGGAACGGAAACCGCCGCACGCCTGATCTGGCTCGTCAGCCCGTACACTTCTTCGCGTGGGAAACCTCTGGTCAGGCGATAGACAGCAACAGTCATCTGCATTGATCTCTGCCAAACCTGTAAATCACGAAAAGATTGCTGCCATAACGAAAACCATCCTAACTGATCTCTGATCCTCTGATTTCTGATCTCTGTGCTCTTACAGCTCCGCCCTCAGTGCCGCCACCGGGTCCAGCTTGGCGGCTTTGCTGGCGGGGTAGACGCCGAAAAAGACGCCCACCGCGCCGGCCAGAACAGTCCCAGCAGTACGCTCCACAACTGCACGCTGGTGGGAAAGCCGATGATGAGTGTGATCAGCTTGGCCACGCCCACTCCGCATAACACGCCGATGGCTCCTCCTACCAGCGCCATGGTTGCGCTTTCGATGAGGAATTGCAGCAGCACATCGCGCTGCCGGGCGCCCAGTGCCTTGCGCACGCCGATCTCGCGGGTTCGCTCGGTGACCGAGACCAGCATGATGTTCATGATCACGATGCCGCCCACCACCAGCGAGATGGAGGCGATGCCCAGCACCACATAGGTGAAGAGTGCGCTGATCTGCTTCCAGATATCGAGAAAGGTGTCGTTGGTTTCGATCTCAAAGTCGTCGGCCGTGCCGGGCGCATCGTGGCGGCGCGCGCGCATCAGCACCCGCACCTCGTCCTTGGCCCGCTCCATCGCCTCGGCGTTCCCATTGGCGCGGGCATAGATGTTTATCGAATCGTTGGTGCCGTAGGTTTGCTGATAGGTGGTGATGGGCACGATCACCCAGTTATCCTGCGACTGGCCCAGCGTCTTTGCCCTGCCGCTCGCCGACGCCGACCACGGTGTAGGGAACGCCGTCCACGCGAATTTCCTTGCCCAGGGGGTCATCGTTGCCGATCAGGTTGTCCACAATGTCGTAGCCCGACGATCGCATTGTGCGTGGCGCGGTCCACGTCGGCGGGGGTAAAGCCGCGGCCCAGGGCGATATCGATGTTATGCAGCGCCGGCATCGTCCAGGTGTAGCCGCGCAGTTCGGAGTCCTTGCTGGATTGCCGGTTGTAGACGACTGTGCCGTTGCCAAAAATCGCCGCGCCCACATCGCTGCATTCGGTGCAGTCGTCCCGTACCGCCTTGTAGTCCTCCATGCGGATGATCTTGCGCTTCTGAAAGCGAAAGTAATCGTCGGCGTTCATGATCACGCTCGATCCCCGGGCCACCGTAAAGATATCGGCGCCATAGCCGGTGAGCTTGGTGCTCACGTACTTGTTGGCGCCGTTGACCAGCGTAATGACCATGATGACCGAGGCCACGCCCATCACCACGCCGATGAGGGTGAGGATGGTGCGCAGCTTGTTTGCCCACAGCGACTGCAGCGCGAGTTTGAAGGCCTCATTGAACTGCATGGCCCTGCTTTCGTTCGCGGAACCGGCAATGTCTCTCCGCGTTCTGGCGCGGTTGGCGCCGGCGAATGGAGGCGTGCCAAAAGGTCCCTGCCCGGTGATACCAGTGTACGAAATCTCCGCCGCTCCCCTTGCTCTGATACGCGGAATAACGGCAGAGGGTTCCTGCTTGTGGACGGTCAGCGGCAGGAAACGGAGTAATGGACACATTCGCCGGTACTTCAGCAGCAGGGCCGTTCATCTTATCGGAGACGGTGTAATCCCCGGGGTTAAAGCCCTCATGATGCGATCGTATTTTCAGAGACCTGAGGGCCCCCGCTCCTTCCGAAAAAACCTCTCTGTGGAAGTGCGCCCAGCCGAGGAAAAACGCCGTAAATCAGCGTCCGGAACTGCCAAAGCCCTTTTCCGCGCGGGCTGAGTCTTCCAGCGTTTCCACTTCCTGGACGAGACCGGTGAGAACAGGAACCGGAATCATCTGGGCAATCTTTTCGCCGGCCTTCAGCTCGACGGCGGCCTCGCCAGGTTGGTCATCAGCACCAGAATCTCGCCGCGGTAGCCGGCATCGATGACGCCGGCAGTGGTGGCAATTCCTCGCGATGCCATGGAGGAGCGGTCGCGGACCAGCAGGCCCAGTGGGACGCCGGTTTGCGGATGGCGGGCTTCGACGGCGATGCCGGTGCGCACTTTTACGGTGGCGCGGGGAGCCAGCGTCGCGGCTTCCAATGCAAAAAGGTCATAGCCAAGATCTTCGCCGGGATGCGCGACCACCGGCAGCCGGGCGCCAGTGTTCCAACAGTTTCACTCGCAGCATGGATTGATGGTAGCTGAGCGGGGTTGGCCGCGCTAGCGGCGTTAGCGGAGTTGGCACCCGGTTTGGCGGCAGATGCACTGTCAAGGCTAGCTCCGCTAACCCCGCGAACACGCCCGCCGCGGCGGGCGGCTAACGCCGCTCGTCCGCTGAAAAATGGTCAGCCCCGGCTGGGAGTTTCCCGGCCGGGGCTGTCGTTTTGTCGAGAAGCAATTCGGCAAAAGGACCTGTAAGCCGAATTCTGTCGTGTGCGGTCATTCCTCTAGGCGCCGCGTTGCCGCGGACACTCATCAGCGACCTACCCGGAGGTTTCGGCGATTGCTTCGAGCCGCCTGGGCGCGTCGGGCCGATGCGCAGCGCCGCCTGGCTCTTGGCGAGCGCTTCCCTCCCTATTTGGTCTTGCTCCGTGTGGGGTTTACCCTGCCTCCGTCGTTACCGCCGGAGCGGTGCGCTCTTACCGCACCATTTCACCCTTACCCCGGCGCTGGAGTTTCGGCAACGTCAAGCCTACCCGCCGTGGCGGGCCAACTCGGGTATTGCGTTTCCAGGGATGCCCTCCCGAAAGAGGGGTAGCCGAGGCGGTATCTTTTCTGTGGCACTGGCCGTCCATGGGTTTTGATGCCCACGTCCCGGACGTTATCCGGCACACTGCCCTGCGGAGTTCGGACTTTCCTCCCCCGGCAGCCCCGGCTCTCGCCAAGACCCCGGCAGCGACCGCCCGGTCCTCCTGCCAGCCTCTAGTGTACCTTGAAATCACCTCTGTTCTTCCTTCTTCGGTCGTTTCCCCGAAGAACTTGGCTGGCCACACTTGCGCATTCAGGCCGTGAGATCTCGACTGGGTGTCTGAATCAATAGAGACTGGTTGGCAGTTATGCGGGAAAACCTACGACATCTCCGGTCAATATACGACCTATATGCAGCGTTCAATTTATTTAGACCTTAGTGTCAACAAAATCTTATGCAAGCCGTCTATCCCTTAGGCCAGTTACATGGAGTTACCTCTTCGGGACACATTCCACAAGTCATGAGAAAGGAGCAAGCCTTGAGAACAGAATGGAGGCAGTCGCTTTTTCTATTAGTCGGGCTGGCCGCCCTGGCCGCTACCCAGCTTCAAGCCCAGGTGGCGACCGGGGCCAAAGGTCAAGCGCAAACGGATGTTTCGGCGAGCCTTTTCGGAGCATTCAATGAGTCATCCAGCATCAATATCAACGGCGAGTCACAGACCCCATCCAATGCCGCCGGCGGACTGTTGGAGGTGCGCCACATTTCCAAGCCCTGGTTCGGATATGAAGGAACCTACTCCATTAATCGCGCCAACCAGGTTTTCTCCTGGAGCAGCTACGCCGTTTGCGGAGTTTGTAACGCAACGACAACCTGGATCCCGGTCTCAGCCAATGCCCACGAAGTGAACGGCGATTGGGTGGCGTCCATGAAGATCGGGAATCTCAGGCCCTTCGCTCTGGCCGGCGGAGGTATCCTCTTCGATGTTCCTACAAGCGGGCAAGCCACCGGATCCACCCTCATCACACTCTGCGGCACCGGCGATCCTGGCTGCGCTCTTTCCGGTATCACTACCACGACAGCCAATACCACCACCTCCACCAAGCCGGTCTTTGTCTACGGTGCGGGAGTGGATTGGGGGCTTCTGCCGCACATCGGCCTGCGCCTGCAATACCGCGGCAATCTTTACAAGGCGCCCGACCTCATTTCGGGTTTCACCTCGACGAATGCTCTTACCCACACGGCAGAGCCGATGATCGGCATCTACTTTCGCCTCTGATTGAGCTGAATCAATCGCGGTCACGCCGACAAGGCCAGCCCGCGCAGCAATCCTGCGCGGGTTCTCTGCATCTGTAAATTCACTCAATCCACCCCGGGCAACGAATCGCAAAGCAATCGCGGAACTTCTGACTCCTCCGCGCATCTTTCAGAGGTACAAGTTCTTGGCGATGCGATCATTGGGCCCCGCTCTCCGGCTTTTTCCCCAAGTTACCTCAATTCAAGGAGAACTCAATGAAGATTGTTACCATGATTGCGCGCCTGCTGCTGGGACTGATGTTCCTTGTCTTCGGCGCCAATATGTTCTTCAACTTTATCCCGGCGCAGATGCCGACAGGACTGGCCGGGCAGTTTACCGTCGCCCTGTTTGCCGCGCACTACTTCTACGTTGTGGGCGCGATTCAGGTTATCTCCGGGCTTCTGCTGCTGGCGAACCGGTATGTCGGACTGGGCCTGACGCTGCTTGGCCCTGTGCTCTTCAACATCCTTACCTTCCACCTGTTGATGAACCCGAGCGGCATTGGGCCGGGCGCCTTTGCGACGCTTCTCTGGCTGCTCGTGGCCTGGGAGCATAGGATCGTCTTTGAAAGGCTCTTTGCGGCGCGGTTGGAGGAGTGAAGGCATCCCCAATGTTGCCACGTTGAACCCGCAGGGAGGCTGGCTACAATCAGGGTAGCGATGATCCAGTACCTTTATCTCGGGCGAGTGGCCTACGACGAAGGGCTTCGCCTACAGGCGGAGTTCGCAGCACTGCGATTCGCGGGTTGCGTCGAAAACGTGCTGCTGCTGCTGGAGCATCCGCCTGTGCTCACTCTGGGCCGTAACGCCGATCACGCGAATGTGCTGGCCTCGGATGCGTTGCTCGCCGCGCGGGGCGTCACGGTGCACGAAATCAACCGCGGCGGCGACGTGACCTATCACGGGCCGGGACAACTGGTGGGTTACCCGATCTTCGACCTCCGCAGCCTGCGAAACGAGAATGGCGGGCGAATGGGTCCGGTGGATTTTGTACGCGGAATGGAAGAAGCTCTCATCCGGCTGTGCGGCGGGTTTGGCGTGCAGGCGGGAAGGATTGACGGACTGACGGGGGTGTGGTGCGGGGTGAATACAGGGGTCAGGGATCAGGGGTCAGGGATCAGTTCGCCGACCGAGGAAAACCTGCGAAACCATTCCGGCTCTGGGGCGGTAGAGCGCAAGATCGGTGCGATTGGCATTCATGTGGCGCGGGGGATTACTTCGCATGGGTTTGCATTTAACGTGACCACCGACCTGCGCGACTTTCAGTTGATCGTTCCTTGCGGTATTCCCGATCATGCGGTCACCAGTCTGGATCGCGAAGTGGAGCGGCCTGGGGACTTGCCCGGGCTGGAAGCTGTGGCGCACGAGGCGGCGCGGCAGTTCGGGCTGGTCTTTGGTGAGCAGGTGCTGGCGGTGGAGAGTCTTGATGCACTGCGGATTCAAGCCGAGGCGACTGCCGCAGCCAGAACCCAATTTCCCGCAGAAGATACGCCGATGCTAGTTCCGGCCGAGGTGGAGCGGCTCAGGCACAAAGAGGACCGTCCGATTCAGGCTTAACAGTCTGCGGAAGAACTCGATCATAGGGGCTTTGTAACAAGGGCACGGCTTTAGCCGGGCCGATAAAGTGAGCAGAATGAGTCGGGCTTTAGAACTTATCCGTAAATAGTGACGACTTTGATGCGTGCGACTGAATCTCTGATTTGCAAGCGATTGGTAGCGGCGATGATGAATTCAATATGGCTCAGATCAAGTCTTGGACGGTTTCAGATAATTTGTGGAGCAAGGTTGAGCCGCTGATCCCAGTACGCAAGCGGGAAGCAGGGCGAACGTATCAACGCAAGGCTGGAGCTGGACGCAAGCCGATGTCTTCTCGACAAGTTTTTTCGGCGATTGTTTACGTTCTGCGGACCGGCATTCAATGGAAAGCATTGCCCCGGGAGTTCGGTTCGGCTAGCGCAGTGCATCAGTACTTTCAGAACTGGCACAAGGCTGGCTTGTTCCAGAAGCTGTGGCAGGCTGGGCTGGCCGAGTATGACGGGATGCACGGCATAGCCTGGCAGTGGCAATCAGCCGATGGAGCCATGGGCAAAGCACCGCTAGCTACCGAATGTGTTGGTCGAAACCCGACCGACCGGGGGAAAAAAAGGACGCAAACGCAGTCTGTTGGTCGACGCCCGTGGACTCCCACTGTCGATCGCCGTCAGCGGCGCCAACCTCCACGACTCCAAGCTGCTGGATCGGACCCTGGCACAGGTCGTGGTCCAACGCCCTGAGGTTACAGGATGGAAAAACTACCAATATCTCTGTCTGGATGCCGGCTATGTCGGCTACCCAGTTAGCAAGATCGCCCGCAAGCACCAATACTATCCCCGCGTTAAATCACGCGCCGAAGAGCGGCTCATCAAGTACCGCTACCCGGACTCCAAACCGCGCCGATGGGTGGTGGAACGAACCCACTCCTGGCTCAACCGCTTCCGCAAGCTGCTGGTCAGCTTCGAAAAGACAGAGGCCAGCTACACGGCTCTGCTACAACTCGCCGCTGCTCTTATCTGCTGGAGACAAACTATTGTTATTTACGGATAAGTTCTTAGCCCTTGCCAATCCACCCTTTGCCGAATTCACTCTTAGTTCGGACTTTTTCTGCAGCCTGTTAAGCGCCGTGCACAACAGTTATAATCCGGCAGGAACCGGGCTGTTAATTGAAGGGTACGGGCTTTAGCCCGTACATAAGCGGGGAGAGGAATCGATGCCAACTGACGTAATCATGCCCCAGATGGGCGAGTCGATCTTTGAGGGCACCATTACCAAATGGCTCAAGAAGGCCGGCGAGACGGTGGAAAAAGACGAGCCGCTGTTTGAAATCTCCACCGACAAGGTAGACGCGGAGATTCCTTCGCCGGTGGCGGGCGTGCTGAGCGAGATCAAGGTCCCCGAGGGCGAAACAGTCGAGGTCAATACGGTGGTTGCGGTGATGACCGAGCACGGCGAGGCGGCTGCTGTACCGGCGAAAAAAGCTGAGCCGGCGCAGACAGCGCTTTCCACTCCTGCTGCCAGCGGAACTCCGTCGCCCAAAGTAGCTACTGCCCCACCGCAGGTGGAGTTGGCCCCACCACAGGTGGCCCCCGCACCGAAGGCGCAGGTGGAAGGCGAGCGCATACGCTCCTCGCCATTGGTACGGAAAATTGCCAAGGAGAACAATATCGACCTGAGCATGGTAACGGGAACAGGCGCGGACAGGCGCATCTGCAAGGAAGATGTCCTGCGGCACCTGAGCGAGCACGGAGCCGGGAGCGTCACTGCTGCACGGTCGGCCGCAGTTGCACAGCCGGCCGCATCAGCACTGGCCGGGCAGGTGGTCCCGCTGAGCAGAATGCGCGCGATTATCGCCGAGCGCATGGTCGAGAGCATGCGCGTCAGCCCCCATGTTCACACCGTCTACAAAGTGGACATGACCCGCATCGTGAAGATTCGCGACCACGAAAAGGCCGGCTTCGAGCGGGCGAACGGCGTCAAGCTCACCTTTATGCCTTTTATCGCCGCCGCGGTAGTGGAGGCGCTGCGCAAGCATCCCGTCGTCAACGCTTCGCTTGTGGACGGCGCAGTCCACTATCACCAGAACATCAACCTGGGCATTGCCGTAGCTTTGGAGTGGGGACTGATTGTGCCGGTGGTCAAAGAGGCTGAAACGCTCAGCTTTCTCGGCCTGGCGCGCGCAATCGCCGATCTTGCCGAGCGCGCGCGCACCAAGAAGCTGAAGCCCGAGGAGGCCTCTGGGTCCACCTTCACGCTCACCAATTCAGGCATCTTCGGCGATGAGTTCAGCACCCCCATCATCAACCAGCCGGAGTCAGCCATCCTGGCCATCAGCGGCCTCAAAAAGGAAGCCGTGGTGCTGACCGACGCGGAGGGCAACGATACGATTGCGATTCGCTCCATGCAGCACTTCACGCTAGGCTTCGATCACCGCACCATCGACGGCGCGGACGCCTGCCGCTTCATGCTTGAGTTGAAGAAGGCGCTGGAGGGGTGGGACAAGAAGATTGGGTAATTGGTTTGATCCAGTTATAGGAGTTTGCGGAATTCTTCAATGCTCAATCCAGCATCGCGGACAATACCGCCCATCGTGAATGCATTGACCGGATGGTGGTGCGGAATTGTGAGGATTCGCGTTTCATCCGTCATAGCGAATTGATTCATATTCTCTGGCAGTAATACCTGCTTCAATTTTCCAACGCAACTTTTCTTCTTCGCTCTGCTTTTGGTAGAGGCACCTCTTCTATTACCTCAAGAATCTGTGGGTAATCAGTATTGTCGTTCATCCTCACCCGAAAACCCCGCTGTCGGTGCAACTGGGCTCCAGTTACGGGAGCGCAGTAAGCGAAGTGCTTTGAAATATAGGTACTCGTACTCACATCAAACACCTCAAAGACAAATCTGTTTTCCCGCGTAGGCCCAACTGTTTTCGAGCCAACGATACGAATAACGAGCACCTGGCCTGCTGCCCGAAACATCGTAGCAGCACCTTTGATCTTGGCACGCCCGATTTTTCCCACGACGAGTCCTCGGTCTATGCGGGGATGGCTTTTCGCAGCAGCTTTTGCCAACTTGTCCACCTGCTTCAGCAGCGGGGTAGACTTATTCCGCACTTTGCAAATATCGATCCGAATTCCCGCTTTTGACTTCGCCAACAAAAAGTCTTTCCAAAGGTCCGAATTGTCAATAGGTCGCCCGGCAGCAGTACGCCATTTGGCCTTCTGCCAGAACGGGGCTGTGGACTGACCATTAACCACATACTGTGAGTCACTAAATATTTGTACTCTGCTGCACTGCCGGTTCATTGTCTCTTCTTTTACCCACTTCATGGCGGCGATGCAAGCTGAAAGCTCCATCCGGGGGATGGTGCTCTCTTTGAATCCCTGAAACAAAACTCGGTGCTCGGTCGGGTTATCCGGATACACGACGACCCCGGCGTATCCAGACTTCCTCCCTTCATTGGGATAGCATGACCCATCGACGAAGATTTGAACGGCGTGTGGGTCGGCTTGATGCATCATGCTCGCCATTCTGCGCATTCCTGTGGCAAGGTAAAACGACATTCCCACCGCATCTGGCGCAGCAGAAAATCCCGCTCACGTGACCGCAACTTCGACAACGCGGCTTTCGGCGTTCCGCGACAATTCCTCGGCGGCCTCGACATACTCGCGAATGGCTATCTGAATGTTGGCGAGAGCTTCTTCCTCGGTTGCTCCCTGCGACCAGCAGCCGGGCAGGCCGGGGCACGAGACGCTGTAACCTTCTTCAGATTGGCGAAGAGCTACGCGATAGCTTGCCATAGAAGTTATGGTACCCCAACTTTCAATGCGCAGCGGCCCAGGCCAGTCCATCCGTACCTTTGCCGGTGGCGATAAACCGCGAGACTTTCCACGATGCCAGATCGATTTCCGCTACCTGGTCGCTGCCGATGCAGGAGACGTAGGCGACTTTGCCGTCGGGGCGAACCAGAACCTCCTGCGGAGACTTGCCAACCGCGACCGAGCGCGCCACCTGCATGGTATTCAGGTCGATGACAGCCACGTTGTCTTTGCCTGGAATCGCGACGAGCAGCCAGCGGCCATCTATCGTTGGGGCGCTTCCGTAACCGGTGCCTTCCAGCGGAATCCACCTCTTGAGCTTGTTGGTCGTCGTGTCGATCACTGCCAGGCGCGGCTTGGTCTCGTCGGAGGTAAATACCCAATGGTCGTCGTTGGAGATGGAGATGCGCTGGGAGTTGGGCGAGACAGGGATGACGGCAATCGTCTTGCGCGCCGCAATGTCGAGCACGGAGACCGAACCCGGCACAACGTTCGAGGTGTAGCCGCGGCGTCCGTCGTGGGAGAGTGCGAGCATGTGGCTCTGCGCTGCGCCGGTGGGGATGGAGCCGACGATCTTCAGCGTCTTGGGATCGATGAGGGTGACCGCGTTATCAAGCTCAGTGGTGACGTAGAGCAGACCGTCCTTGGGTCCAAGGGTGGGCATATGCGGCCTCACCCCGTGGCCGAAATCGACGCTGGCCACCACCTTCTGCGCGGCAATGTCGATGACCACCAGGTTTCGGCCGTCGGTTCCCGGCATACCGACGCCGGAGCTTCCATAGATGGGCACGTAGGCGAGCCGTCCGTCAGCCGACGCAATCACCTCATGGCCAGTAACTCCTCCCTCCTGGACGGAAGCGATCACCGCTCCGGCGACAGGGTCAACGATAGCCAGGCTCCTGTATCCCTTCTGGGTCACAAGCAGGCGATCCTGCTGCGCAAACGCAACGGAAACCGCCAGCGAAATTAGAGCAAGTGCAACGGCCAATCGGCTCGGCTTCATCAAAACCTCCGTAGACTACGAAAAGACTATATCGCAGACAGCCCTGACTTATGGCTGCTTCTTCCACGGGTCGTAAGTCCCCGCACTCCACGAGTGACCCTCAGGGTCTTTGACGGCGAACTCGCGGCTGCCGTAAGGGGTGTTCTGCAGCGGGCGAAGGATGGTTGCTCCGGCGGCAACGGCTCGGTCATAAGCCGCATCGGCGTCGGGCACCACGAGGTAAACGCTGCGGGTTTCAATCCCGCCCAGATCGGAAGGCGATTTGAAGCCGCGATCGTACTCGTCGTCCTTGCCCGAACCGAGCATGATCATTCCGCCGCCAAAGGTTAGCTCGGCGTGGGCGATGGTTCCGTTTTCGCCTTCATAAACGGCGTGGCGCTCAAAGCCGAAGACCTTGCAAAGCCAGTCGATAGCGGCGGGGGCGTTGCGGTAACGATGGCCGGGGATCACTGTGCTGTGGATTTCAGGCATGGGGAAGCCTCCGCGGGCAGAGTAGCGCAAGATCGCACCCGGGCGCAATCGGAAACCGGTTGCCGCGGTCAGGTATTCTTGCCGATATGCGCTTGCCGGCTAGAGATCAGGAACTGGTGCAGATCATGGATGCTTCGCTCGCCGCGGCAGCGCGGCAGGCAGGCGAGTGGCTGGTCTGCCGGTTGGGGTGTACGCAGTGCTGTTACGGGGCGTTTGCGATCAATTCGCTTGATGCTCTGCGCCTCAATGCCGGGATGGAAGCGCTGTGGAGCGCGGAGCCGACTTTGGCTGCTGAGGTCGAACGGCGGGCCCGGGCATGGATTGCTGAATTCGGTGCGGAGTTTCCCGGCGATCCGGAGACGGGCCTGCTCGACGAGGCGGATGTTGAGCGTTTTGAGGAGTTTGCGAACGACGCACCCTGTCCGGCGCTCGATCCGGCGACCGGCCGGTGCGATGTTTATGCGTGGAGGCCGATGACCTGTCACGTCTTCGGTCCGCCGGTTCGCATGGAGGCCGACAGGCAAGAAAGCGTGGCGCTGGGTCATTGCGAATTGTGTTTTGCGGGAGCGAGCCAGAGCGAGGTCGCCGCATGCGAGATGCCGGTTCCGCATGAGCTGGAGGCTGCGCTGCTTGAGGAGGCTGGGGTGAAGGGCGAGACAGTCGTAGCGTTTGCGCTGCTCGGGGTGAGCGCGCCTGGCTGAGCAGCCAATTTTTCAGTCCTTCGTCAAAACCGCGGTCACTTTACGCAAGACAAGCGAGGGCAGGGAGTGCTCCCCGCCCTCAATTGCGTAGCTAAATTCTGCCGTAACCGGTCGTAAAGTTACAGCGGCTGAACGTCAGCAGCCTGCCATCCCTTGGGGCCCTTTACTACGTTGAATTGCACGGCTTGACCTTCCTGCAAACTCTTGAAACCGTTTGAGTTGATCGCAGAGTAATGCACGAAGACATCTTCACCGTTCTGACGCGAGATGAAGCCGAAGCCCTTCGCGTCATTAAACCACTTCACAGTACCTTGTTCCATTTCGTTCGTGTTTCCTAAGATTGAATTGCGCTGGATGAATCGGAGCGACCACGGCAGGATCTAGCTGTTGGGCGAGTGCTGCTTGCGCCCGGTTCGGCCCTAACGCTGACGACAGTGTATCATTTTGCTCACAAAATATGCGCAATTCTTTACCTTTCACTTACAGGTTTCGGTTGCAAGACCATTCCCTTGAGTACTTTGCCACGGATCGCCGCCTTAAAGACACACGAGGCGCGAAGAAGAAAATAAGCAAGACAGAGTCCGAAAGGTCGCTTAAAATCGCTGCATGTGCGGCATTGTCGGCTATGTCGGTCCAAAGAAAGTAGTTCCGGTCATCATCGAGGGGCTGCGGCGCCTGGAATACCGCGGCTATGACTCGGCGGGCATCGCTGTGGGCAGCCCTTCCAGCGCCACGCTTGAAGTGCGTCGAGCTTCAGGCAAGCTCACCAACCTTGAAGAGATTCTCCGCGCCAATCCGGTTGAAGGCACTTTTGGCATCGGCCACACTCGCTGGGCTACGCACGGCCGCCCCACTGAAGAGAATGCCCATCCCCATCGCGACTGCACCGGCCGCATCGTCGTAGTCCACAACGGCATTGTCGAGAACTATCTTGATCTGAAACACGAACTCACTGCGCAGGGCCACAAATTCGTCACCGAGACCGATACCGAGATCATTGCCCACCTCATCGAGCAGGTCCAGTTGGACGCGCAGGCGGCCGGTGAGCCGATACCGCTCGAAGCGGCCGTCCGCCACGCAGTCAAGCGCCTCACCGGGGCCTTTGCGCTGGGCGTCTTGTCGGCTACCGAACCGGACAAAATTGTGGTCGCGCGTTTCGGCCCGCCGGTGGTCATCGGCGTCGGCGAGGGCGAGGCGTTCGTCGCCTCCGATGTTCCCGGCATTCTGCACCACACGCGCAACATTTACTTCCTGGCCGACGGCGACATGGCTATTCTCACCTTGGCTGGGGTTAAGCTGACCGATTTCAACGGCAATCCCATCAAGCGCGACCTTACGCGGATTCTGTGGGATCCGATTCAGGCGGAAAAGGGCGGTTACAAGCACTTCATGCTCAAGGAAATCTGGGAGCAGCCGCGGGCAATTACAGATACCACACTGGGCCGGGTCTCGCTGGACTCGGGCAAGGTCTTTCTGGGCGAAATGGAGATCGCCGACGACGAACTCGCCCGCGCCTCCAGCATCAATATCGCCGCATGCGGCACCAGTTGGCACGCCGCCCTCACCGGCAAGTACATGATTGAGCGCCTGGCGCGGCTTCCGGTGGATGTGGACTACGCCAGCGAATATCGCTATCGCAACCCCATCCCATATCCCAACGCGCTAGGCCTGCTGATCACCCAGTCCGGCGAGACGGCGGACACCCTGGCCGCGCAGCGCGAGATGATCGCCCTGGGCTCGAAGACCGTCGCCATCTGCAACGTAGTGGGCGCCATGGTGGCCCGCGAGGCCCACGGCGCCGTCTATACGCATGCCGGTCCGGAGATTGGCGTCGCATCAACCAAGGCCTTCACTTCGCAATTGACCGCGCTCTTTCTGCTGGCGCTCAAGCTGGGCCAACTGCGGGGCAAGCTCGACGCCGCCCGGTCGGTGGCGCTGATCGAGGAACTGACTCGCATCCCAGCCAAGATCGAGGAGGTGCTGCGCGACCGCACTGCCCAGTGCGAACAACTGGCCAACGAATTCGCGAATGCGCGCGATTTTCTTTACCTGGGCCGCGGCATCCACTTCCCCATCGCTCTTGAAGGAGCGCTGAAGCTGAAGGAAATCTCCTATATTCATGCCGAGGGCTACCCGGCGGGCGAAATGAAGCACGGGCCCAATGCTTTGATTGATGAGAAGCTACCGGTGGTGGTGCTGGCCACGCGCGACCCATCCGACCCCGCCTCAAAGCTGCGCTACGAGAAGACGCTCTCAAATATTCAGGAGGTAACTGCGCGCTCGGGACGCGTGATCGCCGTTGCCACTGAAGGCGACTCGACCATCGACACGCTGGTGGAGCACGTCATCCACATCCCGCCGGCCATTGAGCTGCTTTCGCCGCTGATTGAGATTGTGCCGCTGCAACTGCTGGCCTACTACGTCGCAGTCCACCGCGGCTGCGACGTGGACCAGCCGAGGAATCTGGCCAAATCCGTTACCGTCGAGTAAATCTGTCGCATGACGAGGGTTTTGACCGGGCACGACTTCAGTCGCGGCGGTTGGCCCATCCTTCAAGCAGTCACAACAGAGCGGGTGCCCTATCCTTCGATTTTTTCTATCGAAGGGTGGGTTAGTGCCAAGCCCGCCAGCCCACTTTACCCTGCTAACTAAAGCGCGGAGGGTTGCCATAAATCTCGACCATCGTTCCGGGTGTAGAATTTACCCGCCATGCCGAAAGGACTTGTCCGCTACCAGAAGTGCGGCGTATTCCACCTCATCACTTTCAGTTGCTACCGAAGGCAGCCGCCTTTTGGGGGCTACATAGTTCACGAATTTGGTATTCGGCTATCGAAGCGTGCGTCCCGTGCGATTTTTCCGTTCATGGAATTCGTGGTTTTAAGGGTAGATTCCGGCCTGATAAAGTCGATACCTTGATGAGAGCCCCTGTTCTCGGAATTGTTATCGGTATCCATCCCGATTGTGCTCACGCCCTGCCCGCAAACTCGCCGGTCTCGGTGTAGACCTTAACCTTTTCGCCCTCTTCCACGTAAAGCGGAGCCTTGATCTCCAGGCCGGTCTCAAGGCGGGCCAGCTTGGTGACATTGCCGCTGGTGTCGCCGCGCGCGCCGGGCTCGGTGTAGGTAACCGTGAGCTCAACCTTCTCAGGCAATTGCAGGCCGATAGGGTTGCCGTTGAACTTGTGCAACTGGATAATGGCGCCCTCGACCAGGTACTCCAAAGCGTTGCCGATCTTGTCGCTGGAGAGGCTATGGGTATCGAAAGTCTCCTGATCGAGAAAGTGCGAGCCGTCGCCGTCGCTGTAAAGATAAGAAGCCTCGACCGTCTCCAGGTCCGGCTCCTTGAACTTGTCGCTGGCCTTGAAGGTCTTGTCGAAGACGGCGCGGGTAAGCAGGTTGCGCATCTTCAGCCGCACCAGGGTCTGGCCGCCGCGCGCAGTGGGGGTTGAAACCTCCACATCCAGGCAGTAGTAGGGTGTGTTTTCAAACTCGAAGTACATTTTGCGTTTGACGCTGATGGCATCAAGTCAATGCGGCCATGAATTCCTCAAGAAAACCGTAGTAGGAGAGCCGGAAAATCCCTAGCGGGATCGCATCCGGCTCCCCATCAATTATAGGGGGAAGCGCACGCCGCTTCGATTGCGCGGCAAAAACAAACACCATCGCTGGTTCCGCACTTGCCAGTTCGACCCTCCGCTGGCGATACTCCCTATAGTCGGTGTTTCAAGCTCCCCATCTCTTTCCCAGCGAGAACTGCCTTGGCCCGTGAACTTTATACCGCGCGTCTTGAAAGCAAAGTCTGCATCTCTGAAGTTGCACAGTGCTACCACTTCGTATTTGTCATCGACGAGTTGGAGAGCTTTCCCTATGCTCCCGGCCAGTTTGTCTCCGCCGTGGCTGAGGACGCGAAGGGCAAGATGCAGACCCGCGCCTACTCCATAGCATCGGCGTCCAGCGGCAACCGCTTTGAGCTGTGCGTGAACCGGGTCGAGGAAGGCTTCTTTTCCAATCACCTGGCCGACCTGCCCGATCTGCCCATCGGCTCCAAAATCCAGATTCACGGGCCGCACGGGCATTTTGTGCTTCATGAGCCGATTACCGACTCGATCCTGGTGTGCCACTGGCACCGGCATTGCGCCCATGCGCGCCTACACGCAGTGGCTGTTTCCCCCCGAGAACGGACCTATGGCCGGTCCCGACCGCAGCCAGGGCAAGGATATCTGGCTGGTCTACGGCACCCGCTACGAGACCGACATTTATTACAAAGATGAATTCGAAGCGCTGGAGCGGAGAAAGCCGAACTTCCACTATCTGCCTACGCTGAGCCGGGGAGCCGATAGCTGGGGCGGACTGCGAGGCCACGTGCAGGTTCACGTGACCCGGATCGTGGAGGAGCGGGCCAAGCGGCTGGGCCTGCCGATTCTGCAGCCTGCGCTCGACCCGGCAACGCCTGCGTCCGAGTTGAACTTCGACATTTATACCTACATCTGCGGCCTGAACTTCATGGTCTCCGGCGTGCGCGAGCTGCTGACCGGTTTTGGCTGGCACAAAAAGCAGATTGTGTTCGAGCGCTACGACTAGCACCTTTCAATGAACTCACGACTGGGAAGCATCCTCATCAAGATTGCGGCGGCTGTGGCCGCCGGCGTGTTGCTGCGATTTGCCGTCGGCCTGCGTCCTGTCTGGTGGCTGGTCTGGCTCGCTCCCATTCCGCTGCTTCTGATTGCGCTTCGATTTCGCCCCCGCGATGCCCGCTGGATGGTCTATCTTGCGGCTGTCATCGGAACCAGTTGCAACTTCCACTATTTCCGGCTGGTGATGCCTCTGCCCGCTGTCATCGCAGTCGTCGCCGCGCAATCCTTGCTTTGGGGATTCCTGATCTTTGCCTCGCGGCGCATCATCGTGCGCTACCAGGCCTGGTGGACTGTGTTTGTTTATCCCGTCCTGTGCGTGGCCGTCGATACCTTAACGGCGGCGCTGCTGCCTGACGGCAACTGGGGCAGCCTCGCCTATTCACAGTCCGATCAGTTGCCCATTTTGCAGATCGCCTCTCTTTTTGGCACTGCTGGATTGCTGTTCCTCGTCACCCTGGTTCCCTCCACCCTGGCCCTGGCAATCGCTTACGGGCGCTCTCTCCGTCGCGGCTCCATCGCCTATGCGATTACGGCGCTTCTGCTCGCCTCGTCGCTCCTCTATGGTTACATCCGATTGCAGAAGCCCGTGCAAGGCGTTGAGACCACATTCGGGCTTGTCTCCATCGATGACCCGATTGGAGTGCGAGCCTCGGCATCCTACGTTTCCAAGATTTTCAGCGAATATGATCAGCGAGTCGCGGACCTCGCCGCCCAGGGCGCGCAAGTGGTGGTTTTGCCAGAGAAAATTGCAATGATCACCCCAGCAATGGTTGCGGAGCGGCAACAGCACTTCAGTGCACTGGCCCGGCAAAATCGTCTCTGGCTCGAAGTTGGCGTGGGAATCGACGACGGCAAAAGCCCAACCAATTGGGCGTGGCTCTTTGCTCCCGACGGCGCGCTCGCCGCCAGCTATGAAAAGCACTATATGGCTCCGCCGGAGCGGCGCGACCACTATGCTTCCGGCACGGACTACTCCCTCAAAACCATCGACGGCGAAAGCTACGGCCTGGCTATCTGCAAAGATATGCACTTCGCCTCGCTCGGCCGCGCCTACGGCCAGCGCCACGCTGCCGTGATGCTTGTGCCAGCATGGGATTTCAATTATTTGGACGGTTGGATCGAGGCGCGCACGACCTCGATGCGGGGCGTTGAGAACGGCTATAGCGTCGTTCGCGCATCGCGTGAGGGCCTGCTGACCGCCAGCGACGCCTATGGCCGCATTCTCGCGGAAGTCCCCAGCAGCGCCATGCCTGGCCGTTCTCTGCTGGCGAAGGTCGTCCTGGCGGCCCAAGTGCCGACTCTCTACACGCGCATTGGCAACTTGTTTGGTTGGCTCTGCGTGGGTGCGGCCGTTGTATTTCTCTCGCTCAACCGGAGGTCGGTTTCTCAAAGAAAAAAATAGCTGGCGAGATTGCCGACAAGCCCGAACGAGCTTAGAGATTGAACAGCTCCCGCAGCCGCTTGGTTTGCGCGCGGCTGACGGGGATCTCGGTCTGCCGCTTGTCGTTCATGCGCAACTGATAGCTTGACTTGAACCACGGCATCACCTCGCGGATGTGGTTGATGTTGACCACAAAGCCGCGATGCGCGCGCCAGAAGAGCGCCGGATCAAGCAACTCCAGCAGCTCCTCGAGGGTGCGGCACTTGGAGCTGCCCTCGAAGTTCTGCGTGACGACGCGAATCACGCCCTCGTCGATGGCCGCGTAGCAGATCTCGGCCTGATCGACCAGCAGCAGGCGGCTCTGCGCCTGCACAATGAGCCGGGCCGGCTGGGGGGTGCGCGAGGCGCCCTGCGGGCGGTTGAGCAGCCGCAGAAGTTCGTCAAGCTGAGATTCGATGGGGGTTTCGGGCAGCGGGTCAGCGCCGGCGGTTATCGCAGCTCGTCCGGCAATGCGGCCGCGGACCCGCTCCACGGCCTGCTGGACGCGAGAGCGGTCAAAAGGCTTGAGCAGGTAATCGACGGCGTTCACGTCAAAGGCGCGCACGGCGTACTGGTCATAGGCCGTGGCAAAGACGATCTGCGGCAGCGGCCCCTGCGGTGGGGCGGACTGCGCCTGTGGCGCGCCCTTACCCTTCGCCGTTGCTCTGCGCGCCATCAGCCGCTCGATCACGGCAAAGCCGTCCATGCCCGGCATCTGCACATCGAGAAAAACCAGGTCGGGATGGTGCTCCTCGATCAGGTCAACGGCCTCGATGCCGTTGGTTCCCTGCGCAACCACATCCACGCCGCCCACCTGGTCAAGCAGATAGCTGAGCTCGTCGCGGGCCAGTTGTTCGTCGTCGATGATGAGCGCGGAGATGGTCATGCCAACCGAACTTCGATTGTAGGAAGGGAACCCGGCCCGGTCAATTGCGAGGTGGGCAGAAATAGCTAAAAGAATGAATTGTGGGTTAATCTCTCAACGCGCGCAGCCGCGCCGGCATCTGGTCCCGGGCCAGCTCATGGCCGCATTGGGTGCAGTACTGATCCGTTGCGCGCACGGTGCGGAAGCAGTTGCCGCAACTGGCCGCCAGCCGATAGTTGCACTGCGGGCAGAAGTGAAAGTCGCTCTGCACATGCGTGGAGCAGGCGGGGCAGCGGGAAACCTCCGGCTGGCGCAGCAGGAAGTAAAGCACCGCGCCGATGCCGCCCGGCATGACGAAGCAGATCACCATCCAGAAGCGCGAGCTCATGGCGCGCCGCGGAGCGTCCTTGCTGACAAAGCCCACCATCAGGAAGTAAAGCGCAGCCAGCAGACCCCAGGAGAGGTTCAGGTAGATGCGCAGGCCGAGGGGCGGCACATGATGCTGCTGCGTGGGCAGAATCATCCAGAAGTAGTACTCCACCAGCAAAAATGCAGCGGTGGCAGCAACGATGGACCAGATCGGAATCAGGCGTGCGTCTTCATTGGCGGTGATGGATTGCGGGTCGCGCATCAATCAATCTCTCCCAGAGGGGATCCAATAGTGGTCTAGCACAGCTTAACCTGTATTTAGATCGACGGGAAGCAGCACCGGTAAGTTGCATGCATTTGGCCCGGATTGAACTTCGGTAGAACGCGCCCTCAAGGCTTGCGCCGCAGCCAGCCAGCCAGCAGCACCGAGGCCAGCAAAGCCGCGCTGAGGAAGACAATCCAAACTGTGAGCTCGCTCATCAGCCTGGTCAGATGCTCTTCTTCGATCAAGGTGTCTGCAATCCACCAGACCAGCGGACCGAAAAGAAGAAAGATCATCAATGTTGCCGCCAGCGCCAGAGAGCGAACCCGCCTGCGCCCGGCTTTCTGCTCCTGCATCACGCCTGCGAGGCGTTGACCACGCGGCAGGTGCGATGGGCCACGGCGCATTCCCGGTCAGCCTCTTTCCCGGCGCAAGCTGAGACCAGATCGCGGTCCGTTTCGTCTCTGGTACCGCTGGCCTGGTTCTTAACCGGCAGGCCGTCCGTCACACTGCCCCCTGCAGGCGCAGATTTGCGTGGTCCAGCTTGGGCTTGATCGCCGCCATTCCTCTATAAAGTCTTGATTTCACTGTAGAAAGAGGGGCATGCGTGACTTTGGCAATCTCGTCCAGCGACAACTCTTCGTGGAAGCGAAGCACCAGCACCTCGCGATGAATCGTATCCAACTGCAGCAGCGCCGCCGCAATCCGTTCCCGGTCTTCAAGGTTCGCAAAGCGGTCGAAAGGAGTCGGCTCGCCGTCGGCAACCTCAAAGCTCATCGGCCGATCGTCTTCCCGGGAACCGTCAAAGAGCTCGTCCAGGCTTGCCATGGTCCGCTTGCGGCGCTGGTCGATCACCAGGTTGCGGGCGATGGTAAAGAGCCAGGTATCAAACCGCGCCTGGCCGTTGAACTGAGCCCCGCGCACCAGCACCCGCATCCAGACCTCCTGGAAGAGGTCTTCAGCCATCTCGCGGTTGCTGGTCAGATAGAGCAGATAACGCAACAGCCGGTGCTGGTAGCGGACGATCAGCTCATCCAGCAGGCCTACATCCTGACGCTTGAGACCCGCAGAGATAGCCAGGCTCTCCTGCCGGACCTCGTCCTGAGCTGCCGTGGCGGATAATTGAGCGAAATTAGAGCGAAGGAACGCGTCGTCGGTACTCATCTCATTCAATTAGACCCTAAAAGTGCCACAAAAGTCTCGGTAGTGGCGAAGTCTCTTTCCTTATATGAATATCCATTTAGCTCCGGCGCTTCTGCAAAACCAGGCAGAGGAGGCTTTGTAACAGGGCCCGACTGAACAGCTTGCGGAAAAAGTCGTTCATTTTTCGATTCCGAGTCGCACCGTTGAGTTTTTTCACTTCAAATCGGTTGTACTGCTGTTGATTTGCTCCTCTGGAGATCCGATTTTGCGGCCTCCAGAGACACCTATCCCCCGGACTTACTGCGCCGGAATCAGCTTCTGCATGCGCAGCAGGTTGTGCGCTGTGGCAACCAGGCTAAACAGCCAGTCGACTCGTGCCCTGCCGCGCAGTTTTACCTGCCGGACGGCCCGATCTTGCTTGGCCCAGCCGAACACCTTCTCCACCAGCTTCCGCTTCCTCTGGCTGATGGCAAATCCTTCGCTGTTGCGTTCTTCTCCGGTAAGCCAGTTGGGCCATTTCGGATTGGGCGCGTATTCGGCTACATGCGGCCTGATGCGGCGGGCGCGCAACTGACCAACAAACTGCTCCTCTTGATAACTCTTGTCGGCGCCCAGCGTGCTCACCACGGCGCGTTTCAGCTTGTCCACCATCACCAATGCAGCCTCCCGTTCCGCCGTCTTGCTGGACTGCGTCACCATCGCTGCTACCACCAGTCCGTTGCGGTTCTCCGTCAGCACATGGCCCAGGTAGCTGGGCACCGCTACCGCCGCCCCGCTCTTCTTATACAAACGCGCCTCCGGGTCGGTGGCTGACTCATGCGTGTCGCGCAGCAGCTTGCGGCCTCGCGTTCCCGTGCCCCGGCTGGGCGGATCGGGCTTCTCCCGGAAGCTGCGACGGCTGGCCCAGGCCTGAATCAAAGTACCGTCCACGGTGAAATGCTCCTCGCTTAAAAGCTGATGCGCACGCGCCTGTTCCACCACCGCCAGCAACAACTGTTCGGCAACCTCGCCCTCAATCAGACGCTCGCGGTTCTTGGTAAATACCGTCACATCCCACACCGGGTCGTCGATGTTGAGTCCCACAAACCAGCGGAAAAGAAGGTTGTAGTCCAACTGCTCCATCAGTTGCCGCTCCGACCGCACCGAATACAGTACCTGCAATAACTGCGCCCGTATCAGCTTCTCCGGAGCAATCGACGGCCGCCCGCGCCGCGCGTACAGCTGTTGGAACTCGGAGTCCAACTCCCGCAATGCTGCATCGCTCATCTGCCGGATGGCACGTAATGGATGATCCTTCGGCACTCGCTGTTCAAGGCCGATGTAGCTGAATACCGCTTCCTGTTGCTCGTCATTTCCGCGCATGACTAATACATACCGTATCGCCCTGTGGAAACCATCGTGCCTTATCCGGTTCACCAGCCTTTTTTCCGCAACCTGTGAAGTCGTGCCCTTTCAAAACATAAACGACCATCTGTGTGGCGGATACCACTAGAACCTGGAAGCTTCGAGCAGGGTAGAGACGAGGGCGATGGGAAGGCCCACTACGTTGAAGTAATCGCCTTCGATGCGGGGAATCCAGCGGGCGGCTCGGCCCTGGATGGCGTAGGCGCCGGCTTTGTCCATGGGCTCGCCGGTGGCGATGTAGGCGGCGATCTCTTCGTCAGATAGGGTGAGGAATTTTACGGCGGTGACTTCAGAGGCGACTTGAGTGCGCTCGGCAGTGACGAGGGCAATGCCGGTGATGACTCGATGGGTGCGGCCGGAGAGCAGGCGCAGGATGCGGGCGGCGTCGGCGGGGTCTTCGGGCTTGCCGAGGATTTGATTATCGAGGGTGACGGTGGTATCGGCGCCCAGGACGGCGAGATTGTCTTTAAGAATTCCCTCAGGGGCTAAAGCCCTGACCTCATTTTGGACCAGATTCGGCACGCGACCCACCCACTGGGTGGGTTCCCCGGTCGTGCCCTGATACAAATCTGAGCCGGGTATGGCGCTTTCTTCGGGGTTCTGGGTTAGTTCGTTGAAGACGGCTTGGGCCTTTTCGCGGGCCAGGCGGGTTACGTAGGAGACGGGATCTTCGTTGAGGAGGGGATCCTCAGGGATATGGGCGGAATGGACCTGAAATAAGAAACCGGCCTGGGCGAGGAGCTCGCGGCGGCGGGGGGATGCGGAGGCCAGGATGAGCATAGATTGATTATGCCGTGGATGGGCGTTGGGGGCCCCATTCATGGAGCGGTTTCAGCCATTTCTGGCATGGTGTCAACAAATGCGAGAAAGCTGGAGCTGGTTATGTTATTGAAAATGCTTGCGAAAAGCGGTTCAAGTGAGATTGCATGTAATTTAGGTGGTTTTGGGTAAGCTTAGAACATTCAAAGAGAAATGATCTTATTACGGGAGAGTGTGTAAGGCTCTCCCGATCTTCTTCGGGCCATCACCGCGGGTTCGCGGGCGTAGAGAAGGAGACGAGGCTACAGCATTTTTGAGAGCGCTGGGGGAGCGATTCCGGAAGGGGTTGCTCCTTCTTCCTTTCTACAGGTGCGAATGCCGTGGAATGGTGGGCCGGAAATGGCGGAAGGATGGCTGCAAAGAAGCGGAGTAAGCGGAAGAAGCAGGCGGAACCGGCGGAGACACGGAAGCAAACGGCGGCGGGAAAAAATCCGTGTTCTGGATGCGACTTGGACTGTACGACTTGCCAGGTGAACGGGGCGAAGACCTTGCGCCGGGCGGCGTGCAAGACCTTAAAGCAGAACAGCGACAAGATTTCGAAATCGCTGTTGGAGAAAGCGGAAACAGGCGATGCGAACAGCACAAAGCTTTTGCTCATGCTGTCGGAGTCGCGACAGTCGACAGAAGGCGCCAAGAAGACGAAACCTGGTGGGAAAACGGCACAGGAGTTGGCGGAAGAGCCGGAGTGGAGTGAAGAAGAAGTTGAAACAATCACGAAGACGGGGACCAGGAGCCGGGAACCGGAAGACTGACCGATTTTGGCAAGCATCTTTATGGGGCATGGAAGCGTCATGAAGGGGCTGGCAGGTTGCCCGGCAGGCAATTATCGTTTGCTGGGTGACCGGATTTGTCGGAGACCGGAGAATGGAATCAAGCCACTCGATGGCGAGTGGCTTTTACGGAGCAGGGAAATTGGAGAGCCGCTGCAGATTGACTGGCAGGGCGGTTTGGCAGGAAAACGATTTGGGCAACAGAGCGGCGGAAAGAGAGATTAGCTCTACGCGGCAATCGGAGGAAAAGAAGGATGAGACACAGATGAAGCTCACAGGAATCGTGTGGACGGGCGCTGGCGGCCGGATGGGACAGAGACTGCGACTGAAACTGAAACTGAAACTGGGCTTGTGCCTGATTGGGATGGCGTTTGGAGTAGTAGCCAATGCACAGGCGGTGAGCACGACGACGGTTCAGGGAACGGTGTACCTGGCCAATGGGCAACCGGCCTCGGGAACACTGGTGGTGAGCTGGCCTGCGTTTACGACGGCGAGCGGTCAGGCTGTGGCGGCCGACAGCACGACGGTGACTATCGCGCCGGATGGATTTGTGAACCTGAATCTGGCGCCGAATTTGGGGGCGACTCCGGCGGGGCTTTTTTACACAGCTGTCTACTACATGAGCGACGGCTCGACGAGCACCGAGTATTGGGTAGTGCCGGCGGCGGCGCAGGCGGCGCTGGCGCAGGTGCAGGCGCAGGTGATGCCGGCGGCGCAGGCTGTGCAGGCGGTCAACAAGGCTTATGTAGACCAGTCGATTGCGACATTGACGGAGACCACGGTTTCTGACTCGGGCGGGACGATGAGCGGACCGCTTTATTTAAGCGGGGATCCGACACAGCCTTTGCAGGCGGCAGACAAGCACTACGTGGATGTGAGCTTTGCATCGGCGCTTCCTCTGGAGGGCGGAGTCGTGACCGGTCCGTTGACGGCTCTCGAACTGGGAGCGGCCTACCAGGTGGATCAGTATCCCGGCGCGGACTTTGGGGCCAAGTTACAAGCTTGTTTGGGGACGCTTAGCACGAGTTATGGCGGCACGTGCGACGCGAGGAACTTTACCGGGACGCAGTCGATGGGATCGAATTTGACGATTTCGACAGCGAATGCGACTGTGCTGCTGCCTTGCGCTACGATTTCGACGGCTAACCAGATTATTGTTACCGCGGGAACGAGGAATGTGACGCTACGCGGCTGCGCACTGCGGGGAGCCAGCACAGCCAGCGGAAGCCAGGGCGGAACGGTCTTTCTGTATTCGGGTACGGGCGCGATGGTGCAGGTGGGCGACCCGACTTATGCGGCGGATACGATGGGATTTCACTTGGACGACGCGGTGATCAATACGACCGCTGCAAGCAGTGCGACCGCGCAGGGAATCATTGCTTATCGTACGCAAGAGATGGATATGGAAGGGCTCTATTTCCTGGGTAACTCGAATCAGACGGGCATGACTCTGGACGGGACAGGAAATTATACGGGCGGAAGTTTTTTCGGCGATCAGTTTAGCGGGTTCCAGACGGCGGTGAATGCGATTGGGCACCAGATTTCTAATTCAGCAACGACGGACTGGATGAATGCAAGCACGTTCGTTCGGCTGCACATCGATTGTCCGACCAGCAACGGTAATCCCATTAGCGGAACTTATGGAATCAACCTGCAGCAGGGAGATGGAAATACATTTACCGGCGGCGACGTGGAGAATTGCTCGACAGCTCTGCACCTGGGGGCGAATGCGCAGAACAATACTATTGTTGGGCTGCGGAATGAGAACTCGACTAACCAGGTGGTCGCGGATGCGGGCAGTTCGTACAACGACTGGATGACCGGCGGGACCATGTTCACGGGTCAACTGACCGACAACGGAACGCGGAACAGTTTTCTAGATACCTTCCATCGCAGCTTCAACGGGCTTAATGGAGATTGGTATGGAAGCCAGAAGGACGCTACGGTTACCAATCACTACCGGCTCGGAATCGGCGCGGGGAACGAGCGCGGATTGTTGAATGAGATTCAGACAGATTATGGAAACCGGTGGATCAACGGGTACTCGGATGCAACGGCGGGAGAGCAGTTCTATCAGGTTTTGGATGAGTTGAACAACGTATACCGGCTATCGATCGGGCAATATAACAACGGACAAGCAAGCATGAACAACCAGACGGTGATCAATGCGGCCGGGACAGGCGCAGTGGTGCTGAATGGATCGAATAACTCGGGGACCGGAGGCCTAATCATCGGGTCGGGCGGCGCGACCGAGTCCACCGTGGCGACGATCAATAATGCAGGAAACGCACAGTTCAATGGGACGCTACAAGTGGGCGGGACCTCGACGTTTGTCAACACAACGACAGTGAAGAACCAACTGGATGCCGAGATTGACGCCATCCTGTGGGCCGGATTGACGACTAGCCAGAAGGAATCCTTAATCTACAAGGACTGGAACGGCAACAGCCAATGGTACATGGTGAAGGATCAGTACAATAACTGGGCGCTTAACTCTGCGCCGGGCGGACTGGACAGCTTCAAGGCTTATCAAAGCACGAACAGCGGCGACACTTATGTCAATGCCTCGAATTCTTCGGGGTCGGTGCGGATCAACTATGAAACCGGGTCGGGCGCGGGTTTTAAAGTTTATGGCGGGAGCAGCAGCTCTTTGTATGCGAGCTTTACGGGAACGAGTTCGATTATGTTTCCAGGGCTGGCGGCGGGCAGCGGTCACTACTGCCTGCAGATCGATAACTCGGGATACGTGACCAATACCGGATCAGCCTGCGGCTCGGGCTCAGGTTCCGGTGGCAGCGGTACGGTGAACACGGGAAACTCAGGGCAGATTGCCTATTACACGATCAACGGCAACACAGTCGGCGGCATGAATGCGGTTCCCATAACTGCGGGCGGCACAGGGGCTGCAACCGCAGCCGCAGCACTGGCGAATCTGGGTGGCGCGCCTTTGGCAAGTCCGACATTTACAGGTACGCCAATTGTTCCCGGGTACGTGACAACATCGAATGCAACGAGTGCTTATGCAGCACTTGCCGGTGCGGCCTTTACAGGCGCAATTTCCGCTCAAACGACCAACGGCCATCAGACTGTAGGTCCAGCTACGGGAAACGACGCGACTATTCTTCAAGACGCCATCAATGCGGCGGGCGTGAATGGCACAGTAGACCTTATGCCGGGGCAGTTGTACGTGACCAATACGACGCTCATCGAGTCGTACAATTTTCAGATCATTAACTTCCACGGAGCCTGCATCGAGTCGACCGGTACAGGTGACGGAATCCTCGTCACTGGTTCTTATCAGAACACTTTCAATGGCGTATGTATCATTCCCAGGCTCTAAGAGCACAGGAGCAGCCATACACGATGGCGGATGGGGGCTGACAGTCAATGGTAATGGTGTAGCACAATTAGCGGGAAACAGCCCGGCAAACGGCCAGTATTGGTATCACATCTTTCAAGTTGACGGGGATGAAATCTTCGGCTTGAGCAATTGGGATGGTCAGGGTAATTTCACAGTGTTTGGAAATTCGAGCGCGGGGGCGCAAGCCGTTCTACGGTGTGATTCTACCTACTGCGGTTCGGGCCTCTATAACCCTCCGAGCAGTCCAGGCATCGCTACACTTACCAACGTTGCCCTAACGATGGGCTGCTCAGGAAACGCAATTGACTGGGAAACGACCAATGCCCTCTACCTGAACAATGTGACTTTGCAAGCTTATAACCAGTACGGATTGCTTGCGAACAAGAACGGAGCCGGTGCGGGAGTCATTGTAGGCAATGGAGTGTACAACGCTTCAATGCCTTGCCCGAGCTTTTCCGGGATGACGCTTGGCAATCCGATGCTCAATAACACACAAGCAGCCGCAAGCTATGTAATTGGATCTGGTGTTAACTTTACTTTGAACAATTCCACTATCGGGCCTGGTACTTACGGCGGCGTCTCCGTTACATGCAGCACGACTCCGTGCACGGAGAGCTTCGGCTACTATGTAGTGATCCACAGCAGCGGTTCGTCCTCCGCTGTGACAGTTCCAATTCTTATAGGAACTACAGGCGCCGCAGCCAATGCTTCATTCAGCGGGACTAGCGTGACGGTAGTTTCACCCACGAGCCCCGGGACAGGGGATACTTGCGACTTTTTGCGGGTAGATCAGACATCGAGTCAAGCTGGACCTATCAACGGGAGTGGCGTGAACTATGCTATACCGGGAGAACAGGGAGTGGCTTGCGGGCCTTCAGCCGGCAGTTACATAAGCTTCACGGATACAGCCGCCACGCTCGGCTCCTATGCTTTCCCGGCGATGCCTACGCCTTACGGTCCAGCGATTGGTCAGAACGGTTGGCCCGGAGCTTCCATTATCCTGTCCGGCACGAATACCAATCATGCCTATTACACAGGCCCATGCCCAATAGCCAGCGGCATCATCATTCCCGATTACTCGGGTGCTTTTGGCGTACCTTATGCTACCTGCACAGCGACAACCGAGGACGGATTTAGTGGAAACATAGCCGGCAATACACCGACGCTGGTGAATCGCCGTTCTGGTATGAATTATCAAACCTTTACACCTTCTGCCATTGTGACACCCGCGTGGTACAAATACACTCCGACCGGCCTGAAGGGCCTGTATAACATCGGACCAAATAATAGTGGTTTACCGTGGGCGGGAGGGCCGACCGACTTCTTTACGTTCATCGACAGCAACCCGTTCAAGACTCTGGCAACACCGGGAAACAGACCAACATGGGATGCGGGCGATACGGCGGTTGGAGTTGACGCAGCATCCGGCGGATTGGCCTTCCGCGATGCGTCGCATATTTGCAACTACATCGACACAGTTTTTGGATATTCCAGCAATAACTGGCTGGAGTGCCTGACTTCGACGGCCAAGACCTTTACGGTGCCGGTAGCCGCTCCGGGTTTTACGCTGAACGGAGGGACGGAATGGACCAGCTCCAGCAACGGCAATTCGCAGGTAGTGACGTGCCAGCCGGGAGGAAGCGGGACACAGGTATGTGATGCGGCAGGCAACTGGATCACCAATGGAGGCACCACTTTCAGTTCCATTTCTCTTACTGGTTCATCAAGCGGAACTACCATCGTGCAGACCGCGGCCACGGGCGGCGGAACCGATGTACTTCCAGCAGCCGTGAACAGCCCCGCCAGGATTCCTCAGGTGATCTTTGCTGGAGCCATCGCTCTGACCACTAACTCGATCTCTTCAGGCGCGTGCCAGACGGTAACGGCTGGATCGGTAAATAGCGTGGCGGCAACCAATGTGGCGACCACCGACATCATCGATTGGACGCCGCAGGTGAGCTTGCAAAGCGTGAGCGGATATCAGGTTTCAACCTCTGGAGCTTTGAGTATAGACACTTATCCAACGGCCGGCTACATCAATGTAAACGTCTGTAACTGGACAAGCGCAAGCATAACTCCCGGCGCTTTGACCCTGAATGTGAAGGTCATACGATGAGAACGATGATCACGCTGCTGCTTTGCATGCTTCTCCAAAATACTTATCCCGCGCCAGGGCCGGGCCGGAACGCTGTAGCGACTTCGCCGATCTCCTATACGGGGAACCAATGCGGAGCCTCTGGCGGCGCGGGTGGAGTAACAAACCTCGCTTGCACGTTAACCGTTGCCCACACGGGCGACACGCTGGTCGCATTCTGGAGCGGCACCGAAGCCGGGTCAAGCTATAGCAGTTCGACTATCTCATGCGGAACAGGTTCCGTGCCTACGGATCGAAGTTTTACATGGGGTACAAATTGGACAACATTTGTAGTTGTAGTTGCGAACGCATCAGCGGGATCATGCACGTTCAAGGTAACGGTAAACGAGGCAACTTATTATACGCAACTATCCGTGGCCGATTTCGCCAATGCAAATATATCCGCCCCGCTCGACAACGCCAGTTGCACAACCTCACCATACTGCCAGAACAGCGGTAGCAGCACATCATGGTCTACCAACTCGATTACCACGTCAAATCCAAATGAAATGCTGATATCTTATGCGGGTGATGGGTATTCACCCACTACGGTTACTGAGAACAATGGGTTTACTAAGATTTCGATGTCTAGTTACCCTATTTACTACAAACTGGTCTCCAGCAAGGGCACTTATTCGGATAGCTGGACAGCAAGTTCAAGCGGAACCTGGGGCGCGCCAATGGTAGCACTTAAGCACTAATGGAGGTCAGATGGGACCGGCGCGGGCTCCAGGGTTCTCTACGGGAGTTACCTACTACTACCCTGGAATTTATATTCCGGAAGGCAATTATTCAAGCTGGATCGATATTTCGAAGTGAGGGCAGCTTACGGAGGCCAGAAACAATGCAGAGAGTGAGTCCACTGCGGAGTGAGAACGGGCAGGCACTTACGACCTGCTTAGTGAGTATTTCATCAATGGCCTTAGTATCCCTCTTGTGATCCCTCAGAGGCTTTTCAGCACGTTTTCGGCACGCGACCCACCCACTGGGTGGGTTTTCCGGTCGTGTCGTGATACAACGCGAGTTGATGAAACACGTTTTAGAAGCCATTGAGGGCAGCAGCGCCGATGGGATGGTTTTCGCTTCCAGTTGTCCGTTATTCAGGGGTGATTCGGGAAGGGGCGCGGCGGAGATCCTCGAATTCCGAAGCAGGGTTAATAATCCAGCCGAAACGGGAGAATCGTGAGAGAGACAGGTGGAGAATGCGCGGCCGAGCCGCGGGCGGGGGAGCTGTGCCTGGAGGAGCTGAACAGGGAGGGACTAGAGCGATGGGGGCGGATTATGGACCAGCGTCCGGTCAGCCTGCGGGGGCGGACGGTGAGATGGCGCTGGCCGAGAAGCTGCTGCGGGTGAGGACGCGCGAGGGAAGGACTGCGCCGGCTGAAGCCGAACGCGGTGCAGCGGGCCTTTGAGGAGCGGCGCGGCGAGCGGAATATCGTGCTGAAGGCGCGGCAGATGGGGTTGACGACCTGGGCGGCGGCGCGGTTTTTTCTGAAGACCATTACCCATCCGGGGACGCTGACGTTGCAGGTGGCGCACACGCAGGAGGCGGCGGAGGAGATCTTCCGGATTGTGCACCGGTTTGTGGATTGGCTTCCGGAGGAGCTGCGCGAGGGACCGCTGACGACTTCGCGGACCAATGTGCGGCAGATCGTGTTTCCGGAGATCGATGCGCAGTACCGCGTGGTTTCAGCGGGAGACCGGAACGCGGGCCGCGGATTGACGGTGCAGAATCTGCACTGCTCGGAGCTGGCGCGCTGGCCGGGAGATCCGGCGGAGACGCTGGCTGGGTTGCGGGCGGCGATGGCGCCGGGAGCGGAGCTGATTCTGGAGTCGACGCCGGACGGGGTGGGCGGGTGCTTTTACGAGGAGTGGCAGAAGGCCGATGAGACGGGGATGGTGCGGCATTTCTTTCCCTGGTGGATGGAGCGGCGTTACCGGGCCGGGGCGGTGGAAGAGGCCAGCCTGACGGACGAGGAACGGAGGTCTGATGGGCCGGCACAAGCTGGATCTGGAACAGATTGGCTACCGGCGGCAGATTCGGGCGAATTTTCGCGGACTGGCGCGCGCAGGAGTATGCCGAGGACGAGGAAAGCTGCTTTCTGGCCAGTGGGAATTCGATCTTTGAGCTGGCGGCGATTGAGGCGCGGCTCAAGGAGGCGCCGGAACCGGTGGAGCGGCGGCTGAATGGGGAGTTGGAGGTGTGGCTGCCGGCGCTCGCGGGAAAACAGTACCTGGTCGCGGTGGACCCGGCCGGAGGCGGCAGCGAGGGGGATTACTCAGCGGCGCAGGTGCTGGATCTGGAGACGGGGTTGCAGTGCGCGGAGTTTGCCGGGCATATGGGCGGGCTGGAGCTGGCATGGCTGGTGACGAAGCTGGCGGCTGAGTATAACCAGGCGTGGCTGGTGGTGGAGAGAAACAATCACGGCAGCGGGGTGCTGGCGCTGGCTGGAGGCGGTTTGCAAATACGCGCGGATCTATCGAGCAGGGCGGGCAGCTGGGTGGCTGACGACTTCGTTGAGCCGGCCGGCGGCACTGGGGCGGCTGGATGCGGCTCTGGTGGAAGCAGCCGGAACGCTTCAAGAGCAGGCGGCTGCTGGGCGAGTGCAGGAGTTTTGTTCGGCTGCCGGACGGCAGGAGTGGGGCGCGGGCGGGAACGCATGACGACCGGGTGATGGCCATGGCCATCGGGCTGGCGGCGCGGGCGGAGCTACTGGAAGGAAGACGGACAAGTTGACAGACAGTTGTCAGTCGAAGCGCTTAGAATTCGATAAGAATCAGGAACAGGCGGGGAGCGGGATTGGCGGTTCTGGCGGTGCAGCATATCCGGCGGATGCGGGGCGGCGCGCAAGGCCAGTTGATGCTGGGCGCGGACGGCCACGTTTACGTGGTGAAGTTCCAGAACAACCCGCAGCACATGCGGGTGCTGGCCAACGAGTTTCTGGCCTCGCGGCTGGCGGCGGCGGCGGGGCTGACGGCGCCGGAGATGGAGTTGGTGGAGGTTTCGAGCTGGCTGGTGGAGAATACGCCGGAGCTGGAGATCGACCTGGGACGAGACGCGGGTGCGATGCCAGGCGGGATTGCAGTTCGGGTCGCGGTTTGTGGGCGGGCTGATGCCGGGGCAGGTGGTGGATTACCTGCCCGAGGAGCAGATGGCCGAGGTGAGAAACCTGGGCGAGTTTGCCGGCATCCTGGCCCTGGACAAGTGGACCGGAAACGCCAACGGGCGGCAGGCGGTTTTTACGCGCAAGCAGCGGGAACGGCGATACCGGGCGGTCTTCATCGACTTTGGGTATTGCTTTCACGCCGGAGAGTGGCGGTTTGAGGATGCTGCCGCTGCGCGGGGTTTACTACCGCAACGATGTGTACCGGGAGATTACCGGGTGGGAGTCCTTTGAGCCCTGGCTGACGCGGCTGGAGACGATGGCGGCGGAGACGGTGTGGGCGGCGGCCAACGAGATTCCGCCGGAGTGGTACGGCGGCGACTTGACAGAGATGGAAGCGCTGGTGGAGAAGCTGCTGGCGCGGAGAAGCCGGATCCGGGAGCTGATTGAAGGGTTCGGGAAGTCGGATCGGAAGCCGTTTCCGAAATGGGGAGGGGCGGGAAAAAGTTGGGAAGAGGTGTGGAAGGAGACGCGGTGGGAGACTAACATTGCGGGGAGAGTGAATTAACAGGGATCAGGGATCAGGGGATCGGGAATAGGGATTAAGGACTGAGAGCTAAGGACTAAGAGCTAAGGACTGAGAGCTAAGGACTAAGGGCTGAATGGCTAAGAGCTAAGAGCTAAGAGCTGAGAGCTCACATCGATGAACAGTGGAAACCAGCGGCGGGCATGCGAGTTTCAACTGCTCCGGTATGTGCCGGATGCGGTGAGGAACGAGTATGTGCATATCGGGGTGATTCTGCGCGAGCAGGGCAGCCGGGATGCGGCCGCCCTGAGCCGATTCTGGTGCGTTTTACCCGCGACTGGCGCCGGGTGCGCTGCCTCGATCCGGAGGCCGATACCGCGCTGCTGGAGGGGATGGAGAGCGAGCTGCGCAGGCGCTTCGAGGCCGAGCCGGATGGGAATCTGATGCGGCTGCTGAATGAGTCGCTCTCGCTGAGCGTGCAGATGACCGAGCCCAAGGCGTATCTGGCGGAGAGCCTTCCGGCGGGGATGGAAGAGCTGATGCGGCTGTATGTGGAGCCGCCGCCGAGGGAGCGGGTGCCGCGGCTGAGCGGACGGGCGGCGATTCAGGCCAGGATGCGGACGGAGTTCGAACGGGCCGGGGTGTGGGAGCTGATGAGGAAGAGGATTGCGGCCTCGGAGTATACGCGGCCGGGAGATCCGCTGCGGATTGACGTGGGGTACCGGCCGAATGGATTGATCCGCATGTTTCATGCGGTGAGCCTGGAGCCGGGCGTGGAGATGGCCAAGGTGCTGGCCTTTTCGGCGGCGGGATTGCGGGCCGGCGTGGAGCGGGTGGAGAAGGCGCAGCTGGAGCTGACCGCGGTGATTGAGCCGGCGGCGAAACTGGGAGCGACCGACGAGGAGCCGGAACGGCTGGAGATGTACCGCTTTGGCGTGGAGACGATGGAAGAGCACCAGATCCGGGTGCTGACGACCTCGGACCTGGGCCGGGTGGCGGAGACGGCGCGGCGGGAGCTGCGGGTGTGAAAGACAGGGGTCAGGGGTCAGGTGATCAGTGGTCAGTCTTTCGACTGCTGGCTTATAACTGCGACGTACTGATTCTTTGATCAAATTATCTGCTGAGTTTTGCAGATAATTATCTGTGTTTGCGGTAGGATCGATTTTGTTGAGAAGATGAATGGAAGTTAGAGGTAGTCAGCTGATCAGTTGATCAATGATCAGCTGATAACTGACCACTGACCACTAATCACTGACCACTGTATTCCGAGGCATGGCCCTTTCCGGGGCTGTGCCTTTTTGTTTTTGGGGCATCGGAAAAAGGAAGGTGCGCGTGAAGGTAGGAGAACAGTTGCGGGAGATCTGGCGGCAGGCGACCGCGGCAGGCGGCCGGAGTGGCGGAGGTGGAGTGCGGCAGGCGCGGCCGATGCGGAGGCGGAGCGCAAGACGCTGGCGCTGCCGGCGATCCTGAGTCCGGTCCAGTTTCCGGGGCGCCTGCTGCCCAAGCCGACGCCGGTGAATCTGCGCCGGTTTGCGGAGACGCCGGTGGTGCGCCGGGCGATCAACGTGATCAAGGATCGCATTGCGGCCATGGACTGGCAGGTGCGGGTGCGGCGCGGGGTGAGGCCGGGGGATCTGGCCTTTGCGGAGAGAAAGCTGCGGGCGCTGCGCCGGACGCTGGAAGAGCCGAATGCGGTGGACAGCTTCCGAACCTTGATCGAGCAGGTGATCGAGGATGCGCTGACGGGCGGCTTCGGGGCGATCGAGATGGAGCCGACCGGCGACGGGGAACGGCCGGCGATGCTGTGGGCGGTGGATGGGGCGTCGATCCGCATCAACGCGAGATGGGACGGCGAGCCGGAGACGCCCAGGTATGCGCAGGCGATGCCGGGGCAACTGGAGTCGAGCGCGGTGGATTTGCGCGACGACCAGTTGATGTATGTGCGCATGAATCCGCGCAGCTTCACTCCCTTTGGGCTGGGACCGCTGGAAGTGGCTTTTGAGACGGTGAACCAGTTTCTGAGCGCGCACCGCTTTGCGGGCAAGCTGGCGGCGAACGCGGTGGCGCAATATGCGCTGTGGCTGAACGAGGCCACGCCGGCGCAGCACGACCGGCTGATCCGCTGGTGGCAGGACGAGATCGAGGGCACGGGACGGGTGCCGCTGATCTCGACCGAGCAGAAGCCGGAGGTGCTGCGCTTTGCCGCAGGGACGGATGCGGATATGCGGCTGGCCTGGCAGGAGTTTCTCATCCGCATGGTGGCCAATGCGTTTGGCTTGCCGCCGCTGATGCTGGGGCTGGAGGCGGATGTGAACCAGTCGACCGCCGCGGAGATGGCCGACGAGGCCTTCCGCGGGGCGATCTCGCCGCTGGCCATGCTGCTGGCCGGGCACATTACCCGCGATCTCTTCGGCAAGTGCATCGGCTGGCGGGAGTTCGAGTTTGTCTTCAACGAACTGAATGCGAGGGACGAGGAGACGGAGCTGGCGGTGCAGGTGCAAGCTGCTGCAGGCCGGTGTGCTGACGGTGAACGAGGTGCGGGCGATGCGGGGAATGGGGCCGCTGGAAACAGGTGTCAGAGGTCAGGGGTCAGGTGTCAGTTGATGGCCGCGGTCTGATCCCTGAAGCCTGAAACCTGAACCCTAGCGAGTGGAGCGAGCAGATGCGATTGGAAGCGATGGCGGTAAAGATTCCTCACGTGGATGGGCACCCAAACCGGGTGCCGTTCGAGGGGGTATTGACGGTGGTGAACACGGCCAGCGACAAGGCGCCGGCGGGAGCGCGAGGGCACAGGGTGATGCTGACGCGCGAGGCGGCGGAGAAGGCGCTGCCTTCGCTGCTGGGCATGGCGGTGGATTACCGGCCGGGATGGGACGGCCACGACGCGCGGCGCAAGATCGGGCTGCTGACCGAGGCGAACGTGATCGGGCAGAGGCTGATGGTGCGCGGGTACCTGTATGCGCGGGATTTTCCCGAGGTAGCCGAGCGCGATCGAGGCGCAGTCACCTGAGGCCATGGGGATGAGTTACGAGCTGGCCGATGCGCAGGTAGAAGATATGCGGGCCGAGATCTGGAAGCTGACCCGCGTGACTTTTACCGGAGCGGCAATTCTGCTCAGGGAAAAGGCGGCTTACCGGGCAACCAGCTTTCGCATGGCGAGTTAGCGAAGCGACGGGCCAGGGGGTTAGCGAGTCAGACGGTTGCGAGTTAGTCATAGGGCTCCGGGAATCGGAGCTTCTTTTGTTTGCAGACTAGCCCGGCTTATTGAAAGCAATTAAGGCAAACACGAAAGGAAAAACATGGAAAAGGACGAGAAGGAGATAGCGGAACGGTTGGAAGCCGCAACGACTTTGCTCGAAAGAACGCTGAGCTGGCTGGAGGAGCGGCAGAGCGCGCTGACCGGCGAGGTGGAAAGAATCTCCGCCACCGTCGAACAGAGCCGGCGGGAAGCGGAGCTGGCTGAGAAGCTGGCTGTGACGGAACGGGAGCTGGCCGAGCTGAAGGCTGCGGCTGCGCAAGCGGTTGTGAGCCCGCTGCGCAGAACGGTGCCGGCGGCAACCTCAGAGATGCTGGCCAAGCACGGCATCAGCGATGGTCCGGTGGACGTGCGGACCCTGGATGCGGCGCTCACCGGATTGAGTCTGGAGCAGCGCATCGCGGTGAAGACACAACTGCTGCGGGCCGGGTCGATCGCTTAAAGGCAGTGGACAGTGATCAGCGGTTTGGGCGAGATGCTAAATTCTACTTTCCACTATGCACTGTTCACTAACAACTCAAAACTGGGCTCGTGCCCAGCGAACATAACACGGCCCCAGGAAGGGGCGGAAAGAGCCTATGAACGCAACCTTTGCAGACATTCATGCAGCAGCGGATTTTATCGGGCCGGGAGCAATCGAAGTTCCGCTGTATCAGACGGAGATCTTCGACATTTGCCGGCGTTCGAGCCCATTTGGGCAGCGCATCAAGCAGGTTCCTGCAACCGGACATCCCTCGCGATTCTTCGAGCAGACGGCGATTCCGAATCCGGGTACGGCCGGCTTTATGAATCCACGCAGCATCAATCCGACCGTGGTGCAGCCAACACGCACGGAAATGTCGGTGATGTTGAAGGCGATCGTCGCTCAGATCAACTACAACCTCTTCGACATCGAGTTGGGCGACCAGCAGAAGCAGTTTGCCTATCTGCAGGCCAAGGACCTGGTGGATACGGTGAGCGGCGTGATGGTGACGCACGACGTGGCGTTGTGGAACGGCAACGAAGCCAGCCTGACTGCGCAGACGACCTATCAATATATGGGGTGTGCAGCGCAGATCGCAGGCGGCGGAAACTCCGTAAGTATCGGCGAAACGTCATCGATCGTGAACGGGCTGAAGACGGCGGTGGCGAACATGGTGGCCAGCAACGGCTATTATGTGCGTCCCACGGCGATCTACGCCAACCCAGTGCTGCTGGACCTGATCGACCAGGAGATGAAGACGGAGTTCAACGTGGTGCTGAACACCGATAACATCACCGGCGGCGTCAGGGTGAAGATGCTTTCGACGCAGGCGGGCGATCTGCCGCTGATTCCGGACTGGAGCCTGAGTTACACGGGCAATCCGACCCTGGGCAACGGTTCGGCAACACTGCCGGCTTACATCGTGACCGAGGACCTGATCGAGTACCACTGGCTTGGCGATCCGGCACCGCGCGTCTTCCAGCTCGGACTGCCGAACTCGCTGACTTACCAATATGTCGCAGTCAAGTTTGGCGCTCCGGTGGTAAAGGGCGCTGGCTTTGCACACTGCCAGGTTACTGTCACGCGGTAGTTAAACAGTACAGGGAGTCAGGGATTAGGGAATAAGCAGTAAAGACAATCGTATTCGCGGAGCTTGCTTCGAATCGTTGCGCAAAGTTGTCACGCGATCGGATCGGTAAATGCGCTCGGGCGATCTGTCTTCTGACTCCCTATTCCACTGCATTTCGAAAGGATAGGTTATGGCATATCTGCAGCCAGCGGATTACCCGAACTATGGATTGCCGGCTGGAACGACGGCGGACTGGATCACGGCCGCCACGGCATTGATCAACAGTTACTGCAGGCGGCCGGACCTGAACGTGATCCAGTACACGGAGCGGCTGCGGCTGACCAGCGGATCGCAGACGGTGCGGCTGAGTTATCTGCCGCTTGCGCCTTTGGGCACGGCCACGACGCCGATTGTGAGCATTGAGGGCCGGTATGCAAGGCCGCGGCGCGGGGAGATTCTGAACGAGCCGCTGTTTGAGATCGCATGGGCATTTTCACTGCCTGGGCAGTGGACGGCGATCGATCCGAACTCGGTGGACTTCGACCCCAACACCGGGGAGTTGACGCTGCCCTGGAATGTGCTGGGGCTGCCTTACAACGAAGTTGCGGTGACTTACACGGCGGGATTGGCGACGATCGGCGACGACGTGAAGACGGCGTGCGCGCAGATTGTGCGCAATGCGCAGTCGACGCCGGCGCTGAATGCCAGCAAGACCAAGATCGACACGATGCAGATGCAGTATTTCTCGAGTTCGCTGGTGGACGAAACGGTGCAGGCATGGCTGCGTCCCTACGTTGCGAACAGGCTGGGGTGAGCGATGAGCGATACGGCGCCGCGCAACCCGGTGGATGCGCCGCAGATGCTGGCCGATGCCCTGCTGCGAAGCGTGGCAGGCACGTCGGCCCTTCTGCGGGTGACAGGCACGAATACGGATACCAGCCAGTCCGAAGTGGGACTGGTGGCAACAACCTTTGCCGATGTGGTGGTAAGCCCGGTGGTGATGCGCAAGCTGCGGCCGACCTGGCAGGAGGGCGGTGAGTCGAAATGGGAGTTGTTGATCTCGGCGACCGGCGTGGAGCAGCAGGTAATGCGCGCTGGACCTGGCTTCGGCCCAATCTCTCTTCGCCATGACTCTGGCGGTTACCGTGGCCGGGCAGGATTACCTGATTGAGTCGATCGCTTCCAACGAGGCCTTCGGCCAGATCTATCTCTACCGGCTGCTGCTGCGAGAGGCGCGTCAACAGGCGGTGTGAAAACAGGGATCAGGGGTCAGGGATCAGGGATCATGATGCGTAATCAATGACCGAAGCTGAGTTCTGGCCCTATCGTGGCTGTTTGTCAACGAATATCGACCCGGAAAGGTGAATGGGAAAGCAAGGGAAAGCGATCAAGGAGCGGTTTTACTGATCCCTGATCCCTGACCCCTGATCCCTGTCTTCTTATGCAAAATGCGAAAGACTCGTTTTATATGGCGCTGCGCACGCGGCTGGCGACGATCAATCCGGAGCGGACAATTCTGCTGCGCGGGACGGTGCGGCCGGGGATTCTGGTGGAAGAAGCGGAAGCTCCGTTCAGCCAGCTTCCCAACGATGTGTTTGTGCTGCGCTGGCTGGGACTGGGCGTGGATATGGATCTCGCATCCACGATGGCGGCCGAGGAGTGCGAAATTCTCTATCAGACCTGCGGAACGCAGAGCTTTGGCGGGCTGGACCGCGGCCGGGCTTTGAGCGAGATGGACGAAGAGTTGGTGGCGATGCTCGCAGCCTTTCTACACGCCCAAGCTGAATTACACGGCAACGCCGCCGGCAGCGATGCTGACGCAGGTGTTCTGGGACGAGCCGGGGTTTGCGCCGATCGTGACGCAGCGGGACCGCTTGAGCCGGTCGGCCAAGGTGATGGTTTACAGCTACCAGGAGCAGGGGGAGTAAATGGCGGCAAATTGGTTTTCAGCTCCCGCGCCGGTGGCGAGGCGCGTGCGAGGATATTTTGCGCCGGTGAATCGCGCCACGCAAACGCCGGTGCTCTTCGATGCGTCGGAGCAGGGCGCGATTCAATCTTGACGCTCCGCCGGCTCCGTGGATCAGCCTGGGTTGGATTCAGGATTTTGCGCGCAAGCCGACGAGCAAGACCGCGCCGGTATTGACGGGCATTCCGGCGGCAACGCTGGAACAGGTGCGCGAGACGCTTGAGGCGCAGGTGAGCTTGCAGTTTCTGAGCTGGACCAAGCTGACCATGGCGCTGGCCACCGGATCGCAGCACATGAATCTGCTGGCTGCCGGCGAGCGGAGCTGCAGCGGCAGCGGATGGAGCGCAGGCGGTCGCAGCGGTGATTCCGCAGACCGGATCGACGGCGACATTCGATCGCGCTGGCTGCGGCGGACGCGGCTAAGTTTGCGGCCGGATCGATCATTGCGCTGGATGTGGATTACACGGGACAGACGGGCTTTGTAGGTTCGCCGGTTGCGGGCGCGTATGTGCGGCAGGCGCTGACGGACGTGGACTACATTCGGCGCGTGACCTTCAATGTGGCGCTGGTTTCGCAGGTAAATCCGACCGGGCTTACTCTGGCCGAACCGCTGCCGGGCGGCGCTCCGGCGGCGGGCGCAAAGTTGCAGGCTGTGACTGGATTTGTGGACCGCGAAGGCGGAAGTTTTTACCAGGAGTGGTCGGCGCTGTTTGTGATGCAGGGCAGCCAGGGAGAGAGAATCTTCTACTACTATCCGCGGTTGCAGACGCATGATCGGCGCGGAAGAAGCGGTTATTCCGCTGAGACGGCAAGAACCAGGGCGGGCAGTCGCGGGTGCTGCTCAAGGGACAGTTTCTGGCGCTGCCGGTTACCGATCCGCTGGATGGGGAACGGGTGGTGTGTTACCGGAGTTTCCTGCCCGCGGCCAATGCGCTTGTGTAAGCAAGTGCAGCAGAGTTCAGCTAAGTCAGCAAGTCAGCGAGTCACAATGAAGATTACGATTCAAGGGCAGGACTACACGGCCGCGCTCGATGGGGCGCGGCCGTTGACGATCGAGCGCAAGCTGAACGAGCCCTCCATCTGCCAGTTATGGCTGAGCCTGCCGGCAAACGGCAGCCTGGCCATGCCCTCACGCAATCAGTATCTGGCGGTAACGGGCGACGACGGCACGCTCTACTTCACGGGCTACATCGCTGTAAGCTCCGCTGCCGGAGTATGCCGGGCTGGCGATCGAAGGCCCGCGCTACCGGATTGCGATTCAGGCGATGAGCGACGAACTGCTGCTGGACCAGTTATTGATGCCGCCCAGCACAGGCGCAACGGGCGAGACGGCCGGGGCGCTGATGACCTCGCTGGTAACTCACACTGGATCGACGGCGCTCTCTACGCAGGGACTGTCACTTGACCGCGCCGGTGAGTAACTTTGTTCCGGAGCCGGGAGCGCCGTGGAGCAAGAGCGCCGGACAGGTGGCGAGCCAGGCGCGGGCCGCTTATCGCGCGGTCAACGGCGCGCTGACGCTGTCTCCAGCGTGCCGGGTACACGGTGCATCCGCTGAATGAGACCGACGGCAGCCTGAACCTGGCGAGCCTGGCATTCACAGCCAGCGTAAAGCGCGCACTGGCAAACGATGTGACGGTTTGCGGCGAGCATGAGCCGGTTGCCTATGTTACCGAGTACTTTCTGGGCGATGGAACTACAACGACCGTTTTATCTGGCCGCAGATCCATACTTTCCCGCCGCTTCAAAGTCCACCATCATCAGCGAGCTCTTCAACGAGCCGCAAATCAACCAGCAGGTATGGGGCAATTCGAGCGGCAGCGGCTATCTGTCGCTGGGCGCGGGCGGGTTGGTGATGAACGGCGGCAACGGCATCGACGGGGAAACGCTGCTCACCTGGCTCGATCCGGTGGAGATGGGCGGAACGCTGCTGCTGGAGGCGGTGGGAGTTACGCTTTCGCCGGGCAGCACGGGAATTCTGGCCGGCTTCTTTATGCGGACTGGAGACGCAGGCCGAGCTGCATGGCGGGCTTTCAGGCGACGGCGCAGCGCAGGGCACCGGGGCAGTTACCTTGCAGCCCATGATTCAGGGACTGCCGGCGGGAACAGCGTATCGCAATCAATCCGGCCAACCAATATACGCTGCGCGTGAGGGTGCATTGCCCTGAGCACGAGCGGACACTGGCTATCTATCGCTCCTTTGGAGACAGCGGTGCGATCGCCTGCGGCGGGCATGTCGATACTTAGTCCGGGCAAGCTGCAACTGGAGATTCAGGAGTTTGTGAACGGAGTGGGCGGGACGCCGGTAACGCTCTATGACGGCGCGATCGCCAATCTGCCCGGAGCGTGCATGGTGGTGGCGGCCAGCAGCATCAACCTGATCGGAACCATGCGCGCCATCAACCTGACCAATCTTGGATCGGGCTGGGTGGTGAGCACGCCGACCAGCGGCGGCGCCTTATACGCGGCGGATTGGCACCACGGCTGAAGCTGCCGAGTGCCATCTGGAGCGCACCGGCAAGGTGGTGTTTTATACCGGGTTTGCGCCGGTGGCGGGCGAGCAGATTGCGGTGAGCTATCGCACAGTGGGCAGGGCGGTGGGACGAGCGGTGAATACCGCCAGCCAGGCGGCGCTGGCTGAGGCCGGATCGCCCGCGGTGGCCGCGTGGATCGGCTCGGTAACCAATCCTCCGGCGCGCAGTTCCGCGGATTGCCTGAATGCGGCGCTGGCGATGGAGCAGGCGGCGGCCAGCGTGAGCGCGCTGTGGAGCGGCACTTACAAAGGGAACACGGACTAGCTTTGCCAGCGATGTTTGGCCGGGCGACGCGCTGCTGCTGAATGCGCCTTCGACGAGCTTGAATGCGCAGGTGGTGGTGCGGACGGTGAAGGTGAGTTACAGCGCCAGTTATCCTGACCTGGTGGAGTATGCGATCGCAGTTTGCCAACGACTGGGCCGACGATCTGGCTATCAAGACCAGCACGACGGTGCCTGCCGATACGTGGCTGCCGGCGGCGATCGCTCCCACTGTGCTGGCCAATCTGACCAGCCTCACGGTGACCACTCTGAATGGGAGCACGGTGGCGATCAATGCTGGCGTGACGCCGCCCAGCGGGTGGAGGATTCGAGATTCGGCTGCGGGATTTTGCTTTCATGCCGGGAGAAGACCCGACGCTGGTGGTGCGGGCGACTCTGCCGAATATGACTTTCTCTCGCATGACCGCCAACGACCGGTTCTATATCCGCATGTACGACGGGTCGACGCCGCCGAATTACTCGGAGTGGTCAACGGCGTTGTTTATCAACCTGCCAGTGAACAGTGGACAGTGAGCAGTGGACAGGGCCGATATTACTGTTCACTGTGCACTGTCCACTGAAGACGGAGTTTGCGCATGCGGATGATGAATGAATTCGAGGCGCAGGTGCTGAGCGATCTGTGCGTGCTCAAGACGCAGATGACCGGTCTGATGGGCGACGGCAACGGCGGACGCCTGGCCGACCTGGAGCGGCGCATGGAGCGGCACGAGCAGAACTGGCAGCGGGCCAAGGGATTTCTGGCGGCCGTGAGCGTGCTCTTTGCGGTGATCGAAGTGGCCTTGGAGGCTTGGCACCGGCATTGAATTGTGACTTGCATCAATTGAAATGTCGCGAATCCCACCCTAGCGCACAATAACAAGAACGTTGTGCCCAGAGGGCGTCCAGGTGGGGCACCCGATCTGAATACATTATTGCTATTTAATCTGGCTCGGGCTTTCGTATAATCACTCCTATGAGCGAACATCCATTGGTTGGCATCGTGATGGGCAGCAAGAGCGACTACGATGTGCTTCTGGCTGCGGTTGAGATTCTGAAGGCGCTTGAGATTCCCCATGAGGCGCGGGTATTGAGCGCGCATCGCACTCCCGATCAACTCTTCGAATACGTTGCCAAGTCAACGGCGCAGGGGATGCGGGTCTTCATCGCCGGAGCCGGCGGCGCGGCTCACCTGGCCGGCGTCATCGCCGCCAAGACGCTGGTTCCCGTGCTGGCCGTGCCCATTGCCTCCACGCCGCTCAACGGCCTGGACTCGCTGCTCGCCATGGTGCAGATGCCCAAGGGCGTTCCCGTGGCCACGCTGGCTATCGGCAAGCCCGGAGCAGCCAATGCCGCGCTCTTTGCCGCCGAGATTCTGGCTTTGAACGATGAGGCGCTCTATGAACGGCTTGGCCGCGTGGAGAGCGGCGCGCGCGCAGGAAGTGCTGGACGCGAAGCTGCCCGAGTAAGAGGCAACAGAAAATTGAAAGCGTCCCAGATTCAATCTCGGGTCTCGAAATCGAGACCTGGGGCACCTGGCAATTAATTGATTTGCATAAAGCTAAATAGGAGAATCTGATGATTACCTCAATCGAAAACATGAATGCTGGAATAGTTTGGTGGCACGCCAACATGGCTGGATGGGGAGCCGATATCATGAACGCAGAATATTTTACGATATACAACGATAGGGATAGTGGTGTGACGGAATTGTGGTGGAGGGCGGCTGTTGACAGATTATGGATTTGGAAGGCGATACGTGGACCTAACCCTCCGAACAGCAAGGAGGCTATATTCGGCGGAGGAGTCCAACGCCTCAATCGGATAGCGGAACAATACAATGTGATTCAATCGTTAACGGAATCAGAGCCGACGATTTGTGACGTATCGTGGGAGAATATTCAAGAATTATCTACGCTTTCTCACGAGATCAAGTGGGATCAAAGGAGAAATGCCTCACCGGTCTTCGCGTGCAAGATGTGCCATTTTCTGTTCCCGAAGATATTCCCGATAATAGACAACTTTGCTACCGGAATATTCGAATACGAATTCTACTGGCGCGGGATGAAAGACGAATGGAAAAGATTTCCGCGTAAGGAAGAAGCTCAAGCTATCCTCGCGGCTTCGATGGAAGCAGTTGAACCGGTTCACACTTTGTACCCATGGGAGACAAAGATTATGGAGTTAAGCCACGTTGGATACACACATGGGTAGGGTGTTGTCGAATGTTTACTCTATCTTTTCCCCTCGCTTGGGCCGGCGGTTCGCTTGCAAAATCCTCTTGCGCAGGCGCAGCGACTTGGGCGTTACCTCGACCATCTCATCTTCGGCGATGAACTCGATGGCCTGCTCCAGGTTCAGCGCCCTGCAGGGCACCAGGCGGATGGCCTCGTCGGCGGTGGAGGCGCGCATGTTGGTCATCTTCTTTTCGCGCACCACGTTCACGTCGAGGTCCTTGTCGCGCGAGTGCTCGCCGACGATCATTCCCTCGTAGACCTCGACGCCCGCGCCCACAAACAAAATGCCGCGCTCCTGCAGGCCGTTCAGCGAATAAGTGGTCGTCAGCCCCTGGCGGTCGGAGATCAGCGCGCCGGTGGGCCGCTGCGGAATCTCGCCCTGGTAGGGAATGTAGCCGTCGAAGAGCGCATTCATCACAATCGTCCCGCGCGTCTCGGTGAGCATCTCGCTGCGCAGGCCGATGAGGCCGCGGCTGGGCACGCGAAACTCCATGCGCACGCGGCCCGAGCCGTGATTGTGCATCTTGGTCATCTCGCCCTTGCGCGGGCCGAGCTTCTCGATCACCGTGCCGGTGTAGGCCTCGGGCACGTCGATGGTCAGGTGCTCCACCGGCTCCATGCGCATGCCGTCCACCATCTTGGTGACGATCTCCGGCCGTCCGGCCGATAGCTCGAAGCCCTCGCGGCGCATCATCTCGATCAGAATCGCCAGTTGCAGTTCGCCGCGGCCCAGCACCTTGAAGCTGTCCGGCGAGCCGGTATCTTCCACGCGAATCGAGACGTTGGTCAGCAGCTCTTTTTCCAGGCGCTCGCGCAGGTTGCGGCTGGTCACGTACTGGCCCTCGCGCCCGGCAAAGGGCGAGTTGTTCACGCTGAATTGAATGGCAATGGTCGGCTCGTCGATCACGATCAGCGGCAGCGGCGCGGGATTCTCGACGCTGGTGATGGTCTCGCCGATGGTGATGCCCTCGACGCCGGCCACGGCCACAATGTCGCCCATGGTGGTCTCGGTGGTCTCGATGCGCTTGAGGCCGCTGAAGGTGAAGAGCTTGGTAATGCGCGTCTTCATCAGCGAGCCGTCGCGCTTGGAGATGGTCACGTCGTCGCCGGCGTGCAGCGTGCCCTGGAAGACGCGGCAGATGGCGATGCGGCCAAAGTAATCGGAGTAATCGAGATTGGTGACCAGAATCTGCAGCGTGCCGTCGGCGTCGCCGGTGGCCGGCGGAATCGTCGGAGACGATGGTCTCGAAGAGCGGCTGCAGATTCACGCCCGGCTTGGCCGGATCGAGGGTCGCCGTGCCCGCCTTGGCCACCGCGTAGAGCACCGGAAAATCCAGTTGCGACTCGTCCGCGTCGAGGTCGATGAAGAGATCGTAAATTTCGTTCAAGCACTTCCTGCGGGCGCGCGTCGGGGCGGTCGATCTTGTTGATCACCACGATGGGCTTGAGCTTGGCTTCCAGAGCCTTGGCCAGCACGTAGCGCGTCTGCGGCAGCGGACCCTCGGCCGCGTCCACCAGCAGCATCACGCCGTCCACCATCTTGAGCGCGCGCTCCACCTCGCCGCCAAAATCGGCGTGGCCCGGCGTGTCCACAATGTTGATCTTGCCGCCTTCAAAGACGATGGCCGTGTTCTTGGCCAGGATGGTGATGCCGCGCTCCCGCTCCAGTTCGTTCGAGTCCATCACCCGCTCGGCCACCTGCTCGTTGGCGCGGAAGGTTCCGGACTGCCGCAGCATGGCGTCTACGAGGGTTGTCTTGCCGTGGTCAACATGGGCAATGATGGCGATATTGCGTATCGTCTGGGTCACAGGGGGACTTTTTCCTTCTTCTTCTCGGTTCGGCCGATAGAGGCCATGGGGTTGGGGGACAAAAAAGGGATCAGAGATCAGGGGTCAGGGATCAAAAAACCCTTATTGGCGCTCTCAGTATCAAGAAAATCGCCGCACAGTGCGGCATCTTCCATTCTATCAGCAGCGTTCAACGCACGCGATAACTTGGTGGGAACTCAAGGGTGCGCCACCCGCCAACTATCTCATTGCACTCCCCTGCCTGCCAAAAGCTCCTTCCTTACGGCAGGGTCATCAACGACATAGAATAGCGCGACTATTTTTCCATTTTGCACCATGTTTTCATGATCTCTATAGGGTCTGTCCTCAATAATCTCTGTTACGCCGTTTATGACGACGAGTTGGTAGCTCCGACTTCTTGGGTCAGGTCCTTGCGGAGTTGTTTTTAGATGTACTGGGTTGCCCCTTGTCTTTCCAGTCACTGTGGTCAGCTTTTTCCCGGTTTTGTCTCGTAGTGTAAACTTCGCCTGCGATATACCAATGTAGTCCAATGTGACTGACACGTCAGCGCGTGTAAGTCCAGGTGGGATTGCTATACCTCGTGGCAGCCTTGATTCACTGGCCAAGTTAAAGGTTGACTCAACACAACCAGTTATTGCACAAGCAGAAATACATATTGCTGCAACAAGGGCCCACCTCTTTGTGCTTAGATACACCTTCAACATCGCTCTCACTTCCGATTTCGTTACCTTGGCTTTCATCCTGCCTACGCACGGCAGAGCGTTAAGCAATACACCGGCAACCGCAGCCACGTTGGCATTCTTTGCACATGCGCTGGCCCTCGCACAACTTAGAATATGGGGCTGTCCTAGATAACCGCTGAAAAAGGCGGTGTACTAGGATGGTCAACATGCGCAAGAGTCGGCTGGATAGCGAGCATCAGAAGCGCCTGATGGAGCACTTCGTTGCAGGCACTACAGCTCGTACCGCGGCATCGCTCACAGGAGTGAACAAGAATACAGCCTGCTATTACTTTCAACGTTTGCGCAAGATCATTTATCAGGCCACCGAGGATACTTCTCCACTGGCTGGTGAGATCGAAGTGGATGAGAGTTATTTTGGTGGCATTCGCAAGGGCAAGCGAGGCCGTGGCGCAGCGGGCAAAGTGCCGGTTTTTGGCCTGTTAAAGCGTGGCGGCAAGGTTTACACGAAGGTGATTCCAGACACGAAAGGCGCAACACTCAAGGCCATCATGGAGGACAGAATCGTGCCCGATAGTATTGTTTATTCGGACACCTATCGCTCTTACAATGTGCTCGATGTTTCAGCCTTCAAGCACTACCGCATCAACCACTCAAAGCTGTTCGCAGATCGTAAGAATCACATCAATGGAATCGAGAATTTCTGGAACCAGGCGAAGCGACATATGCGCCGATTTAACGGGGTATCCAAGGCCACTTTTCCGCTCTTTTTGAAGGAGTGCGAGTGGCGTTTCAACAACCCAAACCCCAAAATGCAATTATCCCTGTTGAATCAATGGGTTAAATCCTACATGCGATAGTTATCTAGGACAGCCCCTAGAATATTGTTTGCAGCCCCGCAACGGTTAGCCTCACTACTAACACGATATTAAACACCGTGCATGGACCAGGAAACACCGGTATCCAGGAAGTGGCGTTGCATCGGCTGAGCGCCTCGTATCATCGCGTTCTGTGCTTTTTGGAGCCTGCAGCCTGGCCGGAGTTTACTTTTAGTGCGTTGGCGGAACGTACTCCGAGGGCAAAGCCGAGCTGTCGCTGAAGAAGAACTGCTCCATCTGCTCCACCAGGAACTGCTGTGCCTGCGGGGTCCAGGGCTGCAGCCGGTACTCGTTCAGCAGCATCTTCTGCCGCTCGGCCCACTCGGCCCAGGCCGCCTTCGACACATTTTTGAAGATCTTCTGACCGAACTCCGAGTCGAAGGGCGGCTCGTCCAGGCCCTCCATCTCCTTCTTGTTGCGAACGCAAAAAACCATATGTGCCATCATATCTCCCAGTTCCATTGTACTTGGATCGCCTGTTTTTTTGTCTTGCCTTACCGTGCCCGCAGACCTCTATTCTGTCTGGGTATGTGTGGCCGATTCGCCCGTCAATCTACGCAGGATCTCCTCGCCAACTGGTTTGGCGTGGATTTTGAGACCATGCCGCAGTTTGCGCCCAGCTATAATGTGGCGCCCAGCAGCGTACAACCTGTCGTGCGGTTGAATCGCGACTCCGGCAGCCCCGAGTTTGCCCTGCTGCGCTGGGGACTGGTTCCGTTCTGGGCCAAAGATTCCAAGTTCAGTTACAGCACCATTAACGCCCGCGCTGAAGAAGCAGCCACCAAGCCCGCCTACCGCGAGGCATTGAAACGACGCCGCTGCCTGGTGCCCGCCGATGCTTTCTACGAGTGGCAGCGGATCGACAAGAAAACCAAGCATCCCTATGCCATTGCCCTTTCGAACGGCGATCCTTATGCCTTTGCCGGCCTGTGGGAGAGCTGGAAGCCCAAAGAAGGCCCTCCGCTTGAGTCCTTCACCATTCTCACCACCGACCCGAATGAGTTGATAGAGCCCATCCATAACCGCATGCCGGTGATTCTCGATCAGAGAGATTATTCTCGCTGGCTCGAACCTGGTGATCCGGCCCGGCCGCCGATGGACCTCCTCCGCCCCTACCCGGCGGAGAAGATGCGCGCCTGGCCGGTCAGCGAGCGGGTGGGAAATGTGCGTAACAACGATCCGCAATTACTTGTTCAAATCTGACCGAAGCAATCCCTGGAGGGAACAGTCCAATAACCCTGCGACCCGCCGCCGAAATCTCTTGACAAACCCGCATTTATCGGCTTTTCTTAGCTTGATCCTAGCGCCCGCTCTTCCCCGGGTTCGGCGACCGGGTTCCTCTCACTTCCCTCACCCCGGCTGGAGCGTGCAGCAACCGGTCGCGAAGTTCACTCCCAACTCCCAAGGAGCTAACGTGGCTGAAGAAACAACGCAATCTGGTCTCTCTGACAATGCCGCTGGTGGGCTTGCCTACATCACCATCATTCCGGCGATCGTCTTCCTGGTCGTCGCGCCTTACAACAGAATCCCCTTCGTGCGCTTCCACTCCTGGCAGTCCATCTTTCTGGCCATTGCCTGGGTTGCAGCCGATGTGGTCCTGATGATTCTCGGCCATATGCCCTTCATCGGACTGATCAATGTGGTGTTGTGGCCATTGGTGGCACTCGGATTCTTCATCCTTTGGATCATCGTGCTGATCAAAGCCTTCAACGGCGAAAGATTCAAGATTCCGGTCATCGGCGACCTGGCCGAGAAGCAGGCCAACAGCTAGGGCGCAAGAAAAGCACTCGCAGGAACGGTCTCCACACGGGTGCTGTTCCTGCCGGTGGAGCTGGACCGCAGTAGGCATCCGCTCCGGAGGGCGTCACATAACCCGCGCAAATCACCGCTGTCGTTTGATCTCAAACCCGCAATTTTGATCACAACCGCAAAAGGAGATAACGTGACCGAAGAAACTACGCAATCTGGCCTCTCTGACAATGCCGCCGGCGCGCTGGCCTACATAACCGTCATCCCGTCGATCATTTTCCTGATCGTCGAACCCTACAACAGGAACTCCTTCGTGAAATTCCACGCCTGGCAGAACATCTTCCTGTGCATTGCCTGGTTTGCAGTCTCCGTTATCGGCATCATACCGATTCTCGGCTGGCTGATCTTTGCCCTCGGCTCGATAGCGCTGATGATTGCCTGGATCATTTGCCTGGTCAATGCCTTGCAAGGCAAGCGCTTCAAACTGCCGTATATCGGCAAACTGGCTGAAAAGCAAGCCGGCGCTTGAGAAGCGGTCCAGGTATCCCCGCCAGCGGCGCCGCAGCAAGGGGCTACAGCGCCGTTTGCTTTTCCCACCGGTCGATTTCGGGACATTGGCTAACCATCTGGGTCCAGCAACGGAAATCTTACTTGACAATTACATTTACAAGAGTTTCTCTTATCATCAGTCTCGATTCGCGCACTCTAAATGCGTAGGGGGTCCGTGATATGTTCCTTTCCGGTTAAAATGGCTCGAAGGAACAGTGACCGCTTTCGCAGATTAGATTGAAACCTCAAAGGAGATACTGTGTCTGAAGAAACCAATCCGTCTGGCCTATCTGAAAATGGCATCGCCGCACTCTCCTACATCACCTTCATCCCGGCGATCATTTTCCTGATTCTCCCGCGTTACAACCGGAGCGCGTATGTGCGTTTTCACGCATGGCAATCGCTCCTGCTCAACGTTGTGGCATTTTTGCTCAGTTTCCTCGTGACCTATTTGGTCTTGCCTTTCATGCTCCCAGAGGCAGGCATCATCCTGGCCATTGTCCGGATTATCTGGGGCGTCTGGCTGGGCGCATGGGTTGTGTGGGCTGTGGCCGCATTGAACGGAAGGAAGTTGGAAATGCCGGTTCTTGGCAAACTTGCCGATAAAGTGGCGAATCCCAGCTTCTAAGCAATCGGACGACGCAAGTTGTGGCCAACGGCCTCTTGAGTGGGGCCGTTAAGCTTTAGCGTCGTTTGCCTTTTGGGCCGAATCGCTTCTTCCTCGGTCCGTGGAGCGCACCGCCTTTGCTCCGATTCTTTTTCCCCCTGGACGAAGACTTTGCGGCGTTGCTGCCGGACCGATTCCCGGTCAGCGGCAGTCCTTCCTCGACAATTGAGAATTGCAGCTTGCGCGCATCCGCCAAAATGCGGTCCAGGATTACCTGCACCCGGTCGCCGGCGCGGAAGCGGCGTCCCGTGCGCTCGCCGATGATCTCGTGCGTGTTCTCGCGCCAGGTATAGCGGTCGTCCCGCAGCGAGTCGATGGGCACCAGTCCTTCGACAAAGAGGTCGGTCAGTTCCACAAAGAGGCCGTATTTAGCCGGATTCAGCACCAGCGCGGCAAACTCCTCACCCACCCGATCCTGCATAAAGCGAACCTTCTTCCACTCCACCAGTTCGCGCTCGGCCTCGGCAGCGCGCCGCTCGGTTTGACTCGTCTCCTCGGCAATCTGCGCCAACTCCGCCTCAGGAATCGGCGGCTCGCCAGAAAAGCCTGCGTTGGCGTTCGCAGAAATCTTCGTGCCCCATCCATTCGACTTACCGGGGTCCCAGCGGACAGGTCCTCGTCCGTGGGGTGGTCGGGCGAATGGGTGGGATCCCACAGAACTCGACTGTCCTTCATTCGGATGCGACCACGGCGAGCTGTGCCGGCCCTTCGCCACCACCCCTTTTCCGCACACCCCCTCCCTGAGCAGCGCCTTGGCAATCCGATGAACAATCAAATCCGGGTACCGCCGAATAGGCGAAGTGAAGTGCGTATATAAGGGCGCAGCCAGCGCAAAGTGGCCTTCATTAATCTCCGAGTAGCGAGCCTGCATGAGCGAGCGCAGCATCAGGTAGCTCAGAATCCGCTCCTCCGGCTTGCCCTCGATCTTGGCGGCCAGCTTCTGATACATACGCGGCGTGACTGGAATATCTTCGGGCACCTCATGCTGGCGCGCGCGCCTTCCGCTTCCGCAAGCCTCCCGCCTTTCACCGCGAGTCTCAATGCGCCGCACCGGCAGAGCGCCCAGCCCGAGCGAGTAACCAAAGCTCGCGGCCAGCTCCTCAAACTCCACCACGCGCCGAGGCTCCGGCTTCTCATGAATCCGGTAGAGCGAAGGCACGCCCAGGTCCTCCAGCCAGGTAGCCACGCACTCATTGGCCGCCAGCATGAACTCCTCAATCAGCCGGTTGGCCCACGTGCGCTCTGACTTGGTCACGCCGCGCATCTGCCCCAGCTCGTCAAACTCGATCACCGGCTCAGGCAAATCAAAATCGATGCTTCCACGCTCCTCGCGCCGCTTGTTCATCAGCCCGGCAAGCGTCCGCATCCGCTCAAAATCCTGAACCAAAGCAGCGTAGCGCGCGCGGGCCTCCGCATCGCCTTCCAGGATCGCGTGCACCTCCGTATAGGTCATTCGCGCCGCCGAGCGAATCACACCCTCAACGATCTCGTAGCTCTCGATGCGGCCCTCTCGATCGAGCTGAATAATGCAGCTCATCACCAGCCGATCTTCTCCGGGGCGGAGGCTGCATATATCGGTTGAAAGTTCCTGCGGCAGCATGGGAATGGCGCGATCGGGAAAGTAAACGCTGGTTCCCCTGAGCCGTGCCTCCAGGTCGAGATCGGTCCCCGCGCGCACATACTCGGCCACATCGGCAATGTGCACCTGCAACTCATAGCCGCCCTCCGCGCGTTCCGTCACCAGCACCGCATCGTCAAAATCCCGTGCCGTTTCGCCATCGATGGTCACAATGGGCAGCCCGCGAAAATCGGCCCTGCGGGCAGCTTCGTCCTGATCGAGATGCGCTACCGCCCGCGCCTCCGCCAGCACATTCTCAGGAAAGACCCGCGGCAACTGGTGCTTGCGGATCATCATCTCCACGTCCACACCGAAGTCGTCCGGATCGCCCAGCACCTCGATCACCCGACCCACCGGCGGCCGAGTAGGCGTAGGCCAACTGGTAATCTCCACGTCCACCACCAGCCCTTCCAGATCGTCGTGAGTCGAGCGAGCCGCAGCCTCTGCACCCAGCACCCGGTGCGGCGTTCGAGCCTCGACGGCAGACGGCAATTCCTCTCCGTCGGGAATCAAAATGGGTTGCGTCATCCGCTCGTCGAAAGGCACAACCGAATGCCCTTGCGCACGATCGGACCGCGCATAGTGAAAAACTCCCACCACCGTAGGGTTTCGCCGCTCCAGAACGCGAACGATGCGGCCCATCTGCCGCCCATCGGCCTTTGGCGGCTCCACTTCCACCAGCACCTGGTCGCCCTGCATCGCCCCGTTGATCTCATTCGGCGGGATAAAAATATCTTCAGTGCCTGAAGCCTGCCTTGCATTGGGCCGCACAAATCCGTAGCCGTCTCGATGCAGATCGAGCCTGCCGGCGGCCAGATTATCCCGCGTTCCCGCCAGCTTGGGAATGCTCCAGTGCTCGCGGTCCAGCTTCAGCAGTTCCCCGCGCGCGGTCAGCCGCGCCAGTTGCTCCAGCAGCAGCCGCCGCTCTCGTCCGCCGCCCAGGCTCAACTCGCGAACCAGTTGCTTATACCCGGCCTTTTGCCCCGCAGAGCGAGCGATCCGCACCATCAATTCACGATCGGTCATAGAACTAAGAGTAGGCTATATGCAACCCGTGGTTGAAGAAAACAGTATGGAAGACCTCGGCTTTACCCCCTGCCTCTCCGCCCGAAATTTCCCAACTATGGCCGCCGATAGCCGTTGCTTTCCCATGTTTTACCTAAACCGGCGGATCGGCTTAAAATAGCCGTAACGCGGCATTCTGGGGAACCGCGAAGGCGTACCATCGAGCATGAAGCCGTCCGTGGTTGCCGGAGCATGATCATCCGGCAGCCCGAAAGTACAGATATTTGATCCCAGGCAATTTTATTGCCTTTTTACCCCAGTCCCTTCAGGACAGAAAAGGAATCTTATCGTGAGCGCAATGTGGAAACCCACCCAGCCCGGACCGTCCCAACCCGCCCCTTCTCCGGAACCCTACCGCCCCGTGCCGGCCCCTTCGGTCGTTGAGCCCACCAATCGCGCCCCTGCCGCGAACGGCGAGCAGGCCACTATCGGCAAAGGACTGCTCGTCAAGGGCGAAATCAGCGGCTCGGAGTCGTTGTATATCGACGGCAAAGTCGAGGGCAGCATCAACCTTCCTGGCAACCGTGTCACCGTGGGTCGCAACGGCCAGGTAGCGGCCAGCATCACCGCTCGCGAGATCGTGATTCTAGGCAAGATTCGCGGCAACATCTCTGCCTCGGACCGCGTGGAAATTCGCGCCGAGGGTTCACTCACCGGCGATGTCTCCGCTGCCCGCATCAGCATTGAAGACGGCGCCTTTTTCAAGGGCGGAATCGACATTCGCAAGCCCGAAGCCAGGTCTTCAGCAATCCAGACCGTGCCTGAGGCACCCAAGCCGGTCTAGGCGTAACTTTGTTTCAGCTTTCGCTCCCGCACGCAAGCTCCCGCATCGGCTGGGGCTTGTGTGTTTTTAGGTGCTTGTTGAAATATCCGGTTTTGTATCAGGGCGCGACGTCAAAGCCGGCCCTGAGCGAAGCCGAGGGGTGCCGCAAATGTCACAACTTCCATGCGGGCTTTGCAGGCTGCGGAAAAACTCAATTAAGGGGCTTTGCAACAAGGGCACGGCTTTAGCCGAGCCGATAAGGTTAGTGGAATGAATCGGGCTTCAGCCCCTGCCAACCTATCCTTTGCCAAAGTCGCTTTTCGTTGGGCCTTTTTCCGCAACCTCTTTAGCCCCGCCGGAGGAAAACGAACTGCACCGAGAGTCTCCTAAAAAGATAGAAAATAGAATAGAAAAAATGAGCCGGAAACGGTCTGGAGATCTCTTATATCAGTCCCAGCCGCTTCATCATCACCCTGGGCAGGGCCGAACCCGCTCTCTCCAGAACCCACATTGCGGCTACCGTCCAAACAGCGGTGCCGGCTAGAATCTGGCCCAGGTCAATCCAGCGCATCTGCGCATTCACATGCGGGTGAACCAGATAGCCCAGCAAGCTCCCCATGCCAAGGATAGCCAACCAGGCAACTGTGCCGCTGCTCAGCGAGGCCAGCAGGCAGCGGCCCAATTCGGCAAAGTCCAGGCTGGCCAGCGAAACCATGTGCCGGTTATGCAGCAGGAATGCGATGGTTCCGGTTTGCAGCGCAATGCCCACATCGGACGCGATCGCCAGCCCCATCGCGCCCTGCCAGTGGTAAAACGCGGCATAAATAGGCAGCGAAACCACCGTCACAATCGTTGCCGCCGCCATGGGAGCAAACGTGTTCTGGGCTGCATAAAAAGCGCGTGCATAAATAGCCTGCGCCGACCACAGAAACAGCGCGACGGAGAAGATCGCAAAGTACGCGGCGCACTCCCGCGAATCGCCAGCCGAAAAGCGTCCGCCGGTAAAGAACAGGTCGATCATCGGCCGACCCAACGCCACCATGCCCGAGGCCGCCAGCAGCCCCAGTGCAGCGACCCTCGATACCGAGTCCGCCACGCCGATAGCAAAGTCATAGCGCCGCTGCTGCGACCACAGGCTGGCGAAAAACGGCATTGAAGCCGCACCCGCCGCCTGCGCCAGCACCGCCATCGGCGCGGTAAAGAGCTGCTTTGCATAGCTCATCAGCGAAACCGCGCCGCTGGTGTTCGAGGCAAAGTGGGCGATGATCCAGTTATCGGCCGTCACCAGCGAAATGCCCGCCATCAGCGGAAGCGAGAGCCGCACCCAGTCGCGCAATCCCTCGTCGTGCCAGTCCAGAATCGGATGGTACCGCGCACCCGCCCGCCGCGCGAAGATCCAATTGAGGAGAAACGGCCCAAGCAACGCGCCCGCCACAGTTCCGATAGCCAGCGATGAAACTCCAATGCGCCGCACCAGCAGCAAACCGCCAACAATGGTGCCCATGCCGTAGATCAGCGGCGTGACCGCCTGCACGCTGAACTGCTTGCGCACCAGCAGAACCGCGCCAAAGATGCCGCCGGCAAAAAAACACAACTGCGCGGGCAGCAGAATGCGCGTCAGCAGCACGCAAAGAGCGGCCTTTTCTGCGCCAAAGCCGGGAAACATCCAGTGGATAAACCAGGGAGCAATCATCTCGGCCAGCACAATGGCCCCGCCCAGCACCAGGTACATTGTGGTCAGAATCACCGACAGCGACCGCTGCCCCTCGGCCTCCCGCCCCGTTTCGCGATAGCGGGTAAGGATGGTGACAAAGGTGATGGAAGCCGCGCCGCCGACCAGGAAGTACGAGATCATATCCGGCAGCACGAATGCGGCGTTCAACGCGTCCGCCTCCATGCCCTTGCCAAAAAGCCAGACGATATACTTCACCCGCACCAGCCCGATGATGCGCGACAGAAAAGTGGACGCCATCAGCAGCAGGTCGCCGTGAACGCCGTATGAGCGTGCGATGGGCGCAGCATCCCCAGACCGCGCGCCCACCGTGAAGGCGCGTGGAGTCGAAGGCTGAGTCTGATGCGATTCTTCCACTTCAGTCGATTCTAACGGGCTTCAGCGCCGCTGGATGGTTCGCATCTGGACTGAATCCGGATGAGCAACTCGCCGGTCCATTTTTTCCAAGTAGACTGTCCGCAAGGGGCATTCGATGCAGCAGACTTTTGGATGGGCGCTTTTGGCAATCATGGGAGTCAATGCGATTGCACAGACGATTCACGGCCGCGAGGGCATCACCCTGCCGCCGCCGCCCGCCGTCGAGGCCATCCCCGGTAGTCGACGATTACTTCGGAACCAAAATCACTGACAACTATCGCTGGCTTGAAGACGCAAAGAGCCCCGAGACGCGCGCCTTTATCGACGCCCAAAATGCCTACACCGCGCGCTATTTGAAGCAGGCGCGCATCCGCCCGCAAGCCGTGGACGACCTGACCGCTCTGGAAAACGTCTCCGAGACCAGTCCGCCCTTCGAGCGCGGCAAACAACTACTTTTTCAGCCAGCCGGCTGGCCGGCGAGCAGCAGTTCTCCATCTATGTGCGCCACGGCTGGAACCGGGACAAAGACCAGCGCCTGATCGATCCGGCCAAGCTGAGCCGCGATCCCAACACCTCAGTCTTCATGACGGATGTTTCCCGCGATGGAACGCTGCTGGCCTACGGCGATGCAGGATCGGCGGAGCGGACGAAACCGGCATCCATCTGTCTGAATGTGAAGACCGGCAAGACGCTCGAAGATGAGCTGCCCACGGCTCGCTACTTCGGCGTCGGCTTTGCGCCCGATGGAGCCAGCCTCTACTACGCGCGCAACAACAAAGAGGGAACGCTGCTCTACCAGCACGTGCTGGGCACGCCCGTTTCCGCCGACACGCTGATCTTCGGCCACGAGTTTCGCGGCGAGCCGCTGGCCGCCAACGACCTTTTCTCTGGCGTAGTGACCGACGACGGCCGCTACCTGGTCGTGACCATCTAGCCGCGGCGTGCCGCGCCCGCCGCGTGGATATCGTCTTCCGCGACCTCACCAAACCCGATTCGCCCTTTCGAAGTCCTGGTCTGGGGCATCGATTCGCGCTTCGCGGCCATCTACGCCAAGGATGCATGGTATGTGAAGACCGACTATAAAGCGCCCTAACGGCCGCATCCTCAAGGCCGATCCCGGCACTCATGCCCGATGCGTGGAAGACCATCGTGCCCGAAGGGCCCGATGTGATCGACGACTGGTCCATCGTGGGCGGAAAGATCTACGTCAACCGGCTGAAGGACGTGAAAACCGAGACCACGGTCTACGCCCTGGATGGAAAGCCGGACGGCAAGATCGACTACGACGGCATCGGCTCCGCCTCGGGAGTCTCCGGCCGGACCACCGACCGCTACGGCTTTTTCAGCTTTGAGTCGTTCATCGTGCCGCCGACCATCTACCGGCTCGATACCGAAACCGGCAAGCGCGAAGTCTTTTTCCAGCCCAAGATTCCCTTCGACTCCAGCCAATATGAGCTGAAGCAGGTCTTTTTCAAGTCGAAGGACGGCACCCAGGTTCCCATGTTCATCGCCGGCAAAAAAGGCCTGAAGCAGGACGGAACCGAGCGGCTGCTGATGACCGGCTATGGCGGCTTCAACATCAGCAATACCCCCGACTGGAGCCCGCCGAGCGGCCTGGTGGCTGGAGCAGGGCGGCTGGTTTGCGGTGCCCAACCTGCGCGGCGGCGGCGAGTACGGCGAGAGCTGGCACGAGCAGGGAATGTTTGAGAGAAAGCAGAATGTCTTCGACGACTGGTTCGCGGCAGCCGAATACCTGATCGCCAACAAATACACTTCGCCGGAGCACTTCGCCATCATCGGCCGCTCCAACGGCGGCCTGCTCATGGGCGCGTCCATCACCCAGCGTCCGGAGCTGTTCTCAGCCGTGCTGTGCGGCTATCCGCTGCTGGATATGCTGCGCTTCCAGAAGTTTCTGGTGGGTCTACTGGACCACGGAGTACGGCTCCGCGGAGAACGAAAAGCAGTTCCCCTATCTGCTCAAGTACTCGCCCTACCAAAATGTGAAGGCCGGCACCGCCTACCCTGCGGTCATGTTCTTCACCGGCGACAGCGATACGCGCGTTGACCCGCTCCATGCGCGCAAAATGACGCGCCCTGTTGCAGTCGGCCTCAGCACCAGCGGCCGGCCCATCCTGCTGCACTACAGCCTGGCCGGTGGCCACAGCGTGGTATGGGCGTGGACCAGCAGATCCAGGACGATGCCGACCAGCTGACCTTCCTGTGGACTGAAACCGGTCAGCCTTGAGTCCTTAGGTAGTAACCGGATCATTGGACAGGTACTCATCAGGATGAGCCCCTCCGTAACCTCATGCACTTGGTAATCCCTTCCGATAAGGGATGTGCGTGACCTATGCAGCATGCCGGTCATTCCCTTTGCGGTAGCCGCGATCGCTGCCGCGTGGTGCCGCCGGCTCGGCAATGTCGGGCCTGCCGGGACTGCTGCGGCTGGGCGATGCCGCGAGCCGGAGAAGATGCCACTAACTGAGATGGAGACCGGCAAAATCGAACGGCACGAGGAGGAAGCCCGGCTGGCTGCGCTGGTGTCGCTCGGGATTCTCGACACTCCGCCCGAACCCGCTACGACGCCATTACCCGGCTGGCCGCCGAATACTTCCAGGCCGATTCGGCCGCTCTCGGCTTTTGCCGACGAAAGCCGCGTCTGGATGAAGTCGCACTGCGGCGAGCATGTGCGCGAGCTGCCCCGCAAAAACTCCATCTTCGATATGGTGCTTGCCGAAGACGGGCCGGTAATGATGACGGATCGTTACGGGCAATCCATCCTCGATGAACAGGCGCATACGCCTCAGACAACTCGGCATGAATTTCTTTGTCGAGTGTTCCAGTGCGCTCTTTCGACGGCAGGATTCTGGGAGTCTTGACCATCTTCTGGCGTGAGCCTCGTCCCAGCCTGACGCTCCGACGAACTGCGCATGCTTGAGAGCCTGGCCGATATGGTCTCCAGCCAGTTGGAGCTGCGCAGACTGCGCAGATCCTTCGCAGGGAACGGCTCGCGCAAGTCTCGCACCGCAACCGTAGCTCCCGAGCTGGCCGCGCGGATCCGACCTGCGCCGCGCCCTCGACGAGCGCCAGTTCGTGCTCTACTACCAGCCGGAGGTCGAGCTCGCCACCCGCAAGATCATTGGCCTTGAGGCGCTCATCCGCTGGGCTCATCCCGAGCGGGGACTCATCCCGCCCATGGACTTCATTCCGCTGGCCGAAGAAAGCGGGCTGATTCTGCCCATCGGCGACTGGGGACTCGCCGAGGCCTGCAACCAGATTCAGAACTGGTGCCGCGAAGATCCCCGCCACGGCTCCCTGCGGGTCTGCGTCAACCTCTCCGCCCGCCAGTTCTCGCGCGAGGGCCTGGCCGACCACGTCGAGGCGCTGCTGCTGCAATCCGGCATCTCCAGCCGCCAGCTCGGCCTGGAGATGACCGAGTCCAGCCTGATTCCCAACATGCACATCGCCCTGGAGGTGCTGGGCAGCCTGCGCAGGCTGGGCGTCTCGCTGCTCATGGACGACTTCGGCACCGGCTACAGCTCCCTCAACCACCTGCATTCCTTTCCCTTCGACGTGCTCAAGATCGACCGCTCTTTTGTGGGCCGCATGACCGAGGGCGATCAGCCGCTGCAGATCGTGCGCACCATCATTGAACTGGCCCGCGTGCTGGGCATGGACGTGGTCGCCGAGGGCATCGAAACCTGCGAGCAATATCGCCTGCTGCGCCAGTTGGGCTGCCGCTTCGGCCAGGGCTTTCTCTTCGCCCGCCCCCTGAGCGCCGAGGCAATCACCCAACTCCTGCGTCTCCCCGGCCGCATTCTCCCCGAACCCGCGGCATGCGACTCCGCTTACGCCTGATAGCACGCAGTCAGGATTGCGTACTACGCTCCAGGCCAGTCGCATTTGGATGTCTTTGTGGAACGGGGATCCTCACAGGCCGCGAAAACCCTTTCGAGCCATGCCTCGTAGCAGGGCTTGACTTCAGTAAGAGGATGGAAGCAACGAGCTTTGTAACAGGGCACGACTTCAGTAAGAGGATGGAAGCAACGAGCTTTGTAACAGGGCACGACTTCAGTAAGAGGATGGAAGCAACGAGCTTTGTAACAGGGCACGACCTCAGTAAGAGGATGGAAGCAACGAGCTTTGTAACAGGGCACGACTTCAGTAAGAGGATGGAAGCAACGAGCTTTGTAACAGGGCACGACTTCAGTAAGAGGATGGAAGCAACGAGCTTTGTAACAGGGCACGACCTCAGTAAGAGGATGGAAGCAACGAGCTTTGTAACAGGGCACGACTTCAGTAAGAGGATGGAAGCAACGAGCTTTGTAACAGGGCACGACTTCACAGCTTGCGGAAAAAGTCGTTCATTTTTCGATTCCGAGTCGCACCGTTGAGTTTTTTCACTTCAAATCGGTTGTACTGCTGTTGATTTGCTCCTCTGGAGATCCGATTTTGCGGCCTCCAGAGACACCTATCCCCCGGACTTACTGCGCCGGAATCAGCTTCTGCATGCGCAGCAGGTTGTGCGCTGTGGCAACCAGGCTAAACAGCCAGTCGACTCGTGCCCTGCCGCGCAGTTTTACCTGCCGGACGGCCCGATCTTGCTTGGCCCAGCCGAACACCTTCTCCACCAGCTTCCGCTTCCTCTGGCTGATGGCAAATCCTTCGCTGTTGCGTTCTTCTCCGGTAAGCCAGTTGGGCCATTTCGGATTGGGCGCGTATTCGGCTACATGCGGCCTGATGCGGCGGGCGCGCAACTGACCAACAAACTGCTCCTCTTGATAACTCTTGTCGGCGCCCAGCGTGCTCACCACGGCGCGTTTCAGCTTGTCCACCATCACCAATGCAGCCTCCCGTTCCGCCGTCTTGCTGGACTGCGTCACCATCGCTGCTACCACCAGTCCGTTGCGGTTCTCCGTCAGCACATGGCCCAGGTAGCTGGGCACCGCTACCGCCGCCCCGCTCTTCTTATACAAACGCGCCTCCGGGTCGGTGGCTGACTCATGCGTGTCGCGCAGCAGCTTGCGGCCTCGCGTTCCCGTGCCCCGGCTGGGCGGATCGGGCTTCTCACGGAAGCTGCGACGGCTGGCCCAGGCCTGAATCAAAGTACCGTCCACGGTGAAATGCTCCTCGCTTAAAAGCTGATGCGCACGCGCCTGTTCCACCACCGCCAGCAACAACTGTTCGGCAACCTCGCCCTCAATCAGACGCTCGCGGTTCTTGGTAAATACCGTCACATCCCACACCGGGTCGTCGATGTTGAGTCCCACAAACCAGCGGAAAAGAAGGTTGTAGTCCAACTGCTCCATCAGTTGCCGCTCCGACCGCACCGAATACAGTACCTGCAATAACTGCGCCCGTATCAGCTTCTCCGGAGCAATCGACGGCCGCCCGCGCCGCGCGTACAGCTGTTGGAACTCGGAGTCCAACTCCCGCAATGCTGCATCGCTCATCTGCCGGATGGCACGTAATGGATGATCCTTCGGCACTCGCTGTTCAAGGCCGATGTAGCTGAATACCGCTTCCTGTTGCTCGTCATTTCCGCGCATGACTAATACATACCGTATCGCCCTGTGGAAACCATCGTGCCTTATCCGGTTCACCAGCCTTTTTTCCGCAACCTGTGAAGTCGTGCCGCAAGTTGCCGCAAGAGGATGTGTGGGCTTTAGCCCCTGCCAATCCTAACCGGTCACAACTTCTGGTTTCATTTTGGGACGAGCAAAGCACCGTTTTCGATTCGGGAATTTGCTCGCCTGCTCACATGGGAATTTCCTCACGCTCCCAGCCCATCTTCGCAGTATGCTCCATCTCATGCAGCAATCCGTCGAAAATACCGGGGCCCCTGGCGACAGGTCTTCGTCGCTGGGGTGGGAATCCTCGCCGTCGCTCTCCCCGTCCAGCTTTGCCAATCTGCTGGCAGCGCTGGCCGCGCCCGAACCAGCCGCGACTAACCGAGATCCGGGATGGAATGATGATGCCCTTGAAGACGATGTAGCAACCCTCAGTTACGAGCATGCCCTGCGCACTCATGCCCGCTACCGCCCTGGCGATTCCAGCGACCGGTCGTTCACCCAGCCCTCTAATGCCACGCCAGTCGATACCTATGAAGTGATCGGAGACGATGCGCCGCCACTGGCTGCACCTTCAACTGCGCTGGCTGAATCCTGGGCCGAAGGCAATCCCGCCGCATTGCCCAACCGCAATCTGAAGTCATCCAGCATTACCATCCGCATGAGCACGTCGGAGTGCGAGCAACTCCGCAAGCGCGCCGCTGAAGCCGGGCTCACCGTCTCCGCCTACCTGCGCTCCTGCACCTTTGAGGCTGAATCCCTGCGCGCACTGGTCAAAGAAACGCTGGCCCAGTTGCGGCCTGAGGCGCAGAAGAAAAAACTGGCCGCCTCTGTCCGTCCCCGTCGTTCCATTTTTGCTTGGTTGTTCCGGCTCCTGCCGCACTGGCCTGCCAATCAGCGCGCTGCCCAGGCCTGATCACTCCACTTCCAGCACCAGGCACTTCAGGTACTCAGTCTCCGGCAAATTCAGCACCACCGGATGATCGGGAGCGGCGCCGCGCCGTTCCAGCAGGCGCACGCGCCTTCCAGCATCGGCTGCGGCTGAGGCCACACTGCCCTCGAGATCGCTCCAACTCACGTGGTGCGAGCAGGAGCATGTCACCAGCAGCCCGCCGGGGACGCAGCATCTTCAGCGCGCGCAGATTCAGTTCCTTGTAGCCGCGCAGCGCGCCCTCAACCGCCCGCTTGGTCTTGGCAAACGCAGGCGGATCGAGCACGATAGCGTCAAACTTCTCTTTGTCAGACCAGTCGCGCAAAATCTCAAACGCATCTCCCGCCACCCAATCCACCTGTGCAGTAGTGCTGTCGCGATTGGCTTCCAGATTCCGTTCCGCCACTTCGAGCGAAGCGCGCGAAGAATCGATTCCGGTAACCTGTTCGAAACCTGGGCCAGGTGCAGAGCAAATCCGCCCTGGTAGCAGCAAACGTCCAGCGCCCGTCCAGCCGCTCCTGGATTTGTCGCACCCAGCCTCCGCGCCCACTCCGCTGCTGCAGCGTAGTTAGTCCGCTGGTCCAGAAATGCTCCCGTCTTCTGTCCTGCATTGGCGTCGTAATGAAACCTGAGCCCATTGAGCAGAAATTGCGTGCTCGCAATTTGAGAGTCCGCAATTTGTGTACTCGTAATTTGGCTGTCCGCGGATAAACTCGATCCCGCGGAAGAACTCGATTCGGCAGCAGAACTTGATTCGGAGGGAGGCGGGGGTTTCAACCCCCGCATTTTGCCAGCAGTTTTGTTGTGGGCTTTAGCCCCTGAAGAAATTTCATTCGCAACTTGCCGTGCTGCGGCATCCGCAACAAACAAAGGCTCCGAACTCGGCGCAGCCAGCCCTTCCAATTCCCGCATCCGCGGATCGGGCCGCTCCAGAATCGCCGCCGGCGCCAGCTCTTCCCGCAGCACGCGCACGCAACTTTCCCGCACAGCAGCCGAATCCAGCCCCTTGGTCAGCAATTGCAGAATCACCAACTCGCCATACTTATCCGCCACCAGCCCGGGCAGCTCATCCGCCTCGCTGAAGCAGAGCCGGCAGGCATTATTCAGCTCGTCGAGCAGAGGTCTGCGCCGGGCAATCGCCGCGCGCAGCCGAGAAGCCATCAACTCAAGCCAACCCGCCTCATTCAGCCCCGAACGCGAAACCATCCGCAGCGCAATCTGCGACGAAGGGCTATAAAGCGCCGTACCAAGCAGCAGACCGCGGCTGTCGGCCACCGGAAGCAGCGCGGGAGGGTCACCATCAGGCAACTCAACGCTCTCGATATCGGAGGCGTAAACCCACAGAGAACCGCTGCGCAACCGATCAGCGGCGCGACGGTTCACCTTAGCGCCAGAAGCACTACGATCTGATTGAGTCCTGCTCATAGCACTTCGATCTTAGCAGCGCATATCGTGAAGATAATCATATCTTGTATCTTCGACTTCGTAGTGTGACGATAGATTGAGGCAGACCTGACTAACATGAAACTATCCAGAAGAACTCTCGTGCAGTGGCTCGCGGCATTCACAGCCTGCCCGGCTTTAGCGCAGGAAGCTATCAGTGGTGAAAAGGCCGCATCGTCGGACCCTGATCCCATCGAACATGAAATAGCCGCGCCCGGCATCTCCATCGGACTGACAAAATACGGGCATATCATCGGCTTGAAGCTGGGTGAGAATAAACTCGAGGTTCCCTTTCACGCCTGCACGGTGCTTGCCGAATGCCGGCCGCTCGTTGAGACCAAAACGCGCGCGTTACCTGACGGCGGTCTTCAGGTCCAGCGCACCTACGTGCAATCCCTTACGCGCAATGAATGCATCGTCACTGAAAGGTTCGTTCCCACCCGCTCCAGCATTCGCTGGCAGCTTGAAATTGTTGGAATAGGCGTGCCGTGGACCACTCTGATTCAAACCCAGCTGGCATGGCTCAACGCCTCCAACGCCACCTTCTGGACGGCCTGGGACCACAATACCGCGGGAGTCCAATGGAGCGACCCTCTTGTTCAAGTGCCGTTCTCCGATCTGAAGCTGCGTTACGGCGGCCTGTTAGGCGCGAATGACGCCTTCAGCGTTTCTATCGCCACCATTTTCGAGGAACAGGCCGCCGTGGCGCTCAGTCTCGTTCAATCGCCAGAGGACGTGCTGCTCGATATGCAACTGAATACCACAGTCGCGGGCGATGTGATTCTCAGCCGGATCAATCACCGGATATCTCCGTCGAATCCCATCAGGTTTTCCATGGACCTGGTCGCGCATCCCGCCGACTGGCGCGCCGGGCTTGGCTGGATGGTCGATCGCTATTCCAACTATTTCAATCCGCCCAATCCCGCCGTCTACAGCCTCGATGGATGCGGCACATATACCGGCTATCAGGGAGAGCTGGATAACGAAAAGCTACGCAAAATGGCATTCAGCGTGAACTGGAACGCCCATTTCGACTTCCCGTATGAAGGCATGTACGCGCCGCCGGTTTCAGCTAACGAAACCTGGAACTCCTGGTACAACCGGCCAGCCTCCTATGAACAAATGAGCAACTATTCCACCCAGATGAAGAAGTCCGGCTTCCATGTGCTCGAGTATTTCAACCTCCTGGAGGCCGGGAACTATATCCAGGAGGATATCCAGGGACGCATTCCTCCGCGCAAGGCCAAGTCGGACGACGATTTATGGCGCGATCCCAACGACTTTGTCAACTACCAGATTCCGGACGCGGTTGTCCGTGACCGTGCCGGTAAGTTGTTCACCTCATGGTTCAATAGTGTTTTTGTCGATCCTGCCGACCCTGTCTGGCAGCATATTCTTGTCGCAATGGCCCAGCGTCTTGTGAAGTACCTTCCCAATAGCGATGGCATCTGCTTAGACGTGTTGAGCTGGTTGTCCAAATACAATGTGAACCGCGATGACGGCGTTAGCTGGATCGACGGCCGGCCCGCCCGGTCTCTGATCGTCTCGTGGAAAGAAGCAATGCCCAAAATCGCGGCCATCTTCCATGAAGCAGGCAAGTTTATTTATGCAAACCCCTTGGTCAGGAGAATCGACATCAACCGCTATGTGGATGGTTTCTATGATGAGTCCGGCGACTATCCTGAGATGATCAACCTCACTGCGATGCTCTCCGTGCGCAAGCCGGCGATCGCCTGGGTTCACGATATCAATGTTTTGCGGCCCGATCCCGACGCAATGTTTCAACGCCATCTTTATCTTGGAGTCTTTCCCACCGTTCCCGTCCAAGGCGCCGACCACACAATCGTTCCAGACGCCTGGTCTGACCGGTACTTCCTCGATTACGGTCCACTGCTGGCGGCCATTCGCGGCAAAAAGTGGGTTCTGGAGCCCCATGCGATCTCGGTCGAGAATCGCGCGGCTCTCGCCAATATCTTTGAGGTTCCAGGCGGCTACGCCATTCCCGTTACCTTCGCTAAAAATGTCGACGAGGTTACCGTGGCCCTCAGGAATATACCCCGGAGCAAAGAGCGCATCATTTCCGTTCGCGTGCTTCATCCAGGCGAAGACCAGGCCACTGATTTGCACGCTGAGGTTGCAGGGAATGATCTCAAGCTTCGTGTGCCGGTCAAGCGTGGTTGTGCGGTTGTGACCATCGAATGCGCACACGCGCCAAACTAACATGCGTTTGTTCCAAGCACCACTTTCATGCGCGTCGAACTGAAGCGGCCTATAATAAAGCATGGCGACAGTCCGGCAGCCCATACCGGCAGATATCCCCAGCGCGCCCCCGTCTCCCGCGGTGGAAGTGCAGGCTGCTGTGCCCAATGCGGACCGCAGCGCCATTGACCAGCGCATTGAAGCGCTGCTCAAGCAGGTCCACGCCAACCGTCCCAGTGAAGACGTCTCCCTCATCCGCAAAGCATGGGAGTTCTGCGTCAAGCATCACGAAGGCCAGATGCGCGCCTCCGGCGAGCCTTACATCATCCATCCGCTTGAAGTAGCCGAGGTGCTGGCGGAGATGAAGATGGACGCGACCGCCATCGCCGCCGGCCTGCTGCACGACTCGGTCGAAGACACGCCCGCCACCAACGAAGAAATCCAGGCCGAGTTCGGCGACCAGGTGGCCCACATCGTCGAGGGCGTCACCAAAATCGACAAAATCCAGTTCGCCAACCGCGAAGACCGCCAGGCCGAAAACGTGCGCAAGATGCTGCTGGCCATGGTCGCCGACGTTCGCGTTGTGCTCATCAAGCTGGCCGACCGCCTCCACAACATGCGCACCCTTGAGCACCTCAAGCCCGACCGCCAGGAAGCCATCGCCCGCGAGACCCAGGACATCTACGCTCCGCTGGCTCACCGCCTGGGCATGGGCAAAGTGCGCGGCGAGCTTGAGGACCTGGCCTTCCGCTACACCGATCCCGTCAGCTACGAGAAAGTCTCGGCCGCCGTCGAAGCCCGCCGCATCGAGGGCGAGCAGTTTCTGCGCGGCGTTGAAGACACGCTGGTCGAGCAACTGCGCGAAAACGGCATCGAAGCCCGCGTCGAGTGGCGCATCAAGCGCCTCTACTCCATCTACCAGAAGATCGAGCGCTCCAAGGTCTCCTTCGACCAGGTCTACGATCTGCTCGCCATTCGCGTCATCACCCAGGACGTAGCCTCCTGCTACGCCGTCTTCGGCCTCATTCACACCCTGTGGCGGCCTGTGCCGGGTCGCATCAAGGACTTCATCGCCATCCCCCGCGCCAACCGCTACCAGTCGCTGCACACCACGGTCATGGGCGCCAGCGGCCATCAGTTCGAGGTGCAGATCCGCACCGAAGAGATGCACCGCATCGCCGAAGAAGGCATCGCCGCCCACTGGAAGTACAAAGCCGGCGGAGCGATCATGACGGCCCGCGACGAGGAGCGCCTGAACTGGATTCGCCAGCTCGTCGAGTGGCAAAAGGAGATGACCGACCCCAACGAATTCCTCTCCAGCCTGAAGATGGACCTCTATCCCGACGAGGTCTACACCTTCACGCCCAAGGGGAAGGTGGTTGTGGTTCCGGCCGACGCCACGCCGGTCGACTTTGCCTACACCATCCACACTGAGGTGGGCCACACCTGCGTCGGCGCCAAGGTCAACGGCCGCATGGCGCCCCTGCGCACCAAGCTGCGCACCGGCGACATCGTCGAAATCGTCACCCAGAAAGATCACAAGCCGAGCCGCGACTGGCTCACCTTCGTCAAGAGCCCCCGCGCCCGCAACAAGATCAAGCACTGGCTCAACGAAGACCAGCGCCGCCGCGCCGTCGAAATCGGCCGCAAGCTGCTGGAGCGCGAGGCGCGCAAATTCAAAGTCCCGATGAGCCAGATCGACGATCAGGATCTGGGCCGCATCGCCAACGAATACGGCGTGGCCACCGCCGCCGATCTGCTGGCCACTCTGGGCCAGGGCAAGCACTCCGCCCACCAGGTGCTCAACAAGCTGGCGCCCGGCTGCACCAATCTGCCCGAGCCGAGCCCGCTCCCGAGGCCAAGCCCGGCAGCGGCGAGCCGGCCATGTCTGACGCGGTGCGCAAGCTGCACCTCACCGGCTCCGACTCGCTCCAGGTCGAGGGCCAGAACGACCTGCTCGTCTATCGCGCGCGCTGTTGCAACCCCATTCGCGGCGAAGAGATCATCGGCTACGTCACCCGCGGCAAAGGCGTCGCCGTCCATGCGCGCAGTTGCCCCAACGTGCAGAACCTGCTCTACGAGAGCGACCGCCGCATCGCCGTCGAGTGGTCCCGCGTAGGCGACCAGTCGCCGGCCGTCCCCAGCGCTACCCGGTCAAGATCACCGTCTTCTGCGACGACCGCACCGGCATGTTGAAGGAGCTAACCGCCGTCATCTCCGACGACAACACCAACATCCGCACCGTCGACATCAGCCGCGACGGATGACGGCGAAGCCATCATCGAGTTCGTGGTTGAAGCCGAAGACCTGCGCCACCTCAACCGCATGGTCCTCGGCCTCCGCCGCGTAGCCGGCGTCCGCGCCGTCCAGCGGACGACGAAGATATAAATGCAGCTTCTAGCTATTAGCTTTTAGTCACTAGCTAACTTCAAGAGGAGTACTGCTATGTCCGATTATCAGAACTCATCAAACAAGGAGCGTATTCCACTTTGGCCTATGTGGGTTGCAATAGGATTCCCGCTGCTTCTGATTGCTCTTGAAGCCACTCCTGTCGCTCCAGATTTCTTTTTCGTGATGGTGGGCGTGCCAGCGCTGCTGCTCGCATGGGCCGCGATAGCTATTTGGGCTGCAATTCTCGCAGTCCGATCGTTCTGGCGGCGAGAGTGGTGGCGAGCTGTGATCAGCGCCGTTCTGCCGTTAGTCGTCCTCGGTGTGGGCTTGCGTTCAATGGATTTTATCCGCTTCTGCAACAATGCCGGTGACACTATTCACTTCTATGCGAGATATCCTGCATATGTGAAAGCAGTCCGTGCTACTCCCGCGAATGGAAGCGCACGACTTCTTACGATCAATTTGGGCGGAATGATCTGGGCCTCGCGTGGGTTTGTGTACGACGAAAGCGATGAGGTGTTGCTACCAGCTTCTATGCAATCGCCGGGTTGGAAAGTCCGTGCGCAAGATTCGGAGCTCGGCTGTGGCTATGGAGCCCTACCAATTCCAGGCCCATCAGAATTCACTAAACACTGGTATATCGCATCATTCGCTTGCTGACGAGGCTTTCAAGGCAGCGTCAAAAGATTATCCCTTCCTCAGAAACTGGCAATCAATTCAAACCGGTGCGCCGCAGGCTCAACGATCCGCACACGTCCGTGGCCAGGATTGATTTGTTCCTGCAAACGAATCACACCAGCGGCCTCCAATTTCAGCACGTCGCGGCGAACGCTCTTGGGGTCGCGTTTCAACTCGGCCGCCAAGGCTGTGATGGAGAAAGGTTGAAGCCGTGCCGTTTCGCACAGCCGGATTCGCTCCGCGGTCAGCACCTCCAGCATCTCCAGAGGGTTGTCGAAGGTGATGGTCATCTCGGGTCGCACCCGCTCACGGCGAGCCAGCTTTGCGGCCCGCGCCATAGCGCGCTTTTTGTAACCCTCAAATCCGTCCGAACGAACCGTAATCTTCATCGTGTCTCCTTCCGCAATATCTCAACCTCAGCAAGAAATCTGGTCATCAGAACGTCATATCCTGGGTACTGAACCGATCCCTCCCTACCCATGAAATGCCGGTGGTGATTTCCGTGCCGGTTGTCGTATCCCAGTACCCGACCATTATCAGTGCTGCATAACTGGTGGCAAATAAAGGCCAGGTTATAGCGGACCACTTCGCCGCTTTCGCTCTGCCAGACCTCTTCCCGAATCACTCCCCTGCCTATGGCGCAGCGCACTACCGTTGTTTCATCCACAACCTTGCGAGGACGAACAGGTCTTGCCATCAATGTTTGCAGTGTACTACAGAAAGGGTCTTCAATGCCACACCTGCTTACACCAGCCTCAGCGCCGCCGTCCCTCTGCTGGGCGGAATAAAACTCTCCGCCCGCGCGGCGATCGCCAGCTTCTCACGCCCGATGAGCTTTCGAATCTGTCCGCGTGCGTGGTCGGCCCACGGTCCGCGGTTGTCCAGCCGGAAATAAGACTGCCAGTGGCGAAGAGCGTGCCTGCGGTCTCCCGGGTGCCCCAGGTCCGGATTCTCGGACCTGGGAGGGCTTCCGTCTCAATCGCAATGATCGATTCCACGACTGGTCTAAATCGCTCAGACCTATATTGAGCGAAATGCGATGCTGTCACTGTATGCATTCTGTGCGCAAGTCAACCCATTCCCGCCCTCACACCACACAAAGGGAAACGATCAACGGCCAAACGGTTGACCCGATAAAGGAGATTCTATGTCGTTTGGAATTTACGCTGCCGGATTCGCGATCCTGATTGGCAGGCTGGCCTACGCCGCGCACCTGATGCGTATGCCAGCACACTGGATTGTAGCCGGAGCCATTGTCATGGTGGGCATAGGAATTCTGTCGGCTGTAAAAGCCACACGCCAGAAAGACCATGCCAGTTAACACTCAGTGACGCGGCAACCAGTCGCCTCGCAAACTCAGCCTTCAACCAGCCTCAGCTCCGCCGTCCCCTTGCGAGGCGGAATAAAGCTCTCCGCCCGCCAGGCGATCGCGAGTTTTTCGCGCCCGATGAGCTTGCGAACCTGTCCCCGTGCATGGTCTGCCCAGGGTCCGCGGTTGTCCAGCCGGATATAAGACTGCCAGTGGCGAAGAGCGTGCCTGCGGTCTCCCTTGCGCTCGTAAGCCAGGGCCAGGTTATAGTGCGCGTCGGCATAGCGGGGCGCCAGCGTCACCGCCTGCAGGTAAGCCGCGATTGACTCATCCAGCCGCTGCAACTCGTCCAGCACGTTGCCCAGGTCAAAGTAGGCCAGCACATATGAGGGATCGGCCACCGTTGCGCGGCGATAGAGCTCTTCGGCCACAGCATAATTGCGCTGGTGGAAGAGAATCGTGCCCATGTTGATATAGGCCGCCGCGTACTCCGGATCGATCTCCAGAATCTCCTCATAAAGCTTGATGGCACGCGTCCTCTCGCCCGCCTCCTCGGCCTGAACAGCGGCCATAAAGCGATCCTGCACGCCGCTCGGGAGCGCCAAGTCCGGCCGCCGCAGCGAATACAAATCGGAGCCAGCCGATGACGGGTCCATACGGTCTACACGCTCAAAGTCGAAGAGCAACTGACGGCGAATCGGGTCCACCATGGCTCCACGATGCCGAAAGGCCAGCCGCGTCCCGGTCCTGATCACGCAAGCCTCAAGCAGCGGATTGTCCATACCCGCCACGGCCTTCATGGCCATGACCGAGTGCCGGATCGAGGCCGCGGAGACGTCTTCCTCGCGCAGCGCGCGCAGAATCCTTAACTGCCCAAGATCCTGAAATGAATAGGTCTGCCGCTGAGGAATCAGTCCGGCTCGCTCCCACCCCTGCAACTGGTGGGAACTGATCTGCAAGATACGCAACACATCCTGACGGCTATAGCTGGTCACTCTTGCGTGCTCCTAAGGGGTTTCACTTGTCCCAGCGGCGATGGCCTGTCTCTGGGAACCCCGGTTACGGCTCTGTCGCGGAAATTCACCTCGTCTTCTGAACTCGAATTCCCGAATCAGGTCCTGAACGTAACTTATGGAACAGATACGGAGGAACCGCTCTTGCTCACGATTATGCCAAGAGTATGCGTGGATAAACGGATTAGAACTACCGTCTTAGCAAAAAAATACGTGGATAACGGGTACCTGTCTTGGTTCGCACCGCGCACCCGAAGATTTCACCCCTGTGGATAACCGGGCATAAGAGGACAAAACGCGGCTGAACCCTAGCGAACCCCATGAGGAAGTTTTAGCAATTGGCGGGCCGGGGACCGGGAGGAAGAAGAATGGAGCCGACGGCCAGACTTGAACTGGCGACCTGCTGATTACGAATCAGCTGCTCTACCAACTGAGCTACATCGGCTTGCTCGTTTGATTTTATCCTGACCGATGGGTAGCGTAAAGCGACTATACTGCTGCCCATGCAAGCAAACCCGTTCGAGGAATGGCAAAGGCTATCAGAACTCTACCGAGAGAAGAGCGAAGAAGAACTACTCGAACTGGCAGATGACTTCGCCGATCTCACTGAAACCGCACAGCAGATTCTGCGCGACGAGATGAGAAAGCGCGGAATAGGCGACCCGGGAGCGCCTGACGCAGCTCAGAATCATGCGGACATTCCGGGTACCGAACCAAATCCTCCCGCAACCGTCGACTGGGAGCAGCAGAATCATGGCTACGATCCCTTCTTCGGCCAGGAAGACACCGATCAGCCGCATGAATACACGTGGAAGACGCCGTTGTGCGAGTGCGAAGACCGCGAAGAGGCGTGGCAGCTCGCCGAGGTTTTGCGCCGCGCCGGTATCGAGAGCTGGATCGCGCAACCAGGAACGCGTTATTCATTCGGCGCAATCAATCCCCGTCTTCTTGTAGCCGCCGATCAGCTCGAACAGGCGCGCAGAATTGCCGAGCAACCCATCCCGCAGGAGATCATCGAGCAATCTAAAATTGATCCGCCCGAGTTCGAGCCGCCCGCTTGTCCACAATGTGGCGCAAAAGATCCGGTGCTTGAAGCGGTCGATCCGGCCAATTCCTGGCGTTGCGAAGCCTGCGGAAGACAGTGGACCGATTCAGCCGCTGATCCGAACCAGACCCCCGAAGCCGCCCGCCCATAACCCCTTTAAAACGGAAAGAGCCGCCCGGCAACAGGGCAGCTCTCTCCTCAGGGAGAATAGTTCCAACGGAGGCAAAACCATCAGAACTTTCTGGCTGCATAGTAGGAGCGGGGGGTGGGAGTGTCAAGAAGAAATCTGGGAAGAAATAATTCGTTTTGATTCAATGACTTGCAAATAACTTTTCTTGAATGCATGGAGACATGTTTTCGACGTGTCTTCGCCTGTTTGCTCCCTTGTTTTCCAGGCATTTATGGGTGTTTTCTAGGATTAATCTCCTGTTATCCACAGGTTTGAATGTGCCCTTAGTCCTCCCGGCATGGCTTGTCAATTGCCGGTTCTGGTTCAACCCACTCCTCATGCAGATCGATGCGGATGAATTCCTCGTCGAAAACCGACGAAATCGGCTTTCCCCGCGCCATGCGATAGAGCGCCCGTCCCCCGCCAAGAAAGAATCCCAGCAGGATTGCGGCGCTCGAGCCGATCAACACCAGCGCGAAGATGCCCAGGAGGAGCTTTCCGGTCTTCGCTACCTCCGATTCCGTGGGCTGAGGAATCGAAGTGAGGTCGGATTCGAAGTGAACCGTGGCCAGCAATCTTTGACTTTCGTCTTGAATCGCGTCCCCGCTTACCACTGCAACCAGCGGCCCGCTGCGGCGCACCCCGAGTGATGCCTGGCCGGAGTCCTGAAGCGGCTTGGGCCACGGCGGCTGCGCCTTGCTGCCCGCCCCGCTGCCTAATTTGATGTAATCGCGAATCTTTGTCTCCATCGCCATCGCCATCTGCGGCGTGGGATAGTCGATGATGGTCAGCGTAGCGGGGCCGGAACGCAGCGAGTAATTTGCGGTCACAGTCTCTGCGCCACGGTCAAAGCCCACCAGTTCAGCCGGCAGCACGCCGCCGGCTCCCACATAGCTCGCCGGACCCACCGCATAGTGCGTGGTCTGCCCATCAAGCGACTGTTTGGGCAGAAAAGCCAGAATCGGTGGCATGATCGACCTGTTCCCTTCGGGAACAGGCAACTGGCCCGCCAACTCGCGCAACTCAGACCCGGACATTGGGCCGATTTGAGAGAAATTTGCGTCCACCATGGTATTGCCAAGCCAGAAGAGCACGCGGTTGTGGCTTGAGGTTGCGCCCGACCCGATCTCTTCCTTCGGCCATCCATTCTGCCGATAGAACGTATAGGCCCCGTAAGCCCCGCTGGCGTCGTGAAAACGCAGTGCGCGCAGGCTCAGCGTTTCGCCCTCGCGCTTGTAGCTGCCCAGTGCTCCGTCGGTGAAGTCGTACTCCTTGAGGGCTGCTGCGTTAGCCGGATCTGCATGTCCTGCATCGGCAAACTTTTCAGGCGCCTCCGCCGCAACCCATCCCGCAAACGCCTCCGGTAGCAGCGCCTTCGGCGCCGGTGGAAGCATCAAGTGCGTCGCGCCCTGCCCTAATGCGGCGTTTGCGCCCGCTCCAAACATCGCCGTCACGCCAATCGAACAGGCCAAAATTGAAATCCAACGCATCAACACGCTCCATTCTTCAGGGTACACGTTCCCACCCAAGAGCATGTTTCATAAGCCAGCTTTGCATCAGGGCACGACTTCAGTAAGAGAGTGCAAACAACAGGCTTCGTAAGAAGGCACGACTGTAGTAAAAGAGCGCAAACAAGAGGCTTTATAACAGGGCACGACTTTAGTCGGGCCGCAAAAAGCCCAAAAATGAAATAGGCATTTGATCCGGAGGGAGGCGGGGGTTTCAACCCCCGCATTTAGCCAGCAGAGTAACTGAGGGCTTTAGCCCCGGAAGATTTCCGCGATTCAGCGCCGCGGCATGGAAACCTACTTCGGCCTGCGCAGATTCTCAACGCCAGCATCATCCGCGGAGCTCCGGTCCACTCGCACGGGAAGCAGAAACCACGTAGCGATTGCAGCCAACAGAATCAGCACGCATGCCAGCAAATCGCCATGCAGCCCAAAAATCTGCACCGCAATCGTCGTCGCAACAATAAAGCATCCGCCCCACAGGCAAAAGCAGGCCAGCCCGCGCACCACTGGCCCCAACCACTCGAACTCCAGCATCCCCCGCACCGATTTGCGAAAATACCCCAGCGGATCGGCATAGAACTTGCGCGCCATATAGATCACGTAACCGCCCAAAGCAGCGCGCAAGCCGATTGCGGCGATGGGATTAGAGAGCAGTTGTGCAGGGTTCATCATCTTCGTAGCCCAAGCCCGTCAACCCCATCATCCCACACAATCGATTAAGGTGTATTGCGAAGAAGTAGGCTACGGATGGTTTATGACGTGGGGAAGTCATGAACTCAGAGTGGCCTCAGTAAAGATGTGCTCAATGGATCATCATTTGGCTCTCCCAAAACTCCAATTCGGTAATGTCCTTTCGAAATTTGTTGGACGCTGCAGGCGATCTTTTGGTGCCAGTTGTTAGGGTAGAAAAACCAAGATGTTATCAATTCAGACTTATTGCTTAGATTTTTGGGACCGAGAAATGCGATTCCAGGCACCTTGCCGAATTCCATCAAAATTCTATTGAATAGTTCCCCGACACCACCCGCCGCGATATCTGGTATGGCAGCAAGGTCTTCTTCATACCGATCCCCTTCGTCAAGTTCGGTTGTGCCAATAGATAGCGACCCCAAGTTATGCCGCACATACAGGCTGCTTAATCTCCCCATCATTCTCGCGCAATCCTGCTTGTGCATATCTGTAGCAAACGAGTCATCAGCGTCTGAGATCCAGGTGACGTTCTGTCCTTCCCTGGTGACCATTCCCAATAACACACTGATTATGTGGGTAACCGTGATCATCCGTTCGAAACTGGAAGACTTCCAGTTGCCGAGTATGATGCTGCGTTCCTTTAATCCTTTGTGAAATCCATCAAATCCACCGAAATGTTCGATCCGTTTATCGATCGCGAAAACAATACTGAGCCCGCGAATTTCGTCAGCGGCATCAAGAAACGGCACAAGCGCAGCTCGACGATTGCCATCGTTAAGGTTCTTGAACGACATCCGCCTACCATCATTGAGAAATTGCCGGCGAACGGCAACGCGCTTCAATTCCCAGTTTTTCAAACCGCCGGCATCCGCAATTAGGACGCCGATAGAGAAAAATCGACTACTGCGTTGCATTCCGCTGTAATCAGACAATATCCAGAGGTGGGAAGTGTCGATAGGCCTCAAATTCTGTTCACGCAGCTTTTCAACTAGGCGAGGGACCCACCTAAACGGCCACTCGTCATTGCGTTCCCACGAGATTGTTTGATGCCAATCTTCTGCCATTAGAAACTTATCCGCAAACAGATTACCGCAGAAATCTATTCACTATAGGCGGGCACTATGTTCTGAGGAGTACGTTGGACGCCCACCAAGCATCGAACGCCGCCAGCGCCCGCTCGCAAACCAGCCGGTGCCGCTCCTTCTTGTCGCGAATCTTCTTGCGCACTTCTTCATCGAGCGGCTCCAGCAGGTCGAAGGTAATGTTAGCCGGTTGAAAGTCCTTAGGATCGGCGTGCGTAATGTAGTGGACCAGAGACCCGAGAGCAGTCGCCCGTGGCGCAGGCACGGGCTCTTCGCCGCGAGCCAGCGCAGCCGCATAAATCCCCGCCAGCAACCCGGTGGCGATCGACTCCGTATAGCCCTCGACCCCGCAAAGCTGCCCGGCGAACAGTAGCTTCGGCTCCTTTTTCAGGCGCAGCGTCTCATCCAGCAGCAGCGGCGCCTGGATATAAGTATTGCGATGAATCTGCCCGTAGCGCAGGAAGCGCGCGTTTTCAAGCCCCGGAATCAGCCGCAGCACGCGAGCCTGCTCGCCAAATTTCAAATGATTCTGAAAGCCCACCAGGTTATAGCTGTCGGCGCGCAGATTTTCCTTGCGCAACTGCACCACAGCCCAGGGCGTCTTGCCGGTGCGCGGGTCGCGCAGTCCCACCGGCTTCATCGGCCCAAAGCGCAGAGTATCGCGTCCCCGCCGCGCCAGCACCTCGATCGGCAGGCAGCCCTCGAAATAGTCGAGCTTCTCCCACTCTTTGCTCTCCGCAGCCTCGGCCTCCAACAGCGCATCCAGAAAGCGGTCGAACTCCACGCGGTCCATCGGGCAGTTGATGTAGTCGGCCGTCCCCTTGTCCCAGCGCGCCGCAAAGTAAACCCTCTCCATATCGATGGAATCCGCATCCACAATCGGCGAGATGGAATCGTAAAAGGCCAAATGCTCTGACCCGGTAATGCGCGCAATCTCGGCGCTCAGCGCATCGGAAGTAAGAGGCCCGGTAGCCACCACAGCGCACGCCACGTCGTCCTCGTTTTGGTCGAGCGATGTGACTTCCTCACGGATCACGCGAATCAGCGGCTCGGCCGCAATCGCCTCGCGCAATCCGCCGCGAAAACTCCACTCGATCCACGGCCAGCGCGTGACCTGCCGGTACGGCGCATGCATCCGCAAGCGCAAAAGCACGGAGTGCCCCCGCCGCATCTCCTGCTTCAGCAGCCACGGCGCTGTATTGGGCGACTCGCTCTTCAATGAATTGGAGCAGACCAGCTCGCCGAACTCCGTCGTCTGGTGAGCCGGCGTGAGCCGCGGTATTCCGTCCACGACAGCTCGCATCTCGTAGAGATCCACCTGGCAGCCCAGCCGAGCTGCGGTCAGAGCAGCCTCAGGCCCAGCCAGTCCTCCGCCGATCACTCTGATTCTCACTGGACAGCCTCCTGATCGACGAATCTCATGGCGCGCAAGCGCCGTCTGCCCCACCGCAGGTGGTTCACTGCGCGGCCTCCGTCGTTTGATCCACTTCGCCGGCCAGCCGCTCAATCGCCTCGCCGCTGACGCGCACATTCCGCCACTCATCCAGAAATTCGGCTCCCATAGCCCGGTAGAACTCGATTGCCGGGGTATTCCAGTCCAACACCTCCCACTGCAGGCGCGAACAGCCTTTTTCCACGGCGATGGCCGCAACCCTCTTCAGCAGCGCCTTGCCGATGCCCAGCCCGCGAAACTCCGGATGGACGAACAGATCCTCCAGGTAAATCCCCGGCTGTCCCATCCAGGTGGAGTAGTTGAAGAAATAAAGGGCAAAGCCCGCCGGCTGGCCGTCATGCTCGGCTATCAGGCAGGAATAAAAGGGGCTGGGGCCAAAGCCGTCCCGCATCAGTCCCGCTTCGGTTGCCGTTACAGCGTCCGGCGCTCGCTCGTAGACGGCCAGTGCGCGAATAAACGCGAGAATCTGCGGCACATCCGCCGGAGTTGCGGTACGAATCGTGGTTGCCATTCGTCCATTTTAGTGTGTGATACAGGCCACACACGCCCCCACCCGAAGGCACTAACATAGAAAGATCGTTACGGGGGCGCGATCCGGCATGATTTTTGAGCGGCAACGAACAGCCCCCGCGGCAGGGTTCAAGGGTTGATTCCATTTGGATTCTTAGCCACCTGTGGCACGACCGGAGTTCTATATCCTCCCGGCGCCCTTGTGTTGGGCAGCCAATTGGATTTAACGTTGGTGCTGCCTGTTATGGACTTTGGCACGCGGTTGCAAAGGCGCGCCCAGCGGAGAAACGCCGTTGGCGCCGGTCTTGTGTAGCAGCCGAAAAATATGACTTTATTGAGCCCGCGGGCTGCTTCGTTCGCGCCGCTCCCAAGGAGAAGAATATGAAACGCATTCTTGCATTTTGGCTGGGATTGCCTGCCGCGGCGGGCCTGCTGGCTTTTGCCCTCTCGCCCGCGCTTGCGCAAACGCCCACGGATGCCTCAGCGGCCATGGGTAAAATTCACGGCCTGGTTACCGGTGAGCACAACCACTCGCCCGCATCCTCCGGCACAGTAGAGCTCTCGGCCATGGGCGGCAAAAAAGGGGACTACAAATTCAAGCTCTCCAAGACCGGCACTTATACCGGCGAACTTCCTGCCGGCACCTACTCCGCGCGAGTGATCATGCAAGATCAAACCGGATTCGCGGAGTATAGCAAGACCGATGTCGCGGTGATGGTCACTGCCGGGCAGGATACGCAGCAAGACATCGATCTCGGTAATCTTGGGGCATCCAAGTCTGTGTTGTCCACTGCTGCTTCTGCGTCGTACACCCCTGCGCCGTCCGCTCCCATCAAGGGAGCCAGCGGCTCGATCCATGGCCGCGTCATCGGTCCGGACGGATTACCCACACCGGCTGGCACGGTGAGCCTCTCCATCGACGGCGGCCCGACCGCCAAGTACTCCTTCCCGGTCAGTTCGGATGGCAACTATTCCGGCGTTGCGTCTCCTGGCAAGTACACCTTGGTCTTCCGCGCGCCAAATACGCCGGCCAACAAAGTTGTCGACCAAATCAATGACATAAAGATCGTGGCCGGTCAGGATCTGGCGCAGGACGACGACATGTCCCGCAAGGAATACCTCGACAAGCTCAGCCCGGAGGCGAAAAAGCAGATCGAGGAGATCAAGAAGAACAACGCAGCGGTGATGCAGCAGAATGCGGTCATCAAGAATATCAATGCAGATATCAAGACTGTCGTTCAGGATTTTTCAGATGCCGTCGCTGCCAAGGATGCGCCAACCAAGATCGCCAAGTACCAGGACGCTGAAACCATAATGCTCAGGGACACCGCTGCCAAGCCGGACGCTTCTACGTTGTGGGCACAGCTGGGGAACGCGCAGGTGGGTCTGGGAAATGCGCAGAACGATCCCAAGAAGTACGACGAAGCGATTATCAGTTTGAAGAAAGCAATCGATATGGAGGCCAAGGCCAACAAGCCGAATGGCGGCATTCAAGGCTCGGCAGAGGCCGCCCTGGGTGAAATCTATGCGCGTACCGGCAAGGTTCCGGATGCAAATGCCGCATTCGATGCCGCTGCCAAGGCCGATCCAACACGGGCGGCTACCTTCCTGAAGAACGAAGCGATCATCTTCTCCCAGGTGGGCAATCCGGATGCGCAAGCGGCTGCTGCGGACGAAGCTATCAAAGTGGATCCAAAGCAAGCAATCCCCTATTACCTCAAGGCCCAGGGGCTTGTTGCCAAAGCATCCGTTGATCCCAAGACGAATGCCTACACTGCGCCTCCCGGCTGCCTTGAAGCCTACCAGATGTATCTTCAACTGGCGCCCGACGGCGTGTACGCCCCAGATGTAAAAGCCATTCTCGCCAGCTTCAACCAGAAGCCCTTGCCCAGTAGCAAGTCTTCCAGGAAGTAAGCCGATTCGCAGCATAAACTCTTAAAGGGCGTCCGCGTTAGTGGGCGCCCTTCGTTTTTCCGTACGGATCATCTGCTGCCACCCGGTGACAGATATTGAGTGCCTCGCGCCTTGCATCAGATAAAGCCATCTATCGTCGAATTCTCCGCGCACCATTCGCGCTATAATCCCTGCAGTAACAATAGAGTTCGCGTATGAAAAAGTTTTTCGCATTTCTGATTGCAATCGCGTTCTGCAATTCCTCATCCTTCGCCGAGAAAGCTACTGTTCAGGGAAAACAGCCGGGGTGAAGTTTGCCACGATGACTCTAACCGCCGAATCTGTTCTCGGCAAGACCATCACTGCGGATGAGAAATAGCGGCTTCGCTTGCGTCGTTCCCAAGGAGAAGAACATGAAACGCACGATTCCACTTTGCACAGGCTTGCTGGCATTTGCACTCTTGCCCGCGCTTGCGCAAACGCCTGTCCAAACACCCGCGCAAGCGCCCGAAACCAACGCGGTCATCAAGAATATCAACGCCGATCTCAAGGTCGTAATTCAGGATTTTTCCGATGCCATCATTACCAATGATGTGGCGATCAAGGTAGCCAGGTACTTGGATGCGGAAACTATTTTGCTCAGGGACACCGCTGCCAAGCCGGACGCTTCCACGTTATGGGCGCAGTTGGGACAGGCGCAGACGGGTCTGGCTACTGCGCAAAACGATACCAGGAAGTACGACGAAGCAATTACCAACTTGAAGAAAGCACTGGATATTGAGGCCATGGCTAAAAAGCCAAATGGCGCCATGCAAGCTTCGGTAGACACCAACCTGGGTGAAATCTACGCGCGCACCGGCAGCGTTGCCAACGCAAATGCCGCATACGCAGCCGCCGCCAAGGCCGATCCAACACGGGCGGCTATCTTCTTCAAGAATGGATCTGTCATCTTCTCCCAGGTAGGCAATGCGGGTGCACAGTCGGCTGCCGCGGATGAGGCCATCAAGGTTGATCCTAAACTGGCCATCGTCTATTACCTCAAGGCCCAGGGGCTAATCGGGAAATCCACTTTCGATACCAGGACGCAACTGTATACTCTGCCTCCCGGCTGCGCGGAAGCCTATCGGATGTACCTTCAACTGGCCCCAAATGGAGCCTATGCCGACGCCGTGAAGGGTGTCCTGGCTAAGTCCACGCAGTAGGCCATCACCTCCAGGGGGGCAAGACGAAGTAGGCTGACTCGTGGATGGTCACTGAAGGGCGTCCGCAACAGCGGGCGCTCTTTGTTTTTCCATGATAGCGGGAATGCTTCCAGCAGATCTTTATCCAAGCATATTTCTATCTAAACTTGATGCGTTTGCCAGGTAAGCTCTTCGGCCCGGAAACGCATTTATGCCCCGGCAGAGCGAAGCGCAAGGGCCAGTCCACCGCTACGTTGATACCGATGCGCGCCGTCACCATCACCTCGCTCACCTTGAATCCATCGTCGCGAACCTGTAACGGCGATCCGGAATCGACCAGATCAATACCATTGTGGCGCAGCCGCGTCAGGTCCATCGCCTGGCAAAGCCGTCCCGGCCCTGAGGTAAGCTGGCCGTCCGTTGCGCCGGCATCAAGCCCGCGATTCCGCGCCATCTGTTCCGCTCCGGCCACCGGCTCCAGCGCGCGCAGCAGCACGCCTCCAGCCCGGCCCTCCGTCTCGCAACTGAAGTTCATGCAGAAGTAGCGGCCATAAATTGCGTAAACATAAGCGTGCCCTGCGGGACCAAAGAGAACGGAGTTCCGCGGCGTGGGCCCTCGATGGGTGTGCGCAGCCGGGTCGGGTGGGTCATTGTGCGGTCCCAGGTAGGCTTCAGTCTCCACAATCCTTCCCGCCAAAACTCCCGAGGCTGAAGCGTGGACCAACAGCTTGCCCAGCAATCGCTGCGCCACCAACTCCGGCGTCGTCTCAAAGAACGCCCGCGGCAACAGGCGACCGGGTAAACGGCCCGGGTGCCCTATGTCTCGGTTTTGAGACATGGGATTCACGCGACTTGATTTTGTTCTTTCATTCAAATGAGCCTACCGGGTGCTCCATCCATCGAGCGCTTTCTGCTCGATGGATGGAACGGGAGAACTACTTATGTGCCTTCTTCCATTCATTCAGCAGCGCCAGCACCTCTTCCGCGTGCCCCTCTGGCGTGACTTTAGGAAAAATATGCAGCAGTGTCTGGTCCGGGCCAATCAGGAACGTAGTCCGCTCAATGCCCATCACTTTCTTCCCGTACATATTCTTTTCCTTCAGTACGCCAAACTGGTTGCACACCTTCTCGTCCACGTCGCACAGCAGCGTATAAGGCAAATTGAACTTGGCGCGAAATTTAGCCTGATCCTTGGGCGTATCGCGGCTGATGCCCAGCACCACCGCACCGGCCGCCTGAAGTTTTTTGAATGTGTCGCGAAAACCACAGGCCTCGATTGTGCAGCCCGGCGTATCCGCCCTCGGGTAGAAGAAAAGTATCACCGGCTTGCCGGCATAATCGGTGAGGCTAACGGTTTTGTCCTCGTCGGTTTGCAGCGTAAAGTTGGCAACCTTCCTGTTCAGTTCCATGGGGATTATCCTCTTTCGTTTGGATGGCATCGAGTGCTCATCCGCTTCGATTATTCCCGACGCGGTCGGCAATTGTCATCGTACCGGCGTCAGACAGGGAACAAGAGGCGGCAATATCGACAAATTTTCCTCGCACAATGAGGCGGCAAATCTGCATCCCCCCACAAAGTGAGCAATATTGCTCACTATTCGAAATAAATCCGATTACTCCGCCAGGAACCGTGCTGTTCTGATCTGATTTTGTGATAATCCGTCCTATATAATCAGGCATGTGAGTGGGCAGGTCGCCACTCTCTAAGGATGTCGCATCGAATGATTTCAGTGGTACCCACTTCCCCCCCCGCAGTCACAAACGAAGGTCTAACAATTCCGCTTCTTGAAATACCGGAATTATCTGAACCGACCCCCGTCGTTCCCGCGCCCGCCCGCGCTGTCCCCGCGCGCGCAGAGGTTCGCATGGGCCGCGCCGTCTCCATCGGCGCCGGCATCAACTGGCTTACGCTGACCGTGATCGTCGCCTTTCATATCGGCGCCCTGGCGGCGTTGTTCTTCTTCAGTTGGCAGCGGCTGGTGGTGATGCTGGCGCTCTACGTCGTGGCCATCAACGTGGGCATCGGCATGTGCTATCACCGCCTGCTCACCCATCGCGGCTACCAGGCTCCCAAGTGGCTTGAGTACGTCATGGCCATCTGCGCCACGCTCGCTCTTGAGGGCGGACCCATCTTCTGGGTGGCCACCCATCGCGTTCATCACCAGCTCAGCGACCAGGAGGGCGACCCGCACACTCCCCGCGAAGGCGGCTGGTGGGCCCACACCGGCTGGCTGCTCTGGGGCAACGCCCTGCACGCGCAGACCGAGGTTCTTCACCGCTACGTCCCCGACCTGGGCCGCGACCGCTTCCACGTCTGGCTCAGCAAATACCATTGGATTCCGCTCGTCGCGAGCGGCGTGCCGCTCTTCGGCCTCGGCTGGATCTGGGGCGGCTGGGAAAACGCCGTCGGCATGCTGCTCTGGGGAGCCTTCCTGCGCGTCACCCTCGGCCTTCACGCCACCTGGCTGGTCAACTCCGCCACCCACCTGTGGGGCAGCCGCCGCTTTGCCACTCGCGACGGCTCGCGCAACAACTGGTGGGTAGCTCTCGTCAGCGGCGGCGAAGGCTGGCACAACAACCACCACGCCCACCCCGTCTCCGCCCGCCACGGCCTCCGCTGGTACGAAGTCGATCCCAACTTCTACGGCATCTGGCTGCTCTCAAAGCTAGGCCTGGCCCGCAAAATCTTCGTAGCAAAATACGACCGAGCCAACCCTAAACCCGCCGGCGGGAATTAGAGCATTTTATATTTTGAGTAAGATCCCGGGTGCCCCATCCTTTTCACGTACTTTGTGAAAAGGGTGGGATATCACAAAAGCCAACCAATAAATAAACCACGAAACCCATCTACCCGCGCAGTTTCGCGCGCACCCACAAAACCCCAAACACCGGCAGCGCCACCACCAGCACCACCACCCCCGCCGGAAACCCCACCCACAAATAACTATCCGCATAACTCACCGCATGGTGCCCAATCAGATTCCATCCCAGCAGCGCAAAAATCGCCACACACGTAGTCGCAAAAAAAGTAAAAAACGACGCCGCAACCGCCAGCAGCAAACCCTGAAACAGCCCAAACCCCGCCAGCGGAAACCCCAGCACCGTCCCTCCGCCCGCGCGTCCGGATTTTGCCGATTTACCCATGATCTCCACGGCCTCTGTCGTCTAGAATACAAGTTCATGGCCAGCGGCACACAAATCGAACTCTGGCCGGCGGAGAAGGTCGCCGCGCAGGCCACCGTATCCCAGGCCTCCAACGGCATCCACTACGCCGCCTGGGGCGAAACCCGCGTCTCCGACTCCGATCTCGTAGCATCTCGTCGGCGCCGTCCCTGCCACGCTCTCCGCCGCCCTCGACCACCGCGCCTACTACTTCGTCCCCCTGGCCATCGCCGACACCGGCGAAATCATGATCGCTCCCGGCTACAGCGTCGATCTCGGCGACCGCGCCATCTGCCATCGCAACGCCATCTTCGGCTCCACTGAGGCGGTCTTCCTCTCCACCCGCCTGGTCGAAGACCGTTTCGGCCTGGCCTTCGAGTTCTTCATCAACGTAGCCCACAACTTCGTTGATGCCGCCGGCGTCCCCGAGAGCTTTTCCACTCTGGCCTGGTCGCAAGCCGAGGCCCAGGTCCGCGGAGAAACCAGCCAGGACGCATGGGAAACCCGCCGCCGAGCCCAGGACGTCCGCGCCGGCCAAAAGTCCATCGACGAGCGCGCCCGCAACACCTACTACGAGTCCGCCTTCTCTGACGCTCTCGCCATCTACATGCTCTCCATGGCCGTAGACTTCGACTACCACGACCTCCGCGAGCGCGAGTACCCCCTACTCGCCGCCAACGCCCTCGCCGAGCGCCTCCGCCACGTCGTCCACCCTATTCCCCGCCAACCAAGGCTACGACTTCCAAATCCTCTACCGCCGCAAAGGGTAGGTGCGAAGATAACTTTTGAATCGGTATTTTCGGGAACTAAAACATTTACCAATCGCGATAGGGAATACCGCTTCCGAGGACTGAAACTCGATTATCGAGTCTCTTCTTAATCGCGTCGATCGTTTCAGTTTGGTGTGGACTCGGGCCTACGGTAACACGTTGTATTAGAGGCCAGACGGAATGGCCTTTACCCAAGTCAAAGGGTACAAACGGAATCATCATTGACCTGCGCGTCCGAAAGCGAACTGAATCCGCTGGTACATCGAATATCGCGATTCTCCACTCCTTCTCTTCCTGAAATGCTTTGTGTTTAAATCTAGACGAAGAAAGGGAGACTCTACGACTGAATACCTCTTCTGGACTAAATCGGCTCTCATGTTCTGTCGGATTTGGATTGTCGATAAAAATGTCAATAATTTGATTAGATATCTCATCTCCAATCGGTTCAATGTAGCGGACTTCGTCGAGAAGAAATGCCCAGCCCATTGGATAAGGTTGATTGTGTGACATCGATGTGGTGAAGGCAGTACATCTTTTTTTTCAATTCGAGTGGGTCGAATCCTATGGAAACGCCTGCACTTCCACCATAGCCTCTCCATTGATTCAGAGTATCTCCGCCATCCTTGGAAAAGCAAAGTATATAAAGATCTAATTCGAGTGGAGAATTAGCGAGTGATTGAAATCGTAGAAGTCGGTCGCGATCATTTCCGCTCACAGCTTCAAGTCTAGTTTTAACACGCGCCCGGACGTGATCCCAGATCAATCGCTGTTCTGATGTATCGTTTTGATAGCGAATGTGACTTGCCCACAATTCGCCGCTATTCAAGATAGAAACGAAGGATTCTACAGTCGTATAGTGATATATAAGTTCATTAGCATGCTCCGTTGTTGAGTTCTTAATGGCGATATCGTTCATTATCAATTCGCCTCGCGTAGCATTCCATTAAATAATATGCCGGTTGCCCCAGGTCACGCTTCTGAGACCTGGGATTCATACGGAGGGAGCAGGAGCCTTCAGGCTCCTGAAATCGAACGCATAAATCTATGCGGCCTTTAGGCCTGGGCCTTTGGTTTATGCTGCTGGCATGCGGCTCGCGCCTCAAGAAACCCGCACGTACTTGGTTACGGCAGTGACGGCTGAGCGCCGCAGCCTTTTTCAGGTCACGGCCACAGGGGAGTTGTTTGAGCAAACCCTCCTCGACTATCGCAATCAAGGGAAGTTCCTCTTGCATGCGTACGTCATCATGCCAGATCATTTTCATGCTCTCATTACGCCAGCACCGGATGTTTCGCTTGAAAAGGCCATGCAGTTCATTAAGGGCGGCTTCTCTTTTCGTCTGAAAAGCAAGCACGATGTATGGATGCGCAGCTTCAACGAGAGCCAGGTAGCGACGGAGGAGAAGTTCCTGAGTTGTGCGCGGTATATCGAGGAGAATCCTGTTCGGCGGGGGCTTGTTGCGGCACCGGACGAGTATTCATTCAGCTCCGCTGCCCGTGGAGCAATGGACCCTACGCCTCTCCACATGAAGGGGAAATAAGGCCTGCGCCTAAAGGCCACCACTTGAATCTGTGCATTCTGAGACCTGGGATTCTTACGGAGGGAGCAGGAGCCTTCAGGCTCCTGAAATCGGATCCATCAAATCGACGCGGCCTTTAGGCCCGGGCCGTGTTTCCAGGAAAAACCTCCGCGGCTAAAGCCGCCGATCTTGAATACCTGCATTCAGAGGCCTGAAGACCTCTGCTCCCTCCCGATAAAATCCTTCCCGCAAACGACCGTCCCAATGTATAAATTCTAAAACCTGGAATTCTCAACTTCATTTGCAGAAAATAACCCTCCACCGGCGCACAATAGAAATAGCCATCAGAGCCGGGTTTTACTGACCCCTGGCCCCTGTCCCCCGAGGTGCACCCCTACCCCCCCGGGGTCCAGTTCACTGTTTATTCGTCCATTTTCCATCAATTATCTATGATTCTAAAGGGCTTATAAAATCTTAGCTCGTGCAAAATATGTAAAAATATGTAAGATTTCGTCAAAAAATGCTGAATTATGTCTGATTTGTGTACGCAATCCGCCCTTCGCTGATCGTCCAGCGTACTTTCCCCAGCATTTCCCACCCGTCAAACGGCGTATTGCGTGACTTCGATTTCGTTTCCTGTGCGTTATAAGTCCACACAGCCTTGGGATCGAAGACGACCGCATCGGCAAAGCTGCCTACGATGAGCGTTCCGCGTCCCTTCAGGTTCAGCAGTGCCGCGGGCTGCGCGCTCAGCAGGCTCAGAACGCGTCCCATCGGCATCTTCCACTCCTTGTGCAGCCAGCGCAGGCTGAGTCCAAGAGCAGTCTCCAAACCCGTAATCCCGTTAGGCGCATTCTCAAACTCCACTTCTTTCTCGTGCACCGCGTGAGGCGCGTGGTCGGTGGCAATCGCGTCCACCACTCCGTCGAGGATCGCCTCAATCATCGCGTCGCGATCGGCAGCCGACCGCAGCGGCGGGCTCATCTTGGCGTTTGTGTTGTAGAAACCGACGTGCTCTTCGGTAAGCAGGAAGTGGTGCGGTGCAACCTCGCAGGTCACGCGCAGTCCGCTGCGCCGAGCCTGTCGAACGGCAGCCAGCGCGGCAGCCGTCGAAGTGTGAGCCACGTGCAGATGAGCGTGCGAGTCGCGCAGTTCGGTCACCAGGCGAATATCCCGCTCCACCATGCCCGACTCAGCCTCCGGCGGCATTCCGCGCAGCCCCAGCTTAAACGACATCGGTCCCAGGTTCATGCTGGCGCGCTCCGTGAGCCGCGTATCCTCGGCATGCTGAATCACGCACAATCCCACACGCGCCGCTGCGGCGAGCGCCTCGCGCATCACATTGTCTTTCAGTATGGGCCGCCCGTCGTCGGTCACGGCGACAGCACCAGCGGACTTCAGCGCCGCATAGTCGTTGATTGCCTCGCCCTTTGACCCGCGTGTGGCTGCGGCGATTGGGAAGACTCGAACAGCCGCCTCGCGTTCCGGTGCCTGCATCCAGCGGGTGGTCTCCACGGAGTCGTTCACTGGCATCGTATTCGGCATCGCCGCCACCGCGGTAAATCCACCTGCCGCCGCCGCCGCTGTCCCCGTAGCGATAGTCTCCTTATATCCCTGTCCCGGCTCGCGCAGGTGCACGTGGATATCGATCAACCCTGGCGCCACTGTGAGCCCCGTGGCATCCAGCACCTCAGCGCCATTCGTACTCTTCAGTTTTCCCGGACCGGCAATCTCGGCCACGCGGCCGTCCTTGAGCAGAATGTCCTTGAGAGCGTCAACGCCGGCCGCCGGATCGACGAGCCGTCCGCCGCGAATCACCAGAGCCGTCATGCGCGACCTCCTTGCTTAGTAGCCGTCAGAGCCCGCTCCACCACTGCCATGCGAATGGCGACCCCATTCCGCACCTGCTCGAGGATCACTGACTGCGAACCGTCGGCCACGTCGGCGGTTACCTCCAACCCTCGGATGATAGGTCCCGGGTGCATCACGATTGCATTTGGAGCATGCGTCGCCAGCCGCGGCCCGGTGAGCTGGTAGTTGGCCTTGTATTCATCCAGATCCAGTTGCAATCCGGCTAGACGCTCGGCCTGGATGCGCAGCATCATCACCACCTGAGACTGTGCGATTGCAGCCACGAAATCCCGTTCGATCGTGATGCCAGGTCCCGCATCCGCAGCAAGTTCCGGCAGCAGTTCTTTGGGGCCGCAAAGCACAACGCGCGCACCCAGCCGGGGCAGCAGCATCATGTTAGAGCGAGCCACGCGGCTGTGCAAAATATCGCCCACGATGGCTACGGTGACCCCGGAAAGAGTTTCCGCAGTAACACCCCGAACGCCAGGCCGCAGGTGAGTCAGAATGGTCCGCAGGTCGAGCAGCGCCTGGGTGGGATGCTCGTGCATGCCGTCTCCGGCGTTGAGCACCGGCAGGTGGGTCTCGGCCTCCAGCAGCCATGCTGCGCCGGAGGAGTTATGGCGCAGGATAATGGTCTCCGCACCCAAAGCCCGCAGCGTCAGGCCAGTATCTTTCAGCGTCTCGCCCTTTTCGATGCTCGAGCTGAGGCTCGAAACCAGCGCAGTGTCGGCGCCCAGGCTTTTCGCAGCCAGCTCAAAGCTGGTGCGGGTCCGCGTGGATGACTCGTAGAAGAGCAGTGCCACGCGGCGCTTCAAAAGGATGCGATCCCGAACCAGCGGATCCATGTTTTCCAGTTCCGTCGCGCGGGTAAGGATGTGGCTCAATCCGTCCAGAGTCAGGTCCGATGCAGAGAGCAGAGATCCCGGATGATGGGGGAACAGCGATGCAGGAACTGGCGGAGTGTGAAGCTGACGGCGGACTTGCGTTGCAGTTGGGTTCATCGTGCTCTAGCCTCAAACTTCCAGCCCCCAGTGAAACGTCAAATGCCGGAGGCTGTCTAACTCAATCCACTCGTTCGACCAGCAGCACCTGCTCGTCTTCGTCGACCTCGCGGAACCTTACCTCAATGATCTCGCGGCTGCTGGTGGGCACGCGCCTGCCGATATAGGTGGCCTCGATGGGCAGTTCGCGATGCCCACGGTCGATGAGGACGGCCAGTTGCACTCGTCGCGGACGGCCATGAGCGAAAAGCGCGTCGAGCGCGGCGCGGACGGTGCGGCCGGTATAGAGCACATCATCGCACAGCACAACGTCGCGGCCGTCGATATCGAAACCGATAGCCCCTTCGGTAACCACTGGACGCACGTCCGCTGTGGAGAGATCGTCGCGGTAGAACTGAATGTCCAGCACGCCCGTATCGACGGGACGCTTCTCGATAGCGGAGATCAGTTTGCCCAGCCGTTCGGCCAGGGGAATGCCGCGGCGCTTGATGCCGACCAGCGCCAGGTCGTCGCTGCCGTTGCTCTTTTCAACAATCTCGTGGGCCAGGCGTACCAGCGTGCGCTCGATCTCCGAGGCGGACATCAGCCTGCCCTTCACGCGCAGGCCGGGTTTGTCTTGGGCTTCGCTCATGGGCTCTCTCGCCGCTTGTCTCTCGCAGGATGATACGAGGGATTGCCTCTCCGGGGCAAGTTGTGGAGAAGTGAATCGAAATGCGTGGCCTTTGACGGTTGTGAAAAATGGGATGATTCCGAAGTGCGGAAAGCATTCCGGCAGGGCAAAAGAGATGCTAGACTTCCGGCCTTCGGGCGCGGGCCTGCATCCGGGCCCCCAAAGCGCCACCGGCAACAGCAAAAAGAATCAAGAAGGCCACATTGAAAATGATACTGAATGTCGCAAAGCCCGCGTGACCATCCGGCGAGAGCATCAAGATCTTTTGGGCCTGCATTTGGGCGGCGTCTCCGATGCCCATCTGCGCGGTCAATTGCTGACTAGCCTCGACGTAAGCTTTCCAATCGGCATCGATCTGGCGGGATTGGTGGAAAACATACCGCAGAACAAAGAGTTTGCACCCGGAGACGCAAAATGCCAGCCAGCCGGCCAGCAAGCCGGTAACCAAGCCTATGCGGGCACCTGCTCCGGCGGTGATCCATGCCGGCGGCTGACTACGCAGATAGAGCACCACAGCCCAGGCCGCTGCCGCAGTCATCCAAAGTACTCCCAGGTGCCCCGCCAGCGTGGCATCGCTGGATAGCAATCCTGCCGGAACCGCCAGTATGAGGGCCGCACGCAGTGCAGGCCTCCACGCCACCTCGCTTGCATCGCGTACCGCCTCACTCCACTGCTCCGGCTGGGCCTGTCCGGGAAGACCTTCCGATGCGTACAGCAGTTGCGGCAGACCGCAGGCAGGGCAGTAGCAGTCGTCTGTCTGGATGGTTTGGTGGCAACGGGAGCAGGTAATTTCCATACTTCTATGAGCCTATCGCATTCCCCCGCTGCGTGGCGTGCGTCAACTTGGCCGCCACCACGGCCTCAGCTGCTTTCACGGTCTCCTCCAGGGTCATGTGGGTCGAATCCAGCAGAACGGCATCCGGCGCCGGCTTCAGCGGCGAGTCGGCGCGGTTGCGGTCCCGCTCGTCGCGGTCGCGAAGGTCGCGAATGACCTCCTCCTGTTGGATTGCCGGCGCGGGTCCGAGTTGATCAAAGCGTCGCAGACCCCGAACCTCTGGCGCGGCGTCAAGAAAGATCTTTATTTGCGCATGGGGAAAGACCACGGTGCCGATATCGCGGCCTTCCATCACGACTCCGCCCTGAGCGCCCAGTTGCTGTTGCAGGCGCACCATCCAGGCACGAATGGCAGGGAAGACGCTTACCCGCGAGGCTGCATCCGTTACAGTTGGATTGCGAATCAGTCCGGTTACGTCTTCGCCGTCGAGCAGGACGCGATTCTCCTCCTCGCCGGGCTCCAGACGGATGGTGGTTTGTGCGGCAATTCCTTCGAGTCCCTTGCGCTCATCCAAAGGCAATCCCGCCCGGAGGGCCTTCAGGGCGAAGGCACGATACATGGCGCCCGTTTCCAGGTTCAGCAGGCCAAAATGCCGTGCCAGGCACCGGGCAACAGTGCTCTTTCCCGCGCCCGCCGGACCGTCAATGGCTACGATCAGGTTGCGGACCGGCTCACCGCGGGGCAAGGAGCTTTCTTCCGCATTCATCAGCGCTTTTTCGTCCCTTGCTTGGGCCGGGAGGTATAGCCAACTCGATTATTCTTCACCGCCTTGGCGCCGGCTGCGAGAGCTGGCTTGCGGGTTATGCGTGAGGCCGTGCTTGTCTTGGCTGTGGCTTTGGCGCCGGTAGTATGGCCGTTACGCCGTCCCCACGCCGAAGTGGAAGACTTTGTGGCTCGTGCGCCGGAGGAGCCGTTGGACGGACGAGAAGCGCTGCTTTTCGGCCGCAATCCACTCTTTGAGCTGGTGGGGTGTGTTCCGTTCCGCTTGGTGCTTGAGGCAGCATTTGAGCCCCAGCGTGTGCCCGCCGGGGCTGGCCGGGTGCCGGTTACTGGGCGACGCGCTCCTGAGGTACGGGATTCAGGGCTTGTGCGCCGGGCCGGATGGCTGCCGTTGGACGATTGCGCCGGCTTGCGGTCGCGCGAGTGAGTGGTCGGCCGGCTGAAGTGGGGTCGCGCCACAGCGGGCTTCGCGCTGGAAGCAGGCATGCGCACCACAGGGGGTCTGGAAGTGTGAGACTCGGCTTCCGGGCGTGGATTAATTGAGGCCGTCGATGCTGGTGGGGCGAGAGTCCGCGCCTCAAACTCGAACACGTCCTTCTCGAGGTCCCGTGAGCGTAGAAAACTCGATGAGGCCATCATCGAAGAGCTGGAATAGGAAGTAGGAGGTTCAGAGAATTCCGGAAGCGTGCCGGCAACGTAAAAATGCGGCGCGTGACCCAGAGAGATAGTATGCACTTGGCGGGTGGCTAACAGCCCGCGAAGTACCTCGCGAACCTTGCTGCGTGCGGTAAGCGGCGCCAGGAAAAGCTCGACCTCTTCCATGCTGGCCGCGATAACGGCCTGCAGATAGATGGAGGCGAGCACCGAGATCGCCGTCACCTGCGAGGTCGATGCGCCTTCGGCAATGGCTTTCTGGAAACGCGTGCGGAGCAACTGCCATTTGGCCGTCTGGCCGGGGGCCGAGACTACCGGGATAATGCGTAGCTGCTGCCAGAGCTCGGTGATGGCGCGCAGAACAGCGCCTTCCGTCACCTCCCTGCCAAGCGCGCGTTTTAGTTCAGGGATGGTGGCATCGCCCGCCTCGAGAAGCTTGTAAGCCTGGACGGCCAGTTGCGAAACCTGACGCGAACCCGTCAGTTGCGGGTTGCGACGCCAGTCGCGGTCGCCTCTTAGGGCATACACGTAGGGCAGAACCCAGCTTGCAACTACAAAGTCAGGCTGTTCGCCAGGCAGGCCCAACAGGTTCAGCCGCACGGCCACGCCGTCGGTCTCCAGACGCACCAATAGCTCTTCGGCCGCTTGGACCAGCTTTTGATTGGGAGAGGTGTTGCGCTCGCCTGCGAAGGCCTCAACAAACGTGGGCGCTATCGAAGAGGAGTACTGCCTCCGGGGCAGGAAAAGACATAAGCCAGTCTCCTCAATCCACGTCCGGGCATCCTCCATTACGAGTGTCCCGTGACCGTTCAAGCGCATCCTTTCGGCGCGCGATGCTTCTAATTGCTCTGATGTCAAAGAAAAACCTCACTTCCAGGCTGGCGCAGGCGCCGGGCTACTATCACTCCTGAGAGGACGTTAGCCGCCTTCCGGGCATTCTAGATACGGTGGAAGGCCCGCTGTATCTCCTTCCAAGAATACAACAAAGCGATAGGTCTGCCATGCGGACAGCTGGTCGGATGACTGGTTTTTGCCAGTTCCAAGAGTAACCACTCCATCCGAACCTGGTCGAGAGCGGTATTTATTTTGATAGCCGAGTGGCAGGCGATAGAGGCGGCAATTCGCGTACGGAGAGCCGTAAGATCTTCATTCTGCTTGGGTTCATCGGAATCGGCCCCAGATTGCTCAATAACCTCGGCCAGCATGCGCTCCAGGGCCGCCCCTTCCAGTCCAACGGGTGCCGCTTTTACCGCAAGTGTTTGAGGGCCAAAGGGTTCCACTTCAAAACCATTGCGATCAAGCTCTTCTGCGATGCGAGCGAAGACCACCATCTGCCAGGGTTCGAGTTCCACCAGCATGGGCATTAGTAACCGCTGGCGCTGTACCTTCTCAACCTGGCGGTCGCGCAAAATTTTTTCAAAAAGAACTCTCTCGTGTGCCACATGCTGGTCAATTATCCATAATCCGTCATCTCCGGCGGCCAAAATGAACGATTCCCGCAATTGCGCCAGGGGCCGGAGCGATCCCAGCTGATTCAGGTTGGCGGCGGCCTGTTCGGCCTCCACGAGGGCGGTCGCCGTCGCTGGGTTTGGTTTCCCGCCCGGCGGGCTACCGGGACTTGGGGAGCAACCCTCCTCGACGGGCAAGCTGGCCGGCTTGAAGAGTGCCGCCGCAGCCTCGCCCCAGACCTGCTGGTCCTGGCTTCCCCATCCGCCGGGGCGTAAGACCCGAGGATCAAAGGGCAGTATGCCAGGAAACGGCGCAGGAGCCCGTGGCGTCAGTTGGAAGGGTTCGGCGCCTGCCATGGCGTTTTGGAAAGCAGCGGGATCAGAATCCGGCAGTGGAGCACTCTGCGGCGATCCGGGCAACGGCGAGGCTGCAGGGGGCATCAGCGAAGGACTGGCTGCTGGCGCTGAATCCAGTGCAGCCAGGAATCCAGCGGCTGGGCGAGCCTTGATCAGAGCTGTCCGCAAACTGTCACGGACAAAGTCGTGGACCAGGCTCTGCTGGCGAAAGCGCACCTCGGTCTTGGCGGGGTGCACGTTTACGTCCACCTCTTCGGGCGGCATCTCAAGAAAAAGCAGCACCACCGGAAAGCTGGTGGGAGGAATCACGTTGCGATAGGCCTCGGTGATGGCGTGCATTAGCAGCCGGTCGCGGATGAGGCGCTTGTTCACAAAAATATAAATTGAGTTGCGATTGAGTTTTTGCAACTCCGGCTTGGAGTAGAAGCCCGCTCAAGCGCAAAACGCCCGGATCGCGCACCGGCTCGTTGGGGTCCTTCTTCCAGGGCGGCGGCTCGGGCAGGCCGGCATGGGCCAGCGGGGTTTCTGCGGCCACGGGCAGCAACTGCGCCAGCGTCTCCTTACCAAAAATTTGGTAAATGCGCTCGGCGGTGCGCGCAACCGGCGGCGCTGAGACGATGGTGTGCGTAGCGGAGATCAGCTCAAAGTGCTTCTCCGGGTGTGCCAGGGCATAGTGAGTCACCAGCGCCGTCACGTGGGCCAGTTCAGTGCTCTCGGCGCGCAGAAATTTGCGCCGGGCCGGAGTATTGAAAAAGAGATCGGCGACGGCCAGGGTGGTTCCGCGAGGCAAGGCAGCGTCGTCCACGTGCAGAATCTTGCCGCCTGCAATCTCTACGCGGGTGCCGCTGGCCTCTTCGCCCGTAGCCGTTTCCAGCGTCACGCGGGCCACGGAGGCGATCGACGGCAGCGCCTCGCCTCTGAAATCCCAGGGTCGCGATGGAGAGCAGGTCGTTGGCCGTGCGCAGCTTTGATGTGGCGTGGCGCTCGAAGGCCAGCAGCGCATCGTCGCGGCTCATGCCCTGGCCGTCGTCGCTGATGCGGATCAGCCGCCGCCCGCCCGCCTCCACCTCGACGCGAATGCGGTTGGCGCCGGCGTCCAGCGCATTCTCCAGCAGCTCCTTCACCACCGAGGCCGGCCGGTCCACCACCTCGCCCGCGGCGATCTGGTTGGCAACCTGGTCGGGAAGAATGCGGATGCGGCCCATAACTCCTTAGGGTAACGCAAGGATGGGTTGGATGTGGCCGTTGAAAACGCGGTACAAATGCTTCGGAAGACCGTATTTGATACGATGACCAATATAAATCCATACAGGAGTAACGCAATCCATGAGAGTTGGAATGATTGGAACGGGCGCAATTGCCGGCAAGCATGCGCAGGCCTACAAGAACATTGGCTATCGGGTTACGGTTTGCACTGATCTAAACGCCGAACGCGGCCGCAAGTTTGCCAAAATCTACGGTGCTGAGTTTGTCTCCTCTGCCGAGCTGCTCTGCGGCCATCCTGAGGTGGACTTTGTCGACGTTTGCACGCTGCCGAATTATCGGCTTCCAGCGGTCGAGTTATGCGCGAGCAATGGCAAGCATGTGCTGGTGCAGAAGCCGATGGCGATTGAACTGGAGACTGCCGAGAGGATGATCGTTCTCGCTCGGGATGCGGGTATTCAGCTCGGAGTGGTCAGCCAGCATCGCTTTGACGACTCCGTGCTGTTCTTGAAGCGAGCCATCGCCGAGGGGCGGCTGGGAAAAATTCTCGAAGCGGACGCGTACGTAAAGTGGTATCGCTCCGCCGAATATTATGCGCCCAGGATCAAAGGAAGCTGGGCCGGCGAAGGCGGAGGCGCCTTGATCAACCAGGCCATTCATCAGATTGATATTCTTTTGCACTTGATTGGTCCGGTGGATGAAGTCTTCGCGCAATGGCAGCTTGGAGCTTTGCACAAGATCGAGTCGGAAGATTCGCTGAACGCCCTGTTGCATTATTCGTCGGGAGCCCTGGGCGTGATTCAGGCAGCAACGTCATATTGGCCTGGATTTGCTGAAAGAGTTGAGATTCATGGAACCAAAGGGAGCGCCATCATCACCGGCGATCAGCTGACGGCTTGGGACGTGCAGGACGACTCGGGCGAAGCTGCCCCGCTTGCAAAACTGGAAGCTACAGGAGCGTCCGATCCCATGGCCATTTCTCTGCTCACCATCGAACGGCAACAGCTTGACTTTGGAGAAGCATGCAAAACAGGTCGACCTCCTGCGTGTACGGGCATGGATGGATTCAGGGCGCTCCAACTGGTCAAGAGCATCTATACGTCGTGTGCCGAAGCTAGAAAAGTTGAGATTCTACCGATCGTAATTTAGAACGGTTCACATCTGGCATTTTGTCATCAAAGCAATGGGGCCTCTCCGGTTTTGGAGAGGCCCCACTGCTTTGATGCGACAGTTAAGACGCTCATTGCACGGTGAGCACCAACTTGGCGGTGTTTGTGAGCGACCCTGACGTTGCGGTCACAAGAATTGTCGTCGTCGTAGGTGGAGGAGGAGGAGCACTTGAAGGTGATCCGCACCCCGTAAACACGCCTAGGCCAACTACACTTGCCGCGAGCAACAGCACCATCTGCAAGCGGCGGCGGCTTCTCAAGCCAAAGAAGCAGAACGCAATTGCCAACGCCGCTCCTGGGAATATCGGGCTGGAGCTATGAGGAACGGCTGATGACGATCCGGTCGAGGTAATGGTGAGCGTCGTTTTTGCCGGTGTAACCGCAGTCGGCGTTACGCTTGTCGGCGAAAAACTGCAATTGGAACCAGCGGGCAAATCGGAGCAGGTGAACGAGACAGCGGAGTTGAAACCATACTGCGAGGTTATCGTGACCCCCACTGTTGCTCCTGCTGCTCCTGGAGTAACGCTTATGTTCGAGGGATCGGTGGAAACGGTAAAGTTTGGCGGCGCTCCGTTTGCGTTAATCACATATATGGCTGTACTGGTCGGGCTGGCCGCCGCATATCCGTTCACTATGGCGTAGGCGGTCACCTCAAGCGTTGAGGAGATATTGATCGGACTGGAATTGGAGTAAACCGTTGAATTGGAATTGGGCTGACTTCCATCGGTGGTGTAGTAAATCTCCGCAGCCGCGGAAGTGGGGGTGCTGAGCGACACCGTAGGTCCCGTCGTAAACGTGCCGGCCGGTGGCGTAAAAACAGGCGCAGACACTTGCGAGCCGGGCACCGCAACTAAAATAGGATCGCTCACGGTCCTGCCGGAAGAGTTCGTGGAGTAGAGCGTATATTCCTGAGTTTGCGTGGGAGAGATCGTCATGCTTCCGCTGCCCGCCGTAAGCCTGACGGGACCAATGTTGTCGATAAAATCGTAGGAGTCTCCGGTCACGCTGAAATTGAAGGTAACTGCTGTTCCGGAGCTAACGCTGGTTGCCGTCGCGGTAAAACCATTGATCACCGGCACGGATCCCGGATTTGCTGTATACGCAGTTACTGCATCCCATCCGGGAAATTCAGGCGTCGACTGAATGACCTCAAAATCCGTTGATTTAATTTCGGCCGGGCCATAGTGCCAATTACCCAAATCTGTCAGATCCCAATGTGGATCGGTATCGCCGACGACAAAGAAATTGCCTCCATTGTCAGCCAGAATCAGCCCATAGTTTTTCATCGCTGTGAAAATGATCTGGTTTGTTTGAGAGTAGCTGGAGATATCTTTGCTGGCCTTCAATCGTACCCGCATTCCCATCGGACTTAGGGAAGTGGTGTTGTGGCTTGCTGCATGGACGGCCGGCAAAACAAAATATCCGCCGTTGATATTTCCGGCTGAGGTTTCTACCGAGAAGCGGAATGCGTGATGGATCGCGCCGGAAGCTACTTCGTCGTAACGTACCAGCCCGGCAAAAATCGATAAGCCCGCGGCATCGCCTGAAGTCCAGCCCCAGGGCCGGTGCTCATTGGTGGTCATGTCCCAGATGGTTTCGCTGTAAGCGTCGTAGAGCCCATTGCAGCGATTGGTTTGGTAGGTCTCGTAAAGCCAGCATGTCGCGCGGTCAAGCACCAGCGTATGCGCATCGTCGATGTAGGTATCCGGCCAGCCCGAGCAGTCGGCCGGAGCGCCCTCAATGGGAACGGCGTCTCCACTTGGATACGGCGCCACAACCACGTCGCTCTCAGGAACGGCGTCGATCACATTGATTGGCACTGATGTCGTAACGGTGGAGTCTACAACAATGTAGGGAATGCCGCCGTCGCTGGGAGAAGGTCCGAAGACAGAATGCAGCGTATAGGGCGCGCCACTATCGTTCCATTGCGCGGCAATGGCGGCCGAATTCGGATCTACGGGCGCACTTGCGATGTTGGTGTTCCATGCATTGGTCGATGGAAACGGAACAAAGCCATTCAGATTTCCGCTGATGCCGTCCGTTGTGGGAGTACCGAGCGAGATGCCGGCGCAGGTTTGGGCGTAAGCGGCCCCATTGAAAAAAGTAAAAAAACTGAAAATGAAAAACGCAGCCAATAGCAAGCAAGACTTCATCAAGGTGAAGTTCAACTGAGGGGTTTCCATTCGTTCTCCATAAGATTCAGGCAAATATGCACAACCAATTCAATTTATGCTGTCATACGCGCCCAACAGAATCGTCAAATTATCTACGCCAGAACTCTACAGCTTGTTTCGTGATTTTACAAGTGAGCGTCAGGAGCTGAGCTTGCCTTGCCAGTGGAGACATGCGGTCGTGGGCAAAAACCAAATACTGCAATTGCAATTCAACCTGCCACCAATGCAACGGGGCCTCTCCGTGTGAAGAGGCCCCGTTGGTTAAGTTCGGCTGTTGAAGCGGTTGATTACTGGCTCTGCATTTGAGTCAGTGTCAAGTAGCCGTTGACCGTCGCCAGCCCGTTTGAATCCGTGCCGGTAATGGTGACTGTCACCGTGTTGGGCACGCTTCCAGGCGTTCCGCAGCCGGTGAACAGGGTCAGGCCGATTACGCTGGCTCCGAGCAGAACGACCAGCATCAGGCCGCGGCGCTTTTTGAAGCCGAAGCAGCAGAGAGCGACTGCCAATGTTGCTCCACCCGGCAACAGCGGGAAGGAGTGGTTCTTCGAGTTCGCACCCGAAGAAATCGTCAGTGCCGATGACGCAGGGGTGGCTGATACCGCTAGCGAGGCCGGGCTGAACGTGCAGGTATCGCCCGGAGGCAATCCGCTGCAGGTCAGATTAACCGTGCCAGTGTATCCGCCCAAACCCACTACCGTTACACTTACCGCGCCCGCGTTGCCAGCCGGGTTGATAGTGAGCGATGCCGGAGCAACGGTAAGCGAGAAGTAATCGATCGTTTCGTTGTAAGTGACAGTGGCCACCGCGCTCTGGGTATAGCCGAGAGCGTTGGCTACAGCATTCACTGTTGTTGTGCCAGCAGGTAGATTGATGGAGCATGGGCTACCAAAGCACGGAATCGATGTGCCGGTTGCGTCTCCATACCAGTCGCCCCCCGGCGTGGTTCCGTCGGTGGTGTAATAGATGACAACTGAGTCGCCATCCTGGTTAACATCGATTGGAACTGTCGAGTCGGTAAAGGTTACCACCAGTGGCGCGTTGTCGGTGGTATATGCACCGCTGGTCGGGGTGATAACCGGCGTGGCGGCGGCTGAGTTGACGATGTAGACGGCTGAACCAATCCCGCTGGGTGTCTCGATGCTTCCCGTTAGATCAACCGCGATGGCATTGATCTGTTCACCGGGCAGATAGGTGGTCGGATCGCCTGTGGTGCCCGTGATTGTGATCGCTCCGGTGTAGAGCTGCTCTGTTGAGCCCTCCGGAACTGGATAAGTTGGCTCAGTTTCATCAGTGGTGTAATAGATCGCCGCGCCCGGATATCCAGGATCGCTGATCGTTACGCTGATGATGTTGGTGTAAGTTCCAGTCGTCGGGGCCAGAACCGGAATTGGCAGCATTGCATTCGGCGTATACAGTGTGCACGGATTGCCCACTGTGACGCCATACGGATTCATCGCGTAGATCGTGTAGGTCTGGGTATTCGCGAGTGTGGTGAGGCGAAGGCCGTTACCTGCGGGGCCAACTCTGAACGGTCCGGCATTGTCGATGTACTGATAGGTGCTGCCGGTTACGTTGGCCGTGAAGACAATGGTTGAACCGATGGCAGGGTCACCACCGCAAAGGTCGGGTCCGCCTAAGTCGGTCAGGTAGTGCGCTTCAAAGCTGTTGATGACCGGCGTGTTAAAGCCACCTGTGACGGTGCCGTTGGAGTCTGGATATTTGCCGGCGGTGGTGGGGCTGTCAGGTACGAGACCTGTGCCTTCCGGTCCAAGTCCGCCTGTGATCGCCGTTCCAACTGGGGTCGGGCCCCACGGAGCGTATGGATAACCAGGGTCGCCTGCAGCGGTGACGCCGGCTTCCACATCAGCAACCGTGTAAGGCGCTGAGTTCGCATCCATGTAGGAATTCGATTGAGCAGCAGTCCAGTCTCCGCTCGCCACGTCAGTAGCGTTGACGTCCTCGTTGCTCATCTGAACGACTTCGAAGTCTTCCGATGATATATGGCAAGGATCACCAACCACGTGCGCTGGATTGCCGCAATCTCCGGCAACTCCTCCAGCTCCGGCGCCGTGCCAGTTACCCAAATCGTTTGTGTTCCAGCGCGAGTCGGTGGTGCCGGTGACATACATGTCGCTGCCATTGTCAGCAAGGATCAAGCCATACTGCATCATCGCAGTCAAAAGGGACTGGTTGATCGGCGAGAAGCTGCTGATGTCGGTGGTAGGATTCAGAATCATCCTCATGCCCATGACATTCAGGTATTTGAAGTTCGGGCCATAGGAAGCGCCATGGCCGGCTGGAAATACGAAATAGCCGCCATTGCCATCACCCTTGGTCCGGTTCACTGTCATGCGGAATGCGTGATTGACTGGCTGGGCAACTGCGCAATTGCCATCGTTATTGACATCCTCGATGTCATCTACATACTGCGCGCATGCTTCGTCGAATTTTACGAGTCCGGGCCATACCGGCAATCCGGCTGCATCGGTTGAAGTCCAGCCATAAGGACGAACCTCGCCGTTTTGCAGATCCCAAACAGCCTGGCCTCCAGCAGAGATCACACCATCGCACTCGCTTGTCAGAGTACGTCTCATAGAGAAAGCATTGGTTGCGATCGACGATGAGCATATGCGTGTCGCCGAAGTAATAGTTCTCTCCCTCGCCGTTCGCCGGATAGGAGAGGCAGTTCGGTTGCTGTCCCTCGATGGGGGCATTTGAAGGAGCCGGCTCAACAACAGCATCACTCTGATAAGCCCCGGCTTCGCCGGGCTCGGAGGGATTAAGTCCGGCTTTGAGGCCGTAAAGATTAACAAAAGGTTGCACGCTCGAATCCACGATGGTGTAGGGCATGCCGCCGCCAGTCCCAAAATCTGGATGCAGCGGGGCGGGTGGTGTGCCGCCGATTTTGTCTCCGTGATTGATCTGCGCGATGATCGCCGCTGAATTCGGATCGATTGGCGCGTTTAATGTGCTGGTAGCGATGTCATAGACCTTGTAGTTCCATGCAGCAGGACCATACAGAGTCGGAACAGCATTTTGAAACGGAAGAAATCCGTTCAAGCTGCCACCGATACCGGGGGTCATTCCATCGCAAGTTTGGGCGTATCCTTGAACGCCAAAAATTAGGAAAAGGCTGAGAAAGCACAACGCCAACGGGAGCAGGCGCGACTTCTTCATCAGAGTGCGTAACCGACTGGCTTCCATAGTTCTCCTTTAGATTCCAGCAGATACACGCGTCCGACTGGAGCCCAGCCGTACACGCTTCCGATGGAACACGCAATTTTGGTACGGCAGCACTGTAATCCCTATTCCATTGCGTTGGCAAGCACTTTTTTCGATTATTTTATTTTTTGCTGCATTGCGATGCACGCATCACCACTTCGAACGTCGATTCATTTCCGATTAGAGAAATCATCATTTCCTATTAGAGAAATCAAATTAAGCAAATTTCCGCGGCCGTGTCGATCAAGCGTGCGCGAGCCCTTCCAGCCGCTCTGACGATGACGGAGATCAGCGACCAACGAACTCATTTTCAACATCTTGCAAGTCGTTTGCGGCCGCGCAGATTTATTTTACTTTTTTTCTGGTGTTAGCTCTGTCATCTGTGATATCGTTTCACCCGATCTCCCAACCAGGGAGAAAAGGTGCCCCAAATTTGGGTACCTGATTCTTCATGAGTAGTAGTAGGTGCGGCGATGAACCGCAGAAAGAGGAGGACTGAGAAAATGGGAACCATTCAATTGAGGCAGACGGAACGCCGCATGATATGGACTTTCCTGCTTATCTTGGGCTTCTGCTGTGTCTTTACTGGCATGGCCGTAGCTCAGGTTGACCAGGGCGCCATCACCGGTGTTGTTAAGGATACCAAAGGCGCAGTCGTTCAGGGCGCAGTGGTTACGCTCACCAACACTGACACGAATTTCACATTGAAGGGCAAGTCGGGCGCGAATGGAGAGTATGACTTTTCTCCTATTAAGATCGGCCATTATACGGTAAGCGCTTCAGCTCCCAGGTTTGAAACTACAACCCAGGAAAACATCGTCATCAACATTCAAGACCGCTTGAAGGTCGACATCACTTTGAAGCTCGGCGCCGTGTCAGAGACAGTGACTGTAACCGCTGCGCCTCCTCTGCTGCAAAGTGAAAGCGCATCCGTGGGTCAGGTCATGGACACTGACACCATCAACAACACTCCTCTTAATGGACGCAATTGGGTTTACATCGCGCAGTTGACAGCCGGCGTAGCTCCGGCCCTCCAGGGCAACAACATTGCTCGCGGCGGCGGCACGGGAGACTTCTCGGCCAACGGCCAGCGCACCACACAGAACAACTTCATCCTCGACGGTGTTGACAACAACGTGAACGTCGACGACGAACAGAACGGCGCCAGCTACAACGTCAAGCCTCCACCGGACGCGCTGGCTGAGTTCAAGATCGACACCTCCGACTACAGTGCCGAGTTCGGCCACTCTGCCGGCGCGGTTCTTAACGTCAGCATCAAGTCCGGAACCAACCAGCTTCATGGCGATTTGTGGGAGTACGTCCGCAATACCAAATTTGATGCGCAAGGACTGGGACGCAACCTCAGTTCCCGCCTACCACCAGAACCAGTTCGGAGCCACCCTTGGACTTCCCCTCTGGAAGAACAAGGTCTTCTACTTTGGCGATGCCGAAGCGAATCGCATCGACCAGGCCTCTGCTGGATCATTCACTGTTCCGACGGATACCGAGAGAACCGGCGACATGACGGAATTGTTCCTTACCGGCAGCAACAACAGCGGCAAGTCTCATCCCGTCGGTGTCTTTGCGCCAAACACGGGCGGCTGCCTTCCCTTGACCGCAACCGGCGGCGCGGTTCCGAACCCCGGCGGTTCCACCCTTACCGCTCTCAGCGGCGCCCATCAACGCCGGCCCCTTCGGCAATGTCACCTGCCCCGGCGGCGTCACCACCAACGTGTTGAACCCCGGCAATCCGCCCTTGGCAGGTCTCGCCATAGGCGCGCCATTCCCCTATTCGCCAACACCACCTTTTACGGGAAATGGCTCAACCGATGGCCAGATGGATACCGTAGCCCAAGAGGTTCTTCAGGCGTACCCGCATGCCGAATTTCAACTCGGTTAGCGACTCGTCCTGCAGCTCTGCCACGCCGGGCGGATGCCCTCTGTCTAACAACTACAACGTGAATCTGCCCAAGAAGGATAACACCTTCCAGTGGGATCAGCGTGTTGACTGGAACGTCAGCGCGGCAGACCAGATGTACGCGCGCTTCAGCTACACCCACGAGCAATTTGGCTTTACTCCTCCGCTCGGGCCCATCATCGATGGCGGCAACGACGTCAGCGATGGCTTCCACGGCGCCAGCGACTTCAACCTGGGCAAGAACTTCATGTACAGCGAAACCCACCTCTTCAATCCCAAGCTGATCAATGAGTTCCGCTTTGGATATAACTGGGGCTTCTTCGGGTTCCTTCAGTCGGATGCCCATACACCCGCAAGTGTCCTGATCCCCGGCATGGGCGGCGTGCCTTTTGCCGGCCTTCCAGAACCCAATGGCGGCCTGCCAGAGATCACATTTAGTGGCGCTGGCGGTCCCAGCGCCGCCGGCGCGCGCCACGATGTGCCCTCCATCGAGCGCCAGAACATTTACCAGATTCTCGACAACGTGACCAAGGTCTGGAGGAATCATTCCTTCAAGTTTGGTGTGCAACTTGAAACCATTCGCACCTCCTTCAGCCAGGCCCAGTATCCGCGCAACATTTACCAGGCCGGCCAATATACAAATGAAGCAGGGGATAGTTTCTCCGGAGGCGCCATGGCCTCCTTCCTTACTGACAACATCCTCAAGACGAGGATCTCTCCGGGCTGGAACACCAGTTACTATCGCTGGTACAAGGCCGGATATGCCCAGGACGACTGGAAAGTCAACTCCAAGCTGACCGTGAACCTTGGCGTCCGCTATGACTACATTGAGCCGGAAAGCAACAATGCCGGCGATGTGGCCAACTTCCAGGCAACCTCAGAGGGCATTGATGCAAACGGAAATGCGACCGGCTCCGGCATTCTCCAGGCCTCCAGCCTGGTTCAGAGCCAGAACGTATTTCCCGGCGACTTATGTTGCATCGCTCGCCTCGCAGCAACATCCAGATCAGCTATCTCAACAGCAAATCGTTGATGAACGCTCAGAAGACCAACTTTGCTCCGCGTGTCGGTTTTGCCTATCAAATCGATCCAAAGACAGTGGTCCGCGCTGGTTTCGGCATGTTCTTCGGAGCCATCGAGCTACCCGGAGGCGCTGAGCTGACGGTGAACTTCCCATGGTCGTACACCGCCATCCTTACCAACCAATACCTGGGTAATTACTCCTGCTATCCCTCACCCGAGTCTGGCGCGAGCAATACTGCAAGCTATTGCCCATCCACCGGTGTTCCCAATACAGCCGCCACCGTCACCACTGTGCCCCACCCGCCCGTTACGGCGCCTTCACCGTTCCCGACCTCTCTTGAGATTGGCGGATCATACTACCTGTCTAACAACCTTCTCATCTTATGCAGGTACGCCAACCATCAACCGCATGGATCCACGACATCAAGACCCCGTATACCATGAGCTACAACCTGACCTTTGAACGTCAGATTGGCAGAAACATGATTGCGACTCTTGGTTATGTTGGAAACTGTTGCCCGGCACACGTGGACGATTACCGATTTCGGCGACCGCCACCTTGCCTGACCAATCCTGACAGCAGCAACCAAACTATCGCGTTCCCAAGCGCCTCGGCGGATTTTATCCCTCCGCCTATACGGGCGAGCAGATGTATAACTCGCTGCAATCGAAACTGGAAAAGCGGCTCTCGAATGGGCTGAGCTTCCTTGCCACGTATACCTGGTCACACGCCATGGATTCCGGTTACAACGCCGGCATCGGTGGCGGTCCGGGCAATTTCCGCAACGACCAGATCATCCCCCACAAGGATGAGTTCACCAACGCTGTCTTCGATGTCCGCCATCGCGTCACGGTCAACGGCTTCTATGAGCTGCCGTTCGGCAAGGGCAAGAAGTGGGCACACGAAGGCGGTGTGGTTGACGAAGTGGTGGGCGGCTGGCAGACAAGTCTGACCTGGATCGCGCAAACTGGCAACCCCTTCACGGTTATCCCCGGCGGCGGTACCTTCGACGGCAGCTAACGGCGGCGACCATCAATGCTATCCGCGTCGGCAATCCGTTTGCCGGAGGCGGAACTCCGCCGGCAGCCAACCTTGACAGCGCAAGCTGCCCAGCGACAGGTGAAGAACAAGACCAACTGGTATAACCCCTGCGCCTTCATCGATCCGCTGTCGGGCATCAGCACGTGCAAATCGCTAACTCGGACAAACTCACGAACCCCGCAAAACGGCCCTGGAATTCCCTGGATCAACGATGTCGTGGGCGGCCAGAGCGTACCGGTAACGGGCATCAACGCGGCGATTTCATATCTCGGCGCAAAGCAGAACCAGATCTATGGTCCTGGATTTGAGCGCGTGAATATGTCCCTGTTCAAGAACTTCCATACCTGGCGTGCGCAGTACTTCCAGTTCCGCGCGGACGCCTTCAACCTGCTCAATCACCCCAGCTGGGTCCAATTGGCGACACCAGCCTGGATGGCCAAGCCGGTCAGATTACCAGCTGCGCAGTCCTTCCAGAACAATACCCCGGATGCTCGGTTCTTCCAACTCTCCGGCAAGTATGTGTTCTAAACCGTCAAATAACCTGCAGGCATAACATCGCCTGCAGCCTCGATTACAACTCTCCCGCAGCCGCGAAGGCGACTGCGGGAGTTGTTGTTTTAGCCTGTACAGTGGATTAATATCGGTACGTAGAAGCTGTTTCATAGCCTCGTTCTGAAAGGGTGCGCATTCACAGCCTGCGGAGTCATTGAAAGGGCACGGCTTTACAGGCTGCGGAAGAACTCAACCGAGGGGCTTTGAACAGGGCACGGCTTTAGCCGTGCCGATAACGTCAGCAGAAAAAGTCGGGCTTTAGCCCCTGCGGGAAAGCTAAAAAACGGACGAATGGTCTTCCAATTAACTTATGGTGTGCGATGGATGCCTCTAGACGAAATCTCCTCAAGGCCGCCGCTCTTCTGCTCGTTGACCAGTGGGCAGGCAAGTACGAATACGCCTTTGCCGGTCAGTCCTCCACCTGTAAGAATGAGCGCAAGATCATCATCGTGGCATGTGGCGGAATACGCCGCACTGACAGCTTTCAGGATACCGGCCTCGCCAACATTCCTCATCTCTCACGCGAGCTGATGCCGCACAGCGTCTTTTATCCATATATTCGCAATGCCGGCGCCACATCCCACTACAACACCATCTCCAGCATCCTTACCGGAACCTGGCAACGGCTGGACGACTGGGGCAAGACGGCGCCCACCAGCCCGACGCTTTTCGAGTATCTGCGCAAGCGCATGGGCCTTCCCCAGGACGATGCCTGGTTTATCTCCAGCAATAAAGCTCTCACCAGCCGGATAGGCGCCAGTTCCATGCGCGACTTCGGCCCCCGCTACGGCGCAAACGTCGTCTTTCCCAAGCAGTTGCTCATCAACGCAGTGATTAAAGCGGCCGCGGAAGGCCATCCCGACCATAGCGCGGACAAGGCCTCCTTTCAGCCCGAGCTCGAGGCCATCCTGCGGCAGGCTGACAACTATGAGGGCCTTGGCTGGTCAGTCTCCGGCGATGAATCCGCCCTTGACCTGCGCATGGAACGCACCATGCACGAGGCCATCGAGAATATGGTGCGCGCCAATGTGCCCATCAGCGGGGACGAATTCACCATGCTGGTCAGCGAGGAAGTGATGCGGCGCTTCGCGCCCTCCCTGATGGCGATTACGTTCTCCGATGTTGAAGTTGCGCACTTCGGGTCGTATTCCATGCACCTGGGCGGCATCCGCACCATGGATCGACTGGTCTTTGAGTTATGGAATATGGTCCAGTCGAATCCCGCCTACAGCGGACAGGACAACAATCTTCGTTCTTCCCGAATTCGGCCGCGACTTCGACGGCTCAACCACCAATGGCTTCTTCAATCACAGGGCGATTAACGATTCCACCAGCCTGACATGGATGATGTGCCTGGGAGAAGCGGCGCGCTCCGCCGACGTGATCGAGCGCCCCGTTCAGCACGTCGATCTTTGCGCCACCATTGCCGGCATGTATGGAGTCAAAGACCTGGATATTCCAGGCAAGCCTCTGCCCGGGCTATCGATATGATTGGTATCCGCGATGAATGAAAGACCTGAAATAGCGCAGAAGCAAGCACCCGGCACAGAAGCCTATCGCCGGTTAATCAGGCAATTGCCGGTAACAATGCGGCCCGCATTGAATCAGCAATTCACTGAGTGGGAGATGCTTTTCCCCTACGAGCGCAACCGGGTTGTGACCTTCATGAAGGGGGTTGAGACCTATAGTCCTTCCGCCCTGGATGCACTGACTGCGCCGCTGTGGGCGATCGAAGAAAAGATGGGCGTCAAGCACTGGGATTTCACCCAGACCGTCGACACGATCGAAAATGCATCCCAGTTGGCGCGGTCCGCATACTATGCCGAGTGGCGCCGCGAGGTGCAGACGGGTCGTTGATGCCATCAGTGCCGCTGCGCGCGACGTGACGCCGGCTCCAGTTGAATCCACGCGATTGATGCTTATCATTCTCCCCGGCAAATTTGCCTGTCAACCCGCAATCAGTGTGGAAGCAATGGGACCCCAAAGGGCACGAGATCAAAATCGCAGGCGGCTCTGAGAAGCTTTGCCAACTGGTGATCCAGGGCCAGCCGGGCCTCGACGGAATTGCAACCTTGGCGGCGCGGCAAGGAACTCAGGACAGACTCCGACCTTTGGCTCATCGATGCGGAGGCAAAAATGCACGGCATGCTTCGCCGCAGGCCCCGATTCCAGCATTTTCTTTGAGCTTCACCAATCTAAAGCCCCTTCGCGACAAGTTCCTCGCCGAGCTGAATAAAGCTCCTAAAGATATTGAAGCCACCGATCAAATCATCGCCAATGTTCGCAGTGAAGCATGGGGCGGCTGGGGACTCTGGCCCCCGGAAGTTGACAGTCAGCCAAGGCTGAAAAGATTTCTTATCGATCTCATTCTCAGCGGCAATGGCGTTCTCATCTTCTCCAACTCGTTTGTAGAATGGACGGCAGCCGAGGTGCTTCGCCGCGCTCGTCCGCGGACGATTGTTGCCCGCTTTGGCATGCGCAGCAAGCCCAAGCCGTTCACCAGCATTGCTATATTTGAGAATCAGCAGAAGGTCAGCACGCTTCCTGACGTAGACGATCCAGAGAACAGTGCGATCGATGCCGTCATCCTCGCCCGCTATTCCTGGCTTGCGGCTCCAGGTATCCGGAGCAGGACCATACCATTTGTCTCTGCGTCGCGGAGCACCTGGATTCCGCCTATGTGATTCTGCCCGAAGGAAAGAGTCTTGGATGGGCTCCAGATCATGCCGTTACGCCGGAAGAGCTTTACGGTTGGCTGGGGAAGCAATTTATTAGCCTGATCTAAGCTCCGGCTGATCAACGCAGAGCATCAAACCGGCAGGCAAGTCCCCATGAACGAACCCCGCTCCATTAGACTGGTAGCACAATGAGACCTGTGCATAGATTGGGATGGGCTGCCCTGCCCGTTGCGCTGGCTGCGGGCCTGGCAATTGCCGGATGTGGGACGCCGGGTGCTCCCTTGCCCCCTTCGCTCAAATTGCCTGACAAGGTGACGGATCTCTCCGCAACCCGCACCGGCAACCAGGTCTCGCTCACCTGGACCATGCCAAAAAAGAATACGGACAAACTGCTGCTGAAGGGCAATATCCCGGTGCGCGTCTGCCGCAAGGAGGGTGCGGGAACCTGTGCCACGGCGGGGAGTCTGCAACTGGCCCCGGGAGCCGACGGAGTCTTCACAGAAACGCTGCCGCAGACTCTGGCCGCCGGCGCACCCCGCCCGCTCACCTACTTTGTCGAGCTGACAAACCACAACGGCCGCTCGGCCGGACTGTCGAATGACGCCGAGGTTTTGGCCGGCGAAGCGCCGGGGCCGGTGGTCGGCCTGATGGCACAGGTGCGCAAGTCAGGCATAGCTCTGCGCTGGATCCCTGACCAAGCTGCCGCACAGGAGCCAACCCACACCGCCATCCGCCTTCACCGCAAGCTGCTCACGCCACCCGCTGCCAAGCCCACGCAAGGCCCGCTCGCGCCGCCTCCCGAGCCGATCGAGCAGAGCCTGCTGGTCGACTCAGGCGCACAAACCGGCCGCACTTTGGACAAGAGCATCCGCTTCGGCCAGGTCTATGAGTACCGCGCCCAGCGCGTCGCCCGCATCGCCCTGGAAGGGCAAACGCTTGAGCTCGCCGGTGAGCTCTCCGCTCCCATTCGAGTCGATGCTCTGGATATTTTTCCGCCCGACGTCCCCACCGGCCTGGCCGCCGTCGCCACAGCCGGCGATACCAGCACGGAGACCTCGATCGATCTAAATTGGCAGCCCGTCACCGACTCCGATCTAGCCGGCTACGCAGTCTATCGCAGCGAATCCGGCGGCCCGTGGCGGCGAATCTCGCCCGCGGAGCCGATTGTTCCCCCGGCCTACCATGACGCCCAGGTCCAACCCGGACACACCTATAGTTATGCCGTCAGCGCCATCGACCAGGGCGGCCATGAGAGCGCCCGCTCCGCAGAAACTGAGGAGACGGTACCCCAACCCTGACGGTCTAAATTGCTCTGATGCAACCCTCATTCATCTGGCGAATCCAATAAAGCGGTAGACTGTTCCGGAACGTGCTTGAAGTCCGAAGCGCCCACCCCAGGAGGAATCATGCCGCAGAATCTGCAACTGCTGAACAATTGCGCAAATATACTGTCGTCGTCGCCGACACCGGCGACATTGAGGCGATGCAGAAGTTTCGCCCTCAGGACGCAACCACCAACCCCTCGCTGATCACCGCCGCCGCCCAGTTGCCGCAGTATCAGCCCATCGTGGATGGGGACCTGCTCGAGGCGCGCAAGGAACTGGGCGCCAAAGCAACGGACGCGGCCGTCGCCATTTGGCCTTCCAGCGGCTAGCCATCGCCTTCGGGAAAAAGATTCTCGCCATCATTCCCGGCCGCGTTTCCACTGAAGTTGACGCGCGTCTCTCTTACGATACTGCGGCGACCATCGCGCAGGCCCGCGCCATCATTGCTCAATACGACCATGCGGGCATCGGACGCAACCGCGTCCTCATCAAAATCGCCTCCACCTGGGAGGGCATCCGCGCCGCCGAAGTTCTTGAGAAGGAGGGCATCCACTGCAATCTCACGCTGCTCTTCGGCCTGCACCAGGCTATCGCTGCAGCCGATGCAGGCGTCACACTGGTTTCGCCTTTCGTAGGCCGCATTCTTGACTGGTACAAGAAAGACACGGGCAAAGACTTCCACGGCGCAGAGGATCCCGGCGTCATTTCCGTGACCAGGGTCTACAACTACTACAAGCACTTCGGCTATAAGACCCAGGTAATGGGCGCCAGTTTTCGCAACATTGGCGAGATCGAGGAGCTTGCCGGCTGCGATCTGCTAACCATCTCGCCTCAATTTCTAGGAGAGCTCGAATCCACCCAGGGCGACCTGCCCCGCAAGCTCTCGCCTGAAGCCGCCAAAGCAATGACCATCCGAAAAGATCCCCATGGACAAAGCCACGTTTGATCGCATGCACGCGGCGGACCGCATGGCCACAGACAAGTTGAAGGAAGGCATCGAAGGATTTTCAGCCGCACTGGTCAAGCTTGAGGCCCTGCTGGCCAAGCGCCTGGCCGAACTGGAATCCCGCGCCGCCGCAACCGTCTGATTGCAAACGCACCGATTCGCAAATAGGGCAGCCCATCGCGGCTGCCCTTTGTCTTGCCCACGACACTTCCCATTTTGCAATCGAAACCCCACTCTGCTAACTAACTTTGATCCCCCTATTGGCAAACGACAAAGATGCCGATACGCTCTGTGTTAATGCTGAATGAACAGGCTATGGAGGTCGTCCCCGGCTCTCGCAATGAGCACCCGGCCACAGCCAAAACAAAGGCGGAACAATCGCCCACGGGAGGTGTGTATGCAGGCTCATCCGCTCGAACCTTTCTTCCACCAGGCGGTCCGCAACAGCTATGAAGGCAAGCTCGGCCTGCACGATCCCGATGTCACCGACTATGTGGCGCGTCTGCTCTGCGAGTTCTCTCAGGCCGAAAATCTCTACAAAGTGCGTGACGACGCGGGCCGCCCCATTGAAGAGCTGACTGAAATGATGGCAGCCGCAGACCCGGTCCACGGCACTGCGCCCTCCTTTGATGCCGAGCGCGCCTTGCGCAAGCACATCGGCGACTATGCGCTCTTCGTGGCCGGCATGTACCCCGAGGCCATCGGCTCCAACCGCCGTCTCCGCCGTCACCAGCCAAGTCTCGAAGAACTTATCCACGCCGGCAAAGAAAGCTACTACATTGTCAGCCAGTTCAACCTATTTGAATACGAGCAGGAAGCCCCGCTCTTTGCGCGACTCTCCGACCGCTTCGAGCGCTGCATCCTGGGCCTCACGCTGGTCCGCGAAGAACTCGCGCCCCGCAAGTCCCTCATGCCACCGCCGCAGGTGAATTAGCACCGGGCACAGATAACCAAGAATCCGGGGTGCCCAGGTCCCGCGTTTGGGACCTGGGAAACTGACCACTAGATCAGCTGTCCATTTTACTCCGACCAGACCGCCAGCACATTGCCCACTCCGTCAGAGAAGTGAAAGCGCCGCCCGCCCGGAAACTCGAAGGTGGGCACGACAATGCTCCCGCCAGCGGCCACAATTGCGGCCTCTGTCGCCTTCAAATCAGCGGAGTAAAGCACGATCAACGGCGCGAACTTCCCCGGTCTCTTGTGCGCCTCGCCCTTTGCAAAGCCGCCGTTGATGCCGGCGCTGGCCGCGTTAAAGCTCACGTAGTCCGGTCCGTAGTCCACAAAACTCCAGCCGAAAACCTTCGTATAGAACTCTTTTGTTTGCCCGATGTCGGTGGAAGCAAACTCGATGTAGTTGATTTTGTGGTGCTGTGCTGAATCGCTCATAACTTCTCTCCTTTGTGTTGAATTGCGTGGAGTCGAGGGAAAGGCTCCGTGGCGTTCGAGCGGCGCAGGCACACCTTTCCCGGTGTGCTCTTGAAGCGCCCCCATCCACATTCCCTCAAGAGCCGGAGAGTGCAGGTAGAGCCCGCTGATTCACTTGAAGGCGCGGACTCGCGAGGTACGAGCACAGCTTAGCAGAATTCGAAACTGTTGCATCGAACTTTCGCACAAAATTACCGGCTAAGCCAGAGGGAAACGCCGCCAATAATCGAGCGTCCCGGCATCGCAACTCCATTGATCTCCTGGTAGCCGGTATTGCTCAGGTTGTCGAGGCGAAGATAGGGGCGAAACCTTCCCGACTCATGCGTCAGCGCGGCATTCCACACGGGATAAGGGGAAGCATTCCACGGCGGAATGCCCGGCTGCTGATAAGGCTTTGCAATCTGCACGGAATTTGTCACAGTCACAACGCGTCCCAGCGAAGCCGTCCAGGTTGCATGAATGTTCACCACCGGATAGTTGAGCGCATACTCCGACTGCAGCCCGTTCAAGGAGCCCTGCCCGCCGGCCAGCCCGGTCCACGCCACCTGAATTCTCTGCGACTTTGCCGGCATCCAGGTTGCGAAGGTCTCCACTCCCTGAAAATGCAGGCCTTCAGATTCACCGCCTGCCATTGGGCCGTGGGCGACGAGCGCACATAGTCGATTGTGTCGTGCTGGCGGGAATAAAACCCAGTTGCCGAAAGCGACAATCGGCTGGACAGCGCCCAATCCGCCCCTCCCTCGCCCGACCATGCCGACTCCGGCTTGAGATTCGGATTGCCGATCGTCGTCGGATCGGAGTAATAAAGGTCGGTATAAGTCGGAATCCTGAATCCATACCCGCCGCTCGACCGCAGCTTCAGCTTGTCCGTCAGCCGCAAACTCCCCGCCAGATGCGGCGACAGCACCGACTGCACTCCGCCTGAAAAAATCTCCTCGCGCACTCCGGCAGACAAATTCCACCGCTTCTTTGCCGGCCGCAAATCCAGGTCAACGTAGCCAGCGCCGCGATTGCGCGCATGACAGTCCAAGATTGTTGCTGTGAATGCTGTCCCCATCCTCTTCGAGCCCCAGCAAAAGCACAGACGTGGATGCGACGGGCACAGTATGGCGCAGCGAGGCCTGCCACGAGCCGTCGATGTGGTTGTTTTCGTAGACAGACGGATCGTTGCGCAGCAGCACAAACTCGTCCGTGTGCCGCCGGTAGCCGAAGGCCGCCTCCGTGCGGCTGCCCAACTCCTGCCGCGCCGGAAGCAAACCATCCTTTGGTCCGCTCCCACGAGTCATAAGGTCCGTAAAACTGGTTTGCGCCAAAGGACCGGTCGCTGACCGCGGCAAGCAGATCCGTAACTCCGAGCCGCGAACTGGCCCAACTTTCCAGCGAACTGTCTTCATTGCGGTAGTCGCGATCCGTCATAAATCCCGTGGAGAAGTCGCGGTCCGCAGTCAGGCGGCTGCTCCATCGCTTATGCACCAGAGTCCCCAGCAGCGACTCTTCCTCTGAGCCGAAGCTGCCCCCGCCGGCGCGCAGACGAAGCGTAGTTGCGGTTGGCGCAGCGGTCAAAAAATCAACCACGCCGCTCAGAGCGTCCACGCCGTGCAGCGTTGAGCCCGCCCCGTGCAGAACTTCGATCGAGTCCATCGCGTCCAGCGGAACGGGAAGGTCAAGGTTGTGATGCGCGGTCTGGCTGTCGTCGATGCGAAATCCATTCAGCAGCACCAGGGTCTGCTCAAAAGTTCCCCCGCGCAAAACAATATCCGCCTGCCCGCCGCCCGCGCCGCGCTGCTCAAGAAAAACCGACGAATCCTGCCGCAGCAGCTCCTGCTCCGATTCAAGCGAGAGCACGTTAGCTTCCACCGGCAGCACCAGCACCGAAGAAGGCGACTCCGCCAGAGGCATCGGAACCGGCGAACCAAGAACCACGATGGTCTCAGAGGGATGTGGAAGCGAAGCGGGTTGAGACACAGACGAGCTCTGGGCCAAGGCTGCGGCCGCGCAGGCTGACAACAGGAGGGCATATTGCGATGGGGATCGATTTGCGGGTAGGCATGGACTGGCTTTCTCATGTGATCCTCAGTGTTCATTGCCCGATATTCAAGGATAATTTGATATTGTTTTGAATAGTTGAGCCGGTAAAGCATTATGATATAGCCATGCGTATCGATGCTTTTCTTGAGGAGAGTCCCATGTTTGCGGTCAACCGCGCGGCTCGGCGGTTCGAGTCGCTCACAGCGCAGGTTCTTGCCGAAGACAACCTCGGTTTTCTTGAGGGGCTGGTCCTTGCTGCCTTGTTCTTTGAATCGCCCTTGCCGGTGAAACCGTCGCAGTTGGCGGCGACATTTGGAACCACGCGGGGCAATGTAAGCCATTGTGTTTCGTCGTTAGAGGGCAAGGGACTCTTGCAGAGGAAGATCGATACAGAGGACGCGCGCGCCTACCAACTTACATTGAAGCCGCAAGGGAAGAAATGCGCGATGCGAGTGATTGGCGCTTTTGATAAATTGCAGAAGAAGTTTGAGCAGGAGGTTGGGAGGGCCTCACTGAAAGACATGCTCAAGGCTATACGCAAACTGGAAGCGCTTTTCGCTAAGAATTAGAAGTCAGCAAGCGGTCCCCTTACTACGTCACCATCAAAAGCTGCCCTGGATTCTCACCCATTACGACGCCTTCCGCATGCCCGCCCAGGTCCAGCATCAGTTGCCGCAATGCGCCGTTGTGCAAAACATTGTCGCGGATTACGCAGTTCCGCAGCCCCTGGTAAACGATGCCGTACGAGGGGCTGAACGTGCCTGTGTCTTCCGTCGTCTCTGTACGCCTGGATGTTGTTGCCAATGCACGTCACGCCTTCGCATCCGTCCATCAGAATCTGCGCGGAGTCGTGGCTCTCCGGATCGGCCAGCTTGCCGCTGCGCTTGATAAAGTTTCCGGTGATGCATGATCTGCGTGCACGGAACGCGGCCCTTGCGCAGAGCGATTCCGCACGTTCCAGCACGATCAAAAAAGTTGCCCGTGATCTGGTAGCCGTCGCCGCCCGTCACGAGCATGTTCTCCTCGCCATTCCACTCGATGCGATTGGCGGTGAACGTGACCGAGGCGTTCTCTTCGCGCGCCGCAAAGCCCGCCCGCTTGTTGCCAGAGAACCAGTTGTCGAGGAGAAATCCATCCCAGCCGCGCAGGCTCAGTCCATCGCCATGGTTGTAAGCAAACTGGCAATGGCGCACGCTGAAGCACCACACGCAATCCAGATGCGCGCCGTCGCCAGTGAAGCGCGCAACTTGGCAGCGCTCGATGCGAAACCCGTCTTCGTGTTTCCCAAATTGTGTACGATTCGTAAAGATTCCGTGGATTCCCTTGCCCAACCCACGGCCGTCCAGCGCCAGCCCTTCGATCGTTGCGCCGCGCGCGTCGGTAAGATTCAGAAGGCCAGCCACTTCGCCGCTTGCCAGCCGCAGTACAGTTCCGCCGGGGCCGCTGTAGTTCCACGCTGGAATGCCGACCAGCGCCGTGCCGGGCCGCACATGTAGTTCCCGTGTGAGATAAACACCCGGCGAAAGAAAAACCCCGCCGCTGATTTCTCCCGCGGCGTCCAGCGCCCGCTGCAGCGCCGCCGTGTCGTCGGACTTTCCATCGCCTGCCGCACCCAGGGCGCGTGCATCGAGCAATCCTTTGCCTGCGGGTGCATGCTGTGCACTCAAAGCTCCAGCGCCGAACATGAGTGAAGCGCCGCCTATCATCGCGCCGCGGGTCAACTCGCGGCGGCTAATTATGGTTATCTCTTTCTGAGCCATGCTTCCTCACCTTTCGCAGATCCGAAACGTAAGCAAATTACAGAAGAGTATTGAACACAAGTAGGAAATAAGTCCGCATTTTTGTTAAAGGATGTACCGGCTCAAATCCTGATCTTTCACCACCGACGCAACCATCTGCTTCACATACGCGTCGTCGATGAGAAATACCTTCTCTGGACCGGAAGCGGTCATACGCTCCAGATAGGGCAGCGGCGTTGAGGACTCAGCCTTAATGGCCTCTGAAATGACTGCGGCCTGTTCTTCATCCGGCGTACGACGGGCCACATCGGGAGCCAGAAAGCTCACATCCTCAAGCACCCGCTCCATAATCGTATGCAGCCGCCGCGCCCCGATATTTTCCGTTTGCTCATTTACCTTGAAGGCAAACTCCGCCATCTCCCGCAGCGCCTCGGGAGCAAACTCCAATCGTACCCCTTCAGTCTCAAGCAGCGCGGAGTATTGCTTGGTCAGCGAAGCTTTGGGCTCGGTAAGAATGCGCAAAAAATCGTCTACGGTAAGCGACTGCAACTCCACCCTGATCGGGAACCGTCCCTGCAACTCAGGAATCAAATCGCTGGGTTTCGAAACATGAAACGCGCCGGCGGCGATAAAGAGAATGTGGTCCGTGCGCACCATGCCGTAGCGCGTATTCACCGTCGTTCCTTCCACGATGGGCAAAATGTCGCGCTGCACGCCCTCGCGCGAAACGTCGGGTCCGTGCCCGCTTTCGCGCCCGGCAATCTTGTCGATCTCGTCCAGAAAAATAATCCCGTTTGACTCCACCTTCTCCACGGCCGTGCGGTTCACCTGGTCCATGTCGATCAGGCGGCCCTCTTCTTCCTGCACCAGGTAGTCAAAGGCGTCTGCAACCTTCATCTTTCGCTTCTTGCTGCTGCCGCCGAAGATGTTGGGCAGCATATCTTTGAGGCTCATCTCCATGTCTTCAAAGTTCTGGTTGCTGATGATGCCAAATTGCGGCGTCCCGCGCTCCCTCACGTCCAGCTCCACCTGGCGGTCGTCCAGTTTTCCCTCGCGGAACTGCTGGCGCATCTTCTCGCGCGAGCGCTGGTAGCTCTCCGTGCCGGGCAATGTGAGCTGACCCTCGGCAGCCGGAGGTGCGGGCGGCGGAGGCGGCAGCAGCACGTCCAGCAGCCGTTCCTCGGCGTTCATCTCCGCGCGGTCTTCCACCTCCTCCAGCCGTTCTTCCCGCACCATGTCGATGGCGATCTCCACCAGGTCGCGAATCATCGACTCCACATCGCGGCCCACGTAGCCCACCTCGGTAAACTTTGAGGCCTCCACCTTTAGAAAAGGCGAATTGGTCAGCTTGGCCAGCCGGCGTGCAATCTCCGTCTTGCCCACGCCCGTAGGCCCAATCATGATGATGTTCTTGGGCATGATGTCGTCGGCCAGATCGGGAGGCAACTTTTGCCGCCGCTGCCGATTTCTGAGCGCAATCGCAACCGCACGCTTTGCGGCGCGCTGTCCGACCACATGTTTGTCGAGTTCCGCCACAATTTCGCGCGGAGTCAGCTCGTCCAGCGAGAGATCCTGTTCTTCGGCGGATGCGGGCAAATAAATGGCCATTCTTGGTTCCGATTACTCCTGGTGTTTCCGATTGCTCTCGATGTTTCCGGTTGATCCCAGTGTTTCCGACCACTCCCGGTGTTTCCGGCTACTCTTGGCTTTGTAACAGGGCACGACTTTAGTCTTGCCGCAAATACCACCCTGGGAATCACGGGCTTTAGCCCCTGGGTCGTGCCCTGATACAAGGCCCTGCTAGCCCTTCAGCTCCTCAATCGTAATGTGGTCGTTGGTATAGATGCAGATCTCTCCGGCAATCTTCATGGCCTTTTCTGCAATTTCGCGTGCGCTCAGATCGGTATTTTCAAGCAGCGCGCGAGCCGCGGCCGTGGCATAGCTGCCGCCTGAGCCGATGGCCGCCAACGGTTCATCCGGATCGATCACGTCCCCCGATCCGGAGATCAAAAACGTCTGCCCCTTGTCGGCCACCAGCAGCAGCGCCTCAAGGTTGCGCAGCATCTTGTCGGTGCGCCAGTCCTTAGCCAGCTCCACGGCCGCCCGGTTCAGGTTTCCCGCGTACTGCTCCAGCTTGGACTCAAAGCGCGCAAATAGGCTGAAGGCGTCGGCCGTCGAGCCGGCAAATCCGGCCAGAATCTTCTCCTGATAAAGCCGCCTTATCTTCTTCGCCGAGTGCTTCAGCACATGCTCGCCCAGGGTCACCTGGCCGTCGGCAGCCATCACCACGTCCCCGTTGCGCCGCACACAAACCACCGTGGTGGAGCGAATCCTGGATTCTGGTGCCGTTGCGGAACTTTTGCCCAAATCCACGAAAAACCTCCAAGAAATCAAGCATCCTGACAGTCAAAACTCAAAGAAGATGCATTCACGAGTATATCGCAGCAAGAAAGTCAAGCGCTGTCGCTTCCCATCCCAGCCTCCGCAACGCTCCGATTCCGGCTGCGGTATGCTCTTGGATAGGGACTCGCCGCGCGAGGTCCCGTATGGGGTCCCGCCCGGAATGACCAGCTTCAACGCAAATACATGGGTGACAGTCGCCGGCCTGGTTGCTCTGGGTAGCGTTGCTCTTTTGCTGGTGCTGCGCAGGCGCCCCACCCCTGCGGAATTGGAGCGCGCACGACGCCGGTTTCTGGTGCAATCCGGCCGCCTGGTCGACGGCATGCTGCTTGACGTTTGCGAGGTCGAGGCCCCCGCCAAATCCAAGTTAGAGCCAACCCGTACCCTCATCATGCTGCTCTACAACTACCGCATCGGCGGCGTGAACTACGAGTGCTCCCAGGACATCACCGACATGCTCGGCGTGCTGGATGTTTCCCAGGTGCGGGCCGGCTTCCCTTGTACGGCGCGTTACCAGCCCGGCAACCCCCAGAACAGCATCGTCGTGGCCGAAGACTGGACCGGCGTGCGCGCCGGCATTCCCGTGCTGCCAGCATACGAAGATCCAGATCCCCCCGACCTGAGCCACCTTCGCCCCGGCCGCGGCTGAGACGTACCCCGGCCGGAGATGAACGATTGGGTGCCCCATCCATCGCGTTTTTTGCGATGGGTGGGAATCGATCCGACTGGCGGCATATACCCACCCCCGGTATACTATATCTATGCATCTGCACGCTGCGTCCGACTCACCCGGCGCTCAACGAACTCAATCCGTACTGCGTTTTTCGCTGGTGGCCACGCTGGCCTACGTCGCGGTCACCTTCGTGGCCGGGCTGCACGCTCACTCGCTGGCGCTGCTCTCTGAGGCCGGCCACAACCTCTCCGATTTTCTGGCCCTCCTGCTCAGCTTTATTGCCGTCTATCTGCAGGCCCGCCCTGCCAGCGATTCCAAGACCTTCGGCTATCAGCGCGCCGGAGTGCTGGCTGCCTTCATCAACGCGAGCACCCTCATCGTCATCTCGCTCTGGATCGGCATCGAAGCCGTCCATCGGCTTTCCGCGCCTGTCGCGGTCCAACCCAAACTCATGATGATTGTGGCCGCCGCCGGTGTGCTGATGAACGGCGTCATCGCCGCCCTCCTGTGGCGCGTCAGCAGAGACGTCAACCTGCGCAGCGCATTTCTCCATATGGCCGGCGACACGCTCTCAACAGCGGCCGTCATCGCCGGAGGCGCGGGCATTCTCGTCACCGGCCAAAACTGGATTGACCCCGTACTTTCGCTCATCATCGCCGCTCTCATTCTCTGGTCCAGCTTCGGCATCGTCCGCGAAACCCTCAACATCCTGCTCGAAGGCACGCCTCGCGGCGTATCACTTCCCGTAATCCGCTCCGGCATGGAAGCCGTCGAAGGCGTGCTCAACGTGCACGATCTCCATGTCTGGTGTCTCGGCTCCCAATCCCGTGCCCTCGCCTGCCACGTGACCATCGCCGACATTCCTCCGTCAGAGAGCGCCTGCATCCTGCTCAAGCTCAACCAGGTGCTCCATGACCGCTTCCAGATCAGTCACACCACCATCCAGTTCGAGCACACCGGCTGCGAGGTGCTCGAGGGCTGCGTCGTCCCCATGGAAGAGATGGCCGGCGACGCCTCCCACAAACACTCGAGCCACGCGCATTAAGGTGACAACCGTCAAAGCGAGTCATTGATAAGGTAAGTTATCCAAAGGTCCGCAAAGGATCGAACCACAACTGATCTCTGATCCTGAGCGAATGCAATAAAATCTGGATGTGATCCTGAGCGAGTAAAAAATCAGACTGTCATCCTGAGCGAAGGTCGCCGCAGCGACCGAGTCGAAGGATCTGCGGTTGCTTTTGTTCTCCTCCGGACCACCAATTGGACCGGATCGTTTGCCCAACTTCAAGGAGGATCTCGTTTGTTCCGTCTCCGTCTTGCTCCAACCGCTCTCTGTGTTGCATTGATCCTCTTCTCGCCCAGTCGGGCCATACAGGCGTCGCACCCCGCACAATCCACCGAAGCTGAAATCGGCCAGCTTGAAGCACTCACCGGCGAATACACTGACCCGGTCGAGCCGGACACGCCGCTCAGCGTCTACGTCCTCAACGGCAAGCTCTACTTTGAGAGCGAGCGCAATGTTCCCACCGAGCTCAAGCCAGTCTCCGCCGGCGAATACGCCCTCCCCGACTCCAAAGAAACCCTCCGCTTCACTCTCGATGCCAACGGCCGCGGCGACACCGTCTCTCTCTCCTCTGACCCCGTAGGCGCCGTCTATCATCGCACCCGTCAGTTGCCCCGCCATTATCTTTTCCACGCTTACATGCGCACTGAGGTCATGATCCCCATGCGCGATGGCGTCAAACTCCACGCCGTTGTCCTCAGGCCCGCGGACATTGCAGCCCCGCTTCCATTCCTCATCCAGCGCACCCCCTACGGCGTTGACATGACCTCCCGCGCATGGTTTTTTGGCGCCCGTCCAGAACTGGCTCGCGACGGCTACATTTATGTTGGCGAAGATATTCGCGGCCGCAACAAAAGCGAAGGCGAGTTCATCATGAGCCGTCCTCTCGCCGACCACCATCCGGGGTCCCCACGGACAGGTCCAGGTCCGTGGGGTGGTCACCACAACCCAAAAGCCGTCGACGAAAGCACCGACGCGTACGACACCGTGTCCTGGCTGCTCGCGAACATCCGTAAAAATAACGGCCGCGCCGGCTTCATCGGCACCAGCTATCCCGGTTTCCTGGCCATGATGGCCGGCATCGATCCTCACCCGGCAGTCAAAGCCATCTCTCCCCAGGCCCCCATGATCGACGTCTGGATGGGCGACGACTTCTTTCACAACGGCGCCTTCCGCCAGAGCTACGGCTACGACTATGTCTTTGAAATGGAAGGCAGCAAGGATCGCACCCGTGTCGACTACGGCAAGGACAGGAGCGGCAATCCCCGCGATGGTTTTGACTATTTCCTCGAGCGCGGCAATTTTGCTGAAGACGTAAAAAAATCCGGCAACAAACTTCTACCCACCTGGAAGCTCTTCCTTGAGCACCCAGCTTACGATTCCGTCTGGTACTCACGCGGCGTCGAGCACGTGCTCAACACGGTTGCCGTCCCCACCCTCACCGTCGGCGGCTATTACGACCAGGAAGATATGTACGGGCCGCAGATCGAATACTCCACGCTCGAACCCCATGACGCCAACCACCAAAACTTTCTCGTTCTCGGTCCCTGGCGTCACGGCTCCTGGGCCTCTTCATCGCGCCATCTCGGCAATCTCGACTACACCGAGTCCATCGGCAAAGAGTACCGCTCCCGCATCGAAGCAAAGTTCTTCGCCCACTTTCTGAAAGACGAGCCCGGTACAAATCAAACTGGCTTCGACCTTGAAGACACGGCCAGCTTTCAAACCGGCTCGAACACATGGCAACGATATTCTCATTTTCCGCCGCCAGACTCCCGCCCCACCAGCCTCCATCTTCAGGGCGCGGGCCTGCTCAGTTTCACCAGCTCGACCGCCGACGCCCAAACCAGTTATTTGAGCGACCCCGCCAACCCCATCCCCTACTGCCATCGTCCCATCCAGCCCTCTTACGGCCCGGGCTCCAATTGGTATACCTGGCTCGTTGAAAACCAGCGCTTCGTCTCCGATCGCAAAGACCTGGCCGTCTGGAAACTTCCCGTCCTCACAAAAGATCTGACGGTAACGGGCGAAGTCTTCGCCGACATCTACGCCTCCACCACCGGCAGCGACAACGATATGGTGGTCAAACTCATCGATCAGTACCCAGGCGACGATCCCGACCCCAAAATGCGCGGTTACCAATTAATGACCAATGAAGAAATCTTCCGCGGCCGCTATCTCGAATCCTTCGAAAAACCCACGCCCCTCAAACCCGGCTCCATCCACGAGTACAAGTTTTCGCTCCACGATGTCGATCACGTCTTCAAAGCCGGCCACACCGTAATGGTCGAGATCCAGAGCACCTGGTTCCCGCTCTACGACCGCAACCCGCAGACCTTCGTGCCCAACATCATGAGCGCGAAACCCGAAGCCTACAAGCCCGCCACTATCACCATCTACTCCGGCCCGGGCCACGACTCCACGCTGCAGGTGCCGCTGATGAGCGCCGTGAAAAGTATTGAGTGATTTTGGGGGCCGGATCGTCTCTGAAAAAAGCGAAGTTATTATTTTGAAAGGGCACGGCTTTAGCCGTGCCGCAAACCGTGCAAAACTGAGTGGGGCTTTAGCCCCTGAGGAATGCGCATTTTCAAGCTGGCCTTTTCGCTGAAAAAGATTGGACCTTACTCCGCCGGCCGCCAGCGCAGAATCGGCTTCCTGGCCGCCTGCACCTCATCGAGCCTTGAGACGCGCGTCGAGTGCGGAGCGGTCTTCACCAGCTCCGGGTTCTCCTCGACTTCGCGAGCGATTGCGCGCATGGCTTCAATGAACAAATCCAGTTCCTCGCGCGATTCGCTCTCCGTAGGCTCGATCATCAGTGCGCCGTGCACGATCATGGGAAAGCTCACCGTATATGGATGGAAGCCGTAGTCGATCAGCCGCTTGGCGATGTCGCCGGTCTTCACTCCGTTTGCCGCTTGCCGCTTATCGCTGAAGACCACTTCGTGCATTGAGGCTGTCTTGTAGGGCAGTTCGTAGAGGTCCTCAAGCTTGGCGCGAATGTAGTTGGCGTTGAGCACGGCGTCTTCGGTGGTTTGCCTTAACCCATCAGGCCCGTTCGCCAAAATATATGCCAGCGCCCGAATGAACATTCCAGTGTTTCCATAGAAGGCCCGCACGCGGCCGATTGACCGTGGCCGGTCATAACTCCAGTGCAGTTGGCCTTTAGTCCCAAGTCCCTTAGTCCCTGTCCCGCGTACCAGCACCGGCGTCGGCAAAAACGGCTCAAGAAACGCCTTGCAAGCCACCGGCCCTGATCCAGGACCGCCGCCGCCGTGAGGCGTCGAGAAGGTTTTGTGCAGGTTCAGGTGCATCACGTCCACGCCAAAGTCGCCGGGCCGCGTCTTGCCCACCAGCGCGTTCATGTTGGCGCCATCCATATAGAGTAATGCGCCCTTCGCGTGCAGAATATCGGCGATCTTGTGGATCTGACTCTCGAACACTCCAATCGTCGAAGGATTAGTGAGCATCAATGCGGCGGTTTCCTCGTCCACCTGGGCCGCGAGGGCTTCAAGGTCGATCCCGCCCTCGGCGTTGGACTTCAGGTTTTCGACCGCATAGCCGGAGATGGCCGCCGTAGCCGGATTGGTTCCGTGAGCCGAGTCGGGGATGAGAACCTTGCGGCGAGGATTTCCCTGCGACTCATGCCAGGCGCGGACCAGCATAATTCCCGTAAGCTCGCCGTGCGCGCCAGCCGCTGGTTGCAGAGTAATCGCATCCATTCCGGTAATCTCGATCAGGCAGCCCTGCAAGAGCTCGATAATTTCCAGAACGCCCTGCGCAAGCGAATCGGGCCGATAGGGGTGCGCGTCGGCCAATCCCTCAATGCGTGCGACCGCCTCGTTGACCCGCGGGTTATACTTCATCGTGCAAGAGCCGAGCGGGTACATGCCCAGGTCAATCGCATAGTTCCACGTGGAAAGTCTTGTGAAGTGGCGGATGATCTCAATCTCGCTCAACTCGGGCAGCAAACCGGGATTGGTGCGATGAGAAGATCCTAATAGTGCGCTGGCATCGACAGCGGGCACGTCCAGCGGCGGCATCTTGTAAGCGCGCTTGCCCGGCGACGACTTCTCAAAGACCAGCGCCTCGTTCTGCGTCTGGTGGGGACGGACTTTGCCGAGAGTGCGAGGACCGGGAATTTTCGAATTAGTCGCCATTCGTTACGCCTCTTGAAATTCAATTGCTGATTCGCGTCATACCTCTTCAAATTCAACTGTTGATTCGAGCTATGCCTCTTTAAATTCAACTCCTGATTCGCGTCATACCTCTTCAAATTCAACTGCTGATTCGAGCTATGCCTCTTTAAATTCAACTCCTGATTCGCGCCATGGCTCTTGAAATCCAACTGCTGATTCGCGTCATGCTTCTTCAAATCCAACTACTGATTCGAGCTTTGTAACAGGGCACGACTTTAGTCGTGCCGCAAACCGCCATTAAAATGTCTCAGGGCTTTAGCCCCTGCCGACTCTCGCTTCCGCCTTTCTCTTCGCGAAATACCGATAGCAAAATGGGAATTCGTCTGCTGACGTTACCATTCCCGCCTTCACTGGGTTCTGCCCGATATACTCGCGATGCATTTCAAAGCCTTCCCGGCTCATCATTTGCAACTCGGAAAAACCACGTTGCCACACCTCACCTTTGTACCCGAATTCATGCGACAAACGATGCGAGAACCTGCCCTTGACCAATTGCATCGCCTTCTCGACGGTCATGCCATCCTCAACAGTCAATAAAAGATGAAAATGATCAGGCATGATCACAAAATCGTGCAGCTCAAATTTACATTCCGCTACAAGCGACCGCAGAACATCAATGAGCAGCCCGGCATTCCGCTCCGATTGCAGAAGGCGGCGTCCCATACTCGTTCCCGACGTTACAAAGAACGTACGCGTAGGATTGAGGATGCTTGACGGCGATGCATTTCTGTCGGGTTGCGCCATGGCAGGGGCTAAAGCCCTCTCCTTTCTTGATGTGGCATTTCGGCACGACTAAACAGCTTGCGGAAAAAGTCGTTCATTTTTCGATTCCGAGTCGCACCGTTGAGTTTTTTCACTTCAAATCGGTTGTACTGCTGTTGATTTGCTCCTCTGGAGATCCGATTTTGCGGCCTCCAGAGACACCTATCCCCCGGACTTACTGCGCCGGAATCAGCTTCTGCATGCGCAGCAGGTTGTGCGCTGTGGCAACCAGGCTAAACAGCCAGTCGACTCGTGCCCTGCCGCGCAGTTTTACCTGCCGGACGGCCCGATCTTGCTTGGCCCAGCCGAACACCTTCTCCACCAGCTTCCGCTTCCTCTGGCTGATGGCAAATCCTTCGCTGTTGCGTTCTTCTCCGGTAAGCCAGTTGGGCCATTTCGGATTGGGCGCGTATTCGGCTACATGCGGCCTGATGCGGCGGGCGCGCAACTGACCAACAAACTGCTCCTCTTGATAACTCTTGTCGGCGCCCAGCGTGCTCACCACGGCGCGTTTCAGCTTGTCCACCATCACCAATGCAGCCTCCCGTTCCGCCGTCTTGCTGGACTGCGTCACCATCGCTGCTACCACCAGTCCGTTGCGGTTCTCCGTCAGCACATGGCCCAGGTAGCTGGGCACCGCTACCGCCGCCCCGCTCTTCTTATACAAACGCGCCTCCGGGTCGGTGGCTGACTCATGCGTGTCGCGCAGCAGCTTGCGGCCTCGCGTTCCCGTGCCCCGGCTGGGCGGATCGGGCTTCTCACGGAAGCTGCGACGGCTGGCCCAGGCCTGAATCAAAGTACCGTCCACGGTGAAATGCTCCTCGCTTAAAAGCTGATGCGCACGCGCCTGTTCCACCACCGCCAGCAACAACTGTTCGGCAACCTCGCCCTCAATCAGACGCTCGCGGTTCTTGGTAAATACCGTCACATCCCACACCGGGTCGTCGATGTTGAGTCCCACAAACCAGCGGAAAAGAAGGTTGTAGTCCAACTGCTCCATCAGTTGCCGCTCCGACCGCACCGAATACAGTACCTGCAATAACTGCGCCCGTATCAGCTTCTCCGGAGCAATCGACGGCCGCCCGCGCCGCGCGTACAGCTGTTGGAACTCGGAGTCCAACTCCCGCAATGCTGCATCGCTCATCTGCCGGATGGCACGTAATGGATGATCCTTCGGCACTCGCTGTTCAAGGCCGATGTAGCTGAATACCGCTTCCTGTTGCTCGTCATTTCCGCGCATGACTAATACATACCGTATCGCCCTGTGGAAACCATCGTGCCTTATCCGGTTCACCAGCCTTTTTTCCGCAACCTGTAAAGTCGTGCCCTGTTACAAAGCAAATGCATTCAATCTTACTTGCGGCGGATGTGTCTGTTTCGTCACGATCTCCCTACGCCTCCACCGGCGCAGCCGCCAGCACTTTGGCCGCAGTATCGATCTGCTCGCGCGTAATCACTTCCGTTGCGCACCAGAGCGTTGCGTTGCCTAACTCCGGATACCAGCGGCTCAACTCAATCCCGCCGACAATCTTTGCATCGAGCAGCCGCTGGCTCCACGCTGCCGGAGCTTCTTCCGTTTGAAGCACAAACTCGTGGAAGCGCGGCGCGCCGGTGAACAGCAGCTTTGTTCCAGGTGCGGCGCCGAGAGTCTGGACTGCGTAATGAGCTTTCGCCAAGTTGTGCTCGGCCAGTTCGCGAATGCCCTCTTTGCCGTAAACGGTTAGAAAGATTGTGGCCATCAGCGCCACTAATGCCTGATTGGTGCAGATGTTCGAGGTCGCCTTCTCGCGCCGAATGTGCTGCTCGCGCGTTGAAAGCGTAAGGACGAAGCCGCGGTAGCCGGTCGAGTCGACGGTCTGGCCAACCAGGCGTCCCGGCATCTGGCGCACAAACTGTCCTTTGGCCGCGATCACCCCGCAGAACGGACCTCCATAGCTGAGCGCGACCCCAAACGACTGAGCCTCCATGCTGACGATATCCGCCTCGACGGGCGGCCGAACCACCCCGAGCGAAACCGCCTCCGCAATCGAGACGATGAGCAGCGCGCCCTTGGCGTGAGCGACCTCAGCAATGGCGGGAATATCTTCAATCACGCCGAAGAAGTTGGGGCTTTGCACCAGCACCGCTGCGGTCTCTTCCGTTACCGCAGCCTCGAGTGCGGCCAGATCGACGCGCCCGGTTTTGGAATCATATCCAGCTAAGGTCGTGGGCAGGCCCTGATGTTTGGCATAAGTATCCAGCACCTCGCGATACTCGGGATGAACGGTCTTCGCCACCACTGCCTTGTGACGGCCGGTAACGCGCACGGCCATCATCACCGCCTCCGCAGCGCCAGTCGACCCGTCGTACATGCTGGCGTTCGCAACGTCCATTCCGGTCAACTCGGCGATCATGGTCTGGAACTCGAAAATCGCCTGCAAAGTGCCTTGCGTAATCTCTGCCTGGTAAGGCGTATAGCTGGTAAGAAACTCGCCGCGCTGCACCAGGGCGTCAATCACCACCGGCCGATAATGGCGATAAGCTCCTGCGCCGAGAAAGCTGGCGTAGCCGGTTGCGTTTTTTTCCCCGGCGGCGCGGAAGTAGTCGACGATCTCGCTCTCGGCCTGCTGGCGGGGCACATCGAGGTCGCGCGTGAGCCGGTATTCGGCAGGGATGACGGTGAAGAGATCGTCGATCGATGCCGCGCCGATTTCAGCCAGCATTTGCCGGCGTTCAGCAGGCGATTTGGGAAGATAGCGCATGGCGTCCTTTATAGATCAGAGAATGGTTTGCGGCCTAAAAAACTCTGATCACTGATCTCTGTTTCAACTTGCTGTCTCTTCCGCGATAAAGGCTTCATATGCCGCCGCGTCCATCAGGGAGTTGATCTGTGCGGGATCGGCTACTTCGACCTTGATGATCCAGGTATCGTGAGGTGCTTCGTTGATCTTGTCGGGCGAGGTTTTCAGCTCCTCGTTGATCGCAGTCACGGTGCCAGTGACGGGCGAGTAGAGGTCGCTGACGGCCTTCACGCTTTCGACCGATCCAAAGGTAGCGTTGGCAGTGACCGCGTCGCCGACTTTGGGCAGATCCACGTAGACGATGTCGCCCAGTGAATTCTGCGCGTAGTCGGTGATGCCGATGGAGCCGATGGAGCCTGTGAGCGAGATCCATTCATGTTCGCGGGTATACCGGTAGTTAGTAGGGTAGGCCATGGAGAGTTTGCTCCTTGAAGAAATAGTGTACGGCGCGGAGCAGGGTTGGGACACCTGTGGATTGCAAGGTATGGAATGCGCGAGTCGTGGACTTGAAATCAGGGACCAAGTCCTTTGAGCGCCAGTTACAGTAAAGAAGCCGCGCTCTGTTAGCCGTTGACGGGTTCCCTGGGTAAACACGGTGGCAGATCTCTGCCGCAATGATCCTTCAACGGGAACCAGGGAAGGAGCCAGTCGCCATAGCACCTCATAAATGGAAGGATGCGCGGTCCGGCCCGGTTACGGGAAGATTTACTATAGCTTTTATTATGTGCAGTTTATGTGTATATCTAGGGCCGATCTTCGCTCGCCTGCCGTAGTCCGAACGGCTGCGCAGATAATAGACCAGAAGTATTTGAGCATGAGGTGCGCATTGGCGGCATCCCATTTAAGATGGAGGCGTGTCGGCCTTGCCGCGATTCCGAACTATTGTATTTCTGATGACGGTGCTGTTGTTGCCGTGGGGTGGTGGGGCGCGCGCTTACTCCCTGCTGACCCATGAGCAGCTCATCGACCTCACCTGGCAAGACTCCATCGTTCCGCTTCTGCTCAGCCGTTATCCCACGCTGACCCCGGCGCAGTTGGAGGAGGCTCGGGCCTACGCATATGGCGGTTGCGTGATCCAGGACATTGGCTACTACCCGTTTGGCGATGCCAATTTCTCAAACCTCACCCACTATGTGCGCTCGGGTGACTTTATAGTGAACCTCTTCCGCAATGCCAGGAATGCCAATGAGCTGGCCTTCGCGGTGGGCGCGCTTTCGCACTACATCGGCGATTCGATCGGTCACTCCGAGGCCACCAACCTCGCGGTTCCGGTCGAGTTCCCCAAGCTCGGTGCCAAATACGGCCCGGAGGTGAACTACGCCGAGGGCCGCCATCAGCATGTGCAGACGGAGTTTGCCTTTGATATCAACGAAATTGCGCATCACCGCCTGGCGCCCGTCCATTATCTGCGGCACGTTGGACTGCAGGTGCCGGCGCAGCAGCTCTCGCTGGCGTTTTACCAAACCTATGGGCTGAGCGAAGACTTTGGGGGAAAGCGTGGGCTTCGCGTCAACGTCAAAGCCTACCGTTTCGCAACGCGCGCCTTTATTCCGCGCATCGCCTATGCGGTCACCCTCCTGCATCGCAGTCACGAGCCCGCGGATCCGAATACGCCGGAGGCACGTGAACTGGAGCAGGAGGTGGCCCAGGTCGCGATCGACAACGACTGGCAAGCCTACCGCAGGCATGCGGGCATTGGCACCTACACGCTGGCCGGTCTGCTGTTTGTTCTCCCCAAGGTGGGCCCGCTGAAGATGATTGCGGTGAAAGGTCCAACGGCGGAAACTGAAGTGGAATACAAGCACAGTGTCGAGCTCTCAGCGGCGGAGTTGCGCAGAACACTGGCCCGATTCACGCCACCGTCCGCTCCGCATCCAACTTCAGCGCAAACGAATCCTCCCGCCGAGGCCGTGCAAGCTCAGGCGCCACCACAAGACGCGCCGTCCGCTCATCTGCGTCCCACAACGGACGGGCCGCGGCAACAGCGAAACCCGCATCATCCGCTGCCGAATCGTGACCTGGATACGGGGCGCGTGGTGCAACCGGGCGGGTATTCGCTGACCGACTCCACCTTTGCCAATCTCCTGCACTTGCTGACGCGGCAACCCACCGTGCCCATTCCGCCGGGAATCAAGGAGGAGATTGAAGCGTACTACGCCAACCCGGACGCTCCGATCACGACAAAGAAAGACCCGCAGCAGTGGGCGCAGGTGCAGGCCGATCTCGAAACGCTCGCCAAGATGCCCACCAGCAAGGAGCCGTCGCCTTATCCGACATACGGGGATAATGCGGACAGCACGCAGTGATGATATCTATAAGTCTTCAATGGGTTCGCGAGGAAAGTCTGGTGGCAGTTCCTCGCCACAGTGTCGTTTGAGTTCGAGCAGGAATCGCGGCCGGTCCGCCAGCATGGGTGAGTGAACGATTTTCGTCCCATCAGTGCCGGTGATGGTTACCGTGCTCCACTTTACGGACTTAATTTCTTCGATATTTTTCCAGCCAATACGCTTGTCCATCCGGAACCAGTAGCGCTGTTCCAGACCGTCGTCGGCGACAACAATTGTTCCCGGGAACGAAAAGAGCAGTGAAAGTGAACCCATTCCGAAGCAAGCTGAAACTGTGGAGCTCAATGAATTTCCATTGCCGTGCATATAGTCCCCGGCGACCGTCGAAAAACAGCAGTAGATAAGTAGCAGCCATTCTAAACTGATGTACCGATGCGGCGTGAATTCGATCCTGCCATCGTGAATGACCCGCGCTGATCTTTTGCCAAATTTTACGCTGTAGATCATCCACGCAAGAACTACCCAGAAAAGAACACGAGTAGTTCCAGGAAGTATCTTCCAAATCATCGAACCATATCCTTAGAGTGCTCGACCATCAATGATAGATGGTCAAGCACATTTCTTGCCGTTCCCTATTCCCTACTCCTTACTCCCTGTCCTTCCCTACTTGTCAAAGAACTCCCCATGCCCGCCGTTAGCCCATGGATCATAGTGCAGCGCAAAGTTGGCGCGGGTTTGGACGGAGGGGTGGTTATACTCCCAGAACTCGATAAATGGGCTGGGATTGGGATCTTCCAGCCAAGCCTCGCCAAGGGCATTGAAAGCAGCTACGGCGGTCTTTTGCGGGTCGGCGACGATGCCGTGAATGGCTTCCTGCCCGTAAACGTCGGCCTGGTGCTCGAAGTGGCGGCTGAAGGCATTGCTGGCCGGCGTCAGCAGAAAGCTGACTATCGAGATGGCTAAGCAGGAGCACCAGGAAACCCTGCCGGCTCGACAGCGCATTCTCCCCCCCATCCAACCCGTCCAGATGCCAGGCGAAGCCGAAGCGGTTCGCCATCCAGCCGGCAAACGCTGCGCACCCCCAGTAGATAAAGAACAGCGCGAAAATCATGCCCGCCAGCATCTTGGGAATGTGGTGCAGGACGTAGTGGCCGCTCTCGTGCCCGAAGATAAAGAGGACTTCGTCGTTGGGGACGCGGCCTGCGGTGGTATCCCACACCACCACGCGCTTGGTGGCGCCAAGTCCGCTCACATACGCATTCAAGCCGTTGGTCTTGACGCTGGCCTTCATCAGATACATGCGGTCGGGCGGAATGTTGGTCCCGGTGCGGGCCACCACTTTTTCAAGATCCGTGACCAGCGCGGCATTGTTTTGGCTCAGCGGCTCAAATTTGTTGAAAATCGGTTCCAGCAGCGGCGATACAAAGATGCCGAGAATCAACAGCGGAATGGTGACTACCCAGAGACCAAACCAGTAACGCTTCGGCCAGCGGCGCACGATCCAGTTGAAAAGCAGCAGCACGGGCGCGCCAATCAGAATAGAAAGGCCAAGCGCCTTTGTCTGGTCCCACGTCCAACCGCCCCACCCCTGCACGCTGATGCCGTAGCTGCGGCTGAAATGGTGGCCGAGAATATCGAAGGGAATGCTGGCCAGGGTGCTGATAATGAGAAAAGCTGCGAAAAAGAGCAGCCCTTGCATCCAACGGCGGCTCAACAGGCGCTCAGCCCAGCCGGCCAGTGCGGCAGCAAAGCGGGTAGCCAGCAGCAGCCACAGGAAAACCAGACCCCAAATCGAGCCGGTGATATCCAGAATGTTGCGGATTCGGCTGAGGGCGATGGCCTTGGCCAGCTTATCGGCAGGCAGGGAATAAGCCTGCGTGGCGGGCTGGGCGGGGGCTGGCTGGGCAGTTGGTGTGGCTGTTGGGGCGGGGGCTGACTGGGCGAAGCAAAGTCGCGGGGCCAGGCCGGCGAGCAGAATAGTAAAGCCGAGCGTCAGCAGTGTGCGGCGCGCAAAGGTCATCGGATTTCTCCTCGGGTAGCTCTCTCTGAGACAATCGAGCTTACAAATGCTTTTACCTCAGTTTTCCCATCCTGTGCCAGTATTTTCTTTCGCTGCCAACAGTTGGAACGCAGCGAGAGCCGGCTGTTGCGTGGCAGTTGCCGCTCTGGGTTTGACCTTCAACCCATCGGCAGCCGCCCAGCAAGCTGCTCCGGCACCTCACTCCGCGGACCAAAGCCCGTCGGCGACCCCAGTGCTCCTCGACGCAATGACCACCGAGCTGCATCGCGCCTTTACCACGCTAGGCAGGCAAAGCACGGGCAAACAGGAATCTGAGAAGCCGCTTCCGCCGTACTTCCTCAGTTACACGGTCAGAGATGCCGCCAGTGTGTTGATTCGGGCGCAGTTTGGTGCGCTGGTCAGCAGCGAGGCAAACCATGTGCGCTCGGCCGACGTGCAGGTGAGGCTGGGCGACGCCAAGCTGGACAACACGCACGGAAACCATCGCAGCACGGCGGTGAACAACCTGCAACTCCCGCTGACGGACGACCGCGAGGCGCTGGCGCGGAGTCTTTGGTACGCGACGAATGCCGGCTACGGAACGGCGCTCGATAACTACTTACGCGTAAAAACCGAGGCTGGCGTGCGAGCCAGGGAAGAGGACAATTCCCCGGACTTCAGCCAGGAGGAACCGCAAACTTACCTGGGCAAGCCGGCCCCGCCCGTGACAATTGACCGCGCGTCCTGGGAGCAGCGGGTTCGAGCACTCTCAAAGGCCTTCCGTGAGTTTCCTGATGTTTACCAGAACGCGGTAATTCTATCGGCGGAAAACGAGACCGAGTACTTTGTCTCTTCAGATGGATCTCAAGTAGTTACGCCGCACCTGCAGGCGCAGTTGGTGCTGCTTGCCTTGACCCGCGCCGACGATGGAATGGACCTGTTCCGCGCGCAAACCTTTGAGGCTGAGACGGTGGACGGCCTGCCCACGCAGGCAAAACTTGAAGCCGCGGTAAAGGACCTTGGTCTCAGCCTTGAGGCTCTGCGCAAGGCTCCGGTAACCGAGCCCTTTGACGGGCCGGCGATTCTCTCCGGGCGTGCCGCGGCCGTCTTCTTCCACGAAGTGCTGGGCCACCGGCTTGAGGGCCAGCGGCAGCGTGGCGACGAGGAGGGACAGACATTTACCAAGGAAGTGGGCAAAGATGTGCTGCCCAGCTTTCTCTCCGTAGCCGACGATCCCACCATGACCACCTTCGGCAACACCTGGCTAAGCGGCAACTATCAATTTGACGACGAAGGCCAGAAAGCGCGCCGCGTACAGCTGATCGACGAAGGCGTGCTGATGACTTTCCTCATGTCGCGCCTTCCCATCGCCAGCTTCAGCGCTTCCAACGGCCACGGTCGAGCGCAAGGCGGCCGCGTGCCCACCGGACGGCAGGGCAACCTGATAGTGACTTCAACCAAAACCGAGTCAGAGGCCAAGCTGCGCAAGCAGTTGATTGAGGAAGCAAAGAAGCAGGGCAAGCCCTATGGCCTCTACTTTGAAGACATTTCTTCTGGGTTTGCAGTTACGACGCGCAGTTCGCCTCAGGCCTTCCAGGTGATTCCGTTGGTGGTTTGGCGGGTTTTTGTGGACGGCCGTCCCGACCAGCTGGTCCGCGGCGTCAGTATTGTCGGCACGCCGCTGGCGGCGATGAAGCGCATTGTGGCCACCGGCGACAAGAGCGAAGTCTTCAACGGTGAGTGCGGAGCTGAGTCGGGAACCATTCCTGTCAGCGCGGTAGCCCCGGCAATGTTAGTGAGCGAAATGGAGACGCAGCGCGTGCAGCAGGGCACAGCACGTCCGCCGATTCTGCCCATTCCGGGAGTCGAAAAATAGGGAGTAGAGACTAGGGAATAGGGAATAGGGACTTGGGAATAGGGAAAAGGGACTCGGGAGTAGGGATTCGGGAATAGGGACAAGGGACTAGCGAATAGGGAATAGCGCTTGGTGCTTGCCTCAAAGGAACTCGCTTTGTAACAGGGCACGAAATTAGTCGTGCCGCATGCGCAACAAAATCAACCTGGGCTTTAGCCCCTGAGGAATGCCGTTCCAGGAGCGGAAAAATGAACCGAATACGTCCGATTGCGATCTTCGCTGGGGCCGGATTTCTCGCGGCTGTTCTGAACGCCGCCTGCCTGACTGCGTCTGCGCAGACCGCACAGCCCACCCGCGCCGATGCCGAAAAAGACCCCGTCCTGAAGGCCATGCTTGAAGAGCTGGACCGCAGCAAGACCCAGTTGCAGCTAAAGGAGTTCGCCAAGCCGTTCTTTATCCAGTACCGCATGGAGGAAGTGGAAGAATACGAGACCAAGGCGGAGTTCGGGGCCAGCGAGGGTTCGGAGCACAAGCACCAGCGTGCGGCCCGGATCACGGTGCGTGTGGGCGATTTCAAGACCGATAGCTCCGGTGGCCGTGGCGACGGTTCGGCGCAAATGGAGGTGCTCGACGACGACCCGATCGCGATTCGAACGGCGCTTTGGGCCGCAACCGATCAGGCGTACAAGAGCGCCTTGGCTGCTTACGCGCAGAAGCAGGCCGAACTCAAGCAGGTGCAAACCCTGCCCCAGGCAGACGATTTCAGCCATGAGAGCCCGGTCATTTCGCTCGCCGCCCCGCTACGCTTGAAGCTGGATGAGGCCGCATGGGTCGATCGCGTGGCTCATGACAGCGGACTCTATCGGACCGACGATTCGGTGAAGGCCGGCCAGAAGGACGTGGAATACTCCCTGGCGGATTTCCATGCGCGCGTGACCACTACCTGGCTGGTCAACAGCGAGGGGACCATCGTCCGCAAGCCGGCGGCCGAATACCAGGAGTTATTTGCGGTAGGTACGCAAGCAGCGGACGGAATGCGCCTCGACCGCTCTTATGGCTCCGTGGGCGCCAGGCTTGAAGACCTGGATGCACCCCGGACCTTTGCGAAGCATGCATTGAAGCTGATCGCTTCACTCACCGACCTCCGCAATGCACCGCTGGTCGAGGAGGAGTATCACGGACCGGTGCTGCTCAGCTCCGATGCCTCCGCAGATACTTTGCTGTCGGCTATGGCAAGTGGGTTCCCGGCTACGCGGCCCAAACTCGGTACCGAGGCGCGGACCAATGGCTTTTTCGCCTCCAGTTATCATGAGCGTATTTTGCCGGAGTCATTCGATGTCGTCGACGATCCCAGCCTGAAGAGTTTTAATGGCAAAGGCCTGGTGGGCGCCTATGACGTGGACGACGAAGGTGTTCCCGCGCAAGCGGTCAAGTTGGTCACAGCGGGTAAGCTGGTTGGCTATTTAATCGGCCGCGAGCCGGTGCGAGATTTTCCCCAGTCCAACGGCCACGGACGCGCAGGGTTTACCGGCCCTCCGGCGCCGGCGTTAGGCGTGCTCAAGGTGACAGCAAAGAATGGCCTCAGCGACGAAGAATTGAACCACAAGTTGCTGGATATGGCCAAAGACCGCGAACTGAAGAGCGTCTATTATGTTGAAACCATGGGCGGAGACCTGACCCCCAGGCTGCTCTATCGTGTCAGCCCCGACGGCAAGCGCGAACTGGTCCGTGGCGCGGTGCTCGACGATCTTGACCAGCGCGCCCTGCGCTCCAGCGTCGATGCCGCGGGCAAGGACCTCTGGGTAGCCAACTACTTTGCCGATGTGCCGGAGACGGTGCTTGCGCCGGCGCTGCTCTTCGACGATATTACCGTCCGCCGCGCCAACGAGAAGAACGAGAAACTCCCGTTCTATCCCCCGCCGGAGTAAGCAGCAACGAGGGACTGGAGCGGTTCTAATGTAGCTATACCCAGGCATGATTTCGATGCTGCCGTTCTTTGAAGCCGGTCCCCTCAGGCTGCGAGAAAAAAGCTGCTCGTGCGGCGGAAATGTTTTTTCGAACTGACCCGCTTCTCCGCCAACTCGCCAACTTGCTCACCCGCGTAAGCGGGGCCAACCTGCGGTACTTTGCCTAACAAGAACCTGCCAACCTGCCGATTTCGACAATTTGCAGATAATTAGCCTTCCCGCGCGCACAATCGAAATGGAGAAATTCATGAAATGTGCGCCAGAAATTGCTCCCGGTCTAAAATGTCAGGGATGTGACCGGTCCGTACCCCCCCTGGGGGTCCATACGTCTCTTGTTCGCCTTTTTCTTCACATAAGTGATTGATAAAAAAAGATAATTCCCCGAAAAGTTAACGTCGAAAATGTGACAAGAAAGGCTGAATTCTGACCAAAATCGGTTGAAATCCGCCAGAATTCAGCCTCAATCCAGTCCCTCAAAGACGCCCGTCCGCCAGTTCTCGCCCAAGCTCGCCGCAAGACTCATATGTCGCTGACTTGCCGACTTGCTGACTTGCTAACTTGCTGAATCACTGACGCGCTTCCCCGTTTTCAGGTTCAGGTCAAACGGCGCTTCCTTGTCCGTAATCAAATTCCATCCCAAGCCATGCAGAACATCGCCTTCAATCCCGGTAATCGTCAGCCCTTCTGAAGACAGCCGTCCCGATTGCCAGGCTTGGCCGTCGCTGCCCCACGCGAGGATGCTGTGGTGCCCAACAAACAGCAGCAGACCCTGCGCAGGCAGCGGGCGAAGCTCCAGCACTGGACGATAAGCAATCATGGTAAAGCGTTCGGGAGCGGTGGTGTCGATGACGTAGGCATAACCGCCTGAGACTGCGCAGATCTCAATCGGGTTCGGAGTGGACCAGAGGCCAGTGGGAACGACGGGATCGTGGAAGCCCAGCGCGCAGGTAGCCAGGAATTCGTTTGCGGAAGGCGCGTCTTTTGGCGAGGATTGTTCACCCGCAAAGTCTGGCTGAACAAGCACTTCGAGCGCGCCGCGCTCCACTTCCTCCGCCTCGCGGGGATAGACGAAGTGGCGAGCAGGCAGGATGAGCGGGCGCTCGGCGAGAATTTCTGCCTGCCAGCTATGCGGGAATGTTCCATTGAATACGGGTGCGGCTATATGGGCGTTCACGGCTTTCATACTCCTATAGATTGGACGAATTTCTGGATGCGCGGACTCCTGGAAATGGCGAGCCGAGAGCCGCGCCGTCTCTATCGATGATAGACGGTATCAGGAGAAATGTTGCCAGCCCTGTGGGTCAAGAGGCTGAGAACCTTGCGGAGTGAGTAGCGTGACGGTTGGGCGGCCTGAGCGGCGAGGCAAAATGCGGCCGATTTGTGTGATTGGAATACCAGCGATTTTGCGGGGCAGGCGGGCAGCGGGTGGAGCGGTGAAAAGGAGTTCGTAATCTTCGCCGCCGTTAAGGACCTGTTGGAGGGTCGCGGCAGGGTGGATGGGAAGGGCGGCGGCGTTAACCTCGGCGGCGACGCCGGATTCTTCGCAAATGTGGGCGAGATCGGTGGAAAGTCCGTCGCTGAGGTCGATCGCGGCTGAAGCCACACCATGGCGCACCAGCCAGAGGCCCTGAGCGACGCGAGGCTGGGGGTAGAGATGCGGGGCAAGCTGGGCTTCCAGATTCTTTGGGATGCGGGGCGGCTGGTTCGACGTCTGCTCTGAGGCCAGCTTTTCGAGGCCAGCAAGGGCGGCGGCGGCTCCGCCAAGGGAGCCTGTGACGTAGAGCAAATGGTCTGGGCGGGCAGTGGAGCGGAGCAGGGCTTTTCCGCGGTGAACCGCGCCGATGAGGACGATATCGGCGATAGCGATAGGCGACTCGGAGAGGTCGCCGCCGGCCAGAGGGGTTTTATGAGCCGCGGCCAGGGCGAGCAGCCCGTCGAGGAAGCGCTGAATCCAGGCAGGTTTCCGGCCCGATACCACGGTCAACTCGCGCGGAAGGCCGAGAGAAAGAAAGGCCGCGACGGGCCGGGCGCCCATGGCGGCAAGGTCGCTTAATCCACGCGCCAGCGCACGGTGGCCGATGGACTCGGGGGAGTGCCAGTCGAGACGGAAGTGGCGGCCGGCGATGGAGAGGTCGGTGGTGACGGCGAATTCCTCGCCGCGGCGCGGGCGGAGCAGGGCACAGTCGTCGCCAATGCCGAGACGCAAGGAACCAAGAGAGGAATGCGCTGCACGGTTGCGAATTTGGTGGAGCAGGGCCTGCTCACTTTGTTCGGATTCGTTAATGGAACTCGCCCGGCGTGATCCCATTTCTTGAGGATAGGCCATAACAATAGCTTTGAATGTGCAAGACAAATACCCTATGAACAAACTAGGCTAATAGTGAAGCCATCATTGCAATAGAATGACCGTGCTGCGGGAGCGTCAGCGCGGCGAGTCCAGAGACGGGTAAATGCCGAAGGGACAAAGATGAAGGTCTTAGGGATCAGTGGACTGGAAAACTCCGTGCCGTTCAAAAAGGAGACGTGGCCCGGCCTGGAGGAGCGCGAATACCGGATTGCCCAGGGGATGGACGCGGCGGCTGCCCTGGTCATCGACGGGAAGTTAGTGGCCGCGGCGGAACAGGAGCGTTTCAGCGGGAAAAAGGCCACCGGCAGCTTTCCTATCGACGCCATTCGCTTCTGCCTGAAAGAGGCGGGCATCAGGATCGGCGAGATTGACGAGACTTGCGCACGGATTCAACTACGCTCCCTATCGCGATCTGTACTTGAAAGACGAAGTATCGGCTAAGCTCTATAACAAAGTCTTCAGCAGAGAAGCGCTGCTGGCCCAGGTGCGCCGCGATCTTCCCGGATTTCCTGAAGAGAAGGTATTTTCAGTGGGCCACCATATGGCCCACGCCGCCAGCGCCGCTTATACCTCCGGCTGGGACGAATGCCTGGTGGTGGTAAACGACGCGATGGGCGAAATCGAGAGCCTGAGCGTCTACGATTTTGACGACGGTTATCTTGAGAAGATTCATACGGTCGGCGCCAACGACTCGATGGGGATTCTCTACTCGCTGGTCACGCTGCATCTGGGCTTCGACTTCAACTCCGATGAATACAAGATCATGGGGCTGGCTCCTTACGGCAAGCCCGCGCGCTTCCGCTCGTTCTTTCAGAAGGCCGTGGAGCTCCGCGACGACGGCTCGATTCACATCCCGATGCTGAAGTTGAACAAGACGCGCGAGGAGCGGGAGAACTATACGGCCACGCGCGCATATCTCGATAAGCACCTGATTCCGCGCAGAGCTCCGGCCGACCCAGTTACCCACGATCATGAAGATGTGGCTGCCGCGTTGCAGGAGTGCCTGGATAAAGCAATCCTTCACGTCTGCGGGAAATTTGGAGAGAAGACGGGACTGCGGCGGATTGCGCTGGCAGGAGGCGTTGCACTGAACTGCACGGCGAACGGAAAGCTGATGCGCTCGGGGTTGTTCGATGAAGTTTATGTGCAGCCCGTGGCCGGCGACGACGGCGTGGCGCTGGGAGCAGCGCTCTATCGCAGTTCGCTTGCGGAGGAGGTTCCCAACCACCGGCTGCCGGCTCCGCTCTTTGGGCCGCGCTACTCCACGAGTGATATTGAGGCCGCGTTGAAACGTTTCGACGGCAAGATCAAATGGCAGCGCTTCGATTCCCTCGCAGCCACGTGCGCGTCCGCAGCACAGTTGATTGCGGATGGACGGGTAATCGCATGGTTCCGCGGACGCATGGAATACGGTCCGCGAGCGCTGGGCAATCGCAGCATTTTGGCCGATCCGGGACACCCGGAGATGCGCGACCGAATCAACGCTATGGTGAAGAAGCGCGAGGCCTTCCGTCCGTTTGCTCCCGCGTGCACGGTGGAAGAAGCGAACCAGTGGTTTGATCTGGTTCCCGGAGAGCAGCATCCTTACATGATCAGCGTGGTCGAGGTTTTGCCTGAGGCGCGGGCGAAGCTTCCCGCGATTACCCACGTGAACGGATCGGCTCGACTGCAGACCGTGAGCGTGAAGGACAATCCGGATTTTCATGCGTTGCTGGTGGCCGTGGGTAAAACCACAGGCCGGCAGATGGTGCTGAATACCAGCTTCAACGTCAAAGGACAGCCGATTGTGAATACGCCCGATCAGGCGATTGAGACCTTTCTCGGAACCGGCATCGAGTTTCTATTCCTGGAGAACTTTCATGTTACCCGTTCAGGTGCTTGAGTGGAATCGAACTGAAGCCGATTATCCGCGCTCGAGCACCATCGCTGAACTGTTTTCAGAGCAGGTCGCACGAACCCCGGACGCAATTGCAGTGGTTGTGAAGGACCGCCGGTTGAGTTATCGCGAACTCGACGCGCATTCCAATCGCCTTGCGCGGCATTTGCAATCACTGGGCGTGAAGCCGGATACATTGGTCGGCGTTGCCATGGGGCGGTCGGAGACTCTGGTGGTCAGCCTGCTGGCGATTCTGAAGGCCGGCGGAGCATATGTTCCCTTGGATCCGACGCATCCTACAGAGCGGCTTTCCCTGGTCATCGAAGACTCGAGAATGCAGGCTCTACTAACCACGGCGGAGACACGACAGAAACTTCCATCGGAGTTGAGCGGCATTACGGTCGTGGACGCTGAAGATTCCGGCCTTGCCGCGTTGAGCTCGGACCCGGTCGTCTCCAGCGCGGAAAGCCAACACCTGGCCTACGTAATCTACACCTCCGGTTCCACCGGCAAGCCCAAGGGCGTAATGGTTGAAAACCGGAACGTGGTCAATTTTTTTACAGGCATGGATCGGGCGATCGGTTGCGGCCCCGGAGTATGGCTTGCCGTCACCAGTGTTTCCTTTGATATCTCGGTGCTCGAGCTTCTGTGGACTTTGACTCGCGGCTTCATGGTGGTCGTTCATGGAGATGAGGGCGCAAGCAACATTGCAGATGAAATCTCACGTGACGGTGTGACACATCTACAGATGACCCCGTCTCTGGCGCGCATGTTGACGCTGGATGCACGCGCGTTTGCAGCGTTCGGCTCGCTGAAGCAGATACTGCTGGGCGGAGAGGCTGTGCCTGCTTCCATCATCGAACATCTTCGCCAGGTATTTAGGGGTGAGATCTATAACATGTATGGGCCTACAGAAACTACGATCTGGTCGACGACTTATCGCGTAGGTGAGCCCAAGAAAACGGTTTCGATCGGGCGGCCCATCGCTAATACGCAGATATATCTTCTTGATGCGGATTTACAACCGGTTCCAGTGGGAGAAATCGGCGAGTTATTTATTGGCGGAGACGGAGTAGCTCGCGGTTATTGGAACCGGCCCGATCTGACTGCAGAGACGATTCCTAGACATCCCTTCACTTTCAGCACAGCGAATCTACCGAACCGGCGATTTAGCGCGTTACTTACCAGATGGGAATATCGAATTTCTGGGACGTGCCGATTTTCAGATCAAGTTGCGCGGGCACCGCATTGAGCCTGGCGAGATTGAAGATTTGCTGGAGCACTGCGCCGGAGTGCGGCAGGCTGTGGTTGTAGCTCGTGAAGACAGAGAGGGCGATAAGCGGCTGGTCGCTTATCGGTTGCTGAAAGCTCTGGAGCCGAAATGGCCGGCGCTCTGCGCAGCGTGCTGGAATCGAAGCTTCCCGATTATATGGTTCCTTCAGCCTTCGAATTTCTTCCCGCGTTGCCACTTACTGAGAACGGTAAGATCGACCGCAAGGCACTGCTCAAACTTCCTCCGCCAAAACAAACCGCAGGCATTGCCGTAAGCCAACCCCGAAACGAAACCGGCAACGAAATGGAACGCATTGTGGCCGCCGCTTGGCAGGATGCGCTGGGAGTGGCAAGCGTAGGAATAAACGATAATTTCTTTGATCTCGGAGCGCATTCCCTCACAGTCGCCGAGGTACAGGCTAAATTGCAAGATGCATTGAGGACGCGAAATTTCAATCCTTGATTTATTTCAGTACTCCACGGTGAGCGCGCTTGCAAAACATCTTGCCGGAACGCAATCGAACAGCCTGATTTCAGACCGCGCACAACGCCGCAGGCTGGCCGGACAACGCTGAAAGGAATGCGATGAAGCCCTCCACAATTGCAATCGTCGGCATGGCTGGTCGTTTTCCCGGCGCGCGGAATATTCGGGAATTTTGGAAGAACCTGCACGATGGGGTTGAGTCGATCCGCGATTTCTCCGATGCGGAGTTGAGGGCAGCGGGCGCGACGGCAGAGGAGTTGGCCAGCCCGGAGTACGTTAAGCGAGCGTCGGTGCTCGACGATGTGCCGCTGTTCGATGCTTCGTTCTTCGGCTTCAGTCCGAGAGACGCTTCCATCATGGATCCGCAGCACCGGCATTTTCTTGAGTGCGCATGGGAGGCTCTGGAAGACGCCGGTCACCCGCCGCAGGGCTTTGATGGATCGATTGGAGTTTTTGCCGGATCGGGCATGAACACCTATCTGATCCATAACCTGCTGGCCAATCGGCGACTGCTTGAAAGTGCGGGATTGTTCCAACTGAAGCAGACGGGCAACGATAAGGACGTTCTGGCCACGCGCGTTTCGTATCAACTTGATTTGCGCGGGCCCAGCATCAACGTGCAGACCGCGTGCTCCACTTCGCTGGTGGCGATTCATCTGGCCTGCCAAAGCCTGCTCAACTTCGAGTGCGATATGGCGCTGGCGGGCGGAGTGACCATCGAAATTCCGCATGGGCTGGGCTATCTCTATCGCGAGGGCGAGATTCTTTCCCGCGACGGCCATTGCCGGAGCTTCGATGCCAGTTCGAGCGGAACGGTTTTTGGAAGCGGGCTGGGCATTGTGGTGCTGCGGCGGCTTGAAGATGCGCTTGCGGACCGCGACAATATCCGCGCCGTCATTCTCGGGTCGGCTATCAATAACGATGGCGCGCGCAAGGTGGGTTATCTGGCGCCGAGCGTTGAAGGCCAGGCCGAGGTGATTGCCGAGGCTCTGGAATTTGCCGGGGTTAGCGCCGATGAAATCTCATACGTTGAGGCGCACGGAACCGGGACGGTGGTCGGCGATCCGATTGAAGTACGGGCTCTCACGCAGGCGTTCCGAAAGACCGACTGCGCGCAGCGGGTACTGCGGAATCGGTTCGCTGAAGACCAACGTAGGCCATCTGGATGCGGCGGCCGGCGTGGCCGGGCTGATGAAGACCGTGCTCGCACTGGAGCACGCGCAACTGCCCGCCAGCTTTGCATTTTCAAAAGCTGAATCCGCACATCGAGTTGAAGGACAGTCCGTTTTTTGTCAACAGCAAGCTCACCGACTGGGCGGCCAACGGAGCGCCGCGGCGCGCCGGCGTGACGGCGCTGGGCATCGGCGGCACCAACGCGCATGTAGTGCTGGAAGAAGCGCCGCCGCTGCCGGCTGAGCCGCGAAGTCCAAAGCCCTGGCAGTTGCTGACGGTTTCAGCAAAGACCGAGGCCGCAGCGGATCAAGCCTTTGCCAATCTCGCCGATTATCTGCATGCGACATCCCGAACTGAATCTGGCTGACGTTGCATTCACCTGCCAGGTTGGCCGCCACGCATTTCCGCATCGCCGAGCGCTAGCCGTCGAAAATACGCGCGAAGCAATCGCCGCGCTGGCGCAGGTTGAACGCAAACAGATTGCCTCCGGCGTAGCCGCGGCGACCGCACCTCCGGTTGTGTTTCTGTTTTCAGGACAGGGTTCGCAATATGCCGGAATGGGCCGCGAACTCTACGAGAACGAGCCGGTCTTTCGCGAGGCGCTCGATCTCTGCGCGCAGCATCTTCTTGAGCCTCTGGGGCTTGATCTACGCCAGAGCGCTCTATCCGCCGCCGGAGAAAATGGAGGCCGCGGCGGAAAAACTGAATCAGACCTGGCTCACGCAGCCCGCACTTTTTCCAGTCGAGTATGCGCTGGCGCGCTGGTGGATCTCGCTGGGCGTGGAGCCGGCGGCCATGGTGGGCCATAGCATCGGTGAATATGTGGCCGCCTGTCTGGCTGGAGTTTTTTCGCTTGAAGATGCGCTGGCCATCGTCGCCGCGCGCGGACGGCTGATCTACGATCTTCCCGCCGGATCGATGCTCGCTGTTCCGCTTGCGGCCGACGAAATCAAATTGAACGGCGCGCTCTCACTGGCCGCTGTCAACAATCCGGAGATGTGCGTAGTCTCCGGGCCAACGCCGGAGATCGCGGCGCTGGAAGAGAGACTTGCGAAGCAATCCGTCGCCAGCCGCCGGCTGTTCACTTCGCATGCTTTCCACTCAGCGATGATGGACCCCATTCTCGGCGAGTTTGAAAAGCGGCTGAAGAGCGTTGCGTTCAATCCTCCGCGTATTCCTTACCTCTCCAATGTGAGCGGGAGCTGGATCAAAGCAGAGGAAGCCACAGATCCGGCTTATTGGGCGCGCCACATTCGCTCGACGGTTCGCTTCTCTGACAATCTTGCCGAGCTCTTGCGTAAGCCGGAGCAGATTTTTGTCGAGGTGGGACCTGGCAACGCGCTCACAACCTTCGTTCGTCAACAGGGCGGTAGGAAGGCAAAAGCATTTCAGTCGCTTCCGCATCCCCGCGAAACAGTTTCTAGCCTCGCGTTGCGCGTTGCAAACACTTGGTAAGCTCTGGGTTTCAGGAGTAAAAGTCGACTGGGCGAAGCTGCATTCGCCAGACTCTCCAAGGCGAGTTTCTTTGCCGACTTATCCTTTTGAGCACCAGAGATTCTGGATTGAGCCGGATAAAGTTCAACCGGCAGCCACGCCTGAGTAGCAACAAGTTGAGCGCGGTGACGACGACTGGTTCTATCGCCGCGTTTGGAAGCCCGCTCCAATCACTCTTTCCCCATTGAACGAGCCCGGCAATTGGATGATCTTCAGCGACTCGCTTGGCCTGGGCGATAAAATCGCCGCTCAGCTCAGGGCAAACAAGCAGGCTGTGATTGTTGTGGCCCCAGGCTCCAGTTATAAGCCGGTTAAAAGAGGAAGTTATACAGTTCGGCCGGCAGTTCGCGAAGATTATGATGCGCTGGTTGGCGATTGTTTCAAGAGTGGAGATGCGCCCTGGAAGATCCTTCACCTATGGTCCGTGGTAAAGGAGGGCGCGCACGCTGCGCTCGAGGAAACGCTGGCGCGCAGTTTTTATAGTCCTCTCTTTCTTGCCCAGGCGCTGGCCGATCAGGATATTACGGACGCGGAGATTGCGCTGGTCTCGAACAGCATGCAACAGGTCGCGGAAGAGCCAGTTCACGATCCGGCTCGTGCGGTACTGCTGGGTCCGGCGCGAGTGATTCCGAAGGAGCTGCCGGGAATAACCTGCCGCAGCATCGATTTGGATCTTGAGAGCAATCAGCTTGCGGAATGCGCGGAGCAGATTATCTCCGAGATGGCTTCAGTTCGCGAGAATGCAACCATTGCGTATCGTCGCGGCGAGCGCTTTGCCGAGTCTCTGGACCATTACGATCTGTCGGCCGCTCCCGAGCGCCGCCGATTGGAGCGCGGAGGCGTTTACCTGCTCACCGGTGGATTGGGCGGTATAGGACTAGTGGTTGCTGAGCATCTGGCGCGCGAATTCAAAGCACGGTTGGTTCTTGTGGGCCGCTCAACGCTGCCCGATGAAGCGCAGTGGGAGGCTGCGCTCGACGACGCCGCGACAAAGTGAAGCCGTCAAACAAACCATTCGCAAGCTGATTGAGATTCGTTCTCTCGCGGGCGGATTGATGGTTGCGCAGGGAGACGTCACCAATCTCGAACAAATGCGCGGCATTGTTGCCGAGGCACGGCGGCGCTATGGAAAAATCGACGGCGTGTTTCATGCCGCGGGGCGTTCTGGACGATGGCCCATTGATGCTGAAGAGCGCCGAAAGCGCGGCCAGGGTGCTTGATCCCAAGGTGCGCGGAACGCTGGTTCTGGAAGAGGCTCTGCGCGACGAGCCGCTGAAGTGCTTTGTTCTGTCCTCCTCCATCAGTTCTATTTTTCCGCCCGCTGGCCAAGTGGACTATGCGGCGGCCAACGCATTTCTTGATGCCTTTGCGCTCAGCCGCAAGGGTCCGGTGACGGTGATTAACTGGGGCATTTGGCGCGAGGTGGGGATGGGCGCGCGCTCGGCCTCTCCGCATTTATGGCTGGAACAGCGCTTGCTTGAAACGCCAGACGAGGTAGTGTACTCCACCCAGTTCTCTCTTGAACGTCAGTGGTTGCTCTCTGAGCACAGGCTCATCGGCGGCAAGGCGATCATTCCCGGAGCGGGCCATATTGAAATGGTTGCCGGAGCATTCATGCGCGGCAAGCAGGGCGCGTTCGAACTTCGGGATGTGTATTTTCTCGCTCCACTGATGTTCGACGAGAATGAGACCAGAGAGGTGCGGGTGCAGCTGCAGCGCGAGCAGGAGGCGGGAGCGGAAAAGGGCGCTTTCCGCTTCTCACTTTTTGCGCAGGCTGGCGAGTGGGTGGAATACTCTACGGGCATCATTGCGCCGTGCCAGACGCAACCCCCGGCAAAGGTCGATCGCGCCGCCATCGCCGCTCGCTGCCACGGGCGCGAATACATATTTGACGAGCAACACCGGACCCGGCAGGAGCGCCAATTAAATTTCGGACCCCGCTGGCGCTCTCTCATGCGGCTGAACGTCAGCAAGCAGGAGGGCCTGGCTTATATTGAGCTGGATGAGAGGTTCTCCGCGGACGTTCGCAGCCTGCGCGTGCATCCCGCGCTGCTCGATATGGCTACGGGTGCAGCGCTCTACCTTACGGAAGACTACGAACATTCCGACGATCTTTTCCTTCCCATCTCCTACAAAAAGATCAGCGTCTACCGGACGATTCCCGCCAGGTTTTGGAGCCACATTCGCTCGCGGCAGGGTCAATCCGGTTCGCAATGAAATTGAGACCTTCGATATCACGCTCTTCGACGAAGCAGGGCCAGATATTGGCGGAGATCGATGGATTTGCGATGCGCCGCATTGCCGATTTCGAAAAAGCTCTGGAAGAGAATCGATTAGGCCGCTTTGCCTCTCGCTCCAACGCGGACCAGCCGATTGAAATCAAAGATCCGCCTGGAATTCCGCCGCAGGAAGGCGCGCGGGCATTGACGCGGATTCTGCTCTCTGCGACTCCCACGGCCGTGGTTGCCGTCGCTCAGCCGCCGGAGGAATTTGACGCACGCGACCGATTGCCATCGCCGCGGGTAACCGCTGCCCCAGCGAGCACTGCCGCATTTTCCGGCGCAGCTTCTGGCGAAGGCATCGAGGCCACTCTGGCTTCGTGGTGGCAGGAACTGCTGGGAGTGGAGCAGGTTCGAACCGGACGACGATTTCTTTGCGCTGGGAGGTCATTCTCTGGTCGGCGTGCGCCTGTTTGCCAAGATCAGGAAGACCTGGCAGGTAGATCTGGAACTTGCCGTACTTTTTGAAGCGCGCACCGTGCGCCAGCTTGCGGAGGTGATCGCCAGGTCGCAAGCAGCCTGCCGGCACGGAAGAGAAGACACGTTCTTTCTTGCGCGCGATTCAGCCCAACGGTTCGCGCGTTCCACTATTTTGCGTCCACGCTGTGGGAGGGGACGTTCTTTTCTATGAGCAATTGGCCAAGGCTCTGGGGCCCGATCAGCCGTTTTATGCATTCCAGTCTCCTCTCATCACGCGGCCGGATTTACGTGAGATAAGTATGGAAGAATTGGCAGCCACTTACATCAGGGAAATGCGAGCGTTCTATCCGCAAGGGCCTTACCTGCTGGGGGGCGCAAGTTATGGAGGATTGGTTGCCTATGAAATGGCGCAGCAACTCCATGCGCAGGGTCTGGGGCCGGAGTTGCTGGTTATGTTCGATACCGCGATTACGGGGCATGAGCAACGCGTGGATCCCAAAGATCGGGCAGTTACCTTCTGGCAGAATCTTCGCAAAGAGGGTTTCCCCTATCTAACTCGAAAAGCTACGGTGAAGAGGAAATACTGGTGGGAGAAACTTGAGCGGCGTGCTCAGGTTGCGGCCGGCGCAGCTTACCGGCTGGCGGGCAAGCCTCTTCCGCTGGGCCTGCACTATATAGAGGTTGAGGAAGCGCATTGGCGAGCACTGATGCGATACACATTCCTTCCCTATGCCGGCAAAGTCACGCTGATGCGGGCCGTGGACCGCGGTCCCGAGGTTCTGGGTAAGCGCGAGGATCCGACCCTGGGATGGGGTCCGCTGGCGAGCGTGCTGGAGATTCATGACGTTCCCACCGGGCATATGTCCATGCTGTTTGCGCCCAATGTGGAGACGTTTGCGGAGATGCTCAAGGCCGTTTTGCCTTAGAAGCTGCGCGCTCCAGCGGAAACCACGACGTTCCATCTGCGGCCAGCGGTGCGGGCGGCGCCCCTAAAGGGCTCGTCTCGCAAATCTGCAGCTTGGGAGCACTGGCTCGCTCAACCATCAGTGCGATGCGGTGCCCGGCGTGATGGAGCGAGCAAAACCGCCAGCGTTCAGGCTGATCGTTCAAGTCCGGGTCCAGCTCCAGACGGATTCCTTCCGTCCCGCCGAAGAGAAAAGAGAATTTTTTCATCGGCAGAGAGAGCCCCATGCCCCGCGCCTTCATATAGGACTCTTTCAGCGTCCACAAACGAAGCGCACGATCGAGTTTTTCGTCTTCGCGCAGAGCTTCAAGCTGAGCCAGTTCAAGCGGGGAAAGCACCTCCGGCGCAAGCTCGGCGATCTTTCCGGCGCGGGCGCAAGGCTCCACGTCCACGCCTACCTCAGCACCACTGGCAATGAGGCAAACCACCATGCCGGGAGAGTTAGAGAGATTGAAGCGCAGACCGCACTCCGGCTCGGCGGCGGGCTTGCCGTAGCTGTTCAAAGAAAAGCGCCATGCCTGGGGAGCAAGCGAATGGTGGTGCGAGAGCGCAATGCGCGCCAATGCATGAGTGGCCAGAAATTCTCGGGCGTGCCGGTCGAACTTGAACGACTGCCAGCGCGCAAGCTCGTCATCGCTGAGCAGTTCGCACAGGCCTGCGCAACCTCGTCCGCTATCAGATCGTCGGGGTATGCGCACCATAGATTGAGCGGTTCTTTGTCCATTGCAGTTTGAACGGCATAAGTAGCCTACCGCATCAGACCGGCCTGCTTCGCGGCAGTGGCCGCAACCGCGGGCATTTCAAGCGGCAGAAGACTATAATCTGCCTTATGGCGGCAAGTGCACAAACGAGTCCGACTGGAGCTGCAGTTGCGGCGACTGCTGTTTCCGGCGCTGCGGAAGCGACGGCCAAACTGCACGCTCTGGAAGCGCGGCTGGAGCAATTGGGCAGCCTGATGGTGGCTTACTCCGGCGGCGTGGACTCGGCATTTCTGGCTGGTACGGCGCATCGCGTTCTGGGCGACCGGATGCTTGCTGTGCTGGCCGATTCGCCCAGCCTGGCCCGGCGCGACCTGGAGCAGGCCCGCGATTTTGCAAATGATCTGAAAATGCCGCTGCACGTGGTTGCGACCGAGGAATTGGAGCGTCCCGAGTATGCGCGCAACGACGCCAATCGCTGTTTTCATTGCAAGGATGAACTGTTTGCGGTGATGGAAGCTCTGGGCGGCTAAGCTGGGGTTTACCCACATCGCCTACGGCATGAACGCCGACGATACCCGCGATTTTCGTCCCGGCCAGCGTGCCGCCGAGCAGCACGCTGTGCTGGCGCCGCTGGCTGAGGCGGGACTGACCAAGATTGAGGTACGCGCACTGGCCAAGTCGGCCGGCTACTCGCTGTGGGATCGTCCGGCCGCGCCGTGCCTCTCTTCGCGCGTTGAGTATGGTCGCACCGTAACCCGCGAAGTGCTGGAGCAGGTGGAGAAGGCCGAGGAGAGCTTGCGGCAATTGGGCTTTCGCGAGTTGCGCGTGCGCCATCACGGGGAAGTGGCCCGCGTTGAGATTGCGCGAGCTGAGCTGCCCCGCGCGCTTTCAATGGAGATGATGGACTCGATTTCAGCGGCTCTCCGGCAGGCCGGATTCCAGTACGTTGCGCTGGATTGCGAGGGTTTCCGCTCCGGCGCTATGAATGTGGTGTTGCCCGCGGACGTTTTAGTCCGGCGCGGCGCATAGGCGGCGATTTAGAATCTCAACCATGCGTATTGGATATCTGGAGTGTTTTTCCGGCATAAGCGGCGACATGCTGCTAGGCGCCCTGGTGGATGCCGGCGTACCTTTTGCTCGTCTTGAGGAAACGGCCGCAGCACTCGGCGTGGGGGCTCGGCTGGAGATGCGAAAAGTAAGCCGCGGCGGGCTGGCCGCAACTAAAGTGGACGTGCTCACATCCGAGCAATCGGCCAGCGAGCCGGTCCACTCGCACGAAGGCCATGAGGAGCACACGCATCACTCTCATGCGCACGAAGAACACACGCACCATGCGCACGCTCCTCATCGCCCCTTATCGGCGATTCTCAAGATCATTCGTTCCGCTCCGCTTGCCGAGGCTGTGAAAGAGCGCTCCATACGCGCCTTCCAGCTTCTGGGCGAGGCTGAGGCGGCCATCCACTCCATCTCCATTGAAAATGTGCACTTCCACGAAGTGGGGGGTGTGGATACCATCGTCGATATCGTCTGCGCCGCGGTAGGCGCTGAGTCGCTGGGCGTGGATCGTTGGCTTGCGTCGCCCTTGAATGTGGGCAGCGGAACGGTCGAGTGCCAGCACGGAACGCTTCCAGTGCCTGCGCCGGCCACGCTGGCTCTGCTTGTCGATGCGCCGGTTTATTCTGCAGGCGCACCGATGGAGCGTGTGACTCCCACAGGCGCGGTTTTGTTGCGGATGCTCGATGTGCGCTACCAGCCGCTACCGCCGATGCGCGTGAAAGCCTCAGGCTACGGAGCCGGTGGCCGCGAAACTCCGGGAGAGCCCAACCTGCTGCGCCTGCTGGTGGGCGAGCAGGAGGATGCGCAGGCTGACCAGGCTGAATCTGTTGCGGTGATTGAGACGGTGATCGATGATTCCAGCCCGCAGTTGCTGGGTTACGTGAGCGATCTGCTGCTGGCCGCCGGGGCTTGGGACGTTTATCGCGCATCGGTGCAGATGAAAAAGGGTCGCACCGGCGTGCTAGATGACCGTCCTCTGCCGGCCTGATCTCGTGCCCGCGCTCGAAGACCTGCTCTTCCGCGAAACCACGACCATCGGGCTTCGCTGGAGACTCGAAAACAAACGCTCGCTGGCACGCGAGTTCAAAAAGGTGCAGACCGAATGGGGCGAAGTGACCATCAAAATCGCGCGCTGGCCCAACGGCGACGTCGCCAACGCTTCGCCGGAGTATGAAGATTGCCGCAAGATTGCAGCGGAACACTCGGTTCCCCTCAAACAAGTGATGCAGGATGCGACGCAGGCCTACTTGGCGCTGCGCAAAGGAGAACGCTCATGAAACTGGTTGTTTTGGCAGTAACGGCAATGGCTCTTGCAGGAACCGCTGGCAGCATCCGGAGCCGGTCCCGTGTCAGAATCCAACGTAGTGCGCGGCAAAGGCTGCGTTGAGGCAGGCGTCGAAATGCGCTGCCTGGTGGTGAAGGACATAAAGAGCAGCAAGCTGTATAACTTGATGGTCAGGGAGCCACAGCCAAAGATTGGCGACGGAATCGAATTTACCGGTGTGCCGTTTGACGGCGTAACTTATTGTATGCAAGGCATCGCTGTCAAGGTTACCGATTGGGCGCGCAAGGATTCACTCAAATGCAGCCATGGGGAGGCGCCCAAACAATGAACATCAGCAACTGGCTACTGCTCCAAGGCGCGCATCGGCCCAATTGCGACACTCTCTTGAAGGAAGGTCTCTGATGGATCGTGCAAATATTGAGGCGCTGCTGAACGAAGTGCGCGAGGGCCGCACCGCAGTGAATGAAGCCCTGGACCGCCTTCGCGATCTGCCCTTTGAAGACCTTGGCTTTGCCAAGCTCGATCATCACCGCGCACTGCGCACCGGCATGCCCGAGGTGCTCTTTGCCGCGGGCAAAACCGTGGAGCAGGTAGCTAAAATTTTTGACCGCATGGCCAAGGCCGGAGGCAACGTGCTGGCTACCCGCGCCTCCGCCGATATGTTTCGCGCGGTCCGCGAAGTGGAGCCGCGCGCAGAATTCCACGAGACCGCCCGCGCCATCACGCTGGAGCAGGCTCCGACCGTTCCCGGCAAGGGAACCATCGCCGTAGTCTGCGCCGGCACCAGCGATTTGCCGGTGGCCGAAGAAGCCGTAGTCACCGCGCGGCTGATGGGCAATACCGTCGAGCTGATTGCCGACGTAGGCGTAGCCGGCATTCACCGCCTGCTGGCGCAAAAAGGATCGCTCGAATCCGCGCGGGTGCTCATTGTCTGCGCGGGCATGGAGGGCGCGTTGCCCACCGTGGTCGCCGGACTGGTGAATGCGCCGGTGCTGGCCGTTCCCACCAGCGTTGGGTATGGGGCGTCCTTTGGCGGAGTGGCCGCGCTGCTGGGCATGCTGAATACCTGCTCGCCCAACGTCTCCGTGGTCAATATCGATAACGGCTTCGGCGCGGCCTGCATCGCCTCGCTCATCAATCGGCTGTGATCACTCGCATCTAATCGCCGCTTGGCTGGGCCATATTCGAGGTACCGTTCGTATTACTGCTCAGCTGCACCAGCAGATCGCTTGCCATTGTGAAGTGCACAATCGACTCTGCTGGTATGACAATATCGCGGTTGCCGGTCAACGCGGCAGTCGCGGTTCCAGCGCCTCCACCCACAAGGCCGCCCACCGCCAGCCCTACGCCGCCGGAGGCAAGGCCACCAACAAGCATGCCCACTCCCGATCCTCCGCCTATCATGGCTGCCGAGCGCTTGCCTTTGCCTTTTTTGGTTTCTTCAAGATCCCGCGTATTCAGCCGATACGTCGTCCCATTTGCCGACAGTGAGGTCAACCGCAGTTCCAACTCAGATCTGCCTTTGAAACGACCGCGCCGACGCGCTACATCCACAACTCCCGTGACCGGCGAGCCTTTCGGCACCAGCACTGTTTTGTCGTCGCCAAGAACAGGAATCACTATTTCACCGGTAAACGTCTCACCCGGACGGCTGTGCTTGACACTGATGCGCTGGTCCACACGGATCGTCAGCCTCGTACCAGCCGGAATGTCCACTTTTTCCGGCTCCGGAGGGGGTTGCGGCACGGCTGAAACCGTTGGATTCAAGGGCTTTGGAGCCGGAGTTCCGGCAGCAGGCGGTATAACCGTAGTCGTCATTGCCTCTTCCGTCTGTCCGGCCACCGGAGGCTGCACAACTGTTGTCGTCGTAACACCATGCTTATCGATCGAAACCACCCGTTGCGCCTGTCCGGTTTTAGCCGCCTGGTTCATGGCCTGTTTCAGCGCTTTCTCCTGTTTTGAAGCGCAACCCGAAAAGAGGCCAGCTGCCAGCACCAGCGCAAGCAGCCGGGCTGTATGAACAAATGAGCTTGAATTGAACATGCTCGATCTCCTTTCGCAGTACCCGCATGACGCACGGAACAAAGTCCATCATGATCTTAGCGGTGGCGAATCGCTGTCTAAAATTGGACTCGGAACCATTGGCTTTCATTCCATACGCCTGTTTTCATTGAAATCTCTTGTTCAACGTACTGATTTCACAGCGCATAGCACCATAAAACGTAACCAAAGGTCTTCGGAACGAAGTTTGTTCCTGGTGGCGGAATTTATCGCTACATTTTTTTGTTCAAATAGTCAAACAGGACGTTAAGATAACGCTCAAGGGCATTGTTATCAGTGCGATTGGGGCAGGCCAGGAGATTCCAGTGAAGAACGTGCAGGTAAGTTCGAAGTTCATCACATATCTAGGCGCAGTTCTGGCGGTTGGGCTCGGACTTGCGGCCTCCCAGGAGGCGCCCAAGCCGGCTAACGCGGCCGCCACACAGACCCCCATCCGCAATGCAGCTTCAAAAGCCGCCCATATCGTTAACGACCAGTTGATGGAGACTCCGGATGGTTTCCACTACCGGGTAATCGGCAAGGTATACAACTCCAGCGACGAAGCGCTGGTGAATGTTTCGATCGTCTACAACATCTGGAAGAAGTACTATCCCAACGGTTCACTGGTCAAAGGAACGGATGGGCAGGTCTCGGCGCACATCAAATACCTGCCTCCAAAGCAAATGGTCGATTTTGTGGCGGCAGGAAACGCGCCCGTGATCACTTCTTCAGAACCGGAGCCCATCCAGGCTGAGATTGCCGCTCAGTTTGCGGAGGAGTGATCCCTCGCGCATAAGCAGCAGCCGCTTTCGACGCCAGAACAACCGGCATCCCCGAAAACCGCAAAGTGACGCTGATCACAGTACAGCCTAAGCCTGTGCGCAGATCATTCTATCTGTATAGGTAGCGCCCGCTACGCGGCGTGTGGAGGAGAATTGTGGCCCGTTCAAGGTTGCCGCTGTGGCGCAGAATCTCGCAGATATTCTTCCTGCTCCTGTTTTTTGCGCTGCTGATCTTTACATCACTGCGAACCACGCCCGGCGCCACGGGCGATATTCATCTGCGCGCGCCGGTGCGACTGTTTTTTGAGTGGGATCCGCTGGTGGCCCTGGTCAATGCGCTGGCCGGCCATGCGCTCTATCGCGGGCTGATCTGGAGCCTGATCATCCTGCTGCCCACGCTCTTTCTAGGGCGCTTTTTTTGCGGCTGGATCTGCCCCATGGGCACGCTGCAGCACTTTGTCGGCAGCTTGCCCTCGGAGTCCAAACGCGGCAAGCAGCGCATCGATTCAAATAGATATAAGCGCTGGCAAACGGGCAAATATGTGGTGCTGATCGCCGGATTAGTGGCTGCGGTCTTCGGCTCGGCGGCCATTGGCTGGCTCGATCCCTTCAGCCTGCTGGTCCGGTCCTTTGGATTGTCGTTGCTGCCCGCCTTCAACTTTGCCGTGCGCTCAGCGCTTGCGCCTCTGGAGCACAGTCATATCGCGGCGATCAAGTCGACCGGCGAAATCCTCCATGCGATTTTGCAGTTCACGATCCTGGATTTCCGCCCGCAGCAATTCGCGCAAGGGCTGGTGCTGGGGATTCTGTTCGTTGGCCATTCTGCTGGCCAGCTTGCGCGTGACCCGGCTCTGGTGCAGGTCGATCTGTCCGCTGGGCGCGCTGCTGGCAGCGGTTTCCCGGTGGAGCGTGCTGGGGCTGCACAAGGATCCGGCTGCCTGCGACAAATGCAACCGCTGCCTGCTCAATTGCCAGGGCGGCGACGATCCCATCGGCGGCGTTCCCTGGCGCAAATCCGAGTGCCTGATGTGCATGAACTGCGTAGGCAGTTGCCCGCACGACGGCCTTCAATTCCGCTTCTTCCGCAAAGAGAAAGAGGTCGCCTCGCCGGATCTGGGGCGGCGCAGAACGCTGACGGGTCTCGCCGCAGGCGCAGCGCTGGTTCCCATCATGCGCGCCAATACCGGCCTGGGCAAGAGCCGCCACGAACGGCTGCTGCGTCCCCCCGGCGCGCTCGACGAGTCCGATTTTCTCTCCCGCTGCATCCGCTGCGGCGAGTGCATGAAGGTCTGCCCCAACACCGCGCTCCATCCCACGCTGGAAGAGGCGGGAATCGAAGGGCTGTGGTCGCCCACGCTGGTGCCGCGCATCGGCTACTGCGAGCCCAGTTGCGTGCTCTGCTCTGAGGTTTGCCCCACCGGCGCAATCTGGCAGATTACGCCGAAAGAAAAAGGCTGGGTGGTGGGAGTGGGCACTCAGAACCCCGTCCGTCTGGGCACCGCGTTTTACGACCGCGGCCGCTGCCTGCCCTGGGCCATGGCCACCGACTGCATCGTCTGCGAGGAGTGGTGCCCGGTTTCGCCCAAGGCCATTTACGTTGAAGAAGCCCAGGTCATCGACTCGGCCGGCAACACCAAAACCCTCAAGCAGCCGCGCGTCGATCCCAGCCGCTGCGTGGGTTGCGGCGCCTGCGAGTATGCCTGCCCGCTGCAGGAGCACCCCGCCGTTTACGTCACCAGCATCGGCGAAAGCCGCTCGCCAGGCAGCCAGATTTTGCTCAATAGAAAGTAAAAGGAGACCGTTTCTAATGTTTCGATCGAAGATTATGAGTTTGGCAACTGTAGCCTTAGTGATGGCAGCCGCCGTCGCCATTCACAGGATGCAAGAAGCACCAGTTCGACCCGTTCCCCGCATCAGGCGCAGTAGCCGGCTGGGATAAAACCAGCGAAACCCGCACCTTTGCGGCCAAAGATCTTTGGCAGTATATCGACGGCGACGCCGAGCAATATGTTTCTGCCGGCGTGGTCTCCACCTCGACCTCCGACTACAAATTTCAGAACCAGTTGGAAGCAACCGTGGACGTGCACACCATGGGCGATGCGGCGGGCGCGCGCAAGATTCTGGAGACCGGAACCAACGACGCCAAGCCCGTCCAACTGGGCGATGCGGGCGTTCAATACGCGCAAAGCGTGATCTTCCGCAAAGGCCCGTACCTGGTCCGCATCGTTGCCTATGAATCCACGCCCGGTACGCCGCAGGCTCTGCTTGCATTGGCGCACGGCGTGGAAGCGAAGCTCTAAATCAATCGGGCCGGAGCGCCGGCCGCAGCCAGAGAAAGATGAGGATCGCGATGAAAAGCCGCCGGGAATTTATCAAGACCACAGCCACGGGAGCCCTTCTGTTGGGTTCGCAGAGCAAATTGGGATTGGCCTCCATGCTCGACCAGAACGCCCAGCATGCCGCAAACGGCAAGTCCAGGGTCGTGGTTGCGCGCGATGCGGCCCTGCATGGGCAAGACGGGCAACTGGACGAAAAGCGCGTGCTTGCTCTGCTCGACCGCGCCATTGCCACTTACACCGGGCACGACAAGCCCGTGGAAGCCTGGAAGCGGATTGTGCCGATGGACAAAGTGATCGGCCTCAAGGTAAATGGCCTTGGCGGCAAGGGAATCTCAACCCATGCAGTGCTGGTGATGGCCGTCTGCGAACGGCTACAGCAGGCCGGCGTCAAGCCCGGCAACATTTTGGTGTGGGACCGCAACGCCCGCGATCTTCAGGCATGCGGCCTTACCGTCTCCACTGATCCCAACCGCATCCGGGTCTACGGCTCCGATGTCGCCGGATTCGAGGACCAGCCGGTGGCATTTGGCTCGGCAGTCAACGTGAAGCTGGCCAAAATTCTCACCCGCGAGTGCGAAATGGTGCTCAACCTGCCCATTCTCAAGGACCACGAAATGGCGGGCGTTACCTTCTCCATGAAGAATATGTACGGCGTCGTCCAGCGTCCCGATGAACTGCACGCGGGCGGCTGCAACCCCGGCGTCGCCGACTTGAACTGCATTCCGGTCGTTCGCCACAAGGTGCGCTTCACCATTGGCGACGCCATGACCTCCGTCTATGACGGCGGGCCCGGGCTTTCATCCCGAACGTCTCTGGCAGCCTAACGCCCTGATCGTGGGCGAAGACCGCGTAGCTCTCGATCACACTGCCTGGCAGATGATTGAGCGCAAGCGCGCCGAGGTGGGAATGCCGACTCTTGAAGGTGTGGGCCGTCCGCCGCGTTATATCGCCACCGCCGCCGACCCTGCGCACGGGTTAGGCGTCAACGATCCGAAGCGCATTCATTTGATTGAAGTGTAACTGCTCGATTTTGGATCGAGGAGAATCACAATGACCGACGAAAACGAACGGACGCCAGGCGGAAAACAGGCGCAGGGCCTCACGCGGCGTGAGGCGATGCTGCAACTGCTTCGCCTCGGCGGCGTCGCAGCGGGTGCTGCGGGCGCGGGCGTTTGGCTCAGCGAGCACAGCTCCCGTCCGGTTCCGGCGCAGGCTGAGCAGGCGCGTCGCGATCATCGCATCGCCTCCGATTCTCAAACCTCGCAATTGCCGCATCTCGTAGTGGTTCAAGGCGGAGAGCCGCGTGCACTAGTGCAGCGCGCTCTCGAAGACCTAGGCGGCATCGGCCGTTTCGTCAGCCGTCAGGACGTGGTGGTTCTCAAGCCCAATATCGCCTGGGACCGCACTCCTGAGCAGGCAGCCAACACCAATCCGGAATTCGTGGCTGAGGTGGTGCGCCAGTGCTGGCAGGCCGGAGCCAAGCGGGTCATTGTGACGGATGTGAGCTGCAATGAGCCCCGCCGCTGCTTTCGCGCGTTCCGGCATTCAGGCTGCCGCCCGCGCCGAGGGCGCCGAGGTGATTCTTCCCGATCCCGAGCTTTATCGCGAGGTCGATCTCGGCGGTGTGGTGCTCAAGAGCTGGCCGGTCTTCACGCCGTTTCTTGAAGCCGACAAAATCTTCAATCTGCCCATTGCCAAGCATCACGGGCTGGTTGGAGTCACGCTGGGCATGAAGAACTGGTATGGCATCCTCGGCGGCCAGCGCAATCGATTGCACCAGCAGATTCACCAGAGCCTGGCCGACCTGGCCAGCTTCATGCTGCCCACAGTCACTCTGCTGGATTGTTACCGTATCCTGCTGCGCAACGGCCCCACCGGCGGCAATCTGGAAGACGTGGCTCTGAAGAAGACCCTGGTCGCCGGAACTGATCCCGTTGCCATCGACGCGTACGTGGCCAAGGCATACTGGAACCTGGACCCCGAGCATCTGCCTTATCTGGAGATGGCCGCCGCACGCGGGCTGGGCACGGTAGACTTCGAGAAGTTAATGGTGAAGGTCAGCCATCTGGGCTAACTATTTTGTAGAACATAAGCCAGAGTTATTAAGTCCATCAAAATAGGTCGAAGAAAACTAACGTCTTGCGAGTCCACTCGTTGCAGCGCGCCGGGTTGATTCCATGGTGCGCACCATGGAGTCGCGCGGAAATTTTTCCAGCGGTTCATGCAGCCAGCCGAAACCAAACGGAATGCCACGCGAGAGCGAAATGCTGCGGCATTCGGCGTAGACTCCGCCGTCGGCTTCCACGAAGCGCCAATACGAGTTCAGCCGCCACAGAAAGCCCTGGTCATTGCCGGCCTGTTGAATACGGGTCGAGTGAGACACAATTTCCAGCCGATCCGCTGCCGGTGCGCCGTAGCTCACTGCGTATTCAGAGTCATAAGTCAACGTAATGAACTGCCTGTTCTGCATCTTTAGAAACACGCGGAAGTTATCGCCATCCCGCGCGAGCAACTTCGAATCGATAACGTCCGGCGCATAGACGCTCTTGTAATTCGCATAGTCCTGCATCGGAGCACGCACTTCAGCAAGATGAGCCCCTGGAAAGAAAGAAAAACCCAGCCAGTCGTGAATCAGCCCGCCGGTAACTCGAACCTCTCCGCTTCTTTGCTGCACAACGACTGTCTGGCCGTTCCGTGCGGCCGTCTTTGCCTCAGGGTGAGCATCGGAGTAGAGGAATGCCCCTTCGTGAAGTTGCTTCTCAGCCGCCGTTACGTATTGATCGAACGCCCGGCTGGTTTCCGCCGTCGGTTCAACGCCCAAAGCAGGCATCGCAAATAACGCGGCTGCAACAACCAGAAATGTGCGCATACCCCATCTTGCCGCCGAATGCTGGCCTCGTCAACTCGACTGTTTCCGGAGGATTGATCTTTCGCGCTACAATTCGATGGGAGCGCCTTCATGACTCAATCCCGTCGTTCATTTCTTAAATCCAGTGCGACGGCTGCCGCAGCTACTCTGGCCGCGCCCAGGAGCACATTCGCGGCACTCGCCTCAGATAATGTAGCCAATGCACCGCTCAGTGAGTTCGGCTATGCCGAAATTGAACTTCTGGACGGGCCGCTCCTTGAGCAGTTCCGGACCAACCACATCTTCTATCTTTCACTTGATGAAGATATGCTGCTCAAGCCGTACCGCCAGCGCGCCGGATTGCCGGCTCCAGGCGACGATATGGGCGGATGGTACGACTGGGTGGACACAAAGCATCTCAAGAACAATCACGGTTTCTGCCCCGGCGGTACCTTTGGTCAGTACCTCTCCGGTTTGTCGCGCAACTTCGCCGCCACCGGTAACAAGCAAACTCAGGAAAAGGTGCATCGCCTGGTGAAGGGCTATGCCGCGGCGATTTCGCCAAAGTATTACCAGGGCAATCGCTTTCCCGCCTACGTCTACGACAAGGGTTCTATCGGCCTACTTGACGCGCATCGTTATGGCATGGAATATACCGCTCTCCGGACATTGAATGCCGCAGTCGACGCTGCCCTGCCTTACCTGCCGCCCAGGGGAATATCGCGCGCCGAACAATATGCACGTCCGCACACCGATCCTTCCTGGTGCTGGGACGAGCCATATACACTGCCGGAGAATCTTTTCATCGCTTACAAGTGTGGTGCGGGCGACCGTTTTCTCGATCTTGCCAAGCGCTTCCTGGCCGACGACTGGTACTTCGGCCCTGCTAGCCTCGGGACAAAACGTGCTGCCCGGTAAGCATGCCTACAGCCATGTGAACGCACTTTCCAGCGCCATGCAGGCTTACCTGGTAATGGGCACTGAAAAGCATCTTCAAGCGGCGAAGAATGGATTCGATTTTCTGCGTACGACGCAGAGCTTTGCCACCGGCGGCTGGGGGCCGGATGAGCAGTTCTGTGAGCCGGGAAGCGGCGTGATGGGCGAGAGCCTGACCAAAACACATTCGAGCTTTGAAACCTGCTGCGGAACCTATGCCCAATTCAAGATCACGCGCTATCTTCTTCGAGTAACCAAGGACAGCCGCTATGGCGACAGCATGGAGAAGATACTCTTTAACACCATCATGGGCGCCAAACCCATGCAGAAGGACGGTCACGGATTTTATTACTCCGACTATAACAATGATGGATCCAAGTTCTATCACCCTGAACAGTGGACCTGCTGCACAGGAACCTTTGCCCAGGTCACCGCGGACTATGGAATCAGCTCCTACTTCGGCGATTCCAGAGGAATTTATGTCAACTTATATATCCCATCGCGATTAACCTGGTCGCGTGGACGGGAAGTTATCTCATTTACCCAGGAGACTAACTATCCGCACCAACCGTCGACCCGAATCTCAATCGACGCCGCAATACCCAGCAAATTTCCTATCTATCTGCGCATTCCCGCCTGGGCCGGACCCAAGACCACGGTCGCAGTCAATGGGAAGAAGGTTCTCGCTAGTCCCACGCCCGGCCAGTTTGCCCGTTTGGACGGAGTTTGGAAAACCGGCGACCGGATTGAGGTCGAGTTCGATATGCCGATGGTGCTGGAAGCTGTCGACCCGCAGCACCCCGACCTGGTTGCTCTGGTCCATGGGCCGCTGGCGCTGTTCAGCGTGGGCGCAATTCCAGATAGGATCAGCAGGCAGGAGCTTCTCGCCGCCGGCCAGAATGCCACCGGCTCAACCGATTGGCAGGCCAAAACGGCTGCGGGCAATCTTACCCTGCGCCCATTCGCATCCATTCAGGATGAGCACTATCGGCTTTATTTGAATGTCAATGGATGAGCTTGAGAATTTTTGACGCTGCAACCCGGTGTGGAGAATCCAAAAAGAGTAGTTTCCATTAGTCTTGAGGGTACTTCGATGGCGCCCGCCGAAATGAATTTCCTGCACAGTCAACTGGAGGAGCGAAAGCGCAGTCTTGAAACAGTCATTGCGCAAATGCCAGGCGACTCGAGTCTTGAAGCCTTGTTACTGGAAGTGGATTCCGCGCTGGATCGATTCGCCGCAGGCACCTACGGTCTGTGCGAATCGTGCCATGACACCGTGGAAAGGGACCGGTTGTTGGCCGATCCGCTCATTCGCTATTGCCTCGACCATCTGACGATAACTCAGCGCGATGCGCTTCAGCGTGATCTTGACCTGGCCTCAGAACTCCAGCGGGGCCTCTTGCCGCCTGCGGATCTCAGAGTTGACGGTTGGGAAACAAGCTATCACTACGCACCTGTTGGACCGGTCAGCGGCGACTATTGCGACCTGTACCCATCTCTTGGACAGCTCTTTTTCGTGCTGGGCGATGTCTCGGGAAAGGGCGTAGCGGCATCGATGAGAATGACGCAACTCCACGCACTATTCCGCAGCTTGATCGGCATGGGCCTTCCGCTTGCGGACATTGTTGGAAACGTTAACCGCTTCCTCTGCGATAGCGGGCTCGCGGGACAATATGCCACGCTTGTCTGCGGATGCGCCAAGGCAGGCGGGGATGTGGAACTCTTCAACGCAGGTCATTTGCCCGTGATTGCCGTTCAGCAGGGCGATGTGCGGCTGATCGAGTCGGCAGGATTTCCGCTGGGAATGTTTCGCGAAGCCTCGTTTAACGACGCGCACCTGCAATTGTGTGGTGGCGACATGCTTTTCCTATATACGGATGGCCTCTCTGAAGCCTGCGGAGAGGAAGGCGAATATGGCACGGAACGCGTAGCCAATCTGGTTGGCCGGCATAGCTCACGAGGTGCGGCGGGAGTCGTCTCCGCCTGTCTTGAGGACCTGCGCGGATTCGCAGGCGCCAACCCGGGGATGGACGACGTGACGCTGCTCGCCATCCGGCATGCCACATAAGCGCGCGAGCGTAAATGAACGCCTGAATGCACGAAGGCTGCCCTTGCGGGTGGCCTTCGCTTTCGAGAGAACCTAAGCGTCCGGGAGCTTCAGGCAGTAACGCCGTTTGATGCATGACATCTCACGAATCTGCCAGCTCGCGCGCCTGATCTCTATCTGAACCGATTACTGGTTGTGATTGTCGTGGTGATGATGATGGTGGTGATCAGTACCTACAGCAACGATCACCTGCGCCTGCGCCGCATAAGGTAATGCGAAGCAGAAGACGAGAGCCAATCCAAGCAGAAACTTTTTCATACCTTAGTGTGACGCGCTCGATGGTGGATTACTGAGCTTAATTGACCTGTACGCGCAAGCGTCGCTTTTGCAGCATAAACAGTTCAGGCCGGGACTGAATCGTCCCGGCCTGAATCATAGATTGGCTTACAACTGACAAATGAGGATTAGTCTCCGGCTACCGGCTCTGCTTCACGCTGCTCGACTGGCTTGGCGGGAGTAATGGAGCTGAGGGTAACCAAACCTTCGATCGGCTTTTCGCCCAGTACATGCTCGCGATAGAGCTTGGCCATGCGGGCGTTCTCCGCTTCTTCCTTCAGCTTGGCTTCATTCGTTTGGACTTCGCGGGCGCGAATCTTTTCTTCGCGGGCGTTCTTGGCGATGCCCAGCTCGTCCAGCGTGTGGTTGGCTTCGGAGTTCACGTGAGTCCATGTTCAGCGTCAGGGTGTGGCCCACTTCGGTCATGCCCACCTTTTTGCCGCCGGCGAAGATCTCATGGCGGCCGTGCTCCTCATACCACTTGGTGAGGGTGGCCGTCATGTGCATCTTCTCGATGATGTTGCGCCAGCCCACGCCGGTGTTGTAAGCGCAGAAGCTGATTTCGCCTTCCTGCGTGGCGTAGGGGATGATGCACTGCTCGGTGCGGCGGAAGTCGTAGTTGAACAGATCCTGGAACCACATGCCGGCGATGAAGAGGAAGTTCCAGCGATCCTGCGCGGCGCTTCTTGATGTCTTCCATGGTGCGGTCGCCCTTGACGCTGCCGTAGTTCTTGCCGGTGGCGTTGAAGGTCTTGTCCATCTTCTTCATCATGTCAGTGATCTTGAAGTGGGTGGGCGCCTGGAATGGATCGTAGTTGCGCAAGCAGCGCAAGCCCGAAGCCGATGACGGAGAGCCACTTGCCGCGGGCCGCGTCGTTGATCTTGGCCAGATCCTTGGCCACCTTGTTCATGTCCAGGAAGGCGGTTACGGGAGCCGATTCCTTCGTTTCCTTGTCGATCATCAGTGCCATGCCGATGCCGCAGTTGGGATGGCAGCCGCAGCTGAGTTGGCCCCACTCCGCTGCTGGCCCGTGAATCAGATCGGCCCAGTCAGAGAAGGTGCTCATGAAGCTGATGGGGAACCAGTCGCGCTGCCGGCTCGCCGATGCCGCACTGGCTCTTGACGTCGTGCGCCATGTGCGAGAGCGTGTAGCGCTGGGCAACGACGACGATCGTCGGTATGTCCTCGTCGCGGCCGGTAAAGCTGACCGGCTGGAAGCTGAGGAAGCTGATCTTCTTGGGATTGTCGAGGGCGAACTCGATGATGCGGCCCACCTGCTCGTTGTTGATGCCGTTAATGATGGTGGTCACCGGGACGATGTCGACGCCGGCTTCGTGCAGGTTGTTGATGGCCTGCAGCTTCACATCAAAGAGGTTGCCCACCTTGCGGTGCGAGTTGGCGGCGTTGCCAATGCCGTCGAACTGAAGATAAACGTAGCGCAGGCCGGCTTCGGCTGCGGCGCGGCAGAGCTCCTTGCTCTTGGCGAATTCAATTCCGTTTGACGCAGCCTGAACGCTGTTGTAACCCACCTTGCGGCTGTAGGCTACCGCGTCAAGGAAGTAAGGCGAGAGCGTAGGCTCGCCGCCGCTGAACTGCACGCTCATCTGCCGCTTGGGCTTGATGGTGATGGCGTTGTCCAGCATGGTCTTAATCTCCTCCCATGTGAGCTCATGGACGAAGCCAACCTGGTTGGCGTCCATGAAGCAGGGATCGCACATCATATTGCAGCGGTTGGTCAGGTCGATGGTCAGCACCGAGCCGCGTCCGTGAGTAACCGTAGACGTGCCGTGGTGGTGCAGCTCGTCGTCGCCCTTGCCATGCGCGCGCATATCGCGTCCGGGGAAGCTCTCTTCAAGGTGCTTGAAGAAGGCCGTGTCAATCGACATCACGTCTTCAAAATGGCCGTGCTTGGGGCAGTCCTTCACCATCAGGATCTTGCCGTCGCGTTCGATGATCTGGGCCTTGATCTCGCCCACCTTCTCATTGAGCAGAACTTCGTGGGGCAGCTTGCCGTCTAATATCTGCTTGCGAATCTCTGGGACGCACTTGGGACAGAGCGAGTCCGTTGTGCGCGGCCAGCCGAGAGGCGGTTTTTCCTTTTGCCAGCTCTTCTGTAGCGGCTTGTCGCTCCACTTGGGCGTAAACGCGGGGTTGGGGCTGATGCGGTTCAGGCGCTCATAAACAACCCACGCGCCTTTGGCTGCGTAGACGGCTGCTTTCTCGGCATACTTGATGGCTTTGGACATAAATTGCAATCTCCTCAATAAATTAGTTGCCGGCGCGGTCACTCGCCAGGCTCAATCCTGCATTTCCCAAAAAACGAGAAAATCCAGAGAAGCTGAAATTCCATTCCTAGGTTAACCGCGTACTTCGGTCAACCCAAAGAGCTTGCAGCGAATGGCAGAATGGCTGGCTGGATGGGGATCTGGACACAGTGAATGGGATGGCCGCGTCAAACCTGATCGATCCCCAGCCCCGCCAACTCCCCAACAAGTCGAAGTCCGGTATTTTCTCCCGCACTTTCGGACTCCGCTGGAGTGGTGTAAATTTATGGAAACAGTGGGTGCCTTGATGCGAACCTTCTATGAGTTTTTTGCCGGCGGAGGAATGGCCAGAGCCGGACTCGGCGAAGGGTGGCGCTGCCTCTTTGCAAACGACTTCGATGAAAAGAAAGCTGCTACTTACGCTGCCAATTGGGGCGCTGAACATTTGCTGGTTAAAGATGTCGCAAAGGTGAGGGTCGCAGCCCTTCCAAGAGGAGCCGATCTGGCGTGGGCCTCATTTCCCTGCCAGGACTTGTCACTGGCAGGCGATGGAGCCGGGCTCAAGGGCGACCGCTCTGGCACCTTCTGGCCATTTTGGCGGCTTGTAGAGAAACTGGTGAAAGAAGAGCGGCACCCATCGGTCGTCGTCCTGGAAAACGTCTGCGGTGGCCCAGATCGCACTTGCGAGACGTTGGCGGCATGATTCTCAGCCCAGACCGAATCGCGACCCGAGAGAAGCTCATTCTTACAGGTATTTATCTCTCAAAGTTCGACTCTGCCGGTTTGAAGGAGCTTGGATTTCGGACCTATGCTGAAGCATATAACGTCGTAGGTTACGCGCTGAACTCTCGCCCAACCTCGATAAAAAACTACAGAGATGAATTCGACCCCATTCTCTCCAAATCCAGAATGGGCTGGCACAAGCGCGAAATTCGCAAGTATTGCAAGAAGGTGCTGGACGAATACGAGCACCTCGACATCGAGTCATTCTCTGGACTGATTAAGTCCTTCTTCGGCTATGACGAAAATGCATTGAGTGCCGTCCAATCGAAAAATGTACGAGAGGAACGCAAGTCGGGATTCGCGAATAGATTGATCACCGGATTGGCCGCAGAGCGATACTTCGAGTCTGTGCATTCCACGCTTCCCGAATTTGAGGGTTGCGTGATCGAGAACACGACCCAACTCGGCTGCGGGTACGACTTTAAGCTATCCAAAGAGGAGAAGGAGGATTTCCTCGCTGTCGAAGTCAAGGGCATGCGAGAGAAAGCTGGAAGTGTCTCGCTCACGCCGCTCGAATATCAAATCGCGAACGAAATGCGGGACCGCTTCCATCTTTTTGTGGTTAAGAATTTTCAGAAGACTCCCTATCATGAGCTTTTCTTGAATCCAATGGCGGGAAAGCTACAATTCACCAGAACCGAGCGGATATTGATTCAAGTGTCGTGGTCAACCCGCGTCTAGAGCCCATTCACACCCTTGCTGATGAGCGTGATCACTCGGAGGGAGAAGGGGCCTTCAGGCCCCTGGATACGGCAGATCAAATGGAGGCCTTTAGGCCCGGAAATTAATCTCCACATCCCACTCCGGCTTGAAGGTGGAGAGGCATGGGGTCCAACCGTCCATGGGCCGCGGAGCTATGGGGATATGCTTGCGGCGTTGACGTAAGTCCCCGCCGGACGGGGTTCTCTTCGATATACCGCACACAACTCATGAACTTCTCTTTCGTCGAAATTTGGCTCTCGTTGAAGCTGCGCATCCACACATCGAACTTGCTCTTTAAGCGAAAGGAGAAGCCGCCTTTGATGAACTGCATGGCTTTTTCCAGCGAAACCTCCGGGGCAGGCGTTAACAAAGCGTGGAGATGGTCAGGCATAATGACAAACGCATGCAAGAGAAATTTTCCCTGACTGTGATAGTCGAGGATTGTTCGCTCAAGCAGTTCCGCTGTAGCCGCAACCTGAAAAAGGCTACGGCGTTGTGCCGTCACAGCTGTGACCAGATACGTCCGGGTCCCTTGGGGTGCGAGCCGCACTTCGAAATGATAAACGAAAAGCCCGAGGCTAAAGCCGCTCCTATTGCAAACCTGCGTTCAGGGGCCTGAAGGCCCCTGCTCCCTCCACCAGGTAGGGTCACGCTTGAGAGCGTGAGCGGAACCTAATTCAGTCCAGCCATTGCATGGCTAAAGTTGCGGATAAAGTGCAGGTCATGAATTCCAGTCCTCAACCTCAATCTCCCCGCTGGGAAAGAGTTCGACCTCCCATTTCCTCCCTGATTGAATATGCTCTACGTGGTAACAAAAGGCCTCTGGGTTTTGGAGTCCCATCTCTTCTATGGCAGCAAGAATTGCCACACCCGGACCATCGGCGGAGACATCAATCCCAGTCCGAACGTTATACTCTCGCTGAGCAAAGTCTTCGCCTTGCCCGGTTGGAATACCTGGAGTGGAGCTTGCATCTTTTCGTCCTACCAAACTCTTAAATTTGCGCACATTCATCCCTCATTCCTCTCCAGGAAATCCTGATGTTCGAGATGCTAGCGAAGGACCGCCAGAATACTTAGTCAGATTATAGGGCGCCGCAGGTAACGTTTCGGCGACGTTGCAATCCACGTCACAACTTCCCCAGGCGAAGCGATCATCAGGCGCTGCCAAGAGAACTTGGATTCAGGATTTCGACCCATAATCGTCACTTTGCAGAAGGGCTTGGCGGTCGCCGAAGGCCTTGCTACAAACGCTGGAATAGCCGACAGGTTGGATGTCTTTGAGATCGAGCAGTTTGTCGCACTCAACCTCTACGAGTTGGGTAAGTTCAAGGCAACCGGCCGCAGGACCGTCGTGAAGGAAATGATCGAGCGTTACAACGCTATCATTGAAGAAATCGAGACCGATCCGAGCCTGAAAATTGCCATCCACAACTGATGGAAAATGCCAAACTCAGAAGCGCTATCATGATGGCGGTGAAAGCGAAGGACACCGGCCCTGAGAAGGTTGTTCGATCATTGGTTCACAGTCTTGGCTTTCGTTTTCGACTTCATCGCAAAGACCTACCGGGTAAGCCGGACCTCGTTTTCCCAAGAATGCATAAAGTCATCTTTGTGCATGGCTGTTTTTGGCACGGTCACGATTGCGCGCGTGGGGCGCGTGTGCCAGTTCACAACCGTCCATATTGGATCGAGAAGATCGCGAGAAACAAGCAACGAGACAGAAAAGCCGCAAGACTCCTGCGCAACCTCGGATGGAAGCGCAAAGTCGTTTGGGAATGCAACCTAAAAAAACCCGAAAAGGTGAGGTCGGCTCTCGCCAAATATCTGAACGGCTGAAGCCTGAAAGATGATGTTCGTTCGCGGGTAACCGGCGGCGAACTTCTTGTTCATCTCCGCCTTGATATCGTCTTTCTCGTCCTTTGCTTCCCAGTAGCCGCGCGGCAGGTTAAAGGCGTCGAGCACCGCCGCATCCACCCGCAGGGGGCTCTTGCCGGAGCGGGCAATCTGGTACTCGCCCACCACAAACCACTCAAAAGGCCGCGCGCACTTCTCCAGCAGCGATTCGAAGGCCCGCCGGATATTGCCCTCGTTGTCGAACTTGCCGAGCGCGCACTTTTCCAGCGTCTCGTAGTACGCCTTGATCGGCGCATGGGTTGGCTTCAACTTGAAGTTGCTCATGGTTTCACAACAACTCTAAACCAGTCGAATGCAAATGAGCATCCCAAAGACTTTGCAGAAAATTACCTCTCGATGGCCCATAATCGCGGTAGGTGGAAAATGCGACCACATCCATGACACCCCCGCCCACGGCGAAAATGGCCCGAACTACGCTTCATCTTCGCCTTTGATTCGCCAAAAAACCAGATACCCCCACCCCCCAGGGTGGTCGATTCTCCGCTTGTTCGCCTTTTTTAGAACGTAAGTGATTGAATATAAATGATAATGACCTGAAAATTAGATGGTTAAAAATGCAACAAAATGCTCGGTTTCGTTCATTTTCAGCCAGGGATCCACCGTTTTCGTCGTTTCGCGGAGGAATAAAATTGCCTCCGGTGATCCCGCCACTACAGCGGAAACAAAGTAAATATATTTCAAAGCCGCTATTACGACCCGCCGGTCTTGCCTACTTGATTGATGATTCGCTGGATGAGGACTACGCGAACGTGAATGCGCTTAGCTACGTCGGGGACGAACTCGGTGACAAAGTTGCCGATGGGAGCCGTGGCCACTCCAACGCCGTAACGCTCAAAGCTGGCGGAGAGACGGGTTTGCACCCCCGGCACGTAGAGATTGCCGATAGCGAGGCCGATGGCTCCGCTGCCCAGGTCGGCGTAGTTCAACATGCCCTTGCCTTTGTCACTCTGGGTCCATACCACCTGGAGCATGGCATGACCGGCACGGCGCGGAATGGAAGCGGTAGGCATGCGGTGGTAATGCGGGTCCTGGTGATCGAGAGACGAAATGAGAAAAGTGCCGAAGAATTCGCCGGTCATATCTTCGGTGTAACTTACGCCGACATACCTTGCGAACCCGGGCATTCCGGGTCCGTAAGGCGAGTGGGAATTGGAGCCGACGGCAATGCCGGCAAGACCGAGAATGGTGAGGGCGTTGAAGGGGTCGATGACGTTACGCACCGCCAGCCAGCCCTTCTCTTTGGCCTTCATCGGCTTCACCTGCGGACCGGTGAGGAAACGGGCATACCAGTCGATAAAAGGCGCAAGGGGCGGACAGGGCGCTGGGCGCAGACTGCGATCGAGCACCGGATTGGCTGGGTTTGTAGACATTGCCGCCGCCGCTCCGCCCTCCACCAAGGCGGTGCCGTCTCTCTTGATATGACAAGGCTGAACGACCGGCTGTTTGGCACGGGCGGAAATTTGGGGTTGAGGAGCTTCCGGCAGAGAGGGCTGGGGCATGGAACTCTCAGTCTGGCCGGCCCATCCTGGGGAAGCCGCTAGGAGAAACGCTACAAAAACCAGCACGGCACGCCACGGCCTGAGCAACCGGCGACGCGCACCGGAGCATCTTATTCTGCTGCGTTCCGCTAAACGGCTTTGCAAAGGCAAGATCCTCGCTGGTTGCAGGTTGGACTGCTGACTCACTCTAGCAAAACCGAGCCCGTTCAGGTTCTCCCCATCTACACCCGCTCAACACGTCAGATGCTGAATATGAATCATTTGTCACGCAGGCAATCACAGAGATTTTGTATTTATATCATTGGAAGAGCACTCCGGCAGCGAATTTGATTAGTGACGTTTGCGGCACCTTCGGGTCATCGGCCATTGACGCACCGGTCCGCGCAACTCCAGACTGAGGATGGGGTTCTTTCAAAAGAAGTTGCCAGCCGGAGGTGAATCGCCTTGAGTACCAATCCACCCTACGGACCCGGCGCCAGCGGCGTGGGCCGCCGTATTGAAGAGGCCATTGAACTGATCGAGATGGAGCTGCGCCACGCCGCCGCCTACGTCAACGACAACGTGATTCCGCAGGTGCGCAGCGAGTCAATCACAGCTCTGCGCACGGTGGCAGATACGCTGCGCAACTTTGCCGACCGCCTCGACGGACAGGCCGGCCAGCCAAAGGATCCTCGAGCCTGATGAATCTCGTGCCCCGGAAGCGACGGAACTGGGCTGGCTTCGGAGCCATTTCAGTGGCGCTCGCGCTGCTGTGCGGCTGCGGGCATCATCACAAAACGAATTACACACCCGAAGAGATCGCGCCTGAGGCTGAGGAGCAGTACCCTGAGTACCATCCGCCGGCGCGCATTGCTCCTACTCCGGCGCCGCCGGGAGGGGTCAGCGTTGATGATCTGGATTATGTGGCGACCCACAGGCCCTTCCTTTCTGAGGTGGGCCTTGCCACCTGGTACACCGCGGCGAGGGGCCGCAAATCAGCAAACGGGCAGCTCTTCAGCGACCAGGCCATGACCGCCGCGCATCGCACGCTGCCCATGGGTTCGCTGATTGTGGTCACCAATCTGAAAACCGGCCAGGCCAGCGCCATGCGCATCACCGACCGCGGTCCTTTTGTGGAGGGAAGAATCATTGATCTCACCATCGCTTCAGCCAAGGCTACAGGGGTTTACCAGGGCGGGCTGGTCGAGGTTAGGGTGGACGTTTACAAGACTCCCAAGCCCATCCATACGGGCGGCCGCTGGTGCGTGCAGATCGGTGCGTTCCACAGCGAGCGCGAGGCGATCCGGCTGAAGGAAGAGCTATTGCGGACGTATCCCGGCGCCAACGTGATCGAGTTTCCGGGCGAGGATAGTTTCTGGGTCCGCATCCGTCCCGAGGGCGATAACCGCGAGCAGGCGGAGTTCATTGCCAGCCACGTGATGCCCAGTGAAGGCGAGGCGTTTCTTACGCGGCTGGATTAGGGCAGGGACTAGGGAATAGGGACTAGGGAATAGGGAATAGGGACTAGGGAATAGGGAACAGAAAAACCGAGTCCCTGCGGGGAACGATGGAATGGCACGGACCTCAAACGTGCTCACTCCGGCTTAAAATAACCGGCCGACCGGGCGCCGGGTGGGTCATGTGACATTCTTTTATATCTTCGGTACCCCCCCTATTTCTGGAAATAACTCGTTTATTTTCAGCGATGTAGAGCGTGAGCGACGCTCCAAGCCGCTCATTTTAATGGAGTTATCCGCAGATAATAGAGAGCAAAGGGGTTAGGGGCGCTTTCCCGGGGCTTTTGGCTGCGAACCTTCAGCTTTCGGCTCCTGCCAAGCGTAAATTCGGTTCGGCTGCATGGGTTCGGAAGGATGCTATGGAATGATTGTGCGCCAAGGGAGGGTAATTTTCTGCAAATGCGGAAGGCTCAGAGTGCCAATGGCCATCAGACATTCAAGCCGGAGATAGGCGGCTTAATACGGTAGACCGTCTTCGATACTGCCTTCAAAGGCATTGTGTATAGACGCTCATCGGCGGGACTGGACTTTGACCACTTAGACTCGAACTCTCCTCGATCAATTTGTGAGAACTCAACAATGTAGATCGCATTCTCTTTCTTACCTTTAAAATTGAATTCCACAACCTGAATAGCCATTGGTTTCACCGAGTCTATCCTCGGATTTTGAATATCGTTTGTCACCTCCAGTGCCTTAGCAACCTGCTCCCTGATCTGATCTTCTAAGATGCGCTGGTTGATCTGCTTTGCCTCACACGTAACAAGCATGTGAAGATTTGTCGAGGATTTTAGCTTTTCAGTCTTGCCGTAGCTCGCGAGGAAGACCGCATCTATTTCAGGTTGGGTCTTCATGCCCATTTGTAAATGAAAAACGTCTCGAATACGACTTCGCAACGGTGAGAAAATTGAAAGCTGGGTCTCTATAAGTCGAAGATTGACAACAACCTGTGTTAGCCACGACTCCTCCTTACGGCCCAACTGGCGGGCAGCAAATGGGAGTGACGTGGACTGGATTTCGTATGTCTTCGTACTCTTATCGATTTGAAATCTATTCGGAAAGGGCTCTTTTTGATCCCCGCTGAACTTTATGAACTGAAGAACTCTCTTTGCCCCATAACATTGGCGTGCAGTTATGCCCTTTTCTTTCAGACTCTTAGGCCATATCGAATTGGCATTTTCACTACGGACGATGTCTTTAAGAAAATTAGCGGGATTCGCCGTTCCCAAGCCTACTCCAGTAGCCTTTATCGCCTCAGCTATGCGGTCACTAGTCACGATGTTATCGGGGATCTCTCCCTTTTCGCATAAACTGTAGAGATACTCTAGGACTATCGACTTTTCAGACGCAATTTTTGGTAGCATTTGTACCAAGCATAACGCGGATTGCGGCTTTTTTGCCTCCGTGAACTTAACATGCGAACCATGGTAGACAATCGAACACCTGCGAGTCGAAGTGCATTGATGTCTCGGATTGGCGGTAGGGATACTGCGCCCGAAATGATAGTCCGCAGGCAACTTCATGCCCTCGGGTATAGGTTTCGATTGTATCGTCGCGATTTACCTGGAACCCCCGATATCGTTTTTCCATCGCGCCGGAAGGTCATTTTCGTAAACGGTTGCTTTTGGCATTTGCATGGGTGCCGTATTGGTCGTCCACCTAAATCCCGCCCCGAATTCTGGTTACCGAAACTTCAGCGCAATCGTTCAAAAGATTTGCGAAATAAGCGTGCTTTGCGCACCTTAGGATGGGACGTTTTGGTTGTTTGGCAATGCCAGACTAGTTCCCAAAACAGACTAGCGGCGCGACTCAATACCTTTCTGGGACCACCCGGTAAAATTTCGATCGACAAATCCAACGTAACCCGGTAATCTGGTATCTGAGGCTTGGGAATGCTGGTGCAAAGGCCAATCGGCGTGGACTTATTTGCTGGGGCTGGAGGCCTAGGTTTGGGCTTTGAACAGGCTGGCTTCGATGTTGTTGCAGCCGTTGAAATTGACCCCATTCATTCTGCCATTCATGAGTACAACTTTCCTCAATGTGCCATTTTGTCGCGGTCGGTTGCAGGTTTGACTGGAGACGAAATCAGACGACGTGCCGGTATAGGCCGTCGGCGCGTGGATGTCGTGTTTGGAGGTGCGCCATGCCAAGGGTTCTCGATGATAGGCCATCGTGCGCTCGACGATCCGCGCAATGGACTCGTAAGAGATTTCGTACGTATCGTTACCGAATTGAGAGCATCCTACTTTGTCTTCGAAAATGTTAAGGGCCTTACGATTGGGAAACATCGGGGTTTTCTGGAAGAACTCATAGAAGAATTCGCGCGTGCCGGATACCGAACTCGGCTGCCTTGGAAGGTTTTGGATACGGCAGAATACGGGGTACCCCAGCATCGCGAGCGCCTGATTCTCATGGGAGCTAGAAAAGGGTTTCGACTACCCAATTATCCTGAGGCAATTTTTCGTCCTGCGGACGTCGAAGGGCGAGGACGGCTACCAAAAGGTCCATCATGCGCAGATGCTTTGGATGATTTGCCGGATGCCGATCGATTCGAAGCACTTAACTATTCCGACGAGGTTCGAGTCTTGAATTGGGGAAAGACCAGCCGTTACGCAAAGGAAATGCGTTGTATTGGAGAAGGCTCTTGGCACTACGGCTACAAGCGAATTTGGGACCGGCACTTACTTACTTCCAGTCTGCGAACCGACCATACAGTAATTTCGAGACGGCGGTTTGATGCGACGTGGCCCGGGCAAGTGGAGCAATACTCGCGTTTTTTTAAGCTGTCTGCCGAGGGCCTTAGCAATACTTTGAGGGCAGGAACCGACTCATCACGCGGAGCGTTCACAAGCCCTCGGCCAATCCACTACTTCTATCCGCGTTGCATAACTGTCCGTGAAATGGCCAGGCTACATGGCTTCCCCGATTGGTTCCGCTTCCATAAGACCAAATGGCACGGCGCGAGGCAGATCGGAAATGCTGTACCGCCTCCACTCGCTCGGGTCATCGCTTTGCAGGTAATCAAGGCTCTTGGCCAAGTGCCTCGGTACCCGAGGTCTCGTATTCCACTTGGAGATACTAGGCTGTTGCGAATGGGAATGACAGAGGCGGCGGCCTATTTTGATGTTCCGGTTCCAATAGGAAAACGTGATCGTAAGAGTGGTTCGAAAAAAAGAAAGCAGCACGAAATCGAAGCGGAACTCGAATTCGGTCATTTATTTGATGGGCCAATTCCGGTCAACTTCTAGAGGCCGCTTGACGCCAAATTGCCTTGGCTCCAAGTAATTCACATCCGGTCAGGGTTGGTCTCTAATGTCCCGTCTCGGAAGTCCGTTGTAAAACGCGGGAAAGACAAAAGCAGATTCTTCGACTCACCACCCCCAAACTGAAAGACGTTTGGGGCCCCGTTCGCTCAGAATGACAGCCTTTGTTTTGTTATGGACTTTAGAGACAGGACACTAATCCGTAACCTGTTTGGCCTGCGGGAGGATTGTTTCGTATCCCGCGTAGACACCTTCAAAGACTGGGTCCCAACTCATGGTTAGGGCGTAGGCTCGGGCTGCTTGGCGAGCGGGCTTTGTCATAACAGGGGCTAAAGCCCAAGTCTTCTTTGCGCGCTCTGCGGCACGGCTGAAGCCGTGCCCTGATACATAGCAGATTAGTTTTTATGACCTCACAATATCTTAGTCCTCACTCTTACCAACCCCAGAGAAATTTACTGCCAGCAATGCCAGCCCAATGAACAAAAGGACATATGGAATGTTAACGGCTAATTTCGTTAGTAGGATGACTGCTTCCCGCACGGCGGGTATATCAATCATCAACCTCGCATCCACCGGCTGCGTAATGATTCCCAACAAACCCTCAATTGAGATAACAAGAAGTGCAAGAATCGTTCCAAGACGCCTTACCATGACCGAAACCGGCTCCAGGTTAGGAGACCGGAGAAGCCGGATTACTGCCGGTGTCAAAAACCTCGCCATACAAAACGTTATGAAGATGGCTTCAATGGAGGACACCCACAAGGATGTAGGAAGTTCTGACTGGTGCATTTCGTTCACCAATACCGCCAGAATCCAAACAGTGACAGAGAAAAGGAGGAGCCATGTGAAGAGGAACTTGAAAGCAAACTTTAGAATTTCAGGCCAGCGCGAAGCTATACCATTCAGAGATTTGTTCAATTCTGGTCTCTGGTCCCTAGCAACTGCATTTACCATCTGCGCAGTCGCTACCATCGCGATAACGAAAAGGAAGACTACGATGAACATTGTGACGAATCCGACCGGAGCGTACGCCAAAGATGCTTTAGCCAACGTTGCATGATCCAGATTGGGCGTTACAAAATCGCCCAACGCGGAATGACGCGTGGTAAACCATCGGAAGATCTCCTTCTCCGCCAATCCCCGCAGACGCCACAGGCCAATCGCCAGTAATTCCGCAGCAATATACGGCACCCAAAGAATCGGATGCTTCCTAAATAGATTCCAGGTCTTAAACAATAGGTCTTTCATTTGGAGCTAATATTACTACTCGACTGCCTGCTGGCATTGCGGGAGGATGGTTTCATATCCTGCGTAGACGCCTTCAAAGACTGAGTCCCAGCTCATGGTTAGTGCGTAGGCTCGGGCTGACTGTCGCATCTGCTCGTGCTTTTCGGGGTCGGCTAGGATTCCGGCTACTGCGGAGGCAAACTCGCTGTCGGGGACGATGCGGCCGGTTTCGCCGTCGTGGACGATGGTGCATGGGCCGCCGTTGGGAGTTACTACTGCGGGGACTCCGCTGGCCAGGGCTTCAAGGACTACGTTGCCGAAGGTATCAGTGTGCGAGGGGAAGACGAAGAGGTCCATGTTGGCGTAGGCGGTGGAGAGGGGTTCGCCTTTGAGGACTCCGGTAAACTCCGCGCGGGGAAGACGCTCGCGGAGCCAGGCTTCTTCGCTGCCGTGGCCGACGATCATATAGCGGAAACTTTTGTGGCCGGATTCCCACCCCAGCGACGAAGACCTGTCGCTGGGGACCCCGGCGGATTGCTCAAGCTCTTGCTGCACCTGGGCGAGCAGGGCTACGTTTTTTTCGACGGAGAGGCGGCCTACGAAGCCGAGGACCTGGTCGCGGTCTTCAGGGTTGCGGTTGCGCTTGCCGGGATGGAAGAGATCGGCGTCTACTCCGCGGGGCATGAGGTAGCAGGGGCGGTGCGTGGCGCGCTCGAGAAGGCGGCATAGCTCGGGGTTGGGGGCGTAGAGGACCCGCGCTAACGAGTAGAAGCGGGCGATGATCGCCATGGAGAGGTTTTCGATTTTTTGGCTTGCGGAGGCAGATTGCCGGCGGGGGAGCAGGCGCAGAAACCACTTGGAGCGGCGGGCGGCGTATTCGTGGATGTTGGTGTGCCAGCTTGCGGCCAGAGGAATGCCGAGACGATGGGCGAACCAGGCGCCGATCATGCCGATCTCGCTGGGGCCGGTGATGTGGATGAGGTCGGGCTTGAAACGGTGGAGCGTTTTGGCAATGAGCGAGAGATGGCGGAGGTAGGCGGGATCGAAGCGGAGATCTTTCTCGAGGGCGAAGGAGAGAAAGCCGCGGGGCAGTTCGAGCGACCAGACGCTGCCTTCTTCAAGGAAGGGCTGCGGGCGGTTACCGGCGCGGACGCAGAGGAAGGGGAGATTGCGCCGGAGGGCGAAGGCCTGGAAATGGCGGCTGGTGTGGGCAACCCCGTTGACTTCATGGAAGGAGTCAGGAAAGTAGGCTACACGGGGCTGGCTTGGGCTCATATTTCTTAGGATATGTCTTCACGCCAGCAGCGGTCTGGGAAACGGGTATTAAAACCTGACGTTGAGAATGGATTTTGATATTTGGCTTTATTGGTTCCTGCATCAATAACGTCCTTGCGCCGTCCCTACGAGACTCCGTTTCGAACTCTTGGAATCCCTTTTCCCCACGCTAAAGCGCGGGGCTAACAAACTCTGCGCCTCCGGCGCGGTTATGCAGATATTGCTTTTGCAGTCCCCAATGACCGATGTGGGAAAGCTGATTGCTCAGAAAGCCTTCTTCAGGGGCTAAAGCCCGATTCCTCTCTTGCGGCATATTTGGCACGACTGAAGTCGGGCCCTGTTACAGAGCCTTCACGATTTGCAGTCAGCCTTCACAATTTGCACTAAGAGAGAGTTTTGCGCTCGCAGCGGCTAATGAAGTCGTGCGCTGACACAGAAGTGGAGTTTTACGCGGTCCGAAAAGTTTGGCCAGCCGGTGTTCCCGGCCCGCGTCTTTTATCAGTCGTCTTATCGACCTTCAGCCGTCGTTTTCGCCCAGGGCCAAGCGCAACTGATGCGCTTCGCTCCAGGCCATGCGCAAACCGCCTGAGACCAGGCCACGGCCCATTACCTGGACAAGTCCGATGCCAAAGCGCACGGCACGGGGGGCTTTTCCGGTGGGCCAAAGCTCGCTCAAGGGGCGGACTACTCCGTTCGAGTCGGGATGGTAGACACGCTCGTCCCAGGTGCGCGAACCCTGCGGAAACTCAGGATAGTGGCGCACGGCATCGATAGCCGACTGCAGAATGCGATGCTTCCACGGTTCGGCGTACTGCTGCATGAAGAGCATATTGCTTTTCTTTTCACGGCGAAGCTCGTGCACGAACTCGGTGAAGCTGGAGGCGTTGGTCAGGTTGATGTTGGCGTTGGGTTCCACGCCATGACGGTCGCCTCCGCTGACGAGCAGCATGTTCCACTTCTCAGCCAGGCGACGCACTCTGCGGTTCTCATCCCAGTGGCGCAGGCCGTTCAGCTCAAGGGCGTGGAGGTGGGCGCCGTTTTTCTGCAGGAACTCGTTGACCAGGAACTCGTGCTTCTCCGCGCCCACAAGGTAAAGGTCCCACATGGGGTGGTTGAAGATGACGAGCACGTTGCGCTCCTCATTGAGGGCGATCAAAATTTCTGTGAGGCGCTTGTCGCTGGGGTTGGCGGTGTAATCTTCGAGCGTCTGCATCCACTGTGTCGAGCGGGCACTGGGCAGGTTGTGAATGCCGAGGTGAAAGGACTGGGTTCCATAGGGCGCGCTCCACTCCACTGAAACGGGAATCTGGCGGGCGCTGGGAACGGTCCGCAGAAGCATGGGGGCGCGGATATTGTCGTGGTCGGTGATGGAGACCATGGAGTTCAGGTCAAGATTCTCGATCTGCTCCCGCTCGAGGTCGTAGGCCAGCTTGGGGGTCATGGGCGGGGTCCAGTAGCTGGCCGCGTAATTGATCCGCACGCCGTATTTCGACTCCGACCGCCGCTCAAGGCGCGAAAGCAGTGGACGCATTACCGGGTACTGGTTGCCGAAGTTGGCTAGAAAATCCAGAGTCTCCTGCGACTGGTTGGTATGGCTGTGGAGCGAGACTCCGGTGCGGAAGCCTTTCTGCGCGTTTTGATCGCGCCACACATACGAGATTGCCGAATTGGCCATGCCAGCTCCTTGTCAGGATTCGTGCCCGAGTACTGTATGCAGTATCGTTGCAACTCATAAACACCGCGTTAAGATGGCGCGAATACAAGTTCAATTCACGAAGGAATCAAAGGAGTTAACTTGAACTGGGTGAATAGAATCGATCTTAATTCTTAAAAGATTCTTATGGTTCACATCGTTACTGCTGCCGGGCGGCTTATTTGCGGGTTTCGGCCAATTCCGGACCCAGAAAATCGTCGAGCGACCAGCCTGCCATCAGGTCTTCCCAAGCTGCTGCAGCCTCCGGGCTCTGCTGCTTTCCGGCCTGCGCACTGGCCGCCTCCGCCTGCAAGTAGTTCTCCGTGAGGCCCTTACGCAGAATCTCGAAGGCCTGCTCCGGTGTGTCGGCAAACTGAAAGAGCTCAAAGTCCTTGGGGGAAATTGCTCCCGTGTCCACCAGCGCATCCAGATTAATTACTTTCTTCCAATAGTCCTGTCCGTAGATTACCACAGTGATCTTCTTGGCCAGTTTCTGGGTTTGGGCCAGGGTGAGGATCTCGAACATCTCGTCCAGCGTTCCGAATCCTCCGGGAAACACCACCAGCGCCTTCGACATGTAAGCAAACCAGAGCTTGCGCATGAAGAAGTAATGGAACTCGAAGTTCAGGCCGGGGGTGATGTAGGGGTTCGGCGCCTGCTCGAACGGCAGCCGGATATTGAGGCCGATGGTCTTGCCGCCGGCCTCGCAAGCTCCGCGATTGGCCGCTTCCATAATGCCCGGCCCGCCGCCGGAGGTGACCACAAAGCGGTGGCCGCGCGACGGGAATCATCTTTGCCCAACGGGTGAGCAGCCCGGCCAGACGTCGCGCATCCTCGTAGTAGCGGGCCATTTTTACCGCGGCCTCGGCGCGCTTGATCTGCAGCTCCGAGGCCTCGCCCGCCGCAATCTCCGGAACGCTGGCCGGCTGCTCGTGGCTGGGGGCCGGCTGGCTCGAACCGGTATTCTCCAGCAGCTCCAGCTCATGAGTCGGCCTCATCGCGCCCGCGAAACCGCGCCGAGCCGAAGAACACCACCGTATCCTGAATCTGCTCCCGCCGGAAGCGCGCCAGCGGCTCCAGGTACTCGGAGATAATGCGGATCGGCCGCCCGTCGGCGCAGTTCAAAAACGCAGGATTCTCATAAGCCAGCGGAGCCCGCTCCAGCGCCGGCGGAGTGCGTGCAAATCCGGCGTCGGCTGACCCCTGATCTCCGATCCCTGATCCCTGTTTTCTCGTCCATCTCATCCATCCCGGTGCCGGATCGCATCTTCAAATGCAATCCACAGGTTCAAAAGCCCCAGCCCCGATACGATGCCCCGCACCGCGCCATGGGCGGCAAAACTCCACAGCGTGGGGTACTGCAAAAAAAGCGGGTTCTGGTCCCAGAAGACTTGCGACCACGGCGCATAGCAAACCGCCAGTCCGATATACATCCGCAGCAGCACGCGCAGGAACAGCTCACCGCGCACCAGCCAGCGCGGAATTCTCTGCGGCTCCGGCCCGGGTGTGGGAGGCGGGCTTGCGGGCAAAGTAGGCGTTGTGAACTCCGGCTGCTGAGACATTCTTTGGGTACGCATTAGAGTAGAACCAGAGTTATTGTGTCCTGTTGAGCTTTGTGCAAGGTCGCCGCTCTCTGATGGTCGCGTCGACTTGAATGCCGAGGTTTCGGGACGCATTTGCTCCGGTTCCACTGTTGGCCCCCGCTTCCCGCTCAAATGGCAGGCATTCGCCTCAGGCCGGCAACTACCGGCAGGCGCGGGGACGCCGTATTGCAACGGTAACACAGCGGACGCTAACGTCGTTTCGAGCCCAGGCATTGCCGCTATCCCTCTATCTGATCATGTCAAGAAATTTTTCTGAGGTGCACTATTGAACAGGCAACTCCACCTAAAGGCTAATCATCCCACCAGTGTGCGTTCACCTTGTGCCCACAGCAAGGGCGCTGGAGTGAGAAGAAACGGGGGAAGCAGCCACCGTTCCGCACCAGGGCCTCGGTGTTTGGCAGAGCTTGATCGAACCGACGCAACCCTCTGTGCCGGAGAATCCTGAGAGATCTGCATTTCGCATCGTGATTCCCCGGTCTTGCACAGTCGTAATGCAAGCCTGCGAAATAAGCAAATCGCAGGCTCGCATTACAAACAGCCTCTCCGATCGCCTCCGCAAAACCGGCATACGCTTTGCCAAATTGCCCAATTTTTCGGGTGAACGCGGATTTCTGAGACCACAGCCCTTCCGCTCCAGTTGCGCTACCATAATTACAGCGTTCTCGAAAACAGAATCGGAGGCAAGCATGTTTGTCGTGGTCTGGAAGTTCGAAATCGCCGAGGAGAAGATAGCCGTCTTTGAAGCCGCCTACGGCCCGCTGGGCGCGTGGGCCCAGCTCTTCAGTTCCTCCCCTGACTATCAGGGAACGGAGCTCCTGCGCGACGCCTATATCCCCGGCAGCTACCTCACCATCGACCGCTGGGCCAGCGAAGACGCCTTCCGCGCATTTCGCAAAGACCACGATGCGGAATACGAAGCACTGGACCGCTCGTCGGACTCGCTTACCAGCCAGGAAACTCGCATCGGGGCTTATACCGTTTGAGCCGCCTGTTGGCTTGGCCGCCGCTCCGTTCTTGAAAGCAACCGCCCTTGTCAGCCATTCAAGCCGAAATCCTGCAACGGTTTAGGTGCGATTCTGCTTTTTTCTCCATTTCTTCGCTTTTTTCTATCATTGTCTCTTCAGCCCTGCTACAATTCCTTCGAAATCCAATCCAGCCGCCGCGCTGTTTTCTGTTGCAAAGCAAGGCGAGCATTGTCAGGAGCTCTCCCGATGGCCATTGCCGACGACCGCACAAAAGCAGTAGAACTAGCCCTCTCACAGATTGAAAAGCAGTTTGGTAAAGGATCGATTGTGCGGCTCGGGTCGAAGGAGGCGCTGCTGCCCATCGCGGTGATCTCCACCGGCTCCATCAGCTTTGACGCGGCGCTGGGCGTGGGCGGAATTCCGCGCGGACGGGTGACGGAAGTTTTTGGCCCTGAGTCTTCCGGCAAGACGACGATCTGCTTGCAGATTATCGCTGAGGCGCAGAAGGCGGGCGGGTTGGCGGCGTTTGTGGATGCTGAGCACGCGCTGGACCCCGGATATGCCAAAAAACTGGGCGTGGACGTCGACAATTTGCTGGTTTCGCAGCCCGACAGCGGGGAGCAGGCGCTGGAGATAACCGAGGCCCTGGTCAAGTCCGGCGCTATTGATGTGCTGGTGGTTGATTCGGTGGCCGCCCTGGTGCCCAAGGCTGAGCTGGACGGCGAGATGGGCGACTCTCACATGGGTTTGCAGGCGCGGCTGATGTCGCAGGCGCTGCGCAAGCTCACGGGGAGCGTCTCCAAGTCGCGCACCGCCCTGATTTTTATCAACCAGATTCGCGAGAAGATCGGCGTGATGTTCGGCAATCCCGAGACCACCACCGGCGGCCGGGCGCTGAAGTTTTACTCCTCGGTGCGCGTCGATATCCGCCGCATTGCCGCCATCAAGGAAGGCGACGCGGTGACCGGCAACCGGACCAAGGTAAAGATTGTGAAGAACAAGGTGGCCGCGCCGTTCCGCGAGGCGGAGTTCGACATTCTTTACGGCGAAGGCATCAGCCGCGAGGGCGACGTGCTTGACCTGGCCGTGGCGAACAATATTGTGGAGAAGTCAGGCGCCTGGTACAGCTACTCCGGCGAGCGCATCGGACAGGGCCGCGAGAATACCCGCAGCTTTCTCAAGGAGAACAAGGATCTGTTCGCCAAGATGGACGCCGAGGTGCGCAAGAAGCTAGGCATCGGCGCCAGCAAGGCCGATGTGCCGGAGGTGCCCGCAAGCGGACCCGCCGAGGCCAAAGAGGCTGTGCGCGGGCGGCGGGGGTGAAGCAGGGATCAGGGGTCAGGGGTCAGGCTGCGGTTTGCGCTGCTAGAATCCGCATAGAGCGTTATGAGCGTAAATGCACTCTATCCCGGCACCTTTGACCCTCCAACCAACGGTCACGTTGATCTGATTCAGCGCGGGGCCAAGCTGTTTGGGCACCTGACCGTTGCCGTGCTTAACAATCCGGGCAAGGACCCGCTGTTCACGGTGGAGGAGCGGGTGGAGATGCTGAGGGAAGTCGCAAGCGCGCTCGAAAACGTTTCGGTGGCCACCTTTGACGGGCTGATGGTGGAGTTTGCGCGGCAGCAGGGCGCGTCGGCGGTGCTGCGCGGGATTCGCGCTATCTCCGATTACGAGTACGAATTCCAGATGGCGCTGATGAACCGGCGGCTGGCCCCGGAGATTGAGACCGTCTTCCTGCAGCCGGCAGGGCGCTACTCGTTTATCAGTTCGCGGATGCTGAAGGAGGTCTTCAGCTTTGGCGGCGACGTGAGCGGGCTGGTGCCGCCGAACGTGCTCAAGCGGCTGCGCGGGCGGATGAGCAAGAGCTAATTTAGAAAAACCTTGCCTGTCTCGCATTACGCCGCAGACAGGCGCAGCTGAATCCTTGAGCCAGTAGCTTCTGCAAACCGCAATAACGTTTTTGTGCTGGGCAGGGTTTGTCCGCTCTCAAGCCGCGCGACGGCCGATTGGCTGGTGCTCATGCGCCTGGCCAGTTCGGCTTGAGACAAGCCGGCGCGAAGACGCGCCCTCAGCAACTCGGCGGAGATTTCAAATTCCGGGGCGAGCGCATCATACTCGCGTTTGACCTCAGGGTCAGCCAGCGATCTGGCCATGAACTCATCAAGGGGAATCGTCATAGAACCTCAGGGTTCAGGATTTTCGTGTGCGGACCCAATCCAGCATATCTGAGATCTCATCTCCTGCATGTTAATCAGTGCGCCGATGCAGAAACGATGGAATATCCCGCGCGCCTTGAGTCACGGCTACAATCTCGACTCGGTTGGTTTGGACGCGGTAGAGAATCAAGTAAGCGCCAACCGGCCAAAAGAGAATCGGGTACGCGGTAAGGTCTTCGCGCTTGTGACCCACTCCTGGATTCCGCGCCAATGTGTCGAAGGCGTCAAAGAGCTTGCCGATCCAGCGGTCAGCGGCGCGAATGTTGTCGAGGGCGATGTACTCCCAAATCTCTTCCAAATCCAGTTCCGCGCCGGTCGAGAGAACGTACTCTTTCATGCGCTGAGCTTTCTCCGCTCGCTGGATTTTTGCTCAAGGCGCTTACGCGCTTCTTTCGGATCAACATACTCGCCACGGTCAAGCGAGGCCAGCCTCGACCCAATCTCCCGGTTGAAGGCGGCAAGCTGGGCGCCGCGCGCCCGGTCGTGCTCTTCCAGCAGGCGCAAGGCCTCGCGAACGACCTCGCTGGCGGAGTTGTAGCGGCCGGACTCGACCTTGCCGGCGACGAAGCTGTCCAGTTCAGGGGTGAGAGAGACGTTCATGGGATTTTGCCTCCTGTATTTGATGCTGAACCGAATAACAGGCTTTGTCAATCTTTGGTATTTAAGCTGGCGGTTTCCCAGGTCTCAAAAGCGAGATCTGGGGTAACCGGCATGCTGTCTTTAGAACGGAAACGCGCTCCTCGACGCTGACCCAAGCCCTTGGTCTGGACGCCATCGCAGAACTGACCTACTTGTTTAACTTAGCTGGCCTACGATGTAAGACAAGCACCCATTGAGCCAGTCCCCTAGTGCCGTCGCGCTGGTAATCGCGCCAACGTGTGCATTCAGCTCACCTCGTTGCCACTCAGCTGACATCGCGAAATGAAAGCGCATCAATTGAGCTTCGCTGTCCTCTTCCTCATCCGCTTGATCGTCAGGGGCAAAGGTTGATGGAGTGTCACCACTAAATCCTGGGCCTAAATATTGTTGCGGAGGATGGTAGACGTGCCAATGCGGTTGCGCGTGAATTGCTTGCATTTGGTCATCGGAGCAGTGCCATTCAGCTCGCAGGAAAGGAGCTTTGTTATCTTCAAAGGCTCCGCCTTTAAAGATAACGATTCCAGCATCCACTAGCTGATGTGTCGAATCCGAGAACTGAAAATTCACGGTTATTCCCGCCCAGTAGATTGCTTCAATGCTCCTGCAAAGAGGAAGAATCGAATAGGCTTCGCGCGCGGTCCCCTTTTGTTGCCCCGGGCCCGAGAGTGAGTACCGCGTGACTCTGGTCGACCGGGCCGCCGGCTTAAAGCCTAAGGCTGTTTGCCCGAATTGCTTTCTGAGGGCTGGAAGGCAGACAGCGAGCACAGTCTCTGGTTTCTCTATACCTCTCAACGCAAAGTTGTACGTCTGAGGCGACGTTCCTTTTCCGGCAATTGTCTGTTTCTTACTCATGCGCTATTCGTTTACACCAAAGGCCGCGCGTGCGGCCTCAGACAATTCCTTCGGGTCGATATTCTCTGCTCGTTCGATTGCCAAACCCAATTGTGCTAACTTTGAGAACAGAAGCGGGTCCATCTGAGCGAACAGATTTGGTATGGGAATGCGTTCTAGCAATCGCGCAGAAAGATCCCATTGTCCTCCCTGGACCTGACTGGATACTGCGGGGAGTAAGCTTGACATCACATCGCTGCTAAGCAGAGATATGTATGCTCTCGCAACCCTTGGACTGAGCGGTCTGTTTCCTGTGACCGCGTTTAGCGGGTGCCATGAATACCCCTGAACAACAACATAGGCGCCCGATGCATCATAAGCGAACGAGCCCTTATCGCCATAAGAAACAGAAACGATCTTGGGAACCTTTTGAAACTGCCATGTACGCGGTCTCAACATCTCCCACCATCGGTCCGGATTGCTCTTGCTGCTCCGTTTTAAAAGGCTGGCCTCTGCTGGCTTCAATTTCTCGCGGTAGAAATTCGGCACTTTCAGTTCAAGCTCATGCTCGTTTTCGATCCTCTGGTCGCCGTAGGGGTAAAAAATGTAAGTGAGATCCCTGAGGGCTCCAAAGTTAATAGACTCATTTACGACAGCAGGTCGAAAGAAACGTTGCTCATTCAAAGGCATCGCTAGCCATTCCTGTTTACTGACTTCGAATGTCTTCAGGCTCCCGGAGCGCGCCCCCATCTTGATTTCGAACAATTCATTGACTTTTGGTAGTGCCCGAAGACGTCTCAAAAGCGATACTGACTCATATGAACGTGGTGCCCAGGACTCTTTGCTCGAGCCCAGCGTGTCTCTGTATATACTGAACCCCTCCTTTACGATCGGATCTCCAAGGCCATTGGCCGTTGCACGACGCAATTCTCGGAGACCGGCGGAGGTTGAGCTAGACCGATAGTCCGCCCAAAATGCGATTCCTGAAGTGTTGGGGCCATCGCCTATCTGACCAACCATCACTGCCGCATCGACGAGCGCATCAGAGAAGAGCAACGGGCTCCCAAGTCGCGCAATAAGATTAAACCTAACCTCACCTGACATTTCTTTCCTGATGCCGGCGGTCGCGCTGGCTTCCAGAAAGGAAGACGGGATAATCGAGCCGATGACACCAGCAGGTCCGAGCGCCCTGACAGCCTTCCAAACGAACCCTGTGGATAGGTCGTAACGACCAACAGCCAAAGAGCCTAATACCTGCTTCAAAGAATCACGCTGCTCCCTGGAAAGAAACTCATAGGAGACGAACGGTGGATTCATAAGAAGCATGTCAACCCCCGTCGGCCATGGATCCTGCCCCATTGAGTCCGCTAGAGAAATTTCGTAGGCGACCTCTTGGTCATCCTTGTCTTTCTCCCAAGCGAGGACGAAGGAAGCCATGTCACAGGCCGCCTGGGAAATATCCCAGCCAATCAGGTTGATCTTCCCGGTGAAACTGCTAATGCGCAACTGCCGGATGCTTTCGCGCAAAAACTCTCCCGACCCACAGGCCGGATCGAAAATGGTTATCGAAGAGATATCCTGCAAGTGAAGGAGTCGAAGGGACTGCTCTACAACCATCCTCGCCAACGATGGCGGGGTAAAGTGGATCCCTATACCGTGGCTAGTCTTGGTTGGTGCTTTAGTTGGCGGAGCGAATCCCGCCAAGCGAAGCTGGCGAATGACCGACGCCTCGTAGTGAGCCTCTTGGAATAGCTGCCCCGCTGCATGCCGAAGCAGAAGCTCGGGCCGAAGGGTCAAATTATCGAAACGACGCCCTTCCACTAACTCGGTGGAAAGAAGCTCCCAATCAGACTGGCCCACAGCGTTAAGGCAGCCCCGGAAATTCTCCGGTAGCCCCCATTTATCACCATCGAGGGCTTCGCGTTCACATCTGTCTGTGGCGCACGCAATAAGTGTGAGAAATGTGAGCAGCGACCTTGCCCCATCTTCGTCAGTTGAAGCATTTCGAAGCTGTCTGAAAACGCGGATGGCGTGCGCAATGACCGACATACCGGCTCTCGGCTGAGAGTTTTCCAGATAGGCGTGAAACTTCCCGAGATTCTCCTGAACACTCTGGAGACTGTATATCTCAGCAACTGATGCGGAGGCATCATAACGAAGAACCTCCACATTTTCACCAAGAAGTGAGACATAATGGCCCACATTGCTCGACCAGGCTCCGCCACGCTTTTCGTCCCTATTCCGACCTTCTGTTTGGTCAAGGCAGAAGTTCCCGGAAAGTCCATTCACCAGGAGGTAGCGACTATCATCGCTCGGCAGGAATGGAATTGGCAGCAATCCAAGATCGGATGACCAAGTCATCGCAGGTTTGCTTAATGGACTCATCGCTGCCCTTTCGGTTCCTATTTAAAAATGCCACACAAATGGTGCACTTGGCTAGCCGCAAATGTGGATGTGTTCTGTTTCTTTCAGCTTAATCCATCTGATGAGGGGCTGCAGGTTCGCCCCGGGAAACGCCCTTTTCTTGACAAAACTCGTCTCCCAAGTTGGGGGCGCAAAAAACGGTCGGCGAGTGGTTACGAGGGGGCAAACGCAAAGAAAAGTGACAAAGACCCGGGCCTGAAGGCCCCGCAAAAACCGCTATCTTTCAGGGGGCTGAAGCCCCCTGCTCCCTCCGGAATCTCCTATTTGCAACTGCACATGGGTGTCGCATTTGGTCATTGGGGGGGAATCTGTAAAGATAGAGGTGCTATGACAGTTTCTACTCCTTCTAAAGTCTTTGCCGACCGAATTGGGCGGATCGAGGTTTCTGCAACCATGGCTGTGGCTGCGGAGGCCGCTAAACTGCGCGCGCAGGGGGTTAACCTGGTGGATTTTGGGGCCGGGGAGCCTCATTTTCCTACTCCGCGGCATATCAAGGATGCGGCGATTGCCGCGCTGGAGGCCAACTTTACACGCTATACGGTGGTTCCGGGGATTCCGGAGCTGCGGAAGGCGATTGTGGAGCGGCATGCTACCGACTTTGGGTCGGACTACGCGGTGGATGAGGCGATCTTTACCGCGGGCGGGAAGCTGGCGCTGTTTAATACGCTGCAGATCCTGGTGGACCACGGGGACGAGGTGATTTTGCCTGTGCCTTACTGGGTGAGCTTCAAGGACATTATTCAGTATGCGGGCGGGAAGGTGGTTTACCTCGAGACGAGCGAGGCGGAGAGCTTCCGCATTACCGCGGACGCGATTGAGAAGGCGATTACGCCGAAGACGAAGGCGATTATTCTGAATTCGCCGTCGAATCCGGCGGGGTCAGTGGTTTCGGCCGAGGACCTGGAGCGGATTGTGCACCTGGCGCACGATCGCGGGATTTATCTGCTTCTGGACGAGTGCTACGTGTACCTGAACTATGCCGGCAAGCCGGTGAGCGGAGGGTCGTTTACCTGGGCCAAGGAGCACATCGTGGTGCTGGGGTCGCTGTCGAAGACTTATGCGATGACGGGCTGGCGGGCGGGGTTTGCGCTGGCGGCGAAGCCGGTGGTGGCGAACCTGAGCAAGCTGCAGTCGCAGTCGACTTCGAACGCGACCAGCATTGTGCAGAAGGCGGCGATTGCGGCGCTGGCGGGCTCGCAGGAGTGCGTGTGCGAGTTTCGCGCGGAGTTTATCGAGCTGCGGGACTATATGCTGGCCAAGGTGAGGGCGATTCCGGGGGTTACCTGCACCAAGCCGGAGGGGGCGTTTTACGTTTATCCGAACATTTCGGCGTATCTGGGCAAAGGCGGGATCAAGACGGCTACCGAGCTGGCGACGCGGCTGCTGCACGAGGGGCACGTGGTTACCGTTCCCGGCGAGGCGTTTGGGACGGCGGAGCACATTCGCATCTCCTACCCGGTGACCAAGCAGAATATCGACGAGGGAACCAGACGGATGGGTGAATTTTTGACCGGGCTGGCTTAGATTGGCGTACCGTAATTTGGATCGCGGCGCCAGGTCTTTAGCCGCGATCGTTGAAATTTTAACTTCCCAGGGCCGTCTAAGCATAAGCGGAGCGGCCTTTCCGCAAAATCTTGATTCAGCCCTGTGCAAACGTATAGTTTGTCGCGTAGGATGTGTGTTCGATGCCGAAGTCTGATGATTTTCGTTCTGTGATTCTCGCCGGAGGCAGCGGTACCCGCTTCTGGCCCCGTTCGCGCCGCGCCCACGCCAAGCAGGTTTTGGCGCTGGACGGCGAGCGCTCCATGATCCAGCAGACGGTGGAGCGGCTCAAGCCGCTCGCCAACCTGGACAAGACCTGGATCATCACCAACGAATACCTGGCCCAGGAGATCGCCGACCAGTTGCCGGGGCTGCCCGCCGAGCAGATTGTGCAGGAGCCGGTGGCGCGCAATACGGCGCCGGCCTGCGGGCTGGCGGCATTTCTTATTGAGCGGCAAAATCCTGATGCGGTGCTGGGGGTCTTTCCCTCCGACCACGTGATCGGGGACGAGCCGCGCTTTCTGAAGTCCATGCAAAAGGGCATTGCCGTGGCCGCCGCCGGCGACAATATCGTGGTGCTGGGCATTGAGCCGACGCGCGCCGAGACCGGCTACGGCTACATCGAGACCGGCGACCTGACTCCGGACGACTCCGCACTGCATGTGCGCCGCTTTATCGAGAAGCCGAACCAGAACAAGGCCGATGAGTTTGTGGCCGCGGGGAACTACTTCTGGAATTCGGGGATTTTTTTGTGGTCGGCGCGGACGCTGGCGAATGCGGTGCGCGAGCACCTGCCGGAGACCGCTCCGCTGCTGGAGGCGATTACCGCCGCCTACGGCACGCCTCACTTCGAGGAGGTTTTTCGCACCGCTTATCCCAAGTGCGAGAACATTTCCGTGGATTACGCGGTGCTTGAACCGCGCTCGGCCAAGGGCGAGCATCTCTCCAACCTTTACTGCATTCCGGCGGAATTCAGTTGGAACGATCTTGGCTCGTGGACCTCGCTCTACGAGTACCAGCATCAAACCCGGCTGCGCGGAGACCCGGAGGGCAACGTGGCGGAGACCGAGGGCCTGATGGCTCTGGAAGCCGCGAATAACTATATATACAGCCCGAAGAAGTTTGTGGCGTTGGTGGGAGTGGAGAATCTGGTGATTGTGGATACCGAGGACGCGCTGCTGATTGCCCACCGCGACCACTCGCAGGATGTAGGAAAGATTGTGAAGGAGCTGAGCACCTCCGGGCGTGACAAGCTGATCTAGTTCCGATGCTGGCAGAAATGATGGGCAGATTATTGGGGTTGGCGATGGAAAGTGCAAGGGAAGCTTTGCTCAGCAGAAGAAAGTTGATTCAAAACGGAGTGTTGATTGCGGCAGGCTGCGCATGGAAGCCTTCGCTCATTGCAACTGCGCAGAGTTTGGATTCGGCTTCCGGGGCTGGGGCAAAAACCTGGAGTATCGGTAACGACCGGATTGAACGAACCATCGCCTTCCAGCCGAAAACTGGACTCTTTACTCAGCAGTTCTCCGGCTTGGCTATACATGCGGAATTCATCGAGCCGGGGAAGATCATCGCGGGAATGGCGCAGGAGTTTTCATTCTTGTGCAATGGGCATCTCTGCACGGGAACTGAAGCGGAGTTTGACCTGGTGGGCGCCGATGAGGCTGCACTTCAAAACGGCAGGTCTCTGACGGTCCGGCTGCGGCACAAAACCCTGGCTCTGGAAGTTGCGGCGGTTTATTGCGCTTACGGCCATCATCCAGCGATCCGCAAGCATCTGGTCCTGCGCAATACGGGAACCGATGCGCTCCGCATTACTCATCTCAATATTGAGGCTATCGGAATTGCGTTGGGTGAGGAGAATGAAACTACTCTGCTGACGCAGTACGGAACGATTCCGCGCGAGATCTTTTTTACCGGGCGATTGGAAGATGCGGGGCTGCTGGTGGCCAACGGGCGAACCGGCCTTGGCATGGCTATCTTGAGCGAGGTTCCCGGCGCGATGAAGCGCACCGAGATTGCCGGCTGGGATGATCCTGAGCATGTGGGCATCGGCGTTCTCTACGATACCGATCTCATGCCGTTCGAACGCGCGATTGCCGGCGGAGAGGAGTTCACCACCGGCATGCGTCTCGCTGGTCGCCTATCGCAACGGAGACGGCTTCAACGATCCGCATTGGCTGCTGCCTTCTTACACCGCGCAGGTGCTGGAGCGGCGGGTGGATGCCGAGGGTCCGCCGTGGATCTATAACACCTGGGAGCCCTTCGAGCGCACCATCAACCACGACAAAGTGATGGGGTTGATTGATGCGGCGGGCGCGATGGGGCTCGATATTTTTACCATCGACGACGGCTGGCAGAAGTACTACGGCGAGAATACTGTGAATCTGGCTGCATTTCCCGGGCGGGCTGCAGCCGATCGAGGACGCGGTGGAAGCGCACGGAATGCGGCTGGGTCTGTGGATTCCCATGGCGGCCATCGGATACCTCTACGGAGATTTATCGCGAGCATCCAGAGTGGGCGGCGCTCGACCAGGATGGAAAGCCGAAGATCACTTATACAGCGGCTGGGCGCCAAGGCGGTGATGTGCATGGCCAGCGCCTATCGAGAGTCCGCCGCGGCCCGCATTATCGACGCGATAGAGCGATTCCATCTGGCTTATGTGAAGCTCGACCTGACCACTGTATTCAATGCTTACGGCGAGGCTCCGGGCTGCTGGGCCAAGGGACACGATCACGGCAACTGGGCGCAATCGCTGAACCTGATCTATGAAGGCATCTCGTATGTGACCGGCAAGATTTACGAGAAGCATCCCGAGGTTCTGCTCGATCTGACGTTTGAGCTGTGGGGGCAGAAGCACATTATCGACGCGGGGCTGCTTGCGGCGGGCGATCTTGACTGGATGAGCAATGTAGCCGACGGAGAGAAGGATTCAGCCGGGCCCAGGCAGGCGCGGCAATTGCTCTACCAGCGGGCGGCGTCGATGCCAGTGGAGGCGATGCTGATCGGCAACCTGCACGCCGATCTGCCGACGATCGAGGAGAGTTTTGCCACCGCCATCGGATCGGCGCCTTTGCTGCTTGGCGACCTGAGGAAACTCAGCGCCGCCGACCGGCAGTGGTACCACGAAAAAATCGGCTGGTTCAAAAAGCTGAGACGGAGCACGAAGATCAGCGAAAGCTTTTTCCCGCTGGGCAGTTGGTTGCAGCCCACGCCCGCCGCATGGGACGGCTATGCACGCCTGGCACGCAGCGGTGATGGCGATGATTGCGGTTTTCCGTAACAAATCGCAGGAAGGGTCTGCGACGGTGCGGCTGCCTTTGATTCCTGCGGGGAAGTACCGGGTGCGGTCCGTTCTTAGCGGAAAAGAGCTCGGCGTTTTTGCAGACTCCGATTGGGCCCGTGGCGTAGCGGTCAAGTTTTCTGAAGCGGTGCCGGTCGAGATTCTTGAAGTTACTGCAATCAACGGATGAATTCTTGTTGGGCGTTGGGCTGTGTCTCCCGTCTCGTTTACCCTAGACTTCAGGGAGCACGAAGACCCAATCATGCCTCATCCCATAATCAAGTTCGGTACCGACGGCTGGCGAGCTGTAATCGCAGACGATTTTACTTTTGCCAACGTGCGCACGGCCGCTGAGGCCATTGCCGCTTACGTTCACGCCAAGGAAGACCCCACGAAAGGCCTGGCGATTGGTTTCGATACGCGCTTTGGCTCGCGGGATTTTGCGCTCGCCTGCGCTGAGGTTGTGGCTTCGACCGGCATCCACGTACAACTGGCCAATGCCATCACGCCTACCCCGGCGCTCAGCTACGGCGTGCGCGATCGCGGTTTGGCCGGCGGCATCATGATCACTTCTTCGCACAATCCTGCGCAATGGAACGGCGTGAAATACAAAGCGTGGTACGGCGGTTCGGGAAAGCCTTCGATCATGGCCGAAATCGAGTCTTACCTGGGTAAGCCCGTGGCCCGCGCAGCCGGGCCGGCCCCCGGCAAGACTCGGATTCAGGAAGTCGATTTTCTGCCGAATTATCTCAAGGCCATTGAGAATTTCACGAGCCTCGAAGCCCTCGAAAAATCCGGAATGAAGTTCGCTATCGACTCCATGTACGGCGCTGGCGGGACTATCATCTCCAACATCTTTACTCGCCTCGGTGTGGCCCACGTGCAGATTCATGGGAATCCCGACCCGCTCTTCCCCGGTATCAATCCCGAGCCCATCGAGCCGCACATTCGCGAGCTGGGCCAGACGGTGGTGGCCAACGGCTGCCAGGCCGGCCTGTGCACGGACGGCGATGCGGACCGCATCGGGGCGACAGATGAGAACGGAAACTTTGTCGATCCGCACAAGATTTTTTCGGTACTGCTGAGTTGGGCGCTCATGCGCAAAGGCTGGCCGGGCGCAGTGACCCGCGCGTTCAACACCACCAAAATGCTGGACCGGATTTGCGCCAAGCACGGCCGCGAGTTGATCGAGCACGGCATTGGCTTCAAATTCGTCTGCGACTACATGCTGGAGCGGGAGATTCTGATGGGCGGCGAGGAGTCGGGCGGCATCGGCTTCCAGCGCCACCTGCCGGAGCGCGATGGGCTGCTGAACTGTCTGCTGCTGGCCAACGTGATGGCCGAGGAAGGCAAGACGCTGGGGCAGTTGGTCGCCGGTTTGCAGGCTGAATACGGCGAGCACGAATATGGCCGCATTGATCTGCACATTTCGGACGAAATCAAGAACGGGGCCATTGCGCGGGCAAGAGCGCTTGAGCCCGGCAACCCTATCTTTGCTGGAATGCCCATCCTCCGCCAGCAGACTTTGGATGGCGTGAAGTTTTTTCTCGACAATCCCGAGGCCGCCGGTAAACCGAATGCTGCTGAGACATGGCTATTGCTGCGAGCCAGCGGCACCGAGCCGCTAATGCGGATTTATACGGAATCGTGCTCTAAGGAAGCAGTGGCGAAGCTGCTGGAGTCGGCGCGGGAGTTTGCATTGGGCGGGTGAGGAGCCTTTGGTTGAAGATCGATTTGATGGCAAGCTAGTTTCCGGATTGGCGACAACCTAACCGGGACACGACAAACGTTGAAATTTGAACTTCAAGCAGCATAAGATAATCTCGAGGAGTCAGGATGAGTCCGCTGGAAGACCTGTATCAAACCCGCACATGCCGTGATAGGAAGGGGACGATTCTGGGTGAATGGAATCATGTGCTCCTGTTTCGTGATCTGGATCGCCTCATCAATGAAGGTGTCGTTGAACGAGTAAGAAACGTTCGCGAAATCTCCCCTGATCAGCGTGACACACTCTGGTACCAAGAAACCTCCACCCGAAATCTGTACGTGTACGTCGCTGGCTGGGAGCGGGGCTCGCCCGAGTTTCGGAGGCATACAGAACTAGCTTCAGTAGGTAACCCCGATTTAGTATAGTAGGTTTCGTTCTTCCGGAGGCACCGCCAAACCGGAAATTCAGCCCTCCTGTCGACTCGCCTTACCGGAACATTCGCGCATCAAAATTAAATGGCTGCGGCTTCTCGATTTTGATTTCCGCGATGGCTGGGTGCAGCGGATTCACCAGCACGTTCCACTCCATGCGCAATGCGGCTGAGGGAACCTCGATGGCCAGCGATTTGTTTTCGCGAATCCACTTATCTCCGATCGCACGCAGCGGCGCGAAATCGTCGGTCCACCAGCGGGGCGGCAAATCGTCTGGCTCAAGGCGCAATGCGGGTTCTCCTTCGGGAAGCAACGCCGCAATCGAGACCAAATCGTCCGGCTGCTGGTTAGGCTCCAAGTGGACGAAGAGCTCCATGGCCGCCAATGCCAGCGAGGACGACGAATAGACCATGGGCACGCCCGGCGAATTCCAGCGGCCGCCGAAACGCCGCGCTCCCTGGCCGGAAAACGCCTCGTCCGCGAAGCGAGCCCGGCAGATTCTCCAGATGCGCATTAAGGAACCTCAATGAATCCGTTGTCTCAAATGGAAATTTCCTCAGGGGCTAAAGCCCGATCTTTATGACGCGAGTTTTTCCGCAGCCTCTAAAGCCCGATCTTATTTTTCGTTGATTTCGGCACGAATAAATTCGTGCCCTGATACAAAACAGGCATTTTTGCAACCCGCCAAATCCGGACTAGCTATAGACGCCGTAGGCGATGCGGCCCAGTACGTTCTCGACCTCGCGGACGCCGGGATCGGTATCCAACTGGTCCAGTGGACGGCCTCCACGCAGGGCTCGATTCGGCGTCTTGAGCCACTCGGCCGCCTTCTGGCCGTCGCCCAGCGTCTCCACGGCAGTGGAGTAGACCTGGGCCAGGCGCACGGCGCGATCGGACTCGGCAGCCGTCAGCCGGGAGTGCTGCGCCAGCCGCCGGGTTAGCGTGCGCTTGGGAATGCCGATTTTCTCTGATATCTCCGCCTGGCGCAGGTTCATCTTCTCGGCAAGCAGGAAGAGCGCCTTCACCGGCAACCCCTCGCGCACCAGTTCAGCCAGCGCGCCGCCTTTGCTCATTTGCCTGCCGAGCACAACTTCACCGCCCAGCACATCCTGTACGGTATGGGTCGCCATGATTGGCCTCCATGTTTAGTATACGCCATTTGGCTATTTTTGCTGCGCCAATTGTACCAGTGGATCGTGGGATGAAGTGAGCCGGACATGGAGACAGATTTTTCAGGTACTTAGAATCTGTTGAAAAACTTGAAGTCTTGAAAGGGCATGGCTTCAGCCCTGTGCCGTTTGCGATGCAAAACGAACTCGGCTCTATCCGCTGTGGGATTGTATTTCGCCTCAGCCTGGCAAACATCCCTCAGGGGCTAAAGCCCAACGCATTGCCAACCGTTTTCAGCACGGCTGAAGCCATGCCCTTTCAAAGCAAAAACTCCATCCGCGAGTTTGTAAGCAGGTTCTTAGACAACTGTGCAATAAACGCGCTACACTGCTTTTCCATACAGCCAAGGTCCGCGGGAAGGGCTGGTTAGATTTGCCGCCGCGGCTTGCTCTCCAAGATGCCGAACAGGATGACCAATGAAAACTACAGATACCATCGATCAGGTTTTGAAGCAGAAGGCGGTGAACAAGGTTCTTTCCGTCGATCCAGACCAGACGGTCTATGAGGCGCTCAAACTGATGGCTGACAACGACGTGGGCGCGCTTTTGGTTTTGAACAAAAAGAAGCTGGCCGGAATCTTCTCAGAGCGCGACTACGCGCGTAAATGCGCCCTGCATGGGCATCACTCGAAAGAAACCAAGGTCGCTGAGATCATGACCAGCAAGGTGACGACCGTGAGGCCGGAGCAGACGGTGGATGAATGCATGGCGCTGATGACGGAGCGCCATATCCGCCACCTGCCGGTGATGCAGCAGGATAAGGTGGTGGGCATGGTGTCGATCGGCGACATGGTGAAGTGGGTGATTACCGGGCAGGAGCAGGTGATCCAGCAATTGCAGAGCTATATTGCCGGGTCGTATCCGGGGTGATGGCGGGGAAAAGAGACCGCAAAAGTGGATTAGGCGAATACTTTGGGACCTGGTTGCTGCTGCGCGACAGCGGCACCGAACCGCTGCTTCGGATTTATACCGAATCCTACTCGAAGGAGTCGGTGGCGAAGCTGCTGGAGTCGGCGCGGGCGTTCGCGCTGGGTGGGTGAGGGACTTCGTCGCTGACGATCGACAGCCTTTCGCTAGAAAATATAGGTTGACAGTGCGGATGTTCCACTAGCCGAAATCATTGAAAACAAATGGAGGAGATGCTACAGTTTGCTACAAGCACGTAAGAGAGACATTTGATCTATGCCAAAGAAAACCGGTTTGGTTTGTCAGCATCTTGAGCACATAAGTGTCCGCGCACTAGAGCAGTACCAACAAATCATCCGTACTTACGTACGCCAGCGGGAAGGTGTTTATGCGCTGTATCGAAAGCGCCGGCTCTACTACGTAGGACTGGCCAGCGATCTCAAATGGCGGCTAGGTGCCCACCTGAAAGATAGGCACAAAGAACAATGGGATTCTTTCAGCGTCTATCTCACGGTCAACGATCAGCACTTGAAAGAGCTGGAGTCGCTGATGCTGCGAGTGATCTTGCCCAAGCCAAAGGGCAATAAGCAATCAGGAAAGTTCGCAATGTCCGAGAACCTTCTCCGCAGGTTTAAGAGAGAAATCAAGGAATTTCAAAAAAAAGAACTAGGAGAGCTGATCGGGCTCACACCCCGACCGGCCAGGCAGAGCGGGGTTCAAGCGGACAGCCTGTTGGCAGAATACGTCCAGCGCACCGGCAAGAGCCTTCGACTTCGGGCTGTTTACAAAGGAGTGAAATATCGAGCGTTCGTGCATAAGGACGGCGCCGTTCGGTACAAGAATCGTAAGTATATTTCTCCGTCGGCAGCCGGGAAAGCAGTGATTCAAAGGTCTTGTAACGGATGGGCATTCTGGAACTATCAGCGTGCGCCAGGGCAGTGGGTGCGATTGTCCACCTTGCGTAGCACTTGAAAAAGTGGATACGACAAAGTCGGGTGTCCTAAGTCTTGATTTTGAGACCTGGAAAACACAAATCTCAACCGGTGTCTCCCTGGCTGGTCAATTAAGAATGGCCATTTGGCTCGTGCGGCATGGCCAGTTGGCCATCGATACTGAGGGCTCTACGCAATTACCGCAATCTTAGCCCGTTTGCCGAGGCGGACAGCGACTCTAGTGGGTAGTTTTTCAATGAGAAATAACGGGCTGCAAATCACATTCCCATTTATCCTCACAGCCCCTTCGATGATCTTGCGGTTTGCCTCAGCTCCGGATACAGCCAACCCTATCTGAAGCAGCAACTTGGGAAGCCTGATTTCCAGAAGCTCTTCCGGGGTTTTTCTAGCTGAAGGTCCAACAACATCTTCATAGGCTACAGAAACCTCTTCAATATCCTCGCTCTCACCCTTCTGCTGGAACATGCGCGCCCAGTTCTCATCCGCGCTTTTGGCCTCGGCTTCGCTGTGGAAGCCGGCGGTGATGGTGCGCGCCAGGCGCTTTTTTACTTCCATGGGGTGGAGCTTGCCGGCGGCTACCTCGGCTTTCAGAGCATCGACTTCGGACTGGCGGAGGTCGGTGAGGAAGACCCAGTACTTCCACATCAGATCGTCGGAGATGCTCATCAGCTTGCCGTACATCTCGGCGGGGGGCTCGTTGATGCCGATGGCGTTGTTCAGCGACTTCGACATTTTCTGTACGCCGTCGAGGCCTTCGAGGATGGGCGTCATTAGTACGATCTGCGGCTTCTGGCCGTAGTGGCGCTGGAGCTCGCGGCCGCAGAGGAGGTTGAACTTCTGGTCGGTGCCGCCCAGCTCGACGTCGCACTCGAGGGCGACGGAATCGTAGCCCTGCATCACGGGGTAGAGCATCTCGTGGAGGCTGATGGGCTGCTCGGCCTGGAAGCGCTTGTGGAAGTCGTCGCGCTCCAGCATCTGCGAGACGGTAAAGTGCGCCGTCAGGCGGATGGTGCCCTCGAAGCCCAGCTTGTCGAGCCACTCGGAGTTGTAGCGAATCTCGGTGACGCTGCGGTCGAGGATCTTGAAGGCCTGCTCGGTATAGGTCTTGGCGTTGGCGTCAATTTGTTCGCGGGTGAGCGGCTTGCGGGTGACGTTGCGGCCGGTGGGGTCGCCGATGAGCGAGGTGAAGTCGCCGACCAGAAAGATGACCTGGTGGCCGAGTTGCTGAAAGTGGCGCAGCTTGCGCATCAGTACGGTGTGGCCGAGGTGCAGGTCGGGGGCGGTGGGGTCGAAGCCGACTTTGATGCGCAGCGGGCGGCCGGTTTTGCGGCTCTCTTCAAGGCGCTCGCGCAGGTCGCTGACGCGGATGATCTCCGCCGCGCCTTTCTGGAGCAGGTCCATCTGTTCGTCTACGGGCAGGAACTTGGTCATTCTGCATTTCAGTATAAATTCCGTGGCTGGCATCTTACGGAGGGATGGGTGGCGCTATAATTTCTCCGGATAGGAAAGTCCGCATGACAAATCATGAATCAGTCGAGGTCGGGGCGAAGATAATCGATTTTCTGGAATATCATAAATATTCCGCACTAGCGCTTGTCGTGTTTTCCATCCCTGTCTTTGGAATTCTCGCCTTCGGAACAATCATGTTTTGTGATTCTCCAGGTCCAGTGCCAACCTGTATGAAAGTTTCTGCTATCTTTCTTATCATTCCCGTCGTTCAAATCGTGAGTTATGCCATAGCGTGGATGCTTCTTGAGATGCGGAAGCATATCCGCGTTTCTGCCGGGCTTATGGTCTTGTCGGTTTTGCCAATACTTTCCCTGATCATCGGGATTTGCCTAAGAGCGATTTTTGCTCATCATAGCGGAATTCGCGGCGCCCACTGACCGTACTCTTCAGCCCAGGGATTCTTCGACAACATTATCAGCCGCCACTTCTGGCAGGATGGGCAACTCCACGGCCTGTGACAATTTCCGCGTGATCACTTGCAAGTGGTAACCCATTACCGCCAGGGTCATGGCCGCGCCGACGCAATGGCGATAGCGTGTGGCTACCGCCAGCAGAAACTTCCAGTAGCTCCAGCGCTGGCGGCCGAAGATGCCCTGGCGGACGATCGATGTTACAAAAGCCCGCGCATTTGCGCGCGTCAACCACTGCTGCCGGGAGACGCGCTGCCTGCCGGATTTTTTCCCGGGCTTCGGCTGGGTGCGGCTCAGGTAGAGCTTCACGCGCTCATAGTAAGCTGCGCTGGAGTAGATCCGCTTGAGCACCGAGCGGTAGCCCTCCACCAGTTTGGCAGCGTCCATGTGAGGAAGAAAATTCAGCTTGCCGCCGGTGTTGTCGCCTCCGCCCGCGTCCACAATCCGGCCCTCCCGGCCCAGCCGCCGGAAGAGTTGCGTTCCCGGCATGGCTTGCAGCAGGCCGACCATGGCAATGGGAATGCCGCTCTTCTGAATGAACTCGACCATGCGGTCGAAGATGTCGTCGCGGTCCGTGTCGAAGCCCAGGATGAAGCCGCCCATCACCTGCATGCCATAGCTCTGGATGGTGGCCACGCTATCAAGCAAACTGCGCCGCGTGTTCTGCAGCTTGTTGGTGGCGATCAGGCCCGGCACATCGGGGGTCTCGATGCCCAGGAAGACGGAGATGAAGCCGGCATCCTTCATCAGTTGCATCAGCTCCGGATCGTCTGCCAGGTTGAGCGAGGCTTCAGTGAGGAAGTCGAAGCTTTTCTTGTGTTGGCCGCGCCACTCAGCAAGCGCCACGCACAGATCCTTGGCGCGCGCCTTGTTGCCGATGAAGTTGTCGTCGACGATGAACACTGCTTCGCGCCAGCCGGCTGCGTGCAACTGGTCCAGCTCGGCCAGCACCTGCGCGACGGCCTTGGTGCGCGGACGGCGGCCGTAAATCTCAATGATGTCGCAGAACTCGCAGTTGAAGGGGCAGCCGCGCGAGTATTGCACAGCCATGGTCGAGTAGCGGCTCATCTTGATCAGGCTCAGGTCGGGCAGCGGGCTGGTGCTCATCTCCGGCCGTTCGGCGGCCTGGTAGACGGGCTTGGCCGTCCCCTGCTCCAGATCCCGCGCCAGCGTGGCAATCAGCTCTTCTGCCTCGCCGATCACCACGTGGTCCGCCTTCAGCTCGGCGGCCGGCAGGCTGCTGGCAATTGGCCCGCCCACCACGGTGCGCAGACCGCGCACCCGGCAGCGCTCCACAATAGCCATCAGCGATTCCTGCTGGATGTGCATGCCGCTCAACAAAACCACGTCCGCCCATGCCAGGTCGCGGTCGCGCAGACGCTCCACGTTGGTGTCCACCAGCCGCTTTTTCCATTCACCCGGCAACAGCGCCGCCACCGTCATCAGTCCCAGCGGAGGCTGCGCGGCACGCTTGCCCAGAAACTTGAGCGCATGTTTGAAGCTCCAAAATGTATCAGGGAATTCCGGGTAGATAAGCAGGGCGTTCATGAGACTCCTCCCAAGAGGAGGAACGGCTGCGCGCCCAAGCAAATTTCTGAAGTTCAGGTCGTATTTCCAAGCTCGGAAACAACTGCGGCCATGCTCAATGCGCCAGACTGCTCCCATATCCATTCTCTCACCGTGGGTTTGGAATTCTGTTCAATATGAATCACTTTTGCGGAATTCGATGCGCATCAGGCTTTATGGTCCCGCAATCCCGCCGCTGCCGCGCACTGCGCGTCTGCCTCCTTTGCCTTAAACTGGATAAATGGAAGAGTTCAGCAGGATTCAGCGCTTGCCGCCTTATGTCTTTAACATTACCGGCAAAATGAAGATGTCTGCCCGCCATCGCGGGGAGGACATTATCGACTTCGGGATGGGCAACCCCGACGGGGCCACGCCCAAACACATCGTCGACAAGCTGGTGGAGGCGGCGCTGAAGCCGGCAACGCACCGCTACTCGGTTTCGCGCGGCATTCCGCGGCTGCGCAAGGCCATCTGCAACTGGTACAAGACGCGCTACGACGTCGATCTCGATCCGGAGACCGAGGCCATTGTGACCATCGGCTCCAAGGAGGGCATCGCGCACCTGTGCCTGGCGATTCTGGATTCGCGCGACACGGTGCTGGTGCCAAACCCCAGCTATCCGATTCATATTTATGGGCCGGTGATTGCCGGGGCGCACGTGGTCAGCGTGCCGGTGCACGACCGCGAGCAGTTCCTGGCGCAGCTTGAGGATCTGATTCCGCGCATGGTGCCGCGGCCCAAGGCGCTGATCGTCAACTTCCCTTCGAACCCGACGACCGAGTGCGTGGAGCTGCCGTTTCTGGCGCGGCTGGTGGAGCTGGCGCGGGAGTACGGCTTCCATCTGATCCAGGATCTGGCTTACGCCGATATCGCCTTCGACGGCTACAAGCCGCCCAGCGTGCTTCAGGTGCCGGGCGCGAAAGACGTTGCGGTGGAGTTTTTCACGCTGTCGAAGAGCTACAACATGCCGGGCTGGCGGATTGGCTTCATGGTGGGCAATCCGAAGCTGGTGGGCGCGCTGGCGCGGCTGAAGAGCTACTTCGACTATGGGACGTTTACGCCGATCCAGGTAGCGTCGATCGCCGCTTTGGAAGGCCCGCAGGAGTGCGTTGCGCGAGATCTGCGAGAACTATCGCAAGCGCCGCGACGTGCTGGTGGAGGGGCTGAACAAGCTGGGCTGGCCGGTGGCTAGTCCCAAGGCCACGATGTTTGTGTGGGCGCAGATTCCGGAGCAGTACCGGAAGCTGGGGTCGCTGGAGTTTTCAAAGCTGCTGCTGACGGAAGCCAAAACCGCTGTTTCGCCGGGGATTGGATTTGGCGATTACGGGGACGGGCATGTGCGGTTTTCGCTGATTGAGAATGAAGAGCGGACGCGGCAGGCGCTGCGGGGGATCAAGCAGATGTTTGCGAAGGGGTAGGTAGGATGATGCGATCCCAGGTCCCTCCGCCGCAGTGGAGAGGCCTGGATGCGCTATGCCTTTCCGGCTGATAAATACCCTTCTACATATCAAGAATGAAGTCCCAACAATTGTTCTTGACATGCCCGGACAATTCGTGGGAAGTTACAAATGCCTTCCCCGGCAGCCGGGCCGATGCAGAGCGGAGTTCATATAAGCCGCATCCTGCGATCTTGTATTGGAAGTCAAAGCACGATCACCCAATAGATGAGTTACGAGGGGGCCGGAGTGGTGTCAGAAAAATCGGAGAACGACAATCTCGGCAGCGCGGCTGATGTCTGGTCCGCACGTAAGGGCTGAGTTATGCGGGCGCGGCTGCTGCAATCGCCTTTCAGAACCGCGCAGTAGGAGGGCATCGTATGACAATGCAGGAAGGAATGTCTTATCTCACGGGCCTGTCCGGCTTGGCCGTGCTTTGGATCATTGTACTTATCGCCACAGGAAAGCATCCCTGGGCGCTGGTCATTGGCAAGGACGAGCGGCCGAGCACCAGCAAATTCCAGATGATGGTTTGGACTGCCGCAGTAGTGTTTGCGTTTCTTGCCATCTACCAGATTCGATTCAGCAGCGGCTACCGTCAGGATTTGCCCGGCGTTCCTACCTACCTGCTGATTGCCATGGGCATCAGCGTGGCAACTACGGTTTCTGCGAAGTCCATTGCGGTCAAATCCCAGGATAAGAAAGATGCCGATGCCTACGCCGCCCACCTTGCTGCTCCCCCCATTAAGAACCCTAACGGCAAGAGCGGCATATTCAGCGATGACGAAGGCCTCCCGGATATAGGCAAGGTTCAAGTCGTGCTGTGGACCTTGATTGCCGCCGGTGTCTTTCTGGCCGAGGTCTTCGCTCTCATCCAAAATCCCGGCTCCCCTCATTTTGATGCGAAATTGGGCCATAACGTGTGGGATCTGGGATTACCCGATATCGGCCAGACACTGATGATCCTGATGGGTCTTGGCCACGGCACCTATATCGGAAAAAAGATTGCGGAAAGCTAGCGTTGGACCCCTGGGACTGGCGAATCAAGCACTGCAATTTCATTCCACAATTGCACTAACTTCGAGATAACTACCGAATGAGGAGATCTATGATGACGCCATCCCCGCCAGCACCGCCAGGTAACACTGTGTCCTCTAAACCAACAAGTGTTCATGGGCGTGTCTTAGTGCTCTTGCAAAAGTGGGCCAAGCTCAAGACCCTCCCTAACGATACTGACCTACTTACCGTCTTATGGGCACCGCAGGCGGCACCCTATAACCCAGACGGAGCTCAGCTTCTGGCAAAGGCCATCAAGGCCGAGTTTGCTGCTCCTCCGGTGATCTGTCAGTGCATAACCGTCGCTGAACTCACGCAAGGAATCAAGTGTGTATCCGACCTTGTAACGGCCGTCCCGGGGTGCCCTCAACCATGAAAAGACTATTGTCGAGCTTTCTCTCTACCCGGCTGTGCATGCTTGTCGCTCTCGCCGCGATGTTCGCTGGCGCGCATGCATGTTACGGCACCACGCCGAAAACCCTATGCTCGGTAACAGATTACAAGATATTCAACCCCAACTCGGTCGCTATCCAGTGTGGAGATGCGACATCAACAGCAGGAATTTCGGGACAAGGAGGGGCGGTATATCTCGGTACTGATCTCTCCTCTGCTCTTCCTGAGACCTTTACTGCAAACCCTTATGACGACAATTGGCTATTCCTGGTATTCACGCCAAAATCCGGTCCGGTGGTTCCTTTCCTCAAAAGTCAAACCAAATACACCATCACGATCACGCTATCCTCAACTGTAAACGGCGTTGTGTTAAGTCTACCGACATCGACATTGATCGATACTACACCGGCCCTTTCCGTGGCCACACTGCCCGTAGGTGGACCGAATAACTATTTGGTTAGCTCACATCTCGCGTTCCAGGGCCTGGGTTTGAGGTCTGGAAAGACGCTCAGTTGCAGTCTTGTCGTTGAGAATTACACCGGAACCTTCACCACAAGGCCGGCAAAGTGCCGACAGATGCAGGCAGATTTGGCAGGCGCCCAACCGAACCAACCTGACCCTGGGACAGTTGGCACGCTTGAGCTTCAAACGCAGGGCAACGACATAGACTCTCAAGGAATCCCGTACAAGATTGCCGAGTTGCAAAATGTTTTAGGAACGACGATGACATTAGATCCCAAGGCGAGGCTTGGCCAGAAGAAGGCGCCCACAACAAAAGATGCGTCCAGCTACTACATAAACGGAAGTTTCGCCGCAGGGCGCGGATCGAAGCCGGGGTGGATACTGGACGCGAAGATTACGCCGCCCATCGGCCGTTTGTATGGAGGGTGGCAGTTCTGTCCTACTGCCGCAGCGAATGTTGGAAATAACTCAATCTCCGGCATGACCTACACTGACACCATTGACTTTGGTCTTGCTGAGTCGCGTCCATTTGAGTTTCACGGCGATCTCCAGGAGATATACGCCTCCGGGAGCGTGATCTACGAAACGGACAAGGAATTTGACCGCGACAATGTTACCGGCGTGGCGGACTTTCGATACAATTTCAAGAATCTATATAGCCCCAGGGCTGTAGAAACCTTAAGAAAGTTCGGAGAGCAGCAAAAGATCGCCAAAGCGAATGGAATTACGCTCCAGCAAAGCGATGTGTCGCCACCGTTCTTTGGCTATGCATTTGATATTCACACCGGCGTTGAATTTGGCGGCGCCGTTGTTGACACAACCGTCAAGGCAACGACAGGAAAGGCGACGATCGAATTACCGACATATTCAATCTTCCGTGTCGTTCCCCAGATTCATGGTCTTCTGGAATTTGGCCGTCTGAGTTTCGACGCGGTGGGTACACCACGATATTTGGCTGCCACAGAGAATACAGTTGTTCAGCTTCCTAACAATTCGCTGGTTCTGAAAACTGTTCATGGATGGAATGGTTACGGAGTGATAACATCCGCCTTGAACTTGGATTCCGCTGGTCATTTCTGTCTGAGCGCGACGTACAAGGATGGATTTGCCCCTCCAAAATTCGCCAGAATCAATGCGGTCCAATTAGGTATTTTGATGAAATTTTGAAGTGTGGATCACTGACCCGCGAGTGGTCCCAAGTTTCGGTTTTTGAAAGCTGGGGGAAGCACGAATCTCAGCAGAGGGTTCGTGTAATCACATCAACGGGGCAGGGCTCCGGGTTTCCATAAAAGCAAAAGAAAAATACTTCCGTTCTTTTTGCGTCTGCGGCCGGGCAGGTACACTGTCGCTGACAGGAGGCTTTACCTATGCAAACCAAGATTCAGGGCACTATTATGCCCGTGCTCGATGTGCAGCTTGATCCTAACGAGAGCGTGTATTCAGAGAGCGGGGAGCTCTCGTGGATGACCAGCTCAATCCAGATGACTACGCATACGCAAATGGGCGGGGGCGGAGGGATTTTTGGGGCGCTGAAGCGTGTGGCCGGGGGCGGGAGCTTGTTTATGACCGAGTACCGTGCTGTGCAGGCCGCAGGAACGGTGAGCTTTGCTACCAAGGTTCCGGGGCATATTGTGCCAGTGGAGGTTAGCCCTGGAAATGAATATATGGTTCACCGGCATGGGTTTTTGTGCGCTACGGATCAGGTGACGATTGGGATTGGCTTTCAGCAATCGCTGGGGGCGGGGATCTTTGGCGGAAATGGGTTTGTGCTGCAAAAGGTGGGCGGGCAGGGAACGGCGTGGCTGGAGCTATCGGGCGAGCTGGTGGTGAAGAATCTGGCGCCGGGCGAGACGCTGCGGGTGCATCCGGGGCATGTGGGCGCGTTTCAGGGTTCTGTGGGCTTCCAGATTGCCATGGTTCCGGGACTGAAGAATGCGATCTTTGGCGGGGATGGGCTGTTTTTGGCAGTGCTGACGGGGCCGGGAGCGGTGTGGCTGCAGACGCTGCCGATTTCGCGGCTGGCGCACCAGATCAACGAGTATCTGCCGCATACAGACAGGCGGGATGTGGGCAATGCGGCGGGAGGGGCGCTGCTGGGCGGGATTGTGGGGTCGATTCTGGGTGGGGATCAATAGGGTAGTGATTAGCGGCTCCCAGGTCTGAAAATCCAGACCTTGGGCACCCACTTTTTTCCCAATCAGAACTGGGACAGCCCGCTATTGTCTCAAGTGGCCGTTCCGGTCAATGCGGCCGCCTTTAAAGAAGCGGTGATTTACCATGCTGTTGCCGAGCAGAAAAAAGGCAACCAGCAAACCGATGAGAAACAGGGTGAGTCCAATCTGGAACCGGCACGACTTTTGATCCGGCGGGGCTGGCGACTGCGATTGATTGGTCATCGGAGTTCCCTTCTCTCCAGATAATGCACCTTCTTTTGAGTTTGGCGCTAGTAGAAATTCGCGCTAAACGATCAAGGCCACGCTGGAGAGCCGGCGTGGCCTTGATTTTATCTTCGATCAGTTGTGCTGCTACTTGGGTTACTTGGAACTTGACGGAGTTGACGATGCTGCAGGCGTGGATGCCGACGCAGCAGCCTTGGGAGCAGACGGGGCCGCTTCCTTTGTCTCCGGCTTCTTCGCGTCGGGCTTGGGGGCTGGCTTCGGTTTGGCGTAGGGATCGGCCACGTCGAGCAGCTCGACGTCGAAGATGATGTCGGACTTGGGAGTAACGCCAGGGTGAGCGGCATTCGGTCCGCGACGTCCGTAGACGCCATAGGCCATTTGGTAAGGGATAATAATGCGGCGCTTTCCGCCTACCTTCATTCCCAGGATGCCCTGCTCCAGGCCAGGAATTACCTTGCCTTCGCCTCCGATGAATGTGAAAGGCTGCGGAGCCGGGTCCTGCTTGTACTTGCCATCGTCCCCGACCACGGGTTTGCCGTCTTTGTCTTTGAGATTGGCGTGATGGTCATAGGTGGAATCGAATTTGCTCCCACTGGCCGCATTCCAGCCTGTGTAGTGGAGCGTGTACTTTTTGCCGGGCAGCGCCTCGGCGCCGTCACCAATTTTGATGTCCTGGTAGCGCAGGCTGAAGTCATCTACCAGCTTGGCGTCAGTGGGAGGAATATCTTTGGGCAGCTTGATGGTGCACGTCTTGCTGACCTCGCCGCAGTGAATATCGGCCACCAGGGCCGGAGCTTCAGGATGGTAGATCGGGTTGCCTTCATCATCCTCGTCGGCGGGGTGCTTGGGGGGGTCCGGTTTGGTCTCAGCGGACTTGGCGGCAGCTGCCGCTGTTGTAGCCGGCTTGGCGGCTGGTGGGGCGGCTGGCATTGCAGTAGCCGCCGTTGCTGTGGCAGGAGTTGCGGCTGGCGCCGGGCTGGTTGAGGTTTGGGCAATTGCTGCGGCGGCGCTTGCCGCCAGGATCAGTATCAAAAATGTGCGTTTCATTTTGCGATCGGACTCCACCGTGATTCATTACAAAAGTTTAGGATCTCTCATATTCGGTCAATGGCGAGATTGCCGGACCACCATGCAAAGCGAGGATTAACTGCGTCTGGCCTCATTCAGGTTGCAATGGTATGGATTACTTGGTTAACATTCCTTTTATTGCTTTACAGGGCTCTTGTCAACATAGCTACACGTCACAGTATATCAGGGCAAGGAAATTGCGCCGCGTCGCTATTCGCGCGATCGGATGGGGTGCTGGTTAGTCCAATTCAGCATTGGTTTTCAATCGATTAAGTAAAATTAACCGCGATATTCCTGGAGACAAAAATGAAAGTGACGAGACGTCATCTGATCAAGATGCTGGGTTATGCGGTTCCTGCGCTTTCTTCCCGGCAAGTGCCGGCATTCATGAAGGGCAAAACCGGCGTTGCCACCGGCGGAGTCGCTGCAACCGTTGAAGTGCTCGAAAGCACGGATGCGGCTTCAACGGCCGATTTGTTGGTTTACGGAGGCACCTCTTCCGGGGTGATGACTGCATACTCGGCCGCGCGCGAGGGATTGAAGGTGGTGCTGCTGGAACCGGGGGTTCACCTCGGCGGCATGGTCACGGGCGGACTGTCGTGCACTGACCTTGGTCACTACTCGATTATTGGCGGATATGTTCGTGACTTCTATATGAAGGCGGCTTCTCACTACGGCGTGCACGATCTTGATCGCATGGAAAGCTGGTACTCCGAGCCGCATGTGGCGGAAGATCTCTTTCGTACCATGCTGAAGGATGCTGGGGTAGCAGTTCACTATCGTGAACGCCTGCGCGAACAAGACGGCGTGGAACTTCGGGACAGGCGCATAGTCTCAATCACGACTGAGGATGGCATGCGCTGGCCGGCAAAGGTCTTTGCGGACTGCACGTATGAAGGTGACTTGATGGCGAAGGGGAAAGTCAGTTATACGTGGGGGCGCGAAGCGGCTTCAGAGTACAGTGAGGATCTTGCCGGAGTTCGCGCGAACACGCCCAAAAATCAATTTCTCTGGCCCGTTTCAGCTTATGATAAGCATCATCGTCTGTTACCTGAGATAGACCCTGGCCCCCTGGCCGCGCCTGGCTCAGCCGATAAGAAAATGGAGGCTTATAACTTCAGGCTCATCCTGACCAATCATCCAGACAATAGAATCCCCTTTCCCCGCCCGGAAGGATACGACCGCTCCCGCTTCGCTTTGTTGGAGCGCTATCTGAACGAGTATCAGGCGCAACTGGGCCGCGGACCGGGGATCAAGGATCTTTGCAACTTTGTGGCTATTCCCAATCACAAAGCCGACTTCAATAATCAAAACGGATTTGGATCGGATTACATCGGCCGTAACTGGAAGTATCCTGAGGCCAATTACAGTGAGAGAGAAGCTATCTGGAAAGATCACCTCACTTATACCCAATGCTTCTATTACTTCATTACGCAAGACCATAAACTGCCCGCCGGTCTGCGGGCCGAGACTAGCCAATGGGGTTTGTCAAAAGATGAATTTGCCGATACGGATCACTGGCCGCACCAGCTCTATGTGAGGGAAGCACGGCGCATGGTGGGCGACTATGTGATGCGCGAGTCAGATACAGTGAGCGAGCGCACCAAGCCAGACTCGATCGGCATGGGGTCGTATAACATCGACTCGCACAATACGCAGCGTGTCGCGATGCCTGACGGCAACGTGCTGAATGAGGGAGACGTTCAGTTTCCTTTGGAACCTTACGAAATGTCTTATCGCAGCATCACGCCCAAAAGAGCCGAAGCGGAGAATTTGCTGGTGACCGTTTGCCTCTCGGCGACTCATGTTGCTTACTGTTCCATCCGCATGGAGCCGCAATACATGATTCTCGGGCAGGCCGCGGGAACTGCTGCGAGTCTCGCTGTCAACAGCCGCAAGCCGGTTCAGGATATTTCTATCTCCGATTTACAGCGGAAGCTGCGCGAGCATGGAGCCGTGCTTCATCTCGATGAGGAGTTTCATCCGGCTGCCACTTAGGAACACATTGCAGCGAGGCGGGTTGCGATCGGCTTGGTATGATGATCTTCTCGTTTTCCGGAGGGATTTCGATGCGCTCTTTATCAAAAGTTTTGGCGTTCGTGCTGGCGGCGATGGCTTTGCCGGTTCTGGCTTCTTCTCAAGCGGCGGATTACGTTTACCGCATAGATGGGCCGGCGAGTGTTTCGGCGCTGCGCGTAACCGGCGCTTCCGCTGAATGGTCGGCAACGATTGAAGACGGCGGAGCGATTGAATCTGTTACGGAAAAATTGCCACCGGAAAAGAATGGTGCGGTTCACCTGGTGCTTGCGCCCGGCAGCGCATCTGAGACTTTGGAGTTGAATGCGGAATCCGGATTGGCCCCCGACTGGTCAGGCCGTAGCAAACTCGTCTTTCAACTTTGCAACGCCTCTGAGTTCATGATTCCGTTTACGCTGACCATTCGCGACGCGGCGGGCGCGACGTTCACGGCCAACCACCTATGGATGTTCAGAGCGCGCAATCGCTTTGAGATTCCGCTGGCCGACATTCGTACGGACGACGGAACGCCGATCGATCTGAGCCGGGTGCGGTCGATGCAGTTCGAGTTTCACAGCGCGGAAAAATTTGAGCGCGACCTGTGGCTTTATAACCTCTATATTGCTGCGGCTGGAAGCTCATCCAGGGCTCACAGCGAACTGTTGCTGGATTTTGGTCCGCAGGGAGTGCCATTGCTGGATGGTTCACGGCCCATCGACGAACACACGGCGTATGCAAAATGGCGCGGCTACGGCTGGACTACGAATATGGAGAAGGCTACGAGCGCGCAATTCAATCTGCCCAAGCCCGACCCGATGCTGAACAGCATGGTCTGGGCCGATCTGGGCGCGCGCAAGGCGACCTTGCGCGTGGATCTGCCTGACGGCGCGTATCGAGCACGATTCTGGGGCGGGAACTATTCGTCGAAGGCGGTTGCGGCGAAGACCTTTGCGCTTGCCATCGATGGCGCGGTGGTGGCAGAGCGGCGGGCTGACCCGGCCACTTTTTACACCGCTGCCGAATATTTTCGCGGGATCGACGACTGGTACCAGCCCGGCGAAGATACCTGGGCAAAGTTCGGGCGCAATCTCTACCAGCATTACGATTTTTCATTTACAGTGCACGGCGGCAAGGCGGAGTTTACGTGGACGAAGACTCTGGCCGCCTTCGGTTTGCTAATCGCGCCGGCTGCCGAGTTCAATGCGGCGATTGAGCGCGTGGAGTCTGCGGAGCGGCAGGCCTTCGAGGCCAACATCAAGCCGCCGCAGCCTGCAACGACGAACTCGATAGTTAAGCCTGCCGATCAGAAGCGCGGATTCCTGCTGTGGAGCCGCGATTGGCAGAAGAACGTGGGGCCGTATGATACGCCGGATGCAGCCGAGAGCGACCCTGCAGCTTTGCACGCAATCGCCGCGCGGGGACAGCGTGTTCACTCGACGGTTACTCTTACGCCGCTGCGCTCGCTTGGTTGGATTAGCGCTTCAGTGAGCCCGCTCCGCAGTTCCTCCGGCGCTGTGCTGCCTCAATCGGCCGTTGAGGTACGAGCGGAAAAATATCTATGGGATAGCTGGCCGGCCAGCCTGGATCGATACGAGCTCTTTCCCACTTCGCGCGCGCCGGCCTACGCAAACCTGAACCAGACCTGGTGGTTCACCATTACTCCGCCAGTGGGCGCGAAGCCCGGCGTTTACTCGGGAACCGTTCGGCTGATTGCGAAGAGCGGAGAAGTCTCCATTCCGCTCAGCGTCGAGGTTCTTCCTTTCCAACTCGCCAGCGCGGAGCAGCACGGCGCGGCTTACAGTTTGTGGCGCAACAGCGATTACAACATGAGCTATGCGCTGCGCTATTTTATGCCCGCGAAGATGGATTATTTTCGCCGCCTGCTGCGCGCCGAGGTAGCCGACATGAAGGCGCACGGCATGACCATGTTCCACTTCACCTCGCCTGCGATTACCGGAGTTGAAGGTGATCACGTCAAGCTGGACTTCAGCCTTGATAAAGAGGAATGCCGCGTGGTGAAGGAATACGGGCTCAGCGGTCCTACGCGTCCGGCGCTGGTTTTTCTGACGATTGAGATCTCGCGCAAGCTGATGAAGGAGACGCGGTACGGAGATTTTCAGGAGCCGGAGGAGATGACTCCCATGCTGCCCGACAGCCAGCGGGACGAAGAGTTTTCAGATCGCTTCAACCGGCGGTTTATCGACGCCGTCAGGCAGATTCAGAATTTCTTTGATGCGCAGGGTATTCCCATCATGCTGCAGACGGCCGATGAGCCGCGCGAGCGCAACATCAATCAGTGGAACCGCAATCTGGCCGAGACCATCCACTACGACAAGATGATCAAGGCGGCAATTCCACGCGCAAAACTCTACGTCGATCCGGAAGGGGACGAAGACTCGGGGGTAAGTTACCTTCCGCTGCTCGATCAGCTTGACTATGTCTCACCGCATCCGTGGGATCGGGCGGCGAAGATGATCGAGCGCGCGCACAGCGGCAAGCCCGAGCTTCGCTACTACAACGGAATTGTGGGCGATCGATACGATTGGGGCTTCGAGGTAGCTGCGGCTAACGCACATGGCTTCTCGCAATGGCACTTCGGATGGGAGTTGCAGCCCTTCCAGCCATTCCAGGCCACGTGGCACTCGGGATATACGGTAGCCGGCCCGGATGGTCCGCTGGACTCACCCGGTTACGAAGTTGTTGCCGCCGGCATCGACGATTACCGCTATATCGCCACGCTACGGGAACGCATTGCGGCAGCGAAGAAGGCCGGACTCGGCGGACCCGCTATCGCCGAGGCCGAGGCCGCCCTGAGTGAGTTGCAGGCCGGTTCCGAGCCCTACGCCATGCACGCCGAGTATGCCGACGAAGGGCATTCGCATGCGCGGGACACGATTGCCGGAAAGACGCTCGACGAGTGGAGAGCGCGGCTGGCCGGTTGCATCGAGTCCATTGACCAGGCACGATCGGCCGCTAAAAAATAAATCTGGAACGTGGCTATTGACTGGACGACCGGATTGAACTGGAGTGAGAGCGGCAGGCTGCTGGTGTGCCGCTCTACTTTTTTTGATCCAGTATTCGTTGGGGTGCTCCAGGTCTCGATTCTGAGACCTGGGGATACTCGTTCACTCACCAACCGCAACGCCTCTTCGGCTGTTCCGATTGTTCCTTCGAGCTGCGCATCTTCAACTGCCCGCAGCATTTCCTTGAAGCCTGCACCTGGAACATAACCGGCTGTAATCAACTCCCGCCCGGTGATTAGTGGGTGCGGCCGCACCGTCTCCTCAGGCATGGCGAGGTACCGCTCGCGCACAAACTCCCAGTGATCCAGATTCCGGCTTCCGGCAAGGCAATCCATGCGGTGCAGAGCCAGATGCTGCTCAAAATCCGTAAGCCTGAAAAAGCGCTTCAGCGTGGAAGCCTTCATCCGCTCCGCATCGGCAAAGCGCATATGGTTTTCAATCAGCGCAAGGATTTGCTGGGTTTCGTCGTTCGAAAAACGGAAGCGGCGGCAGATTTCAGCAGCCATGGCTACGCCTACTTCGACGTGGCCGTCAAAGCGGATGCGGTCGGGAGCGCGGCGGAAGGTCGGCGGCTTGCCCACGTCGTGCAGCAGAGCTCCCCAGGCCAGGGTCAGGGGGCACCCCGGTTCCAGTTGTTCGAGAAGCATTAAAGTATGCGTCCACACGTCGCCTTCGGGATGGAATTGCGGCGGCTGCTCCACGCCCTTCATGCGCGCGATTTCGGGCAGGACTTCAGAGAGCAGTTCGGTTTCGTCGAGCAACTCGAGGGCTCTGCGGGCGTGGCCTTCAGTGAGCATTTTGGTCAGCTCATCGCGTACACGCTCGCGGCTTACGGCGTGGATGCGCGGAGCCAGTTGCCGCATTGCCGCGGCTGTTTCCGGATCCAGCTCAAAACCGAATCGAGCCGCAAAGCGCACTCCGCGCAGCATGCGGAGGCGGTCTTCTCCAAAGCGTGCTTCCGGACTGCCGATGGCCCGAATCACGCCCGCGTCGAGGCCTGCCACTCCGCCTACATAGTCGATTACCGATGCACGCAGATCGGTCCCCGATGGCAGCGGATCAAGGAGCAGACCGTTGATGGTGAAATCCCTGCGGCGCACATCTTCTTCGGCGCTCTTCGTATATCGCACTTCATCCGGATGCCGGCCATCGGAATATGCTCCGTCGGAGCGGAAGGTGGCTACCTCGGTGGTAATGTAGCCTTCCTCATCGCCGTCGGCGACCAGCACTACGCCGAAGTGCGCGCCCACGGCAAAGGTCCGCTTGAATAGGTTCAATACTGTATCCGGCGTAGCAGAGGTGGCTACGTCATAGTCCTTCGGATCCCGCCCCAGCAGCAGATCGCGGACGCAGCCGCCGGCCAGGTAGGCTTCATAGCCTGCGGAGCGCAGTTCCTTTACGACCTGCAAAGCTGCTTCGAATTGGCGTGATCCAGGAAACATTGCTTTGTTAGAGAGTAATCCGTCCGATGCCCAACTTTCGAGGCCCGGTAAACTAAATAGATGGGTACCCGCGGCTTGATCCTCGGCATTGAATCCTCCTGCGACGAGACTGCGGCCGCCGTCGTCGAACGGGGAGCGCGCACGCTCAGCTCGGCGGTTGCTTCACAGATCGCCACACACGCACGCTACGGGGGGGTGGTGCCGGAACTGGCCAGCCGCGAGCATCTTCGCGCTATTGTGCCCGTGGTGCGCGCTGCGCTTACCCAGGCCAACATTACGCTGGCCGATTTGGATGCTATCGCTGTCACGAATGGTCCCGGACTTGCCGGGGCACTGCTGGTTGGCATTACCTACGCCAAGGCGCTGGCCTTCGCCAACCGTCTGCCGCTTATCGCCGTCAACCATCTTGAGGGCCATATTCATGCTGTGTTGTTGAATGAACGAGAGGCGGAGCACGGGATTGGTAACGTGGAATCCCAGGTCTCAAAGGCGAGACCTGGGCCACCCGAAGAAAGTTCCCGCACAGCCGATGAGCCGGCACTGGCGCTGGTGGTCTCAGGCGGGCACACGCATCTTTTTCTGGCTCGGCCTACTGAAACTGCCTGGACCTACAAGCTCATCGGCCGCACGCTCGATGATGCAGCCGGCGAGGCTTATGACAAGGTTGCCAAGCTGCTGGGCCTGGGCTACCCCGGAGGGCCATGGATCGACGCTCTCGCTCTGCACGGCAATGCGCGCGCGGTGCCGTTTGCGTTTTCGCAGATCAAGACAAAGGTTCACCTGGGCGGTAAAGCTCCTCGCACAAAGGCGGCAAAGACTGCGCCTATTGCCAACCTCGATCCGCGCTTTCTATTTTCATTTTCGGGGATCAAGACCGCGGTGCTGCGCTATGTGGAGCTGCACAATTTGCGCCCAGAGGCAGAATCGCGGCGCGAAGCGCTCTTTACCGGGCCCGATGCGCCTGCGCACCCGACGATTGAAGACGCTCTGGCGCAGTGCGATCCGCAGACGCTGGACCTGATCGCCAGCTTTCAGTACGCCGTGGTCGGCGACCTTATGAAGAAGACCTTCGCCGCCGCCGAATCCCTGGGGGCGCGGCGCATTCTGGTTACAGGAGGGGTGGCTGCCAACCGCTCGTTACGCGCGCGATTTGCCGCTGAGGCTGCCCGGCGCAATGTACATGTGGCGTTTCCGACACTGGCGCTCTCCACGGATAACGCTGCCATGATCGCGGCTGCAGCGTGGCCTAAGCTGCTGGCCAAAGAGTTTGCCGACTCGTTCCTTTCCGCCGACCCGTCGCTAGCGCTGGGTCGATAAATGGAACGGCACAATTAGTTCCCGACTTAGATTGACGCACGAAGTTTACCAATCAGTAACCATAGGCCTGCCGACTCGCTGGCTTGCTACAATCGGAAGGGCCGCAGAGCGGCAAATTCTTGAGATTTATGAGCAAGCAGTTCGAACGATGACTCTCCGCCTCTTCAATACTCTGTCTGGACAAGTCGACGAGCTTCTGCCTATGGACGGCAAGGCACTGAGGATGTACGCCTGCGGGCCTACGGTCTATGACTATGGGCACATCGGCAACTTCCGCACTTTCCTGCAGATCGACGTGCTGCGGCGGTTTCTGCGGCTGTCAGGGATTGAGGTCCGCCACGTGATGAATATTACCGATGTGGACGACAAGATCATCCGGAACGCTGCGGCTGCCGGCGTTCCTATACGTGAGTACACGGCGCCTTATGAGCAGGCTTTTTTTGACGATCTCGAAGCTCTCAGAGTGCAGCAGCCGGAGCAGTTTGCGCGCGCGACGGAGCATATTCCGCAGATGGTCGAACTGATTGAGCGGCTGGCTGAGAACGGCGCGGCTTACCAGTCAGAGGATGGGTCGTGGTACTTCCGGCTAGCTTCGTTTCCGGAGTACGGCAAGCTGAGCAAGAAAGATTTGAGCGGGATGGAGGACGGGGCGCGCGTGGATGTGGACGAGTATGAGAAGGACTCGGCGCGCGATTTTGCCTTGTGGAAGGCGGCCAAACCCGGGGAGACTTCGTGGGATACGGCGATTGGGCGCGGACGGCCCGGCTGGCACATTGAGTGCTCGGCGATGGCGATGGAGTACCTGGGCGAGAGCTTCGATCTGCATGCGGGCGGAGAAGACCTGATGTTTCCGCACCACGAAAATGAGATTGCGCAGAGCGAAAGCGTGACCCATAAGACTTTTGCGCGGCACTGGATGCACGTACGCTTTTTGCTGGTGGATGGGCGGAAAATGTCAAAGAGCGAGGGGAATTTTTATACTCTTCGCGATTTGCTCCTGAAGGGATACAAGGCTTCGGCGATTCGGATGGCGCTGATCTCGGTGCCCTATCGGCATCAGCTTAACTTCACCTTTGATGGATTGATCGAGGCGACCAACGCCGTTGAGCGGCTGCGGACTTTTCACCAGCGGCTTACGCAGGGGAGTTTTGCGGCGGGCGAAAATTCGGCGCTCAAGGAAGCGGCCGCCAAGGCACAGGCGGAATATCTGGCCGCGCTCTCGAACGATCTGAACACCGCCGAGGCTCGCGCGCCGATCTTCGAGCTGGTTCGTGCGGCGAATACGGCCATCGACCAGGGACAACTGCTGGCCGGGGACCGGGATGCGATTCTGGCGGTTTTGGCGAGCTTTGATGCAGTCTTTGACGTGATTGATGATCGAGACGCAGAGGCGACGCGGCAGGCTCTCAAGTGGGCTGCAGAGAGCGGTCGCGAGGCCGATGTGGCTCCCGAATTAGTGGCGAGGCAGTCGCTTACCGATGAAGCGGTCGATGCGTTGGTGGCCGAGCGGACGGCGGCCAAGAAGCAGCGCGATTTTGCCCGCGCCGACCGGATTCGCAACGAACTGGCCGAGAAGGGCATCGTGATCGAAGACTCAAAAGAAGGCGTGCGCTGGAAGCGTAAGTAATTTAGAATCGAGCATCCCTATTCCCTACGAGGTGCCCCATGGAACCCAACGAAGCCCAGGAATTGCAGGAAAACGCTGAGCACGCAGAGCATGAGAATGCGATGCGGCCGGTTGCATTAACCATGACTGTGCTGGCGGTGCTGGTGGCTGTGACCACCGTGCTGGGCCATCGCACGCATACAGAGGCGATTCTGAACCAGGACAGAGCCACAGACCAGTGGAACTACTACCAGGCTCACAAGATTCGCGCTAACGATACGGCACTGGCATCGGACCTGCTAAGCGTGATGGCTATTGCCGACAAGGATGCGGCGAAGAAACTAGCCAAGGGCTATGCCGACCACCAGGCCAAGTGGACCGACAGCCTGAAAGAAGAGCAGGATCAGGCTGAGGCGCTGGAGGCTAAAGTTGAGCATGCCGAGGCAAAGGCAGTCCGCTTTGATCTGGGCGAAGCGTTGCTAGAGATTGGCCTGGTGATCACGTCGGTGACTTTGCTTACCCACGTCCGACTCTATTGGTACGTAGGGATCGTCTTCTCGGTCATCGGAATCGTATCGGTGGTGACGGGATTGTTGTTGAAGTAGGAGATCGAATTCCTCCAATTCGCAACTCGATACGTGGTAGACTCATGGCCACATGACCCCACGCCTGCTCGCCACCGTTCTCGCCCTCGGAAGCTTTCCGCTTCTTGCCCAAACGCATGACCCCGCCTCTGCCGGCGTGGTCCACACCAGTGACATTGGCTTCAGTTACAGTATTCCCGCGGACTGGGAGGTAGTGGACACCAAGCCTACCCTCCCGGCGGTGCAGGCGGAAGTTGCAAAGACAGCTAAGAACGAAGATGAAAAAAAGGGCATAGGCTGCGTGCAGGTCGCGTTGACAGCGCGGCACGGGGATCCCTCCTCGGTGGTCGTGGTTGTTGCGCTTCCATACGACTGTTATGGAACGACCATGACTGCGAAGGACCTGCCCAGTTTTGGTTCTGGAGCCGCGGAAGGGATTAGGAACAAGTTCAATATTTCCAACGCAGTCCATGGCTCGTATACGGTGGGCACTCACGGTATGTGGGTGGAACGCGCGAGCGGCGTCCTGAAAGACGACCCCGGAGTGCACTACACGGTGGAGACGGTTTGCAGCGTGCTCAAGAAAGGCGCGGTGTGCTGGCTGGCGATGGCTGCCGACAAGGCCGGCTTGCAGACCTTTGAGAACGGCGCTGTGGCATTGGACGGCGAAGTTTCCGCCGCTCTGGTCCCCGCAACCGCATTCGAAAAGCAACCGTAGCAGCTTCGCCCGATCAACGGCATTTATTCCGCCGGAATTTGTTCTAGATCTTCGATAGGGCGAGGCTTGCTCTTCACCTGTGCGGTGGTGAGAAGAAATACGGCCACCACGATGCCAGCCATGCCTACGAACTCTGCCGCCTCCGGGCGTTCCTGAAGCAGGAAGATTCCCAGCACCACCGCGACCACCGGATTCACGTAGGCATAGGAAGTGACCTTGGCCACGGGAACGTGCTCAATGAGGTAGATGAAGCAGGTGTAGCCGAGGAGGGACCCGCCGGTGATGAGATAAGCCTGCGACCCGATCGACGCGGCGTTCAAGTGAAAGTCGGGCCACTGGCCGAGCGCCGTACCCAGCAGTGTGCTGAAGGCGCCCGCGAAGAGCATCTGCCAGGAGGCGGCGACAAAGCTGTTTACGGGCAAGCGTGCACGCCGTGAGAGAATGCTGCCCACAGTCCAGGAGAACGCGCCGGCGAGCAGAGCGGCGATGGCCAACAAGAGCGCGCGGTCGCCGGCCAGTCCGTTGTGCAACGAGGGCCAGAGCAGCACGGCAAGGCTCGCAAAGCCCAGCACGATGCCCATCCAGCCGCGCGCCGGCAGCGGTTCGCCACCGGGCAGAAACATCTCAATCAGCGCAACATAAAGCGGAATAACCGCCAGAACCAGCGAGGCCAGGCCGCTGGGCACGTTCTTCTCCGCATACACCAGGCCCACGTTGCCTCCGCCCAGCAACAGCAACCCCATCACACCCAGCATCAGCATGGTTCCTGGAGGCCAGGCGATGCGGAGTCCGCGCCAGCGGCACCAGGCCAGCAGAATCGCACCGGCAATCAGAAAGCGCGTCCCGGCGAGCAACAGAGCCGGCATCTGTGCCGCTCCGATGCGAATGGCGGTATAAGTGGAACCCCAGAAAAAGTAAACGCTGGCAAAGGCCAGCACGATCGAGGTGGTGGTTACTGTTCTGTTGCGTGGTTGGCCTGGTTGAAAGGTGGATGCTGGCATGGGATAACTCCATCTTAGAGCCTGCGGGGTACAAGCGTGGAAATGGCCTCACTGCGCATGCTATCCTCAACGGGAGAGGGTTCCCGTGCAAACGCGTGCCGCTAATCGACTGTTTGCGCCGGCCAACAGGCGCTGGTCGCGATCACGTGCGCGCATCATCTGCCCGCGAAAGCATTTGCGAGTGCTGCCAATGCGCACACGACCTAGCCTTTTCGCCAGCGATTAGTTCAGGTTTGCCGAAGACCCTTGCCTGCCGATTCTCGCCCCGCCGGACGAGCAGAACTGGATAATCCCACGGTCGGGTTGTTCCACGATTGTAGGGAACAAGTAAAGCGAGGGAAACACAGGTTCTTCGACTGCGGTCGCCGCGGCGACCTCCGCTCAGGATGACAGACATTTACTGGTTGCTCAGGATGACAGCCTTTATAGAGGAGATAAGAAGATGACTAAACAGGAGATCTACGAAAAATACGGACCGAAGCTTCGCTGTCCCTTGCCGGGACCCAAGGCCCAGGCGGCTGTTGCAGCCGATACGCGGCTGATCTCGCCCAGTTATACGCGCTCCTATCCGCTGGTGGCCAAGCGCGGCCGCGGCGTTCGCGTGGAAGACGTGGACGGCAACGAATTTCTCGACTTCGCCGCGGGCATTGCCGTGGTCTCGACCGGCCACTGCCATCCTGAGGTCGTTGCGGCGATCCAGAAGCAGGCCGCGGAGCTGATTCACATCTCCGGCACTGATTTTTATAACGAGGCTCTCACCGATCTGGCTGACCGGCTCTCCGGCGTTGCGCCCATGCCCGGGCCGCACAAGTTTTTCTATGGCAACTCCGGCGCCGAGGCGATCGAGTGCGCGCTGAAGCTGGCCCGCTACCACACCGGACGGCAGCAGATCATCTCATTCTTTGGCGCTTTCCACGGCCGCACCATGGGAGCGCTCTCGCTTACCGGCTCGAAGCCGCAGCAGAAGCGCCGCTTCTCGCCGCTGGTTCCGGGCGTGACGCATGTGCGCTATCCCTATACTTATCGCGGATGCACAGGCGGACCGCAGGAGGAAGAAGCTTTCAGCCTGGGCTGCGCGCGCTACATCGAAGAAAAACTTTTCAAGACGATTCTGCCGCCTGAGGAAGTGGCCGCGATTTTTGTTGAGCCGATTCAGGGCGAGGGCGGCTTTGTTGTGGCGCCGGATAACTTCCTGCGTGAGCTGCGCGCCATCTGCAACCGGCACGGGATTCTGCTGGTGGTGGATGAGGTGCAGTGCGGGATGGGGCGGACGGGAAAGTGGTGGGCAATCGAGCACTCTGGCGTTGAGCCGGATATGGTTTGCCTGGCCAAGGGAATTGCCAGCGGAATGCCGCTGGGCATCTGCATGACTCGCGCCGAGATTATGGACTGGGCGCCCGGTTCGCACGCTTCCACCTTCGGCGGCAATCCGGTTTCAATTGCCGCCGCGCTGGCCACCATGGACATTATTGAGCGCGAGGCAATGGCGAATGCCGCCAAGGTGGGCGAATTCATGCTGCGACGGCTGCGGCCCTGGGTGCAAACCCACCCGCTGGTGGGCGAGGTGCGCGGACGTGGCCTGATGATCGGCCTTGAGATCGTGAAGAACAAGGCTACCCGCGAGCCGGCTGTCGCGCTGCGCAACCGCATTGAGACCCTGGCCTTTGAGCGGGGATTGATGGTGCTGGGCTGCGGTGAAACATCGCTGCGGCTTTCTCCGCCGCTGATCGTCAACGAGCACGAAGCCACCGTTGCACTGGATATTCTGGAAGAGGCGCTCACGCTGGCGGAGAAGGAGCACGAGAACGCCAGTACGCTCGAGGTTGCGACGGTCTAAGCAGAGTTGCACCTTTCGCTCGTCGAGCCGAGAATGGTTTGCTATGAGCTGGCAAGTGCAAATGCGGAACGATTGTCTGGAGCGGCTTCAGGCCGGGTTGCAATGGCTGGCGGTGCGTCGCGGCAGGTTGGCTAGCCTTCCTGCTCACCTGGCTACTGGAATCGACGGCGAAAACGCAGCCTTCTTTTACCTGCGCCGTAAGGGCTACACGGTAGTGGCGCGGCGTTGGTCGGCAGGCAACCTGCCCGGCGATGTGGACCTGATTGCCTGGGAGGGACCGATGCTGTGTTTTATCGAGGTGAAGACCCGCACTGCCCACGATATTGCGCCCGCAGAAGTGCGCGTCGACTCGCACAAGCGATCGGTGCTGCGCCGGCTGGCACGGCAGTATGTGCGGCAATTGCCGCAGGAGACGGCGCCACCGGTGCGCTTCGATGTGCTCAGCGTTTACCTTGTGCCGGGGCAGAAGAAGGAATTCCAGCACTTTGAAGGATCTTTTGGATGGAGTGAAGGGCGGGATCGGGACGATTGGGATTAGAGGTCCTGGCCAAGAATGTTGCTCATGCGCGCCTAATGCCTTTATCCCTGCGCGTCCTTGAACTCTTCGTGCCAGGCCATCTGAATGGCTTCAAGGCGCGACTCGTTGGATTTGGCGGGTCGTCGGCGAAGCCTTCGAGCTCGGTCACGTAGCGGTGCAGGTCAGTGAAGCGCACCGTCAGCGGGTCCAGGTCAGGGAACTTCTCCTGCAATTGAATGCCGATCTCTTCGGCGTCGGTCCAGTGAATCTCGCGCGGCATGGGGCTCCTTATTCCGGTTCGTGCTTTCCCAGGTCTCAGAATCGAGATCTCCACCCCACGGACGAAGACCTGTCCGTGGGACCCCGGACATGGGGCAACCAGTTGTTCATTTGTTTTCAGCCAGGGTCAGCGGCTTGCCTTCGGAGACGTAGTTGCGGTTCCATTTGGGAATCTCGACCACGTAGTTGCCGGGCTTGGTGATCACGGCCTGGCAGCCGAGGCGCGAGTCCAACTGCTGGTCGGCGGCCATGTCCATGCGGTCGATTTCGTCGTCCTCGGCTTCGCTGATGCCTTCCTGATCCTTGATCCACAGGTGGCAGGTGGTGCAGGCGCAGACGCCGCCGCAGGCGTGATCGAGAAAGACGCCGAAGTTCTCCGCCACGTCGAGAAACGACATCGGCTTGCCGTGGTGCTCGTAGGGCATGGTGCCGAACTCGAACTCGACTGTCCGGCCTTCGGGCATGAAGGTGACGCGGACGAGTTTATCGGCGGGAATGTTTTTCTGATTTGCTTCGCTCATCGAACCCTTCCTTTCTATTGGTGGGTTCCGCAGGGGTAAAGCCCCTCTATGTTTTTCGGACAATCGGCCCGACTCAGGCCGGGCCTTGTTACAAGGCAAATCGTTCGCACCGCCCCTACGGGGCTCCGGTGCATTGTGATTGATCTTACCCAGGGTTCCGCTGCGCTTCACCCTGGGCTATTTTCCAGCGGCCTCTATGGGGCCTTTCGCAAACCCGCTATTTGAACTCAGCGGGGGCCATGGCGTGAGGCGCGGTGACTGCCTCGCCCAACTCCTCGCCGGCTGCGTCCATGGTTTTGCCGCGAATGGCTGTGGTCACCGCGGCTTCCATCATCAGTTCGGCAAAGTGGCGCGTGGCCTGGTCCAGAGCAAGGGTCGCTTCGCGAATGGCGGCCAGGTCGTTCCCTGTTTGATGGCTGCGAGCCGATCGCGGGCCGCGTTGATGGACGACTGTTCTTCGCCGGTTAACTGCTTCCATGCGGGGCTCTGAGGAGCGCGCTCGACCGCGGAAAGAATTGTTTCCGCCTCGTTGCGGGCCTCGATGAGCAGGCGCTTGGCAAAGTCCTCCTCGGCGTGGTCGAAGGAATCGAGAATCATGCTCTCGACCTGCTCGTCGGTCAGGCCGTAGGTGGGCTTGACTTCAATTTTTGCGGCTTGCCCGCTGCGCTGCTCGCGCGCGGAGACCTGCAGGATGCCATCGGCGTCGATGAGGAACTTGACCTCGATGCGCGGCAACCCGGCGGACATGGGCGGAATGCCTTTGAGGTCGAAGCGCGCCAGCGAGCGGCAATCGGCGGCCAGTTCGCGCTCGCCCTGCACCACGTGAATGGCGACGTTGGTCTGGCCGTCGACGCCGGTGGTGAAGTGCTCGGTGGCCGAGGCGGGAATGGTGGAGTTGCGCTGGATGATGCGCGCCACCGTGCCGCCGAGGGCCTCAATGCCGAGCGAGAGCGGGGTCACGTCGAGCAGCAGCATCTCTTCGGTGGTCTTCGATGCGCCGGCCAGAATGTCGGCCTGCACGGCCGCGCCCAGCGCGACCACTTCGTCGGGATTCAGCTCGATGTGGGGCTTTTTGCCGCGCGCGCCAGATGGAAGAGATCGTCGACCAGTTGGCGCACGGCGGGAATGCGCGTGGATCCGCCCACCAGCACCACTTCATCAATCTGCTCGGGAGTGATGCCGGCGTCGGTGAGGGCCTGCTTGCAGGGGCCGGCGGTGCGCTCGAGCACCGGCTCGATGAGCAGTTCGAAGACCTCGCGGGGAATTTCGCGCTGGTAGCGGTCGCCGTTGGGCAGCTCGATATCGAAGTGCGCGGCGAGCTCAGTGGAGAGCTGGATCTTGGCGTCGATGGCGGCTTTGCGCAAGGCCTGCACAGCGCCGGGATGAGTGCGCAGATCGACGCCGTGCTCGGCGTGGATTTCGTCGAGCGCGATGGCCAGCAGCAGATTGTCGATATCGTCGCCGCCCAGGTGGGTATCGCCGTTGGTGGACTGCACTTCGAAGATGCCGTCGCGCAGCTTGAGGATGGAAATGTCGAAGGTGCCGCCGCCGAGATCGTAGACGGCGATGGTGCCTTCCTTGGCGCGGTCGAGGCCGTAGGCAAGCGCGGCGGCGGTGGGCTCGTTTACCAGGCGCAGCACTTCGAGGCCGGCCATGCGGCCTGCGTCCTTGGTGGCCTGGCGCTGCGCATCGTTGAAGTAGGCGGGCACGGTGATGACGGCCTGCGTGACCGGCGCGCCGAAGAACCGCTCGGCGTTGCGCTTGAGCTGGCGCAGAATGTAGGCGGAGATTTCCGGCGGCGTGAAGCGCATCTCGCCGAGCTGGATGCGCGGAACTTCGCCTGCTTCGACATCGTCGGCCAGGCGGAAGGGAAAGAGCTTCAGTTCGCTTTGAATTTCTTCAAGGCCGCGGCCCATCAGCCGCTTGACGGAGTAGATGACGCGCTCCGGCGTCTCGATGAGCGCCTTGCGCGCGGTGTTGCCCACGGTGACCGTGGGACGGCCGCCGCCGGCGGGGACAGGGTCGAGCGCCACCACCGACGGCACCAGATTCGAGCCGTCCACGCCGGGAATCACCACCGGCGCATCGCCCTGCATGTAAGCGACCAGGGAGTTCGTGGTTCCCAGGTCGATTCCGACTACGCGTCCTTCCGCCATGATTTCTTTCTAGGCTCCCAAGGTCTCGTTACGTCGCGAACCAGATTGCTGAGGTAGCGGCGCCGGTCAAGCAGGGCCACCATGGTTTTCTGCGCGGCATGCGCGCGCGGATACGTCGCCCTCGTCCCACACTTTCCACTGGCGCGCAGATCCTGGTCCACCTCCTCCAGCAGGCCGTCGAATTTTCTCTTGGCCTGCTCCAGGCTGGCCTGCAACTGCGGGATCTTCTTCGCCCGTTTTGCGGGCCATGCGCATCTCTTCAAGCTGCATGTTCAGCTCGAAGACCTCTTCGAGCAGATCGGCGGGAACGCGCGAAGGATCCTTGCGGTCTTTGCCGACTGTGCTCTTCGCCAATCTCCGCGCCTTGCAGCTTGAGCAGGTATTCGGTGCGGCGGAGGGAGTCTTTCAGGGTGCGATAGGCGTCGTTGAGCAGCGCTGTGTCGGCCAGGCTCCACTGCTTCTCGTTCTCATCGGCGCGGGCAAAGCGGTCGGGATGCAGCTTGCGGCTGAGGCGGTGAAACTCGTGCTCCAGCGCGGAGAGATCGAGGGCGAAGCGGCGCTCCAGGCCGAAGACGTGGAAATAATCGCCGCCGGAGGAGGCTGAATCTTGCTGCAGTGCGGGCAAAAAAGCGTGGAGTCGTTGTGGCCGATGGAACAGGACCAGCAGGCGACGGGAACCGCGGAATCGAGAATCTTCAACATGATTGCACCGAACCCTTTGACGTTGCAACTGCTACTACGAGAACGACGAACCGCAGCCGCAGGAGCGCGTGGAGTTCGGATTGATGAAGTTGAATCCCTGCCGCATCAGCGTCTCCTCGTAATCCAGCGTCATGCCGTGCAGATAGAGGAACGACTTGGGATCGACGAAGACGCGCACGCCGTCGAACTCGTAGATGCGGTCGCGCTCGCGGGGCTGCGTGTCGAACTTGATGGAGTAAGAAAGCCCCGAGCATCCGCCGCCCATCACGCCCAGGCGCAGTCCGCCCTCGTTCCGGCGAGACGCCTTCCTTGGCCATGGCCACGCGAATGCGCTTGATGGCGCGCTCGGTCACCTGCAAGCCCTGACTGCGGCGCAGTGCCGCGCTGCAGCCTGCGGTGCAGCGGCAGACTGCCCTGTGCGGTCTCGTGCAGCGGACGCTGCCCTCGAGCGGGCTTCGATTCGATTGTCACCATGTTCGCACATACTTGCCTTCTTCTACTGCGCGACTTACTGCAGCTGTCGCTGCGACGTCGGCCGTTTCCGCCACGCCGTTCTTCTTCTTCCAGTCGCCGATGGCCGCGCGGATCGCATCCTCGGCCAGCACCGAGCAGTGAATCTTGACCGGCGGAAGCGAGAGTTCCTTCACGATGTCGGTGTTCTTGATGGCCAGCGCGTCGTCGACGGTGCGGCCCTTGATCCACTCGGTGGCCAGCGAAGAGCTGGCGATCGCCGAGCCGCAGCCGAAGGTCTTGAACTTGGCTTCTTCAATGACCTGCGTCTCGGGGTTCACGCGAATCTGCAGCCGCATCACGTCGCCGCACTCCGGCGCGCCCACCAGGCCGGTGCCGACTTCCGTCGAGCTCTTGTCCAGTTGGCCCACGTTGCGCGGGTTGTTGTAGTGGTCGATTACCTTGTCGCTGTATGCCATGTGTTCACTCCTCCTGCGGGGGAAGCCGCTGTTCTCTTATTTGATTCGGCAGGTATGCTTGCCGATGCTTAATCGGCAGCATTCCTAGTTAGCCGACTAGTTGCCTGAGCACGATGATAAGCTGAGTAAACTTAGAATCCCTAGCTCGCCCTGCCTTAATGCGCCGCCCATTGAATCTTGGTCAGGTCGATGCCTTCCTGCACCATCTCGTAGAGCGGTGAAAGCTTGCGCAGATGCTTGACGACGTCGATGACCTTGGCGGCCACGTAGTCCACTTCGGCCTGGGTGTTGAAGCGGCCCAGACCGAAGCGGATGGAGCTGTGCGCCACATCGTCGCCGAGGCCCAGGGCCTTCAGCACGTAAGACGGCTCAAGCGTGGCCGAGGTGCAGGCCGAACCGCTGGAGACCGCTACGTCGTTGATGCCCATCAGCAGCGACTCGCCTTCGACGTAGACAAAGCTCATGTTCAGGTTGCCGGGCAGGCGATGCTCCATGGAGCCGTTCACGTGAACGTAGTCCAGCTCGGATTCGAGCTTCGCCTTCAGCCGGTCGCGCAGGCCGCGCAGATAGGCCGCTTCGGAGTCCATCTCTTCGCAGAGCGATCTCGCAGGCCTTGCCCAGGCCGACGATGCCGGGAACATTCAGCGTGCCGGACCTCATGCCGCGCTCGTGGCCGCCGCCGTCGATCTGCGCGGCGATCTGCACGCGCGGATTGCGCCGGCGAACATAGAGCGCGCCCACGCCCTTGGGGCCGTAAATCTTGTGGCCGGAGAGCGAGAGCACGTCGATGTTGTCGGCGATCACGTTGACCGGAACCTTGCCCACCGCCTGCACCGCGTCGGTGTGGAAGATGACGCCCTTCTCATGACAGAGCTTGCCGATTTCGGCGATGGGCTGCAGGACGCCGATCTCGTTGTTGGCCGCCATGATGGTGACCAGGATGGTCTTGTCGTCCATGGCCCGCTTCAGGTCTTCGAGGTCGATGAGGCCGTCGGCCTTCACCGGCAGATAGGTGACGCGATAGCCGTACTTCTCCAGGCGCTTGCAGGTATCGAGCACGGCCTTGTGCTCGGTGACCTGGGTGATGATGTGGTTGCCGCGCTCGCGGTACATCTCGGCGATGCCCTTGATGGCCAGGTTGTTGCTCTCGGTGGCGCCGGAGGTGAAGATGATCTCCTTGGCGGTGGCGCCGATCAGCCTGCGCAATCTGCTCGCGCGCCGCTTCGACGGCCTGCTCCGCCTCCCATCCAAAGGAGTGGTTGCGGCTGGCCGCGTTGCCGAACTTGGTGGTGAAGTAGGGCATCATCGCCTCCAGCACCCGCGGATCGAGCGGGCTGGTGGCGTGATTATCCATATAAATCGGCAGGTTTACGCCTGCCGGAACTTCCACTTGGCTGGCAAATGTGCTCATTTTGGTCTCCATCCTTCTCTGTTCTGCTCCGCACGCAGTTGGTCTCGGCGCGGAGGGGAAAATGCTTTCGTTACAAGTCGTCAATGCAACCAATCCGCTGCGCTACGTGCAGGCTTGCCATGGGAGTGTTCGTGCTCCGCCAGATCCTGAATGCTGATGCTCTTCAGCACTCCGGCGATGGTGTCGTTCACCCGCGCCAGAGGCTCCTTGATGGTGCAGCTCGGGGTCAGCTCGCAGCCCTTCGTGCCCTTGGTGCAGGAGGTGATGAAAAACGGGCCGTCGATGGCCAGAATCACCTCGTAGGCCGAAATCCCGCGCGCATCCCTGGCCAGCGCATAGCCGCCGTTCATGCCGGCGTGCGAGCGCAGCAGCCCGGATTTGGTCAACTGCTGCAGAATCTTGGCCAGCAGTTGCGCCGGAATCCCGTAGGCGTCGGCCACGTCCTTGGCGCTGAGCGCAGTGGTCTCCGGGTGCTCGGCCAGGTACTTGAGCGCCATCAGCCCGTAATCGGCTTTCTTGGTCAGCTTGAGCATGGAATATCCGACTTCTTCGGTCCGTATTTAGTATACGACCATTTCTGTCGGGATTTCAAGTCCCGGCCTGGAATCGGTACTGCTCGTATTTGGAAAATCAGTACCAGGAATGGGAAGATTCAACAAATATCCGTTTTCAATTGCCGCAAAGACCGCTACAATCTGGCGGAAAGAGTACTTTATTCCACCGACACCAAGAGCGATGGCAACCGCCTGCAGACACCCAAGGGTACGAATCGTTTCCCGGCACGAAGACACCGAGTTTGTCGAGTGCCTGGATTGTGGCGAGGTCTTTGACTCCGAAGAGTTTCGCGATATGGAGATTGAAGACACCGTCGAAACAGAAGAAGACATTCCGGACGACATTTAAGGCCGGATAAAAACCGAATGCCTCATTTGACGCCGGGAGCGTGGTTCGCCGGAGCACCTAGCCGGCGCGACGCTGCCCATGCGTAATGCAGGCCCGAGGCCACGGTCAGCACCATCGTGGCGTCGAGCGCCACATGTGCTCACGACCTTCACCCAATGGGCCAATAAAGATCTGATTGCAGCAGCACGGCAGCCACCGCGCTGACCTGGGCCACGGTATTGGCCTTGCCGAAGATGCTGGGGCTGAACTCGCGCCGGCCCACCGCCGCGTAAAGAATGGCCGAGACCACCAGGATTCCCACATCCCTGCCGAAGACCAGCACCGTCACCCTGGCCGGAATCAGCCCCTTGTAGGTGAGCACCAGGAAGAGCGTGCTCAGCAGCAGCTTGTCGGCCACCGGGTCGAGGTACTGGCCAAGCATGGTGCGCTGCTTCAGCACCCGCGCCAGCATGCCATCCAGCGCATCGGTCAATCCCGCCACCACAAAAAGGCCGAAGCCCAGTGCGTAGTGGGCTTCCAGATGGCTGCAACCAGAAACGGCACCAGGCAGATGCGCAGCAGCGTGAGCAGATTGGGGGTGGTGCGGAATGGATTTGACCGGATATTCGCTGAATCAGTCATGGCGGCTTTCTTGAACAGAGCAATCGGAAGCGCCCATCCCCGTTCGGGAGCGTTCTTCGAGACTGCTGTCTTCTCCAAGGAAAGGCCATGCCGCCAGAGGAAAACGCCGGAGCAAGATTCGCCGTCGGAGGAGAGTTCTTCGTTAGTCAACGATGGTACAGCATGGCCTATGGGCGCGGCAGCCCTTTGAGCTTTTCCTGCCGCGCCGATCCTGATAAACTATCAGATATTGCTTTGCAGGCGCGTAGCTCAGTTGGTTAGAGCGCTTCCTTGACACGGAAGAGGTCGCTGGTTCGAATCCAGTCGTGCCTACCATAAATTACTAAAAATGAATAACTTACGATAGTGGCCTTTTCTTTCGCGTGGCCCCCGAGGGTGCTGAAGGGCGCTGAGAATTTCCCCCTAAGAACAGACCATCAAGTGCAGTGATGCGGCCACTCGCTTCTCCTTCGAAACCGCCTGCTGGCAGGGTCCGCATCGAGCGTATAACAGGACTCGATGCAGACCCGGAACCTCACCATTCGATCATGGCAAGCGAATAGACTTCTACGCGGGGAATACTGAAGATTGTCATAGACCCGTCCTTGCTAAAACTGATCGCATGTCCCGCCTTCTGGCCAGGAGTATAGACCGTGATCCTGGACGCCTGCCGATTATCAGGCAACCGTACGCCGAGACTGATGGGCTTAGCGGTTGCAGGCGCGGTTTGGGCGTAATTCAGAAGGTGAACGAACGCCCGCTGTTTCGACGGCTGACCTGTGTAATTGACAACCATCCCTCGCGGCCCATCCAGCTTGATCTGCAGTTGGTCCTGTGCGGCCCACTGCACGAGTTCAACAACCTCTCTCCAATTCTTCGGACGCTTCCAGAACTCGCTCTTGATTGCGAAGTATGGTTGATGAGGGGGAAGCGCGCCATCGTATTCCACCGTTGGCATGTATCCAACTCTTCCACGGCCCACCGTCTTTCTGGATGACGGCCCGGCGACGCCCACCTGGAACTCCACGTCCTCCTCATAATCCGGAACCGGCTTCTGATCATCTACCATGCCGATCAGGCCGGGCTTGATCCTGACGCGTCTCCATTCGTCGTATTGTCCAGCCTGTCCGGTCGCAACCAGAGCACCACCACGCTCGACGTAGCTACGAATAAGCGCTATCTGTTCGTCGGAAAGGCACTCGGAGTTTGGAAGAATCAAGACCTTGTATTTAGCGAGATCACCAAGTCCCTCATCGAAGACATGATCGAAGGGAATGCCTGCCTCGATCAGGGCCTGCTCGACAAGTACCGTACAAAGTTGCGCAGCCGCATTGTTATAGGTTAATGAAGCATACGAGCGCAGGATCCCCACATCGGCCAGGTCTTCCGCGTCTTCGTACCTATCCCTGTTCCGCTGGTAAAACTCGATATATTCGCGAGTTATCTTCGATAATGGGTACTCTCCTACAAATCCCGGCGTCTGATTGAACGCGAGAGATTCGGCGAATGCCAGCGGGGGTGACTCTATGTAGGTCATGAGAATGTTCGAGAATGCCCTGGCAACCTTGTAACTCCGAATTCTCGAAACCAGCCGGCCATCCGGATGAAGGCCGATGATCTCTTCCTCTTCGCTCCAATACGCCTTGGTGTGCTTGAGAATGCGAGGGAGATCGATACCCGCCACCCAGGTGCGGTTTTCACCGTCGATGCCTTCCGGATTGGTTTCCAAAGCCACTTCAGGATTCAACGAGGCCGCATAATCAGACATTTGTCCAAGCGCATCCGCCAAAGTCTGGCAGCGATAATCGATCCACTCCTGAATGGCAGGATCAAAGATAATCTGCATTTTCTCCGGCCGGTTACTCGAGTTCCACTGTGGCGGATTCACAAAGTCAACCCGCTCGAAGCCGAACCTCTCTCGCAGTTGCGCGGCGCTGTACTTGGTCTTGAGGCGCTTTCTGAATCCTGCTTTGCACGCTTCGCAATGACAAGAATCCGGCTCGGCGTTGTAATCGAAGTTGTCGAAGTGGATAAAGTCGGTTTTCGCCTCAACGATGGCATACCGGACCACTTTCTTGAGGTAGTCGAGGTAGTCCTGATTGGAGAAGCAGGGCCGATAGCGGAACGACTGCTGGTAGCCGTAGGTAAGAAGGATGGGAAGTCCAGCAGCATTGCGCTGAATCCAGTTGACAGCTCTTGGCTCTTCGGCAAAGAAGGTTTCGTACATCATGCTGTTCCACTGGATATAGGTATCGACCTTCATTCCCAGGCGGTGAGCAATCTGGACTGCTTTGCGCGTCTCCTCCATCCCTTCGAGTTCTGCCTCCATGCCGAAGCCCTTGTAGAGATGCGTATGGAAGACTTCTACGCCGGAATCATGGAGCCCACGAATCAACTCTTCGCTTTGCTCGTAATCGCTGTATTTGCGCGCGTCAAGACGCTGACCGCCGCGGCGGACTATGAAGAGGTAAGGCTCATGGGTGCCACCCGCATTGATCAGCCCCTTTCTCAGCCAGCCTTGCGGCCAGGGAGGAACATCAGGGCCAGCGCCAGGAGCAGCGGTTGCCAACTTGCTCGCGAATGGTGAAACGGAGGCAGCTGCAATCGCTCCGCCAATGAAGTTACGTCGATTTATTGTCATAGTCCCTCGATTTCTCTCGTCGGTTAAACGCGTTTCCTACGATTACTGTCTGGGCTGCAGAACGGGAGTGGCGATGTCTGCATGACCTTTGGCGCCTGAGGAGGGACCATGCCACACGCTGCCCCCGAAGGTGCTGATGTAGATCATGCTTGGATCCACCAGGTCAGGCGAAACGCGATGGCCCCACTTGAAGTTGTAGCCGGGAATACGCGTCCAGTGCGCTCCACGGTCTTTCGAAATCCATGCGGAGGATTGAAAGCCCGAGGCATAGAGGGTGTTGGCATTGCTCGGCTCGACCGTGACGTCATAGACGTGCTGGTCACGGTCAAGAGCGCTCTTCCAGGTGCTGCCTCCATCGGTAGAGAGAAAGATTCCTCCACCCGCTCCTTCCATCCCGACCGCCCGACCCCAGGCCGCGAGGTACAGGCGCCGGGGATCCTGCGGATCGATGGCCAGGCCGTTGGGCCCGTTGGTCCCGGCGGGCAGATTCACTGGGGTCCAGGATTCCGCGCCGTCGGTGGATTTGTAGATGGCTCCGTCGCCGGCTGTGCCAATGCTTCCATCATCGCTGCGCCGCGCGATCACCACGTAGAGGGTACCGTCACTCGATCGGGCGAGGCGCCAGGCAAGCGGGTTGGTCTGCGCAATGCCGTTGTTCTTCAGGGTCCAGGTAACACCGTCGTCGGTGCTTTTGTAGACCCCACGCCCCATGGCGGCTACCCAGAGAACTCTCCTCCCCACCGGGCTTGAAGGATCGAGCAGGATGTGGGTGGGAGCTGTCTCGGGCATACCCTGATTCGACTTTTTCCACGTCCGGCCGCCATCGAGGCTCAGACAAAGGCCGCCCACGTACTTTTTCACATCGCTTCTGCGCCACATCTTTGGCCGGGGTAGGTCATGCACATCGCTCATTGCGCTCCACACTTTGCCGCGAACGTCGGGATCGAAGACCATCCAATAGGTGGTGTTGGCCCAACGATCGGGAGCGCCGTCCACCGAGCGAATCCAGGAGCGACCGTTATCTTCGCTGCGAAACAGGCCAATGTCCGTAGTGAGGATGAAGCGCCGGCGCATATCGAAGGGGTCGAAGAGATAACCGTAGGTGGTGGTCACATTGAGGCCAGTGGTCGTCCAACCTGCGCCCGGCACCTTTTTGGAATAGACTGCGTACCAGTTTGCTCCGCCGTCTGTGGTCTTCATGGTGCGATCGTCCGTGCTGTAGGCGACGTTTGGATCTTGCGCGGATACGGCCAGCCCGCGTGGATTATCGCCCCACTCGGTGCCAAGCGCTTCAAGCCATGCGTCATGAATGTTCGGCGCATCGGGGAATATAAGATCCATCCCATACGGGTCCTTCCAGACCAGAGTCCAGGTGATGCCGCCATCGGTTGTTTTGGCGACCCCCAGCCAGGTCTTCCCGTCCAACTCAAGATATTTGTAGGAGACATAGGCAGTCTCGGGATGATTGAGACTGGCGGCGATGGCGCGAGTCTGTGCGCCCTTGCCAGGAAAGGGGGCGACAGTCCAGGTTGCGGCGCCGTCATTCGAGACGAAGACTCCTGCGTCCGCGGCGGCATACAACCTGACGCCATGCGGAGAAGAGAAGCCGGCGCTGACATCGGCGAACTCAACCGCGGCTGGAACAGGCCGATTCTGCCACTTGCCAAGATGCCGCACCATCACGCTGTGCTCGCCGGCAGCATATATGTCGCGGTCACTCACCGCGGAGTGAGGATCGATCCAGATTCCCTCAAAGAAGCCCGCTGGATTTCTGCCTTGCGGAACTTCCGGCAGATCCGTCTCCTTCTCCCAGTTTTGTCCATCGTCTTTGGACGTATAGAGTGCGGCCGATTTGTCTTTGACCGCTGCTGCCGTCAGGATGTGCGGATCAGCGGGATCGATGGCCAGCCCCACGATCTGTCCAAGAGGATTGGCATTGGAGAGGACAGTCTCGTCTGCATGGTCTTCGTTCATGCGAACCCCGACCACCGTAGACGGCTTCGGCCAGACCAAATTCCAGGATTCGCCATCGTCCATGCTGCGCCACAGCGCATGGTTCGCCGCATACATCACGCGGGGCCGCAAGGGATCAAAGGCGAAAAAACGAATTGCGCCGCGCAGATTGAACATGCGCCAAGTCTGGCCGGCATTATGGGTTATAAAGGCCCCCGTCATATCGCATCTGACCAGCACCTCGTTGGGATCGTGCGGGCTGATGGCAGGGTTGAACATGGAGCCGCCGCCACCGGGGCCCACTACGCTGAACTCGCGTGCACGCGTCGTTTGGCTTGCCATCTGGCTCACCATGCAGAGTGTGATCGCGCACTCCGCGAAGATTGCTGCGTATTTTTTCACTGGGCTGCGGCTTTCATACGATTTTTGTTGTTAATCACAATATTGCTCTGGGAAACCCCTGTCAAACTCAATTCTGCGCTTGCGGCGGGCAGAGACAAATACCTTCAGGTTGCGCTACATTGATGGCCCTCGCGCCCGCCAGCAGGTCAGCGCGGTAGCCTGTTTCCCGATTCAAACAGTTCGTCCGGGCTCACTCCTGGTTCGAATACCGCTGTCTTCCTCGCCTCGCTCAACTCGTTGCCCAACAAAGTGACGTGCTCAGAACCCTGGTCGAGTTTAAGAAAGTCGCCGGTGCCTTGTTCAGCCCGGCAGTTGTGGATGAAGGCGTTTCTCGTGTCCCGCAGCCAGATCGCCGGCGCATCCGATCCCAGCGCCTGCCGCCCAACGAACCCGTCAATCTCAACATCACGGAGGTTGCGACAGCGAATCGCGCTGCTCCATTCGGGCTTCTCGGGCGATTCCCATGTCAGTTGCACATTGCGGAGCTTCAAGTCGTGAACATAGCGGCAATAGATGTCGTAAGGCGCGCGTTGGTGACCCCAGAGGGGAAATGGATACGGCGGATTCGCGCTCAGCGGCTTTTCTGTTGCCCCTCTCATCCGGATGTGGATGTTGTCCAGGACAATGCCATCGAGCGGCTTTTCCTCCATGCCTTGCAGAAAGATGCCGCCATCGGCGCGGGCTGTGACGTTGGAAACCATGACGTTCCGAACCGTTGCCAGAGACTTCTCCGGTGCAACTTTATCGCCGGGTTCGAACAGCCGGCTGCGAGGATACGATGTCATGTAGATCGGTGTCCCGCCGCCGGTGAGGGTCATGGAGATGTTGTCCACGGTCCAGCCCTCGATGATGCCGCCATCGCGCATCCACAGGCCGACGCCGCATCCCGCATCCTTGACCGCGCAGTTCGAGAACGTTATGTTGCGGAACTCGCCGTATGTTTCAGAGCCAATTTTCAGAGCCGTCTCCCTAGTCGCCAGCACGCAGTTGGTTACTGCGATGTCGCTGCAAGAACGATTGCCGCCCGGCCGGTTGGTGACTTTGAGCACGATGCAATCGTCGCCCGACTGAATGTAACAATCGGAGATGCGGACGCGCGTGCAAGCGTCGGGATCGATTCCATCGGTGTTTGGCCCCTGGTTCTCGGGATCGATCGCGTTAATGATCGAGATTCCGTGGATCGTCAAACGGTCACAATCCACAGGGTGAACGGTCCACCCGGGACTGTTGCGCAGCGTGACGCCTTCCAGCAGCAGGTTCTTGCAGCCGACAGTGTTGAGGATGCCGGAAGGCTCCCATGGCCCTGTATCCCAGCGACCGTTCACGCGCTGCCAAAAGGCGGGTCCGTTGCCGTCGATGGTGCCGCGGCCCCGAATTGCGGCATCGGTGGCGTTTTCAGCGTGTACAAGAGAGTTGTGCAGCGCGTTGTAATCTTTTTTCTCTTTGCTGCCATAAATGGTGGCGCCGGCTTCAAGATAGAGCGTGACTCTGTCCTTGAGTTCGATTGTGCCGCTGAGATAGTCGCCTGGAGGGAAATAGACAACGCCACCGCCATTCTGTGACGCCGCCACAATGGCTTGACGGATGGGCTCCGTACTCACAGTGGAGCCGTCCGGGGTGGCGCCGAAATCGTGGACGTCAAAGACCGGAAAGCCAGTCGCTCTTATCTGCTGGTTCGCCTCGGCGGTCCTTGATCCAGCGGCGCCCACCATCGAGAGTCCCGCCGTCTTCAGGAATTGCCTTCTACCTGTTTCCATTCGCTCGTCCTCACTCTTCCCTGGCTGGCATAGCTATTGCCGGCCCGCATCAGTATACGCACTCACGGAGCTTAACTCCTGCTGCCCGCACAAATGAATCAGCACGGGTTGCGGCACACACGGCAAACAAGACGAGACGATTTCCAGCGGGCTGGGATGAGCACGCTTCTGCTAATCGCAAATCTGACGCAGTCGCGTATGTCGCTGGAACAGCGAGTATCGCAGGTGTTCGACGACTGCGTCATAAGAACGCGGATGAACCCGGCGATCTTTCGTGGCAAGGTGAGAACTGGCAGGGGCGATCGCGTGTACCGAACTGAGTTCCAAACCTCAGCATCCTGAATCCATCTGAGTTCCAGGCAAAATTGGCCATAGAGTGCAATGCCTTCGCGCCACTTTTGCCGCAAAAGAGAAAAGTGAGGCTCGATAAAGTACGGTTTCTATCCGTTAACCCTTATTATTCTGCAAGTTGCGCCAATCATGTTGCTCTTCACAAATTTGGCTTGACTGTCTTTTACAAGTGTGATAACTTCGCCTCCAACAACCACACTTCGGGATAATTATCCGCATTCTGGATTCCGGAAGCAACCTGAATTCCAGAAAAAGGAGACATGATGTTTGGATCAATTAGATCGACAGATTCAAACACCGTTCCAATCAACTTTAAATAGGAGAGTCGTATGAAGAAGACATTTGTTTTGAAGGGAATGAAAGCGACAGTTATTATTTTTCTCTTTGCTGTTTTGATCGCAGGCGTCGCCTGGGCTCAGACCGGTAGCGGCAGCGTCAACGGGGTCGTGGTGGACAAGGCCGGCGCTGTGATTGTCAAAGCGGATGTGTCCCTGGTGAACATGGACACGAATGTCGAGCTCAAAAGTGTCACCAACCGTGACGGCCTCTTTGTCTTTCCGGCGGTGACCAACGGCCACTACAAACTGATCGCGAACTACGCCGGCATGGCGCAGTACGAGGGCAAGCTGACCGTACAAGTGGACGTGACGGCAGCCGTGAGCGTCACCCTCCTTCCGGCCGGAACCAAGACAACCGTAGTGGTGGGCGATGTGACGCCCCTGCTGAACACCGAAAATGCGGAGCTCGGCTCAACCCTGGAAGCCAGACGCATCGAAGAATTGCCCCTGAACGGGCGCAACATTATGAGCCTCATGTCGACGGTTCCGGGCACCACCCCCTCCGACAGTAATGGCAACTTTCGCACCTTTGGCGAGGCCGTCGGCACCCATGATGTCACCATAGACAACGCCCCCCTGACAGACATGGGCTACGCCGCGCAGACGGTTAACCGGCCGCCCGGCCTGGAGAGCATTGGGGAGTTCACCGTCGAGACCAACTCGACTTCGGCCAAATCTCCACGCCCTACCGATATCATCATGGTGACCAAGAGCGGCACGAACAATTGGCACGGCTCTCTGTTCGAGACCAATCGCGATAACTCTTACGGCTACGCGTGGGCCAGGCAGGACCTCCCTCCCGGCACTTCTCCCGGTACTCCTGGCAAACTCATCCGCAATGAGTACGGAGGCTCGGCTGGCGGCCCGATCGCCATCCCCAAGGTATACAACGGAAGGAATAAGACATTCTGGTTCTTTAGCTATGAGGCCCTCTCGCTGCGTCAGGGCACCATCACACCGTCTAAAGTTCCGGATGCCAAAGTGCGCAGCGGGGATTTATCCGGGGACATTGTCGGAGGTGTGATGCAGCAGCTCTACAACCCGTTCGCGGAATACACGACCCTCGGGGATCCCACCACGCGCCCGATGTTCGTTAATAATAAAATCGGTACCACAGTCTGCACTACCCCTCTGGGGGATCCGGTAAATGGTTGCATGAGTCCCCTCTACAATTTTTTGCTGTCCGATTTGCCGCAGCCAAGCCTCCCCAACGTAAACCCATTTCTTGGTTATAACTTGTACGCTCCGGCGGCGCATAATAGTAACCAGGCCACCTATGTCCTGCGCGTGGACCAACGGTTCAGCGACAAAGATCTGGTCTATGTCCGCTTATCGAAGGCGACTGAAACCGATCTTCAACATACTAACGGTAGCGCTCCTGTACCGCTGGACGGGAACGCCAACACCGTCGCATCTAGGTATCCAAACCAGAGCTTTTCAGCGGATTGGACCCACACCTTCAACCCCAAGCTGGTCAATGATTTCACGGTCAGCGCCACCTACTCAGAGGATCTAGAGGGTGGCGGCGGGGATACCACTAAAAACTGGGACGCCCAACTGGGCTTGTCTAACCCTAACGGCAGCGGTGGATTTCCGGTGATTTATAACATCGGTTTCGGGACATCCCCAGACGCCAACTACATGTCCCCGCACTACAATTATGGCCAATTCTTCGCCTACTTCGTCGTGGACGACAACGGAACGAAGCTGGCAGGCAAGCATGAAATCCAGTATGGCGTGCACCTGCGGTACGACCAGCTAACCTACCTGCCGCAGCAGCAACATGCGGAGGGGGCAGTCGGTTGGTCGTCGAGTTCCACGGGGCTTTACGATCCTGCCTACCCGGACCGTGCCCAGGGATATAACAACACAGGCTCCGTTGGGGGCGGAGCATTCCTGGGGTTTGGCAACTACTCTTACAGGTCAGTCAAAGGCAAGTACTACATGATCCGTAAGGAGGATGCCGGGTACATACAGGATAACTATAAGTTTAACCAGCGTTTGAAGCTGAACGCCGGCCTGCGCTGGGACTTCAATCCCTTCCCGGTTGATAAGGAAGGCGCGATCACCGGATTCGACCTGAAAAATAACTCGGTTGTGACAAAAAGTAATCTCAATGATCCGAACAATCCCATCTTCACCAAGTATCACGACTCGTCCTATGGGTACATTCAAAATCTTGAGAGCATCGGCGTCACCTTTGAGACCACAGCCGAGGCTGGTTTGCCTGACAATCTTGTAAATAACAACATGCACGATATCGGTCCGCACCTGGGCTTTTCCTACCAGGCACTGGACGGCCGCAAGGCCTTCGTGCTCCGCGGCGGTTATGCGCTCAATTTCTACCCCTTGGCAATCTGGGGTTGGAACGACCGCATGAAGAATAACGTCCCCTGGCGGCAAGATCCGAGCAATGTCGATCCTTACGACTTAGCTTCCACTTCGCCGGACGGCGTTCAGAACTATGGCCTGATCACCAGTCCAGCCACCAATACCAACTACGGCTTCACCAACCTCATCAGCGGCCTGAACACCGCTAACGTATTCAATGGCGCCGCCTCGGCCACCGACGCTTTGAACAACGGGGACATCAACGATGCCTTCTTCGATCAACACTCGCCCAGCCCGCGCGTAGACACCTGGAACCTGACTCTTGAAAAGGAGCTGGTTTCCAAAATGGTGCTGCGCCTCAGCTACATAGGGAACCACACCTCGCACATGGACATGTACCAGGATCTGAATGAGTACATCAACAACAACGGCAACTACACCTGGTATACCAACTTAGGGACGCTGATTCCTCCTGGCCCGGATAATGGCCTGTATGCAGATCAGGTGGTTCGCCCCCTTGCTGTCTACGGTACCCTTGGCTTGCCGGGGAGTTACCAAGGCGCCCCCAACCCGTTAAGTCCGTGGTCCGACATACAGGAGTTTGGCAGGTACGGCTGGGGAAATTCCTGGGGCGGGGTAGCGGAGTTGGAGCGCCACTTCGCAAAAGGCTATGGGTTCCAGGTATTCTACGATCTGGTTGACTCCTTCTCGGCCGGCGGATACGGGTGGGAATCGGGCGTCGAACCGGCATCATCCTGGCCGACGGGTCAAGTGTCCCAGGATCTCCATCAGCGCATCAAGCAATTGTATTATGGGCAGGATACGACGATTCCCAAGCAGGAAGTGCGCTATAACTTCATCGTGGAGTTGCCGTTCGGACGGGGCAAGCGGCTGGGCGGTAACGTCCCGAGGGCCGTTGACGCCTTTATCGGCGGCTGGCAGATCACTGGTCTTGGCAATATGACCAGCAACTCCTTCTACCTGGACAACTATGGCCTTTATCCGACTGGCGCCCCGATAAAGTACTACGGCCGCAGTGTTCCAGTTCAGGACTGCCGCAGCGGACAGTGCTTCAGTGGCTACCTGTTGTATAACGGATTTATTCCGGCAAGCCAGGTCAACCAACCCGGAGGTGTCATGGGCGTCCCCGCGGGTTACGCTCCCGCTTACGCGCCGTTGAATCTCAATCCGGCCGATACCGCCAACTATCTTACCAACAATGTCCCGGTGATACTGAGCAACACACCGAGCAGCCCCTCATGCCCGGGCACGTCCACGAACTGCATCGTGGAGACTGGCCTGGGAACCTTCAACCCCTTTACCAATCGGGTCATGCAATCGACCTGGCTGTACGATACCGATTCCTCGATCCAAAAGAAATTCAATTTACCGGGGCACGTGCAGTTCAAGTTGGAGGCTGATTTCTTTAACGTCTTCAACAATCCCGGCAATGAGTTCGCCAACAACGATCCATCCGGCAACGGGCTCGATGACGGTTCCGGTGTCGTGTTGAAGACCTACAACATGAATTCGCCACGTGAGGTACAGTTCTCCGCGCACTTAACCTTTTAAGCACACCTGAACTTGGCGCGCCCGGCAAGACTTGCCGGGCGCGCCGCATTTTCAGCAAGCGAGAAACAGCCTCTTATACAGTTATCGCGGCTACAGTTATCGCGGCCAATGGCTCCGCCCCCAATTTGTCACTCAATGACATGATGGTTTGTCCGTGCCGGCAGACCTTACAGTTGTATCCTCATTGAAGAAAGATAGAGGAATCGTCAAAGACAAACATGAACTTTTGTAAATCGCAATATCATGGCGGGTTATTGTTTGTAACATCGTCTCCGGAAATACGCGCATCATGGAAGCGCATCTGCGCTTGGATAGCCCTTGTGGCTCCCACGTGGGTTTGTGCCGCTGTTTTCGTTGTACTCACATGCAGCGGAATGCGAGTTATAGCTGCTGACAGCGCACAAGGCAGGGTAGATCAAAATCTAAATGACGGCTGGCTCTTTGAGCGTCAAGTTCACGGTTCAGGGGAGCTTGGATCTTTTGATCGCGATACCGTGGACGCGTCCATCGTCGAACCGAAATTTCGGGACGCCTTCCTACCTGAATACGATGATTCCTGGTGGAATTCCATTAATCTGCCCCATACCTGGAACGCGTATGACGTCACAGACGCGGAACCCGGTTATTGGAGGGGAATCGGATGGTACCGGAAGCACTTCCGAGTCGACTCACAATACGTTGGAAGAAGAATGGTTTTGGAATTCGAGGGCGTCAATCAGACGGCTAAGATTTGGCTGAACGGGGAATATCTTGGCAGTCACAAAGGAGGCTATACAGGTTTCTCGTTTGAAATATCACCGAAGGTCAACGCGGACAACGTACTCACTGTCGAGGTGAACAATCTTTACGATGCCACAGTGCCGCCAACTGTAAAAACAGACTTCGCGTTCTACGGAGGTATTTATAGAAGCGTTTCACTGCTGATTACAAATACCACTTTTATATCCGATATGTACTGGACAACGCCCAGGGTCAGCGCGGCACAGGCCGAGACGAACTTTCACAGCCAAGTTACAAACCAGAGTCAGAGTGCATTACAACTCACTCTGACGCAACAAATTCTCGATCCAAAAGGCATTCTGGTCGACTCCGTCTCTACGCCAGTGACCATTGGCGCTGGAGAGACCAAGGAGTTTACTCAGAGTGGCGGTTTGCTGAAAACCCCCCAACTCTGGTCTCCTGATGCGCCTAATGTTTATCGCATCCGCACCATACTGCAGGAGGGACCGCATGTTCTGGACATTTGCGAAAACCCACTGGGGTTCCGCTGGTACCATTTCGATCCGCAACGGGGTTTCTTTCTGAATGGGAAACGGCTTCAGATACACGGAACCAACATGCATCAGTCGTATCCCGGCATGGGCAATGCAGTGCCGAATTCCCGGTTGATAAAAGACATGGAAGTGGCCCACGATATGGGCGTCAATTTTTGGCGAACATCTCACTATCCTCATGATATTGCCACAATGAACGCTTCGGATCGCCTCGGAATGATGGTTTGGGAAGAGTTGCCAATTATGAAAGAAATAGGGAATCCCGACCAATACATTGCAAACGTATCCAATATGGCTCGAGAGATGATTCAGCGAGACCGAAACCACCCGTCCGTTGTACTTTGGGGAATTGCCGGTGAGATCAATGCCCCAACGAACGTCTCCGCCCACGTCGTGGGTGCGATCTCCAGCCTCTACCGTGAACTGGACCCAACGCGACCGGTAGCAATGCACGCCCCACGCGGCGAAGAAATTGCTTCCCTGGTCGACGTTGTGGGTGAAGGCGTGAGTCCGGAGACTGACCAGGAACATTTATCTCACCCCGGACGGGCCTATATGACGGCCGAGTATAGTGCCGCTCTCATTGGGCGAGGGCTGTATGGCGGTGGACAGTATTCCGAAGAACAAGGTCTCGAACTTCATGAAAAGTATTTGCGCGAACTGAATCAGCGTTCCTGGATGGCGGGAGGCTGCATCTGGAACGAATTCGATAATGAGGGAGAAACCTATGATCCGGTAATCCCGCATATTACTTCGTTTGGAATGACGGATATCTGGAGGATCCCGAAAGAGGTTTATTACTTCTATCAGAGCCAATGGACGGACAAGCCGATGGTGCACATTGTCGGGCACTGGACATGGCCAGGCGAGGAAGGGAAGACGCGAACTGTCACGGTATTCAGCAACCAGGACGAGGTGGAATTGTTTCTGAATGGAAAGTCGCTGGGATCTAAGAAGAATATCTCTGGTACCGGATTACGCTATCCGCCTCGCATTTGGAAGGTAACTTATGAACGAGGAACGTTGAAAGCTGTTGCGAGGAACGGCAACAAAGAAATAAGCGACCAACAAAGAACCGCGGGCCCTGCTTACAGTATTGTGCTGCAATCGGATACTCCAAAAATAGTATCGGGGGATCAGGACAGCCTCGCCTATATCACCGCCTCGGTCGTGGACCGGTCAGGTGAAATTGTTCCCGATGCGTACCCCGCAATTACCTTCACCTCAGACGGGCCAGGGGAACTCCTGAAACAAATGTGGCTTGGACATGGGGCGGGTTTAACCTGGAACGCGACCAATGGCAGAACTCGAGTTGCCTTTCGCTCCACGCATCGTTCTGGAAGAGCAGTGATCTCAGCCTATTCTCCGGGCCTCAGGACGGCGCAAATTTCTATCGAGGTAACAGCACCCGGAAAGCCTGATGAAATGAACTATTTAGACTCGTCACCAAATGACGAAATTCAATAGTCCAATGGTCGTATGGCAAGGGCGGAGGCGGAGTCAAAATCGTATTCCAAAGTGGACGGATTCAGGGGGTCAAGTCAGCAGGTAGTGGTCCATCCATTTGAGTATCAGCTCCCGCATTTCGGGTAGCTCCTGATGCGCGCAGTCGAAAAGCTCAATGTGCAAATCTTCTTCGCGGCCATAGGTGCGATACAAAGGCGTGAGCTCGTTGCGAATCTTCTCTACGCCGGCGGGAGGGGTGAGAGTGTCTTTGCGGCCGTTCACGCTCAGGTGGGCGCGCGGCACAATTAATGCATTGATCTGCGCCGTATCGAAGTGCTTGAGCAGGGAAGGGACGAAGTAGAAGAGGCCGTGACCGCTCAGATTGTGGGCCTGAATGAGCGACTCGAAGTCGGTGAGACAGCAAACGTCGATGGCCAGATGCACGCGCGGATCGAGCGCCGCAAGCCACCAGGTCTTTGTCGATCCCATGGACATGCCGAATGCGCCCAGCCGGGTGGAGTCCACTTCAGGACGGCCGGCAAGGAAATCGAGGGCGCGGAACTCGTCGAACATCATCATCCCCCATAGCACTCGTCCCCGCCATAACATCTCCTTGAAGGCATCTTCTTCGCCACGGCGGCCGTTGGCATCGTGCTTGCGCTCGCCGAAGCACCAGCTATCGATGGCCAGCGTGACCAGTCCCTTTTCTGCGCAGACGGGCGCGTACGCAGGCTGAACGTCAACCCCCTTGAGCAGTTGTTCCTTGCCGAGGTCGTATTGGCCGGCATGCCAGTGAATGAATTGCAGCCCGGGAGCGGGATTTTGCCGGTGGTCGGGAATCAGCAAGAGAGCGGGGACTGGTTCGATTCCATTCAGATCGAGGACCCAACGCTGCAACGTGTAGCCGTCGTGCTTTTCTGTGCGCACCAGTTGCGGCGGTGCGGGCTTGTGGTCCCAGGGCAGGTCACCTAGCAAACTCCAGAGATCCTGACGGCGACGCTGTTGATTGAGGCGGAAGTCATCGCCTGAATCCCCTGAGGCAACGGAAATGCCGTTGGCCTTTGCCGCCAGGCTATTGGCCAATGCAACCGATCCGATCATGAATTCTCGCCGTGTGACCGAAGGCCTTGAGTTTGCCATAACTCCCCCATTCATCTCGGGTTTATTCGATCAATGTATCACCAGCAGGGCAGGCGCGTTTTTACCATCAGGGCAATCTCATCAGCATGATCGATCGGGCGAGAGGAATTCGCCGCGGCCCTACGGGACGCGGACAACAGATTGGGGCTATTCTCATTTCTTCCCTACGGGAAGACGGCGGCGTTCCTCAAATGCGGTCGGTGGGGAAGCTGCCTACGGACTCGCCTGCGGCTACGTGCTGGCCGGCGAGGACGATGGCGTGGCTGCCGATGCGGGCGCCGGGACCGATGACGGTGGGGACGAGCGCTACCTGATCGAAGTTTTCAGAGTTATGGGAGTGGGAATAGATGCGGGCGAAGGAGCCGATGACGGCGCCCTTGCCGATGGTAATGCCGCCGCGGTCGTTCAAGAGGGCGCGCTGACGGATGGTGACGCCGTCGCCGATGGAAATATTGTAGCCGTAGGTGAGATCGACGCCGTGGTAGATCTTGACTCCGGTGCCCATGTGGTCAAAGATGTGGCGGCCCAGCATGCAGCGGAAGCGGATCCCCAGCCAGTGGTTGAGTCCGACAGGAGAGCGGTCGAACATCTGCCAGAACCAGAGCAGCGGCTTGCGGGGGTTGTACTTTTTGGGATCGGCGTCGGCGAAGTGCTGGGCTTCGAGGGTCACGTTCTCCGGGTCAAGAGAGAGGCTGACTACGTTGCCGGGCAGTTCGGAGGTGAGAGTGAGGTTGAGCTTGCCTCCATGTGGACGGCCCAGGTAGAGCTGGTAGAGCTGGTCACGCACAATCTCGGAGCGGCGTTCGGGGGAGCCGTGACGGACGAACTCATCATCAAGAAACTGGAGCCAGCGGCGGTAGACTTCTTCCGCTTCAGGCGCGGGATGGGGGATGTTGTTCTCAGGTGCCATACGCTTTTGACGATAAAGCATGGGGGTGGGACGCGGCGAGGGGGGAGGAAAAAAGATAGTTGTGCAGTTTCCGGATTGGCGGTTATTGGCTCGGAACCCGCAACTTTGGCCGCCCTATCGCTAGCTACTTGATAATTCGCAACGCAACGGCGGATTGATCCATCTCCACAAGATCAGCGGATGATTTTGCATTGCATTTGAAGACAATCAAGAATTTCCCAATTTCCTCGGCGATTGCCGATGATGGTTCTCCGTTCTCTGTGTAATCGAGTTGATCAGTAACAAGTCCTGCCGCATTCGTGAAGTGTTTTCTCGACACGATCACCGCGTGCTGTTCTGGATTAAATCTAGCCACCCGATCAAGGAAATCCTCGCCATCGCGGATACCTTTTGAGTGTGGAGTAACCGCATTCAATCTTATCGCGAGCATTACAAGACCATAAGGTTCGTCGCCTTGCCTCACTGAGAAGAGAAGGAACTCGTTAGCGTAAGGAGAGCTTTGGGGAAGATGAAGCGACGCAGTGTCGTATGGCCGAAGAAACGTCGGCCATGCGTAGGAGAACTTGAAATAGGAGTTCTCATAGGAGCTTCCACGCACGACGCCATCATTCGGCGACTGAGCAATAACGCTTGAGGTTGCCATCAGTAAAAAGATAAGAATCAGCCTTCGGATTCGCATCAGTCCGTGTCCCTTCAATACGAAAAGTTTAGGAATGGCATTTTAATGACAATTATACGGATCGGTGCTTGCGAGTTTTCCACCGCATTAATCACTCCGCGTCTAACGGGCCGACCCAGACCGGTGCCCCACAAATTGCTATTCCGATTGGATTGTCGGCAATTCGGAAGTAACGCCGCTTTGAAACTCTCAAAGGCAACCGCCGATCCTTCACTGCGTTCAGGATGACACTGCTGTGGGTGGTGGATGATGTTACCGAACCGGCATTGTGGTTGGATGGTCGGCAAGTCTTCCCCTACCGTGAGCTAAATCACCGTTGGGGAAGAGTCGACGGTCACTCGCCAACTGCCTCGGATTTGGGCTGTCATCCTGAGCGCAGCGAAGGATCTGCGGTTGTTCTTCGCGTCACATCCAACGCAGCCACGAGCAGATTATGATGCCACAAATGCACGAGCACAGCTATTTCACATACATCATGGCGAGCCGCAGCCACACGCTCTATATCGGAGTCACAAGCGACCTTCACAAGCGGGTATTTCAGCATAAATGGAAGGAGCACGACGGCTTCACGGCAAAATACAACTGCGATCGACTCGTGTGGTTCGAAGGACACCAGGAGATTGCGAAGGCTATCACCCGCGAGAAGGAACTGAAGGGTTGGAGGCGAACAAAGAAAATCGCGCTGATTGAGGCTACGAACCCGGCCTGGGCGGATTTGAGCCGCGATTGGTACGACTATGAGCCTGCCGATTATCGCCACGCATTGGATCGAATGGATTCTTAGGAAACAACCGCAGATCCTTCACTGCGTTCAGGATGACACTGCTGTGGGTAGAGGATGAATGGTGCCTGACTGGCATTGTGGTTGCGTTGTCGACAACCCGGAAATTACACCACAACCGGAAAGCGGAGTATTGGGAACTGGGAATAGGGCCGGTGATTTAGTTTTGTGGGTTCCCACCCTTTCCGCAGAAAAAAGCGGAAAGGATGGGGCACGGAGCGAGATCTATAACTACAGCTTTTTATCTACACCTATTCCCTATTCCCTAATCCCTGTTCCCTACTTTTACCGCCGCCCCTGGATGGTCTTTGGGTTGCCGCCGGATTTTTTCAGGGCGCGTTTGGCGGCGATGGCGTGCATCTCCTTGCCCATTCTGGATTCGTTGATGCCTAGCTGGATGGCCAGGTTGATGAGATTGCCGGTGCACCAGTAGAGCGCCAGTCCCGAGGCGAAGTGGAGCATGGAAAAGCCGAAGATGGCGGGCATCATAATGGCCATCATTTTGCGCTGTTTGGGGTCCATGCCCGGCGAGGGAGTGAGGAACTGCACCAGGAACATGCTGATGATGATGATGATGGGCAGAATGTACTTCGGGTCTGGGGATGAGAGATCGGTGAGCCAGTACCAGTGGGCCTGGCGCAGCTCAATCACGTTGGCCAGTACACGGTAGTAGGCGAAGAAGAGCGGCATCTGGATGATGAGGGGCAGGCAACTGCCGTACATGTTCACGCCCTCGGTCTTGTAGAGGGCCATCATCTCGGTGTTCATCTCGGCCTTTTTGGGGTCGTTGATCTTGAGATGCGCGTAACGCTGCTTGAGGGCCTCCACCTTGGGCTGGATGCGCATCATCTTCAGCGAAGACTTCATCATCGACAGGCGGGTGGGCAGCATGAGGAGGTTGAAGATGACGGTGATGACGATGATGGCCCATCCCCAGTTGGGAACGCCGTGCTCGTAAAGGTAACGCAGAGCCAGGTAGAGCGGCTTGGCGATGATGGTGAGCCAGCCGAACTGGATGAGCGGCTCGAGCGACTGGCCGTTGGGTTTACCGTCGGAGCCGATGGCGTGGATGGAGGTGAGCACGTCCATGGCCTTGGGACCGGCAAAGAGGCGCAGGCGCGTGGTTCCGCTGGTATCGCCCATGGCCAGGCCAAGCACGTGAGCCGGCTTCTTCTGGCTGTTGGGGTCGCTCAGGTCGGTGGGGAGATCGATGGTGTTGTGCAGCGTGACCACGGTGGCGCGCTCGGGCGAGTCGGGCAGGAAGACCGATGCGAAGTAAAGGTCTGTGATGGCGGCGTAGGCGTAGGGCTCGGTGAGGGTGCTTTTGCCGCTTACTTTGGCCGCGGCCTGCGAATCCTGCTTGCCGTCAAGGGACCAGGCGAAGTAAGAAGGCGTGAAGACCTGGCTGCGGGTCAGGGACGAAGGAAGGAACTCCTCCATATCGCCCAGGCCGGCGGGCCACTGAACCAGCGCCCGCACCGGCGCGCCGTTACGCTTGACCTGGGCATCGACGGTGATCACGTAGCTGGAGTCGAAGGCGAAGGTCTTTACCACATCAAGGCCGTTGGCGGCGTAGTGGTAGGTGAAAGTGTCCGGTGCATGCACCATGCCGGTGGCTGAGGGCTGCGTACCTGAAACCGTGAGCTGATAGAGCGCCTTCTTATTCAGTTCCTCATCGAGGTTCGAATCGTAGGTGAAAAGCGAGAGCGGCAGGCCGAAGAGAGCCGCGGCCTGGGGCTGTACCATATCCAGCGGCTTGCCGGCGGAATCTGTGTACTTTTTCAGGATCCAATGCTTGACCTGTGCGCCACGATTGGTAAGAACGATCTTGTAGAAATCGTTCTCGACCGTGGTATCGGTCTCGAGCGAGGCGGCAACGGCCGGAACAGCGGCGGCAACCCGTGCTTTTGCCACGGCTGGCTGCGGCGAGCCCGGCTGGCCTGGACCGGACTGTGCGGACGGCTGCTGTGCGGCCTGCGGCTGGGTTTGCGCGGCGGGCGTGGGCGCGGCCGGTGTATTGGGCTTGAAAAAGTATTGGTAGCCTAGCAGAACGACCAGCATGAGCAAGGCGAAAGCCATGGTGGAGCGCATATCGCCACCTGTGCCGCCGCCGGAACCTTGCGTTTGAAGATTGGGATTGCGAATTTCGGGCAAAGGATACTTCCTGTCGATCAGAAAGGGCAACCAGTCGGGTTGCCTCTCTTTCTATGTTAACGGTTCGTGGGTCGAAATGGCTTGCCGTGGCGGTTCACCGGGGCGGCACTGGATCGAGTCCTCCACGGCCGAAGGGATTGCAGCGCAGCAGCCTCCACAACGCCAGGCCCACACCGCGCAGAGGGCCGTGCGTGGCAATGGCGATGGAGGCGTACTCAGAGCAGGTGGGCAGAAATTTGCAGCCGTGGCCGGGGCTGAGCGAGTGCAGAGCCGGCGAGATCCAGCGGCGATAGAAGACGAGAGTGGCGAGCAGCAGGCGGGTCATCATGCGGGCTTTGCCGCGGCGCTCGCGCCGGAGGTTGTGGCCATGCGCGCCGCTTCAGCATTTGCCTGTTGAAGGATACGTACAATCTCCGCCTCAAGTTTCGCGAAATTCACGGTGAGCACGATGCGGCGGGGGTGGAGGATCAGATCGCAACCCTGCGGGCAGCAGATCCACATGGCGGCGCACGGCCTCCCGCATGCGGCGCTTGATGCGGTTGCGCTCATGCGCCTTGCCCAGAACCTTGCCTGCGGTGAGGCCCACGCGCGGGCCTGGCGGCGGCTCGGCGCCGGGATAAGCAGACTGTTGCGGGGCCAGAAACCAGCTCATGGACGCGGACTGGCGCTTGCGGCCGGCCGCATAGGCGCGCTGATAGTCGGCGTGCTTGCGCAGGCGCGCGCCGGTTAAGGATGGGCGCTGAGCAGGCTGGGGAGGAATGTTCATGAGAATGCCGGAAGGGGTTCTGGCCGAAACGGCTTGCAACCCATTCCGGCTCCAAAGAGGCCGGGCTGCGGCCGGGGAGAGCACGGCCGCCGAAGGTTAGTCGCGGAAACCGGCGCTCACGGATACCCGCTTGCGGCCGACGGCGCGGCGGCGGCTGAGGACGGCAGCGCCGGCCTTGGTCTTCATACGCGCACGGAAACCGTGAGTCTTCACGCGTTTGCGGCGATTGGGTTGAAATGTGCGCTTGGGCATGAAAATGCGCTCCTGTTTCCTAAAGAGAATCTGAGCCTTAACGGCAATATTCAGTGTATCGCAGGTTGGGCCAGGAATCCAGCGGCAGTGCGCCGGGGTAAATTGTCGCGCAGCCAAAACAAGATGGTGCGCACCCGGGCGAAAGGCGGATGCGCGGACAGAAGATGCTCCAGGCAGGCTGAGATTTTTGCTCTGCTAAATTTTTTTATGAGAGTTTCACCATCAATGGTGCAACTTACAGTTCATGGACCAAAGTTATGTGAATAGGGGATTGCAACGAGGGTGAAATGTGCTACTATCGGGACCGTTCCAGAAAGTTTTTTCAGCGTCCATCGGAACGGAATTCATCCACGGCCCCGAGGTCGAAATCAGGGGCAGACCAGCGGTAGCCAGGCAGTCAGTAGAACAACATTTTTGACGGGAAGCAAGAGCTTCCCGCCAAGAGAGAGGTCTTGTTTTTCAAAACCGCGGATGAACCCAACCGGTAATAAGAGACGCAGGCAAGGATCGGCACGATGGCATTCGCAACATCTCAGGCAACACCACTCAATCCCTGGCTCCAGATTCTCGCGGCCCTGGAAAAAAAGGTAATCCGCCAATCGTTCGAGACCTGGTTCAAACCCACGCGGTTTAGTCACATCGCAGGCCGCACGCTCTATGTGCGCGTGCCCTCGGCAGAGTTCCAGCACATCGGCGACAAGTACGGAGACCTGATTCAGGAAGCCATCGACCTGCAATCGCTGGAACTCGACGACGTGAGCTTCGTGACCGCCGAGGAAGACCCCTCGATTCCGCCCCAGCGGCGGGATGGGGGCTTCGGCCCGGTACCGGCGCACGCACCCACTGCTCCGCCTCCTGCGCCTTCGCGCACGCCGGAGCAGGCGCGCTTCGACTGGTCCAGCGCGGCGCAGCTTAACCCGCGTTATACCTTCGATGCCTTTGTCATCGGTAACGGCAACCAGTTTGCCCGCGCCGCCGCTCTGGCCGTGGCCGAGCGCCCCTCCAAGGCCTACAATCCGCTCTTCCTCTATGGCGGAGTGGGCATGGGCAAGACTCACCTGATGCATGCCATCGGCCACGAGGTAAAGCGCCGCCAGCCATCGTCGAGCATCTGCTACGCCTCGGCGGAAAAGTTTACCAACGAGATGATCACCTCGCTGCGCAACGACCGCATGACCAGCTTCCGCGATCGTTTCCGCTCAGTGGACGTGCTGCTGATCGACGATATCCAGTTCATCGCCCAGAAGGAGCGCACCCAGGAGGAGTTCTTCCACACCTTCAACGCGCTGCACGAGAGCCTGAAGCAGATCGTGATCGCCTCGGACCGGCCGCCCAAGGAACTGGCGGAGATCGAGGACCGGCTGCGCTCGCGCTTCGAGTGGGGCCTGATCGCCGACATTCAGCCGCCAGACCTGGAGACCAAGGTCGCCATTCTGCAAAAGAAAGCCGAGAGCGAGCAGGTGCAGTTGCCGACGGACGTGGCGCTGTTTGTGGCATCCAACGTACGCACCAACGTGCGCGAACTGGAAGGCGCCATGACGCGGCTGATTGCCTGGTGCCAGATGAACCGCATGGAGATCACGCTGGCGACGACCCAGCAATGCCTCAAGCAGTTCATCGATATGCAGGTGCGCAAGATCACCATTGAGGCGATTCAGCGCGCCGTCAGCGAGCAATTTGGCATGAGGGTCAGCGACCTGAAGCAGAAAAACAACTCGCGCAACGTGGTGGTGCCGCGGCAGATCGCCATGTACCTGGCCAAGCAGATGACCGAAGCCAGCTTGCCTGAAATCGGCCGCCAGTTCGGCAACAAGCACCACACCACGGTGATGCATTCCATCTCAAAGATCGACGAGCAACGTCGCGCGGACAAGGACCTGCACCGCACGCTCAATAAGCTGCAGGAGCTGTTGAACGCGTAACGGGCTAGCAGATCAGCGAGTCAGCAAGTCAGCGAAAAAACGGAAGCCCACACCATGTTCGAGGTGAATCCAATGTCCGAAGTGTTTTTAGGATCGTCAACCGTATATGGAATCGGAGCGGCTCTCAGTGCTACCGCCTTTGCGGCGTTCTGCAAGTAGGGAAAGCTGCGTGAAAGGTGTGATATGGCGGAAACAAGACCTGCCCCACGAGCGTATCGGAGCATGTTTATAGTTGCTAGCGCACTTTTCATCGCGGAGTGGGCTTTCTATTGCGTTCATTTGTTTCGTCACTGGCAGAGCATCGACGCCAGCCTTCGAACAGATGCATCTAGTCTCGCAACGTTTGCCGCTGCACTGTGGATTTTCTTAATCCGCGAGCGATCCAGTGGGTTCACCATGGTGATGCTCCTCACGGTCTTCGGTGCCGCATGGCAGCTTGCAATCCATCTTTTTTAACTTCTGGAAAAGTTCCTCTGCGAACCCGAACATTGATGGCGTGGGCTTCTTTGTTTTCCGTTTGCGAGAGGGACAAGTGGGGCCGTTTACGCCGGCGTTAGCGCCGTGGACGGCCGCGATCTCCATAGCCTCGGCCGCGATCTCCAGAGCTTCGTCCGCGATCCCGGTCGCCGAAGCCGCGCGGCTTGAACGGCGGGGCTACGGGCAAGTTGGTTTTGCCTTCGGGATAGACCGCAAGGAAGCGGTCCTGACCCTCGCCAGAGCTGGCCGTCTCTACGCCTTCGATTCCGCGGAAGGCCATATGCAGCAGGCGGCGCTCGCGGCTGTTCATGGGCGGGAAGGCAAAAGGAACGCCGGTTCTGAGCACCTTATCGGCTGCGGTTTCGGCCTGCAGGCGCAACTCGGCGGCTCGCATTGCCTTGAAGTTGTCGGCGTCAAAGCTGACCAGGTCGCCCTCGCGCTGGTCGAGACGAAGCATCTGTCCGGCGATGGTTTCGAGAGCGCGCAGCAACTCGCCGTTGTGCTGCGTGACCAGGGGTACGTCCGGCCCGGCAAGCTCGACGTAAATCTGGCGGCCCTCAAGGCCCTCGGGGTCGCGGGCGCCGTCACCCGCAGTGATGCGGTATTTGAGGCGCATTCCACCCAGCTTGTTAAGGGTGGCGAGAAATCCGGCAATTTTCTGAGCAGCTTCCTGCAGGTCTGCGATTGGCATAACTGACTAGTATCGCAGAGCGGGGCGGGGGCAGGAAACTGAACTAATAAAACGGGCAATCGAATGAACGAGGATCTGCAATGATGATGATCCTCGTTCCGTCCCTGCGGAGCGACAAGCGCTTAGTTCGACCGCACCTTGGGGTTCAGGTACTCGGGGCCGACGGGGTCGGTCACGGACTCTTCCACGATGCGGTCGATCTCGGCCATTGCGCTGGCGTCCAGCTTCCAGCCCATTACGCCGGCCACGGCATCCAGTTGCTCGGGACGCCTGGCACCCCACAGGGCTACGGAGACGCCGGGACGGTCCAGCACCCAGCGGACGGCCAGCTCCAGCACAGCTCTTGCCGTAGTGCTCGTGGGCAAAGGCAGCGAGCCGCTCGACGGCCGTCATGTACTGGCTGAAGCGCGGCTCCTGGAACTTGGGATCGAAGTTGCGAATGTCCCTGAGGTCGAACTTCATGCCGCGATGCGCACGGCCGGCAAGCAGGCTGCGGCAGAGGGAACTCCAGGTGAGCACGGCGACGTTGTTCTCCATGCACCACGACAAAAGACTTTCGCCGTGCGCGCAGCACTCGATCTGGCGCTCGAAGAGGTTGTAGGGCGGCTGGTTTGAAGCCAGCGGGGCCACGGAACGAAACTCCTCCATCTGCGCGACGCTGAAGTTGCTCACTCCGAGCGCGCGCACCTTGCCCTCGCGCTGGAACTCGGCCAGCAGCGCGGCGGTTTCGGCGATGGGCACGAGCGGGTCAGGCCAATGCACCTGGTAGAGGTCGATGTACTCGGTGCCCAGGCGGCGAAGGCTGTCTTCGAGTTCCTGCCGGAGGCGCGCAAGCGGTCGAGTTGGCGAAGACGCCGCGCTCGTTCCACTCCAGGCCGGCCTTGGTGGCGATATAAAAGTCTTCGCGGCGGCCGTGGGCGCGGATGGCCTTGCCGATGATCTCCTCGGAGCGGCCGTGGCCGTAGATGGGCGCGGTGTCGATGAGGTTGATGCCGCGCTCGATGGCGCCGAGGCAGGTGGCGATGGCCACATCTTCCGGCACCGCGCCCCATTCGCGCCCGCCGATGGCCCAGGTGCCCAGGCCGATGCGGGAGACTCGTGCGCCGGCAATCGTTGTGGTTTCCATGCTGACCATCTTAAGCGTTGTTGCGCGAGGGGAAATGTTACTTTTAAGCCAAGGGAACTCCGATTCATTTGCGATTTTCATTTCGACGGAAAAGGCCGGTTATTCGAGTCAGCAGGCTCATTCTATTGCTTCTTCCGCTCGTGTTAGCGCGGGCGCGACCCTGGCGCATGCGCAGGGCGGTCCGCCGTTTATTACCGACGATCCCGGCACGCCCGGCAACCGGCACTGGGAGATCAACCTGGGCTGGATCGGCGACCACAACCCCGGCACTGCCTACTATCAGTTGCCCGACATCGATATGAACTACGGCTGGGGCGACCGCATCCAGCTCAAATATCGAGCTGCCTCTGGCCGCGGCGACGGACCAGAACAACACCACGCGGGCCGGGCTGGGCGAGTCGTTTCTGGGCGTCAAGTGGCGCTCTTACGAGCATCATCGCGCGGGCGAGCCGAAGTCCGATGAGAATATGACTTTCTCGCTGGGCACTTATCCGCAGGCCTCCATCAACAACCCCACCAGCGCAGTGCGGCGCGGGATTGTCGAGAACGGGCCGCAGTATTATCTGCCGGTGGAGTTCACGGCCAAATGGGGGCCCATCGACTTCAATGGCGAGGTGGGCCGCTGGTTCGGCAACCAGCTTATTCCCAGCCGCTGGGGGCGCGGGCTGATCGCGGGGCACGAGTTCAGCGAGCGGTTCGAGCTTTACGGGGAACTCTACGATCTGCAGGACGCCAACCGCATCGGCAACGTACCCAAGCAGCGCGAGTTGACGCTGGACGTGGGCGGACGGCAGACGCTGGACCGCGGCGGGCATCTGCGCCTGCTGTTCATGGGCGGGCGCGGAATCCAGGCTGTGACCCGCGAGAACAGCGAGCCGAGCTGGATTGCCTATGTGGGCTTGCAGGTTCTGCTGGGACCGAAGGAAAAGGAAGTTCCGGGCGTGAAGCCGTAAAGCAGCGAGTCAGCTAGCCAGCAGGTCAGCGGGTTGGCGGACTTTGTACTGACCACTCGGTTCTTGCGGGACTCGCGTTCTGCCGGCGGTGGCGCTGGGATGGGAGAATAGAGAATATGATCCCGACTGAGCCGATTGTGCTGACTCTTGCCGAAGCCCGCGTCCTGGGCGCGCTGGTTGAAAAAGAAGTGACCACGCCGGACTATTACCCGCTGTCATTGAATGCGCTCATCAATGCTTGCAACCAGCGCTCAAATCGCGAACCGGTGATGAATCTGGATGATGAGGCAGTACGCCAGGCGCTGCACGGCCTGGAAGATAAGAGGTTGGCCGGGCGTGCGCGTGGGGCCGATGGACGAGTGACAAAGTATGAGCACTGGCTGGGCGAGGTCTTCAACTTCAGCCGCGCGGAGACGGCGCTGGTGTGCGTGCTGCTGCTGCGCGGGCCGCAGACTCCCGGCGAGTTGCGCGGTCGGACAGAGCGGATTCATCGCTTCGAGGAGATTGGCGAAGTGCTCGCGGGTCTGCAAAAGCTGATGGAGCGGGAACCGGCGCTGGTGGCCGTGTTGCCGCGCCAGCCGGGGACCAAGGAGTCGCGCTATGTGCATCTGCTTTCAGGTCCAGTGGAGTCGTTGCCGGTTGCTGTTGCGGAGGCGGCATCGCTAAAACGCGACGAGGGTGAGAATGCTGGTTACGAGGAGCGCATCGCGCAGTTGGAGGCGACTGTCACGGAACTCAGGCATGAGATCGCCGCGTTGCAGCAGAGGATCGACGATCTCTTCGGGGATGGAGGAAGCTGAATTGCCCCATTTCGCGAGTCGATTCCGCCTTCAGTTCTCAGGGTGCCGTCCTGCCCGTTGCGGAAAAATCAAGATGCATGCAACCACAAGTCCAACCAGCGCAGCGGAAGCTGTATAACGGCTCAAATTGAGGCCGCCGTGCGCCAGCGGCTTGTCAAGAAAATCGCCCACCACTGCACCAAGCGGCCGCGTCAGAATAAAGGCCGACCAGAACAGAAATGTTTTGGAAATCTTCGTCCAGAAATGTAATGCCGCCACGATAAAAAGCAGCAGAAGAAAGATTGCAATCCCGCCGCTATACCCCAGGCCCGCGCTGTCCGCGGTCCAATCGCCGAGGGCGGTTCCCAGAGTTTGCGAAAACATGATCGTTACCCAATAGAAGATCTCCACCTTTGGGGTGTTGACGGTTTGAACCGATACAGAGCCCAGTGACCAGTACCAAACGCCAAGCGAGGCCAGCAACAGGGCCAGCAACGATAGGCTTCCCCCCGCATAGCCGATGCCCAGAGAGCGATCGGCAAAGTCGGCCATCGTGGTTCCAACGGTCGTGGTGGCAATAATCGTTGTCCAATACAGGAACGGATGAAACCGCCGTGCATAGATCTGTGCGGCGACAGCGGCAAGAAAAACTACGGCGAAGATCGCTGTGCCAACCAGATAGCCGAGATTCATCGACATTGTTACTGCATCGCCGCCGGTTTCTCCGAGCGTGGTGCAGAAAATCTTGATAATCCAGAAGACTAAAGTGACTTCAGGAACCTTGCTCAGTCCGGATTCGCCGACCGATTTGGCATTTTGAGCAGTAATTGGCATTTGTGTCCCTTTGCCCCGCGCGCGTGCGGATGGCCTGAATCTTAGATGGGCAATTTGGTGAATCGTTTAGATCAACTCGTACCCTGCAAACCAGTAGCCGATCTCAAATGCGGCTGTGTCCTCGGCGTCGGAGCCGTGGATGGCGTTCTCCTGGATAGAACTGGCGAATTTTTTGCGGATGGTTCCTGGGTCGGCGTTGGCGGGGTTGGTGGCGCCCATCAGCTTACGCAGGTCGGCGATGGCGTTTTCTTTTTCGAGAACCATCAGGACCAGCGGGCCGGAAGACATGAATTCGCAGAGCCCGTCAAAGAACGGCTTTGCAGCGTGGACGGCGTAGAAGCCCCTGGCCTGCGCTTTGGAAATGGACTGCTTTTTGATGGCTGCGATCTGGAAGCCGGCCTTTTCGATTTCGGCAAGAATGGCCCCAGTAAAACCCTTGCGGACCGCGTCCGGCTTGATGATGCTGAAGGTGCGCTGCGGCACTGATTTGCTCCTCGAGAAGATTTGTTTCTTCGTCTTTTATTGTAATTGCCGTCGATTGCGACTGCCCGGCAAGGCATCAAATCTGATAGAGTTTCGGCATGTTTTGCTTCGCCGAAACACGCCTTCGTTCTTCAATCGCAATCACAGCTTTTCTGGCTGCCAGTTTAGCCGCAGTACCGGCATTCTGCCAGAACGCCGCACCCGCCGTGCCGGCTACGGCGCGGGAGTTGCGCGTCTTCGATCCTTCGCTGATCGATAACACCGTGGATCCATGCGAGAATTTCTATCACTACAGTTGCAACGGTTGGTTCAAGCGAAATCCGTTGCCCGCCGATCAGGCTTCCTACGGCCGTTTTACGGAACTGTATGAGCTGAACCGCACGCGCCTGCGCCAGATTCTTGAAGAAGCGGCTGAGCCTTCGGCTGCACGCTCGGCAAACGAGCAGAAGATCGGCGATGACTATGCGAGCTGCATGGATGATGCGGCAGTGAACAAGCTGGGCCTCAAGCCGCTCGATCCCGAGCTGGACCGGATTAATGCGCTGCAATCTGCCTCGGAGTTGCCCGCGCTGCTGGCACACCTGCACTCGATCGGCGTCAATGCATTTTTCGGCATCGGAGCGAACCAGGACTTTGCCGATTCGAACGCGATGATTTCCTTTTATACCGCGGGCGGACTGGGTTTGCCGGAACGCGACTACTATACGCGTACTGACGCGAAATCAGTTGAACAGCGCCAGCAGTATGTGGCCCATGTGAGCAAGATGTTCACGCTGGCGGGCGAGACTGAGGCGCAGGCTGCGAAAGATGCGGAGACCGTGCTGGCGATTGAAACCCGGCTGGCCAAGGCTTCGCTCACTATTACCGAGCAACGCGATCCGCAAAATCTGAACCATCCTACGGATGTGGCCGCCTTTGAAAAGAATCTGACGCACTTTTCGCTGGCCGATTACATTGCCGCCGCGCGTGCGCCCGCCGCGGGCAAGGCGAACGATTCAGAGCCAAAGTTCATGGCGGAGTTCAATGCGCTGGTTGCCGATACGCCTATTGAGCAGATCAGAACTTATCTGCGCTGGCACCTGCTGCACGCTTATGCAGGAACCGGCTTGCCGGAGAGTTTTGATCATGAGAGCTGGAATTTTTATGCGCATATTCTGAATGGCGCTGAGAAGCAGCAGGAGCGATGGAAGCGATGCACCAGCCGCGTGGATAACGAGCTTGGTGAAGCGCTGGGGCGGGCGTACGTGGCCAAATACTTTCCGCCCGCCGAGAAGCAGCGAACGCTGGAGATGACCGTTGCCATTGAGCAGGCGATGGATAAGGACATTGACGGACTGAGCTGGATGAGCGCCGCAACCAAGGTGAAGGCCAAGGAAAAACTGCACGCGGTGATGAATAAGATCGGCTATCCGGACAAATGGCGCGACTACTCAAAGCTTGAGATTGTGCGCGGAGATTCGTCTGGGCAACCAGATGCGGGCGCGCGAGTTCGAACATGCGCGCGATTTGGCCAAGATCGGCAAGCCGGTGGACAAGGGCGAGTGGGAGATGACGCCGCCCACGGTGAACGCCTACTACGATCCGCAGATGAACAACGTGAACTTTCCTGCCGGGTACCTGCAGCCGCCGTTCTTCAGCGGCAAGGAAGACGATGCCGCGAACTACGGCGATATGGGGTCGACCATCGGGCACGAACTGACGCATGGCTTCGACGACGAGGGCCGGCAGTTCGATAAGGACGGCAACCTGAAGAACTGGTGGACGAAAAAGGACGAGAAAAAGTTTAACGAGCGCGCCGAGTGCATGGTGAAGCAGTATGACGCCATCGAAGCTGTGCCGGGCGTTCACCTGAACGGCAAGCTCACGCTGGGCGAGAATCTTGCCGATCTGGGCGGGTTGTGGCTGGCGTGGCTGGCCTGGCTCGACAAGGCTGAGACGGCGCACCTCGATATGACCGCGAAAACCGACGGCTACACGCCTGACCAGCGCTTCTGGATTGCCTATGCGCAGCAGTGGTGCACACAGACGAGGCCTGAGCAGTTGAGGAGCCAGGCCGAGGGCGATCCGCACGCGCCGGATGAGTACCGGACGAACTCCGTGCTCCAGGATTTGCCTGAGTTTGCCAAGAGCTTCAGTTGCAGGAAGCCCGCGGCGATGGTCAGCCCGAAGCCTTGCAGGGTGTGGTGACCACCTGCGGTGGGGCTGACCCCGCGCCGGAAAAAAGGCGCGGAAAAGGCTCGATTAACTGGGCGAGCGCCGATATTGATGTCAGCCTTTACCGATGACGCGCGCCAGTGTCGCGCCGATCTCGGCTGGCGAAACTACCACGTGAATACCCGCTGCAGTCATGGCTTTCATCTTGTCGGCGGCGGTGCCTTGGCCGCCACTGATGATGGCGCCGGCGTGACCCATGCGGCGGCCTGGAGGCGCGGTTTGCCCGGCGATGAAGCCTACTACCGGCTTCTTCACGTACTGCTTGACGAACTCTGCGGCGGCTTCTTCCGCGGAGCCGCCGATTTCGCCGATGAGAACGATGGCTTCGGTTTCCGGGTCGTCGTTGAACAGCTTGAGTGCGTCAATGTGGGTGGTGCCGATGATGGGGTCGCCGCCGATGCCGATGGCGGTCGACTGGCCGATGCCGCGCTGCGTGAGCTGGTAAACGGCTTCATAGGTGAGCGTGCCGGAGCGGGAGACGATGCCGACAGAGCCCTCTTTGTGAATGTTGCCGGGCATGATGCCGATTTTGGCTTTGCCGGGAGAGATGACGCCGGGGCAGTTGGGGCCGATGAGGCGCGACTTCGAGTTCTTCAGCTTGGCCCAGACCTTGATCATGTCCAGCGTGGGAATGCCTTCGGTGATGGCGACGATGAGCGGAATGCCCGCATCCTCGGCTTCGAGAATTGCATCGGCGGCGAATGGCGGAGGAACGAAGATTACGGTTGCGTTGGCGCCGGTGTTTCCCACTGCGTCGGCTACGGTATTGAAAACCGGCCAGCCTTCGTGAGTGGTTCCGCCTTTGCCGGGAGTAACTCCGCCAACGACCTTGGTGCCGTATTCCTCAGCGCCTTTGGCGTGGAACGTGCCTTCCTTGCCGGTGATTCCCTGAACAATCAGTCGCGTATTTTTATCAACCAATACTGCCATCTTTATGCCCTCACGCTTGCAGCGGCTTTTACTACCATTTCGGCTGCGTCTTTCATTGTTTCTCCTACCTGGAAATTCAAGCCGGACTCTTTCAGAATCTTTCGGCCTTCTTCGACGTTTGTGCCTTCAAGGCGCAGGACGATGGGCAGGGTTACGTGCAGATTGCGCGCCGCGGCTACTACGCCAGTGGCCAGGCGATCTACGCGCAGGATGCCGCCGAAGATGTTGATGAAGATGGCCTTCACGTGCGAGTCACTGAGCAGAATTTCAAAGGCGTGCTCGATCTGTTCTTGCGTAGCGCCGCCGCCTACGTCGAGGAAGTTGGCGGGGCTGCCGCCGGCGTACTGAATGATGTCCATGGTGGCCATGGCCAGGCCGGCGCCGTTGACCATGCAGGCGATGGAGCCGTCGAGCTTGATGTAGTTGAGTGCGTACTTGCTGGCCTCGACCTCGAGCGGGTCCTCTTCGGCGGTGTCGCGCAGCGCCTTGAGGTCCGGATGGCGGAAGACGGCGTTGTCATCGAAGGTGATCTTGGCGTCGAGGGCGAAGAGCTTGTCGTCCTTGGTCGTGATGAAGGGATTGATCTCAACCAGCGAGGCGTCGGTCTCAATGAATGCGCGGTACAAACTCTGGAAAAAGGTTACGGCCTGGTTGATCTGCGTTGCCTTGAGGCCGAGTGCAAAGGCCAGTTTGCGCGCCTGCCACGCACCAAAACCCACAGCCGGATCGATGGTTTCCTTGAAGATGGCCTCGGGAGTTTTGGCGGCTACTTCTTCAATCTCCATGCCGCCGGCCTGGGAAGCCATAAAAACCAATCTCCCTGTCGCGCGGTCGAGGACGATGCCGAGGTAGAGCTCGCGGTCGATGGCCGCGATTTCTTCGATGAGCAGCCGCTGGACTTTCTGGCCTTGCGGGCCGGTCTGGTGGGTGACCAGTTGCATGCCGAGAATGTTTTTGGCGTACATCTCGGCCTCCTCGCGGGTGCGGGCAACTTTTACGCCGCCGCCCTTGCCGCGTCCTCCGGCGTGAATCTGCGCCTTGACGACGACTCCGCTTGCGCCCTCGGCAAAGAGCTTGCGGGCCACCGCCGTTGCTTCTTCAAGCGTGTTGGCCATTTCGCCCCTGGGAACGGCCACGCCATATTTCGCCAGGATTTCTTTTGCTTGATATTCGTGTATTTTCATGTTGGTTGGAACCGCTCACTTCCGCTTTAGTTGGGGAACCCGGACCGTGCCCTGTGAGTGTCGGGGAAGCGGAACCGTGCCAGCGGTAACAAAATACTATCGTGCGTGGCAAAGGAGCGGCAAACGGGACTCAATCCCAGATTTCAAATTCTCAGCAGATAAAACGAGTGGTACCATGAGCGCACGATGGTTATTCGTCTGCCTCACGGCGATAGAGCATATCTGTCTATTCCCATTCGAGTGAATGTTCTCCTTCCCCTGGGTTAGTACCCGCAACCCCCGATTGGCGAGGAGTTAGCTCTCTCAGGAGCATGATTCTATGGCTCAATCTGAACCTCTAATCCGCGATATCTCTGACACGGCATTTCTGGCTGCGGTCTATCGGGCGAGAGAAACAGAACGCCCGGACGCACTCTTTCACGATCCTCTGGCGCGGTGCCTGCTGGGCACGCGCGGCGATCAGATCGCCGACTCCATCCCATTCAGCAACCGCGCCGCATGGGCCTGGGTGGCGCGCACATATTTGTACGACCAGTTCATTGTTGAGCAGTGCCGGCAGGGCACGGATATGGTCATCAATCTGGCAGCGGGGCTCGATACGCGACCTTATCGCATGGATCTGACGCCGACGCTCCAGTGGATTGAGATCGATTTGCCCGGCATCCTCTCCTACAAGGAAGAAATCCAGGCCCAGGAAAAACCGGTCTGCATTCTCGAACGCATCCGACTCGATCTTGCAGACGTGGCTGCCCGCCGCAAAGTTTTTGCCGATCTCGGAAGCAGGGCGACTAAATGCCTGATTCTCAGCGAAGGGCTATTAGTCTATTTCAGCGCCGATCAGGTGCGCGCGTTGGCGGAGGATCTGGCCGCGCCTCGAACATTTCAAAATTGGATAGTCGATCTTGCATCGCCAGGTCTGCTGCGAATGCTGCAAAAGCACATGGGTCCTTCACTGAAAGAGAGCGGGTCTTCGTTGAAATTCGGTCCAGAGGAAGGCCCGGAGTTCTTCATTCCAAGCGGGTGGAGGCCGGTTGATGTGCGATCTCCGCTGAAAGTGGCGGCCGGTTTCAAACGCCTTTCATTCGGAATGTGGCTGATGTCGCTGTTGCCAGAGTCGAAGGGCCGTCAAGGATCGCGCCCGTGGTCGGGCGTCTGTCTCTTATCAAGGCTATGAGCCTAATCTCCAGGCCTGAACGCTAAATTGGAATCCGGAGCGTCTCCGCGCCTGGCTGTTGATCGCTCGCACCTTATCGACTACGCGCCGGTATCATGAAAATATATGGCATCTCTGAAAGAACTGCTGAAACCGTTGGCCGAGGATGGCACGGCTCTTACCCGCGAACAGGCGGCGCATGCGCTGGAGGAAATATTGTCGGGCGAAGTGCCGGAGGTAGAGACGGCTGCGCTGCTCACCGTGATGGCAACACGCGGCGAACAGGCGCCGGAGCTAACTGGCTTTGTCGATGTGATGCGCGAGCGCGTCACGCCTCTGCCGTTTACGGAAGCGGAGCGGGACGAACTGGTGGACGCGGTGGGTACCGGCGGCGGAGGGCCAATGACCTTCAACATCTCCTGCGGCGCGGCCCTGGTGGCGGCGGCGGCAGGGGCTAAGGTAGCCAAGCACGGAAACCGCGCGGTCACCTCGCTATGCGGTGCTGCAGATGTGCTCGAAGCCCTTGGCGTGCCCATCGCGCTCGGTCCCGATCTGGCCGTTGAGTGCCTGCGTCAAACCGGTTTCGTCTTTCTCTTTGCGCCGCTTTATCACCCGGCGATGAAGGCACTGGGACCTCTGCGCCGGGCTCTGGGGTTCAGGACCATCTTCAATCTTTGCGGGCCGCTGACCAATCCGGCGGGAGCGCGGGTGCAGGTGATTGGCGTGCTGGCGCCCAGCCGCGTGCTGCTGGTGGGACGGACGCTGGCGGCTCTGGGAGCGAAGCGCGCCTTTGTGGTGCATGGGACGGATGGGATTGACGAGCTGACGACGACCGGGGAGTCGATTGTGGCGCGCGTTGAGGAGACGGAGACGGGCGAGTCTTCGTTGAGGGCCTCGCGCGTTACGCCGGAGATGGCCGGGCTGACGCGCACGACGCTCGATCAATTTACAGGCGGGGATGTGAAGACCAATTCCGCGCTGCTCTACGACGTGCTGACCGGGGTTCACGGTGCGCGGCGGGATATTGTTCTGATGAATGCGTCGGCGGCGCTGGTAGCAGCGGGACTGGCCGGCGATTTGAAGGAGGGGGTCGCGATGGGGGCTGAGGCGATCAATTCAGGGCAGGCCGCGGCGACGCTTGAAAAGCTGAGGCGGTTTGGGGCGAAGTATGCGGGGAAGAGTTAGCAAACGCGCCGTAGGCGCAGAGGTAGTTAGCCCCGCACTTCAGCGTTGGGGGAAGAAATTCCAAAAGTTCATTACGGAGTCCCGAAGGGACGGCGCAAAGACGTTATCTTGTGCAGACAATCCTTATACGGTCCTCAATTAAGCCATGCTCTTTATTAAACCAACCCACATTCGAAAATGTTTCTGATAAAGGCCTGCAAGTTCCTGTATGCTCTGCGTTCATAGGGTGAAGGAGATAGACCTATGCCTATAAAACATGTAATCGCAGTGTTGGCGCTTCTTGCAGTCTGCGCGGCTGCCTACGCGCAGCAGACCAGCCAGGTCCAATTGAAGATCGAGCCCACAAACCGCACCCTCACCGTCAGCGCGGAGGGGCGAGTGACGGTCGACCCGGATGTGGCTATTCTGCACATCGGATTTCAGACTCAGCCTTCCGATGCCAAATCCGCCTATGCGGCAGGCGCGAAGATTTCCAACGATATTATTAACGCGCTCAAGCAAGCCGGGATTCCTGAAACCTCAATTCGCAGCGAGTGGCAGCGGTTGGACAGCGCCAGCGGCAAACCGCACAAGTTTATCCTGGCGCAACAGTGGACGGTGAAGGTTCCGCCGGAGCGGGCGGCGGAGATTCTGGATATTGCCGTGGGGGCGGGCGCCACCGACAGCGGGGAGATCGACTGGACAGTGCAGGACGAGCGAGCGCTGGAAGACCAGGCGCTGGACCAGGCCGCCTCCCGCGCCAGGTCAGACGCCGCGGTGCTGGCCAAAGGGATGGGTGTGCACCTGGGCACGCTGATCTATGTGACCAACCAGATTTCGACGCCGCAATATTCGAGGGCTTATGCCAACAATGAAGCTCCCACAGGAGCCTATGCAGCGCCGCCGATGACGCTGTCCATTGAGCCGCGCAAGGTGAGCCGAGAGGCGACTGTCTACGCAGTATTTGCCATCGAATAAATAGCCATCCTGTTGCGTCAAAGTTGTTTCGGGGCTATCCGTCGGTGTGCTAGAGTGTTCGCATCAGACTATGGAAAGTCCGAAAAACATAGGGCGATACGAAATCATCGATGAGCTTGGCCACGGCGCTATGGGCGGCGTCTTCCGCGCGAAAGATCCCGCAATGGATCGCATCGTCGCCCTGAAAACCATCCTCACGGCGAACCTTGACGGTGAGCAAGGCGGGGAGTTCCGCCAGCGCTTCTATCGCGAGGCACGTGCCGCAGGCGCCCTCGCGCATCCGGGAATTGTGCCGGTCTTCGACGTGGGCGAGTACGAGGGCATGCCGTACCTGGTGATGGAATACGTTAACGGTCGGACCCTGGCTGCGGCGATGAAAACGGGAGAACGGCCGTCCCTCGATCGAGTCTGCGAGATCGGACAACAGATTGCCGACGCCCTGGGATACGCTCATCGCAACGGCGTGGTACACCGCGATATCAAGCCCGCGAATATTCTGATGACTTCGCGGGAGACCTACGGATACGAACGGCCCAAGATCACGGATTTCGGCGTGGCCAAGCTCACGGCAGGGGAGATGACCACCACCGGCCAGATGCTGGGGACGCCGGCGTTCATGCCGCCGGAGCAGTTTACCGGAGCGACGATCGACGGGCGCACCGACCTGTTTTCGCTGGGCGTGATCCTCTATTGGATGGTTACGGGCGAGCAGCCGTTCCCCGGCGAAACCATGACGGCGGTCTCTTACAAAATTGTTCATACAGAGCCTATTCCGCCGGCGAAGCTGAATCCCGCCATTCCTGCCGCGCTTGAGGCGGTGATTCTGAAGTGCCTGGCCAAGAGTCCCGCCGACCGCTTTCAAACCGGCGATGAACTGGCGCAGGCTCTGGCGGAGTTGCGGACTGCTGGAAAGACTTCAGGCCTGAATGCGGTCGTTCCTCAGGCCGTTTCCGCCGGAGGCGATTCAGCCCCCACCAGCCTGCCGCCGAAGGCCGGCCAGGAATCGCTTCACCCGACAGCAGCACTGCCGCCCAAGCAGGTCCCACAGGCCAACCCAGCCAACCCAGCCAAACCGGCCAAGCCGGCCAAACCGCCGAGCACCAACCTGGTGCTGATTCTTGCGCTGGTTTTTCTTGTGGCCGCCGCGGGAGGCGGGTATGTGCTGACGCATCGCGGCCAGCCTGCTCCGCCGCAACCGAAGCCAACACCGATTGCAACTGCCGCACCTCAGGAAACTGCACCTCAAGTACCTGCCCCGCAAAAACCGGCACCAACGCCCCCTGAGCCCTCGAAGCCTGAGAAGGCAGCCACTGCATCGCCGGCACAGGCCGCCGTTGCTGCGAGGGCGCCCAAGCCGAAGCCGGGAAGGAATGTAGCCTCGGCGACGGCTCCTCAGCCCGTTCCTCAGCCGGTTTCGCAGCCTGCTCCGCAACCGGCTGCACAGCCTGCACCCGCCCCAGCGCCCAGTTCACAATCGGCAGCGGTGGGATTCGATCCGCTAAAACTTGATCCCAAGCAGAACACTCGTTTGAAAATTGATATGGAAGGCTTGCCGCCCAGCGCTTCGTTCGTGGTAGATATGGACGGAAAGACCTACTTCAAAGGTTCCATATTAACTGCGTCCACTTATAACAATCTTTATGTTCCTCCCGGCGTGCACGAATTTTATGTTTCGGTCAGCGCCGGAAGCTTACAGAAGAAGTCGAAGATTGTGAGCGCGGAGTTCATTGCCAAGAAGCGCATGACTCTGAAGGTGGAACTCAGGACTCAGGCGAGTGGGACGGCGCCGGTTCCTCCTGTGCTGGATGCTAATTCCACGGTGGTCGCCACGCTAAAGACGGACCGCTTCTTTTTCTAGCGGGGTCACACTCAGGTTGACTCCTGGTAATTCGCTTTCGCCGGAGGGAGCAGGGGTCTTCAAACCCCTGAATAAGCCGGACTTCGAGCGGGGCTTTAGCCACGGAGATGGTTTTCCCAAGTTTTCTCCCCATGGCGCATTTCGGAAGAAGAAAAGAGAGCCCGGGGCTGAAGCCGCTCTGATCGAGCCGTATTTTCATGGGTCTGAAGACCCCTGCTCCCTCCAGAAAGGGACTCCGCAAGGAAATGTGCGCAGAACCTAGCGAAGCTACAGCAGCCCTGACCGTCCGGCCAGACGGCGCGAGAACAGCCACGAAAGCAGCGAAACACCCAGCGCCAGCGCAACCCAGCCTGTTTCTTCGAGGGGCCGCTCAAGGGCGGAGAAGTGGTGCGGCGGGATGAGCGAAATGCAGCTTACTGTGGGCATGACGTAACGGAATAGCTCGACCGCGCCCAAGCCGAAGACGCTGCCGGTCAGTAGAATGCCGGGTAGGGCTCGCTTCCACGGAAACGGGAGGGGCTGAGGCAGCCTTGCCTCTTCGTGGACGCTCTCCATCACCGAGGCTAGGAAACCCGAGGAGGGAATCAGATCCTCTTCGGTCGCCAGAATGGCTTCGACTCTGCTTTGGTTCTTTTCTGAGCCATTTGTTTTGGTTTGGTTCATCTTCAAGCCTCCTTTCCAGTGTTGAGGGCGGCAAATTCCATCTCCGCGTTTTGGGTTTCTAGGTGCGGGAAGCGTCGTCGCAACAGTGCCCGCGCGCGGGAGAGGCGGGCTTTCATGGTTCCCTCGGGCAGGCGCATGGTGGCTGCCGCCCGGCTAAGGTCCATCTCATGAAAATAGTACAAAATTACCGGCTCGCGGTAACGCAGCGGCAGGGCGAGCACGGAGCGCCGGACCTCTTCATTGCTTAGCTTTTGGGAGAGAGTGCTTAGTTGAGTAGCGGGGCTTGAGGGCTCGGCGATCTCATTCATGGGCAGGTTGACGGTGGGAAACCGCTTTAGCTCGGAGCGGAAGAGGTTGGCGGCCAGAGCAAAAAGCCAGGTGGAAAAGCTGGACTCGCGCCGCCATTGAGGAAGGCCTCGCCAGGCGCGGAGGAAGGCTTCCTGGGCGAGATCCTCGGCGCGGCTGCGGTCACGGCAGTAGCGCCAAGCCATATTGATGAGCGGCCCTTGCCAGCGGCGGACGATGCCCTCGAAGGCTTGCACATCGCCGGCCAGCACGCGGGTTACGTCGGCCAGGTCCTCTTCGGCGCTGATCGCGGGATTCATGCTGAAAAGCACTCCTCTGCAACAGGTAAGACCGTTTCCGATCTGCGCAGGTTGCATTTTCTTCGAGAAAACCTTCTACCTGAAATTATGCAACCAGGCGCAGACTTCTGCTGTCCTACCAAGCGCAAGGGGAGATACCTCGGCAAGGAGGAAGAGATGAATGCAATGGATGCAGATGAAGGCTTCAGGATGGTCGCAGTTGCTGATTCCGATTGTGTCAGTGATAGCGACGTTCACATTTATCACGTTAGCCATTTGGTTCAAACACAGGAGCCAGGAGCGGGCGGCGTTCTACAAAGCAGAGATGCTGCGCCGGATTACCGAGGCCTCGGGTGAGAGCGCCAAGGCAGCTCTTGAAATGATGCGGGAGGACGACCGACTCAAGCGGGTCAAGGCCCGCGAAGGCATGAAGATCGGCGGCCTGGTGAATATTGGCGTAGGCCTGGCGCTGATCATTTTTCTGCGAGCTCTGATTCACGACGAACCCGTCTATCTTTGCGGGTTGATTCCCGGCTTCGTCGGCATCGCCCTGCTGATTTACTCCCTTTTCCTCGCGCCGCCGCTGGAGTGAGGGCTGGAAGGGCAGATTCTCCGGCTGGCACATTCAGCACTACAGCTTTCTGGATTGATACCAGGGCGTTCTGCGTCCGACGCGCTGGCCGGAGTCGATGAGTACAGCTATTGAGGCAAAGAACATGCAGAGGTCGAGCCGCGCCTCGTGGAGAAAGCTCAGCAAGCCGTAATGGGGCAGCTTGACCAGCGAAAACAGCCCCAGCGGCCGTCCCAGCAGGATGGGCAGCTTGGTGGTCACCAAGGCTGTGAAAATAACCGCCAGCAACAGGATCGCGGCATCGCCGGCATAGAGATTCAAGAGGACCGCGGCGCCGGCCACGATCTCTGTCCCGCCCGCCAGTGGAGCCAGCACTTGAGGATAGGGCAGACCGATGGCTGCGAAGCGTCCCGAGCCCAGTTCATCGGGGCGCACGAACTTGAGGATGCCTTCAGTGAGGAAGACAAGGCCGACAATCACCCGGATCAGAAACATGGGAAGAGATTGGCGCATCGTTTCCTCCTTCACTGGATATATAGACGGACCCCCCGGGTTTCAGGAAGGGGCCCACACTGAATCATAAGTATTCAGAAAGCATACCTCAGGGCCGGGTAGCATGCGGCAAAAGACAAAATTGTGGGCGAATTGCTGAAAATAGTTTCCTTCGGGGCGGCAGCGGGGCTAAAAATTCATAAATCGTCTCTTGAGACCTTTAACCCCTATCCGGCAGTCGAACTGTTGAAAACGCCTCGAACAATAGACTGGTAGCGGTTTCTATTGTTATGGGGGTGTCACCGGCGGAGATTTCCGTTTTGGGGTCGGAATTGGAGTCGTTTTCCGTTCAGACACCGGGTGGCCAGATGCAGGTTCGCTGGGACGGCGAAGCCCGCGACTCATCCTCTTTAGCCGCCAATGCAACGGGACCTCTCCGTGTGGAGAGGCCCCGCTGGTTACGTTCAGTTGTCGATGCGGTTGATTACTGGGTTAGCGTCAAGTTGCTGTTAACTGTCGCCACCCCGTTTGAATCCGTACCGGTAACGGTGACCGACACCGTGACCGACGCTGTCGCCGACGCTGTGACGGGCACACTCCCAATCGTGCCGCAGCCGGTGAACAGGCTCAGGCCAATTACGCTTGCTGCCAGCAGAACGATCAACTGCAAGCGGCGGCGCTTTTTGAAGCCAAAAAAGCTGAGCGCAACCGCCAGCGTCGCTCCCCCTGGCAACAGTGGGAAAGAACCGTGGTGAAGCGATGCGTTTTGGCCCGAGCTAATCGTCAGCGACGATACCCCGGCAGCGGAGGCGGTCACGGTCACAGTGGCCGGGCTGAAGAGGCATGCATCGCCCAAAGGCAACCCCGAGCAACTCAAATTAACCGTGCCAGTGTATCCGCCCAGCGAAGTTACCGTTACACTTACAGCGCCCGGCTTGCCACTTGGGTCAATGGTCAGAGACGTCGGAGCAACGGCAACTGTGAAGTAGCTTATCGTTTCTTTGTAAGTGACAGTAGCCACCGGGCTCTCACTGTAGCCCACAGCATCGGCGACGGCATTCACCGTTATGGTGCCGGCAGGAATATTGGCAGTGCACGGGCTGCTGCACGCAATCGAAGTGCCGGTTGTGTCTCCATACGCGTCGCCCGCCGGCGTGCTTCCATCGGTGGTGTAATAGATGACTGCTGTGTCGCCGTCCTGATTAACATCGATTGGGACTGCCGTGTCGGTAATGGTTACCGTCAGTGGCGCGTTATCCGTGTTATATGCACCGCTGGCCGGGCTGATGACCGGTGTGGCGGCTTGGGAGTTGACAACGTAAACAGCAGAGGCAACCCCGCTGGGTACGCTACCAAACATCGAGGGATCCGCCGAATCCACCGCGATGGCTTTGATGTGTTCCCCCGAGGTGCTCGTGATTGTGATCGGTGCGGTATAAATCCACTCTGTTGACGAATTGGACGAAGTCGGATACGGGATAGTCGGTACAGATCCGTCGCTGGTGTAATAGATCGTCGCGCGCGGATATCCGGGCGCGCTGATCGTTACATTGATGACGGTGCTGTAAGTGCCGGCCGACGGGGTCAGAACCGGGACCGGCAGCACTGATTTAGCTACAGAAAGTATGCACGGAGTACTAATGGTCATGCCGTCGGCGTTCATCGAGTACAACGTGTAGGACTGGGTCGCCGTGGGGGTGGTAAACAAATACTCCCCATCGCCGGTGGCGGGTAAATTGGAGATTCTGACCGGACCGGCGTTGTCGATGTAGTTGTAGCCGTTGCCCATGCCGGGGATGACGGGGACGCTGCTGGTGACGTTATATGTGAAGAGGATGGAAGTCCCTGGGTCCACAGTACTGCCGCAGAGGTTGCTGCCAGTAGGGGTTCCATTCACTGAGATATACGCGCCAAAGCTGTTGATTGTCGGCGGAGGGCCGGCTGTGTCGGTGCTGTAGTCGGTATTCACGCATCCTGTGTCTACAGTTCCCGTGTCTACAGTTCCCTCGCCTCCGTCGTTATAGCAGTTGTAACCGAGGGTGATGGCGCCTTCCGGACCAAGCCCGCCAACGATCGAGGTACCTACCGGCTGACCCGTTATTGTGTCCCCAATAGCGGTTTTGCCCAGGATAGTGTCTTCCACTGTATAGGGAGCTGATGCTGAATCCATATAAGAGTATGTTTCACCTGGATCCGTGTCAGGGCTGTTGTCGCTCTCTGGAGACATTTGCAAGACATCGAAGTCGGCCGCAGTGATATAGCAACCTTCTGTTCCCGTGGCTACGGCGCAATCTACCGAACCGCCACCGTGCCAATTACCAAGATCGTCGGTGTTCCAGCGCGAGTCGGTGGCGCCGCTGATATACATGTTGCTGCCATTGTCGGCCAGGATCGCTCCATAATTCTTCAAAGCGGTAAAAATTGCCTGGTTCTCCGCCGAGAAGCTGGAGATATTGGTGCTCGCCTTCATGCGTATCCGCATGCCCATGACGGCCTTGTTATCCCCTTGGGGGCGCCAAGCCGAAGCATGAGTGGCCGGCAATACAAAAGCCCCGCCATTCCTGTCGCCTTTTGTCTTATTCACGGTAAAGCGGACAGCGTGCGATATGGGCTGGCTATTGTTCGCCGCATTGTATACTTCGTCGTACTTCAGCAACCCTACGAATAGCGAATCTCCGGCGGCATCCGTCGAAGTCCAGCCCCAGGGCCTTTGCTCACCGTAGTACAAGTCAAAGATCGACTGGCCCCCGGCGGAGAACTGTCCATCGCAGCGGCTGGTCAGGTAGGTCTCATAAAGCCAACATTGCGCGCGGTCAACCACCAGCATATGCGTGTCGCCGAAGTAATATTCGCTCGCCGGCCAATCCAGGCAGTCGGGTTGCGCGCCCTCGATGGGGGCGGTAGGTGGCGCCGGTTCGACAACGTCGTCGCTCTGGCTGGCGTTGGTGTTGGGAGGCCCGGCGGTGGGCCCATTCATATTGATGAAGGGTTGCGTGGTCGAGTCCACGACGACATACGGAATGCCGTTGTCGGGCCCAAAATCGGGATGCAGCTTAGCGGGTTCGCCGCCATTGGTTATAGTCGCCAGAATGTTGGCCGAATTGGGATCGACCGGAGCGGCAGAAATGTTCTGGTTCCAGATACTGTTTGGGTTGCCTGAAAATGGTAGGAATCCGTTCAGGCTGGCGACATTGCCAAGGGCTATAGGCTTTGAACTGCCTGCTAGGTCTTGACAGCTTTGTGCGTTGGCTTGATCGCCGAAGAGGAGGAAAAGACTGAGAAAGCACAACGCCTGCGAGAGCAAGCGCGACTTCATCAGAGTGCGTAACCGACTGGCGTCCATAGTTCTCCTTTAGATTCCAGCGGGTACGCGCAGCCCGCTGGGTTCCAGACGTACACGCGTCCAATAGAACATGCAATTTTACTTTGGTAGCACATTATCGCCCCTCACCATAGTTTGGCAAGCAGATCTTTATTTTTCGCAATTTGTGGATAAGTTCGTTCTATGTGGCAAGAATCTTCGCTTGGCCTGCGTCTAAGGAGGATGCGGCAAGGCGAGGCCTGGGATGCAAAGAGGCGAACCAACCCATTTGCTTCCGGTAAACTGTCTTTTGGGCCCCCGGTGACTATTTTTTGTAGCTGGGGTAATTTGGTGGCCGGGGTGGTATAACCGGGGTCTCCAGCGATCGGGGAAGGAGCAATGCCCCGAGCCTGGAGGGTGCCCCGGCGCGCACTCCACCGCTGGGGTGGTAAAATCAGACTTTCCTAGAGCAGGTTCAGATTTTCAGCAGTGAGGGTGTGCATATTTTTCCCGTGAAGCCGACCTATGGATCGCACCAGTACGTTTGCTCGCCGCAGGGCTCCAGCCCAGTGAAGACAAAGCGCAATTGCATTCCCCGCGCCTTGCGGATTTCGAGCCGTCTTGCACGCCCAGCATGCGTCCTGCTTTTGGTGGCGCTGCTGGTAGTCGTTGCACAGGCGCAGCAGCCGCAGACCATCGATTCGATTCGCGTGATCGGCAACCGGCGCATACCCAAAGAGACCATCCTGGCACGGCTCTTTACTCACCCCGGCGACACCTACGATCCCATCTCGATCGAGCGCGACTTCAACTCGCTTTGGAACACCGGGTACTTTGAGAATTTGCGCATCGAGCGCGAGGACTCAGAGAAGGGCATCATCCTGGACATCTTCGTCAAGGAGAAGCCCACCATCCGCGAAATCAACTACAAGGGCCTCAATGCCGTCTCAGTTTCCGACGTGCTTGACCGCTTCAAGAAGGAAAAGGTCGGCCTCTCTGTGGAGAGCCAGTATGATCCGGCCAAGGTTTTACGGGCCACCGCCGTTCTGAAGGACATCCTGTCGGAACACGGACACCAGTTCGCCGTCATCAAGCTTGACATCAAGGACATTCCTCCCGCTTCAGTGCAGGTGAACTTCAATATCAAGGAAGGCCCCACGGTAAAGGTGGGCACCATCAAGTTCACCGGAAATCAGCACATCAGCTCGCTGGTTCTGCGCCGCTCGATGAAGAACCTGAAGCCCATCGGGATCCCTTATTCGATTATTTTTGAGGATCTTTTTCCCCAGACCTTTGACTCCTCAAAGCTGGAGGAAGACACCGAACGGGTGCGCCAGGCATTCCGCGACAAGGGCTATTACACCGCAGCGATCGAAGAGCCCAAGACGCAGATTCGCGACCAGGGCGGACTTAACTGGCTTACCTTCCGTCCCAACAAAGGCAAGCGCATTGACATCCTGATGCCGATTGAAGAAGGCGCCCGCTATCGTCTGGGCACCATCACCTTCACCGGCAACAAGGCGGTGACCAACGTCAAGGCCTTGCGTGCCACCTTCGCCGTGAAAGACGGCGAATGGTTCAACGCCACGCTGATCGGCAAGGGACTGGAGAACCTGAAGAAGGCTTACGGGCAGTTGGGTTACATCAACTTCGGCGCCATTCCCAAGCCGGTCTTCGACGAACAGAAGAAGACCGTCTCGCTGGTCATCGATATCGACGAGGGCAAGCCGTTTTTCGTTTCACGCATCGAGTTCCAGGGCAACACCACTACGCGAGACAAGGTCATTCGCCGCGAGTTGATGCTCGATGAAGGCCAGGTCTACAACTCCCAGTTATGGGAGTACAGCCTGTTGCGGCTCAACCAGTTGGAGTACTTCGAGCCGCTCAAGGTGGATCAGGACTCCGAGGCGCACCAGGATGCCGATGCCGGCACCGTCGACCTGCTGTTGAAGGTGAAAGAGAAGGGCAAGAACTCGATCGGCCTGAACGGCGGCATCAGCGGCCTGTCGGGCGCGTTCTTGGGCGTGAACTACTCGACCAACAACTTCCTCGGCCTGGGCGAAACGCTGAGCCTGCAGGGCAACCTGGGCAACGTGAGCCGCCAGTTCATGTTCGGTTTCACGCAGCCCTACTTCCGCAACCGCCCGTTCAATATTGGTTTCCAGCTCTTCAATAACAAGACCGACTTCAACGCAGCCAAGAGCTACGGTGCCACCACCGGCCTTTCGGTCAACCTGACCCAGGCGCAGCAGTCTCTGACGCAAAACTACAATCAAGCTGCCAAGGGCCTGACTTTTTCAGTCAGCTATCCACTGCGGAAGCACGCCTTCCAGCGCGTGGGCGCAACCTACTCGTGGAACAGGTCGTCGATTACCGCCTTCAGCACGGCTTCGCAAACCTTCTTCCAGACCATCAGCTTCCGGTCGGGCATTCAGGGGGCCAATGCCCTGGCGGGCATCATCAACAGTTCGGCATCGTTCAGTTATATGTACAACACTGTCAACAACCCCATGCGCCCGCGCAGCGGCAAGGAGTTCACGGCGGTGTTCCAGGTGGCCGGTATCGCCGGCAACGTGCGCTACATATCGCCGCTGGTGGCCTACAAGACGTTCAAACCGATCCACTACCTGATCTTTTCGCCCAACGGACGCAACGTCTTGGGCTTCCGCGCGCAATTGGGATACGTGCAAGGCTGGGGCGGCGACGTGGCCCCACCCAACAACCGCTTCTTTGCCGGCGGCGAGGGCGATTTGCGCGGATTCGATATTCGCGGAGCCACTCCTTACGGCTACGTTCCGAACCGCGTGAATGTGCAACTGACGAATCCGGACGGCAGTTGCGTTCCGCGCGATCCGACCAATCCGCAGCTAGGCCAGTGCATCCAGGTGCCCATTCCGATCTATGGCATCGCTTCCATCGGCGGCGATACCAACCTTGTTACGAATACCGAGTACCGCATCCCCATCGCCGGTCCGGTAACCATCTCGCTCTTTGACGACTTCGGCATTGACTCGGCGCTGAATCACGGGCAGTTGTTGCAGAGCCCGGAAGGCTTTGCAACACTCACCGCACCTCTCTATGGCTGCCCGGTATTTAACAACGGCTCCTGCCAGGGCGGTATATCGGGCTCGAAGGTCGGGTTCCGGCCGGATATTCGTCCCGTGCAAGGCACCAACTTTGTGCCGCGCATGTCCATGGGCGCTGAGCTTTCGGTCATCATGCCGGTGATCAACGCGCCAATGCGAATTTACTATGCATACAACCCTTTGCGGTTGTATGAGATGCCCTACTGCAACACCGTTACCCTGGGGGGCAACAAGGAGAGCTGCTCGTCGCAGCTGATTACCCGCGATCTCTTCCCGCCGGGTGGCGCGGGCGACTATACCTATGCGGAGGTGCAGGCAGGTTACGGTGCGCAATACCTGTTCCGGGAGCCTCGCAAGACCTTCCGCTTTACCGTCTCTACAACGTTCTAAAGGAGTTATTGAATAAAATGAAACGCTTGTTTGCAATCATCGTTCTGTTGGTCTCAGGCTGTGTCCTGAGCGCCACCGCACAAACATCGTCCGCGCCCAAGGCGCCTGCCGGCCCTGGCAAGATTGCCGTCTGCTCTTTTCAGGCGGCTGTAGGTCAAACCAATGAATTCCAGCGTGACATGGCCGACCTCGAAAAGAAATACGAGCCCAGGCGCCAGCAGCTCAAAGTCCTGGCAGACGAGATCGACAATATGGAGAAGCAGTTAAAGTCACAGGGCGACAAGATCAGCCAAACCGAGCGCGCCCATCGTGCCAAGACCATCGACGAAAAGAAGAAGCAGGGGCAGCGCCAGGCCGAGGATTTACAGAACGACGTCCAGGGAGAGATGCAGGAAGTCTTCGGTAAAGTAGCCGGCAAGGTCTATGACGTTTTGTCGAACTACGCTCAGCAGCAGGGTTACACACTGGTTCTGGACTCGACCGTATCCCGCCAACAGGCTCCTCTCATTCTCTTTTCGGATCAAAGTACCGACATCAGCAAGACGGTCCTCGACGCCTATAACCTGAAGTCGGGCGTTCCAGCTCCACCGGCGCAGCCGGCTGCTGCGACACCCCCCGCCTCCCACTAATCTCACTCTCTAACGAGGACAAAGGCTCCGTACGACGGGGCCTTTGTCCTTGTCAGTGTCGGGTGCGGGCCTGAAAAAAGCATCGCCGCGCGCCACAGACCCTATTCCCAATACCGCGGAATGGATGAATACCGGGTTTGACGCTCCACTTCCAGCCCTCTTATAATCGTTCCTAGTTTCCGCTGACGTATCCGTCTGCGTCTTATTATGTCTCTGGCCTTGCGTGGATAACCGCACAGGAATTCCGAAGGAGTTTCACTCAAATGAAGCGTTCGCTTGTACTAGCCATTTTGCTGGCCTCGGGCATCGTCCTGAGCGCAGCCGCCCAAACATCGCCCGCATCTGCCGCACCCGCCGGCCCAGCCAAGATTGCTGTCATCGCTTTCCAGGTGGCAGTGGGCCAAACCAACGAGGGCCAGCGCAATTTTGCAGACCTGCAGAAGAAGTACGCGCCCAGGGAAGAACAACTGAAGAACCTCAACGACGAGATCGAGACCCTGACCAAGCAGTTGCAGACCCAGGGCGACAAGCTCAGCGATGCGGAGCGCGCCAGCCGCGCCAAGACCATCGACGACAAGAAGAAGAAGCTGGATCGCGACGCCGAGGATGCCCAAACGACTTCCAGCAGGAGATGCAGGATATGTACAACGGCCTGGCCTCCAAGGTCTATGACGTTCTGGAGACCTATGCGCAGCAGCAGGGATACACGCTGGTCCTGGACGTGGCCCAGCAGCAGACCCCCGTGCTCTATGCCACCGAGTCGACCAACATCACCAAGGCAATCATCGACGCCTACAACGTGAAGTCGGGTGTGCCTGCTCCTCCGCCGCCTCCGGCCGGTGCGGCTCCCAAGGCAGCACCGCAATCCGCCAAGCCTCCCGCCACGCACGCTCCCGCCACGCACTGAGCTTAGGTTTCGAACGCTTCACAAAGGCCCCGCCCAGCGGGGCCTTTGCGTGAACTCTTGGGGCAATCAAAGGGCGAAGATAAGGTACACGACGGGGCAGGGCAAATCCATCCTCCCGGTGAATTAATTGTGGAAAAAAATGTGGAAAGCTTTCCCCAATACCCCCAACAAAAACCAATTTCTCCTCTTGTCAACCGCTGCCAATTTCTGATAGGAAATATAACTCTTTATTAATCAATAAGTAAGCGTTGCGTGCGATTAGCTATGCGGGAGGCTCTTCCTGTGAGCAAATGCAGACACCTGCATATTGCGGTTTCCACAGTCCACCATGAATACACGGTGACTAAAGTATTCCAGGGTTCAGCGAACGGCCGCTACTTCTGCTGCTCTTCGCCTACCCGCAAGACGGCCAGGAATGCCTCCTGCGGAATATCCACCTTGCCGATCCGCTTCATGCGCTTTTTGCCTTCCTTTTGCTTTTCCAGCAATTTGCGCTTGCGGGAAATATCGCCGCCATAGCACTTGGCCAGCACATTCTTGCGCAGCGGGCTCACCGTCTCGCGGGAGATGATTTTGGCGCCGATGGCGGCCTGGATGGCGACCTCGAACTGCTGGCGGGGAATGAGTTCGCGCATCTTTGAGACCAGCGCCCTGCCGCGCTCATAGGCAAAGTCGCGGTGCACGATGATGGAAAGCGCATCCACCGGCTCGCCGGAGACCAGGATGTCGAGCTTGACCATGGGCGACTCCCACTCGCCGCCGAGCTGATAATCCAGCGACGCATAGCCGCGCGAGATGGACTTGAGGCGATCGTAGAAGTCGAGGACGATCTCGTTCAGCGGCAGCTCGTAGGTAAGCATCACGCGCGTGGGGGTCACGTATTCGAAGTTCAACTGCCTGCCGCGCTTTTCCTCCACCAGTTTGAGGATGCCGCCCACGTATTCTTCGTTGGTGAGGATCTTGGCGGTGATCACCGGCTCGCGGATGGACTTCGATGTTGGTGGGTTCGGGCCAGCGCGAGGGATTGTCCACCTCGATCACTTTGCCGTCGGTGAGCGTGATGTGGTAGCGCACGCCGGGCGCGGTGGTGATCAGATCGAGTTCGTACTCGCGCTCCAGCCGCTCCTGAATGATCTCCATGTGCAGCAGGCCGAGAAAGCCGCAGCGGAAGCCGAAGCCCAGGGCCACCGAACTCTCCGGCTCGAAGAAGAACGAGGAGTCGTTGAGGCGAAGCTTCTCCAGGGCGTCGCGCAACAGCGTGTGTTCGTGCGAGTCCACGGTGTAGAGGCCGGCAAAGACCATCGGCTTGATGTCTTCAAAGCCCGGCAACTGCGCGGCGGCGGGCCGGGCGTCGTCGGTGACGGTGTCGCCGATCTTGGTGTCGCCGACGTTCTTGATGGTGGCCGCGAAAAAGCCCACCTCGCCCGCGCGGAGTTCGCCGATCTCGACCGGCTTGGGCATCAGCACGCCCATGGATTCGACTTCAAACGATTTGCCATTCGACATCAGGCGGATGCGCTGGCCCTTGCGCATGGTGCCCTGCATCACGCGCACCAGCACGATGACGCCGCGATAGGCGTCGAACCAGGAGTCGAAGATGAGCGCCTGCAGCGGCGCATCGGGATCGCCGGTGGGCGGCGGAAGCCGGTGGACGATGGCTTCGAGCACCTCGTCCACGCCCTGGCCGGTCTTGGCGCTTACCGGGATGGCGTCGGTGGCGTCCAGTCCAACGGCCTTCTCGATGGCTTCCTGGGTGCGCAGAATATCGGCCGAGGGCAGATCGATTTTGTTGATGACGGGAATGATTTCGAGGCCGTGGTTGATGGCCAGGTAGGCGTTGGCCAGCGTCTGCGCCTCCACGCCCTGGCTGGCATCCACCACCAGCAGCGCGCCCTCGCACGAGGCCAGCGAGCGCGAGACTTCGTAGCTGAAGTCCACGTGGCCGGGCGTGTCGATCAGGTTGAGCTGGTAGGTGTTGCCGTCGTGGGCCTTGTACATCATGCGCACGGCGTGGGCCTTGATGGTGATGCCGCGCTCGCGCTCCAGATCCATGTCGTCCAGAATCTGGGCCTGCATCTCGCGGCCGGTCACTGAGCCGGTGAGCTCCAGCAGACGGTCGCTCAGCGTCGACTTGCCGTGGTCGATGTGGGCGATGATCGCGAAGTTGCGAAGGAAACGGGCGTCCATGAGGGGCTTGTCGAGCGGAGGAATTGCGCCTTAGCAGCGCGTCTGCCGCAGCAGACCTCCATGGCCATAGCTTATCATCGGCATAGTGTCTTCCGCGGCAGTGTTCAAGCCGGGGCTGCCGCAAATTCTCATGCGCAAGACTTTGAAACGGTATCGTTTGCTCGAATTTGCCCTGCCGGTGCTTCTGCTGGCAGGCTGCGATCCATCTCAGCCCAAGAGCGCTCCCGCCAGCGAGCCGCCGCAGGCCACTGCGCCGGCCTCTGCAGGCGCCACAGCAAGCCGCCACACCCGACCAGCCTCCGCCGCTCACACAGGAGCAGAAACGTGTCCGCCTGCTGATCCAGCAGGTGGAGGACGCATACGCCAAAGGCGAGGCCGACTATCGCAAGGGGAACCTGCCCGAGGCCAAGGTGGAGTTCGATCGCGCCGTGGACCTGATGCTGGCGAGCGGCATCGACATCAAGGGCAACGCCGAGTCTGCAGGACGAGTTCGACCGCATTGTGGACGGGGTGAACGCGCTGGAGATGGAGGCGCTGAAGCAGGGCAACGGCTTTGCGCCCAAGGAGGAGCCGACGCCGGCCGATGTGGCCAGCGATGTGACCTTCGAGGTGGATCCCAACATCGTGGCCAAGGCCAAGGCCGACCTGGCTACGACCAAGTCCGATCTGCCGCTGGTGGTGAACGATTATGTGGCCGTGTTACATCAACTTTTTTGCCAACACGCAGCGGGGCCACAATACGCTGCTGCACTCGTTTGAGCGCGCCGGCCGTTACAAGGCCATGATCCAGCGGGTGATGGCAGAAGAGGGCGTGCCCCAGGACCTCATCTACCTGGCGGTTGCCGAGTCGGGCTTTCAACCGCGAGCGCTTAATCGCGCGCTCTCGCGCCGGCGGCATGTGGCAGTTTATGCCCCAGGGCAACTACGGGCTGGCCCGCAATGTCTATATGGACGAGCGCTTCGATCCGGAGAAATCGACGCGCGCCTACGCCCGCTATATGAAGTTTCTCTACGACCAGTTGGGCGACTGGTATCTGGCCATGGCCGCCTATGACTGGGGCGCGGGCAATGTGCAGCGCGCGGTGCAGAAGACCGGCTACGCGGACTTCTGGGAGCTCTACAAGCGCAACGATCTTCCCGGCGAGACCAAGAACTACGTGCCGGAGATTCTGGCCGCCATCATCATCGCCAACCATCCCACGCAGTATGGATTCGACGAGGTGACGCTCGATCCGCCGGTGCTGACCGACACGGTGACCATCAACTATTCAGTGGATCTGCGGCTGGTTTCGGACCTTGTGGGCGCGCCGATGGATGAGTTGATGGCGCTGAACCCCAGCCTGCTGCGGTCAGTAACGCCGCCGGACGCATCCTTTGATCTGCATCTTCCCGCCGGCACGGCCACTTTGTTCACAGAGCGCATTGCGGCAATTCCGGAGCCCAAGCGCGAGCGCCTGGCGCTACCACCGCGTTGCGGCGGAGGACTCGTTGGCTTCAGTGGCGCGGGAATACCGCGTGACGGCAGATGAACTGGCCGAGGCCAATCATCTGCGCGTCGAGCGAAAGCCTCCAGGGAGTGGAGGCGCTGGTGGTGCCGCTGGCCCCAGTCGCTGCGCCGTCTGCACATATGCTCTACACCGTGCACCGGGGCGATACGCTGGTCACTATCGCCGACCGCTTTGGCGTATCGCTGAGCCAGTTGAGGCGCTGGAACAAGGTTGCCGGCATCAAGGTTGCACCGGGCCGACGCCTGTACGTGGCCGAGCCCGCACATGCGCAGCCAACCAGGCGCAGTCATCGCGGCGGAACCTCAACCGAGAGCAGCTTGAATGCGCATAAATCCTTGCCGGTAAATGGTTTAGCGGCCAAGACAAGTGCTCCAGCGACGCAGAAACATGGGACAGTTGCCGCGAAAAATCATCACTCCGGCAAGAGTGCCGGCGCCAGTGGCACAAGGAAGAGCGGAGCATCGGGCACGAGAAAATCGCATTCGACAAAACCCGCAGCACATCGAAAATCACCAGCACGAAAAGAAAAATAGAGCGGGTACTCATTCCGTGCTTGTGTTTTTATAGTGTTTATGTGCAAGCTATTGTACAAAGGCTGTCGCATGCGGAGCACACGCTTCCGTGTTGCGAAGAGGCACAAATTCTATGCAGCGGCGAGCCGCTGGAGGCAATGTGATGGAAGAAGTGATCAAGTTGCATGCAATGAGTGACGGCGATCCCTTTCGAGAGCCGGGAGAACTGGACAGCGATTTCGACGAAGGCTTTGATAACGAAGAGGACGAAGAAGTTGAAACCTCCAGCGTACTCACCTCCTCGGATGACGATGAGGGAGTGGTTGGCGAGGCTGTAGTTTTGGTTGTAGACGAGCCTGCAGCGAAGCCGGCCCCGAAGCCGGCCGTAAAGAAGGCTGCAAAGAAGGCAACCCCGAAAAAGGCTGTGAAAAAAGTTGCGAAGAAGGCCGTGAAGAAGACAGCAAAGAAGGCCGCGAAGAAGGCTCCGGCCAGGAAAGCGGCAAAAAAGGCCGCCAAGAAAAAGGTCGCGCCCAAAAAGGTCGCCAGGAAATCCGCCGCAAAGGGGAAGAAGGTCGCGGCCAGGAAGGCTGGAAAGCGCGCCAGCAAACCCGCCAAAAAAGGCAAAAAGACGGCGGTGAAGAAGGTTGGGAAGAAAGCCTCTGTCAAGAAGCTTGCCAAGAAGGCGAAGGCGAAGAAGGCCTCAGGGAAGAAATCGAAGAAGAAGGGTTCCAGGAAGTAGTGGCAACAGGAAACCCGGAAGACAAGAAAGGCCCGGCTCAGTGCCGGGCTTTTCTCGTCTTCTGGCTGGATCGGTCAGGGCTAGAGCAGCGGAGGGGAGAGCTGGGCACAATGCTCGCGTTGTCGCACCAGGTAATCCTCGATGAAAAAGCGCACCGTGAATCGCAGATAATTACGGCCAGTCAGCGCACAATGGAATTGTAGAGATGTGAGCTACGAAAGATACAGCTCCGGAATGTCCTCGCCCCGGTCTAAAATGTCAGACATCCGCCCGGTCTATACCCACCTGCCCCCCACCCCCCGTCCCCTCAAAAATAACGTAAGTTATTGATTCCATTAGATAATAAGGGACAAAACAGGTCATTTTTGGAGCAAAAACGGTCGATTTTTGTTCAAAATCGCCCCAAAAACGCGAAAAAACCTGCATTCCAGGCCATTACGGAACGCAGATTTGGTGTTTGAATCCTTATTTTTTCAGTTGATCGAGCGCGGCCAGCACTTCCTCAGAGTGGTGCTGCACCTGCACCTTGGTCCAGATTTTCGCGATATTGCCCTGGGGATCGATGAGAAAGGTATTGCGGTTGGCGATCTTGAAACCGGCAAAGTTGCCTAGCGAACCGTAAGCGTCGACCACGGTATGTTTGGGGTCGGCCAACAGGCGAAAGGTCAGTCCCTCCTTGGTGCAGAACTGCTTGTGGCTATCGGGAGTGTCCACGCTCACGCCCAGGATGACCGCGTTCCTGGCATCGAACTGGGCCAGGTCACGCTGGAAGTTGTGGGCCTCAATCGTGCATCCGGAGGTCATGTCCTTGGGATAGAAGTAGAGCACCACCCACTTGCCGCGGAAGCTCGAAAGCGAGATCTGGGAGCCGTCCTGCGAGGGGAGGGTAAAGGTGGGCGCAGCTTGCCCGACGGCAGGCATGGTTTGCTGATCGTCCGCATGGACGGTGACGTACATAACAGAGCCTACAATTACGACGGCTAGAGCGAAGATGAGCAGTTTAGTCACGGGGGAACCTCCGAAGAACAGGGATCAGGGATCAGGGGTCAGGAAACACCGAATCACCGATCGACGGTTATGAATTCAGCAGGAATGGGCACGGGGATATCCTGCTCCTAATCAGTATAGCCACGGATCTTCTGGAACGGGTTTTCTGACCCCTGATCCCTGATCCCTGATCCCTGATCTCTGACCCCTGTATTAGCGCGGCGTAGCCACAATGGCAATGCCTGCCTGTCGGGCGCGTTCGAGGAGGGAATCGCGCTCGAAGAGGAGGGTGCGGCCGGCTTCTACGGAGAGGCAAGTCGCGCCGGAGCGGATCATCGCCTCGACGGTTGCGATGCCGATGACGGGGACGTCGAAGCGCATATCCTGATTTGGCTTGGCTACTTTGACTACGGTCAGGCGGCGTTCGAGCGTGGAGGCGTCGCCGGCAAGGGAGCGCATCAGCAGGCCGGCGCGCTCGATGGCTGCGTCCGTGCCTTCCATGGCTTCCACGGCTACGCAGGCCTGCGCGGCTACCACCACCGTCTGGCCAATATCGAAGCCGGCCAGGGCGCGTGCTACTGCCAGGCCGTATTCAATGTCCTTGCGCTCTTCGTCGTCCGGAGCGCGGTCGGTGAGCACGCCTTCCTTGGCCAGCAGCGGCTCAAGAAAGGCCGTGGAGCTGATCAGCTCAATGCCCTCGTCGCCCAGCACCTTGGCCACCGCGCCCAGCAGCATGTCGGTATTGCGTGAGCGAAGGTTGAGCAGCAGCTTGGCCAGCCGCCAGTCGGGCCGGATGCTCGAAAAAATCTGCTTGTGCTTCACCTGGCCGGCCATTACGGCCTTTTCGACTCCTTCCTTGTGGAAGATCTCGATCAGACGCGACAGCTCGCCCAGCGAAAGCCAGTGGACGGTGATTCCGTTGTCCGAGGCGGCGCGCCGGTCCATCTCCGGGTCGGTCTCTTCGCGAATGGCTGCCACGACCACGGCCAGGCCCTGGGCCCGCGCCGCGTCTAGAAGCAGAAACGGAAAGCGGCCGTTACCGGCGATGAGGCCGAGTGTCATTGTGTCCACCGATCAGTTATTTTGGCCGCTTCATCGAGTTTCTTTTGCGCTTCATCTGGGTGGTTGAGACCTTTTAGCACTTGCGCGTGAAATTGCAAATCCTGGGCGAGAACTCTCTTGTAACTATCGGAGCGCTCGAACTCCACCTGCTCCGCCCACACAATTCCTTTTCGTTCGAAGTCCTCCGCGATGGTCAGGTCCTGATCTGCATCTATCAGGCTGCCAAGTTTGCCTTCGATAATACCTTTGATCCCGTACGCGGCATTACTGCCCAAATCGTCATCGTGTCCGAGTTTTACTACATCAACAGCCTTTCCAGCGTATACGAGGGCGGTCTTCAAATCGCCGCTCATTTCAAATGCATCCGCCGCGCGAACATATGCAAACCGCTTTTCTATGAAACGAACATCAGGCGCAAACTCGGCCGCTGTCTCCGCCGCTTGCTCGCAGACAGAAACAGCAATCGGAGAATCCGTCTGCGCAGAAATGGCTTTCTTGCACTCTTCTGCGAGCGGCATAAACTTTTTTAAGATCTTTTCTTTGCCACGTTTCGGTTTATCCTCAACAAAACCCGACCCATAAGAAACCGTCCCGGCTGAGCCATTGAATTCAAAGGAAACCGTTCCGCTTACCACCACCGGAACGCCATCCTTCACAAACGGGCGATATCTCCATTCCCTCATAGCGTCAATCGTCGCGCCCCGCAGCATTCCCGGGCCGCTGACCACATTCACCGACTCGATTTCCCCGGTCTTGCCGACTTGAACCTGGACTACAACCGTGCCCAGGACTCCCGCAGCCTTGGCAATGGGCGGATAGGCCGGGTAAACTCGATGATCTTCGTGCTGCTTAAGGATCAGCTTATCGACCTGGATCACATCCTGCGCCAAACCAAAGAGGGAAAAAACCAAAACGGCAGGAACGATTAACAAGAATCTGCGATAGTGCATGGAGTCTTCCTTTCCGGCGTTCTACTTGATCACCCCGCGCTCGCTGCTTTCCAGGAACTCAACCAGAAGCGCAACGTCTTCGCCTTCCAGCTCCTTGATTTTTTCGAGGGCCTGCGTGGTGTTCATTTTTGCGGCAAGCAGCAGGCGGAAGGCCTTTTGCAGCAGTTGCAGGCGCTCCGGCGAGAAGCCGCGGCGCTGAAGGCCGATTTTGTTGATGCCGAAGGCCTTGTTTTCGCGCTTGGAGGAGGTGAGCGAGAAGGGCAGCACATCCTGGGTGACGATGGTGCCCCCGCCGACGAAGGCGTACTTGCCCACGATGCAGTGCTGGTGGACGGGGCAGAATGCGCCCAGCGTGACGTAGTCCTCAATGATGACGTGGCCGGCGAGAGTCGCGGCGTTGGCCAGGATGCAATGGCTGCCTACCTGGCTGTCGTGGCCGATATGCGCGCAGGTCATGAGCAGGTTGTTCGAGCCGAGGCGCGTGATGCCGCCGCCGCCCACCGTGCCGCGGCTGATGGTTACGCTCTCGCGAATGGTGTTGTCGTCGCCGATCTCCAGTTCGGTTGGCTCGCCGCCGTACTTCAGATCCTGCGGCGGCACGCCGATGGAGCAGAAAGGATAAAAGATATTGCGCGCGCCGATGCGGGTGCGCCCGTCGAGAACCACGTGGGAGATGAGGGTGCAATTCTCGCCCAGCACCACTTCGGGGCCGATGGTGCAATAGGGGCCAACGGTACAGGAGTCGGGAACTCGGGCTCCAGGCGCAACGATCGCGCTGGGATGAATGCTCACACTGTCCCCGCTTCCGCCCGCCGGCTCCGATTCACGCACGCGCGGCACGATTGCGCAGGTCAGAATGGCCTGGCAGGCTACCTTGCCGTCGACCAGGGCCTTGGCCTCCATGCGGCCTACGCGGCTCTTGAACGCCAGCACCTCTACCTCGATGCGCAACTGATCGCCAGGCGTTACCTGGCGGCGAAACTTGGCCTTCTCAATTCCGGTGAAGACCGCGAGTTTTGTCTCGCGGTCGGGCATCTCGGTCAACATGATGATGGCGCCGGCCTGGGCCATCGCCTCGATGACCAGGACGCCGGGCATGATGGGGAAGCCGGGAAAGTGGCCCTGGAAAAAGGGCTCGTTCATGGTCACGTTTTTGATGGCCACCAACCGCTTGGCGGGCTCAAACTCAACTACCCGATCGATCAATAGAAAAGGGTAGCGGTGGGGAAGGAAATCCATAATTTCCTGGATATTGAAGGTCATTCTCTGACTCCAGAAGGCGTTTGATCTCGGTCGCTATGCACTTCTATGGATTATAAACAAGGCTGAGCCGCAGGATTCCCGCTCCAGGGTACACTGCTACTTTTTGATGCGGCGCTCGGCTGCGTCCACGCTCCAGAAATCAGGGTCCAAGGGCTGGTTATATGCGACGTGAAGCAGGTAGTATTGGCGGGTCATATCGTCGTTTTTATAGCGGGTGATGGTAAACGGCGTTTCGATTCTGTCGATCAAGTGGTAGTCGTCGTACTCCTCGGCATCGGTGTTCATGTCCTTGTAGACCGGATCGCGCCACTCGAAGGTGCGGCGCATCGGCAAGTGGGTATCGACGTCCATCTGGATGGTGACAGTTTCGTTGTCGGCAGAGATCGCGGTTACCTGGTCGGCAAGGCGGTTTCCGGCCAGGCGCCGGCCGTCGTAAATCAGGATGGTCTTCGGATCGTTGAGCCAGGTCTTGACGACGGTCTCGATGGAATGGTCGCGGCGGCGGAGCCAATCGTCCACCTGTTCCTGCGGCAGCGGAGCTTTTCCTTTGTAGGTGACCTCCGTGCCGGTTCCGCCGACATAAAACTGCACAACGTCGCGATGCTTGCTGTACTCGATGCGGTCATGGTCCGGCCAGGCGTGGGTCTCCCAGTATTCGGTTGCGCCACCTGAGGGCTGGCCGTGAAAAAAAGCAGCGACCTTTCCTTGCCGCATCTGATTCTTCATGGTCAGCCAGGCTTGGCCGCCCAGGGCCTGGACCATGGCCTGCAGAGCAGCGCGCGCCTGGGCGGCGTTCTTCACGCCGGCGGCATCGGTGGTTTGCGAGGGGATTGTGAGCGCCCAGGCCAGCATCAGCGCCGTCAGCAGAACAAATCTCAAAGTGAGCGCAAATCTCCTCCCTATTCCCTGTTCCCTATTCCCTGCCTTTCTCACACTGCCCTCCCCGCAGCCACTGCAGAAGCCCATGCCCACTGGAAGTTGAATCCTCCCAGTTGCCCGGTCACGTCTACGGCTTCCCCTATGAAGAACAAGCCCGACACGGCCCGCGCCTCCATCGTACGCGCTTCAAGGTCATGAGTATCCACGCCGCCGGCAGTAACCTCGGCCTTTTCAAAGCCCTCGGTACCCGTAGGGTGCAGCGCCCAACGGTGCAGGTGCCGCTCGCAGGCATGCAACGCTGCGTTCGACCAGCCTTGCGGCGCGCCCGTTTCGGCTAAATAGCTGGCTAAGCGCTGCGGAACAACCGCGCGCAGAGCCTGCCGCAATGCCGCCTCATCCCGGCGCGCTCCGGGCTCTCGCAAAGCTCCTAGAAGCTCATCTCCAGCGGCAAGCTCCGGCGCAAAGTCGAGCTCAAGCGTCTTTCCCGGCCGCCAATACGAGGACGCCTGCAAAATTGCTGGTCCGCTCAGCCCGCGATGGGTCACCAGCATTTTTTCTCTAAATGTCGCTCCGCCTGCGGACGCCTCGACCGTCGCGGATACTCCCGCCAGTTCGGCCCAGCTCGCCTCATCTCCGCCCAGAGTGAGCGGAACAAGCGCTGGGCGGGGAGCAATCACCTTCAATCCGAACTGCCGCGCGAGATCATAGCCCAGCGCCGTGGCTCCCAGCTTGGGAATCGAGAGCCCTCCGGTGGCCACCACCAACGCTTCGGCGCTTAACTCGCCCTGGGAGCACAGAACCCTGAATCTCCCCGTGCTCTCGGCCGCAATCCCGCGTGCATTCAGCACCACTTCAACGCCACCATGCGCGCACTCGGCCAGCAGCATCTCCACAATTGCACGAGACGAGTAATCGCAGAAGAGTTGCCCCAGCGTCTTCTCGTGCCAGGCTATTCCGTATCGGTCGACCAGTTCGATGAAATGCCGCGGCTGATAAAGCGCCAGTGCTGATTTACAAAAATGCGCATTTTCAGAGAAGAAGTTATTGGGCGCGCAATGCAGATTGGTGAAATTGCAGCGTCCACCTCCGGAAATAAGAATCTTTCGCCCCGGCTGCCCGTTGTGTTCGAGCAGCGCCACGCGCCGGCCTCGCCGACCGGCTACTGCCGCACACATCAACCCAGCCGCTCCCGCTCCTAAAACAATCACGTCGAATTGGCGCGAGGTTGTTGGCATGACTGTAGTTCAGAATAGCTGCTGATAGAGCGGAAGTATGATTGTTGCTCTCTATAAACGTGAACTGGCGCAGACCAAACGTTGCCCGCACGCATTTTTCGCACGAGCACAATTGCGCATCTCTATCGAGTGCCCTTCCACGGGATTTGCTGCGGATGGCGCTTTCTGCCCAGAAGGACGATATGGATCGACCCGCCAATCCCGCTGGACGAGGGAACAAGCCAGGTGGTCTGGGTGGCGGCTTCAATAACATTTGCGGCAGCGGAGACGGCTTGGTTCAGATGGACGCTTGCTACAGTCCGATTTCCGAGGATAAGGTCCTTCGTTGCGTCGCTGAGAAATTTGCGGCCAACTCCGCCGAATACGCTTTTATTCAAATAATCCGTTTCGCCGTAAGACCAGACGCCGCGCCGGCTCTGCGGCGAAATAACGATGCGTGTAAAGCTGTCGGCCTCCACCCTATGCGTCGTCGCATCGATTCCCACCGCAAAATTCATGATCAGCGAGGTTTTGGAGTGCGAATTGTAGCTGGCGACGACCACCGAGAAAATATCGCGGCCAATATAAGGTTCAAGCGCACGCGGAGACGAGTCTTTGAACCGCTTGACAGCCTGAACACACTCCGCGCCCAGATCTTCAATCGACAGCTTGAACGGATCTCCGCCCTTCCGTTCGAGATAGTGTTGAACGGTAGCAGGAATATCCAGCGTGCGCGGAGCCAATTGCAGGTAGGCGCACGCGTCTTGAACCCCGGCATCGGGCGGAGGAACGAAAGCGATATCGCCGGTAATCGCGACGACGGTGCGCCTCGGCTTGGCGAGTTCGGTGATCTTGGATTCGCCGTTGCAACTTACGCCGAAGGCCGAGGTTCGGCTGTCTGAGGCAACGACCAGGCCGTCCGCTGAAGGAACCACAACCACCAATGTTCCGCCTGCCATTGACGGCAGAAGCAAGGCCGGGAGAAGAAGTGTGAGAAGCCGACGCATACCATTCAATAGGATGCACGAATCCCGCCCAGGAATTCGCCAATTAGCTGGAATCGCGGAGAAAGTTAGCCAGGAAGGCTGCCAAAATACTTGGCCACTTGCTCCCAGTTATCGACGCGGATGAAGCCGGTGGCGGTGAGGTTGTGCGGGGCGGTGTAGAGGATGCCCTTGCCTTCAAAGCGGAGCAGGTTACGGGGCAGGTCGTCGATGAGGTAGTCGGCGCGGAGAATGGATTTGTTGCCGCAGAAGACGTAATGCGTGGGCGGGATAAAGGGGAAGTGGCGCTGCAGCCAGCGGTATTTGGGGCCCAGCGAGTTGGGGACGGTCATGGCCTGAGTGGCGATGAAAATTTCAAAGCGTGCAGAGAGATCTTTGAGCACCTGTTGCGCGCCGGGCATGAGGGCAAGATCTTCAAAGAAGTCTTCGGCATCGAGGAAGGCGCGGAGTTGCTGCTGGCGGTCGAGGGGAGTGATCTCCCACAGGCCTTTGCCGGCCAGGTCTTCCGGAGTCACTTCCTTGTCGAAAGTCTGGTTATAGCGGCGCAGGTGCTCGGCCAGAGTGTCGGCCATGACCTCATCCATATCCACGCAGATTCGCTGCATTGCTAGGCTCCGGCTTGTGTCTTGGGGATGCGGGGGCGGGCTGCGGGAGTATGCACGGGTTGCGGTTCTTTTGGGGCGGGAGCCATGGCTGGGTCCCAATAGAGCAGGCGGCCGCAACTGTCGCAGTTGAGCAGTTCGCCCTCGCGAAGCTGGTTCCAGGTCTGCGGGCGGACGCCCATGCGGCAGCCGGTGCACTGCTGATTTTCAACGCGGGCCAGGCCGGTGCCGCGAGAGGCGGAGAGGTGGTCGTAGCGGACGAGCAAGTCCGGCTCGATAGCCTGGCGAAGTGTTTCGCGTTCGGCGTTGAGGGTGGCCAGTTGATGCGTGAACTCCTGCTGGCGCAGGGTGACGCGGGCGCGAATCTTGTCCAGGGCGACGGACTGGTCTTCAACTTCGGCGCGGGCTGCGGCGAGTGCGGCCTCCTGGGCTTCAGTGCGCTCCAGGCTGGTGAACTCCTCGTTTTCCAGGCGATCGGCTTCGGCGGATTCAAAGGTGATTTCGTGCTCGATGGCGGCTGCCTGTTCGGGGGTTTTCACTGTATCGAGTTGCGTGCGGAAGCGGGCGGTTTTCTGGCGGTGGCCGGCGATCTCGCGTTCCAGGCGGGTGCGCAGGGTCTCCTCGCGGCTGAGTGCGTCAGAGGCTTCGGCGGCCTGGTGCTGCGCCTTGGCCAATACGGCCTGGGCCTGGGCGATTTCGGCCGGCAGGGCGCGCGCGGCGAGAGTTATGCGGGCGCGCTCCAGATCCACTTCTTGCAGTTTTACGAGATTTTCAATGTGCGCTTGCATCTATGTTATGAAGTCTACGGCATTCAGCGGCTATTAAGAAAATAGTGGTCGGCGAATCCTGCGACAATGAAAGTCAGTCGGGAGGCGGGTTTGGTTCGAACTCAGGCATCTTTTCTGGCGCAGGAAGCGGTGGGTCATGTGGGTTGGGGGCGGGTTGCTGGCTGCGGTGGCGGTGGCGGCAGGAATCGTGGCTTGTGCTGCTGCACCGGGCCGAGCCGTTCGTTCGCGCCCGCATCCTGGAGGAGTTGCAGAGCCGCTTTCACGCCCGGGTGGAGCTGGACAGCTTTCACATGTCGCTGACGCATGGGCTGTGGGCTGAGGGGAAAGGACTGCGGATCTGGCCGCCGGCAGAGGTTGAAGGGGTTACGGTGCCGGGAACGGCGGGGCAGGATGAGCCGCTGATCCGGCTGGACGAGTTTCGCTTTCATGCGCCGTTGCGCTATGCGCCGGGCAAGCCGTTTCACATTTCGCTGGTGGAGCTGGAGGGGATGGATATTCATATGCCGCCCTTCTCGCACTTTGGCCATGCACTTGCTGGAACTGCGGAAGTCTGGCCAAAGCAAAGGCGTGTCATCGGGAGATGAAGCAAGTGGCGGCTCGAAGTCACTGCGCTTCGAGGTGGAAACCATCGATTGCAGCGAGGCGCACCTGGTGCTGGAGTCCAGCAAGCCGGGTAAGTTGCCGCTGGAGTTTGCCATTGCGCACTTCAAGCTGACGAATGTCGCTTCGGGAAATGCGATGGGGTTTGACGCCGAGCTGACCAATCCCAAGCCTGTGGGGACGATCTACTCGACGGGGAGTTTTGGGCCGTGGCTGACGGAGGATCCTGGTGAGACTCCGATTACCGGCGACTATCGATTTGAGCACGCCGACCTGGCCACCTTCAAAGGGATTGCCGGGATACTCACTTCAACCGGGCACTACGAGGGTACGCTGCGCCACCTGACGGTGGATGGAGTGGCGAATGTGCCCGACTTCCGGCTCACGCACTTCGGCAGCGCGCTCCCGCTCGATACGCGCTTCCACGCCCGGGTGGACGCGACCAATGGCGATACGTGGCTGGAACCCGTGTATGCGACGCTGGCGCACTCGCACTTTACGGCGCAAGGGCCGATTGTGCGCGTGATCGCCTCGGAGCCCGGCAAGCCGCCTCATAGCGTGGGGCACGATATTGCTCTGACGGTGGACGTGGATCGAGGTCGGATTGAGGATTTTCTTCAGTTGGCCAGTCCGCCGCACAGGACCACTCCGCTGCTGACGGGCGCATTGACCATAAAGACCAGGCTGCATATTCCGCCGGGACCGGTACCGGTGCACTGGCGACTGCAGTTGAAAGGGCACTTCACGCTGGACCAGGCGCTGTTTACCAGCGAGAAGATTCAAGGCCGAATTCGGCAACTAAGCCTGCGCGGGCAAGGACGGCCCAAGGATGTGAAGACCACCGATCCGGAGAGCATTGGCTCGACTATGCAAGGGGACTTCAAGATGGCGGGCGGGACGATTACGCTGCCCAACCTGGTTTATACGGTGCCGGGCGCAACAATCGAATTGAAGGGCACCTATGGCATGGACGGCGGTACGCTGGACTTTACCGGAAAGGCAAAGATGGAGGCCACGGTATCGCAGATGGTGGGTGGATGGGCAGGAGCGCTGCTCAAGCCCGCCGATCGCTTCTTTAAGAAAGATGGGGCGGGGACGGAAGTTCCGATTCGCATTCAGGGAACGCGAGAAGCAGCCGAAGTTCGGGCTTGATTTCGGGCAGAAGAAGAATGGCGAAGCGCGCAGAAATCAGCCGGATAAGTTAACCAGACAGTAAGGCTGCTTTCGCGCCGTAGGTGGTTAAGATACCGCTGCCTATTCCCCGCGCAGCAAATACACGTTCAAGGAGAGCGAAATGCACCGGACGGAAAAGAATCGCAGGGAGCATCGCAATCTGTGTCATTATTCTGTTTTTCGTAACCGCGGCGACGCTGGCAACTGGGCAAACCGCGCCGGCTAAACAGGCGACATCAGCCAGCGGTGCCAGCAGCGGCAAGCGAGCAAAATTGGTGGAAGAACGCAGTCATCTACGAGATTTATCCGCGCAGCTTTCAGGACTCGAACGGGGATGGCGTCGGCGACCTGAACGGCATTACCGCCCGGCTGGATTATCTGAAAGATCTGGGCGTGGACGCCATCTGGCTGACGCCCTGCTATCCTTCGCCGCAGGTGGACTTTGGCTACGACATCTCCGACTACAAAAACATCGATCCGCAGTACGGCACGCTGGCCGACTTCGACCGGCTGGTGGCCGAGGCCGACAAGCGCCATATCCGCATCCTTATGGATATGGTGATGAACCACACCTCGGACCAGCACAAGTGGTTCTTGGAGTCGCGGTCGTCGCGCGATAACCCCTATCGCGACTGGTATATGTGGCACGATGGCAAAGGCGAGACGGCGACCGATAAAGGCGCGCCGCCGAATAACTGGCAATCGGACTTTGGCCACTCGGCCTGGCAGTGGGATGAAAAGACGCGGCAGTATTACTACCACAAGTTCTATACCCAGCAGCCGGATCTGAACTGGAATAACCCCAAGGTGCACGAGGCCTTCAAGGAGATCATCGGTTTCTGGCTGAAGCGCGGGGTGGGCGGCTTCCGGTTCGATGCCATTACGACGCTGTTTGAGGACCCGAGCCTGGCCGATGAGGGCGTCGTCAAGGACAAGAACGGCAAACCGATCATCAACGCCTACGGCGAGCAGGAGTTGGACGGCTCAAAGACCATTCATCCTGCCTCCCATGCACAGGTGATGCAGGAGATGCGCGCGAAGACTGATACCTTCAGCTCCAACAAGTTTCCCGGCACGCGGGTGCTGATCGGCGAAGTCTACACAGCCCAACATCGTCGCAATTGGCCAGGATGTATGGAACGCCGGAAAAGCCGGAGTTTCAATTGCCGATGGATACGCAGGTGGGTTTTATCAACAAGCTGGACGTGGCCGCATTTCGCGCCAAACTGAACGACGCGGAGACCAGGCTTGGACGGCAATATTCCGTTGCTGCTCTTTGACAATCACGACAATCCGCGCGTGGTTACGCGCTACGGCGACGGCGTGCACGATACCGATATTCAGCGCGTGCTTTCAACGGTGCTGTTCTTGAGCCGCGGGTCGGCGCAGTTTTATTACGGCGACGAGATCGGCATGCAGACCACGCCGCCTACGCGCAAAGAAGATGTGAAAGATCCCATCGGCATCACCGGCTGGCCTAAAGAGAAAGGCCGCGACGGTGAGCGCACGCCGATGCAGTGGGACGCAAGCGCGAACGCCGGCTTTACGACCGCAGCGGCCAAGCCGTGGCTGCCCGTGCCGCCCAGCGCCGCGACCATCAACGTCAAAGCAGAGCAGGGCGATCCCAACTCGCTGCTGACCTGGTACCGCAGCTCGATTCATCTCAAGAAGACCAATCCGGCTTTGGCGCGAGGCGAGAACGTGATGCTGGATACCAGCAACACGAAGGTGCTTAGCTGGCTGCGGCGGGAACATGGAGCGCCGGCGGTGGTGGTAAGCGTAAACTTTACCGCCGAGCCGCAGACAGTGAGCCTTTCCGTTCCGGGGACGAGTGGAAAGACAAAAACGCTGCTGAAAACTCCCGGTGCAGCCGATCCGGCCTCGCTGAGTCAGATCGTCCTCGGTCCGTTCGGGGTTTATATCGGAGAAGTGCAGTAGTTGGATGTTTTCCGGATCAGGGCCTTTTCTCTGCACAATACAAGTCGCTTTCCGCAATCGACCGCAGAGTGTGCGACAGAATTGTTCAGGCCCAGAGGCCCGATCCTATGCTATGAGGCCATCTTGAGCAGTTCCTGCTCCGCACGCAACCAATCCTGCTCAGCGTATCCATCCTGGTAACCGCGCTGTGCCCAATAACTCCGCGCAAGACGCTCAATCTCTTCGCGAGGCGGTAATGCGGGCTTGGTTGCCTGAGTAGCTTTATCTTTCTTTGCAGCGGTCTTTCTCGGTTTCGCGGGTGCTTTCCTCTTTGCTATATCTGCCATATAAATCTCCTTCGTTGGGGTTTGCCGCCAACGTACGGGGCATCAACTTCAGTTTATAAAAAATCCTGCTTGAATGCACCGCCCAACTTTGCCGGATGTTCCCTTTTACTCAACATCCGGTACTTGGATCATTGCGGATTGTGGTACTTGAGAGTTATGCCGTTGGCGAAATGTGAGCCACGACGAATGGACGCAAACGGCCAATTTGTGGAGGGAGCAGAGGTCTTCAGACCCCCTGAAACCGGCGCAAAACAATGGGCTTTAGCCCCGGGCTTTCCGCTTACAGCCGAAATAAGGCCGGGCCTGAAGGCCACTCAATCCATGCCACATATTCAAGGGCCTGAAGATCCCTGCTCCTTCCGTAAAAAGCCATCTGCATCGAATTGCTATTCCAGGTTGCATACGCAGGCAAAATTAAGATGCGTTTGCCTTGGATCTTCCACTGCCTTCTTGCACTTCCTCAGGCGGACGTGATTGACTCGGGTTAAAAGACGGACGGGACCGATGGCTTATATCCTTGCGCTCGACCAGGGGACGACCAGTTCACGCGCGATTCTTTTCGACGAGGCGGGTGCGATTGCTGCCGCCGCGCAGCATGAGTTTGAGCAGTTCTATCTCCAGCGGGGATGGGTCGAGCACGATCCCACCGAAATTTTTAGCAGCCAACTTGCCTGCGCGGTAGAAGCGCTGGGGCGAGCCGGAGCAACGCCCAGCGATGTGGCGGCCATCGGCATCACCAACCAGCGTGAAACAACGATTGTGTGGGAAAGAGCGACAGGCAAGCCTGTTTATCCTGCTATCGTCTGGCAGGACCGGCGGACTGCCGCGCAGTGCATCCATTTGGTCGAGAGCGGGGTTGAGGAAGAAATTGCCACCCGCACCGGCCTGGTGCTTGACCCGTATTTTTCAGCCACCAAGGTGGGCTGGATTCTGGACCACGTGGAAGGCGCTCGTGCGCGGGCCGAGCGGGGCGAACTGGCCTTCGGCACGGTGGACAGTTGGCTGATCTGGCAACTGACCAACGGCGCGCGTCACGTGACTGACGTGACCAATGCCTCGCGGACCATGCTGTTCAATATCGTCAAGGGAGAGTGGGACCCGGAACTGCTTCGCATCTTCAATATTCCCCGGAGCCTTTTGCCCGAAGTTGTGTGGTCGAGTGAAAAGGTGGGTGAGGTAACCACCACGCTGGGTTTGGGCGGGGTGGCAATTGCGGGCATTGCCGGCGACCAGCAGGCTGCGCTCTTTGGGCAGATGTGCTGGGCTGCGGGCGAGGCCAAGAACACCTACGGGACAGGCTGCTTCCTGCTGCAGAACATCGGCACGAGGTTTGTGCGCTCGAAGCACCGGCTCATCACCACGCTGGCGGCCAGTGCCGGGAAGCGCCTGGAATATGCCTTCGAGGGCAGCATCTTTATCGGTGGGGCGGTGGTGCAGTGGCTGCGCGACAACCTGAAGCTGATCAGTTCCTCGGCCGAGGTGGAGGCGCTCGCGGCCAGCGTGCAGGATGCAGGCGGCGTGGTTTTTGTGCCGGCATTTGTGGGTCTGGGCGCGCCGCACTGGGATGCGCATGCGGGCGGCCTGCTGATCGGGTTGCGCCGCGACACAAGGCCGGGGCACATTGCGCAGGCGGCTCTGGAAAGCATCGCTTTCCAGGTGGCTGACGTGCTGGAGGCCGTCGAGAGCGAGACCACGCCGCTGGCGGCGCTGCGCGTGGACGGTGGGGCGGCGGTGAACAATTTATTGATGCAGATCCAGGCCGACGTGCTGGGCGTGCCTGTGGTGCGGCCGCAGGTGACGGAGACGACCGCGCTGGGCGCTGCTTATCTGGCCGGACTGGCGATGGGCTTCTGGGCCAATCCGGAAGAGTTGCGTGCCGGGCGGCAAGGCGATGTGCGCTTTGAACCGAAGATGGATGCGGCGGAACGCGCAGAGCGACGCAGCCGCTGGCAGCGAGCCGTCGAGCGGGCTAAAGGCTGGAGCGAGTGATGCGGGGACGACCCGCGCGCTGACCGCCGTGGCCCGGCCCGCCGCCTAACTCAGGTCTGACCTGCCCTCGATGGCCGTCGAATTGGTGTAAAGGTCACTTCCGGGCTGCGGTGCTGGATCCACATCTCAGAGGCGGAAAGGGCGGCCGAGGAAGCTGGCGTAGGAGATACAGGTTCACAATGGACTGCAATTGTTTGCATATTCCACTAAAGTGCTATACGTAACTCGATTATTTTCAGTTGGATGGGTTTGGGCAACGAATTGCTCATAGAGGACTGGGCAGAGGTGTATTCTCCGGGCCTTTACCCCAGCCCAATCGACCCAGGAAAGAAGGAGAAGTACGATGAAAGTGCGCACGTTGATTGCGGCAGCGGCTATCTTGCTGTGTGCCGGTTACGCAAAAGCGGACCACGTACCCTACGGGAGCGTCGGAACACCCATCACAGCCAATACTGATCTTGTGGTCACCGGACCCGTGACCATTGCCTACTACTATGGGTTCAGCGCAGCCGACACCGACACGCTTTCAGTTTGGGATGTCACCACGAGTTCGTGGATTGCACAAGGCTTCTTCAATAACCAAACCACAGCTGTTGGAACGACGGAAACATTATCTGGCGTCGCCGTGGGCGACGTGCTCGAACTCAAACTGTATAACGCGAGTACGAATACTTGGCTCACCTCGGATCCGAGCAGTGATCCCGGTGATGCTGGAGTCAGCCACGCTTATGTCACCTGGTATAGCGCCAATCCCCTCGAAAGCGACTACATTGCCGGAATCCCTGCGGGTGTGTTCGTTGGCATGGAAGATCTAGGCGCGGGCCAGGGTTCCGACTACGACTATAACGACGATCAGTATGTGGTGACAGGAGTGAGCACCACACCGGAGCCGGGCAGCCTGTTCCTGTTGGGAACCGGACTTCTGGGTCTGCTGGCTCTGGGACGCCGGACGCTGCTTGCCTAGTCTGCCCTCATTTTCACTTCTTGCCCGATGTGAAGCCCTGAGCCTGATTTATCCAGGCTCGGGGCTTTCTGTTGTCTGCCGGCGGCGGGCCGTCGAACGGGCGAAAGGCTGGAGCGAGTGACAAGACGCGGCTGCAGCGGAACCAGAGTCAATCTATCCCGAAACCGCTGCATTCACGTCGACGCGGCCATCAGCGAGGGGCGACCTTGGACAATACTCAAAAGAGGACAAAGTAACCCTGGTTCCGCTCAAGAGGCGGCGCGAAAGCGTGAGGCGTCCGCAATAGTGACGGCGGCGCCGTTGCCTGTTGTCGAATGTTTTAAGAGACACACAGAAAAAGGCCCGACCAGGACATGAATCCCAATCGGGCCTTTTAGTTCGCAAGCCTTTAAGCTCGGCGTAAGCGAATTAGGCGGCCAGTGTGCGGCGAACCAGGCCGGCGAGTGCCAGCAGCCCGGTGCCGAGAAGGAAGATGCTCCCGGGTTCCGGGGTCGATGCGACTGAGGAGATGGCGAAATCGAGCACGGCAGGAGGCCCGTCAACCTCGGCGTATTGTAGATCGAAAGCGTAGGTGCCGGTTACGCCGGTAAAGGTGAAGCTGGTCGTCACAGCGGAGGTGGGTCCGGGTGCATTGATCCATTCGGTCCCGTCTGCGGTGAAGGTCATGCCATCGTCATGCGCAAATGAGTACATGGTGCCATTTACCAGCTGGGTTGTGCCGGTGAAGTCGAAGAGGATGTTGTCAGCGTTGTCGGTTGCTGCCGCGCCGTTCATGTAGGTAACGGCAACTGAGTCACCGCCAGAGCCCAAGAAACCGCCGAGAGTGTAGTCGCCGGCAGCGTTGTTGCTGTTCAGGTTGAAGACACCCGTGGGGCTCGACAAGGTGAATGTCGCGCTTGCGGACGATGAGGAGGGTAGCGACGAGGGGATGGTGTCGAACGTCGGTAGCTCCCAAGCTGTGCCGCTAACACTGTCTGCATAGGCGATCCCTGCAAGACTCACAGAAGCGGCGAGAACCGCTCCAAGGACAAGAAACTTACTTAATTTCACTTTCATAAAAACCTCCTGAGATTAGGTAACCTTTGGGGGTTGGTTGGACGCGCGTCTAACTGGTTGGATACCCTCATGGCTTATAGGCAGTTCCCAACCGTCAGGTCCGTCATGATCTGTGCACTTGGCAAGCCAAACCTAGCTGTTTTAAAATCAGTCATATACCTAGAATTATGTGGAAAAATGTGAAAAAACATGCATATATTATGGGAACTTCCATGCCACATTTGTTCCTATGAAGTAACTCTAGGGGAACTGGCAATACCAGCTTGGCTGGTGAATCTGTGCACCGGCACGGTCTCTATCTGCATCAAAAACTAACACTTGCAAGCATGGAGGCCGTTATGGCGGCAGAGGGATGCAATCACGTTGCGGAATTCCTGAAGAAGGTGAAACCCAGGACGAAGGGATGCGAGGAGTGCCTCAAGATCGGCGATACCTGGCTCCATCTGCGCATGTGCCTGACCTGCGGGAAGGTGGGTTGCTGCGACTCTTCAAAGAACCGTCATGCGCGTGCTCATTTCCATGAAGCCGCGCATCCGCTAATTCAATCCGCCGAACGCGGGGAAGACTGGCGGTGGTGCTTCATCGATGAGGTTTATCTGTAATGTTAATAGGTTAGCTCTACCTCAATTTTTTTGGTCTCCGGGTCGAGACTGACGATTTTGAAGCTTCGGATCTGGCCTTCGCTGAGCGGATCGGGTTTTGCTGAGGCGGCTGGGGCATTTCCCTGCCAGCGGTCTTTGAGCATAGACGATAGGTTCGACAGGTCGGGCTTCGATTCAGTTTTGGACTTCGGCTTAGACGTTTCAGTGGGCACAGCGGCAGGCGCCGAAGACGCTTCGCCCGCACGGCCAGTGCCGGCCGCACCGCAGTTGGCTCGAATCCCGTCGCCCAGTTCGATGACTGTGAGCGTTGGCGACTGCTCGATTACGCGGCCGGAGACTGTGTCGCCCACTTTGTGCTCGGCGATGTATTCGTCGACATCGGTGGGGATGAGCTGCTTGATGCTCAGCTTGATCTGACGCTTTTCTGTATCGATGGCCAGGACTTTCGCCTTCACAATCTGACCTGCATGTAGAACGTCCGCAGGGTGGCCGAGGCGGCGCTCGGCGGTGATCTCGCTGATGTGAACCAAGCCTTCGATGCCGTCGGCCAGTTGAACGAAGGCGCCGAAGTTCATCAGCTTGGTGACTGGGCCGGCGATCTGCGAACCTTCAGGGAACTTCTTCCGCACTTCAGTCCAGGGATCGGCGAGGGATTGCTTGAGGCCGAGTGAGATTCGGCGCTCCTCAGGCTTGATGGCCAGAATGACGGCATCCACGCGTTCACCCTGCTTGAGCAGGTCAGAGGGGTGGCGTACCTTTTTGCCCCAGGACATTTCAGAGATATGAATGAGGCCTTCGATGCCGGGCTCGATTTCGACGAATGCGCCGAAGTCGGCGAGGCGCGTGACCGTGCCGGTGATGCGCTGGCCGGGCTGGAGACGCTCGGCTGCGGTTACCCAGGGCTCTGCCTGAAGCTGCTTGAGGCCGAGAGAGATTTTTTGGGTCTCCGGGTCAATACTGAGGATTTTTACCTGGAGTTCCTGGCCTACGGTCAGCACGTCTTCGGGTTTGCTGACGCGGGCGTGGGAGATATCGGAAACATGAAGCAGGCCGTCGACGCCGCCCAGGTCGATGAATGCTCCGTAGGGCATAAGGCTGCGGACGGTACCCTTGACGGTATCGCCCTCCTTCATGGCTTCATAGCGGGCCTTGCTGACCCCGCGGGCCTGCTCTTCAAGAACCACGCGGCGATCGACGACTACATTTTCGTCGGTGACTTCAAGCTTTGTGATGCGGCAGGTGATTTCGGTGCCGACGAGCTTTTCAAGCTCGGCTGCGTCTTTGGTTCCGCTGCGGCTGGCGGGCATGAAGGCGCGGACGCCAATATCCACGCTGAGGCCACCCTTGATGACCTCAGTGACGGTGCCCACCACGGCTACCTTCTCAGCGAAGGCTGCTTCGAGAGCCGACCAGTCGCGAGGCTGCGCAACCTTGAAGAGAGAAAGCACATAGTAATGCTCTTCATTGCGGCCGGTGACAGAAACGGGGAAGTTGTCGCCGGGCCTTACTCCTTCAGCGTTGTTATCGAAGTCCGAGCGCGCCAGGACGCCTTCAGCCTTGTAGCCAATATCCAGAAAAACCTGGTCGGCGGAGACGGAGACGACTGTGCCCTGCAACTGTCTTGAGCCTGGCTTGCCCTTGTGCGAATGGCTGCGCTCAAACTCTGAGAGCAGATCGGCAAAGGATTCGGTGGGCTCCTCGTCGACTGGCGCGGGAGCTGGAGCGGATTCCGGTTCGGCGATGGGCTCGGGGGCGGCTTTCACGATGGGGTCTGCGATGAGCTCGGGTGTGACTTCGGGGGTGGGCTGAGTTTCCGAGATGCTGTCGTTGGTCATGGTTGTGTACTCTTCCATTCTCCCATGATCCGGCGGAGGGCGTTTCAGACCGGGGTGCACGGGAGCCCTGGTAATAGCCCAAAGGCGTTTATCAACGAGTTCTGTAGGGCGCGCGGAGTGTTCCCAAAACAAGCGCGCGGAGTATAACGGAGAGATAGATTTCAAAACAGAGGCCGTTATGATGTCACCGAAATTGGCGTTCTCCGGTCTGGCGATCGTCCTTTTCCAATTAGGGCTGGCTGTTCTTGGATGGGGCGGGTTTTCCGCCTTTTTCTCCCATCCAGCCCTTGTTGCGCTTACGATTGCGTCGTTAGCGCTGTTTGCCGTTAGCTTGTTCAGCAGCGGGAACGTCAGTACCGGCGAACAGGAAGACCGTGGGAACCGCTGGGTAATAGTGGCCTTCTCCTTCATCATGATCCTGCTGGCCTATTTGCCGGCATACACTGACCGAATCGGTTTCTGGACTTTGGATGGAGATACGACTCGCTGGATTGGCGTGGTTCTTTTGGTTGGCGGCAGCGCGCTGCGGCTGTGGCCGGTTTTCGTTCTTGGCAACCGGTTCAGCGGGCTTGTGGCCATCCAGCATGGACATGTTCTGGTCACCACTGGCGTTTACGGCATGATTCGGAACCCCAGCTACCTGGGATTGCTGACCAGCTCATTGGGATGGTCGCTTGCTTTTCACGCGGGTGCCGGGGTGGTGCTGGTGGCGTGCTTCATTCCACCACTGGTTGCGCGCATTCATGCGGAAGAACGATTGCTTCGGAGTCACTTCGGCAGCGAATACGATGCCTACTGCGCCCGCACGTCGCGGCTTGTCCCCGGAATTTATTGAGAAGCGAGGCTGCCGCCGGTTCCACAGTTGCGGCGGAGCATTCCGCCGGGTTGATTCTGGTTTGGTCTATGGACACCGGTCAGGCTGGCGAGCGAAAATTGCGCTTGAATAAGGAGAGCATTGTGAAACTACCTTCTATGACACGGCGGGAGTTTGTTCGGTTGGGCGGGGGTGCGGCAATAGCGGGAGCGGCGGTGAAATCGACGCTGCTGGAGCCTATGGCGCTGGCTGCCGAGACGGGCCGCAGAATTCGCTTTGCGATTGTGGGAACTGGGATTCGCGGCTGCGACCTGCTGCGAGCAGCGCGGAATGTGCCCACCGGGGTTTGCGTGGGTGCGGCGGACCTTTACGTTACGCGGCACCAGGCGGCGAAAGAGGCTTGGGGCGGGGATATTCCCACCACGAGCGACTACCGGACGCTGCTGGACCGCAAGGATGTGGACGCGATTTTTGTTGCCACCTCAGACCATCATCATCGGCGCGTGACGCTGGACGCCGTGGCGGCGGGCAAAGACGTGTATTGCGAGAAGCCGATGTCGCACAACGTGGCCGACGGACTGGCGATGGTGGAGGCTGTTGCAGGCGGGCAAGCGCATCTTCCAGGCCGGCAGCCAGCGGGTCAGCTCGATTCTCTACAAGAAGGCAGCGGAGATTTATGCTTCGGGGCGAGTGGGCGAGGTGCATTCGATCGATGCGCATCTCAACCGCAATTCGCCGGGCGGGGCATGGGTCTATCCCATTGCGCCGGATGCCAGCCCGGAGACGATCGACTGGAATGCTTTTCTGGTGGACGCGCCCCAGCGGCCGTTCGACCCGCTGCGCTTCTTTCGCTGGCGCCTCTTTGCCGACTACGGCTCGGGGCTGGGCGGGGATTTGTTCGTCCATCTGATCTCGGGCATCCATGCGATTACCGGAATCAATGCCCCGGCCAGCAGAGCCTATTCGAGCGGCGGAATTTATCACTACAAGGACGGGCGCGATTTTCCTGACTTTCTTGAGACGGTGTACGACTATCCCGGAATGCAGGTGCATGTGCACTGCAACCAGAACAACAACGACGGGGGCGACACGATCAGCATTTTCGGGTCAAAAGGGACGCTGGTGATTTCAGGGACTGCGCTGACCTTTACGCCCCAGGATACGACGCCACGCTTTGAGATCTACGGCTGGCATGGAATGACGGAGGCGCAAACAAAGCTGGGCATGGAGGAATGGAAAGCAGCGCATGCTGCGCCCCCGCCGGAGTTAGGCGAGGCGGAGATCTTCACGCTGCCACAGGGTTACGACGACACAGTGGACCACATTGCCAACTTCTTCCGCGCCGTGGAGACGCGGGAGCACGTGGTGGAAGACGAGGTCTTCGGCCACAACGCAGCCATCGGCTGCCACCTGGCCAACTACTCTTACTTCAACCGCACCGTGGCAACGTGGGACGCGGCTGCGAAAACGATCAAGGGCTGATCTCAAGCTTTTCGGAAAGGATCTTGGAAATGAGCATTACTTCTCGCAGAAGTTTTTTGAAGGCCGGCGCTGTTGCGGCAGCGGCTTGTGCAGGCGCAGATCGGCTGGCGGCTAAGTCGCTACGGATACCTGTGGGGCTGAAGCTGCCAGTCGGGCTGCAACTTTACACCGTGCGCCAATTGCTGGCCAAGGACTTTGACGGCACCTTGAGTAAAATCAAGGCGGCGGGCTACACGGAAGTTGAGGCCGCCGGCTACTACGATCGCACTGCGGCCGAGTTTCGCGCAGGCGATGGAGAAGGCCGGACTGCGGTGCACCAGCACGCACCATCCGCTGGACGTGCTGCGGGCACAGCTTGACGAGTTGATTGAGTATGGGCATAAGCTGGGCGTGGACTACATCGTCAGCCCTGCACCCTCGCACCGCAACCCGGCAGTCAAGGGTCCGATGACCATGGACGACTGGCGCTTCACCGCGGACGAGCTGAATCGCGTCGGCGAGAAGGTGAAAGCCGCCGGAATGACCTTCGGCTACCACAATCACGACGCGGAGTTCGGCTCGGAAGACGGCGTAATCTTTTATGACGAATTGCTGAAGCTCACCGATCCCAAACTGGTTGTTTTCGAGATGGATTGCGGATGGGTGGTCGCGGCCGGTGCGAACCCGGTGGAGTATCTGATCAAGTCGCCAGATCGGTTCCCGCTGCTGCATGTGAAAGATATGGTGCAGGGAGCGAATGGCACCTATCACTCCACGGTGATGGGCAAGGGAGTGGTGGATTACCCGGCGATTCTGCGCGCGGCCAAGGGGCTCAAGCGCTACTACATCGAGCAGGAAGACTTCGATATGGACCCCATCGCCGCCATCCGTCTGGATGCCGAGTATATGCACAAGCTGAAGCTTTGAGCGGAGATCTTTAGAAGTTTGCCGCGTGGAGATATTCGCCTGGCTTTTCCGGTAGGCTTGAGGAATGAGCGTATTCGACGAAAAGCGTACAGAACTGGAGCAGCACGAGTTCATGATGGGCGTGGAGCGGGGCAGACTGGCGGTGGCGCTGGACCTGCTTACCGATTCTCTGATTCTGGTGGGGCAGCACGGGGTCTACTGTGCTTCCAGCCGCAACCCTGCCAAGCCGGCGCTTGACCTTCAAACTGTCCTTGACGACTTGGAGGGAGCCAAGGCGCTGATTCAAAGTGTGATGGAGGAGTTGCGGAAAACCAGGGAACAGGGACTAGGGAATAGGGAATAGGGAATAGAAATCAGCGATATGCGCGCTGAATGGCCCGTTTCGTTGAAAACAACGAAAATATCCCAAGTGCGGTATTCTTGTAGAGCGCGCCCGTAGCTCAGCTGGATAGAGCGAACGCCTCCGGAGCGTTAGGTCGGGAGTTCGAATCTCTCCGGGCGCACCATTTTTTCTTCATTTCTTAATTTCCAAACCTCTGCGCTAGCCCGGAAGTAGACATCATCCTTCACCGGAAGAAACGTTGCGCAACTTCATTCACCACCTTAGCGGCGGACGTTCGCTTTGCACCGAAGATTTGGAAGCGGCTCAAATGTGGGAGAGCCAGCACCGTACGACCATCAGGTGCAACATACTCGTCGATCTGCTGCCGCCCCCACTCGACCTGGTGCTGTCGCACGAAGCAAGCTTCCAGCGAGGTCGCTAATTCGTGTCCCGACTGCTTTCCGAGGGAAACAAACAGACGGGCCCGCATGCACGTCAGTAAGTTGGTCCAAAGGCTCCTACCGAAGGCGAGCGCACCCTCCTTGTCGGGCAGTTGACTCCAGGAAGGACTGCGAAAAGGGATGAAGTTGGCCGCGAAGACCTCGTTCGGCTGCACTCCAAGCGCATCGAACAGCAAGCCGACTTGTTCTTGCAACGGGCTAAGCCCTTTGTTCTTGCCCCACCGCTGATCGATATAAGCGTTGATCTCCGTAGGCTCCCAGGACTTGTCTTCTTGATCGCCACCAGGGTTCAGCCCTATAAGGGTCACCTTGGCGTGCGTTAAAGCCGTCTGTCGCGTATACATAAATGACCAACCCCATCGTGCTTCGGGGTAGGCTATCAGGCGGTGCTGATAAGCTAACTCGATATCTTCGGCTCGCATGGGCGCGTGTCCTTCTCCGACGCTGAGTATAGCTAAATTGAAGCGAATTAGCAGGCTGAATAGAGATCTCCACGGCGACCCTCCGGAGCGTTAGGTCGGGAGTTCGAATCTCTCCGGGCGCACCATTTCAAATTCCAATTTATAGATACATTTCCCGCACAACTTATAGATACGTTTTTCGAAAGATCGATCGGTTCCCACTCGAATTCGCCCGCGAAACGTTAAATGGGGAGCTCGTCAGGCATGACGCACAATATTTCTTCAAATGATTCAAAGATGATTGACCGCTCAAATTGTGCGCCTTAATATGAAGCATGATTTCAGCACATCAGACCATACGCTTGAGAAACCTTTCTGCATTTCTCCTCTATTCATTAGCGCTTTGAGTGCGATGGGCCAGACGCTGGCGCACGACCTGACCTCGCCGGATTTATGGAATCCAGAGCGCGCTCCCTTCTCCTTCAAGTACGGCGGCAAGGACTCGGCGCAACTGCTGACCACCTGGCAGTTCGCGCACAAAACCGTGGAAGGAAAAGACGGCCAGGTTCAGCTTTACTCCTATACCGATCCGGCTACGCGTCTGAAGATTACCGCCGAGGTTCGGCTTTATCCTGATTTCCCCGGCGTTGCAGATTGGGTGCTCAAGCTGCGCAACGATGGCGATTTCGATACGCCGATCATCGAAGATATTCTGCCGCTGCACTGGGCGATTCCGGCCGCGCCCGGTGACTGTATCCTGCGCCATGCACGGGGCAGCAACGACAGCGAAGAAGATTTCACGCCGTTTGACTGGCGCACTTCGAAGCCGGCAATAGCGAGCATCTTGAAGACACGTGGGGCAGATCGTCAACCGGCGATACTTTGCCCTTCTTCAATCTGCAAACCGGAGATCATGGGCTCATTGGAGCGATTGGCTGGACGGGAAGCTGGAAGGCCGATTTCGATATTCCAAGGATGGAAAGACGCATCACCCTGACCAGCGGAATGGTGCAGACGCATCTTCGGCTGCATCCGGGCGAGGAGATTCGCACTCCGCGCATCGTGCTGATGAGCTGGACGGGCGGCGACTGGCAGGAGGCGCAGAACCCCTGGCGGCGGCTCTTGTTTGCGCACTACTCCCCGCAGGAAAACGGCAAGGCGATGCGCGGGCCGATCCTCTTCGGCAGTTGGGGTTCGGAGCCAATCGCAGACAAGCTCGCCTTGATCCAATGGGTCCACGACCATAAGATTCCGGTTGAGCTCTATGCCGTGGATGCCGGTTGGTACGGGGCATCGGTGGGCCTGGAAAATGACCCGACCAATCCGCATTGGAATCCCTGGTGGAAGAATCGCGGTGACTGGTTCCCCAGCCCGCTCTACTATCCGAACGGCATTCACCCGCTGGGCGCCGCTCTGAAGGCGGACGGTTTTGGTTTTTCGCTCTGGATTGAGCCGGAGACAACCATGCCGGACAAGAAGATCGTCAAGGATCATCCCGGCTGGTTTCTTCACCGGCCGTCCGAATCAAATAATCATCAATCGCTGCTGGCTGACCTGGGGAATCCCGCCGCGCGGCAGGGCCTTACCGATATGCTCTCCGATTTCATCACCGATTACGGGATGACCTGGTACCGGCAGGATTTCAATCAGGGACCGGCGGAGTTCTGGAAGGCGTAAGGATACGCCGGACCGCATCGGTATGACCGAGATCGGCCACATCGAGGGCCTTTACAAAATGTGGGATGACCTGCTGGCGCGGCATCCCGGACTGCGCATCGATAACTGCGCCAGCGGCGGCCGGCGGCTGGATATTGAGATGATGTCGCGCAGCTTCGCGGTCTGGCGCACCGATCATTGGATTTTCGGATACGCTCGCCGAGCAGGCGCATACGCAGGTTCTTGCCTATTGGGTTCCCGAGAATATGGGGTTCGAGACCTTTACCGGCACTTCTCCGTGGAAAAAGCCCGGACCCTATTCAACTCCGGAGAGCTTGTATCTGATGCGCTTGGGTTATGACGCGGGCTATGGAGTTGGCCCCGGCGCTACGGGAGTGAACAATGACGAATGGGTAGCCTGGATCAAGCAGGCGATCGGCGAGTACCGCGAGGTGCAGCCTTATTTCTTTGGAGACTTCTATCCTCTGCTGCCTTACAGTCGCGCTGCGGAGAGTTGGACGGCCTGGCAGTGGGATCGGCCGGAAAGCAAAGACGGGTTGATCATGCTGCTGCGCCGGCCCAAGAGTCCGTTCGCATCCATTGAAGTGCGCGCTCGTCACCTGAATCCGGATGCAACTTATGAGGTAGAAATCCGAACCACCTACGATCATGCTCCCGCAAAAAGAATGAAAGGGAGCGAACTAGCGCACCTGCCGATTCAATTGCCTGAGGCGCCTAGCTCCACGCTGATCTTCTACAGGCAAAGATAGGCGGCTCCAGCGGAACCAGGGTAGATTTATCCCGAAACCACAGCGCCAAAGTCGACGCGACCCTCAGGGAGCGGCGACCTTGCATAGAACTCGAGAAGACACAGGAACTCTGGTTCCGCTCTAGGGCGGTTAAACTGTTAGAGGGCTTGCGCGGGGAGTCAACTTGCGGCCCGGACAGGATTGACATGCACTTCAATTTTGATTGGACTGCAATTCAAATTATCTGGACGCTGACATTTGCGGCGTTGCTGGTTCTGCTGGTGGTTTTGCTGGGGCGGGACCGGGCGCGGCGCTACCCATGGTTCACTGCGAGCATTGTGCTTGCGACCCTGAATATGCTGGGGCAAAGATTGCTGCACGGGCGGATGCCCCAGCTTACGTTAGCTGAAATTTTCATCACGCATGGCCGATGTGGTGGTGGTCGTTGGCCTGCTGGTGGTTGTTGAAATGGCGCGCCATGCATTCAGCGGGGCGAACCGTTCAATTTGGATTGTGAATAGCCTGGGGACGCTGATGGTCGCGGTCCTCGTGCTGATCTTCTGGGGACCGTGGCCGGTGTGGAAGACGGTTCACGCGAACTCGCAAGTGGCTGTGCTGGAGCTGATGCAGTTAGCGGCACAGAAGTGCGAACTGCTAGTAAGCGTGCTGACCGTGGAGTTGGGCCTGCTGGTTGTACTTTTCGGCCGCCGCTTCAAGGCAGGCTGGCGCAGTCACACGCAAAAGATTGTGATCGGCCTTTCAACGGCGGCAACTGCGCATCTTGTGTTGATGGGGACCTGGGAGTTGATTGCGATGAAGGCAGTGGCCCACTCCCAGGCGGAATATGATCGCATTATCGGGATACGGGATAAACTGACCGACGCGAATAGTTCTGTGTATTTCGCCGTTCTGTTGTGGTGGATCGTATTGCCTGTGGACTGACGAGCCGGGGACGGCTATGGCAGCGCCTGCGGAGATTTCGGCTACCGATGAGGTAATGGAAACGGCGAAAGAACCTGCTGACACACCCGAAAAACCGGCCAGCGATGCGCTGAAAGAAGAACAGAAAAGCGATCTTTAGTGGCTTCCCATCTAGCCGCAAAAAACGCGCCGCCCCGACCCAGAGGGTTCGTCGGCGCCCAGTCGGAGCACCCGATTTGTTCTGACCACGGACCACCGAAAACTGACAACTAAATATGGCAGCTTGCCTGGCCGCGCTTTTCTAAATAGCGCTGGTGATATTCTTCCGCGCGCCAGAAGGTCTGGGCGGGCTCGACTTTGGTGACGATGCGTTTGGGGTTGAAGCGCCCTTCCTCGGTGAGCTGCTCGATTTTTGCTCGGGCCTCCGCAGCCTGCTCGGGGGAATGGTAGAAGATGGCTGAGCGGTATTGCGTTCCCCAGTCCGGACCCTGGCGGTTGAGGGTGGTGGGGTCATGAAGGGAGAAGAATGCGTCGAGCAACTGCTCGTAGCTGACCTTTTCCGGGTCGAAGTCGAGTTCGACGACTTCAGCGTGACCGGTCTGGTTGGTGCAGACGTCCTTATAGCTGGGCCGATCTAATGCTCCGCCCTCATAGCCCACGGCGGTCGCTGTCACGCCGGGAATGGCTGCAAAGGCGGCTTCAACGCCCCAGAAACAGCCCGCACCGAAGGTTGCTTTTTCTGTACTCATACATTTAGAGATGCGCGTTGAGTGGTCTGGGTGGCAAATATCCCGAGTTTTTGGTGCGATGCTTGAGATTCGACTTTGTTTTCATCTTCTCGATCTGCAATTGACCGGGCATAATATGCGCAAGGCCCGGCAATATAGGTGCTCTGGCCGAAGCCGGGAGTTGCAATATGCCGAATGAGCGGGAAGCTGAGGCGATGAAAACGCCGGCAGAAGCCGGGCAGAAGGCCAGCCTGAGCGATTACCTGGCCGCGGAAAGGACTCTGCTTGCGTGGATTCGTACCGGGCTGGCCATGATGGGTTTCGGATTTGTGGTGGCGCGTTTCGGACTCTTCCTCGAGCAGATCAGGGTTTTGCAAAACTCTCCTTCAGTGCAGCCCAACGGATTGTCACTCTGGTTCGGCACATTGCTGATCGCTGCCGGGGTCATGGTGAACGCTTTTGCGGGATGGCGTCACGTTCAATTGGTGCAGCAGCTGGATCGTGGCAAAGCGTCGAGCAATCGTGCGGCGACCCAGGCGGTGGTGGTTGCCTTCTTTATGGTCTTTGTCGGACTGGCAATGGCGATTTATCTGTTTTCGATTCGAACTGCCGGTCGTTAGCAGTTGAAAACAGTCAGGAGGTCAGGATGGAGCTCAGTGCGGATAAGGGAATTATCGATATGCCCAGCAATCACCGGGTAGACCAAACCGTGGAAAAGCTCAAGGGGATTCTGCAAGCGAAGGGAGTGGCCTTGTTTGCGCTGGTCGACCACAGCGGCGAAGCGGAAAAGGCGGGAATGAAGATGCCCAATACCAAGCTGCTGATCTTCGGCAATCCCAAGGCCGGAACCCCGGTGATGCTGGCTGCTCCTTCTATCGCAATTGATCTGCCGCTGAAGATTCTTGTCTGGGAAGACAGCGGCGGAAAGGTCTGGATCTCTTACAACAGCCCAGCTTACCTGCAGAAACGTCACAACGTCCCGCAGGAGCTGATGCAAAACCTTGCAGTCGTGGAGATGCTGGCGGCCAAGGCGGCAGAGTAGCGCCGGACTGGACCATTGTTTGAGAAAAAGCGTCAACTTGTGAGGTTATAGATCAGGCCGTAGGGGTCCCTGACGTAACAGCGCGGGAAATCGGGCTCGTCCTTGATAACCTGGCAGCCGTTCCTGACCAAGCGGAGCTTGGCTGCTTCAACGCTGTCGACCAAGACTTCAAGAACCGGCCCCAGCGCCGGGCCGCGCTCGATGAAGAGATTGATGCGCGGACCGTGAAGGCTGACCATCTGAGGTTCTTCGTCGGTGAGCTCGAAGCCGAGTTGGTCGACGTAGAAATTTGCCGCCTTTTTAGGGTCCGGCGCTTGAATCAGGATATCCGTTCCAAAGGTGTTTGCCATTTGCCTTCCCTCGTGCCTGTCAGGCTATTCAAGTTGCCCCTGCGAAGCAATGGTGAATTGGCAACATTGTAGCCCTCTTGGCGGACGGCTGACGCGAAAAACATGGAACCTGTGACTCCGGCAAGGCAAGGCGGCGGTTTCTTAGCGACGCTTCTTTCCGCCGGGAGCACCGGACCGCTTGGGGCCGGACGGTTTGCCTTTGTAACCGGATTTGGAGAAGCCGCCGGGTTTCGAGCTGCCCGCTGAAGCTGGTTTGCCGGAGCCTCCGTAGCGGGTCTTGGGCTTCCAGCCTGTACCGCCCTGTCTTTCGGCGCGCGATGCGGAGTTGGGATAGGGCTTCGAGCCGCGGGGGCGGGATTCTGAAGCACTGCCTTCGCGCGGAGTGAACGGTCTTGACGAACCGGATGGACGTGGACCTGAGCCGGGGCGCTTAAAACCGGTGGATGGGCCGCCAAATGAGCGCTTCGGGCCGGCTGCCGGCCGGTAACCCGATCCGGTTCGAGGATCGATGGTGCGGGGGGCAGAGCCGCGACTCGATCCTGCGCCATACGAGCGGTCGGGGGCAGATTTTTCGGGTTTGCTGCTGGGACGTGCGCCGCCTGCTCGGGGTTTGCCGCTGCTGGTGGTAAAGGGGCGCGCGAGACCTCCTTCGCCGCGGAAAGGACGGGAAGAACTGGAGCGACCGGCGCCGGAATAGCCGGCACTTGAACGGCCTGGACCACTTCGGCCTGAATAAGGCCGGTCAGGACGAGGCGCGGGTGCGCTTGGCCGACTGGGGCGATCCGATTCAAGGATCGGCTCAATTTGCAGGCGTGAAGGGGTTCTTGGACCCAGGTTCACTACTTCATCGGCCTCGTACCGGGGCGCGGTGGGGCGCGAGGCAGAGGGACGCTTATAGGGCGGCCGTCCCTCTGATTCCGGCCTTTTCCATGCTGGTTTGGCTGGGAAGCTGCGGCCCGCTGAAGGTTTATCTCCGTAGGGTTTGGCTGCGTAAGGTTTAGCGCCGTAGGTCCGCGCTGCGGCCGGTCTGTCTCCGTACGTCTTACCTGCGCCGGGTTTGGCTCCGTAACCTCGACTGGCTGCAAGCTTGTCCTCGAATGTGCGGTCAGCGGCGGGCCTTTCACGAAAGGGTTTGCCTGCGTGAGGACGATCATCCTTCTTCCAAGCGGGCCGCGCGGAGCCGAAGTCCCTGGCTGGACGGGAGGGTCTGTCGGTGCCGAAAGATTTCTTTGGGCGGTAGTCCCTGGGGCCAGAACCGGAAACGGGGGCGGGGCGGTCTTCGAATGATTTGGGAACGAACGGCCGGACTGGCCGGGGATGAATAGTTGGGCGCGGCGCAACGGTTGGCAAGCCGGCAGCGTCCATCGCGTTGCGGCGGCGGAGTTCCTTTGATTTTGGCGTGCGCAGCTTGCCCTCGGCGGCGGCGCGCAGAGCGGCCAGCTCCTCCGGATCCAATTCGCGCAGGTTGCCCGGCTCCTGATCGAGAACCAGCGGGCCGTAGCCGACGCGGCGAATCTTCTCAACAAAGTGGCCTACACTCTCGAACATTTTCCGCAGTTCGCGGTTTCGGCCCTCGATGAGCACAACTTCGTACCAGGGATTATCGCCCTGGCGGACCTGTCGGATGCGGGCCGGAGATGTGCGAACCTGACCTGAGCCCGGTTTGCCGCGCTCGATGGAGACCCCGCTGCGCAGAATATCCAGCTCGGATTCAGTGGGCTGGCCTGCGACTTTGACCAGGTAGGTTTTTTCCACGCCGGCAGCGGCGCGGGTAAGGCGGTTGGCCAGCTCGCCGTCATTTGTGACCACGAGCAGGCCCTCGCTCATATAATCCAGGCGGCCGACGGGATAGAGGCGCTCGTTGATCTTCTCGAAGAACTGCATCACGGTGGGACGGCCCTCGGGGTCTTTGACTGTGGTCACAAAGCCCCTGGGCTTGTTGAGGACGAAGTAGCGCAGGCGCTCGGAGCCCTGGAGGAGTTTTCCGTCGACGCGAATGTGGTCGCGGGCGGCATCGGCCTTGGTGCCCAGCACGGTGACGATTTTCCCGTTTATTTGCACGCGGCCCTGCTCGATCATCTCCTCGGCTTTGCGGCGGCTGGCCACGCCGGCCTGGGCAAGGATTTTTTGCAGGCGTTCGAGTTTTACGGGGGGACGGGATTTGATTTCCGGCTCGGAATCTTCTGCGACTTTGTCTGCGGGCTCGGTTTCTGTCGTAGCTTCGATCGCTGGTTCAATTGCAACCGCGGCTTCCCCGTCCGTCTCGTCTCCGATGGGGTCTACGATTTTGGTTTCGGGCGTGGCTTCGGATTCGGGTTCGCCAGATGCGGGCTGGAGATCAGTGGACTTCTTTGTCTTTTTAGCCATGGGGAATGCTTCTCGGTTTCTGCCTGCTGGGTGGGGCGAGGCGCCGCAGGTGCTGCCTCTCGGGCGGGTTTGTTACTGGCCGCCATCCCGGCGGTCACGGTGGGTTAAGGGGTTTCTGTGGTTACGTCGGAGAAATCTTCTCCGAACTCATCACCGGGCTGATCGTCGCTTTCGTCCAGTTCCAGATTGAGATCGAGATCAGCGGTTGCCAGTGGATCCGATTTTCCATCTGGCGCAAGTTCCGGCTCGTCGAGCTCAATGGCGGCCATCTTCTCAAACTCCTCCATCGAGGGCAGCTCGCTGACGTCTTTCAGCCCGAAACGAAGCAGAAACTCCCGCGTAGTTTTGTAGAGGATGGGGCGGCCGATGACCTGCTTGCGGCCGGCGGTGGTGATGAGCTTGCGAGCGAGGAGAGAACCGAAGACACCGGATGAGTCCACGCCGCGAATCTCGTTGACCTCGGGCGCGGTGACCGGCTGCTTGTAGGCCACGACGGCTAGGGTCTCGAGAGCCGGCAGTGAGAGCTTGAGAGCGGGCTTGAGACTCTTCACAAAAGAGCGGACAGCGTCGTGGCACTCGGGCTTGGTGGCCATGCGGTAGCCGCCGGCAATCTGGCGAATCTCGATGCCGCGGTCGTCGGAGACATAGTCGTCGATGAGTTCGTCAATCAGCTGCTGAATCACGACGCGAGCTTCACGATCACGCTGTCGGGCCAAGCGGAGGGCTTCGAGTTCGGCGTCGACTGAGGCTTCATCGGACGGAGGATTCTGTTGATCGGCTGCAGGCTCCGGCGCACCGTCCGAACTTGAGACAGTTTCAGCGCTCGGCTCCGCGGCTATAGCAGATTCCGGCTCGGGCGCAGGTGCATTCTCGCTCAGGCCCTGGTCCTCGCCCGCTTCCGCGTAGACGAACTCTTCAACCATGGTCGATTGGATTTCAGCGGCTTCCTGCATCTCTGTAAGCGCATCGGCAGTCGCGGGTTCCTGTTCCGACTTCCACTCCAGGGCATCGGTGGCAAACAATACGGCGAGCTGGGCCAGTGTGACCGGCTCTTCCGCGGCGTAAATGACAGCTTCCAGCTTGGCTTTCAGGCTCATTCTTCTGTAGGTACCTCATTTATGGTACCGGAATTCGAAGGGGCATGCGCGGTTTCCCACACCGGCAGCTAAAAGAAGCAGAAAAGACGAGGGTTCAGATGGAAGAAAGAGGCAGAAAAGGGGCGTCCTCGACGGCGGACGCCCCTTTGGTACAGCTCCAATTAACCTCAGGAAGCCTTGGTGTTCTTGGTGTGTACGATCACCACCTTGGTCTTTCCGTCATTCTCCGACCGCCTGGATGAAACGGTCACCATCACAGATTCCTTATCGCCCATGGGGAGAGTGAGGATAGCGCCATCGGCGGTATCGAAGGTGGAAGCTCCGCTGCCAAATTTGTTTTTGTAGAAAGCGACCACCTGGTCCTTGGAGTCGGAGGTGACGAATACGCCCGTTACCATTGAGCCGGTCGGCAACTCCATCCGCATGCCGCCTTTCACGCTCTGGGCGCCGGGATAGATATCCGTGCCTAGTTCGGCTGCTGTGTAGGACTCAGTCGTGTTGAGATTGACCTTACCTTCAGGGGTGCTCAGCGTCATTTCTGAGCCGTTGCCGCTCATATGAACGGCTCGCGAGATCCGCCAAACCGTGTATCCCGCCACACCAAGGCCGAGAACACCCAGCCCCACGACAATGGCGACGATGATCAGGATGATCTTGACCGCGCTGCTCGGATTTGGCGGGCGCGGCAGGTGTCTGCGCATAAGTTGGTTGGGCAGACGCTGCCGCTGCGCCACAGGATGAGCAGACTTGTTTGTCGGGGGAAAGTTCAGCTCCACATTTCGTACAGAAGCTTGCCACAGTGATCTCCTTGGGGTTGAGATTTGGGCCGGATTTTTAGAGGGCCACCTTCCGGACCATGAGCCAATATACCGCACCGTGCTTGCGCCTGGTGTGATTTTTGCAACCAGGTTTCTTGAACAGCCGGAAAGCCCGCTTGGACCCAATCAGGAGATGGAACGGAAGAGCCAGAAGAGCAGGCCGGAGAGCAGCGCGGCGGCGGGCAGGGTGAAGACCCAGCCGGCGGCGATGTTGCGAACGGTGGAGATGCGCAGGCCGCTGCCGTTGGCAGCCATGGTGCCGGCCACGCCGGAGCTGAGGACGTGGGTTGTAGTGACCGGCAGGCCGAAGGTATCGGCGGCGAAGATGGTGCCCATGGCCACCAGTGCCGGCGGCAGCGCCCTGGGCATAGGTCAGGTGCTCCTTGCCGATTTTTTCGCCCACGGTGACGACGATGCGCTTCCAGCCCACCATGGTGCCCAGGCCGAGCGCCAGGGCGACGGCGACCTTGACCCAATTGGGGATGAACTTGGTGGCCTTGTCCACCTTGCTCTTGTAGTTCGCGAGGGCTGCGTTTTCGGCGGCAGTGAAGGCCGGTTTGCCGCTCTTCTGCATCAGGCGGATGGCTTCGCTGGCCACGTACATATCGTTGCGGACGTTGGTCTGGTCCTGCGCCGGAACCGACTTGAAGTCCTTGTAGAGGGCCACTTCGTGGTTCAGGTCTTCGACCAGTTCGCGCAGCGCCAGGATGGTGTCCGGCTGCAATCTGCTTGGTGCGGATGTAGTCGGTGACCTCGGCGCGGGCGATCGGTTCGCCAGGATGCCCTTCGGGTCCACATGCCGGTCGAGGATGTGGCCGGCCTGCTCGTGAAGCGGCGATGAACTCCTGAATATCGCTGGCGGTGACGGCGTGGTTGAGCGCGTAGGCGGTGGGCACGGTGCCGATGAGGATCAGCATGATCAGGCCCATGCCCTTTTGCCCGTCGTTGGAGCCGTGGAAGAAGCTGACGCCGGTGCAGGTGAGCACCAGCAGGGCGCGGATGGGCCACGGCGGCGGCTGCTTGTCTTTGGGCGCCTCATAGAGCGACGGGTACTTGATGAGCCGCTTGGAGATCAGTATCAGCAGCGCGGCGGCGCCAAAGCCGACCACCGGCGAGATGAGCAGCACCTTGAAGACCTTGATGGCCTGCTCCCAATCCACGCCGGAGGTGCCGATGTGCGGATTGAAGAGCTGGTTGGCCATGCCCACGCCGATGATGGAGCCGACCATGGTGTGGGAACTGGAGGCCGGCAGGCCGAACCACCAGGTGCCCAGATTCCACAGAATGGCGGCGATCAGCAGCGCAAAGACCATGGCGAAGCCGGCGCCGGAGCTGACCTGGAGAATCAGTTCGACCGGCAGCAGCGTGATGACCGCAAAGGCCACCGTGCCGGTGGAGGCGAGCACGCCGGCCAGATTGCACATTCCCGACCAGACCACGGCGATATTCGGTTCCAGCGAATGGGTGTAGATGACCGTAGCCACGGCGTTGGCGGTGTCGTGGAAGCCGTTGACGAACTCGAAGCCGAGGGCGATCAGCAATGCCAGGGCCAGCAGCAGATAGGGCCAGATGCTGGTGACGGTCACGTTGTCGAGGTCTTTGGCCACATGAAAGCCGATGTAGCCGAGACCGACCACGAGGGCGGTCAGAAATGCCGCTATGCCCACTCGGCTCGTCGATCTCTTGGCGTATTGCGGTCAAGAGCCGAAGCACGCGCGGGCATGGCTTCAACTAAAGTTGCCAGGTCGGCCATCAGAACTTTCCAAAGCGGCCGGAATCATTCCGGTAGCACCTGGGCCTCCAGAAGCACAGCATATCAACATAAGTGGATTGCAAAGCAAATACAAAGGGGATGGATTGTTGCGGGAGAATGAAGATCTGGCTAAATTGGCGTCCATAAAACCCCAACAACCACATTATTGCACGGTTGCTTGCTCGGTGAACCAGAGAGAAAACTGGTTCTGCTTTATTGATTCTACACCGCATGGGCATGGCGGTGTGGTTGGGGCGGTGGAAATCGTGGAGCGTCAGGGCTCAGGAATCTGGCAGTCTCTGCAAGGTTTCGCTGTACTCTTCATCCGCTTCGCGGCCTCAAGCTGTTGGGCGAGTTGAGGGTCATCCTTCGCCTTTTCTTGAAGTTCCGTCCAAAGTCAGCTATGGCAATCCTTAGCAGATTTTGCTTTTTCTTTCATATCCGATTCTAATTTCATCCGATCCTACTTCCAGTCGTCGTGGGCGTTGGCCAGGCCTTCGTTCATTACGGCGTCGAACCCGGTGTGCTTCTTGATGAAGATTTCGCTGAAGGCGCGGTCCTGGCGGAGCAGGACGGCCTGCAAGCGAACCAGTTCCAGCAGCGCCAGGAAGATGGCGATCAGAGCACGTTCAGAACGGGTGTGGCTGAGCAGACGGCGCAGGGCCACGGGCTTGTCTTCCATAGTGAGGCGGCGGGCAAGAAACTGGATCATCTGGCCCACGGTCACCGAGTCTTCGTCGAGATCGAAGACGGGGCGGGAGCGGATGCGCTCCAAAATATCCCGGAAAATGCGGACCAGGTCCACGGTGTCTGCGGCGATTTCCGGCTCGGCAGCCACGTCATCCTGGAACTCGCGGAATCCGGGGTTGGTCCATGTGGCGGCCTCGAGCATTTGCTTCTGCTGCAGCATCTGGGCGGCGTTTTTGAAGCGCTCGTGCTCCAGCAGCCGCTCCACCAGTTCGCGGCGAGGGTCTTCGGCAGCTTCTTCCGGGCCGGACGGCGTGCGCGGCAGCAGCATCCTGCTCTTGATGTGGATGAGCAGCGAGGCGATATAGATAAACTCGCCGGCAACGTCCACGTCGCTGGCCTTGAGCTGGTTCACGTAGGCCAGGAATTGGGCCGTGATTTTGGCGATGGGAATGTCGTAGATGTCGATGTCCTGCTTGCGGATCAGGTCCAGCAGCAGGTCGAGCGGGCCGTCGTAAACCTGCTCCACGACTACCGAGAAGGGCGAGAGATTGGCCTCGTCGTCCCGCGACTCCAGCTTGATGAAGGGTTTGGGAGTTGGCGGCGGTGGAGTCTCAGGGACGGGAGCCGGCTCAGGAGCCTCCACTGCTGGAGTTATGGAAGAAGCGGAGGCGGAGACTGGTGCAGGCTCGGGTGCGGCATTAGCGGGTTGGGTGACCGGGGCGGCTTGCGGCTCAGGGAGTTGCTCGGCGGCAGGAACGACTTCGGCATCACGCACCTCTTCGGCGGGTGATGCAGGAGCGGCCGGCAGCTCCGGAAGCAGGTCAGTCGAATGGCTCCCCACTTCGATCACTTCATGAACCGGTTCAATGCTCTGCTCCTGAAGTGGGTCCGGCTCATCAATGGCCAAGGGCTGCCCGGCTGGAGTGGGTTCAGCTGCGGGTATCGGATCGGCTGCAGTGAGATCTTCCGCGGTGGGTTCTGTCTCGGGCTCCTGCTGTGAGTCCTGCTGGGCATCAAGTTCCGGCTGAAGAGTAGTCTCCGGCTCCCGAGTTGGTTCGACGGCCACAGGCACCGTTTCTGCTGCGCTGAAAACTTCTGCTACGGATTCTGCCTCCGTCTGCTGCGGTTGATCTTGCTCTACCTCAGGCTCCGTTGGCGGAGTAATCTCCTGTTCTGGCTCCGCGGACGGTTCGATGGCTGTGGCTAAGGGATGCTCATTCAGTGGAGCGCTGCTCACGGCAGAGGCAGTTTCCGCGTTACCTTCCGCAGTTGGTTCTACTGGCTGCTCGGCGGCTGTGCTCTTTGCCCTGTGCTGACCAACCGAACCAGCGAGATCGATCGCATCGGCTGCATCAACCGCGAAAGTGGGCGGGACAACGGGATCGGCAGGCTTAAGCTTCGCAACGATTTCCGGGACCGGCTCAGCGGCAGCTTCGGCTGTCGACTCGGTGGCAGGAGTGGACGCGGCCACGGTTTCAGCGGCGACGCGGAGAGTCTTCGGATTGGGCTGATCGGTCAATACTGTTTCAACTTCCAACGATTCTTTCGGTCTGTCAAGATATCTGCTCTCTTCTCTGGGTTTGACGGGATCAGGATGCGCAGGCCGCGAGAAAAGACCAAATCCCGTGCGAATTCCTCCGAAAGCGAACTCGAGCGCCCTTCGCCACCACGGGACTATCCTTTCTTGCATTTCAATTCCCCCGGCGGTCCAAGCGCCCAGCGAGACTTCAGGGTTGTCTGCGATGCATTCCGGATTGGCTGGCTTTGCCGTCAATGCGGGCTCTCCCAGATTCTTAGCTTCGATCACTCACCCGGCATTTGCCATACCCATGGCGGCACGTACCTGTTGCATGGTCTCTTCGGCGCGAATGCTTGCACGGCGTGAACCCTCTTTGAGGATTTCATTAACCTGCGGTTCTGAAAATCCAGCGCGGCGCTCCTGAATCGGTTGCAATATCTGCACCAGCGCGTCGGCGGCCCAGCTTTTGCACTCGATGCAGCCAATGCCTGCTGAGCGGCAGCCTTCATACACTTTGACCAGCGTCTCCGGCGTTGAGAAGACCTTATGCAGATCGCCAACGGGACATATGTCTGGATTGCCTGGATCGCTGCGGCGAATGCGCGCCGGGTCGGTGACCATGGTCTTGAGTTTCTGGCGTACCACCGGCTCGGGATCGGTCATCTGGATCGTGTTTCCATAGCTCTTCGACATTTTGCGGCCGTCGGTGCCGGGAAGCTTGGGCGAAGGGGTGAGTACCGCTTTCGGCTCGGGAAAAACATCAGCAGAAAACGTGCCCAACGGCCCATTGGTCCTGATTGCCTTTGGATAGTATTGATTGAACCGACGCGCCACCTCGCGGGTCAACTCCACGTGGGCAGTCTGGTCGTTGCCCACAGGAACATACTGCGGCTGATAGAGCAGAATATCCGACGCCATCAGCACCGGATAGCCCAGGAATCCGTAGGTGGTCAGATCCTTATTGGCGAGATTTTCCTGCATCTCCTTATAGCTGGGTACGCGCTCCAGCCAGCCGAGCGGAGTAATCATTCCCAGGTACATCGGCAGCTCGAAGTGCTGTTTCACTTTGCTTTGCAAGAAAATGGTCGAACGCGCCGGGTCGAGGCCCGCTGCGAGGAAGTCCAGCGCCACTTCAAGCGTATTGGGCGCGATTTTCGATGTATCGGCGTAGTCGGTGGTTAGCGCGTGCAGATCGGCGATGAAGAAGTAGCACTCGTACTGGCCGGAGTTTTGCAGCTTGACCCAGTTGGCCAGGGCGCCCATGTAGTTGCCCAGGTGGAGCTTGCCGGTGGGACGCATGCCGCTGAGGACGCGCGGACGGGACGATGATGTTGCTGGTTCGGGCATTTTTCTTATCGATTCTGTGATGAAGCCGGGAGAATGAAGCCACCTCTCAGGAAAATGCTGAAATGGCTCATTCCATTGTAGCGGCAGATGGAGGGCACAGCCCGGGAAGCTGCTAGATGTGGTTCAGGACGGAATTGACCAGCCCCATGAGCGGAAACAGCAACGCTCCCAGGATTGCGCGGCCCAGGACGATCATCAGCAGATAGCTGCCCCAGATGGGAATCCGGTCGTAGACCTGTACTGCCCCATAGGGCAGAAGTTGCCGGGCGACGTGGCTGCCGTCGAGCGGCGGAATCGGAAGCAGGTTGAAGATTGCGAGCGTGAGGTTGAGCTGAAGTCCGATGCTAGAGAGCAGATAAAGGGTCTGAATCGCAACCGAGGGGTTATCGGTCATTGGAGCATGGCGCTGAGCAATGGTGAGCGTTGCAAGACCGACGAAGGAAATGAAGGCGAGAACCAGGTTCGAGGCCGGTCCGGCCAGGCTGACCAGCATATCGTCGCGGCGGTACTTGCGGAAGTTGCGGCTGATGATCGGGACCGGCTTGGCCCATCCGAAGAGAATGCCGCCAAATCCGCCAAATCCGATCAACGGTCCAAAGATTATGAGCGCGGGCAGGAGCAAGGTCCCGATGGGATCTATGTGGTCGATGGGATTAAGCGAAATGCGGCCCATCATGCGGGCGGTCTGGTCGCCCAGGCGAGAGGCCATCCAGGCGTGGGCGCACTCATGAACGCTGAGTGAAAAAAGGAGCAGGACGAACTCGAAGACGGCAATGACTAAGCTGCTGGATTGCAAACTGGATCTCCATGGGATAGAAGTTTCAGGTTAGCATGGAGGGTCCCGGGGTTTCGATGACCAGCTGGTAGCGAAAGAGCTTGCCGGCGCTGTCTCAAGGGGTTATGCGTCGTTATGTTGGTGCGAAAGGAAAACGGCATGTGGAGATGGATTGCGGGAGTTTGCCTTTGCCTGGCGGTAACGACGGGCTGGACACAGAACGATGAGGCGGCGAGGGCAAATGCGCTTTACCAGGCCGGCAAGCGGCCGGAGGCTCTGCCGCTCTACGAGGATTTGACCAAGGCGAATCCCAACGAGCAGCTTTACTTTGAGCGGCTGGCGGACTGCCTGGGCGCCGAGGCTGTTCAGTTGAGCGATCCGGCGCATGTCAAGGCGGTGCAGGATTCGGGAGCGGGATGCGGCCAAGCGGGCCGTCGAGCTGGGCGATACGGCCGAATTTGTGCGGTCGATGGCCACCCTCGACCCCGATAAGCCGCTCTACTCCGGCATCGTCAGTCCAGGGCAAGGCGCTGCTGGAGGAGGCGGAGAAAGCCTACACGGCGGGAGATTTTCCTAGCGGCGATGGCTAAGTACGAGGCTGCGGCGGAGGCCGATGCGCAAGCTCTACGAGGCCCCGCTCTTTGCCGGCGACACAGCTTATGTGCAGAAGGACCTGCCGACCGCGGCCCATTGGTTTGCGCGGGCGATTGCCATCGATCCGAACCGCGAGACGGCTTACCGCTACTGGGGCGACGCGATCATGAAGCTGGGCAACGATCCGGCAGCGGCCAAGGAAAAGTTCATCGACGCCATTGTGGCCGAGCCGTATAGCAAATTTGCATGGCAGGGACTGCAGCAGTGGGCGCAGATTGAAAAAGGCGTAGTGCTGGCGCCGAAGATCGATCGTCCGGCGGCGCCGGTGGTGGACGCGAGCAAGCCCGGCAACATCAACATCAATCTTGATCCGAATGCGACTGACGAGAAGCAGCATCCGGGAGCTTCGGCGTGGTTGATGTACCCGATGGCTCGCGCCAGGTTCAGGGGCGACGAGTTCAAGAAGGATTTCCCCGGCGAGAAAGAGTACCGGCACACTCTGAAAGAAGAGGATGATGCGCTGAGCCTGGTTGCCACCGTCCTGAAGGAAAGAAAGATGAAGACGGCTGAATCTGGACGAGAGCCTGCGCAACCTGGTGGAAGTGAGCAATGCCGGAATGCTGGATTGCTGGATTTTGATCAGCGGGGCCGACGACGGGATTGCGCAGGATTACGATGCCTATCGCAACGAGCATCGTCAGCTCTTGCACGATTACATTGAGCGGTTTGTGGTGCACAGCGGCGCGAACTGAACGATTTGCGAGAAGCGCGTGATTCGAGCGCGCTTCAATCAAAGGCCGGCTTTGCTTCCAGGTACGGTTTCACTCTACGACGAGCGGAAATGCTCGATGATTTGGCGCGGGAGACGCCCGTTTCATGCCCGCAGATTGACGAATCCGGCGAAAAACCAGCAGAAAAAGGCCTGAATTGAGCATTTTTAGCGCATTTTTTATCTTCAGTTTTCTGGTTATTGTCGTTTACAATCAATCACTTACGTAACAAAAATGGCGAACAGATGAAGAACGGACCCCCCGGGGGGTGGGCGCATTCAAATTCCGAGTGCAACAGATTTTTAGACCGCAGACTGGGCGAGCGGCTTTGCGCAGTTTTCATGCTTCTATCAGTGTGGGCCTGTTGAAGGTTATTTTCTGCAAAAGAAGGGGAAGATCTCTAAACAAAAATATTCGATCGGGCGGGGGATTTTGGGATGGGTTTCAAATTTGCCGATTAAGAAGTGGTGGCCAGAGACGGGATTGAACCGCCGACGCCGGCCTTTTCAGGGCCGCGCTCTACCACTGAGCTATCTGGCCTCAGTGCAAAATTCCAGTTGCAATTTTCTGCGCGGATTCCGGCGTCGCCGGATGAGGTGGGCGATTCCACGAACACTGCGCTTCAGAAACAACTTCAGCCAGTATAGCAATTCCCATTCGCCCAAGCCAAACCCGGCTGGCGGGCGGTAGTGTCCTAATTTGCCAACTGGCGCATCCAGTGCAGCTTGTTGTCCGGCCCGATCTGTGTCCTAAATTGGAATACCCGCTCCCATTCAATAGGAAGGGCAAATGGTCGATATTGCGTCACGATGGTAAGTTCGACAAATGTGAGCGAATCGCTTTTTATCACCCTACCAGCATAAAGATCGATGCCGTCAGTAGGCCTGAAAACGGCGGTGTGCCAATCATCTGCATAAGCTTCCCCCATTATCCGAGTAATGCCGCCGTCTTGTCCCTTCACGGTTATGTCTCTCATAAAGAACTTGACAGAGAACAGAGGCACGTATCCCTCATTAACAATACGGAAAGGGGTCGAGAATGGGTCATTTAGATCAATTGCGGAGCCATTCGTTACAGACAGGCGAGGAAAGAATTGTACGGCTGCAGCGATACCTCCAAGCAAAGTCGCTCCTCCGAGGACTAATGCGAGGATGGGTCCTCCTTTTCTTTTTTGCATTACCTTTTGTTCATTTCTTTTTGGCTTGGTTGATTTTTGTGCTCTCTTCGACATCACCGCCCTCGCGCTGAAATTGTACCCCCAAAATATCCTTGAAAATCAAATCCCATCCGAATGTATGCGGAGAAAACCGGCCGCCACAATTGGAGCGTGAGTCTGTGGATTTCAAATTAGGACACTACCTGGCCGCACAACTCCTCCCATATTTGTAAATCCTGCACTACACTGGAAGGCAACTATGCGCCGCTCTGCTCGCTTTCTCGCTTCTCTCTCTCTCGTTTTCGCTGCAACTTTTGTTCTCCACGCTCAGGCTCCGGGTGGACGCGCTGACGGACAGGACGCTCGCGCTGCACGGGCTTACCAGGAGGCGGTAAAGGCTGGGCCGCTGGCTTTGCGTGCGTTTCTTGTGGGGTTCCCAAAAGGCGCGGACCTGCATGTGCACCTCTCCGGGGCGGTCTATGCGGAGAGCTTTATTCGCGCCGCGGGGGAGGATGGACTGTGCGTGGATGCCACGGCGCTGAGTTTTGCCAAGCCGCCTTGCGATTCACCGGCTATTCCAGCGAGCCGGCTCAATGGCAACCTCAGCCCTGCCGACCAGGAACTCTACGACCGGCTGGTCGACGCTTTCTCAATGCGCAGCTTTGTGCCTACGGCCGGATTCAGCGGGCACGACCAGTTTTTTGCTACTTTCGATCGCTTTGGAGGGCTGAACAAGCGGCATACGGGCGAGTGGGTGGATGAGGTTGCAAGCCGGGCGGCGGCGCAGAATCAGCAATATCTCGAATTGATGCATACGCCGGCTTTCAAGCACGCGGCGGAGATTGCGCACGAACTGGGGTGGAATCCCGATCTGGCTCAGTTCAGGCAGGCGCTGCTGGATCACGGACTGCGGGACGAGGTTGCTGCGGATCGCGAGGAGGTTCGCGGGGCCGAGGAGCTGCGCAAAAAGATGGAGCACTGCGGAACCGGGCAGGCTGCGCCGGCGTGCGGGGTGGAGGTGAGGTATATCTATCAGGTTTTGCGCGGTCATCCGCCGGAGCAGGTTTTTGCGCAGACGGTACTGGGGTTTGAAACCGTTGCGGCGAGCATGAAGGCGGAGCGGCTGGGCGGCCATGAGGGCGGATGGGTGGGCATCAACTTTGTGATGCCGGAGGATGGTTTTATTTCAATGCGGGACTATAGCCTGCAGATGAAGATGCTGGACTATCTGCACTCCGTCTATCCTCAGGTGCACATCAGCCTGCATGCGGGCGAACTGGCTCCGGGACAGGTGCCGCCGGAGGGGTTGCGCTTCCATATTCGCCAGGCGGTAGAAGTGGGTCATGCGGAGCGGATTGGACACGGCGTGGACGTGATGTATGAAGATGATGCGCCGGGGCTGCTGAAGGAGATGGCGCAAAAGCACGTGATGGTTGAGATCAACCTCAGCTCCAACGAAGGGATTCTGGGCATCAAGGGGGCTGAACATCCGTTTGCGAATTACCGCGCCGCGCGGGTTCCTGTTGCGCTTTCGACCGACGATGAAGGGGTGAGCCGGATCGAAATTACGCATGAGTACGTTCGTGCCGCGCTGGATTATCACCTGAGCTATCTGGATTTGAAGAAGCTGGCTCGCACAGGGATGGAGCATAGTTTTCTGCCGGGGAAGAGTCTTTGGGCTGCGGAGGACGAGTTCTCGCTGCCGGTTGCTCCGTGCAGGGCGGGGTTGCTGGGTTCGGAGAAGCCGGCCGGAGAATGCAAGAGTTTTCTCGATGGGAGCGAGAAAGCCGCGGCACAGTGGGAGTTGGAGCGGCGGTTCCGGGCGTTTGAGGGCCGGTATTGAGGTCGGGGGATGCGGGCGGCGGTGAAATCTTCTAGACGGCTTTGAGCAGCAGGAGAGTAATGTCGTCGTGCTGCGGGGCATCGGCGACGAAGCGATCGAGGTCCTGCATGATGGCGGTCAACATTGCTGGCGGCGAGAGTGCCTGGTTGGCGAGCAGTACGACCATCAGACGCGCTTCATCGTACTCTTCGGCGCGCGAGTTTTCCGCTTCGGTCACGCCATCAGTGAAGATGACCAGCCAGTCACCGCTCGCGAGCGTGACCTTTCCCGATTCGTAGGGAGTATTCTGCAGCGACGCCGAGCGGAATTCCGCCCGCATCAAGGCGCTCGATGGCTCCGGTGTGGCGGCGCAGGATGGGTGGGTTATGGCCGGCGTTGACATAGCTGAGGCCGCGCGACGAGGGATCGTATTCGGCTACAAATGTGGTGGTGAAGCGGCGGCCGTTCTGGCTGTTGCCGCAGGCGTAGTTGTTCATGCGGCCGACCAGCTCGGTGAGCGACTCGGAGGTGCCGGCGAGTGTTTTGAGGCTGGCTTGATAGGTGGCCATGAGCATGGCCGCGGGAACGCTTTTGCCGGCAACGTCGGCGATGGTGATGAGGTAAGCGCCGCCTGGGGAGTTTGAATTGGGGCGGGGAAAGACGTCGTAGTAATCACCGGCTACGGTATTGGCGGGGCGAGTGGCAAAGGCGATCTCGAGACCCGGAACAGGCGGCGGACTTGCCGGGAGCAGCCAGGACTGAATCTCCTTGGCGATCTGCAAGTCGCGCTTCATGACTACGCGGTCGGCGATTTCAAGGGCGAGCAGCATAAAGAGCAGAATGCCGCCCCAGAAGGCTCCGCCCAAATGGAAGCTCACCAATTCGCCTTCGCTGTCGTGCCAATCTTCCCCCATGTTGACGAAGAGCAGGATCAGCGCAATGACCAGGAAGACGCGGCGCGCGGGAGAGAGCTTTTCAATGATGGCCCAGAGGAACTGCTTGAAGACGCGAAAGAAGTGCTTGACCCGTCCGACTCCGGGCTGGCGGATGGAATCGACTTCGAGCGAATAGAGACGGTAGCTGGAGCGGGCATCGGTGCGGAAGTTCTTCCACAACTCGCTGAGCGCGAGGCCGTCAGTGATGCGCGGCCAGAATTTTTTTTTGGGCGTCATGATGGGTCGGACTCGGGGAATGAATTTCTCCTGCGCCGGCGGTGAAGCATTCTTTGCGTTGTGCGAAATCCTGCGCGGCATGGCGGGATTATACGTGAATACGAAAGCTGCGCAGAAAAAGTTCGGATTTGCGGATGGTTGAACTGGGGCGGAGTTTTGGTGACCTGAGGCCGGTTTCGTCTTACACTATCGGCATGGATAACGAGCGCATACGCGAGATTTGCCTCGCGCTGCCGCATGCGGCGGAGACGTTGAACTGGGGGCATCACCTGGTTTATTGGGTGGGGGACCGGGCGATCGGCGGCAAGATGTTTGCCATGACCGATCTGGATGGGACCGGGTTTGGCGTATTGTGGTTTCATTGCGGGGCGGAGCGGTTTCATGAATTGCTGGAGAGGGACGGAATCAGTGGTTCGCCTCACCTGGCAAAGGCTTTCTGGGTGGCTGTGGAGCGTTGGGATGTGCTCAGGGCGCGGGAGGTGGAAGAGGAGTTGCGGCGGGCTCATGCGCTGATTTATGAGAAGCTGCCAAAGCGAACCAAGGCTGTGCTGGCTTTGCCGGAGAAGGAACGGGCCAAGTTGATAAGAGACAGGAAAAAGTTGCTGGCGGAGCGGGAGAAGGCTAAGTGGAAATGAGTGGGAATTTATGAATACAAAGATTAGTAGAGATTAATTCACTCGGCTGCGTAAGAGAGATTGTAGAAATAGAGAACCATAAAGGGCTGTATATAGATGGAAATATCCCACCCTGGGCGCAAAAACAAAAACGCGCCGAGGATGGGGCACCGCGCTTTTACGTTGGTGCCCACAGATTGCTACTCGCTTGAATTCAAAATTCTACTGGGTTGGCGGAGGCTGGTCTGCTGGTCGTTGCCTGGGGGCGGAGTGGGTGGCGGGCCGGCTTTGGCGGGCGGGGTGAGGACGAAGCCTTTGCGGACCAGCGCGAATCCCTGGTAGGGAAACTCGACCTGGAGGAGATGATTATGGGGGCCGGAGAAGATGTGTGTATCGTTGCCGGATATCGTGGCCACGAGGTGGTGGACTTCAATGGGCTGGCCCTCCATGGTCCCCTTCTCGTCGGCGTAGGTGGCCAGCTTGATGGGAACTACGGTGCCGGCTTGCTTGGGGATGATGGCCCACAGATCGCGATTGTTATTTTTTACAGCAAGGGCCAGCAAGGTCTCATAGGCGCCGGGATCGAAATCGGGCATGAAAACGGCGTTGCGGTGAAGGTCGAGAGGGGTGGTGGAACTGTTGCCATTGGCGGAGATATTGAGCAGGAACTGTGCAGCTTGCGGATCGCCGGTGATGTTGACGGCCGTGCCGTTGACCTTAGCGCTCAATTCGACGTGCTTGAGATGGGCGTCCCTGGGTGAGCTGTTGAGTTTTGGAGAGCTCGTAGTTCAGGCCCTCCATGGAGACGTGAACCTTGGAGGTGGAGTCGTAGCCGTCAGAAGTTGGCGAGAACTTGTACGAAGCTGAACCGACGGTGCTGCCGTGCTGGGCGACGATGAAGCTGCCTTCTCGAGCTGAGTTTTGAGCTAAGACTGTGGTTGCAAACAAAACGAATAGTCCAGCGAGTGAGGCGAAGGCGAATTTTGGGATGCTATTCTTCATGGCTCTCAAACTGTTAGACACAGGATCAGGGGAAAGAGTTGCGGGGAATACCGTATTCCATGGTCAGGGAATCGGTTGCTGGTGAAGCGGGTCAGAGTTGTGGTATCCAACCCTTTCCGCAGAAAAAGCGGAAAGGATGGGGTACAGAACATGTGTGGAGTCAGCCATTTCCTCGACACCTGACAACTGACGGTCTAATCACCAATCACGCATGCTTCTATCCTTTGGCTACGGCGAAGCGCTTGTTGACTTCGGCCCAGTTGACTACGTTCCACCAGGCGGCGAGGTACTCGGGGCGGCGGTTCTGGTATTTGAGGTAGTAGGCGTGTTCCCAGACGTCGTTGCCGAGGATGGGGTAGAGGCCGTGGGTGAGGGGTGAGTCCTGGTTGGCGGTGGTGATGACCTTGAGCTTGCCGCCGGCGATAACCAGCCAGCCCCATCCGGAGCCGAACTGCTTGGCAGTGGTTTCGTTGAAGGTCTTCTTGAAGGCTTCAAAGTCGCCGAAGTCGGCTGCGATCTGGGCGGCGATGGGGCCGGTGGGCGCGCCTCCGATGCCCGCGGAGCCCGCGGGACCCATCAGGCTCCAGAAGGCGGTGTGGTTGGAGTGGCCGCCGCCGTTGTTGCGGACCGCGCCGCGAATCTCTTCGGGGACCTCGGCCAGGTCACGGACCAGGTCGTCGATGGACTTGGTCGCCAGTTTAGGGTAGTTGGCCAGGGCGGCGTTAACGTTGTTGATATAGGCCTGGTGGTGCTTGTCGTGATGCAGATGCATGGTCTCGGCGTCGATGAACGGTTCGAGGGCGGCGTAGTCGTAGGGAAGCGGTGCAAGTTCGTAAGCCATAGGGGAAATCTCCTCAAGTGCATTTTTGTGAGGGTAGAGCCCTCGGGAAAAGTCGTGGTCGCGTGACCGAAACATGAAACCGAATCTTCACGCTCGGCAGCGCACTTTTATGTTTTTGATGCTCAAAAGGAAGGGCAGGGTTCGGGAATGTTATTGACCATACAAGATTTGAGCGGATAGAAATGAGCCAGAGCGGAAACCTCGGGCGCTTGAGAAACGTCGATAATTAGTTGAGCGCCGCTACTTTCCCCCGATGTGCGCGGCTTTCCCAGAACGAAAAAACTGAGAATTGGCATGAGCGATCAGTCCCAATACCGTTGGCTTGAGCAGCAGGGCGAGGCATTTGGCACGCCGGGCATGGAACCGCGATGGACTTCGAGCGTGAAGGATGCGGTGGGGACGGCCTACTCGGCCTCCAGCCGGATCTGGTTCACCTGTTCGCACGGAATTCTCAACGAGATTTATCACCCGACGATCGACCATCCCCAGGTGCGGGATATGGGGTTCCTGGTGACGGATGGGGAGACGTTTGTGCACGAAGAGAAGCGGGATTTGATCTCGACCTTCGAGTACATCGATCCGGAAGCGCTGGGGGTGCGGTATGTGAACCGCGATCCAGAGGGTCGGTACAGCCTGACCAAGGAGATCATCTGCGATCCGCATCACGCGGTGGTGCTGACACATGTGCGACTGGAAGGGGACGAAGGATCTGCTGCCGCGGCTGAAAGTTTATGCTCTGCTGGCTCCGCACCTGGGCGGCGGGGGCATGGGAAACTCGGCGCGGGTGGTGGATATTTCCGGGCGCACGGTGCTGATGGCGTGGAAGAACGAGTGGTCGCTGGCGATGGCGGCCAATTGCGGATCGGTCGAATACGGATTTTCGAAGGTGAGCTGCGGGTTTGTGGGCGCGAGCGACGGCTGGCGGGATCTAATGGACAACTTCCGCATGGATTGGGAGTTTGGCTCGGCTACGGACGGCAACGTTGCGGTGATGGGGGAGCTGGATTTCAGTGGCCAGGCGGGGGCGGGCGGATACGAATTTACGCTGGCGCTCGGAATCGGAGAGGGGATGCACACGGCGGCGCAGAAGACCATCAGCTCACTGACCACGCCGTTTGAGCAGCATCGCAGCCGGTTCATTGAGCAGTGGCATCGCGTGGCCAACCCGGAGTGGCTGGCGGCCAAGGCGGGCGATGGGGGAAAGCTGATGCGGGCCAGCCATAATGTGCTGCTGGCGCACGAGGACAAGACCTACTCCGGAGCGTTCGTGGCCTCGGCATCGATTCCCTGGGGACAGGTGCACGGCGACGACGACCTGGGCGGCTACCACCTGGTTTGGACGCGCGATATGGTGCAGACGGCGACCGCGCTGCTGGCCTGCGGGCGGGCGGAGACGGCGCTGCGGGCGCTGATTTACCTGGTCTGCACACAGGAGCCGGACGGAGGATTTGCGCAGAATTTCTGGATCGACGGAACGCCTTACTGGAGCGGCGAGCAACTGGACGAGGTGGCGTTTCCGATCATCCTGGCCTGGCGGCTGTGGAAGGCCAACACCCTGGATGCTGCTGAGCGTCTTTCATTTTGTGGAGCGGGCGGCGGGATACCTGGTGCGGCATGCGCCGATTACCCACCAGGAGCGCTGGGAGGAGAATGCGGGCTACTCGCCTTCGACGCTGGCGGCGGTGATTGCGGGGTTGATTTGCGCGGCGGAGATTGTGCGCGCCCACGACTCGACGGAGCTGGCGGTATTTCTTGAGGAGTATGCCGACTGGATTGAGGGTCACCTGGAAGATTGGACGGTGACCAACAACGGCGTGCTCGATCCGGAGATCAAGCGGCACTACATGCGCATCCGGCCGCCGGAGTGCGGCGAGGCTTACGCGCACGAAAGCTGCGGGAAAGAGATTATCCGGCTACAAAACCGGCCACCGGGGACGCGCGTGGAGTTTGAGGCGCGGGAGATTATCGATGCGGGATTTCTGGAACTGGTGCGCTATGGAGTGCGGCGGGCCGACGATCCTCTGATTGTGGACTCGCTGAAGGTGGTGGACGTGGTGCTGAAGCGAGAGTTGCCGCAGGGGCCCGGCTGGCTGCGCTACAACGGCGACGGCTACGGGCAACGGCCGGACGGCGGGCCTTACATGGGCTGGGGCCAAGGGCGGGTTTGGCCGCTGCTGACAGGAGAACGTGCGCACTATGAGCTGGCCGCCGGCAAAGAAATTGGCGATCTGATCAGGACGTATGAGGGCTTTGCCACCAAAGGGCAACTGCTGCCGGAGCAGGTTTGGGATGAGGCGGACCGGCCGGATTGCAGATTGTGGATGGGACAGCCGGCGGGGTCGGCGGTGCCGCTGGTGTGGGCCCACGCTGAATACCTGAAGCTGCTGCGCTCGGCGCTGGACGGGAAGGTATTCGACTGCATCGATCCGGTGTACAAGCGGTATTGCGAAAAGAAAGAAACGCGGCAGCGGGGAAATATGGAGATTTGGAGCAAGCGGCGACCGCTCCAGAGAATAGAAGCGGGCAAAACGCTGCGGATTCTGGACGACAGAAAGTTTGAGGTAGTTTGGAGCGCGGACGGCTGGCAGACGGTCCACGCTACGCCAAGCCGCAGCGTGGGCAGCTCGGGTTACAGCGCGGATATTGCAGCAGGGACGGAGAGCGGGGTGATTGAATGGACTCAGCACTGGCCGGAGCAGGACAGCTGGCTTGGATACAATGTGGAAGTGCAGGTCGACGCCACTTAGCGATTCATTCCCCCATCAAACAGGGTTATCGACACACCGCGCACATCATCGAAAGGAATTCGTTCGAACTCATATGACTCCCATCCTCGCCGAACAAACTCTTGAAACTCAGGCTCTGGACCAACTGTCCATCAATACGCTGCGGCTGCTTGCCGTGGACGAGGTGGAAAAGGCCAAAGCCGGCCATCCCGGCGCTCCGCTGGGCTGCGCGCCGATCGCCTACCTGCTGTTTCACAAGCTGATGAAGCACAATCCGAAGCACTCCAAGTGGGCGGACAGCGATCGCTTTGTGCTGTCGAACGGGCACGCCTCGGCGATGCTGTACGGGATGCTGTATCTCGCCGGCTACGACGTGACGCTGGACGATCTGAAGAGCTTCCGCCAGTGGGGATCGCGGACGCCGGGGCATCCTGAGTACGGCCACACGGACGGCGTGGAAGTGACCACCGGGCCGCTGGGACAGGGGATCGCGATGGCCGTGGGCATGGCCATTGCGGAGAAGCATCTGGCGGCGGTTTATAACCGGCCTGGCTTTGAGGTGGTGAATCACCACACCTTTGCTCTGCTGGGCGACGGCGACCTGATGGAAGGCGTCTCGCACGAGGCTGCGTCGCTGGCCGGAACGCTGGCGCTGGGCAAGCTGATCTTTATCTATGACGACAATTTGATTTCGCTGGATGGGCCGACCAAGCTGAGCTACACCGAGGACGCGCTGGAGCGGTTTGAGGCCTACCACTGGCACGTGCAGCGGGTGAAGGACGGCAACGATCTGGCGGCCATTGAAGCGGCCATCGAGGCGGCCAAGGCGGAGACCGCAAGGCCGTCGATTATTGCGGTGCGGACGGTGATCGGCTACGGCAGCCCCAAGGCGGGAACGAATAAAGTGCATGGCGAGGCGATGGGCGCGGAGGCCGTGGCGGCAACCAAGAAGTTTTTCGGATTCCCCGAGGACCAGAGCTTTGTGGTTCCTCCCGAGGCGCTGGAGAACTGGCGCAAGGCCGTCGATCGCGGCGCGAGGCTGGAGGCTGAGTGGAAGAAGCTCTTTGAAGGCTACCGCGCGGCCAATCCGGAGCTGGCGGCGGAGTTTGAGCGCACGCAGAAGGGCGAGCTCAAGGCGGGGTGGGAGAAGGCGATTCCGAGCTTTGCGACGGAGCAGCCGCAGGCCACGCGCAACGCCGGCGGAACGGTGATGAATGCCATTGCCGAGGTGGTGCCGGAGCTGTTTGGCGGGGCCGCGGACCTGACCTCTTCGACGCGGACGATCTTCAAGCCGGGGGAGAGCTTTCATGTGGACCCGACGGCGCGCAACATTTATTTTGGCGTGCGCGAGTTTGGCATGTGCGCGGCGGTGAACGGGATGGCCGCGCACGGCGGGCTGATTCCCTTTGGATCGACCTTTTTTGTGTTTTCGGATTATGCGAAGCCGGCGATTCGGCTGGCGGCGCTGATGAAGGTGCATTCGCTGTTTGTTTTTACCCACGACTCGATCGCGCTGGGCGAGGATGGGCCGACGCATCAGCCGGTGGAACATCTGATGGCGCTGCGGGCGGTTCCGGGGCTGACCGATTTTCGTCCGGCGGACGCCAACGAGACGGCGGCGGCGTGGAGGCTGGCCCTGGAACGCAAGGAGCCGTGCTTCTTTGCGCTGAGCCGGCAGAATTTGCCGGTGATCGATCCGGCGGCGCACGATCTTGTATGCCGGGGTGAGCAAGGGCGCGTATGTGCTGCAGGATGCAGCGAATCCGCAGTTGGTGTTGATCGGCACCGGAGCCGAAGTGTGGCCCTGCGCTGGATGCGGCGAAGCTGCTGGCGGCCGATGGGATTCAGGCGCGGGTGGTCAGCTTTCCGAGCTGGAAGATCTTCGAAGAGCAGACGGCGGAGTACAAGGCCAGCGTGCTGCCGGCGGGCGTGCCGAAGCTGGCGATCGAGGCCGGAGCGACGCTGGGCTGGTGGAAGTATGTGGGCCTGGACGGAGACGTGGTCGGGCTGGACCGGTTTGGGGCTTCGGCGCCGGGGCCGATGGTGATGAAGGAATTGGGATTCAGTGCCGAGAACGTGGCGGCGCGGGCGAAAAGCTGGTGAAGTGAGTAGCGACTGCTAACTATAACTGCCGAAAGGAACATTGAAACTCGTCATCGCTTCCGACCACGCGGGGTTTCCTCTTAAGGAGGAAGTTCGCGACTATCTAACCACGGCTGGCCACGAGGTGTTCGACCTGGGGGCTTATAACGCGGAGCCTTCGGATTATCCCGACTTTGCCGAGAAGGTGGGATTGGCGTTGAAGCAGGGCGTTGCGCCGCGCGGGATTCTGATCTGCGGGTCGGGAGTGGGAGTGTGCGTGGCGGCGAACAAGATTCCGGGAATTCGCGCAGGGATGTGCCACGATACATACTCTGCGCACCAGGGCGTGGAGCACGACCAGATGAATGTGATCGTGCTGGGCGCGCGCATTATCGGATCGGCGCTGGCGTTTGAAGTTGTGAATGCATTCATCGGCGCAAATTTTATTTCCACGGAGGAGCGCTTTGTGCGGCGGGTCAACAAGGTGCTGGCGATCGAGCGGAAATACCAGTGCGGCGACGGCGGGGCGAACCCGGCATAGCGGCTGAAAATCCGAAACAAGGACGGAGTTTGGCGGGGAGGTCCGCTTGTTCCGGCTGACAAAAAAAGACAACTTCATCGAGAATTCATCAGAGAATCGAATACTGAAAGGCGTCGATGTTCCCCTTCGACGTGATTCTTTTTGATGTAGGCGGAGTCCTGCTGACCAACAGCTGGGACAAACGCGAGCGCGCTATGGCGCTTGAACATTTTCATCTTGATCCGGCGGCCTTCGAGGCCAGGCATGTGGTGCCCTACGACGCTTGGGAGCGGGGCATCATTCCGATGAAGACTTACCTTGACGCAGCCGTATTCTACGAGCCGCGCAGTTTTACCCACGACGAATTTTTCGCATTCATGCTTACCCATGTCGATGATGCAGCCGGATGGTGCATTGGGAATCCTTGGCGAAATTTCGGCATCGGATAAGTGCATGCTGGGCGCGTTGAACAACGAAGCGCGCGAAACGAATGAGTACCGGCTCAATCATTTCGGCCTTCGCAAGTATTTTCAGGTGGCGCTGAGTTCCTGCTACCTGGGATTTCGCAAGCCGGAGGCAGCTATTTATCAGCGCGCGCTGGATATTCTGGGACGGCCGCCGGAGCGGATTCTGTTTATCGACGACCGGACGGAAAATGTGGCTGCGGCCGCGGCGGTGGGGTTGAAGGCTGTTCGGTTTGAGGGTGCGGAGAGTTTGCGGCGAGAGTTGCGGAATCTGGGAGTTTTGCAGCTAACCCGGGAGTCAGCAATTTAGCGAATTGGATTGAGATTTATTGAGGAGCAATGCTGGAGGTTCTATGCAACTGGGATTGATTGGTCTGGGTAAGATGGGCGGCAACATGGCGGAGCGGCTGCGGCTGGGCGGCCACCAGGTGGTCGGCTTCGACTTCAATGCGGAGGCGGTGGCGCGGCTGACTGCCACGGGCAATGTGGGCGTTTCAACTCTGGACGATCTTGCAAAAAAGCTAACGGGACGGAAGGCGATCTGGATCATGGTGCCGCAGGGCAAGCCGGTGGACGAGACGATTGCCAAGCTTGTGCCGATGCTGAAGCCCGGAGACATTTTGATCGATGGCGGTAACTCGAATTACAAGGACTCGATGCGGCGACATAAGGAAGTTACCGCCAAGGGCTTTCAATTTGTTGACGTAGGCACCTCGGGCGGCGTGTGGGGACTGAAGGAGGGTTACAGCATGATGATCGGCGGCGATAAGGAGCCGGTCGATTATCTGCGGCCTATCTTCGAGACGCTTGGCGCCGGCTGCCGATAAGGGCTGGGGGCACGTGGGGCCGGCGGGCTCGGGCCACTTTGTGAAGATGATCCACAACGGAATCGAGTACGGCATGATGCAGGCTTATGCCGAGGGTTTTACGATTCTGGAGAAGAAAGAGGAGTTCGATCTGAACCTGCCACAGATCGCGCAGATTTGGCGTTACGGCAGCGTGGTGCGCAGTTGGCTGCTCGATTTGACCGCCGATGCGCTGGCCAAGAATCCTACGCTGGAGGGGCTGGAGGCATATGTCGAGGACTCCGGCGAGGGGCGCTGGACGGTGTTCGAGGCGATCGATCTGAATGTTTCCGCGCCGGTGATTACCGAGTCGCTGATGCGGCGCATTCGCTCGCGGGAGGAGAATAACTTTACCGACCGGATGCTGGCGATTATGCGGAATGAGTTTGGCGGACATGCGGTGAAGAAAGACTAGTTTTCAGGGGTCAGGGGTCAGTTGAAAAGCCCGTTTGGACAACTGACAACTGACGACTGACAACTGTCACGGAGGCGGGGATGGCGACGATTCAGATGAGTGTGCGCCCGGAGGATCTTATCCCAGGTTCCGCAGGGCGAGGAGAGGATTCCCGAGCCGGGGATTCTGGTGATCTTTGGCGCTTCGGGCGATCTGACCAAGCGCAAGCTGCTGCCGGCGCTCTTTCACCTGGAGCAGGCGGGGCTGCTGCCGGAGAAGTTTGCCATTGTGGGCGTGGCGCGGCGGCCGCTGGGCGATGAGTTTGCCGAGGATATGCGCGAGGGCATCGTCGAGTTTGGCGGCGTGGATGAGAGCGATCCCAAGCTGGATGAGTTTGTGAGCAAGATCAGTTACTTTCCGCTGAACTTCGACGATCCGGCGAGATTATGCGGGGCTGAAGGCGGAGTTGGACCGCATCGACAAGGAGAAGGGCATCGGCGGCAAGCGGCTGTTCTATCTGGCGACGGCGCCGGAGTTTTTTGCCGGGATCATCGAGAACCTGGGCGCGCAGGGCATGGCGCAGCCGGAGCAGGGCAAGGCGGCGGTGGTGATTGAAAAGCCATTCGGCCACGATCTGGATTCGGCGCGCGAGCTGAACCACCAGGTGAACGCGGTCTTCCACGAGAGCCAGGTCTTCCGCATCGACCACTACCTGGGCAAGGAGACGGTGCAGAATATTTTGGTGTTCCGCTTTGCCAACGGAATCTTCGAGCCGATCTGGAACCGGAATTACATTGACCACGTGCAGATTACCGTGGCCGAGACGCTGGGCGTGGAAGGGCGCGGGCCGTTCTATGAGAAGGCGGGCGCGCTGCGCGATGTGGTGCAGAACCACGTGATGGAGTTGCTGAGCTTTGTGGCGATGGAGCCGCCGTCGAGCTTTGAGGCGGAGAGCGTGCGGCGGGAAAAAGCTGAAGGTGTGGCGGGCGATTCCTCCGATTCCGATTCTGAACGCGGTGCGCGGCCAGTACGGGCCGGGGCTGGTGGACGGGCAGCACGTGGTGGGCTATCGCGACGAGGAGCGGGTCAGTCCCGAGTCGGGCACGGAGACCTATGCGGCGGTGCGGCTGGAGATTGAAAACTGGCGCTGGGCGGGGGTTCCGTTTTATCTGCGCGCGGGCAAGCGGATGAAGAAGCGGGCCACGGAGATCAGCATCCAGTTCAAGCAGCCGCCGCTGTTGATCTTCAACCGCATGGCGCTCGCGCCGGGCCGTGCCAGGAGATTCAGCCGAACCTGCTGACGATTCGCATTCAGCCGGACGAGGGGATTGCGCTGCGCTTCGGGGCCAAGGTGCCGACCACGCCGGAGATGGACGTTTGCCCGGTGAATATGGACTTCGACTATGCGGCGGCCTTTGGCAAGTCGAGCGCCAACGGCTATGAGCGGCTGCTGCTGGACGCGATGCTGGGCGACCAGACGCTGTTTTCGCATCGCGACGGCGTGGAGACCACCTGGGCGCTGTATACGCCGATTCTGCAGGCATGGGCGGCGAAGAAGCCGGAGGTGTTTCCGAATTACTTTGCCGGGAGCTGGGGGCCGGAGTGCTCCGATCATCTGCTGGAACGCGAGCGGGCATGCGTGGAGGAATGATTTGGGGAAGCGGAGCTAGTGTGGTTAGCGGTGCTAACGGAGTTAGCACCGCTTCTTGAATCCTACCCTTGCGACCACATTTGCCACGGCGCACAGATGGGGCACCCGGGGCTCAGGCACGAAGCTCTTCGATTCGCTCAAGAGGCATGACCCGCACCACGCGTTTCATGACCTTTTTGTCCTGTTCGGCCATCTTCAGATCGTTGGTTGCCTGCAAGCGCATCCACATTTCCGGAGAGCTGCCCAATAGTCGTGAGAGCTTCATGCACATGACGGCGGAAAGGGGTTTGCGCTCCGACAGGATGTCGTGAAGCATCTGGCGGGAGACGCCGAGAGCCTTCGCCGCCGCCGTTACAGTCAGGCCCACAGAAGGCAAAATATCTTCCCTAAGAATCTCGCCAGGATGAACGGGTGGCAGTACACTTTTTCTCTCCATAACGTCCTCTCAGATGATCTCCACTTTTGAAGATTCAGGGATATGTTTCCGCAACCTATTGCGGCAGTATTGCTGTCTTTATCGCGAGCCTTGAAAGGAAGACGTCACAGGCCCCTTTTAAGGTCGTTCGGTCATTGTCCACGCGGACAGCCGTCAAAGGTCTCTGCAAACGAAGCGTGATTATTCCTCCGAGCAGAGAGAATAGGATCAGTAGCGTCCCCCATCCAGCGGCATCGGGACTGGCAAATGCAATCAAGAGAGATTCTACCGCCAGACCACCAATTAAGATTATAGCGGTTGTGACTCTCATCCGGCTCGCCAATTTCCGATGTTTGTCGCAAAGGGGAACTGCCAGCTTGACCTTTTTCCGTACTATCAGGTAGACGATGACGAAAATCAGAGGGCCAAATAGAAGCGTCAAATAATACGGGGGCTCTAGCCACACTAAATCCTTATTTACCATCGCGATTTCACTGTTTCCACATTTGACGCACAGCGCCGGGAGCGAACCGCCTTTCGACACAACGATGCAGTTACCATCTCTGAATACTTGGTCCATGGTGTACTTCCTCACCTCGCCGAAAGCAGTGCAGCCGACGGCTAGTCCGCAATATCCTTAGCGCACTCCCGAAAAAAATAGATCTGTTTGGGCGTCGCTCAGGCCGCCATTCTTCAGCATGGCACGTAACTGTTCCTCCGTGCCATATTCCGTGTTCATTCGGTAGCCTGATTTTTTGTTTTCGGAATCGTGCAGCCGCAGTTCATATTTTTGCGGGTCTGAGTTCGGGATTTTTCGGAGTCCCAATACCTTGTACATGGTACAAATTATAAAACCAGTATGGCCGGGTGCCCAGGTCTCGATTCTGAGACCTGGAAAACCTCAGACCCCCACTCATCGCATCGATCAGTTGACCCCTATTCTCTACTCCCTATTCCCTGCTTTTCCCCATGCCTTTGTCCATGGCTTCGTTGGCCAGGCGGTCGGCTTCTTTGTTGCCGCCGCGGAGGGTGTGGCGGATCTCGAAGCGGTCTAGGCGGGCGGCGCGGCGTTTGGCTTCTTCCGACAGCGGGCGAAGGCCGGGGCTTTTTACTTTGTACTGGCCCTTCATCTGCTTGACCATCAGTTCGGAGTCGGAGATTACTCGCAGGGATTTGGCGCTGTTGGCGATGGCCCACTCGAGGACTGCCAGAAGGCCGGAGTATTCGGCGTAGTTGTTAGTTTGGATGCCGAGGAACTGGCTCAGGCGGGCTACCACCTGGCCTTGGGGATCTTCGATCACGGCACCGTAGCCGGAGGGGCCGGGGTTGCCACGAGAGCCGCCGTCGCAGTGGGCGGTGTACCAGTTGGCGGAGGGTTTTGGGGGGGAGGGTTCCAGAGATTCAAAGAGGTTTCCGGTCATTTGGTTCTAGTGTAGCGGGTGGAATCGAGCGATTGAGGTTTTGTGGGGTCCCGCGTGTTGCCTGGAAAAATAGAAGCAGTTCCTTCGACTCCGCTCCGCTCAGGATGACAGATTTGTGAAAGGTTGTGGTTTCCCAGGTCTCAAGATCGAGACCTGGGGCCCCCGGCTTTTTGTGAGAAAACGAACAGAGGGCGCGTTGGTTTTTGTGGTATCCCAGGTCTCAAAATCGAGACCTGGGCCACCCGGCCTGTCCGTGGGGACCCCGGCCCTGGGGCATCCGGCTTTTGTGAGGGCCAGCGGGAGAAAGCTCGCTGTGAGTAGGCTGGCTTGGTTACCAAAGCGGGGGTTTCGCGTCTCTTTGAGTGCGGGCTTTTATCCATTCCACGGAGCAGAAAGACAGATGGCAACGGATGCTGTGAGCTACCCGATTTCTCCGGCTGCGGTTCCGGCTGCTTTGGCATGGCCGGCTGGGCGGAAGGTACAATCCTTCCCAGGGATGTCTGCGACGGCGATGGACGGAGCGAAGAAGGCACAGGAACGCGCACGGGCGCGCGAGCCGGAGATGGAACTGATTCGCGAGGCGCAGGCGGGTTCGCGGGCTGCCTTTGACACGCTGGTGCGGCAGTATGAGCACCAGGTTCTGCGGCTGGCTCTGCACCTGACCGGCAGCGAGCACGACGCCGAGGATATCTACCAGGAAGCTTTTCTGAAGGCTTTCCGGTATATCGGAAATTTCCGCTTCGAGTGCTCGTTTTATACGTGGATTTATCGCATTGTGACCAATCTCTGCCTGGACCAGTTGCGGCGGAAGAAGACCCGGCGCGAGGACCGCGCGGTGATGGTGGACCACCAGGGGGGCGAGATCGACCTGCTGGCTTCGGTCTCCGACGACCGGTCGTTTTCAAACCCGGCAAAGGAGCTGGACCGCAAGGTGCTGGGAGAGAGGATTCAGTCGGCGCTGGACAAGCTGACGCCGCGGGAGCGGATGGTTTTTGAGCTGAAGCACTACCAGGGTCTGCGGCTGCGGGCCATTGGAGAGATGCTGAACACGACGGAAGAGACGGCCAAGAATACGCTCTTCCGGGCGACAAAGAAGTTGAGAGCACAGTTGGCGGAGTTGCGGTAAATGCCCCTTGAGGGCGACGGATATTTTAATGAATTATTGCGGCATTTTTTGAGGCTGGAAGGACGTTGATATGAACTGCGAAATTGCACACGAACGGATTGTGACGGCGGCATATGGGGAGCTTGGCGACGAGCAGACCCACGAACTGGAGAGGCACATCGCCGGTTGCCCGGATTGCGCGGCGGAGCGGGAACAGATGCTGGCGCTGAAGGCACTTGCGGAGATGCACCCGGTGGAGGAGCCCGCAGCGAATTTGGTGGCGCGGGCGCGGATGCGGCTGGACGAAGCGCTGGACGCACTGCCGCCACGGCGCTGGTATGAACGGCTGGGCCAGCGGATGAGGAACAACGTTGCCAGCTTGCAGGCTGCGCCGGTGGCGGCTTGCCTGCTGCTGCTGATTGGAGCGGGAGCGGGCAGCGCTGGGCAGCTATGAGATTGCGCGGAATCGTGGGGCGCGTACTAGAGAGATAGCGACGGTAGACACGCCGCCACAGACGCTGAACGTTCAGACTCAGGCGCAGGCACCGCCTCAGGGTGCGCCGGCGGAGATTGCCAACATCTCCAGCATTGTGCGCAAGCCGAACAGCCATCTGGTTGAGGTGCGCTATAACCAGTTGGTGCCGCAGCAGATTGAGGGCTCGCTGGACGATCCGGCGATACGGCAGTTGCTGATGCTGGCCAGCCAGAACTCGGCTTCGGCGGGGGTGCGGGACGACTCGGTGGGGCTGCTGGCGGCCGAGTGCAAGGCCGGGCACAGTTGCCAGGCGGCGGGCATTCGCGATGCGCTGATGGTGGCGCTGCGCTACGACAAGAATGCCGGCGTGCGCGAGAAGGCGCTGGAGGGTCTGGAGCCTTACGTGGCCGAGGATGTGCGGGTGCGGGATGCGGTGCTGGAGGCGCTGATGAACGACGCGGCGCCGAAGATTCGCACCGCGGCGCATCAACATTCTGGAGCCGGTGGAGGGCGATACCAGCGTGCGGCAGGTGCTGCACTCGGTTGCCAATACGGACGAGAATCCGTATATCCGGACTGTTTCAAGGCAGGTTTTGAGCCGTGAGCCGGAGATTCAATAAGACTGCCCTACCCTTTCGCGCACCGCACCGTCTGATAAGAGCGTTGGGCCGGAAGGGAGAGGAAACCGGGGGAGAAGAAGAGATGAAACATTTATTGAGGCCGTATCGAAATCGTTTCTGTTCCAGTCGTCTGTTTAGCAATCTTGGCATTGTGGTGATGGTGGGCGTGGGGGCGCTGATGGCGCTGCCCGGGGCCGCTGCGCAGGCAACGAAGATTGCGCAAATCATGCAGGAGACCGGGCCGCTGCTGCTGGCTCAGTTCGCAGGGCTACCTGGGCGTGGACCTGGCGGACGTGGACCAGGAGAAGGCGCAGTCGCTGAAGCTGAAGGAGGTGCGCGGGGCGGTGATTACGCTGATCGATCACGACGCTCCGGCGGGGCAGATTGGGCTGAAGGTCAATGACGTGGTGCTCAAGCTGAACGGGCAGCCGGTGGAGGGCGCCGAGCAGTTGCGGCGGATGCTGCGGGAGATTCCGGCGGGGCGCAAGGTGAGTCTCGAGATCAGCCGCGACGGCAATATGCAGACGCTGGCCGTGGAACTGGCCGACCGACGGGTGATGGAGCACGACGTTTGGAACAAGATCGGCAACAGCGGAGACGGGTTTACGCAGTCGCCGCCGGGATTGGGGATTCTGGGCAACGGGGGCGACGCGCCGCTGCCGCGGGTTTCACATGCCGTTCTTCGGCAGCAGCTGAACGTGGGCGCGCTGGTGGAGCCGCTGACCTCGCAGATGGCCGAATACCTGGGCGTGCCGAGCGGGGTGATGGTGAAGCAGGTGGCGCGCAAGAGCGAGGCTGCCGCGGCGGGGCTGCAGGCCTTTGACGTGATTCTCAAGGTGGGGACCGAAGCAATCACGAATCTCTCCGCATGGGATCGGGCGCTGAGAGCCAACCAGGGCAAGCCGGTGCAGGTGACTATTCTGCGGGACAGGAAGCAGCAGACGCTGACGCTGCAGGTGGATTCAAAGCACCACAGCGAGCTGGAGGAGATTTTCCCCGGGGAAAATTGGCCTGCGGTGGCGGAGATTGGCGCGAACGAGATCGAACAACTGCGGGAGCAGATGGACGAGCTGGGCGATAGCTTCAATGTGGAGGAGTTCAGGATTGATCCGCAACAGATGGATGAGTTACGGAAGCAGATGGAACAGATGAAGCGGCAGTTCAAGGTCGATCCTAAACAGATGGAAGAGCTGCGGCAACAGATGGAACAGTGGAAGCGGCAGATGGAAGAGATAAGGGAGCTGCAGTTCGGGAATTACGTTTGAGATTTTGATATTTGGAGTGAAGAGGGCGCTGCCGGGTTCCGGTTGGCGCCCTTGTTGTTTTTGCGGGTTGGCTGGAATTGCGGGTTATGATGGGGCTCTGTGAGGTTGTTATGGGGATGGAAGACAACGCGGCGAACGAAGTTTGGCCGGAACTGCGGCAGAGCGCCTGGAGCGAGACTTGCGCCACGCTGCACATGTGGTTGCAGATTGTGGGCAAGGTAAGGATGGAGTTGACGCCGGCGATTAATCATTGCTGGAATGTGACGCTCTACCCTACTGTTCGCGGGCTGACTACGCGGCCAATGGCGCATGGGAACCGCATCGTGCAGATTGATTTTGATTTTCTGGAGCATACGTTGGTTGTGGCTACGGACGACGGCGAGAGCAGGATTGTTCCGCTGAAGCAGATGACGGTGAAGGAGTTTTACCGGCTGGTGATGGGGGCGCTCAAGAGCCTGGGCACGCCGGTGAAGATTTGGACGACGCCTTGCGAGGTGGCGAGTCCGATCCGGTTTGACGAGGATGAGACGCACCAGGCTTATGACGGCGAATATGCGCAGCGGTTCTGGCGGGTGCTGCTCGAGGCGCAGCGGGTGATTACTATTTTTCGGGCGCGGTTTACGGGGAAGGTTAGCCCGGTGCATCTTTTTTGGGGGGCGCTGGATATGGCCTGCACGCGGTTCTCCGGGCGGACTGCGCCGGAGCACCCGAGCATGCCGGGGCTGCCGGATCGGGTGACGCGCGACGCCTATTCGCACGAGGTGAGCAGTTGCGGATTCTGGCCGGGGGCGCCGGGGGTGGAGGCTTTTTTCTATAGCTACGCTTATCCGGAGCCGCCGGGGTATGCGGAGTATGCGATTGTTCCGGCTGAGGCTGGGTACGACAAAAATTTCGGGGAGTTTGTGCTGCCATATGAGGCTGTGCGGAAGTCGGACGATCCGGATGGGATGTTGCTCGAATTTTTGCAGAGTACGTATGAGGCGGCGGCGAATTGCGCTGAATGGGATAGACACGCATTGGAAATCGCGAAATAGTCCAGAGTTCATGAGACAATCTCCCGTGATGAAGAAATCATCTGCTAACTCTCAGCACGCCAAACTCACAAGAATGACAACTGAAGATATCAGGAACAGGAAGTGGACTGAGGCCGAAAAGGAAGCTGTGCGGCGCGGGGCGGCGGCGCAGGCCGCGGGCGACGATTCAGGGGTCGATTACTCCGATATTCCGCGGCTGACGGCGGAGCAGCTTGCGGGCATGGTGCGGCTGCGGGATGTGAGGCGGAACGGCGGGGTGGGTCGGGGAGGTAGTGCGATCGCAGATTTAGAAGCGAAACCTTAGCATCCCTCCAATCACTGGGCAAGGCCTGTAGACTTGTCTATACGGTCCCGATCATGCCTCTATACGATAATGCAGAGCAGCTAATCCGGGGAAATCTCTCGGTTATCAAGCGCGGCAAAAAGCCACGTGCTGTTGTTGTTGGGTATCTCACTGATGCTCAGTTAGCAGCGATAAACACATATCGCAGGTCGCGTAATTGGGAACCTATAGAGAGACATTGTTTTTGTTGGAACTCACATCTATGACAGCCGGGTAGTGAAGGACGGGTATTCAGAAGATGACCTAATCGCGCAGATCAAGAGCGCGCTTTCGGCAACTTGCAGGTACATCCCGACCCAGAAGATGACTGTATTGCAAAATCCAATACCAAGAGAATCAGGATACGGTTGTCGCGTTAAGGATGAACTCACGCTGGAGTGCTCTACCAGACATCCGAGATCGGAATTGTATTCAGTGGCTCCACGAGGGGATAGAAATCACAAGCCCAATAAACTAAAAGAGGCTGCCAAGGCAGCCTCCCTAGTTTAAAAGTAACGAACTCGCCTGGGTAACGCATTTCTATGTCCAGCGCCGAGTCCGTCGTTGTCCATAGCTTCTGGACACTTAATATGATGCGCGTAATCGCAATAAGAATCAAGCGTTATTTTCCAGAAGGCTTGAAAAGCGGTTCAGGGTAAGTCTTACCTCGTCGGGATAAATCTAAGAAAAACAAAAACTTAGGACTGATCCGGAATGGCAGGAATGGGGTGGGCCACTGGCCGACCCGCCGTGCGTCTCGATCCGCAGGTGCTCGATTGGCTGCGCGGCAAGGGCGAGGGACACCTGACACGCATCAGCGATATTTTGGTCAATTTGATGGAGGCGGAACGGCGGGCTGGGTCGGGGAGATAGTGCGATCCCAGGTCTTAGAAGCGAGACCTAGGGCACCCGGCTCCCGGAGGGAGCCAATGAGAATAGCCCCGGGTGAAACCCGGGGGAGGCTTGCCCACAAAATATCCCGCCGTCCTGTAGGGACGGCGTGAGCGGGGTTGAGCTATTCTCAATGGTCGCGGAGGGAGATGGGTTTATATGTCGCATACGTATTGTTCGTCGTTATTCCATTGCGTTTTCTCAACCAAAGAACGGCGCAGGCTGATTGCGCCGGAGTTGCAGGAGCGACTTTGGGCGTACATTGGCGGGATTGCGCGGGAGAACGGGATGACGGCTCTTGGAGTGGGAGGGACGGAGGACCACGCCCATCTTCTGTTGGCTCTGCCGTCGACCACGACCATCGCCGGGGCGATGCAGAAGATCAAAGGCGGATCGTCATTGTGGTTGCACGAGAGTTGCGGATTGACGGGATTTGAGTGGCAGAAGGGTTATGGAGCGTTCACAATTGGGGTTTCGCAGGTGGAGGCGACAGCTAAGTATATTGCCGGTCAGACGGAACATCATCGCAAGCGGGATTTTCAGGCGGAGTTTTTGGCGATTTTGAAGCAGCATGGGATCGAATACGACCCGCGATATGTTTGGGGATGAGTCATGCCGTCCCTACAGGACGGCGGGGTTGTGGGTGATCGGTTACCCCGGGTTTCACCCGGGGCTATTTTCATTTGCTCCCTCTGGGAGCAACGGTGAGACCCGGATAGCACACCTATGCCAGCTATTTTGTGGGCTGAGGGTTTATCGGCTGTGTGACTGGGTGTGATGCCACATATGCATCGCGTAAGTGCTGAAATATGGGCGACATCAATAGATTATTCACCTCGAATGCAGGTACAATCACCGACACGTTGCTATTAGCGGAGACCATACCTTTGTAGGTGGTCGTTACCTTTAACGTGAGGTCTTCGGTTTCTTGGATTTCGCCGGTTACAACTCCGAGGAGCTTGTAATCATAGCCGAGGGCGTTCTTGAATTTGTTAACGTCGACAAACATTGGTGAACCACTGTTGCCACCGAAGGCGTGCGCCTCTGCAAGATAGATATGCCCAAGCTTGTGCAGCGTCGTTTGGATGAGGCCCTCCGGGAGCATGGCAATTGCGCCGGACCGCACAACTGGCTCCAGTGATGTTGATCCGGTGTATTGGACGAAGAGTCCGGTGAAAATCACAGGGTCGCCCTCAACGACCTCGTTTTTCTGAATCATCTCCTGTGTCACGAACATACTCGTTGGGATGGTCTTGAAGTCAAACTCGGAGATCGGGAGCAGGAACGGTGTGGCGGCTAGGTCGACCGAGTTGTCGTCAGGGAAGACCCACAAACCTTCTGGTCTGGCGGCAAGGGATTGAAGGTAAGGAGTGGGGTTCGATGGGGTCCCGACATGGTTGACTGAGATCGAGTAGTTGACTACTTTGCAGGGTTTTCCATTCTCGATGCCAGGCTGTACTACATGTCTATTTGTGATGACGTAAGGGAATCCCCCTCCTTTGCCAACTCGGTCATCATTCCATAACGCGATAAAGCCAGTTCCGAAATATGAGTCCTGTTTTAGCCTCGCGAGTTCTTCCGGTTTCAACATCGCAATTTGTTCGTCACGCCATCTTGCGCGATCTTCCGGAGACATTGCTGCCAGTTCTTCGTCGGTTGGCATATGCACGCAATTTGTTGTTATGAAGACCACTGTCTTCTTCAGTTGCGTGGTGAAAGGAAGCGTTGATTCTGTAGAAGCTCCTGGACTTGCAGTTGGTTGCGTCTGACCTGAGGCTCCGAGACTTATGCAGAGTCCGGCAATCAGAGATGAAATTACAAAAAGCGGATTATTTCGCATAATTTCCCCCCATCCGATCATAGAACGGTATTGATCTACGAACTTGCAGAAAAAATCAGCTTTTTGTTCCCTCGAAGGTCTGTTAAGCGGATCTGTGGACGTACACCGCGATGTGATTCAATAGAAGAGATGGCGATTTCCAAGAGATCTACGGTGCGGGGGCGGGTGATTGCGGCTCGGCGGAAGGTGCGCGAGTACGCTATGGTGGCGCGGGCGCTGGCGGATACTTCGCATCCGGTGCTGGCGCAGATTATTCCTATGCGGTTCTGCAACTTGAGCTGCGCTTATTGCAATGAGTACGACAAGGTTTCAGAGCCGGTGCCGCTGGAGGAGATGCTGCGGCGGATTGACCACCTGGGACGGCTGGGGACGGCGATGATCGGGATCTCAGGCGGTGAGCCGCTGACGCACCCAGATCTAGATGAGATTATCCGGCGGATGAGAAAGACGGGGGCTATTGCGGGGATGATTACCAATGGCTACCTGCTGAATGTGGAGCGGATTGAGCGGCTGAACAGGGCGGGGCTGGACCATATGCAGATCAGCATCGATAATCTGGAGCCGGATGAGATTTCAAAGAAGAGCCTGAAGGTGCTGGATAAGAAGCTGGAGATGCTCGCCCGATTTGCGGAGTTCCACGTGAACATTAACTCGGTGGTGGGCGGAGGGTTCAAGGATCCGAATGACGCGCTGGTGATTGGGCGGCGGGCGCTGGAGCTGGGGTTTGAGTCGACGATTGGGATTATCCACGACGGGAGCGGGCAACTGAAGCCGCTGAATGAGGACGAGGCCAAGGTCTATTTTGCGATGACGCACCGGAAGAAGACGAACTATGCGCAGTTCGACAAGTTTCAGGAGGCGATTGCGCTGGGGAAGCCGAACGACTGGCGGTGCAGGGCGGGGTCGCGGTATTTGTATATCTGCGAGGATGGGCTGGTGCACTATTGCAGCCAGCAGCGTGGGTATCCGGGAGTGCCGCTGGCGGAGTACACGACGGAGGATGTGAAGCGGGAGTTTTTTACGGCGAAGAGTTGCGCGCCGAATTGCACGATTGGATGCGTGCATCGGATTAGCTATATCGACCATTGGAGGGCGCCGCAGACGCGGACGGTTTCGCCGGGGGAGGGTGAGGCGGAGGCGCCGGTGTTGGTGAATATTGGACAGGGATCAGTTGTCAGGGGTCAGGGATCAGGGTTATAGATAAAAGGCTACAAAAAGTTATAAAGAACAAGAGCAAAAACAAAAGCAGGAACTATGGGATTTGTGCTTTCCCAGGTCCCCAAAAGCGAGGGACCTGGGGCACCCGCTTTTTCGGGGGTACCAGCTTTGCGAAACGCAGGTCCTTCGACTACGGTCGCCGAGGCGACCTTCGCTCAGGATGACAAATCTAATTTCATCATTATTACAAATCTAATTTGATCATGACGACAAATCCGAGTTGATTATAATGCCGAATCTGAATTGCTGATGATGACAAGTCTCAATCCGTAAGTTACTTCGTGGATTTCTTCGCGGCGGGCTTGGGAGCGGGCTTGGCGTCTTTGGTGTCGGCCATGGCCTGGTCGATGATCTGGTAGAGGCTGCTGCGGTCGACTACTTCGACGAAGGGAGCGCCCTTGCTGTTGGCGGTGACGACCCAGATGGTGGGGGTGTGCTCGATGCCGATGCGCTGGCCGAGGGCGTAGTCGGCCTTGACTTCGGCGGCCAGCTTGCCTTGCGGGTCGACGGCGAAGGGCAGGGCGATGTTGTGGCTTGCGGCGAACTTCTCGGTGAACTGGCGGAGCTGGTCGGGGGTGTTGATGGAGGCCTGGTTGGCGAAGACCTGGTCGCGATACTCGTCGCCGATGGCCTTGCTTTTGGTGTCGAAAAAGCGGGCGTTGACGGCGGCGTTGAAGCTCCAGGCATGGATAGGGGAGGGGGAAGTCGTGGCGGATCCAGGGGATGTGGTAATTGGCCGCGGCTTCTTTGAGCACGGGGTTGGCGCGGGCGCAGTCGGGGCACTCCATGTCTTCAAATTCGACGATGGCCACGCGGGCGCCGGCGGGGGGACGGAGGGCGGAGGGGTCGTGGACCTGGGTTCCGGGAGGCGGCGCGCCGAACTGGGCGTGGGCGGTGGCGGCGGCGGCGGCGAGGAAAAGCGCGGCGGCGAGGGACAAGGCGAGGGCGGCGTGGTTAAGGCGAATTGAGACAGGGTGGGCTTGGCGATCGAAATGAAACATGGCTGTTGGACGGCTCCCTTGAGAATATTGTAACGGGTGGGAGGCGGGAAGTAGGGGCGTCATTGACGGTTGCGGCGGCGGGCGGCGATCCATTGGCGCCATTTGTAGTCGGCGATGAGGGAGGCGACGACGAGGACGATGGCGATGATGGCGAGGAAAATCTTCATGCCAATTCAGGATCGCATGGATGGGACGTGATTGATAAATAGCGTTAGATAAAAACCATGGGCATGAGTATCCCGCCCTTGCGACAGTAGAAAGTCGCACGGATGTGGCACCCGCCTTTTTGGGAGGTCCGGATGGGTTTGCGCGGGCGCGATAGACTTATGGTTTGGAAAGACTGATGACAAATCGTCCCTGTTGGGTTGAGATTCGCGCGCGGTTCCTTGAAGACAACTATCGGTATTTGATGAGCCTGGCTGCGGGCCAAGCGGAGCTGCTGGCGATTGTGAAGGCGGATGCTTATGGGCATTCGCTGGAGATTTGTGCTCCGGCGGCGGTAAGGGCGGGGGCACGGTGGCTGGGCGTGACCTCAGTTGAAGAGGGCGTGGCGGCACGGGCGCTATGCCCGGAGGCTCGGGTGCTGGTTATGGGCGGGGTGTTTGCCGGGCAGGGTGCGGAGGTGGTGCGGCACGGGTTGACCGTTGTGGCCTGGGAGGCTTGGCAACTGGATGAGCTGGAAAAGGCTGCGCGGGCGGAGGGTGGACAGGCGGGAGGGTTGGCCGTTCACCTGGAGATCGATACAGGGATGAGCCGACAGGGCGTGGGCGCGGAAGGGCTGGGGCGGGTTCTGGCGCGGTTTGGGGCGGGATCGATGCTGCGGCTGGAAGGCGTGATGACCCACCTGTTTGCAGCGGATGAGGCGGACGGGGCGGTGACTGCTGAGCAACTGGCGCGGCTTGATGAGGTGCTGGTACGGATTAATGCGGCGGGGCAGTTGCCGGATTGGCTGAATGTGGGGCAATCGGCGGCGCTGCTGGCCGGGCGGACGGGAGAGATTGCGGCTTTGGCTGGACGGCACGGGTTGAAGGCGATGCTGCGGCCGGGGCTGGCGCTTTATGGGCTGGCGCCGCGGTTTGAGCCGGGGTTTGATGAGAGTGAGGAGCCGAACGGTTTGGTCGCGGCGCGGGATCGGTTGAAGCCGGTGATGAGTTGGAAGAGCACAGTGGTGGGAGTGCGGACGGTCGAGGCCGGAGCGGTGGTGGGATACAACGGGACGTTTGTTGCGACAGAACCGATGAGGCTGGCGCTGGTGGCGGTGGGATACGCCGACGGGCTGGACCGGCTGCTAGGGAATCGCTTTAGCCTGCTGGTGCGCGGGGAGCGGGCGCCGATTGTGGGGCGGATCAGCATGGACCAGACGGTGCTGGACGTTACGGAGATTCCGGGCGTTGAGGCTGGGGATGAGGTGGTGATTTTGGGAACGCAGGGGGGTGAGACGATTTCTGCGTTTGATCATGCGGATGTTGAGGAGACGATTCCGTGGGAGGTCTTTACTCGGATTTCGGCTCGGGTGCGGAGGGTTGAGGTTTAGTGCCTTCGAGATCTCATCCGGCAGGTGGCCCACTCATCGCGATAAAGCCGCGATGAATGGGGCACAGACCTTCAAATTCCGAGCCGTGTTTTCAGAATCAATGGGTGGGCGACCTGCCGGGCCACCTGCCTCTCAGCTTTCGGGTTTGAGTTCTGTGATATTCCAGGTCACAAAATCGTGGGGAAGATTTGGCGAGTTGGCTTCGGCTTGCGCGGAGATGGCAAGTTGGCGAGTTGGCGGCGGTATCGCTGAATAGAACAGGCGCGGGAGTGGTTCTCCTGCGCCTGTTTCTTGTTACCGGCTGGGTTGTGGTCCTTATTGCGGGGCGGGCGGGGCGGGGGGATTTTTGGGGGCTTTCAGGCGGGGCGCGCCTGCTGTGGATTTGGAGTTGGGAGTGGCTTCAATGGATGGAACGCGGTGGTAGGGGGGGACGTTGAGTTCTGGGATATGGGGGGGCGCGGGCGTGGCGGGGAAGGCTGAGCCTTTTATGATTCGCAGGTCGCCGTTATCCGCGCTGAGAACGATTTTTGTTGTGCCGGAGCCGATGCGGCCGGTGACGGTTTTGCTTTCGTCGCCGCTGATCGCGAGACCGTAATCGGTGAGGATTTCGCCGTTGTGGGTGTGGCCCTCGACGGTGGCCGAGGCGTTGGGCGGCAAGGTTATTTCCACATCGCCTTTCTCATTTTTGGCTTCGACGCCGTAGGCTCCGGCGGGCTCGATGGAGACGGTTCCGTTGCGGTCTTCGACGTAGCTTTCGCCGTAGATCTGGCTGAGGTCAATGTCTTTGGAGTGCGAAGAGACGCGCACCGGACCCTTGGCTTCGGTGACGCGGAGATCGTCGGAGTTGAGGTTCAGGTCGCCGGGCAGACTGGCCAGTTCGAGATTTGTGACCGTGGTGTGGAGGTGGACAGCGCCGGAGACGTTTTCAATATGCACGTCGCCGAGGATTTCGCCGCTCTGCGTGACCTTGCCTTTGATTTCAGAGACGGTGATGTCGTTGGTGTCGCCGTCGATGGAGAGATCGCCGTTGACCTGATGGGCGGAAAAATCGTGCTTGCCGCCAGAGAAGTGAACCTGCACGGAACCATTTGTGGAGTTGAGATGCACATCGCCGTGAGCGGCGCTGATGCTGATGCCGGAGCCGAGACCGGCGGCGGTCACGTCTCCATTGCCGGCGCTCACCGTTACCGGGGCCGATCTGGGTACGGTGACGGTGAGGTTGACGCGGCCGCTGGAGTTGCTATCTGACTTGAGCAGCACGGCGTTGCCGCTGACAGTGAGGTGAGCCGCCTCAGAGTCGAAGATTTTCTTGGCGTCGGAGTCGGAATCGGCGTAGGCCACCTGGTGGGCCTGCACATTGATGGAAGATGCATCGCCCGCGGTTATGCTGACGTCGCCGCGAGGATTCTCAATCTCGATTGCGGCGTTGGCTGGAATTTGCGCGGTTTGTGCGGGCTGATCGTTGTTGTGCTCGGGCAGGCCGAAGGTGTTGAAGAAGTCATCGCCTTGATCGCCAAACATGGAGTGGAAGGAGCCCCGGGCATGACTCCATCCGGCTGCGCAGATGCCCACGAATGCGAGCAGGATGAGGATGCCGATAAAGCTGCCGCTGCGGCGGACGGGAGTTTCGCGGCGCAGGTCGATGGTCCACTCCGCCAGCAGGCCGAGGCCGGCGACGATGAGCAGCAGAGGCCACCAGTGGCCGTACCAGGACCAGAAACTGACGGCGTTGATATGACCGGTGAGCATCAGCAGGGCGATGATACCAATGCCGATGAGGATGATGGGACCGATCACCGAGGGAACGCGGGGACCGTAGGCATGTGCATAGCTCGCCTTCATGGCGTAGCGCTGGGCCTTCCAGGTATCGCGCTGGGCGCGCCAGGCGGCTTTCTGCTGCTCGCGGTAGATGCGCCACTGGGTCCTGGGATCGTAAGGCGGATACGGGGGCGGCGGTGTTCCGCCGGGGGGAGTGGATGGAGGTACGGTGCTCATGATTTCCTTTCGAAAGGATCTTTGTAGTCCCCCAAGGGAGAGGGAAGTTGGGCTGCCGGCTGGCCGGGATAGGATGGAATGCCGGTATCGGCACTGGGAACAATTTGACCGGGAGCCGTGGGGCCGGGATCAGCGGGGCCGGAGACGGGCGGAGGATAACCGCCGTCAGTGGCCAGCGCCGCGCGTTCGGCCAGCATGATGACGCCGATCATGATGAACAGCAGCGGCCAGAATAGGCGCCAGAAGTGACTAACGACGCCCATCTGGTGAAGGAGGGCCAGAACGCCAATCAGCAGGAGAATTGCCGGGCCTCGCAGACGGCGAATCATGACGTAACGGTTCATTTGGGACCCCCTTGCGAATCTGTGAAACGGCGAACGATCAGCCATGCGCCGAGGGCGATCAACACGACCGGCCAGGCGTAGTTGAACAAGCGGCCGTTGAAGATATCGAACTGATCGAGGAGAAACAGCGTGCCGAGAGCAATGAGGATCAAGGCGCCGATAGGCTCACGGCGGCGCCAGCAGATGGGCGGGACGGGTGGAATGGGCGGAATAGGAGGGATCGGAGGCATGGATGAGTATGGGGGCTGGTAGGGACCGGTATAGGGCTGCCAGGGCGGACCTTGCGTTGCCGGGCCGGGTTGCGCGGGCGCTGCCCCAGATAAATCAGCGGGACGCGGACGGGAGCCGGGATTGAGCCAGTAGCCGGCTTCGTTCAATCCCAGCGGATCAGGCGGGGGCTGGCCGTCGCGCATAGCCTTAGCGGTGTGGTAGGCCTCAAACGACATGTAGATGATCCATGCGGCAACGATGATGCCGGCGACGTCGTAGTGGTTGGAGATGGCGACCAGCACGACGAAGATTGCCACGTGGATGAAACCTTTGACAAACTGGCCGTTATACATGGCTCCCACGCCGGGAAAAAGACCCAGGAATGCGGCGAGCCCGGGATGAGGTCCGCCAGGATGCGGGGCGATGAAGGGCTGCTGATAGCTCTGCCAGGACATCCAGCAGGGCTCGCAGAGGATCTGGCCCCCGGCGGCTTTACGCACGCAGCCGTCACAGAGAGCCTTTCCGCAACTTTGGCAATAGGCGGTTGCGGCTACGCCCGAGTGATTTACGCAATCCATAGTGTGCTCCTTTTCTCTAGTTCTGCTTCCGAAGTGTTCTTTTGGAGCCGCCGGAATGCGGGGGCCGACCGTTGAAACCTGAGGGAAGTTTGCAAGATTTGAGGCGGGATTTGAGCCGGCTGGTTGCCGGACTGTTGAAGTGAGTTTTCGGGCGCCCTGCCGTGGATGCGGCTCGGGGTCTGTTTGGATTGGCCCGGTGAGACTTGACTGGGCTTTTGCTGGTTGCTGTCCTCGCTCTGCGTCGCGCGGCGCATTTCCCGCACCTTGGACTGAACTTCGTAAACGAAGCGCGAGTGGTCGTAGTAGCGGATGACAGGAGTGGAGGCCATGGTCAGCCGGCGCTCAAGAAAGGAACGAGCTTCGCCGGGGATGGTGCGGACATCGATGGGGCGGAGGTCGGCGAGACGGACGGCGCCCAGGTGGATGCCGGTGAGGTTGAGGGTGAGAGCGATCGAGAAGAAGGCCATGGCTGCGGTCATCAGCAGGCGGGGCTCGGCGAAGCGGCGAAGGCTGGCCATGAAGCCGGGACGCTGCCAGTCTGGCCTACGGGGCTGCGGCATGGGCACAATGTTATTGCCGGCGGGGATTCGGCCGTAGCCTTCCATTTGGCCGGGGCCGGTTTGGGCGAGAATTCTGTCAAGCAGGCCGGCGGGAACCTCGGGCTCCGGGGAGAGAAATTCCAGCCACTCGCGGCCGCGGCGGGCTTCTTCAAAGAGGGCGGCGCAGGCGGGGCAGACGGACTTGTGGGCGGAAAAGAGAGCCTGGTCCTCGGGGCGGAGCAGACCGTCGAGGGCATCGGCCAAAAGCATCTCCCACTGGATGCAGGCGGCGGGGTTCGGATTGTGAGTGCGTTCTGCCATTACATTACCTCCCGTTTAGTACGTTCCAGCAGCCGTGCAAGTTCCGCGCGGCCACGGCTGATGCGGGACTTGACGGTCCCTTCGGGAATGCCCAATACGCAGGCAATCTCTTTGTAATCCATATCCTGGAGATCGCGAAGAATGACGGCTTCGCGCAGATCGACGGAGACGCGTGCCAGGGCCTGCTGCACCATTTTTGCGAGTTCACGGCGGGCTACGGCTTCGAGGGGCGAGGGACCGCTGGAGGTGAGCCGGTCGATTGGCTTGAGTTCATCGGAGGAGTCCCAGCCATCGTCGAGCGAGCCGGTTGCGCGCTGGTTGCGGGTGCGGCGGAAGTGATCGACCAGCAGATTGCGGGTCATGGTGGTGATCCATACCCGGAGGCTGCCGCGGGCGGCGTCGAAGCTGGCCAGGTTAGAGAAGATTTTGAGAAAGACGTCCTGGGTGAGGTCTTCGGCGTCGGTTGGGTTGCCGGTGAAACGGTAGCAGAGGCCGTAGACGCGGCGATGATGGGTGCGGACCAGTTCAGCCCACGCGCCGGAATCCCCGTCCATGCAGCGACGGACGATTTGGGACCAGTCCAACTCCAGAGGACTCACCTCGACACGCGCCTGGATGGCTGGCTGCAGGCCTGCCTGCGGCGGCTCCATGGTACGACGCGCCAGCCTCGCCGGGATCCCCAGCGACAGGCTTTTGTCGCTGGGGCGGCTGGTTGGGGATGCCGGCGTCGCCAGCCCCATTACGCTCCAGCTTAATGTACCCACGCATTGCATACATGGCTAATACGAGGGATGTGGGGGATTGGTTCCGTCGGACAAACGCATCCTAATTTCGTCGATGTATGCATGCTTGACTTGAGATTCGATGCAAATGGCAGTTTACGGAGGGAGCAGGGGTCTTCAGACCCCTGAATGCGTGGCATGGATTGAGTGGCCTTCAGGCCCGGCCTTGTTTCGGCTGCGGACAAAACGTCCGAGGCTAAAGCACATCGCTTTTGCGCCGGTTTCAGGGGCCTGAAGGCCCCTGCTCCCTCCGCACCCTTTTGCGGCCAAATACATCTTACTTGTACGGGTCTGAACGGGATACGGCCAAGGAGAATTCGATGCGGGGTCGAAATGTGCTGTGCGGTGCGTTGCTTGCGCTAATAATGGCTTCCACACTGGTTGCGGGGTGCGGGGCTGCTACGAAGATTCCTGTGCCGCCTGCTGTTACCGATGTGCCGCTGGCGCAGACGCCGGGGGAAGAGACGGCGGTGTTTGCCGGGGGATGCTTCTGGGGTACGCAATCGGTTTTTGAGCGGGTGAAGGGGGTGCTGGAGACGACGGTCGGCTATGCAGGAGGCTCGGCGACCACAGCGACCTACCAACAGGTGAATACAGAGAGGACGGGACATGCGGAATCGGTGCGTGTGGTCTACGATCCGTCACAGATTACTTATGGACAGCTTTTGCGGATTTTCTTTTCAGTGGCGCACGATCCGACGCAGCTAAACCGGCAAGGGCCGGACGTGGGCAGTTCGTATCGGTCGGTTATTTTCTATTTGAACGAAGAACAGCAGAAGATCAGCCTGGCTTATATTGCGCAGCTCGATGCGGCGCAGGTGTTCAAGAAGAAGATTGTGACCGAGGTCGTGCCGCTGCCGGGATTCTATGTAGCCGAAACGTACCATCAACATTTCGCTGACAACAATCCCGGCAATCAATATATTCAGATCTGCGACCGGCCCAAGATTGAGGCGCTGAAGAAGGAGTTTCCGGAGCTGTTTAAGGATTACAAGGGGAAGTGAGGTCTTTCGCCGCTTAAGATATGGGTCTGTTTCCGGTTAGCCGATTAACCGCTCTAAACTAGCTCATCGCCTACACAGAATAACTCAGTCACCAGTTGGAAGTCGTTTGTACAGGACAGTACCAAGTAGCATGACGGTCCAAGTTGCCCCCACGCTGTAGACCTGCCACTTGCTGTAATCGAAGATTGTTCGGCTCACTTCGTGAAATCCCTTGACTCCGTCTTGGTACTTGTAACCCCATACATAGTATTTCCCGTTCTCTATTTTGCCGTTGACGGCGTCTCCGCCGATGTAAATGCTGAAAGCGAAGAGGAGGATGAAATCCAACAAAGCCAACATCACTACAACAAGGTAGAGCTTTGATAGCAGCGGATACATCTTCCTACGCCGTGATTCTTGGCGAGCAATTTGGATGAAATCCCTGGGGATTCTGTGGTCGGTGCTACCGGGCATGGTCGAATTTTACTCCCACCTTTCTCGGAACTGGGCAGAAATACGCCGCTCTGACCGGAAGTTAGGGTAACTTATTCCGCTCAGGCCAACTTCACAAAGTGCAGAGCGGCGGAGTTCAGGCAGTAGCGGAGGCCGGTGGGGGGTGGGCCGTCGTTGAAGACGTGGCCCAGGTGCGCGTCGCAACGGCGGCATGAGACGGCGGTGCGGTCCATGCCCAGGGTTGAGTCAGTGGATTCGACCACATTCTCGCGGGCGATGGGCTGCCAGAAGCTGGGCCAGCCGGTGCCGGATTCGAATTTTGTTTCCGAGCTGAAGAGGGCCGTGTCGCAGCAGATGCAGCGGTAGATGCCTTTGTCGTGGAGGTTCCATGTGGCGCCGGAGTAGGCGCGCTCCGTGGCGGCGCGGCGGGTGACCTGGTAGGAGATGGGCGAGAGCTGATGCTGCCACTCGGCGTCGGACTTGACGATGCGCGGGACGGTTACCTTGCCGGTCTTCTTACCGTTGGCCGCAAATTCAACGATGGTTACGTTGGCTGGAAGGCTGGCGGCGTCAACGGGCTGCGGCTCGAGGAGCGTGGTTTTGCGCAAGGCCCAGAAGGCTGCGCCGCTGACGGCGGCCGCGGCGGAGATGATGAAGGCGCGGCGGCCGATGAGTTGAATGCGAGCTGTGGCGTTTGATTGATCGGGATTTTTCATGGGGAAGTCCTTATGTGGAAATTGTAGTTGAGGATTGGTTTGAATGAAACCCATCCTTCCGGGGCTAAAGCCCGCGTTATTTCTGTTCGACTATCGGCACGGCTAAAGCCGTGCCCTTTCAAGACTTCTGAAGTTCTTGCGCCGTCCCTCCGGGACTCCGGAGCTAACTTATTGAACCCTCATTCCCCACGCTGAAGCGCGGGGCTAACAAACTCTGCGCCTACGGCGCGGGCTTTCTGCAAGAGAAATCCATTTTCAACAAGCAATCCACTTTCTGCGAAAGAAATCCATTTTCAACGAACAATCCACTTTCTGAAACCCGTTTATCCGAAGGTGAAGGCGAAGGCTTCGACGCCGGGGGTTTGGAATTCTATTCGGAAGGTGCGGTCGTGCACTGCGCCTTGCTGGCGAATGAGCTGATAGAGACGGCTCTCGGTCACCGTGCCGTAACCGTCGGCATCGGTGTCCATGCCATGGTCCGCGCCGGGGGACTTGCCGTCGAGCGTTACGCGGAAGCGGATTGGTTTTCCGTCGCTCCCCGGACCTAAGACCAGATGCAGATCGCGGGCGTGGAAGCGATAGACGATGGCGCCGGTGGAGGAGAGCACGGTTGCGATCTGGCTCTCGTCTTTCCATTTGCCGGTCAAGGCCCACGCGTTGAGATCGAGACTCGCGGGGGCGCGATAGACGTGAGGATCATCCTCATCAAAGCCGCCGGGTGAGGCGAAATTCTCGGCGCGCGTGTAGCCGATATAAGTCTCCGGCGACTCGACCGCCTGCAAATTAGACGCGGCTTCAGCGCCGGTGGCGGCGATGGTGGTTGCGGAATTTGGCAGGGGCTGGTGGTTCCGCTCTTCGAGAAGGGTGCGAATCCAGGTCTCGGACTGGTCGTAGTCGCCTTCGCCGAAGTGGTGAAAGCGGACGCGGCCGGTGGCATCAATGAAGTAGTGAGCGGGCCAGAATTTGTTATGGAAGGCTCTCCAGACGCGGTAGTCGTTGTCCATGGCCACGGGGTAGGCGATGCCTAGCTCGCGCACGGCCTGGCGGACGTTTGCTTCATCTTTTTCGAAAGGAAACTCGGGCGTGTGAACGCCGATGACGACCAGGCCGCTGTCTTTGTATTTGCCGTACCAGGCTTTGATGTAGGGCAGCGAGCGCAGGCAGTTGATGCAGGAGTAAGTCCAGAAGTCGACGACTACGACTTTGCCGCGCAGGGATTCGGGGGTCAGCGGCGGTGAGTTGATCCAGAGCGTCGCGCCGGAGAGATCAGGCAGCGTGGAGGGCACGCCGTCCGAGTTGCCGCCGGCGGACATCATCATCATGCCAGGGTTGTTGTCGGGCTGCATCGACTGATCTTTTGGCGGTGCCGGCGCGGCGAGGGTTGAGACCAGATGCTGCTCTAGATTCGACGTGCCGGCGAGCGAGAGCTGGGTCAACAAGCCGCGGTCAAGCCCGAAAGCGACGGCTGCCACTCCGGCTAGGACGGCGACTGCCGAGGATGCGGCGAATCCAAACGTCCGCGCCGAGAGAACGCTTGAGGGCGGCGAAGACGCGGCTGCCGGCCAGCAGGACGACGGCCAGCGAAGTGGCGGCTCCGGCGGCGTAAACGAGAAGCAGGAGGGCAGTGTGAGCGCTGGCGCCGCTGAGGGCTGCTCCGGTGAGGATGAGGCCGAGGATGGGGCCGGCGCAAGGGGTCCAAAGCAAACCGGTGGCGATGCCGAGGAGGAATGAGCTGAAGATGCCGGAGGTATTGCCGGTTTTGGAGAGGCGGTTGCCGAGTTGGACCAGGGGGCGGGTGAGGCGGTCGGCCAACGAAGAGAAGAGGAGCGTGAGGCCGAAGAGGGCAAAAAGAATGAGAGCGGCGAAGCGGCCGAATTGATTGGCGCGGACGGCCCAGCCTCCGCCGACGGCGGCGAGGCTGGCTACCAGCGTGAACGTGAAGGCCATGCCGGCGAGCAGGGGAAGGCCGGATTTGAGGAAGGGGCGGTCGGAGCGCGCGAAGACGAAAGGCAGGACGGGAAGGATGCAGGGGCTGAGTATGGTGAGGACGCCGCCCAGGTATGCGAGAACTAGCACGAGCATTGAATTGAAATTCCTCTTGTCTATGAGAGTACGCGATGGGGGGAATGGTTACGGGAAATGAAGCGAGCTAACCAATATAAACCGTGGTGAATACAAGCGCGGGCGAGGACGCCCGCACTACAGCCGGTCAGGAGACCGGCGCTACACCGTCCGTCAGGGGGCCGGGGCTACGACGTCCGTAAGGAGGCCGGGGCTACGACGTTGGGCTGCTGGAGTGGGCTTCAATATATTTGCCGACGATGCGGGCGGCTTCTTCAAGAAAGTTGCGGTCGGCTGGGGTGAAGGCGGCTGGGGTGTGGCTGTCGATGTCGATTTCGCCGATGACTTTGCCGTGGGCGTAGATGGGGACTACGATTTCGGATTTGGTTTGGATGGAGCAGGAGAGATAGCGGGGGTCGGCGTTGACGTCGTCTACGATGACTGTTTCTCCGGAGGCGGCTGCGGCGCCGCAGATGCCTTCTGTGAGGGGGATGCGGACGTGGGGGGTGGGCGCGCCGATATAGGGGCCGAGGATCAGGGTTTGATTGTCGTCGGGATCGAGCATGTAAAAGCCGGTCCAGTTGCAGTAGGGGAGATTTTGGGCGATGGTTTCGACGATGGATTGCTGAAGGGATTCGAGAGTTGGGGCGGTTGAGGCGTGAATGCGCATGCGGGATAGGAGGGAGATCATTTCAGCGGTTGGATTGGCGGCAGATTTATTCATCTCGAATTGATATTTGCACAGTAAATCCCGGGTCTCAAAATCCATAATCAGTTGCCTGCTTACTCGCGAAGGTGGAAATGCATTGAATCCCAGGTCTCAAAATCGAGACCTGGGCCACCCACCACCCGGCACCCGGAAATTGAAAGTGCGCTAATAGCGCTGGAGGAAATCGGGGTCTACGGGGTTTTCGAAGAGTGAGGCGTCGCGGGTGACGATGGTCAGGCCGGAGGGCGTGACGAAATAGTGGCGCTTGTCTTCTACCGGGTCGTAGCCGATGACGGTGCCTTCGGGAATGTGGACGTCGCGGTCGATGATGGCGCGGCGGATGCGGCAGTGGCGGCCGATGTTTACGTGGGAGAAGATGATGCTGGCGTCTACCTCAGAGTAGGAGTTTACGCGCACATCCTGGGAGACTACGGAGTTGGAAACGGATGCGCCGGAGATGATGACGCCGGCGGTGATGACGGAGTTGACCGCCATGCCGGAGCGGCCCGGCTCACCGAAGACGAACTTGGCCGGAGGATACTGGCGGACGCGGGTGCGGATGGGCCAGCTTTTGTCGTAGAGGTTGAAGGTTGGCGAGACCGAACAGAGGTCCATGTTGGCGTCGTAGTACGCGTCGAGAGTGCCCACGTCGCGCCAGTAGAGGGCCTGCTGCTTGTTTTCGTCGACAAAGCTGTAAGCGATCATTTTTTTCTTGCCCAGCAGGCTGGGGAGAACGTTGTGGCCGAAGTCGTGCTTTGAGTCGGGGTCTTCGGCGTCGGCGATCAGGGCTTTGAGCAGCACCTCGGTATTGAAGATGTAGATGCCCATGGAGGCATCGACGGCATCGGGATTGACGGGCGAGCGGTAGCTGGTGCTGGCCGGCTTCTCCTGGAAGCCCTGAATTTCGCCGGAGTGGCCCACCTCGACGACGCCGAAGCGCGGGACTTCGTCGGGAGAAATGGGGATGGTGGCCAGGGTAATCTCGGCGTTGGTCTCCTTGTGGTGCTCCAGCATGCGGCTGTAATCCATTTTGTAGATGTGGTCGCCGGAGAGGATGATCATGTACTTGGGCTGTTCGCTGCCGATGGAGTAGATGTTCTGATAGACGGCGTCGGCGGTGCCCATATACCAATTTGCGCCGGTGCGCTGCATGGGCGGGAGGAGCTCAAAGAACTCGCCCAGCTCCTGGGCCACAATGCCGGTCCAGCCTTCGCGGATGTGGCGATTGAGCGAGAGCGCCTTGTACTGGGTGAGGATGAAGACACGGCGCAGGCCGGAGTTGATGCAGTTGGAGAGGGTGATATCGATGATGCGGTAGTGGCCGCCGAAGGGAACGGCCGGTTTGGCGCGATCGCGAGTAAGGGGGAAGAGGCGTTCTCCGGCTCCGCCCGCCAGTAATACGCCGAGTGTGTCTCTCATATCCATTTGCTTCTGCCTTGGTTGTCCTTAGTGCGCGAATTCAGCCTGCCTGATGGTAACTCTCCGGCCTGATTTTCCCGTGGCACTGATGTAGAGGTCCCACAGAACGGGAGAATACCACACACAGATGAAAGCAGTAGCCTTATCGGCGATCTGGCCGATATGAAATTATGACGCGAAAAAGGTCACAGGCCAATGTGGAACCATGGCCGGAATGGAGATTGGGTCGCGAGCCCGGCTTGAGATGCCAGGGGGGGACTGGTCTGAAGCGAGGCGGCGCCTTTGCGCTGCTCTTAACGCGTTCTCTTGAATTTGTACTCCACACCTGCCGAGAGGCCGAAGTTCCAGTAGCCATAGGTGGCCATGTTTCCGTAGTTGATGCCATAGCGGGTGTACATGGCATCGGGTGTGAGGCGGAAGACCCAGCGGGCCGAGCGGTTGAGGTCGATGTGGCCGCCGACGATGGCTGCCGGGGCGAGCTGGTTGTTGAAGAGGCCAGCTTCCTCGGGTGTGTTCCCCGCACCCGGATGCGAATCAAAGCGTGCGCCGCCAAAGAGGGCATGGACAGTCAGGGCGCCGTGCTTGTTATGCGGCCCCAGCCATTCCGGGCCGGCGGCAAACATATATTGGCTGACAAACGGCCCCTTGATGCCATAGGGGTTGACCAATGCACCGCTGGAGCCGAGGTAAGCGCGCCCGGTGCCTTCCACTCCCAGGTTCCTGGTGAACCAGACCGAGCCGCTAAGGTCGAGTCCGCCCAGGTTGGAGCCTTGCTCCAGGGGGGGCGGCCCGGCTTTCTGGTGACCATAGGCCGCGCCGAGCGAGAGGTCAAATCGATTGTCGTAGCGAACACCCGCCAGCGGATCGATGGAAACGTAGGTGCCGTTGCCGGCAGTACGAGCGGCGGCGGCCTGGGCCTGAGCGCGGGTTGCGGCACAAAGGACCAGAGCGGCAAGGACTACGAGAAATGTAGAAGTGCTGACTTTAAGACGCATTACCATTCAGCTTACAAGACTGCGCCGACAGGTGACAACGCGGAACGGAGAGATTCTGCCGAGACTAAGGGAACTCTGATGTTTCGTCCCCTGTAGAGCTTTCCCTCAGGGACTAAAGCCCCAAGTTTTATTGGGCATTTTGCGGCGCGTCTAAACAGGTTGCGGAAAAAAGGCTGGTGAACCGGATAAGGCACGATGGTTTCCACAGGGCGATACGGTATGTATTAGTCATGCGCGGAAATGACGAGCAACAGGAAGCGGTATTCAGCTACATCGGCCTTGAACAGCGAGTGCCGAAGGATCATCCATTACGTGCCATCCGGCAGATGAGCGATGCAGCATTGCGGGAGTTGGACTCCGAGTTCCAACAGCTGTACGCGCGGCGCGGGCGGCCGTCGATTGCTCCGGAGAAGCTGATACGGGCGCAGTTATTGCAGGTACTGTATTCGGTGCGGTCGGAGCGGCAACTGATGGAGCAGTTGGACTACAACCTTCTTTTCCGCTGGTTTGTGGGACTCAACATCGACGACCCGGTGTGGGATGTGACGGTATTTACCAAGAACCGCGAGCGTCTGATTGAGGGCGAGGTTGCCGAACAGTTGTTGCTGGCGGTGGTGGAACAGGCGCGTGCGCATCAGCTTTTAAGCGAGGAGCATTTCACCGTGGACGGTACTTTGATTCAGGCCTGGGCCAGCCGTCGCAGCTTCCGTGAGAAGCCCGATCCGCCCAGCCGGGGCACGGGAACGCGAGGCCGCAAGCTGCTGCGCGACACGCATGAGTCAGCCACCGACCCGGAGGCGCGTTTGTATAAGAAGAGCGGGGCGGCGGTAGCGGTGCCCAGCTACCTGGGCCATGTGCTGACGGAGAACCGCAACGGACTGGTGGTAGCAGCGATGGTGACGCAGTCCAGCAAGACGGCGGAACGGGAGGCTGCATTGGTGATGGTGGACAAGCTGAAACGCGCCGTGGTGAGCACGCTGGGCGCCGACAAGAGTTATCAAGAGGAGCAGTTTGTTGGTCAGTTGCGCGCCCGCCGCATCAGGCCGCATGTAGCCGAATACGCGCCCAATCCGAAATGGCCCAACTGGCTTACCGGAGAAGAACGCAACAGCGAAGGATTTGCCATCAGCCAGAGGAAGCGGAAGCTGGTGGAGAAGGTGTTCGGCTGGGCCAAGCAAGATCGGGCCGTCCGGCAGGTAAAACTGCGCGGCAGGGCACGAGTCGACTGGCTGTTTAGCCTGGTTGCCACAGCGCACAACCTGCTGCGCATGCAGAAGCTGATTCCGGCGCAGTAAGTCCGGGGGATAGGTGTCTCTGGAGGCCGCAAAATCGGATCTCCAGAGGAGCAAATCAACAGCAGTACAACCGATTTGAAGTGAAAAAACTCAACGGTGCGACTCGGAATCGAAAAATGAACGACTTTTTCCGCAAGCTGTAAAGCCGTGCCCTTTCAAAACGTCGACTTTCAGAGGCTTGCGATGTCTTCTGGGGCTATAGCTCGCAGCGCTCGGTTTGGCGGGTCAAGATTAGATAGCGGATAGTGTGCAGGGTTTCGGTCGCCGCCTCTTCGATTGAGGAGTCGGGCTGACCGGGCGTGAGCGGGGGTGCGGGGTGTGTGCGCCACTCCAGCGGCAGGCGGCTGAGGATGAGGCCGGCGCGGGGAAGATGATAGGGGCTGGAAACTACCTCTGCCGAGCTCCAGCCATGGGCCTTCATGATGCGGACGGCAAAGCAGGCGTTCTGGATGGTATCGCGGGACTCCGGTTCAACAAAGATGGCGGAGTCGGGAATTCCCTGGGCGTGGGCAGTACGGGCCATCACGCGGGCTTCGACGAAGCGGTTGGCGGTTGGTCCGCCCGTAAGAATCAGATGGGTGGCGACGCCGCGCTCATACTCGTGAACCGCCTCGGTGACGCGAGCCAACTGAGTGGGGGTGGGGTTGCCGTCTCTGTCGGCGGGAGAGCCGAGAACGATGATGGCGTCAAAGCGGTTGAGGGAGGTGTTTGAGGTGGGGGCGAACTGGCGGGCGAGGGCTCCCCAGGCGATGAGAGCCAATACCATAGCGAATGAGGCTAATATGCATTTTATCAGCCAGTTGCGCTGGTTTTTCCGGCGTGAGGGGGTGGTTCGAGGGCTGTGCGCTGGGGCTGGGCGGCGATGGGTTCGCGGGGGCGCGGGGTGGGCCAAGAAGAATTGCCTCCAGCTTTCAATGTAACCCGGAGCCGGGAGTGGATGTGGGGCTACTGGGTTTGGTTTGTAGTTTCCCACCCATGACACGGTGAAGCTGTGTCATGGATGGGGCACGGCGCATTTGTGGGAATACACTCGAAAGGCGTTTGAGATGTGCGATGGTGGAATCATCCTAGGTCGGCGGGAGTGTTCCAGGCGGAGAAGACGAAGTCTTTCAATGGTTTACGCTCACGGGGGGCGATCTCCTGGGCTAAGTGCCGCTCGTTTTTGAGGGCGGAGGGCTCGCCCTGGTAACCGAGGGCGATGACTGCGCCGAGAACGAATTCATCAGGGATTTCAAGGGCCTGACGGGCCGCGGACTCGTTGAAGCCGGCCATCTGATGGGTGGCAAGACCCATGGCTGAGGCCTGGAGCGTGAGGTAGGAAGCGGCGGCGCCAAGGTCATATAGCGCTACGCGGTTAGGTTCGCCGCTGTGGGAGAATTTGGTTTTGGCTGCCCCGAGAATAAGGACCGGCGCGGCTCCGGCCCAGGCCTGGTTGAGAGGCATGAGGGAGTCAAATATCTTTTTGTAGATCAATGAGTTACGAGTTCCGACGAGAAAGCGCCAAGGCTGCTCGTTATAGGAGGATGCAGCCCAGTGGGCGGCCTCAAAGACAAGGGCGAGATCGGCGGGGTCGACCTGGCGATCAGAATAAGAGCGGGGACTCCAGCGGCTGTGAATGATGGGCAGAACTCCCCTGACCGGGGGGGCCTTCTTCAATTGATTCGTTTCAGCGGCGGAGATGGTCATGAAGGGAAGAGTCCTTTGAATGAGGAATTTGGGTCCTTCTCTTTGATTCGGGAATTGGCGGGAAGATTCGAATACAGCAAGTTAGCGAGAGCAGTTCTCTTGTGGGCTAGAGTGAGCGCGGACCGGGAGGTCCACGCTACAGCCGACCAGGAGGCCAGCGCTACCTGTTCCTACCGGGATCTTTTATGCAGCCGGTTTTAGTCAGCTAGTCAGCGGGGTTGGGTTCGCGCTCTCCACGGCAAGGGGTTGATCGGCCATGCATACTCGATTTCGTCCTGCTCTTTTTGCATCGTAGAGGGCTCGGTCGGCGGCGGCGGTTAGAGATTCGCGGGTGCAGAAATGCTGTTTTGTGGCCGTTGCTACGCCTACGCTTACGGTCAGGTAAGGGACAACCGACGATTCGGGGTGGGGCAGGCGGAGAGCGACTATAGATTGTCGAACCGATTCGGCAATCAGCAAGGCGTCGGCAGCGCCGGTGATGGGAAGAATGATGGCGAACTCCTCCCCGCCGACGCGGGCGACAACGTCGATCTGGCGGCGGGCAATTTTGAGCAATTCCGCTCCCAGCAGGACCAGATATTCGTCGCCGCGCTGGTGGCCTTGAGAGTCGTTCAGCGCTTTGAATTGATCAACATCGATGCTGAGCAGCGAGAGGGCGTTCCTGGTTCTCATTAGCCGGGCACATTCCTTTTCGAGGGTCTGGTCGAAGACTCGCCGGTTGGCCAGCCCGGTGAGCGGATCGGTGAAGGAGAGGCGCGATAGCTCCTCGTTTGCCAGGCGCAGATCCGCAGTCTTCTCTTCCACCAGCCTTACCAGTTCGCGTTCCCTGTTGCGCGCGCTTACATTACGCAACCGCATCACTACTGCCACCACCGAGAGCGGAAACAATAATGCACAGGCTGATAAACCACCAGCTCGAATACCACGGCGCGAGGATCTGGAATGGGAACTCTGCGCCGTGGCCGCTCCAGACGCCATCGCTTTCGCGGGCTTCGATCTCCAGACGGTAGGCACCGGGCGCCAGTTTGGCGAACTGCAGCTCGCGTTGGGAGGTCTCTGTCCAGCTTGAAGCGGCGCCCTCAAGCCGGTAGCGGAAGATCGACGCCGTTTTCGCGCGTGTGCATTGAGCGCGGAGTATCGCGCCACGAGCGAGTTGGCATGGATGCCAAAGGAGGGATTGTGAAGGCCGGAGACATCCTTCTTGTCCAACCGCAAGGCGGGTGAAAACGACCTCGATGGGAGCATTGGGCGCGAGACGTCGGGAGGGGCTTGAAGCGCGAGAGTCCGCCGCTGGTTCCAATCCAGACGGCGCCGTCCGGCTCCTGGGCGAATCCGTTCGGTGTCGCAGTCGTCCCAGACCAGGCCGTCGTTCATGTCATAGTGTGTCCAGCGGGCGCCGTCCCAAACGTCGACGCCGTGCTGAGTGCCTGCCCACAAGCGTCCCTTCGGCGTCGAATTCGAGAAAATAAATCAGGCCGTCGGTGCCGGTTCTCTGGACGTTCTTTTCAATCGACCACGCCGCCAGCCCGGGGATGGACGCGGTCAATGCCGCCTCCGAAGTCATAGCCGACCCAGATGACGCCGTCCGGCCCTGCGGCAAGAGAGAGGATCTCTTTATTGCTAAGGCCATCGGCGGGCGTGAAGGTCTTCCAGTGGCCGGCCGCGAATGCGAAGAGTCCGCCGTCGCCACCAGCCCATACGGTGCCGTCCGTCCCCTGGACAACCGCCCACATGCGCGTAGCCGGCAATTCGGCGATGCGGGAGAATCTCCGGTAAGGGGCCGAGGCCATGAACAGGCCTGCCTCAGTGGCAACCCAGAGCCGATTTTCACGATCGAAGCGCAGGTTGTAGATATCCTTTCCGGCAAGGCCTTGCGCCTCGCCAAACCAGGTTGCAGTGAGGGTTCGCGGCTCGATGCGAGCCACGACCTCGGCCTTCGGAGCCCACCCAGATGTCTCCGTTGGGCGCGCTGCGCAAGGCTATGCACGACGAAGCCATCGAATCCAGGACACGATGGTGAACGCAGTGCCAGATTTCCGCTGCACTCTCGCGAAACAGCCCCGAACCTGTGCCCACCCAGAGCGACCCGTCTTTCAAGGGAAGAATTCCGTAGACGATCTCGGCGGCAAGCCCGCTCTCGGTGGAGTAGTTCTCCCACTCCCGGTACCCGCGCCAGAGGACGAGACCACGGCCACCCAAGCCGATCCAGAGGGTGTGCTGGCGGTCCTCGTAGACGGCGCTGACTGAACCGCGAAGGCCGACGGAGCGGTCGATCTTTTGCCACCCATTTTCGTCCCGGATCAGCAGTCCCTCCAACGTCGGAAGCAGAATCCGTCCGTCGCTATCGAGAATGGGAATTCCGCGTATGTTTGCAGGCGGAACCGGCAAGTACGGCCTCTCAAACTTCGCCTTGCCGGCGGGCCAGACGAACATGCCGCCGAACCTGAGCCGTCACCCAGAGATTTCCGGCGCGGTCTTTCTGGATGGCTGATGATCTGCGTCGGCAGGAAGTCCGCGCTCTCGCGATAAGACTCTGGTCCCATGAGCATCCATTCGGCAGAGCTCCAGCCCGCAGCCGTACCAGAGGGCATCGCCATCGATGAAAATTCCATAGGCCTGCTGCCCGGATGTTCCATGGGGCTGGGGAAAGCTGCGGATGGCAAAATCACGCTGGCCGGGCTGCAATGAGAGTTCCACAAGCCCGGCGTCGGTGCCAAGAAATGTGTGGCCTTTGCCGTCCGATTGGATGCCCTGCAATCCGGAAACGGCTTTGAAAGGGGTTGCGAGCTTTTCAAAGCGGTTGCCAGAGAGGCGATAGAGTCCAAAGTTTCCACCAGCCAGCAAAGACCCGTCGGGGGCCTCGCCAAAAGCCGCCGTAAAGTTGAGCGGAATTCCCTGTGCGGGTCCAAACAACTCAAAGCGGTCGCCGTCATAGCGGTAGATGCCGTTTTCAGTGCTTACCCAAATGAAACCAGTACGGTCCTGGTAGATTCTGCGGACCGCGAGGTTGTTCAGTCCTTCCGCGGTGCCAAAACTGCGGAAGCTGTACTCCTGAGCGCAAAGCAAGCCACCTGCCAGCGCCAGCAGGGCGAGGGCGCACGGGATTGCTTTGCGCAGCATTGAATGAAAATCGGCAGATGAGACCGGACTCTTTAAGTAGGAGTCTGCGTGCAGAACCGATTTGCTGGAATTCTACGCTGATTTCAGCTGGTCATCTGTTTCAAAGTGCTCTAAACCTTTGGGCGCTTGTAGAAGGGGAGGGGAACTTGTTTGGCGCGGACCTGGGATTGACGGACCTGGACGAGGAGATCTTCTTTGCCGAGGGCTGCCTGGGTGGGGGCCAAAGCGAAGGCGATATTGGTTTTAAGGAATGGGGCGGGGGAGCCGGAGGTGACGACGCCGATCTCACGGCCTTCAAGGTTGAGGACGGGATAACCGTCGCGGGCGATGCCGCGGTCGATCATTTCAAGGCCTACGAGCTTGCGGGTTGGGCCGCCGGAGGATTGGATTTCGAGGAGGGCCTGACGGCCGATGAAGTCGCCTTTGTCGAGCTTGAGGAAGCGGTCAAGGTTGGCTTCAAAGACGTTGATGGAATCGGATATTTCATGGCCGTAGAGACTCATGCCGGCTTCAAGACGGAGAGTGTTGCGTGCGCCGAGGCCGCAGGGGCGAATGCTGAATTCTTCGCCGGCAGACAAGAGTTCGTTCCAGACTTTGGTGGTCGTGGGTTCGTCAGCGGGGAGATAGAGCTCGAAACCGTCTTCGCCGGAGTAGCCGGTGCGGGCGATGAGGACGTTGGGTACGCCGGCGACGGTGCCAAATGTGAACCAGTAATTTTTGATTGCGGAGAGATCGACGGTGGTGAGCTTGCGAAGGGTTTCAAGGGCGCGCGGGCCTTGCAGCGCGAGCTGCGAGTAGTAGCTGGAGTAGTCGGCGATGTGGATGGAGGGGAAGCTGCCGGCCTGCTGGCGAATCCAGGCGTAGTCCTTGTCTTTGGTGCCGGCGTTGACTACGAGGAGATAGTCGTTGGGGCTGAGGCGGTGGACGAGGATATCGTCGACGAAGGTTCCCTCGGGAGTGAGCAGGGCGGAGTATTGGGCCTGGCCGTCTTTGAGACGGGAGGCGTCGTTCATGGTGATGTGCTGAACGGCGGCCAGCGAGCCGGGACCGCGGAACTGGATCTCGCCCATGTGGGAGACGTCAAACAGTCCGACGGCGGTGCGGACGGCGAGATGCTCGGCGATGATGCCTGCGCCGGGACCGGGGTACTCGACCGGCATATCCCAGCCGCCGAAGTCGACCATTTTGGCGTTATGGGCGCGGTGAGTGGAGTTGAGGGGGGTCTTTTTCAATTCGAGAACGGTCATGAGTTCCTCTTGAGTGCCGCAGTGGTGCTGTGCATACGATAGGGAGGATGCGCCATTGGGGTCAACCGGGCACCTGCGGTGCGGCGGCTGGCGCTTGCGCGCCCGTTGCGATGTGGAATAAGGCATAGTTGAGAAGAAAGGTTGAGGGGATGAATTTTTTTCGTGGAGGATTGATGGTGGTGGCGGCGGGAATTGCGCTTTGGAAGGGATGGGCAATTCATTCGGGGCCGTATGCGTGGATGGCTTATGGATTGGGAGTGGCGGCGCTGGGGCTGGCTGCGTGGCATTTTACGCGGAAGAGCGAGCGAGGACCGAATTGATGCAGAAGAACAACACAGGAATCATGCAGAATTTTTCGCAACAACTTGCCGGATTGGTCCGGGTCTCTATGGGTAGTGCGGTTGGTTGATGGGCTGAGACCGCGGAGCAGGAAGTTTACTTGTGCCGCGCGCGCCAGAAGGAAGAAAGGGTGAGGTAAAGGAAGACCAGGGCCACGCCGGAGGAGACGAGAAATTTCGAGTGGTTGGGGCCTTGGGCGTAATCCATGCGGGTAATCCAGGCGAAGCGGGCGAAGACTACGACAAAAAGGAAGAAGAAGACGCCGGTAACTTCAAGCCAGAGAATTCCGCCGATGCGGCGGAAGGGCTGAAGGAAGCCGCCAATACCGCGGCCGAGGCTGCGCGTAGCCCGGCCGGCTACTTTGCCGGCGGTGCGGGCTGTGGGCTGCGAGGCGGGCTGATTGGCCGCGGCCTGGGCCCCGGCCGCAATGCTCTGGCCGGCGATGCGGCCGGCAATGCGAAGACCGATGCCGAGTGTGCGACCGATGTTTTGAGGTTTCATTCCGTTTATGATGGTAGCAGCGACGCTTGCTGCGCTGCTCTATCGTTTTTTTGCCGCTTGCCAGTTGCCGTGCGGCGGCGATGGAAGTAAGGTAGATAGAAATCTTACGCCGCTCCCCTCGCCTGTTTTGCGCGGGCCGCCGCCCATGGAGGACCCCATGACATCCCGTCTGCGCGAACTGATTCAGCAACTTGGCGAAGCCATTCACGAGTCGGTCATTGAGAGCGAGCAGATCGCCGGGGTGGTGCAGGATATTCGCAAGCAAGGTTTTGACGTGCTGCTGATGCTGGAAGCGACGATAGGGCTGAACGATGTTGCCGCCAAGGAAGGCACGGATTCCGAGGGCGTTCCGGTGCAGGGCGACGAGGATGGAACCTTCACGCAGAACGATCTGCATTTTCTTCGCTCGCTGCGAATTTCGGTTGAGGGCGAAGCGGAGAATGCGTCGGAGTCGGATACTCCATAGTTCACATTCGTTACAAAATCTCACGTTTCTAAGCGCAGTGCGGACCCAGGCAAGGAGGCGTCTATGTCGTTGAGCGGTCGGATTTCATCGATTCCACGCAATATTCTCATATGCCAGATGCTCGGTCTTTGCATCTTTGTCGCGGCGTTTTTTTTGCCTGCTTGCAGGGAAGCAGGACCTGCGCATGCCTTCCGCGCCACATTCAGAGGATGGGAGTGTGCGAACATGACCATTTCTGCGGCATTTGAGAAAGACACCTATGAGTCTTCGGATTTTCTGGTTGTGACGAGTGGGTTGATCAATCCGCTGATTCTGATTTATTTGCCCTTCAGTTTTTTCCCGCGGTTCAAAAGAGTGCGCCTGGTGCTGGCGGCGGTGGTGGTGGTTTGCATGGCGGCTACCTGGGCGTACTTTTGGATTACGCATCTTGTGCCGTTGATTGGGCATTTCATGTGGATTGCCGGGGCTTTGATGATTTTGGCGGGTGAGGTTGCTGGGCGGCCTCGTCAAGCTTGAAACTTAGCCCATCTGTAGCAAGTTAGTTATTTAATTTTGTGGTATCCCAGGTCCCAAAATCGGGACCTGGGGCACCCAGATTTTTTCTGAATGAAGCTGCCTAAATACAAAACAGACTTAGCTTTGTTTCGTGGTATCCCACCCTTGCGATAGAAACAATCGCAAGGATGGGGCACCCAGATTTGTCGGGTTGGACGGATCTGAAAGGCGCTAGCTCTTCAACGCCACTCTTATGTGCAGTTCTTTTAGCTGATGATCGCTGACGGTTGTGGGGGCTTCGGCCATCAGGTCGAGGGCTTTGGCGGTTTTGGGGAAGGCGATGATTTCGCGCAGGCTGGGCGCGCCGGCCAGCAGCATGACGATGCGGTCGAGGCCGAGGGCGATGCCGCCGTGGGGTGGGGTGCCGTATTCGAGCGCGTCGAGGAAGAAGCCGAAACGGGCGCGGGCTTCTTCGTCGCTGATGCCGAGGGACTGGAAGATCTGCTGCTGAACGTCTTTGCGATGGATACGGATGGAGCCGGAGCCTAGCTCGAGGCCGTTCATGGCCAGGTCGTAGCAGTTGGCGCGGACTGAGGCGGGGTCGGTGAGCAGGTTGTCCATGTCCGCTTCGTAGGGCGCGGTGAAGGGATGATGCGCGGGCACCCACTTGGCCGAGGCTAGCTCGTACTCGAACATGGGGAAGTCGACGATCCAGATGGGCTGGAAGGCGGCTGAGCCGTCGATGCGGTTTGCCTGCATTGCGGGTCGGCTTGCTGAACGGCTTGTTCGGTAGCGGCGAATGCGCCGTGGCGGTCGGCGTATTTTTTTGCCAGCTCGGTGCGGAAGTTGCCGGCGGCGGAGTAGACGTTGATTTCGCGCTCGGAGAGGCGGCCTTCAAATTTGGTGTCGCTGGCCTTGACGGGGTGGGCGGGGTCGCCGGCGACGATGATGACGAAGTCGGCTCTCGGCTGCCCGGCGAGTTCGCGCACCTTGACGGCGGATTCAGGGAAGCTCTTGGCGAGGCGCTTGAAATCGTCGATGAACTTGGCGCCTTTCTTCAGATCGAAGAGGGGGTGATTTTCTTCGCGCTCCTTGCGGCTCAGTTCGCCTACGTTGGGAATGCGCAGGGCGACGACGGGCAGGGCGGGATCGATTTGCAGCGTGGCGAGGGCGGCGTCCGGAATGCGCGGAGCGCACGTCGGTGAGGCCGGGCAGGCGCAGATCGGGCTTGTCGGAGCCGAAGCGGCGCATGGAGTCGTCGTAGGTGATGCGCGGGAAGGGCGTGGGCAGGGTGACGCCGGCGGCGGCGAAGGCGGCGGCCATGAACTGCTCGACGACGGCGAAGACGGTTTCCCGGCGCGGGAAGCTCATCTCCAGATCGACCTGGGTGAACTCAAGCTGGCGGTCGGCGCGCTGGTCCTCGTCGCGGAAGCAGCGGGCGATTTGGAAGTAGCGGTCGAAGCCGGAGATCATGAGGATCTGCTTGAAGATCTGCGGCGATTGCGGGAGGGCGTAGAACTCGCCGGGATGGACGCGGCTGGGGACCAGAAAATCGCGCGCGCCCTTCGGGGGTGGACTTGGTGAGGATGGGGGTTTCGATTTCGAGGAAGCCCTGACGGCTGAGGCTCTCGCGGATGGCAAGTGTGATGTCGTGGCGGAGGCGGAAGTTGCGCTGCATCTCAGGGCGGCGCAGGTCGACGTAGCGATATTTGAGGCGGACTTCCTCGTTCTGGATGGCTTCTTCAGAGGGCGAGAAAGGAGCCAGGCGGGTGTCGTTGAGGACGCAGGAGCTGGGTGGCCTCGATTTCGATTTCGCCGGTGGGCATTTTGGGGTTGATGGCGTCGGCGTCGCGCAGGCGGACTTTGCCGACGGCGGCGACGACGTATTCGGGGCGGACCTGCTTCGCCTTTGGCGTGGCCGTCGGGGGTCAGTTCCTTGTCGAGGACGATCTGGGCGATGCCGGAGCGGTCGCGGAGATCGAGGAAGATGAGGTTGCCGTGGTCGCGGCGGCGGTTGACCCAGCCCATGAGGACGACTTGCTGGCCGGCGTTGGCGGCGCGCAGATCGCCGCAGAGATGAGTACGTTCGAGACTTCCGAGAAAATCGAGCACTACTTGTGTCCTTTATTCGCTTGCGGGCGTCGGCGAGGAAAGCCGCCAGCTCCGCGCGAGGAACCTTTGTTTGCATGCCTGTGGAGAAGGTCTTCACTGTAAGGATACCGGATTGGAGCTCGTCTTCGCCGAGGATGACGATGCGGCGGGCGGTCTTTTCGGCGGCTTCAAAGGATTTTTTGAGGCGGAAGCTGCCTTCGCCCAGCTCGATCCAGAGGCCTGTGTGGCGCAGTTCGCGGGCCAGGGCGAGGGCGGCGGGGTTGAGATTTTCGCCGAGCGGGGCGATGAATGCATCCGCCTTGTGTGGCACCTGCGGTGCGGCAGCTTCATGGGCCTGCAGAGTGAGAACCAGTCGGTCTTCGCCCATGGCGAAGCCGATGCCGGGGGCTTTGGGGCCGCCGATGGCTTCGCTGAGGCCGTCGTAGCGGCCGCCGCCGAGCAGGGCGTTTTGCGCGCCGAGGCCGCCGTGGGTGAACTCGAAGGTGGTGCGGGTGTAGTAGTCGAGGCCGCGGACGAGGCGGTGGATTGCGCGTGTAGGGAACGCCGGCGGCGTCGAGGGCGGCGAGTGACGGCGGCGAAGTGGGCCTTGGATGCGTTCGTCGAGGGAGTCGGCGATTTCGGGCAGCGTTTCGATGATGGGCTGGTCGTCGGGGACTTTGCAGTCGAGGACGCGCAGGGGGTTGGTGACGGCGCGGCGCTGGCAGTCTGCGCACATTTGGCCGACGACTGGAACGAGGGCGGCGCGGAGGGTTTCGTTGTAGCGGGCGCGGTCGGCCGGGGAGCCGACGGAGTTGAGTTCGAGGGTCCAGCCGGTGATGCCGAGCTCGTCGAGCAGGGTGGCGAGCATTTCCAGGATTTCGGCGTCGCGCAGGGGGCTTTCGCTGCCGGCGGAGGGCGGGCCGATGACTTCGGCGCCGATCTGCGAGAACTGGCGGTAGCGGCCTTTCTGCGGGCGCTCGCGGCGGAACTGGGGGCCGATGTAATAGAGCTTCTGCAACTGGCCGGTTTCGCCGAGCTTGTGCTCGATGTAGGCGCGGACCACGCCGGCGGTGTTTTCAGGGCGCAGGGTGAGGGACTGCGTTTTTTCCGACTGCGCGCGGGCGCGGTCTTCCCAGGTGTACATTTCTTTGGAGACGATGTCGGTTTCTTCGCCGACGCCGCGGGCGAAGAGGGCGGTGTCTTCAAAGATGGGGGTGCGGATTTCGCCGAAGTTGTAGCGGGCGAAGACGGCGCGGGCGGTGGCCTCGATGCGGTTCCAGAGGGCGGTTTCCGGCGGCAACAGGTCGCGGGTGCCGCGGACGGCTTTCAGGGTGGTCATGGCTTCTCTAGTTTAAATGGGCGTCGCACAGTCAGACGCATGACATTCGGCTTGCGTGTTATGATACGAGCCGAAAATCCAAAAGTCTTAAAATGTGCGCATAAAGTGAGGAACGTATGCAGCTGACGCCTATTGTCGAAAGAATTGAGCAAGTCGCTGTGCAGCGCCCGTTTGGGAAACTTCAGGAAATACGGAGCAAACTCAAGAATATCGGCCGCGTCAACCGCCGCATATTTGCGCCTCAATCAATCTTCGAAAAGGAGGCTGGGAGTTACGCATTTCACTTTGGTGGTCGCAAGGAACTTCAGTTTAACGTAGGCTTTGAGGATGGCGACGCACTATTTCGGCATGGGGTAGCCTTCTCTCTTGAGGGCAGCCGAAGTCTTCAGGACATTGAGATACTGCGTCCCTCTGTTCTAAGGTTTAATGAATTCGTAAATATCCATCCTGATTACCTTTCGGGCTTTTCGATGTGGAATTGGGAGCATGCAGAACGCTCGGTCAGACATCCCGTGAGCCTTATTCCAGATAGTCTCTTTCGGTGGAACATATTCATTTGTGTCGGACGTGTCCAACCATCATCACAGATCGATTACGACCTGATCCTTGATGACTTCGACCGACTACTTCCTCTCTACGAATTTGTTGAGGGCAACGGTGGGTTTCCGTTGCTTACTGCGGCGAAACCGGTGTCTGTGTTCCAACCGGGGTGTTCGATTAAGGCGGTTTCTGCAACTTCGTCGATTCAAGGCCGTGAACTGGACATCGATTTGCGGCACAAGCGAATTCAACTGGCGCTCTACCGTTACCTTGTATCTAGATATGGAAATGAGAATGTGAGGGCCGAATACCCTAATGCAGGTGTGTTCGTGGATTTGGCCGTTCGGAAGGCGGATCAATATTGGTTCTACGAGGTCAAGACCTCGACTTCCGCAAGGGGCTGCGTCCGTGAAGCACTGTCGCAACTTCTTGAATACTCCTTTTGGCCCGGTTCAAAAGAGGCGGTTAAGCTCATCATCGTCGGTGAACCTTTAATCGACTCAGATTCGAAGAAGTATCTTTCAATTCTGAGAAATCGATTCAACCTACCAGTGGAGTACCAACAATTCGATATGTCTGAGGGCAAGATTGCAGGTGCTTAAGCGGGATTCATCAATTGGATGGTAAGAGATTCTACGCCCTCTTCTTAATCGACTCCAGCAGTGTGCTGTCGATGCGGGTCTGCCAGCCTCGACCGGTGGATTTGAAGTGATCGACTACTTCGGGGGATAGGCGCAGCGAGACCAGCTTTTTGGTGGGAGCTTTCTGCGGGCCGCGTTTGCCTCGGCGGACTACCTTGCCCTTGCGGACGAGATCGGCCTGGGCGAACCAGGCGCGTGTGGCTTCGGCGTTGTTGGGGTCGTAGGGGCCGTCTTCAGGGTCGTAGGGGATGGGGTCGCCCTCTTTGACGGTGTTAGATTGGACTTTCACTTTACCTAATCCCCAAACTAATACCATTTAATTGTAGCTACAATTAAACACGCGCGCAAGCCTATTCATGAGTGGCACAGGTTCCTACAAAGAACGTACTTGCGCCGTCCCGACGGGACTCCGGAGCTGATGGAATCCCTTTCCCCACGCTGAAGCGCGGGGCTAACAAACTCTGCGCCTACGGCGCGTTTGTTGTCCTCAAGAAGGCCAATATCTATGCACGTTTGAAAGGGTCTCCCCTACGTCTCCGGTACATTCGTGCGGACATTCCTTATGCGGTCTTCGCTAACCGAGGATTGAGTGGGCTATGTGGAGCCACCAGGGGGAACTGCTTTTCCAGGTGTAGACCACGAAGATCTGGGTTACCAGTAATATGGGGAGCGCGGTTAGATAGACCTTGTGGACGCGGCGGTTGACGAAAAGATCGCGCAGGACGCCGAGAAGGATTACGCCATCGAGGCAGTAATAGAAGAGGCCATGGGTGTATATGTAGTCGACTCGGCCAAAGGCTGCGTCGAGGAGGCAGCAGGTGGCGATGAAGATGAGGCGGCGGTGGAACTCCGGCTTTTTGCGCCAGAGAATGGCAAGCGCAAAAAGCGTGCCGAAGGCAGCCATGTCATAGAACGGAACGATAAGGAAGGCGTCTGTGCCGGGCAGATGGAGGCGGTAGTTGTCAAAGCGGGCCATGACGATGGATGTGATGGTGCCGAGAATGACCATCACCGTGCCCAGTCCGGCGCCAAACCAGCCGAAGAGTTTATGGAGTTTTACGTTGTGGGTGCGGACCAGCGTGGATTGAACGATGAAGAAGACTACCCATGTGGAGAAGGCGGTGGCGTGAAACCAGAGCAGGACTGGCCGCGGCACGGCTGGATGGAAGAGATTGGCGTCAATGGTATGGCTGAAGCCCCAGACTACGATCGCAGCGATGAGCAGCGACATGGAGAAGTAGAAATATTTGTCCAACAGGCCATTGCGCGCAGTGACGGCTTTGAACGGGCGCGCGAGAAGATTTTGAGTCAGAGTTGCCATCTTCGGGACCTCACCCTCGCTCATTTGGGGAATACGAGGGGATGCTGGTTGCACCAGCGGTTGAAGTTAGGCGATTTTAGCATGGGAAAGACGCGGGGCTCAATGGGAAAATGCATGCTTGCGGCGGATGGCTTTCAGGATGGTTACGGTGTATTCAGAGTCTCGAACGAGCCATTTCTTATTTGAGCGATGCGGAGAGTTAGGTCCTGGGAGTGGACTAGTCTGAGATAGACAGTTTGCACTTTCCTGGAGTTGCCAAATGGCGTTCTGCGACCGATGTGGTTCTTCATCCCGAGACAGCGAGGGGTTCTGTCGCGGATGCGGAGCGCAGATTTCGCTTGAGGAAGCCGCTGCGCCGACCGAATCAGTTGGAGTGCAGAAACAAACATCCTCTTCACAGAAGCCAGCGGCACACATTTCCTTTTTCACTTTAGTTCAGCCTGCTTCAAAGAGCGTTTGGGTTGCCGGATTGCTCACGTTATTTTTTGGGCCCATGGGGATGCTCTACAGCACTAGAGCCGGCTGTTATGTGATGACCGTGGTTTCCATCGCGCTGAGTCTTTCTGTTAGGGGTTGGATTGTTTGGCTTATCTTTTGGCCCTTATGTATTTTTTGGGCTATTATGGCTGCGCGGGATTAGGCCGATTTTGCTTCAAACTTCGACGCCCACTTGAGGTGCACTTCACCGGTCACTTCATGCGAATCCTGTGGTGCTTGCGATAGACGTAGTGGCCCACCAGCCATCCGGCGGCGCTGCCCACAAGCACGTCGGTGGGGAAATGCTCCTGGCCGAGGACGCGCGTAACGCTCACGCCCGTGGCGATGGAGTATGCGCCGAACTGGACCCAGGGCGACGGATATTCGCCGGCAATCGCGGCGGCGGACGCCCAGGCCAGCACGCTATGGGAGGAGGGAAACGAGGAGTCAATTCCGGCCCCACTCTGAAAGAACTTGCCGCGCGCGTTATCCGCATGTGGCCTCTCCCGCCAAAAAACCAGCTTCATGCCTTGCTCTACCACCAATCCATCCACCAGCGCTTCGGCGCCGAGGATTCCGGCCTCCGTCGAGTGCTGGTCTCCCTGGAAATGACCCATCCCGAACAGGGTTACCGGAGCGGCGATCAATCCAGCGGTCATCACGTTGGAGGCGATATCGCTGGAGTGGTTAAAGCCGGGGTCGCGAGAGACGACTGAGGTCATCGCCCGATGGTCTGTGGCTATGCCCGCACCGGCCGCCAATGTCAGCGGGACGAACCATAACAGGTCATGCGGGCGAAGGCGGAGGGGGCTGGTCCAGATGGCCTCTTGATCCGTGAGAATGTGCATCGGGGTATTGCGCAGGGTTACGGCGTCAGGGTCACCGGTTTTTGTGGCTTCGCTCGTCTGCGGCTGAGGTGCGTCCGGCAGATCAGCGGCGCTGCCGGTGTTCGCTTCAAGATTTGGGCCAGCAGCAGCCTGTCCGCCCGCCGAAACACACACGAAAAGCATCAGAGCGGCAGAGAGCGTGGCAATCAAACTGGACCGCTTAAAGGGCATGAACCTACGGAGATGGGACACGAGACCGCCAGGCATCAATGACCTCACAATCGATATTCCATTCAGCGTAAACTCTATCGCTGGTATCAAGCTGAGTCTGGCCTGTTTAGCTCTTTGGCTCATTGAGGTAGATCTCAACATAGTCGAGGTAGTTCTGCGCGTATTCGAGGATTAGGGCGTGGTCCTTGTCTTCAAGGCGGCGGCGGAGCTTGGCGGGGACGCCGGCCCAGAGGGTTTTGGGTGGGACTACGGTGTGCTCCGGAACGACGGCGCCGGCGGCGATGATGGAACCGGAGCCGATGCGGGCGTTGTTGAGGATGGTGGCGCCCATGCCGATGACTACTTCGTCTTCAACTACGCAGCCGTGAACGGTGGCGTTGTGGCCGATGGTGACCCAATCGCCGACGTGGACGGGATAGAGGTTGCGCTGGCCGTGGAGAACGGCGCAGTCCTGCACGTTGGAGTTTGCGCCGACGCGGATGGAGTTCACGTCGCCGCGGAGGACGGCGTTCATCCATACGGAGGAGCGTTCGCCGAGGGTTACGTCGCCGATGAGCTGCGCGGAGAGATCGACGTAGCAACTGGCGGGGACGAGGGGCTTGTGGCCTTGATAGCTGCGGATCATGGTTCGTGGGCTCCTGGGGAAAGGATATTGCATTGCGGGTGATGAGTTGAAAGAGCACGACCACATTTATAGGAGGGGGAAGCGTTACCTCAGGGGCTAAAGCCCGTGCCATTCAAATTTTTGGTTCTCCATGTACGGGCTGAAGCCCGTACCCTTCAAGCCGACGTGTCGTCATCTTCCGCCAATTATCTTCTATGGATTCTCCTGGATTTTTACTACCAGGCAGGTTATGGATTTGTCGCCGGAGACCAGCATTTGATGGGGCAGGCCTGCGGGGACGTGGGCTGTGTCGCCGGCTCGCAGTTCCTGACGCGTGCCGCCTTCGATGGAAACGCCGCGCAGCTCTCCGGGAGCGATGATCTCAGCGCCGGTGAGCTTGCCGCCGGTGAGCAGGGTTGCGCGGCCTTCGAGTACGTGAAAAATGTCAGCAAAGTTTTCATGTAGTTCGGCCTGACCGTCGCGGCTGCGGAACAGGAGCATGGTCGCATGCCGCGAGTACTCTCGGAGAGTTTCGCTGGCCGAGCCGTCGCCGTGTTTGGCCAGCTTGCGCAGGTAGGCGGCGCGTTCAAGGAGAATGGCCGGGGACCAGTGATCCAGATGGTTTTGGCCGGACGTGGGTTTGGTTGCCGGCGGGGGCGTGACATCCTTCTCTACGGGAAGGAGTTCCTTCAGAATTTCTCTCGAGAACAGGTCCATCGCTTTCAATCAGTTTACGGCCAGATACTCGTGAGCGCATGTGTTGGCAAGTGCGGGCAGTGGGACAGTCTCCGGATTGGATGTAAACCGGAGACTGTCAGATGATTGTTAACAAAGAGCCAGAGGGAGAAGCCTTTACGGCGTGGGAGGGAGATCCCTTTTCCATATACTGCGCAACGCGCCGAGCGTGATGGGCAGTGCGCCGGCGAAGAGAAAGACCATATCCCCCACCATGCGCAGCCATTCCAGCTTGTGGTAGGTGCCGCCCATCAGGAATGTCAGGCGGCGCGCGTGCCAATACCCGTTGGCGACGGAATCCCAGAGCTGGATGACTCCTCCGGGGAACAGATCCAGGACGATCATAAGCGCGAGGCCCACATTCACGCCCCAGAAGCCAAACCGGACGAATTTCTCCGTTTCCTTCCATGTAGCGTCGGATTGCATGGCCCTCAGGCAGAAGACCATGACGGCTAAGGCCAACATTCCAAAGACACCGAACATTGCGGCGTGCGCGTGATTGGCTGTCAGCGACGTGCCCACCTCGAAGTAGGAGACGATCGGCAGGTTGATCAGGAAACCGAAGACCCCCGCGCCGACGAAGTTCCAGACACCCACGGCCATGAGGAAATAGATGGCCCACTTCTGGCTCCAGGCCAAATCGTCGCCGCACTCGGAACATTTCGCCTTTCTCAGTTTGATGAAATCCCATGCGTCCAGAGTCAGAAGCGTTAGAGGCACAACTTCCAGAGCGGAGAAGCATGACGCCAGGCCCATGTTGAGCGTTCCCTGGCCTGTGAAATACCAATGGTGGCCTGTGCCGATGATCCCGCCGCTGAGATACAGGATGGCATCCAGGTAGATCAGGCGCGTGGCGGCCTTGGTGCTGACCACGCCCATCTGGTGGAACATGATGGCCACCAGCACCGTCGCAAAGAGTTCAAAGAATCCCTCCACCCAAAGATGGATGATCCAGAAGCGCCAGTTGTCGATGACGGCAAAGTTGGTGTGTGGGCCATAGAAAAGAGCGGGCAGGTAAAAGACAGGGATGGCCACGGCCGTGTACAGAAAGAGCGAGGACAGTTCGCGCTTTTCAGGGTTTTTGAATGTGGGCCGGAGAGCCCGAAACATCAGAAACAGCCAGAAGACGAGGCCAACTGCCAGCAGAATCTGCCAGAACCGCCCCAGGTCCAGATACTCGGAACCCTGGTGGCCGAACCAGAACCAGAGCTGCCCCAGCTTGTCGTTGATGCCGAGGGATTCGCCTGCCAGGCTGCCGAAGACGACTAACGCCAGAGCCCCGAGGAGTGCGTAGGCGCCGGCCTTCTGATGTTTGGGCTCTTCGCCGCCGACCCAGGTCGCCAGGAAAAGGCCGCCGCCAACCCAGGACGTTGCAATCCAGAAAATTGCGAGTTGAAGGTGCCAGGTGCGCGCCAGAGTGTAGGGCAGCCAACGGGCGATGTCGAAGTCCATAAAAGGCTCCTGACTCCACCCGATAGTGAGCGAGCAGGCCTCCCAGGGATGATTGCGCCAGGAACAGGAGGGCCACGACGGCGAAGAACCATCCCGTAGCCCACTGGCTGGGCGTGAGCTTCAAAGCAGCGGGAGCAGAGTGCAAAAAATGGGGGCCAGCGCCCTCGCCCTTCCAGCCCAGGTAGTCGAATTTGCCAACGACGAAGAGGATCAAACCCAGTCCTGACAGGAGGGTGATGAGACTCAAGGCGCTCCAGACATATGCCTCGGTGGAAGGATGGTTTCCCGCCATGGGCTCGTAGGGCCAGTTGTTGGTGTAGGAGTAATCCTTCCCAGGGCGATTCGCCGTTGTTGCCCAGGCCGCCCAGGCAAAGTAGGCGGTCAGGTCTTTCAGCTCTTCCGGGATCGTGAATATAGTTGGCGGGCAGACCCGGAGCCGCATCCTTTCGTGGTGAAGTAGTCGCTCCATTCGCCAAGCTCTATGCGATAGGCAGCCACCTCACCTGGAGAGAGGCGGAGAGTGCGCGAAGCCGGGTCGTACCGGTTTTCCTTGAGCTCGATCGATCGTCCGCGCGGATGCGACGCTCTGCTGGTCCGGAGAAAGCTGCGCAAAGAGCTTGCCGAACTTTTCGGTTGCGATCGTGTCCCGAGTCACCTCGCTGAGCCTGTGCAGGTACTCCGCGCTGTAATCAGGACCTAAGTAAGCCCCATGGCCCCACAGGGTTCCGTGCTCCATAAGGCCGTACTTGAGGAACACCTCCTGGCCCATTAGGATGTCGGCCCCGGTAAACACCACAGTACCCGTTGCATCCACGGCCTGCTCGGGAATAGGTGGAGCGTTCGTGTAGGTCAAGACTGTGACAAGTGTTAAAACCGAGAAGCCGGCGATCATTACGAGGATGACTGAGTGTCTCCACCACGGAGAGAGACTTGTAGCATCGGCAGACGTGTGGGCCATGATATGTCTCCTTCAATTCGTGTCAGGATTTTCAGATATTCAGTTCTTACCTGAAATCTTCTGTTTCGGCTCTAAATCGGCCTAATTTTACTGCCCTTGAGCGGTTTACGTAAAACCTGACCTGCCTTTTGGCCGAAAAGCGGCACAATTCAGAGCGATTCTGGACTCGGCAGCGGAATCGGGCTACCCGGAAGTTCGCTGTCAGTGGTTATTTCGATTGATCCTTCATCTGAACAAGCAGCATGCGAAGCGCAGTCTTCGCGGAGATGCCATGAGGCAACATTGGAGGCATGTAGATGAAGGACCCGGGCTGCGCGTTGACCTTGTCCTCTCCCAATTGGACCTCCGCTTCTCCCTCGAGAAAATAGAGAATGGCCGGAGTCGGAGCTGAATGTGCGGAAAGCTCCTGGCCTGCCGAAAAGCCAAACAGTGTGACGTTCACCTTGTCGTCCTTGTGCAGAACGCGGCTCAAGACCCCATTTTCCGGTAGTGCGAATTCCTGCAGCAGGTTGGCAAGAAATGTATAGTCCATGAACTTCTCTTTCTTGTGCGTTTACAACGTCTGATGCGGTTGAACGGAGCAAGTTCGGCTACGACCGGCCCTTGAGGGCGTCGCATGGTGTTGGTCGACAGATCTGCGGTTCGCATACGGCTGAATTACACCTGTCTTCGGTCAGTTGCTCGGAGCATATCTGGCAGGTACCGCGTGCCAGCACATGGTGAGTAGGAAGACACTCTCATCTACCGCATAAACGTCATGCGTGATGCCGCGATCGAGCATCAGCAGATGGCCAGCGGGAAGTTCAACGGTTCGATCGGGCAGCTTCAGCCTGAGACGGCCGACGAGGGTGTGAATGATGGCCTTCCCGTCTACCCGATGTTTTTTCGTCTCTGTGTTCTGCTTCATGGCAATAAGCAAAATGCCACAGGCTGAAGAATTCAGCAGTGTTTTGGAGCTTCGCCCTGTCCTTCGTTGCCACGACTCTGCAAGTCGTAGATTCTTAATCTCTGTGGCTAGATTGGAGTGAAGCAATGGCTGATCCAATTCAGGAAGCACGGTAAGGGGCTCGTCTTCACTACAGTAGCGTTTCATTTGGTTCTCCTTGTTCATTGAGCAGTTTCTGATTTTCTCGGCCATCTTTAATACCAAAATAAAGATCAGATAAAGCAAATTCCTCTGTTTTTCTTGAGCAATTCTGCAAAATGGCAATCTCTGAATCGGTAGAGCCATCATGGAATCGCGCTAGAAGCCGAGAGTTCGCACCACCCGTTGGACGGTCTCGGCGCTGGAACGCAGACCGGCCTCCTCCTCCGGATTCATCGGCACTGGCAGCAATCCTTCCACTCCTCCGCGGCCCACAATGGACGGTATGGAGAGGCAGACGTCGCTAATGCCGCGATAGTCCGTCAGCAAGGAACTGACCGGCAGCACGCGACCCTCATTCCATAGGATGGCCTCCAGAATCGCAGTCACGGCCAGGCCGATGGCGTAGTTGGTGACGCCCTTGCCCTGGATGATCCTCTCGGCTGAAGTGCGCACGCTTTCGAATATCTCCTTCTCTTCCTGCACGCTCATCGCCCGGCGGCCCGGCATGCGCCAGCCTTGCACGGGCACGCTGCCGATGCTGGCGCTGGACCAGAGCGGAATCTCGCTTTCGCCATGTTCGCCGGCTATGTAGGCATGCACATTCTGTACGGCCACCGCGCAGCGTTGCGCGATCAGAAAGCGAAAGCGGGAACTATCCAGCACCGTGCCGCTGCCCAGAACCCGGCGGCTTTCCAGCCCGCTCAGCTTAAGCGCCACGTAAGTAAGTACGTCCACCGGATTAGTCACCATCAGCAGTGTTGCATCCGGCGCAACGCGCAGCAGTTCAGGAATCAACTCACGGCAGATCGCCGTGTTCGTCTCCGCCAGATCGATGCGCGTCTGCCCCGGCTTTTGCTTAGCGCCGGCGGTTACCACGATCACATCGGAGTGCTCCAGCACGTTCAGGTCATCCGAGCCGTCCAACTTCGCCATGGGAACGAACATCAATCCATGGTTCAGATCCAGTACCTCCGCCTCTACCTTCGTCCGGACTCGGTCATAGAGGCTGATGTGCTTACCCACTCCACGCACCATGCACGCATAGGCAATGGTTGCCCCCACACTGCCCGCGCCCACAATTCCAATCTTTTCTGCGCGGTTGCTCATAGATACCTCCCCGAATACTTTCATAGATTCCGTTCCTGACTTCCCAGATTATGTGGGATGAGAAGGTAATGCAGGGACTTTAGTCACAGGGACCATAAGTTCGGCTCATTCTTCGAAAAGCTTGGAGATTGCTGCCGGCGATCATTACGAGGATGACTGAGTGTCTCCACCACGGAGAGAGACTCGTAGCATCGGCAGACGTGTGGGCCATGATATGTCTCCTTCAATTCGTGTCAGAATTTTCAGATATTCAGTTCTTTCCTACGGAAGTATGACGGGCAAGGATAGTGACCCCCAACAATTCCATACGATCCTGGATGGCCGGCTACCCGGGAACTGGCCCATTGCTCGATCCTGCCAGTTGGCGAGCGCGGCGGAAGATAGCTAGAAACATGGGGCGCGTGAGCTTGCCGGTGTTGGTGTTTTGGAGAGATGGGTGATAGCTGGCGATGAGCGTTAGGCCGCTGGGCAATGTGTACTCGGCGGCGTGGCGGAAGACGTAGCTGGAGCGGGATTTGATGTGGCCGGCGCGGAGCTGATGGCGCAGGAAGCCGTCAAAGGCGATCTTGCCCAGGCAGACGACGACGCGAAGGTTGCGGAGCAGGCGGAGTTCTTCGTCGAGCCAGGGGGCGCAGTTGGCTAGCTCTTCGGGTGTGGGTTTGTTGGCCGGCGGTGCGCAGTGGCAGACGGCGGTGATCCAGAGATTGGTGAGCTTCATGCCGTCGTCGCGGGAGACGGCGCTGGGCTGCGAGGCAAAGCCGGCTTGTGGAGGACGGGATAAAGAAAATCTCCCGATCCGTCGCCGGTGAACATGCGGCCGGTGCGGTTGGAGCCGTGCGCTCCCGGGGCGAGGCCGAGGATGAGGACGCGGGCATCGGGGTCGCCGAAGGAAGGTACGGGCTTGCCCCAGTATTCGCAGTTGGCGTAGGCGCGGCGGCGGACGCGGGCGATTTCAGCCGAGTAAGCGCGCAGGCGCGGGCAGCGGGCGCAGGCCACGATGCGGGAGTTGAGAACGGCGAGCGACTGAGGGGAAGCGGCCATGATTGGATTTTACTTGTGGAGTGCGGCGGACTTTGGCCGGGGCTTCTTCGAAAGTGAATGTTAAAGAGTGCGGGTAAGAGCGCGGGCGAGGACGCCCACGCTACAGCCGGCCGGGAGGCCAGCGCTACAGCGGAAACTTCCGGTTTCGCGGTTGGTTGTGCAAACGCTAGTTCGTTAGCGCCTATCGCGTCAGTGAACAGCGGAGCAAGATGCCAGCGCGGGGCTGGCTGGCGTAGAATTGCACCGTTGCGCGGATACGCTCTTATGCGTTGGTAAAGCTGCTCCGGAGAGGATTCGGGGGAAAATTCAAAACCACGCGCTGAAGGAATGGATGGAGATGAAGCTATTGGCTCATGTACTTTCTCTGCTGCCTTTTATCCTGCCGGTTTTGATGGCCGGCCCGCTTATGGTGATGGGAAACACCCAGGCTGTGACTGAGATTGGCGGCCAGAAAATCGTCACCCTCACCCGCAAAGCCGTGAGCACCACCAAGCCGGAGTTCACCAGCGTGGTGATTGCACCGGGCCGCGGGATGGAGGTGCTGCAGATTACCGCCAACTTCCCCGGCAAGGGGAATGTGGACATGCTGTATACGCCGAGCCTGGCCGAGGCCAAGAAGATGCTGGACGTGGATGACACTGCGAACGGCGATTTGGGTTACAGGATCGGCGCGGCATTTTTGGTTCCCTATCCGAATCGGATTCTTGGGCCGCTTTCGGCGGACGGCAAGACGCTGACCACAGTTTGGGAAGGGCATACGCTCACGCTGCCGGCTAACAACATCGGCAAGAAGCCGGGCGCCGTGCGCCATGCACTGCACGGGCTGATCCTGAAGTCGAAGACCGACGAGATCAAGGTGCAGAAGATCGGCGCCGGCGAGCAGGTTTTTGGCGTCATTCATGCGGGAGATTTTGGCGGGCACTGGCTCTCAAAGACCGATCTGGCGATTACGATCACGCTGACCGCCGATGTGGTGGACGCCCAGGTGATAGCCAAGAATGTGGGCACGGTGAACGAGCCGATGGCTATTTCGTGGCATCCGTATTTCAATTTCCCTTCCGGCGACAGGACCCAGGCGCGGATTCAGGTTCCGGCGGCAAACCGGGCCGAGGTAGACAACTACGACAACGTCTTCCCCACCGGCAAGATTCTGCCAGTGGAGGGGACGCGGTTCGACTTCCGCGCTCCAGGCGGCAAGGCGCTGGGGCACGATTTCCTGGATGAAAACTATAGCAAGCTGGACTGGAAGGACGGAGCTGCGACGGTGGAGGTGATCGATCCCAAGGCGCACTACGGCGTGAAGGTTGAGGGGCTTTCGAAGGAAATGAAGGCGATCCAGGTTTATGCGCCGCCGACCAAGGAGTTTGTGGCCGTGGAGCACCAGCATAACTTCGCCGATCCGTTTGGCAAGGAGTGGGGAAAGACGGATACGGGGATGGTGACGCTGAAGCCGCAGGAAAGCACCAAGTGGCATGTGCGGCTGCGGGTGTTTGTGCCGTAGAACAGTGGTCAGGGATCAGTGGTCAGTGATCAGAAAAGCAGGGAATAGGGAATAGAAAAGCATATGCTGCAGAGGTTTCCCAGGTCTCAAAATCGAGACTTGGGGCACCCGACCTGAGCACAGATTCCCGGCCTGTTTTTTTGTTGGTGCGCAATTTACATTCGCTGCCAGGTCATATCAACGCGCACCGGGATTTCGTTCTTGATGGGAACAGTCAGAAACGATGGTGGGTCCAGCTTGAAATCTGTGCACGTGGCTGGAATTGTCCCCGTGATCTCCACTTCATTGTCATATGACTTTTTCTCAAAGGCCACATGCTTGTAGGTCACAGTCTGCCCGGCAAATTGCACTTCAAGATCGGCATAGATGGCGCCCGAGGAGAGCGCCGCATCGGGTAGCCTGGTGCGCACCAAGATCATAGGAAATTGCGCTCCGCGCGTCACCTGGAGCATGTGAAGATCGCGATTGCTGTCTCCGGTATCGAAGGTTTTGACCGGCGCGGCGATAAGGAAATCGCAGATTCCGGCCTGGCAAGTGCCTTTGCCTTTGGCCGCATGGCTCACGCCGTCTATTTGATGCATGGGGTGGGTGACGTGATAGGTGAGCGAGGACTTTTGAAGCACCCATTGGCTGCCGGTCTGGGAGAGCGCAGGGAGCGCGAGGAGCAAGAGCGCGGCGAGGAATTTCCGATTCATTGGTTCCCCCGGAATTTCAACTTGATGGGCCACGATACGGCGACGATCGAGGCTCCATAGGCTGAAACCGTGGTCCAGGCCACGGCTCCGTGGGCTGACGCAATGCCATGGACCTTTTCCCTGCGTTCTCCTGTTTATAGGCCATGTACCCCCAGGATCGGAGTGGCGATCATTCCGGACCATGAATGAAAGCCAGCGCCTCGTGGTAGCGAATGGCGCCGCGGCGTTTGGTGTCAGGCACTTTGGGCGCGAACATCGCATAGTATGCGGTGGTGAAATACAAGCCGGTGGTTACTCCTCCCAACGCGGCATGAAAATCCAGATTGGTTTGGCTCGGCTCCGTGATGGGTTCACCGTTTTTGCCTTTTGCTTTCACCATTGGCCCGGTGATGACGGTCGCGGCCATGGGAATGAGGGTGATGACTCCGAGCCGTTGATGGACTTTCAGCATATGCGTACGCCGGTCAAGCATGGCCTGCAATTGCGCATTGGCCTGGGTCTGCTGGGACGTGAACCCCAAATCGCTCAACGAGGGCGGATTGCCCGGCTTGGTCTGTGCAGGCTGGCTCTGCTGCGCTGCCTGTGCCAGTTCCTCGCTGGGCTCGGGGGCCGAAGGCAGATCGTCGTTGATGAGGGAAGCGGGCGGCACGATGGAGGATGCGGTTTGTTGAGCAGTGGGGGAAGTTTGGGCGGTGGACAGGATCGGCGCCGATGAGAGGATGCAGCAAAAAACCAAATTTCTTATGTGCATAGTTTCCCCTGTGTGTGCCTTCGAAGTCAGCATAACCTCTGTCGGTAATATTTGTGATCTTGCGTCGCACTCGGTTCTGGCCGGTTGCGATGCCGTTTAGACAGTCGTAACTTCAATATGTCTACAAATATCCCGCCGATGTTATTTATTTTGTGCGGCTGGCCGATGTGCGAGGTGGACTATCCGTGCGCTATTCCCCTAACTTCGCTAGCTTGATGGTCCTGCCGGTGCGCGCGGACTCGCGGGCGGCATCGAGAATCTGCATTACTACTACGTTGGTATCGAGCGCGGTGAAATCGCCTTTGGATTCGATCTGGCCGTTGAGCACGGCGGCGAGGTAATCGAGGGAATTGTCCTGCGGCGGGGCGAGCGCGGGGGCGGTGATGGTTTCATCGCCGTCGTGCTGCTTGCGCAGGCGGAGCTTGTCGGTGCCCTCGGTGAGGGCGTAGCCGGTTGCGCCGTAGACTTCCAAATCGGTGCGGCTGAAGGGCCAGTTCCACGAGGCCTGGAGGACGGCCTGGGCGTGGGGATAGGCGAGGACGATGGTGGCGTCGTCGTCCACGTTGGGGTAGATCTGGGGCTTGTCGTGGTTGACGACCGCGGTGACGGTGAGCGGGGCTTCGCCGTGCATGAGCCAGGTGGTGAGGTCGGCGCCGTAGCAGCCGAAGTCGTAGAGAGCGCCGGCGCCGTTCTGGGCGGGGTCGGTGAGCCAATTGAGGAACTCAGGGCCTACGCCGATCTCCTTGGGGCCCTGGTGGCCGTCGTGGGCGACGATGCGGCGAATCTCGCCCAGGCGGCCGGACTTCGCTTCGTCGTAGGCGGCGTGGTTGCTGGCGTACCAGGTGGTTACGTAGTTGACCAGCACGTGGATGTGGTGCTCGCGGGCGGTTTTGCGGATGGCGAGGGCGTCGTCGAGGGAGATGGTGAGAGGCTTCTCGACCATGACGGAGATGCCGTGGCGGGCGGCGGTTTCAATGGCCTGGCGGTGGCCGGCGACGGAGGTGTAGACGAGCAGGGCCTGGGGATGGCGGGCGTCGATCATTTCGTCCGCACTAGTGAAGAAGAGGGTTTGCGGCAGGGAGAATTGCCTGGCGTATTTTGCGGCCAGTGCGGGGTCGGGGTCGGCGATGCCTACCAGTTCAACGTTTTTGTGCTGCGGGAGCGAGGATAGAAAGCCCTCGACGTGGCCGTGGACGAGGCCCATGACGGCGACTCGGAGCGGGGCGGGCTGGGTTTGCTGGGCCTGGGATAGCATTGTGCACGGCAAGGTTACAAGTAATCCCAATAAAAAGATGCGGATCGAAAACATATGGGCTCGACGATGAGCGAAAGAAGCGATCAGTTGATGCATGTTCTTTGTTTTCCCCCTGGGGCGGAATTTTACTCCTGGAGAGCAGCTATTGGCTCTTTGGGTATGATTGGTCTCTGCGCAAATAATGTCCTTGCGCCGCCCCTACAGGACGCCGCCCCTACAGGACTCCGTAACGAAATCTGTGGAATCTCTTTTTCCCCACGCTGAAGCGCGGGGCCAACGAACTCTGCGCCTCCGGCGCGTTTGCAATCCTGAAGAGAGCCCACGTTTATGGAGCGTTTCCGCGGATATCATCTATGCATTCCTCCGTAGCTTCGGGTTTCGTCCCTCAGTTTTTTGTCTCACGGTAGAAGCAATTGGACTGTGCTTCGCAGGCCGGTACGACGAAAAAGGTTAATAGCTGGAAGCTAGAAGCCACTTTTCGTAAACTCGCGTGCCCTGTTTCTCGTCAAACCAGGCAGGGGTTGCCATGGGAGCTGAATTTCGTTGCCCGTGTTGCGGATACAAGACGCTGGAGACGGCCGGCGCTATGGGGCTTTGCCCGGTCTGCTGGTGGGAGGACGATGGGCAGGAGGACGGCGATGCCGACGATGTGCGGCTTACCGCAAACGGCACCCTCAGCCTGAGCGAGGCGCGCGCACATTATGCAGAGTGTGGCGCGGCTCATCCACGCTTTTTGCCTTATGTTCGCAAGCATTTGAGCGCGGAAGAGTAGGCGGGTTTGCGCAGCGGATTTCAAAAAATGATTTAGCTCAAGTCGATCCCTATCTTTCCGGGGCTAAAGCCCACGCTGCATCCGCAGGGTTGTTGCGGGGATTAAAACCCCCGCCTCCCTCCGAGATGAGCTTTTCCGGCACGACTGAACAGGCTGCGGAAAAACTCAATTAAGGGGGCTTTGCAACAAGGGCACGGCTTTTGCCGAGCCGATAAGGTCAGTGGAATGAGTCGGGCTTCAGCCCCTGCCAACCTATCCTTTACCAAAGTTGCTTTTCGTTGGGCCTTTTTCCGCAAGCTGTTCAGTCGTGCCCTGATACAAAGCTGGTTAAGCCGTGCCCTGATACGAAGCTGGCTAAGTCGTGCCCTGATACGAAGCTGGCTAAGTCGTGCCCTGATACAAAGCTGGTTTTTGAAACAGCACTAGAGTCTTAATCCATGCATCACCTTCCATGCGTCATCGTTTTTCGAGCAAGAGCGCCCAATCGTGGGTATTGGCCCAGCCGGAGTCGTCGGGCGGGTTGGGCGAGGTCCATAATGGGCCGGTCGCGTCTTTGGTGAGCGGGATTCTTTGCCCGCTGGCGGCGTTGAACCACTCCCCGCGATAGGTTCCCGGCTCCAGCTTTACGGTTACTTTGCCCGCATGGGGCAGGTAAACCGCATAAAGATTGCCAGGGTCGGCGAGGCAATAGTTTCCGTCGTTCACCAGTTCATCGTGGGGATTGGTCTTCCACCAGTCAAAGCCGGTGAAGAAATCGACGATGTGGCCGTAGCCGACAAACATGGTCTGGGTATCGTCGCCGCGGCCGTTCATCCAGCCGCCGCCCGAGTCGGGCCAGATGTTGGTTCCGCGGCGGGTGCTTTCGCCGGCGGTCTGGTATGCGCCGGCCATATAGATCTCCCACGCGGTGCGGCGCAGGGTGTCGGCTGAATCGGAGCCGGCTTCAGCCCACGACGGATAATGATCTTCGTAGCCATACTCCTCGTTGGCCTGAGGGACGATGCGGCCCGATTGCTGCTGCAACTTGCGGGATTCAAGCATCAGAGAATGCTGCTTGCGCGACCATTCCTGGTAAGAGATGAAACCTAACCAATCGGAGGAGCGGTCCTGAAATTGCGCCGCCATGGCATGGAGGGTAGCCAGGTGACGATAGGGATCCCACTGCTCAATCAACGTGCCGGTTTCGTGGGCCCACTTTATGTCGCGAAATCGATCGAGGTCGTCGCCCAGATCCCAGGTGACGTTGGAGAAGGCCGCCAGGCGGTTGACGGCATAGCGGTGGTAGCGGCGTTCGTCCTCGCTGCCCGCTTGAGGATGCACGAAGTTATCGCCCATGTCGAGCACCAGAGAGATCACCATGCCGCGTTCCCTGGCATAGCGCAACATGCGCTCGAACTTCTGCCAATAGGGGACGTTGAAGCGCGAGTAATCGAAGCCGGGGTGGTAGTAGTCGCCGGGCGCCTGCGCGGGCCAGGGGTTCAGGAAGATCGTCCATACGGGGTCTTTCGTCCAGGGGTCGCCCGGCATCACGGGTTCGCCAAAAAGCATGAGATCTCTTCCGTAAACGGAGACGCGCATGCGGTTGACCTTGAGCTTGACCAGGCGGTCGATGCTGTATTCGATGGTGCGCTCGTCTCGCCAGCCCATGAGCCAGTAGGCGGTGGTTCCGTTGAAGAAGTAATGCTCGCCGGTTCCCTCCCAGATGAAGTGCCAGGGATAAGCCGGATCGACGCGGAGCGGGCCGCGGCGGTGCTGGTCTTGAGCCGCGAACGAGCCGGAGTAGCTCTGGGTCGCGGCGCCGGCCTTGAAGGTAACGTGGTAGGTGTAGGAGCCGCTCTTCGAGGGCATGAAGCGGATACGATAAAGAGTGCCGTCGGCGGAATCGCAGAATCCTTCCACGTCGACCTTTTCCGCGGAGCCTGCCGGCTCAAAGTCTCCGGCGAGGAACGCATCCGTGAAGGGATCTTTGGGTGCGGGCGAGTGGACGGTGGCCGTGACCTCGACGAAATCGTAGACGGCAATGCTGGGCGCGGACTGGGTAAACACGACGGCTGCGGAATTCTCTGCATGCAGGCAGATTGCGGACAAGACCAGTAACACCAGCGCAGGGACTCGCAAAAGCCCGGCTTTGGCCCTGGCAAAGCCCGGCCTCATGCCTGCGGTGGCCGATTCTTTCGTGCGGGACGGCCCGCCATGCCGTGGAACGGAATTGCCGACAACTTTGACTACTTCGCACAGATGATTGCGCATCATTTCACTCGATCTCTCTTTCCCCGCGGAGCGGATGAAAGCCCCCGGGATTGTTTCCGTGAGATGAAACTTATCCATGCCCATTATGCTCTTGTTCCTTTTCAGGTCCCTTACCCAAAAACGAGTAAACTGCCGGTTTGACCCCTGCCAGCAAACCCCCTTACCATGAGGTGAGAGATATTCAGCCGCACGGTGCAGGTATTGCCTCAAAGCGGCAGCCCGGCCGACAGTAGTTTGGCTCGCCGCGGCGGGCCTGGAAGGCAAACATTGAGCTCTACCGACACCCTCGAAAACAATCCCCAACCTGAGGCGGCTGAGGCCGCACACACCCACGAGCACGAAGGCCACGACCACGAAGGCCACGAGCACGAGGGCCACGACCATGCCCACGAGCACGGGCCAGCACTGAATCCGGAATGCACACGCGAACTGGTGCTGGAGATTGCAGCCGATGAGGTGGCGAAAGCCTACGGCAGCGTGGTGAAGAACTACAAGAAATATGCGAAGATTCCCGGCTTCCGAGCCGGCAAGGTGCCGGACACGGTGGTCAAGCGCCGCTATGCCACGGAGATTCGCAAGGACGTGATCGACGGGCTGCTGCCGGAGCGGTTCAACAAGGCTGTGACAGAGCTGGGCGTGAAGCTCGTTGGACAGCCGCAGGTGACCGAGCTGACGGTGGAAGAAGGCTCGCCGCTGCACGTGAAGGCGGTGTTCGAATACGTTCCCGATTTTTCGATAGAGGGCTACAAGAAGGTGACGGTTGAGAAGCCTTCTGTAGAGATTACTGAAGAAGAGTACGAGCGCGAGATTGCGCAGTTGCGCGAGTCGCGCGCCACCATTGAGCCGGTTGAGGAAGATCGGGCGCTCAAGGACGGCGACTGGGCGGAGATCACTTACAAAGGCGTGATTGAAGGCGAGGCCGATGCGGCGCCGGTGAGTCACCCCACGGACAAAGACCTGTCCGCGGGGACCCCGATCAGTGGCGAAAATACGCTGGTTGAGATCGGCGGCAAGGATACAGTGGAAGCTTTTTCCACCACACTGCGTGGCGCCAAACCCGGTCAGGAGCTGAAAGCCGAGGTCATCTATCCGGCCGATTACGCCGAACCGAAGCTTGCCGGCAAAACCGTAGCCTACGACGTGGAAGTGAAGGCTATCAAGAAGCGCACGCTGCCGGAGATGGACGACGACTTTGCCAAGGAGCTGGGCGCATATGAAAGCCTGGCCGATCTGGAAGCCCGGATTCGCGAGCATATGGCCAGCCGCAAGCGGCGCAGCGTGGAAGGCGAAACCAAGGACCGGCTTATGGCGGCGCTTACTGAGCGCTTTCCGTTTCCGGTTCCCGAGTCGCTGGTGCAGGAGCAGATTGATACGCGGCTGGATCGCGGGTTGCGCGCATTGGCGGCCCAGGGCATGGAACCCGAGCAGATGCGCAAGCTGGACTTTACCCGCCTGCGTGCGGCACAGCGCGACGGCGCCACCGCCGAGGTGAGGACTAACATTCTGCTGGACCGCATTGCCGCTGAAGAACAAATCAGCGTTACCGATGAGGAATTGGACCATGAATTGCAGTTGGCGGCACTTCAGTCCCGGGAGCCGATCGATGCCCTGAAAGTGCGATTGACCCAGGACGGCGGGCTGGCTAGAATCCGGGAACAAATGAGGCGCGAGAAGACTGCGTCGGCATTGTACGAACGGCTGCCTGGATAGGCGGCAAAACGGGTAGAATTGCCTGAGGCGCTCAAGTGGATGCGCCGCATGGCCAACAAAACAGGGGGATTAAGTCCCCTTTACAAGGAAGAACGGGGAACACACTCGAATGGCATTGGTACCCATGGTGGTTGAGCAGACGAGCCGGGGCGAGCGCGCCTACGACATTTACTCCCGTCTGCTTCGCGACAATATTATCTTTCTTGGTACCCCTATCGACGACATGGTGGCTAACCTGATCGTTGCGCAGATGCTCTTTTTGCAGGGCGAGGACCCGGAGAAGGACGTTTCGCTTTACATTAATTCGCCCGGCGGATCAATCAGCGCGGGCCTGGCCATCTACGACACCATGCAGTTCATCAAGAACAACGTGGTCACCTATTGCATCGGGCAGGCGGCCAGCATGGGCGCGTTTTTGCTGCTAGCCGGCACCAAGGGAAAGCGGTTTGCACTGCCGAATTCAAGGATTTTGATTCATCAGCCGTCGATGGGCGGATTGAGCGGACAGGCCACCGACATTGATATTCATGCGCGCGAGATACTGCGCATCAGGGAAATTACCAACAATCTGATCGCCAAGCACACGGGTCAGCCGCTGGATCGCATCGAGCGCGACGTTGAGCGAGACTTTATCATGAACGCCGAGCAGGCCAAGGAATACGGCATCGTCGACGAAATCATCGACAGGCCACGAACGTAACCACATTCCGTGTGACGGCGGTAACGCCGCTTGCATCGGAATCACTGCTAACATGATGCTGAGGGACTAATCGAATGAAACCGCGCACGGGACCCGAAGAAGCACTCCGCTGCTCGTTCTGTCACAAGTCGCAGGACGCCGTGGCCAAGCTGATCTCGTCGCCTAGCGACTACCCGCGCGCCTACATCTGCGACGAGTGCGTGGCGGTCTGCAACTCGATTCTCGAGGACGACCGCGGCGATCCGGCGCATCCGGCTACTACGGCAGGCCACCTGCCCAAGCCGCAGGAGGTGAAGAGTTTCCTCGACGATTACGTGATCGGCCAGGACCAGACCAAGAAGAAGCTGGCGGTTGCGGTTTACAACCACTACAAGCGCATCCAGATGAACCGCGTGCGCAATAACGAAGTGGAGCTGGCCAAGAGCAACATTCTGCTGATCGGGCCGACGGGCTCAGGCAAGACGCTGCTGGCGCACACGCTGGCCAAGATGCTCGACGTGCCGTTTGCAATTGTGGACGCGACTACGCTGACCGAGGCCGGGTATGTAGGCGAGGATGTGGAGAACATCATCCTCAAGCTGCTGCAGGCCGCGGACGGCGACGTGACGCGCGCGCAGCAAGGCATTATTTATATCGACGAGATCGACAAGATTGGCCGCAAGGACGAGAACCCATCGATCACCCGCGACGTGAGCGGCGAGGGCGTGCAGCAGGCGCTGCTGAAGATTCTGGAAGGCACGGTGGCCAATGTGCCGCCGCAGGGCGGACGCAAGCACCCGCACCAGGAGTTCACGGCTGTCGATACCACCAACATTTTGTTTATCTGCGGCGGAGCGTTTGTAGGGCTGGAGCGCGTGGTTGGCCGGCGCATAGGCAAGAAGGCGTTGGGCTTCAAGGCCGTGGATGCCGAGGCGGATGCAGCGACCACACGTTCGCATCGCGACACCGAGTTGCTGCGCCGCACCGAGCCGCAGGACCTGATTAAGTACGGCATGATTCCCGAGTTTGTGGGGCGGCTGCCGGTGATGGGCATTTTGGACGAACTGGACGAAGCGGCGCTGATCGAGATTCTCTCCAAGCCGCGCAACGCCATCCTCAAGCAGTACCAGAGACTGTTTGAGTATGAGAATGTTCGCCTGCACTTTACCGTGGAAGCCACGGCGGCCATTGCCCGCGAAGCACTGGCGCGCAAGGTGGGAGCGCGCGGACTGCGCATGATTCTCGAAGAGCTGATGCTGGACCTGATGTTCCACCTGCCCAACAACAAGAGGGCGCGGGATCTGGAGATCACCAGCGATATGGTCGAGCGACGGGATCTTTCACTGTGCCTGCTGGAAAAAGCGGGCTAAGTCCAAATCTATAAATTGCTACCTTTCAGCCTCATGCTGGAGTACGATCGTGAGGCTGCGGTGACGTGCTTCGGCTCATCCACGAAGGAGCCTTACGATTGAAGAGTCTCTCTCGATTATTTCTATTTCTTCTGCTCTCCGGCTTGTCTGCATTCGCACAAACTTCCGCGAGCGATGGTTTTCGTTCGTTGCAGGCGGATGCCGGCAAGGTGATTGGCGAGATTCGGTCATTTCAGGGTTTGAACGGGCAACCTACGCCGGTGATGGCGGGACTGCCCAATCTTGTGCGGCAATATAAGGAACTGCGCGTCGACCAGGTTCGCACCCACGACTTCATGGGGCCGACCGAGATCGATTCAAAATTCGAGTACACAAACAAAGACCTGGCCGATCTGATTCCAGATTCCGCGGAGCGCGCCGGAGTTGTGAAGGCGGGCAACGCTGCCATCCTCTTTCCTGATGCGAACGCCGATCCGGAAAAGCCGGAAAGCTACAATTTTGGTCCGACCGATAAAGTGCTGGCCGCGATTCGTGCAAGCGGGGCGGAGATTTATTACCGCGTGGGACGCAGTTGGGGCGCCGATATGACTCCGCCGGCTGACTTCGATAAGTTTGCCAACGTGACCAAGCATATTGCGATGCATTACAACCAGGGCTGGGCGAACGGGTTCCACTACAACATCCGCTACTGGGAATTCTGGAATGAACCGGATGGATTGTTCTGGACTAGCACTCCAGAGCAGTTTTACTCGCTCTATGCAAAGACGGCGCTGGCTCTGAAATCCGTCGATCCGGCGCTGAAAGTGGGCGGCGATGCCGTTGCTCATGCTGACGCTGGACCTTATCGTGAAGGCTTTATCCAGTATTGCGCCGCACATAAGTTGCCGCTGGATTTTTACTCCTGGCACACATACGCCAACGCCTCTGCCGACCCGTATGATGCCGTTCGGCTGGCCCGGGAAGTCCGCAAGGTACTCGACTCAGATGGGTTTACGAAAGCGGAGAGCATTCTTTCGGAATGGAATCTGAGTTCTGATTTCAGAGCGGGAGAGAAGGCTGAGCTGCAAGGCGCGCACAACGCCGCTTACGTCGGCGCGGTTCTGAGTTATTTCGAGGACGCTCCGATCGATCATGCGCATTTCTATCGCGGAGATGCGGCATGGATGGGGCTCTTCGATCGGCAAGGACGGTATTTCAAAACTGCCTATGCGTTCAAGGCCATGGGCAAAATGCTGGAGACGCCGCAACGGTTGGCGGTCGAGGGCGCTGACACCTTCGGTTTTGCGGCGCTGGCGGGCCGGTCTGCGGATGGCAAGACAGTTCAAATATTCATCAGCAATTACGCTATATCTACAGGATTCATTGGCGGGAGGGCACGTCTTCCCCGTCGCACAAATATCGTTTACCGCGACAATGCCGGCTACAATCTGGCGATCGACAATCTACCCTGGGGCAACAGGGCATTCAGCATCAAGCGTTACCGGATCAGCAATAGCCAGAATCTGGAACTGGTGGAGGAAAAATCGGGCAGCGGAGGCAAGTTGAAGTTAACCAATGCCCTGCCCACAGATACCGTCGAGCTTATCGTTCTGGAGGGCAAGTAACCGGGTCTTTTTGCTCTCAAGACGAATGGAAACAAAGATCTAGAGTGGTTCTCCTTAAGGCGTGGAGTGGACGTGGACCGGGAGGTCCACGCTACAGCCGGCCAGGAGGCCGGCGCTACCAGACGAAACGCGCCGGTAGATTCCAGTCGATAAGACCTAATAAATCGCAGTCGGGAGGATAGAGAGTCGCTCTTCGATTGGCGAGGCTTATATTGCGCCGAACGCATTGTTTTGCTACACTCGAAAGACTGATGGATTGCGCTTTCCCAAGCCGCGCCTGTTGTTGTTGTCGCCGCCATTGTTGCTGAGCGTCTTCAACGGGTGCGCCGGTTCACTTAAAGAACTGACCGCATAACCAATCCAGAGCACACCTACAAAATAGAACGAAGCTGAATCCTCCGAATGACTCTTTCGCCATTCAAGGCTTCAACTCTCTCTACGAAGCGAAGAGGTCACAATGCCGTCTGTCGCAAGCGAAACAACTCTATCAACACATTTGGCGGAGAAGCCGCTTGCCCCAGCGCGGCTGAGCCATCTGCGCCTGCTTGAGGCCGAGAGCATTCACATTATGCGCGAGGTTGCCTCGGAATTTGAGCGGCCGGTGATGCTGTATTCGATCGGCAAGGATTCTTCGGTGATGCTGCGGCTGGCGCAGAAGGCTTTCTATCCCGGGCCCATTCCGTTTCCGCTGTTGCACATCGATACCAGCTTCAAATTTGCGAGATGATCGCGTTTCGCGACGAGATGGCGCGCAGTCGTTGGCGCGGAGCTGATGGTGTGGCGCAACGAGGCGGCGATTGCGGCGGGAGCCAATCCGATTGCGCTCGATACCAAGCGCTGCTGCGGATTGCTGAAGACGCAGGCGCTGCTCGATGGGCTGAAGCATTACAACTTCGATGCGGCCTTCGGCGGTGCGCGGCGCGACGAAGAGAAATCGCGGGCCAAGGAGCGCATCTATTCGTTCCGCGACGAAGCTGGGCAGTGGGACCCGAAGAACCAGCGGCCGGAGCTTTGGAACCTCTACAACGCGCGCATTCATCCGGGCGAGAGCATTCGCGTCTTTCCGCTTTCGAACTGGACGGAGATGGACGTGTGGCACTACATCCACGAGGAAAAGATTCCGGTGGTGGATCTGTACTTTGCCAAGGAGCGGCCGATGTATGTGCGCGGCGACGCGCTGATTCCCATCGAGCAGGATTTCATCAGCGCGGCCGGGCGAGCAACCGCAGATGGTCAAGTCGCGGCTGCGGTCGCTGGGTTGCAGCCCATGCACCGGGGCGATTCGTTCGGATGCGGAGACGATTCCCGGCAATCATCGAGGAGCTGATGTCGTTCCGCTCTTCGGAGCGCGCCAACCGCGTAATCGACCACGACCAGGAAGGTCGATGGAGTTGAAGAAGCGGGAGGGGTACTTTTAGGGACTAGGGACTAGGGACTAGGGACTAAAGGACAAAGTGCTGGGTCGAAATTGGGAGGAGTTTAAAGTTGGCTACTTTGGTGGCGGGTTTGGAAAATTCAGGATTTTCTATCGATGAGTTTCTCGCGCAAGATCGAGAGAAGGATTTGCTGCGCTTTTCAACGGCGGGCAGCGTGGATGATGGAAAGTCCACGCTGATCGGGCGGCTGCTCTACGATTCAAAATCGGTTTATGAAGACCAGGTGCGCTCGATCGAAGGCAAGGGAACGACCGCGCCGGGGCAGATCGATTTTGCATTGTTGACCGACGGGTTGCGCGCCGAGCGGGAGCAGGGGATCACCATCGACGTAGCCTACCGTTATTTTTCGACGGCGCGGCGCAAGTTCATCATTGCGGATACGCCGGGACACGAGCAGTACACGCGCAATATGGCCACGGGAGCTTCGACGGCCGATGCAGCGGTGGTACTGATCGATGCCAGCAAAGGCGTGCTGATGCAGTCGCGCCGCCATGCGTATATTGCATCGCTGCTGCGCGTGCGGCACGTTCTGGTGGCCGTGAACAAAATGGATTTGATTAGCTACGACGAGGACCGCTTCAGAGCGATTGAGCGCGACTTTACTTCTGTCCTCGATGAGATTGCGGCAGACACGGGCAACCCTGTCGAGCCGGTCTTTGTGCCGGTCAACTCGTTGAAGGGGGACAACGTCGTTCATGGCTCGCAGTCGATGCCCTGGTACAGAGGGCCATCGCTACTGGCGCTGCTGGAGCAGTTGCCATCGGCCACGGAGAATGGCGACGCGCCCTTCCGCTTTCCGGTGCAGCGCGTTCTTCGTCCTGACCACACCTTTCGCGGTTTTGCGGGACAGATTGCGTCGGGAACGGTACGAGCGGGCGACAAAATTACCGTGCTGCCTTCCGGCAGGAGCGCGGAGGTTGCGCGCATAGTGACCTTCGACGGAGACCTTGACGAGGCTCGCGCGCCTCTTTCGGTGACGCTGGTGCTGGATCGCGAGCTCGATATCAGCCGCGGCGATCTGATTGTGGCTTCGAGTGCACCGGCAACAGTTGCGAAAACCGTGAAGGCTGCGCTGGTGTGGACGGATCAGCGCGGACTCAGCAAGAACCGCCGCTACCTGATCAAGCACGCAAGCCAGACTGTGCCGGCATTTATTAGCAGTGTGGAGCATCGCACCGACATTGCGACTCTCAAGCATGAGGCTGCGGAGACGCTTGAGATGAACGGGATCGGCGTGGTGACGCTCGATCTGCTGCGGCCCATCGCGGTCGACCTTTACGGTGAGAATCGCAGCACCGGCGCATTTATTGTGATCGACCCGGAGACCAACGCTACGGCGGCTGCGGGCATAATTACCGCTGCTACTGCAGTTGCGTCGGCGGGAGATCACGTTCATCTGGACGCGTGGGGGCCGGTTACCGCGGGTGAAAGAGAAGCGCGATGGGGGCATCGGGGCGGCGTTCTGGAACTCGCTGGGCCCGCAGAGCTGATTGACTCCATCGAGCGTTCTCTGTTTACAGCCGGAGTTGTTTCCAATCGCATCGAAGCCGGCGATGAGATTTTTCTGCTCCATCCAACTTTGCTTGAGATCGTGACTAAATTGCAGGTTCAATCGGGACTGCTGGCGCTAGTGGTGAACGCGAACGAGAGCGGCACGCTGATTGCGCGCGTCGAGGATCGGGAACTTACGCTGGAGGCAGACGACGCTATCAAGGCGGTCTCCGCGATTTATCAGCTCTTGCACAGTGCTGGGATTTTTATTCCTTCAGAGAAGGCAGGTTTGTGATGGGTACCGCTGAAATCACGCGCGAAGTGAACGAGAAGCTGAATGAGGTGCGCGCCACGCTGGCTCGCGAGATTACGGGCAGAAAAGATGTGTGCTTGACGTGCAGTTTTCAGGCTGAGGACGTGCTGCTGGCCAAGCTGGCGCAGGAACAGGATGTGAGGATACCGGTACTGTTTCTTGATACCGGCTATCACTTTGCCGAGACTTATGCGTACCGGGATCACATCGTGCGCGAGTGGGAATTGAACCTGATCAATTTGCTGCCGGAGAAAACCGTTGCCGAGCAGGAGACCGAGCACGGGATTCTTTATCGGTCGGCGCCCGATCAATGCTGCAGGATGCGCAAGGTGGAACCGCTGTTCAAAGCGATTGCGCAGTATGGCGTGTGGCTGACCGGTTTGCGGCGTGAACAGGCGAAGAGCCGTGCGGCGCTGGAGGAAGCGGCACCGTTTACGCTTCCCGGCGGACGGCAGGTGCTGAAGCTGGCGCCTCTGGCTGCGTGGACCACGCGCGATGTTTGGTACGCCTGCGAAGAGCTTTCGATTCCGCTGCTGCCGCTCTATGAAAAGGGCTATACCTCGATTGGTTGCGAGCCTTGTACCAGTCTGCCGCTCGATCCTAACGATCCGCGGTCGGGACGCTGGTCCGGCCACAAAGTTGAGTGCGGTATTCACATTGAAGCGGCGCGAAGTTAGCGACCGCAAGGAAATAGAGAGGCCTCCCCATGCAGTATCTCATAGGGTTTTTCATCGCACTTTTTATCGCGCTTACCGGGGTGGGCGCAGGCACTCTCACCGTACCGGTTCTGATTTTGTTTCTTGGTGTTCCCGCGCCGGTGGCGGTTGGCATTGGCTTGATGTTTGCCGCTGCCGTGAAATTAATTCTGGTACCGGCGCAGATTGCGCGGCGCAATGTGGCGTGGCGCACGCTGGGCTATATGTCCCTGGGCGGCGTGCCGGGAGTGATTATCGGCTCGCTCTTTCTGAAGCAACTCGTGAATACGGGTTCGCAGAATCTGTTGAATGCGCTGCTGGGTGCGATATTGGTGACGACGGCGGCGTGGCAGATATTGATTTACTTTCGCCCGATGCGGCAGAATCCGCAGCCCCCTGATCGCAGGCCACTGCTGTCATGGCTGATGTTCCCGGTGGGTGCCGAGGTGGGCTTTTCGTCGGCTGGAGCGGGAGCGCTGGGCTCGGCGGCGCTGCTGAGCCTGACGACTTTGGCGCCCGCGCAGGTAGTGGGAACGGATATTGCCTTTGGCTTTGTCATCTCGCTTATCGGCAGCGGGGCGCATTGGTTTTCGCACGCTTCGAACCCGGAACTGCTGATTCATCTGATCATTGGCGGAGTTGCCGGGGCGATCACTGGCACGATTCTGAGTACGCGCGTCCCGCGCCGCCAACTGCGTTTTGCGCTGTGGATATGGCTGCTCATCCTGGGCGGGCAGTTTCTGTTCAATAGCTATTCGATCTGGGAAGCACCGAGGAAGCTGGCAGAGATTCAGTCGCATATCTCGCGAGCTAAGTGAGTGTGGGTTGGATTAGATTGAAAGAAATCCACCATTTAGGCTTTCGAACCCGTACTTTCCAAATTCGCTGTACAATTTAACCTGAACCGCGAAGCCAGCTTCCAACCCGGAGTTGGCTTTGTGTGTCCAATACCCTGGGGGCACTATGACCGCATCCCGCGAAAAGACCGAGCCGCGCAAGCTGCCCATGATGCCCATCCGGGACATGGTCATCTTTCCTTATATGATGACGCCCTTCGTGGTGGGGCGCGAGTCGAGCGTGAGGGCTCTCGAAGAAGCGCTGACCGGCGACCGCAAGATTTTTCTTGCCACGCAGCACGATGCCTCAGTGGACGAACCGAAGGCGAAGGATATCTACCAGGTCGGATCGATTTGCAATATCGTGCAGAGCGTGAAGATGCCCGACGGCAATATCAAGGTGCTGGTGGAGGGCGTGGAGCGCGCCAAGTCGACCGAAGTGAACGACCGCGACGGATTTTTTGTGGCGACGGTGCGCACCGGCAGAACCGACTTTGAGATGACTCCGGCGGTGGAGCAACTGATGCAGCGTGTGACCACGCTTTTTGAGCAGTACGTCAAGCTGCAGCAATCGCTGAACTACGAGACCATCATTGCCACGGTGCGCATGGACGAGCCGGCCAAGCTGAGCGACACGATCGCGGCCAACCTGCAATTGGGCATCGAGGAGAAGCAGGAACTGCTGGGCGTCTTCGATCCGGCGGCGCGCCTGGCGCGGATTGCCGACGTGCTGGACGTGGAGATTGAAAAGCTGGACCTGGACCGCAATATTCAATCGCGCGTGAAGCGGCAGATGGAGCGGGCGCAAAAAGAATATTACCTGAACGAAAAGATCAAGGCTATCCAGAAGGAACTGGGCCGGGGCGAGAAGAGCGAGTTCGACGAGCTGCGCAAGAAGATTGAAGCCGCCGGAATGCCCAAAGAGGTTCTGGACAAGGCGATCCAGGAGCTGAAGAAACTGGAAGCGATGCCGCCTATGTCGGCTGAATCGACCGTGAGCCGCAATTATATCGACTGGCTGCTGGCGGTGCCGTGGAAGAAGCGCTCGAAGGAGACGCGCTCAATCGAATATGCGGAGAAGGTGCTGAACACGGACCACTATGGGCTGGAAAAGATCAAGGACCGCATTCTTGAGTTTCTTGCCGTGCGCCAGTTGGTGAAAAATCCCGAAGGGTTCGATTCTTTGTTTTGCCGGACCGCCGGGAGTGGGCAAGACTTCGCTGGGAATGTCGATTGCGAAGGCGACGGGGCGCAAGTTTGTGCGGCTCTCGCTGGGTGGGATTCGCGACGAGGCGGAGATTCGCGGACACAGGCGCACTTATATCGGCGCGTTGCCCGGACAGATTATCCAGCATATGAAGCGGGCAGGGACCAAGAACCCGGTCTTTCTGCTGGACGAAGTGGACAAGATGGCTTCGGATTTCCGCGGCGATCCGGCGTCGGCGCTGCTTGAGGTCCTTGATCCGGAGCAGAACACTACCTTCCAGGATCACTACCTGGATGTGGACTACGATCTGTCGCAGGTGCTGTTTGTGGCTACGGCCAACGTGCTGCACACGGTTCCGGCGGCGCTGCAGGATCGCATGGAAGTTTTGCGGCTGCAAGGGTATACGGAACAGGAAAAGCTGGAGATCGCCAAGCAGTACCTGGTGAAGAAGCAACGCGCGCAGACCGGGCTTAGTGAAGCGAACCTGGTTTTTGCCGACGACGCGATTCTGGAAATTATTCGTGGATACACGCGCGAAGCCGGGGTGAGAAACCTGGAGCGCGAAATTGGCAATATCTGCCGCAAGGTTGCGCGCCGGGTGGTGAAGAGCGGCCACAAGCACAAGGAAGAACTGACGGCCGCGAATATTCATGATTTTCTGGGCGTGGCCAAGTTCCGTGACTCCGAGGTGCACGAAAAAAGCGAGATCGGGCTGGTGACCGGGCTGGCCTGGACCGAGGTGGGTGGCAGCATTCTTACCACCGAGGTGCAGGTGCTGGACGGCAAGGGCAAGCTCACCATTACCGGCCAGCTTGGCGACGTGATGCAGGAGTCGGCGCAGGCCGCGCTCAGCTACATTCGCGGGCGGGCGCAAGCGCTGGGGCTCACGCGCGAGTTCTACCGCAACGTCGATCTCCATGTACATGTGCCGGAGGGAGCGATTCCCAAGGACGGACCTTCGGCGGGAATCACCATGGCGACGGCGATGGCCAGCGCGCTGGCGAAGATTCCGGTGCGGCGCGATGTGGCAATGACCGGCGAGATTACGCTGCGCGGAAAGGTGCTGGCTATCGGCGGATTGAAGGAGAAGCTGCTGGCGGCGCTGAGGGCCGGGGTATTCGAGATCATCCTGCCGCGCGCAAACGAGAAGGATATTGAGGAGCTGCCGGACAATATCAAGAAGGCGATGAAGTTGCACTTTGTGGATCAGATGGACGAGGTGCTGGCGCTGGCGCTGGAACGGCCGCTGCCGGCGGCGATGCCTGCTGAAACCGAGGTACTGGCCGTGGCGCCGCCGGCGGAGATGCCGGCTAATTTGCCTGCGCCGCAATAAGACTGTCGGACGAAAGGCGTGCCGATGTTTGAGCGGTACACGGAACCTGCAAGACGTGCGATTTTCTACTCTCGTTATGAGGCATCCTTTCATTCTGCTGGCGAAATAGCGACAGGACACATTCTGGTCGGCATTATTAGGGAAAGAGAGTCGCACTCAATCGCGTCAGATATCCTCAACAATCATGAGACAAATCTTCGCTCTACCCTTGGGATTCCCTTGCCATGCGGTAAACCACTGACAGATCTCATGAAAGATATACCTCTGGATCGAAATGCAAAGATGACCCTGGCTTATGCGGCCAATGAAGCTGAATTAGATAACTCGCTTTATATCTATACCGACCATCTTCTGCGAGGCATACTTAGATTTCCCAATGAAGCCTCTGACGCGCTCCAGTCTATTTCGCTTGATCTCACCAAGGCCCGCGACGCTTCCAAGCTCAATCGCACCAAATACCCTCCCAACAAGACCCTTTACCATCGGCTCTTCGGGAGTCCGTTTCGAGCGCATAGATCTTCGCTTATCAGATTGGTTGCAACGGTGGTCGTTATCTTGCTCGCTTCACTTCTAATTCGTTGGCTCAACTGAATATAAGGAGCGTTGTTCCTGTATCCTCAGACTTGATGCACTATACGACTCAATTTTTGCTTTCGGCTTTGGATGCGGAGCAGTTTCCCGCGCCGGATGTGCCGGAGATTGCTTTTCTGGGGCGGTCGAATGTGGGCAAATCGAGCCTGCTGAATGCGCTGGTGGGCGAGAAGACGGCCAAGGTTTCGCAGACGCCGGGACGGACGCGGGCGATCAACTTTTTCGCTCTTCTGGATCAAAGCCAGCGGCGGAAGATGGTCTTTGCCGACTTGCCGGGGTACGGGTACGCGAAGATTTCAAAATCGATTTCGGCGGGCTGGCCGGCGTTTATTGAGCCTTACCTGGCTATTCGCTCGACGCTCAAACTTTGCGTTTGCCTGGTGGACTCGAATGTGCCTGCGCAGCAGAGTGACCGGCAGTTGATTGATTGGCTGCGAGCAATGGGGCGTGAGTTTGTTGTGGCGGCTACAAAGATTGATCGGCTTAGCGGCAATGAGCGCACGCGGAATTTGCTGGCGCTGAAGAAGGGGCTGGAGCTGGACGAGGTGCTGCCGGTGTCAGCTAAGACCGGGTATGGGATTAAGGAACTTTGGGCGCGGATTGAAGAGGCTGGCGGTGGGGGAGAATGATTTTGGCGAGTCAGCAAGTTGAACGGTTGGCAGGTTAGCTAGTTAGCTTGTTGGCGGTGAGAATCTGTGCTGCTCGGTTTGGACTAGATTCATTAGGCGAACTTCTACTGGGACTTTGATTTCTCCTTGTTCTACTTGATCACGTAATTGCTCAAGAAACTTTTGGGCGGATTCTTTGTTGCAGCGGAGCAGGCGCTGGTTTTGCGATAGACGGCCGAGGTAGCGTGGGGCCAGGCGCAGCCAGCGGCGGGCGGCCCAGTCTGATCGAGACCTGGGGCACCCATATTTTCTCCAGGCATTCGAGGGCGATAGCGTCCAGTTTGGGCAGCCATTGCGCGGGAGCGGAGGCTACGCTCCAGGCCAGCAGGGTTTGATTTTCATCGAGGTCGGAAAGCTGAATCTGTTGCGCGCCCTGGCTGAGGAACGTCGCAAATGCCGGTGAAGAGGCGGAGCCGGGCCGCAGCAGATCGGGCAGTACGCCGCGCTCCAGCATTTCGCGCTCGACTGCCTGGGGCGCAGCAGCCACACAGACCGCAACGGTTTCGCGCTTGCGAATTTCGTTTTTTAGAATGCGCAGGGCCTCGTCGAGGGAAGTGACCAGGAAGTCGGCCACTCCGTCTCTGATTGCCTGTTTTTGCGCGGCCGAGTCGGCGGTGGCCGCAAGAGATGCCGCGCCGGCGATATTGGCGGCGACGATCAACGCGCGGCTTTCTCGATCGAGCTCGCCGGCATAGAGCAATTTACCGCCCAGGTTTGGCTTGGATCAGAGCCGGCGGCAGGGATCAGTGCCGCGTAGAAACGCTCTGCCTGGAGAGCCAGGTCGAATGCGGTGGTTCCATTGAGATCAGACGGCATGGCAGGGTTCCCGAATGGTCCAATTCAGCCAGTACTAGAGTATCTCTCCCGAAGGCGTGGAGTGAGCGTGGACCGGAGGTCCACGCTACAGCCGGCCAGGAGGCCAGCGCTACCCATTCTTGCCGGGACGCTACCTATTCTTGCCGGGACTGGTCATCTTCTGGCCGGCAGAGAAGCGCTCGATACCTATAGGCAAAATTTTCTAAAAATCTTCCTGTGTCCGTTCGTGAAAGTTTGCTCTGCGGACAAAGAAAATGAATTCTCCGGGCTTGGCGGTTTCGATCATCTTGCTGCAAGTGTTGGGAGCCACAACTCCCGAAGCGAGGATGGTGGAGATCGGATACCACTGTGCTTGAGGGTTCTGCTTATCCTGCATGGAGTCGCAATTGACGAAGATCTGCATAGCGCTATCGTAGGTGGCCTGAATGGAGATCACGGAGGCGTCGGCGGGAAGGGTCACAGTTGCCGTGCGGTTCTCGTTCTGAGTGACCCAATTGGCATGGATGGCCTGCTGATGATTAATGCGGACCAGGAAATTGGTAGGCACAATGGGGCGCGCGGTTTTGCTATCCAACATACGGATGGTGATGGTTCTGGCGGTTTGCGCGTGCACGGCTGGAATAAGGAACGCCGCGCACAAGATGAGCAGGGGCACGCTAAGATTCCGACGAAGCATTTTTGCCTCTGAAGTTACCAGGTATTATAGCTCTCGCCGTTGGTGGAGGATTCCTCGGCGCCGGAGTGAACGTCGACAATGCCGGGATCGGTCTGATCGACAGAGCTCATCATATCGCTGGTATCGGTCTGCCAGGTGTCTTTGGAGCGAGTAATGGGGTCTTCAGGGATGGTCTTCAGGTAGCCTTCCTGAACCAGATCGTCCAGCGATTGCGGAGCCTTCTGCTTATCCATGGTGTAGGAGTCGATGGCCGCGCGCATGATGTGCAAGTCTTCCCTGAGTACCGCTTCCCGGGCATTCTTGATGGCGATGGTATATTTTGGCACAGCAATCAGCATGAGGATGAGCATGATCGAAATGACGATCAGCAGCTCGACCATGGTGAAGCCCGCGTCTTGTTTGCGAATCCTGATCACACAAACCTCTAACCGGCCCAAGCGGGCCAGCTACCAGGTGGAATATTTGGTTCCGTCCAGGGCCGTTCCCTGGGACTTTGAATATACATCGAAAACGCTGTCGCCGCTATAAGAGTCGGAGTCCGGATCGTCCTTCATGGAGCGCAGCCCCCACTCGGCTTTTCCGGTCATTGGGTCGATGGGAATCTTGCGCAGAAACCGCACTTTCTTGGTTTGTACTTCAACGCCCTTGACCAGCGTTTCAAGATCAGGCGGATAGCCCTGGCTGTCTACCTTGACCTGGAATGCATTTCTGTCTGCCGCGTCCTTGTACTTGTCAATGGCGTCGCGCATCATCCACAGGTCATAGCGAAGCTGGCGCTCATTCTGGCGTTTCATTTCGAAGCGCGCAACGGGGAGTGCGCACATGGCGAGAATGGCCAGAATCGAGGTGGTCACGATCAATTCGACGAACGTGAGCCCCCGCTCTCCGCGGGGAACGATACGGTTTGTCGTCAACTCGTGTTTCATTCGACTATTTCACCACAATGCTTGCCTGCGAACCGGTGGCCTGCACCTGTTGCTGGGCGCTGTTCATGGCGGTCGGATGGTTAATGACCAAGGTACTCTGTCCAGCCGACTTGGCCTGGAAACTAAGGACGCAGACGGTGCCCGCTCCGCTCAAGCCGGGCGCTCCGGGCGGGCGCGAGGCATTGATGTTAATCATCCCCGGCCCGTCGTCACGGTGAATCAGGGTGACGGGCTTTCCGTCACGGCCCAGGAAGTCTCCGCTATCCACATTGACGAGCGAAAGTTTGGCCGGATCGTATTGAATCTGCAGGGGAACGGCGGCAATATCCACGCCGCCGCTGATCTGGACCGGAATCTTGAATGTGGCCCCGGTGGCCACCGGATCAGGCAGCGGAGTGATGGTAAGGCTTACCGGGCCCGGTTGCGGCGAAATGGCCGGAGGATTGGACTGCGGAATTGCCGGGACTGGCTGCGGGACGGGCGAAGCAGGCTGCGGAACAGGTGGGTTCGGCTGGACAATGGGCGGGTGGTTGGCGACTTCCGCAGCTGCCGTCACGCCATTTGCATCGGCCGCCTTCCTCATCTGCAGGAGTGCTGCCGGGCCGGCCGCCGCTGCACTTTGGGCCGGAATGGTGCCTACAGTGGACCGCGGGGGGTTTATCTGCGAACGACCAGGATTTGGCGCTGGGGACGGATTCGCGGCTGGAGTTTCACTGGAGATGTGGCGCAACTGGACCGTGGTGCCCGCGCCGGTATCGACGGTGCGCAGGTTCAACGTATCCAGCATTTGAGTACGAACGATGTGGGGCACCACGAGAAAGACCAGTTCATCTTCGTTGATGGTGTGGTCTTTAGAGCCGAAGAGGTACTTGAGGAGGGGAATCGAGCTGAGCCCGGGGATGCCGCTCCAGTTGACCGCTTCCTGCTTGTTCTGCAGGCCGCCCAGGATGCTGGCCTCGCCCTCGCGCAGCCGGATTACCTGGTCAACCACGCGCTGGCTCAGGATGGGCTCGGTTACGCCGCTGATGGTTACCTGGCCGCTCTGCGCAGATACTTCGATCTTGATCTTCAGCGTTACATCGTGGTCGATAGTGGACAGTTGGCGTCATTTCAATGTTCACGCCCACATCGGTGTACTGGAACTGGGTCTGGGCATATCCGATCCGCCATCGCTGCCCCGCCGGTAATGCCCGGCTGCGAATAGGAACCGGTGGCGATGGGAATTTTGGAGCCGATCTTCATGGTTGCTTTTTGACCGTCAGTGGCCCGGATGCGCGGATTCTGCAGAATCTTGGTATTGTCGTCGGTGAGCAGCAGGTTGGCCGTGGCCCCACCAACAGTGACCGCGAAATCAGTCGCTTTCAGATGGGAGAGGTCGTAGAGAGACGGGGTGGTGGTGCTGCCTGTGGTGCCGGTGGTACCGGTTGTAGTGCTCGTGGTGCTGCTGGTGCTGCTGGTGCCGGGCGCCTGTAGTGCAATGCCCACGCTGGAAGGCCACTGAATGCCCAGGCTCTGCTCCCAGTTTTTGCTGACCTCGAGGATGGCGATATCGACCACCACTTCGGGGCGCGCTTTATCCAGGTCGTTGACGAGCTTTTGCGCCAGCATCAACTCGTCGGGGGTTCCCTTCATTACGATAGCGTTCTGGCTAGCGACGCCGTAGACTTTTGCGCCGGGAAGCACGTTGCGCAGCGCCGTCTGCACGTCGTTCAGGTCATTCTGTTGCCAGGCGTTGGTCAGATAGAAGGTTTCGACTGCTGCTTCATCCAGTTCGGTGTGCTTGGCGCGAGAGTTGGCGGCCACAAAGATGGTATTGTTGGTTACCGGACGCCAGTAAGTGTTGGACATGGTGCCCACAATGCGCAGGCCGTCGAGCAGGGAGACATTGTTCAGATCCACCTGAATGCGCTTGGAGGCGTAGTCCGGGTCAAAGAGAATATTGATCCCGGCAGCTCTGCCGATGGCCTGGTAGATGACCTTTGTGTCTTCTGTCATGTGCAGGGTGAGCGGCTCATTCGAGACCGGCTTGAGTATGGCCGGCCCACCGATGGAGTCGAGCTCTTCCTGCTTGCCTGGCTCCATGGTAAGACTGGTCTCGCCTGCCAGATTCGCTTCGCCGTGCTGCTTGCGCATCTTGGCGATCTCCTGCTCTGCGGCTTCGTTGCTGGGGTCGATCTCAGAGGCATGAATGAACTCCGCCAATGCGCCCTGTTCGTCGCCTGCTGCCAGCACCTTGCGGCCTTTGGTCATATGCATGGCCGAGGCTGAAACCCGCACGCGAATCAGCGCTGTGCGGTAAGTCAGATCCTTGGGCGCCTTGGCCAGCGCCTTCTGGTAGTCGTTGAAGGCGGTATCGTAGTCTTCTTTTGTCTCTGCGGTCTGTCCGTGCTTGAACAGTGCTTTGGCCGACTGTGCGTGCAGGGGAACGCTGGACAGCAAAAAGACGGCCAGAACTGCGAAGAGGGCGATTTGGAATGCGGCTTCCGGGAATACCCACCGGGAAACAGCCTGACATTGAGCGCAACGGTTCATCGTACTCCCATGCGTCTCAGCCTGCCCGTATTCAATATCGGGTGCTTGCGGGCTGCCTTGGCTGCCCCGGACGCAGATTTTGACATAATTCTTGCTTAAAATTCCACTCATCCTTCGAAGCTCCATTTTAGCAAAGCCCCGCTGGAACGCGGATGAAACCGGTCCCGATGCTAGGATGAAGATTCGAGGTTACTCGCCCGTGAGCCGCCAAACCAGCCACGTCATCGTTCCCAAGGACACATCCGGACCGCAAAAGCCGAACAAGCCCCGCGACCCTGTGGCCAGCGGCGAGCGGGATGCAGCGCACAATCGCGCGGCCAGCCATAACTACTTTTTGCTGGAACGGTTTGAAGCCGGCGTGGCGCTGCGCGGGACAGAGGTAAAGTCCATCCGCGAGGGCCAAGCCAACCTCAAAGACTCCTACGGACTGATCAAGGACGGCGAGGCGTTTCTGCTCAACGTTCATATCGGTCCTTATTCACACGGGAATATCGCTAATCACGACTCAACGCGGACTCGCAAACTGCTGCTGCACCGGGACGAGGTTCGCAAGCTACTCCAAAAGACGCAGATCAAGGGTCACACGCTCATTCCTACGCGGCTTTACTTCCGCAACGGGCGGGTGAAGTGCGAACTGGCAGTTGCCAAGGGCAAGCAGGACTGGGACAAACGAGAGACCGAGAAAAGGCGGGAAGCCGACCGCGAATCCCGCGCCGCCATCAATGCCAATAAGCATCGCATGGGGCGTTGACGAAGAGAAGCACCTAAAATACCAGTGAGGAAACAATGAAAACCCAACTGTCTTTTGCGGATCTCGCCGGAATTGAGACCGATTTGCTGGCCGTTTTGGCTGCCGATACACAAACTTCGAAGGAGGCCGACGCCAAGCCGGCGCCTTGCTGCTGACTGCGGATGCTGCGGTAAAGGCCGCCGCGGCCGCCGTGCTGGGGAGCGGCGAATACAAAGCCGGCGCCAATGAAACTGTGCTGCTGCATGCTCCGGCTGGGCTGAAGGCCAAGCGGCTGCTGATCGTCGGGCTGGGCAAGCAGGCCAAGGCTACGGTGGATAAGGTTCGTAATGCGGCCGGAACCGCCGTTCGTTTCATCAAGCCGCGCGGCATTCGGGAACTGATTTTTGCGCTGCCGGTTGCAAAGGAGTTGGAAGCCGTGCGCGGTATTCGTGCGGCCGTCGAGGGCGCGTTTGTGGGCGACTTCGATCCCGATACTTATCGCAGCGACCGCAAGGACCAGAGCGTTGAGTCGTTCACGCTGGTTGCGCCGGCTGGCGCGGATCAGTCAGCTCTGAAAGCCGCATTTGCCGAGGGCGTGATCGTGGGCGAGAGCCAGAACTTTACCCGGTCGCTGGTCAATGAGCCGGGTAACAAGCTCACGCCGACCATTCTTGGGCAGCGCGCGGTGGCAATGGCCGACGGAGTGGGACTCAAGTCAGTGGTCTATTCCACTGATAAGTTGCACGAGCTGAAGATGGGGGCGTTCTGGAGCGTTTCGCAGGGTTCGGCGGAGCCGCCGGCGCTGATTGTTCTTCGCTATGAGCCCGCGGGAGTGAAAGACGGGCCGGTGCTCGGACTTGTGGGCAAGGGCATCACCTTCGATACCGGCGGCATCTCCATCAAGCCCTCGGACAACATGGAGAAGATGAAGTACGACATGGCCGGCGGCGCGGCGATGATCGGGGCCATGCGCGCCATTGCGCTGCTGAAGCCGAAGGTGCGGGTGATCGCCGTGGTTTGCGCGGCGGAAAATATGCCTTCGGGCACGGCGCAAAAGCCAGGCGACGTGCAGACGGCGATGCCGTTCTCGGCTGACAAGCCGGGCAAGACTATCGAAGTGATCAATACGGACGCCGAGGGGCGCATGGTTCTGGCTGACGGGCTGACTTATGCTCGCCAGCTTGGCGCGACGCACCTGATCGATGCGGCTACGCTGACCGGCGCGTGCGTCGTGGCGCTGGGAATGGTGAACGCGGGAGCTTTTTCGAACGACGAGGATACCTATGCGAAGTTCAATGCGGCGCTGGGTACCTCGGGCGAAAAGTTCTGGCGGCTGCCGCTGGGCGAGGAGTACGCCGAGATGATCAAGAGCGATATCGGCGACATCAAGAACACCGGCGGACGCTGGGGTGGGGCAAGTACGGCGGCGGAGTTTTTGAAGGTCTTCGTGGAAGAGACACCGTGGATTCACCTCGATATCGCCGGCGTGGCATGGGTGGAAGATTCGCGTCCCTATATCGCCAAAGGGCCGAGCGGGGTTGCGGTAAGGTCGATTCTGGAGTGGGTGCGGAGCTACTGAAGTGAGGTCCGCCGCAGAGGGAAAAGAATTTTTGTGTGCATCTGTCCGTGATCGCTTTCCGGGGGGAATCCGTGTTTCTGTTACGATTTGCCGCCGCACTGCTTGCGTTTTCCGCTTCGCTGTTGCAGGCGCAGGCTTCCGGCGAATTAATCTTTCCACTTGGTTCAACTTCCTTTGCCTCCAGCCATGCATCCACCATTGTTGAATTGAACAACGGCGATCTTTTGTCGGCATGGTTTGGCGGCAGTGCCGAAGGCAAGCCGGACGTTGCGATCTGGGCGGCAAGACGAGCTAGCAAAGGCTGGTCGGCACCCGTCGAACTGGCGCGCGAACCTCGGGTCGCCTGCTGGAATCCCGTTCTTTTTCACACTCGCGATGGGCGCCTGTGGCTCTACTACAAATTCGGTCCATCCCCATCGGATTGGGTAGGCGCGCGAAGGTTCAGCAAGGATGAAGGGCTTACCTGGTCCCCTGTCGAGCACTTGCCTGCCGGAGTGCTTGGACCGATAAGAGCCAAACCGTTGATTCTCGAGGATGGAACCATCGTCAGCGGCGCCTCCGTTGAGGCGTATCGCTCCTGGTCGATCTGGATCGAGCGCAGCACGGACAACGGCAAGACCTGGACCCAGATCGGTCCCATCCTGCCACAGGCAGGCGATGGCGGCGCCGGCGATTTGGATGCGGACAAAACGCGGGGTCTCATTCAGCCCTCTGTCGTTCGTCTTGGCACAGGGCATTTGCGCCTGTATGCAAGGTCTACGGCGGAGGTTGCGCGAGTCTGCGTCTCCGACTCATTTGACAATGGATTGACCTGGACCAGAGTGCATCCGCTCACAGTGCCGAATCCCAACTCCGGAATCGACGCGGTGGTCCTGCGCGACGGACGAGTGGTGCTCATCTATAACGACACAACTACTGGAAGATCGCCGCTCAATCTTGCCGTCTCCCGCGATGGCGAACACTTTCAGAACTTCCATACCCTTGAGGACAGGCCGGGAGAATATTCCTACCCGGCAATCATTCAAAATGCCAAAGGGGACCTTGAGATGACCTATACCTGGAATCGCAAATCGATTGAATATGTTCACTTCCCGCTGAAGGATATTCCGCAGTAGAGAATTTGCTGTCTGCGCGCTCAAACGCCGGTGATATTCCCGCCGCGTTCACAGCGCGCGAGCGTTACATCGCCTCCGGGCTTTCGATGCCCAGCCAGCTTAGGATAGTTACTAACTCACGCAGCGTAACCGCAGCAGTAGCCAGCAGGAAAGTTTTGCGCGCCGGGTCTTCTTCGCTGAGAATGTGGTGACGGTGATAGAAGTTATTGAACTCCTGTGCTAACTGGAAGGCGTGCCTGGCGAGGAAGGCTGGTTCGGAGGTGGCGATGCATTGCTCCAGCACCATGGTGCGCCGCGCTGCACGGAGCCACAACGCCCATATGTCTTCGGCATCGTCGCCTGCGAGATAGTTATCGATGTTCTTTAGCTTTGTAAATTCGGCCAGCACGGCTTCCGGTGTGGTTTCAGCTTTGCGGAAGATGTTGCGGGCGCGGACTACGGCGTATTGAATATAGGGGCCGGTCTCGCCCTCAAAGTTGAGCGCATCCTTGAAGTCGAAGGCGATGACCGAGTTGCGCGTGTACTTGAGCATGAAGTAACGCAACGCGCCGATAGCTATTTGCTTTGCGATTTGCTGCCGCTCGGCTTCGCTGCGTCCAGGCTGGCGCGAATCCACTTCGATCTGCGTGGCGGCGATCAGTTTGTCGATCAGGTCGTCGGCCTTGACGCCGAAGCCCTTGCGCCCGCTGACTTCAATATAGGGACGGCCCTGGTCCTCGGCGGGATATTTCGTAGCCCATCTCAATGGCGCAGCGCGGGGTGAGCGCAACCATCTCGTAACTGAAGTGGGTATAGTGGTCTGCCTGTTCGGTGTAACCCATGCCGCGGAGGGCCTGGATCACATTGGCTTGCGGGTCGCTCTGACGCGCGTCGATAACATTGTAGATAGCCTGCGCTCCGCCAAAGTGAGGATGTTTTTCCTGACCATGTTCGGCGGAGATCCAGCACTCATGGTTCGGATAAGTGAAGAACGGCTTGTAACCGAAGTCCTTGCCCAGCAGGCCAAATTTCCATAAGTGGTAGGCGATATCTTTGCCGACGTAAGTTACCGTGCCGTCGGAGCGAACGATAACTTTGGTATCTTCGTCCAGTACGCCCTCGGTAACTTCAGCTCCCGGGCGCGTCATCACCCAGCAACCTTTGTTCTTGCCTTCCTTCTCAAAGTAGAGGACGCCGGTTTGCTTCAACTGGGTGAAGGCCGCCTCCCAGAACTTGAGGTGCAGAATCTCGCTCTCGCGGGGCAGGAAATCGTATTCAATATCCAGCCGCAGCATGGTTTCAAGATGGCGGCGCATCACCGCGGTAGAGATCAGCTCGGCAGCTTCAGCGGTTTGATTGTTGCCGCGTTCAATCTCGTGCAGGGTTTCATAGCGGAGCTTTTTGCGGGCTGCGTTCTCCTCGTCACTGCCCTGCTCATACCACTGCGAGGTGCTGGCATAGATATCCCAGCAGTAATAGTCGATGCGCGTGCCTTTGCGCTTGAGTTCCTCGAGGAGCTGGCGCAACTGGGCCAGCGAGAGGCCAGCATAATGCAGAAGGCCCACGATCACGTCGGCAACCTGCACGCCGGTGTTGTCAATGTAGTTCTGCACAGTGACGGTTTGCCCGGCGGCGCGCAGCAGGCGGACAAATGTGTCGCCCAGGATGGCGTTGCGCAGGTGGCCGATGTGTGCGGCTTTGTTGGGATTGATGCTGGTGTGCTCAACCAATGCATGGATGCCTGTGGCGTGAGGGGCGCTCTTGGCGCTGGATATTCCTTTAACGGCATTGGAGCGGTTGAGGCGGGCGTTGATGTAGCCTGCGCCGGCGACTTGAAACGAGGAGAAACCATCGAGATTGGAGAGCGCGGAAACGATCTCCTGGGCGATGACCTTGGGCGCTTTGCGCAGTTTGCGGGCCAGCTCGAAGGCAATGGGGGTGGCCAGCTCGCCCAACTTCAGTTCCGGGGGAATCTCCAGCGGGATGGATTCAACCTGCAGGCCGTACTTTTCTTCGAGGAGAGTGCGAAGATGGGCGGCGAGTCTTTTCTGCAATTCCAGATACACGATGGCAGGCCTCGGAAATCCTTGATTTTCAACGGTGATTCTAACAGAGTGACGCGCGTGGACGGGTTTGACGCTCCCTGCTCGGCAACCTAAGATGAAGAGTAGATCGCCTCTGGATTTCCGCCTGCCCTTCGGGGCGAATTCAATGCAAGGCCCCACCTATGACCAAGACTGCTCCCAGCCCAGCCCGCTATTACCTGACCACGCCGATCTACTACGTGAATGCGCGGCCGCACCTGGGCCATGCCTACTCGACCATCGTCTGCGACGCCATTGCGCGGCGCAAAAGGGCGCTGGGCATTGAGACCTGGTTTCTGACCGGCACCGACGAGCACGGGCAGAAGATTGAGCGGTCAGCGCAGCTGGCCGGGCGCACGCCGGAGGAGTTTGCGACCGCCGTCTCAGCGGAGTTTCGCGGGCTGTGGGACCGGCTGGGGCTGAGCTACGACGACTTTATCCGCACCACGGAAGAGCGGCACAAGCGCGGCGTACAGCATTTGTTTGCCACGCTGCGGGACCGCGGCTTTATCTACAAGGGCTCCTATACCGGCCAGTATTGCGTCTCCGACGAGGCTTATGTGGACGGGCCTCCGGGGACGGTTTGCCCCGATTGCGGACGCGTGACCGAGACGGTGAGCGAGGAGAATTATTTCTTCAAGCTCTCGGCCTTCGAGAGGAAGCTGCTCGAGTTCTACGAGGCGAACCCCGATTTCATGGGGCCGGAGTCTACGCGGCGCGAGGTGATTTCTTTTGTGCGCGGCGGGCTGAAGGATCTGTCGGTGAGCCGCACGAGTTTTTCGTGGGGCATTCCCGTGCCGGGCGACGAGAAGCACGTGATCTACGTTTGGCTGGACGCGCTGGCCAACTACATTACTGCGCTTGGTTACGGGTCAGATGATCCAAAAGACCAGGCGAGATTTCAAAAATTCTGGCCGGCGGATATGCACCTGATCGGCAAGGAGATCAGCCGCTTCCATTGCGTCTATTGGCCGGCGTTTTTGATGGCGGCGGGGATTGCGACGCCGCGCTCGGTGAGGGCCAACGGCTGGCTGCTCTTCGACCAGGGAAAAATGTCGAAGTCGCGGGGAAATATTGTGCGCGCGGAGACGGTTGAGGAGATTCTGGGGGCCGATGCGCTGCGGTACTTCCTGCTGAGGGAAATTCCCTTTGGTCAGGACGGCAACTTTTCCTTTGATGCTCTGGTGCAGCGCTACAACGGCGACCTCGCCAACGGCTACGGCAACCTGGTGAGCCGCGTGGTGAACATGGTGCACAAATACTTCGGCGGGGTTGTGCCGGAGGCGGGCGCGGAGACCGCTGCCGGAGGACGGCTTGCGCGAGTGTGCGGTTCGCACGATCGCAGCCTTCGGGCCGGAGTTTGATGCGTCTGAATTTCTCTGAGGCGCTCAAGGCTCTGTGGCTCCTGGTGGCGGAGACTGACGGCTACCTGACGGCGAATGCGCCGTGGAAGAGGCCTGCGGATCGAACTGAAGCTGAGCACGCGAAGCTACAGGCGCGAGTGCTGGCTACGGCGGCAGAGGCGATTCGTATCATCACCGCGCTGGTTTATCCCATCCTGCCGGAGTCGGCTGCCAAGGTTTGGCGGCAGCTTGGACAGGGCGAGATTGCGGATGCGGCAAAGAAATCATTTTTAACGGAACTCGCGTGGGGCGGATTGAAGGCCGGGACGAAATTTGGCGAGCCCGCGCCGCTCTTTCCCCGCGCGGAAAAGGACGCGGTCGAACGTATGCAAAATCTTGAAGACAAGAACAGCAAAAGTGTGGTGGAAGCAGCGGGCGGAGAAGAGACTGCGGCCAAGACGGCAGCGCCCGCAAAAAGTGAAGCCGCGATTGCGGCTGCACCTGTGAGTGCGCCAAAACCTAAAGCTCCGGCAACGCCAGCGGCAGCTCGCGGCTGCTCCGCAGCACCGGTGGCGCCAGTTGCCGCGCAGGCTCCAGCCGCCGCTGCTGGCTGCGGAGCAGCCGTCTGCCGCACCGCAGGTGCCGGAGGGGCCGCAGCACATCACCATCGACGACTTCGTCAAGGTGGATCTGCGCGTGGCGCAGATTCTGGTGGCCGAGCGCGTACCCAAGGCCGACAAACTGCTGCGGCTGGAAGTCGATCTGGGCTACGAGAAGCGGCAAATCCTGGCCGGCATCGCACAGTACTACGAGCCGGAAAAGCTGGTTGGGCGGAAGATTGTGATCGTGGCCAACCTGGCTCCGCGCAAGATGCGGGGGCTGGAGTCGAATGGGATGCTGCTGGCTGCATCGTTGCCGCCGGATGGCGCGCCGGTGCTGGCTGGATTCCTGGAAGATGTTCCGCTGGGAGCGCGGCTGAAGTAGATTTGCACCTAAACCTTTAGAATTGCCGAGCGAAACCTTGCAGAATCCCACGGGATTCTGCAAGGCATTTATGGAGGCCCGCAGTGCTGATCGATTCCCACGCCCATCTGGACAGCGAACGCTACGCGGAAGACCGCGCGGCGATGCTCAGCCGCGCGTGGGAGGCGGGCGTGGGCACGGTGCTGTCCATCGGCATTGGCGAGCAGGCGGCCGGGATGGGCCGGGCGCTCGACGTTTGCCGCGAGTTCAATGGGCAGCCTGGGCGTTCCGAAGCTTTACGCCAGCGCGGGCGTTTATCCGCACAACACGCATGAGATCGAATGAGGAGGTTCTCGGCAAGCTGGACCGCCTGCTGGCCGAGCCGGAGGTGATTGCCTGCGGGGAGATCGGCCTGGACTACTACCACGAGGGCGCGCCGCATGCCGTGCAGCGCATGGGGCTGATTCGCCAACTGGAGATTGCCGCGGCGCGGAAGCGGCCCATCCTCATCCATTGCCGGCCGAAAGATGGAACCACAGACGCCTGGGACGATCTTTTCGAGATTCTGGAGGAGCACTGGCGGCCCACCGGCCTGGGCGGCGTGATGCATTGCTTTGGAGGCGGGTGGGAGCAGGCGCGGCGGTCGCTGGAGATGGGTTTTCTGGTTTCGTTTGCGGGGAATCTGACCTATCCCAAGGCGCAGCCGCTGCGGGACGTGGCGGCGAAGCTGCCTCTGGACGGGGTTCTGGTGGAGACGGATGCGCCCTGGCTGGCTCCGGCGCCGGACCGCGGCAAGCGCAACGAGCCGGCCTGGGTGGTGCAGACGGCACTGGTTTTGGCGCGAGTTGTTGGGGAAGGACAAGGAAGAAATCGCCTCCGCGACCACGAAAAACTTCTTTCGGCTGTTTGACATCAAGGCAGACGTGGGAAACTGATAGAGGGCATTGCATGGCAGCAGCCTTGCCGTTCAAGGCTTTGAGGGAAGAGAAACATGGCCCAGGACAATTCATTCGACATTGTGAGCAAGGTGGATATTCAGGAGGTCCGCAACGCCATCGACCAGGCGCTGAAGGAGATTCGCCAGCGCTTCGACCTGAAGGATTCGCACTCCGAGGTCACGCTGGAGGGCGACAAGGAGATCCAGCTTGCCTCCGACGGCGAGTACCATCTGGAGGCGGTCAAGGAGATTCTCGGCGCAGAAGCTGGTGAAGCGCGGCGTCTCGCTGAAGAACCTGACCTACGGCAAGCTGGAGCCGGCGCTGGGCAAGAGCGTGCGGCAGAAGATCAGCTTGCAGCAGGGCATCCCCATCGAGAAGGCCAAGGAGATCGTTCGCCTGGTGAAGGACTCGAAAAAGAAGGCGCAGGCCAGCATCCAGGGCGATACGGTGAGAATATCGAGCAAGGACCGCGACGAGCTGCAGGAGATTATCGCTCTGCTGCGCGGACGGATCTGGGCGTGGAATTGAAGTTTACCAACTACCGCACGAATTAGAGCACGACGGAACACGGAGAGCGTTTGAGCACATTGGCGATATCGACGGCGAGAGAGGTCTTCGATCTGCTGCGGGACGACCTGGTGGCGATCGAGCAGGAGTTGGGCCGCGACGCCGCCTCCGGCGTAAGCACCATTACGGAGATTGCCGAATACCTGCGCGAGGGCGGCGGCAAACGGATACGGCCTTCGCTGCTGCTGCTCTCGGCGCATACGCTGGGCTACTTTGGGCACGGGGCCATCCGGCTGGGCGCGGTGGTGGAGATGGTGCACACGGCAACGCTGGTGCACGACGACATTATCGACGGCGCGGACACGCGGCGCGGGCGGCCCTCGGCCAACACCACCTGGGGCAATGAAAAATGCGTGCTGGCCGGCGACTGGCTTTACATGCAGGCCTTCAAGGTGGCTCTGGAAGAGAAGAACCTGCGCGTGCTCGACCTGCTGATCGGCCTGACCCAGCAGATGGTCGAGGGCGAGCTGCTGCAGATTCAAAAGCTGGGCAAGGCCGTCTCAGAGGCCGAGTACTACGACCTGATCTTTCGCAAGACCGCTTGCCTGTTTGCCGTTTCGATGCGGCTGGGCGCGGTGCTGGCCGGGGCGAGCGAGGCCGAGGAGACGAATCTGGCTACCTATGGCCGGACTGTTGGACTGGCGTTTCAGATTGTGGACGATGTGCTGGACCTGACGGCTACCGAAGAGGTTCTGGGCAAGCCGGTGGCCAGCGACCTGCGCGAAGGCAAGGCGACGCTGTCGGTGATTCACTCCATCGACCACGGCACAGCCGCCGACCGGCAGGCGATTCAGCGGGTTCTGGACGACCGCAGCTTTGAGAGCGTCAGCCGCGAGCAGATTCAGAGGATTCTGGTACGCAACGGCTCGGTGGAGTACGCAATGGCCGTTGCCGACCGCTACGCCGAGCAAAGCCGCCAGGCGCTGGCCTCACTGCCTGATTCGGAGTTCAAGCGCGCCCTGCTGTGGGTGCCGGACTTTGTGGTGGCGCGGGATAAATGACAGCGCGACGGAAAACGGGGAAACCTCTGTGGGCCGCGGTCGACGGGTATTTCGGCGACTTGCTGGCTGCGCACGACGAACACCTCGATGCCGCGCTCGAAGCCAATCGCAAGGCCGGGCTGCCGGCGATCGATGTTTCTCCGCTGCAAGGCAAGTTTCTTCATGTGCTGGTGCAGATGACGCAGGCCAGGCGCGTGCTTGAGATTGGATTGCTGGGCGGCTATTCGACCATCTGGATGGCGCGCGCGTTGCCAAGGGGCGGGCGAATTGTTTCGCTGGAGTTCAGTTCGAAACATGCGGAGGTGGCGCGGGGCAACCTGAAACGCGCGGGCTTGCTGGGGCGCGTGGATGTGCGTGTTGGCCCGGCGCTCGAAAGCCTGCCGCAGTTGGCTTCGGAGCGCGGGGGCAAATTCGACCTGATCTTCATCGACGCCGACAAGGAGAACAACCCGGAGTATCTCAAATGGGCCCTGAAGCTATCGCGCCGGGGCACGGTGATCGTGGTGGATAATGTGGCACGTCACGGGACGGTCATCGAAGCCGACAGCACGGAGCCGGACATCCAGGGGACTCGGCGCTGTTTGGAAATGATGGCGGCCGAGCCGCGGCTGAGCGCATTCGCTATGCAGACGGTTGGGGCGAAGGGGCTTGACGGGTTTGCGCTAGCAGTTGTGCGGCGGTGATCGGATTCTCGGGCGTCATAACAATGAATCCGACGGAAGAAAATACATTTAACTATTCGGCAGTCATCATCGCCCTGAGTGCCGCGGCATATTTTTCTGGCAAGGGCTTTTTGTTTAACTGGTCATCGCAGACCACGTGCACTGTCTCACCCTCGGCAAGGAGCTTCCGCTCATCTCCGTATTGGGACGCTTTTCGCCAGATTTGATATGCGAATTTGATGACTGAGCCGCGCAGCAGGGCGGGGCGGGTTTCGATTTGAATCTCATCGTCGTAGCGGGCCGGGGAGCGATAGCGGCAACTGGCCTCAATTACCGGCAGGATGCACTCGTGTTCGGTTTCCAATTGGCTGTAGGCGAGGCCGAGGGAGCGCAGCAATTCAACACGGCCGATCTCAAACCAGACCAGGTAATTGGCATAGTAGACAATGCCCATCTGGTCGGTTTCGGCGTAGCGCACACGGACTTCGGTAGTGACTGGCAACTGATCTCTGTCCTACGGTTTCAGGTGCGCGAAGATGGGCAGCCTGGTGACGTCGTTGAAGATGACGAAGGCGAAGAAGGCAAGGAGGACCACAAAAGCCGCCTGGAAGATTCGCTCCTTCACGTTGATGCTGATGTCGCGGCGCATTACGCTCTCGATGAGCAAAAACAAAATTCCGCCGCCGTCGAGAATGGGGAATGGGAGCAGGTTGAGAATGCCGAGGTTGAGGCTGATGGCCGCAGCCAGTCCGAATTTTGGCATCCATCCGTTCATCTCCGCAGCCTGGCCGGCCATGCGGGCAATTCCCACCGGCCCGGAGAGTTGGGAGACGGAAACCTTGTGGGTGAAGATGCGCCCCAGCACCTCGACTATGAGGGTGGAGTTATCGGCGCAGAAGGCCGTTGACTTATCGATCGCCTTGCCAAAGGAGAGCGGGTTGTTGCGGAAGGGAATCGGCACCGGCGCAAATCCCAGCTTCCAGCCGGAATCGAGCTTGGTGGGCTGGGCTACGGCAGGGGGCAAGGCGACGCCGTTGCGCAGGATCACGAGCGTGACCGGCTTGCCCTTGCCGGCCTGCATATAGGCCAGCAACGTATTGACGTAATGGAAGGGGTGACCATCGACGGACTGGATGGCGTCACCGGCGCGCAGACCTGCCTTTTCCGCCGGCATGCCCGGTTGCACCTCCTGCACCCAAATCGGGCCGGGGACGAACTGCTCGAGGAGGCCCATATCGCTGATATCAAAATCCTGGCTCTTTACCGTTGCAGGAAGTTGGAAGGAGAGGGTAACTGACTGGCCGCCGCGATCCACGGTTACAGGTACGGCCTGGCCCATGTTTCCAGCCGCACGCATATTAACCTGGTCCCAGTCGGGATTGTCCACGTTATCAAAGCGGCGGATGATATCGCCGGACTTGAACCCGGCCTGGTCTGCCGCCGAGCCGGGGGTGACCCACTCGATGGTTGTGGTTTTGGTTTCGTATTTGGGAACTTCATTGATGACGCCGAAGTAGAAGACCATCAACACAAATGCCAGGATGAAGTTGGCCGTGGGTCCGGCCAGGCCGATGAGCATTCGCTGCCAGCGAGGATGGTTGAGGAACGAGCCGGGATCGTCCGGCGGATATGCCGCTTCAGTACCGGGCGTCTCGAGGTTCTGCTCGGGAGACTCGCCGGTCATCTTTACGTATCCGCCCAAGGGAAGCAGGCTGATTTTGTAGTCGGTTTCGCCGTACTTGATGCCGAAGAGGCGCGGTCCAAAGCCCACGGAAAACGATTCGACACGGACTCCGAAGAACTTGGCGAGGGCGAAGTGGCCAAACTCATGGACCACCACCATGAGGCCGACAAGCACGATAAAGGCAACGATAGCGACTATTACTGTGTGAACATCTTGCATAGATTAGCGATTATCCCTCGATGAAGGTCCTGTGCCCGGCCTCACTTCAACAGCTCATGGGCTCTCTGACGCGCTTCCCGGTCGGCTGTCAGCACCTCTGCAATGGTGGCGGGATGCGCCTCCGGCGTGGATGCGAGCACTTTTTCAATTGTACGCGGGATGCCCATAAAGGAGATACGGCCTTCGAGAAATGCTTCGACGGCGACCTCGTCGGCGGCGTTGAGGGCGATGCAGTGCGTACCGCCAACTTCGGCGGCTGCGTAGGCCAAGCGGAGGCAAGGGAAGCGCTCGAAGTCGGGCGGCTCGAATTCCAGATGGCGCAGGGCTGCCAGGTCAAAGGTGAGCGTGCTTGCCGGGCGTTCAGGGTAGGCCAGCGCATAGAGGATGGGCAGGCGCATATCGGTGACGGAGATTTGGGCAAGGATGGAACCGTCCACATACTCCACCAGCGAGTGGACCGTGGACTGGGGGTGAACCGTGACCCGGACCTGGCTCGCCTGCACGTCGAAGAGGCGGCAGGCTTCGATGATTTCGAGGCCCTTGTTGAGCATGGTGGCGGAGTCGATGGTGATGCGGCGGCCCATGACCCAGGTGGGATGCTTGAGCGCCTGCGCGGCGGTGATGGAGTCGAACTGGTCGAGCGGGAGCTGGCGGAACGGGCCGCCGGAGGCTGTGAGCCAGATGGTCTTGACTTCAGCGTGCGCGCCGACGCGCATGCACTGGTGGACGGCGTTGTGTTCGCTGTCGATGGGCAGGATGGGGACGTTGCGCTCGCGGGCGGCGCGGTAAGGATTTCGCCGGCGGCTACCATGCACTCTTTGTTGGCCAGGCCTACGGGCTTTCCGGCAAGGATGGCGGCGTGCGTGGCTTCAAGACCGGCTACGCCTACGATGGCTGAGACTACGAAATCCACTTCGGGCAGCGTGGAGCAGGCGACGGTGCCCGCGGTGCCGTGGACTACGTCAATGCCGGTTACGCCGGCCTTGCGAAGGCGCGCGGTCAACTTCTGCGGCAAGCTCTTCGGTAGCCATGGAGACCATCCGAGGCCGCCAGCGGACGGTTTGTGCGAAGGCCTCGTCGAGATTGCGGCCTGCGGCGAGCGCGGCAACCTGATAGCGGTCAGGAAACTGCTCGACGATGGAGAGGGTGCTCTGGCCGATGGAGCCAGTGGAACCGAGGATGGATAGTTGCTTCAAAGTATTGATTATAATTCGGCGGTTTCTGGTGGAACGTTCATCGAGAGCGTTCTAACAAAAACATTGCCAATGAAAACGTTGGAATGAGCTCTAAAACCGCTGTTGAATTACTTGCGCGTACCAAAGCACCGGAGCGGCAAGCAACAGAGCGTCGATGCGGTCGAGCATGCCTCCGTGACCGGGCAGCAGGTCGCCTGAGTCCTTGACACCCACAGAGCGCTTGAGCGCGGACTCAGCCAGATCGCCTACCTGGGCTGCCGCGTTTACCACCAGGGCCATCAGCAGCCAGTACCAGACCTCCTCGTCGCGGAAGGAGAGCAACGTCGAATTCCACATCTCGAAAAGTTCTGAGATGCCAAGCAAGGCCCCGGCTGCCAGCAGGCTGCCGGCCGCAGAGCCCAGCGCGCCCTCCCAGGTCTTGTTGGGGCTGAGCGAGGGGATCATCTTATGTCTTCCCCAGGCACGACCTACGTAGAGAGCGACCATGTCTCCCGCCCAGACCACGCATAGCAAAAAGACAATCAGTGAAGGACCGTTGGTCTCCTCGCGCAGGGCCAGCACGGTGTTCAGCGTAAATCCCACGTAAAAGAGACAGAAGATGGAGACCGCCGCATCGCCCATTACGTTTTCTACGGGTGGCCGAAAAGCGCAGACGACCAGCAACACGAGGGCCAGAATACCGAAAACGAGTTCGGTGTGACCGAGAAACTCAAAATTGAGCTGGGAAGCGCCTTCACGTATGAGAGTAGCCAGCCAGTTGTGTGCCGGCAATAACGCTGCAATCGGCCAAAAACCTGCCGGCGAAGAGCGCCAAAACGGCCGCCAGTACAACAATGCGCGGCGGATTCGCCCCGCTTTTCTCAACGAGGCGAAGGTATTCCCAGGCGGCCAACGCCGCCACCAGGGCCACGAGTATGGTGAATAGAAACTGCCACTTGGGCCCCAAAAATACCAGGAGCAGGACAAGCGGAATCAATATAAGGGCGGTTATTATGCGCTTCATTCTTTGGTTGAGGATACACTGTCGGGTGGGGTTGGCGCTCGTCCATGGACGGTGAAACATCGAAACAAATGCAGGAACGAGCCGCTATTGAGATACTTAAAGGGTTTGTTGAGAGATTGTAAATAAGGGCGGCCTCGCCAATCGAGTCATCCGGGCCGATTTTGCAGAGTGTGGAGGCATATTCTTATGTGGCTGATTTATGTTGCCGGTTTTATTGTCTTGCTTATCGTTATCGTGAGGGCCGATGCCAGGCGCAAGGATCGGCAGCTCCAGGTGTACCGCGAGGAATACGACGAATTGCTCAAAAAATATGGATACGTACAGTCCAGGGAGGACTGCCCTCATCGGGCCGTCACCTTCAGCCAGACCGGGATTCCGGGAGTGGTCACCATGACGAGGAAATGGTGCAAGATCTGCGGGAAAGACCTGGGGGCGGCTCATTTGAAGGAGTCGGTTTGGGGGAATCGCTGGGAGTAATTTTCTTGAAACGGGGCCGATCCCTCAGGGGTTGAAGCCCCTCTATTCTTGCTCCATTTTCGGCGCGACTTCACAGGTTGCGGAAAAAAGGCTGGTGAACCGGATAAGGCACGATGGTTTCCACAGGGCGATACGGTATGTATTAGTCATGCGCGGAAATGACGAGCAACAGGAAGCGGTATTCAGCTACATCGGCCTTGAACAGCGAGTGCCGAAGGATCATCCATTACGTGCCATCCGGCAGATGAGCGATGCAGCATTGCGGGAGTTGGACTCCGAGTTCCAACAGCTGTACGCGCGGCGCGGGCGGCCGTCGATTGCTCCGGAGAAGCTGATACGGGCGCAGTTATTGCAGGTACTGTATTCGGTGCGGTCGGAGCGGCAACTGATGGAGCAGTTGGACTACAACCTTCTTTTCCGCTGGTTTGTGGGACTCAACATCGACGACCCGGTGTGGGATGTGACGGTATTTACCAAGAACCGCGAGCGTCTGATTGAGGGCGAGGTTGCCGAACAGTTGTTGCTGGCGGTGGTGGAACAGGCGCGTGCGCATCAGCTTTTAAGCGAGGAGCATTTCACCGTGGACGGTACTTTGATTCAGGCCTGGGCCAGCCGTCGCAGCTTCCGTGAGAAGCCCGATCCGCCCAGCCGGGGCACGGGAACGCGAGGCCGCAAGCTGCTGCGCGACACGCATGAGTCAGCCACCGACCCGGAGGCGCGTTTGTATAAGAAGAGCGGGGCGGCGGTAGCGGTGCCCAGCTACCTGGGCCATGTGCTGACGGAGAACCGCAACGGACTGGTGGTAGCAGCGATGGTGACGCAGTCCAGCAAGACGGCGGAACGGGAGGCTGCATTGGTGATGGTGGACAAGCTGAAACGCGCCGTGGTGAGCACGCTGGGCGCCGACAAGAGTTATCAAGAGGAGCAGTTTGTTGGTCAGTTGCGCGCCCGCCGCATCAGGCCGCATGTAGCCGAATACGCGCCCAATCCGAAATGGCCCAACTGGCTTACCGGAGAAGAACGCAACAGCGAAGGATTTGCCATCAGCCAGAGGAAGCGGAAGCTGGTGGAGAAGGTGTTCGGCTGGGCCAAGCAAGATCGGGCCGTCCGGCAGGTAAAACTGCGCGGCAGGGCACGAGTCGACTGGCTGTTTAGCCTGGTTGCCACAGCGCACAACCTGCTGCGCATGCAGAAGCTGATTCCGGCGCAGTAAGTCCGGGGGATAGGTGTCTCTGGAGGCCGCAAAATCGGATCTCCAGAGGAGCAAATCAACAGCAGTACAACCGATTTGAAGTGAAAAAACTCAACGGTGCGACTCGGAATCGAAAAATGAACGACTTTTTCCGCAAGCTGTGAAGTCGTGCCCTTTCAAAGCCCGGATTATGCAATCAGTACAGGTCAAACCTCAGCTGGCCGCGATCTTGAAATGCTCCGCCTCTTCGTCCACTACTCCGGAGCCTTCGCCAAGCCCGCCGAAGCGGCGCTCGCGGAGCTGGAAGTCGGCGATGGCTTCGAGAAGATGGATGCCGCGGAAATCTGGCCACAGGCGCTCGGTGACGAAGATCTCTGTGTAGGCCACCTGCCAGAGCAGAAAGTTGGAGATGCGCATCTCGCCTGAGGAGCGGATGAGCAGGTCGGGGTCGGGCATGTGCGCGGTGTAGAGATGGCGGTGAATGTCCTCCTCGGTAATGCGATCCGTGCTGAGGTGCTTTTGCTTCATCTCGGCGGTGAGCGAGCGGAAGGCGTCCACCAGCTCTGAGCGGCCGCCGTAGTTGAGCGCCAGGGTGAGAGTGGTTCCGGTATTGCGCGCCGTGGCCTCCTCGGCCCAGCGCATCTTGTCCTGGACGTCGGGAGGCAGTTCGTGGGTGCGCCCAATGTACTTCAAGCGAATGTTGTTATCCAGCATTCGCCTGAGGTTGGCCTCTAGATAGGTTTTGAGCAGGCGCATGAGGAAACTGACTTCAGCCTTGGGGCGACGCAGGTTATTCTCCAGCGAAAAAGCATAGAGCGTGAGCCAGGGAAGGCCGATGCGGGCGGCGGTTTCAGTAACCAGTTGTACCGTATCCGCACCCTTCTGGTGGCCCAGGAAGCGTTTGAGTGAGCGCTGGCCGGCCCAGCGGCCGTTGCCGTCCATGATGATGGCTACGTGCTGGGGCAGGCGCTCAGGCTTGAGCTTTGCATAGACGGCGCGTTCTTCATCAGTCAGCTCATCGATGCGCGGTGTGAAGGTCGGATACAAGAAACTTGCCTCTTTGGTGCACTTGCTGCGCTCAGGCCGGCTGCCTTCGGGAATCCAGTAAAAGAAGCCGGAGGATCGGCGCCGGATGAAAAGATGGGGCTATCGGACCGCATCAGACTCCCCACCTGGGGGTAATTTTCCTACAGACGGAGGGAATGTGCAGCATCCTCGACCCTAGCATAAGCGCCCATGGGCCGCAAAGGATAGCTCTGCCTCTGGTAATATTCTGCATCGACCCGGCGGTTATTCCAGTCCAAAAAATCAGCCGCGTTCAGGCGACAATGATCCGCGGCTCGTGAAGAACCGGAAAATTCACCGAACTTGCGATGAAGCAGACGGCGTGTGCCGCTTTATGCAGTTCGTGCGCCTTTGCTGTGTCGGAGCCGGGAGCTACCGTGACCTGGGGATGCAGGGTTACGCGCTCAAAAGACCCGGCTCCGTCTTCAGTCTCCTTCATCACGCCCTCCGCATGATCTTCGTAGCCAACCACTACAATGCCGGCCACGGCGCAGAGATGGAGGTATGCAAGCTGATGGCAGGCGGATAAGGCCGCCAGCAGCAACTCCTCAGGATTCCAGCGAGCCGGGTCACCGCGAAAGGCGGGATCGGAGGAGCCTGGAATCGGCGGCTTTCCGGATTCTCCTCGAATTTCGTGCTGCCGCCCGTAGCTTCGATAGCTGCTTGTACCGGTTCCGGTGTTACCGGTCCACTGGACGGTGACGGCGAAATGGTGCGTTTTTGTCACACTGCCCTCCTGATTGAAAGCCGTCCGGGCTGGGGGATACCTCGAATCCGGGAGCAGCGGGATCAGCGAAATGTCGGCACTTTGCAAAGCGCACAGAGTAGACGACGCAGCGCCCGCGCCGAAATTGCCGCCAATTTACGACCCCGGGCCGGGAACGAGACTTCCCAGCCGAAACAAAGCCACTATGCGGAGCGCCTGCGTCCCGTGGCCGCATCCCGCACTGCGCCATAGATCAGCGTGCGCTGCAGCGAGTCGAGCTGGGGCAGCACGGCAGCAATCTCAGCCAGGAACGGGTCGGCTAGAATTGCGGCCACCTCCTCGTCGCGCCGGCTACGGGAGTCGCGAATGAGCTGGCAGATGTTCACCTCCAGCGCCGCGGCCAGCCGCTCAAGCGAACCCAGCGTGGGAATCGCCTTGCTGTTTTCAATCTTCGAAATATAGGTACGGGGCACCTGCATGCGCCCGGCCAGTTGACGCTGGCTCAGGTGACGTGCATGGCGAACCTCGCGCACCTGCACGGCAACCTGCAAACCCGCTTCGGCTGAGGCCTGGATGGGCGAGCTGGTCACCAGTTGCGGCACCAGCGGTGCAGGCTCCTCTATATCGAGGGGCTTGCGGCATCTCAGGCATTTTGAACTGGTGGGTCTGTATTGTACGAGCCTGCAAAAGTTGCAGCGCACTACCTCGCGTGTCTCCACGCTGACGAGTGTGGTTGCCATAGGCTTTGTGCGGAGCGCCAGAGCTGGCTCTCCGCGGTGCGTTTGAGCACCGCAATACTGGTTACTTTCGTAGAAGTGAACCATAATTGTCAAGTAGAAACTTAGGGTCTAACCTAAGATTGACCCATGATACCCTAAAAGACCCGAAAAAATCCGAACCAAGTGAAGCAACAGGGAGAAAAATATGAACAACGAAAACGGAGCGGCCTACGGACGCGAGCAGGCCTGGCAATTGCTCACTGAATGGACCCAGAGCGAGAACCTGCGCAAGCATGCGCTGGCAGTGGAGGCCTGCGTGACGGCCTGCGGCGAGGCGGAGGCCGAGCGGCTGGGCCTCAGCGGAGCCGAGCACGCGGCATTCATTGAGCTTTACTCCACCACGGCCCTGTTGCACGACTTTGACTACGAGCGCCATCCCACGGCCGAGGAACACCCTTTTGTGGGAGTTCGCGAGCTGGAGCGGCTGGGCTGGCCCGCGGAGATGCGCACGGCAATTTTGGGCCACGCGCAGTACTCCGGCGTGCCCCGCGAGACGCATCTGGCCAAGGCGCTGTTTGCATGCGATGAACTGGCTGGCTTTCTTGACCGCCTGCACGCTGGTAAAACCCACCAAGGCTATTGCCGACGTAGAGGTGGCGAGCATGCGCAAAAAAATGAAGGACAAGGCCTTTGCCAGGGGTGTGAACCGCGAGGACGTGATCCAGGGAGCGGCTGAGCTGGGCGCGGATCTGAATGAGCACATTGCGTTCTGCATTGAGGCGATGAAAAAGCGGGCAGGCGAGCTGGGACTGTGAAATGCGGATTTACGCTTCTGGGCGGCGGTGCGGTGCTGCGACGGGTAACACGGCGAACCACTGGCTAAAACCGGTGACCCTGATCACCTACCATCCGGAAGATATCTGCGATAGGATGGGCAGTCAGGCACGGTATTGAGCCGCGGCCGTTCGCTCAAGGAGATCTCCATGGCCCGCTTCAAGCACATCCTCACCGAATCCGGCAACGGAGTTATGACCATCACGCTGAACCGGCCGGAGAAGCGCAACGCGCTTAATCCGCTCCTGATCGAGGAGCTAACCCAGGCTTTGCGCGAGGCGGAGACTTGCGATTGCGGCATCGTGATCCTGACCGGCGCGGGTTCGGCCTTCTGCGCCGGCCTGGATATGGAGTACCTGGAGACCATGAGTGCCAGTAACCCGCAGGAGCACCGCCGCGACTCAGAAAACATGGCACTTGTCCTGCGCACGCTCTACGATTTTCCCAAGCCGATTATTGCGGCGGTCAACGGTCCGGCCATCGCCGGGGGCATGGCCCTGGCTACCATCCCCGACTTCACGCTCGCGTCGCCGGAAGCAAAGTTTGGCTACACCGAAGTGCGAGTGGGATTTATCCCGGCCATTGTGGCTTCATTTCTGATCCGCCAGGTGGGCGAATTGCGCACGCGCGAACTGTTGCTTTCCGGCAGGATTCTGAAGGCGCAGGAGGCGCTGCAACTGGGGCTGGTGACACAGATTGTAGAGCACGACGACCTGATGCCCTCCGCCAGGGCACTGGCCCAGACGCTGCTGCTAAACAGTCCCCAGGCTATGCAGGCGGTGAAGCGGCTGCTGGCCAAGCACTCTCGACGGCGGCTGGACGAAGAGATAGAGGATGCAATTGAGGCCAACGCGCAGCAGCGCTCCACCGAGGACTTCAAGGAAGGCGTGAAGGCATTCCTCGAGCACCGCCGCGCCGAATGGCCCAGCTTGAAAGCAAAGGTATAAAAAGGCCGCGCGCACCCCTGGGTAATCAACGCGGCCGCATCATCGAAACAACCGGTAAGCAACGCCAACGTGAAAGCCGTTGGGCGTGAGCATGTGCGCGGGTTCGCCGGGAATGTTGGGCGAGTTCAGCCATAGCTGGTACTCATATTCTCCGCGCAGACTCCATCTGCGGGCGATGCTGTAAGTTGCGCCACCGCTGGGCGCAATCACAATGTATCTTCCGGTGCCGATCTGGAATGGATATTGAATCCTGCCTAAGCCCGCAAGGCCCTGAGCATAGGGCTGTAGTTTTCCAAATCTCTTTGTCAGGTAGCGCGCTCCGCCCAGGTAGTTATCTTCTGACTCGCCGTAAAAGCTGTTGAAGCGCAGAAAGCGTGCTTCAGCTACGACGCCGATATGGTCGGTCAGCCGGTAGTCTGCAAAGCCGCCGATTCCCCACAGGCGCTGATTGCTTTGATAGGGAAAGCTCGCATTGATATTGGAGTATTCCCCACCTACCCAAAGCGCATGCGGACCTGTGGCGGAAGGAACAACCTGGGCCTGCACTGAGCCGGCCAGCAGACCTGCGGCCAACACCACCATCCAGCAGATGAGCAGCAACCCTGGAGAACATTTGGAAACTTGCATTTGCGTGCCTCGTAATCAATGATAAAGCTCGAGTTAGAAAAGCGAGTTGACGTTCAAAGTCACATTCACCGTATGAGTCAGCGTCTGCGGTCCGTTGGTGGCGATTCCGGTGACGGTAATGGTTTGTTTGCCCACCGGAGTGGAGCCGGTTAGCTGACCGGGCGAACTGCATCCGACTGCGAGGAGCGTGAGAATCAAAAGGAACATTGGCCAGCCATTGCGGTAGCGTCGCAGGCGGCTGGGAAGGATGAGCAGAAAAAGTCCAGCCAGCAAGGGGATGCGAGCTTTGGTGAATAAGACTGAAGCAGATGATGCCGGTCTGGGTGCGCTGGTCTGCACTACGAGTGTCGAGCTTCCGCTGCCGCCGGTCAAGGTAGCCGGAGAAAAACTGCAGGTGGTATTTGCCGGTAACTGGGTGCAACTGAGAGCGACCGGAAAATCGAAGCCTGCGTCGGGCGTGACGGTTACGGTGTAGGATGCCGCGAACCCCGTATAGATGGATTGCGAATTCGTCGAAGCTGAGATGCTGAAATCGAGGTTGAGTGGAAGCGCGGCCGATGTGGACGGGTCAAAATTGGTATCGCCCGGATAGACGGCAGTGATGCTGTCGCTTCCAAACGGCAAAGTCGCAGTCAGCGTGGCAACGCCGTTTGCAACCGTTCCCTGTCCCAGGCTGACGTTGTTGTTGTAGAACGTAACCATGCCGCTGGCGTTGTGGTTCTGCGCCTCATTGAGAGTGAGCGTCGCTGTCAATAGAAATTGTTCTCCATTGCCGGATAGATTCGCGGTCAGGGAGAGTGTTGTGACGACCCGCTCCGCTACCAGAGGCGTGGTGGCGGAGACGCTGCCGCTATAGTTGATGTCGCCCGGATAGCTGGCATCCACCAGGTGAATGCCGGTCCCCACAGGCGAGATACCGGTTAACGTAGCCGTTGCCGTGCTCCCCCCGATCATCTGGGCGAGTTGAATGATTTCCCCGGGAGGCGCGGGGCCACCACTAGGGGATAAACTCCCCGTCCCTAAAGCCAAATCCGACAGGCCATCGTCGTTGAAGTCGCCCGCTATGAGGCTAGATAAATAGCTATTGGGATTCAGTGGCGGACCACTCAACGGAGGACTGAAGGTTCCATCGCCGTTGCCTAGCTGAACCACGGCCCAACCGTATTCGAGACCCGATGCGTTTTTGCCAGAATCTCCAGCGGCCAGATCTGCAATGCCGTCTCCATTGAAGTCGCCAACTGCCGCGTACCCCAATTCCGAGTTTGTTCCGGAATTCGCCTTTAACGTAAACGTCCCGTCCCCCTTGCCTAGCAGTACGTCGCCAGAAATTGTCACAATATCAAGGATCCCATCTCCGTTGAAATCTCCCACGAGATATGGGTCAGGCGCCCCCCCTATCGGGGATAACATGGGCGATGATTGGAATGTACCATCGCCTTTGCCGAGATATACTTCAATCGCTCCAGTTACAGAATCCCCTGTAGCCACATCGAGGATGCCGTCTCCGTTAAAATCTCCCACGACGAAGCCGTTGTTGGACGTAAGATCTATCTGTTGCGGCGTAAGCTGTTGGAATGTCCCATCGCCGTTTCCCAGCAGAGTGCTGATATACGTACCAACCTGCTCAGTGGCATTGGAAACGCTGATCGTTGTAATCAGATCCAGTTTGCCGTCTCCGTTAAAGTCTCCCTCAGCGGGGGGTGAAATCGCGGAGCTGAAGCCTTGATTTGCGGGGATGCCCGGCAATAGTAGATCTTCTGGCGTAAGCTGTTGGAATGTCCCATCGCCGTTGCCCAGCAGCACCTGGACTGCGGGCCTGATACCGTAGGGCATACCGGCGATGTCTTGCTTGCCATCGCCGTTGAAATCCCCCACCACGGAGAAATTAAGGTCTACGTTGAGCGGACTCGGCACAGCCGTAAATGTCCCGTCCCCGTTGCCCAGGTATGTGACCAGTTCCGCACTATCACCACTATTCGTAACAAGATCAGTATTCTGCCAACTAACAGCCAGGTCCGGCTTTCCATCTCCGTTGAAGTCTCCAGTGACCGCGTACGCCTCGTCCCCACCATAGTCCCCCGGAGGGAAGTTGGGCGCAGGCCCTGACGCATTCCAGGAGTTGAAAAAGCTGAGCGCAGACGCGCCGTTTCCAAGGAGCAGATTCGCCGACCCCAGCACGTAATTCGAATTGCTCGTATCCAGAAACGACACCGCGCCGCCGGGAGCGAAATTGCTGTTGCCGGTTACGGTCGCAGTCAGCGTATAGTTGCCCGGGCTCCCACTCTGCGCAACGGTGGTGGTTGTCGGAAGCTGACCCGTCACGGTCAGAGACGACACATCGGAAGAACTTGCCGCATAGCCGGTGGTTCCCAGAAAGACAGCCTTGTAGCTGTCGATGCCCGCCCCGGGGACGAACTTCAGCACCGCCGTTCCGGAACTGATCAACTGCGCTGTGCCCAGCAGATGAATATCCGCACAGGCTTTGGCCGCCGCATCGCAGAACTTCACCTGCCCAGGCGTAACCGCTGTGCCCCCAGCCGTGACAGTCGCCGTGAGCGTAATCACGGTTCCAGGCGCGACAGCCGTCACCGCGTTCCCGTCCGATGTCACAGCCAGCGTTGTTGTGGTTGCAACACTTTGAGCGGAGGCCGCGGAGGCAGCCATCATCAGACCGATGGCGAAGATTATCATTATGCCCTTCAATGAATACCTCTTCATTTTCAATAAAGAGACGGGTTAAATGGACCCGGGACGCTGTGCATCTTGTACCCTGCCAGTGCATCGGTCAAGTTAGTTCCCCGCGGGTCAGCTTCTGAGGGGGTTTCTACCTCGAATGGAACCTTTGCAAATAGCATTTGCTTTCCCCGAAAAAATTAATCATGCACGAATTAGAACAGTGAGCTTACAGTCAATGTCACATTTGCCGTATGAGTCAGCGTTTGTGATCCGTTGGTAGCAGTCCCGGTTATGGTAATGGTTTGTTTGCCCACCGGAGTGGAGCCGGTTAGCTGACCGGGCGTGCTGCATCCGACTGCGAGGAGCGTGAGAATCAAAAGGAACATTGGCCAGCCTTTGCGGTAGCGTCGCAGGCGGCTGGGAAGGATGAGCAGAAAAAGTCCAGCCAGCAAAGGGATGCGAGCTTCTGTGAATAAGGCTGAAGCAGATGATGCCGGCCTGGGCGCGCTGGTCTGCACTACGAGTGTCGAGCTACCGCTGCCCCCAGTGACGGAAGCGGGAGAAAAGCTGCAGGTAGTATTTGCCGGTAACAGCGTGCAACTGAGGGCAACCGGCAGATTGAAGTCAGCGGTCGGCGTGACGGACACCGAGTAAGTTGCAGATTGCCCCGTATAGACGTTGGGTGAATTCGTTGAGGCTGAGATGCTGAAGTCAAGGTTGAGAGGCACCGCGTTTGATTGAGATGGGTGAAATTGGTATCGCCGGGATACATTGCAGTGATGCTGTCAATGCCCAGCGGCAAGATTGTAGTCAGCGTGGCAACGCCGTTTGTAACCGTTGCCTGTCCCAGGCTGACGCCGTTGTTATAGAACGTGACCATGCCGCTGGCAGTGTGATTCTGCGCCTGGAGTGGATTGAGCGTGGCAGTCAAAAGAAACTGTTCTCCAGCGCCGGATAGATTCGCGGTCAGGGAGAGCGTTGTGGTTATCGGCTCTGCTATGAGCGGCGTGGTGGCGGAAACGCTGCCAAGATAACTGCTGTCGCCTTGATAGCTGGCATCTACCCAGTGCGTTCCTGTTCCCACAGGCGAAATGCCGTTCACCGTGGCAGTAGCTGTGGCTGATCCGGCCAATTGGGCAAGCTCAACGGTTAGCTCTGGGGGGCCTGGAAAACCGGTATCCGAGGTGGGGGAAAGACCATAAACCCCTAAAGCCAAATCCGACATGCCGTCGCCGTTGAAGTCGCCTGCCGCAAGGGTAAGCGCCAACAGATCACTCGCGGCGGTCACGGATACTGTAGGTGAAAAAGTTCCATCGCCGTTGCCCAACTGAACCACGGCGCCAGGGAAAGTGATATCGGCCAGATCTGCAATGCCGTCGCCGTTGAAGTCACCAATGACCATGTCGCCGCCATCGTTAATCGTTCCGGGATTTGCTTCTGGCGTAAATGTTCCGTCCCCGTTGCCCAGCAGAATGGTGCCATAAGTCTCTTCCGCCAGGTCAAGAATGCCATCCTGGTTAAAATCACCTACTAGCACATTTGCTGTATTATTGATCCCGACCGGGGACACAATTGGAGTTGATTGGAATGTTCCATCGCCTTTACCCGTGAATACATCAAGTTCCTTAGTGTTGATATTCATCAGGGCAAGGTCGAGGATGCCGTCTCTGTTGAAGTCTCCTATGGCAGGCGGGGAGGGATTACCCTGGACGTTCGCATATATTTGCTGGCTTGGCGCAGGCAATGGCGATTGGAATGTTCCATCCCCATCGCCAAGCAGAGTGGTGATATACACCCAAACGTGGGCTTCATCAACGGGCTTAATATCTTCGTAGGTGTAGATAGTCAAAACCAGGTCCAGGTTGCCGTCCCGGTTGAAGTCACCCGTAACAATCGATTCAGTGCCGATTGGAACGGGTATAGGCGGCAATGTTTTGAAGGTGCCATCTCCGTTGCCCAACAGCACCAGGACTGAGTCGTTCGCAAGGAGAACAGCGAGGTCCTCCTTGCCGTCGTTGTTGAAATCTCCTGTCACGACATCGAAGAACCTGAGACCCTCACTGAGCGGAATTGCAGTTGGCGCGGCGGTAAATGTCCCGTTACCGTTGCCCAATAGTATGTCCAGTTCCTGAACCCAGGCGTCGTATTCGGAGTCACGAACAGAGTAATATTGCCACCGAACAGCCAAGTCCAGCTTCCCATCTCCGTTGAAATCTCCTATGTAAGCTTGTGCAAAGTCGTCATCGTCGACTCCCGGAGGAAACCCAGATCGCGAATAAGAAGGCCCAAACAAGGTGTATGAGTTGATAAAACTTAGCGCGGACGTGCCGCCACCAAGATTCAGATTCGTCGTTGCCAGTGGGTAATTCGCATTGGTTGTGTCCAGAAACGACACCACGCCGCTGGGAGGGGTGGTATTGCTGCCTGTCACTGTTGCCGTCAGCGTATAGTCGCCCGGGCCTCCGCTCTGTGCGATGGTCGTGGTCGTCGGATAACTTCCGTTGACAGTGAGGGATGCCGCTGCCGAAGAACTTTGAGCGTCTCCGTTTGTTCCCAGAAAGACCGCGTTATAGCTGTGGATGCCGCCCCCAGGAACGAATTTGAGCACCGCCGTTCCAGAGCTGGTCAACTGCTGTGTGCCCAGCAGATGAACGTCCGAGCAGGCTTTCGCTGTTGCGTCGCAAAAGTTTACCTGTCCCGGAGTTACTGCTGCGCCTCCGGCCGTGACCGTCGCTGTGAGTGTAATCACGGTTCCGGGCGCGACCGCCGACACCGAAACTCCGCCCGCAGTCACTGCCAGGGTTGTTATGGTTGCAACGGCTTGGGCAGGCGCCATCGAAGCGGGCAGAAACAGAATCAGGAGGGGGACTCGGAACAGGATTTTCAAGGGATTACCCTGCACTTTCAAGGTGGAGAATGTCTGAACAGTCTCCACCTTCGGGGATATTGTACTCCGCAATAGGTATAACTGAGTGGTACTTTCTAGATTGCCTCTTATTTAGCTGAATTAATAACTCAGGCGAAAGGATCGGTTGCTCTCAGCTCAGCAACTATCTCTGCCGCGGCTGCGCGGGCTTCCTCGGTTTGGCCGGGAGGGAAGCTGATGGCGCCCACGCGGGCATGACCGCCTCCGCCGTAGCGCTCGCAGACTTGCGCAAGGTTCACCATTTTGGCGGGGTCGGCCTTGGTCCAGGGGTTCGATCCCACTGAGACCTTGGTGCGGAAGCTGGATTTGGAAAGTCCGATGGAGTAAGTGGCCTGGGGAAAGAGATAGTAGGGGATGAACTTGTTATATCCCTCTTGCGGCTGGTCGGTAATGTCAAAGAAGATGGTTCCGTCGCGCTCTTCCGCGCGGTTGCGGATCAGTTCCATCGCCTGGCGGTGACGCTCCAGCAACGGCGGCAGCAGCTCGGCCACAAAGGGCTGGGCGATGACTTCGGCGAGCGGCATCTCGGTGAGCAGCGGGATGAGGCGCGGAAGGAAAGACGAATTCTGCGCTGCCTCAATGATCAGCGTCAGCTTCATGGCTGGAGCGGCCATCTCGACTGCCACTTCGGGGCTCTCGTACTTGGCACCGTCGACAATGTCGGCCCAATGGATCAGCTCCGCAACGGGAGCTGTGTCAAATCCGAAGCGCTCGGAGGTGACGGCTGCGATAAAGCTGGTGCAGGAAGTGAAATTGGGATCGCAAAACTTGTGATCGCCGCAGGCCGGATCCTGCTTGCAGGCCAGATAATTCTGCTGGTCCTGGGGCGAAAGGAAGGCGGACAGATGATGGTCAAACCACCACGTGATCCGGGGCGAGGCGGAGTATTTGAAGTCGACGATGGCGTTCTCGTCGCCGTTAAATTTGCTCTCGTCAAAGAGCGCGCCGGCGCGGTGCAACAGGCCGTGATACTCATAGCTGGACCCTGGTGCGATGCGCTCACGGTGAAAGCGCGTGAACAGCGAGGCTGAGCAGGCTCCGTCGAAACAATTGTCGTGGTAAAAGACGCAAACCCGCAAAGTGGTACTCCCTTTAGTGCTCCAAAAGTTGAATCATCGGAACTGTTAAGCATCAAGGGAAAGGCTCGTTGTGTCAAGCTGTACTGGTATTAAAAGAGTTGGCCCGCACTTTGGAACTCGCCCTGCGGCCAAATCGTAGAATATCTTTCCATCAGTAGAATTCAGAATGCAGGGTAGTTGTGTCCATTGAAGGAGGGATTGTGGAAACGGAGAAACGTATCTTATGGCCGGAAACGCCACCCGATGAGGCGGTTCTCACGCCCGAACCCCCGCAATTTCGCGGCCTGCATTGGGCATTCATGGGCGACCAGGGCCTGCGGGCCGGCTGGTCGGCGGCGCTTTTCATAATACTGGCCCTTCTCTTCTTAGGAACGCTGGGGTTTGTGGCCATGGCAATCTTCGGAAATCATCACCTTGCCAGCACGGGCAGTTTTTCGCCTTTCAAGGCGATTGTCGGGGAAGCGATCCAGATCCTGGCGTTTTCTGGGCGCGGGCGCGCTGGTCGCTTTGATCGAGCGCCGCCGCGTTATGGACTACAACCTGACTGGGCCGCATCGATTTGTCCATTTCCTCAGCGGCATGGCAGCGGGGTTTGCATCGATTTCAGCGCTGGTGGGAGCTCTGGCCTGGGGCGGGTGGATCCGCTTCGGCCCACTAGAGCTTTCCGGAGCGCAGATTTTCAGCTATGCCGCACTGTGGGCTATGGCCTTTCTTCTGACCGGCTTCAGCGAGGAAGGCAGCTTTCGCTGCTTTCTGCAATTCACTTTTGCTCGCGGAATCAACTTCTGGTGGGCGCTGGGCACCGTTGGCGCTATTTGCGTGTATTTGCTGTTGAGGGGCAATGGCAACGGCATCTGGGGCGTTTATTTCGCCGCATTACTCGGACTGGCGCCCTGCCTGTGGCTGCACTTGAAAAAAGTGGAAGGCTCCAATTTCTGGCAGGCGGCGTGGGTCACCTCGACTCTGTTTGGCTTCGTCCACACAGGCAACGGCGGCGAGAACTGGATAGGAATCTTTGCCGCGGCGGTTATCGGATTTATTTTCTGCGTCAGCATCCGGCTTACCGGCTCCGCTTGGTGGGCTATCGGTTGCCATGCGGCATGGGATTGGTCGGAGAGTTACTTTTACGGTACGGCCGACAGCGGGATGGTGGCGCAGGGGCACTATCTGAGCACCAGCCCAGCCGGCAACGTGCTGTGGAGCGGCGGCGCGGACGGCCCCGAGGGCAGCCTGCTGGTGTTGGGCGTCCTGCTGCTGCTGTTGGTGGCGCTGATGATCATCTATGGGCGAAAGGGCAAGTCTGCGGTCCGCCTGGCACAGGAGGCCGTATAGTCTCAAGATTGCACCGTACCGTGGAGACCGGAGTTCCAAAACCAATGCGCATCCATGCGCACTATGAATGTATGCTCGAGAAAACGACTATGAAAAAGACCATCATCCTTACCGTTCTGTTGTGCAGTCTCATTTGCGGCGTATCCGCTCGATCCCAAACTCAAGCTGTGCGAAAGAAACTCGACAAACCCACGGAGATCCAGGGCTATCCATGCGCGAAGGGGTTTGCATGGTTTTATGCGGACGGGAAATTGAACCACTGCACAATCTCGCGGCAAATCGACTTTGGCGAGGCGACGATCCCTGCCGGGTCAATCATTAGGCTGCGGCCTGATGCAAAACCTGATTTTGTGCAGTTGAGCGACGATACGCACATTGCAGGAATTATCTGTCGCGGCGGGAGCTGGCAGGGGCCGGCGGGGGGTTCGACTACGGAGTTCTACCCGAGCGGCAAGCTCAAGCAGTGCTTCCTTGCGGGCAACCAGGAGGTGCAGGGAGTGCCGTGCATGAATGGCGGGCTCGTCGGCGACCGCCAGGGTCATGCCGCGCAATTCAGTGAGGATGGAAAGCTCGAATCCTGCAAGCTGACGAAGGACTTTCGCGGATGGCGGCACGGGGAGCTTTTCCAGCCGAAATAATGAGCCACACAGGGTAACGGATTGGATTTCCTGTCGCGCAAGGCTTCCCTGATGAATTTGCAGCGGCGGCGGAGGTATCCTGATCTTTGCCGATGCCCAATATTGAATCTGTTGACCAATCGCCCGCCCACGCTGCTTCATCACTGCGCCGCAACCGCAAACGCCGCTGGCCGCGGATTTTGTTTTGGTTCGCAGGAGGACTTCTTGCGGTCCTGTTGCTGGTTGCATGCGTGGGCATCTTGTTGCTGCGCTCCGCTGCCAGGGCCTCTCTGCCGGTGCTGGACGGCGATCTGCACGTTGCCGGGCTCTCGGCTCCTGTTCTAGTCCGGCGCGATGGTCACGGCGTGCCTCACATCGAAGCGGTTACCCAGGACGATCTTTTTGTGGCGCAGGGCTACGTGACTGCGCAGGACCGGTTGTGGCAGATGGATGCTTTCCGCCGCAACGCTAACGGGGAATTGGCTGAGATTCTAGGACCCTCGCTGGTGCGGCACGACAAGATGCAGCGCAACCTGCAGTTTCGCCTGATCGCCCGGCGCATTTACTCCAATCTGCCCACCGTAGACCGCGTTCGCCTGGATGATTACGCTCGCGGGGTTAATTTGTTCATCACTACGCATCAAGACTCGCTTCCACCGGAATTCAAGTTGCTCTTCTATCGCCCGCAGCCGTGGAGCGGAGCGGATTCGGTTTCGATCGGGCTGATGATGGTGGAGATGCTGGATACGCATTGGTATGCGAAGCTGGCGCGGGAGAAGATTGCGGCAAAGCTGAACAATCCCAAGCTCGAAAACGATCTTTACCCGGTCGGGTCGTGGCGTGATCGTCCGCCAAGCGGCGCGGTCATCGATTGGAGCAAGCCGCACCCGGCGCCGCCCGGAACTAAAGACTCAGATGATGAAGACGACAGTTCCCAGGCCAGCGCTGTGCCGGGCGACATTCCCGGTCTTGATGAAAATGCGCGCGCTTTACTTGCATTGCTTGGGCTGCCGACCTGCAACGGCTGCGCGGCAGGCTCGAACAACTGGGTCATCGACGGACGACACACTGCCAGCGGAAAACCGCTGCTCTCGAACGATATGCACCTGGGCCTGAGCGTGCCCGATATCTGGTACATGGCCGACCTGAGGGCGCCGGGATTTCATGCCGCTGGGGTTACGCTGCCCGGAATGCCGTTTGTGATCGCCGGGCACAACGAGCACGTTGCTTGGGGATTTACCGCGCTTTATGCCGATGTTCAGGATCTCTATGTGGAGAAGCTGGACGGAAAGGGTAATTTCCAGGATAACGATGCCGCTTGGAAACCGCTCGCCGTGGATCACGAAATGATTCGCGTGCGCCTCGGCAAAGACGTGAAGTTCGACGTGCAATCCACCGCGCACGGGCCGTTGCTGAATTCGATATTTATCAAAGGTTCACCACCCATCGCGCTGAAGTGGACGCTCTTTGATTCCGCGTTCAAAGCGCTCCCACTTTATGAAATGAACACAGCGTCCAACTGGGCCGAGTTTTCCGCTGCACTGAGTATGTGGAGTTGGCCTGCGCAGAATGTGGTTTACTCCGACGACCAGGGGCACATTGCTTACCAGGCGGTGGGGCGCATTCCGCTGAGACCGGCTGGCATTATTGGCATACCCATCCAGGATGCCGGACACGAATGGCAGGGATATATTTCCTTTGACCAGATGCCTGGCGCTTACGATCCGCCTTCTGGATTTTTGGCCACTGCTAACTCGCGCGTGACCAGCGATAAGTTTCCTACGCCGCTGACGCTCGAGTGGGCTGATCCCTACCGCATCGAGCGCATCTACAAAACTCTCGAAGGGCGCGACCATCTCAAGCCGGCGGATATGCTCGCCCTTCAGACCGACGTTTACAGCGAGGTGGACCAGGAGATCGGCCATCGTCTTGCTTACGCCATTGACCACACGCCGGGAGCCGACGAGCCGCTTGCAGAAGGCCGCCGACCTGATGCGCTCATTGGGATGGGCGGCTCACCACCGATTCCGCTGCCGCTTCCATCGTGACCCAGGCCCGCTCCGCTCTCTGGCCGCTGATTCTCAAGCCCAAGCTGGGCAAGATTGCCGAGGAGTACCAATGGGGCGAAGCCAACTTTGCCGAGGAAGAGATCATCATGCACGCCACCCGCTGACTGGCTTCCAAATGGCTATAAGAACTGGGACGCGCTGCTGACTGAGGCTGTTCGCCAGGGCATGAAGAAGGGCAAAGCTCCTGCGGATGTGGCTCAGTGGAGCTATGGAAGCTGGCACGTGGTCGATATCGAGCATCCGCTGGCCGGATTTCTGCCGCTCATCGGCCGCGATGGCCGGAACCGGCGAGCAGCCGCTCAGCGGCGATACCACCACCGTGAAGCAGGTAGGCCGCGACTTCGGCCCCTCGCAGCGCTTCACCATGGACTGGAGCAACATTGACGGCTCGACGGAGAACATCGTGCTGGGCGAGAGCGGCAACCCGCTCAGTCCGTACTTCCGCGACCAGTGGAACGACTACTACGGCGGAACGACCTTCGCGCTGCCGTTTACTCCAGCAGCGGTAGCCGCTGCAGACCACGCATACGCTGCGATTGCTGCCATGAAAAAACAGGGATCAGGGATCAGCGAACAGGGATCAGAATCGGGGTGCCCCAGGTCCCGCCTTTGGGACCTGGGAAGCTCCCTCGATGGAGCCGCATTCGCGGGCCGGCCGTGGTTCTGCTCGCCGCCGCGGCCGCCGTTGCGCCGCAACTGCTGCGCGGAAACTCCTGCGGCCACGACTTCGATTTTCACCTGGTCTCCTGGTTCGATTGCCTGAACAGTTGGCGGCACGGAATCCTCTATCCGCACTGGGCGCCCAGCGCAAACTTACGGCGCCGGAGAACCGCGCTTTATTTTTTATCCGCCATTCACCTGGATGCTGGGCGCGGCGCTGGGAGTGGTCCTGCCCTGGACGCTGGTTCCCATAGTTTTGACCTTCCTGATTCTGGCCGCTACGGGACTGGCCACGCGCGCACTGGCTCGCCAGGCATTCTACTGACGGCGCGGCGACCCTGGCCGGATGCGCCGCGCTCTTCTCCGGCTACGCTCTCTTCACCGCCTATGAGCGCTCGGCATTTGGAGAGCTGACCGGCGGCTTCTGGATTCCGCTGCTGCTGCTCTTTATCTTGAGCGATCGCAACTCATCGGAATCTCTGTTCAGGCGCGCGTTGGATGGTTCGACGGCCCCGCTTGCGCTGGTGGTGGCCGGCGCATGGCTCTCGAATGCGCCGCTTGGCGTGATGGCCATGCTATCTGCTGGCCGCCGTCGCGCTGGCCGCCGCCTTGCTCGAAAAATCCTGGGCGCCTGTGCTGCGCGCTGCCATCGCCGCCGCGGTGGGAATTGGCCTGGCCGCCGTTTATCTCATCCCCGCGGCGTGGGAGCAGCGTTGGGCCGATATCCGCCAGGCCACCGACGACCCCGGCCTGCTGATCGAGAACAGTTGGCTCTTCGGCCGTCACGCCGACCCTGCGCTCGCCTTGCACGATCAGGAACTGTGGCGGGTCTCCATCATCGCCGTCATCATGATCTGCCGTGGCCCTGACCGGCTCTTCTGGTTAGCCGGCTTGCGCAATACTCTGCCCGCAAAACTTTGCTGGTGGTTTCCGCTGGCGCTGATTCCGCTGGCGGTTCTCTTTCTCCAGCTCCCCATTTCGCTGCCGGTGTGGAATCTGCTGCCCAAGCTGCGGTTTCTGCAGTTTCCCTGGCGCTGGCTGGTGGTGCTGGAGGCGCCGATGGCGATCTTTTTGCCGCGGCGATTTGGCCGGTGCGGCGTTGGAGTCGAATTGCTGTGACGGTCGTTTGCGCAGTGGTTTTTCTGGTCAGCTTCGGTAGCAGCAGACAGACTTTTTTTTCAGGTTTGCGACGAGGAGGATAACGTCGTTGCCATGACAGAGGTCTATCGCGCCGGCGCAGGCTTTCAAGGGACCGACGAGTACGCGCCTCCCGGCGCAGATGATTCTCTCGTCGCCGAGGATCTTCCAGCCGCCTGCCTGGTCGAAGCTCCCACGGCCAAACTGGGCGCAGCAGAGAGCGATAGCGATGCCGGCAGCGCCCCCGTATGGAAGGCCGCGCAAGGCAGTTGCGAAGCTATCTTCGCCGCATCCAGCAGCCAGCCCCAGCATCTGCGCATCACCGCAGTCGCCACTCATGCCGGATTCCTGATTTTGCGGCTACGCAGCTACCCGGCCTGGCAGGTCGAGGTGAATGGCCAACACTGTCTCCAGCTTGCCCCGCCGCAATGACGGCCTGATGGCCGTGCCTGTGCCGCAGGGCCGGTGGACCTGACCGTGGACTGGACCACCACCCCCGACGTATTTGCCGGGCGCTGGCTCAGCGCGCTGGCCGTGCTGCTGCTCACAGTCCTTTGGTTGCTGGAGCGAAAGCTCAGCCGCGCCTCGTTTATCATGAGAGCAATGCACGTCGATGTGAAATCGCTGATTGCAAGAAGGCGCGGCGCTGACCGACCAGGCGCTGGAGGAGCTGATTCCCAGCGCGCAAACCGTTCCTGCCTCGATTCATGGCGCCATGCGCCACTCCGTCTTTGCCGGGGGCAAGCGGCTGCGGCCGGTGCTGGCCTACCAGGCCGCCGTCACCATTGCCGGTGCGCTGCCCGCGGGAATTGCCCGGCTGGGCGCGGCGCTGGAGATGCTGCACACCTACTCGCTCATCCACGACGATCTGCCCGCTCTGGACAACGACGACCTGCGCCGCGGCAAGCCCACCTGCCATGTGGCCTTTGGCGAGGCCATCGCCATCCTGGCCGGCGACGCGCTGCAAACCCGCGCCTTCGAGGTGCTGGCCGGCCTGGACTCGCCGCCGGCCGCAACGGTGCAGATCATCGGCCTCATCGCCAACGCCGTCGGCACCGTGGAGGGCATGATCGGCGGCCAGGTGCTGGATCTCGAAAGCGAACACCTCAAGCCCACGCCGGAGCTGGTCGACGCCATCCACCGCGCCAAGACCGGCGCGCTGATTCGGGTCAGCGTGGTTGCCGGCGGCGTTTATGCCGGAGCCACCGCGGACGATGTGGCCCGCCTTGATCTCTTCGGCCGCAAGGCCGGTCTGGCCTTTCAAATTGTGGACGATGTGCTCGATTTGACCGTGGACTCGGCGCACCTGGGCAAGACCGCGGGCAAGGATCAGGCCACGGAAAAAGCCACCTGGCCGGCCGTCTACGGCATCGAGCAGAGCCAGCGCGACGCCGCCCGGCTGATCGAAGAGGCCTTTGCCGCGCTTGAGCCCTACGGCAGCCGCGCCGACGGACTGAAGGCCGTCGCCCGCTACCTGGTCGAGCGCAAAAACTGATGCTTTCTGAAACGGAAATCCTCGCCGCCCTGCGCGACTGCTATGACCCTGAAGTGAAGCTGAATCTCGTGGATTTGGGGCTGATCTATGAGGTCGAAACCGGCCCCGACCCGGATTCCACTCCGGCATGGCCGCGCCAGTGGGTCAAGGTGACCATGACGCCTGACCACCCAGCAATGCCCTGCCGGCGGGCTCATCTTCGAGCAGGTACACAACCGCCTGGCCGGAATTCCCAGCGTGAGCAAAGTTGATGTTGAACTGGTCTGGGAGCCCAAATGGACGCCCCATCGCATCAGCCTGGAAGGCCGAAAACTGCTGGGGATTTAGAGCGGAACCAGAGTTATTGTATCCTGTTGAGTTTCGTGAAGGGTCGCTGCTCCCTGGTGGTCGCGTCGACTTGAATGCTGTGGTTTCGGGGGTACATTTGCTCTGGTTCCGCTGTGAGCCGCGATTATTTTGAGAGAATCCGGTGAAGCTGTTCGCGCTGGACGGAAAGCTCGTCCACGGCGTTTTGCACCTTGCCCAGCATTCCCTGGAGTTCGTCGATATAGTGGGGAATCTCATTCCACAGGGCGCGCAGCACTTCTTTTTGGTCAAGCATGGCCAGAGCCGTGCCCGAGGCAGCCACCGCCAGCCCGGCGCGATGCCGGCCGTTGAGCAGCAGCAATCCGCCCGCGACCAGGGATCCACTGGCGGCTATCCGAACCCAGTTCGGGGGCTCGGTCTTGCGCCCGCGGCGTGCAGGCGCGAATTCATTCTCCGGTTGAGGAAGCGGTACAACCACCATCTTTTCTCCTTCCGTCCCGGACCTTGGCAAGCCGGGCCGAGGGAACGCTGCATCCAGTATCGCTCGAATTTGCCTGCCGTGGGACGTTTCCGCGCGAAAGTGCTGAAAATCTTGTACCACTTTTGGTGTGTGGGAGCCGAGTTATTCCGGTACATAGACCCGTGGACCAGACATTTTGAATAGTAGTGGACACGCAGGCACAATGATGCCGGCGTTAGCGGAGATAGACTTCAGCCGTCAACGCCAGATTGCGCGAAGAACTGCCAACCCGAACGGTATAGCTGCCGGGAATGATCTTCCAGCCGTTTGCGTCCTCGTCAAAGACCGACAAATATTTCGAATCAACAGTTACGGTAACCAGCCTGGATTCGCCGGGCTTCAATGCGACGCGGCTCCAGCCGACCAGCCTCTGAGGCGGCTCGCCCGCGCTTTCGGGCAGACATGCATAAACCTGGGCAATCTCGATGCCGGCGCGACCGCCTGTGTTCTTTACCTGGAAGCTGACGGCTGTGGAGCCATCCCCGGTTTGGCTGCCCGGCGTCACCTTCAAGTCGGAGTAGCTATAAGTCGTATAGGACAATCCGAAGCCGAAGGGAAAAAGCACCGGCTTGTTCTCGGCATCGAACCATTTGTAGCCAACCTTCAGCCCTTCGTCGTAAAGCACGCTGAAGGTGGGCCTGGCTACTCCAGTCCGCATCTCCGCGCCAGGGGCCTTCGCTTCAGGAGACGGAACCGTGAGTTGCAGATGCGGCAAATCCGCCTCGCTCTCCGGGAAGGTTATGGGCAGCTTGGCGCTGGGATTGATCTCGCCGAATAGAATATTGGCCACGGCGTCGGCGCCTTTGCTTCCGGCATACCATGCCTCCAGTATTCCGCTCACTCGATCGGCCCAGGGCATGGTGACCGCGGTTCCGGTTTCAAGCACCACAATGGTGTTGGCATTTGCAGCGGCCACTTGCTCGATCAGCTCGTCCTGCTTGTCGGGGAGCGAAAGGTTGGGCAGGTCATAGGCCTCGTGCGCCCACTGATAGGCAAAGACAATGGCCATCTCGGATCCCTTGGCGAGAGCTGCTGCTGCAATCGGGTCGTCGCCCGATGCAAACCTGACCTGTGCGCCCGGAGCCATTGCGGCAATGGCTTTGAGCGGCGAGGTGGGGAACCAAACAGCATCCTTGTGAAGGTCCTTCTGACGCACAGGTGAAACGAAACTGCCCTGCGGGTCAACCTGCGCCGATCCTCCGCCGGAGATCATGCCTTCATCCGCATGCCAGCCGATGATGGCGATGGATCGCACTTTGGCTCGATCGAGCGGTAGCAGGTCGTGTGCGTTCCTGAGCAGCACTGTGCTTTGTTCCGCTTGACGGCGAGCGATGAGCATGCCGTCCTCCGCGTTCACTACACCTTTGCGGATGGGAAAGTCGATAATCCCGCTGGCAAACTCGGTGCGCAAAATGCGCCGCACATGATCGTCAAGCTCTGCGGCTGTAACCTTGCCATCCAGCACGGCCTTCTTCATTGCCGCGCCATAGTATTTTTCGTCCGGCTGCTCCATATCCAAACCGGCTGCGGAGGCTTTGACGGTGCTGTGGGTTCCGCCCCAATCCGACAACACAAATCCCTGGAAGCTCCAATCCTTCTTCAAGACATCCGTGAGCAAATACTTGTTTTCGCAGGCATAATCGCCATTCACCGCGTTATAGGAGCACATCACCGCGCCTGGATGCCCGATGCTGTTGCCGATCTCGAAGGCCAGCAGGTCTGTCTCGCGCATAGCTCGCTTGCCGATGATTGAGTCGACCAGGCCGCGGCCACTTTCCTGGTCGTTGACGGCGTAGTGCTTCAGCTCGCCGATGATGTGCTGCGCCTGCTCGCAGCGGACGCGATGGCCCACGATGGTGCCGGCAAGGATTGGGTCCTCGCCATGGTACTCAAAATTGCGCCCATTGCGGAGCTCGCGGGCCAGGTTCACGCCGCCGGCAAGGCTCATGTCGTAGCCCTGCGCGCGCTCCTCCCTGCCAATCAGCGCTCCATACTCGCAGGCGGACTCCGGGTCCCAGCTTGCGGTCGATGCCAGATTTGAGGGCAGAGCAGTGGAATAGCGGCCGTTGACCGCGCTGAAGCGCACTCCGTAGGCTGAACCAATCATCTGCAAAGGTGGGATTCCAAGCCGCGGTACGCCCAAAGAAAAGCCGTCGCCGCCGTTGCTCAAATACGCGTTGGGGTTGGTGCCGCCGAAGGGAGATCCCTGGCCGTGGATCAGCAGGATCTTTTCATCCAGCGTCAGTTCTTTGAGCACCAGACCGGCCCGCTCATCTGGCGTGAGGGCGGTGTTCATCCAGGGAAACGATGCCGGACTGCCGTTCTGCGCGCACGCTGCCGCCACGGCAAACAGGCTGCTGGCAATGAGCGAAAAAAACGCGCTCCAAATCTTGACTCGATTCACGGCATTCTCCTTCATGCGAGCATGGAGCGGTCACCGGTGCGGCGGATTCGCTTCCATCCCGCGACGCCGAAAGAATTTTTTCGGATATGTAAAGTGTAAGACCTCGCCGCGGAATGCGGTCGTCAGTCCAGGTCGAAATCCCTGATCGGCTTGCCCTCGGGCGCGTCCTTGGCCTTGCGCATGGCCTCGGCAAACTTCTTTTCGAGCAGATCGGCCTTGTTCTTTTCGGCGTCCACCGACTGGCGGAAGATCGACTCCTTGCGCTCTTCCTGGTCCCGCATGGCCTGGGCCGCCGTCTCCAGGTCCTCAAACATGCGCTTGCGCGGAGCCGGGGTATGGCTCACCACCAGCCCGGTGGCCGCATCGATCCTGAGCATTGCCCCGCAATCCGGGCAGGCTACCTCGAAAATCTTTTCCTTCGTCTTCGCCATTTCATCTCAAATTGTATGCGTCCCCGGCGCGGATTGCATAGGGGCGCGATAAAGCCTTTCTCGGCTTTACTCGACCACGACGTGAATCTGAAACTGCTGTTCGTCCGGTGAGGGAGGGTCCCAGGAACGGACGTAGTGAAGCAATAGAACCCCGTCGCCCGGCTGTTTGGCTTGAAATTCAAAGACCTGATGAATAGGACGGCCAACGCCGGACTCGGTAGGCTCGGTCTGCGACTGGCTGGTCAGCTTCAATAAACTCGTCGATCCCTTCTTGAGGTACCACATGAATCCGGTGGTGGGATTCGAATTCAGCCGGAGTTCGAGCGTTTCCCCGGTCTTCAGGTGGACCATGCCGCCCTTGTCGGCGTCGGTAATCGTTTTGGTGGCTGCGAAGGCCGATTGTGAAAGAAGGGCTGCCGCCAGAAGGACAAGCAGAAAAAGTAAACGGTCGGAACAATGAGAGCGACACGATCTTACAAGTTGCATCGCGAGCTTCCTTTCGCGCAGTTCAAAGCGCAAACGCGCTTGCTCCGCTGCGCACCACGAAGATACAACGATCCGATGCAAGCCGCAACCAGCGCTTTAGCGTTGTAAGGAGGATAGCCACGACCAGACGATGCGCGATTAAGTTCCATGCAAAAAGGCCCCGCGCAAAATGGCAGGGCCTTCCGTTTGAATCGAACGTCAGTATGCAGGTTCAGTTCTTCTCCGCCGCGGAGGCTAGTTTGGCTTCGGCTTCGGCGATTACGCGGAGGGCTTCGGTGTAGGCATCTTCGCTGTCGCCGGCTTCGTCCCACATCTTGTGGCCGCGGTCCAATTGCTCGTGTGCGCGGGTTACGTCGATCTCCTCGGGCTTGAGCGCGTCGGAGGCCAGGATGGTGACCCGGTCGGGCAGCACTTCAACAAAGCCCCAACTGACGTTGTAGCGGTTGGTGCCCTCAGGGCCGCCAGCTTCGCCTGTCTTCGAATCTGTTCCGCCGTGCAGGGTTACGTCGCCTGCGCCCAGCTCAGCCATCAGAGGCGCGGCTCCGTAGAGCACCTCCATGTAACCCGACTTCGCGGGCAGCTCGACGGCCGAGGCCGCGTGCTCGAAGAGGGTGCGCTCGGGGGTGACCAGCCGGACGCGGAGTTGATTTGTGTCGTCAGCCATAAAAAATCCCTTCGGGATTTTTAGGGTTCAGGGATCAGAGATCAGGGGTCAGTTAAAAACCACCCCGCGGCAACTGTGCCTTACTCATCCCTGAAACCTGAACCCTGATCCCTGTTCTTAAACGCTCGCCTTCAGCTTCTCGGCGGTTTCGAGCACCTCTTCAATTGCGCCCTTCATATAGAAGGCCTGCTCGGGAATATCGTCGTACTTGCCGGCGATGATCTCCTTGAAGCTGCGTACCGTGTCGGCAACCTTTACGTAAGCGCCCGGTATGCCGGTGAATTGCTCGGCTACGTGGAAGGGCTGCGAGAGGAAACGCTGCACCTTGCGGGCGCGGGCCACGGTGAGCTTGTCTTCGTCGGAGAGCTCGTCGATGCCGAGAATGGCGATGATGTCCTGCAGATCCTTGTAGCGCTGCAGAATCTTTTTCACGCCCTGGGCTACGTCGTAGTGCTCCTGGCCCACGATGCGCGCGGACAAGATGCGCGATGTCGATGCTAATGGATCGACGGCCGGATAAATTCCAAGCTCAGACAGCGGGCGGCTGAGCACTGTGGTCGCATCGAGGTGAGCGAAGGTGGTGGCAGGAGCGGGATCGGTTAAATCGTCGGCGGGCACGTAGACGGCCTGGACGCTGGTGACCGAGCCTTTGCTCGTGGAAGTGATGCGCTCCTGCAGCTCGCCCATTTCGGTGGCCAGGTTGGGCTGGTAGCCGACGGCAGAGGGCATGCGGCCCAGCAGCGTGGAAACCTCAGAGCCGGCCTGCGTGAAGCGGAAGATGTTGTCGATGAAGAGCAGCGTGTCAGAGCCTTCGACGTCGCGGAAGTACTCGGCGACGGTCAGCGCGCTCAAGGCCACGCGCAGGCGGGCTCCGGGCGGCTCGGTCATCTGGCCGTAGACCAGGGCGCACTTGGAGTCCTTCCAGTCGCCGGGCTTGATGACGCCGGACTCGGTCATTTCAAGCCACAGGTCGTTGCCCTCGCGGGTGCGCTCGCCCACGCCGCCAAAGACGGAGTAGCCGCCGTGGTTTTTGGCCACGTTGTTAATCAATTCCATAATGACGACGGTCTTGCCCACGCCTGCGCCGCCGAAGAGGCCGATCTTGCCGCCCTTGAGGAAGGGCTGGATCAGGTCGATGACCTTGATGCCGGTCTCGAACATCTCCTCGTGGGTGGACTGCTCGTCAAAGAGCGGAGCGGGGCGGTGGATGGGCATGCGGGTCTTTTCGCCGATGGGGCCGAGGTTGTCGACCGGGTCGCCGATGACGTTGAGCACGCGGCCCAGCGTCTCCTTGCCCACCGGCATGCTGATGGGACCGCCGAGGTCGGTGGCCTTCATGCCGCGGACCATGCCGTCGGTGGCTTCCATGGCCACGGTGCGCACGCGGCCCTCGCCCAGGTGCTGCTGGACTTCGAGGATCACGCTGATGGGCGTGGGCACGGTGAAGCCCTCGCTGGTGACGCGCAGCGCCTGATAGATGGGCGGCATCGTCGCTTCTTCAAACTGCACGTCTACCGCGGGACCGGAGACCTTGATTACCTTGCCGATGTTCTCTGCCATTTTTCTGCCTTCTTGAAATCTGAACTTTCGCTAGTCAAGAGCCTTGTGCAATTCCGAACGAAGGATGCGCAATGCTTCTGTTTCTGAAGTAGCGACCCGCTTACTTGAATCGCGTTCTGAATTCTCCAAAAAATCAATCTGCGACTGCATTAACTTCTGTACCCAAATGCGATCCTTGAACCTTCGCGACCAGCTATCATTCCGTTCCATTCTGGTTGCAAGAAGGCATGCTGACAATGCCCAAGAAACTTCAGAATCTCTCATTGTCCATGCAGCATTCGATGCAATTTTGACTCTTTGTTCCACCTGCTTCTCACTTGCGTCAAAATCTTGATCACTGACCGCGCCAACATCCTGCAACGCATCAATCTGCATCAGAGCTGTTCTCGCTGCGCGGCGCTCTCCAGGTGAAAGCCAGTACTGTTGAATCGCGTCATGAGCAGCAACCGCTATCAGAACGACTCCCCAAAAAACTCCAATTCCGACACAAATCTTCCATGATGTCCTCTTGCTCCAAATCTCTCGATGCAAAAGCTCACGGATCTTCATTTCAAATCCTTACTGCGCCGCCGCTCCGCTCACAATCTCAATGATCTCCTTGGTAATGGCGGCCTGGCGCACGCGATTCATATACAGCGTGAGCGAGTCGATCATGTCAGAGGCGTTGTTGGTTGCCGAGTCCATGGCTGTCATGCGGGCCGCGTGCTCGGCGGCTACCGACTCCGTCATGGCGTGATAGAGCATGGAGTAAACATATTGCGGGAGCAGGCCTTTGAAGAGTTCGCCGGGGGGCTCGTCGTAGATGTAATCCACCTGCGCGGTGCCAAACTTGCGAGCTTCCTCGTCGGCCTCGGCGGTGTCAACCGGTTCTATTGAGATGCCCGCGCTCAACGCAGCCTCAGCCGCGCGCTCGCGCTCTTCTTCAGAGGGCTCCATGGCGCCAGTAATCTGAGGGATGCCGATCTTCATAATCGGCAAAAGCTTTTCGACCACCAGACGCTGCGCGATCACTGACTTGAACTCGTTGTAGACGATGTAGGCGGCATCGATCTCCAGCTGCGTATAGCGGGAGATGATGCTATGGGCCATTTCGAGGACGCGGCTGCTTTCAAGCTTCAGCAGCATTCCGGGGTGGTCGCCGGTTACTTCGACGGGAGCTTCGCGCTCGCGAATTTTGATGGTGCGGCCGTATTCGTCAGTCTGCTCGCGGTAAACCGCTGCGGGATAGCGGCGGCGCATCTGGTCGCGAGCCTTACGGCCCACGGCTTCAATATCGAGTTCCTTGTCGGGATTGCCGGTGATGAACTGGAATGCCGTCTTGAGAATGTTGGCGTTGAAGGCTCCGGCAAATCCCTTGTCGCCGCTGACGACGATCAGCAGCACTCGCTTCTCAGGCCGGGTGATAAACAGCGGATGGCAGAGATTGCCGGTCGCCTCGTCAAAGATATCCACGCGGCGGGTCAGCGATTCCAAAACACTTGTGATCATTTTGGCGTAGGGCCGGGCCGAGAGAGCACGCTCCTGCGCGCGGCGGAGCTTGGCCGCCGAGACCATCTTCATGGCCTTGGTGATCTGCCGCGTGTTCTTCACGCTGCGAATGCGACGCCGTAGATCGAGTACGTTTGCCATAGTTGCTTTCGTTCGAGGGGTCAGGGATCAGGGGTCAGGGATCAGAAATGCTGTCTCAATTTTCCCTAATTCTTGATTCTCTCCAAAACTCCAAAAATCATTTTTCCAACTTCGTGCGATAAACCTTCAGTGCTATCCAAAAGCTTTGAGTCACCAATACCGAGGGCCCGGGCGATCTCCAATTGAGTCTGAAGTTCAAAGTTTGAACCTCTTGCAATACCGAGAAATTGCCGATACTCTCCAGTGCTCAATCGGCCGTGACCTTCCGCAATGTTGCTGCCAACTGAAACTACGGCACGTCTCATTTGGCTCGTTAGTCCGTAAATCTCTTCTTTCGGAAATCCCTTTGTCAACTGATATACCGCAACGGCCATTTGGATCGATCTTTGCCAAACCACGAGATCCCGAAATGATTGAACTGCTTGCGTCATTGTTTTAATCCCTGACCCCTGATCCCTGATCCCTGCCGCTACGCAGTAGCGGCCGTCAGTTGCGCCTTAAAGTTCTCCGCGTATTCCTTGAGGGCGGCGTGCAGCTTGTTGCGCAGATCGTCGTCGAGGGCTTTCTTCTTGGTCAACTCATCCATCATCTCGGTTTGCGCGGCGTCGAGGTATTTGTAGAGACCGTCTTCGAAGGCACGAATGTCGGAGACCTGCAGGTCGTCGAGGTAGCCTTGTGTGCCGGCAAAGAGCGCCACCACCTGCTGTTGCCAGGTGAGCGGCTGGAACTGCGGCTGCTTCAACAATTCAGTAAGGCGCTGGCCGCGGTTGAGCTGCTTCTGGGTCAGCGGATCGAGATCGGAGCCGAACTGGGCAAAGGCGGCCAGTTCGCGGTACTGCGCGAGATCGAGCTTGAGCGTTGCGCCCACCTGCTTGGTGGCCTTGATGGCTGCGGAGAAACCTACGCGCGAAACCGAGAGGCCTACGTTTACAGCCGGACGAACGCCGGAGTTGAAGAGATCGGTTTCAAGGAAGATCTGGCCGTCGGTGATGGAAATGACGTTGGTGGGAATGTAGGCGGAGACGTCGCCGGCCTGGGTTTCAATGACCGGCAGCGCGGTGAGCGATCCGCCGCCCTTTTCCTTGGACATTTTGGAGGAACGCTCCAACAGGCGCGAGTGGAGATAGAAAACGTCGCCGGGATAGGCTTCGCGGCCCGGCGGGCGGCGAAGCAGCAGCGAAATCTCGCGGTAGGCCATGGCGTGCTTGGAAAGATCGTCGTACATCACCAGCGCGTGACGGCCGCTGTCGCGGAAGTACTCGCCGATGGCCGTGGCCGCGTAGGGAGCGATGTAGAGCATAGGCGCAGGCTCGGATGCCGAGGCGGCGACGATGACGGTGTGGCCCATGGCGCCGGCCTCAGTGAGCGTTTGCACGACCTGGGCGATGGAGGAGCGCTTCTGGCCGATGGCGCAGTAGATGCAGATCAGATCGTTTTTGGCGTTGTTGATGATGGTGTCAAGCAGCACGGCGGTTTTGCCGGTCTGCCGGTCGCCGATGATCAGCTCGCGCTGGCCGCGGCCGATAGGAATCATAGCGTCAATAGCTTTGAGGCCGGTGGCCATGGGCTCGCGCACAGGCTGGCGGTCAATAATGCCGGGCGCCAGACGCTCGATGGGCAGCGAAGCAGTGGAGGCAATGGGGCCCTTGTCGTCGATCGGTTGGCCAAGAGCGTTGACGACGCGGCCGATCATGCCTTCGCCTACCGGCACACTGAGAATTGTCCCGGTGCGCTTGACCTCGTCGCCTTCGCTGAGTTCGGTGTAGTCGCCCAGAATCACCGAGCCCACCGAATCCTCTTCCAGGCTCAGGGCCAGACCGGCAATGCCGTGCGGAAAGCTGAGCAGCTCTCCGGCCATCACCTTGTCGAGCCCGTGCAGGCGGGCAATGCCGTCGCCCAGCGATGTGATGGTCCCGACTTCGTCTACCTGGACCTTGGAGTCGTAATTCGCGATCTGCTCGCGAAGAAGTTGCGTAATCTCGTCTGCCTTGATCTGAGCCATTTCTATCCTCAGGGATCAGGGATCAGAGGTCAGGGATCAGTTTTCTCTGCTCTCAAGCGGAATACCGATCAAAAACCACCGATCTCCTTCATCTCCCTCATTTCGATCTCTGACTTCCTGTACTTCCTTACTGAAAATGCTTTCGTGCTTGCGGCCAGGCTTTTCTGATCCCTGACCCCTGATCTCTGTCGGCTTTAGCCGGCCGTCAATGCTTCTTTCAACCTATCCAGCCGTCCGCGGACGGAACCGTCGTAGACTGTGGAGCCGATGCGCACTACCGTGCCGCCGAGGATGGAGGGGTCCAGCTTGAAGCTGGCGTCGATTTGTGCACCGGCCAGTTTGCCGACCTCGGCTACCAGAGCGCCGCGGTCTTTCTCGTCTAATTCGCGGGCGGTCACAATCTCCGCCTGGCGTATGCCCAACTGCTCCTGTAACTGCCTGCGATATGCCGCAGCCACTTCGCTTACCTCGGCGATGCGGTCGTTGTTGATGAGCACGGCCAGCAGGTTGCGTAGTTCCTTTTGGAGCTTCAGTTTTGTGTTCAACTTATCGAGAAAAGCTACTTTATCGAGGGCGGGAATGGCCGGATGCATGAAGAAGCTCGCGCAGCTCTTGGCTTGCTTCCCAGGTGGCAAGAAAATCGGTCAGCTCGCGGTCAATGGCGGTGGGATCGAGCCTGGCGGCGGTGACCACTTCAAGAAAGGCGGCGGCGTAACGGGAAACAAAGACGGCCATTTAGCTCTTTCCTTTCCCGGTCACATCGCCTACAAACTCGGCGATCAGGGCGTGATCGGTTTCCGGCGTCAGAACGATTTGCTTGGCGGCCTGGCCGACGGCCAGATCGGCGGCAAAGTTGCGCAGTCCACGCCGGGCCTGAGCGGCGGCCGCGGCGATCTCCTGCTCGGCGGCAGTGACGATGCGGTCGCTCTCTTCCTTGAGACTGGATTTGATGCGCGCTTCGTCGGCAAGGCTTTCGCGCTCCACTTCGGCGCGAAACTTTTCAATCTCTTCGCCGATGGAGGAAAGCTTGGCCTCCACCGCGCTGAGCCTGGCGTTGGCGTCCTCGGTGGTTTTGCGCGCCGACTCGATATCTTCGCGTAGTTTCTGGGCGCGGTTGCGCAGGAGTTTAGGCAGAAAACGGAAAAGAGGAATGCCGATGGCCAGGGCGATGATGGCGAAGTTGATAATTTCGTAAATGATGGCCACTGTGGCAACCGGCATCTTAAGCGCCCTGGCGGTTGACTTGACGATGGGGCCATTCATCAGGAAGGCATTGTCCTGCTCTTCCTGCGATTTGGCAGCCTCGGGCTTGGCGGTTTCTCCGGCTTGCGCCGACGGATTGGGCGACGCAGCAGAGTTCTGTGCGGCAAGGCGGCAGGGCACAAAGGCTGTACCGGCTGCCAGCAGAGCTAAAAGAGCAAATCGGAAAAACGGTGCGGAAAAACGCGCTTGCTTGTTTGAATCTCTCAACGAGAACCCCCGGCGGCCACTGGCAATACCGCGCGGATCACGCGATTGGCCAAATCTCCCGCGGTGGCCTGAATGGCTTGCCTGGCCTGGGCAGCTTCAGCTTCGAGGTCGGCCCGGGCCTGGCTGACCTTTTCTCCGGTAGCCTTGCGGGCAGCTTCCAGAGCGGCTTCGCGCTCGGCAACCCACTGCTTGGTCCGCTGTTCGCGAACTGTGTAGACCTCGGCGCGCGCCTGGCGCAGCCTGGCGGCATACTCGGCCGCCCTGGCTTCAGCCTGGGCGATGGCCTGGTGCGCGGCCTCGATGGCTCCTTCGGTGCGGGCGCGACGCTCATTGAGCGTATTGGTCAAAGGGCCCTGAACCAGAAACTGGTAAGCCAAGACCAGCACGATAAACAGCAGAGCCGTGGGTATGGAGCCTACCAGAAGTGTTTCGAGTTGTTGGATGATTTCTTGCATGGTGGTACCGGTTTGCTCAGGCGGCCAGTCTGCTATTCCTGTCTTAGTGAACTTCTTGTTTTATCAGGGGACGAACCGTCAAGTCAACGCAGACGGGGCCGGTTACGCTGGTGTCCTGTGACTGCGGTCACGAAATGGGATTTTGTCCTAAAAAAGGACTTGCTTTTGCCGAAAACAAGGCCATACTTAGATTATCACCTAGACCCGATCCAGGGTCCGGCGGGCAAACGGTTTCGGGAAGTCACTCCACTCCCGGATATCGTGGGCCCGCCTCTTAGTTTGTAGCCACTTTTTCGATAAAGTATCACCAGAGGGCGAGCACCGCTTCTTCCGGCAGACAGCACCCCAGTCCCTTAATTCATCCATGCCGGTTTGGGCTCGGCGACAGATTCGTCCGGAGTGAGCAAACCCTGGGCGCGGAGCCAGTTCTCCAGGAGGTTGGGCCACTGGTCCAGAGCAGCGTCGCCTTTGCCCAGGCCGGTGCCGTGGGGTCCGTTGGCGAAGATGTGCGCTTCAGAGCGAACTCCGGCCTTGACCAGCGCCTCGTAAAAGCGCAGTCCCTGCTCCACCGGAACCGTCTGATCGTTGAAGGTGTGATACCAGAAAGTGGGCGGAGTGTCTTTGGTGACGTATAGATCGGGAGAGTAGGCCTTGCGCAGTTCCTCGCAGCGGTCCATCACATTGAACAGCTTGCAGTAGGTCAGGTGGGAGGTATCGCTGGAAATGGCGCCGATCCACGGGTAGCCCAGCACCAGGTAGTCCGGGCGGCTGGAGACTCGCTCGATGGGGTCTACCGCATCAGGGTTGCCGGGAATGAATTGCGTAGCCGATAGCGCCGCCAGGTGGCCGCCGGCGGAAAAGCCGATGATCACGATGCGATCGGGGCTCGATGAAGTAATCCCGCGCCCGCGCCCGCACCGTCTGCACGGCGCGCCGGGCATCGAGCAACGGAACCGGCAGCAGGTAGCCTTGCGAAGAGAGCCGGTAACTGAGAACAAAGGCGCGAAAACCACGCGCGGCGAACCAGTCGGCCACTTGCCGGCCTTCAAGATTACCGGCCAGGCCGGCATAGGCGCCTCCCGGAAGCACGATGACGGCCGAACCGTTATCGTAGCCGGGTTGCGGATCGAAGACGGTTAGCGTGGGAATATCTTCGCAGGCCCTGCCCTTGGCTTGAGGAGCATCGCCGGGCCACAGACGGATGGTCTGGATGCCCAGATAATCATTGTTGTTGCCCGCCGTCGCGCAGGGATCTTTTTGCGCCAGCGCCGTTGCGCATGCCAGCAAACCCGCCACTAAGAATGCAATAAGTTGCTTCACTTCAAAGCCTCCGTGCGTTTCGCGAGGATTATACAAGGCGAGCTAAATCCCGCTTTGGGGGAAATAGGGGACGGATAAATAGGGGACATGGATAAATAGGGGGCATGATACCTATTTCCCGTCACAGCAATCTTAACTGGTTCTGATCGTCTCCTAATGGTTTGCGGCCCGGAGCGCGGCGCGCGATGGTGCGCCCCAGAATCCTTTCCAAGCCGTCTACAAACTCGGGCGTACCCAGTGGGCGTCCAGTGGTTTCCGCGCGGCGCAGGTCGCTGAAGTCCTCCTCCGCTTCTGCTTCCAACAACGCTTTGAGGTGCGGAATCCTGTCCAGCACAGGCCGTACGGTGACCAGCGCATCGTCGACCCCGGCCAGGTGGGCGCGAACGCTCGACCATTTCCAATCCTCCGGCCGGGCCGCCAGCCTTGCCCGCACCGGGTTCAAGCTGACATAACGAACCGCGCGGATGAGGTGCAGATCGTCAAGCACCACCGAGGCAAAGCGGCTCTGGAACAGGTGGCCAGTCCAGCGGCCGCGGGCGTTGATGAAATTGGTGTAACGCCGATGAGCCTCGCCAATCGCGTGCCCAAGATCGCCGGAGTGCGCGGGCCTCAGAATCAGGTGGACATGATTGGGCATCAGGCAATACGCCCAAACCGCAACGCCGGCCTTCAGCGTCTGCTCGGCCAGCAGATCGAGATAAACTTCGTGATCGCCGTCTTCAAAAAAGATCGCCTCGCGCCGATTGCCACGCTGCGTCACATGATGCGGCAACCCAGGGATCACGATGCGAGCCAGCCGTGCCATACTGAGGACGATAGCACTCTCCGGGGGAATAGGTATCATGTCCCCCTATTTCCCCCTATTTCCCAGATTTCCCAGGTATCATGTCCCCCTATTTCCCGCTTTGGGGGAAATAGGGGACGGATAAATAGGGGACATGGATAAATAGGGGACATGGATAAATAGGGGACATGGATAAATAGGGGACATGGATAAATAGGGGACATGGATAAATAGGGGACATGGATAAATAGGGGACATGGATAAATAGGGGACATGGATAAATAGGGGACATGGATAAATAGGGGACATGGATAAATAGGGGACATGGATAAATAGGGGACATGGATAAATAGGGGGCATGATACCTATTTCCCGTCACAGCAATCTTAACTGGTTCTGATCGTCTCCTAATGGTTTGCGGCCCGGAGCGCGGCGCGCGATGGTGCGCCCCAGAATCCTTTCCAAGCCGTCTACAAACTCGGGCGTACCCAGTGGGCGTCCAGTGGTTTCCGCGCGGCGCAGGTCGCTGAAGTCCTCCTCCGCTTCTGCTTCCAACAACGCTTTGAGGTGCGGAATCCTGTCCAGCACAGGCCGTACGGTGACCAGCGCATCGTCGACCCCGGCCAGGTGGGCGCGAACGCTCGACCATTTCCAATCCTCCGGCCGGGCCGCCAGCCTTGCCCGCACCGGGTTCAAGCTGACATAACGAACCGCGCGGATGAGGTGCAGATCGTCAAGCACCACCGAGGCAAAGCGGCTCTGGAACAGGTGGCCAGTCCAGCGGCCGCGGGCGTTGATGAAATTGGTGTAACGCCGATGAGCCTCGCCAACCGCGTGCCCAAGATCGCCGGAGTGCGCGGGCCTCAGAATCAGGTGGACATGATTGGGCATCAGGCAATACGCCCAAACCGCAACGCCGGCCTTCAGCGTCTGCTCGGCCAGCAGATCGAGATAAACTTCGTGGTCGCCGTCTTCAAAAAAGATCGCCTCGCGCCGATTGCCACGCTGCGTCACATGATGCGGCAACCCAGGGATCACGATGCCAACCAGCCGAGCCATACTGAGGACGATAGCACTCTCCGGGGGAATAGGTATCATGTCCCCCTATTCCCCTAATTCCCCTATTCCCCTAATTCCCCTATTCCCCTATTCCCCCTATTCCCCCCAGGTGGACATGATTGGGCATCAGGCACAGGCAATACGCCCAAACCGCAACGCCGGCCTTCAGCGTCTGCTCGGCCAGCAGATCGAGATAAACTTCGTGGTCGCCGTCTTCAAAAAAGATCGCCTCGCGCCGATTGCCACGCTGCGTCACATGATGCGGCAACCCAGGGATCGCGATGCCAACCAGCCGAGCCATACTGAGGACGATAGCACTCTCCGGGGGAATAGGTATCATGTCCCCCTATTTCCCCCTATTTCCCTAATTTCCCTATTTCCCTAATTTCCCTATTTCCCTATTTCCCTATTTCCCCCTATTTCCCCAGCTGCGTCCGTCAGCTTTTCCAGCAAGCCCTTCTCTCGGCTGTTGAGTTCTCTGAACTCCAAAATCCCATGCTCCCGACGCCGTAGGCGGCGTTAGTCCTCACCGGACCCATCTGCGATCTTGGCAACTTGCCCTTTCCAGTGGACGCCTTCTTCACCCTCTGGTCCGAAGAGCACAAGGTCGTGTGCCTTAGGCAACCCGCGAACTCGTGACCCGTCCTCTTTGTACAACTCAAGCTCGCACATCCGCCCGTTTAAAACGTGAAGTAGAACGTGGACATCGATGCCGTCGGAGTCCTTGCATTCCCCTTCAGTCGGCACTCTCCACCTGACGGGCGCTTCTGGACCTGTAACGCTTTGGAGCGCGAGGCCGCCATCCTCATCGATGACCTCGGCTTTTACCGAGTTGAGTTGGTCCCGCAACTCAGCAGAACCAGGAAAATCTGGCTCAAGTAGCCGCTCCAAAATCTACCGCTCTTCCTTCGTAAGATCGCGATGCACGAGTGTCTCCTCCAACTAAAGTGGAAAATACGTCCCGACGTTGACAACAAGACATGCAACATCCACGAGGTACAGCCGGTAAATTATCGGAATGCCAGACAGAACAACCATTCCAGTTGCCTCGCAATCTATTCCCCCTTCCGCCTTAGCCTCCGCCTGTATGACTTCCGAAATTGCAGCCTCCACTTCGGCTTGGCTGGGAAATAGGGGGACATGATACCTATTTCCCTTCACAGCAACCTATGATACCTATTTCCCTTCACAGCAACCTATGATACCTATTTCCCTTCACAGCAACCTTAGTTTTTTTCAAATCACCTACTTAGGTTTGGGCGCTTCGACAGATTTCAAAGGCGTCAGTAGCCCTTGGGCGCGGAGCCAGGTCTCCAGCAGATTGGGCCACTGGTCCAGAACCGGATCGCCCTTGCCCAGGCCGGAGCCGTGGGGGCCGTTGGGAAAGATGTGCATCTCGGAGGGAACGCCGGCCTTGACCAAAGCCTGGTAGAAGCGCAGCGCTTGCTCCACCGGAACCGACTCATCATTGAAGGTGTGATAGAGAAAAGTGGGCGGCGTGTTTTTACTGATCAGCAAATCCGGCGAGTACATCGCACGCAGCGCCGCGCAGCCGTCTGTGGTTTTGTAACGCTCGCAGTAGCCGGTGCTGTCGAAGGCGCCGATCCAGGCGTAGCCCAGCACCAGGTAATCCGGGCGGCTGGAGACGCGTTCAATGGGATCTTCCGAATCCGGGTCGCCGAAAAGGTACCGCGTGGCAGAGAGCGCGGCCAGGTGGCCACCGGCGGAGAAACCTGCAACCACGATGCGATGGGGGTCGATCTGGAACTCCAGCGCCCGCGCACGAACCAGTTGCACGGCACGTCGTGCGTCGAGCAGGGGAACGGGCATCAGGTAGCCGTTGGGGCTGAGCCGGTAGCCGAGGACGAAGGCGCGAAAGCCTCGCGCGGTGAACCAATCGGCTGCTTCACGTGCTGCCTTGCCGGTAAGTTGGTTATAGCCGCCGCTGGGCATGATGATCACAGCCGAGCCTTTGCCGCTGCCCCCGCCTGAGGATTCGAAGACGGTTAGAGTGGGAATATCTTCGCAGGCCTTGCCTTTGGCTTCAGGCGCGTCGCCGGGCCACAGGCGGATGATCTGGATTCCCAGAAAATCATTGTTGTTTCCCGCCGCCGCGCACGGCTCTTTTTCGGCCTGTGCCGCCGAGCAGGCCAGCAATGCCGCCGTTACGAATACCAATAATTGTTTCAACCTGGATACCTCGCCTATGTTTGCGAGGATTATAGCCAAACCACCGTGTGGCCCGGGCAGTTCGTCGCGGCCTGCGCGCTCAGTTCTTCTGCCAGTTCGAGTCCATAGCGGGCAAAGTAGTGAGCCGCGCCGTGCAGCCGCTCCTGTAAGCCGCCCTCGGGATAAAGCGCCTGGCAGATGGTTTCGGCGTGGCGGCCGAGCGTGGACTGGCGCTGCAATTCGAAGTTGGCCGCCAGGGTGCGGAGGCGGCCCATCTGGTAGCGAATCTTGCCGGCTGCGGTCTCAGCCGAACGGCCCAGCCCTTCGTCCATCGCGCTCATCCATTCGAGCAATGTGGTCAACTCGGTCTCCAGAGCCGTCTCGGCGCGGGCGAGTTTTTGCTTGCTTTCCACGGGCATCGCGCGGGCGGCCAACAACTGCGCCAGCGAGGCCGGAGTTTCCTCGAAGACCCGCTCGACAGGCAGCTCGTGCTTGCGGAGCAGTTCGCCAATGGCCGGCTCGACCAGCGTTGCAGAGAAGCGCGGCACAACCGGCGTCGGCTTGCCCAGAATGCGCTCGAAGAGCACGGCGGATTGTGCCAGGTAAGCTACTTCCGCCGGTCCGCCGACCTGGACCGAAGTGGAGAGCAGAAAATCCTGAAAAACCGGACGCAGCAGCGCCGAGGGCGAGATGCGCTCCGGTTCAGCGTCCAGAATCCCCACCAGTTCCGCGGTTGAAAGCTTTTGCCCGCCGGCGTGCCAAATCCCGTCGGGTTCGGCGGCGCTTGGGTCAGTCCGCTTGAGCGCCATCCGGGCGCCGCTGTTTTCGTCGATCAAAAACAGCAGACTGGACTGCGGCGCAACAGCAACCTGCGCGTGATAGCCCGCCACTTCCAATTGGCCGTTCCGCTCCACCAGTGCGGCATGCAGTTCGTCGGCGCGCTCCAGAGCCGCCCGAAGCACCGGCGAACCCATGCGGTGGAATTCGCGCCCGGCTGCGTCCAGAATCAGCAGTCCCTGTGCGGCAAAGACCTTTGCGTAGAAATCTCTGAAGGCTTGTGCAAAGGTACGGCCCGGCCGGTAAGCCTCGGCCAGCGCATCCGTTGCCGGAGACTTGCCCAGCAATTGCCGTGCCTGATCCACGAGCGGGGTAATGGACTCGTCCAGCACGATGCCGCCCACCGGAAGCGCCGATTCTGGCGCCTGCCCGACGGCCGGCGAAAAGGCGAGCTTGCGCAACTCGCGTCCGGCAGGAAAGCTCACGTGGTCGATCTCGGCAAAGTCGTGGTCTTCTGTGGCCAGCCAGAAGATGGCGGCGTGCGGATTGCCTGCTGCCGTAGCATGGCGGGCATGAGCACATGGCGGCCGCAGCCTTGAATGGCGTAAAAAGCGGTCCTCCAAAGAGTCCCACCTGCTGGCCAGTCACGATCGTTCCCGCGCCCTGGCCAAGTGCTGCGAGCGCCACTTCCGCGGACGGGGATGGCGCTGAATTCTGCTCGTTCAGCAGCCGAACCAGCTCCGGCCAATGTGCCGAAAGCGGCGGACGCACCGCCTGGGCGGAATCCGGCTCGCAGGTGGGCATAGGACGCCCGCGCCGGAGTTTTATCGGCACAGTAGTCCAAAAACAGCCGGCTCATTCCCGGCACAACGGTCATGGGATAACAATCTGCGGTCAGCAATTCATTCTCTTCCGGCAATCGCTTCCGGCTCGTTTGCCCTTGTGGGGGAATTCAATGCGCTCAATCGGTAATCACTTTCTTAAGGATGCCACGCCGGACGGAATCGATGCACAAGTGCGCCAGGGCAAGCGCATCAAAGTTTGGCAGCAGCATGGTTTTGCCGGTACTTGTATCGGAGGGAGCAGGGGCATTCATGCCCCTGACGAAAGCAGCGGAAGGATTCGCCTTCAGGCGCGAGCATTTTTTGACAGGGAAGAAAAAGCCCGTGGCTGAAGCCCCGTCGCCTTGGACATTAGTTTCAGGGGCATGAATGCCCCCGCTCCCTCCGGAAAAGCAAGTTAAAGCAAGGTCAATGCCTCATCCTTTGATCGGTTGATTGGAGAATGTAGATGCGTTTGTCCTGCACGGACGCGTTTTTCGATCAGGCAAGCACTAAAGAATGCGTATACTTCTTCTTTACTGTTGATTCAAAGAGAGGTCATCATGCCGAAGAAGAAGGCCGCCAGGCCCGCGAAAACCAAAGCTGCCAAAACCAAGACGAAAAACGCCGCAAAACCCAAGCCGGCCAAGTCAGTGAAGCCGGAGAAAAAGAAAACCGCCAAGGCCATGAAAGCGCTTAAGGCGACTGCGCAGGAAGAGAAAGAGCGACTGCTCAGCTCCCGGGTGGTCTTTGAGGGAGCGGCTTTTCCGCGTGCTGCGGGACCGGCTGATCGAGCCCGGCGGCAACAAAAACGAGCGCGATATTATCCGCCACAATGGCAGCGTGGTCATTCTGGCCATCGACAAATCGAAGAACAAAAAAAATCCCTGGGTTGTCGTCGAGCGCCAGTACCGTCACGCCGCCCGGCAGTTTTTGTGGGAGTTGCCGGCCGGCAAGCTGGAGCGCGGTGAAGATCCCCTGGCCGGCGCACAGCGCGAACTGGCCGAAGAGACCGGCTACCGGGCAAAAAAATGGAAGCTGCTGGCTGAGTTTTATCCCAGCCCCGGCTTCCTGGGCGAATCCATGCAGATCTTCCTGGCCGAGGGGCTTCAAGCAGGCCCCACCCACATGGAAGACGACGAACAGATCGAATTGCGCCTGGTCAAGCTCTCCGAGGTGCTCAAAATGATCGACAAAGGCGCGATTCTTGACGGAAAAACGCTGATCGGGGTACTTTTGTACGCGCGGCAGAAAGGCATCAAAGGAAAGAAGTAGCATTCTGCATCTGCTTGTTTCTAAAGAAACTTTAGATTCAGGGCCGGTCTCCAAAAGGAAAGTGGTGACCGGCCCGTCTCACTTTGTGGAGTACTGACAAGAAAATAATTAAACCTTTTGGCTGGTTTTTTCGTCATAATAGCTACATCGGCGCGCGATTCCCCTCGCAAACCGGATCCCCAAAAAGCAAGAGCAAAAGAAAGAAGGAGCCTGTGGCTCAGCACAAAGGGAAGGTCAAGTGGTTTAACAACGCCAAGGGCTATGGATTCATTGGACGTGATGACGGTCCTGATGTATTTGTCCACTACTCGTCGATTCAGTTGGACGGATACAAAACACTGAAAGAGGGCGATGAAGTTGAGTTCGATATCGTCCAAGGTCAGAAAGGTCCCCAAGCGGATGCAGTAATCCGTTTCAGGGACGCCGCCCACACCGCCAGTAACACCGCAGCCTAGCGGCGCGTTAGACCGGGCGTTAAAGCAAGACCACCGCCAGGTGGTTCAAGCGAAGCACGCCTGAATTCCAGCCGTTTATCACACAGTAACTGTGATAGGTTACCTCTGATCACTGATCTGTGGTTAACTGTCCCTTCAAGGGTCACGCAATGGATAACCCCACCATGGCGCGGTTGCTGGCTGAGACCGCCGATCTGCTGGAGATTGACGGAGGCGACAGCTTTCGAATCCGCAGCTATCGACGCGCCGCCGAGGCCGCCGAACAAACCACGCTCGATCTCGTAGAAGCAGCGTCCGATACCGCCCGCCTGCTTGAGATTCCGGGCATCGGCAAGAGCATGGCCGCTAACCTGCAGGCCATTGCCGCTACCGGCACGCTGCCCCTGCGCGAGGAGTTGCTGGCCCGCTATGGCGCGGGCATTCTGGAGCTGCTGAAACTGCCCGGCATGGGGCCAAAGACCATTGCCCTGCTGTGGGATGCGGCCAAAATCGGCAGCGTCGACCAGCTCTCTGAAGCCATTGATGCGGGCCGCCTGGCCGGATTGCCCCGCATGGGCGAGAAGCAGATTGAAAAACTGCGCAAGGGAATCGAAGAATATCGCCGCAACGCCGGCCGCTACCGCATCGATGAGGCCGAAGAGGCAGCCCAGAGGCTTGCAGCATACCTGCTGGCCTTCAAGGGTCCATCCAGCGCAAAGATTGAGAAGGTAACTCCCGCCGGCTCTCTGCGCCGCGGCCGGGAAACCATTGGCGACCTCGATCTGCTGGTCACCGGGCCAGCCTGCGTACCGGAGCACACCGCCGCCGCCGTCGAGCACGTGGCCGCCTACCCAGGCATTCACGACATCATCGCCAAAGGCGAAAACAAGGTGAGCTTTCATCTTGGAACCGGCATGCAGGTGGACGTGCGCCTGCTGCCTTCGGCCTCCTATGGTGCGGCGCTGCAATACTTTACCGGCTCCAAGGCGCACAACGTGGCCCTGCGCCAGCGCGCTTTGAAGATGGGCTATACGCTGAGCGAGTGGGCTTTGGCGCGCCTCGACGACAGCTCCACCGTCGCCGCGGCCACCGAGGAGGAGATCTACGCCGCTCTGGGCATGGACTGGATGCCGCCCGAGTTGCGCGAAAACCTAGGCGAAATTGAGGCTGCGGCTCACCACAAGTTGCCGCGGCTCATTGAGAAGGCCGACATCAAGGGCGACGTGCACATGCACACCACGGCCAGCGACGGCCACAATACCATCCGCGAAATGGCCGATGCCGCCCTGGCCTGCGGATACAAGTACATCGCCATCACCGACCACTCAAAAAACCTGGCCATGACCAACGGCCTGGACGAGAAGCGCGCTCTCGAACAGATCCAGCGCATCCGCGAAGTGGACCGCCAGATGGAGGGCCGCATCCGCGTCTTCACCGGCATTGAGGTGGACATTCTGGCCGATGGCGCCCTGGACCTGGACGACGAGGTACTGGCGCAGATGGATGTGGTCATCGCCAGCGTTCATTCCCGCTTCGATCAGGGCCGCGAGGAGATGACCGCCCGCGTCATCCGCGCCATTGAAAATCCGTATGTGCGAATTCTGGGCCATCCCACCGGCCGGCTGCTGTTGCGCCGCGAGCCCTTTGCGCTGGATATGGGCGCTGTCCTGCGCCGCGCTGCCGAGCTGGGCGTGGCCGCAGAACACAACGCCGCTCCCGAACGACTCGATCTGAACGACCGCGATCTGCGGCTGGCCAAGGAACTCGGCTGCCGCATCGTCATCAGCTCTGACTCCCACGATGCCCGCAATCTGGGCAAGATGGACTACGGTCTTCTTCAGCTTCGCCGTGCCTGGCTGGGACCGAAAGATGTGGTGAATACGCTGGGGGCGAATGATTTTCTAACGGCTTTGCGGAGACTGCCCTGATATCGGTCACAACGGCACCATTTTTTGTGCAAATTCGATTACCATTCCTTAGCGCTTTGCACGATTTTCATGGCTTACTTTGTCACATGGAGCTAAGATAAGGGCGCGATGAGTCTACTGCGCCAGCAATCTCCGGGAGAAATCAATGATGTCGCACCTGGTGAGGAATACACCAAGGGGTCCAGCCATGTGGTCATTGCCGGGATAATCGCAACGCTGGCAGTCAGCGCTGCCATCGGCATCTATGTGCTAGCCGGGCAAAAGCCGCCCATGGCAACCGGGGAGATCGAGCAGATGTGGGCCCACCCGCAGCACACCGAGTCTTCCGGATTCGACGCCAACGGCGAGGCCATGGCCAAGGAGAGCCTCGACCAGGTTTTTGTCTTCGCCCTGGTGAAGCTGCATAACCAGAGCGATCAGCCGCTCTACCTGCGCAACGCCATGATCAACGCCAAGCTTTCAGACGGCATCCACTCCAGCTATGCGGCCTCCGCGGCCGATTACGACCGCGTGTACCTGGCCTATCCATCGATGCCCGTTCCACATGGCAAGGCGCTCTCATTGCAGAGCACCATCGACCCAGGCCAGACGGTGGAGGGAACCATCGTTTCGGCCTTTCGCATGAGCAAGGCAGATTGGGACGCGGGCAAGGACCTGAACGTAACCTTCACCTTCAGCTACCAGCCAAGCCTGGTGCTCGCGCCCAAAACCGCCGTTATTGAACAGTAACTGGCGCCGGCGCGTTCTTTGGTACCGCAAGGTACCCGGTCACCTGGTTCTTTGAGTTCACTGCGTTCACCACGATCTCGAACAGCAGCGGATCTTTTCCGCTGTAAAACTGCAGCGGCTCATCCAATCCCCGGTTGTTCTTCATGACGGTCTTGTCGTCCGAAGTCACTTCCAGGTTGAAGTTGTTCCTCTTGGGGTCGGCCTTTTTCAGCAGCAGGCTCACCGTGCCCACTGGCTTGCTCTGTCCCTTGGTCAGGGTGAACTCGTAATAGGTGCGGTCGCCTTTGTGCTTCAGAATCTCGAGCTCGTCGTGATTGCGGGCGATCAGGCTGCTGTGCTCGCTCAAATCCCCCTTCATTGACATCAACTGGGTGACGGTATCAGCCAGATCGCTCTGCGTCTTGGCCACGTTGGTCTTGATTCCGCCCACGTCGGTCTTCACGTTGGAGACTTCACCGGAGACTTCGTTCACCTGCTGCGCGGTCTTTCTTCTGGGCATTCGACAACCTCTGGGCGTCGGCCTCCTCGCGCGTAAGGATCTCCTGGGCGCGGGTTTCCATCTGCTTCTGGGTGAGCCCCAGCGAGTTGCCCAGCTCCTCGGTGGCCACCTTCAGCCGTGCGTCGGTCTCGCGCAGCCGGGCTTCAAGATTTACATTCTGCTGCTTGGCGTCAGCCAACTCGGTTTGCTGGCTCGACAAGCGGCTGCTGAGTGCGTAGCTCCAGATCAGGCCGCCGAGCGCGGCAACCAGGGCTACGGCGATGGCCGCCAGCAGCGCGCCGGAATAGTTTCTGGGGATTGTGTCATTCTGTTCATCATCCATCATTTGTATGCCTTTCTCCTTGTTTGACGGTCCGTACAGCCGAACCGCTCGACTTCACTAGTGATCACTTCTGGGAGGTTAGCGCCAACCGGTTCGGTTTGACGACGCTGGAGACGATTTACTTCGCTTATCTCTGGAACATCCCCTGTCCTCGCTTCAATTCCAGCCCTAAATTCGCCCTCCGGCGATTCCGCTCCGAGCTCTAGCGGGAGAGTCTTCAGAATAGCGGATCGAGTCCGGATTGTGCTGAAAAAAGCTGTCGCCGCCGCGCCGATCAGCACCACGGGAGGCAGCCCGCGCAGGCGCCCGGAATCCGGCTTTTGTCTCCAGTTCCGCGCCCTTGCCGTCCCGCACTCCGTGACAACTATGGAATCTCTACGTTATAAACATCTTTACTGCATATTCAGACGCCGGGTCCGAATTTGAAGCAGGGTCTCCCTCATCCGAGGTACTCTGATAGAGATCTTTGCCTACTGGGTAGTGGGTCAGCACATACGCCGTCCGCCGCGGCGGACTAGATAATAATTGCAAGGGAGAAATCCGAGGGCTATGTCGACTGCTACCGCAGGAAAGGGTCTTGAAGGAATTGTTGCGGCGAACTCCGGCATCTGCTGGATCGACGGGGAAGCCGGTGTGCTCTCCTACCGTGGAATCGATATTCACGAACTGGCCGCGCACTCCACCTTCGAAGAAACCACTTATCTGCTTTGGAACGGCATTCTGCCCAACCAGTTCGCCCTGCGCGAGTTTCAGTCGCAACTGGCCCTGGCCCGCTCGCTGGACCATCGCATCATCGAAATGCTGCGCAGCTTTCCCATCAACGCCACGCCGATGGAGGTGCTGCGCACCTCGGTCTCCGCGCTCAGCTTTTACGATGCCGACGAGAAAGACAACTCCCACGACGCCAACGTGCGCAAGAGCTACAACCTGACCGCGCAGATCGCCATGCTGGTGGCCATCTACGACCGGCTGCGCAAGGGACTGGAAGTTGTGCCTCCCGACCGCTCGCTCAACCACGCGGCCAATTTTCTGTGGATGCTGAACGGCGTCAAACCCTCAGAAACTGCCGTAAAAACCATGGACCTGGCCCTGGTGCTGCACGCCGAGCACGAGCTGAACGCCAGCACCTTTGCCGCCCGCGTCATCGCGGCCACCCTGGCTGACGTTCACTCGGCCATCACCGGCGCTATCGGCGCGCTCAAAGGCCCGCTGCACGGCGGCGCCAATGAAGGCGTCATGCGCCTGCTCCACACCATCGATAAAGCCGGCGCCGACCCGGTGGAATATGTGAAAAACATGCTGGCCGCCAAGCAGAAGATCTCCGGTTTCGGCCATCGCGTCTACAAGACCGAAGACCCCCGCGCCACCCACCTGCGCAAGATGAGCGAGCAGTTGGGCAAGGATGCGGGCCAGCCCAAGTGGTACGATATGTCCCGCGCCATCGAGCTTTATATCAACGCTGACAAAAAGCTGAACGCGAACGTGGATTTCTACTCCGCATCGACATACGCCACACTGGGCATCGACATCGATCTCTACACACCCATCTTCGCCATCAGCCGCATCGCCGGATGGACCGCCCACGTCATCGAGCAGTTGGACGACAACCGCCTAATTCGTCCCCGCGCCGAGTACATTGGCCCGCCGTATCCCTCGCCGTATATTCCAATCGAGGAACGCGGATAGCACAGCGTCATATGCGGAGTGCGATGCCGTGAGCAAAACTGTATCTAATAAAAAAAGCAAAACTGATAAGGTCAAAAGGCGGCCAACTCAACAGGTGGATTCAATTGCCGGTGGGCGCTTCCGGCTTATGCCCTGGATGCCACTCGCGATTGTCCTCGCGCTGACGGCCGCGGTTCGTATCCGCCTGCTAGGGACTCCTCTGGAACGGGACGAAGGGGAATATGCATATGCCGGCCAGCTTATGCTGCATGGAATTCCCCCCTACAAGCTCGCCTACAGCTTGAAATTTCCGGGTATCGATGCGGCCTACGCCGCAATCATGGCCGTATTCGGGCCAACGATCACCGGAATCCACATGGGGTTCCTGCTGGTCAACGCAGCGACCATTGTGCTGATTTATCTGCTGGGAAGGCAGTTGTTTTCTCCCGTGGCCGGAACTGCGGCTTGCGCGGCCTATGCACTGCTATCGATCGGGAGAGGTGTTTTAGGAACCCAGGCTCACGCTACTCATTTCGTGGTGCTCGCGGCGCTGGGCGGCACATTGCTGCTGCTGCACGGAATTGAGATGCGGCGCTGGCCGGCACTGTTTTCGAGCGGGGTGCTCTACGGCATTGCCGTACTGATGAAGCAACACGGCGCCTTGTTTGTGGCCTTCGGCGCGGCTTACCTGGCCTTGGATTATTTGATCCGGCGCCGCGACCCTTGGCTCACCGGGCTTAGAGAACTGGCGATCTTTTTCGGCGGAGTAACGGCGCCGCTGGCGCTGACCGGCCTCGCACTGTGGTGGGCAGGCGTCTTCGACAAATTCTGGTTTTGGACATTTACGTATGCACACGAATATGCGCACGAAGTGCCGTTTTTAATCGGAATCGGCTCAATGTGGTTTACCTTCCGCGACGTAATTGGGCCGAACCTTGCCATCTGGATCATCGCATTGGCGGGGCTGTTTCTGATCTGGTGGAGGGAAGAGGATCGCATCGCTGCGGTTTTCGCTGCATGTTTTCTGATCTTCAGCTTTCTGGCCATCTGCCCGGGCTTTTACTTTCGTCTACATTATTTCGTTCTCATGCTGCCGGCAATTGCTTTGCTGGCCGGCGCCGCGGTTTCCACGGTCGGGAAGTTATGGCCGCGTGCTTACTGGCTGGCATATGGCGTGTTTGGCGCGGCGTTGGCGATCTCGGTTGTGCAGCAACAGCGATACCTGTTTCAGATGAGTCCAATCGAGATTGTGCGAGCCATGTATGGGAAAAGCCCCTTCCCTGAAGCCATCCCAATCGCGGACTATATTCGAACGCACACCGGGAAAGACTCCCGCATCGCAATACTCGGCTCCGAACCCGAGATTCCTTTCTATGCGCACCGGCTCTCCGCTACGGGCTACATCTACATGTACAGCTTGATGGAACCTCAGCAATACGCTCTAACCATGCAAGACGAATTCATACGCGATGTGGAAACGGCCCAGCCTGATTACATTGTTTTTGTCTCGTACCCAACGTCATGGTTGCAGCAAGAGGGGATCCCCTCATTTAAGATTTTGGACTGGTGGGCTGCTTATCAGCCGCAAAGATACAAACAGATAGTCGGAGTTGCCGACATTATTGCAGACAATCACACCGAATACCGTTGGAGTGATGCCGGATCATACCAGTTACAGTCGTCCTCGGCCGTCGTGATTTACAAAAGGACTGATCCCGAGGACGATGCCGCGGCTCTTCTCAATCAAGGCGATGCTTTTGAGGCGCAGAAAAGTCTTGAGTTGACGGCACAGGAGAACCGGCAGATGTTTGCCTTTATCCTCGATCCGCGCAATTATGGAGCACTTAACAATTTAGGAATGCTTATGGCCAGGCACGGATTGACCGCGGAAGCGCTGAAGGAATTCCGGATTTCGCTAACCGTCAAACCCGATCAGGCTGAGGCCCATGCCGACACTGGCTGGGTCCTTGCGCAGGCGCATCGGTTCCCGGAGGCTGCAGAGGAGTTTGCCCAGGCGCTGCGGTTCAGCCCTGATGCAGCCGATTCACACAATAATCTGGGCGCGGTCCTGCTTCAACTGGGAGATTTTGAAAAAGCGGCAAAGCAGTTCAAAGAAGTGATAAAGATTGATCCCACCTACAGCGATGCAAGAGAAAACCTTAACCTCGTTCAAGCGGAGTTGAATAAGCATAAGAAGTAATGACGGAAGCAAATAAAAATTACACGGCTCGTTGCCGCGCCTTCCACAACAGATAAAGTCCCCATGCAGAAAGCGTGCAGTTGTCTCGCACCCGGCCGTCGAGCATCATCTGCTCAAACTCCTCCACGGTAACGGAGCGGATAACAAGGTCGTGCTCCTCGGGGTCGGGTGTTTTCTCGGTCTGCGTCAGTCCGGTGGCCAAAAAAACGTGTTGCTTTTGTTTGAGGAAACCGTAGGCAATCCAGAGAGTTCCCAGATGCGTCATTTGGGCCGCATGCAGGCCCATCTCTTCCTTCAGTTCGCCGCGCGCCAATTCTTCAGGGGAATCGATCTCCCTTTCCCATCCGCCCTGGGGCAGTTCCAGCGCCCGCTCCTGAATGGTGTAGCGAAACTGCTCCACCAACCAAACGCGACCCTGGTCGATGGGCAGAATAATGGCCGCATCGTTCTTCTCTACCACGCCATAGATGCCCTTTTCGCCGTTCGAGCGCAGAATCTCATCTTCACGCAGGCTCATCCAGTGGTTGCGATATACCTCGCGGCTGGAAAGAGTAGTGATGGTGCTGCCGCTCTCACCTTTGGCGGAATTCATGCGGGCTCCTTGGCACTCAATGCGCCTTTCGTTCGATTGTTGTTGCTTTGAAAGGGCGCGGCTTCAGACACGCCCTTTCAAAGCAAACTAAGAGTGGCGCAGCTAAAGCCGCCCCCTCCCATAGCGGGCTTAGAACAGGCTATACAAATCAATAACAGTCCATCATAGCCGTCACAACAATACGCATCGATGAAAAGTCGATTATTCTTCCCGCAGACGGTACTTGCGCAGACGCCCCACCAGCGAAGCCGGCCCGCTGACTATCAGCCGCACCAGGTTGCCTTCGTACTCTCTGCTATGCACGACCATCCCTGCTTCAATCGCCGCGAGCGCCGCGCCGTCTTGCTGCGGGACCCTCAGCTCCGTCTCGATCACCGGGTCGGAGTGCAGAGCGCCATCAACGGCTGCGAGCAGCGCATCCATCCCCCCGCCGGTGCGCGCTGAGACGGCTACTTCGTTTCCGGCCTGAGACCGCGCTAGCAACCCATCCCGCTCATGCTCATCGAGCAGGTCGATCTTATTCAGCACTTCAATGCGCGGCTTGGCCAGAACTTTCAGCTCGCCAAGAACTTTCTCGACCTGAGCTTTCTGGTCTTCTCCATAGGTGGATGCGGCATCGCGCACATGCAACAGCACCTCGGCCTGCGCCACCTCTTCCAGGGTGGCGCGGAAACTGGTGACCAGCGTGTGCGGAAGGTTACGGATGAAGCCGACTGTATCGGAGAGCAGAATCTTGCGGCGGCTGGGCAGCTCGATGGCGCGAAGTTTCGGATCGAGGGTCGCGAACATGCGCGACGATTGCAACACCCCGGCACCAGTCAGGCAATTGAAAAGCGTGCTCTTGCCGGCGTTGGTATAGCCCACCAAGGCCACCGTAGGCACCGGAACCGACTCGCGGCGTTGGCGCTGCTGCTTGCGCACACGGCGCACCGCCTCCAAATCCAGCTTCAGCTTATCGATCCGTCGCTGAATTTGTCGCCGGTCGGTCTCGAGTTGGGTTTCGCCGGGGCCCCGAGTGCCAATGCCGCCGCCCAACTGAGACATTGACTTGCCCTTCCCGGCCAGCCGCGGCAGCATGTACTCAAGCTGGGCCAACTCCACCTGCAATTGGCCCTCACGAGTGCGCGCGTGGCGAGCAAAAATATCGAGGATCAACTGCGTGCGGTCCAACACGCGGCAGGGAAGCGCAGCCTCAAGATTGCGCAACTGTGTGGGCGAGAGGTCATGGTCGAAGAGCACCAGATCGGCCTGTGTGGAGGCGGCCACCGCGGCAATCTCCTCCACCTTTCCTGAGCCGATCAGAGTAGCCGGATCGGGACGAGGTCGACGCTGAAGCAACTCGGCAGCCACTTGGCCGCCAGCGCTCGAGACCAGCTCGCGAAATTCGGCCAGAGATTCCTCAGCATCCAGACCAGCCAAGGACTGGGAGGCGCCACTGGAGCTTTGGATTTCAGATGCGGAGTCTCCCGGTGCATGCTCTTCCAGGCGCACTTGACCCGACCGCGCACCCGCCACGCCGGCACGTTTGCGGCTTGACCGGACCCCAAGATCCACCCCAACCAGGACCGCGCGCTCCGGCTCACTACCCATTCCGCCGGTCCTGCTCAACTCCACTGCCAATCGAGGCCGCTCCCGCCTGCTATCCCTGTTCCGCAGTCAACGCAGACGCCGGAATGCTGACTGAAGTCGGACCAATGCTGGTTGGCATCGAAGTCGGACGATGCTCGCTGTGCATCATTCCCCGGTTGCTCACCACGGTCGAAATGGCGTGTTTGAAAATCAACTGCTCCTGGCTGTTGTTTTCGAGCAGCACGGAATACTTATCGAAGGACCGGATCTTTCCGGTCAGTTTGACGCCGCTGACAAGGTAAATGGTTATCGGGGTCTTGTCCTTGCGGATGGTGTTCAGAAACGTGTCCTGAATATTTTGTGCCGGCTTGTTCTCCATATGCCGATCTCCTGTTCTCTTCTGGTTAGGATGCAACCGAACTGCACGAGCATGAAAGACGAAATTGGCAGGTGCGGTTCCGGAAACCCCGAAACCGTAAGGTCCCGCAATCAAACAACATTACCGCGAATGACCATCTTTTTCAACTCCATCTCCCCGTAAAGTTATGTATGGCGTAAGTTTGCGTCATTCTGCAAATGGCGCTACCGACCCATTCCGGCTGGTAAAATAATGGGGTGAAAGAGACGCCGACTCCACCACGCGCATCCGCTCAAACCTCCTCTTCGACACCCGTGCCTATGCTGGATCTGAAACGCCAGTACGGTCCGCTCTACCGGGAACTAGTGGATGCGGTTGCGGCCGTGCTTCAGACGCAGCAGTTCATCCTTGGCGAGCATGTATCCGCCTTCGAGCGCGCTGCCGAAAAGCAACTGGGCGTGACCCATGCGCTGGGCTGCTCATCGGGCACCGATGCCTTGTGGCTGGCGCTGGCCGCCGCTGGAATCGGTCCACCACCCCACGAACCAGGACCCGTCCGTGGGGACCCCGATCCAGGAACGGCCGTCGTCACCAGCCCCTTCAGCTTCTTTGCCTCCGTCAGTGCCATTCTGCGCGCAGGAGCGACTCCGCTGCTGTCCGATATTGAACCCTCCACATTCAACCTCGACCCCACAGCCGTCGAAACGGTTCTCAATGGTCCGCGCGGTGCGGCAGTACGCGCTATCCTGCCCGTCCATCTTTACGGCCAATGCGCCGACGGGACCGCTTTCGCACGCCTTGGCCAGGAGCGCGGTCTGAAAATCGTTGAAGACGCCGCTCAGGCCTGGGACGCAGAATGGGAGGGCAAAAAAGCAGGCGGATTGGGAGATATTGCCGCCTTCAGCTTTTATCCCACCAAAAATCTGAGCGCCGCGGGCGACGCCGGCATGGTCACTACCAATTCAGACGAACTGGCCGAGCGGGTAAACATGCTTCGCCAGCATGGAATGCGCCGCCGCTACTACCACGACGAGCTGGGCTGGAATGCGCGCATGGACGGCTTCCAGGGCGCCATCCTCGATGTCAAGCTCAAGTACATTGCCGGCTGGAACCAGGCGCGGCGCGCGGTAGCACGGCGCTACCATGCCTTGTTTCATGCGGCGGGATTGGTCGAGGCCGGACCCTATCCCACCCATGGTGTTGTTCTGCCGCACGAGGTTCCCGGCAGCCATCACGTCTGGCACCAGTACGTGATTCGCACCAACCGCCGCGACGCCTTGCGCGACTTCCTCACCAGCCGCAAGATCGGCTCGGAGATTTATTATCCCGTACCGCTCCACATGCAGGATGCTCTCAAAGGTCTCGGTTACAGCGAAGGCAGCTTTCCGCAGGCGGAACGCGCCGCTAAAGAAGTCCTGGCTCTGCCCATCTTTCCCGAGCTCCGCGAAGACGAGCAGCAGACGGTGGTCGATGCGATTGCCGAGTTCTTGAGTTGAACAGCTCAAACAATTTCCATGAAGCCCTCGGCGCCGGATCGTAGTCTAATGGGTATGTTTAACCAGGTTTCTTTCATCCAATCTCACGCACACCACGGCCGACATCTCACCAAGCTTCTGCTTCCGCCTCAGAGGCTTTTGCTGATGGCCCTGGCGCTCGCGCCCGCAACAGGCATGGCCCGCGCTCAGGCCCCCAACAAACCCCCCAGCCCGCCCAAGGACACCCTTACGCTCAGCGACGGTGAGCAGCTCATCGGCAAGATGGTCAAGGTGCAGGCCGGCGCTCTAACCTTCCACAGCGACATCCTCGGCGACGTCACAGTCCCACTGGCAAAAGTCAAAGCTCTTCACGCCGGCCAGTTCGCCGTTATTGAAAAGGATCAGCACGTGACCCCCAAGACAGCCCGGCAACAGGTCCCCGTGGGCACAATCGCGGTCGAGAACGATACCGTCCACGTATCTCCGTCCGGCGGCGAACAGAAAGATCTCCCGGCAAAAAAGGTGAACACTGTCGTCGACGCCGCCAGCTTCAATAAAGAACTGGACGACAATCGAAGTTTCTTCCACGGCTGGACTGGTCCCCTCACGCTTGGCGCCAGCCTGGTTGAGAGCACGAACAGTGCGCAGACCTATACCGGCTCCATCGCCCTTGTGCGCGCCGTTCCAACAGGCAACTGGCTACCCCCGGCTAGCAAAACCATCCTCAACCTCAGCGGAACTTACGGCCTGGCCAGGGACGCCCTGATCATCTCCAACAGTGTCGTCGTACAGCCCGCCTCCGTTACCAAAACTGACATTTTGCACGGCGGAGCCGAGCACGATATGTATATATCCCCGAAATTTTTTGCACTTGTGAATGCCAGCGCCGATCACAATTTCGGAAGCGGTTTGCAACTGCAACAGGCCTACGGCGGCGGCCTCGGCTGGAGCGTGATCAACAACCCCAAAAGCAACCTTGACCTGAAAGGGGCAATGCAGTTTGAACAGCAGCAGTTTTACAACGGCTCCTCCAGCCGGTTCGGAACTCCCACTGATAACCTGGCCAGCGCCGCCCTTACTGAAACTTTTAAGCGCAACCTGGCTCACAGCATCAAGTTCAACCAGTACCTCACCCTGACCCCGGCGTTCAACATCGCTCAGGCTTACTCCGCCGTGGCCAACGCGAATCTCTTCTTTCCCGCCTACAAGAAGATCAACTTCACGCTTTCATCTACAGACAACTACCTGGGAGATCCGCCCGCGGGCTATCAGCGCAACACTTTCCAGTTCACCGCCGGCATTAGCTATGTTGTGAAGTAGTGACTTAGAACTTATCCGTAAATAACAATAGTTTGTCTCCAGCAGATAAGAGCAGCGGCGAGTTGTAGCAGAGCCGTGTAGCTGGCCTCTGTCTTTTCGAAGCTGACCAGCAGCTTGCGGAAGCGGTTGAGCCAGGAGTGGGTTCGTTCCACCACCCATCGGCGCGGTTTGGAGTCCGGGTAGCGGTACTTGATGAGCCGCTCTTCGGCGCGTGATTTAACGCGGGGATAGTATTGGTGCTTGCGGGCGATCTTGCTAACTGGGTAGCCGACATAGCCGGCATCCAGACAGAGATATTGGTAGTTTTTCCATCCTGTAACCTCAGGGCGTTGGACCACGACCTGTGCCAGGGTCCGATCCAGCAGCTTGGAGTCGTGGAGGTTGGCGCCGCTGACGGCGATCGACAGTGGGAGTCCACGGGCGTCGACCAACAGACTGCGTTTGCGTCCTTTTTTTCCCCCGGTCGGTCGGGTTTCGACCAACACATTCGGTAGCTAGCGGTGCTTTGCCCATGGCTCCATCGGCTGATTGCCACTGCCAGGCTATGCCGTGCATCCCGTCATACTCGGCCAGCCCAGCCTGCCACAGCTTCTGGAACAAGCCAGCCTTGTGCCAGTTCTGAAAGTACTGATGCACTGCGCTAGCCGAACCGAACTCCCGGGGCAATGCTTTCCATTGAATGCCGGTCCGCAGAACGTAAACAATCGCCGAAAAAACTTGTCGAGAAGACATCGGCTTGCGTCCAGCTCCAGCCTTGCGTTGATACGTTCGCCCTGCTTCCCGCTTGCGTACTGGGATCAGCGGCTCAACCTTGCTCCACAAATTATCTGAAACCGTCCAAGACTTGATCTGAGCCATATTGAATTCATCATCGCCGCTACCAATCGCTTGCAAATCAGAGATTCAGTCGCACGCATCAAAGTCGTCACTATTTACGGATAAGTTCTTAGTCGAGCGTATATCTCGTGTGAGGAGCGATTCGCCGCCTGGCTATGCCGTAGAATCCATAATGTATGAAGTGTCCCTTTTGCGGTTTCGGGCAAGACCGGGTCGTCGACTCACGCGAAAGCAAAGATGCCGACTCCATCCGCCGCCGGCGCGAGTGCGAGAAGTGCGAGCGCCGCTTTACCACCTACGAGCGCATCGACGAGATCCCCTACATGGTGGTCAAGAAGGACGGCCGCCGCGAGCGCTTCGACCGCCAGAAGGTGCTCAGCGGACTGCTTCGCGCCTGCGAAAAACGCCCCGTCCCGTCCAGCAAGCTCGAGGCCATCGTCGACGCCACGGAGAGTTTTCTGGTCGATGCGCCGGAGCGCGAGCGCACCACAGCCGAGGTTGGCGAACTGATTATGGAGCATCTCAAGGGCCTGGATACAGTCGCCTACATTCGCTTCGCATCGGTCTACCGGGACTTCAAGGACGTGCGTGAATTCAAGGAAGAGCTGGAAGGGTTGCTGGGCGGGCGGGCAGCGAAAGGCAAAAAATAAGTGTTACTCCTTTCCCAATTGAATTGGAACCGAATATTATTCACTCGCCGTGCGGCCGTTCTTCTTGGGCTGGCAGCGGTCCTGTCTCTGGGCGCAATCGCTATAGGGCACGTCGATATTGACCTTAACGCACCCAGCTCTCTGAAACGAGAAATGCTTTCTATAGTTGGGGCAGCCGGGGCTATCGGATTTTTCTCACTCTTTGTGTATATGGGGTTTTTCTGGCTGAAATGCGATACGTCATCGAAACGCATCCGAGCTTTTTGGTTTGTAATTATTCTGCTTGGAATCACATATGGGAGCCTGATTGCGTATTACTCCTTCGTCTATCTTCCGGCAGTCGTGAGGAACCTTCGCAGTTCGACAAGCGACGAGGCAACAATCAAGCCACTGCAGCTTGAAAAGAGACGCAAGTTATTTGGACCATTTGGATGGGCCCTGCTGACCGGATGGGGGCTTCTATTTTTGGCCACTGCTGCAAGCTTCATATTCCCTAAGGGGATGTCATACCTCTTGAGGCCAATTTCTGCCTACTTCGTGCTATGGCCAGCCTCATTGCTTATTGGCACCTGGGCTTATGCAATCATTTTGATTTTCCGTGCTGGCATGAAACGTCCAGTTAGCTCCTTACCCTCCAATCATTCAGAACAGCCATAATCAAACAGCGCAATTAGAGGTTGATAGCTGAAAAGGACCGCAATGACAGAAGCAAAGACCCATAAAGTAACTCTCATCCCCGGCGACGGCATCGGACCTGAGGTAACGCAGGCAGTCGTTCGGATCCTTGAAGCTACCGGCGTCAAATTCGATTGGGATCGCTACGCCGCCGGGGCCGAGGCATTTGAAATCTACGGTGAATATATTCCCGCCGCACTCTACGCATCCATTGAGAGCAACCGCGTGGCCTTGAAGGGGCCGGTCACGACCCCCATCGGCGGCGGCTTCAAGAGCATCAACGTAACCCTGCGCAAGAGATTCGATCTCTTCGCCAACTTCCGTCCTATACGCAACTTGCCCGGCCTCGAAACGCACTGGCCCGGCGTGGACCTGATCATCGTGCGCGAAAACACCGAAGGCGAGTACGTGGGCCTGGAACACGAGGTCGTACCCGGCGTCGTCGAGGCCATCAAAGTGATCACCGAAAAAGGCTCGACACGCATCGCCAAATTCGCCTTCGAGTACGCCCGCAAGCACGGCCGCAAAAAGATTCACTCCATCCACAAAGCCAATATCATGAAGCTCTCCGACGGTTTGTTTCTGCGTTGCGCGCGCAAGGTGGCGGAGGGATTTCCCGACATCACGTATGCCGAGCACCTTATCGATAACACTTGCATGCAGATGGTAATGAATCCCTGGCAGTACGACACGTTGCTGCTTGAAAATCTCTACGGCGATATCGTCAGCGATCTTTGCGCCGGTCTTGTGGGCGGCCTGGGTCTTGTGCCCGGAGCCAACCTCGGACTGGAGTGCGCCATCTTCGAGGCTGTGCACGGATCGGCTCCTGATATAGCCGGCAAAGATGTGGCCAACCCCACGGCGCTGCTGCAATCGGCAATCCTGATGCTGCGCCACCTGGACGAAATGGCCGCCGCGGATAAAGTGCAGAAGGCTCTGGAGGCGGTCTATGCCGAGCGCAAGACTCTCACTCGTGACGTCGGTGGCACGGCCGGAACCACGCAGTTTGCAGACGCCGTGCTGAAAGCGATGGAGTAAGACCGGCAAGCCGCGAATCAGAGATGCTGGACGGCGAGTCTGGCGGAGGTTGGAGGATCGGTGATGAAAGCATTGGTCAAGAGCAAGGCTGAGCGGGGCTTGTGGCTCGAAGAGATTCCCGAGCCGGCCGTTGGAATCAACGACGTGCTGGTGCGCGTGCATAAGACCGGAATCTGCGGCACCGATGTTCACATCTACCAGTGGGACGATTGGGCGCAAAAAACGATTCCCGTGCCCATGGCCATCGGCCATGAATTTGTAGGCGAGATTGTTGCCGTGGGATCGAACGTCAATGACTTTTTTCCCGGCGATATTGTCAGCGGCGAAGGGCATTTGGTCTGCGGGCGCTGCCGCAACTGCCTTGCCGGAAGACGCCATCTCTGCGCTTATGCGCAAGGAGTGGGAGTAAATCGTCCCGGCGCGTTTGCGGAATTCATCTCGCTGCCGATGACCAACATCTGGCGGCATCACGCCGGCATCGACCACGAGGTCGCCGCCATCTTCGATCCCTTCGGCAACGCGGTGCACACGGCGCTTTCGTTTCCGGTGCTGGGAGAAGATGTTCTCATTACAGGCGCGGGACCGATCGGGTTGATGGCGATTCCGGTGGCGAGGTATGCGGGTGCGCGCCACGTGGTGGTGACGGATCTGAATCCCTTCCGCCTGGAACTGGCGCGCAAGATGGGCGCAACGCTGGCCGTAAACACCGCCGAGACGCCGCTGGCCGAGGTGCAGAAAAAGCTGGGCATGGTGGAAGGCTTCGATGTGGGTCTCGAAATGTCAGGCAGCACGCGGGCCTTCCGGGAGTTGATTGACAACATGTGCCACGGAGGGAAGATTGCCGTTCTTGGTATTCCGGCGAAAGAAACTTTGCTGGATTTCCGCAAGGTGATCTTCAATATGCTTACCATCAAAGGCATCTACGGGCGTGAGATGTACGAGACTTGGTACATGATGTCGGTGATGATGCAGGCGGGAGTGAATATCACGCCGGTAATCACACATCGCTTTGCCTACAGCGATTTTGAACAGGGCTTTGAGGCGATGATCTCCGGGCAGGCGGGAAAGGTGCTGCTCGATTGGACGAGTTTGCATAAATGATGTGCGGAGGAATAGGCATGTTCGAGGACGAGGCTCCTAAGGAGAAAGACCCTGTCGACTATACGGGCTACAAGATTTTGGCCATGCTTGTACCGGTGTTTTTACTTTTCGTTTACATGGGTAAAGCAGATATGGGGCTAGCAGTTTGCCTTGTCTTAGGGGTGATTCTAGTTGCCATCAAATTCAGCTGGAATTTGCGGAAACACGTCTGGTACTGGGCGATTATTGTATTCATTTTGGCGCTTCATGTCCCATTGGTTCTTGCTGTTCGATTGCCGAAAGGGAGTGTCCCAATAATTGTTTATGCCATGCCATTAGGAATTGCCGATTATCTGATCATTTCGGGAGCTGTTCGGCTTGGCGAAAAAATATTCCTAGGAAACTCTTTACACGATGAAGAAGAGGAATGATCCAACCATTTAATTCCGCCATCGCGCGCAGGAAGTTGGCGCGGGAAAGGGAATTTATGTACGGCAAGATGCAGGAGTTTCTGCGCAACAAGATTGCCGGGATAGAAAGCGCGGGCCTCTACAAGGGGGAGCGAGTGATTACCGGGCCGCAGCAGGCCAGGGTCTCCGTCGCCGGCGGCGCACCGGTGCTGAACCTGTGCGCGAACAATTATCTGGGTCTCGCCAATCATCCCGCTGTGATTGCCGAGGCGCAGCAGGCACTCGAAGAATGGGGCTACGGCCTGGCCAGCGTGCGCTTCATCTGCGGCACGCAACAGCTTCACAAGCAGCTTGAAAAAAAGCTCAGCGAATTTCTCGGCACCGAGGACACCATCCTCTACGGCTCCTGCTTCGACGCCAACGGCGGCCTGTTTGAAACTCTGCTCGATGAAGAAGATGCAATCATCTCCGACGAGCTGAACCACGCCAGCATTATCGACGGCATCCGTTTATGCAAGGCGGCGCGCTTCCGCTATCGCAACGGCGACATGGATGACCTGGAGGCGAAGCTGAAGGAGTCCGCATCGGCGCGCCATCGCCTCATCGCCACTGACGGCGTCTTTTCGATGGATGGCTACATAGCCAAGCTCGACAAAATCTGCGACCTGGCCGAGAAGTACGATGCAATGGTGATGGTGGATGACTCGCACGCCGTGGGATTTATGGGCGAGCACGGGCACGGTACGCCGGAGCTTTGCGGCGTTGAAGGCCGCGTGGACATCATTACTGGCACGCTTGGCAAAGCGCTGGGCGGAGCTAGCGGCGGCTACTCGAGCGGACGCAAGGAGATTGTAGAATTGCTGCGCCAGCGCTCCCGGCCATATCTTTTCTCGAACTCCGTCCCGCCGCCCATCGTTGCGGCATCGCTGAAGGTTCTCGAGTTACTCACGGAGTCAGGCGATTTGCGCAAGCAGTTACAAGAGAACACGATCTTCTTTCGCCGGCAGATGAGCGAAGCAGGCTTCAATATTCTCCCCGGCGAGCATCCCATTGTGCCGGTCATGTTGGGCGATCCAGTGGTAGCTTCGCACCATGGCCGAACTGCTGCTGGCCAAAGGCGTTTACGTGGTTGCGTTTTTCTACCCTGTTGTGCCACAGGGCAAGGCGCGCATCCGCACGCAGATTTCCGCCGCCCACTCTCACGCGGATCTCGAATTCGCACTGGAGAAGTTTGTCGAAACGAAGAAGGAATTGGGAATTTGATGGTTGGAGGAGATGCTATTGCCTGATTCAGGCAGATTTTTTCGCTCCACCGGCCGGTGGATTAATTCGTTTACTCTGGCTGATTGATTCAGTAAGATCATCATGTTTCGATGGTTTTCCCCAAAACCAATCCAACAGGAGGTAATTCCCCATGAAACGAGTTATTCGCTACGCATTGGCAGTTTTTGGAGTTTCACTGGCGATTGCAACGACTGCGCCGGCGCAAGTCCCCTACAACCAGGGTATGGTGAACCGTGTGGTACTGATCAGTATTGCGCCCGGCCACTTCAGCGCATTCATGGCCGATCTCAAGAACAACATTGTCCCTATCTGGGAGTCTGAGAAGAGCGCCGGGCTGATCGTCGATTACCACATGTTCCTGAATACCACCAGCAACGGGCCTGAAGATTGGGACATTGGTTACACCATCACCTATAAGAACATGGCTGCTCTGGATGGTCTCCCCGACAAGGTTTTTGACATTCGCATGAAGCAATATGGCGACAGGTCCAAGGAGCAGAAAGTCATCGACCAGCGGGTTGAGAATGCCCACGTGGTCAGCAGTATGCTGGTTCGCGATATTACGCTGCGGTAGCTCTAATCCAGTCGGTAAAACCCGGCGGCGCAACGCGTAAAGCGCCGCTGAAACTGGGTGTGTGGCCTGAGTGCGTTATTCCAGATTAGAAGTTGAACTTCAGCGCCCCCTGCAAAATGCGTGGCGGCGCGGCGCTGATCACATGGCCAAATGTCGAGCTGCCGATGTTACCGTCGACCGAGCCGGGGCCGTTGAACTGCGCGTGGTTGAAAGCATTAAATGCCTCCACGCGAAAGAGCAGGGACTTTGATTCGGTTAACTGCAGCTTCTTGGCCAGCGCCATATCGTAGTTATCCTCGCCCGGGCCGTAAAAGAAACGCCGCTTCGAGTTACCCGGCGTTCCCAGCGCATTCATGCTGAAGTCGGCGGTGTTGAAGTAGTTATTCTCATCTCTGCGCGGGTTGTGGTTCAGGTTCAGGGGTCCGCCATTGTAATCGGTCTCGTCGATGCTGCTGTTGTTCACGCCATTCGGATTGGTTCCGATCAGCGAATTGTCTCCATTGTTAATCATCGTTACCGGAAAGCCGCTGGCGAAGCGCGTGATGCCGGAAATCGACCAGCCCGGGATGAGTCGTTTGAGGCCTGAACGATGAGAATGCAGAAAGCGCTCGAGCGGAAGCTGGTACTCATAACTCAGGACGAAGTTACGTTTTACGTCGAATGATGAAAGCGCATAACTCAGCGAAGGGTTGAAGGGATTAACCTCTTCCCCAATGTTGGACGATTGATCGAGTGATTTGCTGTAGGTGTAAGCAGCCGATAACTCAAAGCGGCCACTGGTATGGCGGGCGCTCAACTCGAGAGCGTTGTAATTTGCACGCCCGATCGTCGACTGCAGCGCATCGCTGCCGAAGTTAGATCCCAGAGGCCCGCGTGTCCCATTCACCTGGCCGCCACCGATGGGATAGTAAGTCGTGTTCTCTCCACCGGCACCGCAGGTAAGTGTTCCGGGCTGCACTTCGGCAGGCTGGCTGAGGCTGAGGCAAAGGCCGGGATTGCCTGGATTCGCCTCGACCAATACGCGCTGGCGCCGGCTGGTTGTGCCGATATAACTTGCGCTGAAAACCGTCTCCGGCCCGGCCTGGCGTTCGACTGAAATCATCCACTCTTCGGTATACGGAACGCGGTTGTGTAAGTCATAACCTGGAATCCCGCTGATGGGCTCATAGGTGCCCCAGTTGACTTTTGTGCCGGGGTTGTTGATTGAAGCACTCAGCGGTGCAAGCGTATAGGGAAAGGGCTGGCCGTAATTCTGTCCGTTGGCCGCGGTAATAAACGGCGTGGCGAAGAGTGGTGGGGCAGGACTGCTGTAAGTCGTGCCATAAGGAGCATTCGCCGCCAGCACACTTACGGAGAGTGCTTCAATGGCAGTGTAAAAATTACCAAAACTAGCTCGTAGGCTCGTGGTTCCAGGTGCTCCCAGAACCCTTGCTAACGGGCTGCCTGAATGGGCCTGCGGTGACCATGCAGCGCCCAGGCGTGGCGAAAAATTCAGATTGTCTACAGGGGCGAGTGTACGTGGCACTCCGGGGTCCCCCGGATAAAGAATGCCCGCGGGGGCGCCGGGAAAGACCACGGATTGCACGCCTGCTTCGAAGGTGGAAATCTGGTTGTACTTTTCTGACCAGGGAGCAATACGGTCCCAGCGAAGTCCGTAATTCAGAGTCAGATTCGATCGCGCGTGCCAGCTGTCCTGGGCAAAGAGGCTTACGTATTTGTTACGTGCATAGAAGGGATTGAGCTGGCTCTGATTATATTGGCTGGGTACGCCGAGGAGAAAATCCGCGAAGTCCACGCCGGTTTCAGTACCGGCGAAAACGAAACTTCCGTTGAATTGCGCAATGGGATAAGCGTTCACCTGGTCAGCGTGAAATTCGGTCCCAAGCTTCATGGTGTGGCTGCCTATAACTTTGGAGAAGTTATCGGCTGCCTGATAAGTATTGTTCGTCTGGATAAGTTGATTTGCAGCGGCGCCGGTCGAGTATCCGTTGAAGTTAAGATTCTCAACGCTTTGCCCTTTGGGATCGAGCGCCACTATGCTGACGGTGCCATCGGCATTCTCAAAGCCTTGCGAAATCAGGCTCACGCCGCGTCCGCCCACCGGCCGGCCCAGGTTCGTAGAGTCGCGCAGATAACTCACGTGCAGTTCATTTACAGTGGTGGAGTTAACAGCTTTAGTATCTCCTAGAGAGAGAAGCTGTGCCTGACCGGTGGTAAGTGCATTGAAGCCCGGAACGCTGGCCCCACTCTGCGCAACAGGATAAGGGTTATCGAGATTGAACTTATCGATGAAATAGTAAGCCGCCAACAAGCCCCAGCGTGTATTCGCATCCAGGCGCACGCCCGCCTTGTCGTCGCGCAGAGTTTGATTGTATGCAGAGGTAGAAAAGCCATTGGCGTTGTTCGGCGCCGGAATGTATTGGAGTATCCGCTGCGCCGGAACCGACCACGCGCTCGTTGGAATTTGCGCGCCGTAAAACACACACTGCCCGGCCTGCGACTGCGACAGGGTTGTGCATCCGGATGCAAAGTACGGTTCGCCTTGAGTCATCGGATAGTTCAGCCTTTGAGTCAGTAAGGTTGCGAAGTACGGGCCACTCACCTTGCCGGTCAGCAGGCTATTGCCTTTGCTGTCGACAAAGTCAGATAGGTCACCAGTGCGATCCGCATTCGAAGGCACACTGATCTCGCCCGTATCGATGCCCTGCGTTTGCCGAGTCCCTTGATAATCGACAAAAAAGAAAGCCTTGTCATGACGAATCGGTCCGCCCGCAGTTCCTCCAAACTGGTTCTGAAGAAATGCGCCGCGTGTGGGCGAAAAATAATTACGTGCGTCGAGATCGGTATTGCGCAGAAAGTTGAAGACGCTGCCGTGCAGTTGATTGCCGCCGGATTTTGTCACCACGCCGATCTGGCCGCCGGAGAACTCTCCATACTCGGCGTCGAAGTTGCTGGTCACAATGCGAAACTCCGCAATCGAATCAAGATTGGGAATGATCGCTGTTCCGGCGTTCACGTCCTCTTCGGCGTCGCTGCCGTTCACGCTGAAGTAGTTGGCGAATTCGCGCTGACCGTTCACTGAAATGGTGCCAGGGCTAAGAGTGCCCGATGGCGAGAGCACCGTGGCGCCCACGTCCTGCACGGTCGTCGTGCTGATCGTGGTTGCCGGCGCCACGCCCGGCTGCAGCGACAGAAGATCGGTAAAGCTGCGGCCGTTGAGCGGCACGGCGGTCATCTGCCGTCCACTGATCACCTCGCCCAGTTGCGTACTCACCGTCTCCACGTGCAGCGTATTGTCGTTCACGCTCACAGTTTCAGTGGCACTGCCGACGTCAAGCCGCACATTGAGCGTCAGGGCCGCACCCGTATCGAGCACAATGTCCTTACGCCGATAGCCGCGAAATCCGGGCGCTTCCACCCCCAACTCATAATGACCGACCGGCAGAACCGGAAGCGTGAAATGGCCTTTGCCGTCGGTATGCGACGCCGCGGTCAGGCCGGTGTTCTCCTCCCGCGCGGTCACGATCGCATTAGGCACCACGCCGCCCGACGAGTCTTGCACTGTGCCAGAGATAGTGCCTCCAACGCTTGCTCTTGCTATCAAGGCCGCGAAAAAAATAAAGAGGAAAAGCAGATAAGAACGCCTGCGCGGTTTGCGCCTGTGGATCAGAGCCATCTCCTCTTTCTCTTGAATCCTCAGGCCACAGGACCTATAGTCGAGACAGTCCGCGGCCCTTCTGGGTTGTGGTGGCCAGATCCTCGCGGTCTCCGCCAAGAGTTTGCCGCGAGGATCTGGAGTTGATCGTTTGCTGAATTTTTCTTTCATCGCCACCAAAAAGGCAGCGTAGTATTCAGCCGGTTCCTAACTTCATTCTTAATATACGACAATTTCAGTCCGAGTTCCATTTGAGTGTGTTTTGCGTTTTGTATTGTGGTATTTACTTTTAAATTCAATTCTCCGGGGCGGGCATAAAATGAATGAAGTTCTTCTGCTACAACGACTTGTTGCCGAGTCACTCTAGGCCTGTCGAAAGCACTATGATTCGGATATTCGTAAGGCTGCGGCTGCAGTGCTTTGAGGGCTGGGCCACCAGCAAAACCCGTTCTTCCCCACATTGAATGGACCCGGACACTCGATGCATTATCTTTTGTTTTACGAAGTTGGCGAGGAGTACCTGTCAAGGCGCGCGGAGTTTCGAAAGGCGCACCTTGGAATGGCCTGGGAGGCAAGCGAGCGCGGCGAGCTGGTTATGGGCGGCGCGCTGGCTAATCCCGTCGACGGCGCCATCCTGTTATTCAAGGGTGATTCGCCGGAGGTCGCGGAGAAGTTTGCCAAGGCTGATCCTTATGTAGCGAACGGGCTGGTAAAGCGCTGGTATGTACGCGAGTGGATGACGGTTGCCGGAGAAGGCGCCGCAATTCCCATCAGGCCAAACACACTGTCTGGATGACCACGAGCGACCTCTGACGTTATGATTCGGGGTGAGAGGTCTTCCCCATTCATAGGAGGAGCATTCAAATGAAGCCATGCCGTCTTCGCTCATTGGTGTGTCTCGCCGCAGTCCTGGTCCTGGCCGCGCCCGCCGCGCTTTCAGGAGAAGCGATCTCGGTGACGGTAGATGCAACCAGGACTCAGCAGAAACTGCTGCGCACGCACCTGGTGATTCCGGTCAGCGCCGGACCTCTCACGCTCTACTATCCAAAATGGCTTCCTGGGAGTCACCGGGCATCGGGCCCCCTCTCCGGCGTCACCGGTCTCAAATTCGAGGGCAACGGCAAAACGATTTCCTGGAAGCGCGATCTGCTTGACGCCTTCACCTTTCATCTTGAAATTCCAGCCGGGGTGAGCCATCTCGACGCCAGCTTCGACTTTATTGAGCCTGAGAACGACTCAGCCACAGACAAGCTAATGGTTCTCGAATGGAATGAGGTGGTGCTCTATCCGGCCGGCAATCCAGCAGAGCAGTTGAGCTATGAGGCCAAACTTCTCATGCCGGATGGGTGGAAGTTCGGCACATCGCTTCCCGTTGAAAATCAATCGGGCAAGCAAGTCGCCTTCAAGCCGATCTCTCTCGATATGCTGGTCGATTCGCCCGTCATTACCGGTGAGTTTTATCGCGCCATTGACCTGACGCCTGCGGGCGAACCCATTCATCATGAAATCGATATGGTGGCCGACAGTGAAGCCGCTCTGAATATGAGCCCCGAAAACCAGAAGCAGATGATGAACCTGGTTGCTGAGTCGGGCAAGCTCTTCGGCGCGCGCCATTATCGCGACTATCACTTTCTGCTTTCGCTCAGCGATCATGTGGCTCACTTCGGCCTTGAGCATCACGAGTCCAACGATAGCCGGCTGCCGGAACGCACGCTGTTGCTGCCCGAATCCGGAATGTCGTTAGGCGGACTGTTGGCGCATGAATTCGTTCACTCCTGGAACGGCAAGTTCCGTCGCCCAGCCGATCTGACCGTCTCTTACTTTGAAGCGCCAATGGAAACTGATCTTCTGTGGGTCTACGAAGGGTTGACGGACTACCTCGGCCCCTTGCTGGCCGCGCGCAGCGGATTATGGACCCCCGAGCAATATCACGAGTATCTGGCCAGGATTGCCGCCATGCTTGGTCCCGGCCGCCCCGGGCGCACCTGGCGACCCTTGCTCGACACAGCCGTAGGAGAACCCGTTCTTGGCTACGGAAGAGGCGCCTGGTCAAACTGGCTCCGCGGCACCGATTACTACGACGAAGGCGATCTGCTCTGGCTTGAAGTAGCCACCATCATTCATCGCGAGACCAAAGGCGAGAGATCGATCGATGATTTCTGCCAGGCTTTTCACGGCGGCGAAAACAATGGAGCTGAGGTAAAGACCTATACCTTCGACGAACTGGTGAGCGCGTTGAATGCGATTGCGCCTTACGACTGGGCCGCATTCCTCCACAGCAGGCTCGATTCCATTTCAGCGCAGGCGCCCGTCGGCGGCATCGAGAACGGTGGCTGGAAGGTCGAGTTCGATGCCGAACCTCAAAAACTGCCCGGTCGCCGCTTCAAATCAAACGACATTTATTCCATCGGCTTGCAAATCGGAACAGACGGAGCGGTTACAGATTCTATTTTTGGAGGACCTGCATTCGAAGCGGGCATCTCCCCGGGGATGAAGATCATCGGCGTGAATGGCCGCGTCTACACGGAAGATTTGCTCGCGGATGCGATCAAGGCAGCAAAAGATTCCTCGCAGCCAATTACGCTCCTGGTTGTGGACGACGATTATATTCGGACCTGTGTCATCAACTACCACGACGGGGCTCGCTATCCTCACCTGGTTCGAAACAATGACCAGCCGGATTATCTCGACGACTTGATCAAGCCTCGCGCCTCGGGCAAGTAGGGATTCGAAGATTAGACTTGCAACCGGAAACGCGTCGGTTCATTAGGCTTCTGATCGTATCGAGGCCCTGTCTTCCTGTACACTGGTGTATCTAAGGGCATGAAAAACAAATATCCAATCGGCATCCTGGGCGCGACCGGAATGGTCGGCCAACGCTACATCCAACTGCTTGAAAACCATCCCTGGTTCGAGGTCGCGTGGCTCGCGGCCAGCGACCGGTCCAGCGGGAAAACCTACGGCGAGGCCGCCAAGTGGCGTCTCGATACGCCGCTGCCCGAGCGCATCGCCAACATGACCGTCTCCCCGGCCGAGCCCGAAGGCGCGCCCAAGATCATCTTTGCCTCCATCGATGCCGCCTACGCCCGCGAACTGGAGCCCAAGTTTGCCGCCGCCGGCTGCGCCGTGGTCTCCAACTCCAGCGCCTTCCGCATGGCGCCCAACGTGCCCCTGGTGCTTCCTGAAGTGAACGCCGATCACCTTCACCTGATCGAGGAGCAGTCCTGGCGCAAGGAGTCGGGCGGCTACATCGTCACCAACTCCAACTGCACGGTCATGGGCCCGGTGCTGGCTCTCAAGCCCATCGCCGACCGCTTCGGAATCGAGCAGATCTTCGCCACCTCCATGCAGGCCGTCAGCGGCGCGGGCTACCCCGGCGTCGCCTCCATGGACATCCTCGACAACGTCGTTCCCTACATCGCCAACGAAGAAGAGAAGATGGAAGAAGAGATGCTCAAGCTGCTGGGCAAGCTCGAGGGCCACGCGGTCAAGCCGCTCGCTGCGCGCATGAGCGCCAGTTGCAATCGCGTCCCGGTCGTCGACGGCCACACGGTCAGCGTCTCCATCAAGCTCGCCAAGCCGGCCACGCGCGAAGAGATTCTGGCCGCCTGGGCTGAGTTCCGTCCGCTTGCCGGCCAGAATCTGCCCACCGCCCCCGATCAGCCCGTCCAGTGGGCGCCGCAGCCCGACCGCCCGCAGCCCCGCCTCGACCGCAATCGCGGCAACGGCATGGCCGTGACCGTCGGCCGCCTGCGCCCCTGCGGCGTGCTCGACTGGAAGTTCACCGTGCTCTCGCACAACACCATTCGCGGAGCCGCCGGAGCCACCATCCTCAACGCCGAACTGCTGGCCAGCCTGGGCAAGTTTGAGCCTGTTGCGAGGCAGCAGCGCGCGTATAAAGTGATACGATCCAAGGGAAGATTCGCATGAGCCTGGTAGTCATGAAGTTTGGCGGCACCTCGGTCGAGGACCCGGCGGCCATCGGCCGCACCGCGGCCATCGTCGCCGGACGCGTGGCCCTGGGCAAGCAGCCCGTGGTCGTAGTCAGCGCCATGGCCAAGGTCACCGACCAGTTGCTGCGCGCCGCCGCTGCAGCCGCGCAGGGCGACCGCACCGGAGCGCTGGCCATCAGTTCGCGCCTCGCGCTCGCGCCATCGCGACACCGCCGCCGCTCTGGTCAAGAACTCCGCCGACCGTTGCTGCGTTAATTACGTCGATCGACCAGAAATTCGACTCGCTCGACGAAATTCTGCGCGGCCTGGCGGCCATCCTCGAACTCACCCCGCGCATCTCCGACCTGATCGTCAGCTACGGCGAGCGCATCTCCAGCCGCATCGTCGCCGCCGCCTTCTGCGAGCTGGGCATCGACGCCGCCCACGTCGACGCGCGCGAGATCATCATCACCGACTCGCAGTTCCAGAAGGCCGTTCCGCAGGACGCCCTCATCGAAAAACGCGCCCAGGAAAAGCTGCTCCCGCTCATCGCGCAGGGCAAGGTGCCGGTCATGGGCGGCTTCATCGCCTCCAACGAGGCCGGCATCACCACCACCCTGGGCCGCGGCGGCTCCGATTTTACCGGCGCGCTCATCGGCGGCGCGCTCACAGCCGAGGCCATCGAGATCTGGACCGACGTGGACGGCATCATGACCGCCGACCCCCGCGTCTGCCCCGACGCCCTGCGCGTCAAGGTCATCAGCTTTGAAGAAGCCGCCGAGCTGGCCTACTTCGGCGCCAAGGTTCTGCATCCGGCCACCATTCTGCCGGCCGTCAAAAAGAACATTCCCGTGCTGGTGCTCAACAGCCGCAACGCCGCCTGCGAGGGCACGCGCATCACCTCGCTCGCGCCGCATTGCAAAAGCCCCTTCAAATCCATCGCCGTCAAAAAGAAGGCTCAGCATCATCGACGTGGTGGCCAGCCGCATGTTGATGACCCACGGCTACATGAAGGAAATCTTCACCATCTTCGACAAGCACCAGTGCGCCGTCGATATGGTTTCCACCAGCGAGGTCTCCGTCTCGCTCACCGTGGACTCGAACGACAACCTGCCCGCCATCGCCGCCGACCTCAGCAAGCTGGCCGATGTGAAATACGAGGGCCGCAAGGCGCTCATCTGCATGGTCGGCGACGACATCCGCGGGCAGAAGCGGCATGGCCGCCCAGGTCTTCAACGCCATCCGCCACATCAACGTGCGCATGATCTCGCAGGGCGCCAGCGAAATCAATATGAGTTTCATGATCGACGAAGACGACGCCGACGAAGCCGTGCGCTCGCTGCACGCCGCCTTCTTCCAGGACCCCGACCCGGCGATCTTCGATGTAGAAGCGCGCAAGCCTATACCAGTGAGCAGTGAAAAGCGGACAGTTAACAGCTAACCCCCGGAATGTTAACTTTCCACTGTTAGCTGTCCACTGTTTACTGTCAGAGGTTTATCATGCTAATTCTCGTCTTAGGCAAGGGAAAAACCGGGAGTCTCGTCGCCGAGGTCGCTCGCGAACGCGGCCACTCGGTTCGTGCGCTCGACATTACTGAAAACGAGCACGCTTCCGCTCTTACCGCCCCAAGTCTTGCCGGTGTGGACGCGGTCATTGACTTCACCGCCCCTGAGGCCGCAATAGAAAACATGCGCGCCGTTCTCTCCCTCGGCGGCCGCATCGTTGTCGGCACCACCGGCTGGTACGCCCATCTCGACGAAATGAAAGCTCTCGCCAAAAAGCGAGGCGGAGCGCTGCTTTACGGAACCAACTTTTCCATCGGCGTGCAAAAGCTTTTCCGTCTCACTGCATCGCTGGCCAAGCTTGAGGGCTACACGTTTTCGATCGCCGAGACTCACCACGTTTCCAAGCTAGATGCCCCCTCCGGCACCGCCATCACCCTTCAGCAAATCGTCGAAGCAGCCCAGCCCGGCGCAAAGGTCAAGATCACCTCTCACCGCATAGGCGATGCCAAGGGCGAGCACATCGTCATCGCAACCGGCCCCGACGATATTCTGGAATTAAAGCACGACGCCCACAGCCGCCGCGGCTTCGCACTGGGCGCTGTCCGCGCCGCCGAGTGGCTTCACGGCAAACAAGGCGCATGGGATTTCCGCGAGATCTTCGACCAATTCTAAACACAGAATTTAACTGTAGCTGTGGGATAAAAGCATGCGTATCAAAGGCGCTCTAACTCCTATTAGTTGATTGCGATGCGAATGCCGAGGTTCGACAAAACCTGTCACATTCTGCCCGGCATTCTGTTCAAATGGTTTTTTCTCAAGCGGTCCTAGCTTTGGCTTTGCACATGATATATACTTCCACACTGATCTCCGCGAACCAAGGCGATGCGCTCTTGCTTGCGTTGCCGATCTGAATTGCGATGGAAGCTTTGGCTCAACTCGGCTTCTCCGGCGTTGCTGCGGCAGCGGCATCGAATCTCTTTATGCAAATTGCCTTCCAGCTTACTGCCGGGCGCCAAATCCACATTAGCTTGATTGCTCTTGTCTTTCTCATGTTCCTGTTGGCTGCCGCGGGCGCGTTGATGTATCGCTTTCGCGCGAAGGCGGAAATTCGCAAGCGGGACGGTGAATTCCCGGTGGAGGAGTTGGCGCTGCTTCGGTCCGTGTTTGCCAGCCTGCCCAGTCCGATCTTTGTAAAGGATTTGAAAAGCCGCTTCCTGCTCGCAAACCAGGCTACGGCGGATACCAAGGGGATGCGAGCAGTAGACCTCGTGGGCAAGACAGATTTCGATCTCTTCCCGGAGGAGATTGCCAAGGGCTTCTTTGAGGATGAGCAGAAGATTATGCTCTCAGGTAAGGCTATGGCTGGCCAGGAAGAATATATCAAGGAACCCAACGGCCGGACCCGGTGCAATCTGACCACAAAGGTTCCTCTGCTCGACGCTGCGGGCCGGACGATTGGCATTATTGGGATTTCACGTGACATTACGCCCTTGAAAGAAATAGAGGCCGAAGTTAAACGCGCCCGGGATGAACTGTCATTCAAAGCTGCGCATGATTACCTCACTTCGCTTCTGAACCGCGGGGCAATCCTGGAAATGCTCGCGCGCGAGCTTTCCCGCAATCGGCGCGACGATGGCTGTACAGCGGTGCTGCTCGGCGATTTGGACCACTTTAAGAACATCAACGACACACTTGGCCATCCGACGGGGGACGAGGTTTTGCGGGAGGTTGCGGGTCGGCTGCTGAAGGCGGTGCGTCCTTACGATCTCGTGGGACGCTTTGGCGGCGAGGAGTTCCTGGTTGTGCTGCCCGGTTGTGCCGCGCCAGATGCATTGGCGAGAGCCGATCAATTGCGAGAGGCCATTGCGGCAACGCCGATTACGACCGCGCGCGGCCTGATTCGCATCACGATCAGCGTCGGCGTCATCGTCTCACGGGACTGGGAGCAACCCACCACGGAGGAAATCCTGCGCGAGGTGGATACTGCCCTCTATGCAGCCAAGGCCGCTGGCCGCAATCGGTGCCTCCTCGCAGCTCCCCAGCTCGGAGTTCGCGGGCCTGGCTAAGGTCGGCGTCTCTATTCAGAAGCTGTAACCGCGCTTGGGGTCGTAGTCGAACTTCACCAGTCCGTCCCGATAATCGATGTGGATGGTCAGCAAATCCAGCGTGGTTGCGCCAAGCAATCCAGAGATCTCCATATTGACGCTCTTTGAGATTCGCGAAGTGTCAAAGGAGGCGACTCCGTTAACCTTCTGGGATAGATGCGCAAAATGAAAGGTGACTTCATCGGCGCTATAAACCTTCTCCACCTTTCCGCTGAGTCCTTCCACCTTGATGTTATCTTCGGAGTGGACCTTTGTAACCTCTCGTGCTGCTTGTGGCGAGATGATCGTCGACCATGAGCCTGTGTCTAAAATGAATAGTTTCGGCTTGTCGCCGTTGAGTGACGCGGGCAGGATCAGCGTATGGCCGACCCTGTAGACCGGCGTGTAATCCTTCATCTCCGGAGCAATATAGCGGTCATAGGGTCCGTGAGAGACTGGTTTTTTAGGAACTGCATCCTGCGTTGCAGCAGAGGCGCCGGATGCGGTATCACCCGCCGAGCCCGATACGGTTCACTTGGAGGCCTGTGCGGAGTCGTCGGACTCGTCCCGTTCCGCATCACTTGTTTTCAGTGCAGGCACAGCGGCAGACTCTCCCGGGCGCGGGGGCAAGGGTCCAAGCAGCAACTTGCGCATTGGATAGTCCAACGTAACCAGAAAATGCGATAACACATCCATTCCGATCAGGCCGTCGGAATCTCCGACCGACCTCCGGCCGTCGAGCACCTCCACCGTGCAATCCTGAAACTCCAGATTCCCAATGCGTATGGAATCGGCATAGGCCATATAACCGCCCTTATCACCTTGATCGCCTAGGCCGGCAACTTCCGATTGCGAAAATGCCTTGAGTCCCGCATGTTTTGCTACGGAACGAGAGACCAACAGTCCATTGGCGCCGGTATCGATCTGTAACCGCGCAGTATGGCCGTTCAACTTCACGTCCAGCCCGAAAGCGCCGATGTGATTTGCATCCCGCATGATGTTCATAAAGGGGATTTCAGTGGCGGTCACGGAAGAGACCAGATGGCAAGGCTTATGCGGTTCGGCTTCTCTCTTTTTCATGTCCTCCAGATATAACTTCCAGTGGCGTAGGTCCTCTTCGTCGTTTCCATTCATGACGGACAGGAATGATTCAGCCTCGGCAATCCTTTGCTTCAACGAAAGGGTATGAATCCACTCCGCTCGAATATCCGGATCAAAGGGATCAAGCTTATGCGCGACATCAATCTCCTTGCGAGTCGAGGCATACATTGAATTGAGTCGTTCGAGATCGGCTACCAACAGATGGTTGCGCGGGTAACACGGGTCCAGCTTTTCCGATTCAATGGCAGTGCGAGCGGCTAACCACGGCGTTCCCTGACGATACTCCACCTCGCCCCGCAGCGAAATCAGGGCCGCTGAGTTGGGCGCGACGGCCAGCGACGCTTTCACAGCATCGGCAGCCTCCTGCAACTTCTGCTCATGCAACAGAGAACGAACCAGTCCGGCGGTCAGTTCCGCGTCGCCCGGATGGCTGGCTAATTTGGTCTGATAAAGATCAACGGCCCTGGTATAATCCGCTGCGAGTAATGCCTTTTCAGCCTCGTCAGGCTCGTGAGGCTGCACCATGCTGCAATTGGCAGCGAACAGGGAAGTCACAGGAACGAACAGAACGGCAACTATGAGTGCAAATCGGTTATTTAAAATGCTCATTGGGGAATAATCCACTCCGCATTGCCTTCCAGTGCATTTTGAAGATCCCTGTATCCAAGGAATACGCCACCCTTCATATCCAGAAAGCCGTCAAAAAATGGAAATGCCAGCTCGAATTGCGGGGGGATAACAAACTTTCCTCTAGCATCAAGGTATCCCCACTTACCGCCCTCAGATGCCACTGCCAGCCCGTTAAAAAGAGTTGATGCCTTGCTGAACTGCGTATTGATTACTAACTTTCCGGTCTTGTCGATATATCCCCACTTACCGTTGATCTTGACTGGTGCAATGTCTGCCAGGAAGGCTGAAGCATCATCAAACTGCGGCTTGATGGCATAACTTCCGGTCGAATCGATATATCCCCATTTATCCCCGAGTTTCACGCGCGACAGGCCGCCCGTGAACGCATGCGCCTCATCAAATTGCGGTTTGATCGTATACTTTCCGGTCTTGTCGATATATCCCCACTTGCCGTCTTTCCTGACGGGCGATACGTCGGCAAAAAAAGGCACTGCAATCTCAAACTGCGGCTTGATTGCAAACTTACCGGTCTTGTCGATATATCCCCACTTACCCCCAAGCATCACCACCGCAAGGCCGCCCGCAAAGCCGGCAGCATCGTCAAATCGCGGTTCGATCACAAACTTGCCTGCCCTGTTTATATAGCCCCACTTACCGCCGGTCTTCACGCAGGCTAAATCGCCCAAATAAAACCTGGCCGCCTCGAATTGCGGTTTGACTATGATCTTCCCTGTCTCATCGATGTAACCCCACTTATCTCCCACACGGACCGCGGCAGTCCCACCAACGAAGGGCAAGCCTTCGTCAAACTGTGGATTGACGATAGATTTTCCCGTCTTATCGATGTACCCGTACTTCTTATCCTGTACAACGAGTGCCAAGCCATCCGAAAACAACAATGCAAAGTCATACTGTGGTTGAATGACGTATTCGCCGGACTTAGAAATATAGCCGTACTTCGTACGCTGCTTCACCAGGGCCAGTCCTTCAAAAAATGGTGAAGCGTAATCGAATTGTGGAGTGATAACGTATTTTCCGGTCCTGCCAATGAATCCCCACTTGCCGCCGTCCTCTATCGCTGCAAAGGCGCCGGCATCCGCTGAAGACGCAGCGCCCGATGTTTCTTTCGTGCTTCTATTCGCAAATTTCTTAAAGCCAGAATAAGCGCAAATCAAGAGGGCAGCAAAAAGAACGATGGCGCCTGCTGCAACAAATACTTTCTTCACGTTTCAGCCTCCATAAATCTCCAGAATAGAACTTTGCGTTTGTTATTATCTCGCCCGTTCATTCTTGCTCTTCATCTGTGTTTGAGCGCGTTCGAGATTTTGCTCTGCACCTGCAAATTCAGGATCAATGCGCAGCGCGTCGTTGAATTGCTCGACTGCTTTGTCATATTCTCCCAGTTGAGCCAGGGTCACGCCAAGACTGTTATGCGCATCAGTATTTGCAGGATCTATCCGCAGCGACTGGGTAAACTCTCCAACAGCTTCAGGAAGTTGATGTGTGTTTGTAAGCAGGATTCTTCCAATCTCGGTATGGGGCACTGCCTGGTCGGGCTGGATGGCCAATGAGAGCTGAAATTCTTTCATCGCTTCCTGGTCTAATCCCTGCCTAACCAAATTCATCCCTAAATCATTATGCGCGAGGTAATTATTCGGTTCGAGGGCAAGCAGTTGATTGAATTGCCGGGCAGCCTCGTCAAGTTTATCCTGCGCCTGGAGAGCCTCGCCGAGGTATAACCTCGCGGTTAGTGAAGTTACAGAGTCGGAACCAGCGGCCAGCGCTTTTCTGCTATAACTCTCCGCATCCTTTGTGTTGCCCATCATGGAAGACCATAGCGCCATGGCAGTAAGAACTTCGGGATCGTTGGGCTTGATACGCAATGCAAGTTCGAGACGCTTCCCGGCAACCTGCAGATCCTTCGGCTCATGGGTTTGCATCAGGCAGAATGCTGAATAAGCGAGAGTCAGAGTATCGGCGGGATCGTAAGTCAACGCGCGCTCAAGGTATTGTTGCGCCTCGGCGATGTTCCCCTGCCGCACGTACGCCATGCCCAGGCTCGAATTTGGATAGTCTCCGCGCGGATCAACCGCAAGTACGTGGCTGAACAGTGAAATCGAATTACTCCACACCTTGACCTGAGCATCGGTCTTCACGGCGCATGCTGCAATCACCGCAACCGCCAACACCTGCACCGCGACCCTGATCTTCGGTGAGTTGGCAACGGCATCGCCAACTAACCAGGTTATGGCGAAGAAAAGTCCGATGAACGGAATATAAGTGTAACGCTCAGCCATGGCCTGATCTCCAACCTGCACGATGCCGATGACCGGCGCCAGCGTTCCCACAAACCACAGCCAGCCTGCCAGGCAATAGGGCTTCTGCTGCCGGAAATACCAGCAGGCGGCAGTAACAAGTACAAGCGCAATGGCCGCTAAGATTGCCGCTGAAACCATGATGTTAGTTCTTTCGTGGTAATAAAAGGCTATAAGGGGGTTGGGCCAGATCATGATCCGGACATAGCGGCAGTAACTGATGGCTGCGTTTGAAACTCTCACCCACAACGGCAAGGCATCGAATGTGAATACCGCCCCGCTGGCCCGTTGAGCACGAAACGTAATCACGCTGGAGATAGCCGACATGATAAACAATGGCCACTTTTCAACGCATAACTTACCCAGGGAAGGCAGCCACTGCGTACGGTTTTCCGTTGTGAATGTAATTCTGCGTAACGGCCAATAATCGAGCAGCAGCAGAACAAAGGGAAGCGTGACCGCCATTGGTTTTGACAGGAGAGCGCAGGCAAAGGCGCACACGACGGCTGCGAGCCGCTTCCATGATGGTTTGCGCACGTACCATGCGTAAGCGATCAACGCGCAAAAGAAGAAAAACGCGCACAAAAGATCCTTGCGCTCCGAGAGCCAGCCAACGGACTCAACGTGCGCCGGGTGCAGCGCGAATAGGGCAGCGACCATTGCAGAACGGCCCAGAAACCCGGTCATATACAAGAGCGAAAGAAATAGCAGAACTGAATTGGCAATGTGCAAGCCTAAATTAGTCAGGTGGTGGCCGCGGGGGTGATTGCCGTAAAGTTGCCAATCCACTATGTGCGAGATCCACGTCAGCGGATGCCAGTTTCCCTGCTCGAAGGAAGTAAACGCCCACTCAATGCTCTGGGCGTTCAATCCCTGCTGCACGTTCAAATTTTCCTGAACATAGCCGGGATCGTCGTAGGTGAGGAAGTCGTTGTTGCGTACGCCGCGAAAAGCAATGGCGGTAACCACCGCGAGAACGACGCAAACTGCGGCAATTTGCCACGGCTTGTGAGTCGCGGCAGGGACAGCAGTTTTGCCGGCCATCGCCTCGGCCGGGCGCTTATTCTGGATACTGCGCTGGCGTGATTTCTTTCGCATGATTGCCGATCTCACAACATTCTAAACGGCTGGCGCTCATTTCTGCGGCTACGCTCAGGGCCGGCTTTTCCTCTGCCGCGGCCAGCAAATCGGCCGGCATCCATATAGAAAAATCCTGCCAGACGCGCACCGCCGGTATAATTTCATTTGATATGGAAACTACTGGTTGCGGTACAGCTATTGTTACGCCCTTCAAGGCGGATGGATCGCTGGATGAACAGGCGCTCAAGTCGCTGGTGAACTGGCAGATCGACTCCGGCATTGATTTTCTAGTGGCCTGCGGGTCGACCGGCGAGGCGGCCACGCTGGACGAAGAAGAGTGGCTGCGCACGGTGAGCCTGGTGGCCGAGGCGGCGGCAGGGCGTGTGCCGGTGTGGGCCGGCTGCACACACAATTCGACGCGCACGCTGGTGCGCCTAGCCAGCCGGCTGAAGCAGATACGCGGCCTCAGCGCCGTGCTTTCGGCCAATCCCTACTACAACAAACCCTCGCAGGAGGGCCAGTTCCAGCACTTTCTGGCACTGGCCAAAGCAGTCGCTCCGCTGCCGGTAACGATCTATAACATTCCCGGGCGCACCGGCAGCGAACCTGGAGCCGGAGACGGTGGTCCGGCTGGCTGCGGCTGCCTCGAACATCGAGGCTATCAAGGAGTCCAGCGGCAGGCTGCCCCAGGTCTCCGAGCTGGTGCATGCGCTTCCCAGCGGCTTCAGGATTTTCAGCGGCGACGACAATATGGCACTGGGCTCGATCGGCGTGGGTGCGCACGGGCTGATCAGCGTGGCCTCCAACGAGATTCCGGCGGAGATGGGCCGCATGATCCGCGCCGCGCTCAACGGCAATTGGACGGAGGCCCGCGAGTTGGAGCGCAAGTACGCGGAGTTGCTCGACGCCAATTTCTGGGACTCCAATCCCTGCCCGGTGAAGACGGTGCTCAATCTGATGGGCCGCTGCTCCGATCACGTCCGCCTGCCGCTTGTTCCCCCACCGGCAGCCACTCGCGCCAAACTCGAACGCCTGGCCGGGGAACTGGGACTGCTCAAGCCGACGACCGTCTCTTAGAGGATTCAGGCCATTCCTGACGAAATGAACTGGAAAAGGGGACGGTCGCATGGATAAGCGATGGATGAGTCGGCGCGTTGCAGGGCTCGTAGCGGCAGCCGGGCTGGCGGTGTTGCTGAATTGCACGCCTCAGGCAGCCTCGCAATCGCAATCGGGGAGCAAACAGGAGCCAGATCGCGCCGCGCTGCTCGAGATGAAGCCGGATCTCGCGGGGTTTCGGAGTGGCGTCTTCCTTGAGCCTGATCCGATCGATTTCGCTGACCACATCGGTTACATTTCCCTCTTCGATGGCAAAACTCTCGCCGGTTGGGACGGCCAGCCGGGGCTGTGGAAGGTGGAGGACGGAGCGATTGTGGGTGAAACTGCCGCGGAGATGTTTCCGCCTTATACCTTTCCCAACACTTTTCTGATTTATCGCGGAATCCAGGCGAAGGACTTCGATCTCAAGCTTGAGATCAAGGTGGAGAAGGGCGGCGGCAGTGGCATCCAATACCGCAGCAGCGCCGGTCTCCCGCCGGGGCAAGGGACCAGCCAAAGCGGCCCCGGACGCGATCCGCGCTGGGCGATGACCGGCCCCCAGGCCGATTTCTGGTATCCGGTAGACGCGAAGGCCAAGCAGTATAGTGGCCAGCTCTACTCGCAGAATACTTCGCGGGGAATTATCGTCTGGCGCGGGCAGGTGGTCGAATCTTTTGAAGGGAAGATCCCGCAATTAGTGGGAACCATCGGCGACCGGGACAAGCTGGGCGCTTTTGTCAAAGACGGTGCATGGAATCAGTACATGATCATCGCGCGTGGAGGAGTGATCTTGCACATCCTGAACGGCCAGTTGATGGCGGTGCTGGTGGACGACGATCCGGCTTCATCCAACAACGTTTCTGGTCTGTTCGGCCTGCAGATTGAAGGAGTTCCGTGCAAGGTTTCATTTCGGAACCTGTGGCTGAAGAAGGTCGAATAAGCTCAGGCTGGCCACTTCGGTTTATATGCCTTACTGAGAATCGGTCTATAATCTCTGCCAGAAAACCAAATAGCTGCAAGATGCACGTCCCCGGCATCGGCAACTAGGGAGTCTGCCATGTTGAAGAACTTTCTGCTCTTCTCCGCAGCGATCCTGTTCTGGGTCGCTCCCTCGTTCGGGCCCACATTCGCTGAAGGGCGCCCATCGCAAGAAACGCCCGCGCCCGCCTCCACCAATCCCGTGAAACCTACCGCTGCCTCGCTTGAGAAGGCGAAGAAGTTGTATCAGATTGATTGCGCCATGTGCCACGGGGATAACGGAAATGGCAAAACCGATCTGGGCAAAGACATGCAGTTGTCGCTTCCGGACTGGACCAATCCGGCGACACTCGCCAACAAGATCGACCAGTCGCTGTTCAACGCCATCCGCAACGGCAAGGGCAGCATGCCTTCTGAGGTGGAGGGCCGCGCCAGCGATACTGACGTTTGGAACCTGATTCACTACATCCGCGGAATGTCGAAGGGGCATGCGGCCACACCGGTCAGTCCTGACAGTCAGCCGGTCGCACCGGTCAAGCCTGACAGTCAGCCTGTCGAGCCGGCCAAGCCGAATAGCTAGAGTCCGGCTGCGCCTCTGCCGTTCAAACGCTGGAGTACTTTCTGCACAGCTCGATTGTTTTGGCAATCAGCTTGGGCGCGCCCGTAATGCCCGGCTCGCCCGTTAGCTCGGGAGAATACTCAACAGCCATATAGCCCTTGTGGCCTGCCTCCGCGTAGAGCTTCCACACCCGTTCCATATCCAGCGGCTTGCCGTCGTCCCAACGATCGCGAATGTGTGAAACCGTCGCGTAGGGCAAGCATGCCGCAATCTGTGCGTAGCCATCCTGCGCCGTAGTTGCCGTGGTAAAGTGCGTAATGTCCAGGTTGATGCCGGCATAAGGTGAATTCACCCGCTGCATAATCTCAAGGCATACTTTCGCGCTGTTGGTGATGTTACCGTGGTCCTCAATGCCGAGGGTGATGCCCTTTTCCGCTGAATAATCGCAGGCCGCCTTCATGGTCTCCACTGACCAGTCGGTGGCCTGTTGCGTGGTTACTCCGGGCAGCATGTCGCCGGCAAAGATTCTCAGGTGCGAGGCCCCCAGCCGGTCCGCCACGTCCACCCACTTCTTTATCTGAACCAGGACGCCGGCACGCGCAGCCGCATCTGTCTTTACCATGGTGGCGTTGCAGGCCGCGCCTGAAAAGCCAACAGCGTTCCTAAAGGCCAGGCGACGAAGGCTGTCTAAATATCCCGGATCGGTGGACTTCAACCAGTAAACCGTCATATCCACCCCATCCAGCCCTAGCTCGACGGCCTTGAGAATTAAATCCTCATATGTCATTTTGCCGGTGGAGAGCAGTTCTTTGTAGGAGTACGCGCAACAACTCGACAGCAGCCGCGGCTTCTTGCGGCTGTCGATGTTGATGTCCGCGGCAGCGGCACGCGCAAGCGGAGTTCCCGAAACCACTCCCGCGCCTGCCAGCGCGCCGACACCAACCGTCTTCAAAAAATCGCGTCGTGCAATCTTATTTGTCATAAAGCCTCCTATAAATCTTTGAGAAACAGGCAAATCATATACATACAGCAATCAATCATTGTAAATCCACGCCATGGGATCATTCGCCGAGTCGGGGTGAACAGGATTAGACTTTCATATTTGGAGAATCCATGACCATCAGTAGAAGGGAATTTATCGTACAGTCAGGTTGTGCGCTCTCCGCCATTGCGGCGCCCATCATCGTGCCGGCCAGCGTATTTGGGGCCAGCGCTCCCAGCAACCGCATCAACGTCGGCTTCATCGGCACCGGCCGCCAGGCCTTCAGCGCCAACCTGCCCCAGATGATGGCCGTTCCCGGTGTGCAGGTGGTTGCCGTCTGCGACGTGGATAGCTGGCGGATGGGCGAGGCCAAGGGAGTTGTGGACACGTTCTATGCGCATCGCGACAGTCTCCCCACCTACAACGGATGCCGCACCAGGGCCGACTTCCGCGAGATCATCGCCGATCCCGATATTGACGCCCTGATGATCGGCACGCCCGATCACTGGCACATTCTGATGGCTCTGATGGCAGCCAGGGCAAAAAAACACTTCGCCCTCGAGAAGCCCATCAGCTTCAGCGTGCAGCAGGGCCGTCTGCTGGCAGATGTGGTGAAGAGCACCGGCGTCACCGCCCGCAACGACAGCGAGTTCCGCTCCCTCCGTCCGCAAAACCATGCCGTCGAACTCGTCCGCAACGGCCACATCGGCAAGCTCGAAAGGATCGAAATCATCTTTCCTTCCGACCCGCCCCCGGTAGGCGTGCAGCCCGATATGCCCGTCCCGCCGGAACTGAACTACGATCTATGGCTCGGCCCCACGGCCGCGGTTCCCTACACTCAGATGCGCGTGCACGACCCAAAGCAGGTTGATCTGCGTCCCAACTGGATGCGCATCTCCACCTACGCCCAGGGCATGATCGCCAACTGGGGCGCGCACTACTTCGATATGGCGCAATGGGCGAACAACTCCGAGCACACGGGGCCGCTCGAGATAGAGGGCCGGGGGGAATTTCCCGTCAGCCTGTGGAACACGATGATCAACTTCAAGGTCCACTACCGTTATGCGAACGGTGTGGAGATGACCTGCCAGCAGACTCCCACCAGCACAAACTCCATCACCTACTTCGGAAGCGAAGCATGGATCAAGGTCGACGCCTATCCGGGAAAGATGACCTCCAGCAAGCCGGAACTTGTGACTCTGCAACCGGAACCTGGAGAACTCGACTTCTCTAAAACTCTTTGGGATAAGAACGACCTGATCGCCGCCATCCGCGAAGGTCATCAGCCTCTGGAGCCGATTGAGGTAGGCCATCGAGCCATCTCCATCTCCCAGATCGGCCTGATCGCCTGCCAGGTCGAGGACAAGCTGCGCTGGAACCCTGAACTGGAGAGGTTCGAAGGCAACAACTATGCCAACGCCCTGCTGGCAGCGCCGCTGACGAGGTCGCAGTGGACGATTGCCTGAGCAAATAACTCGCGGTATGGAGGCCCGGTTGCAACGACTGGGTGCGTGGGACCGGTTTTCCTCCGTTCCATCGCAATGTTCACAATCACGGCGGGCCCGCATTCGGCTTAAACTTTTCAAATGGCCACTATCCCCGACCTGACCCAGGAAGCCGGACTGCCCGCGAACGTCGACGCCGAAAAGACGATTCTGGGCGCCATTCTGCTGGACAATGCTGCCCACGCCGAGGCTGCCGAAAAGCTCGAATCCGACGACTTCTCTCTCGACTCGCATCGCCGCATCTTTTTGCGAATGACGGAGTTGATGAATTCTCAGCGGGCCGTGGACATCATCACCCTGGCGAACGAACTGGGTCGCTACAAAGAGGTCGAGGCGGTTGGCGGCGTGGCTTATCTGGCCTCGCTCACGGAAGGTTTGCCCCGCCGGCCCGTAATTGAGGAATACATCCGCATCGTCAAGGACAAGAGCCTGTTGCGCAAGCTGATGGGCATTTGTTCCATGGCCATCGCCCGCGCCGCAGACCAGGGCGAAACGGCTCTTGAAGTCCTGGGCGCCGCTGAAACGCAACTGATGGAGGTCACCGAAAAGGGCATCAGCCAGGGGTTTCAAAGCCTTGATGAGATCGTCCAGCACTCCTTCGGGTCGATTGACAACTTGTACAACCAGGGCAGTCACGAGGTCACGGGGCTGGCCACGGGCTTTTACGAACTCGATACCATGACCAGCGGCTTGCAAAAAGGCGAGCTAATCATCATCGCCGCCCGGCCTTCTATGGGAAAGACAGCCATGGCCATCAATATCGCGCAGCACGCCGCGGTCAACAGCAAGGCGATCGTGGCCGTCTTCAGCCTGGAGATGACCAAGGAGTCGCTGCTGCGCCGCATGCTGGCCAGCCAGGCTCCGGTGGACCAGCGCAAATTGCAAACCGGTTCCATCTTCCGCGAGGATCGCGACAAACTCCAGAAAGCGCTGGGCGACCTGGTTGAGACGCGGCTTTTCATTGACGATACGGCAGGCATCTCACTGGCAGAAATGCGCGCCAAAGCACGGCGGCTCCGGCAGGTCGCCGGCGGCCTTGACCTGGTTGTGATCGATTATCTGCAACTGATGTCGGCCACCTTGCCCTCGGCCGGCGGCAAGCGCTACGAGAACCGCACCCAGGAGGTCTCAGCCATCTCGCGCGGACTCAAAGCCCTGGCCAAGGAACTCAACGTGCCGGTGGTGGCTCTGTCGCAGCTTTCCCGCGCCAGCGAGCGCCGCGGCGAAGACAAGCGCCCGTTCCTGAGCGACCTGCGCGAGTCCGGCTCCATTGAGCAGGATGCAGACGTGGTGGCCTTTATCCACCGCGAAGCCTACTACAACCGCAGCGAAGAGATGTCTGAGGACGAAAAGGCGGATTCTGAGATCATTATCGCCAAGCAGCGCAACGGCCCCACCGGCACGGTCCATCTGTACTTCGTCTCGCGTTACACGCGTTTCGAAAATCCGGATACGACCCACGTTGTCTAAACTCACGGGGCGAGTTCAATCACGGCTCATTCAGAATCAGCGCCACGCGCCCTGCAATCAGGTCGCCCGGCGACTCTCCTGGATCGCATTCGATCAGGTCCACTGTGAAGGCGATGTTGTGGGGGCGCAGGACGAGCCGATTGGAGAGAAAATCCACATACCGCAAGGGTCAGATGCGATCCGTGACGAACGGCGTAAACGTTGGGCCGATTAGGGCGGTAGGGCATCAGCGAATTGTAGTGGCGATCGAGCAGTGCAATAGCGTCCGGCAGCAGTAGCGGCTCCATAGGCAAGGCGTCTGCGGATGGAATGCGCACCGCAACAAACCGCTGCCAGGCGCGGCGGGGATTGGAGACGCGAGCGCGCAGCGTTTCAATGAATCCCGCGGGCAAATGGAGCATGGACAAGACCGCGGTGCGGCGGATATACGGCTCAAAGAGCGCCGTGACATGGGAAACGACAGGGATCAGGCTGCTATCATCGTCGTCCGGCCAGTCTCCGGCCTGTTGGGTGAACGGCAACAGGTCGGCAGCCTCAAGGTGCTGGGCAAGGAGGATGCGGTCCATGGCCTCCAGCGAGAGTTGACGCCGGTTGTGCAGGAAATTGGAGATATGGGATTGGCCAAAGCCGGTTTGCCGGGCCAATAGCGAGACGCTGAGCGTTCCCCGCCGTATCCTGCGGAGCAGTTCCAAGCGGAGGTGCTCATGCATCTGAGTAAAGTTCATCTGTGGAAAATCCGCCACCAGCAATGGGAAGGAGCTCCTGCTGATCTCCTCTGGCAAAGTAATCAGGGATGATTTCCCTATATTTTCCGCGCATGCTCGCGGATTAGATAGCTCCGAGTTACAAAACGGTCTGGGGACGTTGACGCAAGAGAATCATATATCTACATTGGCTTTACTTAATCTCGCATTGGTTTGTGGGAATTTTTTGGGAACTGCTTCATTGCCGCAAGGCTGAGCAGGGCGGAATCCTGCCCTCTTCGGCCGCTAATGAACGGAAACCGGAAGACTTCAGTCCAATTCCGGTTCTCCCATCCCCGCCCCGCGGCGCCGGGCAGAGGCGTGTGGGGCTGGCCAGTGCGGACACTCCAGGATCTGCGCGCCATGAACAAGAGACAAAACGAGAGAACACAGAGGGCGATCATCCATCAGGGCCGGAGAAACCTGAGTTGCCGCGCCTGGTTCTCTTCAACCCGCGGAGCATCAAGAACCATCGAAGTCCGTCGGGAGAAGACTCGAACACGGAGAAACAATCATGGAATTGCGCGTGCATTTGAAGGTTTGCGAGGGGTGCGGTTGTCTTTGGTACCGTTCCCAAAATCAAGAAAGCGTGTATTGCAGGGAGTGTGAAGTCAAACTGCACGAATTTCCAACGCCTGAAAGCCGCAAACGAAGCGGACGCCCAGGCCGCAAACCGCTCACCAGAGTGTGGGCGATGGTTGAGGCAACAGGAGGTACGCAATGAGCGCAGCCCTCCAGTTGCCAGTGGTGTGGGCAGCAAGCTATCCGCAAGCCGGATGGCAGGAAGATGGAAGGAAATGGGACGAAAAGCCGGTGGCAAAGGCAGAAGTAAAGCCGCCGGAAAAAACGCCCGAGGCTGGCCCGGTGGTGAGCCTGGGCTTTTACAGAAAGCATACTGAAAATATGCTGCGGCGTTATCTATATGCCTCAATGCAAGTGGGCAGGTCGCCGTCGATTCTAGGCGATCCGGTTGCGCGGGGATGGTGTTCCAGCCGGCCGGTTCGCACCTTTGAGGATGCCGTGATCTTTGTCCTCGACATAGAAAAGTGTCTGGACCAGTTGGGATCGCTGGATCGCCAGATGCTGAGCCGGATCGTTCTGCAGGAGTACACGCAGGTAGAGACGGCCGGAATGATGGGAATGAGCGTACGAACCATTTCATACAAATTCCCGCAGGCCCTTGACCGGTTGACAGAGAAACTTCTGGAGTCCGGACTGTTGGTTTTACCGCACTGATACTGTTCTGCGTTGATTACGAATCGACAAGAGGGGAGCATGCAAGAATGCTCCCCTTTTGTCGTCTGCAGCTCTTTCAGAATGCCGGTGACTGCGCGGTCTGTCGCAATATTGATCCACCCGAAAATCGTGAAGTTCGCACCAGCGTCCATTTACTTTAAGAGGTTTCCCATTAAAGTCTGGCGGTGAGGCTGGCCACTTGCAGGCAGCATGAATTGCAGGTGAGACCATCCTTGCGATGAGGCAGTCCAGTGATCGTCGATGCGCCGAAGATTCAGTCGGGTAAGAAGATCTGCGCCAATGGGCTGACTGGGCGGTTGTCCGAGGCGGCGCTGGGTTATCAGCGGATGCTGGAGCAGAACCCGTGCCATCCGGATGCGCTGGTGGGCATCAGCCTGGTGGCGCTGGCCAGCCGGCAGCACGAGGCAGCGGTGAAAATGGCCGAGGCAGCTGTGGCCGCCGCGCCGGAGATGGTGGTCGCATGGGTCGCGCTGGGCCAGCGCATTGAAAGCCGACGGCCGCGGCGAGGAAGCCGAGCAGGCTTACGAAGAAGCCATTTCGAGAGACAGCGGGAACGCCATGGCGCGGATGGGGCTGGGTGAACTGAAGATCTCAACCGGGCGCGCGGAAGAAGCTGCCAGGGAGTTTGAGCGGGCGCTACGCCAGAAGCCATCGCTGGCGGCCGCTCACCTGGGCCTGGGAAACGCATATGCATTCATGGGCCGCAACGAGGAGGCGCTCGATTGCTACAATCGGACGCTCGCTCTGAAGTCGCAGCTTCCCGAGGCCGAGTTTGCCGCCGGATTTGTGCTGGCGCGGATGGGAAGACTGAAAGAAGCTGAAGCCCGCTATCGCCGGGCGCTGACGCGGCGTCCTGATTTTGCCGCGGCGTGGATGAATCTGGGCAGTCTGTTGCGCGAGCAGGGGCGGGAGGCCATAGCCGAGGCAGCGCTGCTGCGGGCCGTCGAGTTGCGTCCGGATCTGATTGCGGGCTGGGTAAACCTGGCGCAGCTCGAGCGCGAACGCCGCCGTCCGGCCGAAGCCGAGGCGCATCTGCGCAAGGCCTTCGCGCTGAATCCGGCTCAAGTGGAGACCCATATCGCCTGGTGCCAGTTCCGCGCCGCCGAGCGCGACCTGGCCGGCGCATGGCAGTGGCTGCGCTGGGCACTGGCGCGCCAGCCTGACCACGCTGAAGCCGTGAATATGCACGGCATCCTGCTGCACAATGACGGCCGCTTTGCCGAGGCCGTGGAGAAATTTGTGCACGCCGAACAGTTGGGCAACCGGGCCTCGGCCTCCAACCGCGGCAACTCCTTATTGGATATGGGCCGGATGGACGAGGCCTTGCGCGCGCACGAGGCGGCTGTCGAACAAGATCCGGAGCACGCGGGGGCCATGTACAACCTTGCGCTGACCCGTCTGCGGCTGGGCGATTGGCAGCGTGGTTGGCAGCAGTACGAGGCGCGGTGGAGATTTCGCGAAGTGCATCGCAGCCCGAGAATCTTCGAGCAGCCGCGCTGGCAAGGCGAACCGCTCGAAGGCCGCCGGGTGCTGCTCCACGCCGAGCAGGGGCTGGGCGATACCATCCAGTTCTGCCGCTACGCCACGCTGGTGGCTGCCTGCGGAGGCGTACCGATTCTGCAGGTGCAGTCGGCGGTAGAGCGGCTGATGCGCTCGCTTGCAGTGGCGCGCTGCGGCCAGGCGGAGATTGCGCTGTTGGGCGAAAAGCCGCCTGCCTTCGATCTTGAATGTCCTCTGCTCAGTCTGCCTGCCGTCTTCACCACCACAATCGAGACAGTTCCTTGGCCGGGCGCTTACCTGGGCGCCGATCCGGAGCTTGCGGCAGAGAAGTACGCCGAGTTTCCCAGCGTGACGAGCGCAACCGGCGCGGTCAAGAATGCTCCGCGCCCTGTCATCCTGAGCGAAGGTCGCCGCGGCGACCGGAGTCGAAGGACCTGCGGTTCTATTTGGGCGAAGGGGTGGGATACCACAAACTTTCCCCTGAATGAGTTTGAAGGAGCTCGGCCATTGCGAGTGGGCGTTGTCTGGGCAGGCAACCCCCGTTACAAGGCGGACGCACAGCGCTCCATGCACCTCAGAACTCTGCTGCCTTTGCTGCATCTGCGCAACATTACCTGGGTTTCGCTGCAAAAAGGTGCGGCCACAGATCAGTTGGCCGATTTGCCAGAAGATATTTCTTTCTGGGACGGTGCGCGTCACGACAAAGATCTGGCTGATACGGCGGCGCTCGCGTCCACGCTTGATCTGATAATCACCACTGATACCTGCATCGCACATCTGGCTGGAGCCATGGGCAAGCCGGTCTGGATTTTGCTGCCCCATTTGAGCGACTGGCGCTGGATGCAGGAGGTTGAGACCACCCCCTGGTATCCCACAGCGCGTCTCTTCCGCCAGCACACCCCCGGCAACTGGGCCGGCGTAGTAGCTCGCGTGATATGGGAGTTGAGCGCACTTTTCAAAGCGCGGTCAACTCCTGCGCAGAGAGATACTTACAGCATCTCGGCGGCTTCCAGGATGATTCCGGCTCGAAGCTGAAAAACAAAAGCTGAAAAATCTTCAAAATAATTCTTGACATTCTATACTCTATTTACTAGAGTACTCCTTAATGAGGAACACTCTGAAAGCCGCGAGTGGCCTTCAAGGAGAATCCTGATGAATACAAACGCTGATGAACAGGAACTAAAAGACAGGCTGAGCCTGATTGAAACCATGATCGCCGAAGGCCGGCGCACCACAGAAAGCTGGGGTTGGACCTTCGTTCTATGGGGCCTGGCCTACTACGTCGCCATTGCCTGGTCCGCCTGGGGCCGCAGCACCCTGGCATGGCCCGTCACCATGATCGCCGCCGGAATTCTGACCGGTATCTTTGGTTCGCGAATCAAGAGCGGACGCCCGGAGACGACCGTTGGCCGGTCGATGCTGGCTATCTGGCTTGGCATGGGCATTTCCACCTTTATCATCATGCTGTCTCTCGGCTTCAGCGGCAGGTCGGATTTGCATATCGGGGTTGCCATCCTCGGGGCCATGCTCGGCGCTGCCAATATCACCTCCAGCATCATTCTCAAGTGGAAGATGCAGTTTGCCTGCGCCGTGGTCTGGTTAGCGTCCGGAGCGGTGTCCTGCTTCCTCTCTGAAAGCCAGGCGGAAATCCTGTTTCTCGCAGCGATTTTCTTCTGCCAGATTGTCTTCGGTTTCTATGGAATGATCGCCCAATCCCGCAAGCGCAAGGCCAGCGGAAACGGGCAAGAGGTCTCCCATGCCTGAGTTGCCGGAGCTCAATCCTGTAGTTCACGGGAAGTTGCGCCTGGCGCTGCTTTCTCTGCTTTCCGGCGTGGAGGAGGCAGAGTTTACCTGGCTGCGTTCAAGGACCGGCTCGACCGATGGCAACCTGGGCGCGCAACTGCAGAAGCTTGAAGAAGCCGGCTACGTGACTGTCGAAAAGAAGTTTGTTCAGCGCAAGCCGCAAACTCTTTACCGCATGACCGATGCCGGCCGCCAGGCGCTGACCGAATACGTGCAGGCTCTGAAGCAAATGCTGGGCGGGGCCATCGGGGCGTGAGCAAGAGCCTTCATTCCTCGGAGTGAAGGCTCGTCCGCACACGATCCATGATGCCGAGGTAATAAGCCAGATTATGAATGGTATTCAGCATTCCCGAGAGCGCCTCGCCCGCCTGCATCAGGTGGCGCAGATATGCGCGTGAATAGCGGCGGCAAACCATGCAGTTGCAGGCTGGATCGGGCGGCCCTTGATCCTCGGCATAATTTTTGCCTTTGATGTTCAGCCGTCCCTCGCTCGTGAAGAGCAATCCGTGGCGCGCGGCGCGGGTGGGCAGCACGCAGTCCATCATGTCCACGCCCATGCGCGCATACTGCTCAATCTCGTCCGGGTAACCCACGCCCATCACATAGCGGGGCTTATCGGCGGGCAGCAGCGGCAGCACTTCGGAGATGATCTCCATCGTCAATTCGCGAGGCTCGCCCACGCTCAGCCCGCCGATCGCGTAGCCGTCAAAGTCCATCTCCACCAGCCGCTCCGCGCTTTCGCGGCGAAGATCGGGGTACATTCCGCCCTGCACGATCCCAAACAAGCTCTGCGTGCGCCCGTCGAACTCATCGCGCCAAACCACCTCGTCGCGATGGGCGCGAAAGTGATCGAGCGACCGCCGCGCCCAGGCCATCGTGAGCCGCAGGCTCTCTTGCGCTCTGGTCCGATCCGCCGGATACTCAGTGCACTCGTCGAAGGCCATCGCAATATCCGCGCCCAGCGCGATCTGCACGTCCATCGAATGCTCAGGAGTAAAAAAGTGGCTGCTGCCGTCCAGATGCGAGCGAAAGCGCACGCCCTCGTCGCTCACCTTGCGCAGCCCGCTCAAACTGAAGACCTGAAAGCCGCCGGAGTCGGTGAGCAGCGCCCGCGGCCAACTCATGAACCGGTGCAGCCCGCCCATGCGGCGGATAGCCTCGTGGCCGGGGCGCAAATAAAGATGATAGGTATTGCCGAGAATAATCTCCGCGCCCAGCGCTTCCAGCACGTCCTGCGCGACGGCCTTCACCGTTCCCGCCGTGCCCACCGGCATAAAGACCGGCGTTTCCACCGTCTGGTGAGGCAGGCGAAGCTGCCCGCGCCGGCCGCCTGCTTCGGTTGCCGTAAGAATTTTGAACTCCGTACTCACTAAACGATTCTATCTGGAAGCTCTGGGTGCCCCAGGTCTGGATTTTCAGACCTGGGAGAGCAATGCCTCCTAATGGCTCGGCCCGCCCAGCCGCAGCAGAAAACCAACCCGTGCCTCACGCGGCATTCCCAGCGTAGTGGTGGGCGTCTTGGAGTCTTCAATCTGTCGGTTGAGCAGATTTTCTCCCGCCGCGAAGAACTGCAGCCGCTTGCCGAAGTCGTGCGAGGCATAGGCGTCCAGGCGGAAGTATCCGTGCAGCAGGATAAGTATTAGCGTCGTCGTCAAACTGGCGTCCGCTCAACCGTCCCTGCAAACTCAGTGTTCCCAGCGTCGGCTTAAATGCGCGCACATTCATCGTAGCCAGGTTGCGCGCCACCTCGGGAATCCAGTTGCCCACCAGCGCCGCCTCCTGATTATTTTTGGTTACGGTAGCGTGCGCATATTGGTAGCCGCCATCGACCGCCAGCCAGCGCATCGGCGTCAGCTCGTAATCCACTGAGACTCCTCGGCTCTCAATCTGCCCCAGATTCTCGCGCATCAGCAGAATCGGCGAGGAGTTGGGATTCGTGGTGACCGCAGAGATGGGCCGATTGACCTGGGTAAGAAAGTAGCTGGTGCGAACGCTGCCCCAGCGCCAATCGGTGGCCAGGCCCGTCTCCCAGCCGGTGGCGCGCTCGCTCAGCAGCGATCCGTTGGGAAGGGTAAGCTCGTTGCCCACCTGCGTCGACCGGTAGAGTTCGTTCGGCGTCGGCGAGCGAAAGGCGCGAAAGCCCGAAGCCGAAACCGCCCAATGGTCGAAGAGTTTCCGCGAGAGGCCGACGCGTGGATCGAAGATGCGCTGCCCGAACTGCGGAGGCTGGCTTTGAGTCGGCGCCCAACTCGATCCGTTCCACTGCACTTCCTGGCCATCGTAGTTCTGAAACCAGTCCATGCGTCCCGCTGCGGTCAGCGTCCATGCCTTGCGCACCCACATCGCTTCAGCGTAGCCGGCCGAGTCCCGCTGGTGGTCGTGCAGGTTGGTCAGCGCGGCTTTGCCCCCGTAGGTCTGCTCCTGGTCCCAGATGCGCACATCGTGAGCATCGGCCCCGGCCACGATCAGCAGCCCTGCGCCCAGCGGCTGGTTCCAATGCGCCGCCGCGCCCAGTTCATTGTCCGGAATGAATGAAAATTTTGAAGGAATTTCGCCGCGTGATAGCAGCAAGTGGATCGCCAAAATCCGGCAGGTTCGAGATGCTGCGAAAAAGTCTGGCGATAGCGCTCGTCCGAACCATAAAACCGCGTGACCAAAGTAGCCTCGTGCGGTCCCTGCCAGTCGCCTCCAGTCGCATAGCGCCAAAGCCGGGTTCTGTTGAACTGGTAGGGCGTTCCGTTGTGCCGCAATTCGTCGAAGCCGCTGCCCCGCACAAATAGCCGCAACGGCCCGCGGTCGTGCTCAGCCGTCAGCATTCCATTCTGGCTGTGCACGTTGCTGGCCACGTCCACCGGCCCGCGCTGCGCTGGAGCCTCCTGAATATACCCGTCCGTCCCCAGCGCGCCGCCCGCCGCCATCACTCCCCACGGTCCGCGCTTCATCTGTCCCAGCAAGCTATCGTCAAAAGTTTCTTCCCCGCCGTAGCTCGACCGCAGCTCAAACATATCCGTAGCTGGCCGCACCGGAATCACGCTCACCACGCCGCCGATAGCGCTCGATCCGTAGAGGTCGCTCGCGCCCCCGCGCATCAGTTCAATACTCTCCATCGCCAGCTCCGGCTCTTCCTGCCAGTGAATCCATCCGCCCAGTGGGTCGTTCAGCGGCACATCGTCTTCGGTAAGCAGGGTGCGGCTGGCCGAGGTCGAACCCAGCCCGCGCAAGCTGATTCCCTGCGACGATGGATTGGCCACCAGCGAACTGGACCGCCGAAACAACTCCAACCCGGGAAGCTGCCGCAGTTGGTCGTCCAGGGTAACTGCGGCCGTCGTGTCGAGAGCATTTTCAGTGAGCAGCCGCGTGGTCACCGGGCTTTCCAGCGAGCCCAACGGAGCGCGATAGGCGGTCACCGTCACCTTTTCCGTGGCCGCGGCCGGCTCAAGGCGGATGGTCGTATCGGAGGTCAGTTCGAAGGTCGCGTTCCGAAAATCCCGCAGCAGTCACGCGCACGCGGCAGGGAACGGCACAGGGGACAGTCAGTTTCCCGTCGGCACCGGTGCGTCCAATCAATTTTCCCTGCGAATCCTCCACCGCCGCTCCGGCCAGCGCCGCGCCGCTACTATCCTCGACCGTTACTGAAACCGTAGCCGGCGCGGCAGATTGTGCGCCAACGCTAGCCGGGTGGTGCAATATTGCCGATAGCGCCAGCGCGCCAACCACCGCTTTCCACCTTGACCACCGCATGAGGTTCACTTTCAGACTTGGGGAATAAACTCTCAAGTAATTGTGCCACGGTCTTTCCATTTCGTGGATCGACGGCGCGTGGCGCAATCTCGTTCAGGGGGACAAGCACGAAGGCCCGTTCCGCCAGGCGCGGGTGAGGAATTTCCAGCCCAGGCTCGCTGATGATTTGGTTGCCGAACAGCAGAATATCCAGGTCCAGCGTGCGCGGCCCATTCGCGAATCCCGCCGCGCGATCGCGTCCGAACTCCGCCTCAATCGCGAGCAGCCGTTCCAGCATATCGCTCGCCTCAAGTTCCGTCTCCAGCTTCAACACGGCGTTGACGAAGCGCGGCTGCTCGGCGAATCCAACCGGCTCGGTGGAGTAAAGCGAAGACCTGCAAACCACGCGCCCCATCGATTCAATCCACAGCGCGGCGGTAGCCAGGGTAGCCTCAGGCGGCCCAGCCCAACTGGCCAGGTTGCTACCCATCCCGATGTAGGCCATACGCATAGTCTCCAGACTAACGCGACGACCGCAGACCTCAGCGCGAGATACTTCGCGGGATGAGAAGTTAGTGTCACGACTTCATGATTTCGTAGTCCCACGCACGAGTCTGGGTGCCCCAGGTCCCTCGCTTTCGGGGACCTGGGAGACGACGAAACTACCTGGTCGAGGTACTAACCCTCAATCTGCTAGCATCCTCATTGGAGAGTTATCAGGATGGATGCTTTGAACAGTGCTGGGCTTGGAGTCCGGCGCAATGAAGATATCGCTCTCGATCTGCTCAAATTTGTGGCCTCCACAGCCGGCGTAGGCCGTCCCGCCGCGCCCTCAACCGGCTTCAGCGGCGCGGCCGTGCCCAAGCCCGAGGAGCATGTGGCCCAGTTGCTCGAGCTCTACAGCCGCTGCCTGAAGGCCGTGGAAGGCAAAGGGCCTGAAAAAGGGGCAGCGCAATAGCTAAGGAACCCATTCTGCGCGTTGCCGTGGCCGGAAACGGCGCCTTCGGCAAGAACCATCTCCGCGTTTACCGCGAACTGGAGACGGCGGGGCTGGGCGTTGGCTCTTGTGGCCGCCGTCGAGCCAGATGCCGCCCGCGCCGCCGACGCCGCGGCCAAATATGCAATCCCCGTTTTTGCCACCGTCGACGAACTGCTGGCCGCAGATCTTCACCTCGACGCAGCCAGTGTCGCCGTCCCCACGGTGCATCATCACGCGGTAGCTTCAGCCCTGCTCGATGCGGGCCTCGACCTGCTGGTTGAAAAGCCTCTGGCCGCCAGCCTCGCCGAAGCCGACGATCTGATCGCGAGAGCGGACAAAGGCAAGCGCATCCTGCAAGTCGGCCACCTGGAGCGCTTCAACCCCGCAGTTCTCGCCATTCAGCCGCAACTGCGCCGCCCCATGTTTTTTGAGGCTCATCGCCTCTCCGTCTTCACGCCCCGCTCGCTCGACGTGGACGTGGTGCTCGATCTGATGATTCACGACCTGGATATCGTGCTCACCTTTGCCAACTCGCCGGTGCGCGAGGTGCGCGCTGTGGGCCTGCCCGATTCTCTCGCCCAAGGTGGACATCGCCAACGTCCGCGTCGAGTTCGAATCCGGCTGCGTGGCCAACTTCACCGCCTCGCGCGTTTCCACTGAGCGCGTCCGCAAGCTGCGCTTCTTCGAGCCCCGCCAGTACGTCTCCATCGACTACGCCCGGAAGGACCTGCTGGTGATTCGAGTGGACGACGGCGCGGCCACGTCTCAAGCTGAACTTGTCGCGTCGCTGCCCCCGCAGATCGCCGCCCTGCTGCCGCCGGGAATTGCAGAGGGAATAGCGTCGGGAAAGATCGACCTCAGCAAAATTGACCCGGCCTTGATTGCGCAATTTGCCGCCATGGCAAAGATCGATCCATCGGTGATTGCGCAATTCACCATTCCAGCGGATTCAAAAGCCGGCTTGAGCTTCTCCAAGCCGGCCGTCACGCCCGGCGAGCCCTTGCGGCTGGAAATCGAATCCTTCCTCGATTCCGTCCGCACCCGCCGCGAGCCCCGCGTCACCGCCCGCCAGGGCCGCAATGCATTAGCCCTTGCCCTTGAGATTCAGGCCGCAATGGCCGCCCACGCCCATCGCGCAGGGCTCGACGATTTCTTCCTGCCCAGCGCATAGATAGAGTCCGAATCTCGAAGACTGCTGTTCCGCAATTTAAAGGTACCGTCTCACCTGGCTACTGTACTCAGAATATTGCTCACCGTAGTGAGCTCTCAGAAATATCTCTTCGCGCAATACCTGCCGGTGGAACAACCAAAGTCCTGCAAATAAATAAATCAAAAGAATCCAATTTGGAAACAACAGGAATTGGCCCAGCAAGATAAACCCAAATGCTACATAAATAGGATTGCGGCTAATAGCGAAAATCCCGGTCGTTACAAGCTTGTCAGGTTGGTCTGTGTCAATGCCAACACGAAAACTCTTCCCAAAGGAAACGAGACTAAAGAAGACAAAGATCAATCCCGCAAGACAAAAGAGGGCTCCGACCCAGGCGACCGTATCGGAGTGAAAAAATTCTTGCCTGCTAACAGAGGGGAGCTCAAACGCAGCAGCAAACACGACATAAAAATAAAAAAAGGCAAACGGGGGAATCAGGAAATCTTTCTTGTCCGTTTCGGCGAACTTGAACGCCTTTATCCCTTTTCCTCTCATCAGCAAAACCCGGCCCAATACCATTCCGAGCAACAGTACGATTGTTAGGGCGCCGAAGTACATTTTCATAAGAACCCTCCGTTCAAAATTAGTCCGTTCGTCGCACCCTCGCCCCGCTGCATAGGGCCTCGCGCGAGCACTCAAGCGATCCCCAGTACCCGATTCAAAAATCCAACAATATACTTCCACACCAGGTAATAAGCAGCCATCCCTGCCAGCAGTAAGAGTGCGATGAACCCGTAAGGCACCTGGCAAGCCTGGAACCACGTAACGCCGTCGGCCCCGAGCTGCAGCACTCCCAGGCAACTGCCCACGAAGGCGCCAGTCGGCATCATGAGCAGCGGCAAGATCGCTCCATGCAGCCCAATGGGCAAATGAGTCTGCGCATGCGAACACAGCCAGAGCATATTCCACAGCCCGAAGAGCATCGGCACGACGGCCATGGGAAAGATCATTGCCTGCTCGATTGGAACCGGCACTTTGAGCACAATTCGCGCCACGATGAACACGGTCAGCAGCAGCGGCAGCACAAACGTAGGCACAAAGATTCCGGCCAGGTATGCGCGAAGATAAGGATGAGTATTCATTGTGTCCTCCATTGTTTGCGGACTGTTTTCATCCGCGGGTTACAGGTAGTAGAGAAATACAGGGATCGATGCCGGAAAGCAGGCAACGAGCGCAACCAGCCCGGCAAGCAGAGCCCAATCGAACCACGGCGCCGGCGCAGGCTCCGCATCCAGCCGCTTCAATACAGCGGGCCAAAGATCGCGCCCCGGCTCCGGTTCGCCTTCCACTCGCGGCAGCGCCTGCTGCAAAAGTTTCTTCATCCGGTCCTCATTCAGTTCATTCATGGCGTTATCCCCTGGGATGCAAGGTCCGTTCTGAGCAATCGAAGCGCGCGAAACACGCGCAGTTTTACCGCCGCGACTGAAATTCCCAGAGCCGCGGCCACATCTTTCTGCGGCTGCTCCTCCACGACGGCCAGCACCGCCGCGATCCGCAATTTGGGCGGCAGTCGTTCAAAAGCCGCAGCGATCTTCGCGCGGATCTCCGCAGTAACTGCCGAATCGGCCTCCGCCGGTGACGCCAATTCGCCAATGGTCTCGGCACCTGCTTCCCGCCGCATGGTGCGCAGCCAGTCGAGCGCGGCATGGGTGGCGACGCGGCGAGCCCACCCTTCGAATCCCATCTCCGGCTGAAAGCGCGCGTGGGCCCGATAAATGCGCCAGAAGCTCTCGACGGTCAGTTCCTCAGCTGTAGCCGGATTGCGGACAATGCGCAGAATCCATCCGTAAACCGCGCGCTGATGCAGGCGGAAGAGCGTCTCGAAGGCATCGATGCTTCCGTGCCGGAACTCGTCCAGAACGTCGCTCCGTCCGTTCTCCATCCGCCCTTCCCCTTCTATCTACCCTTACTGAACGGTCAGGAGAAAGGTTACATCCCGCCGGCCGCACCACTGCTATTTTAAAAAAAGGTGAAGCGCCTGGAACACACCTTTCCGCCGGCCTCGAGCGTCAGGGGCATCCAATCTCAATAAAGCGATTTTTCACTAGAAATCGGGCGATTTCCAGCCCTGCTTGACAGCCCCTTCCCGAGGGCATTAGCGTTAGCATCCGGAGGCCGGGTAAAGATTTTTCGTCGGCCAAGTACTTTGAGCAATTTTCCCCTGTCTGTGAGGAATGCGATGAAGAGATTTGGAATGTGGTTGGTAACGGCAGGGTTGGCCGTTTGCCCAGGATTTTGGATGGCCGGAGCGCAGGACGCTTCGACGCCCGCGTATTTGAATCCCAGCCTGCCGCCGGAGCAGCGCGCTGCCGACCTTGTGAGCCGCATGAAGCTGGATGAAAAGGTCACGCAACTGGTGAATCAGGCGCGTGCCATTCCCCGCCTCAACGTGCCCGCCTACGACTGGTGGAGCGAGGCGCTGCACGGCGTCATGCGCGACGGAACCACAGAATATCCCGAGCCTATTGGCCTGGCTGCCACCTTCGACACTCCGGCCATCCACGAGATGGCATCGGCCATCGGCGAAGAGGGTCGCATCAAGCATGTGCAGGCGGTACGCGCCGGCCACAGCTATATCTTCGAAGGCCTCGACTTCTGGGCGCCCAACATCAACATCTTTCGCGATCCCCGCTGGGGCCGCGGCCAGGAGACCTACGGCGAAGACCCCTTCCTGACCGCGCGCATGGGCGTGGCCTTTGTCACCGGAATGCAGGGCGACGATCCGCATTACTATCGCGTCATCTCCACTCCCAAGCATTACGCCGTGCACAGCGGTCCGGAGCCCGAGCGCCACAGGATGGATGTGAAGGTAAGCAAGCACGACGAACTTGATACCTATCTGCCCGCCTTTCGAGCCACAGTCACCGAGGCCAAGGCCGGCTCCGTCATGTGCGCTTACAACAGTATTAACGGCCAGCCCGCCTGCGCCAACGAATTCCTGCTCCAGGATCAGTTGCGCGGCAAGTGGGCATTCCAGGGCTACGTGGTCTCCGATTGCGGCGCGGTCATCAATATCTTCGACGGCCACCACTACCGGCCCACCCAGGCTGAGTCGTCGGCCGTCAGCCTCCAGCGCGGCATGGACAACGAATGCATCGACTTCAAGGCCAAGGTGACGGACGACCACGATTACAAACCCTATATGGATGCCGTCAAGCAGGGCTTCCTGAAGGAGAGCGAGATCGACGTTGCTCTCACGCGCCTCTTCACCGC
>CAVZYE010000001.1:0-530225 GCA_963779385.1 uncultured Acidobacteriaceae bacterium | reverse complement strand
AACCAGGGCGCATTCAAGTTTGACAGTGTGCCGCCGGGCAGTTGGCAGCTATCGGCCTTCAACTCCGGCAGCTCGTTACCCATCACAGCAATCTCCACGGGCAGCCGATCCCCGCTCAGGGCCCGCGTAACCGTGCGCGATCACCCGCTCTCCCTCACGGTAACCATCGGCCTCGGAGAGACGCGCATTGAAGGTTTTGCCCGCACCAATGGCAAAGGAGTGTCAGGCGTGATGATGGTCCTGGTACCCAACAATCGGCCTGCATGGCAGGCGCTCATCCGCCGCGACCAGTCCGACTCCGACGGCAGCTTTTCCCTGCGCGATGTGGTCCCCGGCCAGTACGCCGTGGTGGCCATCCAGGACGGCTGGACTCTCGATTGGACCGATCCCCAGGTCCTCGCCCGCTATCTTCCCGCCGGAATCGCCGTCTCAGTAACAGGCTCGTCAGGCAAACTCATCACCCTCTCTGACCCCGTTCCGGTTCAAACCCGGTAACCGCACTTCATCGAACAGGGGTTGAGAGGATAGTCTATGAATGTACCGCATTCCAGTCTCGGCGCCGACCCCAGGGAAAACCCCTGCCAACGGCTATCCGGCCACAGCACGGTATTGAGGAGATTTTCAAGTTGAAAAGAACGTCATTGCTTTCGATCCTGGCCATGCTTGCGGCCGCGCTTCTGCCCCTGGCGGCCTTGAGCCAGGTAGCCCCGTCCCATAAAGCCTCCAACGCCGAGGGGGCTGATACCTACAAGTACGACGCCTACGTCGGCGTCGGCTACACCAGCCTCAACCAGGTCAACGGATCGCGCTACGGCGCTGATAGGCGCGGAGCTCGCCGTCACCCGCTATTGGGGAAAACACCTCGGCCTCATCGCCGACGGGGCCGCTTACGTGCACCCAGTCTCCAGTCCGGTCGTGGCGAACGACACCCGAACCCCGACGGTCGATGTGGTTCTCTTCGGACCCGTCTTTGAAGCCAGATTCTTCGGGAAAACCAGCATCTTCGGCCGTGCGCTCCTCGGTGGCGAACACACCGGCGGCTTCAACCAGTCTCCCAACATCTCCTTTGCCGGAGGCGCCGGCATCGGCATGGACTACAAGCTGAGCCAGCGTCTGCTCCTGCGCGCCGCCGGCGACGACATCGCTTCTTCGTTCACCCTCATCACTCCCAATCCCCAATCACGGCCAGTGGATTCTCTCCCAATCGCACCCGGAGTTCACGCGCCACCTTCGGCATCGTCTACAAATTCTGATCGCCCGAAGCACCGTTCGAGTGCAGGCTTCCACGCCCGCACTCATATCCACCGCATTGAACCAATATTTTCGAAGGACCTCATCTTGCTATAATCCCCGCGTGGCCAACGGAAACCTGAATGCCTATCTAAAGCACGGCCATCATCTGGTGAAGGGCTGGCTCCAGCCCGGAGCCGCTCACGCTATCGTCCTCTTATCTCAGCAGCAACGCAACGCCAATCTATCCGGCGGCGCAGCAGAAATCGGCGTCCACCACGGCAAACTTTTTATTCTGCTCTATCTCCTCGGCGCAAAGGCCGAACCCGCAGTCGCCATTGACCTCTTCTCTCATCAGCACCTGAACGTCGACCGCTCCGGCGCCGGGAATCTTGATCGCTTCAAGCGCAATCTCCGCCGCCATGCAGACCTGAGCCGCCTGGTCATTCATGAAGGCGACTCCACCAAGCTTACCGCCGCGCATTTGCTTTCGCTCGGTCGTGGTCCCTTCCGCCTTTTCAGCATCGACGGCGGCCACACCGCTGATATCACCGCGCACGATCTCTCCACCGCCGAAGGCGCTCTGGCCGAAGGCGGGATCATCATCCTCGACGATTGTTTCAATGAAGCGTGGCCCGGCGTCTCCGATGGCGTCCACCGCTATTTTTCTCAACCGCGCACCATCGTCCCCTTCGCCATCGGCGAAGGCAAAACCTTCTTCTGTCAGCCAGCCTTCGCCCAGCGTTACGCAGCAGTCCTCAAGAAAATGGACGCAAAGGCCGTGGAGCATGACTTTCTGGGAATAGTGTGGTCTGTTTCAACTTCAAACCCTGGACCCTATCCGGTTGGATCCGCAAAGTAGACGCAGGCCGCATGATTCGCCTCGCCTTTCATGACCTTCTGTCGCGTTTGTCAAGATAGACTACCGCGCGATTATCCCTCTTCCGCCTCGCGCAGCTTGGCAATCACGGTAAAGTCTTCCAGCGTCGTCGTGTCGCCCTTGATCTCCCCATGCGTCGCCAGCTCCCTCAGCAGCCGCCGCATGATCTTGCCCGACCGCGTCTTGGGCAGCGCCTCGGTAAAGCGAATATCGTCCGGCCGCGCCAGCGAGCCAATCTCCTTCGCCACCCACTTCCGCAGCTCGTCCTTCAGCTCCTCGCTCGGCTAGTTGCCGCTTTCCAGCGACACAAACGCCGAGATCGCCTGCCCCTTCAGCTCGTCCGGCCGGCCCACCACCGCCGCCTCGGCCACCTTGGGATGCGCCACCAGCGCCGACTCCACTTCCATCGTCCCCAGCCGGTGCCCGCTCACGTTGATCACGTCGTCCACGCGCCCCATCAGCCAGAAGTAGCCGTCCGCGTCCATGCGCGCGCCGTCGCCGGTAAAGTAGCTGCCCGGCACGTCGCTCCAATAAGTCTTCTGGTAGCGCTCCGGATCGCCATAGATCGTCCGCGCCATCGACGGCCACGGCTTGCGCACCACCAGCAGCCCGCCGCTGCCCGCCGGCACCGGCTCGCCCTCCTTGTGTCACCACCTCCGGCTGAATCCCGAAAAACGGCCGCGTCGCCGAACCCGGCTTGGTCGCCACCGCGCCCGGAATCGGCGCAATCATGATCGCCCCCGTCTCCGTCTGCCACCACGTATCCACAATCGGGCAGCGGTTGTGCCCAATCTTCTCCCGGTACCACATCCACGCCTCGGGATTGATCGGCTCGCCCACCGTCCCCAGCAGCCGCAGCGACTCCAGCTTGTGCTTCTCCACGTACTGGTCGCCCCACTTGATAAACGCGCGGATCGCCGTCGGCGCGGTATAGAAGATCGTCACCTTGTGGTCGTCGACGATCTTCCAGAACCGCGAAAAATCCGGCCAGTTCGGCGCGCCTTCGTACATCAGCACCGTGGCCCCGTTCTGCAGCGGCCCGTACACCACATACGAGTGCCCGGTCACCCAGCCGATATCGGCCGTGCACCAGTAAACATCGTCGTCGCGCAGATCGAAGACGTACTTCGTCGTCAGGTAGGTCTGCACCGCGTAGCCGCCGGTCGTGTGCACCAGCCCCTTCGGCTTGCCCGTCGTCCCCGAGGTGTACAGAATGTACAGCGGATCTTCGGAGTCCATCTCCTCCGCCGGGCATTCCGGCGCCGCCTCGGCCATCAGGTCGTGCCACCAGTGGTCGCGGCCCTCCACCATGTTCACCGGCGAGCCGGTGCGCCGGTACACCACCACGTTCTTCACCGTGGGGCAGGCGTTCATCGCCTCGTCCACCGTCCGCTTCAGCTGCATCTCGTTGCCCCGCCGGTAGCTCGAGTCCTGGGTCAGAATCGCCACGCACTCCGAGTCGTTCACCCGGTCCGCAATCGCGTTGGCCGCGAATCCGCCAAAGATCACCGAGTGCACCGCCCCGATCCGCGCGCAGGCCAGCATCGCAATCGCCAGCTCCGGCGTCATGCCCATGTAAATCGCCACGCGGTCGCCCTTCTTGATCCCCAGCCCCTTCAGCACATTGGCGAACTGCTGCACCTCCACGTGCAGCTCGGCATAGGTCAGCCGCCGCACCTCGCCCGGCTCGCCCTCCCAGATCATCGCCGTCTTGTCCCGCCGCGCCCCCAGCGCATGCCGGTCCACGCAGTTGTAGCTCAGGTTCAGCTTGCCGCCCACAAACCACTTGGCCCACGGCAAATTCCACTCCAGCACCTTGTCCCAGGGCTTGAACCAGTGCAGCTCCTTCGCCGCCCCGGCCCAGAAGCTCTCCGGATCCTCGATGGACTGCTTATACAGCGCCTCGTACTCGTCGAGACTCTTGATGTAGGCCTTCGCGCTGAACTCAGGCGGCGGCGGAAAAACGCGGTTCTCGCGCAGCGTTGAGTCAATATCCTGATGGGCAGTGGCGGGAACGGGCAAGGATGACATGCAGGGCGTCCTCTAGGAAAGATCGATCGAAAAGGTTCGCGTCGGGCAATGGGGATTTGCGCTTCCGGCGCGTGAGACCTCGTGCTAGTCACTCTATCGAGACAGACGCACTCCAAGCAAGTGCCAGGAAACTGAATTGGCAATATGCCTGTATAACGCGTGCGCTGCAAACGGGAATCACGGTGGGATTAAAATAAAGTGCGAGATGGGCTTCATCGAGCTTATTCCCTCCGTTTCTCACCCGACCTTCAGGCTTTCCGGCAAGAATGGCGTAGCACAATGCTCCTTGAAATCGCCAAATCCTTCTCGTTCTTCCTAAGTCTGTTGTCTCTTTATCCAGTCATGGCATGCGCGTTCTTTCTGCCGGCAAGCCGCTGGCAGGAGCGTCTGGAGATCTCTCTTCCTTACGTCGCTCTATCGGCCTGCGTCTGCTTCGCCAGTGGCTATTTGTTCTCCCGGCCATCGCCGGAAGCCCCGCAAAGAAAATCGCTGATCACCACGCTGCCGGTGCGCTTGTTCTTCTGTGCGCTGGCGGGCATGGTAATCCTCTTTGCCGTCGTCTGCTATCTCGAAGAGTATTACGTTCCGCTTCTACCGCATGGTTGTTGCAGACCCTGATTTGAAGTCCGGCAATGAGGAAGAATCAGGCGTAACGTCTCTGGTGCCAGATCCACGCCGTGCGGATAATCTCGTCCAGCTGGGTGTACTTCGGTTTCCATCCCAGTTCGCGGATGGCTTTCTCTGAGCTGGCAACCAGCACGGCGGGGTCGCCGGCACGGCGCGGGCAAACCTCGGCCGGAATGGGATGGCCGGTAACGCGGCGCGCCGACTCAATGACCTCGCGGACGCTGAATCCCTTCCCGTTGCCCAGGTTAAAGATCAGCCGGTCCTGCGTCTCCAGCGCATTGAGCGCCAGCAGATGAGCGTCAGCCAGGTCGGAGACGTGAATGTAGTCGCGGATGCAGGTTCCATCCAGCGTCGGGTAGTCCTCGCCGTAGATGCGGATCGACTTTCGGCGGCCCAGGGCCACATCCAGAACCAAAGGAATCAAATGGGTCTCGGGCTCGTGAGCCTCGCCCCGCGTAATGCCCTCATCCGGCTCTCCTGCCGCTCCAGCCACATTAAAATATCGCAACGAGGCGTAGCGCAGCCCGTGAATCCGGTTCAGCCAGCCCAGCATATGCTCCACCAGCAGCTTCGACTCGCCGTAGGCATTGGTCGGCAAGAGCCGCGCATCCTCTTGAATCGGAACGGATTCCGGTTCTCCATAAACAGCCGCCGTGGATGAGAAGACCAGCCGGCGCGGACCATGGGCCAGCATCGCCTCCAGGAGCGAAAGCGTCGACGCAGTGTTGTTGCGGAAGTAGATTTCAGGCCGCTGCATGGACTCGCCGGCCTCAATAAGAGCGGCAAAGTGGAGCACTCCATCGAACGGCTGCCCCTGGTATTTAGCTGATACAAAAAGATTTTCGAGAGCCGCGCGGTCCGCGAGTTCTCCCTCCACAAACTCCACTCCCGCCGGCAACGACTCGCGGCGGCTGTGGCTCAAATTGTCGAAAACCACCGCCCTGTTCCCTTTTTGGGCAAGTAGATCCGCCACTGTACCACCTATGTACCCAGCACCCCCGGTGATCAATATGTTCACAAATAGTACTGTCCTTCCAGAACACTTTCGTCTAACGTGAGTCTATTACAGTGTGGGAAGGCCGGGATGGCCTGACAGCCTACCGCCTTCAGCTCGCCTTCCAACTGACTTGGCACGTGGAATGCTGACTGCCGTACAATAATTCTGCAAGGTGTCATTGAGGATGACGATATCTTTGCTGCAAATCGAGCATTTACCCTCTTGACCAGAAAGAGGGATTTGCGAATTCTTAGCCAAATGCTTGGATGTATATTGAGGGGACGGTATGTTTTCGATCTCTGCGAGCGACAATATAAAACGCGCGGAACGGGTCGGGACAGAACCTCAAATCTGGCTAGGCGGTGATCTATCGCAATTCGTTGCCAAACATCCTGCCCGCATTGAAATAACGGCGCATAGACGTTGCAACGGATGCAAACGAGGGTTGTAAAAATGGAAGCGACTTACACTCCAGGTAGAACCAACTTTGGTTTGCTCCCCGAGCCAGAAAGAGCGCCGGTTCGTTTATCACCAGTACGGTCATCAATGGACTGATCCTGGCATTGGTGCTCTACGTCGGAGCAACGGCCAAGAAGATCATGGATGAGCACAAGTACGAGATGACGGAGCTGATTATCCCCACCACACCGCCGCCTCCGGAGAAAGTCAAGCTGCCCGATCCGCCCAAGATCAAGCCGCTCCGACCATGCCCGAAATCAAGTTCGAGGCTCCCATGATCCATATGCCCAAGCCGGAGCCCAAGCCGGAAGTAAAACCCATCCAGATGGAAGCCAAGGTCAACCTTGCCGGCCATCCAGGCCAAGCCAGCAGGTAGTCACCCTGGCGCCGCAACCCAAGGCCGCCTTGACCGCGGCCATGCCGGCGCAGAACAACAGACGCAAGCCCTCCACCAAGCCGGTGCATTTTGGCCAGACCTTCGGCGTCACTCCCAATCCCAACGCCACCCGCCCGGCCACCGTCGCGGCCATCGGCAATCCATACGGCAATATGCGTGGCCCGGCCGTCGCGCCGCATGGAGTCGCCGGCTCTACCGGCATCGGCAATGGACACCAAATTCGGCTCCAACTCCGGCATGGTCGGCAAAGTGGCCTCCGCCGGCATTCCCGGCGCCACCGGTACGGCCAGCAACGGGCAACTTACGCCAACGGCAAGGTGGCTTCGGCCGGCATTCCCACCGTCACCAGGCAGCCGAGCCGTCCAGCAGGCAGCAGTTGTGCAACCGGTCCACCGACCTTGAAGTCCTTTCGAAACCGCTCTGTGCAATACACCAGCGAAGCCAGGCAGTTGAAGATCCAGGGCGATGTGGTCCTGCGCGTTACCTTCACCGCCTGCGGCCAGGTCGTGGTGCAGGGCGTGGTGCACGGACTGGGCCATGGCCTGGATGAAGAGGCTCGCCGGGTCGCGCAGCAGATTCGCTTCCGTCCCGCCACCCGCAACGGACAGGCGGTCGACATGACCACCAACATCACCATTACGTTCCAGTTGGCGTAAATGGCTACACTACAATTAGGACTCAAAGGCTGTAACTCAGCCGCGCGATGCCGAATCGGCGCCGGCGGCTGAGATGAAGACCTGGAAGAACTCACCCTAGGAGCTTGACATGACGTTTCGGAAGATCTCCCTCACCTTCCTGATCCTTATCCTTGGGTGCGGCCTGCGCGTACGCAAAGAAAGAACCGAAGTACGAACAGGCGCACGCCACTCACCGCCGAACAGGCCGCACTGGTGGCAAAAAGCCGATCGCACGCGAAAAGGTGCTGATCAAGAACATCCAGCAGCGCACGCCCCTGGTGGAGACCTATATCCAGAACACCAAGCCCGACATCAAGCTCTATGCAGGTGCCGGTCTGACGATCAGTACATGCTCAGCCGCGTCGACTTCGGCAAGAGCTTCGTCGACAAGACCTACAGACCCGCGCTCCTTGAACCAAATCAGAAGCACAGCTTCTTCAAAGGTTCGCTCGAGGCCATCACCGGGCTCAGCAAGGCGCTGGGGCTGGAGCGGTTTACCTACTCCGCCCACCGGCTTCATGCAGATGATGTTCCTCGACCCCACGGGCTTCGACACCCAGCACTATGTCTTCAGCTTTGTGCGCCGCGAGTTTCTCGGATCGGTGCGCACCTGGGTTTACGATGTGCATCCCAAGGTTGCCGGCATGGGCCGCTTCTATGGCCGCATCTGGATTGAAGATGAGGATGGCAACGTCGTCCGCTTCAACGGCACCTACACCGGGCCCACCATGCCGAAGACTCGTCCAAGTACTACTTCCACTTCGATAGCTGGCGCATGAATGTGCAGCCCGGAATCTGGCTGCCGGTAGCCGTCTACGTTGAAGAAACCAACGCGCGCCGAAGGCAACAAGATCAGTCGGTCTGAAGGCGCAGACTCACTTCTGGGGCTACTCCCTCAAGCTGCCCACGCGCGACAGCGAGAACGTCAGCGTCAAGGTGGACGACGCCGTCGACAAGAGCGACGACTCGCAGGACGTAGGCCCGTCTGCAGGCCTCGCGCGTGTGGGTCACGCAGGCTGAAAACAACGTGATCGACCGCCTGGTGGAAGCCGGCCTGGTGGCGCCGCTCAACCAGGGCGGCTACGAGAACAAGGTCCTCGATCAGATCGTCATCAACCTGGTCGTTCCCAACAACCTGGCCTTTACCGACCAGATGCATACCCGCGTTCTGCTTACCGACACCATCGAGGCCACCACGGTCGGCAACACCATCCTCATCAGCAAGGGTCTTATCGACACCCTGCCCAACGAGGCATCGATCGCCTCGGTGGTGGCCATGGAACTGGCCCACGTCGCCATGGGCCACCATATCGACACCCGCTACGCCTTCAACGACCGCCTGCTCTTCCCCGATGAGGCCACCTTCCAGCGCATCAACATGTACCACACCGACCACGACAACGCTGAGGCCGCCAAGAGGGCCATGGAGTACCTGCAGAACTCCATGTACAAGGACCAGTTGCCCAGCGCGGGTCTCTACTATGCCGCAGTTGGTCGATCGCGGCAAGGAGCTGAAGGGACTCAACACTCCCAAGCTGGGCGATTCGCTGCTCAAGCCCGATGGAACCCCCTGGATGGCCGACCTGCAGAAGATGGCGCCCAAGCTGAACTGGGACGACCTTACCCAGACGGCCGCCTTGCCGCTGGGTAGCTGGCTCAAAACCGATCCCTGGGACGACAAGGTGCATCATGTTGAACGCCAAGCTCTATGCGCCCATGAACCCCCGCGACAAGATGCCGTTTGAAGTAACGCCGATCTTCTACAAGCTGCAACGCTATGACGTAACCCGTCTTGAGGCGCCGACAGCAGGGGCGGTAGCTGCTCCGGCAACCGCCGTGCCTGCAACTGCCGCGCCGGCCGCCGACCAGCCCAACAGCAACCAGCCGGCCGCCGCTCCGGGCGCTGCGCCTCCATCATCCCCGCAGGCTGATCAACCCGCCGCGGGAGATACAACTACCAATCAACAGCAACCGCCGGCCTCAACGCCGAATCCGCAGTAGTAATTGAACATGTAATCCTGCAATGCCGGTTCTCCGGACTGGACGTGCTTTGTGCTGAACTACTTTTTGCGCATTAGACAATCAATCATTCTTCTGTTTTCCTTTCTGCTGGCCGCTGGATCACTAACTGCCCATGCGCAGGTGGTCCCTGCGGCCACCAAGAGCCCGTTCTCCCTCACGGTCGGCGGACTGGCCTCTGCCTTTCAGCCCGACTACGACGGTGGATATAATGGGAACCCCGCTGAGGCCAGCCCGTACCGCCTGTACGGCTTCGGCACCTATGTTGATGTGAAGTTTTCCCGCTGGGTCCAGATTGAAGGCGAAGCTCGCTGGCTCCGCTTCAATCAGTTAGATTCAATTTACCAGGATAACTATCTGATCGGTCCTCGGATTCCCCTCCACCACTACCACTTCCTGCGCGCAACCCCCTATGCCAAGGCGCTTATTGGCTATGCGAATACAAACCTTTCCTACTACTACTCAGGAGATGGGGTCTACGTAGACCTCGGGGATCACAAATTCACCGACCTTGCCTTAGGCGGCGGCGTGGACCTCAAACTGACCAGGAGATTCAGTATTCGTGCCTTTGACTTCGAGTACCAGGATTACTTCAAGGTCTTCCAGACCTCAGCGGGACATACCCAAAATCTCTATCCCTACGGCGCCAGCGTAGGCGTCGGCTACAAAATCTTCTAATGCATTTTCATCGATGATGTAAGGCCCTCCGTACCCGGCTTCCGCCAGATAAAACTGGATGCCCCCACTCTCACCGCATCGTTTTGCGGATCACTCTGAAGAGCGGCCCTCGGTCTTGACATCGAGAATTCCCGGATGTAACCTGCGCTTGTGCCTCAGCGGTTTCTGATCCCCTTCAGAAGCCCAGTCCCTACTTCCCCGTCATCGAGGCACATTGTCAATGAAGGAGGTCCTATGAGCACAGTAGCGGTTTCCCCGCTCGATATGGACCGGCTGAACCAATTCATTGGCCGGTTCGTCACCGATCTAGGCGCAGCGGTTCACACAGGCATGGTTGTGATCGGAGAGAAACTTGGATTGTATAAAGCACTGGCCGCCGGCCCGATGAGTTCGGCAGAACTGGCAGCCAAAACCGGGACTGACGAGCGTTATCTCCGAGAGTGGCTGGCCTCGCAAGCCGCGGGTGACTATATAACCTACGACGAGAACACCCACAAATTCAGCCTGAGCGCGGAACAAGCGTTTACATTGGCAAATGAAGACAGTCCTGCATATCTGCCCGGAGCATTTGAGCTTGCGCTTGGCTCGCTGGCAGCGGTTCCGAGAATAGCCGACTCGTTTCGTACCGGTGCCGGAATGGGCTGGCATGAACACCAGGATGGGGTCTACCACGGGTGTGAGAAGTTCTTCCGCCCAGGCTACGCCGCCAACCTTGTCAGTTCGTGGATTCCCGCATTGGAAGGCGTGAAGGAAAAGCTTGAATCGGGCGCAATGGTGGCCGATGTCGGCTGCGGGAAAGGTGCGTCCACTTTGCTGATGGCCAAAGCCTTCCCCAAGTCGAGCTTCTTCGGATTCGATTATCACGACAAGTCGATTGAAGCCGCACGGGACTCAGCCACGCATGAAGGTGTTGCCGGCAGAGCGAGCTTCGAAGTTTCAAAAGCGAAGGACTTCCCGGGCAAGAACTACGACTTCGTCGCGGTATTCGACTGCTTGCACGATATGGGTGACCCGGTTGGAGCCGCTGAGCACGTGCGGAAGTCGCTCGCCGACGATGGAACCTGGATGATCGTCGAACCCTTCGCAAACGACGATCTGAAAGACAACCTGAATCCTGTGGGGCGAGTTTATTACTCGTTCTCCACCTTGCTCTGTACGCCCTGTTCTCGATCCCAGGAGGTTGGCCTTTGCCTCGCCGCGCAGGCGGGAGAATCTCGAATTCGAGATGTTGTCACCAGGGCAGGATTCTCGCGCTTTCGGCGGGCAACTGAGACTCCGTTCAACATCGTCTACGAGGCACGTCCGTAGATTCTCTCGGGGACATCATTTCAGGGCACACCGGAAAAAGGACCATCCGCCACGGCGGGTTGAAACGGAAACGGCCACTCCTTCGAGCGGCCCCTTCTGATCCCTGAATCCTGATCCCTGAACCCTGGTCTTTATGCCGGCGAAGGCGATCCCTCAGGATAGTTCGGCCCGCCGCGCGGCTCCGGCTTGAGCACCTGCTGCGGGCTTCCGCCGGTATCGCTCGGCGATGCCAGTATCGAGCGAAGCGGCGGCAATTCCTTTCCCTCGATCAGCATCCTCACCTCTTCGGCATCGATGGTCTCACGCTCCAGCAGAGCCGCGGCGATGCGGTGCATCGCGTCCGCGTTCGACTCCACGATCGAATGAGCCGATTGATAGGCCTCGTCGATCAGCCGGCGAACCTCCAGGTCGATCTGCCGCGCCGTCTCCTCGCTGAAGTCGCGATGCTGCGCAATCTCGCGGCCCAGGAAGATCTGCTCCTCCTTCTTGCCGAAAGTCAGCGGACCCAGCCGGCTCATGCCATATTCGCAGACCATGCGCCGCGCCAGCTCGGTGGCGCGTTCAATATCGCTGCCCGCGCCGGTCGACATCTGGCTCAGGAAAATCTCTTCCGCCACGCGTCCGCCATAAAGCGTGGCAAGCCGAGTTTCAAGGTACTCGCGCGAATAGTTGTGCCGGTCGTCGGGCAGGTAAGATGGTTACGCCCAGCGCCATGCCGCGAGGAATGATGGTCACCTTGTGAATCGGGTCGGAGTGCTCGCGCTTGAACGAGACCAGCGCGTGACCCGCCTCGTGATAGGCGGTCACCCGCTTCTCCTCCTCGGTCAGCAGCATCGACTTGCGCTCGGCGCCCATCAGCACCTTGTCCTTGGCCAGCTCGAAGTCGTACATCGTGACCTGCTTGCGATTCATGCGCGCGGCGCTCAGCGCCGCCTCGTTGACCATATTGGCCAGGTCGGCGCCGCTGAAGCCAGGCGTTCCGCGAGCCAGCACGTTCAGGTTGGTGTCGTCGGAGACCGGAACCTTCTTCACATGAACGCGCAGAATCTCTTCGCGGCCGCGCACGTCCGGCAGCCCCACCACCACGCGACGGTCGAAGCGTCCCGGCCGCAGCAGCGCCGGATCAAGCACGTCGGGCCGGTTGGTAGCTGCCACCAGGATCACGCCGTCGTTCGATTCAAACCCGTCCATCTCCACCAGCAACTGGTTCAGCGTCTGCTCGCGCTCGTCGTGCCCGCCGCCCAGCCCTGCGCCGCGATGGCGGCCCACAGCGTCGATCTCGTCGATGAAGATGATGCAAGGCGCATTCTTCTTGCCCTGCTCAAACAGGTCGCGAACGCGGCTTGCGCCCACGCCCACAAACATCTCCACAAAATCCGAGCCGGAGATCGAGAAGAACGGAACGTTGGCCTCGCCGGCCACAGCCCGCGCCAGCAGCGTCTTGCCGGTTCCCGGAGGCCCAACCAGCAGCACGCCCTTGGGAATGCGCCCGCCCAGCTTCTGAAACTTCTGCGGCTCGCGCAGGTACTCGATGATCTCCTTCAGCTCTTCCTTGGCCTCGTCCACGCCGGCCACGTCCTTGAAGGTGATCTTCTTCTGCTGCATCGAGAGCAGCCGCGCCCGGCTCTTGCCAAACGACAGCGCCTTGTTGCCGCCCGACTGCATCTGCCGCAGCATGAAGAACCAGATGGCAGCCCAGCAGAACGAACGGGCCCGACGTTGAATCAGCAACTGCAGCAGCAGATTGCTCTGCGGCTCCTTGATGGAGAAGTTCACCTTGGCGGCCAGCAGGGCCTTGTTCAAGATCCTCGTAGTTGGCGGGAAGCGTGGTGTGGAACTGGTCCTTGGCGTGGCCTTCAGGTGGCCGTGCAGCTCGTTGCCCTGGATCGTCGCATCCTGAACCTGCCCTTCTGCACCTTGTCGAACAGGTCGGAGTAGGTGATACTCCGTATCCTTGCCCGTGCTGGCGCTCTTCTGCACACACGCTGATAAGCAGCATGAGGCAGACGAGGATAAAGACCCAGAACATGACCGTCTTGACGGTCGAATTCACCAGAATTCCTCTTTTCCCGGCGGAGGAAAATCCACTCAGCTGGACCTCCAGCACCGCCCGCATCACTCTTAGACGCTCGCAACTCCCTTGAAGTCACAGAAAGTACACGCATGCCTGCCGGCAGACACAACTCCGCACTCCCGCCATGGATGAGCAGTAACAACGATTGTACTCCCAAGCCGCCAAAAATCGTAATAGCAACAGAGGTCACATCCAAGGCAGAATCTCTCCGAGTCACCAGTCCCCTGGAAACTACCACCAGCACGGACCTCTAACGCTCCGTCTTTGCCGTAACTTTCGCCGCCGTCCTCCAGGCTGGTAGCCGCCACGACAATGCCCGGCTCCGGCTCCAACTTCCACTCCCTGCATCCAGACGATGCGGCCATCCAGTTCGAGCACCGGCCAAACCGCCCGGCCTGTCCCGTAACCCTCAGCCGCTCCAGCACTTCCTTCACCTTGCGCGGCCGCCGGAATAGCGCAGCCTCACCCGGTCGCCCGGCCTCCAGTTGCGCAGCCTGGCGTCCAGTCCGTGCTCGCCGCATCCTCTGCCCTCTGCATCGGCAACCTCGATCCGCAGCCGAAGCCCAAAGGCCGGAGCCACAATCTTCGCCGGGAATCGTCCCGTTGTACTCGGGAACCGCCTCGCTCCTTCGCTCGTCCCAGCCGCGCCCCACCGTCAGCCGCAGTTCGCGCGGAGTTCGCTCGGCCCGCAGCCCCTGGGCCAGCTCGAGCTTCTGTCCGGCGCGGCCGTCAGCGCCAGCGTCCGCAGCGCCTCGGTCGAGGGAAAATCAAGCGCGGCGCCCAACTGCTCCGCCGCATAGCGCAAGAGCCTCCGCTGCAGCGCCGGGGCCAGCGCGGCCAGCCGGGTCACATCCAGAGCCAGCCCATCGCCGGCAGCTCGGCCCCCGCCCCGCACCGGCCGGCCCGGCAGCAGCATCTGCGGCGCCAGCCGGGCCATCTCCGCCTGCCACCATGCCTCCTCGTCGCGAGCCAGCGCGGCCATCTGCGCCAGATGCTCGCGCAGCCGCGGATTCCAGCCCTCCAGCAGCGGCAGCAGCTCGTGCCGGATGCGGTTGCGCGTAAAGCTCAGGTGGCGATTCGACGAGTCCTCGCGCCAGCCCTGGCCCAGCGCCCGCAGATAAGCCTCGACCTCGGCCCGCGTCGTCCCCAGCAGCGGCCGCAGAATCCGCCCCTCGGGAAACTCGATCACCGGATGAATCCCGCTCAGCCCCTCGGTCCACGCCCCGCGCAGAAACTTCGCCAGCACGGTCTCGGCCTGGTCGTCGAGGGTGTGCGCCGTGGCCACGGCCTCCACCTCGCCCGAGGCCATCAGTTGCCGGAACCAGCCGTAGCGCAGCCGCCGCGCCGCCTCCTCAATCGTCTCGCCGCCTTGCCTGCTGCCGCGTCGGCCTTTGCCTCGCTGCTCGGTATCCACCCGCGCCTCGTGGAAGGGCAGGCCCAGCTCCGCCGCCAGCGCGCGGCAAAGTCCAGTCGCCGTCGGCCTCCTCGCCGCGCAGGCCGTGGTGCAGATGGGCCGCGTGCAGCACCAGGCCCAGTTCCCTGCTCCGCTCCGCCAGAGCGCGCAGCAGGGCCACGGAGTCCGCCCCGCCCGACAGGCCCACGGCCAGCCGCAGTCCCGGCTTCAGCAGCGTCGTGTCGATCGGCAGCGTTGAGCGTCCTGCTCGTGCCCAGCTGATTGAGTCTTCCTGCGCATCCCAAAATGATAAGCGCGCCGGTGCCCCAGTCCATTTCGCGTTCTTCGCGAAAAGGGTGGGAAACCACGAACCTCAACCGGCATCCTTCCACGAAATCTCTGCCGCATGCAATGCCTCGCCGTTGTATACTCCAACCGTTATGCAAGTATTTGCGATTCTTCCCGCCGCGGGGCTGGGAACCCGGATGGCCGGCCCGCAGCCCAAGCAATTTCTGGCCCTCGATGGGGTTCCCATCCTCATTCACTCGCTGCGCGCCTTTGCCTCGGTCGAGCGGGTCACGGCGATCTATGTGGCCGTGCGCAAGCCGGAGATGGAGCGCGTCCAGGCCCAGATTGCCGAGTATCGGCTTTGCCGCGCGCGTTCACGTCGTCGAAGGCGGCGACAACCGCCAGGAGTCGGTCTCCCACGCCCTGGCCGCTCTGCCCGCCCAGCCCGACGACATCGTCCTGGTGCACGACGCCGTGCGCCCGCTGATCGACGCCGCCACCATCGACCGCACCATCGACGCGGTCATCGAGCACGGAGCCGCCATCGTCGGCATGCCCGCCGTCGACACCATCAAGCAGGTGGAGCGGACCGCCCACGGCGCGCTGATCACCTCCACCATTCCCCGCGAGTTCGTGGTGCTGGCGCAGACCCCGCAGGGCTTCCGCTACGGCCTGCTGCAGAAGCGCCTTTGCCGAGGCCATGGCCGACGGATTTGTGGGCACCGACGAAGCCTCGGTCGTCGAGCGCGCCGGCCATCCGGTCGCCGTGGTCCACGGCTCTCAGGTTAATCTGAAGATTACCCAGCCGGGCGACCTGGAGTTGGCCGAGTTCTACCTCCGCCAGCGCGCCCGCTAACGCCTGAGCAAAGTAGGATGTGTACCAAAATTTGAAGCGCGGAAAAGCTGTCGACCCTGAGCGGCAGCGCAGCGAAGTGAAGGATCTGCGGTTGCTAATTACGAGTTCCAACCTGAGAAGGCACGCCGAAGAACAGGCACGGTAACCATGGAAACACGCATCGGATTTGGCTATGACTCGCACGCCTTCAAGCCGGGCGTGCCGCTGCGCATCGGCGGACTCACGCTCGACCACCCCGAGGGCCTGGCCGGCCACTCCGACGGCGACGTGCTGCTGCACGCCATTACCGACGCCCTGCTGGGCGCCGTCGCCGCCGGCGACATCGGCAGCTTCTTCCCGCCCGGCGATCCGCGCTGGAAGGACGCCGACTCGGCCATCTTCCTCAACCTGGCCATGGAGGAGCTGCAGCACGCCGGCTACCGCATCGTCAACATCGACACCACCCTGATTCTCGCCGCGCCCAAGATCGCCCCCGTCGCCGGCGAGATGCGCGCCCGCGTCGCCGACCTGCTCAGCCTCGGCATCGACCAGGTCAGCATCAAGGCCAAAACCCCCGAGGGCCTGAACCTCGACCACGTCGCCCAGTGCCACGCCGTCGCCCTGGTCGAGCGCGTCCTCGAGCCCGAAGAGCTGAAGAGCATGAGCGCCGTCATCGAAAGCCAGCGCCAGCTCGAAGACGTCGTCGAAGACCTGCTCAGCTCCGTCCACGGCGTGCCCAAAAAGCGCACCGTCGCCCCCGTCTACGACACCGAGGACATTACCTAGCAAGAGAACTCCATCGGGCGCATGCAACACGGTCGTCGGCATTGGGCAAGTTGGTGATGCCAGCCGAAAGTCACCTTTCCGGAGTGTCTCTCATCCTCTTGCACTGCCGCGGCATGAGAAACTGATTGCAGATTTCCGTCATTAGCCTTATCTTGTCCAGAGTTTCCATCCCACACCGGAGAGTTCCGCATGCACATATCTGGCGCTTTTCCTGCAAAAACCCAGCCCGATCCCGAAGCTCATCCAGCGATGATCATGGCCATGATGGTCGTTCCCATACCGATCATCACTTCTGGTGGCGATTGCCATCGTCATGGTGCCCTTCTGGTTCATCCTGAAAAAGGCCGGCTTTTCGCCCTGGCTTTCGCTCTGTGCATCGTTCCGTCGCTCGGCACCCTGGTTCTGCTCTACGTTCTTGCCTTCGCCGAGTGGAAGGTCGTGCCCGCGCCCCAGGCCGTCTGGCAGCCACCGCCGCCGTATCCGCCCAGCCGCCGCATCCGCCCCAGGCCTGAGCCGCGCACCGTGACCTCTCGCAGATGGGGAGCGCTGCTAGCATCGTGATTGGAAAGCAATTTATTCACGATGCCCGATTCAGCTCCCTCTCTGCAGCAGCTCCCCGCGTCCGTTTTGCCCCCTCGCCCACCGGCTTCCTGCACGTCGGCAGCGCGCGCACCTTTATCTTCAATTGGCTCTATGCCCGCCACAACCACGGAACCATGGTCTTGCGCCTCGACGACACCGATGTCGAGCGCAACACCGAAGCCAGCGTCCAGTCCATCTTCGAGGGCCTGCGCTGGCTGGGCCTCGACTGGGACGAAGAGTACAAGCAATCCGAACGCCTCGCCCTGCACCGCCAGCAGGCCGAAGCCATCTTCGCCAAGGGCCTTGCCTATCGCGACTTCACCCCCGCCCACGCGGGCGAAGACAACCAGTCCTCCGCGCCAGGGCGCATGGCTCTTCAACCCCGGCATGCGCGAACTGTCCCGCGAAGAAAGCGACCGCCGCGCCGCCGCCGGCGAACCCTTCGCCCTCCGCTATCGCGTCCCCCGCGGCGAAAACCGCACCCTGAGCTTCACCGACAGCGTCTACGGCGAGCAATCCAAGCTAGCCGACGAGGTCGAAGACTTCGCCCTGCTGCGTTCGGACGGCATGCCCACCTACCACCTCGCCTCCTGCGTCGACGACGCCGATCTCCGCATCAGCCACATCATCCGCGGCCAGGATCACCTCACCAACACCTTCAAGCACCTGCTGATCTTCGAAGCCCTCGGCGCCGCAGCCGCCCCAGTTCGCCCATCTTCCCCTGCTCGTCGCCCCCGACGGCGCCAAGCTCTCCAAGCGCAAGCACGGCCCCGTCGTCAGCGTCACCACCTATCGCGACGCCGGCTTCCTCCCCGCGGCCTTCATCAACTTCCTCTGCCTCCTCGGCTGGTCGCCCAAAGACGACCGCGAATTCCTCACCCTCGACGAGCTCACCGCTGCCTTCACGCTCGAAGCCGTCAACCGCGCCAACGCCGTCGTCAACTTTACGGACGACGACCCCTTCGACCCCAAAGCCGTCTGGCTCAACGCCGAGCACATCCGCGCCCTGCCCGTCGACGAGCTCAGCCGTCAACTCGAGCCCTTCTTCGACCAGGCAGGCTTTGATCCAACGCCCGAAAAACTCCTCGCCGTCACCCCGCTCATCCGCGAGCGCATCAAGCTCCTCCGCGAAGCCGTCTCCGCCGCCGACTTCTTCTTCCTCGATCAGCTCGCCCCCTACGACCCAGCCGAGCTGATCCCGCCGAAGGGTGGCGATGCCGCCATGGCCCGCCGCGTCCTCCAGCACGCGCTGGAAATCCTCCCCAGCGTCCCCTTCGATCACGACTCGCTCGACCAGGCTCTCCGCGCCGCCGCCGCTCATCTCGGCCTAAAAGCCGGCCAGGCCTTCCAGCCCATCCGCGTAGCCGTCTGCGGCCGCAAAAACGCCCCGCCGCTCTTTGAAACCATGGCCGTCCTCGGCCGCGAGATCTGCCTCACCCGCATCCGCCAGGCCGAAGCCAGCCTGCAATCGCTCGTTTAAGTGAGGTTTATTGTGAAGTTGAGAAACTGCCGAATCAACTCTTGGATTTGAAGGGTACGGGCTTCAGCCCGTACATTGAGGTTCAAACAAACGAACGGGGCTTTAGCCCCCGAGGGAATTGGAAGCCAGTACAGAACACGCGTTCAATGCATCTTTAAGGAATAGTAGCCATGACCAACGCAAATCCGGAAAGCCAGAACGCCCCCTTCAACTTCCTCCACGAAATCATCGCCGAGGACGTCCGCACCAAAAAATTCGGCGACGCCGTCATCCAGACCCGCTTTCCCCCCGAGCCCAACGGCTACCTCCACATCGGCCACGCCAAGGCCATCTGCATCGACTTCGGCCTCGCCGACGAGTTCGGCGGCAAAACCAACCTCCGCTTCGACGACACCAACCCCGAAAAAGAAGAGCAGGAGTACGTCGATTCCATCAGAAAGACGTCCGCTGGCTGGGCTTCGACTGGGACCGCCTCTGCTACGCCTCCGACTACTTCCCCCAGCTCTACGACTGGGCCCTCCAGCTCATCAAAGCCGGCAAGGCCTACGTCGACGACCTCACCGCCGACCAGATCCGCCAGCACCGCGGCACCCTCACCGAGCCCGGCAAAGACTCGCCCTATCGCGACCGCACCGTCGAAGAAAACCTCGACCTCTTCACTCGCATGAAAGCCGGCGAATTCCCCGACGGCACGCGCGTGCTGCGCGCCAAAATCGACATGGCCTCGCCCAACCTCAATATGCGCGACCCCGTCATGTACCGCATCCTCCACGCCACCCATCAGCGCACCGGCGACCAGTGGTGCATCTATCCCATGTACGACTACGCCCACGGCCAGTCCGATTCCATCGAGCGCGTCACCCACTCCATGTGCACCCTCGAGTTCGCCGACCACCAGCCTCTCTACCGCTGGTATATCGAGCAACTCGGCATCTTTCCCTCGGAGCAAATTGAATTTGACCGCCTCAACATCACCTACACCGTGCTCAGCAAGCGCCGCCTCATCCAGTTCGTGCAAGAGAATCGCGTCAACGGCTGGGACGATCCCCGCATGCCCACCCTCTCCGGCCTTCGCCGCCGTGGCTTCACCCCTGAAGCAATCCGCACCTTCGTAGCCGCCTCCGGAGTCTCGCGCACCAACGGCATCACCGATATCGAAATGCTCGAGCACTTCCAGCGCGACGACCTCAACCACCGCGCCCGCCGCGCCATGGCCGTCCTTCACCCCCTCAAGCTGGTCATTGAAAATTATCCAGAAGGCCCCGGCGAATTCGTAGAAGTAGCCAACAACCCTGAAGACCCCAGCGCCGGCACCCGCCAGGTTCCCTTTTCCCGCGAAATTTATATCGAGCAGGACGACTTCCGCGAAGTCCCTCCGCCCAAGTACTACCGCCTCTCTCCCGGCAAAGAAGTCCGCCTCCGCAACGCCTACTTCATTACCGCACAAATCCATCCAAAAGTCTGCCGACGGCAGTCTCGAAGTCCACTGCACCTACGATCCGGCCAGCCGCGGCGGCAACTCACCTGACGGCCGCAAGGTCAAGTCCACCATGCACTGGGTCTCAGCCGCCCACGCCATCTCCGCAGAAATCCGTCTCTACGACAAGCTCTTCCTCAAGCCCGACCCCAACGACTTTGCCGAAGGCCAGGACATCCTCGACAATCTAAACCCCAACTCCCTCGAAATCCTCACCGATGCCAAACTGGAGCCTTCTCTAGCCGCCGCCAAACTAGAAGACCGCTTCCAATTTGAGCGCGTAGGCTACTTCTGCCTGGACCCTGACTCCACGCCTGAAAAGCAAGTCTTCAACCGCACCCTCCCCCTGAAAGACTCCTGGGCCAAGATCGAAAAGAAAGCCGGAATGTAAATTTAGCGCGGAGTGGTGATTGCACCCATACATAGCTCGTGCATCAGTAATTCAATGTCTTCTTAATATAATTTTGTAGTGCTAACGAACATTAGCTGAAATAAGTAACAATAAACAGAGGCACTCTGAGTCCGAACTGGGTCGTGCGCCCCAGATCTTGAGTCCCCAGCGACAGGTCTTTGTCGCCGGGGCGCAGGTCCGAAATCTCCACGAGAAGGAGGCTTTCTTCCAACAGCACGCTGTGCTATCGGTGATCGTGTGGGTTGTCGATTGCTGGTGCATGATCGTAGCACCCGGCAAGAACAAGTGCTGCCACGGTGATCAAAAGAATACTTCTCAGGCATTTGGATAAGATCATCTTAGGTCTCCTTCCTTGGCTGCAGCCGTCGGTCAACGACTATCTTGTTGTAATACAAGGTTTCGTCGGCTAAGGAAGTTCAATATGGAACACTTTTGCGCTAAATTTCGATTCCTGCTCCAGGGCCGTGCGGATCACCGCGCCAGATGTTTGTCAAATCCAGCCGGGTGCCCCAGGTCTCGCTCCTGAGACCCGGGAGAGCTAGAAATTTGTAGATGAAGCTTGCATAAAATTACCCTCCGGCGTCGCATAATGCTCGGTAGAAGTCCAGCGAGGAAAGCCCGGCACACCCCGATAAGCTCACCAACTCATCAAAAAAGCGCCGTAACTTCTTTACTGTCTAGAATCTGCAAATAACTTCAATCGAATGAATATTTTGCAAAAACAGGTAGGGGGGAGTGGGCACCCCTGAGGATCTGGCAGCCCGCTCGATGAGGCGTGTGCTCCAAATATCAGTCAATGCAATCACCGCACCAGGTGCTTATCAAATCCCGCCGCAACCAACTTCTGATAAGCATCCCGAACCGCGTCCGGAATCTCCTGAGGAATTTGAAAACCCATGGCCGGATACAGCTTGATGCGCTGCAAATCTCCAACCATGATATTGATCATCATTTCCCGATCGACGATCGGCCCAACATACTCCTCATAAGAGTAGGGCGGCGAAGTCACCATCAACTCACACTCTTCTTCAGGCCAGAATTTTCTGAAGGTCGCATAGGCCCGCCTCTCCATCGTAGGTTTCTGCGCCAAAATAATCTTCCGCGGAACCATGCCCATCCCCTTCAAAAGCTCATAGGAATAGCGCACGTTCTCACCTGAATTCACCGACCCTGTTTCAAGAATGATCTTGTCACGAGGAACGCCGTTCGCCACCATCACTTCCGCAAACTTTTCCGCCTCGGTCATTCCCCAATTCGTCTCCTGCAAACCGGCGGCAGCATGCTTGCCCGAAACCAAAACTGAATGGAGCAAGCCCGCGCAGATAGAGCTGCGCCACATATTCCGGCACAGAAAGATCGAATGAAGTAAAGCAGAGAATCACATCGGCAGGAGCAAGCTGGTGATGAACATGGTGAAATTCCCAAATAATCTTCGCAAGTCTATCTTCTTCGATTCGATCAAGCATTCAATTCCATCCGTGAGGTTCTTTAGTTCCCTAGTCCCTAGTCCCTGCTTCTATCACTTCCCAATCACATCAATCGGCACGGTGATCGTCTTCGGCGGCATGCAGGCATCTTTATCGCAAGCCTGGTAGCGAAGCTTGGCTTCAACCAGGTGATTGCCGGCCGTAGCCACGATGCGCACCTGAATGGTGAACTCGCCGGTATACACGCTGAGTTTCGTCTCAGGATCGAGCGGCAGCGTGAACTCCGACCCTGCCGGATAGTCTCGCCACGTCGAGCCGCACACCGAAGCCCTCAGGAATCGAGAACGTAGTCGGAATAAGTTCGTTTTCCCTGGGCAAATGGGAATTGATATGCAGCCCTTGCGCGATGCGAAAGTGCAGCGTCACCTCGCTCGCCTTGCCCGCAGCCACCGTCACCTGTTCGGGATAAAGGTACTCGACAGCCGCAGGCTGTGCAATCGATCGGCCCAGGCCGAATGCCTGAAAGCGACTGCCCTCGTGCCATCAATCCAATCAACCCGCAAACCACAACGCAGCCGCAGATCGCCGCTCCGGCTGACTCGCTGACCCGCCAACTTGCTAACTCGCCAACTCGCTAACCCGCTCACTTCCTAACCTCCAGCGCTCGCCGAATATCAGCTTCAATCTCTTCCTTTGAAGTCAGTCCCATCTGCGCCGCCACAACCGTCCCGTTGCGATCCACAAAGTACGAAGCGGGCAGCGCATCCAGCCCGTCGTAAGGCGTGCTCAGCGAGTCGCCGTCAATCAGCACCGGGTAAGGAATGTGCATCTGCTCTGCAAAGCGCGCAATCTCCTTCTTCTCCTCGCTCAGCTTCTGCGGGTCGTCCTGGTCGAGATCGTCCGCCGAAATGCCCAGCACTTCAAATCCCTGCGCCGCATACTGATTCCGCAGCTCGATCAGCCACGGCGTCTCAATCTTGCACGGAGCGCACCACGTAGCCCAGAAGTTGATCAGCACCGCCTTGCCCTTGTAGCTGGCCAGCGTAACCTTTCTTCCGCTCAGGTCTTCCAGCGCAAACCCCGGCGCCGCCTTGCCCTTGAGCTTCGTCATAAACTCCGCAGTCCCGTCCGTCGCATCGGGCACCAGCACGCCCTGCGCCGTCGAAGCCAGCAGCCGCTCGGCCGCCTGCCTGCGGTACTCCCAGTTGGCCCATCCCGCCCACGCAAAGACGGCCAGGATAAACAGAACAGCAGTGATAACCAGTGTGTTGCGCTTCAAGGGGATTAACCTCTGACATAATTGTACGAGCAAGACCGCCGAAGGCAATTGGCCGCACCGCAGGTGCCCGGACCGCAGGTGAAAGCTGTTACCATCAAATGCCGATGAAACAGTCAGGAAATCAACCCGGCAATCCTGATAGAGACTGTCTGGAGCCGGCCGCACTGGTCCGCACCGAAGCGGCCGCTCTCGAAGCCCTCGCCAAGCGCCTTGAAGGCCCCATGGCCGAACCCTTCGGCCGCGCCCTCGAGCTGATCCTTCGCTGCGGCAAGGAGAACGGCCGCGTCGTGGTCACCGGCATGGGCAAGAGTGGCATCATTGCCCAGAAGATCGCCGCCACGCTAAGCTCCACCGGCTCGCCGGCCCTCTTTCTGCACCCCGCCGAAGCCGTCCACGGCGACCTGGGCGTGCTCATGCCCGGCGATGTGGTCATCGCGCTCTCCGCCAGCGGCGAAACCGAGGAGATTCTGCGCCTGCTCACCCTCCTCAAGCGCAAGGGCGACGCGCTGATCAGCTTCTGCTGCAATCTGAACTCCACCCTCGCCGCGGCCAGCGACGTAGCTCTCGACTGCGGAGTGGAGCGCGAAGCCTGCGGCCTGAATCTCGCCCCCACCGCCTCCACCACCGCCATGCTGGCCCTGGGCGACGCCCTCGCCGTAGCCGTCAGTCTGCGCAAGGGATTCAAGGCCGAGGACTTTGCCGAGCTCCATCCCGGCGGCAAGCTGGGCAAGCGCCTGGCCAAGGTCCGCGACCTGATGCACTCCGGCGACGAGGTCCCCGTAGTCACACCCACCACCCCCATGACCGACGTGATCTACGAAATGTCTTCAAAAAAACTCGGCATCACGACCGTTCAGGAGCAAGGCCGTCTATGCGGAGTGATCAGCGACGGCGACCTTCGCAGACTTCTAGAACGCGAAGGCGGCGCAGCCCTCAGCCGCTCAGCCGGCGAGGCCATGAATCCCCACCCCCGCACCATTGCGCCCGAAGAACTCGCCGCCAAGGCACTGGCAATCCTGGAAGAGCGCAAGATCACTTCGCTTGTCGTCGTAGACGTCAACCAAACCGTCGAAGGCGTCCTCCACCTGCACGATCTGTGGGGCGTGGAGCTGATCTGAACGAGTTTCTCACCCAATCGAGGCTTCGGGCGAGGCATCACTCTGTGACTCAGCCTGCAAAGCAGCCGCTACATTTGGGTCCGGGTTGGGATCGCCAAACTGCTCCCATCCCTCACCCTCCGTCGGTCTGTCGGCGGTGCTAAATGAGTACCATTCTGAACCCTTAGAGGCAACGGAGTGGTAAACCTTGGCTGCAACATGTTTGCTTAGGGCTACGATAAATTCCGGCTTGTCCCCGCGTGCATTATTTACAAAGACATACATGTGGCTATCCGACTTGATCTGCTGTGCGTGCGCGCCGACCAACCAGAAGTTCGGCCGGCCACTATTCGTCTTGACCTGCACGGACCAAGCCTTTTGACAGGCTTGATCCGTCACTAAAAGATCGGCTCCGGCGGCGCTACGCGAAGTAGGAGAAACGATGAATCCCTGCTTCGACAGTTCTGATGCGACAAGATAAACACCCAACATGCCCGTCATCTGTCCCTTATTTGCCATTGCCCTACTACCTCCTAATACGCGCAGTGAATTGACGAATTCAGAGCGCAAAACACGGTTGTGGTGCTATAGCGTGGAAATGGACTTCGAGTGGTTGACATGTTTTTCGATTCGATCGAGCAAACGCACTACACTTCCCAAGGCAAAGAATAGCAAGGTGACAACGCCCGAGGCTAATACGACTCCCCAACCTGGACCGGTCTCCATATTAGCTGCGCCTGCCAGTACAATTCCTGCTATAGGCAAGAGACATCCGACAACTCGCAGGCAAATCACAATAGCTGGTAAAGGAATCTTTGACTGTTCATCCATAGCAATCGCTCCTTCCCTCAACGATCAGTTACCCCTTCAATGGCCAAATATGATCGGCAATTCCAGCGACCATCGCTGACGTTGTCTGAACTGATCCGTGAATTCCTGTGAAATCGTAGAACCAAATTGGAAAGTTTGCAACCCGGCACTGATATGAAAAGCTCCCGACGATGTGTTGCTTTCGGTTCGCTAGGTTGTCGCGTCCATCGCTGGATTGCGCTGTGAAATTCACTCCGGAGTCCGACTCCCCCGAACATTTAGAATAGAAACTGCTCCAATTTTGTCCTGCGTCCGCCGTTGCGGACGGGAAAGTACGCACTCATCTCTATGCATCGTTGGTCCAAGCTCTTCATCCCGACTCTTCGCGAGGCCCCGGCAGACGCCGAAGTGGCCAGTCACAAATTCCTGCTCCGCTCCGGCTACATTCGCCAGCTCGGCGCGGGGATCTACAACTACCTTTTCCTCGGCCAGCGCTCGCTGAACAAGATCATCGGCATCGTGCGCGAAGAGATGGACAAAATCGGCCAGGAGTTTTTTCTTCCTGCCCTGCTGCCCAAAGAGCCGTTGGAGCAGAGCGGACGCTGGACGGGCATGGGCGAAAACATGTTTCGCCTCAAAGACCGCAAAGGCGCCGATCTCTGCCTGGGAATGACCCACGAAGAGATCATGACCACCATCGCCCGCAGCGAACTGCGCAGTTACAAGCAATTGCCGCAGATCTGGTACCAGATTCAGACCAAGTTTCGCGACGAGCCGCGCCCTAAGTCCGGCCTTCTGCGCGTGCGCCAGTTCACAATGAAAGACGCCTACTCCTTCGACATCGACAAGGCTGGACTGGACAAGAGCTACGATCTGCACGATGCCGTCTACCGCACCATCTTCACCCGCTGCGGCCTGAAGTTTGTTGCCGTCGAGGCAGACTCCGGTTCCATGGGCGGCTCGCATTCGCAGGAGTTCATGGTCTACACCGACGCCGGCGAAGACCTGATTGCAAGCTGTCCGGTCTGCGGTTACGCGGCCAATGTTGAGAAGGCATCTTCGCTGCTCGCACCTGTTACGGAACTCGAGCCGACCGGTGACGGTAAACCGGAGTTGGTTCACACGCCCGACTGCGCAACAATCGCCGAAGTGGCTGCCTTCTTCAAGATGGCTGAATCTTCCGACATCAAGTGCGTTGCTTATATGGCGCTGAAGCACGGGGCTGGGGGCAAGCCAGGTACCTGGCATGGTGTGGCGGCGTTCCTGCGCGGCGATCATCAGGTCAACGAAACAAAGCTGTTGAGCGCCATCGGCGCGGGTGAACTGCGCACCATGCAAGCGGAAGAGCTGACAAAGTTCTTCAACGGACCAGCCGGCTTCCTCGGACCGGTCGGTCTCAAACCGAATGCCAAGCCTCTCGAAGAAGGTCTTACGGTCGTAGTGGACAAGTCTCTCGAAGGCCGCAACAACCTCGTCGCCGGCGCCAACAAGCTCGACTACCATTTGCGCAATGTCGTGCCGGATCGCGACTTCACCTGGACTCTTGCAGCCGAAATCCGCAGCGTGAATGAGGGAGAATCCTGCCCAACCGAAGGCTGCTCCGGCAAGCTCGTTGTTGGCAAGGCCGTCGAAGTCGGTCACATCTTCAAGCTCGGCCGCAAATACACTCAGTCCATGGGTGCGAGCGTGCTCGATGTGAATGGCAAGGAAGTCACGCCCATCATGGGCTGCTACGGCATCGGCATCGAGCGCATTCTCACCGCCGCAATCGAGCAGTCCAACGACAAGAACGGCTTCTGGCTTCCGGCCTCGATTGCACCTTTCACCGTGGTGGTCACGGTAACCAACGTTGCCGATTCAGCGCTGCGCGAGACCGGTGAAAAGCTCGCCGCAGAACTTGAGTCCGCGGGTCTCGATGTGCTGCTGGATGACAGAGACGAGCGCGCGGGCGTCAAATTCAAGGATGCAGACCTGGTCGGAATTCCCTACCGCATCAACGTCGGCAAGAAAGTCGCAGGAGGACAAGTTGAATTGGTAACGCGCTCAACAGCCACCAGCGTGGATGTGGCGCTCGATGCGGCCGTGGCACTGGTGAAGGAACGTGTCCAGGAAGATGCTCTGCTGTTGTCTACCGATGACAGCCTGTAGCGAATCACTGACCACTGAAAACTGATCACTGTTTTTAAGGAGCGGCAATGGCGTTGAAGATCAGGATTCCGAGACTCGATGGGAAGCAAAGCTTTTCATCGCTTCTGTTGCGCGTGGCGCTGTTGGCCATCGCGGCCGTTGCGCTTGGCGCCCTGATCGTCGTCGGCTGGTTTTATTTCAAATACGAGCGCATCGTGGACGACAGGCTCAAGCAGCCCATCTTCGCAAATACAGCAAAAATCTATGCCGCGCCTCGCGAGGTCCGTCCCGGACAAAAGCTCACCATCCACCTCATCGCCAATGAACTGCGCGAAGCCGGCTACTCCACCGATGGCGCCACGCAGATTTCGCCGTTGGGAACCTACTCGCAGGGCGCGCAGACCATCACCGTGCGCCCCGGTCCGCAATCCTATCATGCGCAGGACAGCGCAACCATCCGCATCGGCTCCGGCGTGGTGGAATCCATCACCGACGATCATGGCCAGCCGCTGTCCAGCTATGAGCTGGAGCCGCTGCTCATCACCGGCCTCAGCGACGATCCCAACCGCACCAAGCGCCGCCTGGTCACCTACGACGAGATTCCGCAGAACCTGATCCAGGCCGTCCTGGCCATTGAGGACCGCCGCTTCTTTGAGCACAACGGCGTTAACTACTGGCGGCTCGTGGATGCGGTTTTCCATGACCTGACCACAGGCCAGAAGCAGCAGGGAGGTTCCACCCTCACTATGCAGTTGGCGCGCGGCTTTTTTCTCTCGCCGGAAAAGCGCATCAAGCGCAAGATCATCGAAATCGTCATTACTTTTCAGCTCGAGCATCGCTTCACCAAAAAAGAGATCTTCGAGATGTATGCCAACCAGATCAACCTGGGCCAGCGCGGCAGCTTCTCCATCAACGGCTTTGGCGAGGCGTCGCAGGCCTACTTCGGCAAAGACGTGCGCCAGCTCGATCTGGCCGAGTGTGCGCTGCTGGCCGGCATCATTCAGCGGCCCAACTACTTCAATCCTTTCCGCCACGCGGACCGCACCATCGAACGCCGCAACCTGGTGTTGGATTCCATGGTCGAGACCGGCGCAATCACCAAAGACCAGGCCGAACGCGCCAAGTCTGAGCCGCTTCACCTCTCGGCAGCCAGCGTTGATGCCAGCGAGGCGCCCTACTTCGTTGATCTGGTGCGCGATCAACTGGTACAGAAACTGGGCGAGCGCGACTTCAACAGCGAAGGCCTGCACATCTATACTTCGCTCGATCCCGATCTCCAGCGCTTGGCCACATCAGCAGTCGAATCCACCATTCACGTTGTGGATGAGAAGGTCGACAAGCTGCACGCGCTCGATAGAAAACGCGGCATAGCGTACGTCTACCCGCAAGTGGCGCTGGTCGCGCTCAATCCCCACACCGGCCAAGTGCTGGCCATGGTGGGCGGGCGCAGTTATGGCAACTCGCAATTGAATCACGCAGTAGCTAAACGCCCAACCGGCTCCATCTTCAAGCCCTTCGTCTACGCCTCGGCCTTCGCCACGGCTGCGGAAGGCACGATGCTGCCGGGGCAAACCAAGCTCTTCTCGCCGCTGACGATGCTGAAGGACGAGCAGACCACATATGGCGAAGGAACTCCTTATGAGTACACTCCTAAGAATTTTGAAGGTGAGTACCACGACGAGGTGACGGCGCGCTACGCCCTGATGCGTTCACTCAACAACGCCACCATCAGCCTAGCCTCGATGGTGGGCTTTGATCGCGTGGCAGCGCTGGCCCGTGACGCAGGCGTCAAGAGCGCGCGCGGCACGCCCTCGATGGCCATCGGCTCTTATGACGCGACGCCGCTCGATATGGCCGGGGCTTACACCATCTTCGCCAACAACGGCCTGCACCTGGACCCCTGGATGCTGGCCAGCGTCCGCACTTCCACCGGCGACATCATCAGCGACTACTCGCCCACCTCCAAACAGATACTAGACCCACGCGTCGCATACCTCACCCTCAACATGATGCAAAATGTGCTGAGCAGTGACGTCACCGGCTCAGGTACCGGTGCTGGTGTGCGCAATATGGGATTCACTGCTCCTGCCGCCGGCAAAACCGGAACCGACCACGATGCATGGTTTGCCGGATTCACCAGCAATTTGCTGTGCATAGTTTGGGTGGGCAACGATGACTACACCGACATCAAGCTCCAGGGCGCTCAAGCCGCAGCGCCCATCTGGGCCGAGTTCATGAAAAGGGCAGTGCTGCTGCCGCAGTACTCTGACACTCACGACTTCTCGCCGCCGGAAGGCGTTGAAATCGTCAAGATCGACAAGAACACCGACCTGCTCAGCGACGATACCTGCCCGGAAGCTTTCGACGCTGCCTTCCTTGACGGCACGGCCCCCACGGATACCTGCGACCACCCTTCCGATCATCGCAACGTGCTGCAAAAAATTTTCGGCCTGGGCAAATAACCCATGAATTAACTTTCTGCCGAACGCCTAACAAGGAACGGGTGCCCCATCCTTTCCGCTTTTTTCTGCGGAAAGGGTGGGAGACCACGAACCCCAACCGGCTGCTGTATGTCAGATTCGATTTGCTATCCGTCGATCTCGCTGCCATCCGGCATCGGCTGGCAAAGCCCGCACCAGAAAGTTACGCGCGCATCCAATCCCTGGATTCGTCTGCGAATCGGCTCGCCGCAGCGCCGGCAAGGCTCACCCCTTCTCCCATAAACCCACAAACTGGCGCCGGGATCCGATTCGTGCGTAGTGCGCCGCTTCCGTCCGCCATAGGTCACAATCGCATCGCCCGAATCCTCAAGCACGTTAGCCGCGAGCAACCGCTGCGCCAAGGCAACCGCCTCGCCTGCCTGCTCGAGCGTGATCGTAGCCACCTTCCGGAAGGGATTAAGCCCGGCAACAAAGCAGATTTCAGACTTGAAGACATTGCCCACGCCGGCCATCACTTCCTGATGCATCAACACATCGCCAAGCTCTTCCTCTCCATGCGCCAAAAGACGGCGCGCGGCTGCATCCGCGTCGAATCTATCGCCCAGCACGTCAATTTCAGAGCGCGGAATCCTGCGATCGCGTGCCAATGACTGCGCCGAGTGCATCTCGGCTATCGGCACGCGAAAACCAACGGCAACATAATCGCTGTTTTCAATTACGATCCGCATATTAATGCGAGGTTGCTGCCATTTCTCGGCGTGCCGGTAGATATGCCAACTACCGTTCATGAGTAAATGCGTAGCCAGCGTTCCCCCGCCGGAAAAATGAATCAGCATCCATTTCCCGCGCGCTTCCACGCGCTCCACCGTCTGTCCCGCAAGCGGCGTATCGTCGTTGAAGCGCGTCAGCCTGGGATACGTTGATCGAAAACCCGTAATCGGCTTGCCCATGAGCGCGCGGCCCAGTGCGCGTGCCGTGCGAAAAATCGTATCGCCTTCCGGCATCGCCTATTGCACCTCGCCCGCGTGTGACTCGTCAGATTCCCGCCCAACCGGCAAAGGAATTCGGCGCAGATGCATTCCCAGAGGGCCGGGATGAAAGCCCGCATCCATAAGAAACCGCGCCATCGGATGCGCCGCTACCGGCTGACCGTTGATGGTGGTGATGAGCACACCGTGATGACTTCCGCGCAGCCGTTCCTGCCCTCGCGCGCAAAGGAAATGCGCCAGCCCCGCAGCCGCCTGCGAACGCTCTGGTTCCTCGGCAGGCAAAAAAACCAACAGATTCGGATTGCCGCGCTTCAGCCATGCAACCAGTTGCCCATTGCGCAAAATCACCTCAGCATAAGCCGCGCGCGTGAGCACCCGCGGCGCTGACTCCGAGTCTTCCTCGGCAACCGGAAGCTCAGGCCAGCGCAGTACCGAACCATATGGATTGGCCGGGTCGGCAGCGGCCAACTGCACAAACTCCGGCTTCTCCTGGGGCAGAGCGTTACGCAACTGGCGCAGCAGATCCACTGCCGCCGGCAGCGCAAACTGAGTAGCGCCCAATCCCGCCACAAAATACCCGCGACGAATACGCCCACTCTCTTCGAGAGCCTTCAGTACGTCATAAACCGCGCTGAATCCACCCGGCACGTTCTCCGCCGTCACTGATTCCCTCAGCAGCACACCATACCGGTTGAGCAGTTGCAAAGCCAGCGCGTGACTGGCTTCGGTTGCCGTCGGGCCAATTTCTACACCGCCTGTCTTCGCGCGTAGCGGAAGCAACGACCAACGTCCCTGCGCAGTCGGCGGCGTAGTGCGACGCGAACGAAAAACAGAACCGGTCTGCAACCGCCGCGGCGTCCGTGAATTTTCCGGTCTGGCAATATACGCCCGTAGCGCATGAAGCGAATCATTGGTAATCAGTCCGCGCCACACCAGGCTCCACAGCGCCTCGATCGTCTCACCCGGATAGCCTCCGCCCACGGCCTGATGCAGAGCATCAAAAAAACTTGCGCCAGTGGCTTGAAGCACGGCGATCAGTTTTTCTTCGCGCTCACTGAGTGGTTCAACCAGTGGCCTCTGCTGCGCAAGCAGCGGCAGTTTGTCGGCAAGAAAAAACGCGACCCGCCCATCGCGTTCCCCTATTGGCTCCACGCCCACCCACGCCACTTCGCCCGCGGCGATCAGTGTGTCCAACCCGGCCGGCTCATACTCCGCAATCCGCGCCGGCAAAATTGCCGATTCCACCAGAGACGCGGGCAGCGGCGCACCCTGCAAACTTTCAACCGCATCCAACAGCGGATCAAGATTTCCACTCCGCCGCGGATTCAGCAGCCCTTGCCAGTGCGTGAGGAATCGCGCCAACGTGTGTTGCTCCACCGGCTCAACTTCGCGGCGCAGTTTGGCCAGCGATTTACGTCGAATCAGCCGCAGCATCTCCGCATCGCACCACTCCCGATTAAGGCCGCCGGGGCGGAAACCGCCCTCCAACACGCGTCCTTCCGCAGCAAGCAGCCGCAGCGCATTTTCGACTACTACCGCGTCCAACGCAAACCGATCCGCAACCTCGCGCAAGGTAAATGGCCCATGCGAGCGCGCATAACGGCGAACGATCTCCAATACCGGATGTGCAACCGGCTCCAGCAACGCCGAGGCTAGTCCCGGCGGCAACGGAATCCCCAGCCCGTCCCGGTAGCGCGCCGCATCTTCCGCCGCAATCAACCGCCGCTCGCCGGCAATCCTCAACTCCAGCAGTCGTCGCGATCGCACTAGCCGGTCTACTTGCTCCAGTAAATCCTGCGAAGCCACGCGCCGCGCCAATTCCTGCCGTGAAAGATCACCCAACCGCAAACAAAGATCGTGAATACCGTCGACGGTGCGCGCGCGATAGTTTTCGGCCAGGCACTGCGCCGTCTCTTCCACTTCTGCAATCGCATCCGCATCCAGAAGCTCGCGCAAATCGGCCTCTCCAAGCAACTCGCGCAACTGGTCTTGATCGATGGTGAGCGCCTGTGCACGCCGCTCAGCCAGTGGCGCATCGCCGTCATAAAGAAAATTCGCCACGTAACTGAACAGCAGCGACGCCGCAAACGGCGACGGCTTGCGCGTCTCCACCACGTGCACCCGCAACTGCCGCTGCTCAACTGCGCGCAGCGTCTCAATCAGTGCAGGCATATCGAACACATCGCGCAGGCACTCGCGATAGGCCTCAAGCAGCAGCGGAAACCTTGGATAACGCGAAGCAACGCTCAACAAATCGTAGGAGCGCTTGCGCAACTGCCACAGCGGCGAGCGAATGTCGGCGCGCCGTCGCGGCAGCAGCAGTGCCCGCCCAGCAGCCTCGCGAAAGCGACCCGCGAACAGCGCCGTCGAGCCCAACTGCCGCAGAACCAGCGCCATCGCCTCTGCCGGCTCTACCAGGAACCAATCTGGATCTGGCAGCTCGTCCGTATCGGGGAAGCGCAGAACAAATCCATCGTCACCCCAAAGAGTCTCCACGTCCGGCCCGCCTGCTGCACGGATGCGTGCGCTCACCGCCATTGCCCAGGGAATGTGAATGCGGCTGCCGAAAGGCGTGAGCACGCAAACTCTCCAATCGCCCAGCTCATCGCGGCAGCGCTCGATCACCACCGTCCGATCATCGGGCACCGAGCCCGTCGCAGCCTCCTGATCGGCAAGGAACTGCATCAGATTTTCCGCGGCGCCAGGATCGAGATCGTGCTCGCTCACCAACCGAGTCAGTGCCGCCGGCTTGGGCAGCCCGCGCAATTCTCTCACCAGGGCGCCGATGCGGCGGCCAAACTCCAGCGGCCTTCCCGGACCATCTCCCTTCCAAAATGGCATCTTCCCAGGCTCGCCGGGGGCGGGCGTCACCAGTACGCGGTCATGCGTAATCTCTACAATCCTCCACGTAGATGCACCCAGGATGAAAGTCTCGCCGGGATGGCTTTCAAAAACCATCTCCTCGTCCAACTCACCCACACGCACCGCTTTCCCTTCGCTGTAAGCCAGGAAAACGCCGTAGAGGCCTCGGTCGGGAATGGTGCCCGCATTAAGAATCGCCAGCCGCGCCGCGCCATCGCGCGCCGTGACCACGTTCCGCACGCGGTCCCAGGTCAGACGGGGACGCAAATCGGCAAACTCATCGGAAGGATAGCGTCCGCTGAGCAGATCGAGCACGCCCTCGAATGCGGCACGGCTCAGACCGCCAAACGGCGCAGCATGGCGCACCAGTTCAAAGAGCGCGTCCACGCTGACTTCGGGCTTCTGCGCTTCCAATTCCTTTCGAGCCGAATCCCAATCGCCAAATTTCAAGTCTGCTGCGAGATTCTTCCCACGACGAGCGCTCTTGATCACCTTCGCCTTGCGCGCTGGAGCAGCCACCGACGGAGGATGCGCGACAATCGCTACCAGTTGCTGCGCAAGCACATCCAGCGGATTGCGCGGAAATCGTGTGGACTCAATGTGCCCTTCGTGCATGGCGCGCGTAACTGCGGCGCAGGCCACCAGATCGGCTCGGTACTTGGGAAAGAGAATCCCTTCGCTCACCGCATCCACGTGATGCCCTGCGCGCCCAATCCGCTGCATACCGCTAGCCACCGAGGGCGGCGCTTCAATCTGAATCACCAGGTCCACCGCGCCCATATCGATGCCCAGTTCCAGCGTCGAAGTCGCACACAGCGCGCGAATTTTCCCCGCCTTCAACTGTTCCTCGATGATCGAACGCTGCGCCGCCGCCAGCGATCCGTGGTGTGCGCGGACGATCGCCTCTCCTGCCAGTTCATTAAGCGCTCCGGCTAGCCGTTCGGCCACCTGGCGGCTGTTGACAAATAAAATCGTTGAGTTGCGCTCACGAATAATCTCCAGCAACCGAGGATGAATCGCATTCCAGATCGAAACTCGCCGGGGAGCCTGCGAAGCCGGACCGCTGGGCAGTTCCTCCTGCTCGCCCAGCCGCGCCATATCCTCCACGGGAACTTCAATGCGCAGCTTCAGTTGCTTGGGCGCGCTGGCGTTCACAATGGTCACAGGACGGTATTTGAGCATTGCGGCATCCGCAACGTCCGTAGACCATTCTGAGGGCTCGAGCAGTGCTCGCTTCGCGTGGCACGCTAAGCGCCGTCTGCCCCACCGCTGGTGGCCACTCCGCCTAGAAAGCGCGCCACTTCTTCCAAAGGCCGCTGCGTAGCTGAAAGCCCGATGCGTTGCAATCGCCGCCCGGTCAGCGCCTCCAATCGTTCCAATGAAAGCGCCAGGTGCGCGCCGCGCTTGGTGGGAACCAGGGCGTGAATCTCATCGATGATCACGGTATCCACCGTTCGCAGCGCCTCGGAAGCCTGCGACGTAAGCAGCAGGTAAAGCGACTCCGGCGTGGTGATCAGAATCTCCGCCGGATGACGTGCAAACCGCGCCCGCTCCTTTTGCGGAGTATCGCCTGTGCGTACGCTGATTGCCGGCTCGCGAAACTCCACGCCCATCCGCCGCGCCATATTCGCCATGCCCGCCAGCGGCGACCGCAGATTGCGTTCCACGTCCACCGCCAGCGCCTTCAAGGGCGAAACATAAACAATCCGGCATCCCCGCCGTTCATTTTCAGCAACCTTTCTGATCCCTGATCTCTGATCCCTGATCCCTGTTTCTGAGCATCAGCCTATCCAGACACCACAGAAACGCGGCCAGCGTCTTGCCCGTCCCCGTGGGAGCCAGAATCAGCGCGCTCTCCCCACGCGCAATTGCCGGCCATCCCATCCGTTGTGGCGCAGTCGGCGCATCGAATACCGCCTGAAACCAGGCTGCCGTGACAGGATGAAAACAGGCAAACGGATCGGCTGCGTTAGCCGGAGTAGGGATAGATTCCGGGTTGGGCCGTTTGAGGTCCATGCTCCATTGAGAATAACGCGGGAGGGCGCTCGTTTCATTTCCCGCACTGTTGACGGAAGGTTCGTTATTCGCTATGTTTGCTGTCAATCCAATGACGTCAGTTATATACCCGGAAATCATGCGGCGGCGACAGGCTTATTCTGGATAAAGCCAGCAGCGCGGCAGCAAGGAAGAGTGATGATCGATCGGCGTCAATTTCTAGGTATGGTGGGCATGGGGGCATCGCACAGGTTCAGCTTGGCGAAACTCGCATCTGCCTTTCAGTTTCTCTCGCCCAAAGTTGCCATTGAACCGCAGAGCAAAGAACCGAAGCCTTACGGTTCCGGCTATTTCGGTGAGTGGATTACCGATCAGTTCGGTCTGCCGGCATACAGGTACACCTGCAACCAGGTTGCTGACAGCAAAGCCGTCTCGCCGGTCCATAAACAGTGGCGTGCGCCGACGGATCAAACGCACCAGGTAGGGAACGATCGACTTGTAGCGGCCGTATCGAACTACGGTTATGTGCAGGTCCGCCAGGACGAAGGCTCGCCGAAATTCCTCAACGATTATTGCCCGGAACAGGGACGCTATGGTGCCGGCATCGGTTTCCTCACCGATGGAAGCGCGGTGCTCAGCACTTACTATCCCGGAAATGGCGCATCCTTTGACCGTGGGATGGGCGAAGGCTACCTGAGAAAGACCGTAAGGGTAATCAAGTACGAAGTTGATCAGACCATACTTGCGCCCATTCGGCGATGATCCCGTTCTGATTTCAATGGTCAAAGTAACGAACCACAGCAGCCGCGCGGCAAATCTGCGCTGGATCGAGTATTGGGGCTGCCACAACTATCAGTTTTCATTTCGTTCCGGAATGGAGGCGGGTAGGCTCAAAGATCCCGCCAAGGCTGCAGCACTGCGGCGTAACTTTGCTTCGCGCTTTGCCCATCGATTTGAAGTTTTGCCAAATGGCGCCGGACTGATGGAAAGCCAGCGCTTCCTCGGGCGCACCCCGGAAGATATGGAGCTATGGAAAAAAGTTGAAACAGAGATGAAGAATCCATCGAGCGATATTTCCGGGCAATTATCCGGACCGCTCGACCGGAGCCACGATGGAGGATCTCAACCCTCCATCAACATTTCTCGTTTCGCTTGATGCACCCATGGACGGCTTTGCCACCGATGCCGCCAGCTTCTTCGGCAGCGGAGGCATCGACCACCCTGATCGGGATTCGCAAGCAAGTTGATCAAACGATCTCAGTCGCAGCCGGCGGCCCAGCGCGTTTCTTTTGGAGCGCGATTTCGAATTACAGCCCAGCGAGAGCCGGACGATTTATTTCCTCTACGGGTATCTGCCGGATGGATTCAAGATCGACGGCCTGGTGAAAAAATACTCCGTCGATCCGGCCGGCTAGCTGGCACGCTCGAGCGCTCCTGGAAAACCGAAGGCCTTCGCTTTTCCGTCCCCTCCGAGCCGTGGGTCGAGAGAGAAATTTCCTGGCACAACTATTACCTGCGCAGCGCTCTCACATATGACGGTTTCTTTGGCGAGCACATACTCTCGCAAGGCCACGTCTACCAATACATCATGGGATTCCAGGGCGCAGCGCGCGATCCGCTGCAGCACACTTGCCGTTTATCTTCAGCCATGCAGAGATTGTCAAGGAAATCATTCGCTACACGCTGAAAGAAATCCAGCCGGATGGATCCATTCCCTATGGCATTGTCGGCAGCGGCGTCCCCATGCCGGCTCCAGTTCGTTCCCGGCGATCAGGAGATGTGGCTGCTATGGGCAGCTTCGCCGAATACGTGCTGGCCACACGCGACAAAAAATTTCTCGAAGAGAAAATTCCTGCCTATTCGCGTCTGGAAGCGCGCCCCACAGACCCAACGGTTGGCGAACTGCTGGGCCGCTCGTATGCGCACCTTGCGAAAGTGATCGGCGTAGGCAAGCACGGCCTCATGCGCATCATGACCTGGGCGACTGGAACGATGGCGTAGTGGCGGTTAGGGTCCCTGAAAAGCTGGTCGGAGAAGTTCGTGAGCAGGGAGAAAGCGTTCTTAACGCCGCCATGGCAAGTTATGTCCTCGACTACTACGCACGCATGCTCACTTACGCCGGAGACAAAGCAACAGCCAGCGAAGCGCAAGCCAAGGCAGAAGGTCAGCGCCAGGCTGTACAGGCAAACTGGAGCGGCCGTTGGTTCCGTCGTGCGTGGCTGGGACCGAACCTAGGCTGGATTGGCGAAGATCGCCTATGGCTGGAGCCGCAGCCCTGGGCAATCATCGGTGGCGCAGCCACTCCCGGCCAGCGCGAAACATTGGTAGCCGCGCTCGACGAGTTAGTACGCCGCCCTTCTCCGATCGGCGCCATGATCCTGAATCAAGCGAATCGACACCGTCCAAGCCGGACGGAGTCCTTGAAAACGGAGGAATCTGGCCCAGTATCAATGGAACTCTGATCTGGGCACTAGCCATGGCCGGCGGATCATCGGCGTGGGACGAATGGAAAAAGAACTCCCTGGCCGCTCATGCCGAGGCTTACCCGGAGATCTGGTACGGCATCTGGAGCGGCCCTGATTGTTATAACTCTGTGCTATCGAAGCATCCCGGACAAACAATGTTTGCGGAGCCATCAAAAGACGGCCGCAAGGACCCGTCGGATTGGGGAGTGAACTGGACGGATTATCCGGTAATGAATATGCATCCGCATGCCTGGCCGCTGTATAGCGCAGCCAAACTGCTCGGCGTCGACTTTCACGAAACCGGGGTCAGATTTAATCCGGCCCTGCCTTTGGCGCAGTATGAGTTCTCGTCTCCTCTTCTGGGATTCAGTAAGTCTTCAAAAGGCTTCTCTGGATGGTATGCACCGGCCACGGCAGGACGTTGGACGATTGAAATACAATTGCCCGATCCAGAGAGGTCGCGACTGCGGCAAATCAACGTCAACGGATCGGTCGAGCCTTTGCTTCACGGCATGCAGGCGATCCGTTTGACTGGCGAAGGCAGCCTCGAAAAGCCCTTGCGCTGGGAAATAAGCTAAAGCTCTTCTCAATATCATTCGACTCGAAAGTCGCTTTTGGCCATTGCTTTGTTACTTCGATGAAGAGCGCCGAAGCGGCTCCATCGCGTACCATGATCTTTGCCGGAGCGCCCATGCGAGACCATTTGGCTACACTCCTCGATGACCTTCGCCGCCACGGCCGCGAAGTGGCCGTAGTGCGTTACCAGGGGAATCGCCGCAGGGTAACCACCTACGGGGAGATCGCCCACATGGCCGGCCGTTTTGCCGCTCTGCTGGTCCAGCGCGGTATCGATCCCGGCGACCGCGTGCTCCTGTGGGCTGAAAACAGTGCGGAGTGGATTGCGGCCTTCTATGGCTGCATGCTGCGTGGGGTTCTTGTCGTTCCTCTTGACGCCGTCGGAACCGCGGAGTTTGCCGCGCGCGTTGCAGCCGACGTTGCTCCGAAACTGGCAGTGGGCGACGCTCTGCTGCTCGCCCAATTGCCTGAACAAAATCCCGCACATTTATCCACGGCTCACCTTCGAGGACTGGCTCTCCGCACTACCTGCTGAAGAAGCCGGCCCTGTTGCAGCACTCTCGCGCGATACCCCGCTCGAGATTCTTTTCACCTCCGGCACCACCGGCGACCCCAAGGGCATCGTGATCACCCACGGCAATGTGCTGGCCAGCGTGGGACCCATCGAGGAAGGCGCACAGCCCTATCTTCGCTACGAGCGGCTGATCCATCCCCTGCGTATTCTGCACACGCTGCCTCTGAGCCACGTATTCGGTCAGACCATGGGCCTGTGGGTTCCACCCATCTTCGCCGCCGAACTGCACTTTGAAAGTCGCCTGGTTGCACAAAGGCTCATCGAAACCATCCACCGCGAGCGCATCTCCGTGCTGGCCGCCGTACCCAGGGTGCTGGCGCTGCTTAAGACCCATCTGGAATCAACCCTCCCCGGCCTTGCGGAGCGCGTAGACCGCAGTCAAGGCATGAACCCCTGGCTGCGTTGGTGGCGTTTCCGCTGCGTTCATTCGGCATTCGGTCTCAAATTCTGGGCACTGATCTCCGGCGGAGGAGCGTTGCCTGCTTCGTTGGAGCAGTTCTGGAACGCTCTTGGATTCGTCCTGGTCCAGGGTTACGGCATGACTGAAACCACCGCGCTCATCACCCTCAACCATCCCTTCCACGTAGCGCGGGGAACCATCGGTAAGCCGATGCCGGGGCGTGAAGTCAAGCTGGGCCCGGACGGCGAAGTGCTGGTGCGCGGCGCTTCCATCTCAGGCGCCACATGGCAAGGCGGCGCTTTGCACAAGCGCAAAGGCAAGTGGCTGGCTACAGGCGACCTGGCTCAGGTTCAGCCTTCCGGCGAGTTGCGCTTCCTCGGCCGCAAAAGCGAGGTCATCGTTACCGCCGCTGGAGTGAACCTGCACCCCGAGGACCTGGAAGCAGCCATTGAACAGGAACCGGGCGTGGCGGCCTGCGCTGTTGTGCCGCTGCAAACGGCGGCCGGCACGGAACCCTGCGCCGTTCTTGCCTTCCGCGGCGAAGGAGAGCAGGCTGCCGTAGCCATCGAGCGTGCCAACTCCCACCTGGCGGAGTTTCAACGCCTGCGCCGCTGGGTTCTGTGGCCAGAGCCCGATCTACCCCGCACTTCTACCGGCAAGATCCGGCGCAAGACCGTTGCCACATGGCTTGCCGGCATCCAGGCTGCGGCCGCCAATGAAAGTACGGGAGCAGCAAACAATGCCGGCGCGGGTGCGTTTGGAGCCTCCACAGACTGGCTCCTGGCCATGATCGCGCAGATTTCAGGCGAGGCGCCGGCTGGTGTCGGCGATGAACTGCGCCTCACCGAAGATCTGCACCTCGACAGCCTGGGCCGCGTGCAGTTGGCCGCCGCCATCGAGGAACGGCTGGGCATGGTTCCCGAGAGTGGCCTGCTCGAAGAAATGCAAACCCTGGGCGAGCTAAGGCAGCTGCTGGCCGGTGAAGGATTCGGGGCGCGCGCAATGTTGCCTGCCACGACTGCCGACGGGAAAAACCATACGAATATCGCGCATCCAAGCGGCGGTGAAACCGATCGCCCGGCTCCAACCCAGGCCGGTGCTGAACTCGCTCTGCAGACCATGCCCCCTTCCTATATCTACCCCCACTGGCCCTGGCTTCTGCCCATCCGTTGGTTGCGCTCTGCTTTTGTTGAGGCGGTCATGCGCCCGCTGGTTTGGCTGCTGGCGCATCCTGCCGTGGTTGCGCCCCACAAACTCGCCGCCGATGGACCCCTGCTGATCGTCGCAAATCACGTCACCACCTACGACGGGCCGTTCATCCAATACGCCCTTCCTGGTCCTATCCGGCGACAGTTGGCGGTAGCCATGTCTGGCGAAATGCTCGAGGATTTCCGCCACTTTCGCGATCCCGATAACGGCCGCTTTTCTCCGTTCGGGCCTCTTGCTTATTTGCTCATCACGGCGCTCTTCAACGTCTTTCCACTCGCCCGGCAGCGTAACTTCCAGCCCAGCTTTGATCACGCTGGCAAGGCAATGGATTGCGGCTTCAACGTGCTGGTCTTTCCCGAGGGCACGCGCTCCGCTGAAGGTGCTCTGGCGCGTTTCCGTCCGGGAATCGGGCTGCTGGCGAAGCAATCCGGAGCCTCCGTGCTGCCCATCGCAATCCGTGGCCTGGGCGAGTTGAAGACCGGGCGGCGACGCTGGTTCCACTCCGGCATTCTCGAAGTGCATGTAGGCCAGCCCATCCGCTTCTCACCAGCTGAAACTGAGTCCACCATTACCGCCCGGCTGCATGACGAAGTGGAAGAACTCCTCAACGGCTGATGCAATTTCGAAACAAAGTACGTATCTCTAGAAAGCAAGCATCGAATGGGAGGCAGAAGCATGGAAAAGATCACACGCAGAAACATGTTGGCGCGGTCCAGCGTTTTCATGGCATCGGTGGGAGCAGGCCTCTCGTCAACCGCCGCAAGCGCTGAATCCGCCGGAACAGCTCGCAAGCAGAAAATCGTGGTTGTTGGAGCACACCCCGATGATCCGGAATCAGGATGCGGAGGCGTGATCGCGCTTTACGCCGACCAGGGCCACGACGTGGTTATCTTCTACCTCACCCGCGGAGAGACCGGCATTAAAGGCGTTTCCATGCAGGAGACCGCAGTAATCCGAACCGCTGAAGCGGAGAAGGCTTGCGCGATATTGAAGGCAAGGCCCGTATTCGTTGGCCAGGTGAATGGACAGACCGAGATAAATCGATCGCGCTACGAAGAATTTCGCAAGCTCCTCGATGCCGAAAACCCCGACGTGGTTTTCACGCAATGGCCCATCGATTCCCATCGTGACCACCGCGTCGCGTCTCTGCTGGCTTACGACGCCTGGCTCCAAGGTGGCAAGAAATTTGATCTTTATTACTACGAAGTGGACCAGGGCCTGCAGACGCAGATTTTTCACCCCACCCACTATGTCGATATTGCCCAGTCCGTGAGCCGTAAACAGGCGGCGTGTTATGCCCACGCCAGCCAGAACCCTGTGACGGATTTCTGGCCCATGCACGAAGCGATGGACCGATTCCGCGGGATGGAATGTGGCGTAAAAGACGCGGAGGGATTCGTTGCGCATTGCCAGAATCTTGAGATGAAAGCACCGATAAAATCGTAAAACCTGCGTCGTCGCCAGTTCGCGCATTTGCTGATCAACGACTTGAAACCCTCCGATTAGAATGATCGGAGACTGCCCATCATGGCGAAGAAATTTCGACAGCGCAAATTCGGAGCCAGGCGCTCGCCAGAAGTGGCGGCGGCAAGTGCCGTTCCCATTCCTCCGGCAACCCATCAGCCGTGGCAAATTGCCGCTGTCTGCCTGGTCATTGCGCTGGTTACCCTGATTGCCTATCAGAATGTGCGGCACAACGATTTCCTTACCTGCGACGATGGCTATTATGTCCTCGAGAACCAGCATGTGCATCAGGGAGTCAACTCGCAAGGCATCGCATGGGCATTCACAACATTTAATCAGGGAAACTGGCATCCGCTGACGTGGATTTCCCACATGGTCGACTGGAAGCTATATGGCAGTAATCCCTCCGGCCATCATTTGACCAACTTATATCTCCACACCGTCAATGCCGTTCTCCTCTTCCTTTTGCTTTTGTACATGACCGGCTATATGGGACGTTCCGCTATGGTCGCATTTCTCTTTGCTCTGCACCCGGCGCACGTTGAATCCGTTGCCTGGATTGCCGAATGCAAGGATGTTTTGTGCGCATTTTTCTTCCTTTGCACTTTGCTCGCATATGCATGGTACGTCCGCAACCCTTCCTGGAAACGCATGGCGTGGGTCGTCTGCGGCTTTGCCTGCGCTCTTATGTCAAAGCCGATGGCCGTCACTCTTCCGTTTGCGCTCCTGTTACTCGATTACTGGCCGCTGCGCAGAATATTATTCAGCCCGGAAACTCGTGCGCACTGGCTCTCTTCGCTGTGGAAGTTATGCCTTGAGAAATGGCCCCTTTTTATCATGGCGATTCTCTCCAGCGTCGTAACCTTTATTGCGCAACGGTCAGAAGGCGCGGTGGCTGCACTTCAAGGCTTGAACTTATGGGATAGAATCTGTCAAGCGGCGATTAGTTACTTCCGTTATCTGCGCATCACAATCTGGCCCGATCCACTTACGATCTATTATTACTATGACTTAGATAAAAAAATGGTTGCCGCGGCGATGTTATCCCTCCTTGCGCTTGCGGGGATCACCGCCGTGTGCTGGTATATTCGCAAGGATAAGCCTTATTGCATCATCGGCTGGCTATGGTTTCTGGGAACATTAGTGCCGGTCATCGGTATAGTGCAGGTTGGAGAGCAGTCCATAGCCGAGCGTTATACCTATCTCCCCTTCATCGGACTTTTTATCGCCATTGTCTGGCTTGCTGGCGATGCCGTTGCTCACTCTCCGAAGATCAGGGTTGCGACTCAACTGCTTGCCGTCGCACTGATAGCAGCATGCGCCGTAAAGACCTATGCGCAGGTTAAGCTGTGGAAAGATTCGGTTACGCTTTTCAGCCACACGCTTGAAGTTGACCCGCGCGGCTCACTTCCCAATTTAAGCCTGGGCGTGGCGTACTTGAGGCTGGAAAGATATGCCGAGGCGGAGGCATATTTCGAACGCGCCCTGGACTATGATCCCTCCAATACTGTGGTTCTTGCTGATTCCGCCCTCAGCCTGATTCAAACCAATGATCCGCGCAATTTGCCGCTTGCCGGGCAACGCGTCGAGCAGGCATTGCGCGCGGCTCCCGACGATCCCACTGCACTGTCCGTTATGGCGCAATGGTCCATTTTGATGGGCAGGCCGAGGGATGGCGAGATATACAGCAGAAAGGTGCTCGCCGAGCAGCCGGACCTGGTAACGGCGCGTCTTTATCTTGCCAATGCTCTGCAAACGCAGGGTAAACTCGCCGAAGCGGCTCAGGAGTGCCGTCAGGCGATTGCCTTCGAGCCGGATAACTACCTTGCGCATTACGATTACGGAATTATCTTGGATAGCCAGGGATTGAAGCAGGAAGCGTTAGAGGAACTGCGGCATTCATTGGCCATCAAACCCGATCAGGCATTGGCCTATTCCAAAATCGGCTGGATTCTAATGGAGCCGCATCGGTATTCCGAAGCAATAGAGGCGTTTAACCAGGCTTTGCGCCTCGACCCTTCAAACACTCACGCGCTGAATGGACTCGGCACGGCCTTGTTTCAACTGGGCGACTATGAGAAGGCGGCCGAGCAGTTCGCGGAGGTGGTAAGGATTGATCCGTCAGATGCTGTTGCAATGCAGGATCTCAAAGCTTCCCAAGTCCTCATAAAAACGAAGAATTAGACCGGGCCATATAGATCATTCCGCATCTGTTGCCCCGCTAGATCAATGCACTTGTTCTCTGCACCATAAAGTGCGGCATCAAACTTATTCACTTACTAACTTATTAGTTGATTTACCAACTAACTCGGCAGTCTCGGTTTGAAATGACATGTACCGCCGGCAAGCACCGAAGTCCAGATGGACGGATCAGCGGGTTGTTCGCTCGATCCAAGGAAAAGAACGCCATCTGGCGCCAACAGACGGTATATATTAGCCAGCAGCGCGCGCCGCGTCTCCTGTGAAAAGTAGAGCATCACGTTGCGCAGAAAGATGACGTCAAAGCGATCTTCCTTCGCGGCGAAAGGGCAAATGCTGGGCGCATAGATTTGCCTGGCGGAAGTTGCACATCTTTTTCACTTCCTGCTTGACCACCCAGTTCTCGCCCACATGGTCGAAGTAGCGCACGACAAAGCGCGCGGGAAGACCCCGGTTCATCTCGATGCGGTGATAGCTTCCGGCCTGCGCCCGCTCCACCACTTCGCCGCAGATATCGGTCCCCTCAATGCGAATATCCCAATCTGCCAGCAATGGAAAGTGCTCACGCATCAGCATTCCCAGGCTGTACGCCTCCTGACCGGTAGAGCAAGCCGCACTCCAGAAGCGCAGGCCCCGCCTGAGCCGCCGGGCTTCAATCATCTTCGGAAGCAGTTCGGTCCTCAACAACTCAAATGGCCGGCTATCCCTGAAAAAACTGGTTTCGTTGATGGTCATCGCCTCGGCGATGGACCGCTCCAGCTCAGGATTTTTCCTCAGGCGCAAGTATTGAATCAGTTCTTCCAGATGCGTCATGCCCTGATTGCGCAGCACCTTGGTAAGTCGCGTTTCAAAAAGATAGTCGCGCGAGGGGTCAAGCACGTTTTGCGAGAGACCAAAAACGAGTTGACGAAGATAGCCGTAGTCGACGCCCGATGCCGTTCCCATGACTTAGACCACCGATTTCAGAAGCTCGCGGGCTTGCCTTTGAGCGGCGGGCATCCGGCTTGCAATGCGGAGGATTTCAGGCGCAAGCTCCTTGAGTGGAAGCACATTGTGCGCCAGGCCAGCATTGGCAACCAGCGCCCGGCATTCCCCATATCGTGCTGCTGGCCTGGTCCTGGACCAGAACGCTGCCGCCGTGTTCGCGAATCGTGCGGCAACCCATCAATCCGTCTGAACCCATGCCGGTGAGCACTACCGCAAGCACACCAGTTCCATAGACCGCTGCCACCGATCGAAACAGCACGTCGACGGCTGGACGGCAGTGATTCTCCAACGGACCTTGGTTCAGGTGTAGCGTGGACGGGCATGCCGGCATGCGCAGCAGCCAGCACCTCCAGGTGCCAGTTGCCGCGGGCGATATAGATAATTCCGGCGCACATCGGATCGCCTTCGACGGCCTCGCGCACGCGCAACCGGCAGCGACCGTTCAACCGCTCGGCAAACAGCCCGGTAAACTGCTCTGGCATGTGCTGCACGATCACCACCGGAAGTGGAAAGTTCTCAGGAAACACCGGAAGCATAACGTCAAGGGCCGCCGGACCGCCCGTGGAGACGCCGATGGCAAGCACCTCAGGGATGGACGATATTGGCTGGGCCTTTTGCCTCTGCGCCATGGGCAACGTCAGTGGCATCCGCGGCGCGCCCGGCAAAGCCGGCTGCGGCTGTCCTGCCTGTAATGATCCGGTCAGCGCATGAATTTTGGGAATCAGATCCTGGGCCAGCGCCCGTGTGGCCGCCTCGCGGGTCTCTTGTCCGGCGGGCTTGGCCACATAGTCTGAGGCGCCGCCGGCCAGGGCCTCAATAGTTACGCTTGCGCCGCGCTGGGTAAGAGAACTGCACATGATAACCGGCATTCTGTATCCTCGCGCCCGCAGATGTTTCAATGTGACCAACCCGTCCATCACCGGCATTTCCACGTCCAGCAAAATCAAGTCCGGATGAAGGGTCGCAATGCTATCCAACGCCGATGCCCCGTCCGCCGCGGTTCCAGCCACTTCCAGGCCGGCATCCGCGCACACCACCGAACGCAGCAGGCTCCGCATCACGGCCGAGTCGTCCACGATCATGATCCGGGCCCGGCGACCGGAAACCATTGCTCAGGCCTCCACCAGGCCGAGCATGGCCAGTTTGTAAATCAATCCTTCTTCGTCAAATGGTTTCATCAGGTATTCGTCTGCGCCGGTTTCCAGGGCACGGAGGATGAAATTGTTTTCCGCCTCCGTGGTCACCATCATCACTTTCATGCCGTCAAATCCCTCTGAGCGCAATTGCTTGAGCATCTCCAGGCCGTCCATGACCGGCATATTCCAGTCCACAAGCGCAAGATCGAAGTGCATATCGCCATGCAGCAGGTCCAATCCGGCCTGGCCGTCGGCAGCTTCCTCGCATTCGATTCCCCGCTCCTCAAGCATGCCGCGCAGCAGGCCTCTCACAAAGCGGGAATCGTCGACAATCAGTGCTCGCATGATCACCTCCACACTTTCGAGCAAAATCACCAAAACCAGACCAGAAAATTCTTACAAAAAATCAGCACTTCAGAGTTGCAGCCGCGGGATGCGCCGATCATGGACTCGCCATATAGTGTTCTCGCCCGCTCATCTTGTGCCGCCTGGGCAGCGCCCAGACGCATCGGGTCAAGCCGCTCCGGGTCCAGCATCACCAGCAGTGAGTCCTTGAGTTTGTACGCGCCGGCAAACAATGCCTTCCGGCGCTCATCCAGAATTGAGGGATTAGGCTCGTAGTCGGCTGGCGAAGCGGTCAGCACCTCGCTCACAGTGTCCACCAGCAACCCATAGCATCCGCTCGAACACTCCAGAACCAGCAGATCTTGGCGGCCTTCCCTGGGAGGCAACGCAAGCAACTGGCGCAGGCTTACCGTGGTCAGCACGTCTCCGCGATAGTGAACCAGCCCGCCCACAAAAACCGGCGCCAGCGGAACCGGCTGCGGCCGCGCCGCACCCACAATCTCAAGAATGTGAGTGATGGGTACGCCGAACACCGTCGTTCCCAGGCGCACCGTGCACATCTCCATCAGAGTCTCTGGCATCTCTGGCATCTCTGCCGTCTCCGCCCGCTTTTCCTTGCGGTTCATTTGCAGTCCCCGCAGCCGTCATCTCACTGCCTCCGCAATCTGATTCCATTCGACGGAAGAGTGGCTCTCAACCGGCAAAGGCGCCACGCCACCCAGGTCAACCAACCCGGTAACGTGATTGTTGAGCAGCGTCACTCCGCCGGCGCGCTGGCTGGTCCCGGCCTCGAACAGGTCGCCGCCTGCGGCCACATCCAGCACATGCGAAACCGCGATGCCCACATGACGTTTGCCCTCGCGGCACACAACCACAATGATTTGCGCCTCGGGATTGCCCTCGGTCGCGGCCAGCACGCCGCCTGAATCTTCCACCGGCAGCAACTGTCCTTCAAAGTTCAGCACCGGCCGGTGGCCAATGTACTCGATGCGCGATACTAGCGAGCTGCTCAATGCGCAGCACGTCGGCCAGCGGCACAGCCGCCTTGTGCCCGCGCAGCTTCCACCAGCAGATATTCCAGCCTGCGCGGCTTCACTCTCCTCGCCATCTCCGGCCGTACGCGCAGCCTCTTCTTCTCCGTTCATGGTCACTCCGGCCTTCATGGCGATTGATCCGGGATCCAGAATCAACGCCAGATCCGCGTTACCCAGCACCGTTGCCCCGGAAAATAGCCCAATGTCCTTGAGCACCGCGCTGAGCGGCTTGACCACAATCTCCTCCGGATCGGCCAACCCATCCACCACCAACCCGAAGCGGCGTCCATCGGCGTCAAGCACGGCGATAAAGTTGTCCCGCTCGGTGGCAATCTTGTGCCCCACGCCGGGCATCAACAACCGGTCAAGAAACACCAGCGGCAGCAGCTTGCCGCGCAGCCGGTAAAGCGGCGCGCCTTCCATCCACTCGATGGTCTTGGCGGCCTGCTCCGGGAGGTACGTGCACCAGTTCCAGAAGCGCGCCCTGGGGCAGCGCAAAACTCTGCTTCATGCTGCGCACAATCAGCGCCGGAATAATGGCCAGCGTCAACGGAATGCGCATCCTGAGCGTGGTTCCCTTGCCCACCCGCGAGTCGATCTCCACCTTGCCGCCAATTTTTTCCACGTTCGTGCGGACCACGTCCATTCCCACGCCCCGCCCGCTCACGTTGGTCACGGCAGCGGCGGTTGAAAACCCGGGCAGGAAAACCAGTTGCAGCAACTCGCGTTCGCCCAGTTGCGCGGCGCGCTCCTTCGTCAGCACGCCGCGCTCAATGGCCTTCTGGCGCACCTTCTCCACAGAAATGCCGGCACCGTCGTCAGAAACCTCGATGACCACGTGGCTGCCTTCCTGGCTGGCACGCAGCTTTGAGCGTACCCTCCGGATCCTTGCCCGCGGCCTGGCGCACTTCGGGCGGCTCGATGCCGTGATCCATCGAGTTCCTTACCGCATGCGTCAGCGGATCCTTGATGGCCTCCAGCAGGCTCTTGTCCAGTTCCGTCTCCTGGCCCTCCATCTGCAGCCGGACGCGGCGGCCGAGCGACTGCGATAAGTCGCGCACAATGCGCGGAATTTTTGAAAAAATATTTGAGACCGGCTGCATCCTGGCCTTCATCACTGACTCGCGCAGGTCGGCCGTCACCATGTCCAGGCGGCGCGAAAGCAGGGTCATATTCGGATCGGCCGAGGTAGCCTGCATCACCTGGTTGCGGGTCAGCACCAGTTCGCCCACCAGGTTCATCATCCGGTTCAGCAGCGTCACATCTACTCGCAACGTGCCTTCCGCCGCCGTCCCTGTTCCCAGTCCACGAGACTTGCCGGCGTCGCCCTCCGCCTCAGCGTGCGCCCGGGGAACCAACGCGGCAGCCAGCTCCTGCTCATTTTTCGCTTGCTCCCTGGCCGGCAGCGACAATTCGCTCGGATGCGCTTCCGTGGCAGCTTGAGGCAATGCAGAGGCGGGACTCTGTTGAGGCTCTGCCGAGGCTGGATGCAAGCCGGCCCTCAGCCGTGCGTGCTGCTTGGCCTTCGGTTCCCCAGGCTTCAAGGCCCGCAACTCTTCCAGCCGCGCAATCAGCGCCGCATCTTCGCCCTCGCCTTCGCTGTCATCCGTCTCAATGTTCTTCAGAATCGCGCGAAGTCCGTCCAGCAATTGCAGCAATCCGGTGATGGTTTGGCGGTCCGCAACCAGCTTGCCCTCGCGCAGCAGCCCCAACAGGTTTTCGCCGGCATGCGCCAGCTTCTCCAGCCGCTTGAATCCAAGAAACCCGGTGGTCCCCTTGATCGTATGCACCGAACGGAAGATCTCCGCCAGCAACTCCGTATCCTTGGGCTGCTCTTCCAGATCGGTCAGGCACCGCTCCATCCGGTCCAGACCTTCCTGGCTCTCGATCAGGAACTCCCTCGTCAATTCATCTATCGCCATCGCGCCCACTCATCCGCCCCGCCAGGATCAAAGGCCCCGGCAAAGGAAGCACTCTAGGCTCTTATCGGAAAGATGAGCCTCAACTTGAGAAATCAGAGAGACAGCCGAAAATACAGGATTCCCGGATCAGTCCTTTCAGTCACCGTGCCCCATCCGTTTCGCGCTATTTTGCGAAATGGTGGGAAACCACAAGCCTCACCTCCAATGTCTCCCCATGTACAGCGGCCCGGGAATGTTTTAGCCTCAACTTTCACACCGCATGCAGATTGGAGAACCGATGAACGATCAGAACTCGACCGGGCCGGCGCTCGAAAAACTCCTCGAACAGGCACGCCAGGCAGCCCTCCACTCCTACTCGCCCTACTCCGGCTTCCGCGTAGGCGCGGCTCTCCGGCTGGCCAACGGAGAGGTCGTCACTGGAACCAACGTCGAAAATGTGAGCTACGGGCTGACCATCTGCGCCGAGCGTTCCGCCTTGGTCCAGGCCGTTTCCCAATTCGGACCCGAGATTCGCGTGCGAAGCCGTAGCGGTCGCCAATCTGAACCACGCTCCCAGCCCGCCCTGCGGCGCCTGCCGCCAGGTTCTGGCCGAGTTCACCCTGCCCGAAGCGCCGGTGCTCTTCCCCACCGCAAACGGAATGCGCACAATGCCCTTCTCTGAACTGCTGCCGCTGGCCTTCGAGATGGGAAAAAAGCCTTAGCCGCAGTCGCGTATCTAATCGCATTGCACCAAAGGAGGAGTAATCCTACAATCGAATACGCTCCTGCCCAGGGCGCACGGCAACGGTGAAAACACTTCAGGGGCCTGATACGATTATGTAATCTTCTGATTGGAGATTGGCGGCTGCAAGACCGGGAAAAAACCGCTTCTGTTTTTCAACTTAGTCTCAATAGGAGGACGCCATCAAAGAACGATTACGATTGGGCGATCTGCTGGTCCAGGCCAAGTTGGTCACCCTGGAACAAGTGACTGAAGCAATTGACCTCCAGGCTCAACTCGGCGGACGCCTGGGCGACCGCCTGGTGGCCGCCGGAGCCATCTCCCAGGCCGTCCTGGACTCGTTTATCCATCGCATGCCTGCAGAACCCGCGGATATCACGTCCATGAAAATCGACACCACGGAACTGCTGGGTCTGTTGATGAAGCTGATTTACGTAGAACATCTGGAAGCTATCCGCCAGTTTGTCAATACCATCAAGCTCCCCTATAACATCGTGCTGGCGTTGGTTCAGATGGCCATCGACCGTCAACTGATGCATGCCATGGGATCGCGCGACCCAGCCAACCCGCGCGATGTGAGCTACGCCATCACCGACACGGGGCGGCGCTGGGTGCTCGACGCGCTCAATCAATCGCGTTATGCAGGACCTGCGCCGGTTACCCTTGAAGAATTTACCGCCCAGGTCAACCTGCAGAAGGTTACCAACGAACGGATCACGATCGATCGAATACGGAATTGCCTTGGCACACTGACCTTCAACGACAGCATCATCGAACAGAGCGGGCCGGCATTGAACTCGGGCCGGGCTATCCTTCTCTACGGCACGCCCGGTAACGGCAAAACCTCTGTCGCCATGAGCTTCGCAAATGTATTCTCCGACGTGATTTATATCCCTTACGCAGTGATCGTCGAAGGCCAGATCATGCGCGTCTACGACCCCAGCTATCATGTCTCGCTGAGCCCTGCTGCTCCCAGCCAGACAGATAGGCTCTCCTTCGTCCGCACTGAGGAGTTTGATGCGCGCTGGGTTCCCTGTTCGCGGCCCTTTGTCCTTACCGGCGGCGAACTGACGCTGGAAATGCTCGATCTCCGGTACGACCCCTCGGTAAATTTCTACGAGGCGCCTCTGCATGTTAAGGCTCTGGGCGGCTGTTTTGTCATCGACGACTTCGGCCGTCAGCTGGTTACGCCGAACAACCTGCTCAACCGCTGGATCGTGCCTTTGGAGAACCGCTTCGACTACCTGAAACTGCATACCGGAAAGACCTTCACCATCCCCTTCGAGGAGTTGGTAATCTTCTCCACCAACCTCGAACCTGAAGATATGATGGACCCTGCCTTCCTGCGCCGCCTTCCCTACAAAATTGAAGTCGCAGGCCCCAGTTACGACCTTTACAAGCGCATCTTCATAAAGGAGTGCGCCCGGCAGTCAATGACGGCGGACGACAAATTAATCGAATCCATCGCGCAAAAGATCACAAAAGAAAAAGGACTTGAACTGGCCGCTTATCAACCCAGGTTTATCGTCGACCAGGTGGTCGCAACCTGCCGATTCATGGGCCAGCCGCCCCATTTCGAGCCACGCTTTGTCGATTATGCAGTGAACAATCTCAGGGTGCGGCGCCACGCGCCGGCTTCGGTGCCGGTCGCGAATAAATAGCCGGAAGCGCCTCGTCTGCGCGCCCGAAGCGGTCCAAACTGGAGCTCAGGATTCCAACGAGGCCGGCTTTTCACGCCGGTCAAGAAAAACCGGCGCAATGTGGCGTGCGAACAGGTTGTCGGTTACATTTTTCGCGATGATGGTCTCATTGGCATCCAGCAGGTCCAGGTAGCGGCGGCCCATCCTGGCCGCAACTTTATATCCCACGTGAAGCAACTGGCGCAGGCTGGGATTGTATGCAGGCGAATCGACATCGTGGCGCAGGGCAGAGGTGAATTGCATTGAGGACCAGCGGTCCACTTCCGCGGGCGCAGGCAGCTTGGCCGGATTGATGTCGATCACCGTTGCGTACGGAGCGCAAAGATCGATGGAGTAAGAAAATGCCTCGGCGTAGATCTCCTTTGCCAGCTTGAGGCCTTTCCCTCCAGCCTCGGCGAGGCCGATGATCTCTTCCAGCCAGGTGGTCCCAGCGGTCTTCAGATGCACCCCGGCGGAGAACTTCTCCATCGCCGCATGAATAGCGGGATAGATTGAGAATTTGTCGCTTCCAGAGTGGATGCTGAGCTTCAGGTCGCCAGGCAATCCGTAAGCGGCGACGGCATGTTTGATGGCGGCCATGTCGAGCGTGATCTCCCGCGAAAACTGCTCGACGTCGCCAACGTAGTCCACGCCCTTGTTGAAGCGGCCGCTGAATTTGGGCGCAATGGTCTGAATGGGAATATCTTCATCGGCAATCGCCGCCAGGATAATCAACAACTCCGCCGGTGATTGCGCGGCATCGGTCTCGTCCATTGAAATTTCAGTGATGAATGCGCCCTTGCCTTTTGCCGCTTCGATCAGGCGATAAATATTACCCGCCTTTTCAACGGCGTAGAGAAATTTGGCAGCGGTCCGGCTTAGCAGCCCGGGACGTGATTTCGATGGCTTGATCGGCGCCTTCCATGCGGATCGTCCCCACCAGTTCGGGGTGACGCTTGACGAATGTATCGATCGAAGCCTGGCTGGCCGGTTTGCCGATCGAATCGGCTACGTCCATGGTATAGAAGTCGCAGGAACCCAGGAAGCGCTCGACTGTGGCGAGGTTTATGTGGTCGGCGTCGCAGAACCAGGGTAGCTTCCAGTCCCAGATCCTTCACCGCAACTTCTGCCGCGGCACGGACTGACTTCGGCTCGGTGCCGATGATAGCGTGCTCGCGGTTTGACTTGTTCCACACCGGGATCACTTCAATTCCCGCTTTTTGGGCCAGAATGCACGCTTCGAGTTGCGCTTTAGCCTGATGGGCGAATCGATCGCCCACGCCGATGGAGTATTTGCCTAGTATCGCCATAATTGCTTTCCGATTACTAAACTCATTTTAAACGCCAAGACACAAGAATACATCGCCACTTCGCCCCTGCAACTAAACTGAATATATGGCCAGCAACAAGCCGCAAAATACCCACGCCGCGCACGGCGAGTGGCGGCCGTCGGTGAATCCGTGGATGGTTGCTGTCTCTGTCATGCTGTCCACCTTCATGGTGGTGCTCGACTCCTCGGTGGCCAACGTCGCCTTGCCGCATATTGCCGGCAATCTCTCCGCCTCCACCGACGAATCGACCTGGGTTCTCACCAGTTATCTGGTTTCCAACGCCATCATGCTGCCCGCCTCCGGATGGATCGCCCGGCGCATCGGCCGCAAGCGCCTGTTGATGATCTCCATCCTGGTCTTTACCGCCGCTTCCCTGCTGTGCGGCATGGCCATCTCCATGCCCATGCTGATCGTTGCCCGCGTGCTGCAAGGCATCGGCGGCGGCGGAATGCAGCCCCTGGCCCAGTCCATTCTCCTTGAGAGTTTTCCGCCTTACCAGCACGGCACGGCCATGGCCGTCTATGGCATTGGAATCGTGGTTGCCCCGGTCATCGGCCCCACCCTGGGCGGATGGATCACCGACAGTTATTCCTGGCGCTGGATCTTTTACATCAATCTTCCCGTCGGCATGCTGGCCCTGTTCATGGCCAACCTGTTCATTGAAGACCCTCCCTACCTGCGCCACGCATTTCGCGGAGCCATCGACTATCTCGGCTTTGGCCTGATGGCCGTCTGGCTGGGCACCGATGCAACTGGTGCTCGACAAAGGCCAGGAAGCGGACTGGTTTGCGGCTGGCTGGATTGCGCTGGACTGCCGCGGCATCCGGCAATCGCACTGCTTTGCTTTATCGTGCGCGAATTTACGAATTCCGAGAACCGATTGTGCAATTGCGCATACTCGGCCGACCGCAATTTCGTCGTGGGAACGCTCATCACCGGCCTTTACGGCGTCGTCCTCTACGGCGTCACGGCCATGCTGCCGTTGTTTCTGCAAACCTCGCTGGGCTACTCGGCGCTGGATAGCGGCTTGGCCGTCAGTCCGCGCGGCATCGGCTCGCTGCTCTCCATGATCGTGGTGGGCTTTCTGGTCAATCACATCGACGGCCGCATTCTGCTGGCCTGCGGCTTCGCCATCTTCGGCTATTCGACCTTCCTGCTGAGCCACATCAATCTCGGCATCTCCATGTGTTCCGTGGCCATGCCCAACTTCATCAACGGCTTTGCCGGCGGATTCGTCTTCGTTCCCCTCACCACCATGAGCATGGGCCTGCTGCGCAAGCAGGAGATCGGCAACGCCTCCGGCATCTACAACCTGATGCGCAACATCGGCGGCAGCATCGGCATCGCCAGCATCACCACCCTGCTGGTGCGCAATTCCCAAATCCACCAGAATTACCTCGGCGCCAACCTGACCGCGGGAAGCCCTGCCACAACGGGTATGCTCGCGGGCCTCACGGCAAAGTTCTCGACGGGCGGCGCCGACGGCTTTACCGCCCATCAGGAGGCACTGGGTGCTCTTTACCGCAGCGTCCAGCAGCAGGCCGCCGTCCTCGCCTACGCCGACATCTTCCGCCTGTTGGGTTATCTCGCGCTGCTATGCATACCGCTAGCCCTGTTTCTTCGCAGTCTGCAGCACCATTCGCGCCGGCCTACCGAGATGGGCAACGAATGAACCTGTGCCGCGCGGCCATAACAAATGCGCCGGAGACGCAGTGTTGGTTAGCCCCGCGCTTAAGCGCGGGGAAAAAGAATTCCAGAAGCTAGTTTCGGAGTCCCGTCGGGACGGCGCAAAGACATTCTTTGTACAGGAACCAAAAGCCCCGGAGGGATATTTTCGCACTTGTGCCCGATTCTTTTCCGATATCCCACAAATGAAGAAAATTCACTTCACCGAACAGCATTTTCCGGCAAGCTCTAACCTTCCGCTCGTACCAGCACGCATGTAATATTGTCGTTGCCGCCGGCTTTCTTGGCAGTCTTCACAAGTTTGGCGCACAGCTCTTCGAGCGAAAGATCCATTTTGAGAATGGATTCAATCGCTTCATCGGAGATCTCGCGGGGCAATCCGTCGGAACAGAGCAGGTAGAGGTCGCCGGACTCGGGTTGCAATTCAAAAACGTCCGGTATGATGCTGCTCTGCGTTCCCAGCGCGCGGGTAATCACGTTACGCAACGGCGAACTTAGTGCCTCGTCGGGCGTCATGCGGCCCAGCCGGACCATTTCCTCCACCAGCGAGTGGTCAAGGGTAAGCTGCTCAAGGCGCTCGTTGCGCAGCCGGTAACAGCGGCTGTCGCCCACATTCAGCACCCACAAGCGGTCCTTCTCCGCCACTAACACCACCAGCGTGGTGCCCATGCCGCTGAGTTTGTCGTCGCTTTGAGCGCGGGAGAATACCATCTCGTTGGCGGCGTTCACAGCCTGCTCGGCTATTTGCGGCATCGCCTGAGCCTCGATCCCTTCCGCACTCTCGTTCCGGTTCTCAAGCAGGCGCAGCACCTCGCCCACCGCCAGGGAACTGGCAATCTCCCCGGCCGCGGCGCCCCCCATGCCGTCACAGACAACGTAAGCGCCGTGCTCGACGGAAAATCCGAACGCGTCTTCGTTTGAAGCCCGCTTGCGTCCCACGTCGGTTAACGCCGCAGCCGTATAGTGATCAACAGCCAAAAGAAATCTCCCGTGGCTCAGTTTACACGGCTTAGACCTGGATCACACCCCGAAAAATCGCCTCTTGGGAAGCAAGATGGTTCAAAAGGGTCCGAAGCCACATCGAGATCAAAAATCCATATCAGGCCAAGGGCATACAATTTACAAAATCCATCCCACGATCCTCTATAATCACGGCGTCGGAATGAATTTGATCCTTTGAATGCGAACCGGGAGGTCGGTCGTGTCCGCAACCCAGCTATGGACTGAAGAACTGGATGCTCCTTTCCCCATAAGTGAGGACCAGCGGAGCTTCTATGCTGAAAATGGCTATATAAAACTCCACAAGGTTTTCAGCGCGGAACTGCTGGAACACTACCGCGCTTATATCAGCGCCAAAGTAGCTGAACTCACCGCGGAAAAGCTTCCACTCGAACAGCGCTCCACCTACGACAAGGCCTTCCTGCAAGTAGGCAACCTGTGGCTGAAGAGCGACGAGGCGCGCGACTTTGTCTTCGGCAAGCGGCTGGCGCGGATAGCCACAGATTTGATGGGCTGCCGCGGCGTGCGTCTTTACCACGACCAGGCCCTCTACAAGGAGCCCGGCGGCGGCATCACCCCCTGGCACGCCGACCAGTACTACTTCCCCGTCTCTAACGAAAATGTCGTCACCGCCTGGGTTCCTCTGCAGAACACGCCGCTCGAAATGGGTCCGCTGGCCTTCTGCGAAAAAAGTCACAGGTTGCAGCACGGACGCGACCTGGAGATCGGCGATGAAAGCGAGATCACGCTCAAAGAGGCGCTCAAAAACTTCGCCCGAAACAACACTCCCTACGAGCTCGGCGATGTAAGCTTCCATGCCGGCTGGACCTTCCATCGCGCTGAAGCAAACACCTCCGCGAAGCCGCGCGAGGTCATGACCGTGATTTATATCGATGAGGAGATGCGCCTGGTAGAACCCAAAAATAAGAACCAGGTCATTGATATGCAGGAGCTTTGCCCCGGAGTGCCGATAGGCGAACTCATCGATTCCCCCCTCACACCGGTCATCTACTCCCGGGATTAGCGCGCCATAGCCTAGGCGCAGAGTTGGCACTCACGGATTAGCGCGCCGTAGGCGCAGAGTTTGTTAGCCCCGCGCTTCAGCGTGGGGAAAAGTGATCTCAAAAGTTCGTTACGGAGTCCCATGGGGACGGCGCAACAGCATTATTCATGCTGTGCCTCTGTTTCCTGCCCCGTGCTTTGAATCATTATCTCTGAACGGGAATTCAAGAAACCATTCCGCAATCAGCAAATCCATTGACTCCGACCGAATCCCAGGTCCTGTCCCAGCGCCACCATCCCTCCCGGTATGCGAAAGTAAATAAAGAATGGCAAAGCCACTGAAATCGGAACGGCAGACCGCACTGCTGGGCTACGGAGCCTGCGCGCTGGCCGGCTGCCTCTGGGGTACAGGCTTCTATTGGGGCAGGTTGGCGTTAAACGAGATGAGCGTCGAGCACATGGTGCTTTACCGTTTCCTGTTTGCCTCCCTGGGAATGCTGCCTGTCGTCGTGGCCAATCGCAACCGCTTTCACTTCACCGGCAGTGAATTGCGCTTGCTGCTTCTCTGCACGGCCCTCGGCGTTCCCATCCAGTTTCTCCTCCAGTTTCATGGCCTGGCCATCACCACGGTAAGCCACGCCTCGCTCATGGTGGGCGCCATGCCGGTGATGCTGGCCGCCGCCGCCACGCTCTTTGCAGGCGAAAAGCTTGACCGGCTCAGCTGGCTGGCCCTCTTCGGTTCCACACTGGGAGCTACACTCATCGTGCTTGGAAGAACCCCTGGTTCGGCCGCGCACACCGTGCCCTCGCTCGCAGGCGACCTGTTGGTGGTCGCCTCACTCTTTACCGCCCTGGCATGGATTCTGCTCAGCAAGAAATTGATGCTCACTCACAGCCCGCAGGTGGTGACGGCCTACACCATCCTCTCCGGCACCCTCATGCTGGCCGTTCTGGCTCTGGTTCCCTGGATGCTGAACCCCATTCTGCCGTTCAAGACTCAGCCGCTTCCGATTGCCCACGTGAGCCTGACCGCCTGGGCTGCTCTGGCCATCAGTGGCCTCCTCTGCACAGCCACCACCACGCTGCTCTGGAACTGGGGCATCCACCATGTCTCCGCCTCGCGTGCCGGCGTCTTCCTCAACATTGAACCTGCTCTTGGTTCCTGGCTGGGCGTCCAGTTGCTCGGTGAGCACCTCGGCCCTTATGCCTGGGCGGGCGGCGCGCTGATTCTCACCGCGGCCATAACTCTCACCGCTCGCGGAACCCAACCGAACCCCGACATCATTCTCGAATAGCGCTGATCCGCGCAGTTCTACACTTCAAACGAAAGCTGCACCGGTCCGAACAGCAGCGGAGCCGGCTTCGGCTCTGAAGCCAGTTCGTACACCAACCGCTCCAGCACCAGCCGTTTGTCCGGCGGCGAAGAGCGCAACTCCATGTCCGCCCGCGCAACCAGCCGCAGCGCCCGCGTAAGCTCGCGGCGGCTTTTGTAGCGCCGTGCCTGGCGAATCAAATCGTCGGCCGCAAACGGCGGCATTCTGAAGCCCTGCCACAGCGCCTGCCAGATGGCTCTCGAATCACGAACATTCTTTTCCAGAATCACCAGCATCTGCCTGAAGGTCCGCGCCAGCATATAAAGATGCCCAATTGCCGCATCCTCGCCCGCGTCGGAACTGTTCAGGAGCCCATGCAGCAGCGCCAGCGCGCGCACCCTGTCGTGGGCGCTGATGGCGTCCGTCAGTTCATACAGCGACCGCTGCTTCGCCGCCAGCACCATGGTCTCCACGTCACCCAGCGTAATTCTTCCCCGCCCCAGCGTATAGAGCAGCAGCTTCTCCAACTCTGAGGAGATCAGCATCATGTCCGCACCCAGCGCATCCACCAGTTCCCGGGCCGCATCCGGCTCCACGCGCACGCCAGCTTCTTGCGCGGTGGCCACGGTCCATCGCATCGCGTCTTCCTCGTTCACGCGCGCCAGCTCCACAACGCCGCAGTGTTCGCCCAAGGTCTCGCTGATCCGCTCGAAACGATTCTTATCGTCCAGCTCCATGCGCCGCGCATCGGAGGGAATACGCAAAAAGTCGGCCACAAAAATCAGCAGCGCCTGCGGATTGGGCGAGTGGAAATAGCGGTCCAGCGCCGCAAATTCTTCCTTCTTGGCGCCGCGCGTATAGAGCTGCCGCACGTTGCGCACAAAAATTACCTGGAATGGCGCCATCAGCGAAGGAGTCTGCGCCCGATCCAGCACCTCGAAGATCGAAGTCCCGGATAAATCAAAATCTGAAAGGCAAAAGTCTTTCAGATCCGGCTGCACAAAGCCCTTGAGCACCGCCGAACGGCAGCGGTCCATCAGAAAAACTTCGTCACCGGCCAACACGTAGCCCGGCTTGAGCGGTCCCGTACCCGCCGCTGCAGCCTCAATCTCCGCCACAAAGCGGCCCACAGCAGCGAATCCCGCGCCCCAGCGCGACCCGCTCAAAGGGCCAACCCCCCAACAGCGCGGCCAATGAATGCGTCGTTCATCTGGCTCCAGAATACCCTCCCCGGCTCTCATGGGCCAGTTGAAAAACCCGAATCTCGCGCTAAAGTTGCCTCAAGATGCAACGCCGTCGCATCTTCGCCTCCGGCATGGCAGCTGGTTGAAACATCGCGCTATGATGAGAAGGCCATTCCAAGCGTCAGGCCAATTTCACATGGAAACAAACAATTCCCTTACCCGCCGCCGTTTTCTTCAGAGCTCCACCGCTCTGGCCGCAGCAGCAGCTTTTACTCCCAGCCCTCTTTTTGCCGAGTCTGCTCCCGCCTCCGAGATTGAAATTCCCGACGATGGCTGGCGACTCTGGCCCGACACCGATGCTCCCTGGAAGGATGACCCGCTCTTCCTTCCCGATGAAGTCGATCTCGGCCGCCTTCCCGTAAATTCTCCCACCGGCGGTTGGTCATCTCTCAATCCGCAACAAGGAATTACAGTCACGTTGCCCGCCTCCGTCGAGCAGTACTATTGGGGCCAACTCAGTTCCCGCCCCTACACGGATGCCGAATACGAATACGCCGATTCCGACCGGAAACTCCGCAACGGCGCCTATCGCGGCGTCTTCTGGTTCTGGCGCAGTTTCGATGTGCCTGACAACTGGTCCCGAAAACAGGTCACCCTCCACATTCGCGGCTACCGCCAGCGCATCGAGGTCTTCGTCAACCGGGAGTTAACCGGCTACGACCTCATCGCGGAGACCTCCTACGATTGCGATATAACTTCGACCCTTAAGCTGGGAACCAACTTGCTCGCTCTCCGCATCACCAATCCCGGCGGCGTCTATGACTGGCGCGACTACACGCAACTGCACTGGGGCGCGCATGAATTCCACGCCGGACGCGGCTTCGGCGGCCTCGATCGCGGCATCAATTTTCGTATCCACGACAGCATCTTCCTAAGCGATCTTTCAATATTGAACAAGTCCGAAGTCACCAGCGTCGATGCCTGTGCGGAAATCCGCAACGCGAGCACGGAAGAAACTCAAGCTCGCATTCGTTTCACAATCCACCCGCTGGATAACGAGGAAATACTAACCTCCGCTGAAGTGGAGACCCGCATCCCCGCCCAATCCAAAGCTACTCTCCGATCCACGCTAAGTTATCCAGATGCAAAACTCTGGTCTGCCGAATCTCCCGCACTTTATCGCGTAAGAGCCGAGTTGCTCGCATCTTCCTCCGGCACCCAGGCTCGCGACCGCAAAGCACAAATCTTCGGCTTCCGCTGGTTCGAGCCCAAAGGAATCGGCACCGACGCCATCCTCACCCTGAACGGAAAACGCATTCGCCTCTACTCCGCCATCGAATTCGGCTATTGGGGTTTCAATGGCCTCTGGCCCACTCCCGCGCTTGCCTGCAAATCCGATCTCGCCGCCAAATCTCTGGGCCTCAACGCACTGCAATACCACCGCAACCTGGGCAAGCATGAGGAACTCGCACAGGACGATCGATTGGGACTCCTGCGCTATATGGAGCCCGGCGGCGGACTTCTCGCATTTAACAGTGACAAAGACCCCGATGCGAATTACGCTCCAGCCACGCAGCCGCCCATTGATACCACAGGCAACGGCGGGGATGCCGCAACCTGGAGCCAGCGCTATCAAACATTTCGCATCCTGCGCATGATCCGCGATCATCGCAGCCACCCCTCCCTGGTGGTCTATGACCTCCAGAATGAGGTCGTCCCCAGCCTTCATAACCCGCGCATCTTTCGCATCCTTCATCAAATGCATGAGGCCGATCCCAGCCGCACCATCGTCCTCCATTCCGGCATCGAGCCGTACAACCAAGCCTTCTTTCTCCCATACGACGACAATATCCACGTGGAAGACGGAACCGGCTATTCGGGATGGTCCGATACGCATACAGTCGGCGGTCCAGGCGTATGGCAGGATAGCCTCTATACCGATCCCCGCAACTTTACCCAGCGCACCGGCAACCGCCGCGAGATCAGTATGCAGGGCGAGATGCTAGGCTGGGGCGCGCCCGACAATCACGAATTAACTCTCAAATCCATCCGCGAAGGTGGAGATCAAAGCTACGATAAAACCGACCACGAAAGAATCCTCGCCGCCTACAATTCCTTCCTGGACAAGTGGAGCTTCCGCTCCGCCTTTCCCACCACCGCAGCCCTCTTCGCCGACGCCGGCAACAAGCTTTATGAAACCTGGGGCCGCATCCTGCAAATCATCCGTACCGACGACGCCAGCGATTTTCTAGTGATTAACGGATGGGAAGACCAGCCCATTGACAGTCACAGCGGCCTGGTCGATAACCAGCGGAATTTCAAAGGCGATCCGGAGTTGATTCGTTCTGCGCTGGCTCCCGTGAGGCCTGTAGTGCAACCCCGCGGAGTGGTCCACAAACCAGGCGATTCCATCCTCCTCGATCTCTTCCTGCTCAACGAAACCAATCAGCCCGTCTCCGGCACGCTTCAGCTTTCCATCACCGATCCCTCCGGAAAGACAACGCAACTGCAAACCTACCTTGCGCCCGCATTCATTCCCAACAGGTTTGCTTATCCAGTAGCAGAGGCCATCTCCACCCCGCATCTTCGAACCGAAGGCCATTACACTCTTAGCCTCACCCTGAATGGAAGCCCCACGGCTGAAGGGACGACAAAAATCTTTGTAGTCGATCCTTCTCCCGCCGTTTCGAGAACAATCCGCGCCGGAATTGTCGGCAGCGCGAACGCTCTGGCCGACTATCTTCCCCACAGCAAGATGGAAGCAGAAGAATTTCGTCCCCAAACCAAATATGATCTTGCAATTCTGCTGGCCCACGAAAAGGAATTCGACTCTCCGCAATTCGCCAACTGTCTAAGTAATCTGATAACCGCAGTTCAGGCAGGACTGCCTTTGCTTGTCCTGGCGCAGTCAGCCGCGGCGGCGGACGCAGCTGCCAAAGCGCTCTCAAAGGCCGGAGCCTTTGACTATGCCGGTCTCGCTGGAGAGAGCCGAGGATGCTGGATGGGAAACTGGGTCTTCCTCAAAGATCATCCCGCCTATGCCGGCCTTCCCTCGAACCAGGTCATGAAGTGGGAATATCAGGTCGCCTTCAAAGACGCCTCCGGCGTTCTGGTCGATGGTCCTGGCGTCGATGTCATTGCCGGCTACGGCCGCGATCACGACGACGTTCTCGGAGCAGCAACTTTCACCGCAAATCTCGGCCAGGGAAAGCTCCTCTTTCAAGCCGTCCGCGGCATGCAGCCCATGCTCTACGAAAGATTCATCCAAAATGCCATTAGATTCCTAACTGGCGATGAGCCGCGATTAGCCTCAGGAAGTGTTCTCACCAGGGAAAATATGTAAACTGTACTGGAGTCTCAACATGAATAATCCAGACAAGGCAAGCATCAACTGGAAAAGTGTTGTGGTCTATTACGCCATAGCATGCCTTTGGTCGTGGCCGTTCTTCTGGCGCCGGGACATTCTGAATGTTCCCGATATACCAATCACTTCCATCTCCATGTTGTTTATCCACTGGGGAATGATGTGGGGCCCCGGTATAGCGGCCCTGGTGTGCATGGTTGCCTTTGGCGCTCACACCGCCGCGTAATCACGTTTGCAGGCAATTCGTGGACCAGGAGCATCCTCTTTTATGCCACGCCCTTTCTCCTGCTGGCCGCGTTCCGGGCGCATACGCTATATGGCTACGGCTTGTCTCCTCTATTTGCCGCCTTCCCTATGTTTGTCTCAATTCTTGGAGAAGAGCTGGGCTGGCGCGGCTTCCTTCAAGATGCACTTCGCCCCCTTTCACCGGTCAAAAGGTTTGTTTTGATAGGCCTGATGTGGGAGTTTTGGCACTTCACGACAAGAACGACGCACGGGTGGTCTACGCTAAGGATCGCGGTAACGCTGCTGATTTCCTATTCAGTTGTGATTCTTCTCAGCTTCGTCCTCGGATTTGCCGCCGAACGCTCTTACTCGGTGGTCGTTGCCGTATCTCTGCACATGTATATTGACATGATCCTTAACAATCTGGACTTGTACCTTCCATTGCTGTTGGCCCTGCCCATATGGGCACTGTTGCTCCTGACCTGGCCTAAAGATGAGCATGGTTTGAAGCCCTAGAACCCTTCCAGCACATCAGCCACCAGCGCCCGCGCAAACGCCCGCGACAGCCGATCCAGCCCCGCCGGATTCTCCACGATAAAGGTAGGCAGATCGGTGGTTGCCTGGACCTGCTCGCGAAAGACGTAGTTCTTGTTCTCGTAGAGCACCTTGCCGTCCCGCCCTGTAAGCGTCACCGAGACCACAATGGTGATGAGAAAGCTGGACGACTCCTGTGTCGAAGCGTTGTAAGTCAGCGGCGCCACATACTCCTTCAAAATCGTCCCGTGCAGCACGGCATCCGCATCCCCTCCCTCAGCGGGAGTCACCCGGAACCGTGTGCGCGTGGCAAACTCGCGAATCACCGCATTCGTCATCACCGTCTCCGTGTGATAAGTCTCGGTATTCGTAGCAAAGACCGGCACGGAGAGCGTCTTCACATCGGGCGGCAGGTGTGTAGCGGCGCCTAGCGTGTGATACCCGCACCCGCAGAGCGTGAGCAGAACAAATGCGATGGAAGAAAATGCAAACTGGCGCATGACTCATCTTAACGCCTGAGCCGACTCGTAGGCTGGTGGGTCATGGTCATAGGCAAACCGCACGATACCCCTCCGAGACGGAATCTTGAACGGGACCCGAACGCCATCTCTCAAGACAACAACGTCGTCCTTATCAAACCTTGCATTCATAGCTTCATGGCTTAATCAGTATATGGCCACTCGCTCAAGCACAGACATAGATTTTGGACAATGGGTCAGTTTGAAGTGAAGTAATCCGCTGACTACGGAAACACTCAAGCTTTGTAACAGGGCACGACTTCACAGGTTGCGGAAAAACTCGATTTGGAGGGAGGCGGGGGTTTTAACCCCCGCATAAAGCCAACAGAATCAATGAGGGCTTTAGAACTTATCCGTAAATAACAATAGTTTGTCTCCAGCAGATAAGAGCAGCGGCGAGTTGTAGCAGAGCCGTGTAGCTGGCCTCTGTCTTTTCGAAGCTGACCAGCAGCTTGCGGAAGCGGTTGAGCCAGGAGTGGGTTCGTTCCACCACCCATCGGCGCGGTTTGGAGTCCGGGTAGCGGTACTTGATGAGCCGCTCTTCGGCGCGTGATTTAACGCGGGGATAGTATTGGTGCTTGCGGGCGATCTTGCTAACTGGGTAGCCGACATAGCCGGCATCCAGACAGAGATATTGGTAGTTTTTCCATCCTGTAACCTCAGGGCGTTGGACCACGACCTGTGCCAGGGTCCGATCCAGCAGCTTGGAGTCGTGGAGGTTGGCGCCGCTGACGGCGATCGACAGTGGGAGTCCACGGGCGTCGACCAACAGACTGCGTTTGCGTCCTTTTTTTCCCCCGGTCGGTCGGGTTTCGACCAACACATTCGGTAGCTAGCGGTGCTTTGCCCATGGCTCCATCGGCTGATTGCCACTGCCAGGCTATGCCGTGCATCCCGTCATACTCGGCCAGCCCAGCCTGCCACAGCTTCTGGAACAAGCCAGCCTTGTGCCAGTTCTGAAAGTACTGATGCACTGCGCTAGCCGAACCGAACTCCCGGGGCAATGCTTTCCATTGAATGCCGGTCCGCAGAACGTAAACAATCGCCGAAAAAACTTGTCGAGAAGACATCGGCTTGCGTCCAGCTCCAGCCTTGCGTTGATACGTTCGCCCTGCTTCCCGCTTGCGTACTGGGATCAGCGGCTCAACCTTGCTCCACAAATTATCTGAAACCGTCCAAGACTTGATCTGAGCCATATTGAATTCATCATCGCCGCTACCAATCGCTTGCAAATCAGAGATTCAGTCGCACGCATCAAAGTCGTCACTATTTACGGATAAGTTCTTAGCCACGGAGGAATGTTTTCGCCAATTTAACTCGAAATTCCGACTTTTTCCGCAACCTGTTCAGTCGTGCCGAAACCGCCGCTAACAAACGTGGGCTTTAGCCCCTGAGGGTTCGCTCGTTCAAACTGACCCGATATTAACCCAGGCTGTAACCAGCATCCCCAGCCCCGGCCCGGATAACCGCAGCCCATCGGCGCGGTCCTTGAAATACATTTCGTTGAGCTGCTCTGAATCTCTCTGCTCGATGCGATGAAATCCAGCGCGGCGCAGTTCCTTTTCCATCTCAGCCGAAGTAAAGAAAAGCCGGAATGGCTCGCCCGCAGCCTCGACGCGCCTCGAAAGTATATCGAAAGCCGTGCGCCCCAAAGGCCCAAGCGTCTCCGGATCAAGCGCGTAATCAAAACTCACGCCGCTCCCTTGAGGCAATCTGCCGATGGCCTCCAGCGTAGCTCGAAAGGCCGTCAGCGTCAGATAAGGAACCACCCCTAACCAACCAAAGAAAGCCGGCAAACTATGATCGAACCCCGCTTCAGCCAATCCGGCCGCCAGCATTTGCCGCTCAAAATCCAAAGGCACAAATGTCAGGTTTCCGGGCACAGCGATGCCCGCCTCGCCAAGCATCTTTCGCTTCCACGCCTGCGTGGCAGGTAAGTCCACTTCAAAGACGCGCAGCGAGGGAAATGGATTCCGATAAGCAAACGTATCGAGTCCCGCTCCCAGCACCACGTACTGCCCAACCCCATTCCCGACAGCCTCCGCCAGCCGGTCCTCCACATACCGGCTGCGCACCGCCATAAAGGCGCGAAAGTCCCGCGCCACCGGATGCGTAGCTCGCTTCATCTGCCGTCGATATCCCGGCCCCACCAGCCTCACCGCAAGAGGATCGTCCAGCACCGGTGGATGATCCATCAACTGGTGCGCAGCGCGGCGAATAGCCACGCCAAGAGCGGTCCTGCTGGCCCGGCCTGTCTGCATAAACAAAGTTTAAATGCCCACACAATCTTCGCTGAATGCCCACGTTCCGCGTACCATAATCCCCATGACCTGGATTGGATGGGCAATTCTATCCGCAGTTTTTGCCGCCGCCACGGCCCTGCTGGCCAAGGTAGGCGTGGAGCATGTGGACTCAAATCTGGCCACAGCCGTGCGTACCACCGTGGTCGTCGTCTTTGCCTGGGGCATCGCGCTGGCGCTCGGCAAGCACGGCGAAATCCGCACGCTCGACCGCCGCACCGTGCTCTTTCTCACGCTCAGCGGCCTGGCCACCGGTCTCTCCTGGCTGTGCTACTTCCGCGCACTGCAATTAGGTCCGGCCTCCCGAGTAGCGCCGCTCGACAAACTCAGCGTCCCACTGGTCATGGTCTTCGCCTGGCTGCTTCTGGGCGAAAGACTCACCGGCCCGGCAATCGTCGGCGGTCTGCTCATCACCGCGGGAGCCATCGTAATAGCGTTGAGCTGACCTGTCGCAGCCCGGCAATTTCCTTTGCCTATACTGAAAACAGCGCATAGCTAAACAATCAGCGCAAGATTCCCATGACCGCTCAACCCCAATCCGAATCTCCACTCCGCCGCATCGTCCTCACCGGCTTCATGGGCTCGGGCAAAACCACCGTCGGCCCGCTCCTCGCCGCCCGCCTCGGCTGGAGATTCGTCGATGTAGACGACGTAATCGAAGCAGAAGCCGGCGCACCCATCGCCGAGCTCTTCGCCCGCCATGGCGAAGCACAGTTCCGCGACCTTGAGCACGCGACTATAACCCGCCTGTGCGCCGCCAATGACGAGCTGATCCTGGCTTTAGGCGGCGGCGCCATCGAGCACTCCGCCACTCGCTCTCTGCTCCTCACCACCCCCGGCACAATCCTCGTTCACCTTGAAGTCGAACTCGCCACCACCCTCGCCCGATGCCGCGGCACTGAGCATCTCCGCCCCATCCTCGCCGACCAGGCCAATCTTGCCAGCCGCTATCACCGCCGCCTCCCGCTCTACCGCACCGCCCACGTCTCCATCTCTGTCGATGCCCTCACCCCGGAGCAAGTGGTGGAAGCGATCCTTCAGGCCACTCGCCCAAGCTGAACACAATCCGCGTTCTAATACGTCTCCTCTTGCTATCATCGATACAGGCTCCAGGTAGCCACGCATTCCGTGCGCTCCCACACCCACCCCGATGAATCCCGTCTCACAAGCCGCACCGCCCTCAGAACTTGCAGCACATTCTGAAAGCAGTCCGCACGGTCCCATTCACGCGCCCAGCCCTGGCGCAACGGCCACGCTCATCCACGACCTGCGCGAGCTCTTCAAGGTCAAAGTCGTGGCTCTGGTGCTGGTCACCGGCTGGGGCGGCTTTTATCTGGGTTCCATGCAGTCCGGCATCACCAGCTTGCAGCGCGGCCTGCTCGACACGCTGCTCGGCATCGGCCTGGTCTCAGCCGGAGCGGGCGCGCTGAACGAGGCCCTGGAACGCAAAACCGACGCGCGCATGAAGCGCACCGCCGACCGCCCGATGGCCGCTGGCCGCTTCTCGCTGGCCCAGGGCATCGTTGGCCGGCCTCGGCGCCCTGGCCCTGGGCGCGGTGTGGCTGGCGTTCACCACCAACCTGCTCACCGTGGCCCTGGCGCTGCTCACGGCCTTTACTTACGTCGCCATCTACACGCCGCTCAAGCGCGTCACCGCCCTGGCCACCTTCATCGGCGCATTTCCCGGCGCCATGGGCCCCATGCTGGGCTGGACCGCCGCCCGCGCCGCATCGAGTGGCCGGCCGTGGCCCTCTTCGCCATTCTCTTTGTCTGGCAGTTCCCTCACTTCATGGCCATCGCCTGGCTCTATCGCGACGACTACGCCCGCGCCGGCATTCGCATGTTGCCCGTCGTCCAGCCCGACGGCTGGTCCACCGTGGCCGAAGCGCTCTTCTTCGCCGTGGTGATGATTCCCGTCAGCCTGGCGCCCTGGCTGCTGGGCATGGCCGGCAACCTCTACGCCGTTCTGGCCGTCGTGCTGGGCCTGGTCTACCTGGCCTATACCATCCGCTTCGCCCGCATCCTGCGCACAATACCTGAAACCGAAAGCCGCATGCTGGCCCGCGACCTGCTCAAAGTCAGCGTCCTCTACCTGCCCCTGCTCTTCACCACGCTCATGCTCTGCGCCATCGCAAAGCATTAAGGAAGCCATGACGACCGCAGCTCCATCTCATCCAGCACCCGCCCCGCCATCGCCGCCATTCTCGCCATCAGCGCCGCGGCCACAGCCTTTCTCTTCTGGCTGATCTACGTCCATCCCGCCGCGGCGTCCAGCACGCAATACGCCTTTCTGCCCGCGCTCAATGCCCTGCTCAACGGCCTCAGCGCCACCGCCCTGCTCATCGGCTACACTTTCATCCGCGCGCGCCGCATCCAGGCCCATCGCGCGGCCATGATCACGGCCTTCGTCTTCTCCACGCTGTTTCTGGTCAGCTACATCCTTCACCACGCCCTGCACGGCGACGTCCGCTACCCGGCCCACGCGGCCCTGCGATCCGTCTACCTGCCGCTGCTGGCCAGCCACATCATCCTGGCCGTCGTCGCTCTGCCGCTGGTTCTGGTCACCTTTTTCTTCTCGCTCACCGGCCGCATTCCGCAGCACCGCAAGGTCGCCCGCTGGACCTTCCCGCTCTGGCTCTACGTCTCGGTCACCGGCGTCATCACCTACGCGATGCTGCGCCTGGCGCAAGGATAGGACAGATCGATGCCTGCAAGACCAACCAAATCCGAGCCACGATGACGGCACCCGCCAACTGCTGCAATGGGGCGCGTCGATGCTCGGCGCGGGCCTGCTGGCCGCGATGCTGCTGTGAAACCCTGCTGGGCGGCTTCTCGCCCACCGGCGCCAGCACCAACACCGGCTGGTTCGCCCTGATCGTCGCCCTGATGTGCATTCCCTTCGGCGGCCTGCTGCTCGCGCTGGGCGTGGCCAAGTGGCTCCGCAACCGCTCCATCTCCCGCCACGGCTAATCCTCTGCTATTCTTTTCAGTTACTGGAGTGCACGAATATGGCCAAGAGCGTTAACAAAGTCATTCTTTTAGGCAACGTGGGCAAGGACCCCGAAATCCGTTCCACCCCTGGCGGCACCATGGTGGCCAGCTTCAGCCTGGCCACCAGCGACCGGCAGAAGGATGCGCAGGGCAACTGGCAGGACAGCACCGAGTGGCACAACCTGGTCGCCTTCAAACGCATGGCCGAGATCGTTCGCGACTACGTAAAGAAAGGCTCCAAGCTGTACATCGAAGGCAAGCTGAAGACCCGCAACTGGGAAGACAAGGACACCAAAAAGAAGGCTATCGGACCGAGATTATCGTCAACGACCTCTCTCTGCTCTCCGGCCGCGAAGATGGCGCGGGCGGTTACAGCAGGTGCAGCTTCCGGCAGTTCGGCAGCGAGCTTTGACCAGCGACCGCCCGCCGGCCAGGACGACGCGGCCCAATCCGCCGAAATCTCAGACGACGATATTCCGTTCTGAAGTCCGTCCCATGAGGTAGCACGATGCTCGAGCCGCTGGCAGGCAGACTCACCTGGGAGAAGACGGGCGAGGGCATTCGTGTGGAAATTCCAGAGCGCAAGAGCTGGACGATCCTGACTTTCGTGCTATGGATCATCCTGTGGTGTGGCGCAGGTTGGCTGTTAATTTACAAGACCCATAATGCGCAGGATCATTCTCAAGCTCAAATGTTCTGGCTGGTGATCTGGATAGCTATAGTGCTTCAACCAATCGCAGCCGTCCTTTGGACTCTATACGGCAGTACATTGCTGATACTGGATACTAATCGACTACAAATCGCCAAACGGATCATGGGTCTTCGACTGTCTGTGCGGAATTTTGCCAATGCGGATGTCCGAAGTCTCAGATTTGTTCCCTCAATCATGCGGGTAATTACTACTAGTCCAAGTGGAATCTGGTTCCTGGAAAACAATAAGCTCCGACAATTTGCCCCGGCAATTGCAGAAATAGAAGCCTTGGCCCTCATCGACAAAATGCTTCAGGTTTATAAATTCCCTATAGACAGTGCATGGGAATTTAGAAGCACATCCCCGTAAGAACTGACTATATCGCTTCCGTTTCCTGCGCCTCACCCAACGGATCGTTGTCCCGGTCCGTAACCTCCACCAGCGCAGCCAGCCGCTTTGCCAGCTCAGGCTTCCAGCATTTCTCCGGCGCGCGCCAGCTCCAGTTTCCCACCGCGACGGATGGCGTATTCATGCGCGCCTCTGAGCCAAGCTCAAGCAAATCCTGCGCCGGAACCACCGCCATCTCCGCCACGCTGCCTGCGACGGCCCGAATCAGCGGCCACACCGGATGCCCGCCAACCTGCCCCACCAGCGCCTCGACCGCGCAATGCGCTCCACCTTGCCGGCCGTCTTCCACCAGCCTTGCGTCGTGTCGTTATCGTGTGTGCCTGTGTAGGCCACAGTGCCGGCTGTGTACTGCTGAGGCAGGTGAGCATGTGCGCCCTTATCGCTGAATCCAAATTGAATCACCTTCATGCCCGGCATTCCCATCTCAAGCCGAAGCGCGTCCACTTCCGGTGTAATCACTCCCAGATCTTCAGCCACCAGCGGCAGCGGGCCAAGCGCCGTCTCCAGCGCACGGAAAAGCTCCCGCCCCGGCGCCTTCACCCACTCGCCGTTCACCGCCGTCTCTTCCTCAGCCGGAATCGACCAGTAGGCCTCAAAACCCCTGAAGTGGTCCAGCCGAATTACATCGTAAAGTTGAGCTGAGCGGCGAATCCGCTCAATCCACCAGCCGAATCCCCGCTCCTTCAGCACATCCCAGCGATAGAGCGGATTGCCCCAGCGCTGCCCGGTCGCAGAGAAGTAGTCGGGCGGAACGCCGGCAATGCGCACCGGCTTCAGTTCCTCGTCCAGATCGAACAAACCCGGATGCACCCAAACGTCGGCCGAATCCATATTGACGAAGATCGCCACATCGCCCATGGTCCTGATCGCCTTGCGCGCCGCGGCTTCTCGCAAATCGCTCCACTGCCTCGCAAAGGCAAACTGCAGCACCCGCTCCTGGGCCAGCGTGCGCCCATATTCCGCTGCTGCTTTAGCCAGTGCCTCTGGCTGGCGACGGCGCAAGGGCTCCGGCCAGGCCGTCCATGCGCCGGTTTTGAACTGGCGGCGCAACTCGGCATACAGAGCATAATCGTCAAGCCAGCTCGCCTCAACCCGGCAAAACTTCTCGAACTGCGCCCACTGCCCGGCAAGCTTCTTCTCCCGCGGCCCGCGATCGAGAAAGTTTCCCGCCGCCTCGTAGAGCAAGGGAAGCTTGCGCTCTTCCACCTCGTCGAAATTGACGCGCCCGCTGCGTCCTGCCAGCCCGCCAATCCGCTCTCCCTCAATCCAGCCCCAATCCGACAGGAACTCAAGGCTAATGAGATACGGATTGCCCGCAAAGGCCGATGAGCCCGCATAAGGCGAGTTTCCGTAGCCCGTAGGTCCCAGCGGCAGCACCTGCCAGATGTGCTGCTTGGCCGCGGCCAAAAAAGCCACAAACTCGTAAGCTGCCGGTCCCAGGTCGCCGATGCCCCCATAGGACGGCAACGAACTCACGTGCAGCAGCACTCCCTGCGAACGTTTGAATTGCATGCTTCCATTATCCCTGCTTCAGTCGCACAACGCCGCATCCTGCCCGGCAAAGATGCCCCGAACACACAAAAAGGCCCGCCTCCTCAATAGAATGCGGGCCTCGCTGCTGTTTCTTTTTCTCTGCCGGCTTACTCTCCCGGAATCCCCGGATTCTTTGCCTTGGAGTTGAGTTGGATGCGCTTACTCTTCGTGTAATCGCTGATGACCTGGCTCATGAAAACGTTGAAGACGTTCGAACGGCGCTCCTGCAGAATCTGATCTCGCGTCTCGTCCAGGTTCCTGGTGATCTCGTCCTCGCTCGGTTCCTGCTTGTCCACGAGTTTAGCCACCACGCCCGTTCGTTGCGCGTTGATAGGCCCACTAATCTCGCCCACCTTCATATCGAAGAGTTGCGGGGCCAATTGGCCCACCTGGCCGAAATCGGGCACCTGGCCGGACACACCCACCAGTTCGCTGGTCTTCATGGTAGCCCCAACTGCCTTGGCTGCCTTGGACAAATCGTTCATGCTCTTTGCCTTGTCAGCAAGGTCTTTGGTCTTCTGGGCCATCAGCACCCGAACCTGCTGGTTGCGAAAATCGTCCAGAACGTGGCTCTTCCAATCCGCAAAATTCGGCGCATGGGCCGCGGCAATACCCGTAACCTGGAAGATCGCATAACCCTCCCCGGTGGGCGCGGATTGCGGCGGATCACCCTGTTTCGTGTCAAAAGCCTTGGCGATAATTTCAGATCCGTCAGGCAGTGCCGGAATCACTCCCTTGCTGTCGAACAGCGGCGAGTTCACCACTTCCAGATGATGGGCAGCCGCGGTCTTCTCCAGCCCGTTCTTGATGGCCTCTGAGGTCAGCGTGCTGGCATAATTTTCTTCGGCCTGTGCAAGCTTCTGCCGGACCAGCGTCAACTGGATCGTGGGCAGCACCTCGTTGAGGGTCTGCGTGTGCGCCGCCTGCCTCTCTTCCACCTGCACGATGTGATAGCCAAACTGGCTCTTCACAATCTGCGTGTCGCCAACCTTTTGGGTGAAGATCGCGTTGTCGAACTGCGGCACCATACGTCCTCGCTGCGAAAATCCAAGCTCGCCGCCTGAATCCTTGCTGCCGGGATCGTCAGAGTACTTCTTGGCCAAATCAGCAAAGTTCGCGCCGCCCTGTATCTGCTTCAGAATTCCCTCGGCCTTGGCTTTGGCCGCGGCATCGGCCTGTGGGTCAGCGTTCGGCGCCACTTTGATGAGGATATGGCGCGACCGCGCCTGCTCCGGCGTTGAATACTCTGACTCGTGTGCCTTGAAGTATTGCTGAATCTCCCGATCCGTCGGATGCGGCACACCGCCCGGCAGCTCGCTTGGAGTAAAAGCAAAGTAAGTGATCTTGCGCTCTTCAGGAACCGCCGAAGCATATTGTGCGGCGTTCTGCTTGAAGAATCCTTCCAGCTCAGCATCAGAGGGATTGATCGTCTTGCGCAGATCCTCTGCGGAGAGGACCGCATAATCGAACTTGATCTTGATGTTTTGCTTGCGATAGGTGTCGCGCACTTCCTGGTCGCTCACCGTCACCCCGCCCGTGATCAGCGATTGCAAACGGTGTATGACAATATTCTCCCGGATGCCCTCCTCAAACTCCGCAACTGATTGATTGAAGTGATTGGCGATCAGGGCGGCGTATGCGTCCTCGCCGATGAACTGCCCATTGGGGAAAAGTACCTGGCCGGCCTGGCCGGTGTGCAGGACCCGATTCACGTCATCGTTCGTCACGTGTATGCCCAGCTTATCCGCCTCTGCCAGCAGAATCTGCTTCTGCACCAGTTGCTGGCCCACGCGCTGTTCAAAGTAGCCGAGCATCATCGGGTTGTCGGCATATTGCGGGTTCTGCCGCTGCAACTCCTGGCGAGCCTTCTTGTCCACTTCCTCCTCGGTCACCGTCGTGCCCGAAGAAAAAAAGCGGCTGTACCAGTGGGGATAAATTGTGGCATAGATATTGGCGGCGCTGGCTCCCTGGCCGGTGAGGCCGGGGATCAGGTACACCACCATGCCCACTGAAACTATGCCAATGATGACTACGAAGATCGCCTTGGTCATGCGATTGTCTGTCTGCAGAAAACGAATCATGGATGGACTTGAACCTTCTACTCTCTACGCGTGGGCGTGTCATGCCTACCCTGGGCCGGATCTGGCTGTCGCCTGGCCGGCCTTGAACCAGCACTGGATCGGCTGCACAGGCAGGCAACCCCTGCCGATGCGCAATTCTCGCTTGACGCGATTCATACCAATTATAGACGAGAAGAGAACCGGACGAGCCAGACGGATTCCCCTGCACCACGGTTCTCAGGCAGTAAAGCGCGCCAAATACGAAGCGGGCACTCCATTCACTGGAATGCCCGCTTCTTTCCCCGTTTCCTTATTCTCTGTTTCTTACCGCCAGTAGTAATACCCGCCTGCTAGTACGGGCGGTAGTACACCGGCGGAGGTGGATACCCGTACGGATAGCCATAATACGGTCTCCTAACTGGGTAATAGCTGCGCCGGTAAAGATTCGGTCCACCCGAATAAAGTCCCTGCGCCAGACGTGCCGCTTCCCGGGCGCTCACCGGGGCCACGGTCAGGGGGGAAACCAGGTGGAAATCAACCCGTGCCTCGGCAGGAATCCAGATCCCCGGTCCCGGTGTGGCCGCTGACGCCGCTGTACCGGCCCCTGCGCCTATTCCCGCTCCCACCGCCGCACCTTCGGGGCCACGTGTTGCGCCGCCGATCAGAGCGCCCAGCAGCGCCCCGCCAAAAGCGTTATTGACCGTATGACCAGCCTTATTCGGTCCCTTTACCTTAAACTGATCGGTTTGAAGAGGGTAACTTTGCCCGCCCAGATCCAACGAAGTCAGCGTGAGCGCCAGCACCGGTCTGCCGCCCAGGTCGCCGGCCTTCTTGGCCTCGGTCACAACTCCATGCACAGTTGCGCCGCGCGGAATGGCCAAAACATCTCCAACCGCCACGTCTTGAATCACCGTGAACTGAACCGGCTGCCCATCCTTGGCTCTCTTGCTGTGCACTGGCTCACTAGTCCGCAACTGAATCAGGGTTCCCGGAGCGATGGTCACTGGGCCTGTGGCAGCCGCATATTGAGGTCGTTGATTCCTATACTGTGGCTGTTGGGACGGGTAGGGCTCCTGGCCCTGATCCGGCGGAGGCCCCTGCTGCGGGTATCCCTGCGGCCCGTTATTCTGCTCTCCGCCAGCCATCGGGGGCACTCCGTTTTCGCCCTGCGCTTCCTGCGGATTGCCGATCTTCAGGTTGTTGTTCACCTTGGTCACGCCCGCCACCTGGCCAGCAATCGACGCTGCCTTATCGCTGGACCCTTTGCTTGAAACCGTTCCCGAGAGCGTAACTTCGCCCTCGATGGTGGCCGCCGTAATGAGATCGTTTTTCAGTTCCGAGGAAGCGTCCAATGCATGGACCACGTCCATCTCGATCTGGCCATCCGTGCGCTGCGGAGCCGCCTGGGGCGCCCCGGTCACGACTGGAGCCTGATCCTGGGCCAGCGCAATCGCTCCGCACAGAACCACCAACTCGGCAAAAAACAGAATCTGCGGGAAAACTCTCTTGAACAATGGCCGATTCATCATCATGCTTCTCCTCTGCCTGTAGCGTTCGTTCAATCGTCGTTTGATGCGGCACAGATTGAAAAAAGCTCACAGGTATAGCTTCCGGCACATACCCTTAGACGGAAAAGCGCGGAAGCCGTCACAGTGTTCAACCCGGCTACCGAGAAAAAGTTCCGCGCCTCAAAGGCAGGTTTTTGCGCAGGCTTGCCCCGAACGGCAACTCGTCCGGAGGCGAAATTCTGCACCCGACCTGCAACCCGCGGTCGCCTCAAGCATCCAACCGCCCGGAGGGCATCAAAATGGAGTCACAGTTGAACCATGCGAAAGCATCTTCTGAGGGAATCCAGGCGTTCCTGAATCTGGGCAAGATTGCCAAGGGGTCAGGGTTGGGGCCTTCTCTCTTGGAACTGGTCAAGATCAGGGCATCGCAGATCAATGGCTGCGCCTACTGCGTTGATATGCACACCAATGATGCCTCGAGCGGCGGGCGAGAGCGAACAGCGCATTTACGCCCTCTCCACCTGGCGCGAATCGCCGCTCTTTACTCCGCGGGAGCGCGCCGCTCTGGCCTGGACCGAGGAACTCACCAATCTTCAGCAGAGCCACGTATCGGTACAGGCATATAAACACGCGTCAGACGAGGCATACGAAGAAGCCCGCTCCGCATTTGACGAAATCGATTTGGCAAAACTCACCCTGTCGATCACCTACGCCAACACCTGGAACCGAGTCGCCCTAAGCTTCCAGCCGGAGCCGGAAAGCCATCAGCCGTTTGCCCGCTCATAAGGTCGCTACAAGAAACGAGTAATGGTGGAATCTGATCCCTAGTTTCACTTCAACGCCTCATCCATAGCTGCGGCCAGCAACTTCAGCCCGGCCGCGACATCGGACTTAAGGTGGACCCGTACTGCTCTGCGCCCGCGCGACTCCAGCACGGCCAGATCCCCGGCAGCCTGGGCCGTAATCACAACCCCAAAGCTGTACTTTTGCCCGGGAATCGCCACGTCAATAGCGTGATCTGCCGTAATCTGCAGAAAAACCCCGGTATTGGGTCCGCCTTTGTAATCCTGGCCGGTGGAGTGCAGAAAGCGCGGTCCGAAGCCCAGGCAGGTAGCCACCCGCTTGGCGTCCCGCACCTTGTGCCGGAAGCCCTGAATCGCCTCCTCGTGCTGCGGGAACATGGGAAGAAAAGCCAGCGTCGCAAAGTAGTCCCCGGCGTGGATCTGCTTGAGGTGCGCGCGCAAATACCCGGCCAGCGTCTCGCCCGGTGCCGTCGCCTTCAGCTTCGCGGCATAGGCATCCGTCGCATAAATCTTCAATGCCGTTCGTGTCCACCAGAACCGGCTTGCGTTCCGGCAGCTTCCCCGTCTTCTCGTAGGCATCGGTCAATGCCCGCGTCTCGATCTTGGCCGACTCCACATCCGGCTGGTTGAACGGATTGATCCCCATCACCGACCCAGCCACCGCCGTCGCAATCTCCCACGCGAAGAACTGCCCGAAGATCTCGTAAAGATCGCGAATCTCGATTTGCACAACCGGATGCCCTGCAGCCTCGATTGCCGCAACTTTAGCGTCCTGGCTCTTGTCGCCCGTGCCCGCCAGCTTCACGTACGCAAAGATGCGGTCCTTGCCGTAGACCTCCGGCGCCGCAATGCCCTCGCGGTCCACCGGCGTAATCCCCTTGCCCAGCTTGCCGGTGGATTCGGCGATCAATTGCTCCAGCCACGCGCCCAGGTCGTAAATCTCCGGCGAAGTAAAGATGGTGATCTTGTCGCGGCCGGCATTTGCGGCGGTGCCCAGAATCAGCCCCAACTCCACTGCGGGATTCTCACCCGGCGAAAGCTTTGCTGTAGCCACCGCTTTGCCGGCCTCCTTCAGCAGCTTCGGAATATCCAGTCCAGCCACCGTGGCAGCCACCACGCCAAAATTCGAAAGCGCCGAGTAGCGCCCGCCGATTTGCGGGTCGCCATAGAAGATATGCCGGAAACCGTCGGCCTTGGCCACCTGCTCCATCTTTGAGCCGGGGTCGGTAATGGCCAGGAAATGCTTGCCGGCCTCTTCGGCACCCACGGCCTTCTTCATCTCTTCAAAGAAATATTGCTTCAGAATGTTCGGTTCCAGCGTGGACCCTGACTTGCTGGCCACAATCACCAGCGTCTCCTTCAGGTTCACCTTGTCGCGAGCCGCCTTTACCTGCGCCGGATCGGTGGAATCAACGATGTGCAGGCGGGAAATCCCGGTTGCTGTCCAAACGTAGTGGCCAGCACCTCGGGGCACAGGCTCGATCCGCCCATCCCCAGCAGCAAAACCGTCTTGAATCCTGCGGCCTTCACGTCTGTGGCCAGCGCGGCAAAATCCGCCAGGTCCTTTTGCTGGCGCTCGACGATGTCGATCCAGCCCATCCATTTTTCCTCGCCGTCGCGAGTCCACAGGCTGGGGTCTTTCTGCCAGAAGCGGGCAACTTTGCTGTTGGCGTGCCAGTCGGCGGCAGCCAAATCTACAGCGCCGCGAAGTTCTTTGGGAAGTGCAAATCGAAAACTCATATCGTTATAGATTGTGCCTGAAAGAAAAGGATGTGGAAAGGTGTGCGCATTTCAGGCAGAGGCCAGCGCGATGACAATTTGCATTATTTCGCCCCTGCGCCAGAAAAAACCTAACTGCAAACCATCGCCGCAGATGCCTGCAAATGATGCGGGGAAAATGCGCTGGCTTTGCGCGTCCATTCGAAACAAAAATTCATAAATGCAAATGGAGGTCGCACAACCAACAACTGCATTCATGCGAGCCGAGGCGCATGCCAGACACCAAATAAATCTCCCTAATATTCCGCGCGCCTTCTGATGAAATGCACATTGCCCATGTCGTAGCTGACGCCGATCGTAAATCCCTTCGGGGTAACCTTTTCGACTGGAGCGTTACCGAAGTTGAGCCAGAACTCTCCTTCGTAGTCGCCGCGCGCCCAAAGATTACCGATAATGTGAACGTCGGCACCGCCGCCTACGTCATAGAAAGTGTCTGAGTTATGATTGCAGTCGCTCGCACAGCCATAATAGTCGCCTAGGTAATCGATGCTGCCGTACCCCACGAGAAATTTGCCGTAGGGATGGAAACTACGGTAGTGATGCCACTTATAGATGACCCCACCCGCACCTGTGTCCTCATGCAGCATCGCGGGTCAGGGCCCGAATTGCCGTGTCTGAGGTCGCGGCCTTCCGCTTCAATGCCCAATCCAGACAATATGTGCGGAATACGGCGGAAAGTCCAGTCGGCCCACGCCGTCGCGCCAAACATGTTGGCATCGACTGTTGGGTAGTATTGCGTCGGGTATTTTGCGTTAGTCAGATGATTGCTGAAATAGGAGAAACCGCCGCCGATCTCAAGCGGCCAGGATCTCTGTGTGGCTGCGGGCGCCACCTGGGAGATCCCGGGCAAAGCTGCGGAGACAAAGAGCGCTGCCAGTGACAGCCTGATCAAATGCCTGAAAACCATGCCTCATCTCCTTTGGATAGCGGAACCTTAGACGGTTCCGCTTTAGGTGTGATGATTCTGATGACTTGAAGATAACTTTTTCCTCAGGAAAAAGCCTCTTTTCCGTTATTCTTATCGAGCAGCATCAGTCGGGGAGAAATCATTGATCCCCGAGACAATAACTGGTTCGGGACAAAGGTACAATAACCCATTTGGGGCAACGGTACATCAACCCATCTCCGAGAGTTTACACCGGCAACTCCATATTAGTTGCAAAGACCTTTGAAAGAATCGAGGATGATTTCATATCTGCACATCCGGCCTCATTTCCCAATTCCGGCCCCATATTCGTTAGACGGAGCAATTCATCGAACATAGTGTTCCCCGCGCCATCAGCTCTCATTGGGCCCTTTCAGGCCAATTGGGCGTGATGCGAATCAGCTCCAGGCCGCCCCCATCCTCCACCGTAAATTGAGGTGCAGACGCAGGCACAGCCACCATCCCCCGCACCGGCAACTCGACCGGCTCAAATCCTTGCCCTGTAACTCTGCCGCTGCCCGCTGCGGCAAACAAATAGGCCAGCCCCCGCCGCGGCTCGTCTTCACCCCGCAAACTGGCGCTCGACCTGCTCCCCGAAACCTGAATCCGCTCCACGCGAAAGTACTCCACATCGATCAGAATTGTGCGATCCTTGAGCGCTCTTGCCGGAATCTTCCCCGCGCGGGTCACGAGCTTTGTGGCTTCAAGCGATTTTTCGATATGCAGTTCGCGGCCCCGTCCGTAATCGAACATACGGTAGGTCAGGTCGCAGTTCTGTTGCGTCTCCAGCAGAATCGATCCCGGCCAGATGGAGTGGACCGTCCCTGCATCCACAAAAATCAAGTCTCCCGCTGCTACCGGCACCATTTTCAGGCTAGACTCCAGCGTTCCCGCATCGATCTCTTTCCTCACCTGGTCCAGCGTCACGCCCGGCTTGAGTCCCAGCGCCACCATCGCTCCAGGCTCGGCCGCCAGTGCGTACCAGCATTCCGTTTTGCCGCGCGGATCGCCGTACTTTTGCGCCATCGCATCGTCCGGGTGCACCTGCACGCTCAACTTTTCCTTGGCGAACAGCACCTTGACCAACAACGGCGATGCTGTAGACGGAATTCCCTCGCCCAGCAGCGCCTCCGGCATCTGATTGAAAATCCCGCCGAGCTTTTCGCCCGCGTGCGAACCGGTGGCAATCAAACACTCATCCCCGGTAAGCCAAACCTCGCCTATGGGATCCCCGCTATTCACCACATAGTCATACCAGGGACGTAAATCCCGGTATCCCCAGGGGCGGGGATCGTAGATCGGATCGATCCGAAAAGGCGCGAGTTCTTGAAGCCCGCCTTGCCCAGTTGAAGCCATGCGTATCGCCACTATCCTCCACAACAAAAAGCCGCTTAACCACCCTTCGGCAGACTGCAGCTAAACCAGGTCGGAACCGATTCTTCCCGCCGTAACCCCACTCTACCAGACAAACAAATCGAACTGTACCTGCTTGGTAGGGTCACTTTAAGAGATCGGGTTTGATAGAAAGCGGCAAAAGACTAGCTTTGTGTCACTACACAACTTTTGAAGTGCCGTATTTGTGTCAGGGCAGGACTTTAGTCTTGCCGTAAACGCAAAAATGATTCTGGGCTTTAGCCCCTGAGTTCGGATGTTCAATTTTATCCACCCTCGAAACAGTGGATGTGTTTGCCCGCCCCCGCCTGAACCGGATAGCCTAGAGAAAGCCTCATCGGACCGGAATCCCCATGCCGCAAACTCCCATCGAAAGCAGCGAAAGAGAAAGCGCAAGAGCATGTCAAAACCAATCTCAATCTGCGTAATCGGGTCGGGATACGTAGGACTAGTCGCGGCGGTTTGTTTTGCCGAGATCGGCCATCGCGTCGTTTGCGTAGACAATGACGAAGCACGAGTTAAAGCTCTCCGCGAAGGCGGCGTTCCCATCTTCGAACGGCACCTGCCCGAGTTGCTGGCCAAGCACTTGAATCGCGGCGTCGAGTTCACCAGCGATCTCGCCCGGGCCGTCCGGCAGAGCGAGGCCATCTTCATCGCCGTTGGCACTCCCCAGGGCGATACCGGCGCCGCAGACCTCTCGTATGTCGAGGCCGTGGTCGCTGAAATTGCCCGCACCATCGACGGTTACAAAGTCATCGTTGAAAAAAGCACCGTTCCCGTTTACACCAACGATTGGATTCGCCGCGTGCTCCATCGCCACGGCGTGGACGCGCAGAACTTCGATGTGGTTTCAAACCCCGAGTTCCTACGCGAAGGCACGGCCGTCGGCGACTTCCTTCATCCCGACCGCATCGTAGTGGGAGCAGGCACTGAGCGCTCCGCTGATGTGCTCAAGCGCATCTACGAGCCGCTTACCTCAGGCAGCTACTATTCTCAACCCGACTCTTTACCAGGGACCTGCTGCATGCAATGCCCGGCCCGCATCCTGGTCACTTCGGCGCAGAGCGCTGAGATCGTCAAGCACGCCTCCAATGCCTTCCTGGCAATGAAAATCTCCTTCATCAACGCAGTGGCAAACCTGGCCGAATCAGTGGATGCCGATATTGAAGACATCGCCGCCGGAATGGGCATGGACAGCCGCATCGGTCCCGGCTTTTTGCGCGCCGGCCTCGGCTATGGCGGGTCGTGCTTTCCAAAAGATGTGGCCGCCTTTCACTGGGTGGCGCAGCAGCAGGGCGTCGACTTTCAACTCCTTGAAGAGATTCGCAACATCAATGAAACCCAGAAGAATATTTTCTTCAACAAGGTGCTCTCTGCGCTATGGACCCTGCGCGGCAAGCGTCTGGCAGTCCTCGGCCTCGCCTTCAAGGGAGATACCGACGATGTTCGCGAGTCTCCCGCCATCAGTGTGATCAAAAAGCTTCTCGATGCGGGCGCCATCGTTGCGGCCTTCGACCCGGCGGCCATGGAGCGCGCCAAGGCCGAGCTACCGCCCTCTGAGAAGCTCAGCTATGCACCCGGCATCTACGAAGCGGCCAAAGACGCCGATGCAGTGCTGATTCTGACCGATTGGAAGGAGTTTGCCGCCATCGATCTGGCGCGGCTCAACCAAGTCGTTCGCTTCCCTATCGTCATTGACGGCCGCAACCTGTACAAACCGCAAGTTATGCAGAACCATGGCTTTACCTACGTAAGCGTAGGCCGGCCCGCAAGCTATCACGAGCAGCAGGGCAAGCCGCGCGGGCCGGCCGCGTAGGTGTGGCTGCTCCAAAACTGCACTCCGCCCGCGGATTGCGCAGGCAGACAAAAAACATATCAATGTAAGTTATGGGGTGTGCTGGATGACGTAGGGCAATAAAGCCCGATCGGATTGCGCAAGTAAAACGATGAGAAAATGTTAGCGACAAGAACGGTCGGTTTTCCAGCCATCAGCTCAAATGTCTGGAGGCGAAGCATGAGAGAACGAAGAAAGATTATCCGCATAGCCCATGTTGCGTTGGGATCTGTGTTGGCCATTGTGTTGCCGGCGCCCTCATGTGCCGAATGGTGTATCAGAGTTCCGTTGAACATACCAATCTCTCTAGCAACCGGTCATGTGAGAACGCCCGAGTTTAAAACAACAGGGAGTTATCCTTATGCCATCGAGATTACGGCGAGGACCGTTTTGCCCCCGACCGAATTAAGTTGCAAGTTGGGAATATCGGAAGGACCGCAATATCCCGTCGATTGCAACAAAGAACCCCTGATTGAAGCGGATTGGACAGTATGGAGCGGAGGAAATGTCGTCGCTCATGGATCCAGCCGGGATTTAGGTAAAGAGGGTTATTGCAGGGGAAATACTTTCGGGCGGCTGATTGGTGGATTCAAAGCTAATAAACATAAGACATATGTGATCGATTTGAACTTCACCAGGGATGGTTCGGCTCTCGCGATTGCAGATCCACATTTAGTGGTGGATTCATCGGAGTGGTATATCAATTCGATCAAAAAGAACCCCAATTTGGATACCGAAACACTATTTAGTAAGTACCTATCGCTTAGGCCAGGCCATTTCCGCAGTTCAGAATTCGAAGGCCATGAAGGACTCAACCTCATCAATTTCGATGTGCTGGGCAGGCTGCCGGCCAACCGGTTATTTTGCCTGATCGGGACTCAGCCTACTGGACAACCTGCATGTGAAGAAGAATCCGTACTTGATTTCGATTGGACGGTGTGGAGCGAGGGCAAGATTGTCGCGACCGGGACGAGTCAACCATTCTCTCAGAGCAGAGAGTACAGTATGTATTCCATGGATGTTAGGGATTGTGGGGGAGTGAGCAGAATATTCAGAGATATTGGTTCTTTTCAGGGCCATAAAGGCCAGAAGTTCTCCCTCGAGCTGAACATCAAGAAAGACGGTTCGAAGCTCGACATTGCGCTCCCGAGATTATGGGTACAGAAAGGGTACCCGACGTCGGGTTTTGGCATGTGATTGAATCGATGCCTGCGATAACAACGGCAAAACGCTGGCTAGAGGCGGCAAGACCTTTACGTAAGGAACGAGGAAAGAGATTGATCGATCGCCGCACTATTCTCGCCTGGCTGGGAATTGCCGGTTTGTATCCATTGTTAAGCCATGGCTGACTACCTCATTTTCGCGTAGCTATATTTTGAGTTTCGGAGCATAGAATTTTGAACATGCACGTACTTGTTACCGGCGCCGCCGGTTTCCTTGGTTCTCACCTCACCGACCGCCTGCTGAGCGAGGGCCACACTGTAGTCGGCGTCGACAATCTCTCCACCGGCGATCCGGATAACCTCGCCCACCTGGCCCACGAACCCAGCTTCCGCTTCGAGCAACGCGACATCTGCCAGCCCTTCGATCCGGGACCGGTAGATTACGTCTTCAACTTCGCTTCCCCCGCCAGCCCGCCCGAATATCTTCGCCTGGGCCTGGAAACCCTGCGCGTAGGCTCCATCGGCACAGAAAACACACTCGAAATCGCGGCACGCTACAACGCCGGCCATCTCCACGCCTCCACCTCGGAGTGCTACGGCGACCCGCTTGAGCATCCGCAGATCCGAGGACTACTGGGGCCATGTCAACCCGGTTGGCCCCCGCTCGGTTTACGACGAGGCCAAGCGCTACGCAGAAGCTCTGGTAATGGCCTATCACCGTTCCCGCGACGTCAATACTCACCTGGTCCGCATCTTCAACACCTACGGCCCCCGCCTGCATCCCAGCGACGGCCGCGTCATCTCCAACTTCATGATGCAGGCCCTGCGCGGCCAGCCGCTCTCCATTTACGGAGACGGCAGCCAGACTCGCAGCTTCTGCTACGTGGACGACCTGATCGAAGGCATCGTCCGCCTTTCGCGTTCCGATGAGCACATGCCGGTGAATCTCGGCAACCCAAATGAGTTCACCATCCTCGAATGCGCCCAGGCCGTGCTTGACGTAACCGGCTCGAAGAGCGAGTTGCGCTTTGTATCCCTGCCCGAAGACGACCCAGCGCGCCGCTGCCCTGATATCACCAGGGCCCGCACCCTGCTCAACTGGGAGCCGCGCATCCAGCTCAAAGAAGGCCTCAAAAGGTCGCTCGAATTCTTTTCAAGCCACTTGGCTTCCGGATGGTAAGTTGTCGCCTGCATCGAATTCATGGGTGCAGCTTTTTTGAATAGTTGCTGGATCGTCACATCGCGGTCCCGGTTTTTTTGCTACGCTTGCCCTATCATGAAGCGCACGCTCTCCTTGTTCATTACTGCCGTTTTCTTCCTCTCCACCGCTCTACCCGTCACGGCACAAAAATTTCTCCCTAAATCCATTCAGTTCAAAGGCGACCCGGAGTACTCCGACCAGGAACTGATGGCAGCGGCAGGGCTGAAAAAGGGCACGGTTCTGAATGTTGACGAGATGAAGATTCATTCCAAAATGCTCATGGACTCTGGCGTCTTCGATACCCTCAGTTTCACCTTCAACGGAGAGGACTTAGTCTATAAACTGGTTCCCTCCCCCACGCTCTTTCCCGTCCGTCTGGAAAATCTGCCTCTCACGCCAGGCAAGGAACTGGACGCCAAGCTTCACGACCGCTTTCCGCTCTACCACGGCAAGGTGTCAAGCGCAGGCACCCTACTTGAAAGCGTCCGTGGCGCCTTGGAAGAAATGCTTGCAAACCAGGGCATCAACGCCGCCGTCACCGCGACCCCTTTCGGCACTCCGGGGACAAAGAATGTCACCGCCATGAACTTCTCCATCGAATCCCCACCCGTCCGTGTGGGACCCATCCAACTGGCTGGCGTCTCCGCGGAGATGCAGCCCATTGTCAAGCATGTCGTCGACGGCGAGAAGGAAGAACCATTCAATACCGAGAACACTGAAAAGAACCTGGAACGCATTTTTGTTTCGCTTTACAGCGACGAAGGCTACGCTGCGGTTAAGGTTCAGGTCAGCCGCTCCGGCGATCCAGTCGTCGCGCCCGAAGCTATATCCGTCCCATTTTCCATAGTCATTAAAGAGGGTCGAATCTATGAACTGGGGTCCATTCATCTGCCGCCAAATTCCCCGGACGCGCAGCAAGAGATCGACAAACTCTTAGGTACATATGGCAAGACAGCAGCTAAGGGCGTGGTCCTCCGCTACGCATGGAAGCTCATCTCGTCCCGCTACAAGTCCAAGGGCTATCTGGATTGCGAGATCAGCCCGCACCCGGAATTCGATGAAGCCTCCGGAACTGTCAGTTATACGGTCGACATCAATCCCGGCCCGGTCTACCACCTGGCCTTCGTAAAATTCGAAAACGTCAGCGACGATCTACGCAGGCTGTTGATGCGAAGCTGGCAAATGCTCCCCGGCGATCCGTTCGACGAGAGCTACGTCTCCAATTTCCTCATCAAAGCGCAGAAAGACGATCCTGCTCTCGAACGCACGCTCGCCGCGGTCAAACCAACCTACGACGTTCGCGCAGACCCGCAGACGCACGACGTGAATGTGATCATCCGTCTGGAAAAGCGGCCTTGACCCGCCTATCCACGATTCCACACCGCACGTTCTGGTCTTCAACCCTTTGTTTCTGATTCACAAACGCAAGGAATGGCGCCGCAGGCACGCCCGCCCGTGACGGCCAGTCACTCCCACTCGATCGTTCCCGGCGGCTTGGAAGTAATGTCGTAAACCACGCGGTTGATTCCGCGCACCTCATTCACGATGCGGCTGCTGATGCGTTTCAGCACCTCGTAAGGCAGCGGCGTCCAGTCCGCCGTCATGCCGTCTTCCGAATGCACCGCCCGCACCGCCGCCGTGTAAGCATAAGTCCGCTGATCGCCCATCACCCCCACGCTCATCACCGGCAGCAAAACGGCAAAGCTCTGCCAAATGCTTGAGTAAAGCCCGGCGGCCTTGATCTCGCCCACCACAATCTCGTCAGCTTCCTGCAGCAGTGCCACGCGCTCCCGCGTCACCTCGCCCAGAATGCGCACCGCCAACCCCGGCCCCGGAAACGGTTGTCGTCCCAGAATCTCGTCCGGCATCGCGAGATCGCGCCCAATCCGCCGGACTTCATCCTTAAACAGATCCCGCAGCGGCTCAATCAATTTGAGCTTCATCCCCAGCGGCAGCCCGCCAACATTGTGATGGCTCTTGATGGTCTGGCTCGGTCCCTTCACGCTCGACGACTCGATCACGTCTGGATAGAGCGTTCCCTGCACCAGCCAATCCACACCGCCGGTCTCCTTCGCAATCCGTTTTGCCTCATCGTCGAAGACCGCAATAAACTCCGCGCCGATCCTCTTGCGTTTCGTCTCTGGATCAATCACCCCGGCCAGTTGCTTCAGAAACCGCTCGCTCGCATCCACGGCCACAATGTTCAGCCCCAGCTTGTCGCGCAGGTTCTTTTGCACATTCACAAACTCGTTCTTGCGCAGCACTCCATTGTTGACAAAAACGCACGTCAACTGGCTCCCGATAGCCCGGTGCACCAGCACCGCGGCCACCGACGAGTCCACCCCGCCGGAGAGCCCGCAGATCACGTGGTCCTTGCCCACCTTTTCGCGAATCTCTTCGACCGTGCTCTCGATAAAGTGCGCAGGGGTCCAGTCGCAGCGCGCTCTGCAGATTAAAAATACAAAGTTTTTTAAGATCTGCGGCCCCAGTGGCGTGTGGTGCACCTCGGGATGAAACTGCACCGCCCAGATGCGCCGCTTTTCGTCCACAATTCCAGCCAGCGCATTTGAAGTGGCCGCGGTGCGCTTGAACCCCGCCGGCAGCTCCAGCGCTTCGTCGCCGTGGCTCATCCAAACCTGCAGCGTCGTGGGCAGCTCCTTGAACAGCGTCGTCCCACTATCCTCAATGGTCACTTCCGCGTGCCCATACTCCCGCCGCGGCGCGGACTTCACTTTGCCGCCCAAATGGTGAACGATGTAATGCAGCCCATAGCAGATGCCCAGCACCGGCACGCCCATCTCAAGAAATTTCGGGTCGGCAGCCGGCGCATCGGCATCGTAAACCGACGATGGTCCGCCTGAGAGGATCAGCCCCAGCGGTTTAAGCGCCTGAATTTCGCTGAGAGGGGCCGTGCAGGGCAGCACGACAGAGAAGACGTTCAGTTCGCGTATCCGCCGCGCAATCAGCTGCGTATACTGCGAGCCGAAATCGAGAATAACAATTGTCTGGGTGGCCACGTTCCAGTGTGGCAGGATAAAGCCAGTAATGTAAAGACCTTCTATCAGCCCTCTTGTTTATTCATAGTGATACCGCGCCTGGTGGAACTCGATGCGATCGGCGACGACTCGGTAGACCAGCCGATGCTCCTGAGTGACGCGGCGGCTCCAGCAGCCGGCCAGCACGAATCTCAACGGCTCCGGCTTGCCGATGCCCACAAATGGATCGGCGAGGATTGCCGCCATCAAATCAATGACGCGCAGCGCGGTTTTGCGGTCCGTCTCGATCCAGTAGCGCAAATCTTCTCTAAACTTACTTGAGACTACCGCGATGCGATCAATTGGCTTGCTCATGGATTCGATCAGCTTGCCTTGTCCAAACCCACAGAATGACGCAGCTCGTTCAAGGTCATCACTTCTCCGCCGCCTCGATCCAGCTCACGCAGGGACTCAAGCAATCTCCGGGCATTCTTCGGCGAACGCAGCAGGTGCGCCGTCTCCATGAGACCGGCGAGTTCATCGGCGGGGAGTATGGCTACGTCACGCGCACCGCGGCGGCGCACGAAGACCACTTCGCGATCATCCGTTACCTGATCGAGAAAACCGGCCAGCTTTTCACGTAGAGCGGTATAGGTGGTTTCAACAGCCATGTCAATAGCACTCCAATCTTTAAAACGTACAGTATTTCTGTACATACTGTCAAGATGACCGACAGTTCAGACGATAAGTTTGACCTTGACCCAACGCGGGTCGTACCCTGCAATTGCCCTTCAAAATCAGAGGAAAAGACTTCATGAGACTTATCGATCGCAACCCGGCTCCGCTTCTTTTCGCGGCATCTCTCGCTTTATTAGCGCTGCCCGCGCTCTGCGCCCAGCAACTGCCCGTCAAAGTCTGGGAAGAGAAGATCGTGATCCCCACCTACGCCATCGGCGCGCCTGAGCCCAACCCCATCTTCAACCTGGGCCGCAACTCCCAGGGTGCCCAGGGCATCGTCTATCCCTATCCTTTGTACGATTCCCTGACGCACAAAAAAGCCGATAAAGCCTACAAGATCGTCTATCTCGAAAACCAATATATAAAAATCGGTGTTCTTCCCGAGCTTGGCGGCCGTCTCTTCGAAGGCGTCGACAAAACCAACAACTACGATTTCGTTTACCGCCAGCACGTCATCAAGCCCGCGCTGATCGGCCTCATCGGCGCCTGGATCTCCGGCGGCATCGAGTGGAACATTCCCCACCATCATCGCGCCACCACCGTTCTCCCCGTGCAATATCGCATCGAGCACAACCCGGACGGCAGCCAGACCGTATGGGTAGGCGAGTTGGAGATTCGTCATCGCATGCGCTGGGCGGTCGGCTATACGCTCCGCCCCGGCAAATCCTACCTTGAAGCCCAAATCCGCATCGTCAACCGCACGCCCGCCATCGAGACCATGCTCTGCTTCGCCAACGTGGCCGTATCGGTGAACGACCAATACCAAACCATCTTCCCGCCCAGCACGCAATTAGGTACCTTCCACTTTAAGAACCAATTCGTAAAGTGGCCTATCGCCGACTCGGTCTACAACAACGAAGACTTCACCAAAGGCGTGGACATTAGTTGGTACAAGAACCACTACGACCCCAGTTCCGTCTTCGCGTGGAATTACACCGACGACTTTTTCGCCGGATACGACCATGGAAAACAAGCCGGAATTATGAGCATCGCCGACGGCAACGTCGCTCCCGGCAAAAAAGTATGGACATGGGGCAACGGCCCGCGCGGGCGCATGTGGGACAAAATCCTCACCGATAACGACGGCCCTTACGAAGAACTGATGCGCGGCGCCTACTCCGACAACCAGCCCGACTACACCTGGCTGCAGCCCTTCGATGCAAAAACCTTTTCCATGTACTGGTATCCCTTCCGCGATATCGACGGCGTGAAGAACGCCAATCTTGACGCAGCAGTAAATCTTGAGGTGAAGGACGGCTCCGCCAAACTCGGCTTCTATACCACCTCCGCGCACCCTTCGGCCACAGTCTTGCTTGAAGCCGGCCCCCAGGTCCTGCTGCGTGAAACCATCTCCATCAACCCCGGCAAGCCGTGGGTAAAACAAATAGCCATTCCGGCGGGCATTGACGAGCACGATCTGCGCGCCACGCTCTCCGTGGATGGGCACGAACTGGTTGCCTATTCGCCTGTCCGCCTCACTCCCGAAACAATGCCCAAGCCCGTCACGCCCCCTCTGGCGCCCAAGGATATCAAGACCAACGAAGAGCTTTACTTCGCCGGCATGCGCCTGCAGCAGTTTCACGCCTCATCCCCTGACCCTGAGGATTACTGGAACGAAGCCCTGCGCCGCGATCCCAGCGATTCCAGGGTGAACGCCGCGATGGGCATCACCCGCTTGAAACAAGCCCGCTACGCTGAAGCCGAAACCTTCCTCCGCAAAGCCCTCGAGCGTCCTACCGACAAATTCACCACTCCCCGCGATGCCGAGCCTCTTTACTACCTGGCGCTCACCTTGAAAGCCGAAGGCAAATTCGACGAGGCCTACAAAAATTTCTATCTGGCTACATGGAATCTGCCCTGGCGCGCTGCCGGATATTACGGACTGGCTGAGATCGCCGTCCGTCGTGGCGACCTCACCGCAGCTCTCGATTTTGTCAACCGCTCCCTCGATAACAACGAACTGAACATTCGCGCCGTCAACCTGAAAGCCGCAATCCTGCGCCACATGGGAAAGAAGCAGGAAGCGATTGAAGCGCTGGCTGCAACTCATCGCATTGACCCGCTCGATGTGCGCACCATGGCTGAACGCTGGCTGGCCTCAGGCACTCCAGATTCCCGCACGGAACTCACGGCAGCGATGACCCAGTTCCCCGCCACCGCCGAAGAAACCGCTGCTGAATACCTGAACGCAGGCCTGTGGAGCGACGGCGCGAAGATTCTTTCAGCGGCAATCGCCGCAGCTCCCGATCAAGCCAAGATTCAACCCATGGTCTATTACTACCTGGGCTATTTTTTTGAAAAACTGAATCAGCCGCAGAAGGCCGCGGAAGACTACGCAATGGCCGCCAAAATGCCTTCAGATTATGTCTTCCCCTTCCAAAATGAAGCCATCGAAGTTCTCAACGCGGCGATGAAGGCGAACCCGAACGATGCGCACGCGCCCTACTACCTCGGCAACCTGCTATTCGACTCGCAGCCCGACGAGGCCATCACGCTTTGGCAATCGTCGGCCGCGCTCGACCCCTCGAACGCCATTGTGCACCGCAACCTCGGCATCGCGTTTTCCCATAGCAAATCAGGCAACTCGCTCGATAAGGCCATCGCGCAAATGGAGCTGGCCGTATCGCTCCCGCACAAGTACCCTTTGCACTTCACCGAATTGGACGAAATGTATGAAGCCGAAGGCGCCGCACCGGAAAAGCGGCTTGCGCTTCTCGAAGAGAACAGCGAAGTGGTAGCCCAGCGCGACGACTCTCTGGCCCGCGAGATCAATTTACTGGTTGCCACCGGCAAATTCGACCAGGCAATCAGCCTGCTCGGCAGCAAGGAATTCGCGGTCTGGGAAGGTGGAACTCTGAGCGTGGCAGACGACTGGGCCGAAGCTCATCTGCTGCGTGGCCGGCTGCACTTACAGGACGGGCAGTATCAAGAAGCCATAGCCGATTTCAAAGCGGCATTGGATACCCCGTCCAACCTGCCCTCCGAAGATAGAATCAATCGCGAGCCGGAAGTCGATTACTACCTCGGCAAGGCATACCAGGCCCTTGGCGATCAGGATCAGGCCAAACAGTACTGGCAAAAATCCTCAGTTCCAGAAAAAGCATCGCCGGCGCACGCGCACTCTGACCATGAAGGCATCGGCCCGCGCACAATTCAAGCTGCCTACCAGGCCTTCTCACTGCAAGCATTGGGCCAGAATGACCAGGCGAACTCCAGCTTCCGAGCACTTCTTGACCGTGCCAATCGCGTGATCCAAAAGCAGCCGGCGCAATTCGATCTCAATGCCCCATTGAACGATCTGCTGCAGCAACGTTCGCGCTTTGCAATCGCCCACTACGTCGCGGCTATGTCTTATCTAGGACTCGACGACAAGCAGAAGGAAATCCAGGAGCTGAACCTGGCCTTGCAGGCGAAGCCCGGTCTCGCGGCCCCATGATTTACGCTGGCCCTGCTACGGTAATTCAAGCAGGCCCGGTTCGCTGCATCACCGGGCCTACTTGGTCTCGTTCTTATAAACCACCCCGGCCTTCATCACGAACTTCACATTCTGTAGCACGCGCACATCGTCCAGCGGATTCTTATCGACCGCAATCATGTCCGCCCATTTGCCCACCTCCAGGCTGCCGGTCTTCGCGCTCCAGCCCATCAGGTCGGCGGCGTTCAATGTCGCCGTCTGAAGCGCCGCCAGCGGAGCCATGCCCAATTGATTCACATAAACGTCCAGTTCATGCGCATTCAACCCGTGCGGATAAACTGCCGCATCCGTGCCCATTGCAATCTTCACCCCGACCTGCATCGCCCGCTTGATGTTGCCCTTGGCCACGGCGCTCACCTCGATCATCTTCTTATGAGAATAGGGCGGCAGGTGGCCGTTCTCGAGCATCCAGTCTTCCAGATAAAGCGTCGGCACCAGGTAAGTGCCGTGCTTCTTCATCGCCGCAATGTCCTCATCGTTGATGTAGCTGCCGTGCTCAATCGAATCCACGCCGGCCTCGGTGGCCCACAGAATCCCTTGCGCTCCGTGCGCATGCGCGGCCACCTTGCGGCCCAGCCGGTGCGCGTCGGCTACAATCGCCTGCATCTCCTCCAGCGTGTACTGCGAGGCTTGCGGGTCGTCACCCTTTGAAAGCACCCCGCCCGTAGCGCAAATCTTGATAAGGTCGGATCCGTATTTAATGTTCTGCCGCACCTTGTGCTGCACCTCGGCGATACCGTCAGCCACGCCGTCGCCCACCGCGTGATATTGAATTGGCAGCAGGTTATCGTCGCAGTGGCCGCCGGTAATGCCCAACGCAGGCCCGCTCACCAGCATGTGCGGCCCCGCAATCTGCCCCGCATTGATGGCGTCGCGCAGGTCCACATCCGTATATCCGCCGGCGCCTACATTACGCACTGAAGTAATTCCGGCCATCAGCGTGGCCCGTGCGTTCACTACTCCGTTGATAGCCTCTTTGGCATTGGTCGAGGTCAGCTCACGGTAAGGATCGAAGTCCGGATTGCCTGTCAGGTGCGTGTGTACATCGATCAGGCCCGGCAGCACCGTCAGCCCGCTCAAATCCACCACTGTATCGCCCGCCTGAGCAGGAAACTGGGCTGTAGGCGCGATGGATTGGATCGTCTCACCCACCACGACAAGGGTCTGGCCGTCGAGCAGTTTTCCGGTCTTCACGTCAAGCAAGTGACCAGCGCGCACCAGCGTACGCCCGGCCGCAGGCTGCGCAGCAGGCTGAGCCGCCAGCACTGTCGCTCCAATTATCAGCAGCGCTGCAAAAGCAAGATTCTTCCGCGTGAGCATTTGTTTTGCCTCCAGGGGAACTTCAAAGGGAGTGTAGCAAAAGAGCCGGTTTCCCGGGTCTCAATTTTGGGACCTGGGAAGCCGGTTCTGTGAGCGGAATACACCAGAATCCAGCCCAGCTATCTGTCTAGCCCCATTTCTTTCCCAGCGCGGCCAGATCCACCTGCGCCAGATCTTCCGGCGTCATCGCAATGCGAAACTCCACTTCGGCATTGAAGGTGAGAAACCACGGCTCAGCCAGCCGGGGGATATCGGAAGCCTTGTCCATATTTACCACCAGAATGCCACCGCGGCGGCCATCCCGCTCGGTAAAATAGGCAGCCTCCGGCTTCGTGGCATCCAGAATCTGACGCATTTTCTTTACCGCGGTGCCGTTTTTTACCGTCGTATTGAAAGGTTCAATGGGGAATTGAAGCAGCACTAACACACGCATGAACTACCTCCAGTGCCGGGGAATCGCGTTCCAGCCGCGAGCGGCACGGAGGGAATATATCACAGCTTCCAGTCGGTAATCTTCAACAAAATATCTGAATTCTTCATTGCGGAATAGTGATCGCACCGTACCTGCCAAGCCACCCTCCGTCGTGATAGTCTTCCTTGCAGCGCAGCACTTATCTATTGACTGCACCAATCCGAGTCCCGACCTCCGCACAGGGCGCATCTGGCGCCCGACAAAGCTGGCCGGTTGACCGTCATTCAATGAGGACAATTCGATGAATCGCTTTCGTCTTGCTTCCATTCTGTTGCTCACGGCTTTGCCGATGGGCTCTCTATCCGCACTGGCGCAAGCAACCGCCGCCTCTGATGCCTCCCAGCCAGCGCCGCCCGCAGTCATCAAAAGTTTCGACCTCTCGGCCATCGACAAGACCGCCGATCCCTGCACGGATTTCTACCAGTACGCCTGCGGCAACTGGAACAAGAACAATCCCATCCCCGCCGACCAGGTGCGTTGGGCGCGCTCTTTCTCGTTGCTGCGCGAGCGCAACACCTATCTCCTCTGGCAGGAACTGAGCGCCGCCGCCGCCAACCCGACCAGCCCGCTCGAAAAGCAGTACGGCGACTACTTCGCCGCCTGCATGAACACCGACCTGATCGAGAAAAAAGGCCTCAAGCCGTTCGAGCCGTCTCTCAAGCGCATCGCCGCCCTCAACGATGTCCACAAGCTGTCCACCCTCATCGGCGACCTGGCGGAAAAGGGCAGTCCCGCTCCGCTCTTCCACTTCGGCGTCGAGCAGGATGCCAAGGATTCCTCCAAACAAATCGCCGGCATCGTGCAAGGCGGGCCTCTCGCTCCCTGACCGCGACTACTACATTGTCGATAACAAGCACTTCCAGGAAATTCGCAAGCAATACATCGAGCATGTGACCAAAATGTTCACCCTGGCCGGCGACTCCCCTGACCAGGCGGCAAAGGAAGCCGCGTCGGTGATGGAAATTGAAACCGCGCTGGCCAAGGCCTCCACCGCTCGCGTTGATCTGCGCATCCCTGAGAAGACCTATCACATTTACACCGTGGCCGACTTCCAGAAGCTCGCCCCGGACTTCGATTTCACCGTCTACTTCAAGGCTGTAAAAGTACGCCAGTTCGACACCCTCAATGTCGCCACGCCGGATTTCTTCAAGGCTTTGAACGAGCTAATCGACAAAGAGCCCGTCGATGCGTGGAAGTCCTACTTCCGCTGGCATCTGATTCATGCCTCGGCCATCAACCTGCCCAAGGCCTTCTACGACGAAAACTTCGCCTTCTTCGGCAAAACCCTCTCCGGGCAAAAGGAACACACGCCGCGCTGGAAGCAGTGCGTCGCCATGACCGACGGCGCACTCGGCGAAGCCGTCGGCCAGGACTGGGTCAAGAAAAACTTTCCTCCCGCGGCCAAGACCAGCATGGACCAGCTCGTCGCCGCTCTTGAAAAATCCCTTGGCGACGACATCAAAACCCTCCCCTGGATGAGCGACGCGACCAAAACGGCAGCCGAAGAAAAACTGGCCATGATCCGCAACAAGATCGGCTACCCGGAAAAGTGGCGCGACTATTCCGCTCTGAAAGTGAAACGCGACGACCTGATCGGGAACCTGCACCGCAACGCTGTCTTCGAGCGCAACTGGAACCTCAACCATCTGGGCAAGCCGGTAGACGAGAAGGAGTGGGGCATGACGCCGCCCACCGTCAACGCCTACTACGACCAATCGTTCAACGACATCAACTTTCCCGCCGGCATCCTGCAGCCGCCGTTCTTTGACTTCACCATCGATCCGGCCGTCAACTTTGGCGGCATCGGCGTGGTCATCGGCCACGAGATGACCCACGGCTTCGACGATCAGGGCTCGAAATACGACGGCAAGGGCAATCTGCGCGAGTGGCAAACCGCCGCAGACCGCAAGGCCTTCACCGAGCGCACCGATTGCTTGGCCGACGAGTACAGCGGCTTTGAAGCGGCTCCAGCCAAGGGCGATACTCCGGCGCAAATGCTCAACGGCAAACTCACCCTGGGCGAGAACACAGCCGACAACGGCGGCCTCCGCATCGCCTACATGGCATTGCTCGACACGCTCGCCGCTCAAGGCAAATCTATCGACGAAAAAATCGATGGCTATACTGAGGCGCAGCGCTACTTCATCAGCTTCGGCCAGGTGTGGTGCGAGAATCGGACCGGAGCAGTCGGCACGTCAATCCGCGCTCACTGATCCCCACTCCCCAGGCCGCTGGCGCACCAACGGTGCAGTACGCAACTTCGACGCATTCGGCAAGGCCTTCGGATGCACCAAAGGTCAACCCATGTACCCGGCAAACTCCTGCCGTGTTTGGTAGACCATCCACGGTTTCACCACCTCGGCAAGCGGTGGATGCGGGGTGTTCACCTGGCAAGAGTTGGTGGGCTCGCCGCGGATGGTTACCAGGGTTCCCTCAGCCCGAATATTATTTTTTCGACGGCCGGGCGTTGACTTTTCCTTTCATTCCAGAGTCCAAAGCTAAAACGTGTCCAAAATTGCATCGCAAATCAGTCATTCACGGGTTTGGACGCTTCGTATCGGCCGTGCTTAGGGAAAAAATACGCGGTTTTGCCCAGTCTCCGTTCAAAACTAGGCATAACCTACCCTAGCCTTTTACAATGCAACAGGGACATGTCCCTACCCAGCTATGCTGTGGATCTAGCAAACTTGGCGGCGCACGCCTGACCAGGATGAAGGAATCGCATGAAGTTTACGATATTCGGCAAGGCACTTCTGATAAGCGCCCTCTCTGCTGCGCTTATCCTCTGCGTTACGTCTTGCGTCGAGAGTTATGATGTCGGCTATTTGTATGTGACGGGAACTGATACAGCTCAGACCTCCGGTAACGGAATCATCAGCGGATTCGGTATCGATCATAATACTGGTTCTTTGACCGCCGTCCGCACCCTGCCCGTCTCCTCCGGCGGCGCTAACCCGGTTCGAGCTGTCCTGGTTTCCAGCAGCCGTTTCATGTATGTTCTCAACCGCGGCGTCAGCCAAAACCCCGCAGGCAGCGACCAGTGCACCACACAGTATCCCTGCACCGGCTCCAACATCACGCTCTTCGCGGTCGGCGGCCACGGCACCCTTACCCAGCAGGAGCAGTTCTTCACTCAGGGCATCAATCCATTCCGCCTCATCACAGACAGTTCGCAATCTTTTCTTATGGTGCTGGATCATGACTCGTCGGTCAACGGCTACCCATCCAGCAATACGGCCACGCCTACTGACCCAAATCCGAACCCTAACCCGTACTGCGCTGCGGCCCTCACCGGCGCCACCGTCTGCGGCGACATCACTGTGTTTTCCATCAACCAGACCACTGGCCGCCTGTCACTGATCGAAAATGCCCAGGTAACCGCTGCCGGCGGCGCGCCCCTCACCTACTTCCCGGTCCCGGCAAATCCAGTCGACTTCATTCCAAGCACCGGATACATCCTCACGATGAGTTCTACAGTTTCACCTTCCAGCTATCCTTATACCGGTGGCTCATTGGTCTTCCCGTACACCTTCACCGGAACCGGGCAGTTGACCATCAATCAGAACAGCACCCAGACGATTACCGATAGCAGCCTGGGCGGTGTCCCCTCGGGTACAGCCTTCTCCACTGGCGGCAGCTACCTATATGTCCTCGATAACAACCCGATTTATTTGAACGGAAGCACAACCGCATCTTCACAGAGCCAGATTCTACCCTTCTCTGTGGGCTCCAACGGTGCTCTCCAGTCGCAGACCGGCGGACCTGTGCCTGACGATTCGGGGCAATCCAACCCCATCTTCCTGACCCAGGAAAACAAGGGGAAATGGCTCTACGTGGCCAACCAGGGTATTAACACCAGCGGCTCTGGCACCTCGGCGAACGGAATTACCGGCTACGACATCGACCCGACTACGCACCAGTTGACTGAGATAACAGGCCTGCCGTTCACCACCGGATCCGGCCCCCAGTGTCTGGTTGAGGATCCGTCAAATCAGTACTTTTACACGGCCAATTACTATGACTCTACCGTAAGCGCCTTGTCACTTCAGGTAAACGACGGCTCCCTCGTCCCACTCAGCCGCAACCACGCTAAAGTGGCCGACAGTTACACGATTGCCGGTCCAGCCACCTGGTGCCTCATCGACGGGCGGGCGGAGTAGAACAGCGCCGTTATGCAACTGTTTCATTAAGGTGTGGGGTCAGCCAGCCGGCTGGCTTTCGCACCAGGTGTTTGAAATACCGGATTCTTCACGAACGCAGCCGAATGTAAGGTGCAGTTTTTTTCTGCCGTGCCTCGCACTTCGATTCCAAACCGAGTTTCAGGGGTCTGAGGTTCGCACCCCGCTGACGAAAGATGCGCATGAAGTTCAACAAATCGAGCCAGCTGCTACTGGTCTCCGCGGTCAGCCTCCTTGCTGCCGGCCTTATCACCGCCTGCGGTACGCTCACTGTTGATTTCGTTTACGTGGCCAGTTCCAAAGCCGCGGGATCGAATAGCTACGGCCAGATCGACGTCTTCGAGATCAACTCAGAGTCGGGCTTTATGCGCCAGATTCCCTCCTCCCCCTTTCCTTCAGCCGGACGCGACCCTGTGGCCGAAGCCGTCTCTTCCGATAACAACAATCTGTTTGTGGCCAACCAGGACGACAACACGATCGTTCAATTCGTCATCGGCAACGACGGCAAACTCTATCCGGAGAACACCGTCAATACTCCGGGCGTCTTTCCCCTTGCCTTGGCCGTGAACGGAATGAATCTGTTCGTCCTGGACACCTATCAATTGCTGCCCACCTGCTCCACCGCAGAGCCCTGCACGGGCTCCATCGCCGTCTATCCGCTTGCAGCCGGTGGCGCGTCCAGCAGCGCCCCGTGTCCGGCTACGGTCTGCATCGGATCGCCGGCCGTCAACACCAGCATAAGCGCCGCTTACTGGCCACTGACCCTCCCCAGCAGTCCTACTGACGTGATTGAGCCCACTTCGATCACCGTCTTGCCCTCGGGAGCATACGTCTACGTCGCCGCTTACGATGCGACCACGAACCCCGGCGCCAACTATATCTTTGGCTTCGCGGTTGGCTCAGGCGGTGTGCTCACGCCGCTCAACAGTGGCTATCCCCTGAGCGGCACGCCCCCTGATGGCGGACCCTTTGCAGTAGAGAACTGCACCGGAGCTTTCCTGAACGCTCCCTATAGCAGTGAACACCTGCCCCTCCGCCATCACCAGCGATCCCTCCAGTAGCTACGTTTACGTCACGGACGTGGCAAACGGCAAAATCCTCGGCTATTCGGTTGCCTCCGAGCGGCCTCTTGAATCCGCTTAGCGGCAATCCATTCCCGGCCGGAAACCAACCCTCCGCCATCGTCGTCGATCCTAATTACCCTTTCGTCTACGTCACCAACGCGTTGGACTCCACAGTCTGGGCATACTCGATGAACAGCGGAGAACTCACAAACGTCGGCACTTACGGCACAGGCCTCGAGCCGGTAGCCATGGGCATTGATCCGTCGACCAGCCACTTCCTTTACATCGCCAACTTTCTTGGCAACACGGCCTTCGGCACTGTCTCCGGCTTTGAACTGAGTCCCACCGCCGGCACGCTCATCAATTCTGAGAGTTCTCCCTACATCGCAAACGCCCAGCCGACAGCCGTCGCCGCCATTCCGCACAACGGCTCCGGAGGCGGCATTCAGAAGTGAGAACCGGCGATCCGGATCACTAGCAACACCCCGTACCGGGCTTTTACAATACGGATGGGGCAACCTAAACGAGTTTTCTATGGGCTGCAACTCAACTTGACAGCCCACGACGAAGGAAGCGCATGAAGTTCAGCAAATTGAGCCAGCTCCTGCTGGTTTCTGCTATCGGCCTCATCGTGGCCACCCTCTTGACGTCCTGCGAGATCGTCACCATCGACTATGTCTTCGTAGCCAGTTCCACTGGCTCGGGTTCAGGCAGTGCCGGGCAGATCCAAACCTACGCCGCAGACTCCAGATCCGGCGCGCTGCGCTTCGGGCAGCCAGCCGTGCCCAGCGGCGGTACCCAGCCGGTAGCCCTGGCCGTCGACTCCGTTTATCAGAATCTCTACGTCGCCAATCAGGGCAACAGCTCCGTGGTCCACTTCACCATCGCCGGCAACGGCGTCCTGAAGCAAGCAGACTCCATCACCGCCAGCAGCAATCCCGTTGCACTGGCAGTGAACTCGGCCGGAACCTACCTTTATGTGGTCTCCGGACCCGGACCGATCTACCCCCTCCGTGCTTACGGCCTATTCTCTGACCAATGGCACGATTGGCTCCCAGGTTTCGCAACAGACCCTCAGCCTTCCCAGTCCCTTATGAAAGCGATGTTCTCGTTCCCACCGGCCTCACCGTGCTGGTTAACACCAGCGCCATAACCGGCAATGCTGTCTTCGTCTCCGCCTACGATCAAAACGCCTACAACCCCGGTGGCCCCACCGAACAGCACCGCCAACCCCGGCTGGGTTTTTGGCTTCACCATCGGCTCGGGCGGCGCTTTGTCACCGCATCCTCTCAACAGCCCGTATAAAGCCGGCGTAAAGCCTTCCGCCATCGCCTCCACTCCGACAAACGAATATGTCTATGTCACCGACTATGCCTCCAGCCAGTTGATTGGTTACTCGGTTCACGACGGCGACAGCTTGGATTTCCTCATCAACGGCCCCTTCAGGACCGGCAGCTTGCCCACTGCAATCGCTATCGAACCGCGCGGCAAGTACATTTATGTCACCAATTCGCTGAGTTCTACGGTATCCACCTTCGTCATTGATCTCGGCACCGGCACGCCCTCAAGCCTGGCTAGCACCGGCAACGGCACTGATACTGATCCGGTTGCCATTACCGTGGATGCGGGAGTTGGAACCTTCGTCTATACCGCCAACAATCAGGGCAACTCCATTTCCGGTTTCGATTTGAACGTCGATTCGGGCGAGCTCACTGCCACCCAGGCCACGCCTTATCCCTCAGGATCGCAGCCCACTGCGGTGATCACGATTCCCGCCGGCAGCCACGCGGTGGAATCAATCACCCCGTAACGGCACAGCCGCTCAATTGCAACAGAAAAGCCCAGCCGAACGGCTGGGCTTTTCTGTTGCGTGAAAAAATCCTCTATGCCCCCATCCACTTACGCAGATACCGCTGTGCAGGCTTCTCAATGAGGTGCAGCGCCAGCAACGCCAGCCCAATCAACGTCACATAGCTTATCCAAGGGTCCGACCGGCTCAGGCCAAGATGGCTCAGCACATGCGTCTGATGAATCAGAGTCCATAGATTAAAGTGCAGCAGATAGAGGCTGTAGCTGGCCTCCCCTATAAAAACCAGCGGCCGCTTTCCAATCAGAGTCGCCAGCGGATTCTCCCCGGCCAGACCCAGCACGATGCATCCGAACAGCGGCATCAGCAGGCCGTCGTGAATAATGGCATAGGGAATCAGCGGCCCCAGCGCCAGCAGGGCGTAAATGCCGGCAAAACCGCCCAGTCCCAGCCATAAGCGCAGCCGTCCTGGCCGTACCATCATCCGGTCTACATCGGCCAGCATGACCCCGAAGATAAAGCTGGCAACATGTGCATAGGGCGTATATTTGAGCGCCCATAACCAATGGCCGAAACTCCAGCGGTCAGGATGCGCGATTCCATCTGGATCGAACGCTATATACAGCGCGCCGGGAACCAGGCCCAGTCCCCACACCAGCGCCATGCGGCCCAGGTGCGGCCCTAGCCGCTCCGGCCGCTTCCAGCGCGCCAGCCAGGGAAAAATCACGTAATAAAAAGCCTCCGCCGACATGGTCCAGGCCGGTGTATTCAGAAAGGTGGCGATCGCCGGAATCCATCCTTGCAGCAGCAACGGCGTCAGCACCACCCCCGCCCAGAACATCGTGTGCGTATGGCTCCCGTATTCTGTGCTCAGCGTTCCAAGACCCAGCAGCAAGCTGAGCAGATAAATGGGATAGATGCGCGTAAAACGCGCCTTCCAGAAGCGCACCCTGTCCAGTTCACCGGCCCGCGCGCGCTCGGAGTAGTTGTACGCCAGCACAAACCCCGAGAGCAAAATGAAGTAGCTCACCGAGATAAAGCCAGCGTTGACCACCGGCGCCAGCCAGCCAAACCACTGAGGATTTGAAAAATGAAATAAGACGATGTTGACGGCCGCAAAACAGCGCAGTCCCGTCAGTGCTTTCAGCGGTGCCGGCCTGCGCATCTCCACAGCCTGTTAGACGCTCCCTGCCGGCTGGCCGCCACAACCACGCACTCCAAAGCTACAATCAGTCACTAATCCCTGATCCTGTTTCTCTGATCTCTGTCTTCACGCCGTCACCAGCGATCCGACCTTTTCGCCCAGCACCACCCGCTTGATGTTCCCTGGGTGGTTCATGTTGAAGATAATCATGGGCAAGTTATTGTCCTTGCACAGGCTCACCGCGGTCAGGTCCATCACCTTCAGCCCCTGGCGCAGGATCTCCATGTAAGTAATCTCGTCGTACTTCACCGCGTCCTTCACCAGCACGGGGTCGGCGTTATAAACGCCCTCCACCTTGGTGCCTTTCAGCAGCACGTCAGCCTTGATCTCCATGGCCCGCAGGCTGGCCGCGGTATCGGAAGAGAAAAACGGATTGCCGATTCCCGCCGCAAAGATCACCACGCGCCCTTTTTCCAGATGCCTCACCGCCCGGCGGCGAATATACGGCTCAGCAATTTGGTTCATGAACACCGCGCTCATCACCCGGCATTGCACTCCACGCTGTTCCAGCGAGTCCTGAACGGCGATGGCGTTAATCACAGTCGACAGCATTCCCATGCTGTCTGCGCTCACCCGGTCCATCGCCCTGGCCTGCTCCTCCACGCCGCGGAAGAAGTTGCCACCGCCCACCACCAGGCCTATTTCCACGCCCAAATCGTGTATTTCCACAATTTCGTCGACAATTCCGGCCACCTTATCGGCATCCAGTCCGAAACCGCGGGCACCCGCGAGTGCCTCACCCGATAGTTTGAGAACGATCCGTTTATACATGCCTTTTCGAGTATCGCACACCAACCGTTCAGCGGTTCAGCAAGCGCGCGCCGGCGGGCGCCCGTCGTGAATCTCAGAGCCGGCTCATCCATGAAGCCGATCCGTGCCCTGAAATTGTCTAACAAGAGGCGAACGGACAAGCCCTTCCTACCCTAACCCGTCTTTGGGAACTAAACCAGTTCGGGCATCGCAATAAACCCGGTCCGGCTAGTACCTTTTTGTCTGGTTTTGGCATCCAACTCTAAAGAACAGCTTGTGACAATTCGACCGCACGATTGAGGAGAGAAATTATGGCGAACCCAAGGAAATGCGCGAATGCGATCTGTACCTGCATCCCGTCTGGAAAGGACAAATATTGCAGCCCCCACTGCGAAAAAATTGCGGGAAGGATGGAGGTCGTATGCATGTGTGGCCACGATGATTGTGGCAGCAATGTGAAGGACGAAGCCAAAACGCCTTCTGAGCAAGTCCAGGCTCTATAACGCACAGCCGGATACCGTGGGCTCATTTATGTCGAATTCCATGCTGTAGGGTGTTAAAGCTCATTCGTTGAGCAGCCGTCAAAAGGCCCGGGGCTTGCGCCTCGGGCCTTTGTCGATTTCCGTATACGGGTGAGGATTACTGTGCAGCCGCTTCCACAACCTTGGTCGTAGCCACAGTCCAATCCTGCGCGCCCACCTTGAAACGCGCAAACCGCCGCACCGTGATGTTCTCGCCCAGCTTGCCCACCTTCTGCCCGATCAGCTCCTTGATGCTCACCGTCTGATCCTTGATGAACGGCTGCTCCAGCAGGCAGACCTCCTCGAAAAACTTGGCCATCTTGCCGTCCACGATCTTTTCTATCACGGCAGCCGGCTTTCCAGTGGCCGCAGCCTGCGCGCGGTAAATCTCCTTCTCGCGCTCCATATCCTCGGCGGTCACGTCCTCGGGTTTCACGAATCGCGGATCGCTGGCCGCGATATGCATCGCTATGTCCTTTAGCAGCTCCTGGAAATCCTCAGTACGGGCCACAAAGTCGCTCTCGCAGTTCAGCTCCAGCAGCACGCCGATCTTGCCGCCGGCATGAATGTAGGTGCCCACCGCGCCCTCGTTGGTTACGCGGGCAGCCTTCTTCTGCGCCGAGGCCATGCCCCGCTTGCGCAGCACCACAAATCCCGCCTCAATGTCTCCCTTGGTCTCCTGCAATGCTTTCAGGCAGTCGCCCATCGGCGCGCCCGACTTCTCGCGCAGCTCTTTCACCAGCTTGGCATCAATCTTTTCACTCACTGTCGTCATCTCTCTTTTCCTTGGTTTCCCGCATGTCTGTCGTTTCTACTGCCTTTACCGCAAGTTTATCCTTGCAGTGTTACGGCAAAAGAAAAGCGTGGCACTCAACTCCGGCGGCCACGCTAGTCCCTAAGTCCCTAGTCCCTAAGTCCCTGCTTTTAAAGAGCGCCCTCGGCCACTTCGGCCTCGTCCAGCGCCGCAACCGCGGCCGGAGCCTTGCGAATGCCGGGGCCCAGGACCGCGTTCAGATCCAATTCCTCCACTGGCGCTGCTTCTTCCGCCACAGCCTCTTCCGCCGCTGGCAAAGCCTGTTCTTCCTGGAATGCCTTGTCGCCCACCAGGTTCACGCCCTCGGCAGCCGAATCGGCAATCTTTGAAGTAAACAGCCTGATCGCCCTCAACGCGTCGTCGTTGCCCGGAATCACGTAATCCACCACCGTCGGGTCGCAGTTGGTATCCACCACCGCTACCACCGGAATCCCCAGCTTGCGGGCTTCCTTCACGGCAATCGCCTCGTTGTTCGAGTCCACGATAAACAGCGCATCCGGCAGCCGCTTCATCGTCTTGATGCCGGCCAGGTTCGCTTGCAGGTGCTTCCGCTCCCGCTCCAGCTTGATCACTTCCTTCTTGGTCAGCAGCTCGTAGCGGCCATCCGTGGCCATCTCATCCAGTTCCTGAAGGCGCTTTACACTCTTCTGCACCGTCACCCAGTTGGTCAGCAGGCCCCCCAGCCAGCGCTGGTTGATGTAGGGCATCCCCGCGCGTGTGGCTTCCTCGGCCACGGCATCCTGTGCCTGGCGCTTGGTGCCGACGAATAGAATCGTCTTGCCTCCAGCGCACAGATCGGTAACGAACTTCGACGCATCCTTGAACAGCTTCAGCGTCTTCTGCAGATCGATGATGTAAATCCCGTTGCGCTCGCCAAAGATATATTCCTTCATCTTCGGATTCCAGCGCTTGGTCTGATGCCCGAAGTGAACTCCAGCTTCGAGCAGCTCCTTCATTGTGATCGTGGCCATTGGCCTCCTTCGTGGATTGCATCCGGGCTGGTCGATGCCATGCGCCCGGATTGAACCCGCTTATCGCGGGAGATTGGTAAAACTTAGGGGTACAGGGTTCAGGGATCAGGGGTCAGAAAGTGTACAAACCCGACTGATCCCTGATCCCTGAACACCTGATCCCTGCAAGCGCGTTAGCGCTTGCTGAACTGGAACCGTGCGCGGGCGCCCTTCTGCCCGTACTTCTTGCGCTCCTTCATGCGCGAGTCGCGAGTCAACAGGCCTTCAGCCTTCAGCGTCTTGCGCAATTCCGGATTGAACTCGACCAGTGCGCGGGCAACGCCCATCTTCACGGCGTCAGCCTGCGCGGCCACGCCGCCGCTCTTCACGGTGGTCACCACGTCGAAGCTCGAAGCCATCTCGACCAGCGCCAGCGTCCGCTTGGCCGCCACGCGCTGCTGCTCGGTCACAAAGTACACATCGAATGCTTTGCCGTTGACCTTCCACTCGCCCGTTCCGGGACGCAAGAAAAACGCGGGCGATAGCCGACTTGCGCCGCCCCGTCCCGTAATACTGAACCAGATCTGCCATTCGTTTCCTCTAGCTCTCTCCAGCCGGCCTTATGCTTGCCGGCCGAAACCCTGATCTCTGATCTCTGAAACCTGATCCCTGTTTTACTTCACTTCCAAAGCCACCGGCTCCTGCGCCTGGTGGGGATGCTTGTCGCCGCGATAAACCTTCAGCTTGGTAGCCATCTGCCGGCCCATCTTGCTCTTGGGCAGCATGCCCTTGATGGCCTGTTCCAGAATCGCCTCCGGCTTGCGGTTCAAAAGCCGAACAAACGACTCCTCGCGCAACCCGCCCGGAAATCCGGTATAGCGGCGATAGAGCTTGCTGTCAGCCTTCAGCCCGGTCAGCCGCACCTTCTCCGCGTTGATGACGATCACGTGATCGCCCATGTCGATGTACGGCACATACTGGGGATTCAGCTTGCCGCTCAGCACACTGGCAGCCTTGGTCGCCAGGCGCCCCAGCGTCTGACCGCTGGCATCCACCACATACCACTTGCGGTCAATATCCTTGCCGCTCGGAACAAAAGTACTCATCTTTCTCCTGCCCTCAATAAACCGACGCAAAAAGCATTTGCCCACGCCAAAAGCGCACGGGCCTGAATTCTACCCACTGCCAAACAAATCTGTTCGGGTGAGAACTGCGGGAGTTGGCCCTCAAAGGGCTCTCGCCATGCCGGACTCATGCAAATAACTCGCTTGCAATTTCGAATCCAGCACCCGGTGACCTGTTCCAGCCGACCCCGTCAGGGAATCCACCAGCCGGGTCCGGGTGAGTACACACAGACCCCAGGCGCAACACCGCGCAAGGTCTCTAGAATACCCGAATCCAACTCCCAAAGTCAATGAAAAGACAGAAGGAAAGAGCCCTTTCCTACGCCGCCTTCACGTCCTCGATCGATCGCACCCTGAATCGCTTCATCTGAATCGAAAGTGTCCGCTCGATCTTGCGCAGATCGCCCCGCTCCGCCGGTCCGGCAAAGGTAGAGGCCACTCCATGCGCCGCGGCCCGCCCCGTCCGTCCCACGCGGTGGACAAAATCCTCGGCCACCTTGGGCAAATCGAAGTTGATCACGTGCGCCACGTTGGCCACGTCGATCCCGCGGGCGGCCACATCGGTAGCCACCAGCACCCGATGACGGCCCTCGGAAAAGCTACGCAACGCCGCATTCCTCTGCGACTGCGTGCGATCACCGTGAATCTGCGTCGCCGACCACCCCGACTTAGACAGCCGCCTTGTCACGCGGTCTGCTCCATGCTTGGTGCGCACAAAAACCAAAAAGCTGCCCGTCTCAGCCTCAAGCAAGTGCTCCAGCAATTCCTGCTTCTTATCCGCCGCAACTTCAAATGTGCGAAGCTCCACGTTCTCCGCCGGCTTCAGCACAGATCCAATCTCGATGCGCGCTGGATTCCTCACATATTTACCCACTACGTTCTGCACCGCGCCTTCCAGCGTAGCCGAGTAGCAGAGCGTCTGCCGCGCTTCCGGCAACATAGTTGCAATCCGCGCAATGGCCGGCTGAAAACCCATGTCCAGCATCCGGTCCACTTCGTCCAGCACCAGGATCTTCACCTGGTCCAGCCGCACCAGCTTGCGTTTGAGAAAATCCTCCAGCCGCCCCGGTGTAGCCACTATCAGCTTTGCCCCGCGGCGAATGGCATCGAGCTGCGACCGTTCAGCTAGACCGCCGACAACCAAGGCCACCGTCTGATCTGAACTGGTGCGAATAGCCAGATAATGTTTTTCCACCTGCATCGCCAGCTCACGCGTAGGCAACAGGATGAGCGCGTGCGCAGCAGGTCCCTTGGTCTGCGCCTTTTGCAGAAGTTCAACGATCGGAATCAAAAATCCGAGCGTCTTGCCGGTCCCGGTCTGCGCCGTGGCCAGCACGTCGCGGCCTTCAAGAGCCGGGGGAATGCATGCTTCCTGCACCGGCGTGGGGGTTACAAACTTGTTAGCGTCAAGCCGCGCCATGAGGGCGGGCGAAAGAGAAAACTGTGCAAATTGTGTCATCAAAATTGTCTTATATTCCTTAAGGCTCCGCGAGCTCCATATTCCCTGAAGCCTGCAATCGGAACCGGTCCTGAGGCGCGCACACGAATCCTCTTCGGACGCGAACCTGCTACTGAATATGCGTAAGGGAGAACCGAAGAGTCGAAGCAAAGACTGGCAACCGGCATTCAATTGGGGAGAACGCCAGGGCCCGGAGCTGCCACACGCTACTTGTACGCCAGGCGGCACACTGCCGGCCGGGCTACCCGCTCCCACATTTCCCCCGGTTTCATGCGCTCCGCTCAATTCATGAGCAGTCCAACGCGAAGTCCCAGGAAGGGAGACTTAAGGTATACGCTGTAGGGGCTTGGGGAAATCTGTGCCAGGCTAACTTGCTTTTTTAAGGCTCGCCGCCGCTCACGGCCAAATCACTGAGCGCAAATACAGTGTATCACGCTTTCGCTTTTCCCTCGCCTGCGGCGTAGTGAGTCTATCTAAAGGTACTGACTTAACTGGGTTCAGGAAACGCCCGATTGATCACGGTTTTCACATCCTGAGGTGATTTTCCCCAATTACGGCGAAAACCGACCAGAGATTAGTGAGCCCAAGCAACTCCCGCACTCGTTTGCCGATGTTGATCAGTTCCAAAGTGCAGCCCGTCGACTTGCCGGAAACGTAGAGGCGAACCAGTGTACCCAAACCCGTGCTGTCGACGTACTCAAGATCAGTAAAATCCAGCACAATCCGTTTGCATTCCGGAATCAGCAGCTTGACCTCGTTAAAGAGAATATCCGTCCCCCCCGATACCAGCCTGCCGTGGCATCGCACAACGGCGCAATCCCCGGAGCGCTTGGTCTCAAGCGTAATGAACTTCATGGCTGTTTTTTCTGGCATTTCGGCATCCCCTTGTCGAAAGCTTGGCGTACGGTCGAAGACCAATATCGGTCATTCTCTCATAAAGTCTGCGCTTTTCAACAAGTTCCAGTCCCGTTCCAGAAATTCCCACCCGCCGGCCGGGCAGCTAGGTTCGGCGTCCCAAATGGGCCGGCTTTGAATTCCGGGCATCGGGCAGTCCCAGCCGCCGCTTCACCGCCAAAATCTCCCCGATCTTGCCTTCCGGAATGAATCTGACCGGCTTGCCGATCTGCTGGGCGATCAAATACGTCTTGCAATAGGTCTCGAACGTTTCCACCAGCCACTCGGCGTGGCTAACGGTATCGGCCCAGCACACAATGCCGTGGTTGGCCAACAGAATCGTATTGTGGTCCTCTACAAAAGGCAGCACCGTCTCGGCGAATGCCTGCGTCCCGGGAGTCTCATATGGCGCCACCGCTGCGGGGCCGATTGAGCTTTCGTACTCTGAAATCAGCCCAATGGGCGGAGCGGAGCCGGTCATTGCAAAGGCCGTTGCGTAGGGCGGATGGCAATGCACAATGGCGCGCGCCCGTGAGTTGGCCTTATAGATCTCAAGATGCAGAAGCAGCTCACTGGTGCGCATCCGGTCACCGCCTAGGGTGCGGCCCTCCAGGTCTGAGAGGCAAAGGTCTGCCGGAGCCATATCCCGTTTGCACATCATGGTCGGCGTGCACAGCAGATACTTGCTGCCCAACCGGGCGCTGATGTTTCCACCGTTGCCGTCAACGTACTCCCGCTCCCACAGCTTGCGGCCCACCTCGACGATCTCCGCGCGCAATATCTCCGCCTCACGGCAGTAGGCAGCCTCCGAGGGCGAGCCGCTCTCGAGCCCAGCCTCGCGCCCTTCTTTCTCGCCGCTCTGCAACGCGTTCCTCTCTTGCTCCGTGAGCGGTACCCAGGTCTGTTCCGTGGCCATTGTCCTCGTCTCACCTGTCGCAGCGTTTTGCCGGATGCCGGAAATGACTGATCCGTCCCCACAACTATATATTTTTACCGCTCCAGGGCATTCTCAGTATGAATTTTCTTACCGCACCTGAGTTTGTTCCCCAGGAAGCAGCCTGCGTTGCAACTCCTCCAGTGTCTGGCCCTTGGTTTCGGGAAACACAAACAGCACCACCAGAAACTGCACCACCGTCATCACTGAAAAGAAAATGAACGGCGTTTCTTTACTAAACGAGTGCACCACCACTGGAAACGACAGCGCAATCAGCGTGTTCATAATCCAGTGGCTGGCGCTGCCCACTCCCTGCCCTTTGGAGCGCACGGAGTTGGGAAATATCTCGCCAATGTAAACCCAGATCACCGCGCCCTGCGACATTGAAAAGAATGCGATGTAAGTCATCAGCAGCCATACCAGCGCTCCCGGGTGCGATTGCGTCTTGAACAGCCACGCCACGCCCGCCAGGCAGGTGGACGTGCCCGCCGCGCCGATTAAAAGCAGCGTTTTGCGCCCGATCTTGTCGATCAGCGACATACCCACCAGCGCAAACAGAAAATTGGTTGCGCCCACGGCGATTGCCTGCTGATCCCCTGAAACCTGGCTGAATCCCGCCGAAGTAAAAATGCTGTTCAGGTAATAGAGGATCACGTTGATCCCCTCCAATTGGTTGAATGCACCGATTGAAATAGCCAGAAACAGCGGATAGCGGTACTTCCACTGAAAGACCGGCATGTGGGCCGTAGCGTGCTCCTCCGCCAGGGCGCTGCGGATATCCGCCAACTCGGCCTGAGGATTCGGCTCGCCCATCATCTTCAGCACAGCAAGAGCCTCGTCGATCCGGTCCCTCGAGGCGCTCCAGCGAGGGCTGCGTGGAATCCCATAGAGCAATGCCAGAAAGGCAAAGGCCGGTACCGCCGCCACGCCCACCTGCCAGCGCCACTCCGCAGCTCCCAGGTGCAGCAGCCTGATCCCGTAATTCGAAAGGTAGGCCACCAGAATTCCCAGCACCACGTTGAACTGAAAGATGCCCACCAGCCGCCCGCGCCATTTGGCCGGAGCCAGCTCGGCAATGTAGACCGGACCCAGCACCGACGATGCGCCGATACCCAACCCGCCCAGAAAGCGAAAGACCATCAGCACCGGCCAGCTCCATGCCAGCCCGCTGCCGATGGCCGAGATCAAATACAGCACGGCGGTGATACGCAGCGTTTCGCGACTGCCCAGTTTTTGCCCCACAACGCCCGCGCACAGCGCTCCCACCACCGTGCCCACTAGCGCGATGGCTACCGTCCAGCCCTTGTTCCACGGGCTGAGCCCGTAGAGCCGCACCAGCGCGTCGATAGCGCCCGAGATCACTACCGTATCGAAGCCGAAAAGCAGTCCGCCCAACGCACCGGTCAGGGTTGCCTTCATCAAATTGACGTTGGGTCGCATGATTACCTGTTCCTTGATTTCCAAACCATCCTACAAGCTGGTTCGGCAACCGGCAAACCACCGCTCCGCGCCAGCAATTTCCAAGCTTCGATTTCCGCTCCTTTCAAGCTTGGATGGCCGACCGGCAAAATTAGCATCGCCGATTCAGGCAATGTGATAAATTCAATCGATTTCTGAAGAAATGTAAGCAGAATTTGGTGTTTCGTGCGAAACTGTGAAATACCTCACTCGAAAAATTAGGGGGATCGACCATGATGCACCGGACGCACAATTACCTTGCACTCCGTCTGATCGTATGTGTGGTGCTGCTGTCCTTCGCCGCGGCCCTGAACGCCCAAGCTACCCCGGCATCGGGCACGCAAGCTACGACAGCCCAAAGCGCCCAGCCGCCAGTATGGAAATCCTACAGCTACCCAGTAGACGGATTCAGCGCCACATACCCCTCAGTTCCCGACATACAGAAGAAAGATGTCCCCACCGATGCGGGCACCTTCCAATTGCGCTCCTATATCGGAACCGATGGCGAAGTAGCGATGTTTGTCGGGATCTGCGATTACGGCTCGAAGACCGATGGCAAGAATCCAGATGACCTGCTCCAGGGAGCCAAGAATGGAGCCCTGCAAAACTCCAATTCGCATCTCCTCAGCGAGACTAAGACTACTCTCGGGATCTACCATGGCCTCACCTTCGAGTCAGAGAGCGATCAGGCCCACTTTTCCGCCCGCATCTATATGGTGGGCAGCACGCTTTACCAGACGTTGGTCGTTTCTCCCCTGGGAAAGCCCTATGCCGGTACAGCGCGCTTCCTTGACTCGTTCCAGTTGATCCCGCGCACCGCCAACTAGAGTTCAGCCTTCTGCACGCGCCTGCACACCCGGCAACACCGCCAGCACACGGCAGCGGTGTTTGCCGGCCGCGCTCCAGGCAAGCGCCATCTCGCTCTCGATGTAAGCACAATCGCCCGCTTCCAGAACTTCCTGCATCCCGCCCGAGTCCAATTGCAGCCGCCCTTCCACCACATACAACAGGCCACTCATCTCGCGAAAACTATCCGTCACTGAATTGGCTCCGCTGGGCGGAAACTCGATCATCTGCGCCACTAGCCGCGACCCTTCCGAAACCGCATTCAGAGGCGTAAACTTCACCGGCTCCGGTCCCCGCCCATGACCTTGCGATTGCGCCTTGCGCGTTATCGAGAGCGTGTGCCGCGCCGGCTCCCCGAAAAAGTAACTCATCCCCACGCCGTAGACCCGGCTGATGGTAGCCAGCGTCGGCAGCGTGGGTATCATGCGATCCGTCTCCAGCTTTGAAAGTAGCGCCGTTGAAAGCCCCGTCTCGGCCGCAAGCCGCGCGAGCGTCAGCCGCTTTTGTGTGCGCAGCGCGCGCAGCTTCAATCCGATGCAGTAGGGTTCCAGAAACCACTGCGCATATGAAACAGTCTTGGTCATTGAACTTGCATCCTCCGGAACACTTCTCTGTCCCTCCATTCAGTTTGCCAGCCACCGGTCTTCCAATGCCTGATGGTTTTCTGAAGTTTTCTTCCTGTGGCTGCTAACTGCGCCCCTGTCCCTTAGTCCTTTAGTCCTTTAGCCCTTTAGCCCTTTAGCCCTTTAGCCCTTTAGTCCCTAGCCCCTAGCCCCTGTTCTTCTGTTTCCACCTCCGGATTTATCTGTTTCCTGAAACCGAATATCTTTTCCCAGTCTTTGTTTCCCTGCTGTACGATCTCTCTGGGGAGCGTTCTTGAATTGGAACCACACCTGCAGAAAATCGTCGTAAAAACGCATTCAACCTCAATGGAATGAAAGAACTATGAGCAAAACATTAGGTTTATCAATTAGTAATTAAGTAACCACTTTTGGATTACTTAAAGCACTGCTCGGCCAAGGGAAACGTCTCCCTTTAAGCTCCCCGATGTGGATAATCAGTAATGCACAAATGAACCGGGCGAACAAAAAGCCCGGTGGGGGATGTAGGAACTATTGCTCTTTTTTCCCAGATGTCGATCCTGCAGGCCCCCGGGCCCTTGTACGTGGCTGCCATTCGCATAAAGTGATTGGCGATGGAAAACCGAGAGTGTGACCACGACTCCGAGGAGTTCTGTTGGATAGGAAGAAATCGCGTTCATCTGCCTCGCCTGGGTCTGCTAGTCCGGTATCCGCTGAGAGCGGAATTACGGGGAAGGAGTCTTTATCCCCCAGTGAAGTAGTCACAGGCGCTGTTCGCACGGATTCTGAATCGGGATTCTCCTTTGGAGTATTCCGCCTGGAAGCCGACGGAACCCTTTTCCACGGAAATACGCCGGTTCACCTGCCTCCCAGAGAGTTGGCCGCGCTTCAGTTCCTGCTGGCGCGCGCCGGCCAGATCGTTACACCCCAGCAGCTGAAACAGGCGCTGTGGGGCGATGTACACGTCACCGCGGACAGCATCCCCAAGTGCCTCTCCTCGTTGCGCGCAAAACTTGAGCCGGAAGAGTGCATTCAGACCGTCTATAAGCGCGGATACCGCTTCTCCATCGAGGTACGGCCTCACCGTTCCGTGCAGGCCGGAACTCTCCCGCGACTCGCCATCACGCCTTTCACCGCCCTCTTCGGCGTTCCCGAGCATCTTGGGCAGGCCGTCGCAGAGGAAACCATTGCCAGGCTGACCCGCGTCCGCAACCCATCTGTTTCCATCCTGGCCCGGGACTCGGTTTTCACACTTGCCCTCCGCGGACTCTCTGCACAGCAGATCGGCGAAACGCTCAATGCCGACCTCGTGCTCACCGGAACCCTGCGCGCTTTGCCCTCTCATTTCCGCCTGCGCGCTGAGATGATTCTCGTCCGCGAAGGCACGCAGATCTGGGTTGAAGACCTGCTGGTCGATCGAAGCCGATTCGCCGGTCTTGAATCGGAACTGGTCAACCGACTGGCCTTCCGCCTCTTTGCCGCACGAGTGCCGGGTGCTGGTTTCCGCAGTTTTCAGGAAGCGACCCCTCGTTCCTGGTTTGGTAGCGATTTCCCATCACAACTCGCCACATACCGGCACGCCCAACCACGCACCACCGCGCCAGGCGGTCCCGCAGTTCCCGGCGTCCGCTTTCAGGAGGTGTCGCCACAGGAGTGGAACGCTCCAGGCCTGTCCATCAGCGCTGCCGCGGAGCCATTCGTCGAGCGGCGAAAACGCACCGGGCGTAGGGAAGCCTACGAAGTCTATCAGCGTGGGCACCATGAGTGGCAGACGCTTCAGCGCCACCGCATGCAGGACGGCCTGCAGCTCCTCACCCGCGCCATTGAACTCGATCCATCGCTGATCGCAGCCAGGGTCGATTTGGTCAATCTGTGCATTGCCCAGTCCTTCTACGGCTTCATGTCCCCGACCGTTGCCGCAGATATGGTGCGACGTACAGCCGAACTGGGGCCCACTGCAGCCGGCATCCCCGGCAAGCGGTCTTTGCTTTCTGGAGGATCAGCGACAGGCCTCGGCCGCTGGAGTGAAATCTCGATTCCCGAGCTTCCCGTCGGCGCTGAACCCATTCTCCCCGCCCTGGGCTGGATCAGCTTTCATGTGGATCGCGATTTACCCGCTGCATTGCGCGCTTTTTCCGTTACCGCTCATCTGCCCCACGAACCCTCGCTTACCCGTTTGCGTGTGATGTTTGCGCTCAGCCGGCACCATTTCGAAGAAGCGATTGGCTTATTGCGCAACGCTCTGCAACTTGACCCTTATTCCCCCTCCTTGCATGCCCGCCTGGCATGGGCGCTTCACCTGGCATCGCAAGCCGGCGAAAGCGTGGAGTGCATCCGCCGCACCCTCGCTCTCTTCCCTGAAGATGAAATCTCCCTTTTCTATGGAGCTGTGATTCTCGCCTTCAACGGGGATGCAAAGCACGCAACCGAGCTGGCGCAGAGCCTTGCGCAGCGCTCGCCGCACTTTGATATTGCCTCTGCCGTCCATGCCTATGCCCTGGCTTGCGCAGGCCAGGAAGATGAGGCCCGCGCCATCCTCGAACGGCTGCAATGGCTAAGCCGCGAACGCTTCGTTATCAGCTCGTTCTCGCCGGCCGTCCACGTTGCCCTGGGAAACCACAATGCCGCGCTATCTGAACTGCGCGCCGCCGCCGACGCCCGATGCCCCTGGTTCTTCCAGATGCTCGCCGATCCGCGACTGAGCCCCCTCCACGGCCGTCCTGAATTCGAACGAATTGCGCTCCATCCTCACCCGCATGGAAGAAGCCGCAGAAAACCCTGATGCAGAGTTCTGACTCGAATTTCGAAGGCTGATCCGGCAAATCAGCTCAATGAGGCTGACCTCGCTTCTTAATCTCCTCCCGCTCGCTCCAAATCCCCACGTGACTCTCATCACACGCTTATCACGCCAAATCCCTAATAATCAGGAAGAAGGACAATGGTGTCGCCCCGATCCGTGGCCGCACCAGTCCTTGCATCCGGCCACCTACACTGTGCGCGGAGGCAAACCGCCGCTAGTCGGCCCGAATCGGAGCACCCTGATGTACAAGATCGTCGAAGCCCGCAGCGTCGGCCTCAATATCAAGCAGTTTGTCATTGAGGCGCCGCGCATTGCCCGCAAGCAGAAGCCGGGGCAGTTCCTCATTCTCCGCCTGCACGACAAGGGCGAGCGCATTCCGCTCACCATCAAGTCCTCCGACCCCGCAGGCGGGCACGGTCACCATCGTGGTGCAGGCCATCGGCAAAACCACTTCCCTGCTCAACTGCCTTGAAGCGGGCGACTCCATTCTCGACATCGTCGGCCCGCTCGGCCATCCCTCGGAGATCGAAAACTACGGCACGGCGGTGATTCTCGCCGGCAGCGTGGGCACGGCCATGGCGCTGCCCACGGCCAACGCCCTCAAGCAGGCCGGCAATCACGTCATCTTCATTGAAGGCGCGCGCAGCAACGGAGATGGTGGTCTTTGAAGACGAAGTGCGCCAGGCCAGCAGCGAGACCTACATCATGACCGACGACGGCAGCTACGGCGAACAAGGCCTGGTCACCAAAAAGCTCAACGACCTGCTCGCCGCCGGCCGCAAGATCGACTTTGTCCTCGCCGTCGGCCCGGTGCCCATGATGCGCGCCGTGGCCCGCATCACCGCGCCCCTCGGCATCAAGACCATGGTCAGCCTCAACTCCATCATGGTCGACGGCACCGGCATGTGCGGCGGCTGCCGCGTGCTGCTCGGCAACAAGAGCAAGTTCGCCTGCGTCGATGGCCCGGAGTTCGACGCCTCGCAGGTCAACTTCGAAGTCCTCATGCAGCGCAACACCATGTATCGCGACAAGGAGTGCCAGTCGCTCAAGCATTTCGAAGAGCACAAGGAAGAGGAACTGGCCCAGCTTCGCGCCGAGCTGGCCGCTCAAGAAAAGGAAGTGGCCGAACTGCGCGAAGAGCTGGCCGCCGAGGAATTGGCCGGAAAGGGAGTACCCATGCCTGAGAGAAGCACTCTTCCACGCTCTGCAATGAATGTTCTTCCGCTCAAAGAGCGCATGAAGATCCTGCGCAGCCACATGCCGGAGCTCGACCCCTGAAATCCGCAGCCGCAACTTTGAGGAAGTGAATCTGGGCCTCGAAGCCGCCGACGCCCTCACCGAGGCCTCGCGCTGCATCGACTGCGCCAAGCCCGGCTGCGTCGTCGATTGCCCGGTGGGCGTCAAGATCAAAGAAGTCGTGGCCCTCATCTATGCCGGCGACTATCTTGCCGCCGCGGCCAAGCTGCGCGAAGACAACGCGCTGCCCGCCATCACCGGCCGCGTCTGCCCGCAGGAGAACCAGTGCGAGGGCGGATGCGTCCTCGGCAAGAAAGGCGCGCCCGTCGCCATCGGCAACCTCGAGCGCTTTGTCGCCGACTTCGAGCGCAAGAGCGGCCAGCTTGGCCTGCCCGCCAATCGCGCCCGCGACGGGCAAGAGCGTAGCCATCGTCGGCAGCGGTCCGGCCGGCCTCTCGCGCCGCCGGCGACCTCGTCCAGAAGGGCCATCGCGTCCGCGTCTTTGAAGCGCTGCACGAACTGGGCGGCGTGCTCGTCTACGGCATTCCCGAGTTTCGCCTGCCCAAGTCCATCGTCAAAGGCGAAGTCGACAACCTGCGCCGCATGGGCGTCGAGTTCGAGACCAACGTAGTCGTCGGCAAGAGCGTCACCATCGACGAGCTGATGCACGACGAGCACTACGACGCGGTCTTCGTCGCCACCGGCGCGGGTCTGCCGCGCTTCCTCGGCGTTCCCGGCGAGCACCTCAACGGCGTCTACTCGGCCAACGAATTCCTCACCCGCATCAACCTCATGCGCGCCTACAACGCCGCTGAATACGATGAGCCGGTCTACGACTGCCGCGATCGCGACGTGATCGTGGTCGGCGGCGGCAACACCGCCATGGACGCGGTGCGCACCGCGCGCCGGCTCGGCGCGCGCACGGCGACGCTGGTCTATCGCCGTTCCGAGGCCGAGATGCCCGCCCGCGCTGAAGAGGTCAAGCACGCCCGCGAAGAAGGCATCGAGTTCCGCATGTTGACCGACCCCGTCGAGTTCCTCGGCGACGAAAAAGGCTGGCTCACCGGCGCGCGCTGCGTGCGCATGGAACTGGAGCGCCCGACGCCGACGGCCGCCGCCGCCCGTCGAGATCAAGGGCTCGGAGTTCGTTCTGCCCGCGCAACGTGGCCATCATCGGCGTCGGCACCACCGCCAATCCGCTCATCCAGAGCACCACGCCCGATCTCAAGACCAACAAGCGCAACTACATCGTCGCCGATCCCGCAAACCATGCGCACCAGCAAGCGCGGCGTCTTTGCCGGCGGCGACATCGTCACCGGCGGCGCAACGGTGATCCTCGCCATGGGCGCCGGCCGCAAAGCCGCCGCCTCCATCCACGACTACCTGACTACCGGCGAGTGGTAAAAGACAGGGAATAGGGAATAGAAGTAGCCAGCAGCTACTCGATAACCAGCTAACTTGCTAACTCGCCAACACCGCGAAGCGGCGCTAACTAGCCGCATTTGTTTACAACTGCGGGTGTCCCAGGTCTGATCCGCCGTGGCGTAAGGCCTGGGAAAGCACAACATTCCACTGCAGGGCTTCTCTACCTGTTCCCTTTCCCTGCCTTCATAAAAAATGGGCGGCAAAGGTCTCACCCTTGCCGCCGCCCGTCCCTGGGTTGTCTTGAAATTACTGCAATCCTGCTAAAACCTCGCCATGATCCTCATCAGCTTCAGGCTGACCCCTGATCCCTGAACCACTGACCACTGTCTTTACTGCAAAAGCTTGGTCACTTCCTGCTGCACGCTGTTGGCCTGCGCCAGCGCCGCGATGCCGGTCTGGCTCAGAATCTCGTACTTCGACATATTCGAAGTCGCCGAAGCATAGTCTGTGGCCTGGATCGCGTTCTGCGCCGAAACCACGTTCTCCTGCTGCGTGCTCATCACCTGGCTGATGGAGTTCAGCGTATTGATCTGCGCCCCGATGTAACCGTCCTGCGCCGCCACGTCCGTGATCGCCACGTTCAGATCGTTCAGCGCCGTCTCCGCATCCGTCTGGTTAGCAGGTCAGTGTCGTTCAGCGCCTCCCCGGCATTGTCCGAGTAGCTCATCGTCGCGATCCCGCCCGTGCCGGTTGGGTCCGCGATGAATTTCGCGCTCAACGCAGCCGTTTGCCCGGTGGCCGAATCCGCAACGTCGGGAGCCGCCGTGCCGGCCCCGGAGTTTGTAACTCCGGTGGTATAGTAGGCGGTCGCCGCGATGTAGGTCGGTACGTCGGCGGGCGTAGTGGTGTCACCCAGGCTTGCAGCTGTGACGCTCGCCACCGTGCTTGCCGACGTAAACACATCGTCCGCGTTTCCTGCACTGTACGTAGCCGTAATCCCGTAGCCGTCGGCGTCAATCGTATTTGCCAGATCCTGCAGCGTGTCGGTGCTGCCCGGCGCACCCAGTGTAATGGTATGGACCACCCCGTCGGATCCTTTCAGCGTGAGTGTGCCGGACAAATTGTCCGTGGCGAGCCCTGTTGAAGCGAGGGTGCCAATCTGACCCGGCGTGATCCCGCCGCCCACCCCTGCGCCTGGACCCGTGATTTCTATGCCGGTATCGGTCCCTGCTCCCGCCGCTGCAGCCTGCGTTCCCGCCTGCGACGCCGTGGTGAAACTGGCGTTCAAACCCAGCCCTGCACTATTGATGGCATCGATCAATCCCTGGGCCGTGTCCGGTTTGCCTGAGGCCCCCCCCACCGAGATTGGTGCGGTCTGATACGAAACTGTGCCTCCCGCTCCCGTCGTCATATACGTCACGTCAATCGTGGTGGTCGCGTTTACCAGAGCATCGTTGGCGGTCGCAAGCGTGCCACCATTCGACAAATCGATGAACACGTTGCCTGTGCCGCTGCTGTAACTCATCGCGCCATCTGTGTCGCCCATGCTGCTCGAATTCAGTGTGCGAATATTCAAATCGTCTACCGACGAGCCCGCCGTTGAAGAGTCGCCGGTGTAGATCGCCACGGTGTTGCCGTCAAACACCTGCTCCTGGTTATAGGTGGTCGTCGATCCGATATTGTTGATCTCGGCCAGAATCGACTGGTACTCCTGGTTGGCAGCGCCCTCCTGGGTAGAGTTCAGCGTGCCGTTCGAGGCTTCGGTCGCCAGCGTAATGGCGCGGTCCAGCAGACTCGTCACCTGCGAAAGCGCGCCGTCGGCGACCTGCAGCAAGCCGGCGCCCTCCGTGGCGTTGGTCTCCGACTGCGTCAGTGCCGTCTGGTTGGCCTCCAGGCCATTCACCAGCGAAAGGCCCGCCGCGTCGTCCGCTCCGGAGTTGATTCTTGACCCCGACGACAACTGCTCCAGAACCGTCTGCAAGCTGCTGTTCGTGTTGTTCAGGTTATTCTCTGCGTAGATCGCCGAAAGATTGTTCAAAACTCCGAGGGCCATAAAATTTACTCCTTTTCAGGATGCCTTTCATCACGCCGGCTCGCGGTGCATCTCTTCATCCCGCTGAGCCCTCCGCATTTCCCGGATGGGCGTTCCTGCATCCACACCCTTCATCGGTCCCCTTGAAAATAACTTTAGTCATATAATTTTGGGCCGCCTCGCACCTCTCTGTCGCGCTCCGATTCAAGCTGTCCCAAATTCGCTCAATCACTGCCCCAATGTGCTCCAATTACTGTCCTAACGCGCTCCACCAATTTGTTCCGATTCGAGCCAGCGGCCCCGCCCCCGGCTTCTCGCAACGCAAAAAAAAGGCGGCAGGGGAATCGCTCCCTTGCCGCCCTCGGTCATCAGCAGCCGTAAATTGCCCGGCCTGAAAAAAAAGAATCGATGTTATTTACAACTCAGCTTCCATTTCAGGCGCCACTGGAATATCCGCCCCTGGATCTTCGTCAATCATGCTCTGCGGTCCCGCACCCTGCGGTGGCCCGCCCTGCGGAGCTGCCTCTGGTGGACCCGGCTGTGCGGGAGGCATCTGCCGGTGATTCTGACCATCCCGTGCCCAGCCGCCGCGCCCCTCGCCGTGATGTTCCTGCCCGCGGTGGTCGCGGAATTCCTCTACCTGCTTCCACTGCTCCGGCGTCAATTTGCTGCGAAGCGCCAGCAGGTAGCGCGCATTCGCCTTTTCCAGTTCTGCCCGCGCCTGCGCCACCTTATCGATCTGCGCCAGTATCTTGCCCTCATTCGGCTGATCGTTGCGAATCAGCGGCTCCAGCTCCAATTCCGCCTTCTCCAGGCTACCCCGAAGATCGATCAGTGTCTCCCGATGCTGAAACAGAATCTCGTCAAACGACTTCCGCTGCTCGTCAGTCAGCTTCAAGCGCTCCACGATCTTCGGATTGTTCCACCAACGTCCCCGAATTCCCGGCCCGTTGAACGCCTTCTCAAACGGCGGCCGATGTTCCCCAAATCCTGGCCCCGCTCCCGGTCCATCCCCCGGGCCCTGTGCCAAGGCCGATCCCGCTATCAATAGTCCGGCAATCGTCAAACCCAACCGTACTGCAATCCCAACTTTCATCCTTTTCTCCTTGTCTCTGCGCTCATTGGCGCGTTTGAAGTTTTTCGTTCCTTGCCCTTACCGGGTTTCGCCTTCGGCCATCAGTTGAACCAGAGGCTCCATGGCGCTCGGAACCACCCGCGAAACATCGCTGTCCACCTTGGCCAGCAGATCCTCTTCGTCCTCGCGTGCCTTCATCTCACGCGCCGCCCGCTGCTGCTCGGCCAGTCGTGCTGCCGCAGCAATCCTCAACTCTTTTTCATGGTGCTCGTAAAACCCTCCCGAAACGCCCCCGGCCGCCAGAACTCCCGCCAGCGCCCAACCCGCTGCCAGCCGCCAACTCCGCTGCCGCTTCGCTTTCACCGCCGGCCGCACTCTGCTCAACTCTGCCGCGCTCCAGGCATTTACGCTCGACTTGAAATTCTTGAGCGCCTGCTCCAGCATCAGTTCCTTGTCGCTCGAGTGAAGCTCCGAACGCACCTCGGCCCCTTTCGCCCGTTCGCCCTGCTCGTTTCCAAAATCTTTTCTTGAATTCATCATTTTCCCCTCAACTCCGCCCGCACCTTCCCCAGCGCCCGCGAGAGGTGTGCCTTCACCGTGCCCTCTCTCAGTCCGGTTGCGAGTGCAATCTCGCTCAACTCCTGCTCCTCCACATACCGTAGAAGAAAAACTGTACGTTGCCGCTCACTCAGTTCTTTCACCGCCAGCCACACGTGCTTCACCTGCTCCTTGGCCAGCAATTGCTGCTCCGCTGAACTCTCGCCGCTCGCCAGCCACTCGCTGGCCTCGTCCGCGTCCACCGCATTGGTCAGCGTATGACGCCAGAACTGCATTCGCCGGCTCCGCCAATGGTCCTTCTGCAAATTGATTGCGATTCGCATCAGCCATGTCATCGCGCTCGAATCTCCGCGGAAGCTCCCCCAGTTCCGATGCGCCTTCAGAAAACACTCCTGCGTTAGCGTCTCTGCCAGGTCCACGTCGCGCGTCGACGCCAGCAGAAACCGGAATATCCGCGGTCTGACCAGCGCCACGACCCGCGAAAACTCTTCCGCGGCAGTCTCCATTTCTCGCCCGGCAATCTCCATTGTCGTTGCCCTGATCATCGCTTCCAACGCTGTGCAGGCTGCCATCACTTAGGTAGACGCCCGCTCAGAGCGTAAGTTTACAGCCGCGGCTGCCAAATCTCGTCTAAACAAAAAAACGCACTGTCCAACTCCGACATCTCTGCCAGAGCCGAACAGTGCGATTCAAGCTACATCTATCTCATCTATATACGCTATATCTACTTCTTTAACTCTTGAGTCCATGGCTAGAATGCCGTGTAGGTGTAAGTGGCATACTGCCATGCTCCGTTGATGAGCGAGTAAAGCCGCGCATAAACCGTCTCTCCGTTGCTTGGCAGTCCGTTCACCGTCTCTGTTGTCACCGTCACATTCCCCGAGTTGTACAGGTTGCTCGACCCTGGCGCGGTGCCCAGGTAGAGAATGAAGTGCGTGGCAGTGTTGCCCGGTGTCCAGTCGAAGGTCACGCTAGTACCCGTGAACTGGCTGGGCGAAGGAGGCGTGGTGAGGGCCGCCGGCGTGGGCGAGCCTGAGGCCACGTAAGTGTAGTCGGTATACTGCCAGGCCCCATTAATCAGTGAATAGAGTCGGACGTACACGGTTTGACCATTGCTGGGCAGATCGCTCACCGTCTCTGTGGTAGCCGTTACGTTGCCCGAGTTATACAGGTTGCTCGAGCCTATGCTGGTGCCCGCAAAGAGCTCGAAGTGTGTGGCCAGGTTGCCGGGCGTCCATGAGAAGGCAACGCTGGTGCCCGTCAGCGGGGTGGTAGTGTTCGGCGCCGGCATGGTCAGTACCGCCTGCGTTGGCGAGCCTGTTGCCACGTAGGTGTAATCGGTATACTGCCAGGCCCCGTTAATCAGTGAATAGAGTCGGACGTACACGGTTTGACCATTGCTGGGCAGATCGCTCACCGTCTCTGTGGTAGCCGTTACGTTGCCCGAGTTATACAGGTTGCTCGAGCCTATGCTGGTGCCCGCAAAGAGCTCGAAGTGTGTGGCCAGGTTGCCGGGCGTCCATGAGAAGGCAACGCTGGTACCCGTCAATGGGGTGGTAGTGTTCGGCGCCGGCATGGTCAGTACCGCCTGCGTTGGCGAGCCTGTTGCCACGTAGGTGTAGTCGGTATACTGCCACGCTCCGTTGATCAGTGAATAGAGCCGCGCATAAAGCGTCTCCCCGTTGCTCGGCAGGCCGGAAACGGTCTCGGTAGTCGCTGTAACATTCCCCGAGCCGTAAAGGTTGCTCGAGCCCACACTCGTTCCTAAGTTGAGTTCAAAGTGGGTGGCGACATTGCCGGGCGTCCACGAGAACGCCACGCTGGTACCCGTCAATGGAGTGGTGGTGTTCGGAGCCGGCATGGTCAGTACCGCCTGCGTTGGCGAGCCCGTTGCCACGTAAGTGTAGTCGGTAGAGTTCCACGCTCCGTTGATGAGTGAATAGAGCCGCACATTCACCGTCCGCCCGTTGCTTGGCAGGTCGCTCACGGTCTCGGTATCAACCGTCACATTTCCTGAGTTGTAAAGGTTGCTGGAGCCTACGCCGGCGTTGCCCACCCAGAGTTCAAAGTGCGTGGCAATGTTGCCCGGCGTCCACGCAAAGGCAACGCTGGTGCCCGTCAGTGGGGTTGAGGTGTTCGGAATGGGTGTGGTGAGTTGCGCCGGAACTTCAATGGTGTAAACCCCACCTGTGACTCCGCTGTTGGCGGCCCCAGGCTGTTCAGCAATCGCCTGCAAATAGGTTGTCGTGGTGATCGTAATCGGAACTGTGTAGGGAGTCGAGCTGGAAGTCGGCGTCGTGCCGTCAGTAGTGTAGTAAATCGCGGCCTGCGGCGAGGCATCGCTGATGGTGACCGCAACGGAATTGATGTAGTTACCGGCCGCCGGGCTGAATGTGGGATTTGACGTAATAACTGAATAAGTCGCTGTTGTCACCGTGCTGCTGTGGGTTACTGCGCCTGTGCTGCCGTTGAGGGTCGCCGTTAGCGCGTTGATGGTCATGCCGTTGGTGGCATAAACCAATCCTGTCGGAGTGCACGAAGGGATCGCTCCGAAATCAGTATCCGATCCATAGCATTGACTGTCAGTACCTTGCGAATACACCATGTCGGCCGCGGTCGCCACCGGGGTAGAGTTGGGGCCTGGGGGATTGCCGTCGCCGTTCACCGCAACCGGCGTGCTTCCGTCGGTGGTGAAGAATATCTCTGCAAAACTGCTGGAACTGCTGGGGGAACCGGTGGACATCGATATCGCCTGGGGAGTGTTAAAGGTTCCTCCTGGCGGGTTGATGATCGGTGCGTCGGCATACGCCGTAGATGTACCCGTGAAGACGTAAGTACCACAGGTCGCCGGGCTCGGATTGGAATTGCCATAAGAAGTGCTAATGGCAGGCACGGTCGCGATGACGCAAATTACCTCATACCCATTTACGCCGCCGCTTGCCGCTTTAGTGACGGTGACTGACGCCGTAGCGGAAGTGCCTAACTTCGTCGTGCTGTCCCCTGCGGTACCGCCCGCCTCCGTCGGAAGCGGGGTTGTCGTCGTCGGAGGGGTGTTGCTGTTCCCTGTGGCAGTCGTGTAGAAGTACGACGCATTCTGCGCACCGGCGGCAGTTGGCGCCCAGGTTGACGTAAACGGGGTCACCTTCAGCGAGTCGGAGGCATAAGTGCCTGGCGGCGGAACTAAGACCGGCGCAGCCGGAGTCAGAGGAGCACCTGTCACTACAACATTGATCGTCGAAGACGGAGCCCGGCCTGCGGCGTTCAACGCGTAGAGCGTATATTCCTGGGTTATCGTGGGGGTAACCGTCGCGCTCCCGCAGCCGGAGCTGTCAAGCCTCTGCGGGCCGACTTCGTCAATGTAAGCATAGGGCTTGGCATTGGTTGCGGTGTAGTTTGCATTCCAGTTGGTTCCGGTCACGCAGAAATTGAACGTAACGGGCGCACCGGGATTTACGGTTATTGTCCCTGTAGAGCCGTTTGCCGAATAGCTGCTGATCGACGGCAGAGTTTCTGGATAATCTGCAAGCGCTGTCGATGAATCCATGCCCGGACAAGCGGCGGTTCCGGCGGGATCGTAATCTAAACCGGTACAGAGCGCCAAGGCGCCACCTACGGTACTAGCGTATTCGGGAGCCATTTGGATCACATCGAAGTCGGTCACCAGGATTTGGTGCAGATCGCCCTCATCGTTGTCGTTCCAGCGCGGATCGGTATCGCCAATGACATAGAAGTTGGTGCCATTGTCATCCATGACCATCCCATAATTCGCCAGCCCGGTTAAAAGGGTCTGATTCAAGGTGGAGAATTGGTCAATGGCCGTGTGGCCGCCGTTGGTGACCGTGGCCAGCCGGGCTGCGAGCCTGCCCAAATTCAAGCGCAGTTGCGCCCCCTCGGGGAGATAATATTTACCGCTGGCAGGAACATCGGCGGTAGAACTGGCGGCATGAGTGCCCGGCGTAAGGAAATATCCGCCATGGGAATCTCCGTATGAAGGACTCACCGTAAAACGGGTGGGGTGGCTGATCACTCCAGAGGCCGCTTCTTCGTATTTCCATGTCATGGAGTATATTGACTCTCCGGCGGCGTCCGCCGAAGTCCAACCCCAGGGCCGCGCATTATAGTTCTGCGCGTCAAAGAGCGTCATGCTGTTGTTTTCCCAATACATCTTATTGTCGGAACCGATGCAGCGGCTGGCGACCCACGCCTCGTAGATCCAGCACGTGTGTTTGTCGAGCACCAGTGAATGCTGGTCACCCGCGTCGGTATCCGGCCAAACTGAGCAGTCGGCGGTATCGCCTTCAATGGGAACGAAATCCCCGTCGGGATAAGGCTCACGAGTTACCTCGCTCTGAGTTGGGGAGCCGGTCACAATCACCGGCACTGTGGGGGTCACGGAAGAATCAACCACATAGTAGGGAATGCTGCCGTCGGCGGGCGACGACCCAAACAAGCCTTGAACGTGGTTATGGCTGCCTGCGGTCGCGAGGTAGTTTATAAGTACGGCCGAATTGGGATCGACCGCCGCGCCGGAGATGTTTTGGTTGTAGAGACTGTCTGCTGGAAACGGAAGAAATCCATTCAGTTGTCCGCCATATTCACCCGTCAAAGGGTTGGGTCCGTACGCGGGGCTGCCAACTGTCGTGACTGAGCAGTCGCCATACTGCGGATTCGCTTGTCCTGACGCGAAGCCAGCGAACAGGAAGAGGACCAAACAGCTGATTAAACAAAGCGTCTTGACTACATTACTGGCGCCAACGGAAGCATAGACGTACCGGGACTGCGTAGATTTCATGGAAATCTCCTCTAAAGCTCGCTGTTCAGCTTCGCTTTTTTTACAGCACTGCGTAGTTTATTCAGATTACTGTCCACGAAAAATACGCTCCACTGCTATTCATTGTCAAGCTTTTTTAACGGTGAATTTGGTCACCTTAATTTGCCCAATTTGCCCGCCCATGGGAGTGGCAAATTGATTAATGCAGGTTACGCATAGGTGGATAAAATTGATTACCAGTTAACGCTGCGAATAGGTTACCTTGTCCAGCATTATTTGCTATCAAATTGATAATAATATACTTAAATGAATGCGCCCTTCTTGGCTTCTTCCCACGGACCCTCGCAGTATCCGAAACTCCTTCATGCAGGTCATTCGTCATTCCTTAATACCCACTCAACCCGGTCCGTCCGCCCGCATCAAAACATCTTTGCCAGACTCTCTCCCGCCGACCGCCTGTCCCCTGTTCTAATCCCCGCCGAATCATTCAAATCGATATTTCTCGTAGAATACCCACCGGGGGTATTGACAATACCCATCGGGGGTATGGTACAAAGATCTTGCAGAGATTCTTATCCCTGCTGAAGTAAAAACACAACCTATGAGCATTGAATCCGCACAAGAACCTCCGAGTAACTGGGGTTCGTTCCTGTGCCGTGATGAGCGCTCAGGAAACCGCCTCTAGACTGCGCAGAGACGGCTCCCTCACCGCTCTTCACTATATACAACTTGTGAATTGAGCGCGTGAGACCGTTTTATTTAGAAGCCTTCTCACACCTCCCGAACCCATAGTCCTTCGCTGCACACAGCCCGGATTACGCCCCTGCGCTTCCGGACACCGGACCCACGCGTGGACTAGACGAGGAGGAACCATGAAGAATCAACTTTACCTGGTTGCCAAGACCGTTCGGCTGAACTGCATCTGGACGTTGACCGGTGATGCAAAGATGCCGTTGCGCTGCCTGTGGACGACAGCCACACCGCCTGCGGCTTCCACTGCAAGTTTGAAAAATGAATCCGTGAGAGTCCATCGGTGCGCATGATAAAACATCATCTCGAAGCTGCTGCAATCCCTGTCGAGGGCATAATGGTGCGCCGCTCATGGCAGAGGCATCTGCCCACCTTCCTCATGGTCTTCGGCCCCGGCCTGATCGTCATGGAAACCGACAACGATGCCGTGGCCCTCTCAACCTATGGCCGCACTCGCTCAACAGGCGAGGTCTTGCGCCTTGGGTGCGGCTGCACGGGCGTCAAGCCGGCGCTCGAAAACTCAACTTTGAGGAGAGAGTTGTGAACCTTCTTTCTCGGCTCTGTTACCGGCACAAGAAGTTGTGGAAGACCTTCAAGCTGTTCCTGCTGATCGCGGGACCGGGCATAATTGTTATGGTTGCCGACAACGATGCCGGGGGCATCACCACTTATACGGTTACCGGGGCACAGTATAGCTTTCACCTCATATGGTTTCTTGTTCTGCTTGGCCCCGTGGCGTACTACGTCCAGGAAATGACGGTGCGATTGGGAACGGTCACCAAGCGTGGCCACGCTGAAGCTATCTTCCACTCCTTTGGCGCGTTCTGGGGATGGTTCTCGCTTCTCGACCTTGTGCTTGTGGACTGGCTGACGATGATCACCGAGTTCATCGGAATGTCCGCCGCGCTCAGCATCTTCGGCGTGCCGCCGATCATAACTGTCATTGGCGCATGTCTCGTTATGGGGGCCATGGTCTTGCAGGGCAGGTACTGGACCTGGGAGAAGATCGCGCTCATCTTTTGCGTACTGAATCTAATCTACATTCCGGCAGCATTCATGATCAATCCGCCGATAGACAAGATCATCCACGGCAGCTTCATTCCGCACTTGCCTCCAGGTGGATTCACCAATGACCTGTTCTTTCTCATCATGGCCAACATCGGTACTACGATTGCCCCCTGGATGATCTTCTTCCAACAGAGTGCTGTTGTGGACAAGGGCATGCAGGAAAAGGACATGCTCTGGGGTAAGATCGACACCGCCGTGGGTTCATTTCTAACTGTTGTCGTGGCGGCGTTTTGCGTGATTCTCACCGCCACGTTGATTCCAGGACTGCCCATCAGTGACGCGGCAACCGCGGCGCATCTGTTCATGGGGATCAATAAATACGTGGGATCGCTTCTCGCGATCGGGCTCTTCGACGCGGGCTTGCTCGGCGCCATATGCATCTCCCTGGCAAGCTCCTGGGCGTTCGGCGAGGTATTTGGCTGGGCGCACTCACTGAACCAGAAAGTGAAGCAGGCGCCGTGGTTTTACGCCTACTACTTCTTCACGCTTGTCTTCGCAGGTGTCGTTGTTCTCATTCCCGGCGCACCGCTGATTTTGATCACATTGTTTGTGCAGGTGATTGCAGTCACCTTGCTGCCGGCTGCGCTGGTGTTCCTCATCATTTTGCTCAACGACGAAGATACCATGGGCAAGTACAAGAACACCTGGTTTCAAAACCTGGCCAACATCAGCATCGTCGTGCTCATCATTATCGTTTCAACCTTGTACGGCGTCAGCGCAGTTTTCCCAAACATCCTGAAGTAGTGAAAGGCGGGCGACATGATTTCGGAGTTCTTTGGCAGTGCATGGGATGCGGTGAAAGACATCAACCGCAAATACAAAAAGCCCCACATCAAGATGACCCGGGCGGTGCAGTTCTCGCTTGGACTGCTACGATTCTATCTGCTTTTCCTGGTTGCACTCCTGGTGTGGAAGTTCTTCTCGGAGTTGCACAAATAGAGGTGCGTGATGAATCAAATAATTGCGGTTCCAGGTACTACCGAAGAAGTGTTCTTCCTTTCGGAGATCATCGGCGCGCGCGTGCTATGCAACAGCCGCAAGTTGGGCAAACTTGCGGATGTGATTGCCGTCGATCAGGGCAAGCTCGCTGAGATCACTCAGCTGCAGATCAAGCCTCCGTTTGGCGAACCGGCAATGCTCGTCCCATACGCGGCGGTCAGATCGATGAGCCATGGCAAAGTCGTCATTGAATTGGCCGATCCGAAGGGTTATGTTCGCGAACCTGCGCCAGACGAGGTCCTGGTCAGCGATTACCTGTTCGACAAGAAGGTGCTCGACATAGAGGACCGTGAAGTGGAAGTCGTCTATGACATCCGGTTGCTGAAAAGAAACGGCAAGCTCTACGTTACCGACGTGGATATTAGCCGCTACGGTCTGCTGCGGCGTATAGGCATGACTTCTCTCGCGAAGATTCTCTACCAAAGGGCGGGCGAGGAGAAGAAGCAACTCATACCGTGGTCGTACGTACAGGCGCTCGGATCGCATCTTAGTTCGCTTCAGGGTGAACTCAAGTTGAACATCCTGAAGGAGGCGCTATCGGAGATTCGCCCGGTTGACCTGGCCGATATCGTGGAGGAGTTGGACAGCGAGCAACGCGTCACGCTGCTGGAAGGCCTTGAACCTTCCCAGGCCTCGGACACTCTCGAGGAGATAGACCCTGCGGTTCAACGCGACATCGTATTCGCGCTAAAAAAAGAGCGTGTCGCGCAGTTGATCGGAGAAATGACGCCCGGCCAGGCTGCGGATATTCTTTCGGTTCTTCCGTCGGACGAGAAGAGAACGATCCTTAAGTTGCTCGACCATAAACTTGTCGACAAGATTGGGGAAATTATCGAGGAACAGGAAACCAACATCCTCAACTTCACGACAACGAAGTTCCTCAAACGCCGCGGCGAAATGGCCGCCGATGAGACTCTGCGCCATTTTCGGAAGAACGCGCGCGGAATGGACGTCGTGATGTACTTCTACATCGTTGATGAAAAGGACAGACTTCTTGGAGTCCTCGACATCAAGGAACTGCTAATGGCAGAACTCACAAGCAAGCTCAATGAATTGATGGTCGAGAATGTGATCACTCTCAAGCCCGATTCAACCATGAAAGAGGCTGCCGCCGCCTTTCTTCGCTACGGATTGAGAGCGCTTCCGGTCGTTGACCACGATAACGTTCTGCAAGGCGTCGTCCCGTATCGCGACGTAATGAATTTGAAACACCGAATGCTCGATTAATACGAGAGCACGCAGACAAAGCCCAACGGAAAGGCGCTCGAAGATGAACATGAAGCATCACAGCCCCACCCGCCATGCGATACAAGACTTTGCCAACCTGTGCGCAGAAGATGGCTACCGGGTGCAGGATCGGCAGCGTTCGCGCCATATCGCAATTCTCGTCCCTGTCCTGCTCTTTGCTATCATTGCCATCCTCATATTGCTCCTTTGCCACCCCGCCTTAGGCCAGACTGAAGCCGCAGGATCGGCTGGATGCGCAAAACAACTGCAGGCGCTGTCAGTTCAGGTAACCGAGTGACTCCTCGCTCAGTTCGTAGGTTATACACCAATCGATGGAATAGCCGCCTTCCGACCAGCTGGGACGCGCGGAATCGAGTGTATCCGGCTCTCTTTTAAGAGCAACCCCTTCAAGGCGAGAGGATAAGGTCCACGGTGGCAGACCGCAAATCAACCGTACGTTAACAATGCGCGCAGCACCCGCCAACTACGATTGATAGGAGTTAAAGCATGGGAAGGCTGATGAAAAAGTTACTTCAAATACGCGCGCACCAGATCGATCAGGTCCTCGGCCAGCTCCGGGGCAATCTGCTCCTTCGCCCCGTCCACCAGGTGGAATCGGATGTGATCCTCCAGAATCTCGCCCATCAGCCCGTTCACCCCGCCACGCACCGCGGCCAGCAGCATCAGTTGATCGCCGCAATCTTCGTCCACTCCCAACGCTTTCTCCACCGCGTCCAGTTGGCCGCGCATTTTGCGTACGCGCTGCAGCAACTTCAGTCTTTCCCTGTCGTGTTGAGACATCGCTTTTCTCCTCTTGACAATACCCATCCCCGGTATAGTATCAACCTAGTGGGGGTATAGTTGCGCCTCCATTCTATGCCTGTTTTCCTTCGCTTCGCATACAAACAGAGAGGTCTTTCCATGTTTCGGTTCTTCGGCCCACGCTTTCTCTGCCTCCGCCCTGCTCGCGCGCTCAGCCGCCTGACCCTAATTCTGGCTCTGGCTGCCGGCGTTGCGGTTGCGCAGGCGCCCAAAGCGAAGCCCGAAGCGAAACCCGAAGCGAGCGCTGCGTCGGCGTCTCCCGCCGCTGCCGCCGCCAACAATCAACCGCAGACGTGGAACTGGCACGTGCAGAACACCATTACAGGCGAGGGGTATCCATCTTTTTCAGCCAACTACTCTGGTCCCAATAGCCTGCCCACCGCCGGCCAGGCCCGCGAGACAGTCTCCCTGGACTTCTTCGCCGGACGCCGTTTGTGGCGCGGCGCCGAATTCCACCTCGACATGTTGACATGGCAGGGCTTCGGCCTCGACCAGACTCTCGGCATCGAGGCCTTTCCCGATGCGGAAGCTTACAAGATAGGTGTTCGCTATCCCCACGAGGACGTCGCGCGCTTCTTTATTCGCCAGACCATCGGCCTAGGCGGCGAGAAAGAGGCTGTCCCTTCCGACCAGCTCACGCTCGCAGGAAATCAGCCGGCTTCGCGGCTCACCTTCACTGTCGGCCGGTACAGTGCCAAGGACATCTTCGACAACAACGCCTATGCCAATGACCCGCGCACGCAGTTCATGAATTGGGCTCTCGTCGCCAACGCCGTTTGGGATTATCCGGCCGACAGCCTTGGCTACACAACCGGCATATCTATCGAATTGCAGAAACCGAAGTGGGCGCTGCGCTACGGATTCTTCCAATTGACGAATCAAAGGAATGGCTTTAACGCCGAAGACCAATTCTTCACGTGGCCAGGCGTGAGTCCCGCGGGAGACGACAGGTTTTTCCACGATTGGGGGATGGTCACCGAAGGCGAGCGCCGATACAGAATCGGCGGCCATCCGGGCACCCTCCGCCCATTGGCATACCTCAACCAGGGAGAATTCGGCAGCTACAAGGCCGCTCTCTCGATCCCGGGAGCCGATATCTCCAGGACTTCCGCCAACCGTCGTTCGTTTGGCTTCGGCTTCAATGCGGAACAGGAGATATCGAAGAACATCGGCGTGTTTTCTCGCCTGGGATGGAACGACGGCCATAACGAAGCGTGGATGTATACCGACGTCGATCATTCCGGATCGCTCGGCGTCAGCGTAAAAGGAGATGCGTGGCGCCGCTCCGGCGATTCGGCAGGTCTGGCCGGAGTGATTAGCGGCATTTCAAAGGTGAACCAGCAATACCTCATGGCCGGCGGCACAGGCATCCTTGACGGCGATGGCAACTTGAACTATGGCCGGGAATTTGCAATGGAAACATACTACGATCACACATTCCCCAGGAAGATTCACTGTGCCCTCGATTACCAGTTCGTTGCCAATCCGGCCTTCAATCGCGATCGCGGCCCCGTCTCAATCTTCGGCACGCGCTATCCATTGGGAGTTCTAGCCCGGGAAAACGGAGGGAGCGGGAGCCCTGGCCTCGGAAATGGGGGGGTGCGGTGGTTTCAACCACCGCATCAGGCTGTGAGAATCATCGTGGGCTTTAGCCCCGGAGGGATCACAGCCCATACCCGTCAATACCACCTTTTGAAATACGCTCTAGAAATAAATTACTTATTTGCCCCGTCTGCCTGTCCCTGCGCCTCAGGCAGCGTATAAATCACCTCGCCCGGCTTCGCATAGTGCAGCTTTTCCCGCGCCTCGTGCTCAATCGCATCCGGATCGGACTTCAGTTTCTCAATCCGCACCCTCAGTTGCGCATTCTCCTGCTCCAGATCCGTGATCTCTCTCTGCAACTGGTGATCTTCAGCGCGCTTCTGCTGCCACACTGACAGTCCATGCTTGCCGTTGATCACGTGCCACATCAGCAATGCCGCCAGCCCCACGGCCACCACGGTCCCTGCCGGCCGCCACGCCCGCTGCGCAAAGCTGGGCTCCTGCCTGTGCGTCGTGCCTGGCCCGACGCCAACCCCAGCGCCTTCAGACGCGCTCTTCGCCGATCGTCAACTTCCGGTCCGGCATTCCACCTCTATCCGCTCTCTAGCCCAGCACAAACTTCTCCGCCGCCGCCCGCAGAGCTTCCATATCCTTTTCGCTGCGCGCTTCCGTATAGGCCCGCACCACCGGCTCGGTCCCGGAAAGCCGGTAGCAAACCCACGACCCATCTTCCAGAATCAGCTTCAGCCCGTCGGTCCGCACTACCTGCGCAACCCTGCGACCGCCCAGCTCAGTGGGATCGGCCTTCATCTTTTCAGTGAATGCCGCCTTCACCTCCGGGGTCAAGCGGAAGTTCTCCCTTACCGGATAGAAGGAACCAACCTTGCCAAATAACTCCTTCAGTTGCACGCCCAGGCTCTTCGCGCGCGTTGCCACCATCTCCGCCACCAGCAGCCCGGCAATCACCCCATCCTTCTCCGGAACGTGCCCGCGAATCGTCAGCCCCGCCGACTCCTCGCCCCCAATCGCAATCTTGTCCTCGTCAATCAGCGCGCCAATGTACTTGAACCCCACCGGCGTCTCGTAGAGCGGAACCTTGTGAAAATCGGCCAGCGCATTGATCAAATTGGTAGTCGCCACGCTCTTCGCCACGCCGTTCCTCCACCCCCGCGTCTCCACCAGGTAGTCGAACAGCAGCGCGATCACGTAATTCGGCTGAATAAACGTTCCGTCCCCATCCACCACGCCGAACCGGTCCGCATCCCCATCCGTCGCCACGCCCAGCTCCGCGCCCATCTCCCGCATCTTCGCCCTGGCGTCGCCCAGCAGCTCGTCGGAAGGCTCCGGCGCATGACCCCCAAACAATACGTCGCGATAATCGTGAACCGTCTCTACTGCCACGCCCGCATCGCGCAGCAAATCGGAGAGGTACCCGCGCCCCGCGCCCCAGAACGGATCGTAGACCACCTTGATCCCCGACTTCGCAATCGCCTTCAAATCCACCAGCTCGGCCAGCCGCTTCAAAAACGCCGGCTTCACGTCCACCGTCTCAAACTCGCCCCGCAAACTGGCTGGGCACTCCCCCGCCGCCGCCTCTGGCCGCAATCGCCGCCTCAATCTTCCCCGTCACCTCCGGCAGTGCCGGCGCCCCGTCAGGCGTCGAAAACTTGATCCCGTTATACTTCGGCGGATTGTGCGAAGCGGTAAAGTTGATCGCCCCTGAAGTCTTCAGCGTGCGCACCGCATAAGCAATCGCCGGCGTCGGAGCAGCCTCCGGAATCACGATCGGCGTCACCCCGGCCGCGGCCAGCACCCGCGCCGCCTCATCCACAAAGCTCTCGCCCAGAAACCGCGGATCGCGCCCCACCAGCACCCGATGCGGCCCCGGTTGTGTCTTCACATAGTCGGCAATCCCCGCCACCGCCAGCCGTATATTGGCCACGGTAAACTCGTCGGCCACAATCGCCCGCCACCCCGAAGTCCCAAACCTGATCGCTGTCGTCATCTTGTTCTCCATTATTGTTGTGCGAGCCAAACCACAATGACCATCTTATCGCCTCTCTCTAATCCCCTCATTAACCCTCCGCATCCCTCTCTCCCGCGGAGGAAGCTGGGGTCTTCAGAGACTGCGGAAAAATTCGTACGTGCGGTAGGCCAGGGATTTATCCCGGACATTAACCGCAATAGAATCAGATGCGGGCTTTGAGCCCCGAGGAAATTTCTCGAACCTAACCGATCGCCATTCTCGTCAGTGCTTAGTCCACCCGTGCATTCCCGCCTCAAAGCTGCGCCGGTCCACCCGCGGCAGCGCCCGCGCCACCTTGTCAGGAAAAAGCGGATAATGCCTCGCCTCAATCAGCAACTCCGGCACGCACCAAACGTCCTCCTCTGAGGTCATCCAATGCTTGCCGTCCAGCCGCTTCAGATTCACCGGCACGGAATACGACCGCAAAGTCCGTTCCCCGCGCAAATTGTAGTAGTGCTCAAAGTAGCTGAGCGCCAGTTCCCGCAGCGTACGATAAATAGGCGCACGAAAACGCAGCCCCGCAAAATTCGACTTGGCAATGCTCCCCCACAACCCGCCTTCCTGATAGACAGCCACCACGTGATCGTCGTCGTTCACAGCCTCCAGATCCATCACCAGCGGCGGCCTTCCATTCACGCGCAAAGCCACAGCCGCCAGCAGCGCACCCTCCATGCAATGTCCCTTGCGCTCCCGCAGCACACGCTGTGGCGACCACGCCGTATCCCCATACTGATACTCCAGCCCGTCAATAAACTTCTGGATCCGAGCCGGCGTCTTCAACCCCCGCAAAAAGCGCAAATCTCCCGCCGATAACCCGAAACTCTCGCGCCTGTCCCACACAACTCCCACTCTCGACAATTCCTCACCCATCAAAATCCGAAGTCACAAATCTCATACTAGGTCTCGTGAATTATATAGAAAGGAGCTTGAAACCACCCCCTGCAAGCTGTTTTTCAGACTCTTGTACTCACAAAATTGGGGTACCCCATCCTTTTCACGTTCTTTGTGAAAAGGGTGGATACAACTAAACCATCAGTGTCTCTTTCTCAATAAAAATTTCCACTCACTCATCGTGCCGTACTCGTAAACTGACTCTGGAACCACCGATGCCCTCGCCCACTCCACCAGCCCGCATCGTCCTCACCACCACGGCCAGCCCCGAAGAAGCCGCCCGCCTGGGCCGCATCCTGGTCGAGGAGCGCCTCGCCGCCTGCGCCACCTTCATCCCCGCCGTCCAATCCATCTACCGCTGGCAGGGCCAGGTCGAGTCCGCCACCGAAACCCTCCTGCTGCTAAAAACCGGCCCCGATCAACTCGCCGCCCTCGAAGCCCGCCTCCACCAGATCCACAGCTACCAGACCCCCGAGTTCCTGGTCCTGGCCGTCGACGCCGCCAGCCAGCCTTATCTCGAATGGCTGCAATCCAACCTGCTCCAGCTCTAACCCTCAGACTTGCCCCACAGAATCCACAAGCCGCCGACTCTGGTATTCTTGCCCTAGTCTGCTTCCATGCGCTGGTTAATCATTGTTCTTCTCGTATCCCTCTTAGCGCTGCTGATTGCAGCCGCGGGCGTAGCGTGTCACATCCTGATCCAGCGCGCAAGGCTCCGCTGCAACTCGCAAAAGGAAGCTGGAAAAGTCCTCGATCCGGTCGATGAAGCCGACCCGGATTTGGAACCCTGAACGACCCCTGTAAGAAGATCTGATCCCCGGAGGAAATCCGTGAGCAAAGAAATCCCCGTGCAGTTGGCCCCATCAGCCCTCCCCGCCGCAACCCTCAGACGCACTGAGCGGCCGGCACATTTACTTCCCTGAAAGGATAATTACCCACCGTGAGCACCAACCAAGCTGAAGTCCCCGGTCTCATCGATATCTCCATCGCCCACAGTCCCGACTCCGATGACGCCTTCATGTTCTACGGCCTGGCCACCAACAAGGTCCGCGTCCCCGGCTATCGCTTCACCCACACCCTCTGCGACATCGAAACCCTGAACCAGCGCGCCCGCGAAGAAGCCTTCTACGACGTCACCGCCATCAGCTTCCACGCCTACCCCTACCTCCAGAACAACTACACGCTCATGGGTTGCGGCGGCAGCGTCGGCGAGGGCTACGGCCCCATGATCGTCTCCAGCCAAGCCGCTCACCCCCGAAGATCTGGGCCGCATCAAAATCGCCGTCCCCGGCACCCTCACCACCGCCTATCTCGCCCTCAAAATCTTCAACCCCGCCCTCGACACCGTCACCGTCCCCTTCGATCAGATCATCCCTGAAATTCTCGCCGGCAAATTCGATGCCGGCCTCATCATCCACGAGGGCCAGCTCACCTATCGCTCCAGCGGCCTCACAAAGGTTCTCGACCTCGGCGTCTGGTGGCGCGAAACCACCGGCCTTGTCCTGCCCCTGGGCGGCAACGCCATCCGCCGCTCCCTCGGCCCGGATTCCCTGCGCATCGTAACCAAGGCCGTCCACGACAGCATCCAGCACGCCCTTGATCACCGCGAAGAAGCCCTCGAATACGCCATGCAGTTTGCCCGCGACCTCGACTCCAGCCTTGCCGACCGCTTCGTCAGCATGTACGTAAACGAGCGCACCCTCGACTACGGCCCCGACGGCCGCCAGGCCATCCGCAAGCTCCTCGACCTCGGCCACGAGCGCGGCATCATCCCCATCGCCCCAAAAGTCGACTTCGTCGACTAAATATTCACCAGTCAAGAACAGATACCAGTGCCCCATCCATTCCGCTCCTTTCGGCGGAATGGGTGGGAAACCACAACACAAATTAAGTTGGCGTCCAGCCATCCCCTCATTCCGAATAAACTATTCCCATGCCCGCACGCCGCGTCCTTACCCTCAGCCACGTAACCTTTGAAGACCTGGGAACCTTCGAATCCCCCCTCCGCGCCCGAGGCTTCGAGATCGAAAATCTCAATGCCTCCCAATCGCATTTCCCCCTCCCCCAAGCCGACTCCTGCGACCTCCTAATCGTCCTCGGCGGCCCCATCGGCGTCTACGACCATCACGATTACCCCTTCCTCAAAGAAGAAATCGCCCTCATCTCCCGCCGCATCGAAGCCCAAAAACCCATCCTCGGCATCTGCCTGGGCGCACAACTCATGGCCGCGGCCCTCGGCTCTCGCGTCTACCCCGGCAAGCGCGGCGCGGAGATCGGCTGGTCCCCGCTCCAACCCGCCCCCAACTCCAATCCGCCCGCCTGGTTCGCTCCCCTACTCGCCCCCGGCCTATCCGTCTTTCACTGGCATGGCGACACCTTCGATCTCCCCCCCAGCGCCCTCCATCTCGCAAAAACCGAACTCTACGACCAACAAGCCTTCGCCTTCGGAAACAACGCCCTGGCCCTGCAATTCCATCCCGAAGTCACCGCCGAAGGCCTCGAAAGCTGGTATGTAGGCCACGCCTGCGAACTCCACCACGCCGCCATCGCCCCCACCAACCTCCGCTCCGCAGCCCTCCAACACTCCGCCGCACTCGAAAAAGCCTCCGTAACCTTCTTCAACCAATGGCTCGACTCCATCCTGTAGCGCCCGATTCCAAACATTAGAAATCTCTAATCGATCTCGCCGACGATGAAAGCCCTGAAGCCGCTTCCAGCGATATCCCCGCCAACTCGCTAACTTGTTTATCCCCGCTAGGCGGGGCTAACTCGCCGAATGATTCAAAACACCATTTTTACTTCGTTGCACTTTTCTTAAACGCCTCACCGATTACCTAAGTCACCCACTTCCTACCCCAAAGTCATTCGACCCCTCAAAAAATCTTCTCCACTTCCTAAATAATTTCTAACCTCAGCCGATGCATCCACTACAGAGGTTTTTCCAGCATGATCCACCAACCCGCCAATACTTCTGCTCGCTTCCCCAGACCCCGCTCTCCTGGCCGCCATTGAGCCAATCCTCCTCGCCTCCGGAGCCCGCGCAGAAATCGTCCTCACCGCTGAAGCAGCCCTGGCCGCCATCACCGCACCCCATCCCCCCGCCCTGGCGCTGCTTGACGTCGCCCTCCCCGGCATCCCCCTCAGCCAGCTCCTCGCCGGCGCCCGCGCCAACGCCCGTACCGCCACCCTCCCCATCGTCCTCTTCGCAGACACCATCACCCAGGAATTCACCGGCCTCCTCGCCGAAGGCGTCATCGACGACCTCATCCCCCGCGCCGCCGAACCCGCTTACTGGCGTCTCCGCATCGATCAGGTCCAACAATCCCGCCGCCGTTCCCTGGAACTCGACTCTCTCCGCGAATCCACTCGTCCTCAACGCCCAGGTCGACCGCCTCACCGGCATCTACAACCGCGAAACCATCCTCGCCATGCTCTTCCGCGAAACCGACCGAGTCCAGCGCACCAAAGCCTCTCTCTGCATGGTCCTCTTCGATATCGACGACTTCGGCCATTGGAACTCGCGACTCGGCTCCGACGCCTGCGACGAACTCCTCTGCAAGGTAGTCAGCCGCACCACGCGCCTTCTACGCAGCTACGACCTCTTCGGCCGCCCCGGCAAGGACGAGTTCCTCGTAGCCCTCCCCGGCTGCAGCGCCATCAGCGCCATCATGCTCGCCGAGCGCCTCCGCCACGATGTCTTCAGTTCCCCCTTCCGCGTCTCCGACCAGTCCATCCGTCTCTCCGCCTGTTTCGGCATCGCCTCCAGCCACGGCCGTTCCCCGGTAGTAGTCCTCCGCGAAGCCGAACAAGCCCTCCAGGACGCCAAAGTAGAAGGCCCCGAGTCCATCAACTGTTTCGACGGCTCCCTCCAGCCCACTCCCCGCCCCCGTAGCCTTTTTCTCCCCCTCCACCGGCGACGAGCTCCTCGCCTGGTAGAAAAAATGAGCTTTGTATTAGGGCACGAATTCATTCGTGCCAAAGAAACGGAAAAAGATGCGGAGGGCGGCGGGGGTTTCAACCCCTGCAATAAGCTGAGTTATCAGAAATGGCTTTAGCCACGGCGGTATGCGCTTTTATTTCATAGCTTTGATTACGCACAAACCATGTGAGAACAAATGTTCTTCGAAGGTCGCGAACTATTTTGCAAAATCTGGAGGAGTATAATTTTGGCAAACGCACTGATGGATTGCTAACGATGCATCGCGCGTTGTACCTCTCGTTTCCTGCGCAGAAGCAATGTTTGAGCGCGGTCAAGCGGGTAGAGAGTTCGCAGATAAAGCACTTATGTTGCTTCCCAGTGAGCTTGGAGAATATCGGGAGGTACTGTGCTGCATTCGCGCCACGTCAGGCATCATTGAGTTGCTCACCCCCAATCCCAAATCCAACGCAAAAAACCAACCGGAGCAGCGCAGCGGTTGCGCGTTTTTCTTTTCCCATGCGTCTAATGAAGTGCCGCCCGGAACATAGTGAAATATTCCGGCTCCACGAGCGCTCCAAACGCTGAGATACGTATATGTGGTGTGCTGCATCTGCAAACGCACACTAAGTGGAGCGCAGCAAACTAAAGTTTTGAGGTTCTGCGGGACCGGACCGCCAGGATAACGGCTCCGCGCTGCTTCGTCCCCGAAACAGCAATTCAGGGATGTTCAGAATATGCCCTTGAAGGGCGAGAGCGCAGACAGCATTTAGACGCACCGTAAAGCTGACTAACCAGAACCCATAACCCTGAAAGAAGGAGGAGCATCATGAAGACATCTGAAAGCGGAGCGACTTTAGCAGCCCTTAGCGAGTTCAACTGGGAGAACATCAAGCAACCTGGAGCCTATATAGAGCGGGAAACCGGTCATCTCTATCGCATTCCACCCGAGGCACTACTTCGGGGCAGTTCCCCTTTGATTACGAAACTCTGCAACAACCAATCCACCTTCGTCAAACTCAGCGATGACCCCAACACGATCGTCTCCAAGTTGCGCACCATCGCTGCCGATGCTGACGTCAAACCCAACTTCTAACCGGCACCGTGGCTTTTCTTTCTGTCTTGCGTCTCTCGTCATAGCTTGTACTGATTGCCCCTCAAAGAACGATGCAATTTCTTTGAGGGGCGTTTTTGTCTCTAGAGCATTACAGATAACTAACCCTCCGTCCCCACGTCAGCCCCAACGGCTCGGTGTTTAAATGTTAAGCAAAAATTCCACTCTCAAAACGTATACCTGAAGCTCACCTGAATCTGCCGAGGCGGCTTATTTTGGTAGAAGTTCGCGGAGGTAATGACGCCATAGTTCAGCGTCGGGCAAAGTTGGCTGTCAGACGGTCCGCAGGCAGTCAGGTCTAACTGATGATTTGGATCGTCGAAGTTGGGATGGTTTAGCAAGTTGAAGACATCGCCTCTGAACTGCACCTGCTGCCTTTCAGGGCGAAGGTGGAAGTTCTTTGACAGCCCTAAATCCAGGTCGGTATAGCCCGGCCCGATCAGCGCATTACGCCCCTCGGTGCCGAAATCCGGCCCAAAAGGCTCCTGGGCAGGCTCGGCGAAAGCGCACTCGTTAAACCAGTTCTCCACCGTCCCGATCTGCGTTGGTGCCTGGCAGGTTGGATTTCCGGCTACAGGTCCGGCCTTGTTTGGATCGCCCACCTGGTCTGGGCGCTCCGGGTTCCCGAAGGCTGCGGCCGAAGCGGCGGTCGCGCCCGGCAGAACTACCGTAAAAGGCGAGCCCGACTGCACTGAAAAAATGCCTGCCGCCTGCCAGTTATCCAGCAGTTCCTTGCTCAAGGTCGAGCCCTGGGCATGCAACCGGCTCAACGGCACGTCATAGATAAAACTCACTGAAAGCCGCTGCGTCGCGTTAAAGTCTGAGGGGCCGCGGTTGGTGTGGAGATTCTGCGAGTCCTGCGGCAGCCCCGAGCCTACACTTCCACCGAAGATGGAGGAGATATCGTCAATGGACCTGGACCAGGTGTACGCAGCCAGGAAAGCCAGACCGTGGCTCATGCGTCTCTCTGAGCGGAACTGCAAGGAGTGATAGGTACTGGCAGCCTCCGATTCGATATAGAGCACCGAGGAGAACTGCCCGTATGGAGGGCCGGTGAAGGGATTTGTCTGATTCTGATCGATCACGTTCGACAGGTGCGTGCCCTTGGAACCTACATAGGCCAGGTCAACCATCCAGTTTGAAGCCACTTCATATTGAAGGTCGGCATTCCACTGCTGTACGTAACCGTCGCGGAAATGGGGATCGATCATGTTGCCCTGCTCCACGCCCGATTCCTGGCCGGTCTGGCTGAGAATGTCCGATACGGTGCATAGGAAGCCTGGACAAGTCGGAGTCTGGAAGTAGGCAGCTAGTGTATAGAAGGGTGGGTTGATGCGGGGAAGAATGTTGACCTGTGAGATTGCCACATCGTAGAAGATGCCGTAGGCGGAGCGGACCACCCACCGCTCTGACTTCATGGGCCGCCAGGCGATTCCAACCCGAGGCGCAAAATCCCTGCGGGTGGGATAGTAAGTCGCAGGAGGAATTCCATTGGTCCCCGCCAAGGTGAACTCAGGTGATAGGGCGCAGGGTTCGGGACAGGGAATCAGGTCGGGAACGCTGAACTCATTGTGCGCTTCCACCGCCGGGCTGTTGTATTCGTAGCGCAGTCCCACGTTCAGCAAAAAGCGCGGAATGACGTGCACGTCGTCCTGAATGTACGCGTTGAACCCATGGCCGTGCAGGTCGTTCAACGTGCTGCCGCTTACCGCCAAAGCGTAATCGGGTACGGCGGACAGCACCTGCGCCAGTGAACAGCTGACGGGGTCCATTGGGGGAGCGCCGGTGCAGGTAGTGTTTGTGCCGCCGCTCAAGGCTCCGGCCGCTGTATCTCCCAGGAAGAACCAATCTCCACGGGCCAGAAAGTCCAGGTAGTCACCGATCTGAAGGCGGCGGAAGCCACCCCCGAGCTTGAACTGGTTTTCGCCCACCGTCCATGCAACGTTATCGGAGATTTGATAGGTGTTGTCGCGGCGCTCCTGGGGGTAGTTGATCGGCTCGCCAATGCCGGCGAAGTAGTTCACGTTGATGTTGGGAGCGCCCAGGTCCACCGGATTGGTCAGGATATCGGGAAAGCCAAGTTGCGTTTCAATGTTCTGGCCATGACTCTGCTGCAGAACCGTGAAGCTCATGCGCGTGTAGCCCAGGCGGAACTCATTGATTATGCTGGAGCGAATCACGCGGGTCCAGTCGATTCCGGTACTTTGGCCAAGACTCATCGTGTAGCTGCCATAACCGGGCAGCGATGTGAATGAGTTCACGGGATCGTAGGGAGAAAAGCGGTCTTCCTGCGTCAGGGAGTAATGGACTGACACCCTGTCGTTCTTGTTGGCCTGCTCGTCCACCTTGGCCGTAACATAGTTCACCGAGTCGTCGATGACAGGAGCGGCAACGAAGGTGTTGGAGTTGGTCAGATCCGAACCGACGTTGGCGGCTGGGTAAAGAGCCTCCACATTCGAACCCGTCCCGCAGGAGGGATTGAACGGGCACCCGAAAAGCAAATCCGCCAGCTCTGTGGCCGACGTCCATTGGTTCACTGAGGGCACGGTAGCTTCCGTGGTCTGCGCTTGGCGCAAGCGCAGCTGCTCATCGGAAATAAAGAAAAAAGTCCTGTCCTTGAGGATGGGCCCGCCCAATGTTCCGCCGAACTGGTTCCGATCGAGGCGCGGAATCGGTCCGCATGTGCCCGGTATCGAGGCGGCAGTGCAGTCAGGAAGATCGAAGTAGTTCTTGGCGTCCATCGTCCGGTTGCGGACGAACTCGAAGACTCCACCGTGAAAATTGTTCGTGCCGCTTTTCAGCACAATATTGATCTGCGCCCCGCTTGCCCCCCCGAACTCGGCCGAGTAATCGCCCGATTGCACCTTGAATTCCTCGATCGCGTCGATCGAAGGAAGAGCGGCATATTGGTTGAGGTAGGTATCGTTGTTCTCCACTCCATCCAGAAGAAAGTTGTTAGCCTGTTCGCGGGCGCCGTTCACGTTGATAGCCCCCCCCTCGGTCGAGTTCTCAGAGCCTTGCGCCGCCAATTCACTCCCCGGCGCCAGTAATGTAAACGACAGGAAGTTGCGCTGATTGAGCGGTAGGTTCTCCACCAGCCGGTTGTTCACCACCTGTCCCAGTGTGGAAGTGTCGGTTTGCACAATAGGAGGTGTAGCGGTGACAGTGACCTCCTCCGTAGCGGCTCCCACAACCATGCTGAAATCCACGCGTACCGTCTGGTCCACATTCAGGTTCACGCCATGGATTACGCTGCGGCGAAACCCCTTCATTTCAACGGAAACGCGGTAGGGCCCCGGGGGCAGCAACGCAACAGTGTAATCGCCATCACCGTTGCTAATTGCTTCACGGCGCGCATTCGTATCCTCGTCCTGCACAATAATCCGTGCCTTCGAGAGAACGGCGCCCTTCGGATCGCTGATGGTGCCAGTGATGGTTCCGGTGGGACCGCTGGCAAAGAGGGGGAGCGCACAGGCAAACACAAACACAAAGGCAAAGTGCGACCAGCGTGTGGTCATAGAGTCCTCCAGGCGATTGATCTTTTTCGATTAGTGGCGACTGGTTGACGAGTTAACCCATCAGATTAGACGGAAGTTCTGAATAATTGTCAAACATATTAACACTGAATGCATCAATATGTGCATGGTCTTGCACGGTTTCCGGTTACAATCGGCCGCATATCGCAAGCTGACCCTCGTCTGACGGAAATTCCCGGTTTGGAATTAGGTCCCCGGAGTTTGACGGCTTATTGTTTTGAAACTTCTACAGGGAAATCGGCAACCACCACCCAGGATCTCCAAGTAATTTAGGGTCAGTCAGTTTGCAAACGCAATCTACAAACCATTCCTGCAAAATATTATTCGCCGCAACACTATAGGATTCATTTATCTAGTTGCCAAACGGTCTCAGCCGGCGCTTCCATCCCCAAAAACTCCTCAAACACAAAATTCGAAAGCAGCCGTCCCTGCGCAGTCAGCCGGACCGTCTTCCCGTCCGAAATCACCATCCCATCCACCTTGAGCCGCCCCACCACCTCCATCGCCCGCGCCACAGCACCGCTGCCAAACTCCCGCTCCATCGCGGCCACGTCCACCCCCGCATTCATCCGCAGCCCCAGAAACCAGGCCTCCTCGTGCTGCCGCTCCGGCGAAAGCCAACTTTTCCGCCGCTTCTCCGCCCCACAGACGAATCCCTGCCCGCGGGACCCTCAAGAAAAGCACCCAGCTCATCGGTGGTGGTCGATCGCATCAATGAACGGTCCGCTGCACTCGCAGCATCGATGAAGCATCCAGCCCCAGCCCCAAATAAGGCCGCCGCTGCCAATAGCGCAAATTGTGCCGCGATTCAAACCCCGGCCGGCTGAAATTCGAAATCTCATACTGCTCCAGCCCCGCCTGCCCCAGCCTCTCGATCGCCGTCGCATACATCTGCGCAATCGCATCGTCCGCCGGAACCATCCCGGCGTAGTACCGCGCCCCGCCGCCCAGCACCTCGCGCCCCAGCCGCGAATCCTCATCCACCTCCAGCATGTAAACGCTGGCGTGAGGAACGCCCGATTCCACCAGCGCCGCCAGCGACTCCTCCCATGAAGCGAACGTCTGCCCCGCCAGCCCCGCAATCAGGTCCACATTCAGGTTCGCAATCCCCGCCGCGCGCAGCCGCCGCAGATCCTCCTCGACCATCGCCCGGTTATGCAGCCGTCCGCTCACCGCCGCCTCCCGGTCGATAAACGACTGCACGCCCAGGCTCACGCGATTCACGCCCGCCGCCGCCAGCGCCGCCAGCGTCTCTTCCGCAATCTGCCCCGGCGCGCATTCGACGGTAATCTCCGCCTCCGGCTCAAAGTCAAACTCCGCCCGCATCGCCGCGAACAGCCGCTCCAGCAGCTCCGGCGCCAGCAAGCTAGGCGTTCCCCCGCCCAGGTAAACCGTATCCACGCGTCGCGGCAGCTCCACGCCCATCCGCGCCGCCCAATCCCCAGCCCCCCTTAAATCCTCGATAACCCGTTCCACATACCGCCCATGTTCGCTGGCCGGATAGACCCCCGAGGCAAAGTTGCAGTAGGTACACTTCGACCGGCAAAACGGAATCGAAATGTAAATACCAAGCGCGTCGCCTAGAAGACTCATCCATAAACAGATTCTTTCACGTGCCACCGCAGTTCCTGCTCAGCAGCGCCTTCAGTCTTCAGTCCCTGGTCCCTATTCCCTAGTCCCTAGTCCCTATTCCCTAACCCCTGATCCCTGATCCCTGACCCCTGTTTATGCAATCATTGAATCAAGGAGATTCCCCGTTTGAAAGCCTGGCCAATCCTGGCATCGGCTTGATGCAAATTTTTCTGTTTCTGGCCCATTGGTTCATCTTTCACACCCTCGTGGTCTTTTCTGGGCAATCTCACTCCGTCTCAAACTCTGGCGCTCGGTGCCGCGCTCTTCCTGCTGGCCTTCAGCTTCATCGCCGCCGCCCTGCTCGGCTATTACTCCTCCAACCTGCCGGTCCGTCTCATCTACAAGATCGCCGCCGTCTGGCTCGGCTTCCTCAACTACTTCTTCTTCGCCGCCTGCCTCTGCTGGCTAGCTGACCTGGCCCTGCTGTTTTCCCCGCTCGCCCCGTCCCTGCCGCATTACCGCCCCCTCATCGCCGCCGTCTTCTTTTCCCTGGCCGTCCTCACCGGCATCTACGGCCTGCTCAATGCCCGCTGGGTCCGCATTCGCCGCATAACCGTCCAGCTGCCCAACCTGCCCGCCTCCTGGCGCGGCCGCACCGCCCTGCTGCTCAGCGACCTGCACCTGGGCAACATCAACGGCCCCAGCTTCTGCCGCCGCATCGTAGCCCTGGCCGCCCGCCTCCAACCCGATATCGTCTTCCTTCCCGGCGACCTCTTCGACGGCGTCCATGCCGACCCCGCCCGCCTCATCGCTCCCTTCAAAAATCTCTCCCCGCCCTTCGGCATCTACTTCACCGCCGGCAACCACGAGGAGTTCGGCGGCGCAGCCAACTTCACCGCGCGCCCTCACCCACGCCGGCATCCGCGTCCTGGCCAACGAAAAGTTAATCGTCGACGGCCTCCAGATCCTCGGCATTCCCTACGCCGACTCCCACTCCCCCATCCATCTTCGCGCCAATCTTGAAGCCCTTGGCCCGACCCCGCCCAAGCCAGCATCCTGCTCAACCACGCCCCACATCGCCTGCCCATCGTCGAACAGGCCGGCATCAGCCTCCAGCTCTCCGGCCACACCCACGGCGGCCAGCTCATCCCCTTCACCTGGTTCACCCGCCGCGCCTTCGGCAAGTTCACCTACGGACTGCATCGCTTCGGCTCGCTCCAGGTCTATACCTCCAGCGGCGCCGGAACCTGGGGCCCTCCCATGCGCGTCGGCACCCACCCCGAAATCGTCCTGCTCCAATTCGATTAGGCATTTCGCCCATAGGTATAGAGTGAATCTCTGCCGGTCTGAAGATGACCGGTCCTGGCAAGAATAGGTAGCGATAAGAACAGGTAGCGCCGGCCTCCCGGCCGGCTGTAGCGTGGACCTCCCTGGTCCACGCTCACTCTGCGCCTTCAAGGAGAATTCCTGTGAATTTGTTCCGCTAGACGGTATATCCTTATACCCAAAAGGAGACCCAATGCGCACCTTCCGTAACTTCAGCTTTCTCTTTCCAGCTCTAATCTGTCTGGCCATCCTCGGCCAAAGCACCCGCACTCATGCGCAGTCCGCCGCAAGCAGCGCTTTGCCACCCCCGCCCCACGCCAAGGAGATCCATCTCAAACATGTGCTGGTCATCGCTCAAACCAAAGGCTGGGAGCACGACTCCATCCCCGCGGCCATGGTTGCCGTCTACAACATGGGCAAGGAGAGCAGCCTGTGGGACACAACCCTGCGCACCGACACTAAACTGCTCACCAAAAAAGAACTCAAAGCCAACGCCAAAAATCTAAATTACTTTGACCTGCTCGTCTTCTGCAGCACCACCGGAGAACTGGACCTCGACGCCGGCCAGAAGCAGGACATACTCTCCTTCGTCCACGACGACGGCAAGGGCTTTGTCGGCATTCACGCCGCGCTCGACACAAATTACACCTGGCCCGAATACGGCGAGATGATCGGCGGCTGGTTCAACGACCATCCCTTTAACACCTTCAACGCGCCCATCATCAATGAAGACCCGACATTCCCCGCCGTCCGCCACTTCCCCGCCGCCTTCGTCAAATACGACGAGATATATCAGGCCAAATCCTGGTCACGCGACAAAGTCAACGTGCTGCTTTCGCTCGACCCATCCAAGCTCAACTACAACAACCCCCGCATCCACCGCGACGATCACGACTTTGCAGTCGCATGGAGCAAGCTCTACGGCAATGGCCGCGTCTTTTACTCCACGCTCGGCCACACTGAAGAGTCCTGGGACGATCCCGACATCAAAACAATGTACTTCGAAGCCATCAAGTGGGCCCTCCGCATGACCGAAGGAAGCACAACCCCACACCCGCGCCCGGCAGCACTCACTCCCGCCCGTTGAACCAACCGTACAAGATCAATTCCGGGTGACCCAGGTCTCGATTTTGAGACCTGGGATTCAGTGATGTCCCAATCCATTCAATCCGATATATCTATTCCCCCTCCGGCGGCACCTGCTCCAGCAGTCTCTTCCACGTCTTCTGATTCTTCCTGAACCCCTTCTTCAAATCCTCCAGAATCCGCTCAAAATCCGCATTCGTCCGCAGATGATTCCATGCCGGATTCTTCTGGAACCACGGATAATTCTCATTGCCCAGATAAATCGCCCGCCGCAGCCAGTGCAACGCCTCGCTCGAGTCGCCCTCGACCGCAAAATAAGTGGCCAGCCGGTAAGCCATTTCGCTGTCCGCCTCGGCCGCGGCCAGCGTATCGTCTTCCATCAGCGCCGCCGCCCGCTCCCGTTCGCCCGCCTGCACGTAGCACAAGGCCAGCGTAGGCACGGCAATGCGCAGCGAATCGTCGTCGCGAACCACGCCCTCAAGAATCTCGATCGCCTTATCCAGGTTACCCAATCTCATCTGCTGGTACCCGGCCGACGTCCGCAGCAGCGGATGCCGCGGCTCCAAAGCCAGCCCTTTCTCCAGTTCGTCTCCGGCCAGCTCAATCTGGTTTTGATAGTGATAGACGCGAGCCCGGTGGTTATAGAGCAGCGCTGCATTGGCCGGATTCAGTTTCAGTGCGCGGTTGAACTGGAGCAGCGCCTCGTCGTACATTCCGTCGCCCCGCAGCGCCATGCCCGCCACCATGTGCACGTTCCAGTCGTTCGCCGCACCGGCCAGCAGGTTCGCAATCCCGTGCCGCGCCGACTCCTTCTCGCCCCGCGAAAGCAACATATAAATCCGGTACAAATTGGCCTCGGTCGAAGCCGGGTCCAGCTTGAGCGCCTCGTCGAATGCCCTCCGCGCCCGCATCACGTGAATCTGCCCGCCGAATCCGTGCCGAACATATTGCAGCTCCGCAATGCCCAGCCCGCTCCAACCGGCCGCATACTCCGGATCGGTAGCGGTCACGCTGGCGAAGAGCGCGTGTGCGCGATCCAGATCGCCGCGCGAACCGGTGCGGGTCATAAACGAACTCAGCAGCGCCCGCGCCTGCAGGTATTCTTCGCTCACCGGTCCCGGCAGCGAGGTCTCCCGCGGCCCGCTTCCCGATCCAGGCCGCGGCGCATCCAACTGGTCTCCGCCGCCCAGCCCGTGCAGCGTGGCGAACACCTCATTTGAAATCTCCGTCTGCACCGCGATCAGGTCCAGCGATGCAACACGAATCGCGCCCCCCGAGCGCACGCTCTGCGCGGCCACGTCCAGCAGTTGCCAGTTCAGATCGAAACCCTCTTCTGAGCGCAAAATACTCCCGGTTAGCACAAACGAAACCAGTAGCTTCTGCCCCATCGCCAGCGGATCCATCTGCGCCATATGCAGCGGCATCAGCGTGCTCGAGGGCCGAATCACCAGCGACGGAATCCTCGCCAGCCTGGCCGCAATCGCATCGGCTAGCGCAAACCCATACAGCGGCGCCACCTCGGTCGCTCCCAGGTTGGTAAACGGCAACACCACCAGCGAATTCTGCGCCTTGTCAGTGGCCGATTCGCGAAACCGTTCCGCCAGCATCGACAAAAATCCCGTATTCTGCTTTTCCGCCTCAATGCCGGTAGTCGGCAGGTTAGCCGCCGCATCGCCCGGGATAATCCCAGTCTCAATCTGCAGCGCCTTCATAATCGTCTTCAGCGCCTCGCGCACCTCGGCCGCCGATGCATAACGCGCACTGGGATTTTTTTCGAGGCATCGATGCGATCACGCTTTTCAGCTCCGGCGAAATTCCCGGCACAACCCGGCTCAAATCCTCCGGCTCTGAAAACTGAATCGCGCGAATAGCCTGAAAATCCTCTGCCTCGGGCCGCACAAAAGGATGCCGCCCGCCAGCCAGTTCGTAGAGAATCACGCCCAGCGCCCACACGTCTGACTGCACGCTCGACTGCCCCGTAACGAATTGTTCCGGCGCCATATACCGGATCGTCCCGCCGCGCGCCGTATACCTTGCCGCCATCGACGCATCCTTGGCCAGCCCCGGCTTCGAGGGATCGAAGTTGGCCTCTTCGGGCCGCAGCCGCCGCGCCATTCCGAAGTCCAGAATCTTCACCAGCCCGCCGTCGGTCAGCATCACGTTCTGCGGCTTCAGATCGCGATGGAAGATGCCCAGCGCGTGCGCCGCCTGCAATCCGTCGGCAATTTGTATTCCCACTGAAAGCACTAGTTGCAGGCTGGCCGGCCCTCGCGCAATCAACTGGTCAAGCGACTGGCCGGGCACGTACTGCATCACGATATAGCCCTCGTCGCCGCTCTCGCCCACTTCGTAGATGGCGCAGACATTGGGATGTTCGATCGCGGAAGCCAGCCGCGCCTCACGCAGCACCGTCGTCCGCAACTGCTCGGCCGTCAGCAGTCCCGTGCGCAGAATCTTCAGCACCACCGGCCGTTGCAGCAGAGTATCGTTGGCCAGGTAGACTACCCCGCTGCCACCAGCGCCCAGCTTGCGTTGAATCTCGTAATGTTCAATCGTTTTTCGCGCCATCTCTTCAAGTCTACCGGCCAGCTCATGAAGATCGTCTCAAGAGACGGTGAAACTCATCGCCCGCTCCCTTCCGCACCCTGCGCCAATCTCCACTGCCGGAATCTGTTAACTTCAAAATTGAGCATGAACGGCTTGTGCACAGGGTCTTCACGAAAAAGATTGCGTCCCTCCGGCGCCTTCGCGCTTTGCACGCTGGCCTTTGCTGTCTGCCAGCTCGCTGCGCAGCAGCCCACCCCACAACCACCCCAACCGCAACCAACCGCGCCCCAGCAAACCCCGCCCCAACCGCCTCCGCCCGTCCCCCAGCAGCAGCCCGGCGTCAGCGAACAGGTACACACCGGCACCACCAGCGGTCTCGACGTCGATGCCCGTCTCCAGAACCTGCTCGCCGACCACCAGTACCTGCGCATCGCGTCCCAGCTAGACCAGTTGCCGCCCGCGCAGGCCCAACTCTACCGCGGCATCCTGGCCAACCGCTCCAACGATCTCAAATCCTCCATCCAGCTTCTCGAGCCCCTCGTCGATCAGGTCACAGCCAGCGGCGACAAAGCCAAAGAAAAGCTGGTCCGCAAAGCCCTCGCCGAAGACTACCTCCGCTCCGGCGACTGGTCCAAAGCCGCCAAGGCATATCAGGCACTCGACCTCCGTCTCCAGGGCCATCTCACCCCCGACGAGCAGGAGGAGATCGAGATGCCGCGCAAGCTCTCGATTCTTGCCGCCGCCGATCCCTCCCGTCCCGCAATGACCGTCGATCCCGCCGACCCCTTCGTTCTCCAAGCCGCCCGCAACCCCCTCAGCCTCACCGATATTCCCGTCTACGTCGACGCCCGCCCCCACAGTTGGATGCTCGACCCCACATCGCCCTTCAATCTCATCTCCCGCTCGCTGGCCAAAGAAGCCGGCCTCAAAGTCTCCGAGCTATCCACCACCATCCGCTCCCTCACCGGCCGTCCCATCGAAATGTACGTAACCGTCATTCCCCGCTTCACCATCGGCGGCCTCATCACCTTCCGCAACATGACCGCCTTCGTCTACAACGACGCCGACTACGCCTTCCCGCAACTCCACTACCAGGTGCAGGGAGTCCTCGGCTACCCCGCGCTCTCAGCCCTCGGCAGCCTCACCATCACCAACGAAGACATGATCGAAGTCCGCCCGGCCAAACAGCCGCCATCAACAGCCAAATCTTCACAGGTCAAGAAAAATGATCAGGAAGATCATCCTGCCCCCGGCGCGCCCTTCTTCCTCGATGGCGAGAGGATCATTGTCGCTCTCGGCAATCCAGCAGTCGCCGCCGATCCATCAGCCGGCGGTAAACCATCGTCCTCTCCGCAGCCAGCGTCAAGTACTAACGATGAGCGCATGTTTCAAATCGATGCGGGCGGCCAGCAGACCTACCTCACCTCCCGCTACTACGACGAGCACGCCGCCGAATTCACCGGCCAGAAGATGCAACTCTTCACCCTCCCCGGCCTTCAATCCGCCACGCCCCAACCCGCCTTCGTAGCCGAAACCATCCCGCTAACCGTCGGCCCCAACACCGTCCCCATCCATTTCATCCAGGTCCTCACCCAGCCGCTGGGCTCCGCAGCCCTCGACGATGTTTACGGCGTCCTCGGCATCGATGCCCTCGACCAGTTACAGGCCTACACCTTCGACTACCGAACCATGCGCTTCAGCGTAAAGCCGGAGTAGTTATCAGCTTTTAGTTATCGATTATTGTTCTTAGTTATCAGTTATAAGTTGCGATAAAACTAGTCTCCGCAGATCATCCGCCAACTTGCCAACCCGCCAATGCCGCGTAAGTGGCGCTAACTTGCCGCTTTCTTCTTTTTCCCACCACTCTCTTTCTCAGCCCGCATCTCCCCGCGCTGCCCAAACCAGAACATCGGCAACCCGAAGACCGCCATCACCAGCCCCCACCACAAATTCACATTGATCCCCAAACTCTTCGCATAAAGCGCCACATTGCCATCAGACTTCGATCCAAACGCAGTAAGAATCGCCCCAGCCAGCGCAAACATCAACCCAATCGGAATCCGCAAATCCAGATCCATCGCCCTCACCTCAATAAAAGAAAATATTCAGCGCAACCACCGCCAGCAGAATCGCCACCGCCAGCGCCTCCGGCCGCTTCCACCACACCAGCTTCGCGCTCTCCGGCTTCGGCGTCAGCGAGTGAACCAGCCCCACCAGTTCCGCCTCCGGCCTGCGGCTTGGTGCAGTAACTCACCACCACCGTCACAATAAAGTTCACCCAGAACGCAAAAATCGCCGTCCAGAAATTCTGCGCCATATCGCTCGGATAGTGGTGCAGCACCGCAATCCATCCCCCGTGAATCCCTACCCGCGCCTCAATCGGCAGCGTCAGCCCGTGATGCAGCATCGCCGCCGCCGTCCCCGCAATCAGCCCGCTGAACGCCCCATGCCCCGTCGCCCGCTTCCAGAACATCCCCAGCAGAAACGTCGCAAACAGCGGCGCATTCACAAAGCTGAAAACCAGTTGCAGCGTATCCATAATGTTGTTGAAGTTGATCGCCGCATACGCCGTCCCAATCGACAGCAAAATCCCGCCCACCGTGGCAAATCGCCCCACCGTCATATAATGCCGGTCGCTGCCTTTCTTGTAGATATAAGACTGGTAAAGATCGAAAGTAAACACCGCATTGAACGCCGTAACATTGCCCGCCATTCCGCTCATGAAGCTGGCCAGCAGCGCCGTCAACCCCAGCCCCAGAATCCCCGTCGGGAAAATAATGCAGCAGCATATTCGGCGTGGCCATGTCGTAGTCCAGCAGCGGCTCGCCGCTCGCCGTCAGCATCGGCTTGCCGGTCACCGGATTCATCTTCGCCGGAACCAGTCCCCGCCCCTGCTCCACCTGCGGTGGCACCACAGTCATCTCGTGAATGATCGCCCCGTTCTCAATCCGCGTAACAGTCGTCGAATGCGGCGTAGGCAGCCCAATCGCCAGCAGCCCCGGCACCACCACCAGAAACGGAAAAAACATCTTCGGAACCGCCGCAATCAGCGGAACCCTCCGCGCCGATTCCATATTCTTCGAGGCCATCGCCGTCTGGATCACCAGAAAGTCCGTGCACCAGTATCCGTACGCCAGCACAAATCCCAGCCCCATGCCCAGCCCAATAATCTCCACCCCCATGGGATTGGTGCTCGCGTGCGCCACGCCCTTCCACTCGTGCATATACGCCGCCGGAACCGCTGCCTTCAACCCGCTCCATCCGCCCACGTTCCTCAGCCCCAGCAGCACCAGCGGCAGAAATCCGGCAACGATAAGAAAAAACTGCAGCACCTCGTTGTAAATCGCGCTGGCCAGCCCGCCCATGAAAATGTAAGCCAGCACAATCGCCGCCGACAGCACGATGGAAAAAGTGAAGATCCCCTCCGGCGCCCACCCCTGCGCACGAAACAATCCGTCAAACACATGCAGCGCCTGCATCAGCCGCGCCATCGCATACATCGAGATCCCGGAGCTGAACACCGTCATCACCGCAAACGAGCATGCGTTCAGCGCGCGCGTCTTCTCGTCGAATCGCAGCCGCAAAAACTCCGGCACCGAGCGCGCCTTTGACCCGTAATAAAACGGCATCATGAAGATGCCCACAAAAATCATCGCCGGGATCGCGCCGATCCCGTAAAACTGCGCCGTCTCAAGCCCGTACTTGGCCCCCGAGGCGCCCATGCCGATCACTTCCTGCGCCCCCAGGTTGGCGCTTAAGAAAGCCAGCCCGCAGATCCACGCCGGCAGCGCCCGCCCGGCCTGCAAAAAATCCTTGCTGGTCTTCATCTTCGGCTTCAGGGCAAATCCGATGCCCACCACAAAGCCGAAATACAGCAGCATGATCAGCCAGTCAACGGCGGTCAAATTAGCCATAATCGGCTCCTCGCAAAATTAGCTGGGTTTCCAGGTCCCTCGCTGTTGGGGACCTGGGAAACCATAAACATGACGGTCATGGCGCTAGCTTGCAGAAATAAGTTTCGGCGGACTTCACATCTTCCCGCCGCTTTTCATCTTCGATTGAACTAGCTCGAGATTCATCCTCGCGCCTTGATCGGCCGGGTCAATCCTCACCGCGTCGCTGAACTGCTCAAACGCCTTTTCATAATCCCCCATTTGAGCCAGCGCCACGCCCAGGCCGTTATGCGCATTGGCGTTTGCAGGATCGTAACGCACCGCCTGTGTAAGCTCCGCAACCGCTTCAGGAAGCTGATGCGCCCCCATATAAATCTTTGCCAATTGCGTATGCGGCATGGCCTGTGCGGGATAGATGGCCAATGACTGCCGAAACTCTTTCACCGCTTCCTGCTGCAATCCCTGCTTGCTATAAATCATTCCTAAATAGTTATGCGCCTCGCCGTTCTCCGGATCGATGGCAAGTATCTGGCGGTACTCCTGAACCGCCTCGTCAAGTTTGTTCTGCGCCATAAGAGAATCGGCCAGATAACTCCGCGCCCTGATAAGATCCGGCTGCACGGCCACAGCCTTCCTGCTATACATTTCCGCATCCTGCCGGCTTGCCCGCCATGATCGACCACAGCGCAATGTCAGACAAAATATTGGGGTTGTCCGGAGCCCCGCGCAATGCCTTTTCCAGCCGTTCGCCCGCCACCGGCAGATTGCGCATATCGTGGGTCTGTATCATGGTCTGCATCATCGAAAAAGCAGAAAATGAAAGTATCAGCGATGCGGATGGCTTATAAACCAGCGCACGTTCCAGATACGGCTGCGCCTCGGCATATTTTCCCAGCCTCACATACGCCGCACCCAGGCTGGAATTGGGAAGCGCCCCGCGCTGATCGATCGCCAGCGCATGCGTAAAAAGCGTCACCGTATCCTTCCACACCTTTACCTGCGCATCCGTCTTCACAGCGCACGCCGCTATCACTACCACCGCAAGCGCTTGTGCCGCAACCTTCATCTTCGGCGAGTTAGCCACCGCATCGCCGATCAGCCACACAACAGCAATAAATAAGTCCAATCAGCGGAACATAGGTATAACGCTCGGCCATGGACTGCTCGCCGACCTGCACGATGCCGATCACCGGCGCCAGCGTTCCCAAAAACCACAGCCAGCCGATGAGGCAATAAGGCTTCTTCTTGCGATAATGCCAGCAGACGGCAGTTACCGCGATAAGTCGCTATAGTCGATAACACCGCCGAAATAAGACTTATATGATTAAAGTCGTAGTAATAATAGACCGTAAGCGGATCGGGCCAGAACGTAATCCGCACATAGCTCCAGTAACTGATCGCCGCGTTGCAGATTCTCTCCCACAAGGGCAAAATTTGAAGCTGTAACCACCGCGCCGCCGGCTCGCTGCGCAATAAATGTAATCGACGCTCGAAATCCCCGCCATGATGAAACAGCGGCCATTTTTCCACGCATAACTTCCAAAAGGAAGTGAACCAATGCGCGCGAGTTTCCGCGCTGAATGTGATTCTGCGCAACGGCCAGATATCAAGCAACAGCAGGGTAAACGGAAGCGTAACAGCCATCGGCTTCGACATAAGCCGCAGGCAAAGCAGCAGACGACCCATGCGAACCGCTTCCACGACGGCTTGCGCGCATACCACGCATACGCAAGCAACGCCGCAAACCAGAAAAACGCGCACAAAACATCCTTGCGTTCCGCAATCCATGCAACCGATTCCACATGCGCGGGGTGCAGCGCAAACAGAAACGCGACCATCGCGGAACGCGCCAAGATAACCGGTCATATACAAAAGCAAAAGAAAAAGCAGAATCGCATTGGCGGCGTGCAGGCACAGATTGGTCATATGGTGCCCGCTGGGATTCTTGCCATAAAGCTCCAGTCCACCATGTGCGAAATCCATGTCAGCGGGTGCCAGTTTCCGGCATAGTAAGTTGTAAACGCCCACTCGATGCTCTCGATCGTCAGCCCCTGCTGCACATGCCGGTTCTCCAAGATATAGTTTATCGTCGTAGGTAAGAAAATCGTTGCTCCGCACGCCGCGATAGGCAATCACGGTAACCACCGCAAGAACGACGCACACAGCGGCAATCTGCCACGGCTTGTGCTTACCTGCAGCAAATGGAAGCGCTCTTCTCAGCCGCGCGCCTGCCGGGCGCTTGTCTCTGGATTTCCGCTGTCGCGATTTACTTAGTCATGATTGCCAACCTTCGATCATTCTAACCAGAAGTCTTCATTTGCCGCTTCCTCGGTTGCGAAGCACACACTAATCACACGAAGGCCCTCCGGCGCAAACCGGAGGGCCTTCGAAACACCGCGAAACTCCTCTTCTACGCCGCCGCCTGCGCGAAGGCTTGTAGCCCGCGAAGGCCATAGTAGGCAACAAAAAGGTAGCAGACGATCGGCAGCAGAAATGCGTATTGAATTCCAACCTTGTCGGCCGCCCCGCCGATCACGTATTGCATATCGTGCGCAGCCGCATAGTGCTTGCCGATCACTTCCGACAGCCATCCGAACAGCGGCGGAATCACCGCTCCGCCCACGTTGCCGATGGTGATCACGCCCGAACCCTTGCTGGTCAGCGGTCCCAGTTCTGCGATGCCCAAAGTAAAGATGGTCGGATACATCACGGAGTTGGCCAGGCCGCACAGCACCAGGCTCCAGACCGCAACCTGCCCGGAGGTAAACATGGCCACCAGCATCAGCGCCACGCCAAGCAATCCCAGCCCCACCAGCATCTTTTGCGCCTTGATCACGCTCATCAGCGCGCTGCCGATGAATCGGCCCGCCATGATGCCGAGGTAATAAAGCGTAACCAGCAGTCCGGCCGTCTCCAGGCTATTGATGCCCTGCTCCTGGAAGAACCGGATGCCGATCGCGGCCAGCGCAATCTCCACGCCCACATAAAAGAAGATGCCCACCATCCCCAGCACGGTGTGCGAGTAAGTCCAGATACTGCGGCCCAGCACCGGATCGTCCGCGGAGCCGGGACGAAATTCGCGGCGTCATCGAGATCGCCGGCAGTTTCAGCAGCATCACCGCAAAGCCCAGCAGCAGCAGCGAAACAGCAATCGCGATATAAGGCCCTGCCAGCATATGCGCCTGCCCTGCGGCATCGGGCACCTTGATGGTATCGGAGAGGATAAAGTGCGCCGCAACCCAAGGCGCAACCGCCGAGCCCAGCGAGTTGAAGGCCTGCGCCAGGTTCAACCGCGCCGGTGCGCTCGACTCAGGCCCCAGAATCGAGATATAAGGATTGGCCGAAGTCTGCAACGCGCAAACGCCCGTGGCCAGCACAAAAATCGCCGCCAGCGTCATGGGAAAGCTCACCTGGTTGGCCGCGGGAACAAACAGCAGCGCGCCCGCCACCATGATGAAGAGCGAAATCACCATGGTCCGCTTGTAGCCCACCTTCTCAATCAGCTTGGCGCTGGGAACCGAAAAGACCAGGTAAGCGAAAAACCATGCCGAAGTAGCCAGCATGCCGTAGAAGTGATTCAGCTGGAAGATGTCTTCGAGCTTGTGCACCAGTTGGTTGTTCAGGCTGGTGAGGAATCCGAAGATGCCGAACAGAGCAGTGACCGTAATGAACGGTCCAATATAGCTGGGCGAGCTAGTCGCCGCCGGTGGTGTGGATCGTGTAGCCATGAGATGTTTTCCCTGCTTCCTTAAATAGAATCATCTTGCTCTTCGCCGTTCGCCAATCGCTGTCGTCCGCAGCCCAAACCCGAGCAAAGCAGGCCGCCAAATAAACAGAAACCCGAAAACCGCGCAAAAAAGCACCGCAACAACTTTACTGCATCAGGGCCAACCCAAGTCCAGCACCAGCCAAAAACATTTCGAGTCCATCGGATGCCCCGTCTCGTATTCCGCTATTCACTCTGATCTCTATTCCCTATTCCCTATTCCCTAGTCCCTGTCTTTCCCCTCCCACCATTTAAACTAAACAAGCATGATTCCCACCCTCGCCTGGACCCCGGAAGGCGTCCGTTTCATCGATCAAACCAAGCTCCCCCTCGAGGAGAGCTACGTCCTCGCCACCACCTACGAACAAGTGGCCGAAGTCATCGTCACCATGGTCGTCCGCGGCGCACCGGCCATCGGCGTCTCCGCCGCCTACGGCGTCGCTCTCGGCGCACAGCGCACCACCGCCGCTCACAGCCCCAGCAATTCGCCCCCGAGTTCGACCGCATCTGCGCCCGCCTGGCCGCAACCCGCCCCACCGCCGTCAATCTCTTCTGGGCCATCGACCGCATGAAGCGCCTCTTCGCAGCCCTGCTCGCCGAAGGCGCAACCCTCGACCAAATCCAGGAAAAAATCCTCGCCGAAGCCCACGCCATGTACGACGAAGACATCGCCGCCTGCCGCACCATGGGCGCATTCGGCGCAGCGCTGCTGCCCGACGAAGGCGGCTGTCCTCACCCACTGCAACGCCGGCGCTCTCGCCACCTGCGGCTACGGCACCGCCCTCGGCGTCATCCGCTCCGCCGTCGAGCAGGGCAAGCGCATCTCACGTCTTCGCCGATGAAACCCGTCCCTTCCTGCAAGGCGCGCGCCTCACCGCCTGGGAGCTGATGGCCGACGACATCCCCACCACCGTCATCTGCGACAACATGGCCGCCAGCCTCATGCGCGCCGGCCGCATCCAGGCCGTCGTCGTCGGCGCAGACCGCATCGCCGCCAACGGCGACGCCGCCAACAAGATCGGCACCTACAACGTCGCCATCCTCGCCAAGGAGCACGGCATCCCCTTCTACGTCGCCGCTCCCTGGTCCACCATCGACCTCGCCACTCCCACCGGCGACTCCATCCCCATCGAGGAGCGCCCCGCCGTTGAAGTCACCCATCACGGCGGCAAGCAGCTCACCCCCAACGGCGTCGGCATCGGCAACCCCGCCTTCGACGTGACCCCGGCCAAATACGTAACCGCCATCATCACCGAACGCGGCGTCCTCCGCGCCCCCTACACCGAATCCCTTCGCGCAACAGAACTGGCGCACCAGTAGGCCAAACTGTCTAGAGTAAGATGTGGTGCTTCGCCGCCCTCCATCTTTCGCCTGCGCTTGAAATCCCTTCTCCGCGGCGTCCTGCTCTCCCTCGTCGCGCTTCGCGGCCAGCCTGCGCCTCGATGGCTTTCCCAGCACCACCGCCTTGCACGGCTCGCCCTGGCAAATCCTCGTCGTCCCTCTTCGCCTTCTGGGGAATGATCGAAACCGCCCGCTGCCTGGGCCGCAAATGGAGCCTCTATCACGCCGGCGTCCTCATCCTGCTCTACGCCGAACTCATGATCCTGGCCCTGGCTCTTTTCTTCTGCCTCTATCCCTCTGAAAATTCACCACCAATCTATCTCCGGCTACCGTCAGTCCACGCCATCCGTGTACGATAGTTCAAAACCCGCGATCATGCTTCCCCATGATCGTTCGTGGCGCTCTCGCCCGGTGAGCAGCTGGAGGAAAATATGCTGAAAGGCTTTCGAGATTTCATTCTGCGTGGAAACGTTGTTGACCTCGCCGTCGCCGTCATCCTCGGCGCGGCCTTCAACGCCATCGTCACCTCCCTGGTCGGCGACGTGCTCAACCCCCTCATCGCCGCCACCATCGGCAAGCCCGACTTCAGCAACGTCATCATCAACGTCGGCAACGGCCACATCAAGGTCGGCAGCTTCCTCAATGCCGCAGTGCGTTTCTCATTGTGGCCTCTGTGGTCTATTTCGCCATCGTGTCTGCCCTCAACGCGCTCCTGGCCCGCCTCAAGAAGCCCGCGCCCGATGCGCCATCCACCCTCAAAACCTGCCCCGAATGCCTCAGCGAAATTCCGCTGGCCGCCAAGCGCTGCGCCCACTGCACCCAGCCAGTAGCAATGAATCTCCAGTCATATCAGCCAACTCGCCAACTTGCTGACTCGCCAGCTCGCTACCAATCTAACCAGCTGAAAAGAGCCCTACGAATGCCCATCCGCACACCGCTGCCCTCCCTGCTTCTCGTCGCTCTCGCACCCAGCCTTCTTTCAGCCCAATCCGCTCCCGCACCCTCCGTCTTCGGCTACGCCGACTTCACCGCCCAGTCCAGCATCGAAGAAAAATTCCTCGCCGTCCCCGATGCCAAACTCGCCGGCCAGCACCTCAAAATCCTCACCGCCGAGCCCCACCTCGCCGCCACCCCTGAAGACCGCAAAACCGCCGAATATGTCGCGCAAAAGTTCCGCGCCGCCGGCCTCGAAACCGAAATCGTCCCCTACCGCGTCCTCATCAACCACCCCAAAACCGTCCGCGTCGAAGCCTTGGACCCTAGCGGCAATCTGCTCATGACCGGCCCCACCCGCGAGCACGTTGACGGCGACCCCTACCAGGACGATCCCCGCGTAGTGATGCCCTTCAACGGCTCCTCCGGCTCCGGCGACGTCACCGCCGAAGTGGTCTACGCCAACTACGGCCGCCTCGAAGACTTCGACCAGCTCGCCGCTCAGCACATCGACCTCCACGGCAAAATCGTCATCTGCCGCTACGGCGCCAACTTCCGCGGCGTCAAGGTCTATATCGCCGAGCAGCGCGGAGCCGCCGGCGTCCTCATCTACTCCGACCCGCAAGACGACGGCTACTTCAAAGGCGATGCCTACCCCATCGGCCCCTGGCGTCCCGAGACCGGCGTGCAGCGCGGCTCAGTGCAATTCATCTCCAAGTACCCCGGCGATCCCGAAACCCCCGGCATAGCCTCCACGCTCGATCTCCCCGACTCCGCCCGCACCTCGCCCGGACGGCAACCAGCCTCACATCATCTCCATCCCCCTCAGCTATCACGACGCGTCGCCCATCCTCCAGGCGCTCAACGGCCCCGGCGTTCCGCAAGGCTGGCAGGGCGCTCTGCCCTTCCGCTATCACCTCGGGCAAACTCACAGGCCCCGGCGCGGTCAAAGTCCACCTCGTCTCCAGTCAGGACTATCAACGCCGCATCATCTGGGACGTCATCGGAAAAGTCAAAGGACTCGAGTACCCCGACGATTGGGTCATCGCCGGCAATCACCGCGATGCCTGGGTCTACGGCGCAGTCGACCCCACCAGCGGCACCGCCGCCATGCTTGAATCCGTCCACGGCATCGGCGCCCTGCTCAGACCAGGGCTGGCGTCCCAAACCGCACCATCGTCTTCTGCAGTTGGGACGCCGAAGAAGAAGGCCTCATCGGCTCAACCGAGTGGGTCGAGCAGCACGCCACTACCCTCAAGCGCGCCGTCGCCTACTTCAACATCGACGTAGCCGTCTGCCGGCCCCGATTTCTCCGCCTCCGCCGTTCCCTCGCTCAAGCAGTTCCTCCGCGAGCTCACCCGCTCCGTTCCCAGCCCCTTGCCGCATCTATGCCGGCGAAACTGTTTACGACCAGTGGAGACTGAACCGCTCCGACCCGACGAGCACCACGCCTCCAACTCCGCAACCGCCTCTGAAGACGTTCACGTCGGCGACCTCGGCTCCGGCTCCGACTTCACGCCTTTCTTCCAGCACGCCGGCGTTCCCTCCACCGATATCGGTTCCGACGGCCCCTACGGCGTCTACCACTCCGTCTTCGATGACTTCGCCTGGTACACCCAGAACGCCGATCCCCACTTCCTCTATCTCCAGCAGATGGCCCGCGTCTTCGGCCTTGAAGCCCTGCGCATGGCCGATGCCGACGTGCTCCCCTATGACTACGTCACCTACGCCCACGCCATCGCCTCCTATATCGAAGCCGCCAAGAAGAAAGCCTCTGAAGCACGGCCTCAGCTCGCTCGACTTTGCCCCCGCCCAGGCCGCCGCCTCTCGCTTCGCCGCCGCGGCTCAAAAAGCGCATGCCCTCCAACTCGCCCCCACCGGCGACCTGGCCAAACTCAATCTAGCCCTCCGCCAGACTGAAACCGCCCTCCTCTCCGAAGCCGGCCTGCCCAATCGCCCCTGGTACCGGCACACCATCTACGCTCCCGGCGAATTCACCGGCTACGCTGCCGTAGTCATTCCCGGCGTCAACGAGGCCATCGATGCCAAAGACCCCCAGCGGCCGCTCAGCAATTGACCGTCCTGACCCAGGCCCTCGACCGCGCCGCCCACACTCTCGACTCCGCATTCTGATTCTGCCGAAGGTGGGGTCGCACAAACTCCGCCCTCCCGACCACGCCGCTCCCGAATGGAGGCAATGAGAATAGCCCCGGGTCTCGGGGTCCCCGGCGATAGGTCTTCGTCGCTGGGGTGGGGGTGGAACCCAGGGGAAACTGTCCATCCAAATCCCTTCGTCGTGAAGGGACGGCGTGACACAGCTACACACAGTTCCCTTTTTTCGATGCTGCAAAAATATTCCTTCAAAACCCCTTTTCTACCGTTCGATTAATGCGCTATGATCCCCAAATCCCGGCACTCCCCGGCCGAGCGTGACCTGAAGGAGTGTGCGCGTGTTCAATTTCCTCATCGGTTTGGCGGTGGTAGCCATGATTCTCGGCCCTGCAATCCTGATCGCAATCCAAAACGCCCGCTCACGCGAACACGACCTCTAAGCCCGGCCGGAACCCCAATCCCGCCCCACGGTGCGCCTCCGCCTGCCCGCCCTTTCCTGGCTCCTGAGCAGCCAACAGCATTCCTCCCCTTCATCACCATCATCGAACATTACAAAAGTAACTAATTCCACTGCGTACTCTGCCAAAGCCATCATCCCTCTTTCGTTGCTCAGAAATCATGTCTTCCGATCAATACTTCCTCCAACAAATCAAAAAAATTCTCTTGCATTATCTAAGGACCGGAGTACAGTGGTAACATGTTTATGATTACCAAAGGGGTAGTAATCAAGTTACTTGAGCACAAATCCAAAGTAGGAGACCGCAATGCACAATCTATTAATCGCCCTCGCGTTCATTGCCATGGTGGCCTGCCCAGCGATTGTTGCAGCCTTACCGCAGCATCGAACCGATGACGAGGCCTGAAACTTTGGCAGGCAGCGTGGAACTCACGGCCTGCCCCTCCGACGGCGGCTGACCACTCCGCACCACTCCTCCTCCACACAAGTGGCCAGCCGCATAGGATGTGCTTGGGCCCGTTATCTTGCTGTACTGCCTTCGCAAATGGCGCTCCAGATAGAAGTTGTGCTTTTCGGCAGCGCACTCAAATCTGCTTGAGCGGAGGTTCCAAATGATTGGTTTCCTTATCGGCTTCGCCTTCGTCACCATGGTCCTGTTTCCAGCTATCCTGGCCACCATTCACCGCTCCAGGTCCCTCAATAACGACGATTAAGCCTAGGTGCAGACTGAAGGCACAGCTCTGAAGGGTACGGGCTTCAGCCCGTGCACAAATGGTGTTAAACAAGCCGGGCTTTACAGGCTATGGAAAAAACGCGTTCGACGGGGCTTTGTAATAAGGGCACGGCTTTAGCCGGGCCGATAGCATCCGCGGAATGAGTCGGGCTTTAGCCCCTGCCAACCCATCCTTTTCCGAATTGCCTTTCGTTCGGACTTTTTCAGCCAGTTTCAAACCGACCCGTTACCCTCATCTCCAGTTGACCCCGTTCCATTCCCCCCGTATCGTTATAGAGTTGATATGAAAATTCCCCCCAACTCCCTGCGCATCGGGATTGCGGCTGCCGTTATCGTCGGCACCATCGGCTGGCTCGCCTTCACCGGCTACGGAGCCAACAAGAGCTACTACGTCACCATCGCCGAGCTCGGCGGCATGGGCGACAAGGCCTACCACAGCCAGCTGCGCGTCGAAGGCTTCGTCCAGCCCGGCTCCATCGAGCACAACGGCCCCCACGTCGACTTCGTGCTCAACGAGTTTGAAAGCCACTCCCCAAAGCCGCCACCGGCCGCCTGCTCAAGGTCAGTTACAAAGGCTCCGAGCCGCCCCCGGACACCTTCAAAGACGATGCCCAGGCCCTCGCCGAAGGCTCCTACGGCCGCGACGGCGTCTTCCACGCCACCGTCCTCCAGGCCAAGTGCGCCAGCAAGTACGCGCCCGCCCAGCCCAACTCAGCCCCAGTCCACCCCCAAGCCCGCGCAGCCCGCCGCTCCTCTCGCAAAACTGCGGCAGCCGCCCCAACCGCCGCCAACTGCCGGCCTCCTGAGCATGACCTACTCTCAGACCGCCGCCGGCACCTCGCCTGCGCCCGCCCCCTCTGCGCGCAGTCTCGAACGGCGTCTCCAAGCTCTTCGGCTCCTTCGCCGCCCTGCGCCAGGTCTCCGTCGACCTTGAGCCCGGCCGCTGCTACGTCCTCATCGGCGAAAACGGCGCCGGCAAATCCACCCTCCTCCGCATCCTCGCCGGCCTGCTCCGCCCCAGCTCACGGCACAGTCAAAGTCTTCGGCGATCTCGCGAATCGAACCCCACGACGCCCGCGCCCGCATCGGCTACATGAGCCACGCGCCCATGCTCTACGACGAGCTCACCGCCCAGGAAAACCTCCGCTACTTCGCCAGCCTCTACCCCGGCCGCCCCTGCCTCACCCCCGCCGAAGCCCTCCGCCAGGTCGGCCTCGATCCCGATCTCACCCGCACCTCTCGGCCAATACTCGCAAGGCATGCGCCAGCGCACCTCGCTGGCCCGCGTCCTGCTGCCCGTCCCCGAGCTCCTCCTGCTCGACGAGCCCTTCTCCAACATGGACGTCGAATCCGCCCGCCAGATGGTCGAGCTGCTCGCCGGCTTCCGCCAGCAGCAACCGCACCATCGTCATCACCACCCACCAGCGCGAAGCACGCCGCCCCCATCGCCGACTGGGTTCTCACCCTCCGCGCCGGCCGCGTCGCTTCGTTCGACCCCGGGAAGCCCAACCCTATGAAGACCAACGGCGCGCGCTTCCTTGAATCCCTCGGCATCCCCTTCGAACTCCGCGAATACGAAGTCGATCCCAACGATCTCTCCGCCATCACCGTCGCCAAAAAAATCGGCATGCCCCCCGAGCAGGTCTTCAAAACTCTGCTGGTCACCGGCGGCCCCAACATCTACCGCTTCGCCGTCATCCCCGGCGACGCCGAGCTCGACTTCAAGAAACTCGCCCGCGCCGCCGGCCTCCGCAAAGCCGAGATGGCCCCGCTCAAAGACGTGCAGCCTCTCACCGGCTACATCCGCGGCGGCGTCACCCTCTTCGGCGCAAGAAAGCCCTATCCCGTCTACATCGACGAAACCGCCATCCTCTTCGACCAGATCAGCGTCTCCGCCGGCGCCCGCGGCACCCAGCTCATCCTCAGCCCCGCCGACTACCTCCGCGCCGCCCAGGCCCTCGAAGTAGAAGTCCAAACCGCCGACCTCACCAAAGCCATCCAGCCAGAGAAGCGGGTGCCCCAGGTCCCTCGCACTCTGGGGACCTGGGAAGGTCAAGCATCCACCCAGAGGACAAACCAAATGACCGCACCCTCTGGACCCACCTCGTCAAAGACCTCCGCATCGAGTGGCGCTCCCTCGACGCCATCAACTCCATGCTCTTCTTCGCCCTGCTCGTCGTCGTGCTCTTCTCCATCGCCTTCGACCCCCGCGGCGAATTCTCCCGCGAGATCGCCGGCGGCGTCCTCTGCGTGGCCACCATGTTCGCCTCGGTCAGCGCGCTCAACCAGGCCTGGGCCCGCGAAATCCGCCATCAGGTCATCGACGCGCAGCGCATGGCCCCCACCCCCGGCGCCGAGCTCTTCCTCGCCAAAGTCCTCGCCAACTTCCTCTTCGTCACCATCGTCCAGTTCGCTCCTCGCGCCCGTCTTTCTCGTCTTCTACAACCTCCACATCGAGGGTCAAGGCCTGGCTGCTTGCCGTCGTCCTGCCGCTCGGCACCTGGGCCCTGGTCGCCAACGGAACCTTCTTCGCCGCGCTCTCCATCCGCAGCCGCAACCGCGAACTCCTGCTCCCGCTCATTCTCTTCCCCATCTTCATCCCGGCTCTGTTGGCCATGGTCCTGGCCACCACCTCCATCCTCACCGGCGACAGCGACCCCACCCTCTGGATCAAGATGCTCCCCGGCTACGACATCATCTTCACCACCGTCAGCCTGCTGCTCTTCGACGTAGTCTTCCACGCCGAATAACACACCACGCCCAAACAACCGCCGCCAACTTGCCAACTCGCTATCCCCGCGTCAGCGGGCCAACTTGCCGCTCTCTTGAGCCCAACACTGCGCAAATCTTTATACACTTCCCATCGGCGCCCCGCCCGCACGCTCGTATTGCACAAAAATGACTCCTTTCGGTGTCACCATGCTCTCCGTCACCTTGAATGCCATCTGGATCGTGTCATCAGCAAACAATCGTCTTCCACCGCCCAACGTAATCGGAAATATCTTCAGCCAGAACGCATCCACCAAATCGTGCTTCATCAGCGTCTGAACCAGATCTGCGCTTCCATAAACGTGCAAATCCGGCCCTTCCTCTTGCTTAAGCTTGTTGATCTTTTCCGCAATATCCCCATTGATAAACACCGACGGCTGCCAAACATGCGAACTCATCGAATTCGAGACCACGTACTTGGTCGCTGTGTTCACTCCCGGCCAAATGTCGTTGTGTTGTGGCCAGTATCCCGCCCAAATCTCAAACGTTTTGCGCCCCAGCAACAAGTCAAACGGCATGTCCATCTGCTTCTTCATGGCCGCTGCACTAACCGGGTCGGAATGCATCCTTATCCACCATGGCGGCCCATCATGGGTATCTTCCTCTGGCCCGCCCGGGGCGTCTATGACGCCGTCAAGGGAGACAAATTCAAGCACATTGATTTTTCTCATCATTCAGTTCCTTTCAAGTCCTCGTCTGTTTTGCTCGTCAATCGGGAGCCATGTCATTCTGAGCGAACCCTGAGTACACCGAAGGGGGAGTCGAAAGCCTGCCCTGAGCGAAGCCGAAGGGAACCTGCCTTTCGACTTTTTTCCTCAGGCTCTTCTCGATTTTAAGACCTTGGATTCTTACGGAGGGAGCAGGGGCGGGGCACCTGTGATCTTTCAACACGTTGTTCCTTCGTCGAGGCGTAGTTTTGAAAGGGCACGACTTCACAGGTTGCGGAAAAAAGGCTGGTGAACCGGATAAGGCACGATGGTTTCCACAGGGCGATACGGTATGTATTAGTCATGCGCGGAAATGACGAGCAACAGGAAGCGGTATTCAGCTACATCGGCCTTGAACAGCGAGTGCCGAAGGATCATCCATTACGTGCCATCCGGCAGATGAGCGATGCAGCATTGCGGGAGTTGGACTCCGAGTTCCAACAGCTGTACGCGCGGCGCGGGCGGCCGTCGATTGCTCCGGAGAAGCTGATACGGGCGCAGTTATTGCAGGTACTGTATTCGGTGCGGTCGGAGCGGCAACTGATGGAGCAGTTGGACTACAACCTTCTTTTCCGCTGGTTTGTGGGACTCAACATCGACGACCCGGTGTGGGATGTGACGGTATTTACCAAGAACCGCGAGCGTCTGATTGAGGGCGAGGTTGCCGAACAGTTGTTGCTGGCGGTGGTGGAACAGGCGCGTGCGCATCAGCTTTTAAGCGAGGAGCATTTCACCGTGGACGGTACTTTGATTCAGGCCTGGGCCAGCCGTCGCAGCTTCCGTGAGAAGCCCGATCCGCCCAGCCGGGGCACGGGAACGCGAGGCCGCAAGCTGCTGCGCGACACGCATGAGTCAGCCACCGACCCGGAGGCGCGTTTGTATAAGAAGAGCGGGGCGGCGGTAGCGGTGCCCAGCTACCTGGGCCATGTGCTGACGGAGAACCGCAACGGACTGGTGGTAGCAGCGATGGTGACGCAGTCCAGCAAGACGGCGGAACGGGAGGCTGCATTGGTGATGGTGGACAAGCTGAAACGCGCCGTGGTGAGCACGCTGGGCGCCGACAAGAGTTATCAAGAGGAGCAGTTTGTTGGTCAGTTGCGCGCCCGCCGCATCAGGCCGCATGTAGCCGAATACGCGCCCAATCCGAAATGGCCCAACTGGCTTACCGGAGAAGAACGCAACAGCGAAGGATTTGCCATCAGCCAGAGGAAGCGGAAGCTGGTGGAGAAGGTGTTCGGCTGGGCCAAGCAAGATCGGGCCGTCCGGCAGGTAAAACTGCGCGGCAGGGCACGAGTCGACTGGCTGTTTAGCCTGGTTGCCACAGCGCACAACCTGCTGCGCATGCAGAAGCTGATTCCGGCGCAGTAAGTCCGGGGGATAGGTGTCTCTGGAGGCCGCAAAATCGGATCTCCAGAGGAGCAAATCAACAGCAGTACAACCGATTTGAAGTGAAAAAACTCAACGGTGCGACTCGGAATCGAAAAATGAACGACTTTTTCCGCAAGCTGTTTAGACGTGCCGAATGAGGTCTCCAAAAGGATCGGGGCTTTAGCCCCCGGGTACAGGCAACTCAAACAAATCCATGCTCGTAGCAGCAGCCGGGGTTGTGGGAAACTGGGAAGCGCACTCCACCTTTCCAGCTTTTCCATAACCCGTTTCTCGCCATCTACAGGCACCCGGCCCTCACCCCGTGCGGCCTACCATAGCCTTCACCCCACCTCTAACCCTTGCTCCCGGAGAAAGCAAATGAAAATAGCCATCCACGAACCTTAGGCTCACAACCAAGCACGAAAGCAGCAGCCCCGGTGTAGCGCCGGCCTCCCGACCGGCTGTAGCGTGGACCTCCCGGTCCACGCTCACTCTTGCATCCACCACTGTCGCCCACATTCTTGAATGAGCCCCGGGTCCAGGACCCCGGCGACAGGCGGGTACCCTCTGGGTGGTCGCTGGGGTGGGGATCCAACCCGGGGAAATGCGTCACCCAAAAGATTCCACCGCCCCGTAGACGGTATGATTTGTTCACACAAATGCTGTGTGCCCCATCCATCACGCCTTTTGTGATGGGTGGGATTGCACGACTCTCAACCTTCCGAGCGCCCCACTAACGCCATCACTCCTCACGTCTAACCGTTGCTCCCGGAGGGAGTGTGTGAAAATAGCCCCGGGTGAAACCCGGGGAAATGCATCGCCCAAAAGACCCCGCCGTCCTGTAGGGACGGAGTGAAGTCAGCACATGGGCATTTATGGGGACCACTACAAAAACTGGGTAACTTCCGGTTGGGCGGTCATCCGGTCGGAGCCTCGGATCATGGTTCTCGATGCACGGTGAGTTCGCTGTCGATTACGGAACGATTGGCACAGCAAGGCTCGGAGAGTAGTTATTAGGCTTTTACAAGGTCATATCCATCATTCTCACAAATTTATGTGCAAGAAATGCCATTGAATCCGTTCTAAGCTTGAAGTGGGAGGGAGGCGCACATGCTTCGGTCCTTTTCGATGGCAATGATTACGTTACTCGCATCTATGGCATTGTTGCCTGATGCACTAAGTCAACAATCGACAACAGCAACCGCCTCGCGAGCAGAGACAGAACTCTCGAAAACCGTTGTTTTTATCACGTTAGAGTTGAGGACCCCGAACCGGTCCCATGACTCAGGCCGCACGGCAGGTGCAAATCCAATAACGCTTCACGGGACGGGCTTCTTGATTACGGTGCCGGATAGCCGCTTACCGAGTGGTAGGGTGTTCAGTTATTTGGCGACGAACCGGCACGTCGCAGAAGCCATCGAGCAAGACGAAGAGGGAAGGTGCGTGAGACACGAAATACAGCGTACTTACGTGACCTTGAACCTCAAAGAGCCGGTCAATGGCGAACGTGCAGTCAAACAAACGCTGGCTCTCTCGTCTGAGTATCACTGGTATTTTCCAAGTGCGGAAGCAGTAGATTTAGCTGTTATTCCCTTCGTGCCCGCTAACGAGAATTTGTATGACACCAAAAAGCTGTCGATCGAGCAGTTGCTCCCTGCGGAAACGATCGAAAAAGACAACATCGTACCGGGAGATCCAGTCCTCACAGTAGGGTTCTTTTTTGCGTATGCGGGTCTGCATCAGATCCAGCCGATAGTCAGAGAAGGCGTGTTGGCGATGCTGCCGGACGGCCCAATGACTACCACGATGTGCGAAGCGGGAAACGTCTATCTTGCAGATGTTCACATAACACCTGGGAACAGCGGATCGCCAATCTTCATCATCCCCAAACTTGGGTTAGGTTCCGGCGTTTCCCTTACGGGCTCGCCGAACGTCTTTGGGTTATTGGGCGTAGTGAGTGGATATATGCAAGAGACTTCCGACCTCACCTTAAGAGCGTCGACAACTTGGAGTGCCTCGGTTCACGCGAATAGCGGCGTGTCGGTGATTGTTCCCGCGCAGCAGCTGAAAGACCTGCTAGAAGCCCCTGAACTTCGGGCTCTGCGGGACGAAACCGTTCGACAGATGGGTCTCGGCGAAATCCAGCGTCGGCCCCGACCAAAGTAGACCAAGTCGGTCGACTTTGGATTCGGGTCGACGGGTGGAGTTTGTATCCGATACACCCTGACGCTGGACGTAGTCTATTTGCCTCGCTCAGTCTGGGTTCTGGTCAGATGGTCGCCAAACCGGAAGCTACCCACAATTTGGATCAGTCCCGGTACTCCAATATGAATATGGGAGGGCGGCCAATCCGGAAACTGACCAATGCCAATTGAAAACACCGCACCCCCTTCCAAGGAAAAGTGCGCGCCCGTTTTGCAGAAAATTACCCTCCCTTGGCGCACAATCATTCCATAGCATCCTTCCGAACCCATACAGCCGAACCAACTTTCCGCGCCGCAGGAGCCGAAAGCCAGAGCTGGAAGTTCCGACAAACGTCCCTAACCCCTTTGCTCATAGGAATTTGGAATCTAACTTACTTAGAACAAAGGAGTTACAGTAGAACCATCACTCTATCCCTCTGAAAACAGGGAATCTCCCGCAAAGATACCGGGGGGGAAGCGGGGGGTGACGAGCGGGGGCGCCTTACTGACCCCTGACCCCTGATCCCTGATCCCTGTTTTAGTACACTAAAACATGCCATGAAGAAAGCAGCCATAGGCCTTTACGCCGCTCATCACCGTAGCCCTCATGATCTGGGGCTTCTACCAGGCCATCTACGTCGCCCCTGAAGAGCAGACCATGCACGAAGTTCAGCGCATCTTCTACTACCACGTCCCCTCGGCCATGGTCGCCTTCCTCTTCTTCGCCATCTCCCTGGCCGGCTCCATCGGCTTCCTCTCCTTCCGCCGCAACCGTCCCGCTTGCGCGCAAATCTCCGACGCCTGGGCCCTGGCCGGAGCCGAGGTCGGCGTAGTCTTCTGCACCGTCGTCCTCATCACCGGACCCATCTGGGGCCGCCGCGCCTGGGGCATCTGGTGGACCTGGGACGCCCGCCTCACCACCACCCTCGTCCTCTGGCTCATCTACGTCAGCTACCTGCTCCTGCGCCGCTTCGCCGCCGGCCCGCAGATGCAGACCCTGGCCGCCGTCCTCGGCATCTTCGGCGCCCTCGACGTCCCCATCGTCTATATGTCCAACCGCTGGTGGCGCACCCAGCATCCCGCTCCCGTCTTCGGCGGCGGACCGGACTCCGGCATCAAAGACCCCGCCATGCTGCCGCCTTCGGCTGGAACGTCCTCGCCTGGCTAGCCTGGGGCATCCTCATCCTCGGCCTCCGCTACCACGTCGAACGCCAGCACCAGAAATTCGCCGCCCAGGAAGCGCAAGACGCCTTGGACGCATAAATCTACTCCAGGACCAGGAAAAAGGAAAAAATGGACCCAAGAGCGATTCTCGACCACCAGTTCACCGTTGCCGCCTACGTCATCACCTGGGCCATCCAGCTCGGCTACCTGGCCTGGCTGGCCCTCAAATGGCGCGCGCAAAAGCGCGAAGCAGCCCGCTCCACCCGCAATCCCCGCTAGGAAGCCACCACTGCTCTCAGTGCATACAACTTAGGTGTTAAGCCAACAGCACTGCATAGTGCTATTTATATTTTTCCCGCTACCGCCGATGATCATTTTTTGAGCTGGCTCAACATGCGCCGCCCAAGGAGTGTAAGAATGCATGACTTCATAATTTTTCTGGCTTTTTTAGGAATCTTATTTGCCCCTGCCATCGTAGCCGCCAAGACCATTTCCGCCGCCAACAAGGAAAAATAACTGCGGTCCTCGACCCGCGACCAGCGCGTCCATAATTAGTACCTTAGCTTGATACGCAACTCTTCACCATCTGCGTCAAAAAACCGCTTTGCACCAGGACAGGACCGGAAAATCCATGGAAAAGGTCGTGCGCCCTATCCCACTAAGGTACTAAGCCCATAGCACCTGCAGCCCGCGAGTGACTGATAAGTACTATTTTAATTTTTTCTAATTCATTCGAGGATGGTTTCCTGCGCTCAATTGAACGCGCGTAAGGAGTGTTAAGAAATGCACGACTTGATTGTGTTACTAGCGTTCTTTGGAATCGTCTTTGCCCCAGCCATTGTTGCCGCGAACACAGTAGCAGAAGCCGACGACGGCTACCGGCATGACTTTGACCCGGCGGATAATGCCACCAATTCCACCAAGTCCGTAGCAGAAACCATGGGCCGGTAATTAACCACAGGAAGTAAGGCGATGCTTCCCGTGCACTCGCCCGAAACCATGACCGAATGATCGGTGTGCCTCTGGGCCGCGTTCCTCAAAATACAACAAAAATAATTTGGGCTTTGGAATTCTCAGGACCAGTTCGTTCAAAACCGGTCCATGTGCCGGCTCACGAACTAATTGCCCTTCCCCCTCCCACCAATTAGACTGGTGGTTCGAGGGCCATTCATGTTAGTTGTCATGAAAGCGCAGGCCACGCCGGAAGAAATCCAGGCGGTCTGCGACCATATTGAGCAGTTGGGCTTCCGCCCCCATCCCCTTCCCGGAGCCCAGCGCACCGCCATCGGCATCACCGGCAACCAGGGTGAAGTCGATCGCGGCAACCTCGAAGCGCTCTCCGGCGTCGCCGAAGTCATCCGCGTCTCCAAGGCCTACAAGCTGGCCAGCCGCGACGTAAAAGAAGAAGACACCGTCATCCGCTTTGCCGGAACCGACGCCACCATCGGCGGCCGCGACCTGGCCATCGTCGCCGGTCCCTGCTCCATTGAAAGCCGCGAACAGGCCTTCGCCATCGCCGAGCAGGTTGCCGCCGCCGGCGCGCAGTTCTTCCGCGGCGGCGCCTACAAGCCCCGCACCTCGCCCTACGCCTTTCAAGGCCTCGGCCTCGAAGCGCTCCGCATCATGGCCGAGATTCGCGACCGCTTCGGCCTGCGCATCATCACTGAAGCCATCGACAACGAATCCCTCGACCTGGTCGCCGAATGGGCCGACGTCATCCAGATCGGCGCGCGCAACATGCAGAACTTCTCCCTGCTCAAGCAGGCCGGCCGCCTGCGCAAGCCCGTCCTGCTCAAGCGCGGCCTCTCCGCCACCCTCGAAGAGTTCCTCATGTCCGCCGAATACATCATGAGCGAAGGCAACTACGAGGTCATCCTCTGCGAGCGCGGCGTGCGCACCTTTGCCGACCACACCCGCAACACCCTCGACCTCAGCATCATTCCCGCCGTCCAGCGCCTCAGCCACCTGCCCATCCTGGTCGACCCCAGCCACGGCACCGGCAGGCGCGACAGCGTTTTGCCCATGGCCCGCGCCGCCATCGCCGCCGGTGCTGACGGCATCCTGGTCGAAGTCCATCACCAGCCTGAAAAAGCCCTCTCTGACGGCCCTCAGTCCATCTACCCCGACCAGTTTGCCGTCATGATGGACGAGCTCGAGCAGATCGCTCCCGTGGTCGACCGCCATCTCCCCCGCGGCATCCACGCCGTCGCCGCGGTTTAAGCCATGAACCAAAGGTACGTCCGACCAGCCCGTCTCTTCGCGCTCACGCTGCTCGCCCTCACCGCCTGCCGCCATCACGACTTCCCCCAATACCCGCCCAACTACCGCGAATACGCCTACGTCACCAACGGCGACAGCGGCACCGTCACCATCCTCGACGCGGTCAACGTGCGCCTCGACCGCGAACTCCCCGTCGGCCAGAATCCCGTCGCCGTCGCCGCCAGCCCCACGCGCAACGAAGTCTACGTCGTCAACTCCGGCGCAGCGGGCAACCAGGGCTCGGTTTCCGTCATCAACGCTGAAAACAACTCCGTCGCCGCCACCATCCCCGTCCACCGCCAGCCCGTCTCCATCGAGCTCGACCCCGCCGGCAATCTAGCCTATGTCGCCAACTCCGGCTCCAACTCCATCTCCGTCCTCGACCTCAACGCCCGCCGCGAGATCGCCGTCATTCGCCGCCGGCGAAGAGCCCGTCTCGGCCCGCATCTCCCCCGACGGCAAAATCCCTGGTCGTCGCCAACCGCCGCGGCAACAGCGTCAGCATCATCGACCCCGCCGCCCACAGCCTTCGCGCCGTCTTCGCAGGCTGCCCCGGCGCATCTGACGCCGTCATCCTTCCCGACTCATCCAAGGCCTTCGTAGCCTGCGCCGCCGGCCACCAGGTCATGGCCATCGCCCTCGCCCACTCCAAAGTCAATCCCGCCCAGCCCGACCGCCTTGAAGCCCTCATCGACGTAGGCCGAGCCCCCGTTCAACTGGCCCTCAAGCCCGACGGCGGCGAACTCTTCGCCATCAACTCGCACTCCGACTCCATCTCTGAGGTCGTCACCAGCACCAACGACGTCGGCGGCGCAACCATGATCGGCGACAATCCCGTCCGCGGTCTCGTCACAAACGACAACGCCCTGCTCTACGTAGCCAACCTCCGCTCCCAGTACGTCACCGTCTACTCCATCGACGACGGCAAGCGCATCGGCTCCATCCACGTAGGCGACGGCCCTTCCGCCCTGGCCTTTTCCAGCAACGGCCTCCTGCTCTTTGCAGTCGATGCCCGCTCCGCCGATGTAGCCGTTGTACGCACCGCCACGAATTCGCTCTTCACCCTCCTCCCCACCGGCCGCACCCCAAACGCCATCGCAGTAAAATCCTTCAAGCTCCCTTGAACTGCTCACCTTCACCACAAGAGATGTCATCCTGAGCGCAGGTCGCCGCGGCGACCGAAGTCGAAGGACCTGCGGTTGTCTTTCGCTTGTCTCCGCAATTGCAAAACCACGAATTTTGGGCTACTCTTTCGGCCATGCGATGCACAGCACTGTTGCTTCCTTTCTTCGTTCTACTAACAAGCTCAACGGTTACGGCCACAAGTACCCCAAAGCGTACAATCCCCTGCAAGACCCCGGCCAACACCAACTCATGCTACTGGACCCGCGGTCGTCTTAGAATGGGCAACGGTACACCGGCTTACCGCCTATGGAAGATTGGCACTCATCGTCAGCTGGGAATTCTGAGCGGACCGAGCAAATATGACCCAGATTATCCACTCTTTGGAAGGGACCTCGACAACGAGGCTCCTGAGTTTCCTGCCAATGTCTTCCGTGGACTTTGGAACCCCGCGGAGCCTAATGGGGAAACGCGATCTTCGCCGATTTCGAAGTCTGCCCTCTGGAGCCGGAGAAACTTGGCGCTATGCAAGCTGTCTGTATCGAATCAGCAAAAAATATTGTCGTTCAGAGGTGATTCGGAACGAAAACCGTTAGTAACCGCCCCTACTTGTTATCGTCCAATATCGCCTTATTCAAAAAATGCACAGTCCGCCCCGGATGCCCATTCAAATCAAAGATCTCAATATCATTCCCCCGCTGATCGATGATCGTCGATGGCACATAGAGAGTTCTCTGCGGCCCGATATTCCAGAAGCGCCCTATAAGCCGCCCATTGATCCAAACAACGCCTTTGCCAAATTGACTCATATCCACGAAAGTATCCGCGGGTTGGGCCACATAAAACTTCCCTCGATAGAAGCAAGCGCCAGTGCAGGTGTCAGAGTCATAGTTGCCTGCGCCGGCGTTTTCCATGGGCAGCGTATAAATCTGCCAGCCTGCTAACGTCGCATCCCCCAGCGTAACCCGCTTCGTAATTCCCGCGCGCTCGTTCACAAACTCCCGGCCGTAATTCACCCGCCCGGTATTCTCCACCAAAATATCCAGCCTTGTATTGTCGTGCGTCGTATGAATCGGCAGCGTCGACTGATTCAGCCGCCGGTCCAGCGTCCCAACCAGCTCGCCATCCAGATAGATCTGCGCATAACTGTGCAGCTCATCGATGCGTAACTCCTCGCTCTGTGCGTGCCCGATCGTTGTGCGGTAAAGAATATAGCCATAACTCTGATTGACGTCTTCCATTGAAAGGATCTTGTCCGATTGAATAGGCTTCGGCAGAGTACTCCATAGTGAAACCGCTTCCTTCAGCTTCACAGGCGGATAAACCTTCGTCGGAAGAGGCGCCGGCGGTGCAGGCGGTGTCTTCCCGGTAGCCGCGTGAATCGCATTCGCGGAAGAGATAAAACTTCGGTGTCAACTCTCCGCTCTCACTCACCGGCGCATCGTAGTCGTAGCTGGTCACGACCGGCTTGTACTTTCCATCGTCAATATCGGCGCCGTTCATCCAGCCAAAACTCGTTCCCCCATGAAACATATACAAATTGACCGAGTAACCCTTCTCCAGCATCCATTTCAGGTCCTCTGCCTGGGCAACTGCATCCGTCATGTGATGCTTCTCGCCCCAGCTATCGAACCAGCCGTCCCAGTATTCCCCGCTCATCATCGGACCATTCGGCCGCGCCTTCGCCAATCTTGCAAACGCCGTCTCCGCCCGCGTAGGCAGCCCGAAGTTAATCACCGCCGGTAACTCCGGAAGCAGCGACTTACCAACTAGAGAGTCCCCATCGGCGGTAAATAGCATCGCCTTGTCAAAGCCCGCGTCAAGCAGCATCTGCTTCACACCATGCATATATGCGCTGTCGTTTCCAAAGCTGGCGTACTCATTCTCCACCTGCACGGCCAGAATCGGCCCGCCGTAAGCGCTCTGCAGAGGGGCCAGTTCCTTCCCCAATCGCTTCATCCACCTCGATGCGGCAGCCATGAACTCCGGATTCGAGCTGCGAACCGCCATCTTCGGATCTGTCAGCAGCCACGACGGCAGCCCGCCGAACTCCCATTCCGCGCATGAATACGGCCCGGGCCGCAAAATCACCCACAGCCCCTCCTGCTGTGCCTCGCGGATAAACTCGGCTACGTCCTTCTGCCCGTTGAATTCATAAGTCCCCGGCCCAATCTCATGAAAATTCCAGAACACATATGTCTCCACCGTGTTCAGCCCCATGGCGCGGGCCTTGCGCAGCCGGTCTCTCCAATAACCCTGCGGCACGCGCTCATAATGAATCGCCCCGGAGATAATCTGGAACGGCTTTCCATCCAGCTCGAGATGATCCCCATTGGCGCGCAATATATGCCCCGCGGGTGCGGCCGCACTCTGCCCATGAATCATTCCAGTGATAAGCAACACTGCCACAACTCCCGGTACCAATAACCTCATAACTCTGATCCGCATGATGAATGACTTATCCTTTCCAATCTGTATCTGCCTCGAACTTCGCCACCCGAGTCAGGTTAACTCTTTTTCTGCCCCCACCGCGCCACGCTGAACTGTGCCCCCGCAAACAGAATCAACCCCGAAACATAAGCCCAGAACAACAACCCCACCGAAACATAAAACGGTCCGTAGAGCGATTTCAGATCCATGTACGGAAGCACGGCCAAGAAAACGTATTTCGCTGCCAGCCAGATAATTCCGGTATAGATTGAAACGCGCAATACCGGGCGCCACGGAACCTTGCGATTGGGCAGCAGCCAATAAATCGAGAAGAAAAACAAAATCGAAGCCACGCCCGTAGTCGCGGCCAGCAATAGAAAGCTAGCGCCCCGGTAAGTAAAGTGCAGAACTATATCGATGAATTTGATATTCGTGCTGTGAACGAAAACCAGGGTCAATACATCGCGCAGGCCCGCATTCAGCAGAATGCTTCCCATGCCCAGCGCCAGCATCAGGATGGCCAGTCCAAACGCCACCGCTTGGTTGAACAGGTAGTTCCGGCTTTTGGTCACTCCCCAGGCCTGGTTCAGTGCCACCTCCAGCGGCAGAAAAATCCCCGTGCATGCCACCAGAATCATGACCAGAGAAAATATTTGCACCCCATGCTGCGAAGCTGCGATAGCAACGCCATCCAGGTTCTTGGCCACAAAATCCTGGTTCGAGGGCATAAAGTAGCGCACCATGTCCCCGATCACGCCCTCCATCATCGTCGAGTGGAAGATCGAATGAGAAATCGTGTAAAGCAGAACAATAAATGGAATGAACGAAATAATAGCGTTGGCCGCCACGCTGAAGGAGTAGGTATGCACCTCGCTGTCCAGCAGATAATTCACCAGCGCCGTGCCGTCCTTGCGCCAGCTGTACCACTTCGACCTGGTAACCGGCACCAGTGCATCGGAACTCTCGGGAACCTCGATTCTCACCTCGTTCTTCACATTAATATTTGGAACTTCACCCACGCAGGACTCCCCTTCTGAAAGCAAAAATGAATTAACCGGTCAAACGCTGGTCCGGACGCGACCACCGTATTCGCGAAGCACATCTCTACGATGGATCTCATCTCCAAGGATAGCCGCTCAGGGTGATGAGCGGATTGGGGACATGAGCCGCAGAGCCTGGTAACCACAGCAGCCCGGGTGCCCCGTCCCTTTCGCGTTCTTTGCGAAAAGGGTGGAACACCACAAACCTCAACCACCATTCATCGCACCCCGCTTCAGCTTCCCCAGCGCCCACACCGCCGCCGTCCGCACCCCCTCATCCGCATCTCCAACCCATTCCTCCAGCCGGGCAACAAACCTCCCCAAGCCGCTATTCCCCATCGCCACCGCCAAATTCCGCCGCAACCCCAAAAAGCCAGCCCTCCGCACCGGTGATCCATTAAACAACCGCTCGAACTCCACCTCTGCGAGTTCTGGATCATCGGGCCCCGCCAGCCACTCCAGCGCCGGATTCACCAGTTCCTCCCGCGCCTCCATCTCCGCGTCCGTACTCACCACCACCCGCCGCCGCGAATTCCACGGACAAACGTCCTGGCAGATATCGCACCCGAAGACCTGCCGTCCCATCCCCTCCATCAACCCCGCATCAATCGCCCCGCGATGCTCGATGGTCAAATACGAGATGCACCGCGCCGCATCCATCTGGTAAGGCGCCGTCAGCGCCCCCGTCGGGCATGCCTCCAGGCACCTCCTGCAACTCCCACATCGATCCGGTAGTGCCGCGGACACTCTCTCATCTTCGACTGGCAGCGAGGTAAGTAGAACCGCCAGAAATCCAAACGATCCCAGCCGCGGATGAATCAAGCAGGTATTCTTCCCTGTCCATCCCACCCCCGCTGCCGTAGCCAGCGCCCGCTCCACCACCGGTCCGGTATCCACAAACCCCCGCGCCTCAAACTCGCCCAACCCCTCGCGCCGCCGCGCCTCTCGAATCTTTCCCTCCAGCGCATTGATCCGTTTCCTCAGCACCCTGTGATAATCCGACGGCCGCCGATCCCCATTCGCATGCACACGCTCCGACCACGCATAACGCGCAATCCATCCCGCACCCTCCTCAGCCGCGTCCATAGAACGCGGTTGCGCACTCTCATAGTTCGCAAAGCAAACCACCGCCGACCGCGCCCAGGGAAACGCATTCCCCACCCGCGCCCGCAGCAGCCGTCCATCCTCCCCCGTCCGCTTCAGATACCCCATCGACCCCGCTCGTCCCGCACGCACCCACTCCTCAAACCGCCCCGCATCCCGCCCCTCGTCCGCATAAGGCAGCGCCACCAATCCCGCCTCATCAAACCCCGCCTCCAGCGCCCACGCGCGCACCTGTTCCCCGCTCAGACAGGGCTCCGGACGCTCGGGTCCGGTCCAATAACTCTCATGTAACTCTCGCAATCGCGCACCCATTGCCCCTCGAATCTGGCTGCATGAACAGGGCATGAAAAGAGTATCTCAGGCGGCAATCCGCGCGAAGCCATTCACACCTTATGGTAGAATTACGCGTATAAATTTTTGGGCCAAAAGGGGATGGTGTAAATTCTGGTGCATTTCGGGAGGCTTGAGCTGCGCTGTTCCCTGAAGGAAAGTCCAATGAGAAAGCGCTATTTGCAGTCAGGCTCTCCGCTGGTGTGCCTGTTTGCGTTTGCCATCATTTCCCAGACTCTCGTATCGCAGACCAAAGTTCATGCGACGCCTGAAGATTTTATCTACACTTACACCCCAACTATCGTCAACACAATCGATGTTCCCGGCGCAGGAACCGGCGCGCTTCAGGGAACCGTCGCCATCGGCATCGACACGGCCGGCGATGTCGCTGGCACATATATCGATTCGATGGGCGCGTATCACGGCTTCGAATGCCTGGCCAACGGCACGGTCAGCACATTCGACGTAACAGGTGCCGGAACGGTCGCGGGACAGGGAACGATTGTCACCGCCATTGGCTCAACTGGAAACATAGCTGGATATACCATCGGCCAGTCAGCCGGCCATTTGGTGAATCAAGGCTTTGTGCGCGCCACCGACGGCACGATTACCACCTTCATTGGTGCAAACGGGAGCGGATTGGGCGCGGTCCTGGGCATTAACTCGTTGGGATCTGTTACGGGATGGGACGGGTGGATGGAAGGCGGCAATGGCTTTATACGCGCCGCCAATGGCACCTACAGCATCTTCGCCGCGCCGGGTAACGGAGAAGAAACCTTAGGTATCGCCATCAATACGGCTGGGACAGTTGCAGGAAAGTACAGAGATTCTTCCAATGTGTCTCACGGCTTTGTACGTGCTGCCGATGGTACTACCACAACTTTCGATCCTCCAAACTTGGCCACCACCTCGACCTCGAATGGCAATAGCGGAACTATCCCCACCAGCATCGACACGGCCGGGGATATCGCAGGAACCTACACCGACACGAACGGCGTGCGTCACACCTTTGTACGCACAGCCAGTGGCGCCATCACCACCTTCGATCCTCCCGGCACGAACACGAATCCGTGTGTATCCACGGGCATGGGCAAGATGCTCTGCGGCTCTGGAGGCGTGGGCATAGACGATGGGATGGACGTCGTGGGGACGTACTTTGACGTAAACAACGTGGCGGCCGGATTCCTACGCTATGGCTCCACGGGCGCATTCGTCGCTGTCGGCGCTTCCGAGGCAGGCACGGGCGCGTTTCAGGGAACGGCCTTCTTCGCTATCAACTCCTCGGGAACAATTGCCGGAACTTACGCCGACTCAAACTCCATGCTGCATGGCTTTACCTATAGTCTGCCTACCATTGCGACAACGACAACACTTACTCCCGTGCCGACGCCAAACCCGTCGGTATTTGGCGAGCCTCTGACGCTGAGCGCTACGGTCACCTCAGGCAGCGGCGCGCCCCCCAACGGCGAAGATGTCAACTTCTACTTCAATACGGCACCTCTGCGGTCTGCACCTTTGACTAACGGGGCTGCCAGCGACACTGTGTGTTGTTTGGCGGCGGGCACATACGCCGTGACGGCGAATTACGCAGGCGACTCAAAGTTTGTCACCAGCACTTCGACGCCGGTCAGCGTTGTGGTCGACCAGGCCAGCTCTACGACAACATTGAAGTCGTCATCGAATTCTTCAACCTTTGGCCAATCCGTGAACCTGACGGCGACAGTATCAGGGCAATTTGGCGGCCTTCCAACGGGCTCGGTGGCGTTCAGCAATGGAACCACGAGCCTGGGGAGCGTGGTATTGAGCGGAAGTAATCAAGCGGTATTGACCTCCGCCGCCCTCCCCGCCGGAGCCGACTCCATCACCGCGACCTACGGCGGTGACACTAATTTTGCCGGAAGCACCTCGACCGCAATCAACCAGGTCGTGATGGACTTCACCGTCGCCGCCGGTCCATCTTTACAAACTGTAACTGCCGGCCAAAGCGGATCGGCTTCCATCACAGTCACGCCGCAGAACGGCTTCGCCTCCACGGTTGCACTCACGTGCGCTGTGCAGCCCGCCGGCCCCACATGCAGCTTATCGCCAACCTCCGTAACGCCCGCCGGCTCAGCGATCTCTTCCACGCTTACTGTCTACACCACCGCGTCATCCGCAACTCACCGGCAAAAATCTAGCCCCTTCGCACCCGGCGCGGCGCTGGCCGTCGCTCTCTGCTTCTTCGGCTTCAAAAAGCAGCGGCGTTTACAGTTGATTCTCATTCTGGCGGCCAGCATAACCAGCCTGAGCCTGCTCAACGGTTGCAGTTCATCTCCCACCGTTTCGACTCCTCAGAGCGCCATCTACACTGTCACGGTAGCGGCCACAGCGATGTCGACAGACACGCACACAACCACCTTCATCCTCACGGTAGACAAATAAGCTCAACATCCACCCTCAAACCGCCCTGCCCGCTTTGCCTCACCCGCACGAAGCAAAGCAACCGGGCCTCGGACGCGCATAAAATAAGTACCCCGCTTACGGAACCGTCTGCATCCGATCCGCGTATAGCAATCTATCCGCTTCCGGCCGTCCGCCAGCCGGTTCGGCGATGCGCGGAACAAGAGCCTTTCCCAGCTCCCGCGCGCACAAAGTTTACCTATGGAGGTTTCACATGTCCTGCGCCGTCTGCGACCAGCCCGTCTCCGGCTCCATCGCAACCACCAAGTCCCCTAGCCATTCTGAATTCATCCTCACCGATCTTGTTCGCGAAAATGACCGCCGTCTCCTCGACCGTCTCATGCCGCTCGTCCGCAGCCAATCCCTCGCGCTCGATCTCTCAGCGGTCCGGCGCATCGACGCCGACGGCATCACCGTTCTCATCTCTCTCTACCGTTCCGCCCTTCAAGCCGGCCACTGGTTTACCGTCTCCAGCGCCTCGCCGCGCGTCGAGAAAACCCTCGCTCTCGTCGGCCTAGATCGTATCCTGTTATCCCACAATGTGGCCATTCGTTCACAATCCAAACCTTGATGCCTTCCGCTCCCCGCCGCCTCATCTCTTAATTCGGGGCCTTTCACGGCCCCGATCTCAAATTGCGAAATTTTCATCCTAAAATGATACAGGGCTCAAACTTCCGCGCCCATCGCCCGTGACCTCCAACACCCGGCAACTGTATACTTAAGAAGATATTCGTAATCACGACTAATCAACCCCGCAACGCGCTGTTGGATGTCTGGTTGACTCGCACGCTCTTAGGCTTCTTGGTTGATAATCCCGTTGAAGCAACGAGCCTCTGTTTCACCACCCTCTCATGGATAATCGTTGCGGAATCCTAATACAAGGAGACTTTACCCATGACGCAGGGCGTGATGGAACTACCGGTCGCCGAGGCGGCCTCGAGCTCAACCCCAATCAAATATTGTTACTTCTTCGGCGGAGGCAAGGCCGACGGAAACGGCAAAATGAAAGATGTGCTGGGCGGCAAGGGCGCAGGCCTGGCCGAGATGACCAACGCCGGCTTGCCCGTCCCTCCCGGTTTCACCATCCAGACCGAGGCCTGTCGCGAGTACATGCGCGGCGCCGTCAGTCCAAAGATCAATGCCGAGATGCACGCCGCCCTCGAACAGCTTGAAAAGCTGCAAGGCCAGAAGTTGGGCTCGGGCGACAATCCGCTCCTCGTCTCCGTCCGTTCCGGCGCCAAGTTCTCCATGCCCGGCATGATGGATACCATCCTCAACCTCGGCCTCAACGATAAGGCCGTCGAGTCCCTGGCCAAACTCAGCAATAATCCCCGTTTTGCCTATGATTCCTATCGCCGCCTCATCCAGATGTTCGGCGACGTTGTTCTCGATATTCCCAAGAAGAAGTTCGAGCACATCTTTGACAGCGTAAAGTCCGCAAAGAAGGTCAAGTTCGATTACGAGCTCACGCCCGATGCCCTCAAGCAGATCATCGCCGAGTATAAGAAGCTCGTCCTCAAGGAAACCGGCAAGGAATTTCCGCAGGCCCCGCTCGACCAACTGACCCAGGCCCGTGATGCCGTATTCCGTAGCTGGCAAAACGAGCGCGCCAAGACCTATCGCCGCATCAACAACATCGACGACTGGCTGGGCACAGCGGTCAACGTGCAGGCCATGGTCTACGGCAACCTAGGTGAAAACTCCGGCACCGGCGTCGGCTTTACCCGCAATCCCGCCACCGGCGAGCACAAGTTCTTCGGTGAGTACCTCATGAACGCCCAGGGCGAAGACGTCGTCTCCGGCGTCCGCACTCCGCTGCCCATCAGCGAACTTGAACGCGCCATGCCCGTCGTCTACGAGCAGTTGCGCACCATCACCGGCAAGCTTGAAAAGCACTACCGCGATTTGCAGGACTTCGAGTTCACCATCCAGGATGGCAAGCTCTATATGCTGCAGACCCGCAATGGCAAGCGCACCGGCCTGGCCGCCGTCCGCATCGCCATCGATATGGTCAAGCAAGGCCTCATCACCCAGGACGAAGCCATCTTCCGCGTCGAGCCCAACCAGCTCTATGACTTCCTGGTTCCCCGCCTCGTCGAGAAAGGCGAGAAGATTGAAGTCCTCGCCACCGGATTGCCCGCATCGCCCGGCGCCGCCGTTGGACAAATCGTTTTCACTGCGGAAGACGCCGTCAAGCACCACGCCAACGGCAGCTATCCCGTCATCATCCTGGTCCGCGGCGAAACCACCCCTGAAGATATCGCCGGCATGGAAGTTGCCGCCGGCATCCTCACCTCACGCGGCGGCATGACCTCTCACGCCGCTGTCGTCACTCGCGGCATGGGCAAGTGCTGCGTAGCCGGAGCCGGCGACCTCAAGGTCGACGAAGCCAAGAAGGAACTCCGCGTCAAGGGCAAGGTCTTCAAGCAAGGCGACTGGATTTCGCTGGACGGAACCACCGGCCGCGTCATTGATGGCAAGCTCAAGACTCTCGATGCCCAGCCCGACGATCCCGATCTCGTCAAGTTCATGAGCTGGGTCGATCCCGTCCGCCGCCTGCGCATCCGCGCCAATGCCGATATTCCTCGCGACGCCAAAAACGCTCGGCTCTTCGGCGCTGAAGGCATCGGCCTCTGCCGCACAGAGCACATGTTCTTTGCTGAGGACCGCATCGAGCACATGCGCACAATGATCCTGGCTCAGGACGAAAAAACCCGCCGCACGGCGCTCAAAAAGCTCCTGCCCATGCAGCGCGCCGATTTTGTCGGCCTCTTCAAGGCCATGGAGTCGCTGCCCGTAACCATCCGCCTCCTCGATCCGCCGCTGCACGAGTTCCTGCCCAAGCGCGAGGACCTGCTGGTCGAAATCCAGCACCTTCAGGACACCAAGCCCCGCTCGCCAAAGCTCAAGGAACTGCGTCCGCTTCTGGCGCGGGTTGAAGAGCTCCACGAACAGAACCCCATGCTCGGCCTGCGCGGCTGCCGTCTCGGCATCGCCTTCCCTGAGATCACCGAGATGCAGGTTCGCGCCATCCTCGAGGCCGCTGTCGCGGTCAAGAGCAAGGGCGGCGATCCGCATGTCGAAATCATGGTTCCGCTCATCGGCTCCATTGAGGAGATGCGCAACCAGTCCGCCATCATCCGCCGAGTCGCTGAAGAAGTCTTCGCGGAAAAGGGCGTCAAGGTCGACTACATGGTAGGCACCATGATCGAGCTGCCCCGCGCGGCCCTCACCGCTGGTCAAATCGCCGAAGAAGCCGAGTTCTTCAGCTTCGGCACCAACGACCTCACCCAGACCACCTACGGCATCAGCCGCGACGACATCAACAACTTCCTGCCCGCGTACCTAAAGTACGGAATCTTCAAGCAGGATCCCTTCGCCACGCTCGACCAGGCCGGCGTAGGCCAACTGGTCCAGATGGCCACCACCAACGGCCGCAAAACCCGCTCCAACCTCAAGGTTGGCATCTGCGGCGAGCACGGCGGCGATCCCGAGTCAGTAAAGTTCTGCCACAAGACCGGCCTCAACTACGTCTCCTGCTCACCCTTCCGTCTGTTGACCGCGAGGCTAGCAGCCGCGCAAGCCGCTCTCGAAGAGAAGGGCACGGGCGGCCACACCAACAAGTAATCCATCACACTATGCAATAAACATGGGCGTCTGCCACGGCGGACGCCCATGCTGTTTCAGCACGCAATCTGTTCTAAAAACATCTCAGTTATCATGTGACTCGGGACAATAGCTACGTTCCGGCGTTCCGCAAGGAGGAATAAATGATTACCAGAAGGACTTTTTTCAACTGCGTGGCAGGTAGCGTGTTTGCCCACGCTCTGCGCGTACGCGGGCAGCAATCTTCAACGGGGGTACGCAGACCGCTAGACACTTTGCCGGGCGCCGAGAAGAATCGCAAGCTGAAAGTTGTGTTCGTGGGCGCGCACCCCGATGATTGGATTTTCTGTGTCGGAACCCTCGCACGTTATGCGCGTGAGGGGCATGATGTTTTATGTTTCTCTTTCACCGCCGGGGGGCTCGCAGCGTAAAGCCAACGCGAATCAGATGCCCCTTGATAAACTCATGCCGTCCGGGACGGAAGACGGGATGAGAGAAACCAAACTACTCTTCGGCGCGCGGTTGAAATTCCTGGATCAGCACAACCAGAACATTCGGGTCGATCCCGAGACGTACATCGCGTTCGACAAGATCTTAGCCGCCGAGAGCCCGGACGTCGTCTTCGGCATGTGGCCCCTGCAGTTTCATCCCGACCATCGTGCTGTGGGCAACCTCGCCTTCAACGCGTGGCTGCAGAGCGGAATGAAATTTGAGTTTTATTTCTGCGAGACTTGGGAACGTGAGGAGCAGACATCGCAGCAGTTCGCGCCCAATCGCTGGGTGGACGTCGAATCGGTCTTCGATTTGAGCCGGGAAGCGATTTTGGCCTTCACTCCGGAGGGGAAGAGATTGTGGCCCGATTACGAGTTGTGCGCGACATTTCGCGGCAGAGAGTACGGATGCCAATATGCTGAAGCATTCGTCCGCATTGTCACCCTCGGCTCTGAGAAGCCGGTGGAGAACCCTGTACCGGGGCGATGGTACTCCGATTTCGACTTCGCCCACGACAAGTAGCCAACGCTTGCGACCCGACAGATTGCCGGGTGCTCCAGGTCTCGATTTTGAGACCTGGATTTAGAGTGTTGCATAACAAAGTAGCTACTTCGCCATCAGCAAAACGACGATTCGCTGCAATGCTCCTAATGCGCCGCCGCGATGGACTCAATATGCATACTCTTTGCAGCGGCATTTGCGGTCGCGGACACGGTCACGTGGTCGCCATAGAAGGCCTTCACGGCATCCGGATTGTCGATAGTCCACACTTCCTTTTTAGCCTCGTCCACAAACACCGGCTTTTCGCCTCCCTTAATGCACTTCTTCACGCACGCCGCGCCGCTTCCGGCATGTTGCGCTCCGCACATCGAGTCTGATATCCAGCCGTTGATGGTAGTGGAATCTGCAGCCTTGGCCGTGATCGTGGTCAAAGCAAGGACAACTGCAAGCAAAGACAAAAGTCGCTTCACGAAAAACCTCGAGGGGAACCGCTAGCTCAAATCAGCTTCCATCATCCTATGGCGAAGACGCTTCTGCAAGCGCGATCTCACCCGGCCCAGTTCAACTTGCCCCACCGGGGTGCCTTACCCCTTCGACGGCGCTTGAACCACACTTTCCGCCGATTCTTGCTCTCGCGCACTGAGTGGGCCAGATCAATCCACAAGCTGTTTGTATCCTTTCAGACACTCGATTACCCCTGATCGGGCCGTGTCACAAATTCTTCGCAAATACAAGAAACCGCAATCCGCCGTCTGGCATCCAACCCTTTACTGTGGCCGCTCGCACCTATGCCGAATAGGTCGGTAAGCCCTTGGAGGTAAACAGATGCTTTGGACAATCTTTGTGATCCTGCTCGTCCTGTGGTTGGTGGGTGTGGTCAGCTCCTACACGTTCGGTGGGTTCATTCACGTGCTGCTCGTCATTGCGCTGGTCGTGCTGCTTATTCAGCTGATTTCAGGCCGCCGGCCTGTGGTTTGACCACGGTCCAGGAAAAATTCGCTTTGAAGCCGGTCTAAGGGACGGACATAATTCCATGCCAAAAAACATTTGTGACATCAGAACATCCCCGGAGGAAAAAATGGACAAGGACAGAGTAAAAGTCACAATCGATGATTCGGTTGGGCGTGCGAAGCGCCAGGTAGGAGAGTGGACCGGCGATACAAAGACACAGGCTGAGGGTGCAGCGCAACAAGTGAAGGGCAAAGCCGAGAAAGCCCGGGCAACATGAAGGATGCAGCGCGAGATATCAATAAGAAAAGCGAGACGCGCGACACTACCAGGACGGAACGCGATAAGAAAGAAGTCCGCCGCCGTTCAAACTCATAACAGTCCCAAAAATCGCGCATCGGCGATCCCAGGTCCGACTTTCCGGGCCTGGGAAGAGCCCATTTCTTCAGTTTTCCCCGCGTCCACCAGGGATTTCATGGGATGCCAATCCGGTGCCTTCTTGGTCGCGTACCGGTAAAAACCCTAAAAATAATGGACTCTTGGTTGCTCAGCAATTGGAGCCGCATCTTCTAAAAACTGTTTTTCTAAATTACCCCCTTCAAAATTATGCGAAAATCAGGAAACCTCGCCGGCGAACGCCTGTTCTCCAGCCTTCCCCGCTTCACCGCTTCAGGCATCGCCCGGCAAACGGCCCAAATCATCGTCCCCCTCGAGCGAAGGCGGAGAAGAAGGAACCTATGGCAGACCCGTTGACCAATAACCAAACGAGCACCAGGGACCATGCAATTTGTTTCGCTGAGGCTCTCGCCGAGGAACTAATAGAAATTGAAGCCCTGCGCGCGCGGCGCGGAATCAGTTCCGATCCGCTCACGCCAAAAGAAACGCTAGAGCAGGAACATCTGAAAGAGATCGCCGATGAGGCCGGAAAAACTGAGCGCGACGACATCGACGGCAAGGAGGCGGCCGAAGAAGCAAAATTCGTCGTGGGCCAGGCTCGAAAGATGGAGCTCGCCGGTCTCGCGTTTTCAGGCGGCGGCATTCGTAGCGCAACCTTCAATCTGGGGGTCCTCCAGGGCCTGGCTCAATACAACAAGGTGCGAGCCTTCGATTATCTCTCCACGGTTTCGGGCGGCGGCTATATCGGAAACTGGCTCGAGGCCTGGATCAGCCGCAGCGCTCCAGCCCAGGATGGGGGACATCCAGCGGCCCGCACATTCAAGAGGGAATTGATGCCGTGGAGGAAGAACTCCGGCCAACGCGAACCGCGCGCCCCATGACCGTGGAAATGCGCGAACGTGCTGATCAGAAATCGCATACCGAACCGCCGCCGATCCGCTTCCTGCGCGATTACAGCAACTACCTCACTCCGCGGCTCGGTGCCTTTGGTGCAGATACCTGGACGGTGGTTGCCATTTACTTGCGCAACCTGTTTCTCAACCAGTCCGTTCTGATTCTGTTTTCGTTCACGCTCCTCCTGCTCCCCTACATCGCGCTTTGGCTTACGCACGCGTTGCCTGTGGTGTTCATGTGCCCGTGGCTCATGGATCGATTGCCCATGTCCTCTGTGTGTTCGTGGCTGGCGCCAATCGTGGTCTTCCTGCTGTTGGCCGGTGCGCTGTCAATCGGGGCCTGGAACCTGAGGGACCTGATCGATTCCTGGGACGGAAACAATTGTGCGGCGGCCGCAGCAAGTACCGAATCCCGGGAAGGAACACCCGTGGCTTCCGCCGCAGGATCAGCGCTGGGTACTTCTCACAATTGTGGCGCCTATCTTCCTTGCGCTATGGATTTTGACCGCCTGGTTGTGGATGCACACCGGCAACGCGGACAGCTGGGACGCGCCCCAGAATACCTATTGGTGGCCGTTGTGGGGGATGGTGTTGCTTGGCCTGCCGCTGAGCATCGCCTCAACAATTACGGCATTCCTGCATCCCGAGGACGACCCGCAGTTGAAAATGCTGTGGTGGGTTTCAGCTTCCCTGGTTACGGGAGCGGTGAGCGGGTTGGTTATGCTCGCGGCCAGTCGTCAGGTCTTCACGCCGATGCACTCCTGGCCGGGAGCGGACTGGCACCAACTCAGCCTTGCATTCCCGCTCACGTCGCTCATTTTCCTGGCCGCAACCATGCTCAAGGTGGGTTTGATGGGGCGGTCATTCGTCGATCCGTACCGTGAATGGTGGGCGCGCGTCGCCGGATGGATTCTCATCCTTACCATCTTTTGGACGGCTGGATTTTCCGTCGCCATCTACGCACCGCTCGGACTGTTGTGGCTGCGCGGTTGGGTGAAGGCGGCGGGGCTGGCAACCTGGGTCGGCAGTACCCTGGCAGGTGTGTTGGGAGGAAAAAGCGAGAAGACCGCCGATGACAATCCCCATAGCATAACCTTAAGGCTGCTCTCGTTCACGCCCTACGTTTTCATCGTGGGACTGTTGTCGCTGCTATCGCTTTCTCTGGAGTTGATTCTGGCGCGATTCTATCTGGCCAGAAACGGCATGCAAGCCACCTGGAATACCTTTCTTGCAGAGAGCCCAGCCGTTGAAAAAGTTGCCGGCTGGGTGCTGAAGGTCAGCGGAAATGTGGCATCGGGGACGCTAACGCTTAGCGGCACGGCAACTACGGCTGCCCCGGCTTCGAACAGTTATCCCTATGTCGATGCCCACTTCGCGCTGCTGCACCAGGTGACAAACGGCTGGCTGATTCTGGCGTGCATGTTGGTTTTTGGCGTTTGTGTGTGGCTCTCCTATCGAGTTGACCTCAACGAATTCTCCATGAACCTGATGTACAGGAACCGCCTGGTGCGCTGCTATCTGGGAGCCACACACGAAAGACGCGAGGAAAATCCCTTTTCTGGGCTCGATTGCCGCGACGATTTATTTCTCTCCAGCCTTCGCAGTTCCGAATCCTATTCAGGACCGCTGCCCATCCTGAATGGCACGCTGAACCTCGTCAATTCCAGAGAACTCGCATGGCAGGAGCGCAAGGCGGAATCCTTTCCCATGACTCCGTTTCGTTGCGGCTTTGATACCTGGATCGAGCAGGCAAACCTGGAGAGAGATTACCAGCGCGAGAAAAAGGTCGAGCACATCTCAAAATATGCCTACCGGATGACGGAGCAGTATGCCTACAAGGACGGTGGTTTCTTCGTCGGAACGGCGATGAGCATCTCCGGCGCGGCGGCATGCCCTAACATGGGCTACCACACGTCGCCGTCTCTCGCGATTCTGATGACCTTCTTCAACGTGCGTCTGGGATTCTGGGCAGGTAATCCGAGGAACAACGATACCTGGTTTTTACCGGGGCCGACCGTGGGTCTGAACCAGCTCATAAGCGAATTGCTCGGCCTAACCAACGACAACGCCAAGTACGTCTATCTCTCCGACGGTGGACACTTTGAAAATCTTGGCGTCTACGAACTGGTCAAGCGTCGCTGCAAATTCATCATCGCGTGCGATGCCGGCGCTGACCCAGAACTACTCCTTCGATGACCTCGGAAACGCCATTCGCAAGTGCCGCGAAGATATCGGGGTGGAGATCGAGTTGGACACGACGCCCCTGGTGCCCAAAAACAGCGGCGCGAAGCGGAGACAAAAACAACAGCGAAGGCAAAAGCAACAGCGAGGGGAAAAGAAGCTGAGCTCGCAGCATTTTGTGGTAGGTACAATCCACTACGATATGGCCGATCCCGGAGGAGGAAATGGAATATTCATCTATATCAAAGCCTCTCTGACGGGGGACGAACCGGCGGACGTGCTCAACTATCAGACGGCAAACCCCACGTTCCCGCACGAATCAACGGCCGATCAGTGGTTCACGGAATCGCAATTCGAAAGCTACCGGCGGCTAGGACAGCATATCGTGGACACGCTGTTTGCAGGATCCAAGGGCACGCCGCACTATGAAAATCTCAAGTTAGACGAAAACTGAAGCACTATCGGGAAATGCCGGTCGCCAGACTCTTTGGTGAGCTGAAGAAAAAATGGCCCGACACAGTTCCCAAACCAAAGGCCAAAGCGCAACAAGCATCCTGAGCCGGCAAGAATGAGGAGCGCCGGCCTCCCGGCCGGCTGTAGCGTGGACCTCCCGGTCCACGCTCACTCCAACGCCTTCAAGAGAACTGCCCTAAGCCGGCTGCAGCGCCTTCTTGCCACCCCTCTTCTTGGTCTTCGTCTCCACCACCGGCCCATGCGTCTCGGCCGTCGGCGTCGGCATCGCCGGCGCATCCCCAATGCGCTTCGAATAGCTGCATTCCACCGTGGTCTTTTCCGGCTCCGCAGCTTTTTTCGCGCGCTTCTTCGGCACAATCTCCTCGGCCGCTCTTCTTCTTGTTCGGACATTCGAGAAAAATCCCCGACCGCAGCGTCTTCTCCACCAGGTACGGGCTCCCGCACTCCGGGCACTTCTCCGCCACCAGCTTGCTGTTCGACGTAAAGTCGCACTTCGGATAATTCGTGCAGCCCCAGAACATGTTCCCCCGCCGAGCCTTGCGCTCCGCCAGATCCCCGGTCGCCGCACTTGGGGCACTTCAACCCTTCAAGAATGTTCTGCTTCACATACTTGCACTTCGGATACCCCGAGCAGGAAACAAACTCCCCAAAAGCCCCCTGCCGCAGCACCAGCGGCTTGCCGCATAGCCGGGCAGTCCTCGCCCGTCGGCTGCGCCGTATTCTGCTTCTGCTGCTGCTTCTGGCTCAGCTTCCTGAACGTCTTGCAAGGCGGATCCTCGTTGTATCCAGGACAACTCATGAACGGCCCGAAGATCCCCCGCCGCAGCACCATCACCCGCCCGCAGTTATCGCAGTACTCTTCGGTCTCGCCCGCCTCCTGTGCCTCCGGCGTATTCATGTCCGGCTTGGCCGCAATATTCTCCTTGGTAAACGTGCAGCTCGTCGGATCCTTCTTGTTGTACTTCGAGCACGCATAGAAGCTGCCGAACTTGCCCCACTTCAGCAGCAGCGGCGCTCCGCACAGCTCGCACTTCTCGTTCGTCTCCTCCTCCATGCGCTTGATGTTCCGCATCTTCTTTTCGGCAACCTTGAGTTCCTCCTCAAAGTAGCCGTAGAAGCCGGTCAGCAGATCGGTCCACTTCTCCTTGCCCTCTTCAATATCGTCCAGTTCCGTTTCCAGCTTGGCCGTGTAAGCGGTGTCGAAGATGTAAGGAAAGTTCTCCACCAGCAGATCGCAAACCACCACCCCAATCTCGGTGGGATAAAACCGCCCTCGCGACCCGCCGTGCTTCACCACGTACTCGCGATCCTGAATCGTATTGATGATCGACGCATAGGTCGAAGGCCGTCCCACTCCCCGCTCCTCCAGCTCCTTCACCAGCGAAGCCTCGTTATAGCGCGGAGGCGGATCGGTAAACTTCTGAGTGGCATTGACGGCTGAAGGCCTCACTTCGAGTGGAATCTCCTCCCCTTCAAATTCGGGAATCGGTTCCATCGCTTCTCCGGAATCCGCTGACTCGTTCCTTGCTTCGGTCTTTGCAACCTCCAGGTTGTATTTCTTTCTTGCCTGCTCCAACTTGTGTTTCTCGCTCCACAGCCAGTTTCTTTAATTGCTCCGCCGTAGCCAAAGGAAGCCGCACGCCTTTTGGAATAGCAGGCAGACTATCCTGTTCTTCCTCATCGGCTTCGTAGACGCGCAGGAAACCGTCGAATTGAGCACCGATCCGGTGATGCGGAAGTTATAAGTCTTCTGTCGCTCGCCGCGTCAATCTTCGTCGTGGTTACGTCATAGATCGCCGGCACCATCTGCGAGGCCACAAACCGCTGCCAGATCAGCCGGTAGAGCTTCAGTTGCTCCTCGGTCAGATAGCGCGCAATCGACTCCGGCGTCCGCGAAGCATCCGTCGGCCTGATCGCTTCGTGCGCATCCTGCGCGTCCTTCTTGCCTTTGTAATAATTCGGCGACTCGGGCAGATACTTTGCCCCCAGTTCCTTGCCAACCCATTCCCGCGCCCCCGCAATCGCCTCCGGCGCCACGCGCGGAGAATCGGTACGCATATAAGTGATCAGGCCCACCGTGTCCTTCGGCGCCCATATCGATGCCTTCATAGAGCCGCTGCGCCACGCCCATCGTGCGCCGCACGTTGAAGCCCAGCCGCGCCGCAGCCTGCTGCTGCAGACTGCTTGTGATGAACGGCGGCAGCGGATTTTCTTCCGCTGCTTCTTCTCGAATGAACCGAGACCAGTACCAATGCTGCCTTTTGTCGCAGCCGTCAACCTCGTCCATTGCCGACTCTTCGTCCGGCAAAGCGTTGGAATAAACTGCTCCTTCCCGTCCTTGTCCTTGCCGTTGGCAACTCGCGCCGGTTCTCCGTCTATCCCTACAAAGCGCGCCGTAAGAAATTTCTGTCGGCATTGCTTCCCGCCGGCGTGTACTGCAACATCGCATCGATTGGCCAATACTCCACCGGCACCAAACGCGCCAATCTCCCGCTCCCGCTCCACAATCAGCCGCAGCGCCACCGTCTGCACGCGCCCCGCTGAAAGCCCCCGCCGCACCTTGTCCCACAGCAGCGGAGAAATCTGGTACCCCACCAGCCGGTCCAGAACCCGCCGCGTCTGCTGCGAGTCCACCAGATTCTGATCCAGGTCCCGCGCGTGGTTGAACGCCTCCTGCACCGCCTTCTTCGTAATCTCGTTGAAGGTCACGCGGCGAATCTTTTTTCTTTCCTTGGCGCTGGTCCCCAGTTGCAGCGCCAGGTGATACGCAATCGCCTCGCCCTCGCGATCCGGGTCAGGCGCCAGAAAAATCTCGTCCGCCTTCGCGGCCGCCTTCTTCAGCTGCGCCACAACCTTTTCTTTGCCCGGAGACACAACCAGCGTCGGCTCGAATGTCCGGTTCTCCAGCTCCACGCCGATCTCTTTTTTCGGCAGGTCCATGATGTGACCCACCGACGCCAATACTTCAAAACCCTTGCCCAGATATTTCTCGATCGTCTTCGCCTTGGCGGGCGATTCGACGATCACCAGTGATTTGCTCATTGCCATCCTTAATACAGTACCCACTCTACCCTGTCGGGTCTCTTCGTCACGAAAACAGGGCCTTCCTCATATTCTTTGACGCGTCAAATTCTTCACGTGCCCGGTAATTCTGCCCCTCCGGGAAAAAACTACCCGCGAATGTTGCACCCTAACACGGAACACCGTCCCGTTTCCAGTTCCCGGCAAGTTTTCACTTCCCGGCCGTCCCATTTCCGAGGCATGGGGTCCCAATCGCGGCGCGAAATCTTGCGCACAATCTTCCCGCACCGTTCAAAAAAATTTGCTTTCAGAAGAGTAAACGGACAAACCCGCAGAGACCAAAGAATCGAAATAACGGGAAGCCAAATTCTAACATTTTAGAATCTGCAATACGACCCGGTGCCCCAGGTCTCTTTTTTGAGACCTGGAATACCACGAACCTCAATAATCCCTCGCACCAACTGATCCCTGATCCCTGCCTTTACATCGTCCGCACGTAATTCTTCCCCGGCATGCTCCTCACCCGGCCCGTGATCTCCAGCTCAAAAAGCGCCGTAAATACCTCTGAAGACGTAAGTTGTGTCTCCAGCAGCTCGAGAATCTCGTCGATCTGCAAGCTTTCGTCCGAGTGCAGCACCTCCAGCACCATGGCCTCTTGTGGTCTTAGAACCGGATCAGGCAGTAAAGATGCGGTAGTCTCCGATTTGGATTCAGCCGGAACCCCAGCCTCCAGCTCCAGCCGCACCCCCGAGGGCAAATCCTCCCACACGTCCTCCCAGGTAGCCACCAGCTTAGCCCCCTGTTTAATCAATGTGTTAGGTGTCCACGATCCTTTGTTCGTCACATTCCCCGGCACCGCAAACAAATCCCGGTTCTGCTCCGAAGCGCACCGCGCTGTCACCCGCGTCCCCGAATTCTCGCCCGCTTCCACCACCAGCACCGCAATGCTCAGCCCGCTCAAAATCCGATTGCGCCGGGGAAAATTCTGCGGCGCCGGAAACGTCCCCATCGGCACCTCGCTCACAATCGCCCCGCCCGAGGCCAAAATCTCCTCCGCCAACTTCTTGTTTTCCTTGGGATAGACCACGTCGATCCCCGTCCCCCAAACCGCCACCGTCGGCATCCTCGCCGCCAGTGCACCCCGGTGCGCGCAGCTAGTCAATCCCCCGCGCCATTCCGCTCACAATCAGCAGCCGCCGCACCGCCAGGTCCCGCGCCAGCATCTCCGCCACTCCCGCTCCATACGGAGTAGGATGCCGCGTGCCCACCACCGCAATCGATGGCCTGCTCAGCAACCTCACATCCCCGCGCACCCACAGCACCGGCGGCGGATCGTAAATCTCCTTCAGCCGCTCCGGATACTCCGCGCAGCCAAAGCTCACCACCGTAGCCCCCTGCGCCGCAACCCGCGCCCACTCCTCCTCGGCAGCCCGGCGAGCCTTCCCGTCAAAAATGAACTGCGCCGCCTCGGCCGGAAACCTCAGCCCTTCCAGCTCCGTCAGCCCCAGCGATAAAATCCTTCCCGGCTCCTCCAGCGTTTTCATCGCGTCCAGAATCCGTTTCGGCCCCAGCCCCGGCGAAAGCGCCAACGCCAGCCAGGCCAGCCGCTCCTCGTCCAACTGGGCCGCCGCCTGCTAAAACTGCGCTTTGGTGCATCACCGTCATTGCATATCCCTGCCATAACCCATAATTTGCACAGTCCGGCTTCCTCTTGAGGAATCCAATTACAAATCTCTAATGGATTTTCGCCAACACTAACCCCACCTGCGCCAGATGTCAAGAAGCACGCCCACTGAACCCCATCAACGCAGCAAACGATATACTGGCCCGGAGCCGAAATATCAAAAATTCAACCACGGTAAAAGCCGCCCACCGATCGAACGGAGCTTCGCATGACCGACCAAAAAGACCAATCCCCTACTCCAATGGCTCTCCAACGGCCTGCTCATCACCGACGGCGCCTGGGGAACCGAGCTACAAGCCCGCGGCCTGCCCTTCCGGCGTCAAACCCGACTCCTGGAACCTCACCCATCCCGATCGCGTTGAATCCGTAGCCCGCGCCTACGCTGAAGCCGGCAGCCAGGTCATTCTCACCAATACCTTTCGCGCCAACGCCGTCGCTATGCAATCCACGTCCGCAACTGATCTCGACGCCATCAACCGCGCCGGCGTAGAAATTTCGCGCCGCGCTGCGCGCCATGCGCTGGTCTTCGCCTCCATCGGTCCCACCGGAAAAATCCTCCTCTCCGGCGAAGTCTCCGCCGACCAGGTCTCCGCCGCCTTTGCCGCGCAAGCCGCATCGCTCGCCGCCGCCGGCGCCGATGCACTCCTCATCGAGACCATGAGCGATATTGAAGAAGCCTGCCTCGCCGTAGCAGCAGCACTCCTCACCGGCCTGCCCGTAATCGCCTCTTTCGCCTTCGACTCCGGCAAAAACAAAGACCGCACCATGATGGGCGCAACCCCTGAAGCCGTTGCCGCAGCCATGGTAGAAGCCGGCGCCGGCGCCGTAGGCGCAAACTGCGGCGTAGGCGTTGAGCAGTCCATCCCCATTTGCCAACGCCTCCACGCCGCCTGCGATCTCCCCATCTGGATCAAGCCCAATGCCGGCCTGCCCACCATCGAAGGCAAATCCATCCGCTACAACACCTCGGCCGAATTCTTCGCATCCCACTACGCAGCCCTCCGCAACGCCGGCGCATCGTTCCTCGGCGCCTGCTGCGGCTCGACCCCAGATTTCATCCGCGCCCTTGTAAGCGCAAAGAACGAAACCCGTTAACCTGCGAACTGGACAATAGCTGCGGGTGCCCCATCCTTTCGCGTTCTTTGCGAAAGGGTGGGAAACCACGATCCCCGTCGCTGACTAGCTGACTCGCCGACCTGCTGCCTTCAACCACCTATTGCCACCCCAGATACGCCCCAGCAATCCCACGCCTCACGCGAGTACTCTAAAAGAAGTGAGCCCCACCCCTCAATCCCGCCTGCGCATCGCCGCCATCAGCTTCCTCAACCCCGCCCCCCTCATGTGGGACTTCGAGCACCCTCCGCTCAGCGCCCCGCTAGCCCTCCGTTATCAAATCGACCGCATGACCGCCTCCGAATGCGCCGCCCGCCTGGCCAACGGGACCGCCGATATCGGCCTGATCCCCACAGCCGCCCTCGCCACCACCCCCGGCCTGCGCATCCTCCCCGGCTGCACCATCGCCTCCAAGGCCCGCGTTCGCTCCCTGCTCCTGGTCCGCCGCGCCTCCCAGCCGCTCGCTGCTCTGCGCTCCGTAGCCGCCGACACGGCCAGCCGCACCACCCTTGCCTATGCCCGCATCCTCTTCCACAAGTGGGGCAACCCCACAGTCCCGTTCCTGCCCCACTCCGCCGATCTCGACTCCATGCTCCAGCGAGCCGACGCCGCCATCCTCATCGGCGACCCCGCCCTGCTCGCCCTCGAAGAGCGCGCCAACCGCTTCGAGCGCACCGGTGAAGAGCTCGTCTACCACGACCTGGCCGAAGAGTGGCGCACCCTTACCGGCCTGCCCTTCGTCTCCGCCGTCTGGGCTGTTGCCCCCAAAATCGTACTGGGTGGCCCAGGTCCCTCGCTTTTGGGGACCTGGGAAACGATCGCCGAAGACTTCAACCAATCTCGCATCCACGGCCAACAAAACATCGATGCCCTGGCAGCCGAGTGGTCCGCACGCCTCCCCATCTCCGAATCCACTATCCGCACATACCTCACCACCAACATCCACTACACTCTCGACGAAGAGTGCCTCGAAGGCATGGCAGTTTTCTTCCGCACTGCCGCCGAACTCCAAATCCTCCCCGCCTACACCCTCCCCGTCCCCGAACCGGTGCATTAGCGATCCCGCAATTCCCCTCCTGCACAAACTTTGAACCCGCCAACCTCCGGCGCTAATCTCATTTCCAAAAGGGGTGTAAAAATGAAAATTGGAGTGATAGGTTCTGGCGACGTTGGCAAAACCTTAGCCAGCGGCTTCCTCAAGCACGGCCATCAAGTGATGTTGAGCGCCAGGACCTCCGCCAAACTAGCCGACTGGGCAAAGCAGAATCACGCTGCCTCCGTAGGCGCCTTCGACGCAGCCGCTGCCTTCGGCGAGCTGATCGTTCTCGCCGTCTCGGGCAAAGCGGCAGCCGACGCACTCCGCCTCGCCGGCGCCGCCAACCTCAAAGGAAAAACCATCATCGACGCCTGCAATCCCATTGAAGATGCCCCGCCGGTCAACGGCGTCCTCCGCTTCTTCACCTCTCCCAACGAATCCCTCATGGAGCAGTTGCAGCACGAGTTCGCAGGCGCGCATTTCGTAAAAGCCTTCAACTCGGTAGGTGCCCCCCTCATGGTGAATCCGCAATTCAGGGCCGGCAAGCCCACCATGTTCATCTGCGGCAACAATGACCATTCGAAAAAGCAGGTAAGCGAAATCCTCGATCAATTCGGCTGGGAAATCGCCGATATGGGCAAAGCCGAAGCCGCCCGCGCCATCGAGCCCTTATGCCTGTTGTGGTGCATCCCCGGCTTCCTCCGCGACGACTGGACCCACGCCTTCAAACTCCTGACAAACTAGTCCAGCTACAATCCACACGCCACGCCGCACCAACACAATCCACCGCCAACTTGCCAACAAGCAAACAGGGCCGATCCTAACCCGAGGACCGGCCCTGCAAACTTGCCGTCATGTGCAACAAAAAATCCACCGGAAAGCGAGAGGCTATTCCCTATTCCCTATTCCCTATTCCCTATTCCCTAGTCCCTGCTTTTAAATCTCCCACCGCAGCAGCGCCGCCCCCACCGTAAACCCAGCGCCCACCGCCGCAATCAGCACCAGGTCGCCCTTCTTCAACTTGCCCTGCTCGATAGCCGTCTCCATAGCCAGCGGAATCGTACCGCTCGACGTATTCCCATACTTCTCAATATTGATGATCACCCGCTCCGGATCCATTCCCAGCCGATCCGCCGTCGCCGTGATGATCCTCTTATTCGCCTGGTGCGGAATAAAGCATCCCAGGTCCGCCCCGGTCACGCCGTTCCTCTCCAGAACCTTCGCCGTAGCCTCGGCCATCTTCCGCACCGCAAACTTATAAACCGCCGGCCCATCCTGAAAGATGTAATGCATCTTCTTGTCCACGGTCTCGTGGCTGGCAGGATTCAAGCTCCCGCCGCCCTTCAGGTTCAGCGCCGCAGCCCCCGACCCATCGATCTCGTACACATAATCGATAAACCCAACCTCGCCCTCTTCCGCCGGCTCCAGCAGCACCGCCCCGCCGCCGTCTCCAAACAGCACGCAAGTAGTCCGATCTGTATAGTCGGTCATCCGCGTATTGGCGTCCGCTCCGCAAACCAAAACCTTTCGGTGCGCCCCGCTCTCCACCAATTTCACGCCTGCCTGCAGCGCAAACACAAATCCCGAACACCCGGCGGAGACGTCAAAGCCCCACGCGCCCTTGGCCCCAATCTTGTCCTGCACCAGGCAAGCCGTCGAAGGAAACATCATGTCCGGCGTAACCGTGCCCACAATAATCACCTCAACCCCGAACTCGCCAATCTTGTCGGCCTCAATCCCCCGCGCCTTGCAGGCACCGTCTTCGCCGCCTCCGCGCACATATCGCTCACGCCCTGCCCCTTAGCCAGCACGTGCCGCTCACGAATCCCAGTGCGTTCCATAATCCACTGGTCGTTCGTGTCCACCATCTTTTCCAGATCTTTGTTGGTAAGTACTTGCGGAGGAACGTAGGTCCCAAGCGCCGAAATCTTAGCGCGACGGCCCACCACGGGGCGAACAGTAAGGCTCAATGCATTTCTCCTTGCGGTCAGCCAGCGGACGCCAGGTCCCAGGCCTCGTCTCTGATCCCTTGACCCCTGATCACCTGATCCCTGACACAAAAAGTACCGGGTGACCTACTGCGCCCGTACTAGCCCGTTACCGTTGCTTCCTTCCGGACCTGGCGGGGTTGGCGGGATTACGTCGCGTAGGACCCGGCACTGATTGATTTTATCATTACGAGGACCAAGCGATCAGGAATCAATACTAAGTGGAAGACCATCAAGAAATTGGCGAGCCGCCGACAGTTTAAAATTCCTGCTCACAATTATTTCGTTCGTGACAACTCCTTGTCATCGACAATTCTGATGAGAAAAATGTATCTTGGGTTCATGACGGCTTCCCAATATTGCGTGATTGTTGTCGTTGACAGAGAATATGGCGAACGCCTTCCTGAATTAACCATAAGCGGCCCAGTTTGGATAGTGGATAGCCCTGCCAACCGTTCAGCAGCACAAAAAATCTGGTCCGAACTGCCCAACCAAAATCATCTGGACGGTGTTACCGTATTCAAATCTTCCGAAGACCGCTCCGCTGAGGATTCGCTACTCGATCAATTAGACACTATCGATCTGCATCATGGCACCTACTCTGCAGATCCACCATATACCGTACTTGAGAGTGTCGGAGTGCCGGAATCTGAAAGAATCAGAAAGGAACTGGCACGATTCGGCTTCAACGAGATTCATGCGAAATCTACAGGATTCCGCGCAGTCCGCCCATTGCCATGAAGTGAGATCGCAAGGTATGGGTGGGACATCACAAATCCAGATCCTGCACCATTTCCCTATCCTCAGTACAATAGATAAGTGACCAAACCACCCCAACCCACGGCCCCCACCGTGGGCTTTATTTCCTTAGGCTGCCCCAAAAACCTCGTCGACTCCGAGGTCATGATGGGCCTCCTCGACCGTGCCGGCGCCCGCCTCACCTCCCATCCCGAAGAAGCCGAAATCCTCGTAGTCAATACCTGCAGCTTCATCGACACCGCCAAGCAGGAATCCGTAGACACCATCCTCGAAATGGCCCGCCACAAAACTTCGGGCTCAGCGCGCAAACTAATCGTGGCCGGCTGTCTCGTCGAGCGCTACCGCGACGAAATCCAAAAATCAATCCCCGAGGTAGACGCCGTAGTAGGCACCGACGAACTCGAATCCATCCTCGCCGCCGCAGGCCTCCAAACCCCATCAGCTGCCGAGCCATCCCTCTTCAACATCATCACAACCAAATCCGCCGAAACCCGCCCCGGTCAGGAATCCCAGTCCGGCACGCACAAGCGTGCACAGCCCGTCAAGAACAAGCCCATTGCAGAACAGCTCGCATCGGTGAAGGGTACGGGCTTCAGCCCGTACATCCAGCCAGCAGAAGATCAAGGGGCTTTAGCCCCAGAGGCAATCTCTTCGGCCACAACCACTTCCCGCCCCGAAGGTGACCACCGCGAACAACAAGGCCGTTTCCGTCGCGACTCCTGGCAAGGCGCAACCCACCTCCTGCCCACCTATCTCTACGACGAAACCACTCCCCGTTTCCTCACCACCCCCAAATCCTCCGCCTACATAAAAATCGCCGAAGGCTGTGACCACCCCTGCACCTTCTGCGTAATCCCCAACCTCCGCGGAAAATTCCGTTCCCGCCGCTTCGAATCCGTAGTCGCTGAAGCCCAACAGCTCGTCGCCCGCGGCGTCCGCGAGATCACCCTCATCGGCCAGGACACAACCTGCTACGGTGAAGATCTAGGCCTCAAAGACGGCCTTGCAACCCTACTCGACGCCCTCGCCAAAATCGAAGGTCTCCGCTGGCTCCGTTTCCTCTACGCCTATCCCAATCGCATCACCGGCCGCCTCCTCGATACCATCGCCCGTCACGACAACATCTGCAAATATCTCGATGTCCCCCTCCAGCATGCCTCACCCGACGTCCTCAAGCGAATGAAGCGCGGCGCCGGCGCGGATATTTTCCTCAAGACCCTTGAAAAAGTCCGCGCCGCCGTCTCCGGCATCGCCCTCCGCACGACCTTCATCGTAGGTTTTCCGGGAGAATCCCCCGCTGACGTGACCCTCCTGGAAGACTTCGTCAAAGAAGCAAAATTCGATTGGCTAGGCGTCTTCAATTACTCTGACGAAGAAGGCTCCGCCGCCTTCTCGCTCGACCAAAGAGTCCCGCACCGCACTATCGAATCCCGCAAGCGCCGCCTGATGAAGCTCCAGCAGTCCATCTCCAAGCGCGCCAAGCAGCAATGGGTAGGCCGCGAGTTAGTCGTCCTCGCCGAAGGCGAAAGCGAAGAAACCCCGCTCCTGTGGGAAGGCCGAACCCAATTCCACGCCCCTGAAATCGATGGCAAAGTCTACATCAACGACTTCGGTACAAACGAATCCCTGGTCCCCGGCTGCTTTTACAACGCGGAGATCACTGAAGCCCACGACTACGACTTGGTAGCAAAAATCCTCTCCGCCCCGCTCTAGCTTCCAACTACGTCCCAACTCCAATATTTCAATTGATGCATCGGCTCTCCGGGTGTATTCCTAAGGAGCGGAGAAAGGCAACCGAATGCGAATGCTGAAAAGATCCAGCCATCCATCGACGCGCGGACTTGTGCGAATCCTCACCATCGCCTCTCTGATCGCCCTGCTCATCGTCCTGGCTGGCGAACACCATTCGGCGCCAGTGCGAGCCGGTTTCCAGGTGATTGGGGATGTTCCTAGAACGGGCATCCTCCATGTACTCAGCATCGGCATCAATGCTTATCCTAAAGATTCAAACATCATGAACCTGCACTTCGCGGTCGCCGACGCACAGGGAGTGGCAGACGCATTTTCAACAAAAGATGTCGGAAACGCATTCATCAAGGTCGATGTCAAGACCCTGTTTGATTCGGACGCAACCGTTTCGGGCATTCGTTCTGCGCTCGAACACCTGATCGAGGTGTGCAAGCCGGAAGATGTTGTGATTTTCTATTTCGCTGGTATGGGTGCGCGACAGAAAACCAATCCTGAAACCCGCACGACCTCAAAGGCTTCCCCCGATTACAATTTCATCGCCTTCGATAGTTCAGTCCCTTCTGGTAGTGACATTTCAACCGCCAGTAACTCTTTTACCGCACACGAGCTCAGCCTGCTCCTCCTTTCCATTCAGGCGCAGCGGCAAATCGTCATCATTGACAGTTCAGACTCCACGGCTGCGTTTGATTCATTAAGCGCCGCGCTCAATGCGGATTCAGTCTTTACGCTTCGCGACACTGGCCGCCGCTTTGCCCTGTTTGGAACCGAAGGCAGTGGTTATGAAGTCCCTCAGCTGAATCACGGCCTGATGACCTACACGCTCCTTGAAGCAATGAAGGGAGGAGCGGATACCGATCATAAGGGCTACATCACCGAGGCCGACCTGGAAGGCTTCATGATGGCCCACATGGGCTACATGATCATCAAGCAGGAAAGCGATCAGAGTGCATACCAACTTAGTGAGCAGCTCTTGAGTTATTCCGACCTGCGCGGATTATGCCTCGCTACCGCCACCAGGTCTCCACGGTGCAAGACCGATTACGGCTATGACCCCAAGGCCAATGTCAAACAGGAAACACGCGGCCAGGGACCAAGAGAACCTTCAACCGCCCGACAGCCCGCTGACCGCGGCACCGATTACGCACTGATTCTGGCCGGTGACACCTATGACCATTGGAAGAGGCTGAATAACCCCATCTACGACGCGCAAACCCTCCGCCAGGAACTCATCCAGAACTTCGGCTATGCCGAGCGAAAACATCCTCTACCGTGAGAACCCCACCAAACGCGACATTCACAACTTGTTGACCGACCTGCAGAATCGCAAGTTCGGCGACAACGACCGTCTCCTTGTCTATGTTGCAGGCCACGGCCACATGGATGATGGCGGCGACGGATTCCTCGTGACGCGCGAAACGCTCCTACCCGCCGAGGACCCCGACCTGAATACCCTGCTGGCCCTTTCACTCTTTCGCGACAAGATAAACGGATTGCCTGTGCATCACATCCTGCTCGTGCTCGATGTCTGCTATGGCGGCAGCTTCAAGGATCACAAGAGCTCGCCTGAGTACACTTCGGAGTCCCTCGACACGCCTCCATCCCTTGATGCGATGATCGCAAACAAGATGAAGTCCGTTTCGCGACTTTACATCGCCTCCGGGGGGCTCCGCCAGGCCTTTGACGGCCAGCCCGGCAGGCATTCCCCATTTGCGCGAACCTTTCTCAAAACTCTCGAGAAGTACGGCGGCTCGGAACACATGATCGATATGGGAAAGCTGGATGGCGCCGTGTACGGCCTCTGCCCTCATCCCTATTTCGGCACCTTCGGCATCCAGCAGGAGGGCGGCGATTTCATCTTCATCCCCAAACCCGACGCCCACCCAGTCCCCGATCCAGGGCTGGAAGCGAAGGTGGAAGGCCCTCATTGCTCCTCTTGAATGGCTCGCAGGTATTACAAACTGCGTAGAATATTTTTTACGTCGACCCGGTCATCTCTTCCAGCGCATCCACCGTTTCCGTGCTATACGTCGAATAGCGTAGTTTAGCCATCTCATTCCATCTCTTATTCACGCGTCGCCTGGCGTGCAAATCGAACCACTGTTTCCCGCACCCCCTGCATTCGCGCACTTCCACCACTGCGGAATACCCTTTCGTGTCGTCCTCCATCTTCGATCCGGCCTCCGCATGTTCATCCATCGCCTTCCTGAACTCGCCCCGCCCCGTCGTCAACCGGAAATCGGCCATACAGTCGGCAAGGTGCTCCAGCCGTTCAAAGTAGCGCGTCTGTTTCCCTTTCTTCTTCAAATAAAAACCGCAGGCATCGCAATAAGGCGCCGATCGCACCAGGTTATAGATGCAAAATCCGCCGAAGGCAAACCCCAGAATCTGCAGCGCCGCATACGCATACCCCCAAAACCCCAATGCAACCGTATCCTTCGCAAATTGGTCAAAGGTCACTGAAGTGTGCGAAAGCGTAAAGGTAAGATAAGCCGGGTATGATATCCACTTGCTAATCGGTTCCCCATCCACCGTCAGATAGTGGTATTTCAGCCAGTAAATAAAAAAGAAGTTAGCCCCTGAAACAGCCACCATATTTGCCAGCACGCCGCGCCCGGGCCGAAAACTCAACAACCTTGATCCGAAGTAATATCCGCTCGCGGCCACGACCCCGGAAATAAACGCGCCAAATGGAAGCACAAATCCATAAACAAATCCATAGATCGCGCAATCATAGCGCAACTCCAAATACACCAGGCCCGCCGCTGTAAGGACAGTCGTCGCAATCCCAAATAATGTAACAATGAATCCTTTTACAATTCGATCCATAACCGTCTAATCCCTTTCACCAGCTATTGTTATCTTTCCGGCACTGCGACTTATTTTCCGGCCCGCGCCAGTATCGCCAATAGCTCTGCGCAAATTCTCTTGACGCTCGACGAGAAATAAGATCGTGCAATCGTTATTTCCTTGCCCCCGTACAGTCGGATCTTTAACTCGCTTCCAATCGGAATGAAATTGATGCTATTTGTCACGGGAGTCAGTTTCTCAATCTCCTCCCATCTGTACTGATACTCCATCAACTTGAAGCGCCCAAACCACCCCTTTTGGGTACCCGTATCGCCATCCCTTCCAGTCCGGCGCGAAAATAGCAATCCCGTGCAAACGCGCTGATCACCCGGCCCACCCCTCCGGTAATAAAGCAAAACGCGACAAAAGACAGCGCCAGTCCAACCACAAACATCCACCACGCCGGCATATCGCCCGGCGCCCGCGTCGCCCCCGGTTCGCCATTCGGTCCGATCCAGATGAGCGCCCCTCCAGGCACAGCAAGCAGCGCTCCAAAGATCACCCGCCGAATCCCCGCCATCGCGACTCGAATTCGGCGAGTAGGTAGTCACATTCTGCATACTGCTTTGTCTTGCATCGAACACGGTTGCACTCTCCTGGATTGCGACCAGCCTACAGGAGAGTCACCGCCACCGCAACCCGCTCACTCTTCCGCTGTACCATAAAGATGGACTACTGCCCCCTAGGCAGAAACACCTCCGATGCCCGCAAAGAAAAAATCCGCAAAAATTCTTCGCTGCCCCACCTGCGGCATGCTGGTCCGCTTCAACGATGAAGATTTCCCCTTCTGCAGCGACCGCTGCCGCAAAATCGACCTCGGCAAGTGGGCCTCCGGTGTATACAAAATCAGCTCCCCCGTCCTCGACCCCGAGGTCCTCGAAGACCTCGGCGGCCTGGGCCCGCACCACTCCGGTGACCCGAACGATGATTAGCAACCAGGGCAATACCTCCCAGCCGTCTCCCGCCCGCAAAACCCGCTGGGCCTGGGCCATCGCCACCTTCTTTGGCGTCGGCTTCGGCAAGCCCGGCCCCGGCACCTGGGGCTCCGTCGCTACCGTCCTGCTCTGGGCCGCTTACGCCTGGCTCGCTCACCCCACCCCACTCACACTCACACTCGCACTCGTCCTGGGCATCGCCCTCACGCTCCTCCTGGGCATCCCCGCCTCCACCATCGTCGCCCGCGAGTCCGGCCGCCACGACCCCCAATTCGTAGTCATCGACGAAGTCGCCGGCCAGGCCATCGCTCTCATCGGCAGTCAAGCCAACTGGCGTCACGCCCTCATCGCCCTCATCCTCTTCCGCCTATTCGATATCACCAAACCCTACCCCGTCCGCCAACTCGAAAAACTCGCCAGTGGCTGGGGCATAGTACTCGATGATGTAGGCGCTGGCCTGTATGCTTTGTGTGTAGCATCTCTGCTTCATTTGTGGATTCATTGAATCAATGGTTATTGAGGACTGCATATGGAATGTCCGCCCAAACACGCCAAATATGTGGGCCTTATTGAGGACTGCAATCGCGCCGGAGGCGCAGAGTTTGTTAGCCCCGCGTTTCAGCGTGGGGACCAGGCATTCCATGAGCTCATTACGGAGTCCCATAGGGACGGTGCAGGGACGCGATTTATGCAGACACCGATAATTCCACATTCCCTCGCAGCGTAGTCGAAGGACCCGCGGTTGTCATTCACTCAACTCGACCGTCAACTAAGTCAAGCAGGAAAAGGTCATGTCCCCCACTAACACCCAATCCGCCCCCCGCATCGACTCCATCAATCCCGCCGCCGCCCTGCCCTCCGGCGAAATCGAACTCACCGGCGACCATCTCGGCCCGCTCACCCTCGAACAATCCGGCGTATTGCCCGCCGTCCTCGTAGACGGCCACCCAGCCCAGGTCCTCATGAGCCGTCCCACCCGCCTCGCCTTCCGCGTCCCCGAACAGGCCTCCACCGGCCTCATTGAGGTCCGCAATCCCTATGGTGCTGGCAATCCCATCCCCCTCCGCGTAGCCCACCTGCTCTCCGCCGATCTCCACCCCGTCACCAGCCCCGCCGTCAGCGGCTCCGGCATGGTCTACGCCACCATTTCCGGCACTCGCGGCAAGCAAACCCCCGTCTCCGTAGTCCGAGTCAGCCCTGACGGCCGAGGAACCCCTTTCGTCACCGGCATCCTCAACCCCACCGGCCTCGCCTTTAATCCTGACGGCGACCTCTTCGTAACCTCCCGCGCCGAGGGCAACGTCTACCGCATCGACGCCGAAGGCGAGCCCAGCGTCTATGTAGAAGGCATGGGCGTAGCCACCGGCCTGACCTTTGACCCCCAGGGCAACCTCTACGTCGGAGACCGCAGCGGCACCATCTTCAAAATCGATCCCCAGCGCCAGATCTTCGTCCACGCCACTCTCGAGCCCAGCGTCGCCGCCTATCACCTCGTCGTCAACGCAGAAGGAACCCTCTTTGTCACCGCCCCTACCCTCACCTCCAACGACGCCATCTTCGCCATCGACCCCCACGGCGAGACCCGCCCCTGGTTCCGCGGCCTCGGCCGTCCCATGGGTCTCGCACTCTCCAAGGAAGGCGACGTCTACCTCGCCGCATGTCTCCACGGCCATTGCGGTCTGGTCCGCGTCACCCCTCAAGGCGAAGCAACCCTCGTTCTCTCCGGCCCCAATTTGGTAGGCGTAGCCTTTTCTCCCATGGGCACCACCATCCTCGCCACCAACGACTCGGTTTATGATGTGGACTTGGGAGTAGAAGGCCAGAATCTGTTTTGAGTTTTGAAACTGATCTCTGATCTCTGACCCGTGATCTCTGCTCTTATGAAATCCGAAATCATCGCCATTGGCTCCGAGATGCTCACCCCTGCCCGCCAGGACACTAACTCCCTCTATCTCACTGAAAAACTCAATGAAATCGGAGTTACCGTCCGCTACAAGACCATCGTAGGCGACCGCCGCAAAGATCTTGTCAACGCCATCCACTCCGCCCTCGGCCGCATCGATATTCTCATCATCATGGGCGGCCTCGGCCCCACTGAAGACGACCTCACCCGAGAAGCCGTAGCTGAAGCCCTCGCCCTCACCCTCCGCCGCGATGCCCAGCAGGTCGCCGCCCTCCACGCTCGCGCCGCCTCCTTCCGCATCACCATCTCCGAGAACAACCTCAAGCAGGCCGATGTTCTCGAAGGCGCAACCATCCTCCCCAACCCTAACGGCAGCGCCCCCGGCCAATGGCTTGAGACCATCTACGCCGGCTATCGCAAAATCGTCATGCTACTCCCCGGCCCGCCCAACGAGTGCCGTCCGCTCTTTGTCGAAGCCTGCCTGCCCCGCCTCAGCCCGATCGTCCCTCCTCGAGCCATCGCCCGCCGAACCCTCCGCGCCGCCATGATCGCCGAGTCTCAGGCCGACAAGCTCATCGCCCCCATCTACACAACCTATAAGGATGTAGAAACCACTATCCTCGCCCACGCCGGCGACATTCAGCTCACCCTCCTCTGCGCCAAGCCCACTGCTGAGGCAGCCCAGGCGCGCGTAAATGAGCTAGCCGGCCGCATTGAAGAAGTCCTCGATGACTGGCTCTACTCCACCGGTCAGGCTTCCTCCGATTCTCTCGAGCAAATCGTGCTCTACTATCTCGGCCTCCGCCAATCCACCCTCGCCGTCGCCGAAAGCTGCACCGGAGGCATGATCGCCCAGCGCATCACCAGTGTCCCCGGCAGCTCCCGTTCCTTCCTCGGCGGCGCAGTCGTCTACTCTGACTCCCTTAAATACGCCTTTGCCGGCGTCACCCCCGAGCTCATCGCACAGCACGGCGCCGTCTCTGAGCAGGTAGCCAAAGCCCTCGCCACCGGCATCCGTCTCCGCACCGGCGCAACTCTCGGCCTCGGCGTCACCGGTATAGCCGGCCCCTCCGGCGCAACAGAAAACAAACCCGTAGGCCTGGTCCACATCGCCATTAGCGATTCCCAAAAAACCGAGTCCATAGAAAAAACCTTTCGCGGCGACCGCTCCCGCATTCGCCAATACGCCACCCAGCAATCCCTCGACCTCATCCGGCGCTGGCTAATGTAGAGACCAAAGCATCCAAGAATTGCTATCGTCCCAAGCCAATCTGACCGCCCCACCCCGCACAATCCTCCACCTCCATCGCCGCACGCGGAGAAATTAATCCGCCTCCAGCAATACCGCCGCTAACTCGCCAACTTGCTATCCCGGCGCAAGCGGGGGCTAACTCGCCGCACTTGTTCCAATAAGCTGTCTCCTGCGCCAGTTGCCCTTATATCGTCCGCCACAGCGGAAGACCTGCAATCACACCATTCCTGCCTATGCGCGGGTGCCCAAGTCTCGCCTTTAGGACCTGGGATACGACTGCACTAACAGCATCTAGATCAATCAACGCACTTCGTGCCCCATCCATGCGCCTTTTTCCTGGCGCATAGGTGGGAACCCCCAACATTTATATTCGTAAAGCAATCTCGATATTCAATGTTTAAAATGATCGAAGGCTCCAACCATGGCAAAAAAGTCCCGCCGACACAAACTCGAAGGCAAACGTCCGCCGCAAACGCAGGCCCCAAACGCCCTTTCCGCCGCATCCTCCGCCCACAAACCCTGGCAAATCGCCGCAGTCTGCCTCTTCCTCGCCGTGGCCACCATCTTTGCCTATCGCGGCGTGCGCTCGAACGACTTCCTCACCTACGACGACGACGTCTATGTCGTCGATAACGCCCCGATCCATCAAGGCATAAACGCGCAGAGCATCGGTTGGGCCTTCGACATCCGCCCTTCCACGCCTCCAACTGGCACCCGCTCACCTGGATCTCTCACATGGTCGACTGGCAGCTCTACGGCAAAAATCCCGCCGGCCATCATCTCACCAATGTCGGCCTCCACGCCGCCAACTCCATCCTTCTTTTCCTCCTGCTCCTATTCATGACCGGCTACCTGGGCCGTTCCGCCCTGGTCGCAGCTCTCTTCGCCCTCCATCCCGCCCACGTCGAATCCGTAGCCTGGCTTGCCGAACGCAAAGAGCTTCTTATGCGCGCTCTTCTCGTTCGCCGCATTGCTCGCCTATCTCTGGTATCTCCGCAAACCCTCATGGAAACGCTACGCGGTTATCCTCCGCGTTTCGCCTGCGCTCTCATGTCCAAGCCCATGGCCGTCACGCTTCCCTTCGCCATGCTGTTACTCGACTATTGGCCCTTAGGTCGAATTACCCTTACGCCGGAAACCCGCCCGCAATGGTTCTCTTCCTTCTTGAAGTTATGCCTTGAAAAATGGCCGCTCTTCCTCCTCGCCGCCATCTCCAGTGCCCTCACCGTTATGGCGCAGCGGTCCGGCGGCTCGGTAGGTTCGCTTGAATCCCTCCCCTTGTGGGAAAGGCTCAGCAACGCATCCATTAGTTACTGGCGCTATGTAAAACTAACCTTCTGGCCCAATCCACTTAGAGTCTTTTATTACCATGAGACCAATAACGTCAGCGTTACTTTAGCGGTGTTATCGGCCATAGCACTTATCCTGGTAACTATTCTCTGCTGGCGCTTCCGCAAGCAACGGCCGTATCTACTCTTCGGTTGGCTGTGGTTCCTTGGAACCCTAGCGCCCGTCATCGGCATCATGCAGGTAGGCGATCAGGCCATGGCCGAACGCTATACGTATATCCCCCTCATCGGCCTTTTCATCTCCGTAGTCTGGCTCATCGCCGACGTCGCAGCTAAATCGACCGCCCTCAAAATCACCGCTCAAATCCTCGCCGTAGCAATCCTCGTCGTCTGCGCAGTAAAAACTGAAACCCAGGTAAAAGTATGGAAGAATACCATCACCCTATTCACCCACGTCCTTGAAGTCGATGCGCGTGGAGAAATCCCTAACTCCAGCCTCGGCGTAGCCTACGAGCGGCAGGGCAATTTCTCCAAAGCTGGCGAATACTTCGAGCAATCCCTCAAATACGCTCCCGATTGGGCTCTCACGCTCTCCTACTCCGCCCTCTGCATCATGCAAAACGAGATGCAATCCCATGATCCTCACGATCTTCCCCTAGCCAAGCAGCGCCTCGACCGTGCTCTGAGCCTCTCGCCCGACGACCCAGATATCCTCACCAACATGGCTTTATGGGATGCCATCATGGGCCGCTCTCAGGAAGAAGAAGCCTTCAGCAGGAGAGCCGTCGCCGCGCATCCCGATGACCTCAAGGCGCGCCTCTATCTCGCCAACTCTCTCACCGAGCAGAACAAACTCGACGATGCCGCCAAAGAATGGCATCAGGCCCTGGTAATCGATCCGAATAACTACATCGCCCATTACAATCTCGGAGTTATCCTGGAACGCCAGCAGTTGCCCCAGCAGGCAATCAAGGAATTACGGCTTTCTCTCGCCCTCCAGCCCAATCAACCTTCGGCCCACACCATCATCGGCAGGTTATATACAAACATGCATCAGGTCGCTCAAGCAGCAGAGGAGTTTGCTCAGACCGTACAACTCAACCCCGCAGGCACCGCCGCGCATAATGATCTGGGCGCGGCCCTCATGCAACTAGGCGAGAACGAAAAAGCCGCTGAGCAATTTAGCGAAGCGCTGCGAATTGACCCGGCCAGCGCCGATGCAAAGCGCAATCTAGATCTCGCTCAATCCCGCTTGAGACACAAATAGATCGAACCCGAAAATCTATGCAATATTTCTGAACCGGGTTCCAGCTCGCTTGTCACTGAACGCAGCGGCTTATACCATCGTTCCATGGATGGTGCTTCCGTGCCGACCGCGGGCTTTCACATTCTCACCAAACCGATTGGCCCCATTTGCAATCTCGATTGCAAGTACTGTTTCTATCTTGAGAAGGAAACCCTCTATCCCAACGCTAAAAAATGGGCCATGCAGGACGATGTGCTTGAAAGCTATGTGCGTCAGTACATAGCAGCCCAGCCGGATCAAAGGGTTCACTTCGCATGGCAGGGAGGTGAGCCCACTCTGCTCGGCGTGAGCTTTTTCCGCGAGGTTGTCCGCCTCCAGTCCAAATACGCCAACGGCAAGACAATTGAGAATGCGCTGCAAACCAACGGCACTCTTCTCGACGATGCATGGGCCGAATTTCTATCCGAAAACAAATGGCTCGTCGGAATCTCTATCGACGGCCCCCGCGAGCTGCACGACGCCTATCGCGTAGACAAAGGCAGCCAGCCGACCTTCGACCGTGTCCTGCGCGGAATTGATGTTCTCCGGCGCCATAAAGTCGAATTCAATACTCTCACCACCGTTCATCGCGCCAACGCGTCCAGCCCTCTCGATGTGTACCGCTTCCTGCGCGAAAACGGCAGCGGTTTTATGCAATTCATTCCCATCGTCGAAAGAATCTCCTCGACCCCCACACCCCAAGGCCTGACCCTGATAGCTCCGAGTTATAAAGAAAAAGCATCCGTAACTCCTTGGTCAGTCGAACCTGAACAATACGGCCGCTTTCTCTGCACTATCTTCGATGAGTGGGTGCGCAAAGATGTTGGCCGCGTTTATGTCCAGTTATTCGATGTATCTCTCGAGATGTGGTTGGGGCAGGAAGCCAGTCTATGCGTCTTTCGCAGAACCTGCGGCTCCGAGTTGGCAATCGAGCACTCCGGCGACGTCTATTCCTGCGACCATTTCGTATATCCCGAGAACAAGTTAGGCAATATCATGGATGCCAGTCTCACAAGCCTGGTAGATTCGCCGCAGCAGAAATCCTTTGGCGCGGACAAAAACAATTCACTCCCCCAATATTGCCGCAATTGCGAAGTGCGATTCGCCTGCAACGGCGAGTGTCCCAAGCATCGCTTCCTCACCACCCCCGATGGCGAGCCCGGCCTCAACTACCTCTGTGCCGGCTACAAAATGTTCTTCAACCACGTCGATCCGTATATGCGCTTCATGGCCGGCGAACTGCGCAGCCAACGCGCCCCCGCAAACATCATGCAGATTCTGCGCAACCGTGATCCCAATCCTGCGCAGCAAACGCTCCGCAACCAACCTTGCCCGTGCGGCAGCGGCCGTAAATACAAGCACTGCTGCCAAAGAGAAAGCTCATAAGCACGCTTGCAATCGGCCTTATACTGATCCCGGAGGGCCGCAAGTGGATCGCAGAACCTTTATCAAAATGGCGGGAGTAGCAAGCATGGCCGCCGCCGAGCAACCCGCAGCCCCATTCAGCCTTGCCGCCCACACGCCGCCCCGCCAGGCCATCGTCGTCCTCGGCGAATCGGTCCGCTACGACATGCTCAACTGCAACGTCAAAACCGGCCTGCACACGCCAAATCTTGATCGCATCGCTGCCAGAGGAATCAGTTTCGACCGCGCATACAACTGCCAGCCCGTCTGTGCACCCGCCCGTTCCGCTCTCTGGACCGGCCTCTATCCCCACACCAACGGCGTATGGGGAAACAGCATGCCGCTGGGAGAAACCACACACACCATCGGCCAGCGCCTTACTGACAAAGGCATCCACTGCGGCTTCATGGGCAAGTGGCACCTGAGCGGCACCGACTATTTTGATACCGGCCGCCCCGCCCCCGGATGGGACCGCGAAAGCTGGTACGACATGCGCGATTATCTCTATGAACTATCTCCCGCCGACCGCGTTCGCTCACGCAACCCCGCCACCGGCCTGACCCATCCTGGACTGCAGATTACTGCTATGGCCATCGCGTCACCAATCGTGCTCTCGAGTTTCTTGAGAAACACGAGAACGAAGATTTTCTTCTCGTCATCTCCTACGATGAGCCGCACCACCCCTGGCTGTGCCCCATCGAGTACACAAAGATGTACGAGAACTTCGCCTTCCCCATGAATCCGAATACCCGCGACGATCTAAAAAACAAGCCTGAGGAACAGCGCGTGTGGGCGAAGCCCCGGTTGAATCGCATCCCTCCGCCAATCTTCAGCCCTCAATTCTTCGGCGCGCACACCTTCATCGATGCGGAGATCGGCCGTGTCCTCGATGCCGTTGAAAATCGTGTCCCCGGCGCAATGCTCCTTTACACCAGCGACCACGGAGTCTTTCTCGAGTCCCACCGCCTCACCGACAAGGGCCCCGCGATGTACGACGAAATCACCCACGTCCCGTTCCTCGCCATGTGGCCCGGCCACACGCCCGCCAATGTCCGTTCTTCCAGCCTCGTCTCGCACATCGACCTCAGCGGTACACTCATGGAATTCTTCGGCTTCGAAGTTCCCAAAACTCTCGAGGGCGGCAGCATGCTTCGCTGCTCAAAGATCCCGCCTCCAACTGTCCGCAACCATGCCTTTATTGAATGGGGCCGTTATGAAGTCGACCACGACGGCTTCGGCGCATTCCAGCCCATCCGTTGCGTCTGCGACGGCCGTTTCAAACTCACCATCAACCTGATGACCACTGACGAGCTCTACGATCTCCAGTCCGATCCCTCTGAGCTGGTCAACCTCATCGATTCAGCAGAGCACGCCGCCCTTCGCAACGGTCTGCATGACCAGCTCCTCAACTGGATGAACGTCACGCGCGACCCCATGCGCGGCTACTATTGGGGTCGCCGCTCCTGGCATTCCGAATTTCCCGTTACCTGGGACAGCGATGGTTATACCCGCCAGCGAGAAGACGATGGCTATCTCCCCCGTGAGCTGGATTACGATACGGGGCTCACCATGACCGCCGCAACCCGCTTCAAACGCACCTGATAATTTATGAAAATGACTTATCTCCGGCTCACGGCATGCTATCGTAATTTATCTCAGAATCTCCGCAGTTGAATTTTGAAAATATTTGAAGGGGGAACGAAATGAACGATTGGAAGTACGTCCAGAGAGATCCCTCGGAGGCTCTCGCCCAGTTGCACTTTTACTCCGTCACCAAAGAAGCATGCCTGCGGTGAAGTCGAGGCGCGAATCACCGTAAAGGAATTTGCCTCTCCCAAGACCAGCGATATGAAATTCCTGGCCACCGCCGATATAGAACTGAATCAGAAAACAATAAAGTTCCAGCCCGTGGGATGGGGCGAAACCCTCATGAGCGCCCTGGCCGAGTGCATGAGGAATCTCCGCAAATTCGAGTACGAAACCAAGACCAGCCCAGCCCGCACCCGCCATTGATCAAAACCTGCCCACGTTGTTCAGATTGATTGCTTCCTGCCCGATCGTCTGTGGAGCGGAAGCCATTTCCTGCCGCACTAGATTGTAATAAGGGCCGCGTATGGGCGGTTTCGCATGGTCAGGACGTCTTTCGCTCATTTTTGAGGAAAAGCTTCCGTCTGTACCATTAACCATAATTATGTGATGCATCACAAACTTATAGCTTTCGCAATGCAAACATAGTCTCAGATGGATGCAGCAACACCAATCCCGCTGGTACCCCGTTTTCTTCCATGGAGGCCGCAAGTGAATCTCGACCCCACAGCATTCCTGGGCGATCCGGAACTGATCCAGGCGCTCGAACAGCAATCCACCCCCATCCTCTGCGACGCAGGACCGCATTCTCTTCCGTCAGGGAGACTCACCCTCCGGCCTCTACATCCTCCACAAAGGCGAGGCCACTCTCACCATGCGCACCTGGGCAGGCGAATCCGTCATCTCCCTCCAAACCACCGCCGGCTCCATTCTCGGCCTTCCCGCCCTCATCGCCAACGAGCCCTACACCCTCACCGCCGTCGCCCACAGCGGCGCCGAAATCAGCTTCGTCTCCCGCGACAGACTACGCTGCCCTCATGCAATCCAACCCCATGCTGCCGCTGAAAATCCTGCGCGTACTAGCCGCCGAAGTCCACTCCGCCCGCAACGCCATGCTCCACCGCTAACCGCTGAGCCTGATCTCCAGCGCCTTTTTCCTGATCCCTGATCCCTGATCCCTGCCCCCTGAATTGACTCCCCACCCTCCGCCCTGCGAAACTCATCCCCATGCAATACCGCGGAAAAGTGGAATATGCCGAGCAGCGCAAAATGCGCGAGCGCAACACCCGCATCTACCGCCTCTGCCACTGGCCCATCTGGATCTGGGTCTTCTTTCTCGCCCCCGGCCCTTTAACCTTCTCGCTCTTCGCCCGCGGCTTCCACCGGGACAACTTCGCCTGGCTCGCCGCCGTCCTCATCGGCACCGCCATCGCCGGCCTTCGCGGCAGCTTCCCGGCTCCGAACCCCGTCCTTACATCCTCCGCTTCGACGAAGACAAGCCCAACCCCCTTTACCGCCGCGTCTGCTACACCTTCGCCTGGAACGCCGTCCTCAACTTCGCGCTGCTCAACCTCGCTGGCCTCCTCATCGCCGTCCTCACCGGCGTCTGGTACATGAAGCAGATTTACACCTACGCCTACGCCCCGCTCTGCGCCCTCATCCTTCTCCTCGGCATGCTCGGCAAGCTCCCCCGCGTAGGCCCCTCCACCAAAACCGAAGGCATGGAGCGCCGCTACTTCTACGGCTCCGTCTGGGCCGTAACCGCCGCGCAAACCGTCCTCCTCGTCCTCTGGAAGACCCTCCCCCGCACCCACGCCGCCGACCTCATCAAGCTAGCCGTCTACGTAGCCACGCTGATCTTCATGGGCATCCTGGCCCAACACGGCAAGCTCTACCGCACCCGCCCCATCCTCCCCGGCGAACTCATGGTCTCCGACTGAAACCAATCACCAACCAACCACTTGCAGGTGCCCGATCCTCACCGCGTTCTTGTTTTGCCGGTAGGTGGGAAACCACAAGCCCCATCGCCAACCTGCCAACTAGCCAACCGCGGCCAACCTGCTAAACTCACTCTCGTCATGGTCCTAGCAATCCTGCTCATCGCCGCCGCCGCCTACCTGCTCGGCTCCATCCCCATCGGCTACCTGCTGGTCCGCCTCTTCCGCCATCAGGACATCCGCTCCGTAGGCAGCGGCAACATCGGCGCCACCAACGTCCTCCGCTCCGGCGGCAAATCCCTCGGCGCCGCCACCTTCCTGCTCGACGTGCTCAAAGGCTGCTCCGCCGTCTGGCTCGGCGCCCTGCTCGGCCGCCCACTCTCGCCCCCACCTTCCCATACCGCGACGCGCAAGCCCTGGCCGCCCTCTTCGCCGTCCTGGGCCACATCTTCCCCGTCTGGCTCCGCTTCCGCGGCGGCAAAGGCGTAGCCACCGGCTTCGGCGTCTTCCTGGTCGCCGCCCCCTGCGCCGCTCTGGCCGCCATCGCCGTCTTCGCCCTGGTCCTGCTCATCACCCGCTATGTCTCGCTGGCCTCCATCCTCGGCGCAGCCAGCTTTCCCATCTTTGCCTGGTTCCTGATCCACGGCCCGCGCCCCTCGTTCTTCATCGCCGTCCAATTCGCCGTCGCCCTGCTCATCATCGTCAAGCACCACCAGAACATCCGCCGCCTGATCGCCGGCACAGAATCCCGCATCGGAGCAAAAGAAGACCGCATGAGCCGCATCCTCATCCTCGGTTCCGGCGCATGGGGAACCGCCATCGCCCTCTCGCTTCACCGCCGCGGCGGCCACCAGCTCACTCTCTGGGCGCACAGCCCGGAGTTCGCCCAGGAGATCATCGCCGCCGGCGAAAACACGCCCTTCCTCCCCGGCTTTCCCATCCCCGCCGAAATCGCCATCACCGGCGACTACGCCGCCGTCTCCGACGCCGAAATCGTCGTCTCCGTCGTCCCCTCCGAGTTCCTCCGTCTCACGCTCTCCCGCATCCGCCCTCATCTCCACCCCGGCCAGATCATCGTCAGCGCCACCAAAGGCGTCGAAGACCACACCTTCCTCCGCATGACCCAGAAGTCATCAGCCGCCTGCCATGGCCGAAAGCTTCGGCCACTCAGTCCCAAGCCCTAGCCCCTCAGTCCAGCGTGCGCCGATATGGCGCAGTCCGGCCCCAGCTTCGCCTATGAAGTCGCCCAGGGCCAGCCCACCGCCCTCACCGTCGCCTTCGACGACCCATCCATCGCCGCCCGCATCCAGCACGAATTCTCTTCCGAAACCCTCCGCCTCTACACCAGCACCGACCTCATCGGCGTCGAACTCGGCGGCGCGCTCAAAAACGTAATCGCCATCGCCGCCGGAGTCGCCGCCGGAGTCGGCCTCGGCCACAACTCCACCGCCGCCCTCATCACCCGCGGCATCGCCGAGATCACCCGCCTCGCCGTAGCCTGCGGAGGCCGCCGCGAAACCCTGGCCGGCCTCTCCGGCATCGGCGACCTGGTCCTCACCTGCACCGGCTCGCTCAGCCGCAACCGCACCGTAGGCCAAGCGCTAGGCCAGGGCCGCAAACTCCCTGAAATCCTCGCCGGCCTCGGCGGCAAAGTAGCCGAAGGCGTCCTAACCACCCGCGCCGCCCTCGGCCTCGCCCGCCGCCACAACATCGAAATGCCCATCACCGAGCAGATGGAGCTGATCCTCAACGAAGGCAAAGACCCCCGCGAAGCCATCAACGAACTAATGCTCCGCCCCGGCAAACACGAGCACCAGAACTAGCCGTTCAGGCCACCGATTCGGCATCAGAATTCCACCCTGAGCAAAAATGCCCCGTGCCCCATCCATTTCTCGCTTTTTGCGACACCTGGGTCCCACTGCAAAATTCAATCAACGATTTGTCGTCCAAGCTTCTCTTAAATTTGTCATCCTGAGCGGAGGTCGCCGCAGCGGCCGAAGTCGAAGGACCCGCTGTCTGCTTTTAGCTATGTTTTTCCAGCTTCTAAGACCAGAAATAAACCGATCAAAACGAACCAATGGTCTTTCTATTTCCTATTCCATATTCCCTATTCCCTCGTAACCCCTTTAGCTGTGACAGAGAATTCCGCGCCTTGATAGTGAACCCCCTCCAACCTCGCTCGAGCGTCGAATGCCTCGAGCTTCGGCGATGCCCTCAGGCCACTCGAAAGCGTGGGATCGATGCCGAAGATCGAATCGATGACCAAATCCGTAAATGCGCCCGCCGCGATGCAGCACCAATCTTCTCCATACGGAGCGTCGTTGGGCGCTTTAAACGCGCCTCCCATCAATGGAGGAAAAACATCTTCAACGAAATGCGCTTGCCCAATTGGTCCCTGGTTGCCGGCCTTCGCAATCTCCTTCAGCCACGGCTGAATTTTTGCCGGGAGATCGATTTTGAACAGCCCTTTGGCGCACATCGGAGGCCACGCAGGATAAGCGCCCAGGCAGCTATGGTCGGTCCGCACATTCCACGTCGCGTCGGGATCACCGCTGGCCAGGGCGCGCATCCATTTCTTTGAAGCCAGCTGCTCCCAAAAAAACCCAGCCATCTCCCCCTTTTGCCGCGCCGTGAGATCCTCGCTCATATTGTCCATCACCGCTAGAAAATCATAACAATGACGAACTTCATTGAATGTGCCGTCGGGCTGTCCGCAGCGCCACCAGCCTTTCCCATCCACATAAAGCAGCTGGCTGATGCGCCCCGCCAGCTCTGCTGCTTCGACGCGCAGCCGCTTGGCCCGTTCGCTGTCGCCACGCCGATCCAGCAACTCCGCCACAAAACGCATGCTCGACACGTTCCCGGCATTCATCCCCGCTATTTCGTGGATATAAGTGCTCACCACTTCCAGGATGTTTGTGATGCCTCCGTAATCAGCCAGCCCGTTGGCCCCGGTCGCGAGCTTTTCCCAATAGATCGCGTGGTCATATAGATGATCGAGCACCGGCTTGCTCCGCGATAATTTTGTCCAGCCACGCAAAATCCCCTGTCACGCGCAGGTAGTCTCGTGCACAGCGAACGATGGCCATGTCGTTGACGCCATACCAGGGCCCCACTGCCACACCCGATATGTAATCGGTGGCCAGGTGCTTGTGCATATCCTGCTGGAACCAAATCTCCACAAGCTGGCGAAGCGGCTGAGGTTCCAGCAGCGCAAGGCTCAGACTGGTCAACGACGTATCCCATGGAAAGCTCAGTGTGGGCAGAACATGCCCGCTGAGCGTCATCAGCGTAGGTCCATATGCGGAATCGGGAGAACGCCGTCGCGCAGTCAGCAGATTCTTGAAACCATTGTGATAGAGATTCCATAGGGTCTCATCGTCGGTTTTCAGTTGCGGCAGATGCCCTGAGAAATCGCTGTTCCCGGCCGTGAATGCGGACCGCACCAGCCGCTCGAAGCCGCGCTCGTTTTCCTCCTCCAGGCCGGCAAAGTTAGTTTGCAAGCGGTCATGCAGCGCTTCCGCCGCGGCTGCGTTCTCCGCAATCGCATTGACATAATGCAACTCGCGCCCCTCGCCCGGAGCCAGCGTCAGTTCATACTCCAGCAGGTTGCCTGCAATCAGGCGATCGGCCGGCGGATGGATTCCCTGCGCACATGCCGCCTGCGATTGTTGTGCAGTCCATGTCAGGCGCCCCTGCGTCGCAGTTCCAGTTTGTCCGGTTGTCGCCTTCGGCGGGAATGTTCACGAACCATGAGGTAGCTTTCCGTGTAACTCCGGCGCGCAGGTCAAAGCCCAGCCTGATCATGCCGCGTTTCGGCATTTGTATTTCGTACCTCGATCTTCTCAACCACCGCGCGCAAATTCGGAGGAAGAAACATCCTGGTGCGGAATTGAATGCCATCGATAGTTTGTTCCCGGATCACGCAATGCGGCAACCATTGATAAGTGACAGCGTGGCCGGCAGCATCTGAGACGGCCAGCAGCCGGTCGTTCAGCATCAGCTTCGCAGGTGGTAAGGTAGCCCGGACTCCAGGGTATATCGGGCATTCCACAGCAGGCATAGGGAGGAAACGCGATGGCGCTTATACCCGAAACGGACTTTACCGCTTGCGCGTACCCCCAGTCGTTCATGGCGATGGGAAGATTGAACAATTCGGAATAGAAGTGCGGCATGCGGATGCTCGCCAGATCCGCCAATGCCGGAATTGCGGGAAGCGGCTGCCGCGAAGCAACAGCAAATACATTCTTCCGGGCGGCAATCGCAGCTGCGCCCCCGGCAAGCTGAACAAATGTACGTCGATTCATGGTCAATTCACTTCGCAATAAAAAGATTCGTCAGACTGGTCACACCCATCTCTGACTTCATCCCGAATCTCCCGTTCTTGAGATCCAATTCCCTCAATTTACACCACCATCCCGCCCCCGTTCGCATAGAGCAATACAGGCCATCATTTCCCCGTTCCCCATTCCATACTCCATACAGTCAAGCCGCTGCCCCAGCAACGGCAGATAATCTCACCCCACAGGAGATCGTCATGCAAGGTTATTTCAGCAGCATTTACGCTCAGCTCACCACCACTCAGCTTTTCATCGCCGTAGCGGTCCTGGTACTCCTCATCGTCGTGGCCGTGGCCGCCTACGTTCAGTACCGCCGCACCCGCACCCGGTCCCTCCGCAACCGTTTCGGAACCGAGTACGACCGCGCCGTCCTCTCCAGCGGAACCCGCGATGCTGAATCCAAGCTCTCCGACCGCAAAACCCGCGTTGAAACCCTTGAAATCCGCGATCTCGGCGTCGCCGAGCGCGAGCGTTTCATCAACGAGTGGCACACCGTCCAATCCCGCTTCGTCGATCATCCCCGCTCCTCGGTCACTGAGGCCGACGAGCTCATCAACGCCCTCCTTGAAGCCCGCAAATATCCCCAGGTCAGCTTCGAGCAGCGCGCAGCCGATCTATCCGTCTCCTACCCCCGTGTCATGGAAAACTACCGTGCCGCCCATGCCATCGCTGTCCCAATCGGCCAGGTTGAAATTACCACCGAGCAACTCCGCGCAGCCATGATCCAGTACCGCGCCATCTTCGATGAACTCGCCCAGCCCCTGAAGCTCCAGGATCAAAAAACTGCCGCATAACTCTGAAAGCCGCGGCATTACCCTACGGTTTAAATACTTGACCTTCCCCAAAATGTGGTTGCCCAGGTCTCGCTTTTGAGATACCACTACACTCAAACGCCGGATGGCTCCTACTGAACTTTTCGTAAACTTGTCATCCTGAGCAAAGCGCAGCGCAGCCGAAGGATCTGCGTATGCTTTTCGTCGCCATGAAGGGTGCGGGCTTCAGCCCGTACATAAACCCACTATCCCCTCTTGAAAATCAATCCACGCGGCGAAGCCGCGCTCAAATTTCTCGCTTTTGAAGTGTATAGATGTCAACCGCGCAGTTCATAGATGACGACTTATCGTTACTAAACCCCTGTTCTATGGAGGCGTCGGTCACAATAAATGCCACTTTTGTGAGGCACCGGATGATGATATAACTCCTTACTTATGGCCGAGAACACTTCAGAAGTAAAGAATCGAATTCCCCATGCGACCGGAAAGGCCGGTCCAATCCCACAACCAGACTATTGCACATATCAATGCTATGCGAACGGTAAGCGTGAGCGCTCGGGATCTTGTCAATGCAAGCGGTGTCAAGGCGATGCGCACGGTCGCGGGCGGAATTATGCGTTTGAACACGGCTATCTCAAGGACTTGCCACTTGGTTTCCGAAAGCCACCACTTGACCAGGAATCGCTTTTTTCTGAGGAGCCTTCTACTCCAATTGTGGTACTCTCAACCCAAACCGTGACCACCGTCAAAAATCACCTCTATTACGGCGACAACCTCGAAGTCCTCGAGCGTTACGTCAAGGACGAGTCGGTAGACCTCGTCTATCTCGATCCTCCCTTCAACTCCCGCCAGGACTACAACGTCCTATTCGCTGAGAAAGACGGCTCCCAGTCCAGCTCCCAGATTCGCGCCTTTGAAGACACCTGGGAGTGGAACATTGACGCCCGGCGCGCCTACGAGCAGATCGTCGAGCAGGGCGGACGCGTTGCCGACGCCCTCCGCGCCTTCAAGACCTTCCTCTTCAACTCCGACATGATGGCCTATCTCGCCATGATGGCCCCGCGCCTCGTTGAACTCCGTCGCGTCCTCAAGGAAACCGGCTCCATCTATCTCCACTGCGACCCGTCCGCAAGCCACTACCTGAAGATTCTGATGGATGCGGTGTTTGGGCCGCAGTTCTTCAAGAACGAGATCATCTGGCGAAGGACTAACGTCCACAATGACAGCAAGACATGGAGCCGGGTCAGTGATACATTGCTCTTCTTTACAAAAGGCCGGACGTTCACATGGAACAAACCCATCGCGCCCCATTCAGAGGAGCACATAACATCAAAATACGCGAACATGGACGACAATGGACGCCATTACACACTAAGTGATATGACCAGCCCGGCACCACGGCCAAACATGATGTACGAGTGGAAGGGATTCAAATATCCGCCAAATGGGTGGCGCTACTCGATGGAGACTATGGAAAGTCTCGAAGCGGAAGGCCGGGTCTGGTATCCGCGTACAAAGAAAGGTGGACTGGACACAACAAAGCGACCACGATTGATCCGATATCTTGATGAGATGCCCGGTACGGTCATGGGCAACATATGGGCGGATATATCCCCCATCAACTCCCAAGCCCAGGAGCGTCTAGGCTACCCCACCCAAAAACCCGAAGCCCTTCTCGAACGCATCCTCAAAGCCAGCTCCAATGAAGGCGATCTGGTCCTCGACCCCTTCTGCGGCTGCGGCACCACAGTCCAGGTAGCCCAGCGCCTCAACCGCCGCTGGATCGGCATCGACATCACCCACCTCGCCATCGGCCTCATCAAGAAACGCCTCTCCGACGCCTTCGACCCGGAGGTCAAATCAACCTACGAAGTCATCGGCGAACCCACCGACTACACCGGCGCGGCGCAATTAGCCGCAGAAGACAAATACCAGTTCCAGTGGTGGGCGCTGGGAGAGGTGCACGCACGGCCCGCAGACCAGAAGAAAGGAGCCGATCACGGCATCGACGGCCGCCTCTACTTCCACGACGACGACTCCGGCAAATCGAAGCAGATCGTCTTTTCTGTCAAAGCGGGCGGCGTGAGCGTCCCGCAGGTGCGCGACCTGCGCGGCGTCATCGAGCGTGAGAAGGCCGAGATCGGCGTTTTTATCTGCTTCGAGGAGCCGACCAAACCCATGAAGAAAGAAGCCGCCGAGGCCGGATTCTACAAGAGCGATACGCACAATGTTCTGGCTTATCCCCGTATACAAATCCTGACCATTCAGGAAATCCTCGATGGCAAACAGCCCCAATACCCCGCCAACCGAGACGCCACCTTCAAGAAAGCCCCGCGCAGTCGCCCCGCCCCCGCCGAAAATCTCAATCTCCCGCTCCTCCCTCCGGAATAGATCCGTTCCGCCAACTCGCCAACTCGCCGACTTGCTGACTCGCTAACTTGCTGACTCGCTGACTCGCTGACCCGCTGTCCTTCTATTCCCAGTTCCCTCTTTCCAAGTCCCTGCCCGCACATCTGAACCCCCATTTTGTTGCGGGAAAGGTGTCCAAAAAATCACGAGCGAACAGTGAAAGCCGAACATATTGAGTTTTTTGGACACCTGGCCCGCCACATTCCGCAAAATCTGTCGACCTGCAAGCATCCATTTTCAAAGAATGCCGTCCAAATCAACATTCGCCTCCATACAAGCCAACAAAAACCCCAATAAACGTCTGCCAGAACCAGAGCATTTTTATTCCCGATTCCCTAGTCCCTCAGTCCCTCAGTCCCTAGTCCCTAGTCCCTGTATCCCTGTAATAGACTTAAAGCAGACCATGAGACTCTTCGGCGGCAAATCCGGCACAGAAGAAACCACCCCATCCGAGTCCTCTAAATCCAGCTTTTTCAGCCGCATGAAGCAGGCCGTCTCACGCACTCGCGAGTCCCTCTCATCAAAAATCGAAGACGTAGTAGCCCTCACCCGCACCGTCGACGAATCCACCCTCGAAGCCCTTGAGTCAGCATTGCTTTCGAGCGATCTGGGCGTCCAGACCACAACCGAAATCCTCACCGCCCTCCGCGACCGCGCCCGCCACCAGGCCATTGAAGGCGGCGAAGAGCTCCGCACCCTCCTCAAGCAGCAACTTCGCTCCATTCTTGAAGCCCCCATCACCCACAATCCAAGCTCCTTGCCGTCCTCAAGCGACCCCGCCGTCATCTTCCTCGTCGGCGTCAATGGCACCGGCAAAACCACCACCAGCGGCAAGCTCGCCGCCTGGTCCCGCGCTCAAAACCGCACCGTTCTCCTCTGCGCCGCCGACACCTACCGCGCCGCCGCAATCGAACAACTTGAAATCTGGGCCAGCCGCTCCGGCGTCGAGATGATCAAAACCCGCCCCGGCGGCGACCCGTCGGCCGTCCTCTATGACGCAATAAGCGCCGCCAAAGCCCGTCACATCAACTACCTCTACGTCGATACCGCCGGGCGCCTCCACACCAAATCCGGCCTAATGGACGAGCTCGATAAAATGCGCCGCACCGCTGCCAAGCTCGTCCCCGGCGCGCCCCATCAGGTCCTGCTCGTCATGGACGCCACCACCGGCCAGAACGGCCTCCAGCAAGCCCGCCAATTCACACAATCCGCTGGAGTCACCGGCATCGTCCTCACCAAGCTCGACGGCACCGCCAAGGGCGGCATTGCCGTAGCCATCGCCCGCGAGCTCTCACTCCCCGTCCGCTTCGTCGGCGTCGGCGAACAAATGACCGATCTGCTGGAGTTTTCCCCCACAGAGTTTGTAGATTCGCTACTGGAATAAGATGAACGTTTTAGATCAAGACCGTCACTGGATGCAACGAGCCCTCGAGCTGGCCCGCCGCGGCATCGCCCTCACCTCGCCCAACCCCGCCGTTGGCTGCGTCATTCTCGACAAAGCCGGCCAGGTGGCTGGCGAAGGCTGGCACGAATACGATCTCATTGACCACGCTGAGGTCGTCGCCCTCAAAATCGCCCAACAGCACGCCGGCGACCGTCTCCGCGGCGGCACAGCCTACGTCAATCTCGAGCCCTGCAACCACGCCGGCCGCACCCCTCCCTGCACCCAGACCCTTATCTCTTCAGGAATTAGCCGCGTAGTAGCCGCCACCATCGACCCCAACCCCGCCGTCGCCGGCCACGGCATGGAGGCGCTGCGCGCCGCCGGCATTGAAACCGTAGTAGGCGTCTGCGAAGCCGAAGCTCGCCGCCTCAACGAAGGCTTCGCCCGCTGGAGCCAGCATCATCGCCCGCTGGTCCTCATGAAGGTGGCCATGTCGCTCGACAGCCGCATCGCGCCGCCCGCCGGCCAGCACGTGGCCCGCGAACCCTATTGGATCACCTGCGAAGCCGCGCGCCAGGCCGTCCAGCCGCTCCGCTGGCAGGCCGATACTGCCATGGTTGGCGTCGATACCGTCCTCGCCGATGACCCAATGCTCACCGACCGCAGCGGTTTCCGCCGCCGCCGTCCCCTGCTGCGCATCGTCCTGGACTCAGCTCTGCGCATGCCCCTTGACTCAAAGATGGTCGCAACCGCCCACAACGACGTCGCCATCTTCACCGTTTCCGGCGACTCAAAGCGTATCGAAGAATTCCGCAAACGCGGCGTCCGCGTCGACGTTCTCCAAGCCGAAGCCGGCCGAGTCCCGCTCGATAAAGTGCTTGATATTCTCGGTGAAGAAGGCATCCTCACCCTGCTCACTGAAACCGGCACACGCCTGAACACGGCCCTGTTGGCCGGCGGAATGGTGGACCGAATCCACCTCTTCATCTCCCCGCAGATCATGGGCTCCGATGCAGTTCCAGCCTTCAAAGGAATGTCGCACCCCGTTCATATGGCAGAGGTTGAGGTTGAGCGCTACGAAAACGATCTGGGCCTCTGCTCGCTGCTCCGCGATCCCTGGCCGCCGGCCGTCAATTCCGTCGAGGGGTCAAAGTGTTAAAGTAGGCAAAAAGCAAGACAGAGGATAAATTCATGAATTCAAGCGAGCAGAATCATGGGCCGGAGTCGTTAAGCCGGCGCAAGTTCTTCAAAATGGGCGCGGCCAGCGCGGTCACGCTCAGCGTAATGAACCTGGCGCGCGCAAATGCACAAGGCACCGCTGCACCGGAAGCCACCACCCACGGCACCATGGTGGATGTTCCCTTTGAAAAGCGCAATCCACGCATCGCCTTCATCGGTGTCGGCCATCGCGGAACCTCCCTGCTGAATAATCTGCTCGCCGCCGGCGCACAGATTGTGGCTCTCTGCGACGTGAACCCGGAGGCTGCCGATCACGCCGCATCCCTGGTCGTCGCCGCAGGTCAGCCCAAGCCGCCGCTTTTCACCGACGGCCCCTATGCCTTTGAAACCGTGCTGGCCAAAGACTCGAGCGACCTGGTTATCGTTGCCACTCCCTGGAGTTGGCATTGCGAGATGGGCGTCGCCGCCATGAAGCACGGCAAGGATGTATGCCTCGAAGTGCCTGCAGTAATAACCCTCGACGAATGCTGGAAGATCGTAAAAACCTCAGAAGAGACCCGCAAGCATTGCATGATCCTCGAGAACTGCTGCTACGGCTATAACGAGACGCTGATCCTCCGCATGGTCAACGACGGCAAGTTCGGCGATCTTCTTTACGGCGAGGGCGCTTACCTCCACGATCTTCGTGCCGGACTTTTTTCCGATCATAATGAGGGCCTCTGGCGTCGTGATGAACACACCAAGCGCGACGGCAATCTCTATCCCACCCACGGCCTCGGCCCCGTGGCGAACTATATGGGCATCCAGCGCGGCGACCGCTTCGCAACCATTGTTTCCATGAGCTCCCGCCAGCGCAGTCTCGACGAATACCGCCAGGCGCACCTCAAGCCGGGAGATCCGCGCTTTGAGGAGCGCTATATCTGTGGCGATATGAACACCTCGCTCGTCAAAACCGTCAAGGGCCTGACCGTCACGGTCAAGCATACCGTCACCACGCCTCACCCCTACTCTCGCGTCAACATGATTGCCGGAACCAAGGGCATCTTTGAAGACTATCCGCCCCGCATATATTTTGACGAAATGAACAAGGACGAGTCGTGGGGATCGATCGACGATTACAAGCAATACGCGCATCCTCTGTGGCAGAAGCAAGGCGAACTTGCCGCCAAGGTCGGTGGCCACGGCGGCATGGATTATCTGATGCTCCTCCGCCTGCTGCAATGCGTACGCGAAGGCCTTCCGCCAGATATCGACGTTTATGACGCGGCAGCCTGGTCAGCGGTTGGTTCGCTCAGCGTCACTTCAGTCAGCAACGGCAGCGCGCCCATCGAGTTCCCTGACTTTACGCAGGGCAAGTGGATGCAGCGCTCGGCCTCCGGTATTGCAACCCAGGCATAAATTCAGATTGTTTAACAAATCGGGCAACGCGGCATTCTCCTTAAGGAATTGCCGCGTTGCCCGACTATGCATTCGCGCTATGTGCAGCATTTACCGCTCTATATCCGGATAAATATCTTCTTGCGATACATCCAGAAAAGAATCACCCAGTAAGTTCCCAGTACCATCGTGCCCAGGATAATCGGCTGCAGTGCAGCTCCCAGAATATTCAGCGCCCATCCCATGTGGATGCGGAAGCTATCCTCAAAGAACCCCCTGCACAAACCCGCCATGACGTAAGCCGCAATGGAATTCATGCCCACCACCACCAGCGGAAACGCAATGCTGCGATGTTTTCTGATATCGACGATCCATGAAAACGCTGCCAGAAAGACGAAGCACACGCCGCCGCTGAACAGCACCCACGATGGCGTCCAGATGCGCTTCACAATCGGGCAAACTCCGGCGAAGTGAAATAGCAGTCCAGCGGCCATGAGCGCGACGGCAGCGATGAGAAACTTGCGCATCGGAATCTTCGGCTCTGTAGTGAGAAACCAGCGGCCCGCAAAAACTCCCAGCAGCATAGTCCCAAGCGTAGGAATAAAACTCAACACTTGATAGCCGCCTCTTGCGTACAGAAAACGGCTGGAGCGCGGAAACAGATTCAGGAACCATACGTCGAATGCATGGCCGAGGTTGCTGCTCTTGTTCCAGTGCGACATAAAACCCGTGTAGTTGTGCAAATGATTCCAGTCGGCAGTCACACCCACAGCCGCGTAATCAAAGCCGGGGCCAGGCGCAGGATACAGCGCCCACGCCAGCCAGTAGCCGAAGAGAATCGCCCCAAACGCAGTCCACTGCCAGCGCGGACGAACGAAGGTCAGCAGAAAAGCAAAGGTATAACCCAGCCCGATCTGGCTCAGAGTGTCCGTGAAAGCGAAGTTGGTCATATTGCTGTGGGTAGAGGACAGAAAGACCCCCAGCGCAATAAGAACTAAACTGCGCCAGATAGTATGACCCAGCAGCCGCGAAAACGTCGCGCCCTTCTTCAATCGGCTTCTCACCGAATAAGGAAGCGCAACGCCCACAAGGAAGGTGAATGACGGCTGAATGGTATCGTGCAGGCTCATGCCGGCCCACTCGGAGTGGGACTGGTTATAGCCCAGAAAACTCCAGATCGGATTGCCAGGGAATGAGTCGGGATACGTGCGTCAGCTCAAGCACTTCCGCCATCATCAGCACCATCACCAGGCCGCGGTAAGCGTCGACCGCTATATTTCTCTCCAGCTTTTGCTCTACACTCGTGACACTACGGTTAGCGTCAACCGCAATTTTGCGCTCAAGGTCTTCTTCCACGATCGCGACAGTCTCGCTCATTCGCCGATCCTCCACGGAGATTTTTTTATGTGTACTGGGACCCATACAAAAGAGCTTTCATCTTTCGCGAACCGGCTTTTGTCTTTCGAGAGGTCAATATGAGTGTAATACGCAGAGGCTGACCCGTGAAATCTGACCGCCCCTCGCACGCAAACCGCTAAAATAAAAGCATGTTCACCGGCATCATCGAACAAACCGGCACGCTGGTCAGCCTGAAAGATACCGGAGGCGTACGCCGGCTGACGGTCGAGGCTCCCGGCCTTGCCGGACGGCTGCGCGAGGGCGACTCGCTGGGCGTCTCCGGCGTCTGCCTGACAGCTCTCGATGTGCACCCCACTCTCTTCCACGCCGACCTGGCGCAGGAGACGCTGGACCGCACCTCGCTCGGCTCGCTCGCACCCGGCGCCAAAGTGAACCTCGAGCTGCCCACCGCCGCCGGCAGCCCGCTCGGAGGCCACATTGTGCAGGGCCATGTAGACGGCTGCGGAACCATGACGGCTCTCGATCCGGTGGTCCCCGAATCGAGTCCGCAATTCGACCGCCAGACCACCGACTGGACCCTCAAAGTGCGCGTCCCTGAAAACGTCCGCCCCTGGATGGTCCACAAAGGCTCGGTCGCAGTCGAAGGCATCAGCCTGACCATCGCCGATTTCGACGGCGAAACAATCACCATCGCCATTCTTCCCCTCACCTATTGGCGAACCAATCTGCACACGCTAGCCATAGGCGCTCCGCTGAACGTTGAAGCCGATGTGCTGGTGAAGCTGGCCCACGCACAAATGCAGGCCCAGAAGAAACCGGAGCTTGAACTGACCGAAGCGGGACTGGTGGCAAACGGCTATTGACGGCTGCCGCAATCGGGCGCAAAGTTGTTGCGGATGGGCTTATGAACTGCGCAAAGTGCGGCGAACCGATGCGGATGACGGATAAGAACACCTTCTCCGGGCGCGATATTCGCGAGTACAAGTGCGACCGATGCGGCAACGAAGACTGGGAAGACCGGGGCACGGCGCTTGTGGCAGATTCTCTCCGACGACCGCGAAGAATTTGAAGCCGCCAAAGCCGCACGCGAAGCCGCCGCCGATCCAGACGCTGCAAGCGAATCCCCGCAATCCAACTCAGAACCCAGCCAATCTCCCTCTGGAGCCGCTTTTCTCGCCTGGCTTGGATCTCGCAAACAAAATAGGAACCGCACACTTCACAACTTCGGTAAACTAGATACGGAGGAGCGGGGGTTTAACCCCGCATAAGCCAGCATGGAGAAACGTGGCTTTAGCCGCCGGAAATACTTTTACGGCTTCGCTAACTTCGGCGGATCGGTCACGTACTCATCGCCGGTGCGCGCCAGCAACAGTTTGCGGCGATCGGTCAGCAGCTTCAGCCGGTTGGTCACATCGATGAACTCCTGTTTCTGTTCGGCCGTCAGCGGCGTGCCACCCGTGCTCAACTTGTTCAACTCATCCAGCCGCGCCTGCAGCCGCGGCATCTCGCGGTCGATCAGAATCGGCCGAATGATCGTGGATTTGGCGCGCCCGCTGGCCAGCTCGTTGCGGTTGTTCTCGCCCCACACCGGCAAGATCCCCACGTGGCCCAGTTCCACGCGCACGCCGGCCGGCCCATAGTCCTTGCGCACGGCGGAAAACAGCCCGATCATCTCGTCGCGCGGGTCGCCGTCCTTGTCCGGCATCAGGCCATCCACATAGGTGCGCGACTGGTTCGACAGAAAATTCCCCAGCGAATAAAAGATGACCGTGTCGCGGCCGTCCTGCGGTGCGGTAGGTCTCCACCGGCTGCAGCACGTGCGGATGGTGGCCCACGATCACCGATGCTCCGGCCTCCAGCATCTTGTGCGCCGTCTCCACGTCTTCGGGCCGCGGCGCGGGCGCGTACTCAATGCCCCAGTGAATTGAAACCACCAGCAGATCGCACTTCGCCCGCGCCTGCTCGATGGCCGCCAGCACCCCAGCTTCGTCCATCCCCGGCGCGCCGCCCGACTCACCCGGATAGGGAAAGAAATTCACGTGCGGCTGATCGTCCTTCTCGGGATTGCGGTTGCCGTTGAGCCAGCGCGTCATGCCCAGCCAGCCCACCTTGATGCCGTTGGCCTCGACGATGACCGGCTGCCAGCTCTGCGCGGCCGTATCGCCTGAGCCGACAAAGAACAGCCCCTCGTCGCGCAGATGCTCGCGAGTCTCGGCAAATCCCGCCCAGCCCTGGTCCATCACGTGGTTGTTGGCGAAGGAAACGATCTTGATGCCGTTGGCCTTCAGCGCGTCGAGCAGCGCGACCGGCGCGTCGAACATGAACGGCTTTGACCCGTGCGAGTGCGCCGGAGCCACCGGCGTTTCCAGGTTCACAAAGCCGAAGTCGGCGCCGTGAAAAACGTCGCTCACATCGCTGAAGAGCGCGCCCCAGCCCTGCGAATTGGTCGGTCTCCGGCAGCGGCAGCGGCGGCGCGCGAACCGGCTCATGCGGAATCACGTCGCCGGCCACGGCAAAACTCACCTGCGCCAGCTCGTGCGGATAAGGTGCGACTACCGCTGCCGCTCGTCCGCCATGGAACCCGGTCAGCAGTACCGCGGCAACCGCGACAACCAACAGCATCCCGCCACCTCCAGCCAGCCTCCAATGCCTGCGCAGAGCAGACCCAAGGCTTGCGCCAATCGTCCCCAGCAGCCGCCACTCCCGCATCACAAGATCCATTGCCTTCCTCGATCCAGCACTTCCTTGCTTACCGCAATATGGAACGCTAATCAGGATACAGGTTCAGCAGACGGGCAGCATGGAATCCTCCGGGATTCCATGAACCAGAGAATTCAGAACGAATACCGCACAAAACCGCCCTCGAAACGATAATCTTGGAACGGAGAATTCCGATGAAAAAAGTTGTAACAGCCGGAGCGGTCGATTCAGTTGACCGCCGCACCTGTTTGAAATCATTAGGAGCCCTCGCCCTCGCTGGCATCCCGAATCGCATGCCGGCAAGTTCAAAGCCTGAATCCTCCGATCTGCCTGCCGGAGAAAGCAACATCGGAACTCTCTTTCCTGCCGTCATGGAGTTGGCGAATCAGTGCAACTACCCCCTTTCCTGGTTGGAGCGAGATTACTCTGGACCGGAAGCCTATCGTCATGCCGTGCGCGAAAAAGTGCTCGAACTTTTCCATTACGCTCCACCCCCGGTGGCTCGATCTCCGGAGCTGGTAGAGCGATGGGAGACTCCAGAGTATGTTCAGGAGAAGATTCTCTTTTCCACCACCCCCTGGTTTCGTGTTCCCGCATGCGTTCTGATCCCAAAAGGAAGAAAAGGCCCCCGTCCCGCCATAGTCGATCTCCATTCGCACGGCGGAATGTTCGTCTATGGAAAAGAAAAAGTCATGCCCATGCCGGAAGGCGACTCGCCCGCGATCGCCAATTACCGGCAGGAGAATTACGAAGGCCGCTCCACCTCTTTGGCCTTATGCCGCCGGGGTTACGTGGTCATCTCCATCGACAGTTTCTATTTTGGAGAGCGCAGATGCTTTTTCGGAAGCGACGCTGAAAAATACGGGCTCGACCGGTCGAAGTATTCTCTTCAGCAAGTGGAGTCTTTGAATCGGCGAGCCGCGGCAGGCGAGGCCACGCTGTTCAAGTCTCTTTGTTGGGCCGGCGCCACATGGCAGGGCATTGTTCACTGGGACGATCTTCGAACCGTGGATTACCTGGTCAGCCGACCTGAAGTGGACCCCTCCAGAATCGGCTGTGTCGGAATTTCAATGGGGGGATACCGGACCGATTTTCTCGCGGCGTTAGAGGACCGCATCCAGTGCGCGGTTTCTGTAGGCTGGATGTCAGCCCTGCGGCCCATGATTCGCTCGCACGCGGATACTCATAGCTTTATTCATTTTCTTCCTGGTCTTACCCGCTACCTTGATCTGCCTGATCTCATTGGCTGCATGGTTCCCAAGCCACTGATGGTTCAGCAGTGTTCCCGGGATGAGCTTTACCCCATGGATGGCATGAAAGAAGCGTTGAGAAAGCTAGACGCCATTTATGCCAAAACGGGAGCATCATCAAAGTTCACAGGACGTTTTTACGACCGGCCACATACCTTCAGCCTGAAAATGCAGGAGGATGCGTTTGACTGGCTTGACCGCTGGTTGAAGCCTTGACTGCAAACCCGCAGCAGGCGCGATCCGCAGCGTTTAGAGCATTTCGCCCATAGGTATAAACTAACTCTCTGCTAGTCTGAAGATTACCGGTCGCGGCAAGAATAGGTAGCGCCGGCCTCCTGGCAGGCTGTAGCGTGAACCTCCCGGTCCACGCTCACTCTACGCCCTCAGAAGAACTGCTTTAAGCTTGTGAAACTCTGGAGTATCGTCTCTGTGCCTTCTGCGGAATCAGCAAGGTCAAGGCTTCGTGCACCACTTCAATCCTGACCGGCAATGTGCCCAGCAGTTCTCCGTCCGCCTCGATAAACAAGCGCGCCTTCGAGCCTTCCAGGTTCCGGCATTCCACTGAGACGGCCTTCACCAGCTCAACTCGATCTGAAAATTTGTGGCGTCCAAACGCCACGGCAAGCAAAAATCGCAGATAATGCATGCGGCTCCGCGTCTTGAAGGCAATCGCGCGCAGGTGGCTGTTGACCAGCGCCGCTCCCGGAGCCAGGTTATTCAGCAAGCCGCCAAAATTGCTGATGCGCACCGCCAGCAGTTGAGACACTTCTTCCACCCTTGGCGTCGAGCTTCCACTCTCAACAATGGATGCGGCAAACATGGGAAACGAATGCGTAGCCCATACGCGAAGAGCCTCCACCACGTAGAGCGCGTAACCGAACCGCTGCTTGAGCCCGGAGTCAAGCCGCGAAAGAAATAAAGCATCCGGGCCGATTCCAGCCGCGACGATAAAATAGCGCGAAGCGATCCTCACCCTCGCCGCTGCGATAGAAGACGCGGCCCACGTGAGATTCGCTCCGGGACCGCGGTCAAGCAGCGCCTTCACCGCCTTCACCGGCGACGACGGCATTCCCAGGTCCGTAGCCAGCGCATTGGCCGTGCCCATGGGGATCACGCCCAGCGCCGCTGTTCCTCCCACCAGCTTTTGCAGCGATTCATGAACGGTGCCGTCCCCGCCGCAGGCAAGAATCGTATCGAACCCCCGGCGCACCGCCTCCTGCGCCTGAACTCCGGCGCTCTCCGGCGATTCGGTTGCGATCGCTTCAACTTCAATGCCCGCTTCACGAAGCACCGCCAGAACATCGGCAATTCTCCCCGATCGCTGATTAAGATGCTGGCCTGAAGCCGGGTTGTAAATTAGTGCTACACGACGCATTACGTTCTGCCCCTGATCCCCGTTGGCAGGGGTTCATATCCATTCTTGCATGTTGTTCGAGACCATGCATTTTAGAGCTCTCCGGGAGAATCCGGCCGTGTACGTCGCTCTGCGAGCGTTGCATCCCCCTTTTGCGTCTATCCGTTACGAAAACCAGCGGCGGAAGCTGGTAACCTAAAGCTTGAGAAAAACCTCTTTGAAAGGCCGGACCCTTCGCCCCGGCGAGAAGAATCATGGCAGAATTTATCATCAAACTGGCCGATGAGCGTGGCCGCGTGCAGGAGCAGGTGCAGTCGGCAGCCACCGCCGAGGAGTTGCGCGCCCGCTTTACCCACGCCGGCTACAACGTCTTCTCCATCCGCGCCCGCGGAGGCTTTGGCGGCATCAAGCGGGGCAAGGTCAAGCTGGAGCCGTTTCTCATCTTCAACCAGCAATTCCTCACCCTGGTCAAGGCCGGCCTGCCCATCCTGGGCTCGCTCCAGATGCTCTCCAAGATTCAAAAGAACGCCCAGCTCTCCAGCTCGCTCGACGATGTGGCCAACCGCATCAAAACCGGCGACTCGCTCTCCGACGCCTTCGAGGCCCAGACCGGTTTCCCCGTCATGTACACCACCACCCTGCTGGCCGGCGAGCGCTCCGGAAACCTGCAGGAGGTGCTGGAGCGCTACGTAAACTTCCAGAAAGTCTCGCTCACCTTCCGCAAAAAGCTCACCGCCTCGCTCATCTATCCGGCGCTGCTCCTCACCCTGGTCTGCGGCCTGATGGTCTTTCTGCTCGCTGTCGTAGTGCCGCAGTTCGCCATACTTTATGACCAGATGGGCTCCAAGCTGCCGGCCATGACCGATGGATTTGATGAACTTCGGCAAGTGGCTGAACCACAACTTCATCTGGCTTCTTCTTGGGGCTTCTGACCTTTGCCTTCGCGGCCTACCGCTTCTCCATCACCGAGCGGGGCCGTGATCTTATCGATAATGTCCGCGTGGGAATGCCCGTCTTCGGCAAAATCTGGCTCAAGTACCAGGTCGCCCTGTTTTCCCGCACGCTTTCCACGCTGCTCACCGGCGGCCTGCCGCTGGTGCCGTCGCTCGAAACCGCGGCGCGCTCCATCTCTTCGCGCAAGGTTTCGAGGGCGGTCTTCTCTTCCATCGGCACGGTCCGCGAGGGCAAAAGCCTGGCCGAATCGCTCACCCAGACCAAAATTTTTCCCGGCCTTTCCACGGAGATGATCACCGTGGGCGAACAGACCGGCGCCCTGCCGCAGATGCTCAACTCGGTTGCCGAATTTTTTGAAGAAGACGTGGCTACCGCGCTCACCGCATCGCTGGCGCTCATTGAGCCGGCCATCCTTATCATCATGGGCGTGGTCGTGGTCTTCATTCTCATCTCGCTGTACCTGCCCATCTTCTCGCTGGGCCAGGCCGGCACAAGTCAGGGAGGATAATCCACCATGGCCAACACAACGCTGCCTCCTCTTCCCACCGCTCCTCTACCCAACGGCCCACGTGGCCGCGGGTCAGGACGAGCGAGCCCAGGCTGAAGCCCTCGCACGCCGCTATCACGCCGAGTTCGTTGACCTGAAAAACTTCAAGATTCAGCACGACCTGCTGCGCACCGTTCCCGTGGAACTGATGTTCCGCTATAACTTTGTGCCCATTGAACAGGTGCAGGACGCACTCACCATCGCCGTCAGCGATCCATCGCGGCTGATGGTGCTCGACGAGATCGCCGGCCTCCTCGGTCACCGCATCATCGCGCGCGTCGCAACTCTTTCGCAGATCACCGACCTGCTCAAAAAAACCGAGCAGTCGCAGCGCGTGCTCGACGAAGCCAGCGAAGGCCTCACCTTCGACGTGCTCACCGGGGATGATAACCAGGACGAAAACATCTCCATTGAGAAGCTGACCAGCGAAGAAGACATCAGCCCCATCATCCGCCTGGTCGATACCACCATCTTCACCGCTCTCGAGCGCCGCGCCTCTGATATTCACATCGAAACCAACGACGATTCGCTGGTCATCAAGTACCGCATTGACGGCGTGCTCCAGCCGGCCATGGCCCCCATCGCCCGCGAGCACCATTCCACCATCCTGGGCCGCATCAAGATCATGAGCGAGCTGGATATCGCCGAGCGCCGCGTCCCCCAGGACGGCCGTTTCCGCGTCCGCTACAAGGGCCGCCTGATCGACTTCCGTGTCTCCATCATGCCCACCGTGCATGGTGAAAACGCCGTTCTCCGCGTGCTCGACAAAGAGTCAATGAGCGAGAAGTTCAAAAAGCTCACCCTCGATGTGGTCGGCTTTGCCGATGAAGACCTCAAGCGCTTCCGCCACTACATTCGCGAGCCTTACGGCATGGTGCTGGTTACCGGCCCCACCGGCTCCGGCAAAACCACCACCCTCTACGCCGCGCTCAACGAAATCAAGAGCGACGAAGACAAGATCATCACCATCGAGGACCCGGTCGAGTACCAGATTCGCGGCATCACGCAGATTCCGGTCAACGAGAAAAAAGGCCTCACCTTTGCCCGCGGCCTGCGCTCCATCCTGCGCCACGACCCCGACAAGATCCTGGTGGGCGAAATCCGCGATAACGAAACCGCGCAGATCGCCATCAACTCCGCCCTCACCGGCCACCTCGTCTTCACCACCGTCCACGCCAACAACGTGCTCGACGTGCTGGGCCGTTTCGTCAACATGGGCGTTGAAGTTTACAACTTCGTCTCCGCTCTTAACTGCATTCTGGCCCAGCGCCTGGTGCGCACCAACTGCGATTATTGTGCCCACACCGTGGTCTACGATGACGATGAACTGCGAGCCAGCGGTCTTGACCCGGCCAAGTGGCATGGTTTTGAATTCCGCGAGGGCACCGGCTGCATGGAGTGCGGCGGCACCGGCTTCCGCGGCCGCACCGCCATCCACGAACTGCTCGACCTCACTGACCCCATTCGTGAAATCATTCTTGAAAAGAAGCCCACCTCCGAAATTCGCAAGCTGGCCCAGAAGGAGGGCATGAGCTTTCTGCGTGAATCGGCGATTGATCGCGTCCGCCGCGGACTGACAACGCTCAAGGAGATCAACAAGGTCACCTTCATTGAGGCAACCCGCTAGTGAATCGGATTTTGAACAAAGTAAGTCTAGGTTCCAGGCCCGGCGGCCGTCCGCCCGGCGCTGTGGAACTATCTCCGCAGGGAGTGCTGGCCGCCGCATTGCCCGCAATGGGGCAAAAGCCGGTCTACGCCTACGTGCCGCTCCCTGAAGGCGCTCTTCTGCCCGGCATCGGCGAGCCCAACATCAGAATGCAGGAAGCTATTACCGGCGCCATTCGCTCGGCCCTTGGCCAGGTCTCGCCGCGCTCGCATTCCGTCACCTTGATCCTGCCCGATACGGTGGTCCGCGTCTTCATGCTGGATTTCGATACCTTGCCCATCAAGATTGATGAGGCCCTCTCCGTGCTCCGCTTCCGTCTGCGTAAGATGGTTCCGTTTGAGATCGAGCCCGCGGGCCTCAGCTACCAGGTGCTGGTTCAAACCAAGACCGAGTGCAAAGTCCTGGCAGCCGTCATTCCCGGCCCCATCCTCCAGGAATATGAGGCCGCGGTTCGCTCCGCCGGATACGAGCCCGGCGCCGTTCTGCCCTCCGGACTGGCTGCCTTAAGCGTCCTCGATTCCATGGAGGCGGTGCTGATTGCCAACCTCACTCCCGTGGCGCTCACAACCTCCATCACCAACGGCCAGGACCTGCTGCTTTATCGCACCCTCGACCTGCCGGAAGACCCGGCGCAGCGCCTCACTGAGGTGCAGCGCGGCATCGCCGTAGCCGCCGCCTACTATGAAGACAAACTGCAATTCAGGCCGCAAAAAATGTACTTTGCCGGCTCCGGCGGCGCCATCGATTTTGGCAGCTGGCTCAATGATCCCGAAATGACGGTGAGTGATCTGGCGCCGCAGCCTGAAACCGGAATGACCACCGCGATGGGCGACATCAGCATTGCCGGCGTAGCCGGCGCACTGGCGGGGGCAAGTTAAGCCCATGCGCATTACTCTCAATCTCGCCACTCGCCCCTTCGCTGATCTAGGACCGGCCAACAAGCGTCTGCGCATCGGCATGGGCGTGCTCGCTGTCCTCGCCATCCTCCTCGGCCTGGGCCTGCATCTGTTTCACAGCAAGGCTGAAGCCGCCCGCGCACGCGATCATTCTCTCGACGGACAAATCGCCCGCATCGCCCAGGAACGGCAGGGTTACCAGGACCTGATGAAGCAGCCGGCCAACAACCAGGTGCTGCTCCAGGCCCAGGTCCTCAACAAGCTCTTTGAAGAAAAGACCTTCTCCTGGACGCTGGCCATGGAAGATCTTGAAACCGTGCTGCCCGGCGGCGTGATGGTCTCAACCCTGGATCCCAAGCGGGACGATAAGACCGGAAAGATCACTGTAAATCTGCATGTGATCGGACCACGCGACCGCGCCGTCGAGCTGGTCAGCAATCTCGAGCATTCCAAGCGCTTCCTCTTTCCCCGCATCATCGGTGAAAACGCCGATGCCGCCGGCGGAGCCGCCGAAAAACTGCAACCGGTCAGCGCCTCCAACCGCGTCAACTTCGAACTGCTGGCCGAGTACAACCCAGCCACGGCTGAAGAACGCAAGGTGGCTCGAAAGGCGGCCCATGCCGCTGAAGAAGCCGCCAACCAGCCAGCCGCCGCGTCCAATGCAGCCCAGCCGCCCCCCGGAAATCAGGTCCGGCCGCCCTATAACGCCCGCCGCATCCCGCACCCCAACAGGCCGTGTCTCCTCAGGCTGCGTCCCCTCAGCCCAATTCCCTCGGGCAGAATCCAGCTCGCGCGCAGGTTACGGCCGTTGACCAGGCGCGGCCGCAACAACCCTGACGATCCCAACGCACAGCCCGGAGGCCCGCAATGATCAAACGCCCTTCTGCAATATGGATTGAGCGCCTGACCTCCCCGCTTACCTGGCACCTCGTCGCGTTCGCCGTGATGTTTGTGCTGGTCGCCGTTTTGTCAGTCCGCTTCGGCATGGACTGGGTAGCCACCAACGGCCACTCCACTGATGCACTGGCCAGCAAGCAGGTTGAGTTGAAGGCGCAGGAGATGCAAACCGCTCCCTTGCGCGGTCTGGACAAGCGCGTCGAACAGTCCCGCACTCTCATTCACGCCTTCTATGAGAAGCGCATCCCTCCTAACTACTCCTTCATCCTCGGCCGCATCGGCGATTTGCAGGTCAAATCAGGTGCGCGTCTTACCGCGGTCCAGTACGCACAAAAAGCCCCTGGCGCGGACCTTACTGAAATCTCCATGGATGCCAACATCAGCGGCGGATATCCCCAGATCATGCGCTTTGTGAACAGCCTGGAGCGCGACCAGACTTTTTTTGTCATCCGAGGCATGCAACTTACCGGTCAGCAGGGCGGGTTGGTAAACCTGCGGCTGCGCGTGTCCACCTGGCTCAGGCCGGCAGATGCGGCCGCCAGCGGATTGCCGTCCACGCCGGAACCCAACGATGCTGCGCCTGCATCAGTTCCAACCGGAAAGGAGGGCAATTAGCTATGGCCCTCCGCATGGGAACTGAAAACAAGCGCCAGGTCATCATTGCCTGTGTGCTCTTTGCTGTCATCATTGTCATCGCTTACATTGAGCTCTTCGGCTCCTCCAAAGGCGCTTCCACACCGGTGCCCATCCCGGTGCAGACCGCAGCCGGCGCTGCCCGCCCGACAGCCGGAGCACAGTCCGCGGCCGTCGGCCAGAGTTCAGCGGGACCCGATGCGGAAAAGCTGTCCAATGATGATCTCGACCCCACGGTGCACTTCGACAAGCTGGCCGAAACCGAGGACGTGGAATACTCGGGAACTGGCAGAAATATCTTTTCCGCCGAGTCCGCCCCCGCCGTGATCGAAAACCTCGTAAAAGGCCCTCGCGCAGAACAGCAGGCAGCTGCCAGCGCGGTGCCCTCGGGACCGGCGCCCTATGTGCCGCCCAAGCCGCCTGCCATCGATCTGAAGTACTTCGGCTATACCCAGGCCAAGGACAAATCGCTCAAAGCATTCATCATCCATGGAGAGGATATTTTCATGGCCAAGACCGGCGAAATTGTGGATCATCGCTATAAGGTGGGCGCAATCCTGCCCGCCAGCGTCCAGGTCACTGACCTGGGCTACGACAATACCCAGACTTTGCCGTTGTCGGCAAACTAACCGCTCTTGCTAAGCGCTGACCGCGAGCGAACGTTGAAGCGTCTGCGTTATTTCTATGATGAAGCCACGCCCATTCCGCCGCCGCCCTCAACCCTCTGAAGAGGGCTACATTCTCATTGCGGTCATCTTCCTGCTTGCGTTGCTCGTCCTCGCCATGAGCATTGCCCTGCCCAATATCACTAAGCAGATCGAGCGCGACCGCGAAGTCGAAACCATGCACCGCGGCAAGCAATACGTCCGCGCCCTCAAGCTCTACCACAAAAAATTCGGCAACTATCCGCCCACCGTTGATGCGCTGATCAACTCCAATCAGATCCGCTTCCTGCGCAAGAAGTACATTGACCCCTCCACCGGAAAGAACGAGTGGAAGCCCATCCACTTCGGCCAGAACAAGCAGCCGACGGCCTTCGGCTTCTTCGGCAAGCCCATGGCCAGCACGATGGGCGGCATGGGCATGGGCTGTGGCAACAACGGGCTAGGCGCCGGGATCGGCTCGTCCGGCTCCAGCACCTCCAGTTTTGGTTCCTCCAGCATGGGCTCATCCAGCTTCGGTTCTTCCAGCATGGGCTCATCCAGCTTCGGATCGAACGGCCTCAATTCGTCCATGGGCATGGGCTCAAACTCCCCGCTTGGTGGCTGCCAGCCCGATGCCTCCGGCGCGGCATCCGGAGGATCAGGCGCCTCGGGCGCATCCGGCAATCCCAATGATCCGTCCAATCCCAACGGCACAAGCGGAGCGTCCGGCAACTCCACCGACAACCCAGGCGGCGGCAACAACGGCAACAGCAACAACGGCAACAACAGCACTGGTAGCACGGATTTAGGTTCTTCCAGCGGCAGTTCATCCTCAGGCTCCTCGTCAGGCTCCTCCTTGACCACGTCGTCTTTGGGGGGTTCCAGCTCGGGGCTCTCCGGGCAGACCCTGGGCGGCGGGGGCATCATCGGCTTCTCCCCCGGCAGCCCCAAAAAGACCATCCTTCTCTATAAGAAGCAGAATCATTTCAACCAGTGGGAGTTCGTCTATGACCCGGCCCAGGACCAGATGCTTCAGATTGGCGGAGGCTCAACTGGCCTGCAGCAAAGCGGCTCCATGCCCGGCAGCAACGGAATCGGCAGCCCAGGTGGATTTGGGAACAGCCCAAGTGGATTCGGCAACAGCCCGGGTGGTTTCGGCAATAGCCCCGGCGGTTTCGGCAACACAGGAAACACAAACTCGGGATCGGGAAGCTCTGATAGCGGCACCTCAGGCAGCGGCAGCACATCCGGCAGCAGCGATTCCGGAAGCACCTACTCGCCTGCGCGGTAGATCGGTCCAGCCGCACCATCCAATCCCACCCCAAATGCAGAAAGACCCGCATCCATGGCAGATGCGGGCCTTTTACCGATTGATATTGAAAAATCCGGGTGCCCCACCCTTGGCGCTGTCATTCTGAGCGAAGCGTAGCGGAGTCGAAGAACCTGCTTTGGCACTTTTTGCTCCCAGGCGGGATACCTCAGCACAAAATCGCAACCCCATGAACCAGCCGCTTAAGTGCTGAACGAAGAACCGCAGCCGCAGGTGCTCTTCACCTGGGGATTATCAAATTTGAACCCGGCCGCCTCCAGCGTCTCCACATAGTCCACTGTGCAGCCGTTCAGGTACATCAGTGAAGTAGAGTCCACAAATACCTGCAAATCATCGAATTTGAAGACCTTATCCATCATGCCGCTCTGGTTCTCAAAAGCCATCGAATACTGGAATCCTGAGCAGCCGCCGCCCACCACGCCGATGCGCAGCCCCGCGGGAATCGGATCCTGGGTGGCCATGATCTCGCGCACCTTGGCAATGGCCTGAGGAGTCAGGTTGAGGGGGGCTTTCTTTTCGGTTTCCTGTGCAGGTGCGGTGGTCGTGGTGGCCATAGTCTCTCCCAAACGGTGAATTTGCGTACTTCGTAGCTCTATGTTCCAAATGTACTGCTCTGTGAGCAGGGACACAAGCCCCATTTGCTCTTCCATCTCATTAGATGCAATTGGTGCCTGCAAAGGCGCAGATCCCGCGCCCCGATCGCTTTCCATTTCAGCCCAAATGCAACAGAGTATGAACCTTGGTACCCAGCCGGAAAATGCCTGTGATAATTGTCACGACACCGCACCCCATTTGGGGCTATGATGATCATCCGTACGGCCCCTCTACTCACGAGACCGCGTTTCCTTAAACGGACCCGCCGGTATCTGGGACCCAAGAGTTTTTTCGAGGTGGAGTATGAGAATCGTTCCTTTAATGTGGTCCGTTTGGGGTGCATTGGTCCTGCTAATGATCATCCTCAAGGTCTATAACTCAAGACTGACCCGAGACGAAGATGACCAGCTCATCCTGGACGATTCATTCAATCATGTAAAAGCCGAACAGGCCATGCTGATGGAAAAAATCCACAAGCTTGAGCCTGTCGTAAGGATTGCCACAGTTTTGGCCGCAGTCGCCACGCTCTTCGTCATCGGCTACTACGTCCTCGATATGGTCAGCCAGTTCAAATAGCACGTCGCCGCATCTCCACCGGCTGATCACCCAGGGTGCCTGCCTTTGGTCGGCGATGTCGGTGGTGTGTTCCAGCCTTGCCGCTGCGCTTCCTGCCCTGCGGGTGAAAATTACCACGCGCAAGAGAGCCATTTGGCGGTTTCAGTCTTCTGCTCCCACAATTACCGCCCGGCAGTTTAAACTAAAGACGGCGGTAACCATTCCCGCCAAGTCCCCAGGCCGGCGCCCCAATTCATATCGGTCGTTTTTCGAATTTCAGAGAGGATCCAATACCGAACATGGCTCAAATACAAGGACTTGCAGCGCACGCCGCTGGAGCAGAACTGTTGCCTTTTCGCTACGACCCGGGCAGGCTGGGTTCCGTTGAAGTGGAGATCGCCATCACCCACTGCGGCATCTGCCACAGCGACCTACACCTCATCTCCAACGACTGGGGAATCAGCCAGTATCCCTTCATCCCCGGCCACGAAATCATCGGCACAGTCACGGCCGTCGGATCCCGGGTGCGGGCGCTCAAGGCCGGAACGCGCGTAGGCCTTGGCTGGCAATCAAACTCCTGCGGTCATTGCGAATGGTGCACCCGTGGAATGGAGAATCTCTGTCTCAGCAGCGAGGCCACATGCGTGCATCGAAACGGCGGCTATGCCGACACCGTCCGCGCCAATGTCCGCTTTGTCTTTCCCATCCCCGATGCCATCCCCAGCGAAAACGCCGCCCCCCTGCTCTGCGCCGGCATCACGGTCTATAACCCCATGCGCATCCATGGCATTAACCCATCTTCCCGGGTTGGCGTCGTCGGCATCGGCGGCTTGGGCCACTTGGCCATCCAGTTCGCGCGCGCTTTCGGTGCCCAGGTAACCGCCTTTTCTACCTCAGCCGATAAGGAAGAAGAAGCACGCGCTCTTGGCGCCAACAACTTCGTCAACAGCCGCGAATCAAAAGCCATGAAGGAGGTCGCCGGTACCCAGGACTTCATCCTGAACACCGCCAACGCCGACCAGGATTGGGGCGCCTACATTCAGACCCTGCGTCCCACCGGAACACTATGTTTTGTAGGTGTGCCTCCCTCGCCCATCTCCATTCAGGCCTTCCCGCTCATCTCCGGCCAGCGCACCGTCAGCGGTAGCAACATCGGCCCCCCAAAAATGCTGCTTGAGATGCTCGACATAGCCGCCCGCCATGGAATAAAGGCCCGTACTGAAGCCTTCCCCATGGCCAAAGCCAACGAAGCCATCGACAAAGTGAAGAAAAACAAAGTCCGCTACCGCGCCGTATTGGCAAATTAAACCGCGAGATAATCAGCACTCGCAATGCAAGTGCTTAACCGCGCATCAAACGTTAATAACGGAGGGAGCAGGGACCTTCAGGCCCCTGATTGCAGGCTTCCATTTAAGTGGCTTTAGCCACGGGCCTTAAAATTTCAGCCATGACAACCGTACGCATCGACAAATGGCTATGGGCGGCGCGCTTCTTCAAGACCCGCGCCCTGGCCCAAAAAGCCTGCGAGCTCGGCCGCATTCACTCGGGCGAAGTCTCCGCCAAGTCTGCCCGCGAAGTCCACGTAGGCGATATGCTAACGGTCAGGAACGAAGGCGGCGAGTTTCACATTGAAGTCCTCGAACTCAGCCACATGCGCGGCCCCGCCGCCGTAGCACAAACCCTCTACCGCGAAACCGAAGCCAGCAAAGAGGCACGGGCCAAAGCTGCCGAAGAACGCAAAGCCATGCAGGAATTCGCACCCATCCCGGTGCACAGGCCCACCAAGCGCGATCGCCGCCGCATCATCCAGTTCCGCGGCGGTATGTAAAGACAGGAGAAGCAAGCCTCATGCGATTTGAGATGTTTCTGGCAATGCGGTACCTCAGGGCCAAGCGGCGCCAAGCCGTTGTAGGCGTGGTCACCGCCATCTCCATCGCTGGGGTAGCCGCGGGAGTCGCCGCGCTCATCATCGCCCTTGCCATCACCAACGGCATGCGCCGCGACCTCGAAGTCCGCCTGCTGGGAGCATCGTCCCACGTCGACCTGATGCGCGTTGAGGCCGACGGCATCCGCAACTGGGAGCCTCTCATCGCCCGACTCCGCGCCGTCCCCCACGTCACCGCCGCCTCACCCGGAATCTACGGCCAGGTCCTGGTTTCCCGCGGCCCCCGCGCCGGATTCGCCCTCATCAAGGGAATCATTCCCGCCCAGGAGCGCACCGTCAGCAGCCTGCTTGACACCATCACCTCCGGATCGGCAAAAGACCTCAACCCGGACACCGCGCGTCCCGATCCTTATCAGCCCATCGGCCAGGACGCGGCCAACACACCCTATCCCGCCTCTGGTTCTGGGCAACGAACTAGCCGAGCAGATCGGCGCCCAGGTAGGCGACAGCGTGCTGGTCACCAGTCCTCAGGGCGAGCTAACCCCTCTCGGCCTCGCCCCCAAGTACCAGCGCTTCCGCGTGGCCGCCGTCTACCACTCCGGCTTCTACCAGTACGACGCGGCCGAGGCCTTCATGCGCCTCAGCGACGCCCAGCGCCTCTTCAGCGAGCCAGACTTGCTCTCCGTCATCAGCTTCAGGGTCGACAATCTCGACCGCGCCCCTCAAGTCGGCCGTGCCATCGAGCACGCCGCCGGCAAAGGCTACATGACCACCAACTGGATGGAGCAGAACCGCGAGCTCTTCCGCGCCCTCAAGCTCGAGCAGGTAGTCACCTTCATCGTCATCGCCCTCATCGTCATCGTAGCCGCGCTCAACATCCTCATCGCACTCACCATGATGGTGATGGAGAAGACACGCGATATCGCCGTCATGATGAGCTTCGGCGTAGACCCCAACCAGGTCCGCCGCATCTTCCTGGTGCAAGGCCTTCTCATCAGCATCATCGGCACCGCGCTTGGCCTCGTTCTCGGCTACCTCGCCGCCTGGGCTGGCGGCCACTACCACTTCATCCATCTCTCCGCCGAAGTCTATTCAATCGACACGCTCCCCTTCGCCCCCGGCCCGCTAGACGGAGTAATCGTAGCCGCAGTCTCCATCGGCATCTCCCTCCTGGCCACCCTCTACCCCTCATCCGCCGCCGCGAGAGTGCTGCCGGCCGAGGCGCTGCGGTATGAATAATGAAGAGAAAGGAGTGGCGAAAATGCAAGGGAGAGTTCTTGGAGTATGCCTGTGGTGTTTATCAGTTTGGCTTATTGTATGTAGTTGTTCTGCGCAACACATGAATGCGAAAGATGGGCCATGTCAAGAAGCTGGATCGGGTGCTGAAACAACCGCGTGTTTTTATCAGGCGTATAAAGCGTCGGATGCAGAGTTGAATCAGATCTACAGTCGAATCTTGACCGTGGTTGACGGAGACAACCTTGCGAATCTACGAGAAGTTCAGCGATTGTGGATTCAGTTTCGTGACGCAAACTGTTCAGCTGAGTATGAGCTTTACAGAGGCGGCAGCGCTGCTCCGATGGTCAAATTTGCCTGCCTCGAAGCGGTTACTCGGGATCGTACAGAAGAACTCAAAGTAATGTATGGGTGGCGTCTCGAAAAATGGTCCAAGTAAACGAGTTTATTTCGCTTCGCATTGACAATGTGACACAAATTGTGTCACATTCTAAACATGCAGAGCATAACTCTCCGGCAGCTTCGTGACACCCGCAAGGTCAAAGCCTGGCTCAGGGCTGGAGTTCATATTGAAGTGCGCGAGCGCAACGAGGTGATAGGCGATCTAGTGCCGCGAACGCCACCGGCTCCGAGCCCGGCCGAGTGGCCCGACTTCGAGGCCCGTGCCCGTGCCATCTTCGGCGACCGCGTGATCCCGATCGTGGAAGACATGATTGAGGATAGGAACAGCCGCTACTGATGGTCTATGCGGATAGCAGTTTCGTTGCATCTTCATATGTCAATGAAGTGCATTCGCCAGAGGCGCGCCGCCGCATGGCATCAAGGCCGATAGTCTGGCTGACTCCGTTCAACCGAATCGAACTCGCGCATGCGCTCTATCAGCAGGTATTTCGCAAGCGCATGTCCACAGATGAAGCGCAGCTTGCATGGATTGATTTTCAGAAGGATTGCACTCAAGGTGTCTGGAGTCTGACGGACCTGCCCGAACGAACCTGGCAAACCAGTATCGACCTCGCCCGTAGATACGGCCCCACCCTCGGCGTCCGCACCCTCGATTCACTCCACGTTGCCTGCGCCCTCGAATTGAAGGCTGAGCGCTTCTGGACCTTCGATGAGCGCCAAGCCCGCCTGGCTGAAGCGGTCGGGCTGGATACCAGCCCCTGATTCCCTGCCCCGGAATACTTACTGCGGCGTAATAATCCCGCCCACCGCATGACGCCGCGGCAGCACGATCCCGCGATGATCGACCTCAGCCGCACACCCGCCAATCTGATCGATAGCTGGCAGACTGGCCCGCTCAACGAATGCCCCTCCACAAGCCGGGCACCAATCGGCCAAGGTTTTTTCGTCAATCACCGCCCGGCATTGACTACAAACTCTCTCCATACTCAAAAGACTACCCGATCGCTCCATTTCCCCCAACGAATCTCCCAATTTTCGGCATCCTCATTTGCAGAAAATAGCCTTTCCCCGGCGCTCAATTGGAATAGGAAGGACGACCGCGGTAGTGCACATTCATTTCATAGCGCCGTCCATAACCGGGGGACGCCTGTAACTGCACGTAACCTGTTTATTATATAGAATCTGCAAATAACCTGATTAGAATGAAAACTTTACAGAAACAGGGTGGGGGGTACCCCCCTCCGAGGTGGTATAAATCGGTCCGATGTCCGACATTTTAGACTGGCCTCATCTTGCCCGGTAAACTAGACCTATGCGCTCTCCCGTTCGCCTGGTGGCAATCGACATGGACGGAACCCTGCTGCCCACCTTTGCCCGGGAGATCAGCCCGCGCACGGTAGCGGCGCTCAACGCCGCGCAAAAGGCAGGAATCACGCTGGCCATCGCCACCGGCCGCCGCGTGGCCTATGCCGCTCCGCTGCTTGAGGGCCTGGGCCTGCGAGCGGATACACCTCTGATTACGTCCAATGGCGCAGTGACTCGAACTCTGGGAGGCGAGCCGATCGACCGCTGTCATCTCCTGTCGCAAACCGCGCGCGGGCTGTGCAGTCTGCTCCGGCCGTACGGAGCCCTGGTCTTCACCTTTGACCGTCCAGGACGCGGCGAGTTGGTCCTCGAAGATCTGGACCAGGCACATGGACGAATCGCCCTGTGGATCGAATCCAACCGCAACGCCATTGAAGTGGTCAAGCCGTTGGAGCGGGCACTCGCAGACGGCGAGGATCCAATTCAGGGCATGGTAGCCGGCGATCTAACCGGGGTAAGAAAGGCCGAAGAAGCGCTCAAGACCAGCGAGTGGGCAGGCAGTTGCGAGTGCGTCAAAACCGAATACCCGCTGCGCGATATCTCGGTTCTTGACCTGATGCCGCCCGGAGTCACCAAAGGCTGGGCGCTCAAGCGGCTCGCCACCAGGCGAGGCATCGACCGAACGGACACCATGGCCATTGGCGATAACTGGAACGATGTGGATATGCTGGAGTGGGCAGGTCAGGGCGTGATCATGGGCAATGCCGCAAGTGAGCTGCGCGACCTGGCCAAAACGCGCGGCTGGAAGTTGGCCCCTTCCAACGACGAAGATGGCGTAGCCGTGATTCTGGAAGCTGAACTGGCCAAGCTTCCCGTCGCCAAAGCGTGAACACAAAGGAAGTGCAATTGGGAATGCGTAGAAATCTACTCATCACGGCGTCAGTTGTGGCAACCCTCGCTCCTGTGGCGCATGGCAGCCGAGAGAGTGACCCTGCGCAATGGCTTTGAGATGCGCTGCGACCATCATGCCGTGGTTGAGGGCCGCACTCGCCTTTATCTCAGCACCGGCGAAGACAACTACATTGAATTCGCGCCGCGAGAGATTGCGGATTTTGAGAAAGTTCCCGATCCGCCTCCGCCGCCAATCCCGGCGGAGAAACCAGCCGCGGAGCTACAGAAGAGCCGCTCGGACGCAAAGCTCAACCCGGCCGACTTGCGCGAGATGCTCGTTAAAGCCGGAGGTGAACATAACCTCGATGTTGATCTGCTTGCCAGCCTGGTGAAAGCCGAGAGCGGCGGCAACGAGCACGCCGTAAGCAGCGCCGGGGCACAGGGCCTGATGCAGTTGATGCCGGGAACAGCCTCCGATTTAGGCGTGAAAGACAGTTTTGAGCCCACGCAGAACGTGCGTGGCGGCACCACTTATCTGGATGCCTTGCTCACCCGCTACCACGATAATCTCGCGATGGCACTGGCTGCCTACAATGCCGGTCCTGAGGCTGTGGACAAGTACCACGGTATTCCGCCCTATCACGAGACCCGGGTCTATGTGGCTCGCGTGATTCACGAGTTCAACCGCCGCGTGCTGGCACGCGAAGCCGAAGCGAAGCGGGCAGCCGCGCAGGCAAAGACTTCTCAAAACTGAACTCTTACCCAACTTCCAACTGACTTCTCAAACGCAGCGATGAGCTTCATCGGCGAATGCATCAATCAGCTTCAAATCGGCGTCAAAAAAATGATCTGAGGGGCAAAGGATATACCCGCCGCCCTCGCCCGCCGCTTCGAAGCAGGCCCGAACCGCAGCCCGGGTTTTCTCCGGTGTGCATCCGATCAGGTAATGAAATTGATCGAATCCTCCGATCATGCAAACCTTTTCGCCAATCCGCTTCTTCGCCTTGGCCAGTTCCATATCTCCGCCCATGCCTGGAGGAGTGAGCGTTTCCATTGCATCCGGCTTCATGGCCGCGACCCGCTCCAGAATCGGCATCATCCCACCACAGGTGTGGTAAACAATCCGCTGACCCGCCTCGTGCGCCAGCGCAATCAGCTCCGAATCATAGGGAGCTACAAATTTATCGAAGATCTTCGGCGAAATAACGGTCGTGGATGCAGAGCCGCCGCCCAGTTCCACCAGGTCAAACCTCGCTCCACCCATCGAGCGAATATAACTCTCCTTGCGCCGGAAAAGTATGCTCAGAAACTCATGCACCCACTCCGGATCGTCATATGTGGCCAGGATGAGTTGCTCGGTCCCGTAGAGGCAGCAGGCATCCTGCCAGGTGCCCGGCTGACCAAAGACTTCAAAGCAAGGCACGTGACTGCGCACCATCCCGCGTTCGCCATACTCATCGGCCACGCGGTTTATGGCCTCCACATCGCACAGCGAATGCGTTGCATACTCACCGATCAACTCAATATCCTTTTTCTCTTTGACCGGATGCTCTACAACCCAGGTGGTCTGCAAATTCGATTGCGTGGTCATCGTCAACTCGCCGCCGGGCGTCTCAAACCGGTAGTGCATCGCCTGACCGTCCGCGTTGGAAATATCTTCGGGAAATATCTTCCAGTGATCCGACCAAACCCGGCGTGCCTCCAGAAAGCCGGGCTCACCCTGCGAGGGATCGAAGTAATCTCCTGCTGCAACGTTTGGTTTGTGGCAGACGGGCCAGGTAATCGCATCCAGATCGTAATGCTCAAAAAATTCCTGGCTCGCTTTGCCGCCAAAGTATTTGTCCAGAAAATACTGCATCAGGTGATGCGTGGTTACTGGCAGCCGATCCGTTTTTTCGTGCCGCAAGGCCGCCAATAGCCGTTCTTTGTGCGTCATCGTCAATTCGTTTTCACACTCCATTCACTCTGCCTATCGAACTGCAATTGTACCCGTTGGGAGAATTCAGTGCGCGCAACCTGTCCCCTCCGCACTCGCCGGCGAGGTCGACCGTTGAGGCAGGCGCAGGAACGGTATCAAGAATGAAAACTGCCCTACCGGCCCAACTCGATAGAATAAATAAAGACCGCGGCGGAACGGAGAGCGCTTGAAAAAGAATCAGTTGATTATGGGCCTGTTGATACTGGCGGCGCTGGTGGCGCTCGTCATTTGGGGACGCGACAGAATCCACTTCGACTTTGGAGTCTTTCGCTCCCAGCTCGCACTGGCCGACTGGCGCAGAATCGGCTTCGGCTTCGTATGCATATACGTGGCCTATGCTTTTCGCGCGGCTCGCTGGGCTCAACTGCTCAAGCACATCAAAAAAGTACCTTCGCTCTCTCTGTTGGGAACTCAGGTTATCGGCTTTACCGCCATTGCGCTGCTGGGCCGTGTTGCCGATCCGGTGCGTCCTTACCTGGTTTCCAAAAAGACCCGCCTGACGCTCAGTTCTCAGATTGCCGTTTATATAGTCGAGCGGCTATTTGACGCTGGCTCAATGGCGCTGATTTTTTCGTCCGTCATTCTCTACGCCGCCTGGTTCGGCGGGCCAGGAGCTCTGCCTCACGCTGAGATTGTGAAGCGGGCCGGCTATGGAGGAATGGCTCTCACTCTTTTGGGCGCGCTCTTTTTGGTTGCTGTTCGTCTGGCCGGCAACGTGGTTGCCTCGTACCTTGAAAGTACCTTCAACCTAGTCTCAAAGAAACTGGGCCATGCCGTGGCAGAGAAGGTTCGCAGCTTCCACGCTGGTCTTGATACCATGCGCACCTTCACCGATTTTGCGGTTGTGGCTGCGCTCTCGCTGGGCATGTGGGGGATAATTACGCTTGCCTATCTTGAAACCACGCGGGCCTTTGTCGCGAGCCCGCAACTGGAATCGATGACCCTGGCCAAGTGCATGCTGTTGCTGGCCTTCAGCGGCGGGGCCAGCGTCTTCCAGTTGCCTGTTCTGGGCTGGTTCACGCAGATTGGCCTGGTGGCCGCGGCCATCTCCAGCTTCTACGGCGCGGCGCCTGAGGCCGCCACCGCCTGCTCCGCCACGCTGCTGCTGGTCAGCTTCCTGGGCATCGTCCCCGTCGGCCTGATCTGGGCGCAGATGGACCATATAAGCCTGCGCAAGGTAACCGTGGAAAGCGAGCATGCTGAAGAAAAGCTGGTCGAAGAGTAAATCCCGGAACTGTCCGCAGGAGGTCCGCGAGCAGGTAGCCAGGGATCAGTAAAATCAAAAAGACTTTGAGCCCGGAATCTGCGGCCCATTCGCAACCGCCCCAATCGCCGGCCTCGTATAGCGGATCGTATCCGGTCCCACAGCGCCGCCCGTCATCAGCATGCTCATGGCCTGTTCCATATTCAGGTCGGTCTCGGTGACGCCGTCAATGGGAAGAATCTGCAGGTAGGCTGAGGTTGGGTTGATGGCGCACGGCACCAGCACCGCGGCCAGCAACTCGCCGCTGGTGGAATCGGTATAGGTGCGGGTCAGGAATCCAATGCTCTTCTGGCCCGGCGATGGGGAAATCGATCAGCACCACGCGCTGGCTGGTCTCTTTCTTGGCCATCATGCTGTCAACAAGTTGCCGCACCGACGTGTAGACCTTGGCCACAAATGGCAACCGCTCCAGAATTGCCTCGAAGAGACTGAAGGCCTGGCGGCCGATCACCAGCGAGGTGACCCGGCCCACCACGTAGAGCACAACCAGGGTGAGCACGATAGCCATCACCGACTGCACCCACGGCTGATTAAGCCATGCCCCGGGAAAGATGGCTGCAAAGAGCTGCACCACGGGCAAGCCTGCCTTGGCCAGCACACCCAGAAGGAAGCTGAAGATCAGGTAGGTAACGAACAGCGGTCCGATGGTGATGATGCCGGCCAGGATGTTGCGTTGCAGACTGCGCAGCGTATGGGCAAGGACTGGTTTCACGCGTATCTCCTGATTACAAGGATAGGTTACGAGAATAGGCGGGTATGCCTCTCCGGCTGTGCAGAAACGATCTCAAACACTTGGCTTGCCTGCTCCAGGGCCGATGTGCCGGTCCGCCCGGGGAGACTCGAATTTCCACGGGGATTGACGAGTGAACCGCGTTAGAGCAAACTGCGGAAGTCTCTCATTCCGTACGAATTCCATATATACTCGTATTCCTGGAGGAAGGAGGCAGATGAGCGACTCTGGGGGTTTTGGCTTGAACCGACCACAAAGCCCGCATCGTCGGGGTACAAACCCTGACCAGCCCCACCCGTCTGCCGTCGGATCCCCGCTCCCGATCGGAGGCCGGGGCGCGTCTCCCACTTCACAACCAGGCAATATGCAGCGCTTCGCCAATGCTCCGCCTCCCCCGGGACGCACACTCGCCACCTCCTCGGCGGATTCCTCGCAGGACCTGCCCACCGGTCTGCAACGAGCCCTCAGCGCGGTGCGCTCATGGCTGCCCTTGGTGCAGCGGATTCTGCCAATGCTCGACGGAAACTTCGGCACCGCAGTCTCCAATATCCTGACCCCCTATCCTCAGCACACGCCCCCACCCACCCCTCAGGTCAACGTCAACCTTGAACCCATTGAGGACAGCCTGGCCGAGTTGCAGACGCAGCATCTCGATCTGCGTAATCAGGTCGCGGAGCAGAATACCTCAATCAAGCGAGTAGAAGACCAGCTGGAGTTGGTGCGCGAAGCCACAGACCGCAATACCCTGGAGCAGCAGGAGTTACTCGAGGACCTGAAAGGCGTCGGCAACAAAGTCAATGTGTACGCACTGGTCGCACTGGCGCTGCTGGTCATTTCTGTCCTCCTGAATGTGATTCTTTACCTCCATATCCAGCGCGTCTTGCCGTAACTTAATCGGTAAGCCTTGAGCAAATCAAAGGAAGATAGTATGAAAATGCAAGGTATTCGACTCATTGCAGGCTACTTATCCGCTTAATCGTGGAGCACACTGTAAATTGGACGGGCCGTCTAAAAAGAGGCAATTGTAGTTTTATCAATCCATTTGTTGTTCATATGAATATTGATTTGTAGGAACTTGCTACCATTTGCGACCTTCGTCATTTCAGTGTTGCCAGCCGCATTTTCGGAAGGTTAATATCGCGTTAGTCACCCGTAAGTTCACCCGGATATCACGATCTTCCGGACAGATGCCTTCTATGCGGTTGTGTCAACATCTACACAGCTTCACCAAACGAGCGGCGATCATAAGCGCGCGCAGACGGAGTGTCTCCACATGGCATGGTATGCCTATTGTATCGGTGAAAAACTAGCTTTTCCTGAATTGGCCCGTCATCGCAAACCTGTTCCGATGGAATCCGTTCTCGGAGTCAGCGGAAATCAAGTATTTCTTTATCCCGCCAGTGACCTGGCCGTCATCGTAAGTGAACATAACCCGGCTGAGACCCTGAACCAGAAATCCGGCGTGGATCACGCCCGGGTCATTGCCGACTGTTTCCAGCATTCCACCATCCTGCCCTTCCGCTTCGGAACGGTCTTCAGCGACGACGACAGCCTTCGCAAGTCCATTCGGTCAAACCAGCGCCAGTTCCTCGGTAATATCGACAAACTGCGTGGCAAGACTGAGATGCACCTGAAGGTCCTGGTCGACGGCGGCTGCAGCCGCGAGAGCGATCGGCAGGCGCCACCGGAGGGCTCGGGCCGACAGTATCTCACCAACCTGCGTGAGAGCGCGGCCCGCACTCGCGAGCGCCAAACCCGGGCCCGCGCGGTCAGCTTCCAGATGCACAGGCTCTTCCTGCCTTTGGATGAAGAGGTAAGCTGCCGGCTGACTGAAGGCGGCAAGATGATGCTGGATATTGCCCATCTGATCGACCGCAAGTACGTCGAGCGCTATCAAAGCAAGTTCGCAACCACCAGCGCCATGATGCGGGAGTGCCAGATGCAGCTCTCCGGTCCCTGGCCGCCTTACCATTTTGTGCACCGCCTCACCCGCCCGGCCCATCCGCAGCCGGCCACGGGAGTTCCGGCACAGGTACTCGTTCCCATGCCGGCGGCCCAAATTCCGGAAGTGGAACCGCTGCCGGCATAGGCGCACCCCAACCGGCTCTCGCCCACTGGGCATCTCGCTCAGTGGGCTCGTTCTGCGCGCATGGTCGACCCGATCAGGACTGGCACAACCTGCCGATGCTGCACGCCTATCTCCTGTTTTTCCTCACAGGTCACGCCAATTCGGCCCAAAGCCAAGGTCGGCCAGCAGCGGAACGTTGAGCTTCACGACCCCCTCCATCTCCGTCCGCACCAGCTTTTCCACCTCAGTGGATTCCTTCTCGGGAACTTCGAAGAGCAATTCATCGTGCACCTGCAGGAGCATGCGCGTCTTGAGCTTGCGCTCCGTCAAATGGCGGTCGATGGAGATCATGGCCAGCTTGATCAGGTCGGCCGCGGTGCCTTGGAGTGGAGTATTGATGGCCGTCCGCTCGGCGAATCCGCGTTGATTCGGGTTGCGGCTCTCGATGTCGGGAATCGGCCGTACCCTCCCGAACAGGGTCCGCACCTGGCCCTCTTTCCGCGTTTGCTCCAGCGTCTTTTCAATGAATGCTTTCACTCCCTGGTAGCGGGCAAAGTAGCGCTCGATATAAGCCCGCGCCTCGGCCTGCGGAATACCCAGTTGGGCGGCGAGCCCAAAAGCCGAGATCCCATAGACGATGCCAAAATTGACCGCTTTCGCCCGGTTGCGCGTCTCCTTGTCCATGGTCTCAGCCGGCACGCCGAAGACCTCGCTGGCAGTCAGGGTGTGAATATCCTCGTTATTCGCGTAGGCTCGCACCAGCAACGGATCGCCGCTGAAATGCGCCAGCAGCCGCAACTCGATTTGCGAATAATCGGCTGAGAGCAGTTGCGCGCCGGGTGCAGCCGTAAATGCCGCACGGATTTCCTTGCCCAACTCCGTGCGGATGGGAATATTTTGCAGATTTGGATTGACGGAGGAGAGCCGTCCAGTCGCGGTTGCCGCCGCCATAAACGTCGTATGCACCCGCGAATCGGCATCGGCAAGCAGCGGCAGAGCGTCAATGTAATTCGACTTGAGCTTGGACAGGTGCCGGTACTCGAGCACTAACCTGGGAACTTCATGCTCTTCCGCCAGATGCTCCAGCACATCCTGCGCCGTAGATATCGCCTTGCCCTTGCCTCGGCTGGCCGGCGCAGGCAGGCCGAGATGCACAAAGAGCACTTCTCCAAGCTGCTTGGGCGAGTTGACGTTGAATCGCCGTCCGGCAAGCTCGAAGATCCGCTCACCCACCCGTTCCAACTCCACGGAAAATCGTTTTGAAAGCCCGTCCAACACGCCTTTGTCGATGCGCACCCCGGCCTTCTCCATTCGGAACAGAACCGGCGCAAGCGGCAGGTCGATCTCGCGATAAACGCGCCCCACGCCCGATTTTTCCATCTCTGCGACCAGAGCAGGAACCAGCGCATGAATGGCCGCAGCACCCGCCGCCAAGCGTGGATGGCGAAGGTTGCCCGTGACGCGCGGCCACATCGGCCAGCGACTGCGTGGCGTGGGTGGGATTCAGCGCATAGGAGAGCAGCATGGTGTCGTCAATCGCGCCTTTCGGGCTCACTCCAAGGCCGCTTAGAACATGGAGTGCCAGCTTCCAATCGTGTACGCGCTTGGGAACCGCCGCATCTTCGAGCAGGGATGCGCAACTCAGGCGTGAGCGGCAGGCAGAGGGCGGTCCCCGGCTTCGCGCAAACACCAACGCTGGAGCGGGTTTTCTTTTCCGCAGCCTCGACAGCGTCCAGGAGCGAGAAGTTCATTGGCTGCTGGGCATCTTCGTTCTCATCCACAGCTTCGGGTTCTTTGGCATCGAGCGCGAATGCGAAGCCACTCTCCCGAGCAGCGGAGTAGAATGCTGCTGCCTGCTCATCCGTGGGTTTCTCGATCAATTCAATGACCGGCCCTGATTCAGAGGGCGCGAGGTCCTTGAGCATCGATGTAAATTCGAGCTCAGTGAAAAGGTCCCGGCAGGCCTCAAGATCGGGCGGCTGAGTCTCCATTGCGCTCAGATTCAGTTCAACTGGAACGTGGCTGTCAATGGTCACCAGTTCTTTTGACAGCAGCACGGCGTCTCGATTCTGCTCCAGCGATTCGCGATAGCTTTTGCGCTTAACCTCGGCGGCGCGATCGAGCACGGCCTCCACGGTTCCGAATTCGCGGATCAACTCCACGCTGCCTTTATCGCCGATGCCTGGCGCGCCGGGGATGTTATCCACCGAATCGCCGCGCAGCGCCATCACATCCACCACCTTCTCCGGCGGCACGCCCAGGGTCTCAGTTACTTTTTCGGGATCGAGGATCAGGTTATCTTTTTGCGGGTTCAGGATTTTTACTGTGGGCGTGACGAGTTGCATCATGTCCTTGTCGCCGGAGACGATGAAGACCTCGTGCTGCTGCTCAGCGGCCTCGCGGGCCAGGGTGCCAATCACGTCGTCGGCCTCAAAACCTACGGCTTCAAGGATGGGAATGCGCAAGGCTTCAAGTGCTCGCCGAATGTAGGGAATCTGGCGGCGCAAATCCTCGGGCATGGCCGCGCGATTGGCCTTGTAGCCCTCGTAGCTCACCTCATCAAAGCTCTGTGTCTTCGAGTTCCATTTGCGCAGCGGACCCATGGTGCGGGCGCGCTCGTCGCGAAAGACCTCGCCGCTCACGTCGAAGACCGCAGCAAAGTAGAGCGGCGAAAAATCCTGCCGCAGCTTCTTCACCATGTTGACGAAAACGTAAATAGCCGCCGTCGGCAGTCCCGAGCGGGTGCTCATGGGGCGGCTGCGCTGCATCGCGTGGTAAGCGCGAAAGATGAACGACATGGTGTCGAGCAGAAAGACGGGCGGCTTGGTTTGGTCGGTCACGCTAGAGAGTGTAACAGCCGCATCAGCCGATGAACATGCAATCTCCGTAACTGAAAAAACGGTATTTCTGCCGGACCGCGTGGGCATAGGCGGCCAGAACGCGCTCGCGCCCGGCAAAAGCGCTCACCAGCATCAGCAAACTTGATTGAGGCAGGTGGAAGTTGGTGAGCAGCGCGCCCACCAGGCGGAATTCGAATCCGGGCGAGATAAAGATCTCCGTCGTGCCCGAATGCGGCTCAATTTTTCTGCCGGCGGCCCGGAGCGCACAGTGCTCCAGCGTTCGCACCACAGTGGTGCCGACGGCCACAATGCGCCGTCCCTCGCTTGCCGGCACGATTGATCCCAGCGGCGGCTGACCCGGTGAGCGTATAGCGCTCGCGATGCAGGCGAACCTCGTCTACTAAATCAACGCGGAGCGGAGCAAAAGTGCCGAGACCCACATGCAGGGTGATGCGCGCAACCTCAACGCCCTTGGCTGCGAGTGCATCCAGCATTTCTGGGGTAAAGTGCAGGCCAGCCGTGGGCGCGGCAACCGATCCAGGCTCATGTGAAAAGACGGTCTGGTAGCGCTCGCGGTCGGCATCTTCATCGTTGCGGCGGATGTAGGGCGGCAGCGGCATGTGGCCGATGCGATCGAGAACGGCAAAAAAATCGTCGACCGGTTCGAAACGCAGCAGTCGTTCGCCAAATTCGCCGCGCTCAAGAACCTCAGCCTTCAAGCTCGATTTTTCCGTTGGGCCCGGGAAAGACAAGCCGCTCGCCGATGGCGACCTTTCTACCCGGCCGGACCAGGGCACGCCAGAGATTCTCATCCGACGCCGGTTGAGTTTCGTGGTTTCCCACCCTTTCCGCAGAAAGAAGCGGAAAGGATGGGGCCCCCGGTTTTTTTGGAACCGCGGGCTCGGTGAGCATCACTTCTATGCGGCCTGTCGGTTTTTCATGGTCGCGGAGCAACGTGCGGCGGGCATAAAGGCGCGCCGGAATCACGCGGCTGTCGTTGAGCACCAGCAGATCGCCTGGTCGAAGCAGCGATGGAAATTCAGCAAAGCTCGCATCGCGCAAGGCGCCGGTAGCGCGATCCATGACCAGCATGCGGCTCTGGCCGCGCTCTGCAGGTGGCTGCTGCGCAATCAACTCCTCAGGCAGGTCGAAATCGAAGTCGGCAACGCGCAGGCTAGCTCATCGCGCTGCACCTTCCCGAAGTGTTCGAGCGCGCGCAGGCGGGCGCGCTCGATGGCCGCATTGAGTTCTTCGCGCTTGGTCTCGAACTGTTCGGCGAGGAAGATCGGCAGGAACACGCAGTCCACTTGCGCCCAACTGACGCAGATGCGCGTGAAGGGCTTGGGCACCAGGAATCGGTCCCATGAGCGCATGATCCAGGCGTGTTCGGGTTCCAGGTGAAATGCGCCGATGGGCGCGCCGGTCATCTGCGCCAGCTTGATCGGGCCCATCTTGGTGCGGTAGATGGGGCCGCGCGGACCGTCGGCGGTAAAGATGGCCGGCCCGCCGCTTTCAATCACCTGCTTCGAGGCCCAGCAGCCCTTCGCGCGCGCCGCGGCGAGCTGGAGCCGCGCACGGCATGAAAGCCGAACAGCTGAGAATGCGCGTAATCAGTTCGCCGTCGAAGCTCCGGCTGATGAGAATGGTGGCGCCGGTGCGGCGGAAATAAACGGTGCAGGGCAGCACGCACTGGTGCCAGAAGCAGAAGATCTCAGCCCCCGCGCCCAGCCCGTAGAGAAGCGGAGTGACGCCCTCTTCGGCAATGACTTCAAAACGCCAGGTGAGGCCGATGAGCGAAAACAGCGCCCACACGACGCGCGGAACCACGGCCAGCACAAGGCGCTGGGTGAAGGTGAATCTGGGGCTGGCTTCGGGTTTCACATCAATGATTTTAGTGCATGCAGCCGCAACGCAGATCCTTCGCCGCTCATGAGTACCGCAGCCAGCGCAGCAGTTCGGGCAGCGTGGCGCGCTTGCCGTACATGAGGATGCCCACGCGATAGAGGCGCGATGAGAACCAGAGCGTGGCCCAGATGCTCACGATCAGCAGGCCGATGGAAACCGCAAACTGCCAGAGCGGCGGAATCTGCGAGGCCATGCGCAGGAACATGACGATGGGCGCGGTGGGCGGGAAGAGCGAAGCCGCAACCGACCAGAACGAGTTGGAGTCGTTGATGATCAGCAGGATCAGCGCAAAGCTGAGCCAGGTGGGCGCGGCGGCCAGCGGCATATACATCTGCAACTCCTGCTCGGTTTCGCAGGTGGCGGCGAGGCCCGCAAACAGCGAGCTGTAGAGCAGCGTAGCCGAGCAAGAAGTAGACCGGGAAGAGCACGCCCTCAACCCATGAGAAGTGGATCGGCATATTCGCCGGTGAGCAGCGGCGGCGGCGAATGGGGAGACCAGAATCGCCGCGCCGGCAACCAGCCAGATGCCGATTTGCGTCAGGCCCACGGCGCCCACGCCGATCAGTTTGCCGGCCAGCATGTCGCTCGGGCTTGACGGTTGCCAGCATCACTTCAAAGATGCGCGAGGTCTTCTCCTGAATGATCGAGCGAGCCACGTTCAGGCCGTAGATCATGGTGGTCATGGACAGCAGCAGCGCCATCACGTAGCCCTTCCAGAAGGAAGCCTCGGCATTGCTTTTTACCACCTGGCCGTCCTTCTTCACCTGGAAGGTATCAATGGGATACGCCCTTTAACAGGGCATCTGCATCGCTTTGCTTCATGCCGGAGCCGGTCAGATGCTCATCCACCAGGCCATCGTCCATGGCATCCTTCAGCCGGGCAGATGGTCATGAAGTCGCCCGAGGACCGAGAGATATAAGTGCCGGTCGGCACACCTCCAGCGGAAGCATCAACCCACAGTAGCCCGTCGATGGCTTTGGTCCGGACTTTCTCAACGAGATCTGTGCGATCCTGCTGCGTGGCCGGCGCCACAACATCGATGACTGCCTTGGAATGCTTGCTCATCAATAACCGGGTGCGAACTGCGTTGGCCAGCGCCGGGTCACCGGCTGCGAGAGCCAGATGTTTCTGCCCACCCAGGCCGAGTCTGGAAAAATACGTGACGCCCAGAACCAGCCCCAGCACCGCGGGCAATCCGATGGTGGACAACCTGAATGCCCGGCCCCGAATCTGCTCCATGTACTCGCGCCTGGCAATCAGAAGAACATTACGCATTGGACTTTCCTCCCACGGTCTGGATGAAGATCTCTTCGAGCGAGGGCTCGACCAGTTCGAAGCGATAGATGGTGGCCACCGCGGAGGCCTCGTGCAGCAGCTTCTGCGCGTCGCCGTGCGGCTTTGAGCCTGATCTCGGCGTGGCCGGAAAAATTTTTGGCCTCCGCAATTTCAGCGCTGCTCAGGAATGCCGAGCTGCCTTCAAACTCGACGATCACCTGATTGCGCTCGTAGCCGGCCTTGATCTCGCGCAGCTTGCCGGCCAGCACTGCCTCGCCGTTGTTGATCAGGCAGATGGAGTCGCACAGCTTCTCCACCTGGTCCATGCGATGGGTGGAAAACAAAATCGCCTTGCCCTGGTCCTTGAGTTCCAGCAGTGTCCGCTCCACCAGCACCGCGTTCACCGGATCGAGGCCGCTGAATGGCTCGTCCATCACGATCAGCCCGGGATCGTGCAGCAGCGACGCGATGAACTGGATCTTCTGCTGCATGCCCTTGGAGAGCTCTTCGGTTTTCTTGTCGCAGCGCGTCGGCAATCTCCATGCGCTTGGCCCAGTCGATGGCCCGCTTGCGCGCCTCTTCGGCCGCGAGCCCGTGCAACTGGCCGAAGAAGACCAACTGCTCCAGGACCTTCATCTTCTTGTAGAGGCCGCGCTCCTCGGGCAGATAGCCCACGCGCTCCAGGCTCTTGCGCTCGAAGGGCTTTTCAAAGAGGCTGATCCGGCCCGAGTCGGGAATGGTGATGCCCATCATCATGCGAATGGAGCTGGTTTTGCCCGCCCCGTTCGGCCCCAGCAGGCCGAACATCTGGCCCGCATCGATGGAGAGGCTCAGGTTGCTGACGGCAACCTTGTTCTCGTAGGCCTTGGTCACTCCCGCGAGTTCGACGACTGGCATGGATTCTCCCGCCGTTCTTTTTTAGAGATTTACTCCAGGTAAACCGGGGAAACGATCTATCGAGAAGTGTAACAAAACCCCCTTTTGCAGATTTAAAAACTTACATAAAATAGGGGACGACGGGCGACCAAAGTGTGATGGCTGTTCAACAAAGTAGGGTGCCAAATGTTGCCGATTAACGCGAACGGCGAGGTATATTGAATAGAGCAAGCGGGAGAGTGCAATGGCAATCTTGCGTACGATGCACGATTACAACAAGTCCAAATCAGAGCCTGCAATCGGGCCGGCGTATAGGCCCCAGTCAATTTCTGAAATTGACGTGCGTGAGGCTGTACTGGAAGATCTCGCATTAAAAATGCTCTATGTATCCGGCTCGCTCTCCGTTCTCGAACTTTCCGATAAGATGCGACTCAGTTTCCCGGTGGCAGATGAGCTGTTGTGCCGCCTGAGAGCGGAAAATCTCTGCCATATAACTGGAATAACCCGTAATATTCCTCAGATAGCCATTACAACTCAAGGCAGATCGCGAGCAGTGGAGCTGCTGTCCCAGAATCAATATACCGACGCCGCCCCGGTTTCTCTGGAGAGTTATGCCGAGCAGACCCGGCAGCAGAGCGTTCGCAAGGTCGAGGTGCACCCGGTAGACCTTGAGCGCGCTTTTGCCCATCTTGTGATGGACATCGAGACGCTGCAGCAGTTCGGAACGGCCCTCAACTCCGGTTCCTCACTCTTCCTGTACGGGCCTCCGGGAGTGGGAAAAACCACCATGGCCCAGGCGTTATCGCGCGTACTTTCAGAGGAAGCGATCTGGATTCCGTATGCCGTGGAAGTTGATGGCCAGATCATTACCGTCTATGATCCAACGATTCATAAGCGCATACCGGAGCAGGAACCTGAGGATGCGGACAAGCGCTGGGTACTCTGCCATCGGCCCGCAGTGCTAGTGGGCGGAGAGCTGACGGTTGAAATGCTGGACCTGCAAATCAACCCGATTACAAAATATTATGTCGCTCCCGTGCAAATGAAAGCGAATAACGGCGTCCTGATTGTCGACGATTTCGGACGGCAGAGAGTTCATCCGGATGTGTTGCTGAACCGCTGGGTCGTTCCGCTCGATCGCAACATCGACTTTCTGACCATGGCAGGTGGGCAAAAAGTCGAGGTCCCGTTCGAAGCGCTGGTTGTATTTGCAACCAACATCGATCCGGCCGAGTTGATTGACGCCGCTTTTTTGCGCAGGATTCAAACCAAGATCAAGATCGGCGAGGTTTCAGACGAGCAGTTCTGCGAGATCTTCCGCCGCGTTGCAGCAGAGAACAGAATCACATTCAAGTCGGGCATACCCGCGGAGCTTATCGACTATATTCACAATACGCTGAAGCAGGAGCTGCGCTCGTGCTATCCGCGGGATATTGTGAATCAAGCCTGCTGGGCGGCCAAATATGAAGACAGAAAGCCGTTTCTCGATCGCGCATCTTTGAAGCAGGCAATCAATGCCTACTTTCTAAATAAGCCTTAAGCCAACAGCAGCCAAGGCAAGAGGGAGCGAAATTCCAGGAGTTACTCGTTGAGCCGATGCCCTCAAGAGTTATATAGGATTAAAGATTCTTTACTTATTAGCGTTTTGTGGCTGATCTTTCTTTTGCTGAGTCGGTCTCTCGGGCTTCAATGCTCCGAAAGAGCTAACACGAAAGAGTTTATAGCTGGTTACCAAAGTATAGTCTATAAAAATACAAAAGAGGAGTTTGCTAGCGGCCATTCTTGCAGAATCATGCAGTTATGTTGGTATTCCCCATTCGGAGATAGACATGGCGACCTTGCTGGCGATGAACGATTTCGTCGAAGCCGAGGCCATTGCCGGGCCAAGGAGTAGGCCCCAGGCTATATCGGAGATTGATGTTAGACCTGAAATTCTCGAAGACCTGACGTTAAAAATTCTTAATCTTTTCGGCTCTCTCTCGATCCTGGAGATTGCTAAAAAGACCTGCCTCAGTTATGAGATAGCAAATGAGCTGTTTTACAGGCTGCGAGCAAAGCAGTTGTGCCAGGTAACTGGAATGACTGGCAATGTCCCCGAAATCGTGATTACATCTCAAGGCAGAACGCGAGCGGCTGAGCTTTTATCGCTGAGTCACTATACGGGCGCGGCGCCGGTAGCTCTGGAGAGTTATGCCGACATGGTTCGCAAGCAGAGCGTCAAGAATGTTCAGGTGCGTCCTAATGATGTTGAGCGCGCCTTTGCGCATCTCGTCATGGACAATGAAACTCTGCGCAAGCTGGGAACGGCGCTTAACTCCGGGTCGGCTTTATTTCTGTACGGCCCCGCAGGAACTGGAAAAACCTCAATCGCCGAAACTCTATCGCGGGTGCTTGCCGAAGATGAGGTGTGGATTCCCTATGCCGTGGAGGTTGATGGTGAAATCATTACAGTTTTCGATCCATCGATTCACGTCCGCGTGCAGGAACGGGAACCCGAAGTTCGCGACGAACGCTGGGTTCTCTGCCATCGCCCTTCGCGTGCTTGTCGGAGGAGAATTAACGGCAGAAATGGTGGATCTGCAGTTCAACCCGAATACAAAATACTATGTCGGCCCCGTGCAGATGAAAGCCAATAACGGAGTTTTGATCGTCGATGATTTTGGACGTCAGAAGCTTCGCCCTGATGAACTGCTCAATCGCTGGATCGTTCCCCTTGATCGCAGAATCGATTTCCTATCCCTTGCGGGCGGAAAAAAGATTGAAATGCCGTTTGAAATGCTGATTGTATTCGCAAGCAACATGAATCCGGCCGAACTGGTTGACCCTGCCTTCTTGCGAAGAATTCAAACCAAGATCAAAATCGGCGCGGTTTCAGACGATCAGTTCTGCGAAATTTTCCGCCGGGTGGCGGCCGAACATCGGGTCAAATTCGAAGCCAGCATACCCTACGATTTGATCGACTTTATCCACCAATGTCTGAACCAGGAGCTGCGCTCGTGCTACCCGCGGGATATTGTGAATCAGGTTTGCTGGGCCGCACGATATGAAGACAAGACGCCGTATCTCGATCGCGCATCTTTGGAACACGCGGTTCAAGCCTATTTTCTAACCGAGTCCTAGCGCCCCCGGCGTTCCCGCACCCCGGGGCCTCGCAAGGCCTTGGGTTTCTATCCGGTGAGGTCCCACATTTTCGCGGGATTGTCCCTCCGTGCATTCGCCATTTAGCATCCTGAGTGTGCCCGGCCTCGATGATCCAGTTAAGTATGTGCGCGGCGTTGGCCCGAAGGTGGCGGAGTTACTCGCGCCCAAGGGCATCCTGACTGCCGAGGACCTGCTCTACCACCTGCCCTTCCGCTATGAGGACCGCCAGAATCCGCGCAGCCTTGACGAACTGAAGCCCGGCGAAATGGCCAGCGTGATTGCGGAGGTGCGCGGCTCCATGCTGCTGCGTACCCGCAAAATGCCCATTTTCGAACTGACCCTGGGGCAGGGTCGCCTGGCGCTCAAGTGCATCTGGTTTAACGCGAGTTATTTGAACGGCAAGTTTCTCGCCGGGCAGACGGTGGCCGTCTTCGGACGGGTCGAGCCGTCGCGCTCCAGCCAGAATTTCAAAATGATCCAGCCACAGTTTGAGGTGCTGCCCGACGCGAGCGACGACGCCGAAACGCGGCTGCTTGAGGTGGGGCGCATCACGCCGGTTTACGAGTCGCTGAGCGGTGCGCGGCTGGCCTCGCGCTGGCAGCGCAAGACGATCTTCAACCTGCTGGAAGCGGTTCGCGGCGCAGTGCCGGAGAGCCTGCCGCGCGAAATGCTGGCGCGGCTTGACCTGCCGGATCGCGAGACTGCGCTGCGCGAGGTGCATTTTCCGCCTGAAGGGACGCCCTTTGCGCAATTACAAACTTCGTCCACCCCAGCGCACCGGCGGCTGATCTTCGAGGAGCTGTTCTACCTGGAACTGGGCCTGGAGCTGAAGCGCCGCCGCATGAGAGAGCGCGTCGGCATCTCCTTTGCCACCACCGACAAAGTTCGCGAAGCTATCCGCGAGGTGCTTCCCTTTCATCCCACCACGGCGCAGAAGCGGGCACTTGGGCGAAATTGTGGCCGATATGCGCACCCCAAGCCCCATGCGGCGGCTGCTGCAAGGGGACGTGGGCTCCGGCAAGACTATCGTCGCCATTCAGGCCATGATGGTGGCCATGGAAAACGGCTACCAGGCGGCCCTGATGGCGCCCACCGAGATTCTGGCCACGCAGCATTTTCTGGCCGCGCGAAAGTTGCTGGAAAAGTCGTCGCGCAAGCCGCGCATCGTGCTGCTGACTGGCTCGCTCGACGAAGACCGCAAGCGCCATACCCGCGGCCTCATCAACCGCGGCGAGGCGCAATTGGTAATCGGCACCCACGCGCTGATCGAAGAAAAGGTGGAGTTCGACCGCCTGGGGTTGGTGGTGGTCGACGAGCAGCACCGCTTCGGCGTGCTGCAACGCTTCAAGCTGATGAAGAAGCCCAACCAGCCCGAGCCCGACGTGCTGGTGATGACCGCAACGCCGATTCCGCGCACGCTGGCGCTCTCGCTTTACGGCGACCTGGATTTGAGCGTGCTGGATGAGCTGCCGCCGGGACGCACGCCCATCGTCACCCGGCGCGTTCCCGGCGAACGCTCTGAGGAGGTGTGGGAGTTTGTCCGCAAAGAGGTAGCGCAGAAGCGGCAGGCTTATATCGTTTACCCGGTCATTGAGGGCAGCAAAGACGACCAGCCGGAGCTGGATTTCTCGCACGACGATCCGGAGGTCGGTATTGAGCCAACGCAGCCTTTCACCGAATCCCAGGTCTCAAAAGCGGGACCCTTCGGCAAGGTCAGGGCAGGCTCTGGGGCATCCAATCGTCAGTTCGTCCGAAAGGGCAAAACCGCAGAGCTGTTTCCCAGGGCCGTGCAGGAGGCCAATCCGGGAGCGAAGTCCGGGCTGAAATCCGCCGTGGAGATGCACGAAAAGCTGAGCACCGGCCCGCTCGCCGGCCTGCGCGTGGGACTGCTGCATGGACGCCTGGACGCCGATGAGAAAGAGATCATCATGCGCCGCTTCCAGCGTGGCGAGATTGACGTGCTGGTGGCCACCACGGTCATCGAGGTCGGCGTCGATGTTCCCAACGCCACGGTGATGGTGGTGGAGCACGCGGAACGGTTCGGCCTGGCGCAGTTGCACCAGTTGCGCGGACGGGTAGGCCGTGGGTCGGCCAGGAGTTGCTGCATTCTGATCACCGGCCCGCGGGTCACTCCGCTGGCCGAGGAGCGGCTGAACGCCATGGTCCGCACGCAGGACGGATTCGAGCTGGCGGAGCTGGACCTGAACCTGCGCGGCCCCGGCGAGTTTTTCGGAACCCGGCAGGCCGGGCTGCCCGATTTTCGCGTCGCCAACCTGCTGCGCGACCGGCAGTTGCTGGAGCTGGCCAAGATGGAAGCTGCCCGCTTTGCCAACGCTCCGTGCCTGGCGACACGGCGAAGTAACGGAAGGCTGAGCGAGCGCGCGTCTGGGCGAGACTCAAAGAAGCCTGGCAACGGCGCTATGGGCTGGTGGAAGCAGGCTGAACAATCTCGAATCTCTTGCTCACGAGTTGCCGGGTCAGGCCAACTCGGAGGCAAAGGCGCTGTGCACCATCTCCACCGGAAAGGTCTGAATCTCAAGGTCGATGCTGGCAATCTCAGTGCCGCAATCATGATGGTGGTTGCGAGTGCATTGGCAGAGCTCTGTAAAGCGAATATGCCCGCTCTGGCTCAGTTCCAGCCCGGCTGCGATCAGCACACTGTAGATATCCACGCAGGCCTGCCGCTCGAACTCGAACAACATGCTCACCGTGCCGGTATCGTTTGCGCCACGGCTCAGAACCCAGCCGCCGCAGCCGAGAATCGCGCCTGTGAGAGTCTGGATCAGCCGCGCCGGGTCCTCTATAGAGACGGCCCTCATCTGCATCGCCCAGGGGATGCTCATCGCTTGTACCGCGCCGCGGTCCGGCATCTTCAGCCTCACAACGGTCTTATCGGAGCCGGACTAGCGCAGCATAATGTTTGTGCAGGAGTCGAACGGCTCTTGACCGTCTTTGACACACCCCGCCTTCCAGAACTTCGGCGAACCCATGCGCTGGTAATTGGAGTCCATGGTTTCCACAGGCTGGCCCACAAAGCCTGGGTGAATCACGAAGGGCTTCAACCCGCAAGCTCAAGAATTGCAAAATGATGTAGCTTTGTAGACAGCATGATTGTCGGCTCCGGAATCGATCTGGTTGAGATCAGGCGCATCCAGCAGTCAATGGATCGCCACGGCAAGCGCTTTCTCGACCGCGTATATACCGCCGCGGAACAGGCTTATTGCCTGAGCAAGCGGAACTCCGCCGAAAGCCTTGCCGCCCGATTTGCAGCCAAGGAAGCAGGAGCCAAGGCGCTGGGAACGGGAATCAGTTACGGGGTAAGCTGGCTGGAGATTGAGGTGGTCCGCGAACCCAGCGGAAGGCCCACCCTGCGGTTTCAAGGGCGCGCCGCCCAGTTTGCGGAGCGGCTGGGCGTAGTCCGCACCGCCGTTTCCATCACCCACACAGCCGACCTTGCCATGGCCAGCGTGGTGATCGAAAATTAAGCGATAATTTCGCGCTTTCTGCTATTCTCTTATTCTCCGGGAGTCGCCTACTGGCCAGCCATCAAACCAAAGGAGTCCCGTGCCAAGTCGGAAAGAAATTCAGTGGTCGCAATTGAGAGTGGGAGCGTTGGTCCTGGCTGCCATGGCCGTACTGATCGGGCTGATTTTTCTCATGTCCGGCACCACAGGCGGGGTGTTTGCGCGCAAGATCAAGCTCCGCTCCTATTTTGAAAATGCCGCCGGGCTCAAGGATGGAGCGCCGGTCACGCTTGAAGGCGTCACCATCGGCAACGTGATCCACGTCCGCGTGATCCCCCAGCGCAACCCTACGCCTGTCGAAGTAACCATGCAGGTAGGGCGCGAATACCTCCACGATCTGCATACCGATTCGACCGCCTCGATTTCACAGGCTGGCGTGCTGGGCGACAGCTTCGTCGATCTCAGCTCGGCTCATGCAACCGGTCCCCCTCCGGCCGAAAACGCCGAACTCGCGTCCGTTGGCTCGCCCAGCATCGGCGACGTGGTCCGCACCAGCAAGGTCTCCATCGAGGAGATCGCGACGCTGACGCGCAAGGTTGAGATCCTGGTGGATTCACTCAATTCAAAGCGCGGCACCGTGGGCATGCTGATCAACGACCCCGAACTCGGCCGCAAGATTACCCTGATCGCCACCAATCTTGAAACAGTAACGACCGACCTTGCCGGCGGCAAGGGCTCGCTTGGCAAGATGCTCACGGACGATACGCTTTACACCCGCGCCAACGATGCCGTCGACCGGCTGGACAAGATTACCAAAGATCTAAACGAGGGCAACGGAACCGCCGGCAAACTGATCACCGACGACTCGCTTTATAACAACCTGAACTCCGCGGTCGCCAACACCAATGAACTGGTAAAAGAGATCAACGCTGGCCATGGCGCCGTGGGCAAGCTGGCCAAAGACCCTGAATTCGCGAAGAAATTCGACGATACCATCACCCACCTGGACTCGATCCTCAAGGGCGTGGACGAAGGCAAAGGTTCGCTGGGCCAGTTTGTGAAGAACCGCTCCTTCTACGACCACGCCGATCAGACCTTGGACCAGGCTCAGCAGTTGGTCAAAGGCTTCCGCGAGAACCCGAAAAAATATCTGACCATCAACATGAAGATCTTTTGAGAGTTGATTCGACTGTCCACTCATTGGGATAAACCTGGGTGCCGGGTGCCGCAGGTCTCGACTTTGAGATCTGGGATTCCACTAGCTTGCTGACTCCCCGCCCCGGAACATCTTCCAGAACTCCACAAATCCCTTCAGCTTCACCACCTGAAAATAATCGCTGGCGACAAAGTAGAAGAGCGTGGCCAGTACAAAAATCCCATGCATGGAGACCGGAGCCCAGTTGGTCGCTGAAAGGCAGCGGCGCGGCCGATAACACCATGGCCAGCACAATGAGCGCCAGCTTCACGATGCCCATCACCAGGTTGATCTCCATCAGCTTGCCGCTGAACGCCTTTCCCAGCCTTAGACTTTGACCGAGAGAGGAAAGCGCGGAGCGCTCTTCGAGCAGCATCAGCAGCGGCGCAATCGACAGCACCCAATTCACCAGCGCCCACGCCGTGAAGAAGCCCAGCGTAAGAAAGATCACCCAGCTGAAGTAACCCACCAGGTCCGGCTCGCCGACTGCAGTGATGTGCGTGGCCGCCACCCACTCGATGGAGCGGAACCAGCCCCAGCAGGTTGCGCCCAGCGCCGCAAGCCATGCGGCCTGCAATGCGATCATCTGCAAAGGCCGGAAGGACTCCGCGAGGTCAGATTTGGAAGCAGGCGCATCAAGAGCAGGCTGCGACCCAACCCGGAGATCACCACCCAGGCCAACGCTCGCCACCGGCAGAAGCCAGTGCAGCACGGCCATCACGTGCGGTTGATAGTGCGCCCACGCATCGGTAATCTGCACGACGGCGACCCACGGGTTCTGCGCATCGATCTCCGTCAGCCCGGCGGCATCAAGTGGAAGCACCGCGAGTATCCGCTGCGCCTCAATCCAGCAGACAACCAGGAATGGCAGGCCAAAGAGCAAGTGCCAGCCCACCTCGATTGCAATGAGGGAGGGCCGCTCGAAGACCCAGCTCATCTGACCCACGAGCGACTGAGTTCCGCGCAGGGGCGCAGCCACTTTACTTCACCACCAAGTTAACGGCTTTGCCCGGCACCACGATGATTTTCACCACGGTTTTGCCCGCTGTGCGCGACTTAACTTTTTCATCGGCCAACGCGGTCTCCTCAATCGCCTTCGGGCTTCGCATCGGCGGCTACCCGCACCACGGTTACCAGCTTGCCGTTGATCTGCACCGGAATTTCCAGTTCGTTTTCCTTTGCCAACTCAGGGTTGCTCCTGGGCCAGGTCGCGCGCAGAACCTGGTCTTCCTCGCCCAACTCTTCCCACAACTCCGCCGCAAGATACGGCGCAAACGGCGCCAGCAGCAGCACCAGCGTTCGCAGCAGTTCGCGCACCACCCGCGGAGGCACATCGCCAGCGGCGAGTTGCGCGTCCGCAGCTTGCAGCTCGTTCACAAACTCCATGATGGCCGCGACGCATGTGTTGAAGTGCCAGCGGCCCTCAAAGTCCAGCGTGATCTTGGCGATGGTCTGATGCAGCTTGCGCAGCAGCTTCAATGCGGTTCCGTTGCTTTGGGCATTCGACTGGCTCTCGTGAGCCGATCGAGCCACTGGCGCATACTTTGTGACCAGCCGCCAAACGCGTGCCAGGAAGCGGCTTATCCCGGCTACGCCATCCTCCTGCCAGTCAAGATCGCGGTCAGGGGGCGCGGCAAAAAGGGCGTACATGCGCGTGGCGTCGGCGCCGTAGCGGGCAACCATATCGTCGGGCGAAACCACATTGCCCTTCGACTTGGACATTTTTGCGCCGTCCTTGATGACCATGCCCTGCGTAAAGAGCCGCCGCGCCGGCTCGTCGTTCACAATCATGCCCAGGTCGCGCATCACTTTGGTCCAGAAGCGCGAGTAGATCAGGTGCAGGATGGCATGCTCCACGCCGCCGATGTACTGGTCGATGGGGAACCAGTACCGCGCAACAGCAGAGCCAAAGGGCGCGTTCGAGTTCTTCGCATCGGTATAGCGATAGAAGTACCAGCTCGAATCGACAAACGTGTCCATTGTGTCGGTCTCGCGCTTGGCCGGGCCACCGCACTTGGGACAGATGGTATTCACAAAATTCGGGATGCGACCCAGCGGCGATCCGCCCTGCTGTGTGATCTCGATCTGCTCGGGGAGCAACACCGGCAATTGATCGTCCGGCACCTGCACCAGGCCGTCCTTTTCGCAGTGAATCATGGGAATCGGCGTGCCCCAGTAGCGCTGCCGGCTCACGCCCCAGTCCTTGATGCGGAAGTTAACTGTCGCTTCACCAAACTTTCCGGCTACCGCAACCTCCTGCAGCTTTCGCTGTGCATCGACGCAGCTCATCCCGTCGTATTCGCCGGAGTTCACCAGCACGCCGTCTTCCGAAAGAAAGGGCAAGCTTCCCTCGCCTTCGATCTTTTCTATGGGCCGGATTACCTCGACAATAGGCAGGCCGTACTTGGTAGCAAACTCAAAATCCCGCTCATCGTGCGCTGGAACGCTCATGATGGCGCCGGTACCGTAGTCGGCCAGGATATAGTTGGCCACCCAGATGGGCACGCGCTCGCCGTTATAAGGATTGATGGCAAAGCGTCCGGTCGGAACGCCGTGCTTCTCGATCGCTCCCAGATCGCCGGCCTCGCGCGCCTTCTTCTGCTGCTCGATAAGTTCGTCCACCTGCGCCTTCAGTTTTTTATTCGGCGGCAGTGAATTCAGCCACCAGCGCATGCTGCGGCGCAAGCTGCACGCTGGTCGCGCCAAAGATGGTGTCCACTCGCGTGGTAAAAACGCGAATGCGCGTTTTTTCTGACCCCTGATCCCTGACCCCTGACCCCTGATCGGTTTTTTCCGCCAGGACAAAATCGACCTCCGTCCCTTCGCTGCGCCCAATCCAGTTGCGCTGCATGGTGCGGACTTTTTCCGGCCAGCCTTCCAGCTTGTCCAGGCCGTCAAGCAATTCCTGCGCGTAGGCGGTGATGCGCAGGAACCACTGCACCAGGTCGCGCTGCTCCACCGGAGTCGTCTCGTGCCGCCAGCAGCAGCCGTCCACCACCTGCTCGTTGGCCAGCACCGTGGCGCACTCGGGGCACCAGTTCACCTTGCTCTTTTTGCGATAGGCCAGACCTTTCTCAAACATGCGCAGGAAAAACCACTGGTTCCAGCGGTAGTACTCGGGCAGGCAGGTGGTGACTTCGGTGGCCCAGTCGTAGCCCAGGCCCAGGCGCAGCATCTGCCGCTTCATGGCGGCGATGTTTGCAAGCGTCCATTGGCGCGGAGGAGTATTGTTCTTGAGCGCGGCATTTTCGGCCGGCAGCCCGAAGGCGTCCCAGCCCATCGGATGCAGCACGTTGTAGCCGCGCATCCACATATGCCGGGCAAGCGCGTCGCCGATGGAGTAGTTGCGCACATGGCCCATGTGCAACTGGCCGCTGGGATAAGGCAGCATCTCCAGCACGTAGTACTTGGGCTTGCCGCAGGAAGCGGGCTCGGCCGCATAGAGTTTGGGGTCCGCAGCCCACCGCTGCTGCCATTTGGGTTCAATCGTCGCCGGGTCGTATCGTTGTTCGTTCTCTTCCGCCATACCTTTTAGTGTAAACGGCGAGACAGATCAGTTCTCCTGAATCTCCACCAGGCTCTTGAGCACGCGCACGTTGCGCTCCTCGTCGCCGGGCTCGTCAACCGGGGTTTCGGCGATGAAGGCGGCGTGGGCGAAGCGCTTGTCGTTGAGCAGGCGGCGGAAGGGCTCGACGCCCATGGTGCCCTGGCCGATGTGCTCATGGCGGTCGAGCTTGGAGCCGCGCTCGGCCTTGGCGTCGTTCATGTGCCAGACGCGGACGGCTTCAAAGCCGACGTGTTGCGCCGACCTGCCGCATGGTTTCTTCGTAGCCTTCGGCGGTGACCAGGTCGTAACCGGCTACGTGGGTGTGGCAGGTATCGAGACAGACATTGACCGGAGCGCTAGCGCGGAGAAGCTCGACCAGTTCGGCCACCTGCTCGAAGCTGCCGCCGAGCGAAAACTCGGCGCCGGCTGTGTTCTCGATCAGGATGTGGAAGCTGGTTCCCTGCCACGGAAGGCCGTCGATGGCGCGGGTGATGGAGTCGGCGGCAAGTTTGAGGCCTTCGTCGCGCGTGAGGCCCTTCCATGAGCCGGGATGGAGCACCAGGTACTCGGCGCCGAGCTGCGAGCGCGCGCTCGATCTCTCCGCGAAAGGCGGCGATGCTCTTCTGGCGAATCTCGTCGGACTGGCTGCAAACATTGACCAGGTAGCTGGTGTGGATGACCAGCGGACCGACGTCGAGCTTGGCGCGGAGCTCTTTCATGCGGGCGGCCTGCGCGGGGTCAACCTTGGGAGCGCGCCACATGCGCGGGCTGGAGGAAAAAATCTGGAAAGTGTTGGCGCCGATCTCGCGCGCTTTTTCTACGGCGTTGGATGCACCGCCGGCCGTGCCTAGATGAATTCCGATCCGCTTTGTCATGCGGATAGTTTAATTCGCTTGTCCGGTTATGGCGTGGACCATGGCCCAGAAGTTTTCTAGATGGCGTATCCAGCTGCACGTGATGCGTGGGGGCCATGATCAGGCCGCCGTCGTAGCCTACGGTTTCAAGGCGCTCCCGCACTTGAGCGGTACTTGTTCCGCGGTACCGAATGGGAGCGTGAACTGCTCGTCGATGGTGCCCCAGAAGCACAGTTTGTCACCGTACTTGCGCTTCAGATTGGCGGGATTCATGCAGGCCGGCTGCACCGGATTCAAAACGTCGAGGCCGATCTCGATCAGGTCGGGGATGATCTTCTCGATGTTGCCATCGGAGTGGTAGGCGACCTTTACCTGCGGGTTGATGGTTTTCAAGGTGGAGATGAACTCCGCCATGCGGGGCTTGAAGAGGCGCCTCCAAACCTGCGGGGAGATGAGCATGCCCGCCTGCGTGCCGAAGTCGTCACCCGTCCAGATCATGTCCACACCCATCTCGACCAGGCGCTTTGCGGCTGCCAGATGGTAGCGGAAAGGGATTTCGAGAATGGTTTCGGCGAGCGCCGGATCTTCAGTGAAATCCATCATCATCTGTTCGCAGCCCGCGCAGTGCCCAGGCAGTCTCAAATATCGTGGTTACGGTAACGCCGACGATGATAGTATTCGTTCTTATGGGTGGCGATCAGATTTTCAGATTCGTGATAGAGCTCCGGTCGATGCGGGTCGGGCGGGAGGTATGCGTCGAGTGCGCGGAGGTCGGCTAGCGGGTGGCCGACGATGTCGGTATAAAATCCTTTGCCGAAGCGGGTTTCATAAGGAGAGTTTTTCCAGCCGATGCCCCACTCGTCGGTATAACTGTCCGCGCCGCCCGCGTAAAGGTCGTTGGCATAATACGAGTTTGCCCAGCCGACCGAGGTCAACAGCAGGTCCTGGCCCAGCGCGCGCTCCAGTTCGTATGTGTTGCCGCCGCCGTGAGGATTGTGGGCAGAATGGCCACTGAGTCGCATATCTTCGCGCAGGCGTTGGGCGAACTCCGGCGTGAAGCTGATCTGCATGGGACAGCGGTCAGGCTTCTGGCGGTTGAGTGACTGGATTACCCGATCACGTGGCTTCATGGATACACCCTATGGAATTTTGAGCATTGATGCTTGATTGTGAGTAAGGATACTTCGTTGACGAAATCGATGTCATTTGCGCTCTAGTCGTCATCATCCTTGCTGGTTTTCGGTGTGCGTACCTTCAGCATTGCAGGCACCGCTGCATCGCCCATCGCGTCCTTCCACAGAATCACGTTCAGCTTTTGCGCGTCGGCACGGTCGGCGTGGCGGAAATCCATCTTCATGCTTTCCTTTGCGCCTACGGCTGTTTTTTGGTTGGCGGTGTAGATGAGGCCGTTGTCGCGATTGGAGTAGTCGGCATCGTAGGCGGGCTGGTCGCCGGGGCCGGTGAAAAGGGTGGAGATCAGCGAGCTGAAGGCGTCGTTGTTGTTCATGGGAGGCAGGCCGAGCAGCGATTCCATGGTGCGGACGACGCTGACGGTGGAGTAGAAGCGGCTGTCGACGAATGGCCCGCCATTGGGGCTGCGCGGGGAGTATTTGCTGACGACCAGGGCGATGCTGCGGTGCGCGTCCACGTGATCGCCGCCGTCCTGGGCATCGTCTTCAAGGATGAAGAAGGCGGTCGAATCCCAGAAGGGCGAGTGGGAGACGGCTTCGACCGCGCGGCCGACGGCGAGGTCGTTATCGGCAACCGAGGATTTGGGCGTGGGTCCGCCGGGACGCGTGCCGGCGGTGTGGTCGTTGGGCAGGCGCAACAGGATGAAGTTGGGCATGGTGTCTTTGCCCTGCTCGCTGTCGGCGACCCACTGCCTGCAAATGCCGCATGAAAACTTCCACCCGTATCTGGTCGGGAACGGACAGCTCGAAGTCCGGCGCCTCGGGGGCAAAGTGGCCCACCAGCTCCGGCTTGGTGGCGACATTGGCGGCGATCAGCGGAATGGGCCAGGGCCACTTGTTCACCCCGCCGCCCCACTCGGCGGGCAACTGCTCGCCGGGAGCGATTGCCTTGTGCGAGCAGTCGCGGCCTTGCATCAGCGGCCCCATCTGCGGATCGGCGACGCGCGCTTCATTGCAAAAGGTGGTGGAGATGTATTCGCCGAAGTGGTAGTAGCTTTTGCCGTGCGCGGCGAGATTGCCCCACAGATAGCCGCTGGCCGGCTCGTTCACGTCGGGAATCTTTTGCAGCAGCGGATAGCCCTGGGCCACCGCGCCTTCGTAGTCGTAGGTTCTCTGGCTGCCGCGATAGTTCTGCTGCCAGGTCTTCTCCAGGTAGTCGGTGCCGATGGCCGCGGTGGACCAGACGTGGCCGTCGCCGGAGACTTCGCCGGAGTCAAAAAAGTTGTCGAGCACGCCGAACTGCAGGGCGAGCTTGTGCTCGTTGGGAGTGATGGTCTCGCCGTACATGGTCAGGCTGGGATCGCCGTTGCCAACCGGCTTTCCATCTTTTGTGAGGTCGCCGAGGATCTGATCGTAGGTGCGGTTTTCCTTGATGATGTAGATGATGTGCTTGATGCGATCCTGTGCGCCGTTGGCGAAGACGATTTTTTCTTCGCGCCGCTTTCATGCGGTTCGACTCGATGGCAACTGAAGTCCATTGGGAGCAGATTTTTGTCGATCTCGGACTCATCGAGCGTGGCCAGGGAACCGTAGAGCAGCGTGCCGATGTAGGTGGTTGGCCGTTGAAACTTGCGCTTTTTCAGCTCCTCGGTCTGCCGCTGCGGGAAGTTGTTGGGGCCGGTTCCCTTGCCTTTGTCCGTGGCCACATACAGCTTTCCGCCGGATGCAGAGGGGATGAAGGCCATGGAGATGGGCATCCATTCGGTGGGCACGAAGCCGATGGGCTCAACCATGCCCTGCTTCGACGCCTTCGCGGTCAGCTTGCCTGGTATCGATTACGGCGACGGCATCGCTGGCCATATTGGCGACATACAGGCGGCTGCCGTCGGCGTTCAGGGCCAGCGCCACAGGCTCCGCGCCAAAATAACTTTGTGCCGGCAGGCGGGTATCGAAGTAGCCCTTCACGGAGAACTGGCCTGGCGCCTACATTCACGGCGGCAACGGCATCGCGGTTGGCGAGCGCGACGTAGAGCGTTTTTCCATCGGGAGAAAACTCGAGTGCGCAGGGGTGCGTTCCGGGAGCCACGGCGCTGGGCGGCTTGAGCAGGGCGAGCTTGCGCGCCACCGCTCCTTTGGTCAGATCGAGCTCGACGATCTCCGATGCATTCCACAACGCCACGAAGGCGCGCTCGCCATCTTTTGTGACCGCCAGAGCGACGGGATAGGTGGCGGGCACGGCATCGCTCTCAGAGAGGTCGAAGCGCCGCTCGATGGCGCCGCTGGCTGGGTCGAGCAGCAGAACATCGTCAGAGAGATTGTCGGCGACCAGCAGTTTTTCCGCGCCTGCCGTGCCAACGACCGCGATCGCCGCCGGAAACGGAATTCCCTTGTCGCCTTCCGTTTCGCCGATCAGCCTGGTCTTTCGCCCCGGAGCGAGCTGCTGCAGCGGCAGCTGGATGAAGCGTTCAGGCGCGATTTTGCCCGCTGTGAAGCTGTAGACAATGATGCCGTTTCCGGTTTTGTCTTTGCCGTCGCCGAGTGGGCTGGAGGTTGAGCCCATGCTCGCGTAGATGCGGGTGCCGTCGCGGCTGAACGCCAGCCCGGAGTAGAGAGTCTGCTTGGCGGTCTGCGCCAGAGTGCGGGAATCGGGATAATCCGTCAGCACGCCGGTCTGCGTATCAAGCACGGCCAGCGACTGCTCGTATTGCGACTCGAAAGTGCCGTATCCGGCGTTCACTGTGACGACGTAACGGTGGTCCGGTGAGACGGCCATGGTGATGGGCAGGCTGTTCAAACGCTGCGGTGCCCCGGGAACTTCGCCGATCAACTGTTTGCTGGTGGGCAGGTCAACCGATTGCGCGTCAAGAAAACCCGCTCCGAGGAGAAAAGCCAGACTTGTTGCCGTGGACAAAACCTTCGTATACATGGCAAAACTTTAGCAAAAACCACGTTGCTCACGCTTGACAGGTCAGTTAAACGAGCTGGGCTTGCTTCTGCGGAGGGCGCTAAGCCTGCAATAATCATAGGTATGCTTACGGTACTTACAGCAGAGAAGCTTTGGAATGGGACCAGCATGCTGGACCATCCCGTGGTTGCAATTGAGGACGGGCGGATCGCTTCGATTTCAACGCGATCGGCAGGCGATGCACCGGGCGTGGCTCGCATTTTGGACTTTCCCGGTGCTACGCTGGCCCCATCCTTTTTTGACGTGCACATTCACGGTGGGGCCGGCCACGACGCGATGGAGGCTACGCCGGAGGCGCTGAACGCGATCAGCAGCTTTCTCGCCCTCCATGGGACGGGCAACTTTCTGGCGACCACGGTTACTGCGCCCATGGATGCCACGTTGCGCGCGCTTTCGGGGCTGGCAAAGCTGCTGGCCGCGCCGCCGGCTGAGAAGCGGGCGAGGCCGCTGGGAATTCATCTGGAAGGGCCGTTTTTATCGCACAAGAAGCGCGGGGTTCATCCGGCTGCAGACCTGCTGGCGCCAGACATTGCTGTCTTTGACCGCCTTTTTGAGGCTGCCGAAGGATGGGTGCGCCTGATGACGCTGGCGCCGGAGTTACCCGGCGCGCCGGAACTGGCTGCGCACGCTACCGCGCGTGGAGTTTTCATCACGATGGGGCACTCGATTGCGACCGCTGCCGAAACGCGCGCAGTGATTGCCGCCGGAGCCGTGAGCGCAACGCACACTTTTAACGCAATGCGGCCCCTGGACCACCGCGAACCGGGTATTCTGGGAACAGTTCTCACCAATGATGCGGTTTTTGCGGATCTGATCTGCGACGGCGTGCACACCGCCGAAGAGACGGTGAAGCTGTGGTGGCGAGCCAAGGGACCGGAGCGCGCCATTCTGATTACCGATGCGATGAGCGCCGCGGGTATGCCCGACGGCGAATATCAACTGGGCGAAATGGCGGTGCAGGTGACCAATGGATACGCTACGGCGAATGGAGTGCTGGCCGGAAGCGTGCTGACGCTGGACCGGGCGCTCGAGAATTTTTTGCGGTTCACGGGAGCTACGGTGGAACAGGGGCTGCGATTGCTGACCACAAACCCGGCCGCTATGACCGGACTTAGGCATCAGGCAGGCTCACTGGCCGTGGGGCAGGAAGCCAATCTAGTTGCCGTGGATGGAGCGGGGAAGATGGTTGCGGCAATGCAGGGCGGGCAGTTGGTCAGCAGATAGTTTTTTGAAGATAAAAGGAGCAAGAAAAGAATGGCTGTAGTTTTGGGAATTGACGGCGGAGGGACTCGGACCCGCGTCTCGATTGTTGACGGCGAGCGGATATTGGCTCATGCGGAAAACGGTTCCATCAAGCGGCTGCGGGTGGGCGAAGAGGTTGCGGAAGAGAATCTGCGCGAACTGCTCAAGGATGTGTATGCCCAGGCAGGCGTGAAGGGCGTGCGTGCGGCCACGGCGGGCGTAGCCAGCGCCACCATGCCGGGAGTGAAAGAGTGGATCACTGCGGTTTTTCAGGATTTTCACGTCGAACGGTCAGAGGTGGTGGGTGACGAGATCATCGCGCTGGACGCTGCTTTCCGTGGGGGCCCAGGAATTTTGCAGATTGCGGGAACCGGCTCGAATACCATCGGCCGGGCACCGGATGGTAGCCGTGAAAGCGCGGGCGGCTGGAGTTCGCGGCTGGGAGACGAAGGCTCCGGTTACTGGATCGGAGTGAACAGCCTGCGCCGGGCGCTGCATGCCTATGATCGCGAGGAGCCGACGCAAATTTTGAAAAGAGTGGGCGAGATTTGGGGAACGCCGACCATGGAAGACCTGGTCAACCTGGGCGACAGCACGCCGGGCCCGGATTTTGCGGCGCTGGCGCCGGCCATCAATAAACTGGCAGAGGCCGGGGATGCGGTGGCGATTGGAGTGTTGCAGCAAGCGGCGGCAGACCTGGTGGCGTTTGTGCTGTTGGTGCGGGAAAAGCTGCGCCGCAAGCACGGGATCACGGTTGAAGTACCGGTGGCCTGGACCGGCGGCGTGGTGGAGGGAATGACGATTGTGCGCGAGGCGTTCTTTGCCGGCCTCAATGCCGCTGCGCCGGAGATGCCGGTGGCTATGGGACCTGCGGTTTCACTGAACGGAGCATTGTGGCGGGCGAAACGGCTGGCTGAATCCGCTTGAGCTGCCGCGGCAAGAGTCAACGCGTCTGAATTCCGCTGACATCCTGCGAAAAAACATCCGCGCCTAAAGGCGAATCCTTCCGCTGCTTTATTCAGGGGCATGAATGCCCCTGCTCTTTCCCAAACAGGTCCCTACAAAACCATGCCATCGCAGCAAGATCTAAGTGCATTTGCATTGCAATCACGGCCTGCCCTACTGCAGAAACCCCGCTGGATGTGTTATATGTTTCCGAATGACCACCCGTAATGTTTTTATTGCCTCCGTACTTGCCCTGGCCGCCATGGCCGCAACCCTGGCACACGCACAGATGCTTGCTCCCACGCCGCCCATGGGGTGGAATAGCTGGGATGCGTATGGACTGACCATCGATGAGGATGATTACAAGGCCAATGCCACTGTTCTGGCCGGATTGGTGCAGTATGGGTGGCAGTATGCGGTGATCGATGAGGGGTGGTATATGCAGAATCCCTTCAGGCGAGCACCTGGAGCAGCGGAAATATGTGTGGGATGCGAACGGCATCCTGATTCCCGCGGAGAACCGGTTCCCATCGTCGGCGAATGGGGCGGGATTCAAGCCGCTGGCCGACTGGGTTCATCAGCGGGGATTGAAATTCGGCATTCATATTGTGCGCGGGATTCCGCGCCAGGTGGTGAAGGCCAATCTGCCCATTGCGGGGTCGAGCTTTCACGCCGAGGACGCAGCGGACCAGACGGAGACCTGCCCCTGGGACGACGGCAACTACGGCGTGAAGGACAATGCCGCCGGGCAGGCTTACTACGATTCGATGCTGAAGCTGTATGCGAGTTGGGGGCTGGACTTCATCAAGGTGGACTGCATCAGCGACCGCCCCTTCCGTCCGACGGAGATACGGCAAATTGCCAATGCGATCAAGAAAACGGGACGGCCGATTGTGCTGAGCCTTTCGCCGGGACCGACGGCTCTTGAAGATGCGACGTTCGTGGAGAAATATGCGCAGATGTGGCGCATCTCCGACGACCACTGGGACGGCTGGACCTTCGAGCACAAGCCGGGGGATGGGGAATTTCCCTTTGGCGTGCGGGATGCATTCGACCGGCTGGCGAAGTGGGAGGCTTATGTAAAGCCGGGCAGCTGGCCGGACGAGGATATGCTGCCCTGGGGATGGCTGGGACCGCATCCGGGGATGGGCGAGCCAAGGCAGTCGCGGGAGACCAAGGATGAGCAGCGGACGGAGTTCACGCTGTGGGCCATTGCGCGATCGCCGCTGATTCTGGGAGCGAACCTGACCAGGCTGGATGATTTTACGCGCTCGCTGATTACTAACCAGTCAGTTCTTGAGATGAACCAGAACCTTACTTACAGCCGTCAGGTGGACATTGCGAAACTGCCCGGTTTTGAAAATGCCCGCGTGTGGCGCGGAACGATCAACGAGCCGGGGGCGAGGGGTTACCGCGAGTATTTTGCCTTTTTCAATCTCGACGACAAGCCGGTTACGCTGCGCACAACCTGGGAAAAGCTTGGCCTGGATGGAAAGAAGCATGCGGCTGAGAATGTGTGGACTGAAGTCGACGGCAAGGAATCGAAGGAAATTGGAATAACCTTGCCGGCTCACGGCAGCGCGCTGTACGAGATCAGATGAGTGTGACTTAACCAACTCTGTAACCCCAAGGCCGCATCTTGAACCAGATGCGGCCGGTTGTGCGAAACTGTACTGCGAGGCTGGTGAGCCCGCACTGGGGCTCTGGCCGGGGGAATCGTTCGATGCCTCTGCTGCGTTCCGCCTTTATCGCTCTCTCTCACAATCGACTTCTACGCCGTTTTGTCGAACGCTCCCGGATGGGCGGCCGGCTGAGTTCGCGCTTTGTGGCGGGTATGGAAATTGAAGATGCCCTGCGCGTGGCCGAGGCGGTGAACGAGCAGGGCATGGCCGTGACCCTGGACTCGCTGGGCGAGAGCGTCACTTCGGAGGCGGAGGCGCACCGGGCCGCTGAGATCTACCACCAACTGCTGGACTCGATTGCCGGGCGCAAGCTCAATGCAAATATCAGCGTGAAGCTGACGCAGATGGGGCTGGAGCACTCTACCGGGCTGGCCGAGACGATTGTTGAGAGCCTCGCCCGGCATGCCGCCGCGACGGGCAGCTTTGTTCGCATCGACATGGAGGACTCGCAGCTGACCGAGATCACACTGGAGATTGTGCAGCGGCTTCATGCGAAGGCTGAGCTGCGCGAAGCGATTGGAATCGTGATCCAGAGCTACCTTTACCGCTCGCAGGCAGACGTGGAGCAGCTGCTGGCCGACGGCATTCGGGTGCGGCTGTGCAAGGGGGCCTACAAGGAGCCGGCGGAGGTAGCTTTTCCGCGCAAGGCCGATGTGGATGCGAACTTCGTCCGCCTGAGCCAGATGCTGCTGGCCAGCCCGATCTATCACGCCCTGGCTACCCACGACGATGCCATGATTGCAGCGGCTAGAATCGTTTGCCGCGCAGAATCGATATCGACCCCAGCCGGTTTGAGTTTCAAATGTTATTTGGAGTGCGCCGCGACCTGCAGCGCAGACTGGTTCGCGAGGGATACAACGTGCGCGTTTATGTTCCTTTTGGCCGCGAGTGGTACCCCTACTTCATGCGGCGGCTGGCGGAGCGGCCGGCGAATGTGATTTTTCTGGCCAGGAATTTCTTCCGTTCCTAGAAACGATGAGGCTATATGGCGGAAATCGGGATATAAGTATTCGGTCCATGTGGATGATAATTACCATTACATGGACGAGAGTGAACGATATAAGAAGGGCGACTACGCCACTCTGGACGAGGCGATTGCGGCGTGCAAGCAAATGGTAGACGACTTTCTGATGGACGAGACTGAGCCTGAAGGAACGGCGGCGGAACGATATGCGCGGTACACGGGTTTTGGACCGGACCCATTCATCGTGACCAATGATCCGGATGCGGGCAGCCCGGCATTTTCGGCCTGGAACTATGCAAAGGAACGCTGTGAGCAGGGATGATAGAGAGAAGTCGAGTTATCGATGAGACTGGAATAAAGAAAGATGCTGGCCGCGAACTTAAACGGCGGCCGGTTCTTGGACGCGGTGCTTCCGGTGTTGGTTCCTCTTTTTGATCAAGTGAGGCTCTCTGCAGAAGGGACATTCCCATGGATAGTAACCGAGCCGGGAATAGACCTTAGTCTGCAGAAATCCCCTGCGCGACAAGCGCCTCATTGAAGCTCCGCAGCGGGTGCAACGGAGTTCGTCTTTTCCTTCAATTGAGTGCCTCGAATGTCTGCCGGGCAATTTCCACCTCGTGAATAACTTTAAAAACAGTCGATTTAATGGTTAGAAACGGTCTTCGGGATTTTATCCGAAAGGGTACTCTTCAAATTGCCGGAGAAACTCCGATAATTATATTCGAATTCAACTGCCCCAACAATTACTTTATCGAATCAGGATACGCTGCGAATTGAAACCTCAGTCGTAACTCATTGCAACGTCGATTGTTATCCCCTGAAGGAAATTCCGTCATCGTGCAATCCATCAATTGTTTCTTATTTTTCACGTAACGGAAGCCTGCAAACGTTCCAGTCCCTCACCTGCTAAATCGGCGATCGCCCTAGCCAAAGTCGGGGAGACGTTCAGCGATTCGGGGCGCTCAAGGCGGATGCCGAGTTTGGCCGCGTAGCCGCGAAAGAGAATATCCACGTCGTAGAGAATTTCAACGTGGTCGCAGAGAAAGCCGATGGGCTGGAGGAGCAGCGTTCGGACGCCCGAGGCGGCGAGATCGTCGAGGGTCTGCTCGACGGTAGGGCCGATCCACGGGCCTCCGCTTGCGCCCTGGCTCTGGAAGGCAAAATACCAGTGCGGAATCTCGGGCACGCGCGCGGCGACCAGAGCGGCGGTGTGCCTGGCCTCTTCGGCGTAGGGGTCGGCGGCCTGCCCTGCTTCAGAGGGCTGAACCGTCCGGGTCGGGACGCTGTGCGCGGTGAAAAGCACGGGAACCGGCGCGCCGGTCTCTGCGCTCAGTTTGGTGCAGGGCCGGGCGAAGCCGCTCGGCAAAGGCTTCGGCAAGGAGCGGATGCTGCGCCCAGCCTTCAGTAAAGTCGATGCGCAGGCCCGCGGATTCAGCTTCGACGGCGCGGCGGTAGAGGCCTACGCTGGTGCGCGAGTTCTGCGGCGCCAGGCAGAGGACCGCGGCCTCTTCGACGCCATCGGCGCGCATCTGGCGGACCACGTCGGCAATATAAGGACGCCAGTTGCGCATGCCGACGTAGACGGGAACGGGCTGGCCTTGCGCGGCCAGTTCGGCTTCGACGAGGCGGGCCTGCTCGAGGGTGATTTCGGTGAGCGGGCTGCGGCCGATGAGGGAGTAGCGGTGCTGAATCTCCTCGACGACCTGCTGCGGCAGCGGCCGGCCGCTGGTCACGTTGCGCAGGTACTCGGGAATCTGCTCGACGGTCTCGGGGGTTCCGTGGGCGAGGAGGAGGACGGCTTGCTTAGGCATTGGCTTGCTCCAGGGAATAGTGCTTTTCGGTTTCGTGACATTCAGTTGACGGAAAAAGTGTAAGGATGGGGATCGGTCTTGTTGTCGATCAGGTATTCAAGCGAAACTCCTTGACCATGCGGACTACGGCCTGCACGTTTTCGACCGGCGTGTTGGGGACGATGCCGTGGCCCAGGTTGAAGATGTGGCCGGGGCGGCCGTTGGCGGCGCGCAGAATCTCCTTGACGCGCAGTTCCAGAACTTCCAGCGGCGCAAAGAGCGTGATGGGATCGAGGTTGCCCTGCACCGCGTGGCCGTGGCCGACGGCGCGCCAGCCTTCATCGAGCGGCTGCCGCCAGTCGAGGCCGATCACGTCCGCGCCGGTTGCGGCCATCTCGCGTGAGCAGGCCCGCGGTCTCCACGCCGAAGTAGATCACCGGCACGCCCATCTGCTGGACGGAACGCACCAGGCGCTTGGAGGCCTCGAAGGCGTACTCGCGATAGTCGGCGAGGCCGAGCGAGCCGACCCAACTGTCGAAGATCTGAATCACGTCGGCCCCGGCCTGGACCTGCAGGCGGCAATACTCCTCAAGCACCTTGACGATCTTGTCCAAAAGGCATGCGCCACGCAGTGGTGTCGCGGTACATCATCTGCTTGGTGTGGATGTAATTCTTTGAGCCGCCGCCCTCGATCATGTAGCTGGCCAGCGTGTAGGGCGCGCCGCAGAAGCCGATGATGCCGAGGCGGTCGCGGAAGTGCGCGGCGACTTTCTCGATGGCGCGGGCCACGTAGGCCAGATCGTCGGCGCGGTCGGTGCGCAGGGCGCGGACATCCTCGGCGGTGCGGACGCGGATGATGCACCACCGGCCCCTCGCCGGCCTGGAACTCGAAGTCCAGGCCCATGGGCTCCAGCGGCAGCAGCAGGTCGGCAAAGATGATGGCCGCGTCCACGCCCAGCTTTTCAGCGGCGGTGATGGTGACCTCGGCGGCCAGCTCGGGCTGCTTGCAGATTTCCACCAGCGTGTGGTGCTTGCGGACGTCGCGGTACTCCTGCATATAGCGGCCGGCCTGGCGCAGAAACCAGACGGGCGTGCGGTCGACCGGGCTGGCGCAGGCAGGCGCGGACAAAGCGGCTGCCGTCGAGAATGGTTTCGGGGATGGCCTCCGCGGCAGGGTTTTGCTTGCTTAGTTCCATATATTGTCGATTTTACCGGGCGCTGACCGTCCGCACCGGGATCGCTGGCAAGGAAAAGCCGATGCCGCTACGAGATCCAGTCGCCGCAGCGGCTCTTGCGCTGCCAAACGCCGTCCATCTTTTCCAGCACCAGGGTTCCGCCGTTGCCGCACAGGCTGCCGCAGTAAAAGCCGTAGGAGACGATGGCGTGCTTGTGACCCTTGTCGAAGCGAATCTCGCTCAAAGTGACCAGGCCGTGGGCGAAGCCGTTGCGGACGGCGTCTTCAATTGTTCTTCCATCGCCGACGGTCTTTTCCGGATCGTTGTTGCGAACGTCCTGCTTCTGCTGGTCCGGGTCGACGAGCGTGAGGGTTCTGGACGGTCCCAACTGTGCCAGGTCCTGCTGCCGGAAGCGATGGACGATGGTGGGCGAGGCCGGTTCAAGATCCAGTCCCTTGCAGCAACTTTCATCTGCTGCAGATCCGGTATCTCCCAGTGGAACCGTTTGAATGGCCAGGTTGAGCGCGGGCATCTCCTGCGCCATCCAACTGCCCAGGACCACACGGTAGACCGCAAGCTGCTCGGCAGTCAGCGGCTGTGTCGCTGACTTTCAGTTTGGGCTGCTGGTCATCCTGGCCGGCTGCGAACCCCACGGCGGCTAAAACCAGCACCGTGAATAGGGACGTAAATCTCACCAGCTGAGACTTGCCTTTGAATCCCGCATCGCGACTGAGCATTGCTTCCTCCGCTGGATATAACTGTTCGTTGGACCACGGATGGAGAAAAATTGGGAAATAGAATTGGTTCCAGAATGCGAATTAGCAAGCTGAAATAGACCTATCTTGTCTCGACGAGGATTACTCGCACCTCGGGATACGCCCCGTCCCAATCGGGAGAGACCGCGTCGAAGATCAGGCGGAAGTCGTGCTCGCCGCCGGGGGTGAGCGGGGCGGCAGAGACCGGCTCCAAATCGACGTAGGGCTCGCGCATGCGGATAAGCTTGAGCGGCAGGGTCTCGTTCTGCGCCACTTCGTGGGCTCCGTCGCGGAAGAGTACCTGCACGGTGATCCCGGTTACGGTTCGGGAGCCGGTGTTGGCGATGTGGCCGTCAAGGTAGGTAACCTTGCCGCCCGCAAGGTTTGAAGACTCGCTCATGGCGAGGGCGGTGATAGGCAGGCTTTGGGCGTACGGGTCTGGGGTCGCGGAGATGGGCGTTACCTTGGGGACAGGCTTGGGGTGCTCGAAAACCAGCACCAGGACTAGCGCCGCGACGAGTACGACCGCGGCAGCCACGGCCAGCGGAAGCCAGTTGCGTTCCTGCGCCTGGGCGGGAGGGGCGAGGTTGAAATCGGGTCCAGTGCTCACGAGCGAAATTCTACACCCGTTACCGAAGGTATACCCCGGCATCCCCTATTTATGTGGATCGGGTTACGCTTTATTGGTATTGGCCGATACGAAGTGAAGTGCCATAATTTTGCTCGAATCATCATTTTGTTGAGCACCCCCGGCTCCTACGGACGTCTAAGATGTCAAATGCCCACGGAACCGGGAACGCAAGTCAACCGTACTTCTTGCCGGAAGGCAGAGAAAGGCAGGCGCAAAATGCAAACCTCTCCCCAATCCGCATCCACTTCCCTGCCCGAACTGACCGGTGTGCTCGCCAACTCTCAACGGCAACGGGACCTGGCTTACCAGGCCATGACCATTGCGGCCATGCTGGTTTTGCTGTGCAGTCTTTGGGTTTTCTAAGCGCCGGCCGTACTGAAACGATACAGTCTCCTGAGAACCGAAGTTACCCGAAGTGGGCACGTTCGATGCTCTGGCGAAGATCTTCGCCTACCATATTGACGGGAATACACATCTCGGCCAGACGAGATCTCATGCGGTCGCCGATGCGGTCGCCCAGGGTATCTTCGCTTTTGACGGGCTTCTTGCCTTCCGCATCGGCTCTGAAGCCGGCGCCGGCGGGCAGATCAGGATAGTTGGTGGTGATGATGGTGGTCAGTTTGTCGTTGTAGCGGGTATTGAGGATGAGCGCAACCGTATCCCAAACCCACTCGTTGGGCTTCTGTGCTCCCAGATCGTCGAGCACCAGCACTTCGGCGGCAAAGACCGGCTTCAGCAGTTCGAGTTCAGTGGTCTGGACCTGCGGATTGTAGCTGTTCTGGATGCTCTTGAGCAGTTCGCGGTAGTCGCAGAAGATCCCCTTGACACGGTGCTCCCGGACCAGGCGGCGCAACATCCCTACAGCAAGGTGAGTTTTACCCACACCAAGGGTTCCGGTAAAAATTAGTCCTTTGCCGGCGGTAGTGGCCGGGTATTCCTCCACAAACCGGCGCGCAGTCAGGAGCGCAATACCAAGAGAAGGATTGGCGCCTTTGAACGCAGGATCGAATGTATCCAATGTGCAGTTCCGGTAACGCTCGGGGATATGGGCGGCGGCCAGGCGGCGCTCTTCACGAACCATCTCCTGGCACTCGCAGGCGCGGGAGACCCACTGCCCCGAGGCGTTGACCACGCGAACCAGCCCTACTCCATCGCAAATCGAACAAACACTCATGGGTTCAAGCCTAGCGCAAGCGGCGCGGGCGCGCTTCGGTGCGTGCTAGGTCTCAATTGTGGAAAAGGAGTAGCGAGGCTGCGGCGGCATTCCTTACAATCGGAACCGCAGGCGGGCTGGGCATTTTTTTGATCCGCAAATGCCTGCTCGCTCAGGAAATGGAGACTCTCCCAGTGAATCGAATCGTTTTACGCACTGCATTTGCGGCAGCGGTCATGGCCGTGCTGCTGATCCACTGCCGGATCACGGCTCAGGAGCCGGTAAGCAGGCCGGAAACCATGGCGCCGGCTCCGGCACAGATTGCACCGGCGGCAGCGCCGCTGACCGAAGCCCAGAAGGCCAAGGCGCACGAAGAACAGTTGAAGAACGACTGGCCCTGGCTGGGCAAGTTCAAGGAGGCTGATTTGGCGCTCGGAGCACCTGCCGCGGGCGAAAACCGCGTGGTCTTCATGGGCGACTCGATCACCGCAGGGCTGGCATCTGGACGAATCGTTTCCCGGCAAGCCTTACGTAAACCGCGGCATCAGCGGCCAGACCTCGCCGCAGATGGTGCTGCGCTTCCGCCAGGACGTGATCGATTTGAAGCCGAAGGTGGTGGTGATTCTGGCCGGAACCAACGATATCGCCGAGAACACCGGGCCGATGACGCTGGAGGAGTCAGAGGGCAACCTGATGACGATGGCCGAGCTGGCGACGGCCAACCATATTCGCGTGGTGCTGTGCTCGGTGCTGCCGGCCTTCGATTTTCCCTGGACGCCGGGAAAGGCTCCGGCGCAGAAGATCGACGCGCTGAACGCGTGGATCAAGGCCTATGCGGCGGAAAAGGGCTACGTCTATGTGGACTACCACACGGCCATGAAGGACGAGCGCGACGGGCTGCCGAAAAAGCTGAGCGAGGACGGTGTGCATCCCAACCCGGCAGGCTACGCGATCATGGCGCCGCTGGCGGAGGCGGGGATTGAGAAGGCGCTGGCGCAATAAACAGGGATCAGGGGTCAGGGATCAGAGATTACCTGAGCATTCGGCCGCGGTGATGTATTCCTTTTCGATCGGCAAGAAAGGAGATTTCTGCTTCTGATTCACATGGGAGATAATTAATGCTGAAAATTTCGGGCAGTTCCTATTACCTGATCCCTGACCCCTGACCTCTGCACATTGCTAAACCGCCCAAATCCCCATACAATAAGAGAATTGCAGGAAAGGTTTGTCTTCAACGATGCCCAAGGAAAAAATTCATCCCAATTATGCCGCTGTGCGAGTGAAGTGCGCCTGCGGAAACACTTTTGAGACCCGGTCGACCCACAAGGGCGACATTCACGTGGAAATCTGCTCGGCTTGCCACCCGTTCTTTACCGGCAAGCAGCGCCTGGTGGATACAGCCGGCCGCGTTGAGCGGTTCCGCCGCAAATATGCCAAGTCCGACGCGGCTACGGCAGCAACGGCAGCCAAGTAAACGGCGCAACAGGCACGGCCAGATACGATTGGGCCTCCGCTGCGGCGGAGGCCCAACTTCGTTCGGGGGCTAGCATTGCTAGATTTCTGCTTAGCTATTCCTTCGAGTCGTCAGCCTCGGTGAAAATGAGAAGCAGGGTGCAAGTACGAGTGCTAGAGCTAGAGCAGAGCTCAAAGACATTTATGGCTGGCAAAGGCTTTACCGTCAGGAAGGAATGGGACAATCCCAGAGAGCACCAGATGCCCGAGAATGCGCGGGTACCGGCTGAGGTGCGCCTGGGATCGGTTTTGGTGACTCCGGCCACGGTTCTGGCGCCCATGGCCGGGGTCACGGATACGGTCTTCCGGCGCTTTATTCGCCATGCCAGTATGTTCACCAGAGATCAGGGATCAGGGATCAGGAATCAGGACGCGGCGACGGCCGGAGTTGACGACCCCGTGACCAATGCGCAATCCGGCTGCGGGCTGCTGATGACCGAGTTCACTTCGGCGGACGGGCTCTCGCGCATGCGGGAGTCGAAGCGGCGGCGCTATCTGACGTTTTATGACGACGAGCACCCCATCGGCGCGCAACTCTTCGGATCGAATGCGGAGACGCTGGCCGATGCCGCGCGGATTGTGGAGGAAACTGGCTTCGATACGGTGGACCTGAACCTGGGCTGCCCGGCCAAGCGGGTGGTGGGCTGCAACGGCGGATCGGGGCTGCTGCGCGACTCTGCCGAAGATCGGCGAGATTTTTCGCGCCATCCGCAAGGCAGTCACGATTCCCTTCACCGTCAAGTTCCGCATGGGCTGGAACGACAGCCAGATTGTTTGCCTGGAGTTGGCGCGAATGGCGGAGGCCGAGGGGCTGGCAGCCGTGGCCCTGCATGCCCGCACTCGTGAGCAGGGATATAGCGGCCAGGCGCAATGGCAGTGGATCGCCGCGATCAAGCAGGCAGTGAAGATTCCGGTCATCGGCAACGGCGACATTCGCACTCCTGAGGACGCGGCGGCCATGATCGCTCTTACCGGCTGCGACGCGGTGATGATCGGACGCGCCGCGCCGGCCAACCCGTGGATCTTCCGCCAGATTGCTCAGTACACGGCCACCGGAAGCTACGAGCGGCCCACGGACGAAGACCGCTACCGGATGATTCGCGCCTATTTCCAGATGCTGCTGGACGAGGCTGAAGCCACCAAGGATTTGCCCCGCGCCGAACGCATGGGCGAAACGGCCGGCAAGATGAAGCAGTTTGCCACCTGGTTTACGCACGGCGTGCCGGGTGGAGCTAAGCTGCGCGCGGCCATTTACCAGGCACGTACCGGAGCGGACGTGCTGGCCCAGGTTGAACTGTTCTTTGCGGCTCGGCTTACGGATGACTCCGGTTCCGAGATGCAGGCCGAAGCCGAGCCGCAATCCATCCCTGAAGCCTCGCTCATCTGCGATTAGTTGCCGTTCCGCTGTGCGCTTAGAAATTCTCTCAGCCTTCCCAGCCGCCGGGAAACTCTGGAATATGTCATGAACCGGGAAAAATGCTCCGACGATCAGCCATATCCGAGCGGCTTATAAATATGCTAAACCGATTTGCTTAGACCACTTTTCGAGCTTTTTCCTGGTTCAACTCAATCGACTGACAGTACTTTGGTAATTTCGCAAGCGGTTGATTCTATTCAATTATTTATCCATATAGCGGACTGAAAGTAAAATTAACCTGAAAAAACTGTTGCACGAAGCAATAAAAAAGGCGTATTGCTTCTCTCCGTAATTAATTTAAGTGATCCAACGGTTACCAAAACCCGCCGGGATCAAAAGGAGCCAGTCATGACAGCCAGTCGATATCTATCCTCATGGATGAAGCCTCGTCTTCATTTGAATGTGCTGAGTATATTCAGCAGCTTCCTCTTCCTCGCATTCTTTGCGAGCAGCACAATTGCTTCAGCCCAATCGCCGGCTTATGTTCAGCAGTGCAGCAACCATGCAGCCTCAACCTCAGTTTCCTGTTCGCTGACCGGAGTGGGATCGGGGCATGCTCTCGTGATCGGCGTCTATACATCAAGCGCCACGATTTCATCCGTTACCTCCAACCACGGAACGCCGACGAGCGTCATCAAGAACTATTCGCTCCCCACCGGCGGCACCATCGACGCCTACCTTCTGGCCAATGTGACCAGCAGCAGCATCACGATTACCGCTACGGAAAGCAGCAGCGGCAACCCGTGGCTGGCAGTCGTGGAATATTCGAACGTGGCAACCGCGCCACTGGATGCCAGCGCTGACGGGACCACCACGGGCACCGTCACGGTTGAAAATTCAGCCAACCTGACCACCACGGCCGCAGGCGATATGCTGTGGTCGCTCTGCTATACGCCAGGCACAGTGGCGACCGTTGGCACCGCACCCATTACCTGGACCGCGGTTCCAACCACGACGTTTAACACCTTCGTTGAAGACGGCCTCGCCGGCTCTGCGGGAACTTACTACGGACAGTGCACGGTGAACGATTCAGACACGGCCATCCTTACCGTTGCGCTCAAGCCTCTGCACACAACAGTAGCCACACCGACATTCAGTCCCGCTGCGGGGACGTATTCCTCGGCGCAGCATGTGACCATCAGTGATGCGACCTCAGGCTCGACGATCTATTACACCACCAACGGAAATACGCCAACGACAAGCTCGAGCGTTTATAGCTCAGCAATCACCGTGTCGGCCACGGAGACGTTAAAGGCTATCGGCGCGAAATCGGGCGATACGACCAGCTCAGTGGGTTCGGCGGTTTATACCATCACCTCGGGCAACACGGCAGCCACACCCACCTTCAATCCGGGTGGCTCAACCTATACCACGGTGCAGACAGTGACGATCAGCGACTCAACTGCTGGATCGATGATCTACTACACGATTAATGGAACCACGCCAACGACAGCCTCGACCATCTATACCCGTCCGGTCCCGGTGGCTGCCAGTGAGACGCTGAAGGCCATTGCGGCAGCTTCCGGCTACACCAACAGCGCAGTGGGTTCTGCCGCATATACCATGAACCTTCCTGCTGGATCTTGCGGCGCCATGTCGCTGGGCACTGGCGAAGACGGATCGAACGGTGGAGCAATGAACGGATTCCTCCCTTTTCCCTCCACCAATGCGTGGAACACCAACATCTCAAGCGCTGCCCTCGACCCGAACTCGGCCACACTTGCCTCCGTTTGGGCCGCTGCCGGAGGCTACGGGCTGCATGCAGTCTTCGGGTCCTCGCCCTCTGACGGAGGCATTCCTTACATAGTCGTAGACTCCGGTCAGACACCCTCCGTATCCATGATCGGCTCCAGCCCGCTCAGTTCAAACCAAACCGACAGCACATTGGAACCGATTCCTGTTACCGCGCCCATCGAGGGCGGCCAGGCCGACTGCTCCGATAGCTGGCCGAACATTTACCAGGGAGACACGCATGCGCTTATCGCCGACCGCGCAACATGCTGGCTCTACGAGACCTACACGACCAGCCGCTGCAATGGCGAGTACTATGTTGGCGGCCAGGTTCTTTGGGATATGGCCAACGGCGAAACGCGGCCTTACGGTTGGACCTCGACGGATGCCGCCGGATTGACGGTGCTCGCTGGGTTGGTGCGCTACGACGAGGCAGCCTCAGGAACGATCAAGCACGCATTCCGCTTCACTATGGAGCCGACAGCGGGAGATTCCAATGACGGATACTTCGTCTCGCCGGCGGTTCATGCCGCAAGCTCAAGCACGGTTGCCAATCTTCTGCCTGAAGGCGCACGGCTGCGCTTGAGAGCAAGCGTTGACATCTCCAGCTTCTCCACCATCAACCAGACCATTTTGACCGCGATGAAAAACTATGGTTTGATCCTGGCCGACAACGGCGGCAACTTCTTTGTTACCGGCGCCACGGATACGCGCTGGAACGATAGCGATCTGGGCAATTGGCACGGCAGCTCGACGCCGATTACATCGGCAGACTTTGACGTGATCCAGATGTCTCCCTCCTACCCCGGCTACGATGAAAATACAGCGCCCACCGGCGCCGCGCCCACAATCGACAGCTTCAGCGCTTCGTCGTCAAGTGTCTCCGCCGGATCTCCCGTCACATTCACTTACTCGTTGAGCGGCGACTCGTACGATTTCATCGATATGATCGGCCCAGTCAAGGCAGGCAGCGGGAGCGTGACGGTCAATCCCACGGCAACCCAGACCTATACGTTGTACTCCAGAAACCAATATGGCGGGACCGCAAGCACTCCAATTACGATTACAGTGCCCGGCTCCGTGGTAACTCCCCCCACCTTCGACCAGCCGGCCGGCACTTATAGCGCGGCGCCAACGGTAGTGATCAGCACATCGACTTATCCGTTTGCTTCGATCTATTACTGCACCACCAGCGGGTGCACGCCGACCACCAGTTCGACGGAATACACGGCCCCGATCACGATCTCATCCTCTGAGACCGTGAAGGCCATCGCGGTGGTTCCCGGTTATTCATCGGCCAGCGCGGTAAGCTCTGCGGCTTATACCATTAACTAAAGGCCATACTCAGCCGCAGAAAGCGAGAGAGCCCGGGCAATTGCCTGGGCTCTTTCGTGTTATTGCGTTCGGGTACTTGATCGCCTTTTTCTTCGGATTTTTACACACTTCGCAATGAACGAAATTTCTTTGGAAAACCAGCGGCAATAATGCCAGGCAATCCGTATGAATGTGAAGGTTCATCTGATGGATCAGATCAGGCAACGAATGATCTCGACATAGATCACATTGAATATGAAACGGGTATAGTTACCTTGCGTTAATATAACTCGAATGCTCGAATTTCAAAGTTATATAAATGCTCAGATAACTCGCACCAACTGTGCTTACAGACCCTGTTTCGGGCTTCTGCGCTCGTAACTTCGCATTGGTAACTTCGTAATTTCTTCCTGCTTCAATTGGATCATTGACCTCAATCAGCGGTGCGGTTATACTTCCTACGACTTCCAGCCACACAAATTCTCGGATGTTTGCGATGCAGGCAGACATGCGGAATGTCGTATGGGCCGTGTTTTATCGATCACACAGCCACGAGTAGGTGATCTAACTCACTTACTCACAGGAGAATTCCGCCATGCTGCCATTCTTTCTGCCCGTACTTTGCCCAATTTCCACCTATGTTTCTCTTCCCGCTTTCTGCCGCCGGCTCAGGCTGGCTGCCAAATACCTCGCGCTCGTTGCGATGGTTGGGGGGGTGTGGAATGCCGGTCGTGCGCAGCAACCGCTGCAGATACTGCAGCATCACGTCCGCCCCGCTGTTTCCGGTGGACAGGCGGCGCTGGTGGGTTCGTTGCCGGCTACAAAGCATATGAATCTCTCCATCGTGATGCCGTTGCGCAACCAGGACGAACTGACCAGCCTGCTGAGCCGGCTCTATGACCCCTCCAGCCCCGATTACCACAAATTCCTCAGCGTAAAACAGTTCACTGAGCAGTTCGGGCCCACGGTAGAAGACTACTGGGCCGTGCTCGAATTTGCCCGGGCCAACGGTTTCTCGGTGTCCGATAGGCCCAGCAATCGGCTCGTGGTGCCGATCAGCGGCTCGGTTGCACAAATCAACAAAGCCTTTCACGTGCAGATGAATATTTACCAGGATCCCACGCAGAAGCGCACGTTCTTTTCGCCGGATCGCGAGCCCTCGCTAGACCTCAGCGTACCGGTAATGCACGTTGCCGGAATGAACAACTTCTCCGTGCCTAAGCCAGCCGTGTTAAAACCGTCTGCCGCCCAGGCAATTGCCGATGTCACCGGGTCAGGACCCGGAGGTTCTTACCTCGGCAGCGACATGAGGGCAGCTTATTACGGCGGCACGACACTCACCGGCAACGGCCAGGCTGTGGGCGTGTTCGAGTTTTATGGCTACTACATGAGCGATGTGAATTCGACCTTCAGCAACGCCGGGCAAACCTACAGCGTTCCCGTCAATAACGTACTGCTGGACGGCGCCACTGGTGCTCCAAGCGGAGACGATGGCGAACAGGTGCTGGACATCGTGCAGGCCATCGGCATGGCTCCGGGCCTGAGCCAGGTTCGCGTCTACATTGGAAACCCGGTGGACGGCCTTGACGATGCAAACATCTTCAACGCGATGGCTACGGAAAACATAGCCAAACAAATCGGCGTCTCCTGGGGTTGGTATCCTGACGATCCCACCACGGACGATGTGTTCTTTGAAGAGTTTGCCGCGCAGGGGCAAAGCCTTTTTGTTGCGTCAGGGGACGATGGAGCCTTCGATGCGTCGATCAGTCCGTATTTTTATCCGGCGGAAGATGTCTACGTAACGGCTGTGGGCGGAACTCACCTGACCACGACTGGCGCTGCCGGCTCTTGGGTTTCCGAAACAGCGTGGAATTCAGACGGACGTGGAAGCGGCGGCGGCATCAGTCCTGATGGCATCGCGATTCCGAGCTGGCAGACTGGAGCGATTAACAGTTCCAACGGAGGCTCGTCGACCGTGCGCAATGTGCCGGATGTGGCCATGGAAGGCGACTTCGACAACTACGACTGCGACATGGGCGAGTGTGAAGGAGGCTGGGCGGGCACCAGCTTTGCGGCACCGCGCTGGGCCGGCTTTATGGCTCTGGTGAATCAGCAGGCCGTGGAGGCGGGTAATGCGCCCCAGGGCGGCATCGGCTTTATTAATCCGGCCATCTATACGATCGGCGAGGGCTCCAACTACAACAGCGACTTTCACGATATCACCAGCGGAAATAACGATACACAGAATCAGCCGGAGTGGTACATCGCCGTTACCGGCTACGACCTGGTAACCGGATGGGGCAGCGCAAACGGACAGAACCTGATCAACGATCTTGCGGGCCCGCAAGTGCCGGGCTTCTGGCTCGAGTCTTCATCGGGCGTGGTAAACGTCAGCCCAGGTGGATCCGGCACGACCACCATCACGGTGACAGACGCTGGCGGATTCACAGGCAACGTCACTCTGGAAGTGACCTCCGCCCTGCCCAGCGGCGTTACCGCATCATGGGGAACGAACCCCACAAGCGGAACCAGCGTCCTGACGCTGACGGCAAGCAGCTCCGCTCCTCAGGGAACGGCGAGCCTGACCATCACCGGCACCTCAGGCGACCTGACCGAAACCACTACACTTACCGTGTCAGTCAATGTGCCGACCTTTGTTCTTTCGGCATCGCCGAGCGGTCTAACCGTCGACCAAGGCAGCTACAACACATCCCTCATCTCAGTAAACCCTAAATATGGATTCACAGGCAGCGTCAATCTCGCGGTTTCAGGCCTGCCTACCGGGGTGACCGCAACCTGGGCACGAACCCCACATCCGGAACCAGCCTTTTAACCTTCACCGCGAGCAGTTCCGCCCCCGCTGAAACTGCAACGGTGACCGTCACTGGCACCTCCGGCTCCCTGACCGTAACCACCACCATTGCTTTGACCGTCGTTGTACCGACATTCACACTTGGTAATTCAGGCAACGTGAGCATCGGCCAAAGCAGCACCGCCGGAACCTATATCTACATATACGACCAAAATGGATTCAATGGCAGCGTGAATATGGCTGTATCCGGCCTGCCCGCCGGCGTAACCGCATCCTTCTCGCCGAACCCCGCAACTGCCAACAGTTACCTGTATCTAACTGCGAGCAGTACCGCAACCACCGGAACTTACACATTGACCGTCACAGGCACCTCCGGCAGCATAACGGCAACCACCACTTTTACACTGACTGTCTATGCGCCGAGCTTCACGCTCAGCGGAGGCAACGTCAGCATCGGCCAGGGCAGTTCCGGCGAGAGCGTTATATATATATACGACCAATATGGATTCAACGGCAACGTGAATCTGGCCTTGTCCGGCCTGCCTGCCGGCGTAACCGCATCCTTCACGCCGAACCCCGCAACTAGCTACAGTTATCTGACGCTTACGGCGAACAGTTCCGCCACTCCCGGAACATACACGTTAACAGTTACAGGCACCTCAGGCTCCCTGTCTGCCACCACAACGCTGACTCTGGCAGTCTATGCGCCAAGCTTCACCCTCTCAGCGAACAGCGTGAACATAGGCCAAGGCACCGCCACCACGACCTACGTCTACGTGAATGACCAGTACGGATTCACCGGCAATGTGAATCTGGCTGTGTCAGGTCTTCCTGCTGGTGTAACTGCATCCTTCTCACCAAATCCCGCAAGCTACTACAGCATGTTGACGCTGACGGCAAGCAATTCCGCCAGCATCGGCTCATACACAGTGACCATCACCGGCACTTCCGGCTCCCTGTCGGCAACCACCACCATGACTTTAGGGGTCTACGCGCCCGGCTTTACGCTCTCCAGCTCGGGCTCGACGAGCGTCGGCCAAGGCAGCACCAGCACTACATACATCTATATGTACCCCCAATATGGATTTAACGGCAATGTGAGTCTAACCACATCCGGCCTGCCGAGTGGCGCAACTGCATCTTTCTCTCCGAATCCCACTTCTTCCACAATGACCACAATGACGATCGCGGCGAGCAGTTCCACTGCCCTGGGATCATACAATTTGACCATCACCGGCACCGCCGGCCCGCTGAAGGCAACGACCAGCCTTACCCTGGTAGTCGATGCGCAGAGCTTCACGATCTACGATTCACCGAATAGTGTGAGTCTGCTCCAGGGCAACTCCAACACTACCAACGTGTATGTGACTGCACAGAACGGGTTCAACGGCAACGTGAGCTTTGCCATTTCGGGGATGCCCAGCGGTGTGACCGCGGACTTTGCTCCGAATCCTACTTCAACTGGCGCCAGCGTGCTGATGCTGATGTCGAGTAGCACCACCCCGGCCGGAACATATCCCTTAACCATCACCGGCACCTCCGGCAGCCTGACCGCAACCACAACTCTGTCTCTGACTATCGATGCGCCCACCTTCGCGCTTTCTGATCTGCCAGGCGACCTGGTCATAGATCAGGGCAACTCTGCCAACTCCTCCATCACGGTGATTCCTGCTTATGGATTCGGCGGCAGCGTAAGTCTGGCGGCATCAGGCCTGCCCAGTGGCGTGAGCGCATCGTGGGGAACAAACCCCGCTACCGGAAGCAGCTTGCTGACGGTGACGGCGAGCAGCACGGCCACACCGGGAAAGACAACTGCGACCATTACCGGCACCTCCGGCTCACTGACCGCAACCACACCGCTAACCGTCACAGTCAGAACTGTGGCTGCGGCAACCACGACAACGCTGGCTGTAACTTCGGCAGGTAGCCCGGTCACTTCGATTAGCTCGGGCAGCGCGGTGACGCTGACTGCAACGGTGGTTGCAGGCTCTACGGCGGTGACAGCCGGGCAGGTGAATTTCTGCGACGCAACGGCGGCATACTGCGAAGACATTCATATACTTGGTTCCGCGCAACTCACGGGCGCGGGGACAGCGGTCATGAAGTTCATTCCTGGAATCGGAAGCCATAGTTACAGCGCAGTTTTTGTTGGAACTTCAAGCAACGGAATAAGTACCTCCAGTGCATCAGCTCTGCAGGTAACCGGCAACTATGCATCGACGAGCACCATCGCTCAAAGCGGGGTTGCAGGCAACTACACGTTGACAGCAACGGTGGCGGGGCAAGGTCCTGCCGCGCCGACGGGAACAGTTTCCTTTCTGGACACAACCAGCGGGAATTCTGTGTTGGGAACTGCGTCTTTGAGCGGGGGCCAGGAAGCGTTGAGCTGGCTGAACCCCCAGTCGCCTGTGACGTCTAGTTATCCGTGGGGCATCGCAGCGGGAGACTTCAATGGAGATGGCATACCGGACCTGGCCGTGGCCAATTACTATGGCAATTCGGTGACCATCCTGCTGGGCAAAGGAGACGGAACATTTAGCGTTTCCACTAAGACCCTGCCAACGGGCAACGACCCCTACTACATCGTCGTAGCAGACTTCAACGGAGACGGCAAACCGGATTTGGCCGTAACGAACTTTGGAAGCAATACGGTGACAATTTTGCTGGGCAACGGGGATGGAACATTTACCGCTGCGGCAAGCGTGGCCACGGGCGGTGGCCCCAATGGAATTGCGGTAGGGGATTTCAACGGAGACGGTATACCGGATCTGGCAATCGCTAACGGAAATAGCAACACGGTGACAATTCTGCTGGGCAAGGGAGACGGAACATTCACTCCTGCGGCAAGTCCGGCAACAGGCGCGTGGCCCAAAGCCATCGTGGCAGCGGATTTCAATGGGGACGGAATTCCGGATCTCGCCGTAACAAACGAAAATAGCAGCACAGTAACGGTTCTACTGGGCGTCGGGGACGGAACGTTTACGCCAGCCGCCAGCCCGCAAACAGGCGAATCACCGTATGCCATCGCAGTCGCGGATTTTAACGGAGACGGCAAGCCTGATCTGGCCGTTGTGAATAATTACGGCGAGTCCCTGACGATTTTGCTTGGCAATGGGGACGGGACCTTTACTGAAAGCTGGGAAAACCCCGAAACAGGCTCATGTCCCACCTCCGTCGCAGCTGGGGACTTCAACGGGGACAGCATCGTCGATCTGGCCGTAGTGAACAATTGCAGTAATACGGTGACGGTTCTGTTGGGCAACGGGGACGGAACATTTACGACCAGTGCAGTCAGCCCGGCAACTGGCACCGATCCCGCGAATATTGCGCTGGCAGATTTCAACGGCGACGGAAAGCCGGACCTGGCAGTAACAAACTATGAAGGCAATTCGCTGACGATTCTGACGACTCAGTCGACGCAGACGGCTACCGCAACTGCAACCGGCATCTCGCCCGCAGGTTCAGGAATCCACCTGGTCGATGCCAGCTATCCAGGGGACAGCAACTATAACTCCAGCGTCTCCACCACAACGGGGCTGACCGCATCGGGGCCACCTGCGGCGCCGCTCACCTGGGCAACCCCGGCGGCAATCACCTATGGAACTACTCTGAGCGCAACACAGCTCGATGCCACTTCGACGGTAGCGGGAACGTACGTGTACACTCCGCCCGCTGGAACACTGCTCGGCGCCGGTCAGCAGCCGTTGTCAGTGCTCTTCACGCCGAACGACACAACAGACTACTCACCGGTGACGGCGACCGTGACACTTACTGTGAATCAGGTGACGCCGGCAATCACATGGGCGACGCCCGCGGCTATCGTCTACGGCACGCCGCTGAGCTCGACGCAGCTCGATGCCAGCTCAACGGTGGCCGGCAGCTTCACATATACTCCTGCGGTGGGGACAGTGCTGGCAGCTGGAAATCAGACGCTATCTACGCTCTTTACGCCAACCGATAAGACCGACTACACCACGGCAACGGCAACAGTAACACTGACTGTGAACCCGCCTTCAGGCTGGAACTTTGGATCGATCAATGTCGGAACCCCGAGCGCAACAGCCACATTGAACTTTACCATCACCGCGGGAGGCACAATTCAAGTGCCCGCCGTACTTACGCAGGGCGCGCCGAAGATGGACTATGCCGATGCGGGCACGGGAACCTGCACCACAAACGGAACCGGCTATAACTACAGCCCCGGCGCCACTTGTTCGATGAACGTGATTTTCACGCCCAGTTTGGCCGGACCTCGCAATGGCGCGGTGGTGCTCCAGAATAGCAGCGGAAATGTGATCGCCACAGGATACCTTCAGGGCACCGGCTTGGGCCCGCAGATCAATTTCCTGCCCAATGCGGAGAGCACGGTTGAAACCAGCGGTATGAGTAACGCCTTTGGAGTTGCGGTGGACGGTAACGGCAACGTCTATATCGCCGATACCATCAATAACCGGATATTAAAGGAGACATTTTCAGGAGGCAGCTATATCCAGAGCATTGTGCCGACCAGCAGCTTGAGCAACCCCTACTACCTAGCGGTGGATGCCGGAGGGAATATCTATATATCCGACACCTATCATCACCGTGCCCTGAAGGAGACGCCATCCACGAGCGGCTACTCCGAGAGCATTATTGCCGTTCTATCGTCCAGCTACAACCAACCAGTAGGAATCACAGTGGATGGGTACGGCAACGTCTATCTTACCGATGGCCTGAGCACTTTGTACATAGAGACGTGGACGGGGAGCGGCTACACGCAGAGTACGATTTCGATCAGCACGTCCGACCTAACTGGGATTGCGGTGGATGGAAGCGGCAACATATATGTCGGCGACATCGAAAATAAACGAGTGCTGAAGGAAACGCCGTCGGCAGGCGGCTATATTCAAAGTACATTGCCAACCAGCGGCATTGTCGCGCCGTGGGGAATCGCTGTTGATGGGTCCGGGGGCGTCTATATCACCGATACGTCCACTTATAAGGTATTTAAGGAGACACCGTCAGCGGGCAGCTATACCCAGAGCACCTTGACAACCAGTACATTGAATTACCCGATGGGTGTAGCGGTGGACGGAAGCGGCAATGTCTATATCGCCGATACCGACAATTCCCGAATTTTGAAGGAAGATTTCGTAGATCCGCCGAGTCTGAGTTTCGCCTCCACCGCTGTTGGCTCGACGAGCAGCGACAGTCCGCAAACGGTAACGATAGAGAACACTGGCAATGCGACGCTGAATATCCCGGTTCCATCGACAGGAAACAATCCAAGCATAACTGCGAACTTCAGCTTAAATAGCAGCGGAACCTCTGCGTGCCCGCTGGTTGCAAGCGGTTCCTCTACTCCCGGAACGCTGGCAGCCGGCGCATCCTGCCAATTGCCCATCAGCTTTGCACCGGGTGTGGTGGGCACGCTCAGCGGCTCGCTTGCCTTGAAGGATAGCAATCTGAATGCGCCCGCGCCGGGTTACACAACACAAACCATCAAGCTGAGCGGCACTGCGACTCATGGTGCGCCTCCCATAACGTGGGCGACGCCGGCTGCAATCTCCTACGGCACGCCGCTCAGTGCAACACAGCTCGATGCCAGCTCAACGGTGGCGGGCACTTATGTTTATAGCCCCGTGGCCGGAACGGTGTTGGGAGCGGGAAAGCAGACGCTGAAGGTGACATTTACTCCGACCGATTCGACTGACTATTCACCGTCGACGGCTACCGTTACCTTAACCGTGAACCAGGCGACGCCGGCGATCACCTGGGCAACGCCCGCGGCGATTACATACGGGACGGCTCTAAGCGCATCGCAACTGGATGCAACTTCGAAGGTAGCCGGCAGCTTTATTTACTCACCGGCGTCCGGAACAGTGTTGGGAGCGGGAAAGCAGACGCTGAAGACGACTTTTACACCCGCCGACTCGACGGACTACACAACGGCGACGGATACCGTTACGCTGACTGTGAACCAGGCAACGCCGGCAATCGCATGGGCAACGCCCGCGGCTATCCTCTACGGCACACCGCTGGGCGCGACGCAGCTCGATGCCAGTTCGCCAGTGGCCGGCAGCTTCACTTATTCTCCGGCGGCGGGGACGGTGCTAGCGATTGGAACTCAGACACTGTCAGCGCTGTTTACTCCTACCGATACGGTGGACTACACCACGGCAACGGCAACAGTTTCGCTGATCGTGGGCACGTCGAACTGGAAATTCGGGTCAGTTAACATTGGAAGCCCGAGTACGACGATCAGGTTGTACTTTACCGTCACTAGTGGTGGCACCATCGGCGTTCCCGCCGTGCTCACGCAGGGCGCAGCGGGCCTCGACTATGCCGATGCGGGTACGGGAAGCTGCACCAAAAACGGGATTAGTTATAACTACGGCGCCGGCGCCATCTGTTCAGTGGATGTGATTTTCACGCCCAAGTGGGCGGGAACCCGTTATGGCGCGGTGGTGATCCGAAATAGCGGCGGAAATGTGATTGCTACCGGATACTTGCAGGGTGTGGGCGCGGGACCGCAGGTCAATTTCCTCCCCAATAGCGAAAGCACGGTCGCATCTCTATCTTCTGGCGGCTTAATTAATCCCGATTCAGTTGCGGTGGACGGAAGCGGCAATGTCTATATCGCGGACACAGGGAATGCACGCATCTTGAAGGAGACACTATCAGCAGGCAGCTATACACAGAGCACGATCCCTACCAGCAGCTTGAATAGCCCCGGCGGTATTGCATTGGATGGGGCCGGCAACATCTATATTTCCGACACCAACAATTACCGGATACTGAAAGAGACGCCGTCGGCTAGCGGCTACACCGAGAGCACTGTCGCCGGATTCACTCCCTACCAGGTAGAGGCGGTTGCAGTGGATGTGAGCGGGAATGTCTATGTCATATCAGGAAATAACCTGTATTTAGAGACGTTGTCCGGGGGAAGTTACACGCAGACCTTCATTCTAGATAGCACAGACAGCATTTTTGGGATCGCGGTGGATGGAAATGGCAACATTTATCTTCCCGACAGTACTGACTCCTTGATATTGAAGGAGACTCCATCGTCCAACGGTGGCTACACCCAAAGCACTGTGCCAACCACCGGCTTGAATTATCCGTCAGCGGTCGCGGTCGATGCGAGCGGCAGCATCTATATCGTTGATACAGGAAATGAGCGGATAGTTAAGGAAACACTGTTTGGAAGCAGCTACACTCAAAGCATCATTTCAACCAGTTCGTTGGATCGGCCGGGTGGGCTTGCAGTGGACGGAGGCGGCAATGTCTATATCGCTGGTGGCGGAAATTTCGTCGTATTGAAGGAAGATTTCACCGATCCGCCAAGCCTGGGTTTCGCCTCCACGGCGGTTGGCTCCACAAGCAGCGACAGTCCGAAGGCTGTGACGGTAGAGAACACAGGCAGCTCGGTGTTGACTTTCCCGGTTCCAGCGTCAGGAAACAATCCGAGCGTTGCAGCGAACTTCAGCTTGAATAGCAGTGGAACATCGGCATGCCCGCTGATTGCAAGCGGTTCCTCTGCACCGGGAACGCTGGCAGCCGGTGCATCCTGCCAGTTGCCCATCAGCTTTGCACCGGGCGTGGTGGGCGCACTCAGTGGCTCGCTCGTCGTGACGGATAACAATCTGAATGCCGCCGCACCGGCTTATGCGACACAAAGCATCAAGCTGAGCGGTACGGCGACTCATGGTACACCTCCGATAACTTGGGCGACGCCGGCTGCCATCACCTATGGCACGCCGCTGAGCGCAACGCAGCTCGATGCCAGCGCAACCGTGGCCGGCACTTATGCTTATAGCCCCGCGGCTGGAACGGTGCTGGGGACTGGACAGCAGACGCTGAAGGTGACGTTTACGCCAACCGATACTGTGGATTACACGACAGCCACGGACAGCGTGGCGCTGACTGTAAACCGCGCCACGCCGACATTGACCGTAACGCCATCTTCGTACCAAATCACCACGGCGCAGGCACTGACGGTCACGATTGGAGTCAGTGGTGGAGCCGGCAGACAGACAGCGACCGGTTCGGTGATACTGAGCAGCGGCAGCTACACCTCCCTGGCGACACCGCTGAGCAGCGGCAGCGCCACGCTAACCATTCCTGCTGGATCGTTGGCTGCGGGCAGCGATACGCTGACGGCCAGCTATACGCCTGATTCCAACAGTTCACCAACCTATAACTCTGCAACAGGAACATCTTCTGCAGTTACAGTTACCGCAGGAGTCGCGTCCACGCCCACATTTATGCCCGCCGCCGGCGCATACACATCGGCCCAATCGGTGACCATAAGCGATGCAACGGCCGGCGCGACCATCTACTACACCACCAATGGAACTGCTCCGACGACTGCGTCAACGAAGTACACAGCCGCCGTCACCGTTTCGTCGACACAAACGCTGGAAGCGATTGCAACGGCCAGCGGCTATGCAAACAGTGCTGTAGCATCTTCCGCATACACGATTAGCCTGCTGGTCGCAACGCCGACCTTCTCACCCGCCGCCGGCACTTACACCTCGGCTCAGACGGTGACCATCAGCGATGCAACCGCCGGCGCGGCCATCTACTACACCACCAATGGAACCGCTCCGACGACTGCGTCAACAAAGTACTCAGCTGCTATCGCCGTCTCAACCACAGAAACCCTGGAAGCAATTGCGACAGCGTCGGGTTCTGCATCCAGCACGGTGGCCACTGCGAAGTACACCATCACGCCTTCTGTGGCAACACCAACCTTCTCGCCCGCTGCCGGCACTTACTCATCTGCCCAGTCGGTCACCATCACGGATGCAACTACCGGTGCAACCATCTACTACACCACCAGCGGCGTTGCGCCCACCACCGCTTCGACCAAATACACAGCCGCTGTCACCGTCTCATCCACGGAAACCCTGGAAGCGATCGCTGTTGAGTCGGACTATGCAAACAGCACCGTGGCAACCGCTCCCTATACCATCGGGGCAGCCACGGCCACTCCCACCTTCACGCCTGCTGCCGGCGCCTATACCACCAAACAGTCGGTCACCATCACGGATGCAACCACCGGCGCAATCATCTACTACACCACCAACGGAACCACGCCCACCACTGCCTCCGCTACGTACACCAGCGCAATCTCCGTCCCCTCGAATGAAACTCTGGAGGCGATGGCGACGGCCGCAGGCCACCTCAACAGCTCCGTAGCCACGGCGAAGTACACCTTGACTCCGACCGTGGCAACGCCCACTTTCTCGCCCGCCGCCGGCACCTACCCCGGCGCGCAAACGGTCACCATCTCTGATGCAACCGGCGGCTCGACCATCTACTACACGACCAACGGAACCGCGCCCACCACCAGCTCAACCAAATACACGGCAGCGATCACCGTCTCGTCGACCAAAACACTGCAAGCGATCGCGGCGTTCGCGGGCTACACAACCAGCTCTGTGGCAACCGCCCCATACACCATCACGCATGCGGCAGCGGTGCCCTCCTTCAGTCTGGCGGCCGGCACCTACACAACAGCGCAAACAGTTACGCTAAGCGATTCAACGGTGGGCGCTACCATCTACTACACCACCAACAATACTGCGCCTACGACCGCGTCCACCCTATACTCGGTGCCCATCAACGTCAGCACCACGGAGACTATCGAAGCCATCGCCGTGGCTTCCGGGTACACAAACAGTACAGTCGTATCCGGAACTTATACGATTGAGTAATTTCAGCGCACCTTGAGAATGGCAGTGATGCGGGACCACAGCGCACGGCCCTGTTCACTGCCTCATTCTCCTGCAGGGAGAATGGGAATGCGAGGATGCCGCAGTAAACGCATTCAAATTTATGGATTTAAAGTGGTAGGCGAGGCGGGGATCGAACCCACAACCCCCGGCTTAGAAGTCCCTTCCGGGTGCTTTTCTCTGCTTCGCCGCCATTTACCGCAGTTTACTTTCGTCCAATGTTTATAGGAGTATTTGCAGAGTCTCTATTACCTTGCTTCCCCCCGACTTACTGTGGGGACTCCCCCCAAATTCAACCACACTCCCCCCAAAATCCCCCACAGTTTTTCGGCTCATTTTTCGCACCAGAATTTGCGCCAGAATCCCTCACAGCGCGCCGCTGGGTTGCGAGGGATAGAATCCCCCCCGGCTCTGGTGGATTGAGGCCAGGGCGCGGCGCTGGTGCGGCGGGCGGGCCGTCTCAGGGCTGGCGGGGAATGCTTGCCGGTGGGATTGGCTCCGCCGTCTGGTGCATCCGGGTATGGACCCCACGGAAAGGCGCGGCCTATTCTCCCCTTGTGCGCGCTCTGGCGGTACACTTGATAGCGTATGGCGTGGGACAGGTTGCAAGGGCAGCCGATTTGCTCTTCCGCCGGGCAGCAATCTTGCCAGAGGGTGCCAAATGAAAACCACAGGGAAACAGACGGCCAACACCGGAAAGAAAGATGTTCAGGGGCCAGGTGACGATGTGCCAGTTCCCGCGATGCAATCCGGGAATTCGAGGGGAGGTTCACCATTGAGCTTAGCGACGAGATCGGCGGGAAGCAGGCGGATTGCTGTCCCGTGCGGTACTTTCGTGAACCGTAACGTCTCCGAACCCAGGTCCGAATTATAAGGGATTGGCCGGCAAAACATCGTGCAGGTAGTTCGTGCCAGAATTCGGTGGCATTGTGACATCCCTCGTCCCAGCGCCGTTCCAGATACTCGCTGTGTTGATCGACCGTAGATGTGCGATCGGCAATCTATGGCCGCTTTTCCGTGACCCGCCGAGGGCGCTCTCCACTCGCGAACAGCAGATTGAACATCTGAGGCTCGTCGCGATGTTCGGCACTCAGAGCGAGAAGTTCGACCCAACCTCGGTCAGCTGCAACTTCAGCTTGAGGAACACGAGCCCGACGGGGCTGCGAGCGAAATCAACTGATAAATACGGAGCACTCCGCAGGGCGGGCTCATTCCCGTCCTTGCCTGCACCTACCGACCGCTCCCGGGCGCAGGTAGTTGCCTGGCAGCGTCGTCCAGCACCAGATACCCAGTCACCCTCCCCGGGTGGCGTGAATTTGTGGGTTCCGCTTGCCGGGAACATTCCGGCGGCTGAGGCTTCACCGTTCCTCGGGTCGAACCACCAAGCTTTGACTTGGCTACCCGAGATCTCGGTCATATTCACGCTGATCGTTCTGCTTGTCGGCATATATGCAATCACAGTACTGCCATCGGGCGTTCGCCTCGCAGCCAGATAGTCATCACCTTCAAACTCGCCCAGGCCGGCGGTGACCACCTCGTGCTTATTGGTCAGGAACCAGTTCAAACCAGGAGCGCGAGCGAAAGAGTCTTCCCCAATACATCATGTCCACCGAGCCGGGAAGATCCATCGCCTGCTGCCAGGTTCCCTCAAACGGATACAGAGTCGGGCCGTTGAAGTGCCAGAGGGGGTTGTTGCCAAAGACGTGACCGAATCCGCCGCCGAGTACTGACCAGTACGCTTGCCTGCGGATCTGTACTTCGGAGGAGTTGTGTTCACCTTCATAACAAGATTCGATCAAAAAGGTGGGCATGACGGGGTGGCTGATGTAATCAATCAAAAGGCGCTGGTGGACGGCGTCACAGTTATAACTGGTGTTGACGTCGAGCCATCCCCCACTTCCGAATTGCTCGGGCGTGGTAGGCTCCCCATTGCCATGCGCAGTGAAAAGGTGGCGCCGGTCAAATTCGCGGATTCCCAGAGCGATCAGGTCGATCTTTTCCTGAACGGGTCTAGGATCGCGATCACCACCCATTACCCAAATAATGTTGTCAAATTCCTTGTAGCGTTTTCCCAAATATTGACCATACTCAAGGCACTTTTCTGGGCCCAGCTTCATCAATTCCTCGATCCATCCCTCATCGGTGCCCTTGTATCCCAAATAAATGGGAAAGAGCAGCACCTGGATACCGTTTTCTGCAGCCTTTCTGATCACCCAATCCGCGTGCGCAAAGTACTTTTCATTCGGCGTGGAGAAGTCGCCGGGTGTCGTAAAGGGGGCTTCGTCGTCAAGGTTTAGGGGTGGATGCTTGCTGTACCGGTGCTCGATGAGGTTCACCATAACCGTATTGAAGCCCTTTTTTCGCCGGTTGTTGAAGTACTGTTCGACTTCCGATTCATTCATCGCCACGATCAGCGACCAGGCGGCGTCGCCTTGCAATAGAAACGGCTCGTTCTTTTGGTCGACCAAATATCTCTTGTTCGCCGATATCTTCAAGGGATAAACAGGCGCAGCGAGACTGAGAACAGACGAAATCAGGAGGCAAAGGGTAAGGAACACGGCCTTCGCACAGGTGGTGTTACGCCGGGTATCGAGTATTTCCAGATTCTGCATATCTTTCCTCCAAGTCGAGAAACATACGCGATCTCATCAGAACAAAATGCGACCGAGCCAGGATGAAACTTGCTTGGCGGCGGCCGCGGCCGAGGCCGCGCTCGGGCGCCACATGGTTAGACTTCGAGTAGGGAAACTTCCCGGACTTTCGCATGCCCCTTAGCGCGCATTACAAGTAGAGTCTTCAACTCCCAGGGAGCGAGGCTGACATTGTGATCGAGCCCCAAGTGGGCGCTTTTGATGGAAGCCAGTGTTGACTTCCCAGCGCGCTCCTGAATGCGAATGACCGTGGCATCTTCGTTTTCGGCACGTTTTATTGCAAGCACCCAAACATTCTCCGGCTGGATTTCGAGGAAAGTCCGTTCCCATGGTTCGCTTCCTTTGTGAACCGAATCCATCACGTATTCGGCCGGAGTCTGCAACTCATCTGCGCGACGATCAAGGGCAAACTCGGTATGTACTCCCTTGCCACCCAACAGCCAGAAACTGCGTTCCTGGCGGCCCTGATCCTGCCACGCATCGTTGTCATTGTGCGGTACCTGGTTGGGATTGTGACGCGCAAACGGTGCGGAGCGAATCAGGATGGTGCGGAACAGTCCCTTCAGACAGTCGTAGCTATAGCTGGAGTTATTCAGCAACGCCACTGTGTAGTCGTTGTTCCCGATCTTTCCTTCGATTGCACCCCAGTCCTGATAGGGCTCCTCTTCTCCATTGACGCGGCGTTCCAGTACGGCGCCGGCAGTCTTCAAAAACACCCTGGGCTGCGCAAGCGCGGTCGGAATCTCAAGCTTCAAAATCTGTTCCCGCTCGTGCCAGTCGATGACAAAGCGCAGTTCAACGAAATCGAGGTCGGCGAACTCTGCGATATCCAGCACGATCTCCGACTGCATCCAGCGAGCCCGCTGGCGGGTAACGCGGGTCACGGGACCATTTTCGATCACCGTGGATGAAATAAACGTTGGCCGCCCCATCTCTTGCCGGAATTCGCTGATGTCGTGGCCCCAGGTATCGCTTGTATCGGCGATAACGACCAATCCGAGGGAGGCGGACAAGAGTTCTGCACCGTCCGGAGCCTTCAGCGAGGAGATTCCGAAACCGGTATTGGAAACCTGAAAAAAGTTAGAGTAATGTTGGGGCGCGGGTGATTCTCCGTGCGCCAACTCAAGAACCCGATAGCCGCACGGCGGAAGGTCGACCCAGGCCGACAAGCGCGGAAAGAAATTCGTCATACTCGCCGAGGGGCGCCACTGGATGGGAATCTTGTCTCCATCCTTGGATGACAGGTGGGTAATAAGCGCGTGTCCTGATGGGTTAACTTCGGTCACAAACTCGAGCAAAGCTTTACGCCGCCATGGGAGCGGGTTGAAAATGAACACCGCGCCTTCCTGAACTCCGCTTAAATCTACTCGCTTGGCCAGGGTTTCGAGAGCTTCTACTTTGGAAGTTTGCGCAGTTTCGCATGCGTAGCCGACGCAGTCCCGTACATCCTGATAGTCGTCGTAGAGCGCGGTTCCGCTCATGAGATCGTGGAACTGACAAAAAAGCACCTTCCACCAGCTCTCCGCGTAGTCCTGGCTGGGATACGGATGATTGGCGGTCAGATTGGCGATCAGAGAGATGGATTCGGCTTCTCCCAGCCATCGTTCCGCGCGCCGGTTGAGGAACTTTCCTTCCCCATAAGCGGAATAGCAGCCGCGTGCATGGTGTTCCAACTCACCCTTGATGACCGGCAACGATGCGAAGGCGGGAGACTTTTCTATCTCGCTAAAAAAGCTGCTCAAAGTGCTCCAGCGAAGCTCGGGTAAATCCTTTTGCTCGCGCATTCTGAGAACTTCCTGAATATACTCCTTCGTGACTCCGCCGCCATGGTCACCCACGCCCAAAAAGAATGCTGCGTGGTCTAGTCCAGGGGCGAAGGCACGGGTTGCGGCATCCCGTATCATGTCTACAGTATTGCCATTCCACCAAATGTCGTACGCCTTCCAAATTCTTAGGGTCAAAATTCGCGATCCATCGGCGCCTTCCCACCAGAAAAGAAGCGGCAGGTCCATTTCATGCTCCTGTGGGCGCATGAAGGCGTAATAGCTATAGCCCGCCGCCTTGAGGATCGTTGGCAGGCCCGCGGCGTGACCGAAGGAATCCGGGTTAAAGCCAATCTTGACATCCGCTCCCAGTGCACGCTGGCAATATTCCTTGCCATAGAGCGAGTGGCGAACAAAGCTCTCTGTCGACGGAATGTTGCAGTCTGGCTCAACTGGCCAACCGCCTATAACCTCCCATCTGCCTTCCTTCACTCGCTGCCGAATTTCGGCGAACATTTGAGGATCGGCGCGTTCCACCCAGCGATAGTGAGCTGACGACGAATGGCTATAGCAGAAATCTGGAGTCTCTATCATTCGATTCAGAGCACTGCGAAAGGTGTTTAGCGCTTCATCGGAGCCATCGTGCCACGGCCACAGCCATGCTGCGTCGATGTGGGAATGCCCAATGATGTGGATGACCTTTCTGTTTGCGGATCCACCCTCTGTGGTGTGCTGCGCAAATGCCGGTGCCGCTGCAATCGCTCCCAGTGATGCTGCGCCACGCACGAGAAAATCGCGTCTCGAGAGTCCCAATAACTTCTTACTCACTTTTCGTTCCCCTCTGATTTCCGTTGCTGAACGCTGCATCGATCGAGAAGCACCACATGTGAAGGATCATCAGATGGACCTCTTGAATGCACGCGGTTGAAGTGCTCGAAACTTGCAGGATGTGTTCTGCCAGGCCACCTTCGAGGCCGGCAGCCCCGGTCAGTGCGATGGAAATGGCGCCCTTCTTTGCCGCCATGACCAAACCGCGCAATACATTATTAGACTTGCCACTGGTTGTAAAGCCGATGGCAATATCCCCCGACTGCACAAGCGCTGCGATTTGACGCTCAAACAGCGATTCATACCCGAAATCATTTCCGATGCAGGTTACGACGCCTGAATCCGCTCCGAGCGCAATGGCCGGGAGCGGGCGCCGTGGGGCCTTGCTAAACCTGCCAACAAGCTCTCCCGCAAGATGAGAAGCCTGAGTGGCGCTTCCCCCGTTTCCAAATGCAATGAGCTTCTTGTCGAACGCCAGAGCGTTGATGATGATGCCGGCCGTCGTCACGATCTGCGAGTGCAGAGCCTCAAAACTGTGTACCACCGCGTCAAGATGCTGATTGAAATGATTGACGAGCAGGTCTTCTTCAGAATTCGATGTCATTGCGATGCCTCCGCGAGTGCCCGCCAAACGGAGAGCGGGAGAGTGCTGCCATCAGCGCTGCCACATCTCCGATGCGGTGTCCCAACGTCGATGGAATGATTTCGCAGGCAGCGCGGGCCTGCGGCAACGCCTCTTGTTCAATCATAAGTCGGGCAGGAGCAAGGATGCGCTCCTTGAGCACTACAGCAAGGGATCCGAGCACAATCACCTGGGGGTTCAATGCATCGATGAGAAGCGCCAGTCCACGCCCCAACCATGTGCCTGCCACAGTCGCGACGTCCAAAGCTGCGTGATCATACCGGACCATCGCATCCACCAACTCACGGATCGGGGTATTCAGATTCCATCGGGATGGGTACATTTGGGACGCGAGTTGGACCAGTCCGGCGCCTGAGGCAAAGGATTCCCACGACCCCCGCTTCCCATAACCGAGGGGGCCATCTTCCGACAGACGCCAGTGTCCGATCTCGCCCGCTGTATCGCTCGCTCCATGAAGAATCTGGCCATTGACGATGAAGCCTGCGCCGACCCCGGTGCCGAAGGTCAAGAAGATTAGGTGCTGCAGACCTGGCCGAACCGTACCGATCCCGAAGTGGAACTCCGCCAGCGCTCCGGCATTTCCATCGTGTTCGATATATACGGGAATACCCGGAAACGCCCCAGCCAAACGCTCCTTGAGGTTGACTTGATGCCAACCTGGCATGTGAGGGGGATTGAGCAATTGCCCTTCCTGGATCTTGAGCGGTCCACCTACGGATACGCTGATGGCAGCAATCGTCCGGTTCCGCTGGTTCGCGGCCTTCATCAGCTGCTTGAGATTGTCCTCTATCTTGGGAAACGTGTCAGAAAAAGGTTCAGCAGCCCGCGTCGCCATCTCGATTCGCTGGAGAATTGTGCCATCGAGCGCGCCTTCAACGCACGCAGTTTTCGTGCCGCCGACGTCGAGACCGATAACGGTTCGTGACCGAATTTCCCCAGCTGTTCTGCCTTCGAGTTTTTGGGTTGGGATCATCGCAGTTCGCTCGGTCTCCAACAGAAGATTCTTCGGTGTCTCTTGAGGTAAACGGTCGGCGCAGGCGGAATGTACCAAAAAGAGGGCTAATTCCATGAGCATCAAGCGTTCGAGCGATTTCGCTGTTGTCTGCGCATTGTGTTGCGAATATCTGTCATGCTGCACCGCGTAAAGAGCCGTTTCGCCCCCCTTCAGCATCCATTCCGCTGCCTCTACCGCATGGTTGCGCCGGGCTCATGACTCACCTACTTTGCGGATGGCAACACAAATGTTGGGTCTAGCCCTTCAAGGTACGACGGGTTCAATCCTGCAACGGAGGGGCACCCAAGCAGCCTAAGAGTACGCTCCACGTCATCTCGCAAAAGTTCAAGCTATCGAGCGCGCTTGCATCCTGCGCCCGCTTCAACCCGGCATTTGCCTCGAAGAACGCCGGGTATTTCGAGTCGTGCCCGTCATATTGCCACCCAACCAGGTAAATGATCTTGGGTATACCTAACGTCAGCGAGTCGATCTTCTTGATCACCTCCAGCGTCTGGTCGGGACTTAGCTGTACGTCTGTTCCACCGGATGGCTTTTTCAACGCCACCATCACCTTCATGGTGAGGGTTTGGTCGTAGCGGTGAATCCAGGGCTGCTCGGGCGTTGGCGCGGGAGCCGGCGCGCCCGTCCCCGCCCATGCCGCCGGAAGAAGTCCCCAGAGCAGCATCGCCGTCAGGAATCTTCCTCGAAAGAGCATATACATTCCTCGCCCGTCCCCGCACTTCATCGTTGAGACCTTCAGCGTGCGGTCATCCAATCCTATTCCGGTATTACAGCCGTGTGGCTAAGCGAAGTTTTGGTTTCGGCGCCCGCGCCTGCAGGCACCCTCGCTCCGGCAACCGGTTGCCCGCCGCCGATCCAGAAATCGACTTCGCCGGGCAGAAGACGCCGGACACCATCCGAGTCCACGAGACTCAGCTCCCGCTCTCCCACAGCAAAGTGCACAACGCGGGATTCACCGGAATCGAGATGAATCCTCTCGAATCCGCATAGGGCGCGAATTGGGGCTCCCTCCACATTCGGGTGGCTGATGTACAGTTGAGCCACCTCGTCTCCCGCCACTTTCCCCACGTTCGTCACTTTGGCCGAAACGTGAACCGTGCCATCGGCCGATCCGTCAGCATCGACACTCGCATCGTCGTAGCGAAAATGCGTGTAACTCAGACCGAATCCGAAAGTGTAAAGTGGCGTGCCGGTGAAGTAGCGATAAGTGCGGTTCTTCATCGAGTAATCGTCAAAGGCCGGCAGTTGATCGATACCTTTGTAGAACGTGACTGGCAGTCGGCCTGCGGGATCATTTCTGCCACTCAGCGTCTCCGCGATTGCCGTTCCGCCCAGTTCGCCTGGGTACCATGCATCGAGAATTGCGTTCGCGTTTTGGTCGGCCCAGTTTATCGCCTGCGCGCTGCCATTCAGCAGTACAACGATCAGCGGCTTGCCCGAGCTCTTCACAGTCTCCAGCAATTCTTCCTCCTCCGCGGGAAGATCAAGACTAGTTCGATCTCCGCCCTTGAAGCCGGGCTGGTCGATGTTCATTTCCTCCCCCTCAAGTTCTGAAGAAATGCCCACTACGGCTACTACAACGTCTGCGCTTCTGGCCGCTTCAATTGTCTCGCTCGGTGACTCATGCCCTCGGAATAACCAATACAGATTCGCCACCGCGGTGCCATCCAATTGAAAGTATTCAACCCGGATCGAATAGGCATGGCCCTTCTCAAACTGCACCTCGGCAGTCTTCGTCGTCGGCGCATAGGCGCTCCAGTCCTCAAAGAGAAGTTTGCCGTCGAGCCATACTCGGTAGCCGTCGTCTCCGGTGAATGTCAGCTCGTACGGACCGGTGCGATCCGGCGTTATCGATCCCGTCCATCGTACCGAGAAGTTGTCCCGCCCAATGCCCGGAGCCGGGCTTGTGCCGCTGAAATCAAAATCCAACTGCCTGTCTATACGCGTCACAAGCGGAGGACCGCCGAGATCTTGGTTTGCAAAATACTCTGCCTTGAGCCCCGATTGTCCGGCGGGAGTCGTGAGAACATTGGCGGGGACCGCATAGGGCGGACAGAGAATCGTGGTTCCAGGCACGAACGTAACCCTTGCCGACTTGAATTCGGCGCGGATGCCTTCGAGCGCGGTCACGGTGTGCGCGGGCGTGCCGTTATAGTTGCCCCACAGTACATGATCCTGGTCGGCGAGCGGACCAATCACCGCGATCCTCTTAATGCCGGGCTTCAGGGGCAGCGTACCGTCATTCTTGAGTAGCACCATCGACTCCCGCGCGATTTCAAGATCAAGCTGCCGGTGCTCCGGACTCTCGATCTCGCTCGCCGGCGTCAAGGCGTACCGGACCATCGAAGGCGGATCGAACATGCCCAGTTTGAACCGCGCCGTGAACAGGCGTTTCACTGCGGTTGTCAGTTCATCCTCGGTCAGCAATCCCTTCTTGATCGCCTCCAGATAGCGAGAAGCATCGTTGCCCGGATCGTTGCAGTCGAGATCAGTACCGCGCTTCAGGGAAACCGCGCCAGCCTCCGCCAGGCTGCTGCTGTAGTGATGGCCGCTATAGATGTCGATGACCGCGTCGCAGTCCGACACTACGTAGCCGTCGAACTTCCAATGGCCACGCAGCTGGTCCTCCAGCAGAAACTGATTCGCGCAAGCCGGTTCGCCATTCACACTGCTGTAGGCGCACATCACCGAGCCGGCTTTGCCTTCGATCACTACCGCGCGGAAGGCCGGTAGATATGTATCCTCTTCATCGTGCTTCGAAACCTTCACATCGATAGTGTGGCGCACAGGCTCAGGCCCGCTGTGTACCGCAAAGTGCTTGGGCGTCGATATCACTCGCAGATACCTGGCGTCGTCTCCCTGAATCCCGGTCACGTAGGCCACGCCCATGCGTGCCGTCAGAAAGGGATCCTCGCCGTAGGTTTCCTGGCCCCGTCCCCAGCGGGGATCGCGGAAGATGTTCACGTTGGGTGCCCAAACATCCAGACCGATGCCATCGTACTTACCACTGGCAATGTCCTTTTCGTGCTTGGCGCGCACCTCGGTGCCGATAGCAATAGCCATGGCATGGATACGCGGCGCGTCGAAGGTCGATGCCAGTCCGATAGGTTCCGGGAACATTGTGGCGTTGTCGGTGAGAACTCCGTGTAACGCTTCTGTCCACCAGTTGTAAGCGGGTACGTGCAGGCGCGGAATTGCCGCGGCAATGTGGACTACTTGCGATGCCTTCTCCTCGACCGTCATTCGCGAAACCAGGTCGTGGATACACTGTTCGATGGAAAGCGAGGTATCGAGATACGGCGCCTGATCGGGCGTATTGCTCTGCGCGGCCTGCGCATGCGCGGTCGAGAGTGTTCCAATCAGGCAAATCAGCGTTGTCGCGATCCGGTTCTTAGTCGTCATACGCTCCACGTTGGCTATGATCAGCAAAGTGCCGTGCATGCGGCCGTCGTTCCTGGCCACTGCGCCGGTTCAACTTCGATGATCCCAGGCGGCTCTTCAGATCTACCCCAATTAGGTCAGGGCCGCTCACTCGTATTTTGCATCGAGATCCCGAAGCTGGACAGAACAATCCCACTGGTGGTTGTACCCGAGGTTCCCACTGCGATTCCTTCAAAAGTTACGGTGGAAGACGAGCTGGCCGAAATAGTGATGGTATAGGTTCCGGTCGTGGGGATGGTAGCAGCCAAAATACCCTGTGCCGGAAAAGCAAATACTCGCGAAACACACGAGCTAGATCAATATCTGGCTCGTCTGTTTTAATGAACTACTCAATTAGAAATCAAATCGAGCCGTTAGCTGTCCATATCTGGGGTTACCACCGTCTCCGCTGTTAATTTGACCGTACCAATAGTCATTCACGTTCATGTCGGGAGCATTCCAATGATGTCGATTGGTAAAGTTATAAAACTCTCCCCTCAGTTGGAGCCGATACTTGCCATCAGCGCCAAAGCGGACGTTTTTGGCAAGAGTCGCATCCTCGTCGTTGTATCCCAACTGATGCCAATGATCGAACACTAGAGGGGCATTACCAAGCGTTCCAAGCGTTCCAGTTCCAGGCCCGTTTTCGGCGGGCTGCGGATCAGAGAAATTCGACGGATCGAAGAACTCATTGCTGACGCTTGCGGCAGCCTCGTTTATCTGCGTGAATTGGTGTTTGAAATTTGGATGTGCGACAACATTTGCGTACTGGGCATACCACCCCGGCAGGGACCCTGAAACTGCATTGCTTGCATTGGGCGTAAGCATCGGGAGGCCGGTTTCATAGGTATGCGCTGTTCCGATTTGCCATCCGTTAATTAAAATGTCGGTCGGCCTGTTTACGGCTGAAAGAAATTTCTTGCCGCGCCCAAGGGGAAGCTCGTAAAGCGCATATCCTTTTACGACGTGCTTCATAGTATTGGGGTACTGTGCGTAAAAGTTAGGGTCCCCTGGATTCTGGAACCAATAGGATGACTGAACATTGCGAGAACTGCCGACAGCGGGCTCGGCAAATGCAGTTTGCGTGTTGCCTCGACCATCCTGAAGAGTGTAGTTGAAATCGAAGGTGAAGCCGGCTCTCCTCTTGGCGAGGACGTCTACGAGCAGTGCATTGTACTTGGTGCGCCCTATTGGAGAATCGGCAACATACATTCCGCCATTTTGCGTCACCTGCGGAAACGGATTGATTGCCTGGTACCCTGAGCCGACAAAGCCCGGATAGGGATAAGGCATGCCTAACGCTAGTGCATCGGCAGCATCGGATATATGTCCGCCAAGCTGCGCGGTAGTGTACTGCGAATAGGTAGCCCATGGAGTTAATGGGGTCGGACTCAATGATCCATCGTGAAGTTTTCTTCCGATGTTTCCAATATATCCAACCTCCAATCGCATATCTCGCGCTATTTCGTATTGCCCACCGAGGTTCCAGTTTTGCGTCCTTCCCATAGTCGTCGTGTCGGGATCGATATAGGTCGCTGTCTGGGGCAAGGTGGTAACAGTGTAACTCGTGCTCCCCGGCTGGAAAACGCCTGGGTAAGGATTCTGGTCCCACTGGAAGGTCACGGAATGGTCCGAGTGGTCATTTACCTGGTCTACTCCGGCCAGGTTCGCTTGGTATCCGTATGGCGTACCATGGTACCCATTCATCTCCAGAGGGGCATAATACATTCCGAAAGAACCCCTGAGCACGAGCTTCTTGTAAATTTGATAAGCCGCGCCCAGATGGGGTCCAAATTGCAGATAATTCTCATTGGTTTCAAACGAGTCGCTGGGACTGCTCAAGTACGTTACATTGCCCTTCAGGCCGTTGAAAACCGGGTTCGGGACATTGACATCAAAATTGGCCCACCGTCCGTCAAGCTCATGGAGGCGTGAATTCGCATCCCAGCGCAGGCCGAGATCGACTGTCAACTTCGAATTGACTTTGATGTTATCTTCCGCGAACAGGCCGTAAACCCAGCGCCTGCTGTGCTGGGTGTCGTTTACGGCTATACCGGCGGTATCCACATCTCCCAGCATCATGTTCGCAAATCCAAAGCCGGTCTGACTAAGGTACGCCGATCCCGAACTGAGTGGTATGCCGGTATTGGAATTGAAATAATACCATTGCATCTTGTCATTCCCATCACTCATCATTTGGTCGCGCACTTCGCCGCCAAACTTGAGAATGTGCCGTCCTTTTGTCCAAGTGAACGTGTTATCAAGGGTGGAGTTGTACCCCTGAAAATGATTCGGGGTCCAGCCCTGGCCGAGGGAGGTCTCGTTGACGCCGTTCAGCCCTCCCCACCAGAAGGTCGGAAATTCAGGGGTACCTGCTGGAAACCCAAGCTGCGCCAGGTTGGCGCCACCGCCCTCTGCATTGTTAACATTTGCATTTGAATCCCTATCCTGGCTATACGTTAGAGACAGCACATTAAGCATGGTTGGCTTGATGTTATACGCATGCTGCAGGCGATATTGGGGGCTACGTATCGCAGCCACAACACCGCCAGCAAATGGGCCCCCGTTTGTATGATTGGTGTATTGCCAGAGATCACTCGAGGAGGTAGTGTTCTGATCTGTATAGATGATCGAGCCGCTCAAGTGTTGATTCGCCGTGAGGACTTGGTCCAATTTCACCGACATTAACTTTTGGGTCGACAACATCGCCCAAGACTTTGCCAACGTCGGATAATTGTCAGAAAGGTTGCTATTTACGGGCTGGAAGTCCGTGCTGTAAATACTGGCGATCGCTTTTGACATATTGCTAAGCTGGCCAGTTGGAATAATATTCCCTGGGAACACATCCTGAGTGGCAGGATTCCAAATTGCGCCGCTATAGATTGCGTTGCCCGCGGAGTCAACGGCAGGCAGGCCGGTGTTAGGGTCCGTCAGTTGGTCGCCAGTATTCAGAAGCGCGCTGAAGTCACCCTTTAGAAAGGCAGCCGTCGGCACAGTGTTCCCAGTCCAACCTAGTTGCCAGTCAGGCTGCGTATACGGCTCGTAGGCCACATAGAAGAAAGTCTTGTTTTTCCATATTGGCCCTCCCCCACTGACAGCAAAGCTATTGTAGGTGTTAACCGCTTTAGCGTAGCCTAAATTATCCTGTGCGGCGTTGGGGTCGGTGGCATCCTGATATGCAATCCACCAGTCGTTGTCCCAGGTATTCGCGTTCAGAAATTTGTTGCCATAGAAGTAGGCCGCACTTCCATGCCAGTGATTGGTGCCAGATTTCAAGCTGAACGATTCCACGCCACCGCCGGTGCGTCCAGCCTCGGCGGTAATACCGGCAGTGTCCACCTTGAATTCTTCAACCGCTTCCGGACTTGGCGAGCTGTTATCGAGCCATCCAGCCGCAAACGCATCTACAGACGTACCGTCAATCAGGATCGCCTTGGTGTATCCCTGGGCTCCAGCGAAACTCCCCGCCGCGGCAACGCCGCCGGTGACCATAGGGGTAAACGCGTACACAAACTCATCAGCGGATCGTCCCCCTTCCGCCGATATGGGAAGGTCTCGAAAATCGTTAGAGGTCATGTCCTGGCCGACCGCGGTATCTTCTGTTTGCAGCACGGAAGCATTGGCAGTCACCGTAACCGTGTTGGTGACCGCTCCCACTTCCAGGACCACATCGAGTCGTGCAACCTCACCGACCGCAATGATAACGCCTTCTCTTTTATACTTAACAAATCCGTCTTTGCGATAAACCACGGAATAGGTGCCCAAAGGAAGGTTTTGTAGGGTGTAGATCCCTGTTTCATTTGAAATGGTGGAGAAGTGTACCCCTGTTGCGATGTTGGTCGCAACGATGTCCACGGATGTAATCCTGTTTGCCGCTGAATCTGAAACGGTCCCCGTGATTGAGCCTCGATTAAGCTGGCCTAAAACAGGCATTGTCATGCTCAGCAGGAGCGATAATACGACAAAGTATTTGCGCATTTCCTAGCCTCCAAGTTTAGCGTCAATTTTGCGCGGGCACACTACATCGATGACGCAATGTTGCGATGAAGATGCCCGTTAGCGGATTGATTCCTAGACTGTAGTGGCGATTTGGCAGCGCTTTTCCTACAGAGCTGCACGATTTATTTCACCGTACTTCGCTCCGGGCGGTGGCAAGCCTCAAGCGGGATCATAGGAGCATCGCTGAAGCGTGCATGTGACGCAAATCACCTCAAAGCTTCGAGCGCCCCAGGCCGTCATTTTCAGTTAAAATCGCTTCTTGAATGATTGGACAGGCTGCTATTTGGCGGCTTTAGCCAATGAGATCAATAAGTTAACGGGGAACATTTTCGATTTTCCGCGAAGCAGAGCGCAGTGAGCCTATTTATTCATACATATTCCTCGGGGACAAAATCGAAACATGTATGGCGCGTCAATCTCGCAGCGCACCCTACGCAAGTCTGCTGTGACGCCAGAGATGCTTTCGATAACCTATCCGCGAAGATCGGAGAGGTCGATCAGTTCATGAATACCCCGTGCGCGCAGATACTCTTCATCAAGAGCTTTACTCTTAAGCACGATACAAGGCTTCGTCCCTTGCGATACGAGTTTCATATACGCGCTGCCATACGTCCAGTCCGCTGGCGACGGCTTTTGCGAGAGTCCTTTATCGGGGATGACCAGGGCTGTCTTGCGGTTTGTGCTGCGCGCTTGCTTACCACGCAATTCTGCGGCAAGCGCGGAGAGCTTTTTACCAAGCGGCTTGGGCTTGTTGTTCTGTCCGATCAGGCCGAGTGTGTACTCCAGGTCATTAAAGCCTTTGATAGCCGGATCAAGATCGTGTGAGCACCACCATGTAACACCCCACGCCTTGCCTGTCTCTGCCGTGTTTCTTACAGTTCGTTCTGCGAAACTCAAAAAGTCATGGTCAGGGACCCAAAGAGGCGAGACACCAACCTCCTCCACCCATACTCGCCGCTGCTGGTCAGCCTGGTAGGCGTAGGCCTGTTCAACCATATATTCAACGAGGTGCAGGCTACCGACGCCTGAGTAGCCGTAATGCTTGAGTGCCTCAGTAAAGTATGCGTAGGAATGCACGACCGTGGCACTTCCGGTAGTCGCAAGGTTTTCCCGGCTGAATCCGTAGTCCGCGAACCAGGGTTCATGGTCCACGCCGTTCACGTGGAGTTTCCCCGGCGCTATCTGATTGCAGAAGCCAAGCATATCCGTTGCCCACTCATCGGATTGGCGCGTGGTCGCGGGGTCCTCCATGCCCTGCAGTACTGCCAGTTCGTTCCCCAGATCGAAGCCCATAAAGCGCGGATGGCTGGCCACGGACTCTGCAATTTTCTGAAACAGCGCTTTTTCCGTCCTGACGACATCGCCATTTGTGAAGATGTTGCGCCTGATTCCAGCCTGTCTGAGCCAGTTCGGCATAAACGCGATGCCGCTCATCCATCCGTTCAGCACTGTCACTTCAACATCAAGACCGGCCTGGGAGGCGACATCCATCATGGAACGCAGCCGTTCCAGCACCCGCTCGCTTACTTGATCGATCTCAGGCTGAAAGAACGGCCAGATGCATTGAACACGAACGTGGTCCATTCCAAGATCGGCGATGGCGCGGAAATCGTCGCAGATTGCCTGTCGATCCCAATCTTGCCAACAGTACCACCAGTGCTTGCGCGGAACGTAGTTGACGCCAAAACGGAGCCGGTTTGGCGCGTGGGTGGTTGAAGCTTGCAGCAGTTCGGAAGTCAGTGGAGGAATCGCACTGCAGATCCCCGCACAAAGACAGGTCTTGAGAAGAGAACGCCTCGTAGGATTGGGCAAAGAAGTTGGCTCCGGATTTTGTGTAGCGGGTAGTGGGCAGGGTGCCGTTAGTCTTGATGCCTATGGCCTGATATGACATTGGTCGAGCCGGCGCTAGGTTGGTGCTTCTCATTGCCGACATCTCGCAGTGCGGTTTTTCTACCCTACGGACTCCCGGGCGCAGGCAGGTTCGCCGCGGTGTCGTCGATGACTAACACCCAGTCGTTTGAGTCGGACGGCGAAAAATTCCTGCTTCCAAGCGTTGCGAAGGTCCCGATTAAGGTCGTGGCCCCGGAGGAGGGGTTGAACCACCAGCAGGTCGCTTGATTGATGCCACTTGTAATTTTCGACATGTCTAACGTCAGTGTTGCGCGATTACCGTTTGGAACGTAAGCGATAATCGTCTGTCCGTCAGAGGTTCGTGAAGTTACGGTCAAATCCTCACCGGATCCGAAGCCCGCTGTTGCGACCCTATGGTTGATATCAGCGACCAACTTCCAGTGCTCGCGGCTGCGGAAGAGCTGGCCGAGTCGTTGCTGATCAAAGGAGGCAGGATGCTCCATAGTGACCTGCCACCTCGATCCGTGTTGGCAGCATCCAGCGCCAAAGGGCCACACACCCGCACTACCGAAGAGTCTTCCCAAGGTGGCGCCGCTTAATATTTCTGTATACCCCTCTTGCCGAAGCTGCTGGTCATTATAAGCATTCCCGGACCATGGTTCGTATTCGTAGGGGTCTTCCATGCTGAAGTAAGGAACAAATGGTGTGGCCTTGGTTTCGGTCACGCTTTGAGAGACGATTTGATCGATTTCCGTGGAAAACACTTTGTCCGGCAAGCCCTTCGGATAGATAGTGCCGAGGGTGAGCCACCCGCTGCGGATTGTCGGGGCCAAAAGTGTACGAAGACCAATTGGTGGCGCTGGCTTCACCCCAAAGGCTGTTCGTCGCTTCGACTGCCATCAAGTGCATCGGGTCCGCCGACAGTATGCCATGAGCAATGTCGTCCGTCTTCTTCCCGAGATCGCTTCCGCAAAGCTTGATGTTGGCGTCGCCGCCTTGAAGCCAGATGATGTTGGGATAAGACCTGTAACGATTGCCCAGGAACGCACCATAAGCCTTCATCGTGGCGTCGGAGCTTGTTGCCATGCTGCTGTAATAAGGAATCTTGCAACTTTCAAATGTTGCGGTAAATCCTGTCCCAGCCAGGACTGTGATGCCATGCGCCGCTGCCCTTTGCAGCACTTCGTCCACGTGAGCCCAGTATGCAGTGGCGCCTTCCATCCCGGTAAAATTGGCCCCGCCGTTCCAAGGGTCGTTGCCGAAGACATCTTTCTGGGTGCGCCCTTCGCCCTGGCTGTGCTCTGAGAAGGGGCGAATTCCTTCACCGTGGCTGCTATCGTCTACAAGCGCGACCCAAATCAGGTTAATCCCCTTAGCCTGCCGGTCGGCCAGGTAAGCCTCAACATCCGCGTCAGAAGCTAGTTGGGTGATGAGATTGTAAGCCGTATCCCCGGTGATGAAGACCGGCTTGTTTGTGAATGTGTTCACCAGGTGAGTTCTATCCGCGCTTAACGCCATGAACTGTCCCGTGCCGGCGACTGGGGTAGCGGGCGATTGGCTAGCCGCAGGGACGACCCCGGTGCAACACACCATCAGACCAACAGCCAACAAGCCAAGTCGAACGAAAATCGAACAACGTCTATTCATTCACGACCGTTCCTGATTTGAGATCGTTCCTGGCTCATTGTACGCACCGTTCTCTACTTGCTGTCCGCTTCCGTTGCCGCCGCCCGTAATGTGACCGATCTCACCTTCTGCGTTGTCTTTGTCGGTAGGCGATAAGAAGCAGTATTGGACAGATGTGCTCTCGTCCACGAGGGTACCTGTTAGCTGACTGGTTTCTAGACTGTAGTGGCGTTTTGGCAGCGCTTTTCCTACAGAGCTGGGCGAATTCTTTCACAGAGAGTGTAAAGTTGTGGGCTGGGTTAATCTCTGGGGATGAAATGGACAATCAAGCTGGTATTTGAGCCGTTCCCTGGTAGCCTTCTCGAACACAAGGTGGATCATCGAGAGGGCGGAGACATGACCAGCTCACAATTTTGCACGCTCTCAATTTTTGATCATGAATCTAGTAATAAGACTGACGGCTCGAAGGCTAATTGACTGGAAATCATTCATGACAGCATAGAGTTTCCTGTGTCATAGTTCTGGATAGCATCTGTCAAAATGATTTACAGAACCAGGCGCATCCCCCCTTTGACGCAAATCGGAATATGGGTGTAGTACCGGCCCGCAAGAAACGAATGAGGTTTGTTAGTGACGAAGAAAGTCTTCAATAGAAATTTGTCCCGGCCGCATGAGAGCCTTATTCATCCGAGCAGACGCGAGGTGGTTGCAGGCCTGGGCGCCACAATGTTTTCGCTGGTGATGACGCGAAAGGCTAGCAGTGCATGGCCCGCTGCGGAGGCGCTGACGCACAGCCAGGTCGAGCAGATGTTAAAGCCACTTTTGATAACTAAGAATCCAGCTCTGTGGCAGTTTGCCCTAAACATATTTGAGCACTGTATTCTCGGCAGGATTCAGCCGGCAGAGCCCCCGCTCAAACATCCGTGGCTGGTTCCAGGCGGAGGTTATGTGGGCCAGTGGCTTTGGGATACCACATCTTTCACCGACCTGCTAGCCATTCTGCCAATCCAGCGGGATTTCATTCGTGGTGTCTATGCAAACTTCTGGGATTTTCAGCAGAGGTGGAGCCAAGCCAAGCCGGATTATGCACAAGGCATGGTCGCCAATTTCATGGCTCCAGACAGTGGCCCTCCTACTTTTTCCGGAAAGGACTGGCTCACCTTTCCTGCCTATTCACAGGCGCCGCTGCTGGCTTGGGGTGTGGAGAGAGTTTACGAGCGCAATCACGACCTGGAGCTGGTCCGGCAAGCTCTGCCTCGCTTGGAGGCCTTTCATAACTGGTATTGGCGCGAACGCGACCTGGATGGTGTCGGATTGGTCACCGTCGGCGCGTACAGTGGGGTTGTCCAGCATGCCCGCTATGAGACCTACGACTACGAAGTCGACTTGGACGCCCTGCAGTTGATCCCGCATCCCGGCCGGCCAGCCGGGGCGCAGAACGGCCCTTGGTATGGGGACATTTATATTCCCGCCAATACCTCTTATCTGCTCCTTTCGGAACGCAGTCTCATCCATCTGGCCGAGGTGGCCGGTGACACTGCATTGGCCGCCCGCAGACGGCCTATCTTAGACAAGGGTGTGGATGCCATGCGCCGGTATATGTGGGATGACAAACAGAGCTGCTTCCTGGCTGTCCACCGCAAGGGTCTGCAGAAGCTAGGCACGGCCACGATCGGCGGGCTCGTTCCGCTCTGTGCGAGCGTTCCCACTGAAGTCCAGGCCAGCGCTATGGCCCAGGCATTGATGACGCCGAGCTGGAATACGCCTATTCCCATTCCTACCGTCGACCGGCTCAATTCGCAATACAAGAGCGCCGCTTTCTGGCGTGGAGATGTCTGGCCATCGACCGTCTATCAGGCGCTCGCCGGCCTGAGGTGCTATGGCCACCAGTCCGTGGTAGGCGAGTTAGCCGGCCGCTTACTCGACAATGCTCTCAAGGTGGGCGTGAACGAGCACTACGATTCGCAGACCGGAGCTCCGCTCGGCGTGCCCTATCTTGGAATGTCTGCGATTTTGCTGACCATCGCGCTGGAGGGACTCAGTCCCAGGCACGCGATTCACGTGGCCTGATGATGCCGAACAGCCGAGCCTGCGTCGCCGGTGTTGCAAACCGAAACCCCCGGTGCTGACGATTGCCGACGCATCCTCAACCAATATGCCCACCGCGCTAGCTGAACCCAACCAGCGCGATGGGCGGCCATCCTTTAATTCAAGACCCCTAGTTGGCGAAGTTTGCAACCAAGGTTGAATTCGCCGTCAAACTATATATCCCGCAAGCTCCTGTTTGGCCTGTGCACCAAAGAGCCCCTGTTGCTGTCCAACCTGTAAAGGTTGATCCGGCATTTGGAGTGGCCGTGCAGAGCCCGACCGCGGTGCCCGATGCATACGTGCCGCTGGCGCAGTTATTAGTGGTATTAACCGTACCGCTGCCGGTTCCAGCCGTGCTCACAGCCAACGTGCAGCATGTTGTGGCGTTGAATGTGGCTTTCAAGGTTGTAGTCGCTGTTAAATCGAATTGTGCGCACGCGCCCGTCCCGCTGCATGAACTGCTTCCGGTTGCAGTCCAGCCGGCAAAGGTCGATCCGCTATTGGCAGTGGCCGTGCAGGCGCCAATCTCGGTGCCGGAGGCGTACGATCCGGTGGCGCAGTCTGTGCCGGAAACCGTGCCGCTGCCGGTCCCGGCTGTGCTCACGGTTAACGAAACTCCTCCCGTGCTGGCGAAGGTTGCGGTTATGGAGCCATTCGAAGTCAAGCCATATATCCCGCAAGTTCCCGTGCCTGAGCAGTACATTGACCCTGTCGATGCCCAACCTGTAAAGGTCGATCCGCTATTGGGAGTGGCTGTGCATATCCCGATCCCGGTGCCCGATGGATATGTTCCGCTGACGCAGTTATTCGTGGTGTTAATCGTGCCGCTGCCGGTTCCGTTCGTGGCCACGGTCAGGGTGCAGCAGGATGAACTGCTGAATGTGGCTTTCAAGGTTGTAGTTGCTGTCAAAGCGAATTGAGCACAGGTGCCCGTTCCGCTGCATGAACTGCTTCCGGTGGCGGTCCATCCGGCAAAGGTAGATCCGCTGCCGGGATTTGCCGTGCAGGCGCCGATCTCAGTGCCGGAGGTGTAGTTTCCGGTGGAGCAGTTAGTGCCGGAAACCGTGCCGCTGCCGGTTCCGGCTGTTTCCACAGTCAACGAAACTCCTCCTCCGCTGCCGGAACTCACGAAAGTGGTTACGCTATCGGCAGTTAGCGTCGCGGAGAACGCTCCATTCGAGACCGCAATGTTCGACTGCGCATCAAGATTGTTGTTAGGATCAGTAAGGTACGGCGTGACCGAGGATGCCGTGAGACCGCTTAAACTGAAAGGCTGCGAGACGGAATTGCCGTTACCGTTGACCGCAACGATCTCAAATGCACCTGTACTTGTGTTCTTGAACGCTGTCACATGCACGCCTGACTGCGGCGTTTGTGTTGCGGCGATTTCAACCTGGCCGGGGCGGATGAACTTCGAGAAATTGCCGAAAGCGTAGAAGCGTTTCGTATAAGTCAGCGCTCCGCTGTTTGCATCCACTCCGATCAGATTACAATCCGCACAAGAGCCGGTCGAATTCGGGCCGATGTACATCAGTTCCCACCAGTTGTAAGAGGATATCTGCGCCACCTGGAGAAACGACTGCATATTCTCGGCCATCGTCAGTGCTGAGTCCATATTCGGATCCCATGAGCCGTTCATGTCCGCAGTCTCGCTCTGCCATAAATGCTTGCCAGAGGACAAAGCTGGATAGCCGCCGCTCCCAGGAGCGACATAGGAACTGTCAGGATACCCATACCCATGTCCTGAATAGATACTCACATACTGATTACACGAAGAATCGGCAAGGCATGTCCCAAAATAATTGGGGCTGTTGGCATAGTCGTACATGCTCCCGAGCATGACCTTAGGAGAGAGACCGGCTGTGGATAAAGCGGGTCCCAGCACTTTCACGAAGCTATCGAGAGCAGCGGCCGACCAGTCGCAGGTACCCATGCCCTGGCCACTCCCGTCGCTGCCGGATTCCGGCTCATTCTGCACGTCCAGCCACGTAACTGGAACGCCGTTGTTCGCCATGTTCTGTATTAACTGTACGATGTACGTGGCGTAGGTGGAGTTGGATGCCGAAAGACAACTTCCACTCGCGCCCGTCGACGCATTGTAGAATTCGCCGTTGTATTTCATCGAGGAGGGAGGCGACTGCATCGATAGTTCAACTTGCGCGCCATTCGCTATCGCTTCCTCCGCCGATGCCATGTCCGGCGGAAGAGTTGACGAGGTGCCGTCGACGTTCATTATGCGATAGATCGAGATACCAATACATCCAGCGCAGCTTGAGCTTGCCGAGAACAGGTTTGCCGCCGTCGAAGAGTCCATATCGTTCTCGTTATAGGGATACGAAGCCCAACTCCACGGACCGCCGTTCTCGCCGCCGAAACCGTCCATAGTTTGATAGGTTGTGCCGCCATTGATTGTCACTGTCTGCGCCGATGCTACTGCGCAGATACAGGTGCAGATGTAGAGCAACAAAAATACGAGCTTTTTCATTCACTCACCTCTCCAGGGCTTGCTGATTCGTCGGGATTAGCCTTTGTTTCCGAGGATGGAACATTGCCGAGCGTACCGCAGCTGAAGCCGCTGCGCGAACGGACGACATCCCGTGGTCCCGCCTTCAGAAAGGCCGGGAGATCGCCTACGGCGATACCGAGCAACGCGGGAACTGAGGGAAACGAGCGAGCATCCCACAGCGTCGAGAGCGATTAGGAGCCTTGACAAAGTCGACTGCTGTGCTCTCGGCGACGAGGGGACTCGCTAGCTGATCGGTGCCTACATTGTAGAGGTGGATTGGCGGCGTTTTTCCTACATATCCGGACAAAGTTTTTTGAGAAAGTGTGTAAAGTTGCAGGCTGGACACTGATGCGGCGGCTATTTCGAGCGTCAATGAGGTGTGCATGAGAGGCGATGCTCACCCCTCATACGTGTCTTAGCAAGAGCAAGCTTCATCGTCTTTGCAGCAGAATTGCCCAGTCGCGCGTAGCGCGCCAGGCAGAGTCGTCCGGTGGATCAGGCGATGTCCATGAAGGACCCGTAGCATCTTGAGCAAGCGGAATCCGTTGTCCGCTGTATGCATTGAACCACTCACCGCGATACGTTCCCGGCCCCAGCTTTATGGTCACCTCTCCTGCATGGGGCAGGTAAACCGCGTAGAGCTTGCCCGGCTCGGCCAGGCAATAATTTCCGTTATTCACCAGCTCGTCGTGGGGATTGGTCTTCCACCAATCAAAGCCGGTAAAGAAATCCACGATGTGACCGTAGCCGATAAGCATGGTCATCGCATCGTCGCCGCGGCCGTTCAGGTAGCCTCCGCCTGTGTCCGGCCAGATGTTCGTTCCCCGGCGAGAGCTCTCACCCGTGGTCTGGTATCCTCCGGCCATGTAAATCTCCCACGCGGTTCTGCGCAGCGCCTCGGCCGAATCGGAGCCGGCCTCCACCCCCATTGGATAATGATCTTCGTAGCCATACTCCTCATTGGCTTGCGGAATGATGCGGCCTGTCTGTTCCTGCAATCTGCGGGATTCAAGCATGACGGCGTGTTGACTCCTTGACCAATCCTGGTAAGAGGTGAAACCGAACCAACTGGAGGCGCGATCCTGGTGACTGTTATGGATCGGATGGCTGGTGGCAAGATGGCGATAGGGATCCCATTGCTCAATCAGCGTGCCGGTCTCATGGGTCCATTTTTCGTCGCGGTATACATCCAGATCGTCGCCCAGATCCCAGGTGATGTTAGAAAAGGCTGCCAGACGGTCTACCGCGTAGCGGATGTACCGGTGCTCGTCCTCGCCGCCCGCTTCCGGATGCACAATGTGATCCCCACAGTCGAACACCAAAGAGATCACCATGCCGCGTTCCCTGGCATAGCGCAACATCCTCTCGATCTTCTGCCAATAGGGCACGTTGAACCGCGAGTAATCGAAGCCGGGATGGTAAAGGTCCTTGGGTGCCTGCGCCGGCCAGGGGTTCAGAAAGGACGTCCATGTGGGATCCTTCGGCGTGCTGTCATCCTCCATAGCGGAGTCACCGAAAGAGTACAACTGCCTTCCGTACACAAACAGGCGCATGCGGTTCACCTTGAGCCTGGCCAGCCGGTCGATGCTGTATTCGATGGTCCGCTCGTCGCGCCAACCCATGAGGAAAAAGGCTGTCGTTCCGTTGAAGAAGTAATGTTCGCCAGTACCTTCCCAGACAAAATGCCACTGGTAATCGGGGTCGATCCGAATGGGCCCTCTCCGATGCTCATCCAATGCCGTAAACTTGCCGGAATAGGTCCGGACCACGGCGCCTGCCTTGAAGGTTATGTGATACGTGTAGACGCCGCTTTTTGACGGCATAAATCGAATGCGATATATGCTGCCATCGGCCGAATCACAGAATCCTTCTACAGGGGTTGACACGGTGAACCCGGCCTGCTGAAAGTCTCCCGTAATCGAGGCATCGGTGAATGAATTCTGCACCGTCGGCGTCTTGACGTTGGCTGTGACTTCGACGAAATCAAACACAGCTACCTGTGACGCGGACTGCGTGAACTGGATGTGTTCCGTACCTTCGGCGCGCAACCAAATCGTAGACGTGCTCAGGCACGCGAAAACGGCCACTGTCCGCAAGATCCAGACCTGGGCCATGCCAGAATTGAAATACCTGGTCATCTGATTGAACCTTGCCAACGAAGATAGCCGACTGCAACATAGAATGCCCTTCATTCCCAACCTACCCTTCTTATGCCGGCTAGAGCCAGCCTCTTCCATCCATTTGGCAACTCTTTCCCTCAGCTCGCTAGTTGAGCATTTCCGCATTCCAACCTGCAAACAGGCAGACGCCATTTCCCTTGTTTATCAATCCCAGCCCACAACTTTGCATCCACTCACAGACAACCACATTTGTTTGGATTTAATCCGGTCGATTCTGTGGCCCCAGACGCAGGTTCAAGTCCGGGCGCCACGACGATCTCTTTATCGTTGATAGTGTTTCCCGCGAAGAGGGGGCTGTCTGTATTGACTAGGACAACTGCCTTACGTGGGCCATCTTCGCGTTGCAAAAGAGAAGAAGAATCGAATGTGTTCCGAAGAATCGAAAGCTGTGTGGTGGCATTTGTGAAGATTGCCGCGCCGTGCGATCGACTGAATTGATTTCCGATGATATTCACGTCGTGATTGACACGCCGTGCTGGGGAAGGCCAGGAATCAGGTCGTGCGCCGTGTCGACGGTGATCGCGCCGCGGCGGAGGCCGCATTGACCATAGTAGTTATAGTCAAAGGAGTTTTCGCTTATTTCGACGTTGCTGACAGTCGGCCCTTCCATCCATTTGGTATCGGGAGAAAGCAGGATCGCGGCCAATGACTGGCCATAGAAGCTGCACTTGCTGACGGTAACGTTGTTATGCGCTACGATGGCCCGTGCACGATTGCCCCTAAAGGCGCAATTGGCAATGATGGTGCTTGTCCTTGCTTGGGAATCACAGATCAGCATCGTTTCCTTCGCGGGTAGAGGCGTTTCGATCTTAAGAATCGCTTTGCCATTCGACATGTAGGAATCAATCACCTGAGCGCTGCCTAAGGAGGCCAGAGGCTCGGAATCATAAAGATCGATCGACGCCCCCTTCTCGGGCAACTGCCACGTGGCGACGCTATCTGCGCCTCGCCCTTCAATCACCCAGGTGTTATCGCCGACATCTCGAGTGATACGCCTGAAGGTAGAGCAGATGTTAATCGCATCGTCTCCCATACCCTGGAAGCTGCAATCCATGATTTCGATATTCCCTTGGCAATCAGTCAAATGAATCGCGTCGGCATTCAGCGACAGTAGACGATTGGACCCGGTGGTCGGCTGCACCTGCAGGTGCCGAAATCTAAAATCTTTTCCACGTTCAGCCAGAATCCCCATCCCCGGCGCAGAAAACAATGTGACATTTTCGATCGAGACGTCCTCACAGCGCACGAAGTTGAAGAGGTTGCTGTAGATACGGTGCCTGATTACCATGGTCGAGCCCACATGAATGCTGACAGGATGGTTGAGATCGATTCGAATATCTTGAGCACCGAGGAGTCTCACCGATCGAACCTGTCCGTAGAGATCCAGGCCGTTTACGCTCATGAGGCCCAGGGATCTGTCGTATTCTCCGATCGCATAAATCGGCTCCTCGCCCGTGATGGGAAACTGTTTGTCAATATTGACACGCATCCATCGCGGCCCGGTCTCGGTCACGTCGCCCTGTGAGAACGGCGGCCGTTGCCAATCGATGGTGAGATTTCTCACTACAACTTTCATGCAGTGGTACATCTCAAATGGGCGGGTGTTCCCTTCGAACAGGAGAACTGCACCGTTGCCATCGATTTGAAGATCGGAATAGTCTTTGAATTTGAAAAGGGCTTCGCTGCTTTCTCGCAAGCGATAAACACCGGGTGGTATGCTGAGGCGGCCATGCGCTTGAGGAAGCGTGGCAATTGCTTTGATAAACGCTCGACTGGAATCATATGTCCCAGTATGGTCCGCTCCATGGATCTCGACGACGGACAAGTGAGGATATGCAATTTGAGCCATGAGCGGCGAACTTATCGCACTCACGAGGGTATTGCGAATGAACTTGCGACGGTTCACGCATCTTCTCCCGAAATAAGTTAGTGCAAGGGCATGCGCAGGGCGATCTTAGTTCCCTCATGATGCCATTGAAACAGCTTTGATAATTCCCTGGCCTTCTGGCCCGTAAGATGACTGCCAAGGCGAGGGCGGAATATATTGTCGATCAGCGTCCGCCATAGAGGTTGTGGTTACCTGAAGCGAATTGCAGAGACGGGGACAACCGTCAATTCATCTGATTTCGTAGACCGTAAAGTTTAATCGTTCCCTCCTCAATATGGATTCCCCGCTACGACTTTGGGATTGGGCAATTGGACAATGCGTTTGGCCACCTCTGATCGGAGCTCTGGCATTTGTGAGATGTCCCTGTCGAGCAGGAGCTGGAACTCGGTGAGATCTTCAGCTTCTCCTTTTTCTAGATGCTGCGATTTCTGAATCAGCTGGAGTTGATCGTCCGCCCGGTCCATATCCGCAAAGAAGCGGTCTATGGTGAATTCGGAATCCGCAGCTTCACTGTCTGCCGCATGAACTCGCGCGAATTGTGGGTTCGATTTCAGGATGTCGCGCATCTCTTGCGATGAGGCCTGCAGATTTACATCCAGCAGATCAAGATGCCTCCTGTAGATTTCCTCGAGTGCGCTTTTTGCTTCCGGTGTCATCGTAGAAATCTTGTTTGAGCCAAAGCGGTTCTTCAGATCGATAAGATCCAGAGCTTGACCATACGCCTTATCCCAGGCGCTTATGAACGCCGAGGTAAGAGGGGGTGTTACGACTTGGCCTGTAACCAGCGACGAGGGATCGGGTAGACGAGCCTCGATCTTCAAATACGGCCTTCCGCGGCTGAGTTCGCCGATAAGCTCGTCGCGACGCTCAACGTCGGGAATCATGACTCGAAGAAGCAACTCTCCGTCGGCAGATGGAGATAGCTCAATAATGTTTTCCCTCTCCACACCCAGATCCTCCAAAGCCTTCAAAGTCAGAACTTCTTCGGAGGGGTAGACGTTCTCTCGTTCGCCGATAAGCTCGTTGCTCTCAGCGTTGTCCGCTTGCACTGGCTCCAATAAGTGCTCAACAGGCACTGGCTCCAGGAGGTGCTCATCGGGAGCGAAGTCAGACATCGGCACATCAGCAGGCTTGAGATTCTCGGCATGGAGCGTCAGGCTGATCTCGCTTCGTGAAGCCCCGGACAGAAGAGTAACCTCTTGCCGGTAGGGCCGCAGGGTCGCTATATCAACTAGAAGCGACATCTGAATGACTCGCCCTTGAACCTGCCGCCGCGCTATAAAAAGAGCGTAATCCGTGGTTCCTTCGCGCTGCCGACGCACTTGCAGCGTACTTTTATCAGGGCCGACAAAGGAAGCGAAGTCCTCTGCCATTGTGATGGGCCGCCAGGCACGATTACGTATCCAGCTCTCAAACGCCTCGGCAAGGCTTGCGTTACTGCTCGGCGCGATGCAGCTGACCAGGGTGATATCGGCCGCGGTAGACGCGCGAACAGGTAATACCCTTCCACCTGACACTAATGCGTAGTTCTTTTCGGCCGAGGGGTGCCAAACCGCAAAGTCAAATCCATTGGATGATGCGACCTTTTCGCTGTATCTCGCTCCCTGCTGATCGTTCCATATTTCGATTTTCTTGCTCTTGATTTGTTTGTCGGATGCACCTTCGGATATCTGCACGTTCACTACCTGGTGCAGCACACGAGATGTTACGACTTCATCCCTTTCTTGTTGAGCACTCCTGACGAGCAAGTTGCCCATATCGGGCTGCTGCTTGCTGTGGTTTTGGAAAAACGATGCCAGCAGAACCAGACAAGCACCCGCAAAAGCCACTCCGCCAATCAACCACCTGGACTGCACCCGCGCTCGACGGACTTCGAGCTTTTCTGCGCGATGCGCCTCGAAGGCCCAAATACGCTCGAACATTTTTTCATGTGCAGACACCTCCTCGAGGATTCCCGGGAAAGGAGTACCGCGCATCAGGGCAGCAAGGGCAATGGCCTGCCTGTTCAGCTCATCGCATCGGCTGCGGCAATCCCAGCAAAGCTTCAGATGTTCATCTATTCGCGACGCGGCTCTTCCGCCCGCTTCTCCATCCAACCAAGCCAGAAGCATCTCGTCACTGTAGTGTTTGTGGCTTGAGAGTCTCACGACCCACCTCCGGATTCCTAGCTGAATTCACGTTGTTCAGATCGCTTAGTTTTCTCAACCCTCTGGTCAAAAGGGTGTGGGCCGTTTTTAAGCTGATTCCGAGTTCATTGGCAATTTCACGATACTTAAGGCCCGAAAGTCGCAGAATGATCACCTGGCGCTGTCTGGATGTGAGAACACCCAGGAGGCGCTCAACGTCGTCAAATGAGTGTTCGATCAGGCCCCTCTGCTCAGTGGGCCTGGGATCAACGAATTCGTCATCCGCGATCCACACCATGGACTGTCTTGCAGCTGACTGCTTGAAGTATGCACGCCGAGCCACAGTAAACAACCACGGTCGGGGATTCTCAACTAGTTTTCCTTCCCTTAGATGGGAATAGAGTTCGATGAACGCGTCCTGAACACTATCCTCGGCTTGGACAGGAGACGCACCGACATGAACGAGATAGCGAAGCATCCCGCGGCGTTGAGAGCCGTAAAGATCGTTGATGAGGTCGACTGCTGTACTCTCGTCCACAAGGGAACCCACTAGCTGACCGGTTTCTAGATTATAGTGGCGGTTTGGCAGCGCTTTTCCTACAGAGCTGGACGAATTAATTCACCGTATTTCGTTTCCGGCTTTGGCAGCACATCGTTCCGCTGACTCTGGATTGCCAAGTCCACGCGAAAAGCCAACGTTTATTATGATTTAGCTCATGTGACTCAAGGACAGTCACTTCCACACCGGCTGGAGTGCCCGGCTCCTTTTGTACCAGTATGAACGTGTGAGTTTCGATACCGCAGAATGCAGTCGCGGTTTATGTCCTCCGCCATCTTCTTTTGGGCGTTCAATAGCTTCAAATAGAGGCCGCAGTCCTCGATTCCATCCATGCTGAAAATGAGAGGCAGCGAGAGAATATCGCGCGCGCTGGCATCCTCGGGAATGTCGATGATGCGGCGCGCAATGGGCCGGGTTTTAATATCGGGGTGGGAGGTGGTCATTCCTTGAAGCCGGAATTTCCCTTCGCTAACGCGGATGCGGAATTCCTTGTCATCGTAGGTTCCGCTAATGCGCTTCATCTTGAACAAGACGCCAATCGGAATGCTGAAACTTCCCCGCTCCTGTGCCTCAATTGGGATTTCGATGCTGCGGCCTGTCACCACCACCGTGAGCATGGAACGGTCCGCAGTCATGTCCACCAGGTCTGAGGAGTCTGCCTTGCGTCCTTGCAGAATCTGGCGGAGCGCTGTATTGAAATCTGTCTTTTTGATTTGAAAATCCATTCATTCCCCCTTTGATCACGGGCTAATACGGAACTTTCAATTTTTGTTGCTCTCCCATCCAACATGCACTCCGCTCCCCGTGACCTCACCCCTCACCAGCCCTCAATCGTTCCCCTGATTTGTTCGTGCACGTTCCGGCCCCGTTCATCCTTCTTGACGGCCATCAGGAACAAGGCTCTGCCGTTGCTCTTGCTTGCCCACACTTCGCCTAGCAGCTTCTTTTCCTTTGAATCGTCATTTGAAACATAGTCCTTGCCCTTGTACTCCACCACCAGCACGCGGCCATCAAGCAACTCCGCCACAAAATCCGGGTAGAAGCGGTCCGTTGAAGTCTGGAGCCAAAACGATGAATCAGGCTGGAGCGCCAAATTCCGCACCCAAGACTTGAGGCCCGATTGCGCGTCTAATGCCATCGCACAATCAAACTCTTCGCCGCTACTCTCCAGTTCCCCAACCATCGGGTAAAAGTGTTTAGGAAAGCTATTCCTTCCGCTGTAGAGCCACTTGGCAGGGTACACATTCGAGTCATACCGGAATGAAAAATCGAAGCTGGTTTCCGGGGCGGCGTTGGGGCCAAAAAGCATCTCCTGATACCCGGCGTAGTATGCAAACGTCCGGCACTCATCCCGCTTTTCTGCCAGCTTGCGGGCCAGGATGAACTTCGCCCGCACCAGCAATGCAAGATCGAATCCCTTGCGCGTCAATAGCTGGTGAACACAAAGCCGGAGCCATCCGAGACTTGCCTCTTGCCGAACATCCGGTTGCCGCAATTCCCTGTCCAGCCATCGAATCAGATCCGTTTCCGTCCAATCCCCGGCAAGCAAATTCAAGTCAAGTTGCTGCTCACCCTTGAACGCATAAACTACCTTGCTGCCTTGCACGTCAAATTCAAACGTCTTTGATGTGTCGTTGAATCGGAAGTCGCTCAGGTCAACCGTGCATTGGCTTAGGTCCCATGAAGCAGCATCAAGCACCAGCTCCTTATCGAAGGGCAATAGCTCCCCTTCGTAGCGAACACAGAGCCGGGGCACCTCAAGCTTTTCGCCGCGCAATGCGGGTGCAAGGTGCGATTCCTGCTCCGCAATGTAGCGCGTGATCTTCCGTTCCGTTTCAGCGCGCTCCGCCTCCGGGACAGCGGCAAGCGCCGCCTTCTGAATCTGCGGCGTTAGCTGCCCATGTACCTCAATTTCGATGCGGCCCGGAGCCTCTGACTTCACCACGATGGATTGCCGCTCTATCTCAGTCAGTCCCTCCAGTTTGAGCGGCTCCGCAACCGTCAATCGCAAGGGATTTTGCTGGAGAAAGAGAGGCAAGTCCGGTAACTTTTGCTGAACTTCGAGGTACTGCTCCGCCTCCGCCTCTTCAAAGCCCATTTTCTCAATCATGCAGGTTTCAAGCTGCTTTGCGGCCTCCAGAAAATTCGGGCTGGAGACGTGCGCATACGCTTTATTTAGCTCCGCCGCCTTGCGCCTCTTCGCATACGGCATACGCAACACGCGGCCAAGCAATTGCTCTACGTCCCGGCTGCTCCCGATGTTGGCAGTGGAGCAAAACACATAGGCGAAGGAACAATCCCATCCCTCTTTGAGCGCCTGTACCGTGATTACGGCTTCAATCTTGCAGGCCGGGTCAAAGAGATTGATCTTGTCCAGGTCCCTTTGGTCCCCCGTCACAATCGCAATCTGCTCATCCGCAAGATGCTCACTGTCCAATAGGTATTGCTTCACGGCCTCTACATTCGCGGGCTTGTCCTTGTTCTCCGCCTGAATCAAGAGAATGGGGCGGATGTAGTCCGGCTCTCCGGTTGCCAACTCAGCAAGCCGCTTGCGCGTGCGGCAAGCATCCCCAACCGCCTCCTCCCAATTGCTCTGGTGGACAGTGAGCACGATGGGCAGCTTAATCATCTCTTCCGCTTTTAGCTCGGATGCGGACACGCGATACAAGATGTTGCTGCCCGTGTGCGGGTCCGTGTCCGGCGTTGCCGTCAGTTCGATAATGGCGGACGGAGAGAGCCGTTTGAGCGTGTCAAATGTCAGAGACGTGCGGGCGTTGTGCGCCTCATCCATGATGACAAGCGGCTGGTGGACCATCATCAAATTGGCAAAGGAATACTTCACCTTGCCAGCGCCCGCGCCGCTTTCGATTCGCTCCAGCCCCGGCAAATTCGTATTCAGCTTTGTGAAGTGACTTTCCAAAGCCTCTTTGTGCGCGTACACGTCCCGGCCCTCTGTACTGGTCACGCGCAACGATTGGATGGTGCCCACCACAAGGCACACGCCATCCCGCAAATCCTGCGGGCGGATGTTCTCAATCTCCGATATTTCAAACACGCTCACCCGGAAATCGAAGGCTTCATCCAATGCCATGCGGTACGGATGCGCATTGTTCTTGAGCGCCTGTGCGGTTTGTGTGCGAATCGAATTGGAGGGCACCAGCCACAACACAACCGGGTAGTCTTTTTCGATGTAGCTCTGTGCAGCGACCCGGATAGAATAGGCTCCCACAATCGTCTTGCCGCCGCCCGTGGGCAGCCGCAAGCAGACGTATGGAATCTGCTCCAGGTCCGGGACCTTGCGATACATCGGCAACCGGCCATCGGGCGGTGTAACCGTCTGGAGAAATGCTGTCTCGGGGTCCCCGCTCAAACGCGCGGCCTCAAGGTAGTCTTTCAGCTTCTTAAGCGTGTCCTTTTGAAATTCTTTCAGCGGAAACATAGTCAACGCGCCTTCACATCGTAGGGTGTTTGTTTGAACGAGATGCCAAGCTGGAGCAGCGATTCTTTGCTCAGTCTTGAACTTTCGCCATAGATGACCCTAGAAACGAGCTTGGCTCCGTCGGGCCGGGGCAGCTCTGCCAGCAAGCGGCGTGTCAGCACGTTGCCGCCATTAGGCCGCTTGTCCCCGAGTATGCCGTTGAAGAGCAGGTAATATCCTACGCCCTCATGCACGCCCAAGAGCGGTGAACGGCGCTTGGGATGCGCTAACGGCGTGCGCGTCTCGGCAAACCATACGTGCGCGGCAAGGTGCGCGAAACGGACGGCGGGATTGATGCGGCCCTCTTCATCGAACACTGGGCTACCGAGTTTGTAGAAGTGGAATCCGCCGCCGCCCTTCCAGCCCACCGCCTCAGAGATACCGCCTTGCTCCCCATCCACAACTTTCTTGAGACGTGGAACACAATGCGTAATCGCGTGTTCGCCCATCTCGATACCGATGTATCGGCGGCCCATCTTTTGTGCGACAGCGGCGGTTGTGCCTGAGCCAAGGAAACTGTCAAGCACGAGATCATCCTCAACGGAGGCAATCTGGATAATGCGCTGTATCAGCTTTTCAGGCTTGGGCGTGATGAAAACATCTTTTTCAAACAGCGCCAGAATTTCCTGCTTCGCCTCTTGGGTATGTCCAACCTCTTCGTATGACCAATAGGTCTGGGGTGTTATTCCCTGCTTTACTTCTGTCAGGAAACGTTTGATTTGTGGGATTGAATCGCCACTCTTTCCCCACCAAATCCTCTGTTCGGAATCCATCCTCTTGAAATTCTCTTCAGAAACCCGCCAGTAGTTGCCGCCAGGCGGACCCGAGATGACGCGCCCCTTTGGGGTCGTTATCGGGTAACGGCCTACGCTGTAGAAGTTGCGGGCTGATAGATCGCTAGGCTTCCAAGGGCCGCGCGGGTCATTGTCGGGATTCTTGTATGCCTTATCTTGCTTCTCTGTGCGCGGCATGGGGTTTGGGACCCATCCATCAGCATCCGCCGCGTACACGAGCACATGATCGTGGTCAACGGAGAAATGCCGTGCGCTCGATTTTGGCGAGTAGTTCTTTCGCCAGATTACATTTGCTACAAAGTTCTTCCGCCCGAATACCTCATCCATGATGACCTTGAGGTAGTGGGCTTCGTTGTCGTCAATCGTGACCCAAATGCTGCCGTCTTCAGTTAGCAATGCCCGTAGCAATTCCAGGCGCGGATACATCATCCCGAGCCATTGCGTGTGCTCCAGATTGTCATCATAGTGCTCAAAGGCGCTGCGGGTATTGTATGGCGGGTCAATGAAGATGCACTTCACCCGGCCCGCGTAGAACGGAAGCAACGCCTTCAGAGCGTCCAGGTTATCCCCTTGGATGAGCATGTTTTCTGAGCCGGGATCGCCGTAGGAGTGCTCCGGGACCACCTCCAGTAGCCTGTACGGAACGTGCGCGGACACCTTCTCATCTTCGCTTCGTGTAAGCCAATCGAGCTTGGGCATGGTCGAATGAAATTGTAGGTCATGGAGTTGGGTTCGGTCCCGTTGCGCGCAAAACGTAGAATGAACTCATGCACGCTGTCTTTATCCGCCATGGGGAGAGCACCAGCAATGTTGGGCTTTCTGCTTCCGATGTGGCCAAGCCGGAACTTACTGAAAAGGGATGGGAACAGGCAAGGCAACTTGCCGCAGCATGGACCGAGACTCCATCACTGATTGTCGTCTCCCCATTTCTCCGTACCCAGCAGACAGCCAGGCCAACTCAGGAGCGCTTTCCCACCGTGCCAGTGGAGCAGTGGGAGATTGAGGAGTTCACTTACCTGGAGCCGAGCCGGTGGAATGGTACTGCCCGCAGCGAAAGGCTGCCCTGGATCGAAGCCTATTGGAAGGCGGAGGACCCGGATTACCTCGACGGGCCGGGTGCCGAGAGCTTTGCCAACCTGCTCAGGAGGGCCGAGGCCGCGCTCCTTAGACTGCGGAGGCTGGCGGGTCATGCCAACATGGTTTATCTCTTTAGTCACGGCCAATTCATGCAGGCCGTTTGGGTGACCTTGCACTGCCCCGAAGCCTCGGATCGAGAGAAGATGCACTGCTTCTTACATGGCAGCGACCTCCCCGGTTTCCAGAATGCGGGCTTTCTCCAGCTAGACCTATAGGAGAATCACGATTTCATATCTGGTAAGCTGATGGACCACCAGGATTATGATGCGCGCGCCGTCTTTTGCTTGCTGTGAATGCCACCAGAGGGCGAATCCGGCCCGTTGTGCTGCGCTCTGCGGAAGGATGGAGGCGCGGCGAATTTGCGACTGATTCTCTCGAAAAACATTCATTTTGTGGACGTGTAAGAGTGTTTCCATAACGGTCTACCGGCCCGATGCTCCAGGGATTTGACCCCCATATCCCCTTGCGGGGCGCTCCTGATGGCCTCGGAACGCCGGCAAAGGCGGCCTCTCAAAGCGATGGCAGGAAGCGGCCTTCCGGCATTTCGCGTACCGATTTTCGGATTTTGGAGAAAAAGAAATTTCACTACACCACGGTCTAGAAGATCGAAGCCAAAATACTTTTAGACCCCCTATCCCCCTACCGTGCTTTTTCGATGGATCACAGCGCCTCACTCACATCCGGCGGGGCTGGTACGAAAGAAATGAAAGATACGAACAAAGCCCGAGATCGCAAGAGGCCAGCTTCGCCAGCACCGAGGAAACCTTATCATTTCTTATCAAACGGGCGGCACTTTCAGGTGGGATTCGATAGTGCCTCTGTTTGAAGCTCTGCACAAGGGGGGTCAAGGCCGATGTATCCCACAGTCCGTTGAATCGCTTGTAGACGTTGTAGCTCTGCGCGTTGGCAATCCCAGAGGCCGACGCGGATTTATATAAGAATAGGAAACCGCTCTGGGAACGGACCGGGCCCAGTCCGTCAATCGCCGAAGCAATCCCCCTTTCCCCTAGGGCCAAAGCAGTTGATGAGAGTATACCGCGACCTGAATTGGCGCAAGCATCGGAGGCGGCAGAAGGTGGGAGGACGGTCGTCACCAACCACGCTGAACCTGCGCCGACTCCCGCAGGCCAGGAGGCCCCCAATGTACCCGCTACGATGGATGTAAATCGGATGGAATCCGCCCCCCATCACTACGTCCGAGGCGACAGCGGGAATGAATCCATTGTAGTACGACCTTCCAGCACGGAGAAGGGAGACCTTCTTCATCAGGCCGCGCGGCGGCTTCGACCCCCCGCGTCTTGCCGTGCTGCGGAATCTGAGCAATAACGCCACAGGCCATACGCGCCGCTGTCTGTGCATGTGAGAGCGCGCCAGAGGGCCGGTTCCGGCCTTGCGCTCTATGCGATGCGGGGCGATTGAGAGACTTGCCATTTTCAGTGAGTTCGACGTGTTTTTGTTATTTTGTGGAAGTAAAAGTGTGTTTGGTACACGGTCTGCAAAAAGGAATGCGCTAGAGATTTCGACCGCCCCTCCCTCTTTGCCCGCCACGCTGCTCTCTAGCTCAAGCATTCACTTCGTCCCCTTCCGCCCGTTGCAATTCGATTTGCACTTTGCAGCCAAACCAATTCAGGATGCTCGCTTCCCAAGTCCGCCGGTACTTTTCCAATCCCCGCCGCGCCGCCGCCGGATCGGTTGCGGAAAGCACCAGCGCCAGTCCGTTTCCGCGCCGCGCTGCCGCCTTCACAGCCAGGCTGCCAAACCCAAACTTTTGCCAATCGGCAAACCCGTTTGCAAGATGCGGAACTGGAGGTCTGCTGGTGTCCAACAGATGGCTCCCAAGCTCATTCATTACCCCGGTGAATTTGATTCCGCGCCCATCGCACCAGTTCGTCCGATTCATCTTCGTTGGGAAAGTCTTTTTGCTCAGCTCCGTTCGTGGGAAGGGGTAGGGGATGGGACATTCTTCAATTCTTTTTTCTTCTAGTAATAGATGGGTCCCCGTTTGCGTCTCTCTGGTGGAACGCTGGCGTACTCGCTGGAGAAACGCTGGCGTTTCTCTGAGAGACGCACAAAGATGGATTTCCACAGTCCTGCAATTCACCAGCTTGTGCGTTTGGCGACGATTTTCCTTGTTGTCCTTCCCGGAGCGCGTTCACCTCAGCTCTTAGGCGCTGAGTCACATTCGGAGGTAGTGAGAAAGAAAGCGTTGTGCGATGGTACTTCCCGCCCAAACGGAGTACCGCCTCTCGTGAGTCTAAGAGCTGGCATTCGCTGTCTCTGCTACCTCCAAACCGGGCTAGCTTCACCAATCGCAGATGCTCCAGGACTTCGAGCGAGCGTGAAACCGTGGCGATACCGATTTGGGTTGCTTGGGCTAATTCCCGGACGTTGTGTTTAAGTTTGGGGTCAGAGAAGTACCTTCGCTCGAACAGCGAGTAGAGGGTGTGGCAAGCAGCGCCCATTATCGGCAAGAAGCAGTCAAAGACTTCGTTGCCAGTGCAACAGAACGGCGCTTTGACCTCGCCTCGAAGCGGAATCTCCGCAGCATCCTGAGCTGCCAGGTTCATCCACGTCGCGCCGGAGTGGTGCCCTCTTCCATGAGGCGCTCAATCTCGCTCTGAGGAACGCGGACCGCGCGGCCTAGCCTTACAACCCCGATGCGCCTCTCGCCTATCCACTGCCACACGGTCTTTTGAGACAGAGCGAGCATTTCTGCCGCTTCCGGCACTTTGAGCAATTTCGTCATCCGGTTACTTTCTTCCCTTCATTTGCTGTGACGCGCTACCATAATAACCGGGGTATGGTACCTTTCATAGTAGGTACTGAGGGGGTACAGACGTGGGGGACGCGGAAAACCGGGCAAACCAGGCCGCCGAAGCCGCAGCGCGGATTAAGAGGGCGATGGCAACATACCAAATTGCACCTGATGTTGGATCGATTTCGGCAATGCCCGTCCTGATTGAATACGAGGCCAAATGGTTGGAATACAGACACCTTATGCGCGGAGACGAGCACATGTTTGACTACTCATTTCGGAAGGGTGACGAGTACGACCACGCCAGCTTCGCATTAGAGAGGGAATCGTCATTCTTGAACGCTTCCGCGATACTCGACGATTTCCAGGACGCCAAAACGCCTTTAGAAGTCCTCGACTTCTTGAACAAGACGGGGCGATTCTCCATGTTCGATATCAGGATGAGATGGACTTACTTCAAGAGATGGCAACGTTTTGCGTATCTCGTACAAGAGCATGATTTGCTCGCGGCTGAAATGAAGAGCGGCTCATGGAGCGGTGAATGCGGAGAAGTCCTCAGAGCATTGGACGGGGAACAGCAGAGCACATTTTTTGATGGTTCTGGACTACACGAAGCTGCGGAAAGGGCGGCAGACGTCGCGCGTTGGATGCTAGACCCGGAGTATGCCAAAAGCTTTCGGGAAGACCTCCTCATCCTAACCGAAGAACGCGCCAAACTGTGTTCATGGTTTCGCCAGCCACCAGATGATGCGTGCTCTATTGAATGGATTCCGAAAAGGGCGGAGGACTGCGAGACCATTGACCCGTTAGTGGCCAAAGGAGCAATGATTGAGTTCTTGCTCCCACAGGATGCCATGCGGCCAGTTTTGTTCATAAGAGCAACGAACACTCTGGAAGCTATTGCAGCCGCGATCTATGCGGACCGTATTGAAGGCATTGAATATCGGGCCTGCGAGGTCTGTTCGGACCTTTTCGAAGTTGGCACAAGGGATGAAAAGAAGTATTGCAGCCGAGAGCGCTGCAAGAACACAGCACATCAGCGGCGGATGCGCGCCAATCGTGCGAAAGCACGGAAGAAGAATTCAACACAGGGAGAAAAGGAGGGTAACAATGGGAGTCTTTAAGCGGGGGGAAATGTGGTGGTACGAATTCAGTTTCCAGGGACAGCGCATTCGGGAGTCTGCGCACACCCCCAGCAAGACGGCGGCTGTTTTGATTGAGCGTCAGCGCCGCCGTAGTCTCGAATTATCGGCTGGTGGAGTGCGACACCAGAAGCCGCTTCTCTTTAGCGTGGCTGCGAAAGCGTGGCTGGCGGGTGGAGCGCATTGGAGTGAGAGCACACGAGAAATTTACAAACTCAAGATGGGCCATCTGACCCCGGTATTTGGCAAATTACTACTTGGGGAGATCACCCCGGCGGATATTTCCGCGTTTCAACGCAAGAGGCAAAAAGCCGAAGCATCCGCACGCGAGGTCAATATGGAGACAGCAATTCTCCGCATGATCTTGAGAAGGCATCGGCTCTGGCATCTGTTGGCCCCGGACTTCCGCCCATTGCGAGAAAGGGAAGATACTGGCAAGGCTCTCACCCCGGATGAAGTTCACCGGATGCTTACAGCGGCAAAGAAGAGCCGTAGCCTTTCCCTGTATCCCGCTCTGGTGGTTCTCTTGAATACCGGCCTCCGGGTCTCGGAGTTGAGAACATTGCAATGGCGGCAAGTTGACCTCTTGGAGCGATTCCTTACGGTAGGAAAGTCCAAGACTAGGGGCGGTGAAGGCCGGGTGGTGCCCCTAAACCATGAGGCGTTCGCCGCGCTCATCCAATGGAGGCAGAGCTTTGAGAATCCCCTTCCCGCGCATTACGTCTTTCCGTCAGAACGGTACGGGCTTGACGGTGAAGAGGGATACAAGAACGGAGCCGTTGCAGTGTGGGAGCGCAACCCCGAAAAGCCCATCGGAAGCTGGAAGGTTGCGTGGGGAGCTTGCCGCAAGCTGGCGGAGATTGATTGCCGGTTGCATGACCTCCGACACACTTTCGTCTCCAGGCTGGCGGATGGGCAGACCGCAGACCATACCATAATGGCGCTTGCCGGTCACATGTCGCGGAAGATGATGGAGCGTTACAGCCATGCCAGAAATGCAGCCAAGCGGGAAGCCGTTGAGTCGCTAAATGTGGGTAGAATTCAGGGAGACTCCCCCCAAATTCCCCCACAGCAAAATCAGGAAGCTAATGTTGGACATGCCTAAATTATTGATTTTAAATGGTAGGCGAGGCGGGTATCGAACCCACAACCCCCGGCTTAGAAGGCCGGTGCTCTATCCAATTGAGCTACTCGCCCCTTTAATTCTCATTCTATCGTCGAATGGCCACAGAGCGCACCTGCAAATGCCGCCAGCGCAGCTTGAAGGGTAACAGCGGCCTCGGCATCGGACCCGCCGCATGAGGTGAAATAGGAGGTGATTCCCAATCCCATGAGCTCCGGGGTTATGCAGGCGTGACGAATGACCAGGTCAACGCGACAACAACGCAGCGGAACGTCGCGCAGCAGGGTGCACACGTGTATGCAATCTTCGGCGGCCGTATCTGGCATGGCCCATTGCCGATCGTCTCTATGCAGAAGGTCGATATAACAGCCCATGGCGCTGACGCATCCGGAGGGTGCATCCAACTCGTCGGGGTCGAATTCATCCGGTTCGAGGCGTGGCCACACATCGCATTTTGAGGTCCGCACCGGCGAAGAAACCTCATTCAACTTTATTAGAACTTCGGCCAATCCCGGGAACTGAGCCGCCTCAGGCAACTCCCAGGCGCGTTCGGGGCTGCTGCGCAAGTCAACAAACCCCGGCCACGGCGCGTCTATAACTGGAGGCTTGGGCGCCTGCGCATCGCCGTCCAGCTCGAACTCCCAGTCAGCTTCCATACGGGCGGCCGGTCACAGTCAGCAAGTAGCGAATCACGGACGCCTCTGCCCAGTGGATCTCGTTTCCGCCGTCACAAGAAAGGTAGGCGCAGTGGCCTCCCTGGCTAGTTTCAACAAACGTCACAAACGGATTGGCGAGAAGTTTGTCTCGGGTCTCCGGCAGCAGGCGAATGAAGGGATCGTCCTTGGCGTTCAAGATCAGCGTGGGCACCGCGATGCGGTCCACTACTCGGGCGCTGGCGGCTCGGTAGTAGTAGTCGTCAGCATCGCGGAAGTTCCAGTAGCGGGCCACAATCTTGTTATCGAACTCGCGGATGGAATTGATCGGCCCAATCTCCCGAAGAGGCGTATATATGCTCGGATATTGTTTCGCTTTGCGGGTGTAGCGCGCGTTGAGCCCGCGCAGAAAATGCCACTCGTATGCTCGATTGACTGGCTCATGGAGGGCGTCGGCGCCGGGAGCCAGATCGATGGCCGGGCAAACGGCGGCCACGCCACACAAGGGCGGCCGGCTGCCCCACTCCCCGGCCAGCTTGAGCACCAGGTTGCCGCCCATCGAGTAGCCCACCAGCGCAAACTGCTCCAGGCCGAAGCGCTCCGCATAGTGGCGCACCACTGCGCCCACGTCGCCGGAAAGCCCGGAGTGATAGAGCGTGGGGGTCAGCGCCTCCGAGCCGCCGCAGTTACGCATATTCATGCGGATGACGTTGCAGCCGGCATCCCAGGCCCGCGCGGCAATGCCCTGAATGTAGCGCGATTCCGACGATCCCTCAAGCCCGTGAACCAACACCACGGTCAAATGCCCGGTAGTTTCCGGCTGCCAGTGGCAATGGCACAACACGCGGCTGCGATCGTCTGGGTCCACCTCAACCGTCTCCGCCACGGAAGAAAGCCGGAAGGCGGGACGGGGCAGAAAATTCCCAATAATCGTCTGCACGTGGCCATTTTCCAAACCGCGCCGCGGCACAAACGGCGTAAACCACTCCGGCAGTCCGGAAGTGGAGTCACCAACTGCTTTGTTTTCAGGGTTGTGGATCACGGAAGCCTCCATACGCCGGGGGAAACGGCTTGCTGCCAGTACGGTCCGTGAAAATTTGGGGCGGCGGGTGGGGATCGAACCCACGACATCCTGAGCCACAGTCAGGCGTTCTGCCACTGAACTACTGCCGCCATCTATCCCTCTGATTATAGCATCGGATCAGAACATTCAGCGCCGTCCGGCAGAGCACAAACGTCGATGCGCCGCGCCCGATCACAACCTGCTCGGCAGCCCGATTGCGACCTGGGGATCCGAAACAAATAACGCAACCGCCGCCGCAATCCATGTATACTGGCCCCGCTTCAATACCGCATTTCCATCGGTGCATTTCTCCGAGAAGGACCAGATGATGATTTACGTCAAAAACATCGTAATCACCGCGCTTATGGCTTTGGCAGCCGGCCTGTCCATGCCGGCCTTCGCGCAGAACTCGAATCAGCCAGCCGTCCCAAGTCTTGTCGGGACTTCCTGGAATGTTGCTGAGAGCGATGGCGATAACGACACCTTCACTTTTATGGCGGATGGCTCTTTGCATTACTGGGATGGCAAAAAAAACTATGACAACGGCACCTGGAAGCAGGATGGAGATTCAATCTACATCGAAATGAACAATAAATACTGCGAGTATCAGGGCCGCATCTCTGGCACGCATATGGAGGGCAAAGGCTGGAACGTCACAGGCAGGAATTGGACCTGGGTAGCTGACCAGCGATAGCCTGTTGCCATGAGCACAGGAATGACCGGTCCCTCCCAATCCATGGATCGCTGGAACCGCGGCGCCTGGATCTTTCGCGACCAAACCCTGCACAGGCTGGAGATTCTGCTGGACGAGGCATTTGTAATCCCCGGCACCGGCATTCGCTTCGGTCTGGACGGAATCATCGGCCTGGTTCCCGGTCTTGGCGACGTTCTGGCCGGGCTGCTCTCGCTGGTCATTCCCCTGGCCGCCTGGATTCGCGGCGTTCCCTACGTCACGCTGGCTCGCATGGCCGCAAACCTCGGCATCGGCGTGCTTGTAGGCTCCATCCCCTTCTTCGGCGACATCTTCGATATCGCCTGGAAGGCTAACCGCCGCAACTACCGCCTGCTCTGTCGCCACCTGGGCGAACCGCGCCGACACACTGGACGCGACTGTGCGTTTCTGCTGTTGTTGGCCACGGCGCTGGCGCTGGTCTTCGCCGTGCCCGTGGCGCTGGTGTTGTGGTTCTTATCCTGGCTGTCCAGCCATTAAGAGAATCTGGCTTTCTGCGCAGCGTGACTGGGCAACAATAAACCAGGCCGCGCTACAATAAAGAAAGTCGGGGCGTAGCGCAGCCTGGTAGCGCATCTGCTTTGGGAGCAGAGGGTCGGGGGTTCAAATCCCTCCGCCCCGACCAGCGAACGATCATGTATATGCTACGCGTGCTGGAATTCCATCGGATGACACTTCATCTAAAGCAGTGAGCGCGCGGCATGAGTCTCTCTTGATCAATTCAGTTGGTATCGTAACGCTCTGTGTTGGGAGGGCGGGGTCGGCGATGCGGTTGAGTAGCATCTCCGCCATTTGCCTCCCCACCTGCTCGGGAAATGCACGGAGCGCGGTCAATCTCGGATAGAGCGATGCACCTAGAGTGTCACTGCAACCTGTAACGCTGATGTCATCGGGAATCCTCAACCCACTGTCTCGTGCCCCCTTGTAAACACCATGTGCCCCCTGGTCATTCCCAGCAATGATGGCGGTGACCTTCTCATTGCGGGCCAGCAGGGACTTAAAACCGAGATATCCACTTTCAGTGTCATCCTCGGTGTCAATGCTGCTCTGGAGCGGTTCAAGGCCGGCCTCGCTCATTGCGCGGCGGTAGCCCTCGAAACAACGCGCAAACCATGGCAGGCGCGTGTTACCCACAAAGTAGATGCGGCGGTGGCCAAGACCAATTAAATATTGCGTCATATCCTGGCCGCCTTGAATGTCGTCGTAATAAACAGCATCGCTATTCAAGTCGCTCGAATCGCCGACAATGTTATTGCCAAGCACCACGTGCGTAATGCCTTTATGATTGAGCAACTCCATGAGATTCGGAGAGTTTGTCCCCGCCAAAATCACCGCTCTGACCATATCTCGATGGTGCACAACGCTCGGCAGATGCAACTCCTTCCAGGGTATCTGCGGCTGATAATTGAACGACAGAAATACCATGTCCCATCCGCGCGCGGAGCAGTATGCCTCCGCACCTAACAGAACCCTGTAATGGAATGTGTGCATCATCGTCCGGTTGCTGAGCAAGAAAAGCCAGAGCCTTGGTCCTGTTCCGCTGCGTAAGATCTACGCCAAGCTTCGCCGCAGCATCCAGAACAAGTTTCTGCAGGTCAGGGTCGACGCGGCTGTTTCCATTCAGGACTCTGGATGCCGTTGCCACACTTACGTTAGCGGCGGAGGCAATTTCACGAAGTCCAAACTTACTCTTCTTTGAGCGGATGTTTTTCATATGTTATGTGTTTACAAAACCTCATTCCTTCTGGACTAAACCCAATTTCTGAAGTACGCCTGAGCCCCTGGAGCATCCGGCAGACATGATGCGAAATGATTCAGGACCAAGTTCTTAATTTCATTTCCCAGTTTACAGCAAAATTGCATGGGGCAGAAGAAAAATTCATCTGAAAAAGCTTGAAATTGCCTTAAGAATCGGCGCTGTTGACCTATCCGATCGGTATCGTATGCTGCTCTGCTTATTCTTTTGCCAAGAAGAATTAAATCAGCGTCAAAAATCGATTCACGAGTTACCTGAGACATCGTTGAACTCCAGCATTAGTCATGCCTCAAGCTGCTTCAATCTGTCATGAATGGACAACGTAAGAAGTAAACCTAAGTGCCGGTTTGTTCCAACTTATCGACCGTATGCAGTTCCGGCGGATTGCCTGGCTGGACAACCCGCCGGAACAGTTTAACGTTGAACAACGAATCGGTTAATACAGCGTTTGGTTAGAAAGTGTAGACGCCCGAAATCTGGAACTGTCTCGGATTGGACTGTGCCGAGGTAATTTTTCCATATTGACTGCTGCTCGCCCGCGAATTGGGGGCTGCCCAGCTATCCAGATTGAAAACGTTGTAGGCGTCGATGCGGAACTTCATATACTGTTTTCCCATGGTCCGGAACCCTTTGAAGAGCGAAAGATCGACATTCTGGTATCCGGGGTTACGTTCTGTGCCGTTATGTGCGTCTCCAAATGTGTAATTCGCCGGTCTGCCGTAGGCGCAAATGCCGTTGTCTACGCCCTTGTTACATGGTGTGGCTGACGGGTCCGTACCAAACCAGTGGGCCGCGCTCCGGCCCACAATTTTCATCTTGCGGTATTGGTTGAGCCGGCCCGCATAGTTATAGTTGCTGTTATCTGACGCTGCGTTCAGGCCAGTGTTCCCACCGGTTTGAATCATCGTGGCCGGGGTACCGGTGTGGTAAATCGCATTCGCTGACAGTTCCCATCCACCGATCAGCTCATCCGTTGCCCGGTTCCAATGAGCGCCGTACCGTTTACCATTGCCGAATGGAAGTTGGTAGACAGCCGTCGCGCTGAAATTGTGCCGGACATCGAATTCGGCAGGGCCGTAGTCTGCGTGTGGATGGTACGAATCCTGCGGGAAGGCGAAGGTGCCGCCGGAGCCAACTCCATCGACGTTAAAATACCCGCCGGAGCTATCGTTCAACGCCTTGGAATAGGTGTAGTTCACGGTGAATTCCAGACCGTTGGTTTCCTGCTGATGAACAGTTGCCTGCAGGGCATTATAGTTTTCGTTGCCCTCTGAGACCGTCTCCACGATCTGACTGCCTCCCCCCACCACCGCATAATACGGAGCAACAAGGTCCACGCATCCGGTGACATCGGATGCAGGGCATCCCGCGGGAACCTGAGCGATGTACTGGTTCAGGAGTCTGGGCTCTGCCAGATGTTTGCCAACCTGGCCGACATAGCCAACTTGAAGAGAAGTCTTGCTTAAAAGCAGATACTGCGTTGTCAGGTTGAACTGCTGGACTGAGGCCGGGCGGAAATTGGGGTCCCAGACATCGTATTGCGCTGATGGGGGGACCTTGCTTGTTCCCGTTGTAAGGCCATTTGTTACGCTAATCGGGATTGAGTACGTTGCCTGGGGCCCGTGCTGGAGGTTGGTAACCGATGTCAGGAAGGGCGGGTTTTGCGTCATGCGCAGCCCGGTGCCTGTGCCTTCGTCGTCGTCGGTGATGCTGTATCCACCGCGAAGGACTGCGCGGCGGTTGACTTGCCAGGCAAAGCCGAGACGCGGCATGACCTGGCCATAGAACGGGTTGACGAGAGCCCGGCCATTTCCATTCTGTCCGGCTAACTCGACGAACCGGCTTGGAGTCGGAGCACCGCTCGGATCAACGGGCGCAAAGAACGCCAACGGCAGATCGACGCTGGCCATCTTGTTGTGGGCCTCATACATCGGCTGGTCATAGGCATACCGCAACCCAAGATTCAGGGTGAAGTTCGGACGGACCTTCCAGTCATCTTGGCCATAGACAGCATGACGCCACTGCCGCGCACCAAACGGACCGGTGACGCCAGCGACAGTAGCGACTTCGGCACTGTCCAGTTCGAAATCGGCAAAGCTGTCCCCGTTGGAATAAAGTGCATCGGCGCCGCAACAGGGGGTGTTACCTCCGCCATAATAGTTTGCGGTGTAATCTTCGTAATAGGCAAAGGTGCCGTTCTCTCCGCCGATATTGCTGGGAGCGATGTAATTCTCTTGGTAGCGGACGAATTGCGCGCCCAACCTGGTGATGTGTCTTCCATGCACCCAGGTAACGTCATCCCCGTAGTCGAAGTTGTTGTCGATGGTCTTGGTGCCGGCGGCGCCTTGAGTGCCGAAGCTGTTGTTGTCTGAATAATATTGAAGGATATAGGAAAATCCAGGGAGCGCTTGCGGGTTTGGAAGGCCAACATCCATCACAGTGTCGCCAGTCGTCCCGAGACCAGTTGAATCCGATGCCTCCGTGTCCTGTGCGACGCGGGAATATCCCGGGCGGAATTCATTCACAAACGACGGTGAAAACGTGTGGATCCAGTCGACCACGCCCATAGCGAAGGGGTACTCATCCACTATGGGAAGTTCGACTGGAATAACAGCATTCGATTGGTAATCGTAGGCATCTCCGTAACTGCCCTTGATCATAAACGAGTCATGGTTGCTGAGGGTATAATCCAGGCGGCCATCACCCTGATTGTTGACCTTGTAGTTGGTGACCGGGGCCGTATAGTTGTTTAGCGACACAGTACCGGAATTCGCCAGATGGTTGGTTGCCGGCAAGAGAGTCGGGTGAGCAAAGAGATAATTAGCTACCGGATTCAGGATAGCGGGGATCTGGTCGGCGACTCCGTTGGTAACATACTGAAACTCGGTGTTCGTCCCGCCCGTTGTGTTGAAAATCGGATTGCCTTCGACGGCATCCACTTCGCTGAAGTTGCCGGTGCGCTCCAGCGCGGTGGGAACGCTGGCTAGCGCTGTTTGCCGGAGCACTATTTCGCAATCCTTCAAAGTCGCCGAAGAAAAACAGCTTGTTCTTGATGATTGGGCCACCCACGGCCGCGCCAAAAAGATTCTGAGTGAATTGCCCTTGTGGGATGTTGTTGTAGTGGTTGGAATAAGAGTCGGCTTGAAAGTTCTGGTCTTCATAAAATTCGTAGACACTGCCATGGAACTGGTTGGTTCCCGCCTTGGTGACCATCAGTACTTCGGCGCCATCCACGTTTCCAAATTCAGCATCGGAGTTTCCAGTGATGGTGCGCATTTCCTGCAAGGACTGAGGGGCGGGATTATAACCGTTCAAATTTGCCGTCGTCTCATTGATTTCGATGCCATCGAGAACAAAGTTATTTCCCTGCTGACGATTCCCGTTGAAAGACGGGATATTATCCCAGCTTGTATTGCGATACGCCGTAGCCATGGAATTGGCCGTAGGATTGACGGCGCCAGGCACAAACAGGGTAGCGTACAGGACATTCTGCCCAGGCAATGGCATGGTCTCCATAGCATGCGCGCTTATGCTGGTTCCCAGCGTGGCATCTTCCGTGTTCAGAATCGCGCCCGCGGTTGCCGCGACGTCGATTGTAGTGGACGCTTTTCCCAACTGCAGCTTGGCATCAATTTTAGCGATCTGATCGATCTGAAGCCGGAACGGCCCAATCGTCGATGTTTCAAAACCAGCCGCGGATACGCTGACGGTGTAATTTCCAAGATTCAAAAATTGGAAATCGTAAACACCGCTCGCATCGCTGACCGTGCGGTTGGCGACGCCTGTGTCTATGTTGATGGCGGTGACCTTTGCGCCGGCCACTACCGCGCCGCTAGGATCGGTTACCGTTCCGCGTACTGACCCGGTGATGGTCTGCGCCACGGCTACCGCTCCGCTCAAGAGGAGAACGATACTAAGGATTGCTTCCAAATACTTTTTCATCCAGACTTTCCTCGCTTCCGATTTCCGTACGTAGATACGGGCCTTCCACAATTCATTGGAACAATATCTGACAAGTTTCCCATTGTCAAGCAAATCTACGATATTAATGAGTAAATTTTCAGGATGGTTGTAGCAGATTGATATTTAAAGACTTACTATGCTCCCAGATGAGAAATTGTGTTCTAAATCACGTGCTTCCACAGTGGAGTCTTGAGACTTGTTACCGGATTGTTTGCCTGAATGGATGGCAATAGTTTTCTCAGTCCAATTTCTACTGGCTGCCGATGAAGCTACGATGAACTTCCCAGCGTTGTGCTGCGATACTTGGCTGCCGTTTCAAAGCTGGCACGCTGCGTCCTCTGCGGCGGAAGCCCGCTCAGGACCAGTTCCACGTCGTCCACAATCATTCTCCCAATCTCATGCATGATCTCCGGCACATTACCGGCTCGATGCGCCGACAAAATCGTATTCGGAGTGCGGCGGGCGCGATGGTCCGGCGGAATGGGCTCTTCAGGAAAAACATCGATGGCGGCGCGAATGTGGCCCGACTCGCAGGCATCCAGCAGATCGCAAAAGTTCACAATTCCCGCACGGCTCACCAGCACCACCACGGAACCACGCTGCATAAGGCTGAAGTATTTTTTGTTCAGCGAGCCGGCATTCTCAGTCGTAGGCGGCGCCAGGATAAAAACAACGCGAGAGCGACGGAATAATTCCTCCAGCCCTACGGGATGCAACTGCATGTTGCGCAAAATCTGCTCGTGAACCCACGGATCGTGCGCCAGAATCTCTCCATGAAACGGCCGTAGCATGGGAATCAATTCCCTTCCCAGGTTGCCGCAGCCAATCACCCCCATCGTCTTTCCGCGCAACAGAAATGAATCCTCCGTATCGTCAACGCCGTAGAGCGATTCCGTCCCCGCGCGCATCTTCGCATCGCCATCCACCATCCCTCGAGCAGCGCCGATCGCCATCCCCAGCGCCATCTCAGAGACCGAAACGGCAAACACCGGAGCGATGGCCGTGACGTAAATATTGCGCCGGAAGCACTCCGCGTAATCGATATTAGGAAGAAAATTTCCTTCCACATTCACGATGAGCCGCAGATGCGGAGCGCGATCCAGCCTCTCGCGAGGCATATCCGCCTGTCCCAGCAACGCGACTGCATCAGGCAAATACCGGTCAATCTGCTCGTCGGGCGCGCGGCTGCCGTCGTGCCAGATCACGCGGCCCAGCCCTTCCAGCCTGCGCTTATCTTCGACGCTGAAGACCACCTTCGAATCACGCGGATAAGGATCAAGAATAATTACGTTTTCAGCAGCGCTCATCTTCTTTATCGCCTCGCAAAATTCTCATTGAACGACAATCTACCGGAACAGATACCAGAGTACATCCGTGAAGATAAACAGCACCAAAGCCGCATTGCGGTAGTCGTCGATCCCCTCCCAGGGTTTGGTAAACTCCGCTGAAACATTAACCACGGCTTTCTTGAAATCCTCCGGCTGGCTGGTCATGTTGCTCACGATCACCGTGCCAATCGTGGCAACGATAAGCACCACCAGATCCCGGTGCAGAAAAGAGTTAAAAATCGGAAGGGATAGTATGGGCAGCCCCAGGTGCAGCACCTGGTCAAGAAAGACCACCGCGGCCACGCAGAACCCGGCGATAATCCCCCCAATCGCTCCCTTGGTGTTGGCCTTCTTCCACAAGACTCCCGTCAGAATTACCGCCATCATCGGAGCGCAAAGGTAGTGGGAGATCAGTTGCAGGTAGTACCAGATAGTTACCGAAAGGCCGACCAGCGGAGCTGCCAGCACGCCCAGCACCGCCATCAGCACCGTAACCCAGCGGCCGATCACCACCTGTTTGCTCTCAGTGGTTTCAGGCTTGAATCGCAAAACAAAATCTCTCACCACAAGCGTGGCGCTGGCGTTGTAGCAGGCGCTCATTGAAGACATCAAAATAGCAATCAGCCCGGCCAGCGCCAGGCCGCGTATTCCCACAGGCAAAAGCCCCTGCACCAGTTGCGGATATGCGTAGTCGTAGCGCGATATTCCCGGATAGAGAACCCGCGCAATCACGCCGGGAAGAACCAGGATGAACGGCACCAGCAATTTGAGGAAGCCTGCGAAGATTGCTCCTCGCTGGCCGTCCTTTAATGAGCGCGCCCCCAGCACGCGCTGCACATTGGTCTGGTCCATGCACCAATAGAACAGTCCAGAGAAGAAATTCGCGATCAGGAACCCGGTAATCGGAAGCTCGTCCGTCAACGGTTTCACCATCTGAAGCGAGGCCGCGGGCGCATGCGTCACCAGTCCGTGCCAGCCTCCAACGGCATGCAGGCCCAGCACCACCAGCAGCGCGCTGCTCAGGATGAGCCATGTCCCCTGCACCATGTCCGCATAAACCACCGCGCGCAACCCGCCCTTCATCGTATAGAGAGCGGTAAACGCCGACAACAGAATCATTAACAGCAGTTGGTTCCACCCAAACAGCACATGGAACAGCAGCGAACCCGCCCATATATCGATTGCATTCTTGGTGAAAACATTGATGACCAGCAGATTGGCGGAGAGGAAAGCGCGCAGCGGCCAGCCGTAGCGTCGCTCAATGAACTCCGGAATGGTATAAATCTTTTCACGCAGATAAAGCGGCGCAAAGAGCATGGCCAGCATGATCAGGTCCCAGCCGCTCACCCATTCGTAGCCCCCGGCCACCATGCCGATGCGATAGCCGTCTCCGGCCATCCCCAGAACGTGTTCCGCTGAAATATTCGAGGCAAAAAGCGACATGCCGATGAACGGCCAGCTGAGGTCGCGCCCTGCCAGAAAGTACTCTTTCCCCGTACTGCTTTTACGGGAGGCCCGTGTCACCGCAAAAACAACCAGCCCCAGGCTTGCGAAAATAATGACGGTATCAATCCACGACAGCACGCTGTTTCACTCTTCCCTTCAGTCCGGCGGAGGCGATACCGAATTCCAACATATGCAGATTTACGTTGTCAACGTATCCTCGAAAATAAATGAAAGTTGTAAACTCCATATCGGTTCGATTGTTTACTATTACTTGCGATTTCTGGCGTTACGCTGTACATTATTCTTAAGTTATTTCTGGGGGGATGGTTTCATCTGAAACCATGGATACATGCTCATGGGCGAACAAAACCAAACTCTTTCTCCACCCTCCGGAGGCCGCTCCCTTTTGGTTAGCGACCGGAGGCGCATGATCACCGAATTAGTAGCATCTCGGGGAAGCTTGCGCGTGTCTGAGTTGAGCGACATTCTGGGAGTCTCTGAAGTCACCATCCGGAGCGACCTGGAACTGCTTGCGCATGAAGGACTTCTGGTGCGCGATCATGGCGGCGCCATCGCCCGCACCCACACCTCTCTGTCCGTCGCCTTCGATCAGCGCGCCCGGCTTATGCTTGAAGCCAAGCAGCGCATCGGCCAGGAAGCCGCCAATCTCGTCCAGCCCGGCGACACCATCATGCTCGATTGCGGCTCGACGCTGATGGAGATGGCGAAGCGATTGCCGAACCTTGCACCACTGACGATTATTACCAACGGCCTCAACATCGCCATTCAGGTAGGATCGCTTCCAGACGTTCATGTGGTGCTGGCTGGCGGCAGCCTGAGCCCTGAGACTATCGGCACTGTGGGCCCGCTGGCGGAGCGCGATCTGGGAGATCTTTTGGCCGACAAGCTTTTCCTGGGCACTGACTCATTCGAACTCGAGACCGGCCTTTCAGACGTTTCAATCGAGGTGGCGCGTGCCAAGCGCACCATGATCTCGGCGGCCAAACAGGTCATCTTGCTGGCCGACTCCGGCAAATTCCCCACCCGTGCAATGGCTCGCGTCGCTCCTCTATCGGCCGTCCACTGCATCATCACTGACACCGGATTCCCCGAGGAGATAGCCCAGCAATTGACGGCTCAGAACATCGAGGTGCGCAGAGTTTAGCGGTTTGCCCCTTCGGGGCGTGCCTGGCTTCAGACGCAATAAATCAAAAATGATGGAGATGAAATGGGATTAGGTAAGAGTGTCCGGTTAAAAAGATTATTCAGTCATCCTTCGGGGCGTCTTTGTTCCGTAGCCATTGATCACTTTCTCGGTTATCACCAGGATCTGTATATGCAAACAGGCCTGCGCGAACTACCCAAAACGATTGCCGCGATTGTTGCCGGCAAGCCCGACTCCATCACCATGAACAAGGGAATCGCATTGGGCTGGTGGCCGCCTTACGCGGGAACCATTCCCCTCATCGTGCAGAGCCTCGCAGCCCGTCCCGACGACACAGCCGACGAAGTGATTGCGCTTCCTGAGGACGCGGTGCGCCTCGGCGCCGATGCGTTTGCCACCTGCGCATTCGTTCGCGGAGCCACTGAGGCGGCCCACGTCCGGCGCGTCGCCGACCTCGTTCGCCTGGCAGAGGTCTGGGACATGCCCGTCATTCTGCACGTCTATCCCAGAACCTTCAGCAACGGCAAAGCCGATATCAGTTTTACCCCCGAGGATATTTCCTGGGCGGTTCGCTGCGGAATTGAAGTGGGCGTGGACGTAATCAAGGTGCCCTACTGCGGTGACGTAGCCAGCTATAAGCAGATCATCGAAAACTGCCCGGTTCCACTGGTGGCCGCAGGAGGACCCAAGGCCGCAAACTTCCTCGCCAGCCTTGCGATGGCCAAAGACGTGGTCCAGAGCGGCGCGCGCGGCATGGTGGTTGGCCGCAACATTTGGGGATTCCCCGAGATCACCAAGGCGGTCAACGCCTTCAAGGCCGTCATCCACGATCAGGTGGACCCGGAAAAGGCCATGCAACTCGCCGGCCTCGGAGCCTGAAATGCCCAGGCCGGAATTCGACATTTTTGGCCTCGGAACCATAGCCGTCGACGATTGCGTGTACGTGGATTCGTACCCGCTTCCGGATCATAAGGTCAGAATCAAGCGCGAGGGACGCAATGTGGGCGGCCAGATCGCAACTGCCCTCGCCGCTGCCAGCCGACTGGGCGCTCACTGCGCCTACGCGGCCGTCCTCGGCGACGATGAACTTTCTGTCGCAGCTTTCGCAGCTCTCGAAGCGGCAGGTGTGGATTGCCGGTATATCCAGCGCACTCCGGGTGCAGGGCCGATTCACAGCGTGATTATCCTCGTCGAAAAAGCCGGCACACGGAATATCTTTTACAACGTCAGCCGTACCGCACCCGTTCCCACCAGCCAGATCAGCCCGGCAACGATTGCCAATACCCGTGTGCTTCTCGTCGATCAATTCGGCCCCGATACAGCCATCCACGCCGCTCATCTCGCGCAGCAGGCAGGTGCAGAGGTAGTCATGGATCTCGAGTGGTTGGATGCGCCCCGTCTCGACGAAATGATGTCGCTCGCCGATCATCTTCTGGTACCGCGCGACTTCGCCGTCGCTTACACACAAACGTCCACTCCCGCGCAGGCCGCCGAAGAATTGCACCGCCGCAACCCGCGTGCCTGCACCGCGGTCACCTGCGGCACTGATGGCTGCTATTACCTTCACGCCTCGGCCCCTGTTCAGCACCTGCCGGCTCCGCGTGTTGAAAGCCTTGAGACCACAGGATGCGGCGACGTATTTCATGGCGCCTACGCCGCTGCTTTAGCCGGCGGCAACGATGCGCCTGATTGCCTGCGTTTCGCTTCTGCCGCGGCGGCGGTCTTTGCCACCCGTCCCGGTGGATGGCAGCATATGCCCACTACCGACGACGTGAATCGCCTGATGACAAAAACTTATTGAAGGAGATTTATATGAACACCGCAGAACTTGCAAACCATCTTGAAGAAGCCCTCCGCGAAATTCCGTTGCTCGATGCGCACACGCACCTTGACGCGGCACACCTCTCAGCGCGCGGCCTCGATGACATCCTCCTCTACCACATGGTCATCAGCGACCTCTACTCTGCCGGCTGCCCCAACGGCGCGCGGCTCGATGAGATGCCCTCCATCGAGGAGTCGCATTCCCGCCTGGAGCAAGCCATTCCCTATCTGCCCAGAATTCAGAACACCTCCTGCTCATGGATGGTGCGCATCATCCTCAAGGACCTGTACGGCTTCGCCGAGCCGATTACCGCGGATAACTGGCGCAAGCTTGACAGCCTGATCCGCGAGCGCGCCGGCAAGCCGTGGGCCGTCCAGACTCTCGACCGAGCAGGAATCCAGCGCACCTGCACCGAACTCTGGCGCGGCCGCAACGGCGAGAGCAATGATTTGTTGCAGTACAGCCTGGAATGGGCATTCTTCTCGCGCGCTCAGTGGGGCGAATTCGACACCGCGTTGTTTGAGCTGGAGCGCACGTGGACTGCCGAGACGCCGGAGCCGCCCATCTCTGTAACCTTCACCGCACGTCCCCCTGTTCCCCGCCCCATCCGCACGCTCAAGGATGTGCATGACTGCCTCGATCACTACTGCGCCGTCACGCCCTACGATCGAATCCTCAACACCGCCCAGCATTTTTCCACCGACTTCGATTATCGCCAGGTGACCGACGTGGAGATGACAAAAGCCCTCGAGCGTCGCGCGCAAGCTGGCCCCGAGGAACGCGATATTTACGCCAACTACATCATCGAGCACTATCTGCAGCGCCTTGAGCAGAGCCATCCGGGATTCATGTTCCAGTTCTCACTGGGCGCCGATCCCTTACCTTACGAAACCGCCAGCCGCATCCGCCAGACCACCTTGCGCGAATTAGGCGAACTCATCGCACGCCATCCCAAGCTGAACTTCCAGTGCCACATCTCCAGCCTGCACGCCAACCAGACGCTCTGCACCTTCTGCCGCGAGTTACCCAACTTCTCTCTGGCGGCCTACTGGTGGCACAACTTCTTCCCCGAGTTCATGCGCCAGGTGATGGAAACCCGACTCGACATGCTCCCAGTAAACAAGCAGATCGGCTATCTGTCCGATGCCTATTGCGCTGACTGGTGCTATGCCAAGGCAACCATGATTCGCAAGCAGTTGGCAAACGTGCTGGCGCGGAAGATCGCGCAAGGTCAGTACGACGAAGAATTGGCGCTCGCAACCGCCCGCCAGATCTTCTACGAAACACCCCAAACCCTGTGCGGCATGAAGCCGAAAGTAATTGGGACGATAAAGTAAATCGCGAGTGGATGTAAGATGAATGGTCAGCAAAATATGAGGCAACCGGGTGCCCCACCCTCGCCATGTTCTTGTTTTTGTGGCTAGGGTGGGAGACCACCATCGAAGATCGGAAGTATACAAATGACCTCTCAGGAACGAGTCCTTGCCTCTCTAAACCATCAGCAGCTCGACCGGGTTCCGATTGACCTGTCGGGTTATCGCTCATCGGGCATCTCCCCCATCGCCTATCCCAAACTGAGAGCCGCGCTCGGTCTTGAGCCGCGTACTGTCGATGTCTACGATCCCATCCAGCAACTGGCCATCGTCCACGAAGACGTCCTCGATCGCCTGGGCGTAGATACGATTGAGCTGGGCCGAGCCTTCTGCCACGAAGACAAATGGTGGGCCGATTGGACTCTGCCCGACGGATCGCCCTGCAGAATGCCTGCTTGGGCGCTGCCAGAGCGCATGGGAACCAGCTGGGTCTTCCGCGGCCCGAGCGGAAGAATCATGGCGCGCATGCCCGAGGGATCGCTGGTCTTCGATCAGACCTATTGGCCCTTCTTCGAAGGCGACGAAGATCTCTTCCAAATCGAAGCATTCTATCCCGAGGCAATGTGGACCGGACTCCCAACGCCGCCGGGACCATCCATCTCCGGGCCGGATGAACTCGCCCGCGGAGTTCGCGCTTTGCGCGCCAGCACCAGCCGCGCCATCATCGGTGCATTTGGCGCCAACCTCTTTGAGATGGGCCAGTTTTTCTACCGCATGGATAAATTCCTCATGATGCTGGCCGACGAACCCGAGCGCGTGCATCGTTTTCTTGACGCCCTGATGGAAATTCACATGCGCAATCTCGAAATCTTCCTCGGTGCGGTCGGTGACTCCATTGACGTGATTCTCTTCGGCGACGATCTGGGCGCGCAGAACAGCCCGCAAATCTCGCCCCGCATGTACCGCGAATTTTTCAAGCCTCGCCACGCCATGCTGTGGGCGCGCGCCAAGCAACTGGCCAACGTAAAGGTCATGCTCCACAGTTGCGGCGCCTTGCGCCCCTTACTGCCCGACCTCATCGACGCCGGCCTCGACGTCATCAACCCCGTGCAGATCAGTTGCCGCGGCATGGAAGCCGAGGGACTCAAGCGCGACTTCGGCCGCGACCTCGCTTTCTGGGGCGGCGGCTGCGACACGCAGAAGATTCTCCCTCAAGGCACGCCCGCCCAGGTCCGCGAACACGTCCTCCACCAATGCGAAACGCTCGCCCCCGGCGGCGGTTTCGTCTTCCAGCAGGTCCACAACATCATGGCCAATGTGCCCGCTGAAAATCTCGTCGCCATGTACGACGCAGTGCATGAATACGATGCGCGAAAGGTGAACTAGCTATGCCAGCAATCGTCTGGGGCGGTCTCGCATTAACCTTGGTAGCTGGTCTCTGCTCGGGCAACAGCATGCTGCCCATGAAGTTCGCCCGCCGCTGGCAATGGGAAAACACGTGGCTCATCTTCAGCCTGTTTTCGCTCGTCATCATTCCCTGGGCACTGGCCATCATGCTCGCCGGAAACCTGCGCGGCATTTACTGCTCGCTGCTTCCCGACCAGTTGCTGCTGCCGTTTATTCTTGGCGCTGCGTGGGGCGTGGCACAGGTATTATTCGGGCTTTCCATTGCGCGGCTGGGTCAGGCGCTCGGCTTCGCCATCATTATCAGTCTGGGATCGCTGGGCGGCACGCTGGTTCCGCTCCTCTTCAAAAATCGCGCCGTCTTCGCCACCTCCAACGGCGCGCTCATCCTCTCCGGACTCGCCGTCATGCTGGCCGGCATCGTACTCTCAGCCCGCGCCGGCGGCCGCCGTGAGCAGGGAGCAAAAAAAGAAACCGGCAGCGGCTACGCCCTGGCGCTTGTTCTCGCAGTGCTCTGCGGCCTTTTGGCCCCCATGATCAACTACTCTTTCGTCTTCGGCCAGGATATCGCCGCCCGCGCCGTCCAGTTAGGCATCTCGCCCATCCGCGCAGCCTATACCGTCTGGCCCGTCAGTCTCGCCGGAGGCCTGCTACCCAACCTTGCCTATTGCGTGTATCTACTCTCAAAGAAAAAAACCTGGGCCCTCTTTCGCGGCCCTTGGCTGCCCGATGCCGGTTTCGCGGTGCTGATGGCCGTCCTATGGATGGGCGCATTGGCAATCTACGGCGCCGCCTCCGTCTGCCTCGGCGCACTCGGCACCTCAGTCGGTTGGGGACTGATCCAGATTCTCTCCATCATGACTGCAAACATCGGCGGCCTGCTCGCCGGTGAATGGACTGCCGCGCCCGCCAGTGCCCGCCGCACACTCTACGCCGGTCTTGCCCTGCTAACCGTTGCAACCGTTTTGCTGGCTGCCGGGAATCGCTAGAGCATTTCTCCTGTAGATATAGAGTGATTCTCTGATGGTCTGGAGATTACCGGTCCCGGCACGAATAGGTAGCGCCGGCCTCCTGGCCGGCTGTGGCGTGGACCTCCTGGTCCTCGCTCCCTCTACGCCTTCAGAAGAACTGAAATAAATGGACAAATATCGAGGCTCGTCAGAATTCCATCCCATGCGCCGCCCTCACTTGTGATAATCTCAGCAGTCAATTCGTCGAGGCACGATCCGCCATGCCCATCAACCCAGCGCCCCTCCACACCATCGACCTCATCCGCAAAAAACGCGACGGCGGCGCGCTCGACGCCCGCGAGATCGGCTTCATGGTCGCCGGTGCAACTTCCGGCTCCATCCCTGCAGAACAGCTTGCCGCCTGGCTGATGGCCGCCTTTCTGCGCGGCCTCTCGCTCGACGAAACCCGCGCGCTCACCCTGGCCATGCGCGACTCAAATGAAAAATTTTCGCCTGCCCGTCTGGGCAAAGTAGCCGTCGATAAGCACTCCACCGGCGGCGTCGGCGACAAAACCAGTTTCCTGGTCGCTCCCATCGCCGCCGCCTGCGGCCTGGCCGTGCCCATGATCAGCGGCCGCGCACTGGGCCACACCGGCGGGACACTGGATAAACTCGAGTCCATCCCCGGCTACCGCACCACGCTCTCGCTCGATGAATTTGAGTCAGTTCTCGCCCGTCTGTGGCGCGTCCATCGTCGGCCAGACCCCGACGCTGGTTCCCGCCGACCGCATTCTCTACGCCCTGCGCGACCGCACCGGCACAGTCGAAAGCCCGGGACTCATCTGCAGTTCCATTCTCAGCAAAAAATTGGCGGAGGGCCTCGACGCCCTGGTCCTCGACGTAAAAACCGGCTCCGGCGCATTTCTCCGCAAGCGGGACGACGCCGAATACCTCGCCGCCCTGATGGTTGCCACCGCCGAAGCCGCCGGAACCCGCACCGTTGCCCTGCTCACCGATATGGACCAGCCCCTGGGCCGCGCCGCCGGAAATTGGATCGAGATCGCCGAGTGCCTTGAACTTCTGCGCGGCAACAGACCAAAAGAGAGCGAAGACCTGCGCGAGCTTTCCCTCATTCTGGCCGGATGGATGATTCACCTCGGCGGCCAGGCAGCCACTCCAGAAGCAGGCTACGCCCGCGCCGAAGCGGTGACCAACGACGGCTCCGCGCTGCGCGTCTTCCTCTCCATGGTCGAGGCACAGGGCGGCGATACTACCGTCTTCGACGATCCCAGCCTTCCACAAGCCCGGCGCAACCCAGGTGCTCGAGGCCTGGGAATCCGGCTTCATCTCCGCCATGGATACCACCGAAATCGGCTGGGCCGTCCAGCGTACAGGCGCGGGCCGTGAAAAAGCCGGAGAACCCGTCGATCCCCATGCCGGCATTCTTTTCCACGCCCGCCGCGGCGCGCGCGTCGAAAAGGGTCAGCCCATCGCTACGCTCTACGCCACCAGCCCTGCGCTTCTCGCTGAGCCAACTCGCCCTCTTGAAGAATGCAATCACATTCTCCAAAACTCCGCCGCAATCAGTTCCTCTGGTAAGCCGCATCTTTACCCGCGAAACTGCGGAAGCTTACCTGCAAAATGCTGTAAGGTAGTTTTTTGAGGAATCATCGATAAGGTAATAGGCCGGACTAAACGGGTTTTTTTATTCCCTATTCCCTATTCCCTGCTTCACCGAGGACTTCACATTGGATCGATTCACCGGAGTGCTGGGAATTCTGGCCGTGCTCATCGCAGCCTGGCTCGGTTCCACTGACCGCAAACGCATCCGCTGGCGCACGGTCGCCTGGGGACTCGGCCTGCAACTCGTCTTCGCCTTCATCGTGCTGCGTCTTTCCTACGGCGCGCAGGCGCTCCAGTGGGCCGGCGAAGTGGTCAAATCCATCCTCGCCTCCACCTACGCCGGCACCGCGGTCCTCTTTGGTCCGCTGGGCATCCCCACCGGCTCTCTCGGCTCCATCTTCGCCTTTCAGGTGCTGCCGACCATCATCTTCATCTCCGCATTTTTCGCCGTGCTCTACCACATCGGCTTCATGCAGATCGTCATCCGCTGCATGGCCTGGATCATGCTCAAGACCATGCGCATCAGCGGCGCTGAAAGCATGAACGTAGCCGCCAGCATCTTCATGGGCCAGACCGAGGCTCCGTTAACCATCCGTCCGTTCCTCGCCAAAGCCACGCGCAGCGAGCTCATGACCATCATGACCAGCGGCATGGCCCACGTCTCCGGCGGCATCATGGCCATGTACATCGCCCAGGGCATTGCGCCTCAGCACCTTCTGGCCGCAGTCATCATGACCTCGCCCGGCACCATCCTGGTAGCCAAAATGATGGTTCCTGAAACCGGGGTCCCCGCCACCGAGGGCCGCGTCGTGATGCCCAAGGACGAGCTGCGCAACGAAGAAAAAGAAAACCTCATCGGCGCCATTGCCCGCGGCACCATCGACGGCGGCAAGCTGGCCCTCAACGTCGCCATCATGCTCATCAGCTTCCTGGCCCTCGTCGCCCTGCTCGACGGCTTGCTCCTCTGGACGCACGACCTCAACTACATGCACTGGGTTCCCGGCTCGCTGGGCCAGATTCTCGGCTTCTTCTTTGCGCCTGTGGCCTGGCTCATCGGCGTTCCCTGGCACGACTGCGGCGCCATCGGCAACCTGTTAGGCACGCGCATGGCCCTCAACGAAGTCATCGCCTATATCGGGCTGGGCGCGCAAAAAGCGACGCTCGCCCCGCGCTCCTTCATCATCGCCACTTTCGCCCTCTGCGGCTTCGCCAACCTCGGCTCCATCGGCATGCAGATCGGCGGCATCGGCGCATTGGTCCCCGAGCGCCGCAACGACCTTGCCAGGTTAGGCGTCCGCGCCATGCTAGCCGGAACCATGGCTAACTTGATTTCAGCTTCCATCGCAGGAATGTTTCTGGGGTAGCTTGAGGCGGTTTCTAGAGCATTTTCGCGGGTGGCGGGCGGGTGGCCCAGGTCTCGCTTCTGAGACCTGGGAAAGCTCAAGGCGAGAACCCCAGGAACTCGCAGTTGTTGACACTTTGCATAAAATTACCCCGCAACGGCGCATACTGATGGGTAGAAGTCGGCAAGGAAAGTCTGGCACGCTGCCATAGCCTCACCGGCTCTCCAAAAAACGCCCGTAACTCCTTTGCTGCCTAGTATCTGAAAATAACTTCAATGGAATGAGTCGCTTGCAACGGAAGCCTCCTCGTACCGGCAGTAACATACTTGACTAACGATGTGTGAATCAGCCAAACTGGAAGATGCCGTGACAGGGCAGTGTGAATTTGTTCTCGTTCCTCGTGTGCCCACCCAAGAAATGCTAAAGGCGGCGTGGGCTGATGCGCTTGCAGAGGACGCGGCTGGTGTTTGGAAATCAATGATCGAACAATTCTTAATCCAGCATAGGAAACTCGTCTTCCGGTGAGGCGATACGGTTGGATTCGACTCTTATATTAAGATGAGAATCGATGATGCTTACCGAGATATCAGTTACTAAGCCCGAATCATCTTGCCAGTGGAATTGCCCCTCTATCGGGAATGTGATACTTCGATGTTGTGGCAAAAGGTAACCGTGCAACACGTATTGAGGCATATAATGAACCCCATGAAGCCAAAACCGCAATCTGAAGAGTATAGGGCTTTTGAGAACCTCTTGGGAAGAGTTTTAAAGGTATCTAAGAGCGAACTTCAGAGCCGAATAGCAGCAGAAAAACGCGAGAAGCAAGCAGATAAACTGAGCGATCCAAAAAGAATATCGGGAATAGGTGATTGTTGAGACGGCGTGAAATTTGCGCAGGGGGATTAGGAATTGCGATTGCGCTGGTTCCTGCGAGGCGCATCTGCCGGGGAGACGGAGGCAATATTTAGTGAAATGGCTTCCAGCGGAATTTTCCAATGCACGTTTTTCTTAAAAATATATAGCCTAACGCGGTGCTGTCCAGCGAAGCTGAAGTTTTCGTCCTTAAGTTTTACTGATTCGCCGCAAATTAGATGGGTATCGCTAAGGAGGCTTAATTGCCCCCATCGTTCAGTTCCTACAAGCTTAATAGGAACCTGAATACAGTTAGCCATTCGAAACCTTTACGCCCTTTTTTCTAAGAGATGAGATGGCGTAATTTACTTCGGCCACAGAAAGCGAGAGAGCATCCGCGACTTCAGCGGTATTTATTTGGATGCGTCCAAGCGCACGGATCGCTCTGATGTATGCGTAAACAGCATTTTGCACACTCTTGCTGGAGCGTGTCGAGCGGCGAACGCGGGGGCTATTGCTTACATGCACTGCGAACTGTTCTCTGATTGTAGAATCAGTTGACAGTACCAGACGATTTAAGGTGTTGGTGCTGGAGTTCATTGTTCTTGACCTGCTGCGCGACAGTCTTCTGATACTTTGCTTGTTGATCAATCAAAGCATTGATGAGTCCGTCTATGAGAAGCGGAGGCATCACCAGTTGCATCATAGGTTCAATAGGAAGTATGCTGGCCGCTTTTTACAAGTTCAGCCTGCTCTTGCATTAGCGGAGATGGAATCTTAGCAACACTCAAGGTGAAGTCATAGGGAGTGTGGAAACGCCCATATACGTTTACGTAGTACGATGGCGTGTCCGCTTTTACATCCCATTGAATTTGAGTGGATACCGATTCCTCTTGAACCTGCTTCTTTTTGTTAGCGCGTTTTGCCATTTCGCATACGACCCTATCACATTTCCCGTCGAGAGTCCTAATGATATTCCGTAAGTTCCTTTATTTGCAATGCCTATTTTGGGCCAACCTAGCGCAATCATTTCCCAAACGGGATAGAGGCTGAATCACTCTCAAACGTATGCTCAAATGCGCTTCCCGCGTCCCTGTCGCCCCAACCAAGCATACCTAGACGGCCGGATTTCCCACCTTGCCGGTCAGTTCTGCATAGGTCAGTCTCTTCCCTGAAATCTGCGATACTGCCAGCGCGAAACGATCTGCGTCAGTCAATGGATTGTCTTTAGTTGCGCGATTGTTGTACCGGAAAACCTGCTCACTCAAATAGCGATCAAGATGGAACGGTTCGACGGCGACGTATGTGCCGCGCAATGTTCTCTTGAGCAGCGACCAGAAGTTCTCGATTCCCTGAGTGTGAACCTGCCCTCTGACGTATTCCTGCGAGTGGTTCACGATCTTGTGAACGAAGTTCCGGCTCAGGCCGTCGTAGCATCCCGCGCTCATCGGTGTAGACCCGTGCGAAGGGAGTCACGTTCTTGAGGATCTCGCTTTGCAGGGTCTCGCGCTTGACATTGGGCAGCACCTTAGCGCGTACCTGGCGCAGTTCCCGGTCTAGCATCCCGTGTACGGCAGTCTTGCCAACGAACCCACCCTTGAGTCCATCGCGCGCCTGAACCTTTGCTTTGCGGTCCTTGTGCATCTTCTGAGGATTAGGACCGATGTATGCCTCGTCCGATTCGACAGGACCGCCAAACGCCAAACTTGTGGAGATTGCGTGTTCTCTCATCGCTTCACGAATGCGATGTAGCATGAACCATGCCGACTTCTGAGTGACGCCAACTGCCCGCGCAATCTCATAGCTGGAAACGCCATTTTTGCAGTTGGAAAGCAGCCACATGGCGGTAGCCATTTGTCGAGCTTGATGGCGGAATCCTCAAAGATGGTATTCACCTTGACGGAATACTGCTTGCCGCACTCCCGGCACTGCCAGCGCCGCTGATTCTTTAACCAGTGCTGGCGAGGCTCGGGACTGAGGCAAGCGGGGCACTCAGGGCCGTTAGGCCAGCGCATCCCGGCAACGGTATCAATACATACTTGCTCATCAGCGAAGTATCTGATTGCATCTGCTAGGGTTTTGAGTTCGTTTTTCATAACAACCTCAGCATATCGAAGAATTAATCATTAGTCAAGTATATTATTGCCCTCGTACCCGATTAAAAACAAACGACTTATTGCCAGAAATAGAGGGGGGTATACCCCTCCCCCGGCCATAAGCTCCATCTCCTCAAGCACAGCGACAGCTTTGTTATCCTTGTCAACGTGGAGTACGAACGCTATACCTACCCGCCGTACGATGCACCTCTAGCGGAAGCGTACGGCAACCGTTTCGAATCCGTCTTCGTAATCCTCCATCCATTCATCCGCGTTCCCAATCATCTTTCCTGGAATGTGACAAAGCAATATCCCACCGATGACCAGATTCTCACCATCGGGGCGAAATGCACCTGGGCCCACCTCGCAGCTAAAACAGGACTGCCCGACTGCGCCAAACTGAATCAAGCTCTCCTCACCTCCATCGGCGCAATCGGCGAAGAATTCCGCGACTATCCGGCCCGCGATTCGCTTCAGAGCTTTCTTGAATCCGAACCTACCTGGATGCCGGAAGAGGGCCGCTTCGAACCCTTGCTTCAGATGGATATTCTCAACGCGTTCGAAGCCGCCGGCCGTCAGGAGCTGATCTATGTTCCCGAGTTTCCTAAAGCCGATCCCGTCCGGCAACTCAGCTTGCCCAAGCTCAAGAGCCGCGAAAATTCCTTCCCGACCAATGGCACTCTAACTGACCGCGATGCATCCTTCCTGTTCACCGTGGATTGGGATAGTTTTTTCACGCTCTTCTACGGCCCTCGTGAATTCGTCTCTGAAGTAGTCCGCAAACAGAATCTGGAAGGCTTTTTCGCCACCCCGACCACCGAGCACAACTGGTTCAACTATTCACTTGGATGCTGTGTAGTCACGCTAGCCCCCGACGGCTGGACGTCTGCTCGAAAATTCGTTCGCTCAGCCTAAACTCCGTCCCTGTAGAATCCCCACAGCACACAATCGCGCTCAACCATGACTTATTTCGACCAAGTCGCTGAAGCCGCCTCGCACCTGAAAGCCAAACTCGGCCCGCTCGCTCCCCAAATCGGCATCGTCCTCGGCTCAGGCCTGGGCGCGGTGGCCGATTCGGTCGCAAATCCAACCATCATTCCCTACGCCGAAATCCCTCACTTCCCCCAATCCACCGTCGAAGGCCATTCCGGCCGTCTCGTCGCCGGATTGCTCAACGGGGTTCCAGTCGCTGTGATGCAGGGCCGCGTCCACTTCTACGAAGGCTACTCGCCGCAACAGGTCACCTTCCCCATGCGCGTGCTGGGCGTGCTCGGCATCCGCGCCGTCGTCCTCACCAACGCTGCTGGAGGCATCGACGAAACCTACGGCATCGGCCAGCTCGTCGCCCTGGCCGACCATATCAACTTCATGGGCTTCAACCCTCTCGCCGGCGCTAACGAGCCCCGCTTCGGTTTCCAACCCGCCTCCGGCCTGCGCTTTTTCGACATGACCGAACCCTACTCCAAAACCCTCCGCTCCCTGGCCCAGCAATCCGCCGCTTCCGAAGGTTTTGAAATCCTTGAAGGCATCTATCTCGCCGTCAGCGGCCCCAGCTTTGAAACTCCGGCCGAAATCCGCGCCTTCCGCACTCTTGGCGCTACGCTGGTCGGAATGTCTACGGTGCCCGAGACCATTGTCGCCCGCCATATGGGCATCGGGGTCCTCGGCATCTCCTGCGTCACCAACCTTGCCGCCGGCCTGGGCTCAAAACCCCTTAGCCACGACGAAGTCTTCGAATCCGGCCGCCTGGTCGAATCCCGCCTGTCCCGCCTCTTCGAGCGCCTCCTGCCTAAAATCGCAGCGCATTTAATAGCTGAGCCGGAAGCCGGACAGCTGTGAGCATTTCTGCTCCACGCACTCTCTGCTCGCCTGCTCTTATAGAAAAGTACTCATTCCCTACTAACTCTTTTGGGGCGTTTACTAAAGTTTCATCTGCCGATTATCATTCCTATACGTCTTCCACATAGGGTCAGGATAATGGCCCGCATATTCCAGACTATGGGCGAATCCATCAACTCGATGAAGCAAAAAGTGGCCACCTGGCTCGTGCAGGGCATCACGCCCCGCCGCCTGGCGCTCACCCTGGCTCTCGGATTCGCCATCGGCTGCTTTCCTGTAGTGGGCATCCCCACCGCTTTGTGCGCTCTGTTGGCCCTGGCGCTGCGGCTCAATCTACCTGCAATTCAAGCGGCAAATTATCTCGTCATGCCGCTGCAGCTTGTGCTGATTGTGCCCTTTGTCCGCCTGGGCGGCTGGCTCTTTTCCTCCGGTCAACGGCAAACCTTCGCGGCTCAGGCGCTGCTGCATCTTTCCACGCGGAACCTGCTCTCGCAGTTGGGCTCAATCACCGGCCACGCCATGCTGGCCTGGTTTGTCGTCGCCGTTCCCGCTGTCCTGCTTATGACCCTGATGCTCACCGTTGTGCTGCGCCGCATTCCCGCCCTGGCTGTCGTTGAAACCGGCGACTAATTCCCCCGCTTACTTGGCCGCGTATGGATTGGGCACAGGTTCGGCGCTCTTGATCCATGCCGTATAGATCATGTCTCGCAGCATGCTGGCCCCGGCCGCCAGTCGTTCCGCGGTAAACTCCCGTGACTCAGCCGATCCCGCTCCCACAAATCCGCCCGCCTTCTCCAGTTGGTAGACCTTTTCGACGTATGTGTTTGAATGCCTCAAATAGGCTACGTAACTGTCGAACAAGTCGCCGTCAATCGCCTTGGGCGCCGTCATTTTGGCCCGCACCTCCGGCTCATGCACGTTTGCTCCCATGAACGGCCCTTCGAACTGCCAGTGAATCGTGTGCCCGGTGGTATACCCGTTAGGATTCGGCCCCACCCAGCCGTTGTACTTGTCCGTTGTGTGCAGCGGCTGAGAGCCGTCGCCCACATAGTGCCCCAACCAGCCGGCATAAAAGATTACAGTCGCTTCCACGCCCCGCGTATCCTGCTTGGCGGCAACTAGATTCCGGTACTCGCGCATCGCGGCCTTCAGCCGTTCCCAAACTTCAGTAGTCTCCCAGGGCTGCAGGCCAATCTTCTCCGGTCGCTCTCCTGCTGCAAAGACCTTAGCCTCAAAGTCCAGCCGCCGACGCGGCAAGGGTCCCAGCGCATCGGCCGGTTCCAGATCGATAAAGTGTTCCGGGGCCTGTGCCGCGCTCAACTCCGGCTCGGCAGGCGAACGCCACCGGTCCGGCTCGGGCCCCAGGTACTCAATCTCGTTCACCGCCGCCTCGGAGCGAAGAAAGGCCGGCATGTCGGCTGGCAGCGTACTGGCCGCCAGCCGGTTGATCAGCCGATGTCCCTCATTGCCCCAGGCGCGCGCATCCCGCGGCTGAGAGACCAGGCAGAACAGCACTCCCATGGCAAGGGCTGCTCGCACAATTTGGATCGATGGAATGAGTCGCTGCATGGGGCCAGTATACGGCTGTCTTCACAAACTGTTGCTTAAAGACCCACAAATTGAATAGCTTCTGCGCCGCCCTGCCCCAGCAAACCCTCCCAGACGCGCGTCCTCAACTCCCAGGTCCCGGTAACTGGAGCGTTTCTTCCTGAAAATCGGTAGTCCGATTTGCATAGAGAGTCTAGAATCAAACGCAGATACTACCTGCAAATTGGCCACGGCGGGGCTGGCGTGTTTTGATCGGCTTTTGTATCTCGGAGTCAGATAAAAAAGGCAGCCACGGACGGAGCCTGACAATGTGGAAGTCGTTCTGGGGGCGTCATGAAAGACCGGGCCAATGAGGGAACCAAGACCGGAACAACTCACTCCGCACCAGTGGTGCGGGGCTGTATCTTCCAGTTCTGGCCAATCATTGCAGCCCTGACGCTTTCTCTCGCCGCTGTTGCCGTAGTAGCGCCCCTGGCAGCCGGACCCCGCAACGATGAACTGCTGATCTTCACAATCGTAGTTGCCGCCGCGATCCTGACTCTTCGCCTGCTGTCCCACAACTCCGCCCCCGTTGTAACTGTCCCCCCTCTCTATGAAATCTTCGACTCCGTCGGCGTTGGGGTTGTAACCGTCGACCTCGACGGCCGGCTCAGCTACGCGAATTCGACCGCGGAGCGGCTTTTGGGCTGCCACGCCGAAGATCTGATGAAAGAGTGGGCCACGACGGAGGTTCTGGCTCCCGGCGAGGGAGTGCGCCTGGTGGCCGAGATGGAAAAAATCTGCGGCCTCGAAAACCCTCCGGCGGCCACTGCTGCCGGGCGCATGGCCGCCTATCTGAACTGCGTTCGAATCCTGCCTCCCAGCCGGGTACCCAGCTTTGAAGTTCAATTGCGCCGCAAAGACGGCGCTCTCATTCCCATTACTCTCCATATCTCGGCCCTGCGCGACGGCGAAGGCGCCGTCACCGGCCTGGTCGCTGTTGCCGTCGATCAGACCTCAACCCAGCACCAGGAGCAGGCATTGCGCGAGTCGCAGGAGCGCTACCGCGACCTCTTCGAAAACTCCAACGAGATGATCGCCACGCTCAGCCCGGCAGGAAAATTCCTCTATGCCAATCCCGCATGGAAGCGATGCTTCGGACTGGACACAGCCGCGATTCTCTCTCTTGATTCGATTGAAGAGCTATTCGGACCCGCCACTCGCGTTGAGATGGCCGCTCTAATCCGCCGCGCCGTGGATGGCGAGCAGGTAGACCGCGTCCCACTTCGCCATCACACTCTCGATGGCCGCGTACTGGAACTGGAACTGACCCTCGGCCAGCGGCAGAAGGCCGGCAATCCGCTCGCCGTTCGTTGCCTGCTGCGCGACGTGACCCAGCACAAGCAGCGCGAGCATCGCCTTGCCCTGCAGTTATTGGTCAGCCAGATCGTGGGCGAGAACAACTCACCTGAAGTTGCCGCTGCGCGAATTCTTGAAGCCCTCTGCGTATCCCAGGGCTGGGACGTGGCCGTCAAATGGGACGTCGATGCCGAGGAGAAGCGGCTGGAATTCTCCACCGCCTGGGGCTCTCCCGGCCGCAACTCTGAGACCCTCATTCAGGAGAGCATGGGACTCACCCTGGAACGTGGAATCGGCCTGCCGGGACGAGCCTGGTCCGGTGGCCGTGCGGTCTGGATTGCCGACCTTGTCTCCCAGCCCCCCGGTTCTCGCACCCGGTCTGCCCTGCGCCAGCAGATGGTCTCCGGCTGGGCAGTGCCCGTGCGCGTGGGCAGCAAGGTTCTGGCTGTTCTCGAATTTTATTGCCATTTCCGCCTCCGTGAAGACCCTGAAGTAATGGCATCACTCGAGACCGCCGCCGCATCCCTGGGTCAAATGCTGGCGCGCTCCCACGAACGGGGCCGGGCCGAGGAACTCTCCCGCCAGCAGGAGATCCTGCTCGACTCAGTCGCCGACGGCATCTGCGGCGTGGATCGCCGCGGCCTGGTCAGTTTCGTCAATCCCGCCGCTGCCCGCATGCTGGGCGCCGTGGCCTCCGATATCATCGGTAAACCGGTCCATGACTTGCTGCATGGAGCCGCTGCACCCGGCCGCCAGTGCAAACCGGATTGCCTCCTTCGCCACGCGTCGACGAACCATAAAACCGCGGCCGGCGAAGATACAATCTTCCGCAGCGACGGCAGCGCCTTCCCTGCTGAATACGTACTTACCCCCATTCTCGATCGGGGCCGTGTTTCCGGTTCCGTGCTCAGTTTTCGCGATATCAGCCAGCGTTCTGCTCTCGATCGCCTTAAAGACGAATTCATCTCCACCGTCAGTCACGAGTTGCGCACCCCGCTCACCTCCATCCGCGGTGCGCTGGGCCTGCTTTCCTCAGGCATTCTGGGCAAGGTCAACGACAAGGCCGCTAACCTGCTCCGCATCGCTCTCACCAACTCTGACCGCCTGGTCCGCCTCATCAACGATATTCTCGACCTTGAACGCATCCAGAGCGGCAAGGAACCGCTCGCCTACCGCCCCGTGCAGTTGGCTGAGATCGTCCGCCAGGCCATCGACGGCATGCAGCCGGTGGCCGAGGCGGCCGGCGTGCAGCTCATCCACGACACTACCAAGGTGGAGATCGAAGCCGACCCCGACCGCCTGCTTCAGGTGCTCACCAACCTGCTCTCCAACGCCGTCAAGTTCTCTCCGCCCAACTCGACCGTCTCCGTGATGCTGCGCCCCGGAGTCAGCGGCGTCACCCTCTCCGTCATCGACCAGGGTCGCGGCATTCCCGCCGACAAGCTCGACGCCATCTTTGGCCGCTTCCAGCAGGTGGACGCCTCCGACTCCCGTCAGAATGGGCGGAACCGGCCTGGGACTTGCCATCTGCCGCACCATCGTCCTGCAGCACTCCGGGCGCATCTGGGCGGAACGGAATCCCGTCCGCGGCTCTACCTTCCGCGTCTTCCTGCCTTACAAACCAGGCCCCCATGCTCTCCCGGATTCGCCCAGCGCCATCTTCGATCAGGAGCCAGGCCACGGAACAGTTCTGCTGGCCGACGCCGACGAGACCACCCGCCCGCTGATCGCCGCCAAGTTGACCCGCCACGGTTACCGCGTGGTCCAAACCGCCACCATGGAGCAAACCCTCGTCGCGGCCCAAGCCGGCGCCGAGGCTATCCTTCTCGATACTTCCCTCGACGGCATGAACGGCTGGGAGATTTTGTCCATGCTGCGCCGTCTGGACCCCGAATCGCGTACCCCCATCGTCCTGCTCAGCGTTGAAAACCGGCAAAAACCCGCTGACCTGCCCGACCATGCTGAAGGATGGATTGCCAAACCCGTTGATGAGGATGCTCTGTTGGGCGAACTGGCCCGCGTGCTCTGCGGTCCCGGCGAAAAAGCGCGCATTCTGGTGGTTGAAGACGATTTGGATCTGGCCCGCCTCATCGGCGACGTCTTCTCCCGCGATACCATGGAGGTCCAGCTTGCCTATACGCTCCAGGCGGCCCTGGACGCTTGTTTCGGCTTCAAACCCCATCTGCTGGTACTCGATATCGGCCTCCCCGATGGCGACGGCTTCAACGTGGTCGATTGGCTGCGCAACAACGCCGGCCTCGCCCACTTGCCCCTGGTTGTTTACTCCGGACGCGAGCTCTCCCCGGCTGAATGCCGCCAGCTCACCCTCGGCCCCACCCACTTCCTTACCAAAACCCGCGTTCAACCCCAACAGCTTGAAGCCTTGGTCTTGACGATGCTGCGAAATTCGCGTCAAATTGAGGAAACTCCCGCTATAAGCAATCCCGGATAGTGAAGTCTCCCGGCACGCTCAGGTAAGAGAAAGAGAAAGATCGAATGGCCCACCGGATCTTGATCATTGATGACGAAGAAGATATTCGAGAAGTAGCAGCTCTCAGCCTTGAAACCGTAGCCGGATGGGAGGTCACATCAGCCAGTTCCGGCGCGCAGGGCCTCGACCCGCGCAGTCGAGCAAAATCCAGACGCCATCCTGCTCGACGTGATGATGCCCGGCATGGACGGCCCGACCACATTCCGCGAGCTGCGCAACAATCCCACCACCGCCCACATTCCCGTCTTGCTGCTCACCGCCAAGGTGCAAAGCACTGACCAGCGCCGCTTCGCCGATCTCGGCGTCGAGGCCGTACTCTTCAAGCCCTTTGACCCGCTCACTCTGTCCACGCAGATCGCAACAGCTCTGCATTGGAATTGAAGGGTTACTAGCAGAAATCAAAGTGCCCCATCTGGCGGGATCGGTAAAATTCCGGGTGCCCGATCCTTCGCGTTTTTCGGCAAAGGGAGTGGGAAGCTAAACTGAGAGGCGAATCACCATGGACCCCATCGGCCAGCCCGCTCTGAATGAAGCCCTCGACCGCATGTGGATCCAATTCCTCCCGCAAATCAAGGAGCGGCTAGCCATCCTCGATTCCGCCGCGGCCGCCTTCGCCGCCAACCAGTTCACCACGCCCCAGCGTGAAGCCGCCAACGCCGCAACCCACAAGCTGGCCGGTGTCCTCGGCACCTTCGGTTTGGCCAAAGGCACCGTCCTGGCCCGTAAACTGGAAATCATGTACTCCCGCGATGGCGGTCCCGACCCAGCCCTCAGCGAGCAACTCACCTCCATCGCCGCAGAATTACGAGCCATTATCGAAAGCCGCAAGTAAGCCAACCAATTACACTTCATAGTGAATGATCCAGCCCGACCCATTCACGCCCCAGCTCGACCTGACCTTCAACGACCCACGCGCCGCGCGCCGTATCTGGCCGGTCCGTGATCTCGTCGCCCAGGTCCGCGAACTCATTGAGCAGGAGTACGGCGACGTTTGGGTCGAGGGCGAAATCTCCAACTACCGTCCCGCTCCCTCCGGCCACGTCTACTTCACCCTCAAAGACGCCGACGCCCAACTCCCCATCGTCCTCTTTCGCCGCCAGGCCATGCTCCTCCGTTTCCGGCCTGAAGACGGCCTCCACGTTTTGGTTCGCGGTCGCGTCAGCGTCTACGAGCAGCGCGGCCAAATGCAATTAGTCGCCGAAACCATGGAGCCCGTCGGCGCCGGCTCCCTTCAGCTCGCCTTCGAACAACTCAAAGAACGCCTCAAAGCCGAAGGCCTCTTCGATGCCGACCGCAAGCGTCCCCTGCCCGCATTTCCACGCACCGTGGGCATCGTCACCTCGCCCACTGGAGCCGTAATCCGCGACTTCTTGAATATCGTCGCCCGCCGCCACTCCGGACTCAGCGTCCTGCTCTTCCCCGTCTCCGTCCAAGGCGACCAGGCCCCTGCAGAAATTGAATCCGCAATAGCCCAGCTCAACGCCTCTAACCTGGTCGATCTCATCGTCCTCGCCCGCGGCGGCGGCTCACTCGAGGACCTGGCCGCCTTCAACTCTGAAATCGTAGCTCGCGCCATCGCCGCCTCCAGTCTCCCCATCGTCTCCGCCATCGGCCATGAAACCGACTTCACCATCGCCGACTTCGCCGCCGACCTCCGCGCCCCCACTCCCTCAGCCGCCGCCGAGCTCGTTACCGAAGCCCAACACAAAATCGCCGAGCATCTCGCCACCCAATTTAACCGGCTTGCCCGCGCTGCCCGCTTTCAGCTCCTCCAGGCCCGCCAGCGCCTCACCCGCCTCCCCGTCAGCCGGGCGGAGTCGCGCATCTCCGCGCTTCTCCATCGTCTCGCCCAGCGCCTCGACGAATTTTCCTTCCGCCTCGAATCCGTCCTCACCGCCCAACTCCGCCTCCGCCAGGCCTACCTCGCCGATCTCGCCGCCGCCGTTCTCCGCCATGATCCCCGCCAGTCCCTCGCCCAAACCCGGGAGCGTCTCGCCGCCTGCCGCGCCCGCCTCGACCGCTCTCTTGAACGCCTCCTCCAATCCTCCTCCGCAACCCTCAGCTCCCTCGATGCCCGTCTCCATTCGCTCTCACCCCTCGCCGTCCTCGACCGCGGTTACGCTCTGGTCCTCGACGCATCCGGCAGCCTGGTCCGCACCACCGAGCAGGTAGCAAAAGACGACCAGGTCACCACGCGTCTCTCTGACGGCTCCTTCACCAGCCGCGTTGAATCCAAAGCAAAATCAAAGAAAGCCACGCACTGAACCGTTGAATTTGCAAATTGCTCCCCGTAAATTTGTAAGACGATGTCTCAGGGTGAATCACACCGAGCATCATATGTATGCGGCCGTGCCATGCTACAATCTCTCCAAATTGCATCAACTGGTGAGGACCGGCTTGGCGGCTTGCTCTCACGGGTTGTTTCAAGGGTGGAAGCAGTTCACCGTCGTCCTCGGCCGCCAAAAGCTAGACCCGGCGTGCAAATTCTTCCCCGAGCTGCCAAAGCCTTCAAGTTACTCGGCCACGGATTAAACTTCCCCCTCAAGGCCGATAACCTTCCCTCAGGAGTTATACGTTGGCCAGCATCAGCGTATTGCTTTTGAAATCCTCGAAGAAATGAGTCCCAAGAATTGAGACTATGACAGCACCCCGTCTACGCAGTCTTTTTGGTACTGACGGCATTCGCGCCATCGCTGGAGAATCCCCGCTCGATCCCATCACCATCTTCGCCACCGGCGTCGCCCTGGCCCACTCCTTGCGCAAAAACTCAGACGAGCCCGCCGTCCTTCTCGGCCGCGATACCCGCGAATCCAGCCCGTGGATCGCCGCCGTCCTCGCTGCCGGCCTTCGGGCCACCGGAGCACGCGTTGAAAGCGCCGGCATCGTCCCCACCCCCGCCGTCGCCTTCCTCGCCCGCACCCATGGATTTCAAACTGGCGTAGTCATCTCCGCCTCTCACAATCCCTGGCGCGACAACGGCATCAAATTCTTCGGCGCCGACGGCTACAAGCTCCCCGACTCCGTCGAGTTGGCCATGGAAGACGAAATTCTCCATCACGCCTCCCTGATCGCCTCCCAACTCGCCGAGCCCGATCCCGCTTCCATCCCGCCCATCGAAGACAATCCCGCCCTCCAGGCCGACTACATTCAGTTCCTCATCGATTGCGTCCCCGGCCTCGCGCTCGCTCACAGCAGCGGCCGCATCGTCGTAGATTGTGCCAACGGAGCCGCCGCCGTGATCGCCCCCGTGCTCTTCCGACGTCTCGGCGTTGAAGTAACCCTCCTCAACGTCTCCCCCAACGGCCGCAACATCAACGAAAACTGTGGCGCTCTCCACCCCAACCACGTAGCCGCCGAGGTCGTATCCTGCGGCGCGGCCCTCGGCATCAGCTTTGATGGCGACGCAGACCGCTGCATGATGGCCGGCGAAAGCAACAACGTGCTCAACGGCGACGCCATCCTCTACATCGCCGCCCTCGATCTCAAATCCCGCGGCCTGCTGACGGGAGATTTGATCGTCGCCACGACCATGTCCAACATGGGTCTTGAAGCAGCCCTCGGTCGCAGCGGCATCCGCATGTTGCGCGCCCCCGTAGGCGACCGCTACGTCCTCGAGCAGATGCTCGTCCACAACGCCGCTCTTGGCGGTGAGCAATCCGGCCACATTCTTCTTCCCCATCTCGCCACCACTGGCGACGGCCTTCTCACTTCCCTCTTCGTCCTCGATCTCATGGCCCGCACCAGACAATCCATCGCCGAGCTGACCGCCGACCTGAGAGTCTTTCCTCAGGTCACCATCAACATCAACGTCCGCGAAAAGCGCCCCCTCGATTCCATCCCCGCCGTAGCCCAGGCCATCCGTGCCGCCGAAGAAGACTTGGCTGACTCCGGACGAGTAGTCGTTCGCTACTCCGGCACAGAATCCCTGGCCCGAGTCATGGTAGAAGCCGCAACCGAAGAATCCACCCATCACCACGCCACCGCCATCGCCGACGCCATTCGTACCGAGCTCAGCTCATAGCACTGTCGGCAACTACTTGTTCCGGCAAGAATGGGTAGCGCCGGCTTCCCGGCCGGCTGTTGCGTGGACCTCCCTGTCCACGCTCACTCTATATCTTCAGGAAAGCTGCTCTGGCCCCCTGAGGAAATCACCCATTACCTTTTGGTAAAGCATCTGGCCAATCGGCGGCTTCCGTGTTACTGTTCTTCTCGTGCGGCATCCGGCACGCACCGTTCCCGGAAAGCGTCCATTTCCCCGTTCCACACCTGGCTTCCGGGCTAGCGGCTCCAAGCGGTTCCTTCCGTACTTCCGCTTCCGCGTGACCGGTCGCATTCGAGGGTAATTCTATGGCTACTGTTACCACTGCCCCCATGGTCAGCAGTAAAACCGCTGACTTTGTTTCCCACGATCACGGCCTCTATATCGACGGCAAATTCGTCCCTGCGGCCTCCGGCAAAACCTTCCCCGTCTTTAACCCCGCCACCGGCGATGTAATCGCCCACGTCCCCGAAGCGGAGCAGGAAGACGTTGATCGCGCCGTAGCCGCCGCGCGCCGCGCCTTCGACGACGGCAAATGGACCCGCCTTGCACCCTCTGCTCGCGGCCGCCTGCTCTGGAAGCTCGCCGACTTGCTGGAGCAGAACCTCGAAGAACTCGCTGAGATCGAGTCCTACGACAACGGCAAGCCCTTTGCCGTGGCGCGTGTTGCCGATGTTCCGCTGGCCGTGGATATGTTCCGCTACATGGCCGGCTGGGCCACCAAGATCTCCGGAACTACCCTGCCCCTCTCTGCCGGATACGATTTCCACTCCTACACCATGCGCGAACCCATCGGCGTAGTTGCGCAAATCATCCCCTGGAACTTTCCTCTCCTGATGGCCGTCTGGAAGCTGGCTCCCGCCCTGGCCTGCGGCTGCACCATCATCCTGAAACTAGCCGAGCAAACCCCGCTCTCCGGCCTGCGCCTGGCCCAGCTCATCGATGAAGCCGGCTTCCCGCCCGGCGTCGTCAACATCCTCACCGGCTATGGCGAAGGCGCAGGCGCGCCCCTCGCCGCCCACGATCTTGTCGATAAAGTCGCCTTCACCGGCTCCACGGAGGTGGGCAAGCTCATCGTCCAGGCCGCTGCCGGCAACCTCAAAAAGGTGACCCTGGAGTTGGGCGGAAAGTCGCCCGTGCTCATCTTCCCCGATGCCAATATCGATCAGGCCATCGCCGGCTCCTCCAGCGCCATCTTCTTCAACCACGGCCAATGCTGCTGCGCCGGCTCACGCCTGTACGCGCATGAGAAAGTCTTTGACCAGGTAGTCGAAGGCGTCAGCCGCATCGCTTCCGATATCCACCTAGCGCCTGGCCTCGATCCCTCCTGCCAGATGGGCCCGCTGGTTAGCGACGAGCAGTACCGCAAAGTGGTGGGCTACATCGAATCCGGCATCGCCGAAGGCGCACACATCGCAGCCGGTGGCCCTGACTCCGGCGTAGAACGCGGTTACTTCGTCCGCCCCACCGTCCTCACCAACACCAACCCCGGAATGAAAGTCGTTGAGGAGGAGATCTTCGGCCCGGTGGTTTGCGCCGTTCCTTTTTCCGACGACGATGTGGAACAGATCGTCAAGCGCGCCAACGACACGATCTACGGCCTTGCCGCCTCTGTATGGACCCAGAACATCAGCCTGGGTCACAAAGTAGCCCGCGCCCTGCGTGCCGGCACGGTGTGGGTAAACTGCCACAACGTCTTTGACGCCTCGCTCCCCTTCGGCGGATACAAACAATCCGGCTGGGGCCGTGAAATGGGCTCAGAAGTCCTCCACAACTACACTGAAGTCAAAGCGGTCACTGTAGCCCTTTGAACTTTCGCCGCAAACCGCGAAGTTTTTTCGCCGTTCCCCGATCATTTCATTGCCGTGCCCCATCCATTTCGTCCGCCGCGGCGGACGAAATGGATGGGATACCACGGCATCAGGTGACTCACTCTTCCCGTGCCTTACCATCCGGCACGTTCCCTTCGCGCCCAGTTTAAAATTGAATCGGGGTTTGAGCTTTCCCGCGTCTAATGAATGCGGGGAGCACCCTCGGCATTCGCACCAGGAGAGAAAAATGGCACTGATCAAAACATCTAATCCAGCCCTCGGCGAGAACACCTTCCGCAACATGGCCGGCACGGGCTATGGAGCGCTCCGCTGAATCCACCGGCGCCATGACGCTAAACGGCACGGTCAACAAAACCGGCATCCTGCTCGTCTGTGTCATTGCCACCGCCGCCTGGACCTGGCATCTCTTCATGCAATCGCGCGACTTCGCCGCAGTTGCCCCGATGATGTTCAGTCGGGCTGATCGGCGGATTCATCCTCGCCATGGTCACCATCTTCAAGAAGGAGTGGTCCCCGGTCACATCGCCCATCTACGCGCTGCTTGAGGGCCTGGCGCTCGGCGGCATCTCCGCCGCGATCGACCTCCGTTATCCCGGCATCGCCATTCAGGCCGTAGGCCTCACCTTCGGCACGCTCTTCGTACTACTGCTCGCCTATCGCTCCGGCCTGATCCAGGTAACGCAAAAGTTCCGTCTAGGCATTATCGCCGCCACCGGCGGCATCATGCTCTTCTACCTGCTTGAAATGGTGCTGGGCTTCTTTGGCATTCGCTTCATGGCCATCAACGGCTCCGGCCCCATCGGCATCGCATTCAGCCTCTTCGTCGTCGCCATCGCCGCCCTCAACCTGGTCCTCGATTTCGATTTCATCGAGAAAGGCGTCCAGTTCGGCGCTCCCAAATATATGGAGTGGTACGGCGCCTTCGGCATCATCGTGACGCTGGTCTGGCTCTACCTTGAGATTCTCCGCCTGCTCTCAAAATTGCGCGGCAGCAGAAACTAAGGCGCAATCGAAATAAGCCTTGTATCAGGGCACGACTTCAGTTCCGCGCCGTAGGCGCAATGGTCGTTAGCCCCGCGCTTTAGCGTGGGGAACTGATTGGCCAAGAAGCCGTAGTCCTGTAAGGACGGTGTTCGAAATAAAACTCTAAGGCGCTCCCGCACTCTTCCGCCGCGAAAGCACAAACGACTTCCGCCGATCCTTCGAAGCGTGGTCGATCTTCTTCCAGAAGCCCACAAAATAATCCACCGCGGAGACCACCGAAACCACCACCGTAAAATAAATCGCCGCAATGGCGATCCACTTCACCGGAATGATGAGCACGCCAATCTGCCACTGGTCCCAGCGATGGGCCAAAATCGCCGAAACCACGGAGATGATCTGAATAACCGTCTTCAGCTTGCCCAGGTCGCTGGCCTCGATGGTGAACCCTTCAGAAGACGCAATGGAGCGCAGCCCGGAGATAAGAAACTCGCGCCCGATGATGACCACCGACGATCCACACCTTGACCACCTGCGGCGTTATAAGCCACCAGCGCAATCAGCGCCGCGGTCACCATCACCTTGTCGGCAATGGGGTCCAGCAGCATGCCCATCGTGGTGATCTGCTTCCGCCGGCGCGCCAGGTATCCGTCCACCCCGTCGGTGATCGAGGCCAGAACAAACAGCACCGAGGCCGCAATCTCCTGCTCGCCGTTCGATCCCTTCCACGGAAAGTGCGTCGACAGAATCCAAAGCAGCACCGGGATCATGACGATCCGGCTCATCGTGATCGAATTCGGCAAATTCAACGTAAATCCTTTGAAATCAATGGTTAAATTTCTTAGCCTCGGATTCAATTGCGGCGTGCTGAAAATCTGCTGAGCTCATATAGTCCTGTCATGTCTGCAATTGAGATCACTACAACAACTATAAGCGTGTTTACTCCACGCTCGCCAGAGTGTCCTCAGCGCGAGAACCCTCAACGGGAGTGGTGCCAGTGCCGGAAATCCCTCAACATCGATGAAAACCGAACGGTGCGTTATCTATCACTCCAGGCCCGCACCTGGTAGCAAGCTGAGAAAGTTGCCCAATCAGAAATGACCCTGCTGTCGTCTGCCACCCGCCGCTCAGCCTTTCGCCCAGTCAAGTAAGCGCGCTCTGACGGTCAATAGGTAACGGTGGCGGTGATGGTGTCGGTGTAATTGCCTGCCTCGACATTCTGGCCCGCCGGAAGCTGGCCATAGACGGTGAGATTCTGCAGTGCCCCGGTGCCGGTTCCGGCCTCCGTATCTGTGCCGACGGTATTTCCCCAGTTGGTGGTGCAGTTGGAGTTCTGGCAGAGCGAGTATTTGAGCAAATATCCCCCGGGGCCGGTCATCTTGCGTGTGGTCACGGTCGCGCTGCTCGCCGTCCCCTGATTGAGGCCGACATTGTACGTGGTGGTATTTGTGCAGGTAACGGAGATGGTCGATGTGGAGTCGACAAGCACTTTTGTGTATGTTCCGAAGGCAAGATTGGTTGCGGTAATCGCGCAACCGCTGACCACTGTAACATTGACATTGAAACTGGCAGTGGCGGTGGAGAGCGTGTCAGTGTAAGAGCCCGGCGCGGGATACTGCCCCGCCGTGATCAGGCCGTAGAGGGTGACAGGCGTATAAGTGTCTCCCGTTTTCTCGGTGCCGGTTGTGTTGCCCCAATTGGTTTGGTGCGCGGCATCCTGAAATACCCCGTAGGCTAACTCGGCGCCGTTCGGGCCGGTCATGTATCGCGTGGTCTCGCTGGCGTTTTTCCCAAGGCCTGCATTGAGAGGGATATCCCAGTTGCCGGAGCAGGTATTTCCAGTCCACGTCCCGGTAGCCGTGCCGGCCAGTGCCGCTTCCCCGCCCGTGTAACTCCCGAAGATCATGCTCGAGACTGTAAATGTGCAGGCCGCTCGCGCCGCATGCCAAGCGCAGCACAGAAGCGAAAAGACCAGTACCGCCCGTGTGAGCCTTCGCATCATGGCTTTTTCTCCTGACAGAGCAGTGGTCCAATGGACGGGATATCGCCGGGCAAGGGCGTGTAGTTGAATGCGAGCGTGCAATGCCGGCCGTCGGCGCTCTCGACGGTCAGCTCATTGTGGGAATCGAGTCCTTCGACGTAGACGTCGCCGTCGTAGCCGATGGGAAAGACGATTCCGGTAGCTTTTAGTGTAGCGGTGCTGCCCAGCGGAATTGCCGCGCCGGCCGCATCGACCAATTGCAGCAATGCGGCACGGTTGAACTTGATGGGGTATTTGACCACTACGCCGGAGCGATCCTGGGGACGGATCTCGCGCGCATCCGTAGTTAGCGCAGCGTCCGGCGGAATATCGTTCGGATCAATTCGGATCTGGTTCTGCTCGAAGGAGCGCATATCGGGCACCAGCAGCTTCCCTGACGAGTTGGTGCTGCCCACGGGGCGGTTCTCCTGCAAAACGTGAACGTGCGGCACAGAGCCAGTGTCCACAATGGCAAAGCTGTCGTAGATCCAGTTGGACGGGAAGAGGTGCTTATCGACGAAGGAGATGGCCGCCATGGATTCCGCGCGCAAGGTCGTCGCTCCTTCGTCCTCGTCGACCCCGGCTGTGAACAGACCCACGCGCGATTTGTATTGCCCTTGCGCAAACTCGTGGTTGCCGCTCCCGGCAGAGACTGAGGCCAGGTAGCCCCAATCGTATATTTGCGGTGCCGACTGCTGCACCTGTGCCTGTCCAATGTATTGCCGTCGATCCGCTCGAATTGTTCGACGACCCACTGGCGCTAACCGTGTTGCGCCTGCCGAGCGCGATGGTCACGCTGGCCTGCAGTCCGCTGCTGCTTCCGGGGTTCACGTGGTCCTTGAAGTAAGTGGTGTAGATCGACAGGCGATTTATCTGGCGCGAATAGTTGGCGGAGACGACATGGGAATGCACGGCCGGCTCCGGCGTGAGCGCAGGCGGTATCGTTACGGAGCTGGCATCCTGGTCAAGCCCCGCGTACGCGGCGCCGATGGAGCCAAACCTCTTGAAAGCGAGGCCCGTGAAAGCGCTGATCTGCTTGCGTGGAACTCCGGCTCCGTTGATCGCCGCAACATCCTGGTAGTAGCGGTTGGCGATGATTGCCGAGGCTCCGACACTGAAAATTCTGCCGATGCGCTGCGCTCCCATGCAGTATTGCGCGCCTGTGCCTCCCGCGGAGCCGGTGCTGGCCGCGGCGGCGAAATTGACCACTCCAAGATTGCCGATCTGTGTTATGCCGCCCGCCCCGCCGGCGGTCGCGCCTGGAGTGCCTTCAACGCTGCCCTCCACGGTGAAGAACCGGGTCAGTCCGCGGCGATAGATGGCTGTGCCTGCCATCTTTCCGTAATCGTTGCTGAATGCGCCCCAGTTGCGCCGCACAAGGCCGGCTTGTGCGGCGTAAGTCTGCAAACCCGGCTTCAGCAGCGTAGAACTGGCGTAGAAGGGCTTGCTCACCGAGACCTGCTGGCCCAGCGCATTGGTCACCGACACCGTAATCGTGCCGGCGCCGGAAATGACGGGAAGCTCAGGAATCTCGAAGGGTCCGGCGGCGACCTCGCTGGAAACCGTCTGGTTGCCATTGGTCAGTATGGCGACCGTGGAGGGGACAGCGGCCGAACCGGAGACAGAAGGAAGCGGAAAGGTGATGAGATCGGGTCGTGTGGTGAAGTCCGAACGGATCTGCGCGCCCTCCATGTGAACCGGACGGGTCCAGCTGAGCCCGCTGGTGATGTAGTCGCCCAGGCTGTAGCGGCGCAGCGAATTGACATCGGCGTAGGTGTAGGCTGAATCGAGGCGTGTCGCCTTGTTTGCGCCGGAGGGGCTCGTTACCGCGCCGCCGTAGGCGAGCCAATCCGAACTCAGGATGCCTTTGGGCGTAAAGGCCCGCATATCAAACGACCCGGTGGCGCTGGTTTGGCCGCTGGCGTATGTGCCGGCGATGTCGTAGTTGAGCGTCAAGCCAGTGCCGCTCTCGATCTCCCGGTGGCCGTTTGCCTCGCCAATTCCTTCGGGCAGCAAAAGAGTCGGCAACAACGCGCTGTCGCTGGCCGTGATGAGCAAGATCTGTTTTTTCTGATCGATGCTGTAGGTCACCCCGGGCAAATCGGACAACGCAACCAAAAGATTCGGAGTCGATAATAGCGCGGCCGGAAGGCGAAGGCCAAGATCGTGCAGCTCCTGTGCGCGTGCCAGCAACTTTCCGTTCCGCAGGGTAAATTCGCCGATCTTGCCCGTGGAATAGCCGTTGATTTTAACATCAAGAAGCAGCTTTTCGATGTTATTTGGGTCAAAGGTTGCCATTGCGGTGGCGGCCTCTTCGGCCGAATTAGCGTCGGCGGAATCCGCCGCTGAATTCGCGGCTGGATTTGCAGTGGCCGAATCTGTGGGAGTGGTATCTGCGGTTTTATCTGTTGTTACCGCGGCCGAGGCCAGTCGCGAGATGAGGACAGGGATGAGAAAGAGGGCTCCCGCATACAGGAGCCACCGAGCACCCGCACCGCCAACATCATCGTGGAGCGGCAAAGCGGACCTGCTCATCGATGGCGCCAGCATCCACCTTGGCTGTCAACCGCAATGTATCTGCCTGCGGAGGCAGGGAATCCTTCAGGACGATTCGCCAACGCCGGGTGGTTCCCGAAAGTATATATGGCGTTGCGCCGGACTCCACCTCCACCTTCCGACCATCGCGGGTAGTCAAAGCGATATTACGGATCACATCATGGAGATTGCCGGCATTGAGTGCCACAAGATAGACATGGTCGGCGTCGCGCTCCAGGTGAAACTGAACGTCAGAAAAAGAGCGGATGGGAGGCGGCGCAAAGATGGGGATGGAAAGACGCAATACAACGTGCACAACACCCGCCTCGGCCGGAGGCGGAACTTGATCAATGAGAATGCGATAGGTTGCTTCTTGCGTCTCCGGCGTCATGCGCAGAATGAGGCGCACAACCTGGCTGGCTCCGGGGGCGATCCTGGCAATCGGAGGACTCAGCACCACCATGTTCGTGGCACTCAGTTGGATATCGCCGTTGTCGCTCTTCTGACTCCAGGCGTAGGCGCGTATCTGAACTGCGGTTTCAGTGGTTCCTTGATTGGTAATGGTCAGACTTGTTGTCTTCTGACCTGGTAAAAGAGGAATCGTAACAGGAAGCACCGATAAAGCCTGCGCACCGGCAACCGCTCCGGTCAGCAGAATAAAGAAAATGGCGGCGAGCGCTTTCGCCGCCGCCATTTGTCGAGATGAGTTCCACGCGATCATGAGGGTCCCAATTAAGAACTCGGCTCTCGGTTAATAAGTGACTGTGACTGTGATCGTATCGGTGTAGTTGTCTGACGGCGGAGCGGTTTGAATTGGAATCTGGCCGTATACGGTCAAATTTTGATTGCTCCCGCTACCGTACCCGCCACCTGACCACCTGTGGTTTGACCCCAATTTACGGTCATGCCAGCGTTGTTATACAGCGCATAGTTCAGCTTGTTAGCCGGGGTGGCGATGCCCTTCATATAACGGGCGGTCTCCGTGCCATTACCGGCGCCAAGGCCAACGGTATACGAATCGTTGAGTGTGCAGTTGACCGTAATGGTCGAAGTAGCGTTAGTTGCTGCAGTTGTCGTGACGGTAAAGAAAGCCATGTTCGTGGCGTTTACCGTACAGGCGTTTCCAACACCAGCTGTGACAGTGAAGGTGGTGGTGGTAGCTGAGGCCAAGGCCACGGGCACCAGACCCATCGCCAGAAACGCAAGCAGGGCTGTGGACAAGGCGAGCTTAACAAAACACAAGTGCTTCATAGAGGTAACTCCTGGTAACTAGAATTCTGAGATTGGGATAAGAATATCTGCCTTCAGGTGTCATTGCAATAACACAGACACTGGACAGTTACTCCACTCTGGTGCAAATCGACTGGTTACTTTTGCGTAAAGTAATAGCGCCAATTTCGTTACCTTAGCGTTAGGTTAATTGTGGAGAAGTACCCTTTGGTTCGCGGACGCAGTTTCTGTATCGTCTTGCAGCAAGGTAAATCCGGTTCAGCGTTTGACATTCCGTATCTGCATGACTGTGTTGCCGACAGTACACATCGGGATATAAGGCTAAGAAGGTCCTGATGAAAAAATCTTATGAATCCGAACACAACAGGACAAACTCTCTCCAATATGAGAAAGCGCGCCAGCGCTCTCTCAAGCCCTCTTTTTATCGAAATGAAGAATTCGCCTATTTTTCAATGATCTGAAGATTTCGCAGGATGCCGAACGTGGGCGGACAGTACTAAAACACTCCAATTTTCAAGCGACCGAAAGAGGTGTCGATAAGAAAAGAAGTTTCCTGGGTTGGGGAATAGCAATGAGAATGAATCCCGCGTTGTCGGTCTTTGTTATTGGCTTCCTGGCGTCTGGTCCAGCCATGAGACCGACCCCAGCCGCAACTGCTACCTCTTCGTTCAGCGTTACCGCAACAGTGCTATCAGGTTGCCAGGCCACACCGACCACTCAGGCGTTTAGAAGCTACGCTGCCGCGACGACAAACGCGACATCCACTATTTCAGTTACCTGCACCCGACCTACCACCTACGTTGTCAGCCTCGAAGCAGGCAATGTGTCCGGCGAAAGCGCGACCATCGGGAAGGTAACCGGTTCCGGTTCGGCCTTGCCGGGCGGCGCGCGACCGTCGTCGCCTGAACACCCAGTCAATCGTGGCCGGAAGACCGAGACCGGGACTTTGGCCGACGCCAGCAACTGCTCCCCCCATCGGCGCGCCGTCCTTGAACGGATTGCGGCATCGGAGAGTCTCGCGCCCGTGTCTACCCGAATGCGATTATGGTCTCAATTACATATTGACTGACGCGAGATTTGTCTCTGGTCTCTCCGGGGTCACCCGTCTCTTTAACCACACCTTTGGCGCGACCGGTCATTATCCGGAAACATGGTCTCCGGCTCACCTTCATTCATTGCACCGGAAATCAGCCCGGCGTCTTTACTGCAGTTTCACACGCATTCCGAGTATCAAAGCGGGATAAGCCGGCGCGCATTCCGTTTTGGCTAGTATTTTTTTGTTTGATCGGAATACCTGCCCCCTTTCTCTCCTTTCTTTGTGGTTGACACGCTCAGCGGAAAGAGAGAAATAAGATAGGTGCCCTGGTCGCTGTCGAGCGGATCAAGCTCCAGCAACTCCACCGACCGAGACGTCACCAATCGTGTGCGGAAGTAATACAGCTTGCCCGCTTCCGCCCTGAAATGCAACAACTCCGTGCGGTCCTCGTAAAGAGAGGTCTGCAAATCGGCGCAGACGTGATGCTCTCCCGGTTCCTCGGAAACGTAAAAATAAGAATTGCTGTGATTGGCGCCCGCCCATGCCCCGTCCACGCCCATCTTGGTAGTTGGATAAGCAATCACCGCCGAAGTGCCGGAATCATGGATAAAGTAAACCAGCGCTTTTCCCTCGGCGGCCTGCGCCGGAGAGTGGTCCTTTTCATCCGGCTTCACTTTGAAACTGACGTCGTAAGGACCGCAGGCCGATGCGATACGGCCAACCTGAGCTTGTGCAAATACAGATGCTGTAACGAACAATGCGAGAATGGCAACTTTCATTCGCTTTCCTCCGAACAAACGATCCAACTGCTATCACAGACAGCGCCACGCGCAAAATAGTTCTATTTCACAAAATAAAAAGCGGAATAGGCCCTGAAGCCCATCCCGCTGGATTGTTATCATCCGAGATATGATCCACAATAGTCAACGCGAGCGCTTAGCGAGCGGCTGGCCGCACCGCAGGTGCCCGCAGGTGGCTACGCGTAAATGCCCCTCTGCTTGATGGTGAAAGCCACGCGATCGATGGCCAGCATATATGCCGCAATGCGATTGTTCACGTTGTGCGCCTCTGCATAGCGCACCACATCGTCAAAGCTGTCGCGCAAAATGGTTTCCAGTTGCTCGTTGACGATAGCTTCCTTCCAGAAGTATCCCTGCCGGTCCTGCACCCACTCAAAGTAACTCGCCGTCACCCCGCCGGCATTGGCCAGAATATCGGGCACGATGAAGATGCGCTTCTCCGCCAGAATCTCGTCGGCCACCGCGGTCGTCGGGCCCGTTCGCGCCTTCCACCACGATCCTCGCCTTGATCTCGCCTGCATTGCGGCTGGTAATCACGTTCTCCGTAGCCGCCGGAATCAGAATCTCGCAATCTGAAACCAGCAGCTCTTCGCTGGGTGTTGCCTCGGCGCCGCTGAAGCCCAGCGTGGTGCCGTTGCGATATTTGTACTCGATCAACTGGTGAATATCGATGCCGTTGGGGTTTGACAGTCCGCCTTCCCGTTCGGCAACGCCCACAATCTTGTAACCCCGCTCCATCATCAGCCGGGCCGCATTCGAGCCCACGTTCCCGAATCCCTGAATCACCACCCGGCAGCCGTCGACAGGCATGTTCAGATAGCGCACGCTCTCGTCGCACACCACCAGCACGCCGCGCCCGGTAGCCTCAATCCGTCCCCGCGAGCCGCCGATATTCAGCGGCTTGCCGGTCACCACGCTGGTCACCGTATGGCCCATGTGCATCGAGTAGGTATCCATGATCCATGCCATGGTCTGCTCGTTGGTGTTCACGTCCGGCGCGGGAACGTCCTTCTCCGGCCCGATGAAGTCGATGATCTCCGAGGTATACCGCCGCGTCATCCGCTCCAGTTCGCCCTGGCTCATCGATCTTCGGATCGCAGATCACTCCGCCCTTGGCCCCGCCAAAGGGAATATTGACCACCGCGCACTTCCAGGTCATCCAACTGGCCAGCGCCCTCACCTCGTCCAGCGTCACATCCGGCGCATACCGGATGCCGCCCTTGGCCGGTCCGCGGGCCATCGAGTGTTGCACCCTGAAGCCGGTAAACATCTCAATATTGCCGTTATCCATGGCCACGGGAAAATGCACGATGATCTCGCGGAAGGGCGAGCTGAGAACCTTCCACAAGCCTGGATCAAGATTCAGCTTGCGTGCCGCAAATTCAAACCGGGCGCTCTGCGCCTCCCAGGGATTAATCTCCTGGTCCAATGTGACTGCCGGGGGTACCGTTGACATTGATTTCTCCAATTCCAATTTTTCTAGTCGGTTGGATGTGCAGATCAAACCGCACAAGCCCAAACCAAGTGAGTCTAGGCTTACCGGAGAACCCTAGTCAAGCCGCCCGGAACCTCTCCAGGCAACTTGTCCCAGCCCCACCCTCACTCTTCCAGTATCTTCCCTGTCGCGGGAATTACACTAGTCTGAAGTGAAAGCCTCCAGCCAACCCGTCCAGCCCAGCCGCAAGGAGTTCCTGGCGCTCGCCAGAGAACACACCCTCGTCCCCGTCTGCCGCACCCTCACCGCCGACCTCGAAACTCCGGTCTCGGCCTTCCTGCGCGCGGCATGGCGGGAACGCGAGTGCTTTCTGCTGGAGTCGGTTGAAAACGGCGAGCAGCTCGGCCGCTATACCTTCATCGGCATCAACCCCTTCAAGCGCATCGTTGCCCGCGGCCGCGAGATCACCATCACTGAAGGCAAAAAAGTCGTCCAGATCGAGGATGATATCTTTGTCGTTCTGCGCCGTGCGCTCGCCGGCCACAAACCCGCACGTCTGCCCGGCCTGCCGCCCTTCACCGCCGGAGCCGTGGGCTTCTTCGCCTATGACGCGGTCCGCCAGATTGAGCGCCTGCCCGAGCTTGCCGCCGACGAACTGGGAGTTCCCGATGCCTGCCTGCTCTTCTTCGACGAAGTGCTGGCCTTCGACCACGTCCGCAAGGAGATTTGGCTGGTAGCCACCGCCGATGTCACACGCGGCAAAGCTGCCCGAGCCCCCGGCCACGCCTATGACGAAGCCGTCGAGCGCCTCGACAAACTCGAAAAGCGCCTCACCCAGCCGCTGCCCGATCTGCCCTCACACGAAGGCAAGGGCAAGCTGCAAGTGAACCACCGCACGTCAAAAAAAGAATTCCTCTCCGCCGTCTCCCGCACCAAGGAGTACATCGCTGCTGGCGATATCTTCCAGGCCGTCCTCTCCCAGCGCTTTGATGTCGAGCCAGGGGCTGACAGCTTCCAGGTCTATCGCGCCCTGCGCACCGTCAATCCCAGCCCCTATATGTATTTTCTCCGCTTTACCCCCGAGGGTCCGCTGGGCGGGACTCCCGATAAATCGAAGCACTCCTCCAAAAAGCAGAAAGCGCCAAGGGCGCAGACACTTGAGCTGGCGGGCTCTTCGCCGGAGCTGCTGGTCCGCGTCCACAAGGGCAAAGTCGAGTACCGCCCCATCGCCGGAACCCGCCCGCGCGGCGCCACTGAAAAGGAGGACCAGGCGCTGGCCGACGAGATGCTCAGCGACGAAAAAGAGCGCTCTGAACATGTGATGCTGGTCGACCTCGGCCGCAACGACGTTGGCCGCGTAAGTGAATTCGGTTCCGTAAAAGTCGACCGCCTGATGTTCGTCGAGCGCTACTCTCACGTCATGCACATTGTCAGCTCTATCGAAGGCCGCCTCAAGCCGAAACTTACAGCAGTCGATGCCTTGCGCGCATGTTTCCCCGCCGGCACTCTCTCCGGCGCACCCAAAGTCCGCGCCATGGAAATCATCGAAGAGTTGGAGCCGGCTCGCCGCGGAACTTACGGCGGCGCAGTCCTCTACGCAGATTTCTCCGGCAACCTCGACTCCTGCATCGCCATCCGCTCCATGCTCGCCATCGGCGGCAAAGGTTACGTCCAGGCCGGCGCAGGCATAGTAGCCGACTCAATCCCCGAGTCAGAGCATCAAGAGTCAATCAACAAAGCGCAAGCGGTGATCCGCGCCATCGAACGCGCGAGAGAGTTGTAGGACGTTGCGCGACCAGTTTCGGCATAACTTGCGGACGGCTCGTCTTGTATCCTGTATGGAATGAGCACCCCAGATCGCGCTGATCCAGCCATCTATCCGAAGTTACGTGACAGTGCGCTGAAATCGCGTTTCCCAAACCTTTCGCATGATGCTGTGCATCTGGTTTTAATGGATTGGAGAGTTGGCGACGGAATGGCGACTGTGCTTGCAGCGGCTGACGGCTCAGCAAGTATTTATTTCGATAGTGGTGGGGGCTATATAGGAGGAGGCCAGAAATTTCCCGAGATCCGTGAAGCTGCCCTTCAAGCGATTCAAATATCGACGGGTTTGTTGTCGCAATTCGAGAAGTCTGAAACATTTGACCTGCCAAATCGGGGGAAAGTTCACTTCTATCTGACTACTAATACAGGAGTTTACCGGGCCGTTGCTACGGATGCGAAGTTAAATGCAGGAATTGATCCGCTTGGCTCTCTTGGTGAGATCATGCAACGGATCATTACTGAATATCGATTGAAATTCCCGCACCCATCCGAAGGCTAAAGTATTAATTACTCCGCGCCAAAGAAACGCCGGAAGAGCCGTCCAACACTGCTGAATGGCCCAGACATTTTTCTTGTCTATGGGCGGAACAACCTCAATTCCATTTCGGCCCTATCGAAGTGAACTGGTAATGCCCCGACCCCACCTCGTGCGAGCCGCCATTCTTCCCCGGCACGACGATTGTCGCGGTCGTGTTTGCCGGCACCGTCACATCCATGGTCAATTTGTTGCCCTACAATCTTCCATTCGCTCACAATCCGTCCGTAAGGCGAATCGAAATGAGCCTTCACCCAGGTCAGATCTCCAACCACAGTCGGCTCGATGAGAATCTTTTTGAAGCCGGCGCGGCGGGTCGAATGCCGGCCAGCGTTTGATAAAACCATGCATCCAGATTCCCGGCCTGGATCAGCAGCGCCTCGCTGTTCATGCCCGGATCGCGCGTATCGTAATCCCAACGTTCCCAGAGGGTGGTTGAGCCTTTTGAGAGCATGTAACCCCAGCTCGGACGCGTGGTTTGCGTGGCGATGGTCCAGGCCACATCGGGCCGCCCAACATCGGTAAGCGTCTGCATCAGCCATTGCATGCCGATCAGCCCCACCGATAAATGGCCGTTATGCTTGACCATAATGTCGTCTACAAGATTGGCGATGAGGGCGTCGCGTTGCTCAGCGGGCGCCAGTCCAAACTGCAGCGCCAGAACGTAACCGGTTTGCGTCTTTCCCAGGTAAGTGTGAGTCTGCGGATCAAGAAATCTTTTGTTGTACGCAATCTTCAGTTTGTCCGCCAATTCCCTGAAAGTACGCTCGTCGTCCGCGTGTCCCATTTGTTTCGCCAGCCGTTCCATGATCCGCTCGTTGTGATACTGGTACGCGGATGAAACCAATTCACCCGGCGTGGAGCCTTTGTCAGAGATTTTCCCGCCCATGGTTGAGGTGTCGCACCAGTCGCGGTAGCTGGTTGCCTCCAGCGTGCCATCTTCCACCTCATGCATCCTCATGGCCAGAACCCACTTCTTCATAGCGGCATAGTGCGTTTCCGCCACGCGACTGTCGCTATAGAAATCGATGAACCAGTCCGGAATGATCGTGAATGTGCTGGGCCACTCCACACCGTCGCCAAACAGCCAGTACATCGTCACATCGGGAAGCGAACCGTCGGCTCGTTGCGTGCTCTCCTCGTCGTCCATCCATGTCGCATAGAAGGGTTCGACGTTGAAGTTGTACGCCTCGCTCTCCGCATCCTTTGCAGGATCGCCCGTCCACGGCATCCGCTCGTCGCGGTCGGGGTCCAGAGGCGCGGAGCGCAGAAAGATTTTCGTCCCCCACCACAGTGCGCTGTGGATCTTGTTCACCAGCGCGTTCGAACTCTCGAACTTTCCCACCTGCTCAACCGCTGTATTGATCACCAGCCCCTCAAAGTTGTCCACCGTAGGCGTGCCGGGAAAGCCCGTCACCTGCACTCGCCTGTATCCCTGCCCTTTGAATATGGGATTCCAGACCTCCACGCCTTCTCCCTTGAACGTATAAACGTCAGTGGAATGCGCCCCGCGGTTGTCAGCGGTCTTCAGCGTCCCGTCTGGGTTCAAACTGTAGGCGCTGGTCATGCGAACCTCGGTTCCGCGCGGTCCCGTCGCCTTCAGCCGCACTGTTCCATAGAAACTTTGTCCCATGTCGACGATATAAGTTCCCGGCTTTGGATTAGTGATGCCCACCGGATGCATAACTTGCGTCACCTTCATCGGTTCAATCATCTGCGCCTTGAGCGCGCCCCACGGAGGACGCACAATATCCGCCTGCTTCCACTTTGTATCGTCGAACCCAGCGCGATCCCATCCCGGCGTTTCCATCCGCGCGTCATACTCTTCGCCGTCATACTCATTATTGGCACGGATCGGCCCCTCAGTCGTCAACCGCCAGCTTCCGTCACTGACCACGGTCGTCTTCGTCCCATCCTCATACTCAACTTCCAATTGCAGCAGCAGCTTGGGAAACCCAAACCGGGTAAATTCCAGCCCCTCCGGAAGCCTGGGACCGTAGAATCGCCCATTGCCCAGAATCACTCCCAATGCGTTGGCGCCCTCGTTCAGCTTGTCCGTCACGTCGAACGTCACCACGTAATCGGCTTTGTCATACTCCGATAACGCCGGGTCCATCACATCCTGCGAAACCTTTGCCCCGTTGAGATAGAGATCGAAAAAGCCAAGTCCGCATACATAAGCCGTAGCCCGCGTGACTTTCTTCGTGACCGCAAACTCATGGCGAAGATAGCGGGCAGGCAATGGGTGCGTGTCCTCCCAAAGCGAGTTTCCATCTCCATCGTGGCCAATCCACTTTGCCCGCCAATCCTTCAAGACGGTACTGAACGTGGCCGGTTTGCTCCATTCTGAAGCCTTCCCCTCCGCATCCCAGACCCGCACCTTCCAGGTGTAGCCGGTGGCTGGAGCCAGCTCTTTGCCGCCATATTGAATTTGTATCGACTGATCGGATTCCACGCGCCCCGAGTCCCATTCGCCGTCCACCACAACCTCATAAGCCGTCTGCTTCTCATTGGGGCTGCTCGCGTCAAGAATCCAACTCAATCGCGGCCTCGACGCATCGATCCCCTGCGGGTCAAGAAGATTTTCGCAGCGCAAATGCGAAACAGTCACAGCCGCATTTCCCTGCGCGGCAAATATCCCCAACAAAACCGCAACAGGAAAATACCTTCCAGCGTTCAATCGGCGGATAAAACTGAAAATGAATTCGGTCCCTCTCATCTAGCCAGCCTTTCCAGAGCATTAATTATTTTGGACAGATCTGCGGAAGGTTTCACTCCGCCCCAAAGAAGTGCCGGAAGAACTTTCCGACACTGCCAAAAAATCCAGTCTTCTTCTTAGCAGGAGCCGTCTTTGCAGCCGGACTTGCGGCCGCACTATCCGTCGCAGAAGCCGGCGCGACAGGCGCGGCCGTTTGCTCCGGGCTCTTATAAACCAGCGGCTCAACCGGCACGGCCTGCGTTCCGCCCGCATTCACAGGACTCGGAGCCGGCTTCGCCAGCGGCGCAAGCCCCTCGCTCTGCGCCAGTGGAAACTCATTTCCCTTCGGCTCGGCAGGCGGGCATCCGCATGGCTCTTTTTCCTGGTCCACCACCTCGTGCAAACTGCCGTGCTCAAACATCACCCGCTGCCCCGGCTGCACGCGGTAAGCTCCGCCCTCAAAGATGCTTGAAACCAGCACGTACGGCGCGTTAATCCCCGCATTATCCACGCACGTATCGCCGTGCTCTCCCAGGCGAATCTTCACGTCCGCCGCTCCCGGCCCACCAATCAGGATGCGAAAATCCGGCGTGAGCAGAATGTCGGAGTTCTGCCCGGTGGCATAGCTGGCCTCCACCGCGCCATGCTCCAAGGCAATCATCAATCCCGGAATTTCCCCCGCGGGAACGCTCGTGTCCGCCGCCAGTTTCACGCTGGTCGAGGCACAAACCCGCAGCACTCCGCGATGCGGCAGAATCACCTGTGTGGTCTCGGCCCCGGAAGTGATCGTCCCGCTGCTGGCAATGATGGCCTTCCCCTGCGTAACCTCAAGCGCCCCTGTAACCTTGGCCGCTTTGTCGGGGTTCTTGCTGTCCAGCGGCACAATCGCAATCGGGCTGGCTTCGCTCTGTGTTGCCTGAGCAGCAGCGGGAACCTGCGCCGTCGCTGGAGCCTGTGCGCACAATGCAGAACCGGCCGCCATGATCGCCGCCAGCCAAAGAACTCCCGCCAGACAGGCCTGCCGCATCCGTCTCGCGGGTCGCATATCGAGTCGTATCCGATCGAACATAGCGTTCACATTTTCAGAAAATTACGAATCATCTGGTGCCCACCCTCGGTCAAAACGCTCTCGGGGTGAAATTGTACGCCCTCGATCGGCAAGCTGCGGTGGCGCAGTCCCATAATCACCGATCCGCCGCCAGTGCCCGCGCCCTTTGCCTCCGTCGCGCGAGCAGTAACCAGCAGTTCAGCCGGCAGCGACTCCTCAGCGACAATCAGTGAGTGGTACCGTGTGCAGGTAAGCGGCGTAGTCAGCCCCTCAAAAATTCCCTTCCCGTCGTGCTCCACCTGGCTAGTCTTGCCATGCATTAGGTTTTGAGCGCGCACTACCTCGCCGCCAAACGCCTCGCCGATCGCCTGGTGTCCCAGGCAGACGCCAAGAATCGGAGCCTTCCCCGCCATATGACGAATCAACGGCACCAGGATGCCCGCCTCGCCCGGAGTGCAAGGCCCCGGCGAAAGCAGAATACGCTCCGGTTTCAGAGCCTCCACCTGCTCCACCGTAAGCTCGTCATTGCGATAGACCTCGACCTCCGCCCCCAGCTCCCCAAGGTACTGGACAAGGTTATAGGTAAACGAATCGTAGTTGTCGAGGACAAAGACCATAGTGAACTCCAGTGTAGCGCGCCACCTGCGGTGGGGCCAGCCGCTCGCTCTTCGCTCGCATTGGTTTTGAACCGGTTGCCCCACTGACGTCGCATCTGTAAAACTCCATACGATGGTTCTACATTTTCTGATTCAAGGCCGGGTACAGGGTGTAGGTTTCCGCTGGTTCGTAAGCAGGGAGGCCAGCGAGCTTAATTTGCGTGGCTGGGTGCGGAACACCGAAGAAGGCGATGTAGAAGTGCTGGCCTCAGGCAAGGAATCCGACCTCGCCGAGCTGCGAGCCAGTCTCCGCCGAGGCCCAGGGGCGCCCGAGTAGACCGACTCGTCGAGCATTATCTGAACGAAGGCGAAGCTGAAGACTTAAGTTCGTTCAGGATCGACGGCGCGTGGTAAAAGACAGGGAAGAGGGAACAGGGAATAGGAATTAGAAAGTGAAGAGTCGTGAATAAAATAAAGCCATCAACCACACGAATCCCGCCAACTCGCCGCTACGCCACAACGCGAACTGCTCGAGCCAAAACCGTCCCAAAACGTTTTGCATAGTATATCCCCGCAAAAGCGCACAATCATTTCATAACACCACCCATAACCAACAAAACACCCGACAAGCGCCCGTAACCCCTTTGTTCTCTAGTATCTGGCAATAACCCCTTTAGAACAGGTGGTTTACAGCGCGTCTCATGCTCTATACCGCCGGAAACAAGCGGTTTATTGCCAGAGATAGAGGGGGGTATACGGACCGGGCCTTTACTAACCCCTAACCACCAACCACTGCCTTTAGGAAAGGAATCGAATGCTACACAACTGCCGCCACATTATGCCCAACGGAGACAATTGCCACGCGCCCACTCTCAAAGGCAAGCCTTATTGCTACTTCCACACCCGCCTTCACCGCTTCACCGCCCAGCCGCCCATCGGGGTGATGGACGACCTCCGCCTTCCCGTCCTTGAAGACCGCAGTGCCATCCAGATCGCCCTCGCTCAGGTCCTTCATGCCCTCTGCTCCAGCCGTATCGACGCGAAAAAAGCCGGCCTCATGCTCTACGCCCTTCAGATCGCCTCGCAAAATGTCGAGCGAAAATACGACATCATCCCCATGTTTGGCGTTAAATCCGTCACCCAGTCCGAAACCGGCGAGGAACTCGCCCCCATCGAGCGCACCTGCAGTCCGGACGATTGCGCCACCTGCCCCGACCGCGACACTTGCGATGACTCCTCCCTCAAAGAGCAAGATGATGATGATACAGAGGCAGAGGTAGAGGAAGACCGACCCTGATCCCTGATCCCTGTTCCCCTGTTCCCTGCTTCTTGTTCCCTACTGCCTTATAATCTTAAGGAAAGCCCACCATCAGAATGCCAATCCCAATCGAGGAACCCGTCCCATGCCCGAAGAAATCAAGCCCGTCAATGTCGAAGCCCTGAAGGCGCTGGTGCGCACCGTCCCCGATTTCCCCAAGCCGGGAATTCTCTTCTACGACATCACCACCCTGCTCAAGGACAAAACCGGATTTGCGCAACTGATTGACGCGCTTGCTGCTCACTACATCGCCCGCAAGATTGACCTGGTTCTGGGCATTGAGGCGCGCGGCTTCATCTTCGGCCCCGCCCTGGCCTACCGCCTGAATGCCGGTTTTGTCCCGGTGCGCAAGCCGCGCAAACTCCCCGCTCCCGTAGCCCGCGTGACCTATGAGCTTGAGTACGGCTCCGACACTTTAGAGATTCACCTCGACGCCATCGCCCCCGGCCAGCGCGTGGTGCTGGTCGACGACCTGCTGGCCACCGGCGGCACCATGGAGGCCACAGTCAAGCTGGTCAAACAATTAGGCGGAGAGATCGCCGGCCTCGCCTTTGCCGTAGAGCTGGACTTCCTCAAGGGCCGTGACCGTTTCACCGGCTACGACGTCTTCAGCCTGCTGCATTACGACGAGTAGACGAAACTGGCGCCCTCTTTGCGAGGGTCGCGGTCTCAGCGGTAAAGATAACTGCGGACCGTCGGAGCGGCCTGGCCGCGCCACACTTCCACCGGGTCTTGAACGCGAAACTGGCTGCCCCCGGGCTTGAAGAAACCGCAGAGACAGCCAGCCGACGAAGAAAGAACCCATGACTTCAGACGCATTCAATTTGCGCCTGACGGTAAATCAACCTCCCATTGAGTGGCCCCGGAAGAGCGGAACCGCTGCGCAGGGGCTGTAACTAGGCTATAAGCTTGCTGCGGAAAAGGCTGAATGCAAGCAGGCTCAGGCCGGTGCCGAGCAGCAGAAAGCTACTTGGCTCAGGGGTTGACCCCAAGAAAATCTGAGGGTCATCGTCCCCGTACTGGCCGCTGATGGTGTCGGTGTTTCCATCCCATATGTACACCGCCACATTGCCAGGGCCACTTAGGGGGGCGGTTGGGAAGTACTCCGATAACAGACTGGCGGCGCTTGAGTTATCTCCCGAGTTATCGAAGAGGTACCAAGCCAGCCTCTGGTAGTCAGTGTTACTGGGGTCGGCTTTAGCCCAGTCGAAAAGCCACGCCGCTTCGATGAAGTCTTCCCTGGTTATTCCCGAACCCGATACTGGTTCGCCTGCGGGTCCCCCCAAAGGAGCAGTTTCCGGCGTATAGACATCCGCATTCCACTGCTCGCCATAATTGATGTACTGGAAATCGGTAATGCACATCATGTCCTGGATGCCGGGGTTCGGGCCACCGGTGACAGTGGTGACGTAGGGGTAGCCATTGTTTGGGCCGACAGGACCCGTGAAATGCAGAGTGGCGGTGTCCGCATAGGCGGCCACAGACACAAGGCAAATTGCGATTACAGCAAGAAACGTTAGCAGACTGAATTTCTTCATGGGTTGACCCTTCCTTCGTTTTTGTGCGTTCTCATGTTTTTACTGCTTGTGCTTCCCGGGCGGTCGAATGTTTGTCGCACCGGCAAGATTCCCGTGCCTCCAGAAAATTCACGCCGGGACGGAACATTCCCGCTTACCTGGGAAGCAGCGACCCACTCATCAAGGTTGCAATTGAATGGCCAAAAATAGTTCTATTGTAATCAACGGTTTACGGAATATGAATTTAGCGGCTGCGCAAGTAATTGCACATCAAGGCTGGCTTTTTACAACTTTTGAGTGATTGCCCTGGCACTCAGGCCCGTTCAAACGCTCTCGCATCATGCCCGGCTCGCCGTCGGTCCCAGTCCGGCCGCATCCTTCTCGGCCTCGGCGCTATCCTGAAACATCTGCGCATCCGCAAAGCGGTATCCCACGTACACATCCGTCAGCAGGTACAGCGGATTCGACGGATCGTCTTCGATCTTCTTGCGCAACTGCCGCACAAACGTCCGCAGATACTCCACCTCTTCGCGGCAGTCCGCTCCCCATACCGCGGTCAGCAGCTTGGCATAAGTCACCACCCGCCCCGCGCGGCTCATCAGGCAGTGCAGAATGTCGAATTCCTTGCGCGTCAGGTGCACCGGCTGGCCGCGTTTTTTCACCCGTCGCTTTGCCGGCTCCAGCAGAATCTCGCCAATCTCGATGGGCGCGTCCTCGGCGCGAAATGGAGCCCTCACGCGACGGATCGCCGCGCGAATGCGCGCAATCAGCTCCCGCGTGCTGAAGGGCTTGGTCACATAATCGTCCGCGCCCAGGTCCAGCGCCAGCACCTTTTCCTCTTCCCGGTCGCGCACCGTCAGCACCAGGATCGGCAGCCGGGGAGCCATCGCTCTCATCCTGCGCAGCGTTTCAATGCCGCCAATCCCGGGCATATTCACGTCCAGCAGCACGGCGTCGTAAGCCCCGGCGCGCAGCAGTTGCAGCGCCTCCTCTCCACGCGATGCCTCGGCCATATGAAAGCCGAGCTCAGCCAGCGGAGGCCTCAGCGCCCGCCGGATGGCCGATTCGTCGTCGACCACAAGTATGCGAATCACAGGCTGGTTCATCAGGAGCACCTCTTTAGTACCGGAGCGGGAATTGCCGCATAAAATGTTGTTCCCTCAATCTCATCGCTGGTCACCCAAACATATCCGCCGTGAATCAGCGCAACCCGTTTCGCCACCGAAAGTCCGATTCCGGTGCCCGGGGCCCGGTTCGAGTAAGTCGAAGCTCGATAATAACGGTCGAAGATGCGTTCCCGGTCGGCAATCGGAATCACCGGGTCCATAGCTATGCACTGAAAAAATTGCTTCCTTGTTCACATGCGCCACGCGGATCGTGATCGTGGTTCCAAAGATCGAGTACTTGCATGCATTATCAATGTACTGCGTCAGCAGCATCACCATCAGTTGCCGGTCGCAACACAGAATCATGTTATCGTCCTTGAGATCGATCGCCACCTTCATGGTTGCCAACCGGTCTCTCAGGCTGTCCACCACCTCTTCAATCAGCGAGCCCACTCCCACCGGCTTGGCATTGATCGTCACTTCGCCCGCATCGAGGCGTGCCGTGGTCAGCAGCCGCGTCGTCAGGTCGCTCAGCAATCCGGTCTGCTCATCGATCAGCGCCACCAGCTCCGCCTGTCCCTCGCTCAGGTTGCCCATCTCGCCCAGCCCAGTGCTGGCCGCGCGAATCGCCGTCAGCGGCGTCTTGTACGCATGCGCCAGGCTGTCCAGCACCGTCGAGCGAAGCTGCTCGGTCCGCCGTTCCGTCTCGATGCGGCTCTCGTTGGCGAAGGCCCGGTAGCGGTCGAAGGTAATCGCAATCAGCGACGCGATGGCGTTGTTGGTCAGGGGGCTGGTCTCGCCTCGCACCACCAGGCTGCCCACCGGCACCGTTCCCAGCCGCACCACGCGCCGCCCAATCCCGGTCTCCGGATCGTCGTCCGAGGTCTCGAAGTAGTAGACGTTCTGCGCCATCTCCTGCGGATCCACGTTCCAGATACCAGCCTGGTAAACATCGTGCAGGTCGGCGTCGAACACAGCCACTGCCTCCAGCGCAAAAATCTCGTGCACCAACTCGGCCAACTGCGGTCCCGGCTCCACATGCAGATTCATCTGCAGCGTCTGCCGCGTGAACTCATACAGATCGTGCATCTGCCCGCCCCAGGATTCGGCTTTCCGGGCGTGCCCGGTCACGCGCGCTGAAAGCCGGCTCACCGTCAACGCAACCATCAGGAACGCCAGCAGGGTCACGGTATTGGTTGGATCGGTCGCCAGATTGAGTTGATTCTGTCTGCCTAGAAATCCATGCGCCACAACCGCCGACAGCGAAACAATCGCCGCCTGCCAAAACCCGCACAGCAATGCGGTGGAAACCACAATCAGCAGGTAGAGAAGGAGGGCCACCGGCAGCAGCCACCCCGACCAATGGGCAAGAGCCGCCACCAGAATCACCGCCACAATTCCGAGCGCGCACTCCAGCGTAAACAAGAGCACGCGCAGCCATGAACCCCGCGCGCGCTTGGCGCTGAAGAGTGAACGTGCGGAAATGTTGGTTCCAGCCAACCAGCCACCAGCCTTTCCATTTCAACGGCATGCGATGAAGAGCCCCGCGCTTATGCCTCGCACTGGCCGTTGCGCTGGCGCGGATGATCGCTGGGCGTTCCCCAGCTCATAATCTCATCGCCGCGCATCATCATCGGTTTGAAGTTGTGATACCACCCGCCCTCTGAGAGCGTATCCGGAAAATCGTGGACGAGCATCCCCGGCACATTCATCTCCAACTGGCTTGCAATCGTAGCGTCCGGCCGAGCGATAAACGACCCCCAATGCGAATAAGGCTGCGAGGAATTATTCACCACCGCCCACATGCGATTGTCCGCGCAGCGCGTGGGAACCTCGCGCACATTCAGCGTATCCAGGCAATCCTTCCCCTTGGCTCTCGCGTTATACATCGAGTGCACCATCACCGTAGCACCCAGCTCCCGGTAAGCGATATAAAGCTGCGGCCAGCAGATGTCGTAGCAAATCGCCAGGCCGATTTTCACTCCTCGAATCTCGCGCGTCACCAGCCGGTTTCCTGCCGAGTAATATTGCTGATCCGTCGCGGTGCAGAACGATTTGTCGTAACGGTCTTCAATCTTTCCTTCCGGCGAGATGAGATAAATGCAGTTGGTGGGCTTCGTTTTCTCGTCCAAAAAATGCGATGATCCGAGCGCCAGCCACATCTTCAGCTCGCGAGCGAATGCCTTCAATCCCGCGGTCTCCCTGCGCAGCGCGTCCCAATCGTAGTTCTCAAACGAAGTAAACTCCGACCCCGCATACCCCGACAAACTGGCTTCCGATGTATGCAGCAGGTGTGCTCCCTCGGCAGCCGCCCGGCGCATATAGTCCCGAATGTACTTCGCATTCTCGGCGGCAATTCCACTCACCGGAAACTGGCACGTAGCGATTCTCAGTTTTTCAGTGGGGCCGGAATCCACGTTCCGCGGGCTGGCAGCAACGGCCTGTGAATCCAGTGCATCGGCAGCACCGGACAGGGATGGAACCGCGGCAATGCACCCCAAGCCCGCAAGCGCCTTGCCCGTCGTCTTGAAGGCTTGCCGCCTGGTCATGCCGGCCGATTTCCCCGCTGATTGCATTGCCATAACCTGCTCCTCTATCTTCATTTACATCAATCGGTAAAGTAATTGAATCATACTTCATCGCCATTCCTGAAAATCAAGCCAGGCCTCTTCTAGCGGATATCATGTGATTAACGGTCTTATGACTCGGGACAGCAGGCGTTCTGCACGGAGGAATGTATGATCACCAGAAGAACATTTTTCAACTGCGTTGCAGGCAACGTGATTGCTCACGCTATGCGCGCACACGGGCAGCAATCCGCAACGGCAGCGCTCAAACCGGTCGACACCCTGCCGGGCGCGGAGAAAAATCGCAAGCTGAAAGTTGTGTTTGTTGGCGCCCACGTCGACGATTGGGTTTTCTGTGTCGGAACCCTCGCCCGTTATGCGCGCGAGGGACATGATGTCTTATGTTTCTCATTCACACCTGGAGACTCGCAGGGTATAGCCGACGCGTATCACATGCCCCTCGATAAACTCGCCGCGTTGCGCACGGAAGACGCTATGAGAGGAACCAAACTCTTCGGCGCGCGGTTCAAAATCCTGGATCAGCACAATCAGAAGATGCACGTCGATCCCGAATCGTACATCGAGTTCGACAAGACCCTGGCCGCCGAGAACCCTGATGTCGTCTTCGGTTTGTGGCCCCTCCAGTTTCATCCCGACCACCGCGCCGCGGGCAACCTCGCCTTCAACGCCTGGTTGCAGAGCGGAATGAAATTTGATTTTTATTTTTGTGAAACCTTTCCCGGCGACGAGCAGACACCGCAGCAATTCGCGCCTAATCGCTGGGTCGACGTCGAATCGGTCCTCGATTTGAGCCGCGAAGCAATCATGGCCAACACTCTGGAGGGAAAGGGCTTGTGGGCCGATTACGAGATGTGCGAGAAATTTCGCGGCAGAGAATATGGATGCCAATACGCTGAAGCATTCGTCCGCATTGTCACCGTCGGCTCTGACAAGGCGCCGGGAAATCCAGTTCCGGGGCTATGGTATTCCGGGCTGAACCTTGCCCACGACGAGTAGCCACCGCGAAAAGGCCGGGTGCCCCAGGTCCGGAGCCCCACGGAATCATAAAGCGGCGCCGGACCTTATGTGTTCTTTTTGTATTCCTCATTGGTTCTTTATGGGTCATTTGCATTACTAGACTCAATCCGCAAGGACCGTACTGCCAAAAGAAACAACAAGAACTCACGAGAATTCCCCGCGTGGAGTTCATAGGGACAGTTTGTCTTGGCAACGTTGCCCTTGTCTTTTGGGCTGATTTCACTCTTTGTCATTCACAACCATCTTTATTCCTGGAGGAACAGTGCCGAACTATCTGAACCCGAATCGCATACCGCATACGATAACCGGAGCAGTCCTGGCAATGGCGATGATGGCTGGCGCGCAAGCTCCGGCGCCGCTGGCTCAAGCAACGGCATCAACTCCCGCTCCGGCACCCCCGCCGGCTGCAACTGCCCCGGCCCCACTTTCCACATTCGTTCTCACGGGTCCGCTGCAATGGCTGCCGCCGGCGACCTTCGATGCCGGACCGTTCGGCAAGCTGTCCGTCAACGGCATCGTGACCGGTTTCGCGCAGTTCCAGAACAATTCTGTGCCGGGAGACGATGACTGCGCAGGCCACTCTGAGCAACGGACAGATCTTCATTCAAAAAGCGGACGGGAAGCTTCAGTACTACATCCAGGCGGGCGTCTACACCATGCCGACGCTCAGCGTGCCGTTTGTTAATGCCCAAAACACCGTGAACAATTTCTACGGGCCTGTTCCGGTCGCCTATCTGAAGTTGCAGGCGGCTAAGAACACACAGTTCCTTATCGGATCTCTTCCCACTCTGATGGGCGCCGAGTCCACGTTTACCTACCAGAACTTCAACATCGAGCGCGGCATCGTTTGGAACCAGGAAAATGCCATCAATCGCGGCATCCAGGTGAATCAAACCATGGGTAAATACCTCAGCGCATCCTTCAGTTGGAACGATGGTTACTATTCCAATCGCTACTCATGGCTTTCGGGCTCGGTGACCTATACGAAGGGGCCGCACAGCCTGGTATACGATGCGATGGGGAACGCCGGGCAGACCGTTCATCAGACAGTAGCGACACCGGTGCAGAACAACAGTTACATGCACACCGTGATCTACACGTACACCAAGGGCCCGTGGATCGTTCAGCCTTACTTCCAGTACGGCAAGCTGCCGACCAACGCGAATGTAGGTGTTCCCAAGGGCACATCCGCAACCGGCGGGGCGTTCAACCTAAGCTACGCCTTTAAGAAAGGATTCTCGCTTCCGGTACGCGTGGAGTACCTCACGAGCTCGGGGAATGCAACCGATGGATCGCTCAACTTGTTGGGCTTTGGCCCCGGCAGCGCAGGCGCCACTTTCACCGCGACGCCAACCTACCAAAAAGGAGGCATGTACCTTCGCAGCGATCTCGCATGGGTGCACGCAAGCGGCTACACCACGGGAGATGTTTTCGGCAGTATGGGAACGAATGCGAATCAATTCCGAACTGCGCTTGAATTCGGCTTCATCTTCGGCAGCAACATTATCGGGAAATAGCGGAGCCGCTGCATCAGATCCTTAGATCGGCTGCAAGCTGCATCACCGTGATGCTCGTTGGCGGAAAGCAGGGAACAAAGATGATTCCAGTTTCTTCATTCCATCTTTATCGCTTCATCACTAGCATTCAGCTATTGAGGACTGCATAAGTAATGTCCGCACAAACGCGCCGGAGGCGCAGAGTAAGTTAGCCCCGCGCTTCAGCGTAGGGAAAAGGGAATCCGCAGTTTCGTTGTGGAGTCCCGTAGGGACGGCACAAAGACATTATTTGTGCAGGAACCAATAACTCAGTCAGCTTCCCCATGCCGGCTTGGGATTTGAATTCGGAGTAGGGCGAGCCAAACGAAACCCCGGAACCCATCCACCGGGAGCAGCCAAACCAACACCACTTTCCAGGAGAATGATCATGGCAGATCAAAACGCACCGCAGATGAAGTCCACCCTGGGCCTTACCGGGCTGACCAGCAACGCTATGGCGCTCATCGCCCCCGGCGCCTTCCTCTGGCTCACCTTCTTCATTCAGGCCACCACTGGGACCACTGCGCCGGCCATGTGGCTGGGCATCTTCGGCGCACTGCTGCTCTGCCTGGCCACGGCCGTAGCCTACGCTGAAATCTCCAAGCTCTATCCCGGCACTGGCTCCAGCTACTACTACGCCGAGCAAGCCCTACTTTCAAAAGTCAAGATGTTCAAATATGCCCGCATAGCCAAGTTCATCGTCGGTTGGGGCTCGCACCTCTATTATTGGGTCTATCCAGGCGTGATGGTGGCCACTACTGGCATCTTTGTGGGCTATGTGGTCGGCTTCCTCTATCCCAGCGTCATGAGCGGCTCCAACCCCGGACCGCTGTTCATGGCTCTGGTGGCTATCGCCTTCTCCTTCTTCGTAGGCTGGATCGCCTCCAAGGGCGCGGGCGCGTCAACCGCCGTCAACCTGGCCATCAACGTCATTCAGATCTCCGCACTGATCCTCTTCAGTTTCCTCGCCATTGGATATCGCACCAGCCATCCAGCCGGCTCGCCTGCCTTCCAATACGACGGCCAAACGCTGGCCACTTACGATTACCAATTTGCAACCGCAAAGGACGGTTCCACCGTCCGTGATTCCAGCGGCGCGCCCATGCCTCTGCTCGATTCATCCGGCAAGAAACTTCCCTTCACCATCAACTATCCCGAGAAAGACGCGAGCGGCAACTTCCTAACCCACCCCACCGCCATGTCCGTTATTGCACCGCACAAATTCAGCTTCCTGTTCATTCAGGCCACAGTCGCCATTCTCATCCTGGTCGGCTTTGAATCGGTCACCGCGATGGGAGGCGAGGCCAAAAATCCCACCAGGCATATTCCCATCGCCGTTATCGCTTCGCTCTTGATTCAAGGCCTGGTGTGCTACCTCATTGAATATTTCGCGGCCAACTACTTCCTCAACTCCGGCTATACCATGGCCAGCGCCTCCAGTTCCGCCGCGCCTATCGGAGACATGATGATCATCGTCGGCGACGGACTCCTCGGCCACGGCAATGGAAGGTACTTCATGCTCGCCGAAGCCCTCACCGTCTTCCTGGCGCTCATCGGCACCACGCTCAGCTGCATGAACACCGGCGCCCGCGTCACCTACGCCATGGGCAAGGACGACGAAGCTCCCGAGCACTTCGGCATCCTCCATGCCAAATCGCTCAGCCCCCGCAAAGCCATCTGGACACTGGCCTCCATCTCCGCCGTCATCGGCGTCATCGCCGTTTCGTTGGTCTTCGGCGATGCCGGCGCGCCCACCGATGCGGCCATCACCGCGCTGCCACACGGCATCTTTTCCAACTGGGGCTATCTCTCCCACGATCAGTTGGCCGCGCTGCCCAACTCGCTGCTCACTATCACTCTCACCTCCAACTTCGGCACCTTCATTCTCTACGCGCTCAGTTGCTTCCTGTGCATCGTGGCCTACCACAAGCGCGACGACTACAACGTGGTCTATCACCTGCTCATCCCTGGCTTCGGCCTCATCGCCAACCTGGTCTGCATGGCCTTTTATCTCATCAGCCCCGTCTTCGGCCTCGGCACCTTCAAGGAACCGCTGCTGGCGCTCGGCATCTCCGCCGTCTGGGGCATCTATGGAGCCATTTATTTCCTTCGCTCCTCGAAGAAGAAAGGCAAGGCAATCCTGCTCGAATCCAGATGAGTCGAAGGCTTTTACAAAGGGAAGCCGAAGGCTTCTGCGGAGGGAGCCGGGGGCTTTTAGCCCCCGGGAAAGAAGTCCAAAAATGAGAGGCCTTCAGGCCCGGTTCAGGCCTTTTCCCGATGATGTTGCATAATCTCTGCAAGAGCATCTTCCCTGCTTAGTTGCGGAAGATGCGTGAGGCTGCGGCGCAAATGTTGGATCTACAATTCAGCCAGGCAAGCGACTTCGGTAAAGTTCGCACCAACAATGAAGACACGATGGGTTCGTTCATCCCCGCCTCGCGCCACCAGGCCCGCACCCACGGCTATCTTTTCGCCGTTGCCGACGGCGTAGGCGGCATGGACCTTGGCGAAGTTGCCTCGGCCACTGCCATTTCCATCCTCACCGAAGAATTCCCCAAAGCCCAGGCGGGCTCCATGCTCATCAGCCTTCTGCCGCGCCTCGTCCAGCAAGCCAACACCGCCGTGCACGACCTCACCCTCGACGAGAAACACCGCGGCAAAAAAATGGCCACCACCCTGGTCGCCTGCGCTCTCCGCTACGATCAGGCCATCGTCTCCCACGTAGGCGACTCCCGCTGCTACCTGGTTCGCGGCGGAGTAGCCCGGCAGGTAACCCAGGACCACACCTGGGTCAACGAGCAGCGCAAAATGGGCCTTATCTCCGCCGGCGAAATGGCCGAGTCCGAATCCCGCCACATGCTCATCCGCTCTCTCGGCCCGCAAATGTTCATCTCCCCCGACACCACCGCCCTCACCCTCCAGGCCGGCGACATTCTGGTCCTCTCCACCGACGGCCTGCATGACGAAATGCGCCCAGAAACTATCGCCGCCATCGTCTCCCAGAAAAAAAGCATCGATGAGATCGCCCGCGAACTCGTAACCCGCGCCGTAGAGATCGATGGCAACGACAACACCACCGCCCAGGTCATCCGCATCCGTTCCGTAGAACAGGTAGGCATGTATCGCGGCCGTCCATACCGCCTACCATCTTGACGTCCCCTATCGTCATTGCGAGTGCCGAGCTGAAATGATCGGCGGAAAAGGACCAACGTTGTATAAAATACCCGCCAACTCGACAACCCGCTATCCCCGCGTAGCGGGAGCCAACTTGCCATTCTTCTAACAAACCCTAACCATATCCGCCCGCTTACAAGGAACAACCTCAGCCAAATTCCCACAAACACTTATGGATTCCTTACCCCACCCTCCCCATTTCCCGATAAAGTGAACAAAGACGCCTGAATGGAGCAGGCTCCGCCGATGGGATTTCACGACGCCCTCGAAACCGGTTCCCAACTCGATTCCTACCGCATCGAGGCCCCCGTAGCCCGCAGCGGAATGGCCACCATCTACCGCGCCACCGACCTGCGCAACAACCGCATCGTCGCCCTCAAAATTCCCCACCCAGATCTCGAATCCGACCCCGTCCTCTTTGACCGTTTCCAGCGCGAGGCCGGCATCGGCGAGCGCCTCAACCACCCCAAGGTAATGCGCGTCTTCGGAGGAGAAGATCGCTCCCGCGTCTACATGGTCATGGAGTGGTGCGAAGGCCGCCTCCTCCGCCAGATCCTTCAGGAAGGCAGAATCCCCCCGGACCGCGCCATCCGCATCGCCATCGGTGTTCTCGACGCACTCGAGTACATCCACGCCAACGGAGTGGTCCACCGCGACCTCAAGCCGGAAAACATCATGGTCGACGCCAGCGACAACATCAAGCTCATCGACTTTGGCATCGCCGGTGACACCGCAGCCCGCCGTCTCACCTTCGCCAAGTTCACCGCCGCCCTCGGTACCCCCGACTACATCTCTCCCGAACAAGTCAAAGGCAAGCGCGGCGACGGCCGCTCTGACATCTATTCGATGGGCGTAATCCTCTATGAAATGCTCACCGGCAAACTCCCCTTCACCGGCCCGTCGCCACTGGCCGCCATGAACGAGCGCCTCTTGAACTATCCCATCCCGCCGCGCGTAGCCGACCCATCCGTCTCCCCGCAGATGCAGGAGATCCTCTACCGCGCCCTGGAACGCGACCCCAGAAACCGTTATTCCAAAGCCCACGAATTCGCCTGGGACCTTGCCCACATCGATCAGGTAGGCATAGAAGACCGCAAGGAGTTGCGCGACTGGCAGAAGCGCAAATCCCAGCTCTCCCGCAAAATTCTCTATTACGGCGCCCTCGCCCTGATCCCAGTAGCAATCCTGCTACTAATGATCCTCGTAGCTCATCATCACTAGAGCATCTGGCATATAGGTGTGGAGTGATTCTCTGCTGATCTGATGATTACCGGTCCCTGCAAGAACAAGTAGCGGCAAGAATAGGTAGCGCCGGCCTCCCGGCCGGCTGTAGCGTGGACCTCCCGGTCCACGCCCACACTTCAACTTCAGAGAAATTACTCTGCGAAAACGCGACCGCAAAGTCCATATTTATTAAAAAATAAAACGATCGCAGCGAACTCAATGTCCCGCGCTCATCTTCGCCCGCATCCGCTTTTCCGCATCCGCACTCCAATACTTGCAATCCAGCCGGAAAAACACCGATGAATAGGGCACCGTCATCTTCGTTTTCAGCACTAGCACGTGAAACAGCTTGCTGGTCTCATCAACACTCGCCAGTACTTTATCGTGCGGCATCGACTCAATCGTGTATGCATGCAAAAGATCCTTGATCTCCGCCCGGTAAGCCGAAGCCCCAGGCGCATCCGCATCCGGCACAAACGGCAGCTCCGCATCCATATAAATCAGCGGCCGCACATGAATCGATCCGTTGATAGCGTCCAGAACATACCGCACCACTTCCAGTTGATCCGCATTCGTCTCGATAGTCTCCACCCCCGGTGAAGACTGCAGCGGATAAGCCGAATCGACGACAAGAATCCAGTTCCGATGGCCGAGCAAAGGCAGGTTTTCTTGAACCTTTGCCTTCCAGCCGGTTGGAAGTGTAGCGGCGTGCATGATGGAAGCTCCGATCAAGAGACTGAGTAGAATTACGAACCTGCGCATTTGAAGTCTGCCTTCCTGTCGCGAAAAATGAGTAGAATCCAAATCGCGGCAAACGTTCCCGCCAGCATCAGCCGTTCAATTTCATGCGCTGCAAAGAACGGGAACAGTATACCGTCCCCACGAGACAACGCGCGCGTGCCCTTTCCGAAAGAGTAAAATCGAACGCAAGGAAATCTCCAGTGTTCGTAAAGCAATACCGCGACTTTATTGAGGGCTGCATAAGCAATGTCCGCACAAGCGCGTCGGAGGGTACGAGCTTTATTGTGCCCGCATAAGGAATGTCCGCACAAACGCTCGGAGATGAAGAGCACAAGCGCGCCGGAGGCGCAAAGTTTGTTAGCCCCGCGCTTCAGCGTGGGGGAAAGAGTTTCCAGAAGTTGGTCACGGAGTCCCGTAGGGACGGCGCAAAGACATTATTGATGCGGGAACGACGAGCCCCCAACGCAAAATTAGCCGTTCAAGGAGTCTGCCGATGAGAGTCAATCCATTTCATATCATCCTGCTCACCCTCACGCTGAGCGCGCCCTCCTTCGCCCAAACCCGCACCGCAACACTAACGCTCGATTTCGCAAAAAATCTTGGTCCCACGCAGATGGATCACATCTCTCTCGGTCAAGGCGGCCTCTCGCCCGACGCCATGTGGGATAACCGCATCGCCGAGGTTCGCGCCCTTCATCCCCACCTCATCCGTCTCTTCGTGCAGGAGTACTTCGACCTCCTCCCCGCAAACGGCCGTTATCACTTCGCCACCCTCGACCCATCCGTCGATCAAATCGTCCGCGCTGGCGCAGTTCCTCTGATGACCATAGCCATCAAGCCAAAAATGCTCTACCCCAAAGTCGATCAGAACATAGTCGATCCCACCGATTACGCAAAATGGGAGCAGCTGATCTTTCAGCTTGCGAGTCATTACAAACAAAAGGGCCTCACCGGCCTTTATTGGGAAGTTGGCAACGAGGGCGATATTGGCGAGTCGGGAGGATCCCCCTATCGATTCACTCCGGAAAACTATGCGCGTTACTACCGGCACACGGTGGCCGCGATCTTGCGCGCCGATCCAACTGCGCATGTAGGCGGTCCCGCCCTGGCCTATTGGAAATCCCCCATTCTTCCCGCACTCCTAGCCTTCTGCGAAAGAGAAAAAGTTCCCCTCAGCTTCGTCTCCTGGCACATCTATGACAGCGACCCAATAAAAATTCAAGGCACAATCGAAGGAGTAAAGGCCCTCCTGGCCGAGCACCCATCCCTGCATCCTGAAACCATACTCGATGAGTGGAATATGGCGTTGACCGTTCCTCCCACCGACGTTCGCATCCAGCCCACCTTCATCGCGGAAACCGCCTGGCGCATGAAAGCCTCTGGCCTCACCTACTCCTGTTACTACCACATTCGCGACTACCACCTTGACCGCGATGAAGTCGCACCGTTCTTTTCTCCCGGCGGAGCCGCCTTCTTTGCCAGTTGGTGGAACAGAATGCCGCAATACTCCGGCCTCTTCGACTATCAGAATGTTATGCGTCCGTCCTATTTCACCTTTGAGTTATTAGCCAGGGTAACCGGTGATCGACTGGCAGTCGATTCAAACGATGATACTGTCCATGCATTCCTCTCATTTGATAACTCATATAAGACTTACAATCTTATGGTCTGGAACTTTTCAAACACGCCGGTAACAGTTAATCTCGATGCACGCGGCCTCACGCAAACTTTGGTAGCAAAGCGCAGAATGCTGGACGCTGAATCCCCCTCTGAAGACGAAAATGCGCGCCTCCGCCCGCTTCCCGACCTCAAAGTGATTCCGGGAGCCCATCCGATCGAGTTACTCCTGGGCCCGTACGCGATCCAATCCTGGGCCATGGAGCCGCTTGATTGGCAGCTTCAATTAGTAGGTCGCTAACTTTGCAGGATAAGCCCATAACTCAGTCACGATTTACAAGTTATTGCTCCGCTTACTATCTGTATTACTCAGAGCATTCGTTGCCCATCCGGCAACGGCTTGACGGTCGAATAATGCAAATATATACTTAACTAAGTTTTATCCTCACGTTATTCACGGAAGTATATCTCCGCCACGATCAAGTTACCCTTTTCCGGGATGGAGTTTGCATGTCAATTGATCAGAAATCGTCCGTCGCGCCCCAATACACATTCGAGGAAATCTCCCGTCAGCCAATTCTCTGGCCCACCACGCTCAGCAATGTTCGTTCCGCATCGGAGCGTCTGCAACTGCCGGCCAAGTTGAAGAATGCGCGCGTCCTGCTGACCGGTGCTGGAACCTCCGCTTACGCGGCCAGTGCCGTCGCATCAGCATGGCCGTGCGCGATCGCCGTTCCCACCACCGACCTTCTCATCGACACCGAGCGTTACCTTCTCGATGTGGATGCGGTCGTCTCCCTCGCCCGCTCGGGCGATAGCCCAGAAAGTGCCGCCGTGGTCGAGCGTGTGCGCGCCCTTCGTCCCAAAATTCTGCAGTTGGCGATTGTCTGCAATAAAAACAGCGCCTTGTCCCGATCAAGCGTTGACGGACTCATTCCCCTTGATCCGCGCACCAACGACAAAAGTTTGGTAATGACCAGCTCATTTTCCAATCTGGTTCTCGGCGGAATGGTCCTGGCCCAGCCGGATGCCGTAGCGTCCACAGTGGAAGAACTCAGCAACGTGCTGCCGCTTTATTCCCCGAGATCGATCAGGCGTGCAAGCGCGCCGCGGCCAGCATCCACGACCGCATTGTCGTTTTATCTTCCTCGCCCCTGCTAGGCTGGGCACGTGAAGCCGGACTCAAATCGCTGGAAATGACGGCCGGTCGCTTTCCCCTGGTCACTGAAACCTATCTTGGTCTTCGCCACGGCCCCATGTCCTTCGTCAAATCCGATACGTTTGTCCTCTGCCTCCTGTCCAGCGATCCTGTGCGCCGCCTATACGAAGTCGATCTCCTCCGCGAGCTTCGCGCAAAGAAAATCGGCCATCTCGTCGGAATCGCCGATCCCGCCGAAGCGCACGATCTATTCGACGAAGTGATTCCCGCCGTCGCCCCTCATACAGACGATGCCCTGCGCACGCCGTATGAAATCCTCGCGCCCCAGTTGCTCGGTTATCATCTCAGCCTGAGCATCGGTTTGAATCCAGACAGCCCCAGCCCCGACGGCGTAATCAACCGTGTAGTTCAGGGCGTTATCATCCACCGGGTATGAGTCTAAGCACCGCATCCGCATCTTAGATCTCTTTGGGAGCTTCCTTCTCATAGGACAGGAGCACGGCTGCGGCAAGCGCAAGTGAAATTCCCACAGCTTGGGTTCGTGTTAGACCCTCACCTAGGAACGTGACTGCAAGAACGATAGTCAGCAGAGGGTAGAGAGCTGTGAATGGGACAGCCACTGAGGCCGCGGCGCCCTTGTTCAGCGCTATTAAAAGAAACCAGGCACCAAGTCCGTTGGCAAATCCGGCGAGGAGGCCCACGACAATTGCCATTGGCGGCAGCGTCGTCAAGTGTGAACCCGTAAACAGAAATGGCAATAGAACCACGTAGCCAATCGTTGTCCAGACCATCAGGCTGTCTGGCGTACTATGGTTTGCGCCCAATTTCTGGAAGAAGCCGACGATGCCCCAGAAGAAAATAACGATCAAAGAATAAACGAGCCACGTCATACAGAGAACCTCACATTGCCAGCAGGCCGGCAGAAACCAGCGCCAGCACGATGCCGATTATTTGCACGCGATTAAGACGCTCCTTCAATCCAAAGCGAGCAAGGATAACGGTGATCAATGGAAAAAGTGAAGTCGTTGGACCGACCAGGGAAGCCTCGCCCCGCTCCATGGCAGCAAAAAATGCGATTCCGCCGAGTCCTGCCAGAACGCCGATCAGAGTTCCAACAATTCTGCCTTTATTATCTGAACCCAATCCACTTCTTCGGAAAAGAAAAAATGCTATCAGCGGAAATGTCCCAATGGTGAACAATATCTGCATGTCCGCGGCATTGACTCCTGCCGAGCCCACTTTGGCGAGAAACCCATAAATGCCCCACCCAACACAGGAAAGAATCGCCCAGGGCAACCACCTTAATAACTGCCGACTTCGGAACATATGGCCCCTTTTATTTATTCGTTCTCATCCGAACCATGAAGATAAAAAGTTCTGGCTATTTTCCCGTACGACCGCCGACTAAGCCGCTTTCCCCTTCAATAATGTAGATCACGCACCGAGTTTGGCTATCTGGCTCGCGAAGATCGTTGCCGAACCGCCCAACTCGAGGCAATAATCGCCGACGAGTTGCTCTATTCGTCTAAACCGAGGCCGATCGTTACCGTTCATAATCAGGTCGACGCATGTGTCTGCGACAACCGGGGCTTCGAATGGGATTATCCCGAATTTCACCTCGCCAGCAATAGCCTGGATTCCCTTCTGGCTCATCTATTACCAACTTGCGAAAGATATCCGCGGCTTCGCTAGGGAATGGAATTTAATTGGTGGACGCGGTAGGAATCGAACCTACAACCTGTCGGTTAAGAGCCGAATGCTCTGCCAGTTGAGCTACGCGTCCAGTGAATCGATATAAGCCGTGGAGCGGGAGGCATTCCGCACGGCCCGGTCAGGCGAGAACATCACTGCTGACCCTTGAAAAATATAACACACGACAGCATCAGCCGCCAAAGGTGCGACTCACCGCAAACGGCCTCTTCGCTCGCATACTGAACTCAATTGATCGGGAATCTCGTTCTAGAACGTAAACGCCAGCCCGCCAGTGATGCCGCGCTGGTCCTGCGCAAACAAAAGCAGTGACCCGTCGCTCAGAAGATAGGGCCTGTAGCCCTGCGCAAGCAGATTCCGCAAGTCGATCAGCGCCTGCAACCCGCCCGTTCCATCGCTGCGCGAGTGCAGCCGCTGCCGCAGTCGAATGCTGAAGTAAGGCTGCGCGGCATTCAACGCAAACGGCGCAACGCTGGTAAACGTGGATTCCGGCTGCCAGCGATAGCTCGCCTGCCAGTGCGTCCCGCTCCCATCCAGCGTCCCGGAGAGACTAATGGAGTAGCTCTGCACGTAGCTCGGATGTGCTGAAGCCAGCAATTCCGCCAGTCCCGCCGGCGCGGAGCTCTCTGCCATTGTCAGTGCATTGCCGTTGGCATAGCTGAAGCGTACCTGGTTTCCGCCCGGCAGCCGATGATCCAAACTCGCCAGCATCCCCGCACTGGTAAAGTTCGGCCCCGCTGCATGCATCAGTCCGCTGGTTGGGTCGTAGAGCAATGCGGCCGGTCCCGAACTCCCCCCTGCATAGTGCCCCGTCGCCTGCATCACCGGGTTGTCGATGTTATCGCCATAAACCAGCACGGCCATACCCGAAGTCTCAGTGCGGCGCTCCCAGCCGAACTCCTGATGAATGCCGTGCTCAATGGCCAATTCCCCGTCGCGTAGTGAAAGTTGCGGCATCCAGTTTCGCGCTGCGCCTGCATCGGCTTGTTCGGGTCCCGGCATCATGCTCGCCATCCGGTAGCGAAACGTCGAACTCCCATCGTGCCAGCCCACAGTTGCTGAGGGCAGCGCTGCCACCACAGTATTCGGTGAATTCTCCGCAAAGCGGGCCAGCATCTGCGTCGAGCCCACCTCCGCATCAATCTCGTCGCCCAGGTTCAGCGTCTCCCAGGTGCGAATTGCAGCCTCATCCAATCCCTCGCCGCCAGCCGTCCCATCGCCACCCATCGAATCAATCTCCGGATGAATCGCTACAGCAGCCACCGATTGCACTGACCCTGCAAATCCCAGATCCTGCTTGAACCCCAGCATCGATTCCATGCCGGCATCCGTATTCGGCGCAAAATCCACTCGCGCCAGCAGCTCGCGGCTATTGGCCGGCGTATCTTCCACCATCGCCGTAAACCGCTCCCCGCTTTCGCCAAAAGTCCCCTCCTGCCCGGTAGCCATCAGCCGCGCCTTCAGTTTCGGCGCCGCCCCTGACCCGTCGGAGACCACCACCAGCGGCCCGTCCTCCAGCCAGCGCAGCAGCGGCCGGTTGGCTGTCGAGCGCAGCGTCCACGCCCAGTCGTCCTTCTGGTCTCCGCCGCTTCGCGGCTCTGAAGGCAGCCACTGCATCACTTCGTAAAGGCTGTTCAACGTCAGATTCACAACCGTGTTCGTCCGCACCCGCACGTTTTCTCTCAGCGTAGGCAGGAACGAAGTACCCATGGCCTTCACCGAATAGTGGCCTGGAAATACCGACGGAATTGTAAATCGGCCTTTTTCGTTGGTGTAGACGCTGGCAATCACGCTCAGGTCAGGGCGCAGCAGTTGAACCACCGCTCCCATCTGCGGCACCCCAGCCGAATCGCGCACACAGCCTGAAACTGATCCCGGAGAAGCTCCGAGGGCCGGAGCGCTTCCCATCGCAATCAGCGCCGCTATAGCAACGAAATGGAAACTGCGCAGTATCACATTAAGTGAATCAGCGGCGTCCCTGGCAAAACTCTAACAAATAAAATTCGCACTGCTCTCCGAATCTGCTGCCCCGATGAGCTTGCTGTGCGGTCTACTTACTATTCCACGACAAAAGGCGCCGATTGCGCAATCTCTTGTTTTGAGATTGTGTCGTCCACCTTGATTGTAACCTTGTACTTTCCAGGCGACAGGCCCGCCATCGGCAGTGACTTCTCTACCGTCAGCTGGTCGCTGTGCGCCCCTAGGTCCTTTGATTCCAGCTCCTTTTCAAATACCACTGTGTTGTTCGTGGTATCGGTGATCTGGTAGGTCACCTTGGCCTCATTGCTCTTGGTAGCTTCATTGATGCTCAAATTATAAACCTGCATCCAGAAGTTCAGCTCCTGGCTCCGCTTGAAGCTGATCGGAGTGGCCGGGTTGGGGCTGATCCGTGGGCAAATATGCGTATTGCCGATCACGCACGTCCCGGCCCCGATATCGTGCGATGAGACCGCGTACATCTGGTCGGCTAGGATCAGCGTCGACGTGCCCAGCTTCTCGTCGTGGTAAGTCGGCACTTCAATCCCGCGCCCGTAGATCCCTATATGATCGGGATTGTTCACGTCCTTGATCACAATGTCCAGGCGGTAAAGCCCCGGCAGCAGCGGAATGGACTTCCAGTAAAGCGACTTCTTGTCCAGCGTCTTCTCCAGCAGTTCCGCCGGCTCGTTCACCTCCACCGTATCCTCAAAGCTCTGCACCGTCTTGTGGGTCAGCGTCGTCACCTTGCCCAGAATATTCACCACGCCCTTTGAAACTCCGTCCTTGGTCACAAAGGTGATATCGCGGTTTTTAATGTTCAGCGTAATCGGCACCAGGTCCGTATTTTCCGTCACCTTCACAAAGTCGTAGCGCACATCGAAGGGGAAAACCGGCCCGGTCAGCAGCTTGTGCTCGGAGATGAACGCGTCAAGATCGGTGAATTTGATGGGCGGAGGAGCGAATATCTTCCGCTCCAAATCGATGCGGTCAAACTCCTTGTTCTGCTGCGTGCCCGACAGCGGGCCCGGACCCAGGTTTTCCAGGCCTCCTTTGAAGCGGTCCGCCTGTTTGGCCTTGCCCATCTGTTCAAACTGCGTCATGCCGGCGCCGGGAGTGCGCAGCAGTGCGTCCTTTTCGCTTCTGTCGATGGTGAAGTGGTAGTCGCCGCACTGGCAGGTGTCCACAAACTCCAGGTCAACATTTTCGCCGATCCCCTCAATGTACCGGTAGTGCCATTGCTCGAACGGAAACGTGCTGGTACTGCCGCCGCCTTCTTCCACTGGCCGTTCGTAGTTGCCTCCGGAGGGGTGCGATTCGATCGAGTCCGGTGGGCCGAAAGAAATGTAGATGTGTCCGCGATCCGTCTTCCACCCCGGTTTGCCCGCCGCAAAATGCTCGTTGGCATATGCAATGCGACGGTAGTGCTCTTCGCGAAATTCGTTATCCGGCGAGTCCGGATTCGGATTGCGCCGCAGCCAGAACTGCTCGATGAAGGCATCCCGCTCCTCATCGTTGCTCAGCGTCTTGAAGGCTTTGCGCTCTTCGTCAGAGATGATCCAGGCCACATCCTGATCCAGCCAGGTCTTGTAAGCCCCCTTCAATTCGTGCTTCAGGGCACTCTGCGCGGCAAACTTCTCCTTGTCGGAGCGTTCCCGCTTCAAGGGATCCACTTCCTGCCCCGCTCCCTGGCCCTGACCGCTCGCCTGAGCCTGCCCCGGTTCTTGCACCGCTGCCGCCGAATTGTCCTGCTGCTGGCCCATGAGCCCGGCAGCGGAAGTGAAAACCAGTCCGCAACCGAGTGCGGTTATAAGAAGAATATGGCCTTTAAGCATCATTGCCTTCAAAACTCCTGCAATCCCCTATTCTACGGGTCCCGGTAGCCCTGAGCAACTTTCCTATGAATTACCGGACGGCTGCCGGGTGTCCTTCCCAACTGCCGGGGTACCCCAGGCCTGGCTTCTAAGACCTTGGAAATCACAAATGCAGGGTACTCCATCCATTCGCTCTCTTTGCGAATGGGTGGGAGACCACAAAACTCAACAGCGCGTACCCCACCCTCAATAGCCCGGGTGCCCCATCCTCGGCGCTTTTTTGTCTTTCCGGCCAGGGTAGGAAACCTCATCAATTGGACGCCGAATCGCCATCAACGTCACCCAGCGGTAGCGCCGGCCTCCACGAAGAAGCGGTAGCGCCGGCCTCCTGGCCGGCTGTAGTGTGGGCGTCCACGCCTACACTCGCACCCATCTCTTTTAAACCGACGCTTCCCATCCCCCTGAACCATCTTCATAACTTTTACACCATGCTTTTTCCATCTAACAGGAACCCACCCGCCAACAATTGCGTAAACTGAAATAGGAGCCTTTCGGAGCACGACCCGCACATGAAGAAGATTCTCTTAATTATTTCCGCCATCGTAGTAGCCGCTGTACTGGTAGGCGTCTTCATCTACAGGCAGCAGGCCGGCTATACCAAGGTTCTGACCGCTAGAATTGAGCGCCAGGATTTGTCTTCCGTCGTCAGCGGCACCGGCCAGATCAAGCCCAAGAACCTATACCAATCTTGGCGCCACTTCCATGGGCCGCGTCACCCACCTCTACGTCAAAGAGGGCGATCTCGTGAAAAAGGGCCAGACCGTGGCCACCATTGAAAACGTGCAGCAGGAAGCCAATGTCGTCAGCCAGCAGGCCGCCGTTGCCGCCGCCAAAACCGACATTGACGCAGACGTTGCCGCCGAGAAGACCGCCGAAGCCAACGTCGAGCGCGCCAAGGCCGATCTCGAGCAAAAGCGGCTGGACTGGGAGCGCGAGCAGTCCTCTATCAGGCCGGCATCTGAGCCCAAGTCAGAACTACGACTCCAAAAAGGCCCTCTACGAAACCGATGTGGCTTCAGTGAATCAAACCGTGGCAGCGCTCAATCAGACCAAGGCCCAGACCAATTCCCTCCGCGGCCACCTGCGCATGCAACAGGCCGCCCTCCGCGCCAACCAGAATGCTCTTGACCTCACCATGGCCGTCGCCCCCTTTGACGCCATCGTCACCAACCTCCCCGTCCGCGAGGGCGAAACAGTCGTCGAAGGCATTGAAGGCTATCAAGGCTCAACCCTCATGACCCTGGCCGATATGAGCGTCATCACCGCCGAGGTCAAGGTAGACGAAACCGATATCGTCAACATCCGTGTCGGCCAGCCCGCCGAGGTCAGCGTGGACGCTCTGCCCGGCAAGATCTTCAAAGGCCACGTAACCCTGGCCGGCGACCAGGCCCTGCTCCGCTCCACCGGCGTTGCCACCTCTCAGTCCACCACCGGCACTGAAGAAGCCAAGGACTTCAAGGTAGTCATCACCCTCGACGAGCCTTCCACCGATCTGCGCCCCGGCCTCTCCACCACCGCCAAAATCACTACAGCCCGCAAGTCCAGCGTCCTCACCCTGCCCATTCAGGCCCTGGTCATGCACAACCCTGACGACGACAAGCCCAAGGGCAGTGTGCAGGCCGCATCCAGCTCCTCCATCGGTCGTCAAAACCCCTCCCGTCCAGGGCGTTTATGTCATAAGCAACGAAAAAGGCAAGCTCCACGCCAAATTTGTCCCCGTCACCACCGGCATCACCGGCGCCACGGATACTGAGGTGCTGAGCGGCCTCACCGAAGGCCAGGAAGTTGTAACCGGCCCCTACAAAACCCTGCGCGCCATCAAAAACAACGCCCTGGTAAAGCGAGACACCGCCAAACCGGTAACCACATCAACCAGCGGAACCTCGTAGAACTCGTCCAGATAGCACGATTTTTCAGTAGGGGCCGAAAATGTTTCGTATCAGGACATGGCTCCAAAGCCTGGGCTTAGCGAAGCCGAGAGGCTCCGCTAAGCCCAGGAATCTATCGTCGGGCCTTATTTAGGCCTGCAAAGAAAATTTCCGGGGAAACATAAGGAGTGCCGCACAAACGCGCCGGAGGCGCAACGTTTGTTAGCCCCGCGCTTCAGCGTGGGGAAGAGGGGTTTCACAATTTCGTTACGGAGTCCCGTAGGGACGGCGCAAGGACATTGTTTATGCGGAAACCAATAGCACTGAGGGAAGGATTTTCGGCCGCTTCCATTTCCTCACCTGACAGACACACCCGAACAGAATAAACTTAGCCAAAGGACAAGCATGGCTCTGGAAAGCATCGGCATCGAACCACGCATCCAATCGGCCCCCCGGCCGAAGGACGAAATCATCGTCGTAGAAGATCTCTGGCGCACCTATGATATGGGCTCCGAGCAGCAGGTCCACGCCCTGCGCGGCGTCTCCATGACCATCCGCCACAACGAATACGTAGCCATCATGGGACCCTCCGGCTCCGGCAAGTCCACCCTGATGAACCTCATCGGCTGCCTCGACACCCCCTCCAAAGGCCGCTACTGGCTCAACGGCCAACTCGTCAGCGAGCTCGATGACGATCAGCTCGCCCGCATCCGCAACAAGGAAATCGGTTTCGTCTTCCAGACCTTCAACCTGCTGGCCCGCGCCACCGCCCTCCACAACGTCGAGCTGCCCCTCATCTACAACGGCACCCCCGCCGCCGAGCGCCTCGAGCGCGCCAAAGAGTCCCTCGCCGATGTTGGCCTCGGCACCCGCATGAACCACAAGCCCAACGAGCTCTCCGGAGGCCAGCGCCAGCGCGTAGCCATCGCCCGCGCCCTGGTCAACCGCCCCTCCATCATCCTCGCCGACGAGCCCACCGGCAACCTCGACTCCAAAACCGGCCTTGAAATCATGGCCCTGCTCGATACCCTTCACGCCAACGGCAACACCATCGTAGTAGTCACCCACGAGCCCGACGTAGCCGAATACGCCCATCGAGTAATCCACATCCGCGACGGCCAAATCGCCTCCGACGAACCCTCCAAACGCTTCAGCTAAAAACCCGGTTGCTCCAAAGAAATCGGATCCCACCAAACCCATAGATAAACTCCGTGCCCCATCCATTCGCGCTCTTTGCGAATGGGTGGGAAACCACAAAACTCAGTCGCCGGCTGCCCCATGTCTCGATTTTGAGACCTGGAAAACCACAATATCAAACAGTTCATGTTTTCCCGCCCTCACGCCGATAAGACCTCTGTTGGCCACAAGAACCTTTCATGGCCAGGGAGGCGAGGCACGTTGAGATCTGATGCAGAGCGCCGCGCAATTCCAGCCTCAACCCTCCGCCTCCGGCCTCGCGCTGGTCGAGTTGGATTCCCCCTTCGCCTACCAGGTCGTAGGCGTCAGCGCCGCCTGGCGCAAGCTCCTCATGCAGGCTGAAATGGCCGCCCCCCATGTCCAGGTCGCCTCCATTGAGGGCGAGCACGGCAGCGGCAAGCAGACCCTGGCCCGTTATCTCTTCAACCGTTCTCCCTCTGGCCAACTCCACCTTTCAGCGCCGCGACGCCCGCGAATGGCTGGTAGCCGACGCCGACCCCACCGCCCTCGCCGGCTTCACCTATCTCGATCGCGTCGATCTCCTCGCCCCTCCCGGCCAAGGCCTTCTCCTGGGCGTCCTCAAGGCCCTTCAGGACCGTCCCCCCGGCCGTGCCGTCCTTCTTGCCTCTTCGCAAATCCCGCTCCGGCAGATGGCCGGACAGGGCCTCCTCATGCCCGACCTCGCCTTCCGTCTCTCCGCGGTCCGCTTCGCCATTCCACCTCTCCGCCTGCGCCGCGAAGACATCGCCCCGCTAGCCCAGTCCATCCTCGACCGCATCTGCACCCGCTATCAGCAGCGCCCCGTAGTCCTCGGCCCCGGCGCACTCGCCCGCCTCCTCCAGCACAACTGGCCCGGCAACGTCCGCGAACTCGCCTCCGTCCTTGAAGCCGCACTCCTTGAAGCCGTCAACGGCGTAATCCGCCCCGGCGACCTCGCCATCCCCACCGGCCTCGAGTCTCCAACCCGACCAGCCCCAACCCCTCCGCATCGACAACCTTTCCCTCGACTCCGTAATCCGCCATCATGTCCAATACGTTTTCGACCTCAACCGCGGCAACAAACTCCGTGCCGCCCGCCAGCTCTCCATCAGCCGTTCCACCCTTTACCGCATCCTGGGCAACGAAACCATCCTCTCCCACTAACTCCACGCACACCAATCTCCTGTAAAATGTCCCTGACTCAGAGAAACTGCGCATAGACTCCCACAACCGGAAAGTCTCCGGTCAAAAGCGCAGCGGGATCAGACCCGAAGGTGCAAGACGTGAGAAGGCATTTAGCGCTGGCGATAACAGCAGTTGCAACCCTTCTCATATCCGCGTGCAGCAATGTCAGCACCACCGACCTCCGCAACCTACGTTCTCACCGTCGCCTCCGCCAACCCATCCTCCGGCGTCTCCATCGCCATAACCTCTGCCGCCAACAACAGCACCACCTACCAAACCACCGCCGCTTCGCTCACCTATGCTTCCGGCTCCTCGTTCACCCTCACCGCCCCCGCCAAATCCGGCTTGAACGTTTTCTCTTCATGGTCCGGTTGCGCAGACACAACCACCGTCACCTGCGCAGTCACGTTGAACGCCAACATGACCGTCACGGCCAACTATGTCGCCCCCGCCATCACCACGCCAACCGTCACCGTAGCGCCTGGTCGTCGAGCATCACCACCGTCGAAGGCCTCGCGGTAACCGTCACTGTCGTCGGACCCGCCGGCGGCCCCACGCCCACCGGAACCATCACCCTCACCAGCGGCAGCTATAACTCCACGCCCATCCCCCTCGAGAGCGGAAGTTACGTCGTCAACGTCCTCGCCGGGTCGCTCGCCGTCGGCACTGGCACCTTCCAGGCCAGTTACGTGCCAGACTCCGCCAGCTCCCCCGTCTACACCGCCGCCACCGGCACATCTTCTCCCGTAACCGTCACCACCGTGGTTACCGGGCCCAACACTATGTCAATCGACCAGTCCAGCACTGGCCCTCCCGTATCCGCCGGCCTCATGGGCCTGAACATGGTCTATTGGTATGACCCTTCAACTCCAGCCATCGTGCCCGCGTTCCAGTCGGCAGGCATCACATCCATTCGCTGGCCCGGCGGAACGGCCGCAAACCTCTATCACTGGGCCACCAATACCGTCTGCTTCAGCACCACCCCCATCCCCGCCGCTTCGGCCTTTGACACCTTCCTCGCCGACGCGATTCAGCCCGGTAACTTCGACCTAGCGCTCACGTTAAACTACGGTACCAACGCCGACTGCACCGGCCCCGGCGACCCGTCTGAAGCCGCCGCCTGGGTGCAAAACGCCAAAGATAACGGCGACAACGTGAGCCACGTGACAGTCGGCAACGAGTCCTGGGGCAGCTGGGTGACGGATCTCCACCCCATCCCCAACGATCCCACAACCTACGCCACCGCCACCGCTACCGGCTATTATCCCCAAATCAAGGCGGTCAATCCCAACGTGCAGGTCGGCATAGGCCTCAACCCCTGGAACACCCCACCCTGGGATCCCATCGTTCTCGCCCAGGCAAAGTACGACTTCGTCGAATACCACTTCTATCCGCAGGGCCCGCGCCACGAGGACGATACTTTCCTCGTCCAGCAGGGCGCTCAGCAGTTAACCTGGGCCATCATCGCCATCAAGCAGGAACTGGCCATTGCCGGCGTTCCCAACACCCCCATCTACATCGGCGAAATGGGCTCCGTCTATGCCGAACCCGGCAAGCAGACCATGTCCATCACCCAGGCCTTGTATGCCGGCCAGGTGCTGGGCGAAATGATGAACCAGGGAGTCTCCCTCGCCGCCTGGTGGGTCGGCTTTGGCAGTTGCGACAGCGACCCCGGCAACGAAAATTTCTCCAGTTCGCTCTACGGCTGGCAAAACTTTGGCGGCTACATGATCTTTTCTGACGGCCTCCCGGAACAAGGCTGCGACGGCTCCCAGATCCCCACCATCCCGGCCGGAACCCTGCTTCCCACCGCGCAAGCCTATAAGCTCTTCAGCACCGTAGCCATCAACGGCGAACACGTGCTCACCGCAAACGTAGCCGGCGACACAACCGACCTCCGCGCCTATAGTGCAACCCACAAAGGTGGAACAGCCCTGGTAGTCTTCAACCTGAATGAAACCGCCAGTGAGCCGGTGACGATCTCCCTTTCCAATCAAACCACCTCTACCGACGTAACCATTGCGACCTACAGCAAGGCCATCTACGACCAGTCCCAGAACAACGTCTGGGCACCGCCCACAGACACCGACCTCGGCCCAACCACCTTCCCGCTCCAGCTAAACCTCGATCCGTGGAGCATGAACGTGCTCATCGTGAAATAAGAAAGATCCTATCCAAGGTCGCCGGGTGCCCCAGGTCCGGGGGGGTGGCGATCTCGATTTTGAGACCTGGGAAACCACTGTACTCAAACATCTCAAAGATCCGAGAAATTCCCTGTGCCGGGTGCCTCAGGTCTCGATTTTGAGACCTGGGAAACGATACCCCCGCACCCGCGCCCAGTACTCTAGACTCAATGTGGAGTGATTTCACTCAAAGGATTCCCACCCTTGAAAATATCTACCCAGCAAGCCATCGTCTCCGCATTCCTGCTCCTCGCCCTCGCCCCCGCCATCCGCGCTCAACTCCCGTTAGCCCAATCCGCACCCACCTCCCTTGAAGACCGCCGCAAGGCCCTCAACTCCATCCTTCACGACTACTCTGAAGACCTCCTCAAGCACGATCCCGAGTACGCCTCCGAGCAGGGCGACAACCGCTACAACGATCAGATCTCCGACTACTCCGTAAAGGCCTTCAACGACAAGCTCGCCCGCGAAATGAACTTCATGCTCCAGCTTGCCGCCATTGACCCCGCCGGTTTCACAGAACAGGAAACAGCCAGTCGCGATCAACTCTTGCGCAAGTTTACCGACGATCAGGAAGCCTCCGAGCTCAAGCCGTGGGAGATGCCCATCACCCAATCAGGCGGCATCCAATCCATCTATCCCGACCTCGTAACCAAGCTCACCTTCACCAGCGTCAAGGACTACGACGACTGGATCGCCCGACTGCAGTCGATCCCCAACGCCTTTGACCAGGTCACAGAAAATATGTCCATCGGCATTGAAGACCACCACCTGCCTTCAGACGATTCGATGGCCCGGGTTCTCGACCAGGTAAAGCAGCGTGCCGCTCAAAAGCCCGAAGACTCGCCCTTCGCCCTGCCCCTCAAAAGTTTTGCGTCAACCGTCAAGTCCGAAGAACAAGCCCGCATCAAAACTGAAACATTAGACGCCATCGGCAAAGAAGTTTTGCCCGCCTACATCCGCTTCGCGCGCTTCCTTGAGGTCACCTACATCCCCGCCTGCCGACGGCAACCCACCACTGCAAATCACCCTTGAATCGAATGCCGCGCAACCCAGGCCCTCTCGGTGGCGTCCACTCGGCAGTTGCGAGTATCCTTGATGGTTAGAGATCAAACTCTTCGAATGACAAGGAAATGATTATGCCGGAGATAGCCGTTGAGGCCACCGAAGTACCCGCGCAATTACCCAAGGTCCGCGTAGCCGTTTTGGGAGCTGGGAAGATGGGCGGAATTCTGCTCCAGGCCTTCCTGAAGCAGAACCTGTTTGCCGCGGACCAGATTCACGCGACTGTTGCTCATAAGGAACGGGCCCTGGCCCTGAGCACGCAGTGGGGCGTGGACGTGAGCACAGACAACCTGAGAGCGGCCGGCAAGTCCGACTTGATTCTGCTGGGCGTAAAGCCTCTCCAGGTTCCTGATTTGATCGCCGAGATTCGTCCCGCGCTCACCAAGACCAAGACGCTGGTCTCTTTCGCCGCATCGGTGAAGACCCGTTCGATTGAAGATGCGGCAGGGCTGGAGATTGCCGTCATCCGCGCCATGCCCAACACCCCCTCGGCGCTGGGAGCGGGCGCTGCCGCGCTCTGCCGCGGACGATTCGTCAGCGCCAGGCAAATGGAGTTGGCCGAGCGCATCTTTGAGACCGTGGGCCGCACTGTCACCGTGGACGAAAAGCACATGGATGCCGTGACCGGCCTCTCCGGCTCCGGACCGGCCTACATTTACATCATCATTGAAGCGCTGGCCGAGGCCGGCGTGAAGGTGGGTCTGCCCCGCGATATCGCCACGCAACTGGCCGCGCAAACCGCCTTCGGCGCCGCCAAGATGGTGCTCGAAACCGGCTATCATCCGGCCCTGCTCAAAGACGCCGTCACGACTCCCGGAGGCTGCACCGTCGATGGCATCCTTGAACTCGAAGAAGGCGGCCTGCGCGTCACGCTGATCAAGGCCGTCATGCACGCCACCGAGCGCGCCAAGCAACTGGCGGCAGGGTGAAGAACAGGGAACAGAGATCAGATATCAGTTTTTTCGTGCTGGATTGAAGTTGTGGTTTCCCAGGTTAGGCGTAAAAACAATAACGCGCCGAACCTGGGACACACGGATAGAGAGGCTTCTATGACCGCTGCTGAACTCACTAAGTACGGTCTTGTTCCGGCTGCGCATGTTCGCATAGTGGACCAAAACCTCATAATCGATATTACCGATCAGAAGACCGTCGAGCTTGAGATGTGCATTTATGCCTTCCTCATTGAGGGTAAGGTTTACCGCATCGGGTCCAGCAAAGCGCCCTTGGAGAACCGTCTAAGAGACTACAAACGGGACATTACAAATGCGCTCAACGGAAGAAAATCACCGGCGCCGCCTGAAGAGGCTGAGAAATGGAAAAAGGTACTACCGGCTGGACGTTCGGGTGTTATATATGCTCGTCCAGGAACGAGTGTCACAACTCCCATGGGGACGATTCACGCTTATTTGGACGAAGAAAGCCTAATGATTGGCGAGATATTCAGTGATGGTGATCTGTTACCTGATCAAATCCTAAACCGCAACAAACACCGTTAGGCTTCAAACTGTAACACTGCGGGTGCCCCAGGTCCCTCGCTTTTGGGGACCTGGGAATCACCAAACGATAACTCCGCTAACGTGCCCATCCAACGCCCAACCTGGCTTCCCACCTACCTGCCGGAACTCGACGGCCTGCGCGGCCTGGCGATTCTGTGGGTAGTCCTCTATCACTGCAATCCACGGCTGAAGGGCACCTGGATTTACTACGCATCGCTGTGGGGATGGGCGGGAGTGATTCTGTTCTTCGCTCTCTCCGGATTCCTGATCACCTCAATACTGCTGACGACGCGCGACAAGCCGCATTACTTTCACAACTTCCATGCGCGCAGGGCGCTGCGCATCTGGCCGGTCTACATTTTGCTGCTGGCGGTGGTTTACCTTAACGCACCCTGGTTCATCGGTCCCAGCGTAATTGACGCCATTAAGACCGCGCCCTGGCTCGCATATCTCTTCCTGGTCCAGAATCTTTTTCATCTCTCGCTGCCTCCGGCCATTGGTCCCACCTGGGCTCTGGCCATTGAGGAGCAGTATTACTTTCTCTGGGCGCCGCTGGTTCGCTTCCTGCTCCGGCCATGGATGCTCACCGTCGTTCTGGCCGGCGCGCTGGTTGCCCCGCCAATGCTGCGACTGAGTCACTTCGCCTGGCTAACGCCTACTCATACACTGATTCACCTGGACGGCATCGCACTCGGCAGCCTGCTGGCGCTGGGAATGCATACCATCCCGCTCAGCCGCCGCGCATGGCTCTGGATGGGACTGGGCGGCATTTTGGCAGGATTTTCGACAGCCGCTACCGTTGCCGGAGGCACCGCGTTTCTTGATTCCGCACTGGCAGTCGGCTTTACCGGCACCGCGCTGGCCCTGATCGCCTCGACCGGCGCCCGCAATCCAATCAACGCCGCTCTCCGCAGCGGACCGCTTGCCTTCTACGGCCGCATCAGCTACGGCCTGTACATGTTCCACGTTACAGTTTTTGTATTTTTGGGCTGGTTTGACTTATGGATGGACCGCTACGGCATGCCGGGAAACCTGGCCATCGTGGCCTTGCGCTGTGTGGGCTCCACCGCCGTTGCCGCAGCGCTTTGGTACGGCTTCGAGTCAAAGATTCTCAAGCTCAAGCGCTACTTTTGAGGATTCGCAATGCCTTTACCGCGGCCAGCGGCCGACAATCACGAAGAGCGCCAGAAGAAAAAGTGCCACCGAAGGTGCGGCTGATTCCTGGCGGCGAATGTGATAGATGCCGGCAATCACCATCAGCAGTGCCAGCCCGGCCGCCGCCAGCCGCAGAAGAACATAAGGAGGCCAAAGGTCCATCGGTACCACCACTCCCACAGCCCCTATGAGCTCCGCAATGCCAACGAGAGCAGCCTGCTGGCGCGACATGCCGATCCTGCCACCTTTTGACTTAGCCTCCACCGCTTTCACCAGCCCGTCATAGGCCAGAATCTTGCTGACCCCCGTAAACAAAAACACGCCCGCCAGTAAAATCTGAGCAATCCAAAGTAAACCGTTCATCGTCCCGCCTGCCTTCCTTGCTCATCCACTCGGCCATTGATTCGAACCAGCCGAGCCGTTGGCAGTAGCAACTGATTGAACCCCGAATCAAAGGTGAAAGTCAAGACCAGTTCTGCACATAGGCAACCGAGAACTCTGGTCGAAAATGATTGTCCCACAAAATGGGCCTAAGTCCCATGGTTTGTGACTTTAATCACCTCTGGCTGTGACCTTCCGCTGCTAGGCTTAAGCTGTCACGCAATTCAACCTTTGTGAGGTGCGCTATGACCGAAAAAGCGGAAGCAAAAAAAGCGGGCAAACTCCCTCTCAGCCCGGAATTGTTAGACAAAATGAACGCCTACTGGCGTGCCGCCAATTATCTTTCCGTCGGCCAGATCTACCTGAAAGACAATCCACTGCTCGAGCGCCCGCTTACCATCGACGATGTCAAGCCGCGCCTGTTGGGCCACTGGGGTACCACTCCGGGACTCAACTTCCTTTATGTGCATTGGAACCGACTCATCCGCGAGCGCAATCTGAATATGCTCTACATCATCGGCCCAGGGCATGGCGGACCGGGGCTGGTGGCGAACACTTACCTCGAGGGTTCCTATACCGAGATCTATCCGCACATCGAGCAAAACAGAGACGGCATCAAGCGCCTCTTTCGCCAGTTCAGCTGGCCCTACGGCATTCCCAGCCACGTGGCTCCGGAAACGCCGGGCTCAATCCACGAAGGCGGCGAACTTGGCTACTCGCTGGTGCACGCTTATGGCGCCGCATTCGACAATCCCAACCTGATTGTGGCCTGCGTAGTGGGCGACGGCGAGGCGGAAACCGGCCCATTGGCTACTAGCTGGCACTCCAACAAGTTTCTCAATCCCGCCACCGACGGTGCGGTGCTTCCAATCCTGCATCTGAACGGGTACAAGATCGCCAACCCCACCATCCTGGCGCGCATTCCTCATGCTGAGTTAGAGGACCTGATGCGCGGCTACGGCTACGAGCCCTTTACTTTGGAAGGCGACGACCCAGCCGTCATGCATCAGCAGGCCGCGGCCGTCTTTGACACCATGCTCGACCGCATCGCAGAAATTCAGAAGACCGCCCGCAAAGGCAGCGGCAAAGCTGGCAAGCTGGCGCGGCCCGCATGGCCCATGCTGATTATGCGTACTCCCAAGGGCTGGACCGGACCCAAATTCGTGGACGGCAAGCCGGTGGAGAATACCTGGCGTGCTCACCAGGTTCCCTTCTCCGAAATGCGTGAGAAGCCTGATCACCTGCGCCTGCTTGAAGAGTGGATGCGCAGCTACAAGCCAGAGGAACTTTTCGACGAAAAGGGCAAGTTCCGCGATGAGCTTGCCGATCTCGCGCCCAAGGGCCGTTTGCGCATGGGCATGAACGAGCACTCGAATGGCGGCCTGTTGCTGAAACCGCTCAAAGTGCCCAACTTCCGCGACTTCGCGGTCAAGATTGAAGGCCGCGGCCAGACAGACGTGGAGACCACGCGCGTTCTTGGCCAATTGCTGCACGCGGTAATGCAGGCCAATTTGGAAACGAAAAATTTCCGCGTCTTCGGGCCAGACGAAACGGCTTCCAATCGGCTTCAGGACGTGATTCCCGGAACCGGCAAGGAATGGATGGCGGAGACGCTGCCGGTGGACGAGAATCTGTCACAAACCGGCCACGTGATGGAAGTGCTGAGCGAGCACATGTGCCAGGGCTGGCTTGAGGGCTACCTGCTCACCGGACGCCACGGCTTCTTCTCCTGCTATGAGGCCTTCATCCACATCATTGACTCCATGGCCAACCAGCACGCCAAATGGCTCAAGACCACGCGCGAGATTCCCTGGCGCAAACCCATTGCCTCGCTCAACTATTTGCTCAGTTCGCTGGTCTGGCGGCAGGATCACAACGGCTTCTCGCACCAGGACCCCGGCTTCATAGACCACCTGCTGAATAAAAAGGCTGACGTGGTCCGTATCTACCTGCCGCCCGATGCCAATACCCTGCTCTCGGTCGCCGACCACTGCCTGCGCAGCAAGAACTACATCAACCTGATCGTCGCAGGCAAGCAGCCGGAGCCGCAGTGGCTGACGATCGACGAGGCCGTAGCCCACTGCACCACCGGACTCGGCGTCTGGAAATGGGCCTCGAACGACGGGGGTGACCCCGACGTAGTGATGGCCTGTAGCGGCGACGTTCCAACACTGGAAGCCCTGGCCGCCGTCAGCCTGCTTCGTGCCCGGATTCCCGATCTGCGCATTCGCGTGGTCAACATAGTGGACCTGATGGCCCTGCAACCGCAGTCCGAACATCCGCATGGGTTGCCGGACGAAGAATTCGATCTGCTGTTCCCGGTCGGCGTCCCGGTGGTCTTCGCATTCCACGGTTATCCAGCCGTGATCCACCGCCTCACTTACCGGCGTCACAACCACGACAATATTCACGTGCGCGGCTACAAGGAAGAGGGCACCACGACCACCCCCTTCGATATGTGCGTGCTCAACAACATTGACAGGTTCCAATTGTCGCTCGACGCCATCCGGCGTGTACCGCGCATGGCGTCAAAGGTCGACGAAACCGAACAATGGTACTCTGAGGCCATCCAGCGCCACCGTCTTTATGTAACCGAAAACGGCGACGACTTGCCCGAGATAAAGAACTGGCGCTGGCCACGAAGCTAATTAGCCGACTGACTGGGTGCCCCAGGTCTCGCTTCTGAGACCTGGGATTCCACCAACTAACTTGCTGTTTTATTCAGCACAAACTTTAAGAGGTTTTCATTCATGTCTTCTTTGCCCGTATTGGTTTTGAACAGCGGTTCATCTTCCATCAAGTTTTCAGTCTATGAAGCCGGCAACGGCGAACGGCGCAAGCTTCACGAAGGTGCAGTCGACGGCATCGGCACAGATCAGGGTAGTTTTTGGATCAAGGATGCCGAGGGTAAAAAGCTGGTCGATCTATCCCCGGCTCTGCCCACGCGTGCGGTTGCATTCAAGCTTGTCGCCGACGCGCTCCACTCAGGCGACTTCCCGGCTCCGGCCGCCATCGGTCATCGCATGGTCTCCGGCGGTCCCACCGTGCAAGAAAACCAGCTCATCACTCCTGAGCTGATTGATGAGATGGAGAGCTACACGGCCTTCGCGCCGCTGCACACGCCCATCGCCGTCTACATCATGCGCGAGTGCTTTGCGCCTGTTTCCCGGCGTGCCAAACTTCGTCTGCCTTGACTCCTACTTCCATCGCACCATGCCGGAAGTCGTCACCCACATGCCCATTCCGGAGGAGTATTCCGCGATGGGCGTGCGGCGTTATGGCGCGCACGGCATCTCATACGAATCGATCGTCTACCAGTTGCAACCCAACGTGCCTGAAAAGCTGATCGTCGCCCATCTCGGCAACGGCGCCTCAATCTCCGCCATCCGCAACGGCAAGTGCCTGGATACTTCGATGGGCCTCACGCCCACCGGCGGCATCATCAGCGGCACGCGCACCGGCGACATCGATCCCGGCGTGCTGCTGTTTATCCTGCGCAAGATCGGCGAGACGGCAAAGAGCGCTACGGAGGCTGCCGATCAGTTGGAAATAGTGGCCAGCAAGAAGGCCGGCCTGCTGGGCGTAAGCGAGCTATCCAACGACATGCGCGATCTGCGCGAGGCCATCAAAGAAGGCAACGCCAAGGCGCGCCTGGCCGTGGACAAATTCAACTGGACCATCGCCAAGTGGATCGGCAGCTATGTGGCCGAACTGGGCGGGCTGGACATGCTGGTCTTCACCGGCGGCATCGGCGAAAACGACATCGCCTGCCGCGCGGAAATCTGCGCCGGGCTCGGCGTATTCGGCATCGTGCTCGATACCGACGCGCAACAACGTACGCGGCGAAGCGGTAATCTCTTCCGAAGACTCGCCAGTCACTGTGCGCGTAATTCCGCCCGCAGAAGACTTGATCATCGTCAACCACGTAGTGCGTTTGCTGACTGAGTAATCGGCGAATAATTTTTCTTACTTTTCGGCCTGTCTTCGATCACGAAGGCAGGCCTGCAAGTCTTTCAGCACCCCTTCCGATTTGTTCTACACTGGTGTGTTCCATTCGGAGTCTTCCTTTATGCCTGCTGACACTGCACCTGCCGTTACGCTGCGCCTTCCCTCGCCCGCCCTGCGCCGCTTTGCCTGGGGCGTGCTGGTCTACTTCATCGCCGTCATTCTGTGGGGCACGCTGGTACGCGCCACCGGTTCAGGAGCCGGCTGCGGCAACCACTGGCCGCTCTGCAACGGCACCGTCATGCAGCACTCGGCCAGCGTAAATACGATGATCGAGTTCGTCCATCGCCTCACCAGCGGCCTCTCGTTCTTTTCCGTCGTGGCGCTGCTGGCGTGGACCTGGGCTGGCACCGTGCGCGGCCATCTGGCACGCGCGGCTGCCGTGGCCTCGGTGGTGTTCACACTGATTGAGGCAATGCTTGGCGCGCTACTGGTCAAGCTCGGCCTCACGGCACAGAGCCAGTCGCCGCTGCGCCCCGCCTACCTGGCGCTGCATCTCACCAACACGCTGCTGCTCGTGGCCGCGCTCACTTTAACCGCGCACCTGCTCAGCCGCAGCAAGGGCTATCTGCGCGGCAGCATCCGCCTGGTTGCTCCCTTTGGCACTATTGTCGGCATCGTGGTGGTCATGATTGTGGGCGTCACCGGTTCGCTGGCCGCGCTGGGCGATACGCTCTTCCCAGCCTCGTCGCTTGGACTGGCGCTGGCCCAGGATTTCTCCTCGACCAGCGGCTGGCTGGTGCGCTGGCGCTGGATGCATCCCACGGTCGCGTTTCTGGCCAGCATACTGCTCATCTGGCTGCTGATTCATGCAGTCCGGCGGGGAAGAAACTGGGACAATCGCGGTCTTTCCGCGCTGGTTTTATTGCTGCTGGCAACTGTTTATACTCTGGGGTTGCTCGACGTAATCCTACTGGCCCCACTATGGATCCAGGTAGCACACCTGCTGGCCGCCGATACGCTGTGGGTCGCGCTGGTCGTGCTCACCGCAAGGCTCACGCTGCAGCCGATAGAAATGGATTAGCGAGTCAGCGAAAAGGCCCCGTCATACCGGGGCCTTTTCTATTCCCTATTCCCTGTTTCTCAGTCCTCAAGAGCTGGATGATGATGGCTTTCCCATCCCAGGTACCGCGCCGCCTCATGCACGGCTTTGGAAACTTCGCTGAAGTTGGCCGCTACGTGGTGCTCAAAGCCCTCGCGACAAATATACTTCAGCAGCTTTTGCAGTTGTGGAATTTCGGCCACGCCCGCGCCGCCGAACGTTTCCAATGGATCGTCTGTGAATTTACCCTGACCTGTATAACCGCGCACCACGCCGCGCCGATCGTCGGTGGAGTAGCGGGCATAGGTCATGGCGCCCGACTTTACGCGCCCCACGCAAGTGCCGAAGGAATTTTCCTTGCCCACCGAGCCGGCGATGATTCTCTGGTAGTCCATCTTCACTTCCTTGAAGAAGTGCTTGGGCAGATTGGAGCAGTGGAAGCAGACGCACTTGTTGGGATCGGCGCCGTAGTTGTTGTTCCAGTCAAGCAGCGCGGAAGGTGTGCCGCTTGCCAGGGCCAGCATGTACATGCTGAGCGTGCCAGGCACGTCCACCTCGCAGGCCGAAGGGATGAGGTTGTTGCTCATCATGCTCATGATGGTGCAAGGCACCACGCCGAAGTACTCTTCCATCGAGGTCCAGCACTGCACCGCGCTGATGGTCACGTGGGTCTGTTTCATCCAGCCGTCAATCACCGCGCCCAGCTTGGCCATCTTCAGCAGCGCCGTATCGGGAATGCCGGAGGTAGTCACATAGCTCTTGATGGCAGCCAGCTTGGCCTGAGTCGCGTCATCGGTATCCTTGAGCCGGTTGATGCGACCGAAGATCTCCGACAGGTCAATCGTCTCGACGGAGATGCCGTTGGTCTCAAAGATGCGCTCAGAGTAGCGGACGGTGTTGAACGCCGTCGGCCGTGCGCCGATGGAGCCGATGCGCAGATTTTTCAAGCCCTTCAAGATGCGGCAGACCGCGGAAAACCACTCCAGGTCAGCTTTGAACTCCGGCGAATCAAGGCTCTCCGTGTGCAGCGTGGTCAGCGAATACTGCAATGCCGTACTGCATCATGTTGTTACACGCGCTCATTTTGCCGCAAAAACTATCACCGCGCGTAGCGATGGTCATGGCGTCGGCGCGGTCGGGCGTGGCCTGCACCAGTACCGGAACCTTCAGCCCCGAGAGCCGGATGGCGTCCACAATGCCACGCTCCTCGCCAAAGTTGGGCAAGGTGACGATGATGCCGTCAATCTCTTCTGCATGTTTTTTAAAGAGCTCGGCGCAGCGCTGCGAGTCGGCGTATGTTTCCACAGCGCCGTGCCTCGATTCCGCCGGGCTCAACACCACGGCCCGCGCTCCCGCCGCTTCAAGAACCGAAATGATTTTTTCGCGGCCTGCCTTGGCCAGTTGATCCGGGAAAAATCCGCGGTTGCCTACTATTACCCCAAACGTCATCGCTCTTTGCGCTTCCATTTTTTCACTCCCTCAGGGCCGCCGTGGCGGACACCAGCTTCACATGGTTAAATTTGCAGCACAACGAAATTCGTGCCCTGATACAGAACTTGGTTTTCAAATGAGCGCTACTTGCCGGCGCGCCCCGGGCGGAACTTGACTACGTAAAAAATTCCGAGCAGCGCCAGGATGCCGCCCCACCAAACCGGCGTATGCAGGTTGGTCAATTGGACCAGGGGCGGATAGCTTCCAGTGTTCCACTCGTAGATGCCATAACCGAAGATCATGAGCCCGTAGATCGACAGCAGCACTCCAATGAAGAACCAGATGGGAATTCCGGAACCACGCATAACTCTTAACCCTTTCCTCTCTTCATCTCACTGAGAAAAACAAACCTTTGTTACCAGAACAAAATGTTGAGCACTGCAAAGATGATGACAACCAGGATCGCCCACGTCCACTCGTTCTTGTAAAACGGAACTGGCTCTTCCTTGGGCAACGGGGTCACGCCATAAACCAGCCCCTCCAACTCCGCCGCCGGTCTTGGCTTGGTAACCATGCTCACCAGGAAGATGACGATGGCGGTGAACAGGCATGCCCACAGCGCGCGGAAAACATTTTCGGCCATCGGTTTGGCATAGGGCGAAAGTGCCACGTATCTTAGATTCGCAGGATTTAGATGGACCCATACAAACATGCTCACGGAAAAAACGATGCCGAAGAGCAGGCCCAGGAAGCCGGCGATTTTCGTGGCACGCTTCCAGAACATGCCCAGAAGAATAGTGGCCAGCAGCGGCGCAATAAAGATGCTGAACAGCGCCTGCACGTAGTCCATGATGCCGTGCGATTTTTGCACCAGGTAGCCGGCGCCGATGGAAACCAGGACGCCTAGGACGATGGATATTCGGCCCACCATGACGTAGTGGCTATCGGAGCCTTTCTTGTTAATGAGCGGCTTGTAGAGATCGTAGGTCCACACCGTGGAGAAGGCGCTTACGTTTCCAGCCATGCCGCTCATGAAGCCGGCAATCAAAGCCGTTATGCCAAGACCCAGGAGCCCGGGGCCGAGGTAGCGGACCATCATCAGCGGCAGGGCCTGGTTATAACTGCTCAGTTCAGTTCCGGGAGCGGCGCTCAGCACCTTCTGCTGCGCATCGACAGTGAGATTGGTCCTCGAACTCATGGCACCGGAGCAGGCAGCGGGATCTGCGATCTTACCTGTTGAGGCGACGCTGCAGGCGGCGACCACATCCTCTCCCACCAGTTGGCGGCGGCTGCCATCTGGGTTCTGCAGGAGAACCAAGCCCAGCAGTCCGGGCAGGATGACGATGAACGGAACCGCCATTTTGAAAAATGACCCAATGATGGGAGCCATGCGCGCGGCGCGCAGATTGTGAGCCGCCAGCACGCGCTGGACAACCAGAAAATCGGTGGTCCAATAGCCGAAGCTGATTGCGAATCCGAGGCCGAAGACGATGCCGGTCCAATGCACTCCCATAGGATTAGCGGCAAAGCTGCCGGTATCACGCCATAGATGGAAGTAGCTATCGGAGTGCATATTGGCGATGATCTTTGTCTTCAAGCCATTGACTCCGCCAGCTTGAATCAGGCCCAGGATGGGTACCAGCATCGCGCCGCCCCAGATGAGCACGAACTGCAGCACCTCGTTGAAGATGGCCGAGCGCAACCCGCCCAGGGCAACGTACAGCGTGACTGCAAAGGCTGAGACCAGGATGCTGAAGGTAATGCTCCAGCCCAGTACCACCTTCATCACCACCGCCATGGCAAACATATTCACGCCGCTCATCAGGATCATCTCTAGAGCGAAGGAGACGGCGGCCAGAACGCGGGCGTGCTCGCCGTAGCGCAGGTTCAGGTAGCCTGGGACCGAGTGGGTCTTCGAGACGTAGTAGAAGGGCATCATCACCAGGCCGAGGAAGAGCATGGCGGGAATGGCGCCCACCCAGTACCAGTGAGTGGCCAGAATGCCGTATTGGTAAGCCGAACCGGCCCATCCCATCAGTTCCAGCGAGCCGAGATTGGCTGAGACGAAGCTGAGGCCTGCTATCCAGGCGGTCATCTCGCGGCCGGCCATGAAAAATTCTTCGCTGGTGTTCGATCTGCCCTTCAGGTAGAAGCCGATCCAGATGACCATCCCGAAGTAGATGGCAATTACGGCAATATCGAGCGTACTCAGGTGCGCCATGGGAGCGACGCTGAAAGCCAGGAGAGCCGGTGCCGATGAGAGCGGACCAGTGACAATGGAAGCTGGAACTAAACCAATCATTACGTCCCCTGAATGGGTAAATTCGTCCGCGGACCGTTTGGACGTGCGCCCTTAAGTAAATGGCTTTACTGCTATGTTTGTCAAGCGGCTTGCCGCCGCGCCTGAAAAAGCGGCCTGTGCTCCGAGGCAAAACCGAAGTTAGAACACATCCCAGTCTGGTAAGCGTTTACCGGAGGAAGTGTACCATATCCAGGCCAACTCGCAATACTCCGCTGCTCCCAACGCGCACCATCATTTCTCTAGCGGCGGGGCGGAAGGCCACCACGATCCTCAGAGTGCAATGGATCACTTCAACACCATCGATCATCCCGCCCGTCAGCCTGATGATCCCTAGCCCTCTAGAGTGGCCACCTTTGTGCTCATAGGCGTTCGAACCAGGAGCAATACGCTTGCTGTGGCGAAGAGAGGCATCAATCCTGCAACTAGAAACGCAGGGCCATAGGAGAAGCGATCGACCAGAACCCCAACAGCAATTGTGAAGACAAAGCCGACCAGGCCTGCCGCGAGTCCGCTGAGTCCTGTAACCGTGGCCACAACATCGTGGGGAAACAGGTCAGAAGGCAGCGTGAGACCCATGGTGGACCAACTCGCATAACCCCAAAGAGCAAAACAAATCAACCCCAGCGCGGCATAGACGCTGTGTACGCTGGCTGCGGGAATGCCGGCTAGTATCGGCAGGCAACTGAAGACGCATACCCAAAGGCGTGCGCGCACCACGGGAATGCCGCGACGAATGCAGTATCCGGAGATCAGGCCACCGGTGAAGTTGCCAAGATCGGCGGCGACAAACGGCATCCAGGCAAAAAGGGCAATCCTTTGCAGGCTGAATCCGCGCGCATCGCTCAGGTATTGAGGCAGCCAGAACACATAAAACCACCAGATGGGATCGGTAAGCGCACGGCCCAGAACGATGCCCCATACATTCCGCTGCCCTAAGAGCTTGAGCCAGCGCTTCGGGCCACGCTCCGGAGAGGCGTCGGGCACCTCCTGGCCGGCGCGAATATACGCAACTTCTGCTGGTGTCACCCTCGGATGACGGTCCAACGTATGGTAGACACGCAACCACATCAGCAGCCAGATAAATCCCAGCATGCCTGTAACAACAAAAGCAGCTTGCCAGCCAAATTTGATGGCAATTAAAGGAATTGACAGCGCTGCCACGGCCCCGCCCACGCTAGAGCCGCTGTCAAAGATGGCCACCGAAAGGCTGCGCTCCTGGCTGGGAAACCACTCGGCGACCGTCTTGCTGGCGCCGGGCCAATTCAGGCCTTCCCCAATGCCGAGCAAAAATCGAAAGGATGCGAAGCCAAAGACCGAGGAGGCGAATCCGGTGAGAATGTTGACGATGGACCAGAAAACCACGGCCAGTGCAAGCCCGAGCCGCGTTCCCACAGCATCGAGAAAGATGCCACCGATCAGCCATGTGATCGCATACGAAACCTGAAACGCTCCAAAAATTTTAGAAAGGTCAGTATGCGACAGATGATATTGCGCCGAGATCATCGGCGCCAAAACGGAAAAGGTCTGGCGGCTGATATAGTTGATTACTGTCGAAAAGAAGAGCGTCCAAACAATCCACCACCGCACTCTTCCCGGGCTGGTGCGTTTGGGCCGTTTCCCAACTTGCTGTATTTCATCTACTGAATTCATTTGATCTCGCAGTTCCGATTCCCTCTTTATGGGAGTTCCTGAATAGATTCTTCGTTTTTAATGGACGTTGGTGCCGCGATCACTTGAATTGAATCGATATCGAAGTACTTGTATAAATCGAGACAGAAGAGATCGGGTGCGGAGCGAAAGGCCACTGGTGCGTCAAGAAGATAACTCATGCTTTTCATCGCATGGCGGCTGTTAACGGTTGAAAATGTATCCGGATCGAGAGCTGCCGCGACCTCCGCAATGACTGCTGAACGAATGCCGTCAGTCTCGATCTGAATTTTCTGATGGGTATTGCCGGACTGCATCCAATGGGCAACCGCAAGCAACTGCGCAACCTCGATGCCAAGCGGTCGATCGCCGGCGGTTGCAACCAGCATCTCCCAATCAGTGGGATCGGGAGTTTGCGGACGGGTAAAACCATTGAATAGAAGATCGAGGGCCAGGACTTGTTCGCCGTGATTCACATGCCGGGATACAGCGTCGCCTGAAGCTGCATACCCCTTATCGTTCAGGATGATGGTTGCCGGAGCATCTTTGCCCGCGTCGTTTGCCTGCAACCAGATACCGGTGGCGCTCAGTCCATTGGTAAGGTCGAACCGGTAGGACAATGTTTGAATCGCCATGCGCCTGGTATTTCTCATTCTCCAGGCATTTTCCACGGAGACGGGAGTGTAGCGCGTAACTTCCTTCAGCTTCTCCCGCTGGGCTGCGATCCATGAACTGCGCGCCTTGTCTTCGGTGGGAATGGCCGGCCTTGCAACGGCGCCAGCGAGCTTTTTAGCCAGACCGGTAATGGTCAAATTATCCTGCTGGAATGCCGACAGCAAGTTCCTCTGGAGTCCTGACCTCGGTAGAACTGGGGATCTCCTCGGTAACTGCAGGCATATGAAAATGTTCAGCGAAGAAACTGTACGCATGCAGACGGTTCACCAATTGATAGTTATGCGTGCCAGGGTCGGTGCTCTCGTACCAGCCAAGGCATCGGGCTTGCCATATAAGTCTGAAAAAGGGAACGATCTTATCGTAGTTATACGGCTTTACCAGGGCCGCGCGAAAGCAGCAGTTATCCTCGGCATTGTGGATCAGTAGCGTGGGCCGCGGCGCCCGCATTGCGACAAAAAAAGGATAGTCCTGACCAACAGCAAAATCGGTGGGATTCTCTTCAATTTCGTCTGTGTCTCCGGGATGATTGATATTGAAAGCGAACGACCCAAAACCGGCCACCTCCACGCTGACCGCTACGCGTCGATCCAGCGCGCTCAGCATGATTGTTTGCCATCCGCCCCCGGACAAACCCGTCATTCCCAGCCTGCTGTCATCCACCTGCGGCAATGAGGCCAGGTAATCCAGACCGCGCCGCATGCTTAAGATAAAAAAAGCCGAGAGCATTAGAACCAACCAGGTCGAGCGCGGCGGCATCGTCGTGATCGTTGCCTTTCAAATGCAACTCACCGAATCCTACCCATCCGAGACTTAGCGCGATAACTCCTCGCTTGGCGAAGTTGATGCATCGCTTCTGTTCATACTCCGCCGCGTTCCCCATGGGCTCATGGCCGATCACGTTGAGGATTGCCGGAACACGCCCGCTGAGTTTGTCCGGTTCATACAGAATGGCTGGTGCGTCGAAGCCTGGCACAATCTCATAACGAAATTTAGTCACACGGTAGCCGTTCCGCGATTCTGTCGCTCCCACCTGCTGAAATTTCGGCGCCGATTCTACCCACTCGCTGGGCCACCCGTGAAATGCGACGTCATTCAGAATGTGCTTGCGCAATTTTTGTCTGCTGGTCTGTCCAGTCGTTTGCGCTCCGGGGCGTTGGCAAAGGAGTAATGCGGCGAATCAGATATTGCTGCACCTGAAAAGCTGTAACATCCGGCGATTGTACCGGCTCCGTGAGCAGGCTTTGCAGAGTAGAAGCCGTCGTCTGGCCATGCGCCGCGCGTTACGGTCATCGTAAGCAGGACCGCACAGGCAATCGCAAAGCTACGTCCAGTCACTCTCATCTGCCGGCTCCTACTATTCAAGATTGATCGCGATCCTGCGGCATGGTGCCGCTCTGAGGATGGTCAGAGCAACTCTCGCATCATGAGAGTTGCAGGTTCGCCTACAGGGGCATGATCTCAGACTGCATGATCGGTGATCGACTTCGCGTGGTCAGCAATCCCCCCGCATCAGCACCTATGTTTACTAAGTGAATTACGGATGGACCGAGCTAGTATAACAGGACGATACGCTCCCGTGACGTGCTATCAAAAGGGTAGCCTGCTGATCGGGTATACATTCGCGGGGCAAATGCTTTAGCCTTTTATGGTTATGAGAACCTTAACAAATATCTGCATCGCATTCTGTTCGTCATCGTGCCTTCACATGCCTGTGCCAGTTCTGCTCGTTTGCACATTTGCCTTCGGCCCAGGCGCCCGCACCGGACTCACCCGCAATTGAAGCCAGGGCCCACGCCATGGTGGCCAAACTCACCCTCGAGCAAAAGATTGGGCTGATTGGTGGCGTGGACGGAATGTTTACGAATGCCTCACCCGCCATCGGCCTGCCGCGACTGAAAATGTCCGATGGCCCTGAGGGCGTGCGCACCTGGGGACCGACCACCGCATGGCCCGGAGGCGCAGCGCTGGCCGCAACCTGGGATCCGGCTCTGGCGCGCAAAATTGGCGAGGGACTGGGCAGGGATGCCCGCGCCCGCAGCGTGAATTTTCTGCTCGGACCCGGCGTGAACATCGCCCGCTCGCCCACTGGCCGGCCGCAATTTTGAGTATTTTTCCGAGGATCCCTTTCTGGCCGCCAGCATGACGGTTCCCTGGATTGAGGGCGTCCAGTCTCAGGGCGTGATCGCCACGGTCAAGCACTATGCCCTGAATAACCAGGAGTATGACCGGCACAACGTGAGTTCCGATGTCGGACGAGCGGACCATGCGTGAAATCTATCTGCCGGCCTTCGAGGCTGCCGTCACGCAGGCTCACGTGGATGCGGTGATGAATTCCTACAACCTGATCAACGGCGTCCATGCCACTCAGAACGAGTTTCTCAATTTGAAAGTGCTCAAGGGCGACTGGGACTTCCAGGGCATTTTGATGTCCGACTGGGACGCCACCTACGATACGGTGGGCGCGGCCAATAACGGCCTCGACCTGGAAATGCCCAGCCCGCGTTTTATGAATGCCAGGGGGTTGCTGGCCGCAGTCAAGGATGGTTCAGTCAAGGAGTCCACCATCGACGACAAGGTCCTGCGGCTGATTCGCCTTGTGCTGCGTTATGGCTTCCTCGACCGCCCCCAATTCGACCCCGCCGACGCAACCTACTCCGTAGCCGATCGCGCCGTTGCCCTTGAAGGCGCCCGCGAGAGCATCACCCTGCTGAAAAACGAAGGATCTCTGCTCCCTCTCAACCCGGCCAGAATCAAGACCATCGCAGTCATCGGACCCAATGCTTATCCGGCGGTCACCGGCGGCGGCGGTTCCTCTGAAGCGCACGCCTTTGAGCCGGTCAGCATTCTCACCGGCATCGCCAACGCAGCCGGACCCGACGTCAGCGTGCTATACAGCCGCGGCCTGCCCGACACAAACGAGCTATTCAGGAACACTCAATGGGCTGCCGCCGTCAATGTGGCTACCTATACCAGCAAAAACTTTACCGGCACGCCGGAAATAACCACCCCGCAAAATATCGCCGACTGGAAGCCCGATATGTGGGGCCCGGAAGACACAGACCCCTCGCAGCATTCGCTATTCGACGGCATTCAAGGCTGCCAAGGCCGGCAAGTATTTGCTTCTGGCCGCTGCCTCCAGCGAAGATTCCTACAAAGTGGTCATTGACGGAAACGTCGTGCTGGAACAGCCTCACGCCGAAGGCCAGTCTCCCCGATTCAAGTCGCTCGATCTCGAAGCCGGACAAAGCGTGAAGATCGAGGCGAAATATCTCCCCTACTCTCCCGGCGTGCGTTTCGGCCTTGGCGTGGCCTATGAACCAGATCTGGTCTCCGCCGAAGCAAAAACCATTGCAGCTGCCGCGGACGTGGCTGTTGTGGCCGCAGGCTTTGGTCCAGCAACGGAGAGCGAGGGACTCGACCGCACCTTCGAACTGCCCTGGGGTCAGGATGCGCTGATTGAAGCCATTGCCGCGGTCAATCCACACACCGTCGTCACTCTCAACGGTGGTGGCGGCACCGATACCCGTCGGTGGCTCAGCAAGGTTCCCGCGCTGCTTTTTGCCTACTACCCCGGCCAGGAAGGCGGCACGGCTATCGGCGAGATCATCTTTGGCAAGCGCAACCCAGAAGGCAAGCTGCCGGTGAGCTTCGATCGCAGTTGGGACGAGAACCCCTCGGCCACGTGGTATTACCCGGTAAAGGGAGCCGATACCACGCTGCACGTCACCGAACCAGGAGTCAATCCGGTGGATTACGCCATCGGGCACGTGAAATACGGAGACGGCCTGATGGTCGGCTACCGCTACTGGACCACCACCGGCAAGCACCCGCTGTTCCCGTTCGGTTTCGGCCTCAGCTACACCGCGTTCCGCTTCTCCAACCTGCACGTTCCTGCGACGGCAGCCTCCGGATCAACCGTTTCCGTTACCTTCGACGTAACCAACACCGGCAGCGTTGCTGGCGCAGAGGTGGCCCAACTCTACATCTCCGACCCCTCCGCCAAGGTCAGCCGCCCGGAGCGCGAACTCAAGGGATTTGCCAAGGTCCGTCTGGATCCCGGCGAAACCCGGCATGTCACCCTGAACCTGGATGCCCGCGCCTTCAGCTACTGGGATTCGGCGGCCCACAAATGGACCATCGATCCCGGCAAGTTCGTGATTCGCGTCGGAGACTCCAGTGAAAACACACCGCTCAACGCGGATCTGATGCTGAACTAGAGTTCACCTCAAATTGCCGAACGGCCTGCCGCTTGCGTGTGGCAGGCCGTTCGATTTTCAGCAGACAGATACAAAACGGCCTCCGCGCTGGGCGGAGGCCGTTTGTATTTGCGTGCTTTGTGCGGCTGGAGCGCTTACTTCAGGTTGCCGCTTGCATCCATGGTGATGCCGCCAGGCCCCTTGCTCTTTTTCTCTTCGTTGGCCTTGCGCGTTCCCATCGACTGGGAAGCCCAATCCTTGGCCGCTGCCACATCGTGCCTTCACCGCCGCTGGATCGCCGTAGTCCACATCCGCCTTGCGCCGGTAAATCAGGTTCAGGTAGGTCATGGCATCGTCATAAGTGGGCCGTGCAGCCAGCGCCATTTTCAGATAATCCATGGCCTCGTCCACCAGCGGACCGTTCTCTGCCTTGAGTGGCGCCATGATCTTCTTCGGAACCTTGACGTTGCCCTCGCCGTCATCGTTGAAGCCGTTCGGCAGCAGCGCCTTAAGTGTGTTCTCGTGCGCCTCTGTCCAGTCGATGACGCCTACTGTGTAGGCAGCCTCCGCATCATTCTTATCTTCGGCCAGGACCTTCTTCTGCCATTCCTTGGCGTCGTCCAGCTGCTTGATGCTGAAATAGATGCCCGCAATCTGCTTCATGCTGTTCACATCGTGCGGCTTTTCAGCCAGAACCTGCTTGAAGATGTCGATCGCCTGCTGCGCGGTCTTCAGGTTGTCCGGCGTAGTCGAGTCCTGGCACCACATTCTGGGCCAGCGCCGTGGCCAGATAGCTCTTGGCCATGGGCAGGCTTGGATCAAGACTGTGTCGCCTCCTGAAAGTGGTTGATTGCTTCTTCATATTTCTGGCTCTTGTAAGCATCCACTCCCTTGTTCAACTGGTCGCGGGCTTTGAGTTTGTCGCACCCGCTCATGGAAAGAACCAAACCGGCCAAGACTACCGCGAGCATCGTACTACGTGCGGGTCCATTCATTCTTTTATCCTTCTCCTTCAGGTCAGTGCCTATCGATTGCGGCCTGGAATCTGATGCAGCCAGCCGCGGGCGGGAGGTACCGAAACCAGGATGGAAAAATTGTACTCCTGTTGCTACCAGAAAAATCCGCCCCCGCGAGTCCGACTCGCTACTGGCCGGCCATAATCTTCGGGGTCATCAGCCCGATGTGATCCACGTTAGCTGCACGGCCAATATCGATAACCTCCGCCACATAGCGGAAGTCGACATTGTCATCGCCCCTTACAAACATGATGCGCTCGGCGCGATTTGCATAGATCTCGGTCAGCTTGGCAAGCAACTCGCCCTTGGCCACGTCGGTCTCGTTGATCTTGTATGTCGGAGCATTGCCCGGGCGATACAAAACCTGCACCACGATGGTGCGATCGTTGTTTGGCTGCTGCTGCTGCGGATTCTTGGGCGGCTGGGGAACCAGCGCATCCAGGCCCTTGGGCGTTACCGGCACGATGACCATGAAGATGATCAGCAGCACCAGAAGCACGTCGATCATGGGCGTAACATTGATCTCGGACATGCTGCCACCCGAGCTTCCCATTGACATTGCCATGGCTTCAAATTCCTCTTTTCCTTAAAAATTGTGAAAAGGACAGCGTATGCGCAAAAGCTTACTCGCCGCCTGCTGAGCTGCCGACCTCGCGCTTCTGCGTCAACAAACCTACATCGTCCACGCCGGCGGTACGCACGGCGTCGATGGCATCTTCTACTCCCCGGTACTGCGCCCGCGCATCCGCGCGCACATAGATGGTCTTGCCGGGCGTGCCTTCCAGCTTGGCGCGAACCAGGGCGCCGAGTTCATTGGCAGCGACCTTGTTCTGCCCCAGGAACACGCTTCCATCCTTGGTGATGGCTACGACAATGGCGTCTTCCTTGTCGGCATCCGGCATGGCGGTGGGGTTATCCACCTTGGCCATATCGACAGCCACCTTGTTCTGGAGCATGGGGGTGATCACCATGAAGATGATCAGCAGCACCAGCATCACATCCACCATGGGCGTTACGTTGATGTTGGAACTTACTTTTTTGCCTTCTTCGCGTTTTGCTTGTGCCATTGTTTGGCTCCATGCCTAAAGTTGGTTAATTCCGGACAGCTTCCGGCATTACTTACTTAATAACAACCACTGAGACCTCGCGAGGGTGAAACCGGCGGGCGGAAGAGAGTAACTCTCCGCCGCCCACCGCAGATTCTCGCTCGAACCGGCAAAGGCCTCGCTTAGCGCTTGTGGCTCTGCTTGATGAAGTAGTCGATCAGCTCGCTCGAGGAGTTATCCATCTCCACGTCAAAAGCCTCGACCCGTCCGGTGAAATAGTTGAACGCCATGACGGCGGGGATGGCCACCAGCAAGCCGAACGCCGTGGTAACCAGGGCCTCCGAAATGCCGCCCGCAACTGCGCCGATGCCCGAGGTCTTCTGCAGAGCGATCTGCTGGAAGGCGTTCAGAATGCCGATGACGGTGCCGAGCGAGCCCGACGAAAGGAGCCGTGGCGCCGATGGTGGCCAGAACAGCAAGGCCCCTCTTCAGCTTGGAGTGAACGATGGCTTCAGCCCTCTCCAATGCGCGACCCGAACTGGCAATGGTCTCGTCTGTCGGCAAACCGGCTGAGGCGCGAAACTCCTGCAGGCCGGCTGTGACAACCTCAGCCAGATGCGACTTCTTGTTGCGGTCGGCAATGCGGATGGCTTCTTCCAGCTTGCTGTCTTTCAGCGCGCCGGCAACCTTGGGAGCAAACTCCCGCGATTGATTACGGGCGGCGCGGAAATACAGGTAACGGTCGATCATTACGGCCAGCGACCAGATCGACTCGATGAAAAGTATGATGGCGATGGTCCTTGCGGGCCATCCCATGTGATCCCACAGCCCCATGGGGCTGAAGCTGACCGTCTGCTCTTCCTGGAAGAGGGCAAGACTGCTGACCGTGTGCGAAGCGAAATGTGCGAGCTGAGCGAGAATCACTGAATCGTTCCTCCTAAGCAGTTTGTTGTGAACTGCGACTACCCTACGGGTTGCTGGGAATGCGTGTCTTTCTGGATTCGCATTCGGGTCAAAAGCGAAACCCCTTCACAAAATACAGGAAGGGGTCAGTAAAAAAATCATCATCCGCCCAAAGTGAAGATCACGTTCACCGTGGTCTCAACTTCCACCGGCTCGCCACTGAGCAGGTAGGGCTTGTAGCGCCATGTCCTCACGGCATCCATAGCGGCCTGTTGCAACATGGCCGGTCCGCTGACAACGTGGAGCCCTTCAATGGCTCCCGTCTTGGAAATAGTAGCCTGCAGCACCACGGTGCCCTGAACGCGAGCGGCCTTGGCGATCGGCGGATAAACCGGCTGGGTCTTCTGGAGCAAATTGCCTGCCATGACGCCGCCCGATATGCTCACCTTCTTGGGCGCCTCAACCTTTACAGTGGGAGCCTCGGAGCCTTTAAAGATGCCGCCGATCACGCCCCCGGGACTTCCGCCAAGACCTTCCATCCCGGCCACGCCAAAGCCGCCCTGCGCGGGAGCATTTTCCGGCGCGGTGACGATCTTGATCTGGTGCGGAATCCTGGTGGGAGCCATCAGCTGGTTGTTCATCATCTCAGACTGCACCTTCACTATCTTCACTTCTGGCGGTGGCGGCGGAGGCGGAGGCGGTGGAGGCGGAGGCGGCGCGGTCAGTACCGTCAGCATCATGGCCTTGGGCAACGCCTCAGGATAGATCAGCGGAATGAGAATCATCACGACAAGAACGGAAGCGTTGATGATGCCTGTAACAATCATCCAGCGCCCGCTCTTGCTCTTGATTCTGTTCGCGGATTCAAATGTGGAATCTTCAAACATGGCCAGCCCTCGAATCAGGTGTCGATTACCTCTAATTAGACACCGGGGGAACGTCGAATGTTCCCAAGCAATAAAACGTTATCACAGATGTGCTGTTCACTCTTGTACCTCACAGCACATTCGAAGCGTAAAAACTGCAGCAAAATCGGTGCAACTTCCAAGTTAAACCCTACACTCTGGCGCGCTTAGCAGCGGGCAGAACAACCGTCTTGCCCTGCCTTGTGCGCCACTCCTGCCATGCCACTAACATCGGCGCAGCAATGGCAATCGATGAGTACGTTCCGATTAGAATTCCCACCACCAGCGCAAATGAAAATCCGCGCAGCACCTGGCCGCCAAAAATGTACAGAGAGAGGACGGTCAGGAAGGTCAGTCCTGAAGTAAGAACGGTCCGGCTCAGGGTCTGATTGATGCTGCGGTTGACCACGTCGGGCAGGGATTCGCGCCGGCTCAGGCGCAGATTCTCGCGGATACGGTCGAAGACCACGATGGTGTCGTTCATAGAGTAGCCGACCAGCGTCAGGATGGCCGCAATCACGGTCAGGCTGATCTCCTGGTTGGTCAGCGCGAAGGCGCCGACGGTGATCAGCGTGTCGTGGAAGCAGGCCACAACCGCAGCCACGCCGTAGATCAACTGGAAACGGAACCAGAGGTAGACCAGCATGCCCGGCCATGGAGTAAAGCGTAGCCAGCAAAGCCTGTTTTTCCAGCTGCTTGCCCACCGTGGGACCCACCACCTGCACGTTGCGCACGGCAGTGAAGGGTTGGTATAGTGCGCCTGGAGCGCATCGACGATCTGCTGCGGCCTGCATCGAGCTGAGTCTCATCCGTGCTGCTCCGGCAGGCTGATGAGCACCTCATTGTTCGAGGCCACATCGTAGGTCTGAATGCGTGGCATCCTTGATGCCTGCCGCATCCATGGCCTGGCGAATCTTGTTGATGTCCGGAGTCTGCTGGAACTGCACCTGCACCTGCGTGCCGCCGCGGAAATCCACGCCGAGCGGCACCGGGCTGCCGATGCTGGCCCAATGCATGCCCATGGAGACAATGCCGGCCACGCTGAAGATCAAAGAAAAGCCAAGGAAATACCACTTCAGCCTTAGCCAGTCCACATTTACGCTGCGAAACAATTCCACTGAATTTCTCCGCTTCCTGGGACGCTCGAAACCCCTGCGGGCCCCAGCGTTCTTGTTATTCCTATGCCGGTCAAGGCTGGCTTGCCGGGAGAGTTCTTACCGGGACTAAATGGAAACCATTTGCCCCGGCTTCATCTTGTTCAAATGGGCATCGAAGATGACCCGCGAAACGAATACCGCTGTGAACAGGTTGGCCAGCAGGCCGAAGGTCAGCGTGACCGCAAATCCCTTCACCGGACCGGTGCCAAACATGAACAGGATGGCCGCCGAGACGATGGTGGTCACGTGGGTATCGACGATGGTGACCCAGGCATGGGCAAAGCCCTGGTCGACGGCCGCCGAGGGCGCCTTGCCGGCACGCACCTCTTCGCGGATGCGCTCGAAGATCAGCACGTTCGAGTCCACGCCCATGCCGATGGTCAGAATGACTCCGGCGATGCCGGGCAGCGTCAACGTGGCCCCGGATGCAGCCCATGAACCCGAGCAGAATCACCAGGTTCAGAAACAGCGCCAGGTCGGCGTTGATGCCCGAGCCCCGGTAATAGACGAGCATGAAGGCCATGACCACCAGCACGCCCACGATGGCCGCCGTCACGCCCTGCTTGATGGAGTCGGCGCCCAGCGATGCGCCCACGGTGCGGTCCTCAAGATAGTTCAGCGAGGCCGGCAACGCGCCGGTGCGCAGCATCTTCGAGAGAACTTCGACTTCGTCCGGCGAGAAGCTGCCCGTGATCTCGCCGGAGTCGCGAATGGCGCTCTGGATGGTGGCCACTTCCTGCACCCGGCCGCCCATCACCACCGCCATGCTTTGGCCCACATTCTTGCTGGTGTAGTCGTAGAACTTGTCGCCGGCTTCGTTGGTCAGCGTAAAGCGGACGTTGCGGCGGCCGTTCTGATCCGTGCCCGGATCGGCGGAACGGAAGTCGCTGCCGGACACCACTGAGATGCGATGCACAACATAGACGCTGTCGGCGTCAGAGCCGGCGCCTACTGTGCCGGAGCCATGGACGAGTTCCTCGTCGCCCGGAAGCACGCCGCCCACGCTGGCCAGGGCCTCCTGGTCGTCCTTGTAAGGACCGCCGACCACGGCGTGAATCTCAAGCCGGGCCGTGGACTGGATGATGCTCTTGACCCGATCAAGGTCGTCGATGCCGGGCAACTCGACCAGAATCTGATTGTCGCCCAGGCCGTACTCCTGGATCACCGGCTCGCTGACGCCTAGCGCGTCTACGCGGTCGCGAATGGTCTCGATGGCCTGCTGAACGGTCTTCTTCTCAAGAGCCGTCACGATCATCGGCTTCATGGTCAGCGTAAAGGTATTGTCAGCTCCGCCGCCGGTCACGTCGTATTCGTTGGAATACTTGCCTTCGAGCGCGGAACGGACGTCGTTGCCTTTGCCGGTCGCGATCCCTTCCACCCGGATCACCTCGGGCTTGTTCGGATCGGGCTTGTAGACCTGCGAAAAGCTCAGGTTGGCCGTCTTCAGATCCTGCTGAATGCGCCCCACCGTGTTATCGGTCTCCGCGCTTACCGCCTCAGAAACCACCACCTGCAAGATCAGGTGAGCGCCGCCGCGCAGGTCCAGGCCAAGGTGAATGCGCTTGGTCATGGACTCCAGCAGGGCCTTGCCAGTGACGCCCGAGGGCACGCCGATGATGCCGTAGACGCAAACCAGCAGGACAGCAACAATCAGGATTATTTTGTTATTGAGATTCTTCTTCATCTTCCCGTTTCTCTAGTTCCAACGCTCGAAAACTTTGCACAACCCTAAATGCCCGCAAGGGCATGTAAAAGCCCGGAGGGCAAAACTCAGGACCCCGAAGAGGAGTCCTGGGTGGTTACCGATGCAATCGCGTTCTTTGCCACTTCAATCTTGATGTTGTCCGGCGCCACGCGGATGACGATCGCATCGTCCTTGATGGAGAGGATGATGCCGCGAATGCCTCCCGCAGTGGTTATCCGGTCGCCTGTCTTGATGGAGCCCAGCATCTCCTGCCATTGCTTTTGCCGCTTCTGCTGAGGACGGATCATTACCAGGTATAAAACCGGGATCAACAGTAAGGGCAATAGCATGGGAAGACTGCTTCCACCCGCACCAGGGGTTCCGCTCGCCCATAATGCAAAACTTGTCGCCACGCTCATCCCCACCATCATCCTTCGTCCGCCCCTGCCCGCTCGCCGCAACGAACCGCTGTTCAGGGCACAGGCACTCCCGGCCATCTGCCGGTAGTCCTAAAAAAGTTTGTCTCCGGGAATGGACTTAAGCTTGATCCAGGCCGTTGGTTGAATCCGACCCAGTTGCTGGAAGCAAGATCCTGACGCCGTTCGACGCGGAACTCAAAAATCCCATCCCGCGGCCTCGTACCTGCCAGTGACCCAACTGCCGTCTGTTTCCTGTTCGACACAGCTTTCTTGAGGAGCGCCAAATCCGGAAGCAGCATATCCTGCCTCTTGCCGTACTGGCCATACTCCAAAAAGAATGCCTAATAGATAAGATACGCGGAGACGTGGGCGTGTCAAGGAGCGTCCCGGCTGCCAACGAATGGTTTGCCGCGTCGTTCCGGCCAAATCAGTCCATGTTTCCTCCTTACAAAGTTCTTACAGGTCGATTACTCGTTCCTTATCATTTCCATTTTCTACTTTTATTTGAACGCTTTCCGTTCCAGACACCAAGGGTCAAACTCCCATCTCGCACGCCGGAAAGCGGGAAGAGTCGTCTTATGGTTAGCCTGAATCTCAACGCGTTAAGTCTCATTCCGGTGGGTGTCGCTGTTGCCTTCATGGTCTGGGTATTCTGGAACTTCTGCAAGGCATCCGGCAGACGCCAATAGTTTCTTACTACTTTGGCTTGGCTTCTGAGACCGGGGCATCGGTTTCGTCGCTCGAATCCTCCACCAACACCGCCGAGCCCGGAATAATGTCGAAGCTCACCGCATCCTGGCCGGCTGGATGAAAGCTGATGCGCAGCGGTTCGCGCTGCCAATCCGGCAGGCCGCAGACAGGGTTGGGATGGTTTTCCGGGTCAAATGCAGCAAGTTTTCTTGCGAGCACTGGCTTGCGGGCCGCTATCTGGGCCACTACCGCATAGAGGCTCTTGCCGCTAGTAGTCACGCCACAATAGGCGCCATAATCACGGAACCAGCTCACCTGGGTCACGCCGGGATCGTAGTCCGGCAGTTTGAGCGGGCTGACGCGGCCAGTTACGCGGTCTACCAACAGCCACGGTCCCCGCTGCCAAACCCAGTGGCCTTGCTTGTCACCCGGCGCCGGTTTGTCGCCGGGCAAGGCGTCGTTGACTTTGATGACGCGGCGGACCACAAGACTGCGGTCGGTCACGTCGTGGGCATCACCGGTGGTCCATTCCTTCAGAACACCGTCCACCAACAGGGCGCGAATCTTCAGCGCATCCTCGCCGACAGCCGCACCAGCAGGGTCGCCCACCTTCGAATAAGAAACCCTTTTTGCCGCGCCTAGAACCACTGAATGCGTCTTGCGCGGAGCCGCTGTAGCTTCCGGAACCGCGGTTAACAGCGCCGCCATTATTGCGACTACTACGATCACGCGCCCACAAGTCTTCATGCCGCCATCTCCTGGTGAGTTGACGCAGATCTATGGGAGAAAAAATGCATGTGTTTCAGCCCGCGCAAAAAATCTGTAAAACTAACAGGAGTTCGCTGTGGCGACTCCCGTGAAGACGCTGGCTCTAACCATCCCCAGCGCCTCTTTTAGAAGCCTAAACCCCCACCGCTTCCACAGCTCGCGCTACACGGAACGCTGTGCCTTCATTCAAATGGCAGGCGAGCACCTGCATCCCTACCGGCAGTCCAGACTTTGTAGCTCCGCAAGGCACCGTAACGCCGCAAATCCCCGCCAGGCTGGCCGTCACAGTGTAGATATCGGCCAGGTACATAGCCAGCGGATCGCCTGTCTTTTCGCCCAGTTTGAAGGCAGGCGTCGGCGAGGTCGGCGTCACAATCGCATCCACCTCGGCAAAGGCGCGCAGATACTCCTCGGCCAGCAGCCGCCGCACCTGTTGCGCCTTCAGATAGTAGGCGTCGTAGTAGCCGGCGCTCAGCGCGTAAGTTCCCAGCAGGATGCGCCGCTTGACCTCCGCTCCAAAGCCCTCGTCGCGGGAGTGCGAGTACATGGCCGACAAATTCTCCGGCGCCGGCGACCGATAGCCGTAGCGCACGCCGTCAAAACGGGCCAGGTTGGCGCTTGCCTCCGCCGTGGCAATCAGGTAGTAAACGGGAACGGCATATTTGGTATGCGGCAGCGAGATCGGCTTGACGATGCAGCCGGCGGCCTTTAGCGCGGCAATGCCGGATTCAATCGCGGAGCGCACCTCCGGATCAAGCCCTTCGGCAAAGTATTCGGCTGGCACTCCGATGCGCAGGCCTTCGACGGTTTTGTCGCTCTCAGCCGCATAATCCGGCGCAGGCGCCGTGGAACTGGTCGCGTCTTTTGGATCGTGACCCGCAATCACGCCCAGCAGCGTGGCGGCGTCGCGCACATTGGCTGCAAACGGTCCCACGCGGTCCAGCGAAGAAGCAAAGGCGATGAGCCCGTAGCGCGAGACCCTCCCATAAGTCGGCAGCACGCCCACCACCCCGCAAAAACTAGCCGGTTGGCGAATCGATCCGCCGGTATCGGACCCCAGCGTAGCCACGGCCATATTGGCCGCGACCGCCGCCGCCGAGCCGCCGCTCGATCCCCCCGGAACACGCTCCGTATCCACCGGGTTGCGCACCGGCCCGTAGGCCGAGTTCTCATTTGAGCCGCCCATGGCAAACTCGTCGCAGTTCAGCTTGCCCAGCAGCACCGCCCCAGCGTCTTCCAACTTGGTAACAGCCGTCGCATCGTACGGAGGCCGATAGCCCTCCAGAATCTTCGACCCCGCCGTGGACGGAGCGCCCTGCATCACCAGCACGTCCTTGATGCCCACCGGAATGCCGGCCAGATCGGGCAACGGATCGCCCTTGGCTGCCAATGCGTCCACCCGTGCGGCCTGCGCGAAGGCCCGCTCTTTGGTCAGGCTCAGGTAGACATTTAACTGCAGGATTCACGCGCGCAATGCGGTCGTAATAGCTGGCGGCAAGATCCGTCGCCTTGGTGCGGCCCTCGGCAATCTCAGCGCGCAAGACGGCAAGAGTTTTCGGCTTTTCTACGTAGTTTTCCTGCGCTTTAGATTCGCTGGGCAATCGGGCTTTCCTCTCTTTAGCCTCTTCTGCGCTGCTCTTTTTAGCCTGTTTGCGGCCTCGCTGCTGTCATTACGCCGCTTATTTTCTTTCAGTCTCGCTTACCGCTCAATCACCTTGGGCACCTTGAAAAAGACCCCGTCGGTCTCCGGCGCCTGAGCCATCACTGCCGCCCGATCAAGCGAGGACAGCGGCTGATCGTCGCGCAGCACACCGGCAGCGGCATCTCCGAGTTCACTCACCTGGGCCAGCGGAACCACTCCCGCTGTATCCAGCTCGTTGAGCTCGGCAACATAATCGAGAATAGCGTTCAGATCGTGCAGCATCGGCGGAGTCTCCTCCGGCTTCAGTTCCAGGTGAGCCAGCTCGGCCACTCGCTGCACATCGTCGACAGTAACTTTTGCGGTCATTCCCTGCCCTTCCCCATCTCTGGCGCCTCTGCTTTCACTCGCCTCAAATGCAAGATACTTCGACTCCGCTCAATGCAGGCTCCGGGACACCCTACCCCGAAGCTAGAGTATAGCCCGTCACGGATTGTGCCCCGCCCGCGGTGCCCCGTGCCCTCAATCCGGCTCTCAATCCACCGTGAGAGTGAGAGGTCCAGTAGGGGCGGCCAGAGCATGCGTTACGCCGTTGGAAGTCGCGTTGACTGTAATCGTATAAGTTCCCGGCGGCGTTAATCCGGAACCCGAGCAATCAGTTTTGCACGAAGGGTTTGAACCCGCCAGCGATCCCACACAACTGGAGATTCCGCCGCCCAGAATCGCCAAAAGTGCGCCCATGAGCAAAAACTTCCGCCGCCGTTTCCATGCTGGCGAAAGGGCCAGTGGGAGCATGATCAGACCGCAGGCAAACGGAAGAGCGCGACCTTTGGCCGGACCGGCGGCCAGCGATGATGTAGTGGCTTGCCCCGTGGAAATCTCCACCGTCAAAGACCCAGTGCCGCCGCCGCTGACAGTCTCGCCTGAGGGATCAAAGATGCAAAGCGCATAGGCCGGAAGCGTGCCGCATGTAAAGGTGAAATTTCCTCCCGGTGAGTTGGTCAGCGGGGAAATCGCAATCGTATAGTAGGCGATCTGGCCGGCGGCAACAGTCTGCGTATTCGAGCCGGAGACCGCCACCGAGAAATCGAATCCCGTTCCTGACAGGGCTACCGAGCCGCTCGCAGACGCCGTGGTGCTGGCGATGGAAAGAGTGCCGCTCTGTGCTCCGGCGCCAGTGGGAGCAAAGACCACTCCGACCGTGCAACTTAAACCCGGACCCAGCGAGGCAGTGCAGGTATCTGTGCCGCTGGCCGCTTGAAAGCTCGGTGGAAATGTCAGCGTCAGGCCGTCCATCGCGGTCGTCGTCCAGGGGTTGGTTATCGTCACTGTGACGGGATTGCTGGCCGCATTCACTCCGACCGTCCCAAAGCTGATCGGCGACGGCACAGCCTGAATTGCCCCCGCGCCTCCCACCATTCCACTCAACACCACTGTAGCCTGAGTCGAAAACGTAATCGAACTGACTGTAAGAATCCCGATCGCCGTGGTTCCGGCTCCGAGATTAGCGGTAGGCGTGTAGATAACCCCAACCGTGCAGCTTGAGCTTCCGCCCAGATTGCCGATGCAGGTGTTCGCGGTCAGGCTGAACTGACTGTTGTTGACTGTAAGCGCAGGCGTGACAGCTGCCACGCTGGCCGAATTGCTGATCGTGATCGTTTGCGGCGGGCCGGACAGACCCGGGCTTTGCGGCGCAAAGGTCAGTTGTGATGGACTGACGTTGAGCCCCGCAATCGCCTGCCCCGAACCGCTCAGTGGCACACTGACTGCCGTGGCGTTCGCAGAAGAGATGGCCAGCGTAGCTGTACTTCCGCCTGACGCCATGGGGTTAAAGGTCACCTGCACTGTGCAATTGCTCCCAGCCGCCAGTGTCGCCCCGCTGGCCGTCGGGCAGGTGGTCGCGCCGATGGTGAAATAGCTGGCCGGAGAGCCTGGGACCGTCGATCCGGAAATCGTGAAGCTCAAGATTGCCCATCGGCACTCCGCCATTGTTGGTCACGGTCAGCGGCGAGGGCAAGCTGGCCACGCCCACCGTTTGCGTGGGAAAAATCAATCCGGCAGAGGGGCTGTAGCTGATCTCAGGCGGTGCCAGCCCCGTGCCAGTTAGAGAAACCTTCTGCACCCGCAGAGCATCGGTCACCGTCAGCGTTCCGGTCTGTGCGCCGAGTTGGCTGGCGTTGGGAGCAAATTGCACGCTGATTGTGCAACTTGCGAGCGGATAGTTGGCCGCCAGTTGGCCGTTGCAATTGTCCGATTCCGTGAACGGGCCGCTCACCGTAACGGCGATCCCCGTCAGCGGCAGATCCCCGGTATTTGAAAGCGTAATCGGCTGAGCGGGCGAAAACTGTCCGGTCTCGATTCCGCCAAAGCTTAGTGAAGTAGCCGAAAGGCCGTCGGACGGCGGAGCCCAGCCAAATCCGCTCAGCGCCACGGTCTGCGTGTTGGTCCCTTCGATGAAGGTCAGCTTTCCCGTCGCCGCTCCACGCTGAGTGGGCGCGAAAGCCAAAAGAAGCTGGCAATCAGCCCCGGCCTCCAACGAACTGGTGCATTTGTTGCTCGAGATCGTGAAAGGAGGTGTGATGGTAACGCTGCTGATGATGACCGACGCGGAGCCGCTATTGCCGGCTTGCACCTGTTCGGTGCCGGAAGTCGTCCCCCACCTGCACCGGCGGCAACGAAGAACTCTGGCCCGGCGCCGGGTCAAAGGCGATGGTTGATGGAGTCAGAGTCACCAAACCCGCCGCGGTTCCAGTCCCGCTGAACTCGACGAATGGCAGTTGCCCGCCGTAAACGTTGGCGTAGATGACCATCCGGCCTGTCAAAGTACCAACAGACGTTGGAGAAAACGTCACCGTGATGGTGCAGGATCCGCCCGCTGCCACAGCCGTATTCTGGCAATTGTCTGTTTCGCTGAAGTCTCCGGTCATGTCAATCGACGTGAGCGTAAGGGCCAGGCTGCCCGTATTTTCCAAAGTCACCGTCAGCGAACTGCTGGAGTAATCGGCCACCGGGTTGGGAAAAACCACCGGGTTGGGAGGACTGGTAATGGCAGTCGTCAGACCCGTTTCCGAGGTCCACAGCGGAGTATTCCAAATCCCGCGCCCGTAGGTTCCCGCCGTCAGTACTGTTGCTGAAGCTTCCAGCGGAGCGGTGCTGAGTTGAACGACCGGCGCCTCAGGAAGCCCGGTTCCAAATGCCGACCAGCAAACGGATGCCGAATTCGAGCAACTTGAAACCAGCGTCGTAAAGTAAACTCCCGCATCTGTAGCAACGTAGATCGTGGTAGCGCTCTGCGGATCCACCGTCACGCTATTTACCGGAGCCCAGGGAAGATTCGCGGTCAAATTCAGCCAGCTTGCGCCCCCATTCGTCGAGCGGTAAACCGTCTCCACCATCTCAGTCGGGCTTGAGAATCCCTCCACCGTCGCATAAACCGTCTGCCCGGTCGAGTCATGCGGGTCAATAGAAAGGCTCGAAATATCCAACTCGTAAATATTGATCGCACTGGCGGCGACAGGAGCGGTTACCGGATTGTGGGTCAAGTCTGACCATGCGGACCAGCCGGTACCCGGAGTATAAGTCGCGCTGAAAACATGACCTGCCGCATTTCCACCGCCGTCCAGGGCGCCGTACATTCCCACATAAACCACTTCGCCGCCGCCCGTAATTTGCATCGCAGCCAGCGAGCGGATCAGAGAGTTGCCGCTGCACGGACCGGTGGAGGCTTGCTGATCGAGAATGGGGCTGACGGCGTTCGTCGAACTCCAGCCGACGCCGTTTGCCGGCCCACGCCAAACTCGGCAGGTCCCAATCAATAGTTGCGTTGAGTCTTGCGGGTCCACCATGAACGGCGCAGGCACGCCCATCGAGTATCCATCCCCGCCCACATCCGCATCGTTCACCACCGGAGTTGCGCCGAAGTCGGACGGGCTGCAGGCGCCAAATTCCGAACACAGGTAAATGGAAACCCCTTCCTGGTTATTCACATACCAGTTGTCTGGATTATTCGTATCGATCGCCACCGGTCCGCCATCGCCGCCGAGGATCTGCGGCCAGTCCACCGTCGGCCCGCTTGAGCTCTTCACGCCCGCGGTTCCATTCACTCCCAGTCCGGCCATCATGGTATAGGAAGTGCTTCCGGCCGCCGAAATGTTCACCACCTCAGCCAGCGAACCAAGGCTCCCATTCAGATCTTGAAAATGACTTGCATCGCTCGATGAGCATGCCGATCCGGTCTGGCCGACCTGATCCACTGAACGCCAAAGCCCACTGTCGTTGCCAACAAACATCTCCAGAGGGTTCGACGTATCCCACGCCAGTGCATGCTGAAACTCACCTACCGCGGCGCAGAAGCCGACGGTCGAGTTCGTGGTATTACGCCAAACGCAGCCCATCGCCAGGCTGCACTTCCACATGTCGTTGACCCCGGCAAATAAAACCGTATCTTCACCCTGCCCCAATGCCACCGGAACTGCCGCAAGCGCCAGGTTGTAGTCGCCGTTCAAAATCGTGGCCGCACCGTGGTTAGTGCTGGTCTCGAGGGCCGCCGTGCCCCATTGCTTGGCAAACGAAATGGTCTGGTTAGTGCAAGCGCTCCCGCTGGTGTTGATCGCGCACTGGTCCTGCCACAGTCCCTGGTCCTGGTAGGTCGCGTTCACCGTCCAGGCAAAGGTGTCCCCGGTCTCGAAATTTACCGCCAGAGTTCCGCGAAAAATGGGGCAATCGATCGATCCAGTGCCGCCCAGATTGTTCGGACAGTTCCCTGTGGTCAGGTTGGCGCCGGGCTGTGCCGTCAACCGCGTCCAGGTCACCCCATCAGGCGATTGGTAATACCCGTGGTATCGCACCGCGGCCACAAACAATTGCCGCACCGGGTTCCACACCACTGAAGTCGCGGCGTTCCCGTCTGGACCCGCAAACGCGTCCACAGGCCCCTGCACATCTTCTCCGCTGCCGTCCGTAATTGTGGACAGATGCCAGGTAGCTCCGCCGTCGGTCGAGTAATAGAGCCCCTCATAGCTCAAGCTGGTCCGATCCGCATCCACCAGAGTGCCTTCGTATGCCTGCGATGCCGCGGCCACCACCTGTTGCGGGCTCGCCGTGCTCCAGGCAAACCCCGCAAAGCCTTCCCCCACAAAGCTGTAGTCCTGGTTGCTCAGCCCCGACTCCAAGTCCACGGTAGATTGAATCAGGCTCCAGGTATTGCCGCCGTCCGTTGAACGCAGGATGCCGGCCCCGTAATAGGAGTCCAGCACATCGTTCGGATCGCCGGTACCGGCCAGAATCACGCCCGTTCCCCCGGGCTGCACAGTCAAGGCTCCAATGCTGATGGAAGCGTCCGCCATCCCGCTCAAAGCACCCAGGCTGTCTGTCAGCGGAGAAAATGTAATGGACGACGTGGCAGAGGCACCCGCATTTTTTGAAACCCACACGCCGCCGCCGGTCGTTCCCACGTAGAGATGATTTCCGGTCGTATCCGAGGGATCCAGCGCCAGCGCCGCAATCCGTCCCGTCACCAATCCGAAGTTCGCCGAGGTGACTGCCGTCGGTCCCAGCGGCTGCCAGGTTGCGGTCGTCGGCGTCTGTGCCTGAGTCCCAGCCTCGCTCATCGGCACGCTAGGGTGCGTCAAGCCGGCTCGCCTGACAGCATGCCACTTTGCCAGATTTTTCTTATTCGTCAAGCCCCGCTGGGCAAGAAACCGCTGCGCCTGAACCATGCGCGGAGGCAGATTCCGCGCCGTCCGAGCCGAAAAACTCGGTATCCCACTGTTACCGTCATCCTGAGCGGAGCGCCGCGGAGTCGAAGGACCTCCGGTTGTTTTTGCAGCAAGCGTGGGAGACCCCAGCACCCGGCCAGGCTCAGACCCACCACCCTCAGCCCTTTGCGCCCGCACCGTTGCGGCCAGCGACAGGGCTGCAAAGACCAATGCCCCGACCACCAAGCCAGCCTTTACCCTGCCATTCCCTGATCGAAAAATTCCGAGCGAACCCGAAACCCGCTTAAAAGCAAACATAGACTCACACGTCCGGAATCCGATTCCGTTTCCCCTCTCCACATCGTCCGAGGGGGAGATGAACGAAATCCAATGGAATACGTCGTATGAAACAAACAGTTTCCGGGATTGGAATTTGCTGAGATTATAGTCCAGAAACGGGACAGATGGCTGAGAGCCATCTAATGACGGCGGTCCGCGCAATGGTCAACCGATACCGTTAGGCTTGTCGTCCCACGATTTCGACGCCTTGTTGCCGCGATGCGGTATCTGGATCAACGTCTTTACAATTGAAATTTCCAAGGAGATTACCCCGCCAGTGCAAATCGCTTCCGAGCAACTCTTCCGATCCGCCGGTCTCAGGCAAATCAACTCCACCGAAATTTATCCGGCGCTGCACCATGCCGGCGATTCTGGCCTGCCCATGCTGGTTGTGGAGAATAACCTCGGTCGCGCCGTCATTGCATTGCAAGGAGCGCACCTGATGTCGTTCCAGCCTGCGGGCCGTCCGGAGATGCTATGGCTATCGCCCAAATGCGTGCTCCAGGCTGGCAAACCGATCCGCGGCGGCATTCCTTTGTGCCTGCCCTGGTTTGGCCCCAGCGCGGACGGCAAGCTGCAGCACGGCTTTGGCCGGATCATGGAATGGTCGCTCGTTGCGGTGGAGGCCTGCGCAAACGGCGCAACTCGCGTCGTGCTCGAGTTGGCCGGAGACGCTTCAGTCAGCGTCTTGTGGCCGCATGCGTTCCGCTTTCGCCTCGAAGCTGTCGTCGGAAGCAGCCTCAAACTTGCACTGAGGGCCGCCAACCTGAGCGCCACGGCCGCGCCCTTTGCATTTGCATTCCACACTTATTTTGCCGTGCCGAATATAGCCGATGTGCGGGTTGCCGGCCTAGAGAATTCCACGTTTATTGACGACACCGACAAGACGCTTCGCAAGGTTCAGCATGGGGAAGTGGCGATCACTGGGTTTACTGATCGCGTCTATCTCGATGTTCCCGCCGTGCAAGTGCTGAAGATCCCTACCGGCAACGTGAAGATCGAATCGTGCGCCAAGTGCGCCGTGGTCTGGAATTGTTGGGACAACGATAAAAACGTAGCCGATATAGGAGAAGGCAATCATGCCGGATATATCTGCGTTGAACGTTGCGACGTGGCAGATCGCGCCGTCACGATTCCAGTCGGCGGCGAATGTCAGGCAGCCATGACGCTCTCGTACTTGTAGCGGTCCCGAAAAAGGTTCCGTCAGAGGCGTTTTCTCTGCTCGAAGCAGAAAAACGGGCCTTTTCTGTTGGCCCTAAAAACAGCGTTTTTCGACCTTTTTTTGGCCAAAATTGGGCCGTTTTTGCCCGTTTTCTTACCATGATTTTTCGGGAAATTCTTGTTTATAATCAATTACTTACGCCAATACAAAGACGAACAGGAGACGAATCGGACCCCGGGGGGGGAGGGGGTGGGGTATAGGGGTACGGACCGGTCAAATCCCTGACACTTTAGACCGGGGGCAATTCCTGGGTTGCTTTTCATGAGTTTCTCCATTTCGATTGTGCGCCTGGGGACTTTAATAATATGCAAATGATCGAAGGAAAAATGCGGGTGGATTTTCCGGGGGGAAAATGCTGCTAGTTGGCTCAACTAATAACGGTTCAAAAAACGCACCAGAAAAAGGGCCACCTGAAGCCGGCAGCCCTTTTTCAATCGATTGATCAGATGATCCCGGCAGTCAAGAAAACTGACATTAATCACTGACCACTGTTTTCTTTACCAGCTTCCCCAGGCCCGGCTGATGTAGTCGGCCAGCGTCATGGTGATCAGCGTAAGGAACATGAAGATAGCAGCAAGACGGTCAGCTTGGTCAGCTTCGTGCTGTACTTCACGTGCATGAAGAACAGCACCACCAGCGTGGCCTTGGTGGTGGCGATGGCCAGCGCGATGACCGGATTCCACAGGCCCAGTTCGAGGAACGACGCCCAGACCGTGAGCCCTGTGCCCATCAGCAGCGCGAAAAGAATGGCCACGTAGACCCCGGGGCCGACAATGTGATGCGCGTGTTCGTCGTTTAGTTTGCTCGCTCATGCGCTTATCCCCTGCAGTTGTCTATTCCGTATTCCCTGTTCCCTATTCCCTATTCCCTATTCCCTATTCCTTGTCCCCGTTCCCTGATTCGTCCTTCATTGATGCCTGCTGATCAGATAGAGCAGCGCGAAGAGATAGATCCAGATAATGTCGACAAAGTGCCAGTAGAGGCCGAAGTTCTCAACAAATGTCACGTGGCCCGCGGTGTAAGCCCCGGCCCGCGCGCGGAAGATCATGAATGCCAGAATCCCGATGCCGATGATCATGTGCAGCGCGTGCATGCCGGTCATCGGGAAGTAGAGCGAGAAATAAATCTCGGTGTGGCGCGCCATGTCCAGCGGCAGCGGCTTGTCGTGATATTCCTTGTAGACCTCGGGATCGGAGGCGGGATCGAGAAACGATTGCAGGCTGTAGTGGAAGCCGGGAACGTGATGCTTCTCGATCTTCTCCGTGTACTCGATGGTCTTGATGCCCAGAAAGCACAGCCCCAGGATAAACGTCAGCATCAGGCAGAGCACCAGCCCGCGCCTGCGCCGCGTCTCCGCGCACCACACGCCCATGGCCATGGTGAAGCTGGAGATGATCAGCACCACCGTATTCGGGTGCCCCAGACCACATTCAACTGGTGCGAGCCGGCGACAAAGGCCGGGTAATACCAGTTGCGGTAGATCAGGTAGGCGGTGAACAGGCCGCCAAAGAACATCACTTCCGTCAGCAGGAAGAGCCACATGGCAAAGTTGGTGGCGTCGGCCTGCTGCTCGGTGGAATTGAAATGGTGGCGCAGATAGGCCGGGTGCTCGTCGTGAGCATGGTCGGAGTGAGCTGCGGCTTGTTCGGCGCCGTGGACGATCGCGGAGCTATCCGGCACTGGCCACCTCTTTCTCCTTGCTGGTTTTCCAGCCACTCGTAGTCGTAGGCTTCGTGGTCCATGATCGGAATCACCGCAGAAGTTCTCGGTCAGCGGCGGCGACTGCGTCTGCCACTCCAGGCCCGTCGCCTGCCAGGGATTGTTGCCCGCGATCGCGCCGTACTTCAGCGACCAGATCAGATAGAGCACCGGCAGCAGATAGCCCACGCCCAGAATCGTTGCGCCGGCGCGTCGAGAAGCACATTCAGCACCTGAAACTCCGGCGGATACGATGCGTAGCGCCGCGGCATGCCCAGCGTAGCCCAGGATGAACTGCGGGAAGAATGTCAGGTTGAAGCCGATGAACGTGACCAACGGCCGCCAGCTTGCGAGATCTTCTCCGGATACATGCGCCCGGTCATCTTCGGCCACCAGAAGTGAATGCCGGCCAGAAACGCCATCAGCATTCCGCCCACCATGACAAAATGAAAGTGCGCCACGATGAAGTACGTCTCGGTCAGGTGAATGTCGGTGCCCGAAGATGCCAAGAAAGACGCCCGTCATTCCGCCGATGGTGAACAGCCCCATGAAGCCGAAGCGTATAGAGCATCGGCGTTTCAAAGGTGATCGAGCCCTTGTAAAGCGTGAACGTCCAGTTGAATATCTTGATGGCCGAGGGCACCGCGACCAGCATGGTCAGCAGCGAGAACACCAGCACCGAGTAATTCGAGATGCCCATGATGAACATGTGGTGCGCCCAGACGAAGAAGCCGAAGACCGCAATGGCCACCGAGGAGAACGCCACCGCCGTATAGCCGAAGACCCGCTTGCGGCTGAAGGTCGAGATCACTTCGGAGATCACGCCCATGCCCGGCAGAATCATGATGTAGACGGCGGGATGCGAGTAGAACCAGAACAAATGCTGGAACAGCAGCGGATCGCCGCCCTTGGTCGGATCGAAGACGCCGATGCCGATCGTGCGCTCCAGCACCACCAGCACAATGGCGATGGCCAGCACCGGCGTGCCCAGCACCATCAGAATGCTGGCCGCATAGTGCGCCCACACAAACAGCGGCAGCCGGAACCAGGTCATCCCCGGCGCGCGCATCTTGTGGATCGTGACGATGAAATTCAGCCCGGTAAAGATGGAACTGAAGCCGGCGATGAAGACCGCCAGGCCGGTAGTCAGCACATTGGTGTTCACATAGTGCGTGGAGAGCGGCGTGGTGAAGGTCCAGCCCGTGTCCACGCCGCCGGTCATCATCGTGTAGAGCGCCAGCGATGCCGCCGACCATGTACAGATACCAGCTCAGCAGGTTGATCTTGGGCAGCGCCAGATCCTTGGCGCCGATCATCATCGGAATGAAAAAATTGCCCAGCGTGGCCGGCACCGACGGCACCAGGAAGAAGAAGATCATGATGATGCCGTGCATGGTGAACACCTTGTTATAGGTGTCGGTGGCCATCAGATCCGCCTGCGGCGTCAGCAGCTCCAGGCGGATCAGCCCCGCCAGCGCTCCGCCGATAAAGAAGAAGAACGTGATCGAGATCAGATAGAGAATCGCGATCCGCTTGTGGTCGCCGGTCAGCAGCCAGCTCAGCAGGCCGTTCTCCTTGGTGAGATAGTTCATCTTGGGAATCCTGGCCGTCGACTGATCGGGAAGATTGACGATTGTGTCGCTCATTGTTTCACCTTCCCTTGCGTGGCGGGCTTTGGCCAGCCTGCCCGGTCGCTGCCGCCTTGCCTTCGCTCTCCGGCAGCAGATCGGTGGTGTTCAGCGTCTGCTGGATGCGGTAGTCGGAGTTGAGGTTCTTGATGTATTCAACCAGCGCGATCACGCCCTCTTCGCTGATCTGCCCCTGGTAAGTGGGCATGATCGGCGCATAGCCCTGGGTCACATGCTGCGATGGATTCAGAATCGCCTCGCGCAGATAAGCTTCGTCGGCAGTCACCGTTCCGCCGCTCGCCAGCGGCAGCTTCGCGCCGTAAACATTGGCCAGACTCGGCCCGCGCGCATCGGGCCGCGCATTGTGGCAGGCAGCGCAACTCAGGCTCGCAAACAGCCGCTCGCCGTTCTGCGCCAGCGACATGCCGCTGGTCGACTCAGCCAGCCACTTCTTGTAATCCTCCGGCGTCAGCACCACAACGTCGCCGATCATCTGCGAGTGGTTCGTCCCGCAATACTGCGTGCAGAACAGGTGATAGGTGCCCGGCGTGGTGGCCTCAAACCACACCGTCGTATAGCGGCCGGGAATCGCCTCGCGCTTCACGCGAAAGGCGGGAATCGAAAAGCTGTGAAAGACATCCTGCGAAATCAGCGTCAACTGCATCGGCGCGGCCCGTCGGCACGTGCAGCGAGTTGATCTCGTGCTGCCCGCCCGGATGCTCCGCCTTCCACATCCACTGCTTGCCCACCACGTAAATGTTCATCGCGTTGGCCGGCGGCGTGTAGACGCGGAAATAAATCAGCGCGCCCCACACAAACATCACCAGAAACAGCCCCAGCGGAATGATCGTCCATGTAGCCTCCAGCAGCGTCGAGCCTTCGATCTGCACCGCCACCGGATGGCGCTTCTTGCTGTAGAGAATCGAGAAGCTCGACGACCAGCAGAATCACAATCGTCAGCCCGATCAGGCTCACCAGCACCATGAAGAAATAGCAGCGCGTCCATCTGCGGCGCAATCTTCGACGCCTCCGGCGGAAACAGCGCGAAGTTCGTCATCCACTTGACGAGAAACTGCCAGAGTACTGGACTGATGTGGTTCATTCCGTTATCCGTTCACCTTTGTTCCTGTCCCTGATCTTTGCTTGTCGTGGCTGTGCCTGCGTAGTCCCTGCGGAACATCACCAACATGAATCCGCCCAGCGAGAACACCGTCACAAGTCCGCCCAACTGCACCACCCGCGCCACAATCAGCGAGTGCTTGTTGGTCTGCGGATCGTAGTGGTAGCAGTAAGTCAGAATGTTGTCCACCGGCGAGCCGATGCGATTCGCCGAAGCCTCCACCAGTCCCAGCCGCAGATCCTTCGGCGAATACTCCACGCCCATGTAGTACTGCGCCAGCTTGCCCTCCGGCGTCACAATCTGAATCGAGCTGGCGTGCGCAAACTGCGTCAGCTTTCCGTCCGGCCCGGGAATCTTCACGTAGCCGAAGCCCACCGCCTTGGTCAGCGCGTCGATGTTCGCCTGCGTGCCGGTCATGAAGTGCCAGCCAGCCGCCGTCTCCGGATGCCCATAGCGCTTCAGATAGCTGCGCTTCTTGGCCGCCGCCAGATCCGTTCCCTCGCTGGGATCGATGCTGACCACGATCACGTTGAAATCCTTGCCGGGAACAAAGTTCACCATCTGCAACGCGCTCGTCAGCCCGTTCAACTCCTCCGAGCAGAGCATCGGGCACTGGTAGTAGACCAGCGCCAGAATCGCCGGCTTCTTGCCGAAGTAGCTGGCCAGCTGCACCTGCTTGCCCGCATCGTCGGTAAAGTCAGCGTCGAGCGGCAACTGCTCATTCAGATGCTGCGCAATGCCCACTCCGTTCAGAATCGCCGGCGGCTTGTCGTTCGCCGGCCCCATCTGCTTGTCGCCGTAGCTGGAAACCTGCGCCATCAGCGAAGGCGCGAGCAAGCGCCGCAGCAACACACGCGCCAGCCAATCGCACTCGCCGCGCTCTCGCCAGCTTCTCCGCATTGTGCCTGCTGCTCTCTGCATGATCGCCTTCTTTCCTCTGCACAATCATCGGGTGCCCCAGTCCTTCGCCTTTTGCGAAGCTGGGAGACCGCAAACCTGAACCATCGCATCGTCAACATCTCTGCTACTGCTGCCCCGCGCTTCCCGCAATCTTCTCCGCCTGCGCCTGATCCTGCTCATAGCCGGTCCGCGCAAATCCATTGGTCAGCGGCACGGCCACCACCGGCTTCGTGTCTCCGGTCATCAGCGGCGCTTGCTCCACCGCCGGCGCCACCGGCAATCCCCGCTGCGCAATCAACTCCATCGCCCGCTCGATCGGAATCCTCACCTTGCCCTGCGACTGGTCGACCCAACTGTAGTTGTCCAGCAGCAGATCCTCGCGCGCATGCAGATCGGCCATCATCCTGGTTGCCGTCGTCGGTCTGCAACCGCGGCGTGGGAAACTCTGCGTCATCGTCGCCATCTTGTTCTGCATCTCCGGGCTGGAGGCCAGGTTGCCCAGCGGACGCAACATCCACCGTCTTCGCCCACTTGTTCGTCGGCCCGTCTTCCTTCTTCATGCGCGCGTTGATCACCTTGCCGATCCCGTAGCAAAGCACCGCCGTCACCACCACAAAGATGCCCAGCGCGGTAAGAAAGACAACAATGCCCCGGTACGCGTACGTCGGTCTCCTCGTAGCCCGCGGACGCGTCGATCTCTTCCGGCTCGTGATCGTCCGGCTCTGCATGCTGTGTCGTTATGATCATGCGTTGGCATGTTCAGGCTCCAGAATCTCCGCCAGATGCGGATCGTTGGTCTGCACCAGCGGCCGCGTCTTCAACGCGTGCAGAAGATAGGCCACCCAGAAGGCCACCATCGCCACCGGCACAGCCACGTACTCGAGAATTCCCCAACTGAAATGCAGGTTGCGCGCCGCGTCCTTGAAGTTCGGCTCGATCAGCCAGAACAGATCGAAGGCCCGCGCAAAGACCATCCATTGGCACACCCGCACCAGCCGCTTCTTGTTGCGCTTCAGATCGCGCGACAGCAGCAGCGTGAACGGAATCAGCCAGTGGAAGATGAAATCCAGCGTGATGATGACGCCCCAGTGCCGCGAATGCGGTCCAGGTACCAGTGGAATCTCTTCCGGCAGATTCCCCGACCAGATGATGAGAAACTGCCCGAAGGCCAGATAGATGTTCAGCATCACAAAGGCAAAGGTGAACTTGCCCAGGTCGTGCTGCTCGGTCTGGCGCAGAATCGTTTGAAGGGCTCGGCCTTCGAAAGCGAAATCGCGACGATGATTGCAAGCGCCAGCACCATGTATCCCTGCCCAACCAGAAACAGCAGCCCGTAAACCGACGAGTACCAGGTGGGATCCAGCGACATGACCCAATAGATGACCGCAGCGGTCATGGTAATGGCATAGACCACGATGCCCGGGCCGCTGATGTTTTCCAACTCGCTTGATCCACTCGGGCGTGGTCGCGGGCGAAGCCGCATCGCGTTCGAGGCCCAGCGAATTGAGCCGCCATGTGTAGAAACCCCAGATCGCAAAGCAGACCAGGCTCACCCAGACAAACGCAGACGGGTTCAGCATGGGCCGCTTGAATTCGATGGCAGTGCGCCTGGACCTCGTGATGATCCAGCCCGATTGCAGCGCCGCGTCGTCAGCCGATCGCTGAACTGCGCCCACAGGTAAAGCTTCTTCATGCGAGAGCGCAACCACCACCCAGTAAACAAAAACCAGCGGCAGCGTGCGGCTCATCGCCTCCAGCGGCCGGCGCAGCAGCAGGCCCCACTTGCCGCCGGAGCAATACTGCACCATCAGCAGCGCCAGCCCGCCCACTGAAAATCCAAAGGTCAGCATCATGCCCAGCAGCCATGCGCGCAGCACATGATCGATGGACCCGTCCGCAAGAGCCAGCCCGGCGGCGATCACCGAGAAGACCGCCCCGACGATCAGCGCGCGCGTTCTCCAGCCGTCGACAAAGGCCGGTGCGCCGAAATCGGCGGGAAGCGTCTTGGCGTGCGTCTCGTGAGCCATTCCGTTTCAGTCCTTACTTCGCGGCCTGCGTGCGGCCGGTTTGCTTTGTGGAATCTTGATCGTCGGGTCCGCCGGATTGGCCGGAGCCATTGCCGGTGTGCCCTGCTTCGCATCGTGCGGATACGCCTGAACCGCCGTCGACGGCAGCGCCCACGGCTCGGCAAAGCCCTCCGGCAAGTGCTTCTCTTGCGCCAATCTCCTTCAGGCTTCGCACCTGCACGCCCGCCGGCACATCCGCCACCGTCGCCGCCTGGCTCAACTGCAACGCGCGAATATAAGCCGCCACCGCCCAGCGATCCACCGGAGTCAGTTGCGCCGAGTAGTCCGGCATCGCGCCGTAGCCGTGCGTCATCACGTAGAAGTAGTGCGAGATCGGCTGCGACAGCCGCACCTGGTCGTGAAAATTGGCCGCCGGCTTGTAGCCGCGCTCGCACAATCTCGCCCAGCCCGTTGCCCACCCGCGAGTGGCACGGCGTGCAATAAATGTTGAACCGCTCCTGCCCGCGCTTCAGCACCTCCAGCGTCACCGGGAAAGGCATCTCGTTCTTCTCTTCGCGATAGCCGTTCGCGCCCTGAACCACGCCGGTATAGAAGTAGCTGTCCTCGTGCAACTGGCCGCGCGCCACGGTGTTCACCACCTGCGGACGCGCGCCGCGATGATCGGCAAAGATCTCCGAGCCGCGCTGCGGAATCAATCTTCGGCTGGTTCTGCATATCCTGCCGGCAGCCGGCGACGAGCAGCAGGCAAGCATAGCGGCAAGCGAAGCGGCTGCCACCCTTTCGCAATAGTGCGACAGGATGGGCGACCACTGCGAAGGCGTGAGCGCTGATCTCTGATCCCTGATCCCTGATCCCTGATCCCTGGCCATCAGTACTCCACCTCCACCACCGAAACCGGCTCGAAAGCTCTCCAGATATTCCTTCGCTTCCACCAAATCGAACTTCGGGTCCAGCGCCTCCAGGCACAGGAAGAACTTGTCCGTCGTCGCTCCGTCGCGGAAGTTGGGCGCGTTGAACAGCGGATGATAGAGCGCCGGCAATCCATTCAGCGCCAGCATGCCGAAGGCCGCCGACAAGTCCCGCAAACAAAATCGTCCACTCGTACGCGGGCACAATGAATGCCGGCCACGAGTACGTCGGCCGCCCGCCGATATTCAACGGATACGCCAGCACCGAGATCCAGACCTCCAGCAGAAACATCGCCGCCAGCCCCATCAGTCCGCCGACCAGCGTAACCAGCGGCACCTTGTTGCGATGGAAGCCGATCGCCTCGGCCGCCTCTTCCACCGGATAAGGCGTGTAGCAATCCATGCGCCGCCAGCCGTCCTGGCGCGCCTGCCGCGCGGCGCGGACCAGGTCGCCCGGCGTATCGAATTCGGCCAGCAGGCCGTAGGTTCCTTCGCGTGCGGGCATCAGTCACCAGCCTCCGCTGTCGCCTTGGGCGTTGATCTTCGCCCCCGGCAGCATCATGCGGATCTCGTTCATCGGAATCATGGGCAGGAAGCGCACAAACAACAGGAACAGGCACGTGAACAATCCCAGCGTGCCCACAAAAGTCATGTAGTCCCACTTGGTCGCGCGGTACGTTCCCCACGACGAGGGCAGAAAGTCGCGGTAGAGGCTGGTCACGACAATCACGAAGCGCTCAAACCACATGCCCGTGTTCACCACGATCGAGATGAAGAACATGAAGCCGATATTCGTGTGCGCAGCTTGCGCGACCACAGCGTCGTCAGCGGAATCGCCAGGTTGCAGGTGACCAGCACCCAGTACGCCCAGCCCATCGGCCCGAACATGCGGTTCCACATCATGAAGGCTTCCCAGTGCGAGGCCGAGTACCAGGCCATGAAGACTTCCATGCCGTACCCGTAAGCCACAATGAAGCCCGTCGCCAGCATCACCTTGCCCATATTGTCGATGTGCCGCTCGGTGACCAGGTCCTCCAGGTGATAGAACTTGCGCAGCGGAATGGCCAGCGTCAGCACCATGGCAAAGCCGGAATAAATGGCGCCGGCCACAAAGTACGGCGGAAAGATCGTCGTGTGCCAGCCCGGCAGCACGGCCACGGCGAAGTCGAAGCTGATGACCGTATGCACCGAGAGCACCAGCGGCGTGGCCAGCCCGGCCAGCAGCAGCGAAGCCGTCTCATAGCGCATCCAGTGGCGCACCGACCCGCGCCAGCCCAGCGACATCATGCCGTAGAAATACTGCGCCAGCTTCGACTTCGAGCGGTCGCGCATTGTGCCCAAATCCGGAACCATGCCGATGTACCAGAAGACCACCGAGATCGTCGCGTAAGTCGAGACCGCGAAGACGTCCCACATGCAGCGGCGAGCGGAACTGCGGCCACACGTTCATGGTGCTAGGAAGCGGAAGCATCCAGTAAGCCAGCCACGGACGGCCCATGTGAATCAGCGGGAACATGCCCGGCGCAGACCACGGCGAAAATCGTCATCGCCTCGGCAAAGCGGTTGATCGAGTTGCGCCAGCCCTGCTTGAACAGCAGCAGAATCGCCGAGATCAGCGTGCCGGCGTGGCCGATGCCGATCCACCAGACAAAATTGATAATCGCAAAGCCCCAGGCCACCGGCTGCGTGATGGCCCAGATGCCGATGCCCTTCAGGAAGAGCCAGGTCACGGCCACCAGCAGCATCGTCGCGCCCGCGCCGGCCACGCCGAAGATCGCAAACCAGCCCAGCGGCGTGTTCGGCGTCAGCACGATCCGCGTGATCTTCTCGGTGACCGACCTGAAGGTCTGCCCCGGCGCAATGACGCGGTACTCTCCGGTTGCGGGATCGATCCGCTCGGGATCGTCGGTTATCGCTGGTGCCATCTGCTCCGCTAACTTGCTAAATTTCACTGCTTCACTCATTCACTGCTTTCATCACCCTTCGCCGGCATGTGCTCCACCGGCGCTGCTTCCAGTTCCGGAGTTCGGATTCAACACCGCGGCCACATACTTGGTCCGCGGACGCGTATTCAGATCGGCGAGCACCTGGTAGCTGCGCTCATCGGCCTGCAGCTTCGCCACCTTGCTCTGCTTGTCGTTGATGTTGCCGAAGGTGATCGCCGAAGCCGGGCAGGCCTGCTGGCAGGCGGTCACAATCTCGCCGTCGCGCATCGCCCGGTTCTCCTTGTCGGCCTCGATCTTCGCCGCCGAGATGCGCTGCACGCAGTAGCTGCACTTCTCCATCACGCCGCGCGAACGCACCGTAACATCGGGGTTGCGCATCAGCTTCAGGCTCTCCGTCTCGTAGTCGGAGTAGAGCAGGAAGTTGAAGCGCCGCACCTTGTAGGGGCAGTTGTTCGAGCAGTAGCGCGTGCCCACGCAGCGGTTGTAGACCATCGTGTTCAGGCCTTCCGGCGTATGCACCGTCGCGCCCACCGGGCAAACCTGCTCGCAGGGAGCGTTCTCGCAGTGCTGGCAGGCCATGGGCTGGAAGTGCGCGCGCGGCGCGGCCAGGTCGCCTTCAAAATAAGTGTCGATGCGCAGCCACTGCATATTGCGCCCGATGCGCACCTGCTGCTTGCCCACCACGGCGATGTTGTTCTCCGCATAACAGCTCACGATGCAGGCATTGCAGCCCGTGCAACTGTTCATGTCGATCGACATGCCCCAGGCGTTGGCCTCGTTGTACTCCCAGTTGGGGAAGAGCGAAGTGTCCTTGTCGGTCGTCGTATGCGTCTCGCCCTCGTTGGCAAAGCCCGGATCGGCCTTGTACTCATCCAGCGTCGCGTAGCGAATAATGCCGCGCTCGCCGATCGCCTCATCGGCTTCCAGCGAGTTGTTGCCGTTGCCCTGCCTGCCAAAAGCTTCGGCCGGTGATCCTGGAAGTGGCTCTTGGTGATCGCCATGCCCCACTTGCCTTCGACCTTCCTCATCGAACCGGTCGCGTAAAACGGCGCCCACGAGTTGCGAATCAGGTAAGCATTGAAGCCCGCGCCCGAGCCCACGCGCCCCGCAAACTCGCGCCCATAGCCCAGATGCACCGTGACCGAGTTATCCGGATGCCCCGGCGCCACAATCACCGGCGCCTTCACCTTGCCGTTGCCCACGCGTCAGCTCGACAATGTCGTCTTCTTCGAGGCCCAACTTGGTCAGCGTCGCGCCGGAAACAATCGCCGCATTGTCCCAGCTCAAGATTAGTCACCGGCTTGGGCAGCTCCTGCAGCCAGCCCACATTCGACCAGCGCCCGTCATAAACATTCGGATCGGGCCGGAAGATGATCTCGAGCGAATCCTTCGGCGAAGGCGCAGGAACCTTGCTGCCAGACCTGGCTCGCATCCACACCAGCCTTCGCGCCACTTGCCATACGCCGTGTCTTCAATCCAGCCCTCGTGCAGCGCCTTGCGCCAGCCCGTCTCAAAGTCGCCCTTGATCACCGGCTTCCACGTCTCGCGCACCGCTTCATACGGGCTCAAGCCAGGCTCATCCAGCAGCGCCTGAAAGACATGGTGCGCCGTCTTGCCGCCATAAAGCGGATCGATCATCGGCTGCACAATCGAAACCGTTCCGTCATAAGCCCGCGCATCCGACCACGACTCCAGATAATGCGCTGCCGGAATATGCCAGTGCGCAATCTGTCCCGTCTCGTCCACATGCGAGCCAAGATGCGCCACTGTCTTCGCCTTTCGAATGCCGCGGCAAACTCCAGATCGGCGGGCGCGTCATAGATCGGATTGGCGTTCAGAATCACAAGCCAATCCACCTTGCCTGCATTCAGGTCGGCAACCAGCGCCTTCAAATCTGCAAGCTGATCGCTAGACGTGCAATTCCGCAGGCGCAGGCCCGAAGAACAACCGTCTTGCCCACATTGCCCAGAGCATTGTTGATAGCCAGAGCCAGAGCCGTGACCGTCGGATCCTGATACAGCCCCGGAATCACCACGCTCTTGCCCGCGTGGGCCTTCAAATCCTTGGCCAGCGCGGCCAGAAATTTCTTCTGCTCATCGGTCCAGGCATACGCCGGAGGCTCAACGCCCGTGACTCCCACAGCCTTGGCCAACTCCGCCGCAAAGGCCGGAATCTCGCTCGCCCGCAGCCCCAGCCGATGCTCAGCCTTCAATCCCGTCGTTGTCGGCGTGCTCTCAATCGCATAAAGCCGGTTCAGCTTCTCCGGGATCTTGCGCCGCTCCGCATACTCGCGAACCAGCTTGTGGAATCCCGGAAAGCCGGCGCCCGAAAGAAAATCCGCATCGAGCGAAACAATCACATCCGCCTCGGCCAGGATCATATTGAACATTCAAGCCCTTGTCAAGCGCCGTCCCCGCAATCGCCGGGTCATACTGCACCAGCTTCGCCTTCGGATACTCCGCCTGCACCTCGCCTTCCACTGCCGCGCCAGCGTCGGCGAAGTAATCGTCTCGCTGAGGAAATAAATCCCCGTCCCATCCTTGGTCTGCGGCCACCTTGATGCGCAACTCCTCGGCAAACTCCGCCCACTCGCGATTCTCGCCGCGATAGGTCACATGCTGCGAGCGGTCCGGATCGTAGAGGTCCAGCAGCGTCGCCTGCGTAAACGGGTCCGACGAGCCCTGGTTATAAGGATGCTCCGGATTGCCGTCGATCTTGATGGGCCGGAACTGATCGCTCTTGACCAGCAGCGGCACCGCGCCGGTCACAAACGGATGCGCCGTGGCAAAGTACATCGGCTTGCCCAGAATCAAATCTTCCGGCGCTTTGACGTAGGGATAGATCGGCTCGTCGGGCTGCTTGGTGCATCCGGCCAGCCCGGCCAGCGCCAGCGACGCGCCCATCAGCTTCAGGAAGCCGCGCCGCGAAACCGGATCGCCCCACTCCTGCGGCGAACCGGGAAACTCCCGCTCCACCGCCGCCTGAAACTCCGGCGTATCGGCCAGCTCGTCCACCGACCGCCAATAGCGCTTGCCCTTCACAGCCTTCAACTCCTCGCGCACCTGGTCCAGCGTCATCGGCGTCGCCTCAGCCGCAGCATTGGCAGAGCTGAGTTTGTATCAGGGCACGACTTCAGTCGTGCCGAAACAGCCTCAAAAGAATCGAGGGCTTTAGCCCCTGCGAGATGCTCTGCAGCGCTGGTCGTATTTTGATTTTCATCCATCCGTCGTCCGCTCATCGGTGGCAGACCTCGCAACTGGTCAGATCTTTCGGAGTGCGAATCTTGTAGTGATCCACAAGAAAGTGCCCCAGCTCATCCTGGCTGGTGAATTTCTCGTACTTCGGCTGCAGAGAACGCTAGGCCGCCGCATCCGGACCTGCTCCGCCGCCAACGCCACGGCATCTGCAAGCGAGGCAACTTCGGCACCCGCCGCACTCGGATCTTTGGTCACGCAGTTCACGCTCTGCGCCGTCGGCACGCCGCTCTTCTCATCGCCCACCGCGCACCACACCGGCCTGTCCTCCGCCGGCTTCTCCCACGCCATGTTGTAAATCTCGCTGGTCGGCCGCAGATTCTTCGCCGGATTGCGATGGCAGTCCAGGCACCACTCCATCTGCAGCGTGTTCTGCGCATACATCAGCGGCATCTGGTCCACGCGCCCGTGGCAGCTGGCGCAGCCCATTCCCTTGTTCACATGAATCTCGTGGCTGAAGTAAACATAATCGGGCAGGTCGTGCACCTTGGTCCACGGCAGCGATTGCCCCGTCGCCCAGCTCGACCGCACCGGCTCCAGCAGTTGCGCGTTGGTCCAGATCTGCGCGTGGCAGTTGATGCAGGTCTTGGTCGGCGGGATTCCGGCGTAGCTCGACTTCTCCACCGTCACGTGACAGTACTGGCACTGCAGGCCCAGCCCCTGCACGTGATGCTTATGGCTGAAGGGCACCGGCTGGTCCGGGCGCTGGCCCTGCCGCGTCACCCAGGGCGAGCGCTGCAACTCATCCAGCGTGACCCCCAGGGCGATCACGATCAGCCCCGTCAACACCAGGCTCGCGCGAGCCAGAGCGTTGGAGCTGCGGTCAAATATTTGCGCCATGAATGCTTTCCTTGCCTGGCTTTCTTCCCTTGGGTACGCCTCTTGTTTGGATGCACCTGACGTGACAACGGTCACACATTTTGTGTACAAAAAATATTTCCGGGCAAGACTCACCCATGAGGCTGAGAACCCCGAAAAAAATAATATAACAGCCTTCGACCGATTCAGGAAAATAAAGATGTCGTAAATAATTTTCCGTATTGTGGATTGTTAATCTCAGACCTGCCGATGTTGGTGGCGGAGGGCAGGATCGAACTGCCGACCTACGGGTTATGAATCCGTCGCTCTAACCATCTGAGCTACTCCGCCGGAATGGCGGTCTGAATGCGCGGCCTGAATGGCCGCACCGAACTCTGCGCAATCGTGATCCGCGCACAAGTCCCAGTCTTGATGATACGGTGGGCAGGATTCGAGGTCAAACTGCGCGGATGGTTTTCCGCGCGGAGTAGTGGCGAATGTGAGCCCTCCCTCGCCGCTCGTGTAAACTCGCCTGCATGAGTACGTTCCGCATTGCCGCTGTGATTCCGGCCCGGCTAGGTTCCACGCGGCTCAGCCGCAAGGTGCTGCGACCCATCGCCGGCCGTCCCATGGTGGAGTGGGTCTGGCGCGCCGCCGCACAGAGCGGCCTGATGGACCCAGTCGTGGTGGCCACCGATTCTGAGGAAGTGGCCGCCGCCTGCCGAGAGCGCGGCATCCCCGCAGTGATGACCTCGCCCGATTGTCAGAGCGGATCGGACAGGGTCAGAGAAGTAGCCCTCGAGATCGACGCCGATATCTATGTCAATATTCAGGGCGACGAACCGACGCTCACACCGGACTTTTTTTCGCCGCTACTTGAGCTCTTCGAGCGGCCCGAGGTTGAGGTCGCAACGCTGGCCGTCCGCTGCCCCGCCGAGGAGATCGCCAACCCCAACGCCGTCAAAGTGGTTACGGCCCTCGATGGCCGCGCGCTCTACTTCTCCCGCTCCACCATCCCTTTTGACCGCGATAGCTCAGGCTTTAGCGGCTATCGCAAGCACCTGGGAATTTACGCCTATCGCAAAGCCGCGCTGGAAAAATTTGCCGCTTTGCCGCCCTCAACGCTCGAGCGGATAGAGCGCCTGGAACAACTCCGCCTGCTGGACAACGGAATCGATATTTACGTAGCTGAAGCTCCCCACGACACCATCGGCGTGGATACAGAAGAGGATTTGGTCAGGGCGGAGGCGATGCTGGCCACCTGCGGCGGGGATGGCGTTCGAGACTAAGGTTGGAGCTTTCCCAACCAGAGTAAACTGAGATCGAGAAAGCTATGAAATATGAATTGCAGACTCTCGATGAATACTCGGACGAAGCACTCTTGGCGGAGTTGCGGCGTATTGCAGACGTTTTCAATGGGCAACGACTGACAAGAGAAAGATACGATTCCCTCGCACGGGTCCACTCCTCCACTCTTTTTCGTCGCTTTGGTTCATGGAAGGAAGCTCTCGATAAAGCTGGAATCAGCGATTTAATTGCCCCAAGATACAGAGTGCTTTCACGCGAAGAGGTCATCCAAGCTCTTCGAGACTTCGCAGCTGAATATCCAACTATTCCCGCAACTCTGAAAGCTATTGCTAAAAAACTTAAAGTTGATACAGCTACTATTAGCGGAAGGTTCGGCAGATGGGGGTCGCTACTCGCAGAGGTTGGAATTGCCTCAGCGCCGATGGGGCGTCGATACACGGAAGAAGAGTGTTTTGAGAATATTTTGGCACTTTGGACGCACTACGGTCGGCAGCCTCACTTCGGCGAACTAAAGCATCCACCATCCACGGTAGGCCCGAAAGCCTATATCCTTCGTTGGGGCGGATGGAGAGCCGCACTATCGGCTTTCGTTAAGAATGTCAATGATGTTGATATGCCAACCGTCGAACGAAATGCGGTTGAATCCATAACTGAAAATCAAGGGAGTGCCTCGGGAGAAATCCCTGCTTCACGATCAATCCCCCTGGCTTTGCGTTACAAGATTTTAGTCCGGGACAGATTTCGATGCGTTATATGCGGCGCATCCCCTGCCAAGGATCTTACCATTGAGCTGCATGTTGATCATATTTATCCATGGTCGCTTCGAGGGCAAAATGTAGAGGAAAACCTACGGACTTTATGCAATAAATGCAACCTGGGAAAAGGCGCAAAGGTTGAAGAGGCCGGGTGCCTTAGGTCTTGATTTTGGGCCTTGTGATTCAGTCGAGATCGGTGGCAGCCAGAAAATATTCTGAATTACGCGCAAGAACCGGATAGCCAGCCTAGCCTTTGATGGGCGACCATAGATTCCATGAGCAGCAAACTGCAATCCGCAAGCGGCACAAATTCCACGCAATCCGCAGCTATTGACCCCGAGACCGCCTGGCAGCAGATTCTCAGCCGCGATGCAGCGGCCGCGTTTTTCTACGCCGTCACCACTACCGGAGTTTTCTGCCGCCCCAGTTGCTCCAGCCGCCGCCCGCTCAAGGCAAACGTCCGCTTCTTCCGCTCGACGGAGGAGGCGCGCGCTGCCGGATTTCGTCCCTGCAAGCACTGCAAACCCGGTGCTGCGCACAGCAGCCCTTTGGACGAGGTCCGTGCTTACATTGAAGCCAATCTCGATCGCTCGATCCCGCTGGCCGAACTGGGCCGCCTGGTCCGGCTCAGCCCCTTCACGGTGCAGAGGCTCTTCAAGCAGAAGCTGGGCGTGAGTCCGTTTCAGTACTACCGGGCGCTTCGTGCCCGTTCGCTGCGCACAGCGCTCAAACAAGGAGGCAACGTGACCGATGCAATCTATAACGCCGGATTCGGCTCTTCCAGCCGTGCATACGAGGGCTCGCAACTGGGCATGACGCCCGCCCGTTTTGCCGCAGGCGGCCGCGGAGAGCAGATCAGATTCACCACCGCTCGTTCTCCCTTTGGCTGGTTGGTGGTGGGGTCCACGGTCCGCGGTCTATGCTGGCTGGCTCTCGGAGCCACTTCGTCCGAGGCCGAGGCAAGCCTGCGCGAGGAGTTTCCTTTGGCCAGCATTCGCCGCGATCCGTCGCTTTCGCGGCTAGTGGATGCGGCGATCGGACAGGTTGCCGGAAAGGCGCGGAACTCATCTACGGAAGTTGCATTGGACCTGCGCGGAACGGCTTTCCAGCTTCGCGTGTGGCAGGCGTTGCGGGCCATTCCACGCGGCCAGACGCGCAGTTACAGCCAGTTGGCACGCGAGCTGGGCGATCCCAAGGCCACTCGCGCCGTAGCCCGCGCCTGCGCCACCAATCGCGTGGCCCTGGTAGTTCCCTGCCATCGCGTCATCGGCGCAAGCGGCTCGCTCACCGGCTATCGCTGGGGCATCGACCGCAAGCGGCAACTGCTGGAGGCGGAGAACTCGCAGGCCCGCTGATTTGCCATTGCCGTCGAGTGATATGCCGCAATGCAACCGGAGACGACCCTAGCCGCAATGGTCAGCGCGTGTAGCCGCCCGCTGCGTAGATGGTTTGACCATTGATCCAACCGGCGTCAGTAGAGGCGAGGAAGGCGGCCGCTGTGGCAATGTCGCTAGGTTGGCCTATGCGGCCCAGCGGCGTTGCCGTTGCAACTCCTGTATCGAATTCGCTGCCAATCAAGCCCGCGGCATGTGTACCCTCGGTCTCAACCACCCCGGGATTGAGCGCATTTACGCGAATCTTCTTTGCGCCTAGTTCCTTTGAGAGCGCGACTGTGACGGAATCGACCGCCCCTTTTGTTGCACTGTAGACCGCGCCTCCGGGAGCGGCCATCTTACCTACCACCGAGCCGATATTTATGATGCTTCCACCGGCCGGGTTGAACCGGGCGACTGCAGCCTGGGTGACGAGCAGAAGGCCGAGCACATTTGTGTCGAATTGTTTATGAAAATGCTCGGGAGTGATCTGTTCAAGCGCGCCGAACTCGTAAATGCCGGCGTTATTGACGAGAATGTCGATCGGGCCAAGTTGGGTAGCGACGGCATCCACCAAAGGCGGAATGCTGACTGGGTCTGCCACGTTGGCCTGAACGGCGATGGCCTTGCCGCCACTGGAATTAATCTCTGCGACGATATTTTCAGCGGCGGCCTTGCTGCCGGAGTAGTTAACTGCAACTGCGGCGCCGTGCGCCGCCAGTTCACGGGCGATGGCCGCGCCAATGCCCTTGGATGCGCCCGTAACCAGCGCAACTTTACCTTTAAGACTGCTCATCGATTGCTCCGCTCCATGGCCGAAATATTACGATTTCGACAGTATCGAATTGATTGTCGAGCAGGCAGATTGGATTCAAAACTGTTGTGGAAATAGTATGCGGGACGGTCGCTCGCTTTGTGGCGCAACGGATCGCTAGCTCTGTTTATCCCCCACCGCCAGCAGGGTTTGAAACTGCGGGGTCTCCGGTTCTTTGTGGACCACTGAGGTTTCTATATTTTTAAAGCCGGCTTTTTCAAGCATGGATTCGATCTCCGATTCACTGAATCCCAGCCACTCGTCTGCATAGAGCTCGCGAGCTTCTTCAAAGCGGTGCTTCACCAGGTCGAGAAGAATGATGCGGCCGCCGGGATGGAGAATTCGCCAGGCTTCGGCGACGGCTCGCTCGGGGTGCAGGGCGTGATGGAGAGATTGGGAGAAGAAGACGAGGTCGATGCTTGAGTCCTCGATGGGGATCTCTTCCATATCGCCGAGACGGTATTCGACGTTTTTTATTCCGTGGCGCTGGGCCTGCTCGCGGCCTACCTCGATCATGCGGGCGGAGGTATCGACGGCGATAACTTTTTTGGCGCGCTCGGCGAGCAGAAGGGCGAAGGCTCCCTCGCCGGCGCCGAGATCGGCTATGACCAGGGGAGGCATGAGGCGCAGGAGCGCTTCGGCTACGCTCTTCCAGGATCTTCCGGGGACGTAATCCTTGCCCAGGCGGCCGGCTACGCTGTCAAAAAAACTGCGCATTTTATCCTGGCGCTTTTTTACGACGCGACGCATGGAGGCTTGGTCGGCTGCGGCTTCGGGGATTTCTTGTTTCGCTCTCTCGAGGAGCTGATCCAAAACGCTACCCGCACCGGAGGTGCCAGCGGGACGGTAGAGATTGCTCTTACCGGTGCGGCGGTCTTCAACCAATCCCACCTGCTTGAGCTGCGAGAGGTGGGTGGAGATGGTGCTTTGCCCCATGGAGAGAATCTCCTGCAATTCGGCGACGGAAAGCTCTTCGCCGCAAAGAAGCAGGAGGATGCGGAGCCGGTTGGGATCGGCCACGGCGCGAAGGATTTTTACGATTGACGGCATGGGCAATTTCTGATACATATCAATATATCACGATTTAACGATATGAGGAGATTCATTATGGCAACTTCAACACTGGAAGTCACGGATTTGGGATACAAGGTGGCGGACCTCGCTTTGGCCGATTGGGGCCGCAAGGAGATCGCGATTGCCGAGCACGAGATGCCGGGGCTGGTTTCGATCCGCAACAAGTATGCGGCGGCGAAGCCGCTGAAGGGCGTGCGGGTGACAGGGTCGCTGCACATGACGATTCAGACGGCGGTGCTGATCGAGACCCTGGTAAGCCTGGGCGCGGAGGTCCGCTGGGCGAGCTGCAATATTTTCTCTACCCAGGATCATGCGGCCGCGGCGATTGCTGCGACCGGAGTGCCGGTGTTTGCGTGGAAGGGCGAGTCGCTGGAGGAGTACTGGTGGTGCACTTTTCAGGCGCTGGCTCACAAAGGCGGCCCAGGAAACGAAACTAGGGGCCCGCAACTGGTTGTTGACGACGGCGGCGACGTGACGCTGCTGATCCACAAGGGCTATGAGCTGGAAGAGGGCGACAAGTGGGTCGATGGGCCTTCGGAGAGCCACGAAGAACAGGTGATCAAGGACCTGCTGAAGAAGGTGTTTGCCGAGGATCCGCAGCACTGGCACAAGGTCGTGAAGGAGTGGCGTGGAGTTTCTGAGGAGACCACGACGGGAGTGCATCGGCTCTACAAGATGCTGGAGCAGGGCAAGCTGCTGGTGCCGGCCATCAATGTGAACGACTCCGTGACCAAATCCAAATTCGATAATCTCTATGGCTGCAGGGAGTCGTTGGCCGACGGAATTAAGAGAGCCACGGACGTAATGGTTGCCGGCAAGGTTGCGGTCATATGCGGTTATGGCGATGTGGGCAAGGGGTGCTCGCACTCACTGCGCGGCATGGGCGCGCGGTGCATTGTGACGGAAGTCGATCCCATCAACGCGCTGCAAGCCGCGATGGAGGGTTTTGAAGTCACCACGGTGGAAGACACTCTCGGCCGCGGCGATATTTACGTCACCACCACCGGCAACGTGGACATTATTACGCTCGAGCATATGAAACGGATGAAGGACCAGGCCATCGTCTGTAACATCGGGCACTTCGATAACGAAATCCAGATGGACCGGCTCAACCGCGAGGCGGGCGTGGCCAAGCTGAACATTAAGCCGCAAGTTGATTTCTACACTTTCCCTGACGGGCACGGGATCTTTGTGCTGGCCGAGGGCCGCCTCGTGAACCTGGGTTGCGCAACCGGTCACCCCAGCTTTGTGATGAGCAATAGCTTTGCCAACCAGACACTGGCGCAGCTCGATCTATGGGCGAACAAGGACAGCTACAAGATCGGCGTTTACGTGCTGCCGAAGAAGCTGGACGAAGAGGTAGCCAGGCTGCATCTTGAAAAGATCGGCGTGAAGCTGACTACGCTTACGCCCAGGCAGGCGGATTATCTGGGCGTGCCGGTGGAAGGGCCTTACAAGGCGGAGAACTACCGGTACTAAAATTCTTTTGAACCCTAAAGCGTCCCGGGCATCCATAAAAAATGGCGGCCTGGGACGCATTTTTTGTGCGGTTAAAAATGCGGGCAGTGCGGGCCGGGCACAGAATGACATGTACTTCAAAATTGTCCCAGGAGACTTTATGGGCACAGCAGAACTGAGTGGTTCGTTGAAGCGGTCGAACGGCCTATCCATCGCAGCGGCGATTCTTATGATTGCAGTGGGAATTCTAGCCATTGCATTGCCTCTGGCGGCGGGGATCGGTGTTTCGATCTTTGTCAGCTGGCTGATCTTTTGCACTGGATTCGCGCACCTGGCTTATGCATTTGCGGCGCGAGGCGCCGGAGGATTTGTGTGGCGCCTGATGCTGGGAATCGTCTATATCGCGGGCGGTTTGTACCTGGCTTTTCACCCCGGTCTCAGCCTGCTGTCGTTCACGCTGGTTCTGGCATTCATTCTCTACCTCGAGGGATTTATGCAGATACTGGCGTACTTCAGCCTGCGCGCCCTGCCTGGAGCGGGTTGGATCCTGCTTGACGGCATCGTGACGCTGCTGCTGGGATTGATGATCGGCTTCAATTGGCCCTCGGCTTCGGCCTGGGCAATTGGAACGATTGTAGGCATCAACTTCCTGTTCAGCGGAGTCACGCGATTGGCACATGCGGGGGCGCCCGGCAAGGCGCTCGCGAGCTGAGCGGAGATTCCAGTAATTTTTTAGTGCGGAAATTCCCTCAGACGGGCCCGGGTACTCAGCCCCGGCTTCGGCTGGGGTTTGGCCTTTGGGGGAGGGGAAAAGTCCGTGCTGGACTTTCGGCCTGTGGTTGTGTTCCGCTTGGGCGAGGAAGATGCGCCAGAACGGGGAGCATGCAAGCTTTCGAACCCCTGCCCAGGAGAGAGACAAAACATGCTGGAGTATTTGATTCATATAGCGCCGTTGGGGACTTTCTTGGCGACAATCGTGTGGTGCCTGATCGGCACGCCGACGATGATTGCCGCCTACTATCAATCGTGGAAGGCACGGCAGGAGGCTCGGGCTGCGCGCGAAGGGACGCTTCAAAGCAGGAACTGCCTGGAATTCGTCAACGGAAGCGGCAGTTGCATCAACCTGGTTCCTCTGGAGACCCTGCACTCGCTGCCAAAACCCGGAGATGTGGTGCTGCTGCCCGGTCACGGAGTCGGTGGGAAAGATGAGTTTATTCCCGGCGCATACCTGGTGGAGACCATCGAGCATATCTATACGCGATCGAGTCACAAGGGAAGCCGGCAGCAGGAGGCGCGACTGACCAAGGCCGTCGCCCAGGTGAAATCGCTCAATCCAACGCTGGCGCACGAAGGGTGAGCGATCACGCGATTCGCATTACGGAATAATCAGAGGTCAACGAGAGTTATCAGCGCTTGCGATTGACGAACCGATGATAGAAATTCCAAAGCGCGCTGTGCAGCAACTTGGTTTGTTTGGCCTTCAGCGCGGCATAGGAGCGCTCTACATAGATGTCGAACTCCGGCGGCCAGCCGATGGTGGAGCGGCGCTCGGAGTAGTCGCCCTCGGCCCACTTGGCCAGCACCGCCTTGTAACCCACCACGTGGGTGACAAAGTCGAGCAGGCAATGCGGCATCTGCTCCTCGACGATCAGATAGGCCTTCTCGATGATGATCTTTTCGCGGACGTCGTTGAGGGGCATGAAGATGGTGGTCATCCACAGCATCCACTCCTTCATCTCGCTGTCGAGAATGGGAAAGCTCTGCGTCTTGCCCTGCTTTTTGAGCAGCGAGCGGTAGGCGATATTTCCGGCCTGGGAGGCGACATAGAGCGGGCCGTAAAACTCGTTGAGGCGCCGGTTCACCAGGTCCAGCTTGTCGCGGCGCCGCGCCAGCATTCGAGCGCTTAAGAAGGTAACCAGGTAGCCGGCAAAGGCCAGAACCACGGTGAGTACGTATGCGTTTTGCAAAGAGTTCGGAAGAGGGATTGCTGTCAGGTCCATCGCGTTCTTGCCTTGCCGACGAGTATACGCGCGCGAGCACCGGCAGGAATATGACTCCGTTGCGGCGGCTGGTAAGACGGTTCCAAAATGACCCTGTTGCGGAGAGCGGGAAGGGGCTCAGTCCACGTCGTTGGCCATGAAGATTTCAACGGGCGGGTTGCTGGTCAACTGCGTATCCACGATCAGCACCGTATACACATCGCCTCCGGTCAGGTTGAGGGACGCGGAAGTGTACTTTGGTGTGAACACGCCGGTGGGCGTGATCACCATGGTCACGGTCTGCGAGGTGAAGCTGATATAGCCGGCGGTTCCGCCCACGGGCAGGTCCGTCACCAGAGGGATGGTATCGGCAATGGTACTGCCGGTAGGAATCATATATACGTCCACGCCTCCGGTCTTGGGCGCCTGATTCAGGAAGCGGAAGGCCGAGTGGCCCTCGGCCGCCGCGATCTGCTGGTCTTCAAGGACAGTGACCAAGTAACCGTTGGGGGCTGCGCCGTTATCGGTGAGAAAAACCGAGTGCTGATGGCCGGCGAGCAGCGTGCCGTTGGAGGTGACCAGAGCCGCGCCTCCGGTCGCCGCCGTCACCTGGATGAGAGCGGCGTTCGAGGACGGGAGCGTTCCATAGGGAGTGATGGTGCCCTGGCCAATATTGTGGGCGATCTGTATGCCTTCCACATCAATGTTCACTGCCGGGGCTATGTAGGATGCATCGATGGCCCTCACCAGGCTGGGCTGGGTGTAACTGGCCACTTGCTCGCAGGCTGAGAGGCCAAGCGCCAGGGCGAGCGAGGCTGCCGCCGTACCACGAGGCTGGGCAGCGTCAAACGCCGCGCTCCCTTCATCTGCCAATTCCGAAAGATCTTCATCGTGCGCATCTTCAGAGAGTGCAACTCAAGCCTCCCACCCATAGTACAGCGGAAAGTTGGGAAAGGTTTACGACATTATTACGCTCACGGCCCGAGAGGGACAAAGCTGGCAACGGCCCTGGCCTGCGCTTGCAATCAGCAGGCTCACAGTCCGCCGTGGAACCGCCCGAATGCGCGGGCCAGCATGAGCGACATGAGCAGAATGCCCGCGCCGAGAATAAGCACATGCCGGGTCTTGCGCAGATTGAAGCTGCCCACGCGGCAGACGAGCAGGTAGGCGACGGCGAGATTGAAGAAGCCCCAGAGGACATTGACCGTCGAGGAGGACAAGCCTTGCCCGGCGGCGATGCGAAGGGGCTCTGAAAGGCATGTCCCGAGATTCCATTGACCGAGATGTGGCAGGGTGTTGGCGAGAAATGCGCCTCCGAAGAAGTACGCGACGTAGTGATACCAGTGCATGGATGTTTCCTTTCGTTTTGCGAAGCCAATCTTAGCAGGACGCCTAGCTCGCTCCCAGGTAGATAAAGCGGGCCAGAAAGAGCGCGGCCAGCAGGTAGAGCAGCCAGTCCTGTTTGCGGAATTTGCCGGCGGCCAGGTGGAGCGCGGCCCAGGCGATGATGCCGAAGCCGAGGCCGTTGGCGATGGAGTAGGTGAAGCGGAATCAGCACCAGCGTGAGAAAGGCGGGAACCGCAACCAGCGGATCGTGCCAGTGAATCTCGCTCGATGGTGGCCAGCATCAGCGAGCCCACCAGGATCAGCGCCGGAGCGGTGGCGGCCGCGGGCACGATGCCCACGAAAGGAGCGGCGCCGATGGCGGCAAGAAACAGCAAGCCGGTGACGATGGCGGTGACGCCCGAGCGGCCGCCGGCAGCGACGCCGGCCGTGGACTCGACGTAGCTGGTCACGGTCGAGGTTCCGGTGAGCGAGCCGAAGACGGTGGCCGTGGCGTCGGTGAAGAGAATGCGGTTGAGGCGGGGGATGGAGTGGTCGGCCTCGATCAGCCCGGCGCGCTTGGTGACGGCGACCAGGGTGCCGAGGTTGTCGAAGAGGTCCACGAAGAAGAAGACGAAGACGATCTCCAGCAGGCCCTTGTTGAGCGCGCCGCGAATGTCGAGCTGGAAGGCGGTGCTTGCCAGCGAGTGGAAGCCGCCGGCGGCGGGCGTCCAGTGCGTCAGGCCCATTGCCCAGGCGAGGCCGGTGATGGCGAGCACGCCGATGAGAATCGCGCCGCGGACCTTCCTCACCTCCAGAGCCACCATGAGGAGCAGGCCGAGGAGCGCCAGCGCGGCGGTGGGGTTGCGGATGTTGCCCAGGCCGACGAGGGTGTCGGCGTCGCCCACCACCAAGCCGGCGTTGCGAAAGCCGATGAGGGCGATGAAGAGGCCGATGCCGCTGGCGACGGCGGCGTAGAGCTCGTGGGGAATGGCGCGCAGAATCATCTGGCGGATGCCGGCGGCGGTGAGCGCGAGAAAGATGACGCCGGAGAGAAAGACCGCGCCCAGAGCCGTCTGCCAGGGAATGTGCAGTCTTGATGCAGACGGCGTAGGCGAAGTAGGCGTTGAGGCCCATGCCGGGAGCGAGCGCGATGGGATAGCGCGCCACGATGCCCATCATGATGGAAGCGAAGCCGGCCGAGAGGCAGGTGGCCGCGGTGACGGCAGCCAGCGGCATTCCGGCGGCGGCCAGAATGGCCGGGTTGACCAGCACGATGTAGGCCATGGTCAGAAAGGTGGTGACGCCGGCCAGAATCTCAGTGCGCCAGTTGGTCTCCAGGCGCGTGAATTCAAAGTAGGTTTCGAGTCGCTTGAGCATAGGTGGGTATCTATAGAAGACTACACGACTGTCGCGGCGCACTAAGTTTGCAGCAATGTTAGCTGCCGTATCTTGCACAGGCTTCGGAAATCGCGCTTACCCCAGCAGCTTTGCGGCTTCCTTGGCGAAGTAAGTGACGATAAAGTCCGCCCCGGCGCGGCGAATGCCGACCAGCGATTCGAGCATGGCGCGATCACGGTCCAGCCAGCCTTTTTCAAAGGCCGCCTGCAGCATGGAGTACTCGCCGGAAACCTGGTAGGCGCCCATGGGCACATCCACAAACTCCCGCGCCGCACGCACCACGTCCAGGTAGGGCATGGCCGGCTTCATCAGAATCATGTCCGCGCCTTCTTCCAGATCGAGATCGATCTCGCGCAGCGCCTCGCGCAGGTTGGCGCCGTCCATCTGATAGGTCTTGCGGTCGCCGAACTGGGGCGCCGAAGCGGCCGCCTCGCGGAATGGCCCGTAAAAAGCCGAAGCAAACTTCGAGGCATAGCTCAGGATGGGCGTATCGGAATGTCCTTCTTCGTCGAGAGATTTGCGGATGGCGGCCACGCGGCCGTCCATCATGTCGCTGGGCGCCACCACGTCGGCTCCGGCTTTGGCCAGGCTGACGGCCGTGCGGGCCAGTTGGCGGAGCGTGGAGTCGTTATCCACAACCCAGCCGTCGCGGGTTTCGATCACTACGCCGCAATGGCCGTGGCTGGTGTACTCGCACAGGCAAACGTCGGCAATCAGCACCAGCTTTTTAGCTGCCTCCGACTTTTTCAGCGCGCGCAGCCCCTGTTGCACAATGCCCGAACTCTTCCCATGCGCCTGAGCCCTGCACGTCCTTGGTCTCGGGCAGTCCGAAGAGCAGCAGCCCGCCCAGCCCCAGCTGCGCCGCTTCCTCGGCCTCGCGCACCGCCTCGTCAATGGAGAGGTTGAAGACCCCCGGCATGGAGCTCACTTCGCGCCGCACGCCTTCGCCCGGGCAGATGAACAAGGGATAGATCAGGTCGCCGGGTTCGAGAACGGTTTCCCGCACCAGCGCCCGCAACGATTCACTGCGCCGCAGCCGGCGCATCCGCGTCTCAGGAAAACTCATGGTGCTGATTGTAGCTGCGAAATCTTGCCTGCCGCGAGTAACTCGTTTGGGTTACGTCATTGCTCGTAAAGCGTCGTGTTCCGGTAGCCCAGCAGCATCACCATCGTCCAGATGGCCAGCGCGGTGCCGAAGGGAAACTTGAGCAGGCTGACGACTGAGGCGATGATGGCCACGATGCGCCCCCACTCGGTGCGCTGCCACAGGCCCCATGCGGCCACCAGGGCCAACCCGGACCTGATAACCAGAAACACCAGGGCAAAGTGGATGATAGCCGGGAAAAACCACTCCGGCATGGGAGCGCCCGGCTCCGGGCCGTTATGGATCCACGGGGCAAGAAATCCGGAAAGAAACGCCTTTGCGAAAGCCAGCCCCGCAATCCCCAGCAGCAGCGAAAGACCCGCATAAATGAACCAGACTATGCTGAGCGCTTTCACCTTGCCGGCGTAGCTTTCCACCTGGAACTCGATACCGGGCACAGGGGGAACTGCCGGCGCAACCGGACGGCCGCATTGGGGACAGAAACCCTGACCCGGAGCTAAAGCCTGACCACAGCCGCTGCAAAACATGGTGCCTCCTTGTTCGTTTCGCCGTTCAAAGATTACTACGCAAAGAGGGCGGGCGGCGTTCCATAATCCTCGACGCCAAAAACTAGTGGCTGGAGGCTGACCTCCGTCTTTCCCATCGTTCTTCGTGCCGGTCGTCGTTGAGGACCAGGGCTGTTACGCGCTCCTGGGCATCGCGCTCAAAGGTCAGCCGGGTGCCGCTGGAGCCGCTGGGATAAAAGAATCTCCCCGGCGACTCCGCTGCCAGCTCCCTGACTCCCCGTGCATGTTCTTCTCGTAGAGTTGCTCGCCCTGGCGAAAGACCGTGACCACGATATTGCCCTCTCGCGTCGCAATACTGCCCGGCCAGGCTGTCAAGCAGCGCCGTGGGCAGCTTGATGGCAAGCGGATGAAGCGGAATGATGAGCCGCTCGGCCAGTGCAGGCAACTCCGGCCGTGCGCCTTGCCTGGTCTGAGGCGGCTCGCCGCGGTGCGCCAGCAGCCACCGCGGCAGCTCCGGCTCGTTGTAGGCGCGGGTCCAGCAGTCGTGCTTCATGCCCTGGTAGAGCCACAGCCGAATGTGCCCGCCGGCGGCCTTGAACGCCTCAAACATCAGCTCGCTCTCGCGCGGCGGCACCACGTTATCTTCAGTTCCGTGGAAGAGCCAGACCGGCGTGCGGCCCAGCGCGCGGGCGTACTCCGTGGGCAAAGTCGAGGCCTCCTGCCAGCGCTCCGGGGCATAGCTCCAGAAGACGCCGCCTGGCCGCAATGGCTATCGCCGCCCAGCGCTGGGGATAAAGCCGCGCCAGCTCCCAGGCGCCGTAGCCGCCCAGCGAGAGGCCGGTCAGATAAGTGCGCTCCGGATCGCCGTGGAACTCGGCCGTCTCCTGGTCCAGCGCGGCCATGGCCATGGCCAGCATATCCGGGTCGGTCCAGTAGCTGGGCAGCGGGCACTGCGGCATGACGATCACAAACGGCCAGCGCTCCGGGTGGTCGCGCACCGCCTGGGGAAGGCCGATCTGCGTCTGCCACATCCCCTCCGAGCCGCGCTCGCCCCGGCCGTGCAGAAACAGAATCACCGGCCACAGCTTGTGGTCGTCCCGCCGCCACTCCTCGGGCAGGTAGACCTGGTAGCGGTAGCTCACTCCGTGCAACTCGATGCGGCGATTCAGAAAGCCCGTCTCCTGCGCCGGCTCCGCTGGGGCGGGATGGGCCGTGCCGCGATTTGCATAAGCCCTTCCGGGCGCCATTACCCAGGCAACCAAAAGGCAAACCGCGAGGATTTTTGAAAAACGGAGCATATAGAAATCAAACCACAGAACGTCCCACAAATGGAGCGATGCAATTGTAACGGATGCCTCAGTGTGCCTGATCGGTAGCCCAACTCGGCAAACTGGATGATTTGCCGGCCGACACGGCTCGACATTCCACGCGGCTTTAGGATTGCAGGCTTCGTAAGTACCCTGTGTGGTTCACCTTCGATTCCCTTGCGAAATTTCTTACGATTTGCATGAAAGACTTGACTTGTTATGCTGTACGCACTGATGACCACGCTTGAAGCCGGAGAAACGCTGGACCACTACCGCCTGGATGCGGTCGTCGCGCGCGGCGGCATGTCGACGCTCTTTAAAGCCACCGACCTTCGCGACGGCCGGCAGGTGGCCATCAAGGTTCCCCATGCGGAGATGGAGGCCGACCCGATCCTGGTGGAGCGCTTCCAGCGCGAGCAGGAGATCGGCCAGGAGCTGGACCACCCCGGCGTGGTGAAGACCTACGAGCCGGAGCAGCGCAGCCGGGCCTACATGGTCATCGAGTGGGTCGAGGGCCGCCTGCTGCGCGACATCCTGAACCAGGAGCGCAAGCTGCCCATCGATCGCGCCGTCAACCTCACGCTGGCAATCTGCGACGCGCTCGACTACATGCACAAGCACGGCGTGGTGCATCGCGACCTGAAGCCGGAAAACATCATGGTCGACGACAGGACCGCATCAAGCTGATCGACTTCGGCATCGCCATGAAGGAAGACGCGCGGCGCATCACCTTTGTCGATATGTCGGCCACGCTGGGCACGCCGGACTACATCTCTCCCGAGCAGGTGAAGGGCCAGCGCGGCGACCAGCGCAGCGATATTTATTCGCTGGGCGTGATGCTCTACGAGATGCTCACCGGCCAGCCGCCTTTCAGCGGGCCCAATCCGCTGGCGGTGATGAATGAGCGGGTGCTGCACGATCCCCGGCCTGCGCGCGAACTGAATCCGGAGATCACGCCCGCGTTGCAGGAGATTCTCTATCGCGCCCTGGAAGCGCGACCCGCGCCACCGCTATTCGACCGCCAACGAGATGGCCTGGGACCTGGAGCACCAGGAGCAGGTGGCGTCGAAGAGGGCGCGCGCCGCCCGATCTCGCTTAGGCATCCGCTTGCCCGCCGCCCGCCGAATGCTGCTCTACGCCGGCCTCGCACTGGTCCCGGCTAGCGCTCTTCGCGCTCATGCTGCTGCTGGCTCGACGGTAAGCAATTACTTCTCCGCTGTTGCTGTGGCTGCTGAATACGAGCACGCTTTTGCATAAGCCTGAGATAACCACCCAAGAGACCAAATACAGGACATGAGATTATCAGTAGTATCTGTATATAAATTGAATGAGTGTCCTTACCTGCTGACATAGCATAGATGCCGGATATCATGGAGAGGAAGGCGGAAAGAGCTCCATTGAGCAACTCGTCGTGCTTAGCCAGCCAGGCTGCGACAAATCCGCCAAATGCCGAACAGCACATGCCAACAAATAGCTGAAATATATAGAGTGGAATATTCGCCTCCATGGCCGCTTTAACCGCAGATCCAGCGTCTTGCGGCATGTGCGCAAGATCAAGCGTAGAATATGCATAAAAAGCAAACGGAATGCCGAGAACCATGGAAGAAACCATATCGACAATCCCGCCTATTATTACGCCTTTGATGGATACCTTTCTCATATTTCCCAATACCTTTCCACTTACAAATTAGAGAATAGAATTCAACACTTCAGGAATTTGATGGCAGTATACCTCGGAGGAGTATCCTCACCGCCATCTTCCGGCCCTCCCGACGTAAAATGGGAGCGCATCCGGAATGGGAGTTTATACGCATGAATCGTTTTTGCCGCACCGCTCTTCTTCTCGCCGCTCTATCAGCACCACTGATCTGCACTGCCGACGACGCCCGCCCGATCCTCACTCCCAAACCGCCCGCCGCAGCCAAAATCAACGGCCCCACAATCTATGGCGCGCGCCCCGGCCATCCGTTTCTTTACCGCATTCCCTGCACCGGCGTGCGGCCCATTCAGTTCGCCGCCCAAGGGTCTGCCGCCGTCGCTCAGCCTCGATCCCGCTACCGGCATCATCACCGGGAACGACTCCGGACAAACCCGGCATTTATGCCGTCACGCTGCTGGCCTCAAACGCGAAGGGAAAATCGTCCCGGCTCTTTCGCATTGTCGTGGGCGATACTCTCGCGCTCACTCCGCCCATGGGCTGGAATACCTGGTACTCCGACTACGGCAACCCGACCGCCGAAAAAGTGCGGCAGGCGGCCGATGCCATGATCTCCTCCGGCATGGCCGACTTCGGCTATCAATATGTGAATGTCGACGACGGCTGGCCGATGAAACCGGGATCAACGGAACCCGATTTGAGCGGAGCACCGCGCGACCCGCAGGGAGTGATTCGCCCCAACGACCGCTTCAAAGATATGGCTGCGCTGGCCGCCTATATCCACGCCAAAGGTCTCAAAGCCGGCCTCTACTCATCCCCTGGCCCGCTCAACTGCGCGGGCTACACGGGCTCCTATCAGCACGAAGAGCTCGACGCAAAAACCTTCGCCGCCTGGAAGTTCGACTTCCTCAAGTACGACTGGTGCTCCTATGGCAGATCGCGCCGAAAAATCCCACCATTGCCGACTACCGCAAACCCTACGACCTGATGGGCGGCCTGCTCAAAACAACAGGACCGCGATATGGTCCTCAACCTCTGCCAGTACGGCATGGGCGACGTCTGGACCTGGGCGCGCGGATTCCGGCGGAAACTCCTGGCGCACCACCGGCGACCTGGGCGACGAAAAGCGCAAGCGGCTGCCGGGCTTCTATTCCATCGCGCTGGCCAATGCCAGCCATGCCAGCTACGCCGGCCCCGGCCACTGGAACGATCCCGACTACATCTTGATCGGCGCCATCGACGACCCGGCCAAATATGACCAGGCGCAAACGCCCGTACCGCGTCTCGCTCACCGCCGACGAGCAGTACAGCTATATGTCGATGTGGGCGCTGATGGCTTCGCCCCTGTTCTTCGGCGGGGATATGGCCGCGCTCGACGACTTCACCCTGGGCATTTTGTGCAACAGCGAAGTCATCGATGTGGATCAGGATGCGCTGGGCTGGCAGGGCCGCGTAGTGCGCCAGTCCGCCGACGAGTTCATTCTTGAAAAGCCGCTCGAAGACGGCTCCGTTGCCGTGGGGCTCTTCAACCTGAGTGAAAGCCCCCTGAAGATGAGCGTTACCCTGACGGACCTCGGCCTGGACGGCAGTTGGAAGGTTCGCGATCTGTGGCGGCAGAAAGAGATCGGCTCCGTCTCCGGCTCACTCTCCTCCGATGTGGCTCCGCATGGCGTCACTTTTGTGCGGCTCTCGTCAATGCGCAAGAACCGGTAAACGCTTTAGCGGTACGATTCGTCGCGGTGAATCACGAACTCCGGATAAGCGCCGCCGCCCAGTTCGTGCAGGTCCATGCCGATGCGCTCGCCGTCCGCGTCCACGCGGAAGGGAACCACGCGGTTGAGCAGCCAGAAGAGCAGATAGACCAGCGGCAGCACCAGTCCCAGCAGCGTGGCGATGCCGACCAGTTGGGCCACCAGTTGCCCCGGCTGCGGGGCGAAGATGCCCGCGGCCAGCAGTCCCAGCAATCCGCCGACGGCGTGAACCGTAATTGCGCCCGAGGGATCGTCGATGGAGAGCGCCAGCTCCAGCACTTCCACCAGCAGCGGCGTGGCAATGCCGGCGACCAGGCCGACGAAGAGCGCCTGGCCCGGCGTGACGAGCCCGGCGCAGGCGCTGGAGGCCACCAGGCCGGCCAGCCAGCCGTTGGCGCAGAGGCTGGCGTCGGGCTTGCCAAAGCGGACGCGCGTCACGGCAAAGGTGGCCGCCAGCGCGCCCGAGGCGGAGAGCAGCGTGTTGATCGCCGTCACCGGCAGCGCGGCCAAGCGGCGCATGGAGCCAGAGCACCGCGCCGGCCACGTTCCAGGCCAGCCAGCCCACCAGCGCCAGCAGGCAGCCGAAGAGCACATAGACGGCGTTGTGGCCGGGCAGAGCGGTGGAGAGGCCCTCCTTGGGAAACTTGCCCTTGCGCGGCCCGGCGATCCACACCACGGCCAGCGCGCTCAGCCCGCCCAGCACGTGCACGGTGGCCGCGCCGCCGCCATCCAGAAAGCCCGCGCCCAGCGACGAAGTTCACGCCCAGCTGCGCCAGCCAGCCGCCGCCCCAGACCCAATGCGCCAGCAGCGGAAAAACGATTGCGGCCAGCACCGCGGCGGAGGCGCAGCCGGCGGTCAGCCGCAGCGGTCCGCTCCCGAGCCCCAGGGAATCAGCGCCGCCAGCGCCACGGCCAGAAACTCAAAGAGCAGCGCCAGTTGCGCTTGCGGCGGCGCAGAGCCAAAGCCGCCCAGCAGAAGCGGCCCCGCGCCCAGCCAGTTCCACGGCTTGCCGGCCAACTGAAATGTGTGCCCCGCCGCCAGCCGTTCCCGCCCAGGCCGCGCCCACCACCGCAAAGACGATGGCGGTAACGGCCACAATGGCCAGGTTGCCCAGCAGCGCCTGCGCGGCCGAGCGCGAGCGCCCCAGCCCGGTATTGATCAGCGCCACGCCGGCGATGGCCAGCGGAGCCAGCAGCAGCAGCGCCAGAGTCAGCGCAAAGAGCGCGTCGGTCATTACGGGAGCGATGGGCACTGGGATTCATGGGCGGCCCTCTCCGCGCGCTTCCATGTGCCCGCGCACCGCAACCGCCAGTCCCAGCCCCTCGACCGCCAGCCCGCAGACCACGAAAGCCGCCCGCGGCGCCGGCGCCGGAAACAGAACCAGCGCGGCGATGGTGAGAAAGAATCCGGCTGGCATCACCAGCAATCCGGCGAATTTCATGATCTTTCCTTTCCGCAGGCTCTCAAGGACCGGTAAACGCGCAATTCATCAGGATGAGCGCCGCCCTCCGGCCATCGTTTGCTTACGAGGGGTCCGCAATGCAGTGATTTGTTGCTGAGGGCAACCGGCTGTTACTTCTTTACGAATTCTAAAGCATCCTGTTGTTAATCTTGTCCATATGGCGCGGAGTCCACCGTGCGCTCTCCGCAGATTCTTCTTCAATCCGCATTGCAGGCCGGGCTCATTTGCAGTTTTCCCCATGCTTTTCCATTTCCCCATTTCTCTGGAGGTCCTCCTCATGAATACTCTTGACCGGCTGGTCACGAACCCTCTGGGCGCGCTTGCCGTCCTCACCCTAGCCGCATTCCTTGAGGCCTGGGGCGATTCCTTCTTCCAGGTCAGTTTCTACCGTTCCTCGGGATTCGGCCGAGTGCTGGCCTTCCTTGCCGGAGCCGCCGTCCTGGCAGCTTATGGATCGATAGTCAACGTCCCTCGCTGGGATTTCGGCAAGCTGCTGGGGGGTTACGTAGTGCTGTTCTTCCTCATGGCCCAAATCCTCAACAGGGTTCGCTTCGGCCAGTCCCCAACCCTGCCCATCTATGCGGGCGGCGGCCTCATCGTGGCCGGCGGCCTGGTAATAGCCTTCTGGAATGGATAATCCAGGAAAACACGAGCCTTTGGCCGCTTCAAACGCGAGGAAAACCACCCACGCATCCCTTGCGCTATCATTAACGTCTAATAGGTGAGCGGCCCGATCCCCCAAAAAGCCGCCCCGGTGGTGAGTGTGTCTCGATTCCTTCAGCGTTCTGTCTTAGTGTTTTCAATTGCGATCCTGGTCACCCTTGGCCTTGGCTTTGGCCTGGGCGAGTTCGGCCTGCTTGGCGTTCATGCCGGCGGCGTGCAGGATGGCGCTTACCGCCAGATGGGCGTCTACGGCGACGTGCTGAGGAGAATCCAGTCCGACTACGTCACCGAGCCCAACATGAACGAAGTAACCACCGGCGCACTCCACGGTTTGCTCGAATCGCTCGACTCCGATTCCAGCTACCTGACCCCGACCGAATACAAAATCTACAAGGACCGCCCCGCGGGCGCCGCCCAGGTGGGAATCCTGGTTTCAAAACGTTTTGGATACGCCACAGTGGTCAGCGTGCTACCCGGTTCGCCCGCCGACAAGGAGCACCTCGCTGACGGCGACATTATTGAGTCCATCGGCGAGCAATCCACCCGTGAGTTGTCGCTGGCCGTGATCCGCCTTTTGCTTGAGGGCAAGCCGGGAAGCACGCTTACAATCTCGGTGGTGCGTCCGCGCAAGGCCGATCCCGACAAAATCACCCTCACCCGCTCCATCACCGCTCCTGCCCCGATCGGCGAACAGCAGTTACGAAAACTCCACCATCCTTTATCTCAAGCCCGGCCAGCTCACCCAGGCCCGCGTGGACGAAATCGCCGCCAAGCTCAAGGCCGACGGCAAGGGCCGCAAAGTGCTTCTCGACCTGCGCGACTCCTTCGGCGACGATCCGCAGCAGGGTCTGCGCCTGGCCAACTTCTTTGTCAAACAGGGAACCCTGGCCACGCTCGAAGGCCAGAAGTATCCCAAACAGACCTTCACTGCCGATCCGGCCAAATTATCTGACCGATGCGCCGCTGGCAGTGCTCGTCAACCGCGGCACTTATGGAGCGGCTGAGCTGACCGCCGCCGCCATCGAGGAACTGAAGCGCGGCGATGTGGTGGGTGAGCGCACCTTCGGCGAGGGCTCGGTGCAGAAGACCATCGATCTGCCCGACGGCGCGGCTCTGCTGCTGACCGTGGCCAAGTTTGAAGGCCCCGACGGCAAGAAGATACAGGATGATGCCGTCACGCCTAATGTGCTGGTAGGCCAGAACCTCGACGAAGAAGACGAGGAAGCGCCAGCACCCGCGAGCAAAGTCGACGAGCCGCTTAATAAAGCCGTTGATCTGTTAAAGGCGAAGAACGGCTAGGGATTCGACCCAAGGATAAATGCGCAACGGAGACAGCCGATTTTACATTACTTAAGTACGCCCTCTCGCTTAGTACCACCAGGTAGGGGGGTAGGGATGTCTGGCCATTGTATGGTCCGGGCACAGATACTTTCCTCACTATTGGAATTGTGCGCCAGGGGAAGCTAATTACATGCAATCTGTGGAGCTAAAAGATTGCGGCTTCGTTACTCAGGGTTTGTCAGCAGCCAATAATGAAACCCGTCCACGATGGCCATCAGCGCCGCCTGGTTCAAATCGCTGCTCACTCCCGCGGTCGTCCATGGTTCGTGACCGTCGGCGTGGAAGCTCACAGTAACTCGTACGTGCGCCGCCGTATCGTGGGCGGAGACGTCGAGGGCTGTAACGCTGAAGGTGCCCAAGCGCATCTTGGCCAGCGCCGGGTACCACTTTTCCAGTTCCCTTCGCAAGGCTTTGGTCAGAGCATCCACCGGACCGGAGCCTTCTGCCCGGGTTGTAGCAATCGCTGAGTCCCCCACAGACAATTGCATGGAGGCTTGAACGTACCTGTCGCCGGTTTCGTCGGATTCGTCCAGTACCCTCCAGCTCTTGATGCTGAAGCGATGCTCCAAAGTTCCAAGCACCTTCATGCAGGCGAGCTGGAACGAAACGTCGCTGGCCGTGAAGCCGCCCCCTTCGATCATCGCCTGGTTCGCATCCATCAAGGCCTGCGCCTGGGCGGAATCGAGAGCAACGCCAAGCTCTTTCGACAGCAGAATAATGTTGGCTTTTCCCGATTGCGCATTCACGCCGATCACGGGCTTGGCGCCGACTTTGGCCGGATCGCACCACAAGTAAGCCCCGGGATTTTTGCGTTCGCTGCTGCCGTGCATGCCGGCCCAGGTGCCAAAAGCTCCGGGACCGACGATCGGCGTTCCGTGCGGCGCATCGATTGAAAAAGCCGCGTAAGCCGATTGCGCCAGGCTGGTAAGCCCGGTGAGTGCTTCGGGCGTCACAAATTCAGCTTCGCCCCGGAGTTGCATGCTGCCGATCACGGTGGTCAGGTTCACGTTGCCGCAGCGCTCCCCCGTTCCCAGAAGAGTGCCTTGAATCTGGCTTGCCCCGGCAAGTACGGCGGCTCGGCAATTGGCCACTCCAAGACCGCGATCAGTATGGCCGTGGAATCCGATCTTGACTTCAGGGTATTTTTGCGTCAGGCTGCCGATCACCTGAGCGACTTCTTCAGGATTGGCGCCGCCGGTGGTATCGCAAACCACCAGCCGGCTCACTTTCTGCCCGGCGCATTGCTCCACGACCTGGTGAAAATAATCCAGCGTTCGCTTGCTGACATCGCCGTCGCAAGGAAGGCCGTTTTCGCGCCGCCCGCATGCGGCATCCATGGCGTGCTCCAGGTCGACGATCACCTCAAGTCCGTTATCCTGAAGGCAGGCAACGGTTTCTAGGGCCATCAGCAGGTTTTCTTCCGGCGTGGTCTCGAGAGACTTCATCACGTCGAGCAGCCGGGATTTGACCACGATCACCGCGACAGGAACGCTCTGTTTGTTGGCGACGATAAACTGCACATCGGGCCAATCCTTCACCTTGGCGCCGCGGCCGCGGGTTCTGCCAAACAGCGCCAGCTTCATCGCTCCGGTATTTGCCGAGTGCAGCGCGCCGGTCAAATCCGTCGTAAATTGGTTGGCGCCAGCAAAACCGATCTCAGCGTAGCGAACGCCGAAGCCGGCCATGCGCTGCAGCAGGCCGACGGCATTTGACACTGAAATTTCGATATTGGGCTGCTGCATCCCGTCGCGAAGACTGGTATCGAACAGCTCGACTTTTTTGGTGCTAACTTCTTTCATCGCTGCCTGTTCCCGACTATGAAAGCGATCAGCGTAGGGTTTTCCTTGAGGCCTTTCAAGGGCCTTCCCTGCTGCTTTCACTCGCGGTTCCAACAATTCTCAGAATACTACGACCGGCCGAGAGCATGGGTTCAGGGCCTCCAAAGTCCCGATGCGAAGCCAAGTGCGGTTCCGGTGCACCTTTTGCACCGCCGGTCTCACTCTGTTGTTCTGTTTAACCGCAACTGACATTAAAATGGAGCATTGGCTGCGGCATTTCCCCGCCTGGCATTTGAACGAAGATTTCTATGAGGCTTGAGACGTTTGGCTATTCCCCCACAGACGGTCGAACCACGCTTCCTCGCCCGGCCCCGGCGCCGGCAGCAGATGGACCCGGTTCCCTTGCATCGACGCCGCAAGCTCGCCGGCCAGTTCACGCTGGTCATACTCATTCTGCTTGCCGTCGTTACCGGCTCGCTGGCCGGCCTCACACTGGTCTACTCCGTCGATCTGCCGCAGATCCACGATCTCGAGCACTACCGCCCCTCCACCAACACTGAGCTTTATGACCGCAAGGGCCGCATCATCGGCTCGTTCGCCCTCGAACGACGCGAAGTGGTCGGCTATGACGACTTTGCCCCGGTGCTGCGCCAGGCCGTTATCTCCATTGAAGACAAGCAATTCGAGTCGCACTGGGGAATCAATGTGTTTCGCATCGCTGAAGCGGCCTGGCATGACCTGCGCTCCCACGGCCGTTTCCAGGGCGCTTCCACGCTCACCATGCAGTTGGCCCGCAATCTATTTCTCTCGCGGGACCGCACCGCCAGCCGCAAGATTCAAGAGGCCTATCTGGCCATCCAGATCGAGCGCGCATTCACCAAGGAGCAGATCTTCACCCTCTATGGGAACCAGATCTACCTGGGCAGCGGAATGTATGGCTTTGAAGCCGGCTCAGAGTTTTACTTCAGCAAGCACGCCAGGGATCTGAACCTGACCGAAGCCGCCCTGCTGGCTGGCCTTCCCAAGGGACCTGTTGCCTACTCACCCCTGCTCAATCCCGACAAAGCGCTGCGCCGCCGCAACCTGGTGATCACTGAGATGGAGGACGACAAGGCGATCTCCCACCGCCAGGCCGAGCAGGCTCGCAACTCTCCGCTGGGCCTGAACATTGCCGAGCCGGTGATGTCGGTCGCGCCCTGGTTTCAGGAGGAGGTGCGGCGGGAGCTCGAAAAACGGTTCGGATCGGAGCAGGTTCACGAGGCCGGCCTGCGCGTTGAAACCACTCTCGACCTCGACCTGCAACAAACCGCCAACCACGCCGTTGCCGATGGATTGGCGGCTTATGAGCGGAGGCACGGCTGGAAGGACAAGTTGGAAAATGTTCTCACCCGCGGATCGACAATTGAGGATTACAGGCATCCGGACTGGGCGGTCGAATCCCGTCCCGGCGACTACGTGCATGCGCTGGTCACAGCTGCCCGGCCGCTTGAAATTCGCGCCCGCATCGGCGACGACAAAATCATCCTTTTGCCCGAAGACTGGAAATGGACAGGTGAGAGCCACGGCGATGCGCTGGTCAAACCCGGCGACATTATCTACATCCACCTTGCCGGAACGCTGGAAGGTAATGTGCGCCGCGCAACTCTGGAGCAAGACTCCGGAGCGCAGGCCGCCCTGATGGCGATGGACAACTCCACCGGCGACGTTCTGGCCATGGTGGGCGGACGCGACTACGCGCTCAGCGAGTTCAACCGCGCCACACAAGCAGAGAGACAAACCGGCTCCAGCTTCAAAATCTACGACTACGCGGCGGCCATAGAAGACGGCGCCAAATCTACCGATATCATCGTCGACGGGCCCGTCAGCTTCGGCGGCTACACCCCGCACAACTACGAAAACGACTACAAGGGTGCGATGACGCTGACAAACGCTTTCGCCGAATCGCGCAATATTCCTGCTCTCAAACTGGCCGCCCATGTTGGCATTCATAAGGTCATCGACATGGCCCACCGCTTCGGCGTCACCTCCAACATCCCCGCCTATCTGCCCATTGCGATCGGCGCGGCCGAAATCACGCTTGAAGAGCAGGTCGCTTCCTACTCCGTCTTCCCCAACGACGGCCTACGGGTAACGCCTCGCATGGTCCGCAAAGTCTCCAACTTCGACGGCATCACACTTTGGGAAGAGCCGCCCGCCGTCACTGAGGTCATCGATCAATCCACAGCGCGCACGATGATGATCCTGCTGCGCGCGGTTACCCAACACGGAACTGGCGCCGCAGCCTCGCAACTCAACCATCCCCTGGGCGGCAAGACCGGAACCACCAGCGACTTTACCGATGCCTGGTTTCTGGGATTTTCTCCCTCCGTCACCTGCGGAGTCTGGGTTGGTTATGACAGCAACCAGTCTCTTGGCAAGAAGGAGACAGGCGCCAAAGCTGCGCTTCCCATCTGGATGGCCGTGATGCGCGAAGCCATCGTTGGCAAGGACGACGAGCAATTCCTGGGCGACGAGGAGAGTCCTCCGCTGCATCAAGCCGCAACGGAAATCCCAGCCAACCCCGGAGTTGGGCCGAACCGCAGAAATCCAGCGTCGGCAACCGGCTCACCCGTCAGGATGCGCGTAGCACCGGCACTCCCGGTTCCGGCAGCAGCCCTTCCGGCTCAGCCCGCCATCAAGCCGCGGGTCAAGCCGGCATTGCCCGCTCAACCTGCCCCGGCCAGGCTTGCAGCCCCCGTAAAGGCCGCCTCGGGTATTAGTATTAATCGATAGAAACAATACCGAAGAAGAGGATTCCATTAGATGAAGTTGGCAGCATCTCCTACCCTGCTCGTTTTGGCTGCCGGCATGGGTAGCCGCTATGGCGGTTTGAAGCAAATTGATCCGGTGGGTCCGGGCGGCGAGACCATCATCGACTATTCGATTTACGACGCACTTCGCGCCGGCTTCGGCAAACTCGTTTTTGTGATTCGCAAGAGCATCGAGCAGCCGTTCAAAGAGGTCATAGGCTCGCGATTTGAAAAGCGCATTCCAGTCGAATATGTCTTTCAGGAACTCGGACTGCTTCCGCCGGGGTTTGAAGTGCCCGCTGGCCGCACCAAGCCGTGGGGAACGGGGCACGCGATTCTGGTGGCCGCCGAGGCCATTGACGAACCTTTTGCCGTGATCAATGGCGACGATTTTTATGGAGCCGAGGGCTTTCGCGCGCTGGCCAAACAATTGCAGTCCGGTTCGCCCGATTACGCAATGGTCGGATTCGTCCTGCGCAATACGCTCTCTGAGTTCGGATCGGTGGCCCGCGGTGTGTGCAAGGTGAGCGGCAACGGCTATCTCGAGGACGTTGTCGAATTGACAAAAATCGAACCCGATGGCGCGCATGCCAAAAATACTGACGCGTCCGGCCACGTAACCAACCTCACCGGCGAGGAGACGGTTTCAATGAACATGTGGGGATTTAATCCCCGGCTATTTGCCGAACTCAATGAATATTTTATAAAGTTCCTTGAGCAGAATTCGTGGGATTTGAAGTCGGAGTATTTCATTCCCAGCGCCGTGAATGAATTGGTTTCGTCCGGGCGGGCGGGGGTAAAAGTTTTACCCACCAATGATTCATGGTTCGGCATCACCTATCGCGAAGACCACCCGCGCGTCGTCGCAAGCATTGGCCGCCTCATTCAAGACGGAACGTATCCAGAAAGACTATGGTCATGAGCACAGAACCCAATGTTCGAGCCGCGGCATGCGAGTTTCAGATCAGCGGTGAATTCAAGAGCGCTGAAACCTACGGCACCGGCCACATCAACGACACCTATCGCGCCGTCTTTGAACAGCAGGGTGCGCCGGTGTCCTTCATCCTGCAGCGCATCAATACCAGCATTTTCAAGAACCCGGTCGCTCTGATGGAAAACGTGCAGCGCGTGACCGCGCATCTTGCCGCACAGGTTAGAGACCTGCCGGACCGCGATCGTCGCGTGCTCTCACTCATTCCCACACGGGACGGGCGGGGCTGGTATGTGGATGCGGAAGGAAACCACTGGCGCGTATATCACTTTATTAACGGTGCCCGCTCGTATGAAGCCGTCGAGACCACGGCCCAAGCCTTTCAGGCGGCCAAGGCGTTTGGGGAGTTCCAGAAGCTGCTGGCCAGCCTGCCTGCGCCGCGATTGAACGATACCATCCCCGACTTCCACGACACCCCGAAGCGGTTTGCCGCCCTCGAGCAGTCCATCGCCGCCGATGCTGCCGACCGCGCGGCCCTCGCAAAGCCGGAGATTGAATTCGCACTGGCGCACAAATCCATCACCGGCGTTCTGTTGGATGCAAACCTGCCTGAGCGCGTCACGCACAACGACACCAAGCTGAACAACGTCCTGCTGGACGACGCCACCGGCGAAGGCATTTGCGTCATCGACCTTGATACCGTGATGCCGGGACTGGCGCTTTACGACTTCGGCGACATGGTGCGCACCACGACGAGTCCGGCGATGGAAGACGAGCAGGATCTCTCCAAAGTGACCATGCAGTTCCCCATGTTTGAGGCACTGGTACGTGGTTATCTCTCCGCTGCGGGAGGGTTCCTGACCAAGGAGGAGAAGAAGTTCCTGGCCTTCTCGGGCAAGCTGATCACTTTCGAAATCGGCATCCGGTTCCTGGCCGACTACCTGGCGGGAGATAAATATTTCAAGGTGCATCGCGAAGGCCACAACCTGGACCGCACTCGCACGCAATTCAAGCTGGTCGAATCCATCGAGCAGCAGGAAGAAAAAATGAACCGGCTCGTCGATTCAATCGGATAACGACCGGGCTTTCGCTGTTAAGGTTGCACGCTTTCATCCTTTCCGCAAATAGCGGAAGGGATGAGAGCCACAAAGTCCTATTTTGCCAATCGGAAGTATCGTTTTGCCCGCGCAACATCCTTGAATATCTGTGCCTTCAACGCCTCCGGCGATGGCCACTCCATCTCCCCGCGGAGCCGCAGCAGAAACTCGAGTTCGAGCGGAGTGTTCTCATCCAACTCCACCGGCTCAAAGTCCAAAATGTGCGACTCGACGGCAAACGAGTCCTCACCAAACGTGGGTCGATTGCCCACATTCGTTACCGACTTGAAGCATCGCCCATTTATTGTCAGCCGCGTTACATAAACACCGAATCCCGGCAGCAATCCCTCATATGGCGCCAGATTCACCGTAGGCACCAGCAGCCGCGTCCCGATTCCTCGTCCCCTGGCCTGGCGTCGAGCGCACTCCAAATGCCCGACCCAGTATCCACCGCGCCCTGCGCACATCGCCAGCCGCCACCAGCGCCCGAATTGCCGAACTGGAAACCTCCAACCCGTGCACCCGCACCGGTGCATGCACATGAACAGCAAATCCGAACTCGGCGCCAAATTGCTTCAGCTCCGCGACCCCAGCCTCCGCGTTGTGACCAAAGCGGAAATTCCCGCCCTCGTGCACAGAGACCACGCCCACAGCCTCCACCAGAATGCTGCGCACAAACTCCCGCGCCGCTCAACCCCGCCAGCGCCGCATCAAAAGGCAGCACCACCACCGCATCGATGCCCGTCAAAGCCAGGAGACGAATCCGCTCATCCATCGGCGTAATCAGCAGCGGCGCTTGCGACGGGCGCAAAAACTGATCCGGATGAGGATCGAATGTAACTGCCACCGCCCGCGCTCCACGCCTGCGAGCATCCTCCACCACCGCACGCAGATTTTCCCGGTGCCCCAGGTGCACGCCGTCGAAGTTGCCGATGACGGCCACCGAGGGACCAAACCCGGCTGTGATCTCTCGCGTCGATCGATAAATGGGAATCATGCCGTCAGTGCTATCGCTCATAGTGTCACAGGCACCGTCAGGCCGTCGTAAGCCAGGGCCACTCCGGGGGGCAGCGCGCGATTGGTCTCTTCATGGCCCAGCTCATGCGCAATATGAGTCAGCCAGGTTTGTCTTGCGCCGATCCGCCGCGACCATCCCACAGCCTGCTCCACGGTGGCGTGGCTGGGATGCGGTTTGTGGCGCAGTGCTGAGAGCACCAGGATGGTCCAGCCCCTCGAGCAGAGCAAAGCTCTCCTCGGGAATCGCGCTCACATCGGTCAGGTATGCGGTGCGCCCAAAGCGAAATCCCACAATCTCCATCTCCCCGTGCTGAATCGGAACGCGCAGGAACTCCACGCCGTGCACTGAATTGCGCGCGGCCAGCGGCTCCAGCTTCACCTTCGCCCGCGTCGGATAGGTCGCATGCGATGAAAAAGTGTACTCATATATCCGCTCCAGCACCGCCCTGGTCTCCTCAGAAGCGTACAGCGGAATCGGGCCGCCCTCGCGAAACGCGGTAAAGCTCAGGGGCCGCAGATCGTCCAGCCCCAGAATGTGGTCCGCGTGAGAGTGCGTATAGAACACCGCGTCCACCCGCTTCAGCCCCGCGCGCAAGGCCTGTTCGCGAAAATCCGGCCCTGTATCGATCACCACCGCCCGTTCCCGGCCATCCCTCGTTCCACCGCACCAGCACCGAGGGCCGCAGCCGCCGGTCGTGCGCATCTGTTGATGTGCACACCGCGCACTCGCACCCCAGCGTCGGAACCCCCATCGAGGTTCCCGTCCCCAGAAATGTAAGCTGGCCGTCCATACTCTACTCTACGCTAACCCGAAAAGATCGCTGCTCACTATTCCCTGATGTTCGGGCCGTGTCTGTTCGCCGGACTTAACGAGTGCCTATACCCTAGCCAAAGCCTAATCCCTGCTTTTACCTTCCCGGCGGCGGCGGCGGCGGAGGCTGCATCGCCTGCAGACTGATCATGCTGGTCAGTTCCAGGAATGCCATCCGCAGCTCAAAGAGAACCGTCTGCAGCGTCCGGTCCTCGGCTTCCGTCAGGTTCCCTTTCGTCTTTTCAGCCAGCACGCCCAGCAGGTCGATGGTGGTGCGCGCGCCCAGAATATCCACCCGCGGCCGCTGGCCCTCCTGCGTTCCCGCACCCATCTGGATCATCGCGGAAACGTAGAACTGCTGCACCAGGTGCTCAAACCCGACCGCCGGCTGCGCCCCCACGCCCGGATTCTGCGCGCGAATCAGATCTTCAAGCCGCTGTGCGGAGGCATCGTAAGCGTCCTTCTGCTCCCGGCTCTCCTCGGCTGTGGGCGCGGGCGGCAACTCCGGCTGCTCCTCATGCTTCTGCGGCACTCTCCGGCGCTTCCGCCGCTGTGATGCAGTCTCAGCCGCATGCCGGCCCTCGTTCACCACCAGTCGCGGACCCGCCGCCCGGCGGCGGTGCAGCCTCTGGCTCCTTCGCGGCAGCCTGCGCATTCTCATGCTCTTCTTCCGCCTTGATCTTGCGGCGGTCGATCACGGTAAATTTGGGAGTATCGCTCATAATTCCAGTTTCCCATCTGTCATGCAGATTCGCTGACTTGCTAACTCACTAAGCCTCGTTAACAGACTAACTGACCGCTAACTCGCTGACTCGCTGACCTGCTGCACTAGCGAATCCTGTTCCAGTCCCGGCAGGCCCGGCCAGAATCTGTGCCGTTCCCGTGCCGCTCCGGCGCATAGGTCAAAGATCTGGTTCCCCGTCTCAGCCTCGCCGCGAATCATGCCCAGCGCAAATGAACGCTTTCCCGAAGCCAACGGCAATTCCGCCGCACTGGTAATCTGCCCCGCCGCGGCGCCCTTCCCGCTGCATCCTCGAAGTCAGCTCCGTGCCGGCGGCGGGCACCGGCCCACTCAGTTCCAGCTGCCCGCAGATGCCGGTGCACGTTGCCGCGCGACCGGATCCGCTCCACAATCTCCTGCCCCAGGTAGCAGCCCTTGTTGAAGTGCAGCGCCCGCATCTGCGACGTCTCCTGCGGCAGGTCGCGCTCCACAATATCGATTCCGTACAGCCGGAATCCCCTCGGCAATCCGAAACGCCTCCAGCGACGCCGCATCCCACCGGGGTCGCCCCCGCCGTGCGCAGCTGCATTCCACAGCTTCTCCAGCCCCGCCGCCGGAACCCAAAGCTCATAATGCGGCGCCAGCACTCCGTAGCCGCGCATCAATCCTCAGATCAATCCCGTTCCACTCCACGCGCGTGCCCGTCATCGGCATCGACAAGCCCCGGCAGGCCCAGCCGCTCCAGCACCTCGTCGGCCTGCGGACCCGTAAGCCCAAGCCGTCGCCAGCCCGCCTCGCCGGCGCTCTTCGCCCAGCGGAACCAGCTCCACATCGTCCATGATGATGAAGTGGTTCAGGTGCGCCAGCAGCTTCTCAACTGATCGGCCGCAATCTCCAGTTCCAGTTCGGATTCCCCGGCAAACGGGTTCCTAAAGCCGATCCCGTTCCGAGTTCCGGCAGGGTTTCGCCGCTGCGGCGAAAGCTCTTCGCCTCCCGCCAGACCGTCAGGTCGCCCTGGATCCGCCCCTGCGCATTCAACACCAGGTTCCATGCCCCGGTGTTCGGAAACAGATCGTTCACGGTATTGGTCACCATCCCGCTCAGCCAGCGGAACCGGTCTTCCCCGCGCACCGCCACGCGCTTCAGCCAGCCCAGGTCGTGAACCGCGGCCCCTTGCGCCAGCGCCGCTATTTCCCTCTCCGGCGCGTCCAACTCTCGCGGGGTCAGCACGCCCCGATAGGCGCAAAGGCGATACGCTTCAAGTTCATGCGGCTTGGCACGCAGATTCCAGCAGCGCGGCCAGCGGTGTGGCCTGAAGTCGTTTCGGTAAGATCGGTTTCAGTCATAGGGGAACTTTTCCGCGGTCTGGCGCGAGATTTTCACTCGAAACCTCGCGCCAGACCGCATCCTGATTATAGCCTTGGAAGTAGACAGCCGACCCTGAAGCGGTACCCAGCCGGGCCTGGAGGACTAGGAGAGTTTTGAATGAGCAAACCAGCAATTTCGAGGTGAGATGCGGCCGACCGACAGATGGTTGTGGGCGCTTGCCTGATGTGCCTCGCGGCTGCAACGGCTAGCCCTCGGCGCAGAAGCCTGCCCAGTCCCAGCCAGCCGCCCCAGCCCAGTCCAGCTCCCAGCCCTCTGAAAAAGCCACCGACCCACATCACCCCCGAGCAGGCCAAGCAGCTCTTCGCCCTCGTCGATGAACTCATCAAATTCTCCTCCCAGGAGACCGGCCTGCCCATCAAGAGCACCGTCAAGCGCCAGATCACCACCCGCGCCGCCGTCGAAAGCTATCTCAAAGAAAAATTCGACGAGGACGAAAGCGCCAAGCGCCTGCAGCGCGGCGAAATCGTGCTCAAGAAATTCGGCCTGCTCGATCGCGACTTCGCCCTCAAGCCCTTTCTCCTCGCGCTGCTCGATGAGCAGATCGAAGCCTACTACGACTCCAAAACCAAAACCGTCAACATGCTCGACTGGGTAGACATCGAAGAGCAAAAGCCGGTCCTGGCCCACGAGCTCACCCACGCCCTCCAGGACCAGCACTCCGACCTGGAAAAGTGGAACGACCAGACCCCCGACGACGTCTCCACCAACTCCGCCGGCGACACCGACCACCTGGCCAAAGACGAGATGGACACCGCCCGCGAAGCCGTCGCCGAGGGCCAGGCCACGGCCGTCATGATGGACTACATTCTCAAGCCCATGGGCAAAAGCCTGGTCAAGGATCCCGAGGTGATGGACGTGGTCAAGCAGCAAATGACCACCTCAGAAGACTCGCCCGGTCCTCGCCCGCGCACCGCTCCTGCTTTCTGAGTCGCTGCTCTTCCCCTATCGCGAGGGCCTCAGCTTTGAGCAGGACGTGTGGATGGACCAGGGCCAGACCGCCGCCTTTGCCGGAGCGCTCGACCACCCGCCCACCTCCAGTTGGGAGATCATCAACCCCCGCGAATACGAGAAGCGGCACATCCCCGCCGTGCCTCTGCTGCCCGACATTCATCCCCTGGTCGACAAACTCTACAAGCCCTACGACATCGGCCAGGTCGGCCAGCTCGACGTGCACATTCTCACCGAGATCTTCGGTGGCGACAATGCCGCCCGCGACCTGACCCCGGCCTGGGATGGCGGCATCTACTGGGCCGGCCAGCGGCTCAGCGCCACAACACCAGCCGAGCAGGCCAGCACAAACTCCCTCGCCCTCTTTTATCTCTCCGCCTGGAAGAGCGCCGCCTCAGCGCAGACCTTTGCCCAGCGTCTACGCCGAACAACCTCGGCCGCAAATACTCCGGCCTCAAGCCCGACCTCGCCGCCGCAGCATACCGCCACCGACCGGCGTCGATGAGCAGGACTTCACCACCACCGAAGGCCCGGTCGTCATCACCACCCGCGGCAATCTGGTCTTCGTCTCTGAAAGCTTTCCCCTCGACCTGGCCCGCAAACTCGCCACCCTGCTTCTTGACGCTCAAGGCTCAGGCGAACTGAAAATGGCGCAAACTAAAAAGCTGGGTGCCCCAGGTCCGGGGTCCCCGCGGACTGGTCTTAGTCCGCGGGGTGGAGGTCTCGCTTCTGAAACCTTGGAACCGCTCTCTGCCAACCTCATCCGCTTCTTCTCAAACTGCGGCGTAATGAAGGGTGTGGTAGATGCTGAAATCAAAGCAGCCGCGAGATAGCTTATTGACCTACGAAACTTTTTCCTGGGTCCTCAGGTCAAACAAGCGGGAAGCTAATCTGCTTTGAGGTACGACAATGAAAGCCGCATTGTTGCTATTTGTTATTGGCAGTGCTTTCGCCTGCGCCCAGGACCCCGGAATGATGGCCGCACAACAAGCCGCTCAGCAATCCATGATGATGAGCCAACAGGCCACCCAACAAGCTATGCAGGATATGCAGCAGGCAAGCCAACAGGCTCAGCAGTTCTCGCAACAGGCCATGCAAGATGCACAGCAGAACTATGTTCCGTCCATCTTCACGCGCCAGCCGTCCTTTTCCATCAAAGTTGGTACGGTAGCTGCCGGAACCGCCGTGCGCATCAAATGCCCTACGCATTATGCAGTTATCTACTACACCACCAACGGCTGGTCCCCGACCCCCTCATCCCGGCGCTATAACGGGCCGATCCCGATAACTGCCACCACTGAGCTACAGGCCATCGCCGTCGCTCCCAACCTGGCGCCGAGCCTGATCGCCCGCGCGAATTACACCGTCAAAGGTTCTGTTCAACAGGTATTTCCGCTGACTCTTGCTGCCGACGGAGTGCTCCATGCCGGAACTCGCCTGCATCTCATAACTAACTCGACAGTTAACTCGAAAACAGCACAAGTGGGCGACGATATAAGTATCTCGCTCAACCAGGACATCAGAGTTGGTGATTCTGTTGTTATACCCCAGGGAACTCCGATTGATGCGGTCATTACCCAGGCTGACCCCTCCGCTCACGCCGGCACTCCGGGTGACATTGCCTTTGAAGTCAACTTCCTTACCGTGCGTGGAATCCAGATTCCACTTCAAGGCGGTGAAGCCCTCGAAGGAGCGAACCGTTACAACTCCCGGTTCTACACGCTCATTCCAGTCGTAGGAGTCATTCCCGCTCTGGCGACTCACGGCGATGAAGCCGAGATCAGGCCCGGAATGACCTTCACCGTCGCCACCACAACAAATACGCCGCTGATGCCGTGAACGCGGCGTTGCTCTGATGGGATTCATTTCCACCATTATGCTACCCGACCTAACCAGCCCTGAAACGTTACAATCCCATTTAGGCCTTCGGGGATCTCGGCAGGCCGAAGGAGCGCGTCCACCCATGGGTTATCAGGTTCTGGCCAGGAAATACCGTCCGCAGCGCTTTGCCGACGTGGCCGGCCAGGACCACGTCACCCGCACCCTTCTGAACGCGCTCTCGCAGAACCGCATCGCCCACGGCTACATTTTCTCCGGGCACCGCGGCATCGGCAAAACCACCATCGCGCGCATTGTGGCCATGGCGCTCAACTGCCGCACTGAAGTCGGCAGCGCCGAGCGCCCCACCCCCGAGCCCTGCGGCGTTTGCGACTCCTGCATTGAGATTCGCCAGGGCAACGCCGTAGACGTGATCGAGATCGACGCCGCCACCAATCGCGGCATCGACGAGATTCGCGAACTGCGCGACGCCGCCCGCTACGCGCCCAGCCGGGATCGGTACAAAATTTACATCCTCGACGAAGCCCACCAGATCACCGATGCGGCCTTCAACGCGCTGCTCAAAACCCTGGAAGAGCCCCCGGCGCACGTCATTTTCATGATGGCCACCACGCAGCCCGAGGATATTCCCCAGACCATCCGCTCCCGCTGCCAGCACTTCAGCTTTCACGCCGTCAAATTCGACGACATTCTTGCCCAGTTGAAGATGATCGCCGCCGAAGAGCAGGTCGTAGCCGAAGACGCTGCACTGGCCCTGCTGGCCGAGGCCGGCGACGGCTCAATGCGCGACGCCCTGTCCATCATGGACCAGGCCATTGCCTCAGCGCCCGTTGAAGACGGCCGCCCCGTGCTCTCGTCGGACCAGATTCGCGAGCTGATGGGCACGGTGCCCAACGCTGTTTTTGAGCGCCTTCTCGAAGCTGTAGCCGCCGGCCAGAGCGCCGAACTGATGGAGCAGTTGAACCTGCTGGTCAACGCTGGCCACAATCCATCGTCGCTTGCACGCCAGTTGGTCCGCTACCTGCGCAACACGCTTATGGCCAAGCTTGGCGGCGAACAAACTGAGCTGCTGCAGATCTCCGGCGACGAGCGCGCACGCGCCGCTCGCACCGCTCTTCTCTTCACCGAAGAAGAGCTGACCCGCAATCTACAGATCGTCCTGCGCACCTTCGACGATCTGAACTACCGCCAGGAGCAGCGCTTCCATCTCGAACTCGGCTTGATCAAGCTGATCCACGCGCAGCGCCTTCTGCCCATCGAAGAATTGCTCAGCGGAGTCTCCTCCAGCGGCGCGTCCATCCGCGGCCCCGCTCCGTCTTCCGCATCCCGCCCACCAGCAAGCTCTTCGCGGTCAGTCCCAACCGTTGCCGCACCGGCCGCACCGGCCATCTCCCCCTTTGGTCCGTCCGGCGGCGGAAGGAGTGCGGAACCATCTCTCAAACAAAGCTCCGGCCCGGTCGCTGAACTCGAACGCACTGTGCCCGCAATCACCGGCCAAGCCGCCACATTTCAAGGAGCCACTCCATTCCCCGCCGCAACCATGCAACCCTCAGGTTACGCCTCTACCGCAACTCTGACGGAAGGTGCGCTGGCCAAAGCTCCTCAGGCTGAAGCGCACTCAGCAACCGCCCCCAGCATGGAAACCTTGCGGCACTCCGTCGGCTCTGCGCTGGTCGATGAGCGGGCACACACTCCGCCGCGGAGTTGCTGGGCTCAGCCGTATGGAATCTCGACGGCTCCAGCCTGCGCATTGAAGTCCCCGGCGTGGGCAAGAAAATGCTCAGCCTGACGGTGAATGCCGCGGCGGAGAAAATCATTCGTCAGGAACTGCAGCGGCTTGGCGCGCCCACGCGTTTCCTGGTGGTTCCCGGCGAAGGAGTCGCAGCAACAGCGCCAGCTTCCGCCGCAACCGCCGCGCCACCGGCCGGCAGCATTCAGCAGGCAGCGCTGGCCAATCCGTTAGTCCAGCGCGCACAGGAGATCTTTAACGCCGAGGTTCGCAGCGTGCTCGATCTGCGCCAAAAATAGCCTCCGCCCAAAGCATTCGCACGCCCACGCGAGGAACGAAACCATGATCAACCCGCTCAAAATCTCCGAGATGCTCTCCCAGGCAAATCAAATGCAGGAGGAAGTTCAGCGCAAGCTGGGCCAGACCATGGTGGAGGGATCCAGCGGCGGCGGCGCGGTGACCGCAACCATGAACGGCAAGAAAGAACTGCTCAAAATCAGCATCGATCCCGCGGCGGTAGTCGGCCTCAGCGGTCCGCAGCCCGACGTGGAGATGCTCGAGAATCTGGTCGTATCCGCAGTCAACGAAGCCGGGCGCAAAGCCGATGATGCCATCAAGTCAAGCATGCAAGGCTTGCTAGGCGGCCTCAAGCTGCCGGGATTGGGATAAGTCATTGCGAGGCAGTACTGATAATTCATTTGAGCGCTCGATGCGCATTGCAAATATATTGGTGATGCGGTGAACAGTAAGCGGTTCTTTTACTGACCACTGTTCACTAATCACTATTCACTGTTTTCAGGAGGCAGCAAATTGTCACGCTATGCCGAGCCGATGGCCCGGCTCATTGAAGAATTGAAGAAGCTCCCCGGCGTCGGCTCCAAGAGCGCCCAGCGCTTCGCCTTCCACATTCTGCGCTCCACCGACGACGATGCCGCGGCGCTGGCCGAAGCCGTGCGCAACCTCAAGGCCAGCCTGCGCCTCTGCTCCATCTGCAACAACGTCACCGACGTCGATCCCTGCGCCTACTGCGCCAGCCCCACCCGCAACCAGCGCCTGGTCTGCGTAGTCGAGGAGCCCACCAACATTGAAGCCGTAGAGCGCGCCCGCAACTACCAGGGCGTCTACCACGTGCTGCACGGAACTCTCTCCCCGCTGCACGGCATTGGCCCTGACCAGTTGCGCACCGGCACGCTGCTGGCCCGCGTCGAACGCGGCGAAGTGGATGAAGTGATCGTAGCCACCAGTCCCACGCTCGAAGGCGAAGCCACCGCCAACTGGCTCGCAAACGCATTGCGCAGGCCTTCGCTCAAGATCACACGTATCGCCACCGGCGTCCCCGCCGGCAGCGATATTGAATACGCCGACGAAGTCACCATGGCCCGCGCCCTCGAAGGACGGCGGGAACTATAAAAACAGGGAAGTTAGGGGTTAGCCAGGCGCGGAATCTTTCAGGCGAGAATCGGCAGCGTCGGCATCTCGCCCTGCGCTTTGGCCTCGGCAACCACGGCGTCCAGATGCTCCAGCACTTCAGGAACGGTCATGGTATAGATTTCGCGCTGGGAGTCGTAGCCTTCCTGATGATCTGCTTGAGGTAGCGGCCGGCGATCTGGGCGGCCAGCTGGTCGGTGATCACTTTGCCGGAGCGTTCCTTCTGCCGCGCCCAGGCATCCAGGGGCAGGGCGATCCACATGGGCCGGCCGTTCACGTCGAAGCGGACATCGACGGCGTCGGCGTGGCGGGTGGCGATGGCAACCATGGTGCCCTTCCAGCGGCAGTGCAGGTCTTCGCCGCTCCAGCGGTCGGTCACGTGGAAATCTTCATACATGATTCCAGCCTATCGTTACCGATGGGGAAGGGCAAGCGCCGGTGGCGCGCCGGTGGACGCTGCTCTTCGCGCGCTGATAGACTGATAGGGTTGCAGTCGCTAGCGCCTCGAGCGATGAGGACGCCGTCTGCGCGACCGATCAAGAAGGATAAGAACCCTGTGGATACCAGACCCGTCACGCTCTCAAGCAAGATAAATTTGCCGCCGCCACCGCCAGCAGCGTAAGTTGGCTCGCAAGCAACCGATCCGCCGCTATGCCCATGATCGTCAGCTGCGGCTGTTGTCATCGTTTTGCTCATCGGCGGCCTGATTTACTGGAATGTGAGCTCGACCCATGCCGACAGCGCATTGGGCGCCGCCCTCGACACTTATGACGCGCTTCTGGCTCAGCCGGGCGCGCCTGCAGAACCGGGTGCTTTCTCGAACGCCAGCGAACGCTCCAAGGCCGCTAACCAGCAGTTTGCCGCAGGTAGCCAAAGAATACGGCTGGCTATCCCGAGGGCGCAAAAGCCCATTACTTTGAGGGTCTTACCTACCAGGAATTAGGGCAGAACGCCCAAGCCGAAACGGAGCTGAAGATCTGCGGCCGGTTCATGGGACCGCAATCTCGCAAACCTGGCAAAAATTGCGCTGGCCAACCTCTATCACCAGACGGGACGCGACAGCGAGGCTGTCGATCTTTACAACGCCGTGGCCGCCAAGCCGTCTGAGACGGTTACAGCGGGCATGGCGCAGCTTGATCTGGCCGGTATGTACGCGTCAGAGGGCAAGATGGACCAGGCGCGCGCGCTGTGGGCCAAGGTGAAAGACGCTGACAAGGATGGCGCCGCCGGCCAAATCGCCACACAGAAGCTGGCAGGCAGGCAGTAGGTCGACCGGTAGCCGATTTGGGCAGGTGCGCAGGGGATTGCTCCCTGCGCCGTGACGCCGCGCGGGAGCTCAACAATCCCGGCGTATGAGCATTTTCCCCACCGCCTGCGTCTGGTGGTTCTATGAGCGCCAGCCAGGCAATTTTCGCAGGTTGGATGGAAATACCCGAGAACGCGTTGACCGATGAAGCTCGCATCCGGGCGGAAGAAGAGACGCTTGCGGCCTTGGTGAGCCAGTACTCCGGCACACTCTACCGCGTGGCCTTCTCCGTCCTGCGCAATCCCTCCGATGCTGAAGACGCGGTGCAGGAAGCTTTTCTGCGCGTGCTGCGCCATCGCGATACGCTCCATGAAGTGCGCGACCAGCGCGTCTGGCTGATCCGCATTGTGTGGAATATCGTGCTCGACCGCAAGCGGCGCGCCAAGACCCGTCCGGAGACCGACGATGTGGCAGAGCTGGCGCGCGTGCTGCCGTCGGATGGATTGACCGCCGAGCAGATCGCCTCCGCCGCCCAGCACCACGCTCATGTGCTGGCCTGCATTGAGCAATTGCCGGCCAAAGAACGCCAGGTGCTCATGCTATCTGCCTTTGAAGAGCTCAGCAGCGTTGAGATTGCCGCGGTGCTGGGCATTACCGAATCCAGCGTTCGATCCCGGCTTTTTCGCGCACGCAACCTGGTCGCCGGCCTGCTGAATCACTCGAGAAGTTTGCACCCCAGGAGTTAGCGATGAATGATCCTGTTCACAACCCGATCGCGCAAGGCGAAGCCGAAGAAACATTGCGGTTGATCGCCCACCTGCCCGTCCCCCAGGGCCTTGAAGATCGAGTGCACGCCGCCCTGCACTCCCGGCCGCGCCAGGGCCGCATACTGTCCTGGCCTTCAGTGCCGCGGCTTGAGAGCAATTGGATGCGCTCCGCGGCCGCTGCTGCCATTGTGTTTGTAGTCGCCGGCGGCGGATGGGGCATTTATTCGCATGTGCAGCCGCCCCAGGCCAAAGTGATCGTCATGCCGATGCACGTTGCTCCCCAGGGAGGATTTTCGAGCGCCGGAGCCATGCGCACACCGAATACCCTCAACGGCCCCGTTCTCGTGCAGCCCGTACAGGCTCCTTCGAAGCTAGCCAGACCCGTGGTCAAATTTCCCAAACCGGCCACGCTGAAGCCGAATCGCAGTGTGCCGCCGAGCGCGCCCGGCAATGCCGCCGCTCAAGCCGCAAAGTAGTGCTTTGTTCCCTTTGAACACGAAGCTTACGCGTTCTTCATCACCGCCCGAATCACCATGCCTAGCAGCGCCAGCACCACCGCGCCCCAGAACGCCGGCATGAATCCGCGCACATGAAATCCGCGAACGATGCTCGAAGCAAGCATAATCATCAGCCCGTTGATCACCAGCAAAAACAGTCCCAGGGTAATGACGCTGAGTGGAAAGGTGATGATCTTCAGGAAAAAGCCCAGCGTCGCGTTCAGCAGGCCGATCACCAGCGCTGCGATCAGCGCAGGCCACAATCCCACCACGGTAAAGCCCGGCACGATTCTTGAAACAATCAGCAGGGCTACCGCATACAGCACCCATTGAACAAGCAGATTGATCATGCGTGTCTCTCCTTAACGTCGACTTCTCTGCATCTGAGTGTGTGATTGAAGCGGTCGCTTACACCCTCTTCGAGCCCGCATGGACAGCGATGCCCACCAGGGCCAGCGCCGCCGCGCCAATCAATGCCGGAATCCATCCGATCACATGGAAACCGGTAACGATGTGCGAAGCCAGCAGAATCATCATCGCGTTAATCACCAGTAGAAACAGGCCCAGGGTGATGATGGTGATGGGGAAGGTGATGATCTTCAGAAAGAAGCCCAGCGTGGCATTAAGCAGGCCAATGACCAGCGCCGCAATCAGCGCTGCCTCCAAATTAGCCACACGGAAACCAGGTACAAAGTGGGCAACAATCATCAATACGATCGCACTTAGTATCCAATGAATCAACATTTTAATCATTCTGTGGTTCTCCTTGTCGCGGCCAGTCCGGCATCCTTTGGTTGGATGCAAGCTTATGCCTGCGGTATAGCATAGTCACAGATCGTCCGCTACTGAGTCAATCCGTTTTCGCACAGTCACGACAGATTGATGGCGCTCCGGTCTAACAGAATGTTCTTATGCGCCGCTTCTGGTTCCGGTCCCATGCCTTCCCCAGGATATGTTTTTATGCATGAACGATCGTGTCTTCAGCCCTTCGTGTTTCTTCTGCTTCTGACTCCGTTGGCGCAAGCTCAACAGGCGGCCAATACAGCCCTGCCCGAGATTCCCCAGCTTATGCGCGAGGTTGAGGACCACCAGAAGGAGCTTGATAAGGTGCGTGAGAACTATACCTATACCTCCGTGAGGACCATCCAGGACCTGGACTCAAGTGGCCAGGTAACGAAGACCGAAACCGAGGAGTTTGAGGAATTCTTCGTCCACGGCCATCTCATCGAACGAATGGTGAAGAAGGATGGCCAGCCGCTCAGCGAGCACGAGCAGAAGAAGGAGACCGAGCGGGTAACCAAACTGGCGGAGAAGGCGGAAAAAACGCCGCGCGAGCAGCCGCTGGAAGGCCAAACCATCAGCATCAGTCGCCTGCTGGAGATCATGGACGTGCGCAATCCAAGGCGCGAGATTTATCACGGCCGCTCGACCATCATTTTTGATTTCATCGGCCGCAAAGATGCCAAAACCCACGGCATCATCGAGGACGCTTCAAAAAAACTGCAAGGCACTCTATGGATCGATGAGGCCAACCGCCAGGTAGTCCATCTTGAAGTAAGCTTCAACGACAATTTCCGCATTGGCGGAGGTCTGCTGGGCACCATCCAGAAGGGCTCCAACTTCCATTTCGACCAGGCCCTCGTGAATGGCGAGATCTGGCTCCCCACCGGCGGTGAAGGGACAATGCGGGCCCGGGTCCTGATGGTCAAAGGCGTGCACCACCACTATACCGAGCGTGATTTCGATTACCAACGCTTCCGCGTAGAAACTCAGCAGGGGAAGGACGCGAAGGTCGTGCCGGAGAAAAAGCAGTAGCGCTGCGGGGAGCAGCGTGGCATTAAAGTATTTTTACCTCAATTTCAATTGGAACTTCGGGTGCCCCATCCTTTGTGCGCTTTTGCACAAAGGATGGGAAACACCGAAGACTCATCTCGATCGTAATCAGTCAGACATAAAACGCTCTAGAAGCCGGGCGGCTGGGCAGCCGGAGCTTCTCCGCCTCCCGGCCCGTGCCTGTGCTGCTGTTGCCAGGCCGTGAACTTGGCCTTCTGATCGTCGTTCAAAACCGCGAGAATTTTGCCGTTCGTCTCCTCCCGGACCGCCATCATTTGCTCCCTCGCCGGCGGTGTCCCGCCCGAGCGCAAGGCCTCCATCTTTGCCCGCCGCTCTACAAGGAGGTTCTTGACCTGTACCTGCTGGTCCGTGGTCAGTGCCAGCACCTGCGTGAGCTCAGTCAACTCCCGCTCGATGCCTCCACCGCGCCGGCCCTGCCCCTGCGCGTTGGCCGGCACAGAGAACGCACAGCAACCGGCAACCAGAATTCCGGCCATCAACAGTGCGCGCCAGGCCGGTGACTTTCCTTTTCCAAACTGAATCATGTTTCGATACTCCACCCACTTAGGGGAAAATCTAAGCTGAACCCCTCAGGCCAAAGGAAGGTTGCGCCGGGACAAACGCCTGCAATCCCGCCGACTCTCCTCGTAACTGAAGTGCGATTCCGCTGCCGAGAACCTTTGCTTTCGAAGGCACTCTCTCTGCTAGACGCGTCAACGACCGCTTTTGTTGACGCTATGTGCGATTTGTTTCTTGTTTGATCCGATCGGGAGCCGGTCTCAAGGCCAACTCTGGCTGCGGAAAAGAATGACCATTTGGATGAAAATCGCAGCCGGCGAGCGCGTATCCGTTACAGTGGAAACATGTTTGCGCGCCGCCTCTCCATCCAGCGAATCGATTCCACCGGCCAGGCCCACCCGTGCCCCATCCACTGGATCGATAACTTCGCCATGCGCAACTTCACCAACGAAGCAGTCTTTGACGACACCCTCCCCGCCGCCGACGGCCAGCTTGAAGCCGGCAGCCGGGTCCCTCTCGATCGCCTTCAGCCGGCCATGGAAGACTGGTTTCGCCGCAAGGGCTACCTCAAGCACGACGAGCACCTTGCGGTCCTGGAGGTGAATTAGGAAGTTTCCGAAGAAAACTGAATGTACGAGTCTGCAGAGGGAGCTTGATGAGGTAGATTTCTGATTGAGCTAGATTGGGAAATTATGCTGTTGCACTATGCCAGAGGTGAAACTCAGCCTCCCGTCGGGCCTTCAACCCGACATTTTCCAGGGCCCCCGCATGGTCCCAGCGCAACAACTGCTCGGCGGCCGCATCATAGCGGCCCATATTCAGATCCTGCAATAGCTTAGAGGCCGCGAGCCTGCCCTGTCCCAGGTTGAAACAGAAGTCCACCAGAGCATCAAACTGCCCCTGCGTCAGCGCAACCCTGACCAGCCGCTTTACAGACTGCTCGGCATTATGCACATCGGAGGACAGCAGCGCAGCCCCTTCAGGCTCCTCGATCCCCTTGGAAAACGATTCGCTCGCCAGGACCCTGTGCCCGTAACCAATGGTCGGAATCCCTGCTACGTCCAGGTAGATTCGATTGCGAAAACCTTCCGCGCTCTTCAACAGTTCCAACCCCACCGCACTCAGCTCCATCTCTCCTCCGCTCATGGCCATCAAGCTAGCCTGAAACTGACGCTAGCAGGGTGCGGGAATTAATCTGCAAAACCGCCCCGGACTTTCCCCGCCGTGCCTCAACTGAGTGGCGAGGCAAAGCTGGTTTCAGTCATCGGGAAGGCATTTTTGCTCCGCGCAAAGCCCGGCGGTTGGATCGCCCGATATTCGCCCTGTATTCGCCAAATTGCAGGAGGGAGGCCTTCGAAATTCAAAATCCGATCAAAAAGGTCCAAATTCCCAATTTGGTACAAGTATGACTAACAATCCGCATCTTGCAGAGGGTGAATGGATTACCGGGAAAGGCCCTATAATTGCCCCATTTAATGTGCAAAAAAAGACCTTGAATTTCCACTTTTGATGCTGATAAATTGGGCCGATTTAGTAGAATTAACAGATGGGTAAAAGAAGGAAAACACGCAACTTGAACATCAGAACACCTCTTCTGATTTGGCTGCTCGCCGGAGCTTTTTCCGTCGCGCTAGCCGCAGTGGGGTTGATGCTCTATACGCCTGTTGTCCAGGCGGATGCGCTACTCCCCCGTCCGATCTCAACCCTGCCTCCCGGACCTCCGATTCTGGCCCCGACGCCGGCATCGCTGGCTCCGAAAATCTCTTCAACCAAGCAGACTGATATCCTCCACGGCATTGCCTCCTGGTATGGGGGGGTATTCAACGGTCGGCACACAGCCAGCGGTGAACGGTTCGATATGTATGCCATGACGGCCTGCCATCCCACACTGCCGTTCGGCAGCATCGTCCGCGTAACCGACCGCGATAACCATCGGTCGGTCGTGGTCCGCATTACAGACCGAGGCTACCTTTTCGAGGGCCGGATACTTGATCTCTCCTACGGCGCCGCAGAAAGGCTAGGCATGATCAAGCCTGGCATCGCCAGAGTTGATTTGGAAGTCCTCTCCAGGGGAGAGTCTCACTCCAAAAACCACAAACGGTAAGCACCTTAAATGATTGAAGCCACTAGACGGCCAACCTCCCAAGGTTGGCCGTCGCATTTTATACCGAGTTCTGGCCCGGCCAAACTGCCAGCCTCTATTCCCTGGCCCCCGAGTCGCTGATTCCTACTCCCTTTTCCCTATCCCCTGTCTTTGATTCCCTGTATTCTGTTCCTATGGCACAATAAATCTAACACTCCCAGAGTCATTTTCATACTCTCTTAAGCGGAAGGATTTTTGTAGATGGCGAACCTATCGATCACTGAAGCGGTGCAGGCGTTAGCCGCTGGACCGCAAGTGCATGTCAACATGCCAGTTGCGCAACTAATTGAGAGCGCGTTGATGTGCGGAGAAGGCCGCCTGGCTGCGAACGGCGCCCTGGTGGCAAACACGGCCCCGCGCACCGGTCGCAGCCCCAAAGACAAGTTCACAGTCGACGATGAGGTAACCCATGCCCTGGTCAACTGGGGAAAAGTAAACCAGCCCTTCCCGCCGATGCGGTTTGAGGCCCTGCTAGATCGAGTCCTCGATCATATGCGCACCCGGAACCTGTTTATTCAGGACCTCTTCTGCGGCGCTGACCCGGCCTACAGATTGCCCATTCGCGTGATCACCGAATACGCCTGGCACTGCGCTCTTTGTCCGCCAGCTCTTCGTCCGGCCGAACCCCGCCGAGCTGGCTGAGCACAAGCCGGCGTTCACGGTCATCGCCGCACCGGAGTTCGAAGCTGTGCCGGAGCGCGACGGAACCCGATCCGGGGCCTTCATCATCGCCGACTTCACCCGCCGCATCATCCTCATCGGCGGCACCAAGTACGCCGGCGAGATGAAAAAATCCATCTTCGGCGTGATGAACTTCCTCGTCCCCCAGCGCGACGTGCTGCCCATGCACTGCTCCGCCAACGTGGGCGCGGATGGCGTAACCGCCCTATTCTTCGGTCTTTCCGGAACCGGCAAAACCACCCTTTCCGCCGATCCCGCGCGCCGCCTGATCGGCGACGACGAGCACGGCTGGAGCTCGAACGGCATCTTCAACTTTGAAGGCGGATGCTACGCCAAGTGCGTCAACCTGAGCGAGGAAAATGAGCCGCAGATCTACCGCGCCATCCGCTTCGGCTCGGTGCTTGAAAACGTGATTCTCGATCCAGCCACCAGCGAGCCCGACTACACCAACTCCCAAATCACGGAAAACACCCGCGCGGCCTATCCGGTCAGCTTTATCGAGAACGCGGTGATTCCCGGCGTGGGCGGACATCCGCGCAACGTCATGTTTCTCACCGCCGATGCCTTCGGCGTGCTGCCGCCCATCGCCCGGCTCACGCCCGAGCAGGCGATGTACCACTTCCTCTCCGGCTACACGGCCAAGCTGGCCGGAACCGAAGCCGGCATGGGCCGTGAGCCGGTACCCGGAGTTTTCAGCCTGCTTCGGCGCGCCGTTCCTGCCGCTGGCCCCGCGCGTCTATGCGGAGATGCTGGGCAAGCGGCTCAAGCAGCACAAGGCCGCCTGCTGGCTGGTCAACACCGGCTGGTCCGGCGGCAAATTCGGCGTCGGCAAGCGCATGAGCATCAAGATCACCCGCGCCCTGGTCCATGCCGCGCTCGACGGGCAGTTGGACAAGGTGGAGTTTGTCACCGAGCCGGCCTTTGGCCTGCACATTCCGGTAAGTTGCCCCGACGTTCCGGCGGAGATTCTGAATCCGCGCAACGCCTGGGCCGACAAGGCAGCCTACGACCAGACCGCCGCCGATCTGGCCGCACGCTTCGAAGCCAACTTCCAGCAGTTCGACGCATCGGAAGCAGTCCGCGCCGCCGGACCGAAGACAAAGTAATCTCGATCTACCGAAACAAAAGGCCATGCCCCTGGGCATGGCCTCTTGTTTGAATACGAACAATTCAAATCCAGCGTGCACCCACCCTTGTGACGTTTTTGTTTATGTCGCTAGGGTGGGTAGAGCGATCAGCACTCCGGCCCGAAGTCCTTCTCGAAAGCCTCCGCCAATTTGGCGCCCCAATTGTTCTTCGGCTTCAACCTCCCGCCGAAGAAGCGAAGGATCGGCGGCTCCTCATAGAATTCCAGTCCGCCGATCATATCGCGATGCTCATGGAGCCACTTGAGGCGGTCGGTTGCATACTTGAAGTGAGACATCGTGAATACGCGCCGCGGAACCGCCAGCCGCAAAAGCTCGATATCCGAAGGCACATCGTTGCCCTCTTCGTCGCGATCCATCGAGATCGTTCCGCGCTCCATGCCGCGGATGCCCGAGGCAATAAACACTGCCGCGCCCAGAGCTCCTGCCGGATAATCGGTTTGCGGAAGATGCGAGACAAAGCGCATGGCGTCAAGATGGCAAGCCAGTCCGCCCGGAGGCGTAACCACCGGAACCCCGTTCTCAATCAGCCGCCCGCAAAAGTACTTGATGGCGTCCGCCGAGGAGCCCGCAACTTCAAGATCCGTCATCTCTCGCATGCCCACCGCCATCGCCTCAATCTCCTTCGACGACATTCCGCCGTAGGTGTAGAAGCCCTCGTAAACCGGCAGCCAGGGCCGGATCGCTTCATACAGATCCTTGCGGTTGGTGGCGATCAGGCCGCCGCGAACCATGCAGCTCTTGCGCCCGGAAAGATAACAGATGTCCGCCAGCCCCATCATCTCCAGGACGATCTCTCGGATGGTGGAGTTTTCGTATCCCGCCTCGCGCTGGCGAATGAAGTATGCGTTCTCCGAGATCAGGCTGGCATCGAGCACCAGCGGAATGCCCAGCGGCGCAATCAGCGCCTTCACATCGCGCAGATTGGCCATCGAAAAGGGCTGCCCGCCGATCAGATTGGTCGTCGCTTCCATGCGCACAAAGGGAATCTTGGCGGCGCCATGCTCATCGATTGCGGCCTTCAGCCGGCCCAGATCCATGTTGCCCTTGAAGGGATAACTGCTCTGCGTATTAAGAGCCTCGGGCCCGAATAACTCAAGCACGGTCGCGCCCATCAGATTGAAGTGCGCCTTGGTGGTCGTGAAGTGATAGTTCATCGGGATATAGGTGCCGGGCTTGATGAAGGTCTTGGCAAGCAGGTGCTCGGCGGCGCGGCCCTGGTGAGCCGGCAGCAGATACTCGTAGCCGAGAATCTCTTTCACCGCATCCGCCAGCTTGTAAAAGCTCTCCGAACCGGCATAAGCGTCATCGGCCAGCAGCATGGACGACTGCTGAGTGTCGCTCATGGCATTGGTGCCGCTGTCGGTCAACATGTCCAGAAAAATGTCGCGGGTGCGAAGAAGAAATGTGTTGTAGCCCGCTGCTTCCATTGCCTGGAGCCGCTCGCGAGCCGGGGCCAATCGAACCTTTTGCACAATGCGGATTTTGTGCATCTCGATGGGAATTTCTGTGCCATTAGATAGACGAATACTCATCGGTTACCTGCCATCTGTAAATTTGGGAATGAGCAATTATTACATGAAGAGGCAGCGTTCGTAAATCGCCGCG